>NZ_CP176393.1:0-2425940 GCF_046244355.1 Eubacterium sp. F2
AGAAACCGGCGGCGTCCTACTTTCCCAGGCGGTCTCCCACCAAGTATCCTCGGCGCTGGGGAGCTTAACTTCTGTGTTCGGGATGGGTACAGGTGTGTCCTCCCCGCCATCACGGCCGGATTTCTTCTTTGAAGACTTGCGTGCCTTCAAATCCAAACAAAATGCTCCTCTCACTCTGCTCTGCCTTTTCCTTTTCGCGGCCTTCCGGCCAAGCTTTCGGTTGATTAGTATCGGTCAGCTCAGGATGTCACCATCTTTACACCTCCGACCTATCGACGTGGTAGTCTCCCACGAACCTTACCTTACGGGGGAGATCTATTCTTGTGGCGGGCTTCGCACTTAGATGCTTTCAGCGCTTATCCCTTCCCCGCGTAGCTACCCGGCTATGCTCCTGGCGGAACAACCGGTACACCAGAGGCGAGTCCGTCCCGGTCCTCTCGTACTAAGGACAGCCCCACGCAGATCTCCAACGCCCACAGCGGATAGGGACCGAACTGTCTCACGACGTTCTGAACCCAGCTCGCGTACCTCTTTAATGGGCGAACAGCCCAACCCTTGGGACCTACTCCAGCCCCAGGATGAGACGAGCCGACATCGAGGTGCCAAACACCCCCGTCGATGTGAACTCTTGGGGGGTATCAGCCTGTTATCCCCAGGGTAGCTTTTATCCGTTGAGCGATGGCCCTTCCACTCGGTACCACCGGATCACTAAGCCCGACTTTCGTCCCTGCTCGACCTGTATGTCTTGCAGTCAAGCTCCCTTCTGCCTTTGCACTCTTCGCGCGATTTCCGTCCGCGCTGAGGGAACCTTTGGGCGCCTCCGTTACTCTTTTGGAGGCGACCGCCCCAGTCAAACTGCCCACCTGCCACTGTCCCGGTACCGGTTTACGATACGCGGTTAGAACCCCAACACTGCAGGGGTGGTATCCCAACGATGGCTCTGAGTATACTGGCGTACGCTCTTCTCAGCCTCCCACCTATCCTGTACATGCAGCGCCGAGGCTCAATATCAGGCTGCAGTGAAGCTCCATGGGGTCTTTCCGTCCTGCTGCGGGTAGCCGGCATCTTTACCGGCACTACAATTTCACCGAGTCCATTGTCGAGACAGTGCCCAGATCATTACGCCTTTCGTGCGGGTCGGAACTTACCCGACAAGGAATTTCGCTACCTTAGGACCGTTATAGTTACGGCCGCCGTTTACTGGGGCTTCAGTTCCGTGCTTCGATTGCTCTGACACTTCCCCTTAACCTTCCAGCACCGGGCAGGCGTCAGCCCCTATACTTCAGCTTTCGCTTTCGCAGAGACCTGTGTTTTTGGTAAACAGTTGCCTGGGCCTTTTCACTGCGGCTTGCTTTCGCAAGCACCCCTTCTCCCGAAGTTACGGGGTCATTTTGCCGAGTTCCTTGACAATGGTTCTCTCGCTCGCCTTAGGATTCTCTCCTCATCCACCTGTGTCGGTTTGCGGTACGGGCACCTCAGTCCTCGCTAGCGGCTTTTCTCGACGGCGTGAATGTCACTGCTTCCGGATCATTCTCCTCCCCATCACGACTTGGTTCCACACCTGCGGACTTCCCTGCAGCTGCTCCCTCATCGCTTGGACGTACTCAACCAACGGTACGCTCAGCTCATCCTTCCGTGTCCCCGCTTCACTCAAGCAGACCTCGGTGGTACAGGAATCTCTACCTGTTATCCATCGCCTACGACGCTCGTCCTCGGCTTAGGCCCCGACTTACCCTGAGTGGACGAACCTTCCTCAGGAAACCTTGGATTTTCGGCGGGCAGGATTCTCACCTGCCTCTCGCTACTCATGCCAACATTCTCTCTCCTGCACGGTCCACGATCGCTTCCGCTCTCGCTTCTGCCTGTGCACGATGCTCCCCTACCATAATTTCTTATCCGCAACTTCGGTATCAGACTTTAGCCCCGTTTATCTTCGGCGCAGAGTCACTCGACTAGTGAGCTATTACGCACTCTTTGAATGAATGGCTGCTTCTGAGCCAACATCCTAGCTGTCTGTGCAACCCCACATCCTTTTCCACTTAGCCTGTATTTTGGGACCTTAGCTGACGGTCTGGGCTGTTTCCCTTTCGACCATGAAACTTATCTCACATAGTCTGACTCCTGCAGTTGATACTCCGGCATTCGGAGTTTGATAGTTTTTGGTAACCGGTGAAGGCCCCTCGAACATTCAGTGCTCTACCTCCGGGTATCATCGCTGCAAGGCTAGCCCTAAAGCTATTTCGGGGAGAACCAGCTATCTCCGGGTTCGATTGGAATTTCACCGCTATCCACACGTCATCCCAACCTTTTTCAACAGATATGAGTTCGGCCCTCCATGCCCCTTTACGGGCACTTCAGCCTGCACATGGATAGGTCACCCGGTTTCGGGTCTACAGCATACGACTTTCGCCCTGTTCAGACTCGGTTTCCCTTCGGCTCCGCTGCTCCAGCAGCTTAACCTCGCCGCACACCATAACTCGTTGGCCCGTTCTACAAAAAGTACGAGGTTACTTTCGCTCCCTCCGATTGTAGGCATAAGGTTTCAGGTTCTATTTCACTCCCCTCCCGGGGTCCTTTTCACCTTTCCCTCACGGTACTGTTCTCTATCGGTCACTGGGTAGTATTTAGGCTTGGAGGGTGGGCCCTCCTGCTTCAGACCGGGTTACACGTGTCCGGCCCTACTCTGGATCCTCATCTGTGAAGACTGCATTTCAAGTACGAGACTCTTACTCTCTCTGGTGAGCATTTCCATACTTCTTCCTCTATACATTCTTCATCCTTTATGAGTCCGCAACCCCAGAGACAAGTCTCTGGTTTGGCCTCTTTCCCGTTCGCTCGCCGCTACTTGGAAAATCGATGTTTCTTTCTCTTCCTCCGGGTACTTAGATGTTTCAGTTCCCCGGGTTCCCTCGTAATGAGCTGTCTTTCTCACTCATCCGTATCCTGTCATTACACAGGATGGGTTTCCCCATTCAGAAATCTGTGGATCAGCGGATATGTGCTCCTCCCCACAGCTTTTCGCAGCTTGTCACGTCTTTCTTCGGCTCCCAGTGCCAAGGCATCCACCTTATGCCCTTTTTCGCTTGGCCTCTTTGGCCCGCGTTTGGTTCGCTTTCGATCTTTGTCAATTTACTCTTGATCTTTTGCTTTCTGGCTCTCGGTTGAAATCGTAGATTACCCTTTTCACCATATCTCTATGCTGATATTGATATTCTCGATCTCTTTTCTATGATGCATTGTTTGATTCGCATTTTGTTCGGTTTTCAAGGTACATATCACATCCTTCGATGTGATGGTGGGCTTGGGTAGGCTCGAACTACCGACCTCACGCTTATCAGGCGTGCGCTCTAACCGGCTGAGCTACAAGCCCATAAAAACTCATAGACAGAAAATCAGTCTCCCTAGAAAGGAGGTGATCCAGCCGCACGTTCTCATACGGCTACCTTGTTACGACTTCACCCCAGTCACCGGTTTTGCCTTAGGCAGACATTGTCCGACTTCGGGCACCCCCGGCTTCCATGGTGTGACGGGCGGTGTGTACAAGACCCGGGAACGCATTCACCGCGGCATTCTGATCCGCGATTACTAGCAACTCCGACTTCGTGCAGGCGGGTTTCAGCCTGCAGTCCGAACTGGGACCGGCTTTAGGGGTTTGCTTGAGATCGCTCTTTCGCTTCCCTCTGTGCCGGCCATTGTAGCACGTGTGTCGCCCAGAACATAAGGGGCATGATGATTTGACGTCATCCCCGCCTTCCTCCGGGTTATCCCCGGCAGTCCCGTCAGAGTGCCCAACTTAATGATGGCAACTGACAGCAAGGGTTGCGCTCGTTGCGGGACTTGACCCAACATCTCACGACACGAGCTGACGACAACCATGCACCACCTGTCACTCCTGCTCCGAAGAGAAGGGGAACATTACTTCCCCGGTCAGGAGGATGTCAAGCTCTGGTAAGGTTCTTCGCGTTGCTTCGAATTAAACCACATGCTCCGCTGCTTGTGCGGGTCCCCGTCAATTCCTTTGAGTTTTACACTTGCGTGCGTACTCCCCAGGCGGAGCACTTAATGCGTTTGCTCCGGCACCGAACTCTCTCGAGCCCGACACCTAGTGCTCATCGTTTACGGCGTGGACTACCAGGGTATCTAATCCTGTTTGCTACCCACGCTTTCGTGCCTCAGTGTCAGTTTCAGTCCAGAAGGCCGCCTTCGCCACCGGTGTTCCTCCTAATATCTACGCATTTCACCGCTACACTAGGAATTCCGCCTTCCTCTCCTGTACTCAAGCTGAACAGTTCGCAGGGCGGTTCACGGTTGGGCCGTGAAATTAAACCCCGCGCTTGCTCAGCCACCTACGCACTCTTTACGCCCAGTAATTCCGGATAACGCTCGCCCTCTACGTGTTACCGCGGCTGCTGGCACGTAGTTAGCCGGGGCTTCCTCCTCAGGTACCGTCATTTTTTTCTTCCCTGAGGACAGAAGTTTACGACCCGAAGGCCTTCCTCCTTCACGCGGCGTTGCTGCATCAGAGTTTCCTCCATTGTGCAATATCCCCCACTGCTGCCTCCCGTAGGAGTCTGGACCGTGTCTCAGTTCCAATGTGGCCGTCCGCCCTCTCAGGCCGGCTACCGATCGTCGCTTTGGTAGGCCGCTACCCTGCCAACTGGCTAATCGGACGCGGGCCCATCCCTCACCGATAAATCTTTGGCCTTTCGATCATGTGATCAAAAGGCATCATGGGATATTACTCGAAGTTTCCCTCGGCTATCTCCCTGTGAGGGGCAGGTTGCCCACGCGTTACTCACCCGTCCGCCGCTCTCCATGGCATTCGTCAACCGAAGCATCTGAATTCCATTTCCCGCTCGACTTGCATGTGTTAGGCACGCCGCCAGCGTTCATCCTGAGCCAGGATCAAACTCTTCGTTAATATTGTATGTTAAAGCCTTCCGGCTTTATCATCCTTAAGAATTCATCCTTTTCCTCAGAACGAAGCTTAGCTTTGTTCTGCTGAAATTACTGTTTTCTTTTGGAAATTGTCGTGAACCTTTTTAATGGTTCTCTGCGTCAGACTTTCATCTGCGCAGCTTTTGTCTTGACTTGCATTTCCTGTCTATGCAGTTTTCTATGTTCGCACTTGCTCTCACAAGCATGATCTATATTACCACGGCTTCAGCCGGTTGTCAAGGAAAATTTTCATCATTTTTATTGAAAATCTCTCAGACGCTGATTTTGGCGGTATATAGACACTCTCAGGCGCGGGATCAACCCGCTCTCTCAGAGCGCTTCTCTATATTACCCTAATTACCCGATCAATGCAAGGACTTTTTTACGAAAATCGAAATTTCTTTTTACGCAGACTCTATAATCTCATACATTGATGCTGCGTCTTCCTTCCGGACGGCGTTTGGGACGGCCAGCACTTTGAAAGTTACGGAACCGTTTCCGAATTCGATATGAACGGTATCTCCCGGTTCTACTTCCGTTCCGGGCTTTGCCGTTCTTCCGTTTACGGAAACACGTTCCTGCTCGCAGGCTTCCTTTGCTACCGTACGTCTTTTTATGATTCTTGAATTCTTCAGATACTTATCGATTCTCATGGATCTCCTTTCCCCTTCCCCATTTTCAGAGTATAAGAAAAGCTGCCGCATGGGTGATATGCAGCAGCTGATAAATTCTTTATTCCGGTACGATTCCGTGCGGACTATTTATTGACAGCGTCCTTCAGAGCCTTTCCTGCCTTGAATACAGGAGCCTTGGATGCCGGGATATCGATAACCTCATCCGGCTTTCTAGGATTTCTTCCCTGACGAGCTTTTCTGTCACGTGTATCGAATGTACCAAATCCGATCAGCTGAACCTTTTCACCCTTTACGAGTGCATCTTCTATTGTAGACAGAAATGCATTAATCGCAACTTCTGCGTCTTTCTTAGTAAAATTTGTCTTCTCTGCTACTGCAGCAACAAGTTCTGCCTTATTCATTCTTATTATCCTCCTCATAGTCGTGATTCTCATCACGGAAAATTTACTTCTGTTATTTTCGCATCTCAACCTGTATTTGTCAATACCTTATCACCCAAAAGCACTGATTTTACTCACCTTCACGATATCTGACCGATCTGACAGGCATAAAAAATACAAAATTTATGTTCTTTTATCTTATCGTATTCCCTGTATCTATACAGAATCCGGTATAAGGGAATTTATCCCAGCCCTATATCTTGCGCATCGGCTTTTGTCCGGACGCAATGGGCCCGGGAAATCTGCCGCTGCGGGTGAAATTACCGCATTACAGCTGATTCAGGATACGGCGTACGGCTTCTTCCGTTCTTGCGATGGTCTGTTCGATGTCGATGGTCTTGTATTCTCCGTCGCGGTAGAGCACTTTTCCGTCTGCCATGGTCAGGAGAATGTCGCTTCCGGACGCGGAGTAGACGATGTTGTTGACCAGGTCGTGAATCGGGTGCATGTTCGGAAGGTCGGTGTTCAGGACGATCAGGTCGGCACGTGCGCCTTCTTTCATGATGCCGCAGTCTGTACGTCCCTGAGCGAGAGCTCCGGCTCTGGTTGCCGCGTAGATCACCTGTTTTGGCGTCAGGACGGTCGGATCTCCGGCTTTGACCTTTCCGATCATGGCAAGGGTTTTCATCTCCTCCAGGAAGTTCAGGCTGTTGTTGCTGGCTACACTGTCTGTTCCGATGGCCAGGTTGATGCCGCGCTTCAGGATCTCTGCGCTGTTGCAGATTCCGCTGGCGAGTTTCAGGTTGCTGCAAGGGTTGGTCGCAACGGTTACACCCTTTTCTTTCAGGATGTTATAGTCTTCTCCCTCAATCCAGACGCAGTGGGCAGCGATGGACGGAACGTCAAAGATTCCGCAGTCATTCAGATACTGCACCGGAGTCTTTCCGTTATGGCGCTGCTTGCACTCCTCGTGCTCTGTTTTTGTTTCTGATACGTGAACGTGCATTCTTGCGCCGTTGTCCTTACACCATGCGGCAAGGGAACGTGCGGTGTTTTCGTCTGAAGTGTACTCAGCATGCAGGCTGGCCTCGATGACTACCCGGCCGTCTGCGGCGCCGTTCAGGCTCTGGTATGCTTCTTCCAGCTCTTTTGCGGAATCCATCTTCTCAAACGGCGTGCCGTCGAAGTTGGTCAGCGAGCGGGAGATATTGTTTTTTGCGCCGCTGTCGATGACGGCGTGAGCGATGTCAGGGACAAAATAATACATGTCAGAGGTCGAAACGATACCGAAACGCAGGGATTCTGCCATGCAGAGCAGGGTGCCCCAGTAGACGGCGTCGGAATCCAGTTTGGCCTCGAACGGGAAGATTCTGGTATTCAGCCAGTCCTGCAGCTTCAGGTTTTCTCCGTAGCCTCTCATCAGTGCCATCGGGGAATGTGCGTGGGCGTTATAGAATCCCGGCATCAGGAGACGTCCCTGCCCGTCGTAGACTTCCCCGTAATCCTCTTGCGGCATCGCTTTACCGATGTAAGCGATGCGTTTGTCTTTTGTCCCTACGTACATATGCTCCTGTACGTCCAGGTTTTCATCTAAAATTGTAATGTCGCGAAAAAGCATCTTCTACTTCCTTTCTATTCATCGAGTTTGGCCGGAAATTAATGTCCGGCGGGTTTCCTGTCTGCTGCACCGGGAATCTGCGGTGCTCCCTCAGGTGTGTCTTTCAGGGTCTCGAGCAGCCGGATGACGTCCTCGAGTTCGTGGCGGCGGACCAGCGGAATGCGGATAAACGGCTTGACTCCTCCGTGGACGAAGACTCTGGCGCCGAATACTTCATTCAGGTGGATGATGCTCATCGGATTCAGAGGGTTCTTCTCATCGAAGGACAGCAGTACGTACGGTCCCTGTTCATAAATCCGGGTCACGGCCATGCCCTCGGCAAGCCAGCGGATGCGGGAAACCTTGATCAGGTTCATGGTCTCCTTAGGGACATCGCCGAAGCGGTCGACGAGTTCATCATACATGGACTCCTCGTCCTCTTCTGTGCGTACGGTGGCGATCTTCTTATACATCTGGATCTTAAGCACCTCGTCCTGAATGTACCAGTCCGGGATATTGGCGGAAACCGCAAGTTCAACCGAAGTCTCCTCCGGATTCTCTGCGATGCTCTCGCCCTTGATGCGGCGGACTTCGTCATTGACCAGTTTGGCATACAATTCATATCCGATGTTCATGATGTGTCCGCTCTGCTCGCTTCCAAGAAGGTTTCCGGCACCCCGGATCTGCAGGTCACGCATGGCGACCTTGAAGCCGGAGCCGAATTCGGTAAATTCCCTTACGGCCCGCAGGCGCTTCTCGGCAACTTCTGTCAGAACTTTATCTTTCTGGTACATCAGGTAGGCGTATGCCATGCGGCTGGAGCGGCCGACGCGGCCCCTTAACTGATAGAGCTGGGACAGACCGTAGCGGTCTGCGTCCAGGACGATCAGGGTGTTGGCGTTCGGCACATCAATTCCGGACTCAACGATGGTGGTTGCCACCAGAACATCACTCTCGTGGTTGTCAAAGTTCAGCATGACGTCTTCCAGTGTCTGCTCGCTCATCTGTCCGTGGCCGACGATGACTCTGGCTTCCGGAACGGCTTTCATGATGCGCTCGGCAATCTGGTTGATGCCGCGGACGCGGTTGTAAATGACGAAGGTCTGGCCTCCTCTGTCCATCTCACGCATAATCGCCTCACGGATCACGCCGTCGTCCATTTCCATGACATAGGTCTGCACCGGGAAACGGTCTTCCGGCGGCTCGGTAATGACACTCATATCCTTGATTCCCGTCATGGACATGTTCAGCGTTCTCGGGATCGGCGTCGCGGAAAGGGTCAGAACATCCACGTTCTTTTTCATTTCCTTGATTTTCTCTTTATGTTTGACGCCGAAGCGCTGTTCCTCATCGATGACCAGAAGGCCCAGGTCCTTGAACTTCACATCTTTAGAAAGAAGCCGGTGGGTGCCGATAATCAGATCGATATCGCCTTCCTTCAGCCTCTTCACGATGTCTTTCTGCTCTGCTTCTGTACGGAAGCGGGAGAGCATCTCGACCTTCAGCGGGAATTTCTCAAATCTGGACTTCAGTGTGTAGTAATGCTGGTTGGCGAGCAGAGTCGTCGGAACGAGCATGGCCGCCTGCTTTCCGTCCGCGATGCACTTGAACATCGCGCGGGCGGCCACCTCTGTCTTTCCGAATCCAACATCGCCGCAGAGGAGACGGTCCATGGCCACCGGTTTTTCCATGTCGGCCTTGATTTCTTCAATGGCCCTCAGCTGATCGTCGGTTTCCACGTAAGGGAAGCTCTCCTCAAATTCTTTCTGCCACTCTGTGTCCGGTCCAAAGGCGTAACCTTTCGTCACTTCACGTTCTGCGTAGAGTTTGATCAGTTCGTCGGCCATGTCGGCGATGGCCTTCTTGGCCCTGGCCTTTGCCGTCTTCCATTCGGTGCCGGAAAGCTTGTTCATCTTCGGCACGCTGCCTTCTGCGCCGATGTACTTCTGCACGATGTCGAACTGCTCTACCGGAACGTAGAGAATATCGCTGCCCGCGTACTTGATCTTCAGATAATCTTTCTTTTCACCGTGGAGGTTCAGCTGCTCAATGCCTTCGAATTTTCCGATTCCGTGATTCTCGTGAACGACATAATCGCCCTTTTTCAGATCGGTAAAACTCTGCAGCTCTTCACCTTTCGTCCTGCGGTGTTTTCTGCGGCGCGGAGTTCTTCTCCCTCCGAAAATATCCTGATCGCTGATGTAACAGAACTTTTCTTCCGGGAAAAGCATGCCGCTGGAAAGGATTCCATCCTCAAAGCTGACGCTTGAGGACAGCCCCTTATTCTGCAGGAACTCGCGGAGATTTTTCTTCCGCTCCATTGTGCTGCAGACGATGGTGACCTTCACCTTATTTTTCAGCTGCGCCTGGATTTCATCGGCCAGCAGCTCCAGACGTCCGTTGAACTCCGGAACCTGGCGGCAGTGGTAGTCATACACCTGACTGTACTCATCGATTCCCTTCACCTGCTTCGGGAACGGAGTGATGACATAAAGCGGGCGGCAGCGGTAACCCTTCAGGAGTTCCTCGCGGCCGGTCATCATCTTCATATCTTCCGGCGCGATCTGTCCGCGCTCCAGCATGGTCTGGAAGTCCTGCTTCTGCTCCTTGCTGCGGGTGTCGAGGAATTCCGTAATGCGGTCCGGATCATCCACAATGAGGGTGCCCTCTCCCATATAATCCCAGAGATATTCCACATCATCGTAGAAATAATGCAGGTAGTTTCCCAGAAGCTGCAGGTTGGATACATTCTCAATGTATTCTACAAGCTGGTCTCTGCGGCGCTCCAGATGGTGGGACGCCTCCAGGAATTCCGCCGACTGACTCAGCTTTTCCATCTGTTTTGTATAAGCATCAGAGAGCTTTTTCGCTGCTTTCAGAAAATGCTCTTTATCTGCCAGCAGATCCTGAGCCGCACCGATGGTAACGGCTTTCAGCTTGTCTCCGCTGGACCGCTGTGTATCGATGTCGAAGGTCCGGATGGAGTCCACCTCTGTGTCAAAGAATTCGATACGGTAAGGCTCTTCTGCATCCGGCGTAAATACATCCAGGATTCCGCCGCGGATGCTGAATTCTCCCCTTCCTTCGACCATGCTCATGCGTTCATAGCCCAGATCTCTGAGATCTTCCGCAATCTGCTTCAGGTCTGCGTCCTTACCGTATTCCAGACGCACGGTCTTTTCTGACAAAAGAGAGTGTGGCATCATCGGACGGACAGCCGCACTTACCGGCGCGGCAACGACGCAGTGTTTATCCTCCATGAGTGCCTTCAGTCCCTTCAGACGTTTCATCTGCTGGGAATTCCCTCTGGTTTCATAATTCAGGAAAAGCTGGTCCTCATTCGGCATGACGAGAACTTCTTTTTTCAGGAAGAACTCCAGGTCCGAGGCCAGATTCTCAGCCTGTTTCTGGGCAGCGGTCAGGATCAGGGTCTTTCCCGGGTTATTTCTGATTATTCTGGATATGATCAGAGCGGAGCGGCTTTCTGTCACTCCGGAAATACCTGTCACTCCTTTATTACTCATTCTCTGCCTCCGAAACTTTATTTTTATCCGGCGAATCGTTTCCTGTGCTGCCTGTCTGTCTTGGCTTTCTGCCCGCCGCAGATTTCTTTTTCTTCTGGTGTCTGGTATTGTAGCGGTTCATTGCCAGGTTGACGTCATCAGTGACGATGCACTCTGCGGCGCGGCAGGCATTGTCCACGGCTTCTTCAAGCGGATGGACCTCATCTTTCTTAAAGCCGCCCAGGACAAAGGAAATAATGTCTCCCATATGTTCTGATCCGGTACCGATTCTGATTCTCGGGAACTGGTCTGACTGAATCTGGTAAATGACGGATTTCATTCCGTTATGTGTTCCCGCACTTCCATGCGGACGAATTCGGAGTGACCCTACCGGAATTTCCATATCATCATAGATGACGATCAGATGGGACGGATCCACTTTATAGAAATTCATGACTTCCCGGATGGACTGGCCGCTTTCATTCATGTAGGTCTGCGGCTTGACCAGAATGACTTTTTCCGTTCCAATCCGTCCTTCTCCGATCAGTGCCTTGAATTTACTCCGGTTTACGCTGACTCCCAGCTGATCTGCCAGCCGGTCGATCATTATAAACCCCAGATTATGTCTGGTATTTTCATATTTTTTTCCGGGATTTCCCAATCCTGCAATGATATACATATACACCTCATAAAAGGCCTGCCGGAAGAGCAGACCCTCTGTCCGGCAGACCGTATTCACTTCTCTTTTTTTATGTTTTTCTCTTTCTGTACCCTGCTGGAAGGCCCTTCTGCCATTTCTTTTTCTAATGGATAAGTCGAAGCAGCCCGCAGAGCCGCAGCCTGTATTTTCTTGCGTTTTCCTTTTGTCCTACTTCTCGAACAGAACGCTGACCGATCCGTTGGTGAAGACTCTGGTAATCGCCTCGGCAAACAGCGGGGCGACGGAAAGAAGTGTCATCTTGTCGATCTTCTTCTCTTCCGGAATCGGAATGGTGTTCAGGAGAACCAGTTCGGAAATCGCGGAATCCTGCAGACGCTGAATTGCAGGGCCGGATAGAACCGCGTGTGTGGCACCGGCGAGGACGGTATTGGCGCCCATCTTCTTCAGTGCGTTAGCGGCATTGGTAATGGTTCCGGCGGTATCGATCATATCGTCGACCATGACGCAGTCTTTCCCCTCAATATCACCGATGATATTCATAATCTCGGACTTATTCGGCTCCGGACGGCGCTTGTCGACAATGGCAATCGGACAGTCCAGATACTCGGCAACATTTCTGGCTCTTGTCACGCTTCCGTGATCTGGTGATACCACAACCGGATGCTCCAGACGCTTCTCCTTAAAATACTTCGCGAGAATCGGCATACCGACCAGATGATCCACCGGGATGTCGAAATATCCCTGAATCTGCGGCGCATGCAGGTCCATCGTAAGGATGCGGTCTGCGCCTGCCGCGACGATCATGTTCGCGACCAGCTTGGAACTGATCGGGTCTCTGGCCTTGGCCTTGCGGTCCTGACGGGCGTAGCCGTAATATGGAATGACCGCGTTGATTCTGCCGGCGGAAGCCCGCTTCATGGCGTCAATCATGATCAGAAGCTCCATCAGATTGTCATTTACCGGATTGCATGTGGACTGGACTATATAAATGTCTCTTCCGCGTACGGTTTCCCAGATATTTACAGAAATCTCGCCATCGCTGAACTTGGTTACTGTGCATCTTCCCAGCGGTTTGTCCAGTTTCCCGGCAATCTCCGCCGCAAGTTCAGGATGAGAATTTCCCGCAAAAATTTTAAATTCAGAGAAAGAGCCATTATTCATCTTGCCGTACCTCCTGTCGACTCCGCGCCTTTCTGTTTCATGCCTGTCCTGCCGTTTCTCAGGACATTTCCAGTCAGGCGGCGGTTATTTCTTATGATTGCGTCTGTACAGCCCGCGGCGTTCTGCCCATCCTTCGATATTCGTCTGGCGTTCTCTGGCAATTCCCAGAGCGTTTTCCGGAACATCCTCTGTCAGTGTGCTTCCCGCGGCAATATAGGCGCCATCGCCAACATTTACCGGTGAGATCAGGTTGGTATTGCAGCCGATAAACGCGCCGTCTCCGACTGTCGTCCTGTGCTTTTCATTTCCGTCATAGTTGACAAAAACAATTCCGCAGCCGAGATTGACATCTTTTCCAACATCCGCGTCTCCGATATAGGTCAGATGGGCGGACTTGGACCCATCTCCGAAGGTTGAATTCTTAATCTCGACGAAATCACCGATTTTACAGTTTTCGCCCACATGGGAATGCGGACGCATATAAGCAAACGGACCGACATTGGTTCCGTTTCCGACCGTACTTTCAAGGATCACCGAACTCTGAACCAGAACATTTTCTCCGATTTCCGAGTCCACGATTCTGCTGTTCTGCATGATTCTGCTTCCAGCTCCGATATGTGTCTTTCCTTCCAGGGTTACGCATGGGCCGAGGTATGCGCCTGGCTCAATCTCAACGGAAGGGTCAATGTATACAGAATGAATATCTGCAATGTCCACGCCGTTTTCCAGATGGCGGATTGCAATATCCAGTCTTTCCTGTTCTTTTTTCTTATATTCTTCCAGCTTCATTATTTATTTTCTGCCTCCAGAATGTAGTCTCCAACCTTGTAAACGTCTCCGGCACCCATGGTGATGACCATGTCACCTTTCTTTGCGTTCTTTCTGACGAAGTCAGCGATTTCATGGAAATCCGGCATGTAGAGGACTTCCTTGTCCGGTTTCTGCTCATGAATCGTTTTTGCCAGCTTCTCAGAGGAAACATTGTAGATATCCTTCTCTCTTGCAGCGTAGATATCTGCAAGAATAATGACATCCGCTTCTTCCAGGGCATCGGCAAAACCGTCAAAGAGCGCCAGTGTTCTGGTGTATGTGTGCGGCTGGAAGACAACCCACAGTTTATTATGCGGGAACTTCTCCGCTCCGGTCAGTGTCGCCTTGATTTCTGTCGGATGGTGCGCATAGTCGTCAACCAGACGGACACCGTTTCCGAACATGCCGCGGACATTGAAACGTCTCTGAATACCGTTAAAGCCCTTCAGCGTATCCGTGATGGTCTTTACATCGATTCCCAGTTCATTGCAGCATGCGAAAGCGGCCGTCGCATTCAGGATGTTATGCTCTCCCGGAATGGACAGTTCTACACGTCCGAGTTTCTTTCCATTATGCTCCACATCAAAGGACGGATATCCTTCATGGAATTTTACGTTGACGATATGATAGTCGGAGCTGCTGTTGTATCCGTAGTGGATAACGTTGTTCTTCCCCTTGGTGGCCTCTTCAACGAACGGGTTGGCATCATAGGCGATGATCATTCCGTCATTTGGAACGAATCCGGCGAATTTCTCAAAGGAAGACTCAATGTGCTCCACATCCTTGAAATAATCCAGATGATCGGAATCGATGTTCAGAATGATCTCGATCTTAGGACGCAGCTGCAGGAAGCTGTCTCTGTACTCACAGGCCTCAGCGACGAAATAGTCGCCGTGTCCGACGCGTACGTTTCCGCCGATTTCCGCCAGCTCTCCTCCGACAACGATGGTCGGATCCAGCGCGGCATTTCTGATGATCAGGGAAATCATGGACGTTGTCGTCGTCTTTCCATGTGTTCCGCTGACCGCAATGCTGTTCGTATGCTCGTTCATCAGTGTCCCCAGAAGCTCAGCTCTCGGAATCATCGGGATTCCCAGCTCCTTTGCACGGACGACCTCCGGGTTGGTCTCTGCAATAGCCGCAGAATAGACGATCAGATCCGCATCCTCTACGTTTTCCGCACGGTGTCCGATCTGGACCTTGACACCCATGGATGCCAGGTGATCAGTGATTGCGGATTCCTTCATATCCGATCCGGATACCTTATATCCTCTGGATACCATAATCTCCGCCAGTGCGGAAACACCAATTCCGCCGACTCCGATACAATGTATATTCTTATATTTAGTCAAATCTACCATTGACACACTCCTCCTGATTTTATTACGCTCTGCAGCACTATTCCGCAGAGCCGGTCTGTCTTAGTATACCACAAATCGGCGTTAAATAAATCGCTTACGCATACATAACGCGGATGATATTGGTATCTCCGGCTCTTCCGATCGGAACACCTGCAGTCATAACAACCAGACTTCCTTCACCGATGAAGTGTTTTTTCAGCGCCTGATCAACGCAGTGGCGGTAGAGTTCTGCCAGTCTGGCCTTCTGTTCTGCCCGGAGCGGCTGTACACCCCAGACCAGAGCAAGCTGATGGAAGGTCTTTTCATCCGGCGTTGCTCCGATAATCGGAATATCCGGCTGGAATTTCGACAGTCTCCTTGCTGTAAATCCGGTCTGCGTTATGGCAAAGATGCATTTTGCCTCCAGATCGTGCGCCAGAACGCTGGCTGCGTGCCCTACTGCATTGGTTACATCTTTCGTGTCCATTTCATGCCAGATCTGCTCATTCTGCGCAGAATAGCTGTTCTTCTTATCTTCTTCCGCCTGAAGGGCGATTCTGCTCATGGCCTGGACCGCCTCCACCGGAAATTCGCCGGCAGCAGTCTCTCCCGACAGCATGACCGCGGAAGTTCCTTCATATACCGCATTCGCTACATCAGTAATTTCAGCTCTGGTCGGAAGCGGGGAAGAAATCATCGACTCCAGCATCTGGGTTGCCGTGATGACGATTTTACCAGACTGAACGCATCGGCGGATGAATCTCTTCTGGATTCCCGGAACCTTCTCAAACGGGATTTCCACACCCATATCGCCTCTGGCGATCATGATGCCGTCGACTTCCTTCAGAATTTCCTCGAAGTTCTTGACACCCTGTACACTCTCGATCTTCGCGATGATCTGGATGTCCTTTCCCCCATTTACCTCAAGGAAGTGACGCATCTGGCGGACATCATCCGCAGTCCTTACAAAAGACGCGGCAACATAGTCCACACCCTGCTCGATGCCGAACAGCAGATCAGATTTATCCCTGTCGGACATAAACGGAAGCGAAAGGTCTGCGTTCGGGATATTCACACCCTTATGGTCGCTGATCACACCGCCGTGAAGAACCGTGAGCTTAACATCCGTATCCGTGCAGGAATCCACCCGCATGACGATTTTTCCGTCATCAATCAGCACATGCGTGCCCTTATTGACATCCTGCGCAAAGCGTTCAAAGGTAATGGAGACTCCGTTTTCATCTCCTGCAATGTCTCTGGTTGTAATGGTAAACGGCTGGCCGTCCTTCACCTCCACCCGGCCGTTTTTAAAGGTCTTCAGCCGGACTTCCGGTCCCTTGGTGTCCAATACCACCGCGCCCGGCAGTCCGAGCTCATCTCTGACTTTTCTGAACATAGCGATATTGCGTTCATGATCATCATATGTACCATGTGAAAAATTGAATCTGCCCGCATTCATTCCGGCTTCAAACAGCCCTTTTATGGTCTCCTCATTATTCGATGCCGGTCCGATGGTGCAGATGATTTTGGTCTTTCTCATCTCTATTATCTGCCTTTCTGATGCAGAACTTCAGCAGTCATTATTTTCCTGCCGCTTCCACATGTAATTTTATGTTAACATATTATTTCATAATACAACAGGCGCACCAGAAGAAACTTCCCTCTTCCATTGCGCCCTATACCCGTTACTATTATATGTGATTTTACGGCCGAGTTCCACTGAAATAAGAAAGTTGACCCGAAGAATGGGAAATTCTCAGTTTTTGCAGATTCAACTCTTCTGATCAGCCGGACAAAAACAGAACGGGCAAGGGGCCGAAGGCGTTGAAAGCCAGTTTTCCTTCCCTGACACTGAATATCTTCCTGCTCCCTACTTACACTTTGTAAAACACCGGAAGATCAGCCTCCGGCCTGGTCAGATCCGGCCAGACAATGATAACAGGAAACTCCCCGCAGATTCATTCCGCAGAGAGTTTCCCTAAAAAGTATATCACTGAAAGGAGCCTTATTTATATGCCTTTTCATAGATCTTCTCGCAGTCTTCCAGCGGCATTTCCGCAGGATCTGCCTTGAAAAGTCCGGCCATGGCAGTTTTTGCATTCTCTGCCATCGCATGACACTCATCCTTCTGGATGCCGAAATCGGACATCTTCAGCTGGTCTACGCCACAGGCTTTCTGAAGATCCGTCAGTGCATCCAGGAAATCTTCCGGCTTGTCCGCGTCATGCTTTCCAAGGAAGCGGGCCATATCGATGAAACGGTCATCACAGACATGACGGTTGATCCAGTAGCTGAAATACTCCTTAGAGAGCATGATCAGGCCGGCTCCGTGCGGAAGATCCGGATGGAATGCGCTCATGGCATGCTCCATGGAATGTTCCGATGTGCAGGAAGTGACAACCATGGAATATCCGGACATCGTATTGGCAAAAGCCATAGCTTCTCTTGCTTCCATATCGCTTCCGTCCGCAACGGCACGCGGCAGATATTTTCCGATATTCTCAATGGCAGCACGCTGAATCATATCGCTCATCAGGCTGTTTTTATTGGAAATGTATCCTTCCAGAGAATGGAACAGGGCATCAAATCCCTGGAAAGCCGTGAATTTAGGCGGAACCGTTTTCATCAGTTCCGGATCGACGATGGCAAGATCCGCAAACATGCAGTCGACACGGCCGATACCGATTTTCTCATTCGTCTCCGGATTGGTGATGACGCCTACGGTATCGACTTCAGAACCGGTTCCTGCTGACGTAGTAATGGCAATAAAAGGAAGCGGTTCATTTTCAATCGGCTTTCCCTTACCGGTAATTCCGCCTGCGTAGTCCCAGAGATCATCCGATGGCTGAGCAGCCAGCATGGCAATTACCTTGGACGCGTCCATGACGGAGCCACCTCCCAGAGCAACGACAAAATCACATCCGGATTCTTCGGCAAGCTTCGCGCCTTCTTCAACCACTGCCTTCAGCGGGTTAGCCGCAATCTTATTAAACACTTCATAAGTACATCCGGCCTTATCAAGCTCAGATTTCAGCTTATCCAGAGAACCATTCTTAATGGTGGACTTTCCGTTGGAAATGCAGATCAGCGCTTTCTTTCCCGGCAGCTTCTGCTCATGCAGCTTTCCAAGTGCTCCGCATCCGAATAATACCCTGACAGGGTCAAAATACATGAAATCTCTCATCATCTTACCTCCAGAATGTAATTCTCTCACTCTCTTTCGATCGTTAAATTATCTCCAATATATTTATCGTATCACAAATTTCCTGATTATGCTGAACAAAATCGCATTTAACTTTTGTACACATGCACAGAATTCCTTCATCCAAGATCTCCGGCCTGTCCTTTCCGCCAGGAAAAATACCTTTTTCATTTTTGATTTTAAGGACCAATGCAGGTACAATACAAAATAGAAAATATTTGAAAGGAGAATAGAAATGACCTATCAGGAAATCATGGATTTAAGAAATAAAACGAATGCCTTTGCCATCAAACAGGGAATCAAGGTGACGGAATTAAGTAAAGGATACGCAAAGGCCTGGGTAAAAATCACCCCGGAGCTGCAGAATCCGACCCATTCCGTACATGGCGGGCTGCTGTTTACCCTCTGTGACATTGCCTGCGGATCTGCGGCCTCTTCATACGGCATTCAGATCACCACTGTCGACAGTTCCATGCATTTTCTCAGAGCCGCCATCAATGTTCCCGAGCTTTTCGCCGAAGCCAGAGAAATCAAGCACGGCCGCCGGGTTATGGTTTTTGAGGCGGATGTAAAAGACCGTGAAGGCACGCTGTACTGCCGCGGAATTTTTACCATTATGAAACTGAAAACACCTCTTCAGGGAGGCAGAACAAAAGAACCGGCGGAATAATCCCTGCCGGTTCTCTCTGACTTCAACACGGTTTCCATCTGTCATTCTTTCAGCGAATACCGAATGGCCGCCGTGTTTTTCTATGCAGTTGTTAACGGGAAACTTCTTAATCCTGTTCCCCGCTGAAAAATAATTCTTCTGCCTGACTTATACGCGGGCCTCTCCAGAAGCGGCTTTCCCGGCTTCCCTCTCCACCTTGCGCATTTCTGTTTTGACGATGAAAAGTGCCGCAATGGCGGAAATCAGCTCGGTAAGCCAGAAGGCGTTCCAGACGCCGGCGGCGCCGAGAAATCTGCTCAGGATGAAGGCGGCGGGAAGAATGACGGCGACATAGCGCAGGACAGAGATGATCAGCGACTGCAGGCCAAATCCCATGCCTTCCAGCATGCCGCAGCCGGAAACGGACACGGTGGACACGATGAATCCCAGGCAGATGATGCGAAGAGCGCATGCTCCGGCCTGAATCGTCGCGCTGCTGGAAGTGAAGAGGCCGATCAGATTCTGCGGGATCAGAATACAGAGCAGGGTCCCGACGGCCATGACTGCCGCAGTCAGAAACAGCGTGGTCTTGAATATCTTCTTCAGCCGTCCGATTTTTCCGGCACCGTAATTGTAGGCCGCGATCGGTCTCACTCCTTGAATAATTCCATTTGCCGCCAGATAAATGAAGGTCTGGAGCTTGTAATACACGCCCAGAATCAGTACGTACACCGGGGAAATCGCGGCGAGAATCGCGTTCAGCGCGGTGATCATGACAGACGGCAGCGCCTGATTGAAAATCGCCGGAATGCCGATAATATACAGCCTTTTCCAGAGGCGGCGGTAGTTCCAGCCGAGTTTCAGAGAAAGATGGAGCGGCAGGCTTCCGCGCCTCCACAAGAGCAGATAAATGACCAGCGACACGATCTGCCCGATGACGGTGGCGATGGCTGCTCCGCGGATTCCCATTCTCGGGCAGGGACCGAGTCCGAAAATCATCACCGGGTCGAGGATAATGTTAGTCAGGCAGCCCGCGGAAAGGCCGATCATCGTCACCTTCATCTTTCCGACTGCCTGAAACAGTTTCTCGTACACCAGCTCCACCTGCATGACAACCGACGCGCCCAGCACGATCCAGGCATACTGACATCCGTAACGGAGAATAAGCGGATCACTGGTGAACTGCCTCAGGAATGACTTTGCGGTCAGGGTGAGAACGATCGTCAGGATCGCAGCATGGAGCAGGGACAAAAGGAGACTCAGGGAAGCGGCGCCATCCGCCTGCCGCTTCTCCTGAGCACCAAGGAAATACGCAGTTACTGCGTTTGCGCCGACTCCGAATCCGATGCTGACAGCGGCCATCAGATTCTGGATGGGAAATACCAGCGAAAGAGCCGTCATGGCATCCTCACTGATTTTTGCCACAAAAAAGCTGTCCACGATGTTGTACAGCGAATTGACAATCATAGAAACCACCATCGGAAGTGACATGGAAATCACCAGCGGCAGTATTTTTCTGGTTTTCATAAAGGACTGATCCATACGTATACTGACTCCTCTCTTTATCTTGAACCAATTCCCTGAAACAGACAGCGGAATTTCATATGCATCGGGGACTTTCTGAGTTCCGGGAAGCACTGCGGAGAAAAACATTCCTCCGGACGTTTGGACGTTTCTTCCGGACGCAGACTGTCCGCACAAAAAAAGCCACAGAGAAGCTGCAGGGCCTCTCAGCTCCTGCAAAACTCTGTGGCGAAAAAGACGATACTTAAAAATCCACACCCGGGGGCATCGCTGCCCTTCCCAGGTTTTAGCATTCTGTTTTTATGGCTATTCTTTTCATGCTCTGACCGACTGCTGCAAAACATGAAGTTTCACGGTCTGCAGCACGAATCACGCAGCATTACGTATGTTAACACATTCTGCCCTTATACTCAAGCCATCAATCTTTTTTCAGTGCAACGGTTCCGGTGCGCTGGATTTCCTTGATTCCGAAACTTCTGACCAGCTCGATGAAATTCTCGATCTCGTCCGGGGCGGCCTGCATTTCAATGATCATGTCCTTCGGCCCCATATGGACGATTTCTGCGTGGCTGATCAGGCAGATTTCCAGAAGAGAACTGCGGTTTGCCGGGGTGCAGGATACCTTGATCAGCATCATCTCTCTGCAGACGCAGTTGTTATTTTCCAGTCTTCTGACCTTGATGACATCCAGTTTCTTATTCAGCTGTTTTTCAATCTGGTCAATCGTGCGCTCGTCTCCGGTGGAAACAATCGTCATGCTGGATACATCATGATTCTCTGTTTCTCCTACAGCGAGCGAATCAATATTAAATCCTCTGCGCGCGAACAATCCGGAAATCTGGGAAAGTACGCCTGCCTGGTTTTCTACTAATACCGAAAAAATACCTTTCATCACGCACCTCCTATTTCGTGTTATCTTCTGAAGCAATCTCACAGACCATCAGACACGGATCTTCGCTGCCGAGGAACTGATCGACACTTTCGTCTACGCGGCTGTTGTCGTCAACATAGATATAGTTCATGTCATAGGCTTCCGCAATCTTGTCGTAATGCGGATAATCGTAAAGCTGTACGCCTTCGTAGCGTGACTGATAGGTATTATACTGGTATTCACGCACCAGTCCAAGGTAATGGTTTCTCATTACCACAACTTTCAGCGGTACATGGTTGACACGCGCGGTCGCAAGCTCGTTCATGGCCATCTGGAAGGAACCGTCTCCGCATACGGCGACAACCTGTTTCTCTGGCTGGCACATCTTGGCGCCGATTGCCGCAGGGATGGAATAACCCATCGTCCCCATTCCTCCGGTCGTCAGGAAACGGCCGCGCTTCATAATGTAGTTGTCCGCAGACCAGAGCTGATTCTGCCCTACATCCGCAACGTAAATTGCGTCGTCCTCCATCCTGGAAGAAAGGGACTTTACAAGTGTCTTCGGATTTACATACTGGTCACTGAATTTCCGGTGATCCACCGTGTTCTCACGGACTTTTGTCAGCTCTTCCAGCCACTTGGTCGTGTCCACAGTAATGTCTTCTTTTGTCAGAATCTGGAAAATACCACGGACATCTCCGACCAGCGGAATTGTCGGTCCGAGATTCTTTCCGATCTCCGCCGTATCAATGTCGATATGGATAATCGTCCGTGTTCCCTCTTCAAGGTTCTTCGGTTTCGCGATCGCTCTGTCTGCGACACGAGCGCCGACAATAATCAGAAGATCACTCTGATCAACAGCCCGGTTGGCGTACTGTTTTCCGTTGTTTCCCAGCATGCCGAAATACAGTTCGTGATCTTTCGGCATAACACCGAGTCCCATCATCGTATGGACCAGCGGAATATTATTCTTTTCGCAGAATCCGCAGACGGCCTTCTCGCCGTTTCCGAGGATGACTCCGCCGCCGGCACAGATCAGAGGTCTCTTAGAATTATTGATGGCCTCTACGACCTTCTTCACCTGCTGCTTGTTTCCAGTCTTCTTCGGCGGTTTATAGCCGCGGATATGCACTTTGATTCTATCGTAATCGAAATCTTCGAGTTCCTGTTTCTGAATATCAACCGGAACGTCGATCAGAACCGGACCCTTGCGCCCTGTAGACGCAATATAGAAGGCCTCCTTGAAAATCCGCGGAAGGTCCTTCACGTCCTTTACAAGATATCTGTACTTGGTGAAGGATTCTGTCGCGCCGGTAATATCCGCTTCCTGGAATACGTCTCTGCCCAGAAGCTCACTGCTTACCTGTCCCGTAATCGCGATAATCGGAATACTGTCCGCGTATGCAGTTGCAAGCGCAGTAATCAGATTGGTCGCTCCCGGTCCTGAGGTCGTTACACATACCGCCGGCTTTCTGGAAATTCTGGCCCATCCGCTTGCCGCGTGGCCCGCCGACTGTTCTTCTCTGACCAGGACGTGCTCGATATCCGAATCATACAGCCCGTCATAGAACGGGGCAATCGCAACGCCCGGATAGCCGAATACTTTCGTAATTCCTTCCGCTTCCAGGCACTTCACCATAGCCTTAGCTCCACTTAACATTTTGTCACCTGCTTTCATCAGATCAACATGCTGCCATTCCTGCACGATTTCCGTCCTTATCTCTCCATCGGACAAAAGAAAGCTGCAAGAGAACACAGCAGTTCAGTAAAACAAATCATCCATTTTTGTAGCCATAACCAAAAGTTATTGCATTGTCAATGTGGATTATAACAAATTATTTTACTATTATCAAGTATGGCCATAGATAAAAAAAGCGGCCATACCCGTTGATTTTCCACGGGTATGGCCGTTCCATCCAGAATTTATTCCGTTATTTCATCTTGGAAATATTTCTTGTCTTGTATGTATACTGGTAATTTACACCGTCAACATTGAATACGCAGTACTTTCCAGTGATCTTGGTGATGGTGAAAGTCTCATCGGAAGAACGTGCACTCAGTGTGTTGATTGTCTCAGACTTCTTGCCGTTTGCAGACATGCGGTACAGAGTTCCCTGTGTCTGATCAGCGTCATACTGTACGTAGTAGAAATACTTGCCGACTGCTGTTGCTGTTCCGCAGTTCTTTCCCAGTGTCTTTACCTTGGTATAACCTGTGCCATTGAGCTTGTACAGAACTTCTGTCTCTCCCAGCGGTGTCTTTACCGGGTTGGCAGCGATGAAATAGTTTCCGACTCTTGCTTCCAGAGCTCCGTCCTGCATGAATGTGCTCCATGTACCTGTTGCTGTATCATAGGTATATGTTGTTCCCTGGTTTGCGGAATTCTGAGATACATAGATCTTGCCGTTGTTGTAATCGGAGATGAAGCAGTAGTTATTGATGTTGTATCCCTTCATCGGCAGTGTTTCCAGAGTCTTGGATGTCTTGGTGCTGCTGTCTGTGCTGATCAGGGATGCAGAAGTTTTACCTTCCTTCAGTGTATAGGTTGTCGTTCCAACGGTAACCGTCTTGGAAGCCGGTACGCTGTACTTTACCTTTACTGCATTCTTTGTTGTCTTCTTGGAAGAGTTTTTGGATGTGTTCTTCTTGGAAGATGTCTTGGAAGACTTCTTTGTTGTCTTGGATGAAGTCTTCTTGCTTGTCTTGGAAGAACTCTTCTTCGTTGTTTTCTTGCTGGAAGTCTTCTTTGCCTTGCTGGAAGAAGATTTCTGAGCAGTTGTTGTGGTCTTGGCAGTCTTGGATGCGGTCTTGGTGGCTGCATCTGCAGTGAATCCTGTCGTGAAGCTCATCGTTACGAGAAGAGCCAGAGCGAGCAGAAGAACACCTGCCGTCTTCTTGATTTCTAATTTCATTTTGTTACACTTCCCTTTCCTTTGAAATAAATTCCAACGTGTATTATAACGCGATGAAGCGCCAGCGTATATCTATACGAAAAAACTTCAGAAAAACATCACGTTTATTTCTTTTTGATATAGTTTTTGCGGTCTTCCAGCCTGTGCACAAACTTCGGTTCTGAGGTTTTCCGCACCTGCGGCCGGCTGCTCTGCCTCTTATAATGCCTGGAACTGAAATGCACCTGAAGCCAGACCGCAAAAAACCATGCGGCAAACAGGGCAAAAATGTAGACGGCGGCAACACCGATAGTCGCCAGGACCTGTACATACATGGAGTGAATCTGTCCCAGATACTTCGTCGGCAGCTGCGGGGAGAGGAGGAACATATAGTTCCAGTCAAACTTTATGTCGATCAGCAGCACCAGACCGATTACGGCAAGATTCACCGATTCCGCACCTTTCAGCGACCGGATGTCGATCTCCTCATCATGATTCAGGATACGCAGAAGTGCAGAATAGGCCAGCCCGATATGCGTGGCAAAAAAAGCGATCCTTGTCACATGCGGGAAGGCAAAGGGTTTCGGCGTAGAATAAAATACCGAGCTGATCCCCCCGTAGAGCGCCGTATAGATCGAAAACTGCTCCAGCGGCATCCAGCGCACAAAATACGTGAAAATCAAAAGAATACAGGCAATGCGGCAGGCGTAAAGCGGCCACTTGTCTCCCCCCGCTTCCACTCAGCGCAAACCAGATCATATAGGTAATCTGTCCGCTGGCCATCACGGTCAGGCTGATTTTCTCCAGCCGCCGCATCAGCTTTCCGGATCCCGGCTTTCTGGATGTCCGTGCAATCCAGGCAAAGCCGAGAAAAAAAACGATTACAATGATAATATGTGCAGGCGAAAACGAATTATAGATATGATCATATCCTGTCCGGTTTACATAATGAAAAAAGCTGCTCATACCCTCACCTTTATTCCTTATTTCTTATTTTCTTTTTTCCTTTTTCCTGTTATTCTCCGTTCTCCGGCTTTATCTTTACCAGATGTGCGCGAAAACTGATGGATCGCGGCGTACTGATTTTATCGAACTGAATGACGTAGGCATGTTTCTCTTCATCAATTCCGATGACTGTTCCGTCATGAAAAATCGAATGGCGGACCCGGGTTCCTGTTTTCATGGTATGCTGTTCGTTTTCCATCCAGCGTTCTTTTCTCTGTATATAAGTTTTTGCATCGCGGATCAGGCTGTCCTGCGGTTTCTCTGTAAACTCCAGATATTCAGAGTCGATATCCAGAATAAAACGGGACGGATAGCGAGGTGAACCATCCACATTCCTTCCGGATGACGCACTGAGAAAGAGACGCTTCTCCGCTCTTGTCATGGCCACAAAGGCCAGACGCCGTTCTTCTTCCATGCCCGGGCGCGTAGTCACTTTCCGTGACGGGAAGATTCCCTCACAAAGACCGCAGAGGAAGACATTCGGAAATTCCAGTCCCTTGGCGGCATGCACCGTCATCAGTTTCACCTTATCCTGCTGCAGCTGCGCGTCTGCATTGGAAAACAGCGCAACATGAGACAGGTACTGGGGAAGATCCGTCTCCTCCCCGCAGGAAATCTCATAATCATAAATGGACTGTTTCAATTCCGCCAGATTATCCAGTCTCTCCTGGCTTCCTTCTGTACGCAGCATTTCCTCATATCCGCTGTCATCCAGAAGGGAAGACAGCAGGTCAGAAATCGGTCTTCCCTCATAGCTTTCATGATACTGTTCAATCAGCTTCACATACTCCTGCGCACGGGTTCCCTTCATCACCGGCTCATCCAGCGAAGCAGTGAGGGCCTGATACAGACTGCATCCGTGCGTCTCCGCATACTCCTTCAGAAAGGCCATCCGGCGCTTTCCCAGATTTCTCTTCGGTGTATTGGCGGTTCTGAGAAAGGACAGATCATCCTTATACACGATCATCCGAAGATAAGACAGGGCATCCTTGATTTCCATCCTGCCGAAAAACTGAACCCCGCTGTAGATGGTATACGGAATCTTCCTCTTCATCAGAACTTCTTCCACGGCGCGCGTGACATAGTGCGCCCGGTACAGAATCGTCATATCATGATAGGCTTCACCCTTCTTATGAAGTTCTGTAATCTGATCTGCGATCCATTCCGCTTCTTTTTCTGCGTTATCGGAAAGGCTGCAGACAACAGGCTCTCCGTCCGCAAGCATGGGAATCAGGTCTTTCTTAATCCGGACCTGATTTTTGCCGATCAGGGAATTCACTGCCTTCAGAATCTGCGGCGTCGACCGGTAATTCTGCATCATCATGATCGTCTCTGCTTGCGGAAAATCCTCCTGGAAGTTCAGAAGATACCTTCCATTGGCACCTCGCCAGGAATAAATCGTCTGATCCGGATCCCCGACCACAAACAGATTCTTATGATAGTCCTGCAGAACCATCATCAGTTTATACTGCAGATCATCGATATCCTGAAACTCATCGATCATGATGTATTCCAGACGCTTCTGCCACTTCTTCCTGATCTGCTCATTCTGCTTGAAAATATACAGGGTGAAGGTGATCAGATCGTTATAATCCAAGCCGAAACATTTCTTTTCCTGATACAGATATCCATAGAAAATGATATCCATTGGGTCGACTGCTTCCATATACTTCTGATGGAGGATGTCCACAGACATCTCGATCATATCAATGTAATAATCCGGCCGTTCCTTCAGCTTCAGCATCTCAATCCGGTCCCGGGCATGAGAAAAGGTCATGTCCCTCAGGGTCAGTCCTCTCTCCTCGTAAATCACCCCGAGCATGGCGTCAATGTCGGAATTATCCAGAACCAGAAAGCTCTTCGGATACTGCACGGCATGGCTGTCCTCCTGCAGAACGCTGACACAGAAGCCGTGGAAGGTATTGATGTATCCCGTATCATTATCCCCCGTCAGCGCGTGAATCCTCTGGCGCATCTCATTTGCCGCCTTATTTGTAAAGGTCACGCACAGGATATTTCCCGGCAGAATTCCGGCTTCGTTCACCAGAAAAGCGAAGCGGCTGGTCAGTGCCTTCGTCTTTCCCGATCCGGCGCCCGCAATGACCCGGACCACGCCTTCCGTCGTCGTGACGGCTTCCCTCTGTTTTTCATTTAAATTCTCTAATTCATTCACCGTTTCCGTCCCCCTGCTTTTCCTTGTCAGACCATTGTAACACATCGCGAACATTTGTTCTAGACAAAATTTAAATTTAAAAAAATAATCTGCAAGGAAATATTCACAAATTTATTGCCCCTGCATCTGCGGCATATCCAGGCTTTTGTGGTAGTATTCCTATAAGGAAGCTTCATCGCGATGTCTACGGATACGCATCGCAATTAAACGATTTAAAATGTGTCCTAAATTCAATTGAAAGAAGGAATTTCCATGACCCCATTCATATATCTCTGGAGAACAATTGCTTTCATTCTCGGCACGATATTTCTCGTGACCGGACTGATTTCTGTTATCTGTTACTGGACGGAAAAGGGCCGGCTGCGCCTGGCCCGCACCCGTGCTGTAAGAAAGGTCTCGCAGACAAAAGAGCGGGAGACGGTTCACCGGGCGGCGCTGATCACCGGAGCCTCCAGCGGACTGGGAGCAGAATACGCAAGACGGATCGACGCCAATCCAGGAAAGTATAATGTCAACGAACTGTGGCTCCTTGCAAGAAGGGCAGACCGGCTGGAAAAGCTTGCAGAAGAGCTGCGTCTGCCCTGCAGGATTTTGTCCATGGACATGACGGATGATCAGGCGCTGGAGAAACTGAAAGAGACCTGCGAAGAGCTGAAAACGTCATCAGACTTCACCATTACTATGCTGGTGAACTGCGCGGGATTCGGAAAATCCGGCAATTCCACAGATGCTGGCGCAAAGAGTGAGGCGGCTATGGTCCGCCTGAATGATGAAGCTGCGGTCAGGATCACCCAGCTCTGCCTTCCCTATATGAAGGCCGGCTCCAGAATCGCGGAACTGTGCTCTGTCGCCGGATTTCAGCCGATTCCGGGCATCAACGCCTACGCCGCCTCCAAGGCATTTCTGTATTCCTACAGCCGGGCTCTGCGGATCGAGCTGATCCGGACGGGAATTTCTGTAACCGCCGTCTGCCCCTACTGGGTCAGGGACACCGAATTCATCTCTGTCGCAACCGGTGAACGGAAGAAGCCCTTCCTCTCCAAAACCGCAAAAAGCGTCGTTACCTGGTCGCTTTCTGATGTCCGGAGGCGGCATGCAGTCTCCACCCCGGGCCTTGTGACGACGCTGGACCGCTTCTTCCGCGGGCTCATTGCAGATTCCCTGCTCGCCAGAATCTGCGGCCTGTTCAGCCTGAAATAAGCTGCGGCAGTCTCCTTTCGGGACAAAATATCATCGCGCAAGAGTTAAAAAGCCGCTTCCGGAAGAGGTCTGAGAATCTCCGGAAACGGCTCATTTTTTCTGTAATTTTGTATTTCTATATGTTACAGTGTCGCGCAGAGGATGGCCTTGATGCTGTGCATGCGGTTTTCAGCCTCGTCAAACACGACGGAATTTTTGCTGCGGAATACTTCATCCGTGACTTCACGGATATCGTAGCCTTTTTCCATCTGCTCTTTTGCCATTCTGGTCTTGAAATCATGGAAGGACGGCAGGCAGTGCATGAACAGAGCCTCCGGGTTCTCTGTGGATTTCATCATTTCTTCCGTGACCTTATACGGCGACAGCAGTTTGACTCTCTCCGGGATTTCATCCTCTTCACCCATGGATGCCCAGATGTCCGTGTAGATGACGTCTGCGCCCTTCAGGCAGGCCGGATCGGAAGAAACTTCGATGACCGCGCCCGTTTCCGCTGCCACATCTTCTGCCTTCTTTATGAATTCAGGATTCATCTGCTCCTTAAGCTCTTCAGGACCATAAGCGGTGAAATGCATGCCCATCTTGCTGCATCCGTACATCCAGGCATAACTCATGTTATTTCTGATGTCGCCGACAAATACGACATGCACATCCTTCAGCGGCTTGCTGAGGTGCTCTTCAATGGTCATCATGTCTGCAAGAATCTGGGTCGGATGATCATCGTCGGTCAGACCGTTCCAGACCGGAACACCAGAATACTCCGCAAGTTCATCGACGATCTTCTGCCGGTAGCCGCGGAATTCAATGCCGTCATAGATTCTGCCCAGGACCCTTGCACTGTCCTCGATGCTCTCTTTTTTTCCGACCTGGGAATTATCCAGATAAACTGCATTTCCGCCTTCATCCGCGACCGCAACCTCAAAAGAACTTCTGGTCCTGGTGGATGTCTTCTCAAAAATCAGGCAGATGTTTTTCCCTTCCAGCATATGACCCTGAATGCCCGCTCTCTTCTTCGCCTTCAGATCGTGTGCCAGATCCAGCAGATAGCGGATTTCCTCCGGTGTAAAATCCATCAGCGTCAAGAAGCTTCTACCTTTTAAATTCAGAGCCATAATGATTTCCCTCCCGCAGAATGTCTGATCATCCCGCTTTTCTTAAATTTATTCTTATACATTTTTTTGAATTGATTTTCATATGATGGAATAATTATAACTTTTTTCTCATACTTTTGCAAGAGAGAAATATAAATATTTATCTCTATTTTGCATTCAGCCTGCGGGCGGCCATCCAGACCAAAAAGAGCTGCCGCTCCGGACCTCTCTTTAAGTCCAGAGCAGCAGCTCCATTATTACACATCTTAATTAAACGATTCTTTTAATATTCTAGGCCTCGTCGTCCATGATCGCGCCCTTGCTTGCCGGGGCAACCTGATTGGCATAGCGGCGCAGCCATCCCGTCTTTACGTTCGGCTCGCGTACAACCGCTCTCTGCTTTCTCTTTTCGAACTCTTCCTCGGAAACCTCGACATTCAGTGTACCATTTTCGATATCGATGTCGATGGTGTCCCCCTCTTCAATCAGGCCGATGTTTCCGCCCATTGCAGCCTCCGGGCAGACGTGTCCGATGGACGCGCCTCTGCTGGCACCAGAGAATCTTCCGTCTGTGATCAGCGCAACGGTCTTATCCAGACCCATGCCGGCCAGAGCACTGGTCGGGTTCAGCATCTCGCGCATTCCAGGGCCGCCCTTAGGGCCCTCATAACGAATAACGACAACGTCTCCGTCAGAGATGTGACCTGCATAAATTTCCGCAATTGCATCGTCCTCAGAATCAAAAACTCTTGCCGGACCGGTGTGATGCATCATGGAAGGATCAACTGCACTCTTCTTTACCACGCAGCCGTCCGGAGCGATATTTCCCCAGAGAACGGCAAGTCCGCCGACCTTCATGAACGGCTTCTCCAGAGGTCTGATCTCATCTGTCAGACGCTTCTTTCCTTCGATGTTCTCACCGACTGTCTTTCCGGTAACCGTCATACAGGAAGTGTCAATCAGACCGCCTCTGTTCAGTTCCGCAAGAACAGCCTGGATGCCGCCTGCCTGGTCCAGATCGTGCATGTGCGTCGGGCCTGCAGGAGCGAGATGGCAGAGGTTCGGAACCTTCTGGCTGATCTCATCGAAAGTCTTCAGGCTCAGTTCTACTCCCGCTTCCCTTGCGATGGCAAGCAGATGCAGGACCGTATTGGTGGAGCAGCCCAGAGCCATATCCGCGGAAACCGCGTTTCTGATGGACTTTTCATTGACGATCTGGCGCGCAGTAATATTCTTTTCTACCATGTCCATGATGGCCATTCCGGAATGCTTGGCAAGCATGATTCTCTTTCCTGTGACAGCCGGAATCGTTCCATTTCCAGGAAGCGCAATTCCGATCGTCTCACAGAGACAGTTCATGCTGTTTGCCGTGTACATGCCGGAGCAGGATCCGCAGCCCGGGCAGACATTCTGCTCAAAATCCAGAAGACCCGCATCGTCGATGATTCCGGCTTTTCTCGCGCCGACTGCCTCGAACATCTTGGACAGAGAGGTCTCTTCGCCGTGAACCATGCCGGCCATCATCGGACCGCCGGAGCATACAACTGTAGGCACATCAATTCTCAGAGCACCCATCAGCATGCCCGGAACGATCTTATCGCAGTTCGGAACCAGAACCAGTCCATCAAACTGATGCGCATTGGCCATGGTCTCAACACTGTCCGCAATCAGCTCTCTGCTCGGCAGGGAATATTTCATGCCGCTGTGTCCCATGGCAATTCCATCACATACGCCGATGGAAGGAACCATGATCGGAGTGCCTCCGGCCATGCGAACGCCGGCCTTGACCGCCTCCGTAATCTTATCCAGATGAGCGTGTCCCGGAACAATGTCGCTGTACGCGGAAACGACGCCGATCAGCGGACGCTCCAGTTCTTCCTTTGTATATCCCATTGCGTAGAACAGACTTCTTCCCGGGGCTCTTTCAACGCCCTTTGTTACATTGTCACTTCTGCGTGCCATATCGTTTTATTTCCTTTCTTGCGTTTCTTTTTTGTCCGGCAAAAATCAGCCTGGCAGGGAGTCTGCCTTGTCTGTTCCTCCCGGATAATCTAAAATTACTTTCCTTCTTCTATATACGCAAACAGGCCGGGGGCGAAACCGCCACCGACCTGAAAAATTCTTCCTTATTCTGAATTAGTCGTTCAGCCAGCTCATCATGCTGCGGAGGTCTGCTCCAACCTTGTTCAGAGGATGATCTGCCTGCATTCTTCTCATTGCGAGGAAGTGTGCCTTGCTGCCTGCATTGAATTCCTTCTTGAAGTCGGATGCAAATGTTCCGTCCTGGATATCCTTCAGGATGGATTTCATTCCCTCACGGGACTCCTTCGTGATGACCTTAGGGCCGCTGATGTAGTCACCATACTCAGCAGTGTTGGAAATGGAGTATCTCATCATGCCAAATCCCTTAGCATAGATCAGATCTGTCAGCATCTTCATCTCATGGATGCACTCGAAGTATGCCATTTCCGGAGCATATCCAGCCTCAACCAGAGTCTCCCAGCCAGCCTTCATCAGCTCGCAGACACCGCCGCAAAGAACAGCCTGCTCACCAAACAGGTCAGTTTCTGTCTCTTCCTTGAATGTTGTCTCGATGATTCCGGATCTGCCAGCGCCGATTCCAGATGCATAAGCCAGTGCGATCTCCTTAGCCTTTCCTGTTGCATCCTGCTGAACTGCAATCAGGCATGGAACTCCGGAACCCTGTGTATACTGCTCACGAACGATGTGGCCAGGTCCCTTAGGAGCAATCATGATGACATCGACATCCTTAGGCGGAACGATCATCTGATAGTGAATGTTGAAGCCGTGTGCAAATGCCAGAGCATTTCCAGCGTGCAGATGCTTCTCAATCTGCTCTTTATACAGTGTATCCTGCAGTTCGTCCGGAGTCAGGATCATGACGATGTCTCCAGCCTCAGCTGCATCCTCGATACTCATAACTTCAAGACCGAAATCTTTAGCTTTCTTCTCATGCTTGGAGCCAGGTCTCAGACCTACGACAACGTGAGCACCGCTCTCTGTCAGGTTCTCTGCATGAGCATGTCCCTGGGAACCAAATCCGATGATGGCGATTGTCTTTCCATCCAATACGCTAAAGTTACAATCCTGATCGTAATACTTCTTGATTGCCATTTTTCTTCTCCTTAATACCAATAAAGTTAAAGTAAAACCAATTCCGGAGTACTGCTGTACAGTCAATCCAAGCTGCCTTCGCAGTTCAGAGAAATCTCTCTGCGGCGCTCCACACTCACCGATGCTCTTGCTTGTCTGCACTCACATCGCTGATGTGATTTAAAGTATAACACCAATTTCCTGTGTGTCAACATTATTTTTTGGTTTTTTCACAAATATTTTTTATTAAATTTGATTTATAACACAAAATTATACATAACACAATTTTATTTATAATTGGGTCTTATCACTGCTGGAGAGAGGCGGAAATACGGATCTGTATATCGGAAACAGGAAAAGCTACATAATATAGAGACATATAGAGGCGGACGGTTCCCCTGAGTTCCCGACCGCCGCCATCCCTTTCAGGCCGGGAACGGAAACAATCCATGCGGTTTCCCGACTTTTATTTTTCTGCAGTCAGGAAACCGGTCCTCTCACACCGAAATCCCGACCCTGGGGCTGACTTTATCGTAACTTTACACAACAAAATGCAATTTTTCTGTTGACAAAACCCAATTTTCAAGTTACTATACCTTTACGCTTTAATCAACGAAACGAATTAAGTTTGGCTGACAGGGGCGCAGGAATAAGAGAATATTTTACACTTAGCCAGCGATGACGGGAATAAATCGATGATCACCGGCAGTACAGAGAGCAGCCAATTGCTGAGAAGGCTGCAGCCAAGGACTTCTGATGTCTCACCCCCGAGCGGCAGAATGAAGCGGACGCTGAGGAGTTTTCTTCACGGTTTACGGATATCCTGCAGATCAGCAGATTCTATCACGAGCCGGGCGCAGGAACTCAAACAGACTGAATCTCATGGATTGGATGAAATGATCCGGGCTGAACACGCAGCGTCAAAAAGAGTGGTACCGCGGAAGCGAATGAATGTTTTCGTCTCTTTGTAATTGGAGAATTGCAAAGAGGCGTTTTTTTATACTTCATCTTCAGCTAAAGCGGCGCCGGAAAACTCAATTTGAAGGAAGCTTTTAAAGCGTCCGTGGATGAACTGTTTTACTTCAACATTCACAGGAGAGGAGAATACGTGATGATGAACAATTGCAGAAAGTACAGACCAGGATACTATCCCGTCAGTGCCGAGTATAATGACTGGGTGACAAAAGATCATATTGAAAAGGCTCCGGTATGGTGCAGCGTTGACCTGCGCGACGGAAACCAGGCACTGATCGTTCCGATGAATCTGCAGCAGAAGCTGGAGTTCTTCAAGTATCTCTGCGATATCGGATTCAAGGAGATTGAGGTAGGATTCCCTGCAGCTTCGGATACTGAGTATGAACTGGTCCGCACGCTGATTGAAAAGGACATGATTCCGGACGACGTGACCATTCAGGTTCTGACCCAGTCCCGCCGCCATATTATTGAAAAGACTTTCGATTCTCTGATCGGATGTAAGAACGCAATCGTTCATCTTTACAACTCCACTTCTGTTGCTCAGAGAGAGCAGGTTTTCCGTAAATCCAAGGAAGGGGTAAAGAAAATCGCAACGGACGGCGCCAAGCTCCTGAAGGAAATCGCCGCTGATAAGAAATATAAGGATACGAACATCCGCTTTGAATATTCTCCAGAGAGTTTCACCGGAACAGAACCGGAATACGCACTGGAAGTATGCAATGCCGTTCTGGACATCTGGGAGCCGGATGCTGAGCATAAGGCCATCATCAACCTCCCGGCAACGGTAGAAATGTCCATGCCGCACGTATTTGCCAGCCAGGTCAGCTACATGAACCACAATCTCCACCACAGAGAGAATACGGTTCTGTCCATTCACCCGCATAACGACAGAGGAACCGGCGTTGCCGACACCGAGCTGGGCGTACTCGCAGGTGCTGACCGTGTAGAAGGAACCCTTTTCGGAAACGGCGAGCGTACAGGAAACGTCGACATCATCACGGTAGCTATGAATATGTACACCCACGGTGTTGACCCGCAGCTCGACTTCTCCGACATGCCTGGCGCTGTTGAAAAGTATGAGAACTGGACCGGCATGACCGTAGAGCCGCGCCACCCGTACTGCGGCGACCTTGTATTTGCGGCCTTCTCCGGATCCCATCAGGACGCTATCGCCAAGGGCATGCGCTACAGACAGGAACACGACCCGAACCGCTGGACCGTTCCGTATCTGCCGATCGATCCGCATGACGTCGGCAGAGAATACGACGGCGACGTCATCCGCATCAACAGCCAGTCCGGCAAGGGCGGAGTCGCTTACGTCATCGAACGTGACCACGGCTTCCAGATTCCGAAGCCGATGCGTGCTGAGGTCGGCTATATGATGAAGGGAATTTCCGACCACACACACGAGGAACTTTCCGCAGAGAAGACCTTCAAGATCTTCAAGGACGAGTACATCAACGACTTCAAGCCGCTGGACATCCAGACTGCAGTTTTCACCCACGACGAGAACACCCACAAGCAGGGCAGCGATTCCGTCAAGGTCAATATGCACGTGGACATCGACGGAGATCAGTTCGACTGCTCCGCATACGGAAACGGCCGTCTGGACGCCGTCAGCAACGCGCTGAAGAAGACACCGTACAACTTCAACGACTATAAGTTCGTGACCTACTCCGAGCACGCGCTGAGCCCGGACTCCAATTCACAGGCTGCCGCTTACGTCTGCATTGCAGATAAGAACAACGACGAGTTCTGGGGAGTCGGCACACACGACGATATCATTCTGGCCTCCGTCAACGCTCTCGTCAGCGCACTGAACAGAATGAATCACGCACATCCATTCATCAAGTAAATTCACTGGACGCCGCGGGGATTTTTCCCTGCGGCCCATCCAGATTGCATGATCGATATCTTCCTATATATAGTAGGTAGGAATTCGACAAAAAACACCCAGCAAGAGCGCAGGCTCTAGAAACGGAGAAGCAACATGGGAATGACAATGACACAGAAAATCCTCGCGGATCACGCAGGACTCTCTGAAGTAAAAGCCGGACAGCTCATCAACGCAAAGGTTGACATGGTTCTGGCAAATGATATCACCGGCCCGGTATCCATCAAGGAGTTTGACAAGGCCGGATTCGACAAGGTATTCGATAAATCAAGGGTTTCCCTTGTCATGGATCATTTTGCCCCGAATAAGGACATCAAGAGTGCGGAGCAGTGCAAGACCTGCCGCATGTTCGCAAAACGCTTCGACATCGATAACTTCTACGATGCCGGAGACATGGGTATCGAGCACGCCCTGCTCCCGGAAAAAGGACTGGTCGCAAGCGGAGAAGCCATCATCGGCGCAGACTCTCACACCTGCACCTACGGAGCACTCGGCGCTTTCTCAACCGGAGTCGGATCCACCGATCTGTGCGCGGGCATGGCCAGCGGAATGGCCTGGTTCAAGGTTCCTTCCGCACTGAAGTTTGAACTGAAAGGCCAGCTTCCTCCGTTCGTATCCGGAAAGGACGTCATTCTCCACATCATCGGAGAAATCGGTGTTGACGGCGCCCTGTATAAATCCATGGAGTTCACAGGAGAAGGCGTAAAGTCCCTTTCCATGGACGACCGTCTGACCATCTGCAATATGGCCATCGAAGCCGGCGCCAAGAACGGCATCTTCCCGGTTGACGACATCACCAGAGAATACATGAAAGGCCGCGTTGACCGTCCGTATAAGGAATACGCTGCCGATCCAGACGCAAAATACGAGAAGACCTACACCATCGACCTCTCCACACTCCGTCCGACCGTTGCTTTCCCTCACCTTCCGGAAAATACGAAGACGATTGACGAGGCAAAGGGCGTAAAAATCGATCAGGTTGTTATCGGTTCCTGCACCAACGGACGCATTTCCGACATGCGCGCCGCAGCAGAAATCCTGAAGGGCCGCCGCAAGGCCGACGGCATCCGTGTCATCGTCATTCCGGCGACCCAGAGCATCTATAAGCAGTGCATGCACGAGGGCCTCATCGACATCTTTATCGATGCCGGCTGCGTGGTATCCACGCCGACCTGCGGACCATGTCTCGGCGGCTACATGGGCATCCTCGCGGACGGTGAGAAATGCATTTCCACCACCAACCGCAACTTCATCGGCCGCATGGGCGCAGTAACTTCAGAAGTTTACCTGGCCAGCCCGCAGGTTGCCGCAGCATCCGCTATTACCGGTGAAATCACCAACCCGGAGGAAATCTAGCTCCGGACGCAGAAAGGAAGACGACAAAATGGAAGACGCAAGAGGAAGAGTGCATAAGTACGGAAACAACATCGACACGGATGTTATCATTCCGGCAAGATACCTGAATTCATCGGATCCTGACGAACTGGCTTCCCACTGTATGGTGGACATTGATCCGGATTTCAGCAGCAATGTGAAAAAAGGCGACATCATTGTCGGCGGCGAGAACTTTGGATGCGGATCATCCAGAGAGCACGCTCCGATCGCCATCAAGGCAAGCGGCATAAGCTGCGTAATCGCGGCGACCTTCGCGAGAATTTTTTACCGGAATTCCATCAACATCGGACTGCCGATTCTGGAATCCCCGGAAGCAAGCAAGGCCATCCAGAACGGTGACGAGGTGTCCGTTGATTTCCAGAACGGAACGATTAAAGACATCACAACAGGAGAAGAGTTCCAGGCACATCCGTTCCCGGAGTTCATCCGCCACATCATTGATGCGGGAGGACTTCTGGCTTCTTTAAAAGAAGAGCAGAAATAAGAGTCAGTTGGAGAAATGGAAAGTTCTTCCGTAAAAGGAATTCGGATTTCCCTTTCCCCTGCCAGACGGCGGCGTCTGACGACGAGATAACGTACAGGATAGCAGAAAACAGGCTGGACCCTTGCGCGTTCAGCCTTTGTCCATAGAAACAGAAAAGGGGTATATCATGCATTATACAATCGCAGTAGTTCCGGGTGACGGCATCGGCCCTGAGGTTACGAGCCAGGCTGTTGCGGCGATGAAGAAGGCCGGAGAAAAGTACGGAATGGAGTTTACCTTTAACACGGTAAAGGCCGGCGGCGCGGCCATCGATGAGTTCGGTGAGTGTCTGCCGCAGCATACGATCGATGTCTGCAAGTCCAGTGATGCTGTACTGCTGGGTGCGGTCGGCGGTCCGAAGTGGGATGCTCTGCCGGGTGAGCAGCGTCCGGAGAAGGCTCTGCTGGGTCTGAGAAAATCTCTGGGCCTGTATGCAAACCTGCGTCCGGCCATGGTATTTCCGGAGCTTGCGGATGCATCTCCGCTGAAGCCGGAAATCCTCAGCCAGGGTCTGGATCTTCTGATTGTCCGTGAGCTGACCGGAGGCATTTACTTCGGTGAGCGCGGTCATAAGGAAACGGACATGGGCTACGCGGCTTACGACATTGAGCAGTACAGTGTCGGCGAAATCCAGCGCATCGCAAAAATCGCCTTCTCCATGGCGCAGAAGCGCCGCGGAAAGGTTTCCAGCGTAGACAAGGCCAATGTTCTGGACACTTCCCGACTCTGGAGGAAGACGGTTGCCGAGATGAGCAAGGATTACCCGGACGTAGAACTGAACAATTTCTATGTTGACAACGCCAGCATGCAGCTGGTCAGAGACCCGTCCCAGTTTGACGTTATCCTGACGAGCAACCTGTTCGGAGACATTCTGTCCGATGAGGCAAGTCAGATCACGGGATCCATCGGCATGCTGCCGTCCGCGAGCCTTGGCGAAGGCAATTTCGGCATGTATGAGCCGGTACACGGTTCTGCGCCGGACATTGCGGGAACGGGCAAGGCCAATCCGATGGCGGCGATTCTGTCTGCTGCCATGCTCCTCCGCTTCACCCTGGACCAGAAGGAAGCTGCAGACGCAATTGAAAACGCAGTAAAGCAGTTCCTGAAGGACGGATACCGCACAGCCGATCTGGCGGGCGGCGCGGATGCCTGCTCCACAGAAGAGACAGGCAGACTGATCTGTGAGCGGATCCAGTAATTCTATTGCAAAACATATTCTAATCCTTTCAACATGCGAAGCGGGAAATTTATTTCCTGTTTCGCATGTTTTTATTGTCTTCACGGCAGACGACAGCAAGCTTTCCGGGCACCCGCCCGCCGCTGCAGCGTCGTGGAAGGTTTGGGTTCTTCTTACCCCATCGGGCGGAGGCAGAGCGTCACTCTCCTCCACCGTGAGCAGCATGGTGAAGGGTTCAGGGCTCCGAATTTTTGAAACATATGCAACAATTTTGTATTTAGAACAGACACAGATTTCTTAATGATTCTTTATGACCCTTACGCAAGATTTAAGGTTTTCAGCCCTTGCAATAAACCGGTATTTTCTATATGATATACAACGTTGGCACTTCCAATTGTTGACAATACCGTTAGAAATCACCCTTAATAAGAATAGAAAGCGAAAGAGATATAAAGTGAGAAGTCATTATCATAACCGGCGCAGACCGGCAGCTGCGAGAATTTCAGAGCTCGACCGCGAAGATCTGCTGATGAATCTGCGGAGATTTATAAAAACTCCGGGCGGAATCGTATGTGTGATCATCATGATTCTGGTCCTGATTTTCATTTTTAATCTTCTGAAGTTCAACCGGCACGCTTCACCGGACGATGCTGCCGTACAGAAAAATGTCAAGACCATTGAATCCTATAATTATTCCAGCATTGCCAGAGTACAGAGCCAGGTCAATGCACTGGATGAATCGAACCCGACAAAGGGCGGTGCTGTATCTTCTTCGTCTTCCGGAAACTCCAGAGTCCAGTATATGAAGAAGTTCAACGGAAGTGTCGTGATCGGCGACTCCCTGACAGAAGGTCTGACCGCCTACGGTTTCCTGTCTGATGATCAGGTATTCTGCAAGATCGGCGCCTCCGTCATGCACGGCGACAGCCTGTTCACTTCCGCTGCCCGTACCTATCCGAAGACCGCATTCTTTGCCTTCGGCATGAACGATATGGGCAACTACAACGGAAACACGAAGCCGTTTATCGCACGCTACACACAGCTGCTGAAGAAATTCCACAAGATCTCCCCAAAGACGAAGATCTACATCTGCAGCATCACCAAGCCGAGCGACAAGACGCTGAAAAAGCGCAAGGTCCTGAAGAACTACAACAAGTTCAACACAGCAATTGAAAAAATGTGCATGAGCAGCTCGCTGTCCTCCATCCGTCCGGTCTACATCAACATCACCGGAATCCTGGAGCAGCACGGCAATCTCTACGCAGGCGACGGCATTCACGCACAGCCGGCCTACTATCCGTACTGGCTCGATGAAATGGCGCAGAAAGCGGGGCTTTAATGAATACAATCTATAAACACAGCAGCATAATCATAAAAATCGTGCTCGTCGCTGTCCTGATCGCCTTTCTGATCACTGTGTATGCGCAGAACAATGCTAAGGACGTTCCGATGAGCACCATCGACAAGGCCTTCCAGAAACAGACCAGTGTCACGACAATGAAAAAATGCAATTCCCGCGAACTCATGGAGTTCATGGGAATCGATTCTTCCCAGTATGAGGGATTTATGTACTACAAGAGTAAGAATGCGCTCGGTGTCTCCGAAGTCCTCGTTCTGAAGGCCCATAAGGGAACTTCACTGAGCGGAGCAGAAGATGCCGCAGAGACGCGCATCGACAGCCAGACCCATACCTTTGAGAGCTACGGTCCCAAGCAGGTCGCCATGCTGAAAAACGCCATCGTCCTGAAGAAAGGCCAGTATCTCTTCTACTGCACAGCCAAGAACCCGGATAAATATGAGGAGGTGTTCAAAAATGTTATTTAGCAGTATCATCTTCCTCTTTTATTTCCTGCCGATCGTTCTGGGCGTGTACTTCGCGATCCCGAAACGCTGTCTGCGGGCGCGCAACATGGTCCTGCTCATCGCCAGTCTGTTCTTCTACAGCTGGGGCGAGCCGGTCTACCTCTTCCTGATGGTCTACAGTATCTTCTTCAACTACTTCATGGCCATACAGATTTACAACGAACAGCACCGCGGCGGATCCGGAAAGTGCAATCTGGTCTTCACCCTGATCGTCAACCTCTTCATCCTCGGATTCTTCAAGTATTACGGATTCGTCATGGACACGATCAACGGCGTATTCGGCCTGCACATTAAATACACCGCCCTGTCGCTGCCGATCGGAATTTCCTTCTACACTTTCCAGGCCATGTCCTACATCCTGGATGTGTACAAGCGCACCGTCCGTCCGCAGCCGAACCCGCTGAAATTCGGCCTTTATCTCTCTCTGTTCCCACAGCTGATCGCAGGACCGATCGTAAAGTACAGAGACGTGGCCGAGCAGCTTCAGTATCGTGAGACGACAAAAGAAAAATTCGGCCAGGGAGCAATCCGCTTTATGTTCGGCCTGGGTAAGAAGGTTATGCTGGCCAATTACTTTGGCTCACTGAATACAGCGATCACCTCCCTTCCGGACAGCAAGTCGGCAGTCATCACCGCCTGGATCGGTGCCATTGCCTACACCCTGCAGATCTACTTCGACTTCAGCGGATATTCTGATATGGCCATCGGCCTTGGAAAGATGTTCGGATTTGACTTCCTGGAGAACTTCAATTATCCGTACATCTCAAAGAGTGTAACGGATTTCTGGCGCAGATGGCACATGTCCTTAAGCGGATGGTTCCGTGAGTATGTGTACATTCCTCTGGGAGGAAACCGGGTAACCGTTCCGCGCCACATTCTGAACCTGATGATCGTCTGGGGTCTGACCGGACTCTGGCACGGCGCAGCCTGGAACTTCGTCTTCTGGGGCCTGTATTACGGCGTTCTTCTGGTCATTGAGAAATACCTGATCGGAAAGTACATCGCCAAGGCTCCGGCATGGGTGCAGCATGTTTATGCCATGGTCATCGTCATCATCGGATGGGTCTTCTTCAGCAGTGCAACGCTGGGAAAAGCCTGGGACACCATCGGCATGATGTTCGGCATCGGCGCCCCGGCATTCATCAATACACATACGCTGTATCTACTCAGAACGAATATCCTGCTTCTGATTGGTGGATCTCTGATGAGCAGCCCGAAGCCGATGGAGAAATTCAGAAAGCTGGAAGCACGCTTCCCGGTACTGGGACTGATCTGCATTTTCAGCATCCTGATCCTGAGCACCGCATGCCTCATTTACAGCTCTTACAACCCGTTCCTGTACTTCCGCTTCTAGGAAGCTGCAGGCAGATGTTAAGGCAACACAGAATCGAAGTGAGTAAACGACATGAATAAAAAAAATTATCGTAACATAGCGGCGACGTTGTTCTGTCTCATCCTTGGGGTGGTATTCATCGGCAATCTCATTTTGCCGGATAAATCCTTCTCCGCGCAGGAAAACCGTATGCTGCAGGAGTGGCCTGGTGTCTCCCTGAGCAAGTTCATGCAGGGACGGCTGGAGACCAAGCTGGAGGATTACGCGAACGACCAGTTTATGATGCGCAACGGATTCATCAAAGTGAAATCCGCCTATGACACGACGCTGGGAACGCTGGAGTCAAACGGCGTTATCCGCGCAAAAGACCATTATCTGATGGAAGACATCAGCAGTCCGAATAAAACCTATATGAACAACACGCTGAGGAGCATGAAGAAATTCAAGCAGAAATACAAGAATCTGCACATGTATTTCCTGCTTGCTCCGAACGCGGCAAACATCCTGAGCGACAAGCTGCCGAAAACCGTGCAGACGGCTGATCAGAACGCCTACATGGATAAATTCTACAGCCAGATAAAAGGCTTCGGCATTCATCCGGTCGATGTCCGTCCGGCACTGCAAAAGGCTGCAAAAGACCCTTCTAAACAGATCTACTACCGCACCGACCATCACTGGACGACCCAGGGCGCTTATGCCGCATATAAAGCATCGAAGAAAAAGCTGAAGATCAAGGACAACACGAAATACAAGTCCTTCGTCGTGAAGAACAACTTCTACGGAACCCTGTATTCCAAGAGCGGATTCACCAACGGTCTCTGTGACCAGATCCGCCTGTACATGCCGAAAAATAAAAAGGATTACATTCCTTCCGTCATGTACTACTCGGATACCAAGACCAAGACGACACACTTCTACGAACTGAAGAACCTGAAGAAGAAAGACGCCTACACGGTATTCGGCGGAAACAACCATCCGCTTTATACCGTCAAGACTCCGGTAAAGTCCAGCCGCCGTCTTCTTCTGATCAAGGATTCCTACGCCAACAGCTTCCTGCCTTTCCTGGCAAGAGACTTCCGCGAGATCGTCGTCGTCGACCCGCGTTATTACTTTGGAAACATCAACAACGTCATCCAGTCGCAGAACATCACCGATGTCCTCTTCCTGTATAACGCAAACACCTTCTTTACCGACAGTTCCCTGTCGATGATGCTGGGAAATTAAACTAGGTATCAGTGTGTCCGCAAAGTGGTTGACCTGACTAACCATACACGATATGATAATTTAACTTGTCTGGAAGATATTCGCATGTAATAATGTAGAAAAATGCCGCGTACAGGCTGTTTTGGCCCGTATGCGGCATTTTCTATCTCTATAGGAAGTTCTTCAGGAAACTCTTTCTGTGGATCGGCGTCAGACCGTGCTCCCGCAGTCCTTCGTAGTGGGCTTTTGTGCCGTATCCTTTATTCTTTTCGAAGGCATAGCCCGGATACTGCTGACTGCAGGCGATCATCATGTCGTCTCGTCTGACTTTGGCGATGATGCTTGCGGCGGCGATAGATGCGCTCTTGAAATCTCCTTTTGTCGGGGAAATCTGATGGATGCCGGCTTCTTCCAGTTCGGTCAGGTGAACGGCGTCGATCATGACCAGGGAAATCGGGGAGAAGGCGGCGGCATTTTCTGCTTCCATTCTCCGGTCTGCGGCTTCTTCCATGGCGGCAAGGGCATCGGGATTTCCCGGAAGGTCCATTCTCTCCTGCCTGGCGGCCTGTTCCTGCATGGCTTCTGACGGCTGTCCGGCCTGCCCGTCCGCTGCTGCACCGCCTGAAAGCCGTTCTCTGAGCATTTCCGCGGCGTTGCGGACTGCATCTCCCATAGCTTCCTTTGTGGCGTTTAAAATGTTGATTTCGTCGATTCTCCGATTGTCTCTCTGACCGAATCCATAGGCCAGAGCTTTTTCACGGATCAGCACATCCAGCTCCCGGCGCTTTTTATCCGTCAGTTTTTTCGAGTCATTGATTTCAAATACATCGAAGTCCTCTGGGAGGACGACGGCGGCCGTGACCACCGGCCCCGCAAGAGGCCCGCGGCCGACTTCATCGACGCCGGCAATGTAACGGAAATCTTTCCGATACTGGGCATCAAAACTCATCATCTCGGAAAAATGCTGTTTTTTCTGTGCGATTCTTTCTGCTTTTGTTGTCATTCCATGACCTGCCTTTTCCTGCAGCATCCGGAATGCACGGCTTCTGCCCGATGAACCCGGATGTATAAAGGATATGATTTCTTCTGACTTTATTCTTCCACTTTTTCCAGGGTGATTCTTCCGATCTTTCCTGCGCGGAATTCGTCCAGAACGGTTCTGGCGCAGCGGTCGTAGTCGATTTTCTTTCCCGGCATGATGAATCCGCGCTTTCTGCAGATTTCTTCCATTGTGGCAAGGGGTGTCTCTTCCACCTGTTCCAGGCGGTAACGCTGGCAGAGAAGGTCTGGATACTCATTCTGCATGTATTTGATAAATTCCAGCCCCAGGCTTGCGATATCCAGAATCTCATCCTTGATGGAGCCGCAGAAGGCCAGGGCCAGGCCTGTATGCTGGTCATCCAGTTTCGGCCAGAGGATGCCCGGCGTATCCAGCAGCTGCATGCCGTTTTTCAGCGTCAGCCACTGTTTTCCTCTGGTTACACCCGGCTTGTTTCCGGTTCTCGTGCTCTTTTTATTCGTCAGACGGTTGATCAGCGAGGACTTTCCAACATTCGGGATGCCCACGATCATCAGCCTCAGCGGTTTCTCACGTTTTGCCTTTGCGACGGCGTCGTGCTTTTTTCCGTCATCTGCTTTCGGGCTGCCGGAGGCATTTTTCCCGTTTCCGGCAGCCAGGGCTTCCTCTCTGCGTTTTTCTTTTGCCGCCGCGACATCCTTCTGGACCTGCGCCATAACGTTCATCAGCGGTTTTACGCTGCCTGAAGTGCAGTCCATGATCACCGTGTATGTGCCATCTCCGGACAGCTTCTCTTTCCAGAGGCGGTTCTGCTTCTCATCGGACAAATCGCTCTTATTCAAGACAATAATGCGCGGCTTTCCCTTCACCAGTTCGTTGATGACTGGGTTTCTGCTGGACACAGGGATTCTCGCATCGATGACCTCGATGGAGGCATCCACCATGCCCATATTGGTCAGGATCAGATCGCGGGTTTTCTTCATATGGCCCGGATACCAGTTGATGTGTTCCATATTCTTCCTCCTGTTTCTGCGCACCGGTCAGGAGTCTGCCTGCTTCTGGCGCGTCGTTTTTCTATGCGGCCCTGCCGGAATGGTCCGGCTGTCTTCTCTCGCCATCCGGAACAAAAGAAAAAGGCCATTGCATCATCCGCAACGGCCTCGCAGCATCCGCACTTATGCGTCTGCTTCTGCGTTCTTCTTTCTGATTTCCTTGGTCTTGACTCTTGCAGCCTTACCAGTTCTCTCACGCATGTAGTTGAGCTTAGCTCTTCTGACACGTCCTCTTCTGACAACCTCGATATGGTCGATCCATGGGCTGTGTACCGGGAATGTCTTCTCTACGCCGATTCCGGAAGAGAATCTTCTGACTGTGAAAGTCTCGCTGATGCCGCCATTCTGACGCTTCAGAACGTATCCTTCGAACATCTGAATTCTTTCTCTGTTTCCCTCTTTAATCTTGATGTAAACGCGGACTGTGTCTCCGACTCTGAAATCAGGAATATCCTTCTTCAGATACTCGTTCGTGATGGAATCAATAATATTCATCTGTTTCTCCTTTCAGCATAGACGTTCTTACGATGATTGCGATGCGGCCCTGCCGCGCATCCAGAGGAACGCCCGTCATACCCGAATAGTATACCGCGCGGAGCCTCAGATTGCAAGGAGAAAACATCTGAAGGGCCGATATTTTTTATTTTCAGACCGGATTATTCCGCCCGCGGATGCGTCCGGTCATAGACGTCCTTAATCCGTTTTCTGGTGCTGCCGAAGTAAACCTGCGTCGCAGTGATATCCTCATGCCCCATCAGCTCCTGCAGAGACTTGATGTCGATGCCGTTCTGCACCATATGCATGGCGAAAGAGTTCCTGATGGACTGCGGCGTCAGCTTTTCCTGAAGGCCAGCCATCTCTCCGTATTTTCTCAGGACCTTCCACATGCCCTGGCGAGAGAAGGGTTTCCCCAGGTAATTGACGAACAGAACTCCGTTCCGGTCGTCCGGATCGCCGTCCTTCATCAGGATCTTTCTGGAGCTGTTCATATAGTCCTTCAGGGCGCGCTGGGCGGGTTTTCCCATCGGCACGATTCTGGCACGTCCGTGCTGTCCGCTGCAGGCGACAAAACCCATGCGCAAGTCGACATCGGAAACTTTGAGTTCCACCGCTTCGCTGACTCTGATTCCTGTTGCATACAGAACTTCCAGAATCGCCCGGTCGCGTTTTCCCTTCACCGAATCATCTGGCATTTCCAGGAGTTTTTCCACTTCTGCGATGGAAAGATACTGGATCTGTTTATGCTCGATTCTCGGGGAACGGATGGATGCCGCCGGATTTTCCTTAATCATGCCCTTGTCGAGCAGCCAGCGGTAAAAGGACCTGAGCGACGCGAGTCTTCTGTTCACCGTCGACTTGGATTTGCCCTCATTTTTCATGGCCAGCATGTAGGCCACGACACTGGTGTTCGTGGCATCCTGCAGATCTCCCATATTTCTTTCCTGCAGAAACTCGTGAAAATGCCGCAGATCCTGGCGGTAGGCGTCCATTGTATTTTTAGAAAGATTTTTCTTCTCTTTCAGATCCTCGATAAACTGTTCAATCATTACTGTTTCTGTCATCGTCTTTCTGTTATTTCTTCACCCTTTTCTGCTGAATTTCTGTTTACTATGCTCGTCCGAACTTCTTCAGAACTTCAGGATCAAGCTGATCATCCAGTTCGCCCTTTCTGATCAGTGCTGCAGTAAAGAGAACCGCAGACTGGGTCTTTACGTCCGGAACTTCTCCCTTCAATACCTTTTCTTCCATCTCGTCGATAGGAATTTCCAGAACATCGATGGACTCATCATCGTCCAGATCCCGTTCTCCCTTGCTGAGACCTGTACACAGGAAGATGTAGCAGGTCTCGTCGGTGAATCCCGCCGACGAGTAACATTTTGTCAGGAAGCGGACCTTCTCCGGAGTATAGCCGGTCTCCTCGCGGAGTTCTCTTACACAGGAAGTCTCCGGCTTCTCGCCTTTCTCCATCAGACCGGCAGGAATCTCAAAATTGACCTCCCCGATGGCGTAGCGGAACTGGTGTTCCATCAGAAAGGACCCGTCCCTCTTCAGAGCCGCCATGCCCACTGCCGGAAGATGCTCGACGATCTCGCGCTGCGCCTCTCCGCTGACGGCCTGAACCGTGTCCAGACGCAGATTCAGAATGTGACCGCGGTAAATATATTTCGATTTCAGCTGTTTTTCTTCAAATGCCATAGCTTTCTCCGTCTTTATGCAAATAGAATGAAAATGTTACCTGTTTCTGATTTACCATTACTGGTTATTGTAACTCATATTCTATCACAAAATCTCTTTCATTTCTATGAAGGCAGATGACAAATTCTTTTCAACATCAGGGAAAGAAGTGGTGAAAAATTAAGGATACATTCTTGTACATCTTGCAATTCAGACGCTGCCGCGCTATAATAATAGCTGTGGTTATCCCCCTGATAACCTCATTAATCTCTAATCCCAATACCCCTTTTGAACGATGGACTGCATTCCCTGCAGTCCATTTTCATTTTATCTGGACGCTTTGTGCGCATCCAGATTCCACATCCGGACAGCCGGTGAAAAAAGGAAAATCTTTTTCCAGCGCCGGAATGGGGTATATAAAAAGCAGCATCCGGCCCTGCCGGCTGCGTAACTTCAAATCGGGAAATTGTTTTCCCTTTTACTAAATTTTGATAAAACAGAAAGGGACAGAATCTGCCCATGATCAGACAAGATGACTATATAAAAGAAGCGCCTTACGAGAGCAAGGCCTTTGACATGTACTTCAGCCCGCTTAAGTGCGGCGTATTAGATATTGAAACGACGGGACTGAGGCCTTACAGGGACAAGGTGATCCTCATCGGTTTCGTCCTGCCGGAAAAGGATGCGGAGGGGAATTCTGTCATGCACGCCGTTCAGCTGTTCGCCCAGTCTCCGGAAGAAGAAAAGGACCTGCTCCTGGCTGCCGATCAGATTCTTCAGACCCTGGACTGCGTCATCACATATAACGGACGCCGTTTCGACATTCCTTTTCTTCAGACGCGGGCAAAAAAATATCATCTGACGATCGAAGCTCCTTATGATCTGGATCTGTATCAGGTGATTCGCAATTATTCTCCACTGCATCAGGTTCTTCCTTCTCTCCGGCAGAAAAGCATTGAAATCTATATGGGGCTTTCCAGCGCCCGTGATGATGAAATCGACGGCGGTGAGAGTGTACGGCTTTACATGGAATATCTGAACACCGGAGAGGACCGGCTTTTTCAGACTATCATGCTGCACAACCATGATGATATCCTGCAGCTTCTCCGGATTCTTCCAATTCTGGAAAACTGCGACCTCCACCGCGCTATGTTCCATCTGGGTCTGCCTTCAGCAGCCTTTACCACGGGAAAAATCCACACGACCGACCGCGGCCTTAAGGCAGACGTAAAATCCCGGCTTCCGATCAGCGATGCCATTGTCTTCCCGACCGCGGAAAAACCCTATCATCTGACAGCTTCTTCAAAATCCAGGGAAGCGGAGCTGGAATTTCTTCCGGAGCATCCGTCTGACGGCATTTCAGTGCTGGATGCCGCATCCATATTAGGATGCAGCAGCAGCGCTGCTTTCGAAGATCAGTTCTCCTTTTCCAGACTTCCCGGAATCGAGAGCGGCTATTTGATCTACGCCCACCACAGACGGATTAACTACCTTGGAATCAACGGATTTCTTCTGGCCTTCCTTAAGACTCTGCGCCCCTTCCTGGATCCGCAGGACTGATACCGCGGCGGTCTTCCGCTTCCGCTGCTTTTCTGCGCTGATCCGCTGACGGATACTGTCCGGTCTTTTCCGTCTCAAGATTTCTGTTATGAAGCCTCGGATCTTCGTCTCTCAGCTTCCAGGCTTCATCAGCCTTGATTTCAATCGTTTCCTGATGGCCAAGCTCATGCTTGGTCATTTCTTTTCCGGCGATTCTTTCCTGCTCAAGCTGCTTTTCTGCCTCTTTCTGTGCCTTCATCTGTCTGTCCCGTTCAATCCGGTAGCACATAATCATGTATTCGATTCCGTGCGCCTTCGGAAAAAGATGAATCGCATAGTTGCACCACGGCAGGCGGTTATTTTCATAATAGACTCTGGTAAGTCCTCCCGTAAGTCCCCGGCCGTGATGAACACGCTCCGCCTCTTCATAGGCCTGGCTTCTGTCCATGCCCTCACCGATCAGCGTATCCATGACTTCATCATAAAAAGCAGGCACAACATCCAGAGAATAAGCAAAATCTTTCAGTGTATATACAGTATCGTCCTCTCCGCTCTGCAGCACGACGGCCTTCTGGTTGACAATATTGGACCAGCTTCCTCTCGATAATCCGTACATCTTCAGAACACCCAGGAAGGTCTGCGGGCGGACCTTTCCGTTATCCAGCTTCAGGATCGACTGGAAGTGCGTGACACAGTAGTCACGGATTCTGGATGCATCCATGGGCTGATACCAGGATTCACTGCTTTCCGGAAGAATGATGCTGCTGATGACATGAAGACAGCCGCAGGTAAATCCGATTCCATCGCTCTCTGTCTTTCCGGACTGGGTAAGGGCCGGCTGATCCTTCAGGAAACGCTTAACATCTCCGAATGCCTTCACCGGCACACGCATGGAAATCTGGGGAGACTTCATTCTTCCCATTTCCACCGGTTCATTTCCCCAGAACAGTTCCGGCGCCAGCTCGTGACCATCGGACTCCCAGGTTCCTTCATGATCGAATCCCCTCTCCGGAAGATCATAACCGTCACGGATCTTCATCAGCGTGCGGTAACGTCTCTCCTGATGACCCAGATCATAGGCAAACTCTACGGTCTGGCGTTCCGGATCATAGTAATGTGCCGGAAGCGGATTGGTTTCCGTAATTCCAAGGAGATAGAGAAGCAGCGAATTTCCGCTTTCCCCTCCCATCGCATAAGGAATCTTCTTTTCCTTCAGATCCATGGCCAGATCATAGACTGCTCTGAGCTGGTCCGCAAGATGATACATCTCCATCAGACGCAGCTCCAGGTCCGTTCTCTTCCTGATCCTCGGGTCCGGATTATCCCCGTACTTCTCATGCAGTTTTGAATACACTAGCTTTCTCATACTATTTTTATTCTGCCTTTCTGACAAAAGTTAACGTACAGACTTGTATAGCTTCTATTATACCATAAAACCGCAAAAAAAGGGCCTCCCGAATATGTACAATCCGGGAAGCACCTTTTCCTTGCTATATATTGTGTTTGAAATGGAGTTATCCTGACAAATTATGCACGCGCAAGAAGACCGACTCTGGAAAGACGTTCCTTCAGCACCGGTCCGCCGACAGCCGCAATGCCCATCTTTACCATATCCTCGATGATGAATGGAAGAACACCTGCGGCAAAGGCAGCGGAAAACTTCATGTGTGCCGAGTATGCCAGCCAGAAGGTTCCCATCATATACGGAATCCATGTGGCAATGAACATGCCTAAGAAGCTGATGATACGCTTCTCATAGAAGTGGTCGACAATCAGTCCGGCAACAAGGGTCATGAAGATGAATCCGATCAGATATCCGCCTGTCGGTCCGACCAGCTTCTGCGGGCCGCCTGTGAATCCGGAGAATACCGGAAGCCCCACAAGACCGATCAGAAGATAGAGTCCGCAGGCAATGACCGAACGCCTGGTCCCGAGAACATAAATGGTAATGTACAGAGCCAGGTTGGTCAGAGATACCGGAACCGGGCCAATTGGAATGGACAGCGGTCCCATAATACAGATGACCGCCGTCATCACTGCGATAAATGTCATATCTTTAATTTTACTCGAACGCATGGCTGCTCTCCTCTCTTACTTCCGGAACTTCATGAATCTCAAATCCCATTTCTTTCAGCATAGTCCGGTCTTCCTGTATGTTGTTTCCCGTTGTCGTCAGCATATCGCCTGTAATCGTCGCATTGGCTCCCGACCTGAACAGCTCCGTCCCTCCGTCCGGGAAACGGTAGCGTCCCGCCGCGATCCGGATCTGCGCCTCCGGATTGATATAGCGGAAAATCGCCACGGTCTTCAGAATGTCTTCTCTGGACATAAGCGGAAGATCTCCAAACGGCGTTCCTTTAATGGGAATCAGCACATTCAGCGGAACCGACTTCGCTCCGATTTCCGCGATGGTCAGGGCCATGTCCAGCCGGTCCTGCCAGCTCTCTCCCATGCCGATGATTCCGCCGCAGCAGATTTTCAGTCCGGCCTTCTGGGCTCTTTTGATCGTCTCCAGCTTATCCTCAAAAGTATGTGTGCTGCAGACCTGCGGGAAATATCGTCTGGATGTTTCGATATTGCAGTGCACCATGTCCACGCCAGCAGCCTTCAGGCGGTCGAATGCCTCCTGGCTCTCCAGTCCATGTGAGGCACAGAGTCCGATGTCCGGATACTTTTCATGCATTTTATGGAACACTCTCACTGCATCGTCCAGATCCCTGTCGGAGAGATTTCTCCCCGCCGTAACGATGGAGTAGCGGTCCACACCCTTTTTATAGTGTTTCTCACAGTCTTCCATGAACACGTCATCCGGCAGGAATCCGTAGTTTCCAATGCCGGAGCAGCTGGTCCCCGACTGGGCGCAGAACTTGCAGTCTTCTGAACATCCGCCCTTTCTGCCGCTGATGATGGAGCAGAGATCCACTTTGTCTCCGCAGAGGGCTTCCCGGATCTTATCCGCACCGGCTCTCAGCTGTTTCTGCTCTTTCTCCGTCAGCGCGTCCAGAAGAAGCTGACCTTCTTCCCTCGTTTTCAGACGCTTTCCCTGAATAATTTCTTCCGCAAGATTCAGATAATCCATTTTATTTATCCTGATTGATTGAATATATAACAGTAGTTTACTTCCTTGCGCTTCTTCTTTTGCCGCATGCAGACAAAAGAAAAAAGCTGAGGCACGGAGCCGGTGAACATCACCAGCTGCCGTGGAACAGCTTTAATATTACACGTCTTGCTCTTGATTGTCAACCTTTGTCACCAGAAAACAAGGTGACAATTGAAAGAAATCACAAAAAAGCGCATGTTTATCTGTGTCTTGTATCCGAATTACTTCGTCAGAGGCTCAGTCTCCTTCATGACGAATTCAGCCTGCTCCTTGCCAAGCAGCGGAACGAGCTTCTCACGCAGGTCCTTGTTATAGTTGTTGACCCACTCGAGTTCTTCATCGGTCAGAAGAGCGGTGTTGATGCATTCTCTCTCATACGGGCAGTATGTGATGCTCTGGAATACGATGTTGCCCTTCTCATTCTGCTTCAGCAGAACCTCGTTCTCGATACGGACGCCGTACTTTCCGTCGATGTACAGACCCGGCTCATCGGACATAACCATGTTCGGTCTCAGCTCGATCGGAGTCGGAACTCTTCTCAGGATGTTCGGTCCCTCATGAACGCTCAGCAGGTGGCCGATGCCGTGGCTCAGGCCGTGCTTGAAGTCCAGTCCTGCAGCTCTCATCGGAGCTCTGGTGATTCTGTCCAGATCAATTCCGTTCTGATCCGGTGTGATCTCAGCAGTTGCCATAGCAATGTGGGACTTCAGAACGTAAGTGTATCCGTCGATCATTTCCTGGGTGACAGGTCCGAGCTTGATGGTTCTGGTAATGTCTGTCGTACCGTCCATGTAGTGCCCGCCGGAGTCCAGCAGCAGGAAGCCTTCCGGCTGCAGTTCTGTGTCTGTCTCAGGAGTCGGTGCGTAGTGGATGACAGCAGCGTTCTTTCCATATCCTGCAATGGTCTCGAAGGAGATATCGAAGAATCCCTCCTGCTCAGCACGGAAGCCTCTCAGCTTGGCAGCAACGTCCAGCTCTGTGATCTTTTCCTTGCCGACATGATTCTTCAGCCAGTAAATGAGGTTGACCATGGCAACGCCGTCCTTCAGATGAGCGTTCAGCGTGCTCTTGATCTCTGTCTCGTTCTTCTGCGCCTTCATCATGGCGATCGGAGTCATCTCATTGACAACCTTCATGCCGGAAGGAATCTGCAGGCTCAGCAGGTAGTTGCATGTTCCCTCGTCAACCCACAGAGTCTTGTCAGCAGGCAGAGCAGCGACAGCCTTGTCGATGTCGTAGTAGTCTCCGACCTGGACAAAATCAAGCTGGTCAGAAGGAAGTACCGGCTTGCCGGATGCGTCTTTCTTCAGTGCTCCGTCCATGACGAACAGCTTGACGTCGTCCTGGCTCAGCAGTGTGTATCCGAAGAATACCGGTGTATATGCGATATCATCTGCACGCAGGTTGAAGAGCCATGCACTCTCCATCAGATCTGTGATCAGCAGGTAGTCAGCACCCTTGTCTGCCATCGCCTTGCGGACATCAGCAAGCTTCTGCTCGCATGTCTTTCCAACTGTGGAAAGCGGCAGCTCGTAAATTTCTGTCGGCTTCAGTTCCGGTCTGTCTGTCCAGACTTCTCCCACCAGGTCCTTATCCAGCTTGAACTGAACGTCATACTTACTCAGAAGATCCTTCAGCTCATTTCCTCTGTCTGCGTTCAGAACGCGGCCGTAGTATCCGAATGTGAAGCCCTTATGCTTCTTAGCCAGGTCTTCCAGGAATTCTTCAACCGTCGGAACGCCCGGCTCAGCCATTCTCATCAGCTCAATCTCAGAACCTGCCAGCTGTGTCTCAGCCTGCAGGAAATATCTTCCGTCAGTCCACAGATAAGCGCCCTCGCTGTCAACGATCAGCTCACCGGATTCACCGGTCAGACCGGAAGCAAACTCACGCTCCTTGAAGTAATCATTTACGTACTCGGAACTGTGGTAGTCACCGGATGGAACGAAATATACGTCAATTCCGTTCTCTTTCATTTTCTCACGAAGCTCTACAATTTCTTTTTTCATTTTGTTTCACCTCTCTACCTTTATCTGACCCCTGCGTGTAGGAATCTGTAAAAGCACCATATTGGATTAAGAGACACAGAAAATTACCCATGTCCCAATTAATCATTTTATCACAGTATTCCCATTGCCTCAATGTCGCTATATGGTTTTTCTGTGAGGATGGCAGAAAAGAGACCGCTTCGGCATGCTCTGCCTCTGCGGTCTCTAATTGTTATTCTGCTCTCATTTTATTTTTCAATCGCAAACGTATCCGGAGTAAACCAGCCGTCTCCTTTTGTTCTCGTAATCTTCAGCGTGACCTCTTCATATCCGTCCGCTTTGATTTTCACGGTGTTACCGCCGGTCTTCAGAGTATCTGAAGTCAGCGCCAGAGAAGACTCCCCGGCCACATAGGAGTCACTGACTCCGCAGGCATTTACAGACCAGGTGTTCTTATCCGGCTTCAGTTCGGCATCATTGACAGAAACCGACTGAATCTTCTTTAACCAGGTCAGGAAATCCTGATTATAGCTCTTCAGCTGAAGATAGTGCTGATTTTGATCGAAGTACAGCTCCGGCACAACGGTCATTTTCTTCCCGGCTGTTTCTCCCGCGCCGGCAGCATCTGCCTGCTCACCTACCTGAATCGTAATCTGCTGCTCATCATAATGACTCGCCTTCAGCTTCAGCGTGTAAGTACCTGCTGCCGTTGGTTAGTACCGGGGATTCCCTACATCTATATTCGAACTATCTAACCTCAGTTAAATATATCATACTCCTATTTATTCCGCAAGAGAGTTTTCACTGCATATAAAATCCCCTGCGGACCCAATGGCCTGCAAGGGATTATCATAATTTCTGATTAGTGGTGACTGTCTTTTCTTCTCAGCCACATATCGCAGAGCGGCACCCACTGAGAGACGCTCTCATCGATTTCTTTTCCCTTCGGATCCGTCGTTCTGTTGTTTACGGACATCATATGATCGCCTGCCTGGAAGAGATGAAGTTCAAAAGGACGATTATATTCCAGCATCTTTTCTGCGATCATCATGGAATGGGACGCGGGAACCATGCGGTCATAGCGGCAGTGCCAGAGAAACAGCGGAACGGTGTCTTTTCCGATACAGGAAACCACATCTGTCTCGGGAGCCTTCTGGCTTTTAATGGCCGGAACGGCGCGGCCGTCCTTCCCCTCCTCAGCATGCAGGATCTTCATTGCGCCGTAACAGAGGACGGCCTTATCCGGACGGATCAGCTGCGGACTGCAGCCAAGAACATCTGCAATTCCGGATGATTTCCACTCTGCCGCCAGCATTGCCGTGGTATGTGCACCTGCGGAAAATCCCATCATAAAAATCTGGCGGGAATCAATGTTCCATTCATCTGCATGTTCACGCACGGTTTTTACGGCCTCCGCGGCTTCTTGCAGGGTGTTCGGATATCCCGATTCCTCATTCAGCGAGTAATCCAGCACAAAAGTACTGTAACCGCGGGCTAGGAAAGTCAGCGCCGCCGGCTCCGCCTCTTCATCTGCGTGAACCGCGTACGCACCGCCCGGCACAACGATCAGCGCCGGCCTTTTGGCCACTTTCTTCCCGTTCTGCGTGCCCTCATGAATATATGTGGTTAATTTCGCTTTTCCACCGCGAAGCGGAATACTCTGGTAAATCATGCAGACCTCCTTCGCTCATCACTCTCTCATCCCTGTATTTATACCCACATTGCTAGCGCAGCAGACCCTTTTCTATACAAAGATCCAGCTTCATGCTGGTTCTTCCCCTCCTCTGAAAATCAACGACAATCGTCTTTCCATCGTTAGAAACCACCCTGCCCTTTCCGAACTTCTTATGAACAACCGTACTGCCAGGCTTCCAGCCGGCATTTTTCCCGCTGCACTCCCGGATAAACGGACAGCTTTCATTCTCATAATCCAGAAGAAGCAGGGAATCTCTGGCCCTGGTCATTCCGACATAGAAAATCCGCCGTTCTTCTTCGATATCGTTATCCGCGGCAGGAAGAATGTCAGAAACCGCGTCCATCAGAATCACACGCGGATATTCCAGTCCCTTGCTGGCGTGAATCGTGCTGAGGACAATCTTCGGATTCTCCTGCATGGCGGCTTTATCCTGAGGGGTATTCAGTTCTTCCTCCATGTCCTTAAGCTTCTCAAGAAACTGCTCAATGGTCTCCTCCTGATCCGTCAGCGCCTGCAGGAGAAACAGTTTTTCACTGTTCGCGTGGCTGTAGTCCATCTGAAAACGGATGGCCGCGACCGCCTCCCTGGCATTGTTTCTCTGCCGCATCTTCTGGAAATTCAGCCTCAGCCTGCGCACTTCCTCCCGTTTCTTATGCCCCAGTGCATCGGAAATCTCAAGGGCGTGAAGCAGAGGATCCGCAGAACGCCGGGACGGATGGTGCGCCGCCTGAAAGGCCGCCTTTTTCGTGATCCGCACAGAAAATTTATAGTAGAGATCCCAGAAGAGCCGCGTGGAAGAAGGATTCAGCGCAAACTCCATAATTTCAGCGGCGTCTCTCACGACCCGGTTCTGAAAGAACAGGCTGTCCATATTCTTTCTTCTGCAGGGAATTCCCGCCTTTTTCAACGCATAAATCAGTGGAATCGCACTGTCATTATTCCTGTACAGGACAGCCGTCTCCTGAGAGCTTCCCTCAAGATGCTCCACCAGCCAGCGGTACTGCAGATTCCGCCTCTTCAGTTTCACGATCTCCGCTGATCCCTTTTCTTTTCTCGCCGGCAGCATCTTCTTCTCATAGCGGTTCTGATTTCCCGTGATAAACTTTGCCGCCATTTCCGTGATACTCCTTGCCGAGCGGTAATTGGTCTCCAGAAACAAGACCTCCGCGCCCGGATAGGTCTCCCGAAAATCCAGCAGAGCCTTCGGATAGGCCGCCCGGAAGCCGTAAATACTCTGGTCTTCATCCCCTACCATGAAGAGATTCCGCGATTTCCCCGCCAGAAGCCGGATCACATCATGCTGAACCTTCGACGTGTCCTGCGCCTCATCCACGCAGACATAGGGGAATTCCCTCTGGAAGTGCTTCCGCACAGGCTTCAGGTTCGACAAAAGCTGATGGGCAAAAAGAATCTGGTCGTCGTAGTCCATCAGGTAATTCTCCTTCAGGAAGTTCTGATAGGCCTCGTACATTTTTCTGACCAGAAGGCCTCCTCCGGAAGTCTTCAGCTTTTCGATCTCATCATCATCAAGCTGCATGTTCTTAATGTAAGTAATCTGCTGATCCAGTTCTTTAATATCGTTTTCATTGGAGAAACCGCCGTAAACCTTCGGATACAGCATCCGGATGATTCCCGGACTGTTCGTCTCATCCTTCGGCTTGTTCCTGCGGTACATCTTTGCATAAAACAGCACCACCGAATAGCAGAAACTGTTGATCGTGCTGAAATGCACCTTTTCCGCCGTTTCCGCCCCAAAAAACGATGCAAAGCGCCTGCGCATGTCTTCCGCGGCAGCCTTCGTAAAGGTGATGACCAGAATGCTTCCCGGCGGGATGCCCTTCTCGCGGATCATATAGCCCAGGCGGGCAACCAGCGTTGTCGTTTTTCCGCTTCCCGGGACGGCAAGAAGAAGCTGCGGGCCCTCCGTTTTCCGGACCGCCCGCAGCTGCGCGTCAGACAAGTGAAGCCCCTTGCCCGTTTGAGTTTTGTCCAATTCTGCTTTCAACTCAGCTCCCCTAAACGTCATAGTCCATGCACACCCTAGTTTTCACAAAAGGACGGACGCGCGAATCCGCGACTTTCACGTGCTCCGGGTGCGTGCGGTAGGCTTTCAGCGCCGCCTCATCCTCAAATTCCGCGTCCAGCATCGCGTCCGCAGACGATGACGCCAGCCCGTCAATCCGCACCGCGATCGTCAGAAGTCCCGGGACCTTTCCCTGCAGGGACTCCAGACCCTCCTTCATGCCACGGCGGATCTCCTGCTTCCGCGCCTCGTCGTACTCGTCCTTCAGCTGCCATAAAATGATGTGCCTGACCATGTGGGCCTCCTTTACAAAAATATTTCACAGATATATGGTTAGTCTTATTGTAACATGGATGCTGCAGGCGGAGTAGTGTCCATCTGTTGAATTGGCAGAGGGCAGGCATAGATAAATGAAAAAGCCAGAGGCGTGGCGGTCTCTGGCTCTTTCAGAATTTCATTTCTGACTGATCGATCACGTTCTGGTTAACGTACAGCATGTTTTATGGCAACTTCTGGTATCTTATTGTGTCCACCTATTTTTCTCCCATCTGTTTTCCATAGTTCTGGCAGTACTTCCATCACCTTCCTTTTATTCACCCAACTCGTGCACAATTGATTTTGTATTTATCGGCAAAAAAGGTGTTCTGTACATAATTGGAAAATTCATTGGTATTATTCGGCGAAAACCTCTTTCTGTACATAAAAATAATTTAAACTGGGTACGTTTGCTGGCCGTTTTTTCTTCTATCCTTATATTTATTCGAATGTAACCGTCTGGCCGGACATCCGGCCAGACGGCTCTTCTCAAAATTTCAATTTTACCCTTCCTCGACGCTGGAAGGCGCCAGACGAGCGCCCGCAGCATCACACCTTCTTCGGAATCTGCTGTTTCTCTTCCTCGCCGGCTTCGGAGACGGCTGCGCCCAAGTCCATGGTGCTCTTGTTCAGTTCCTGGACGATATTGTTCATCTGGATAAGGCGGTCCTCGGACAATCCGCTGCCCATGGCGAGGTTGGCGTTATAGAGGATGTTCTCCAGATCGGAGTGGATCTCGGAGATCTGGTTGCGGAGACGCTGAATTTCCTGATTTTCGGCTTCTCTGCGCTCGGCGGTCTCCTGATTCAGCAGGGAGACGTCGGTGCCGGAAATTTCGAATTCGGCATTGCCGTTCAGGACGATCGGGTCATAGCCAAGTTTATCGTGCAGGAGTTTGGCAAAGTTCTCCTTGGCTGAGAGTTCACCGTGGACCAGGAACAGCTGCTTTGGCGGTTTCTGGAATCCGGCGGCCCAGGTAAAGAGTCCGTGCTGGTCTGCGTGGGCGGAGAATCCCTGCAGGTTGTAGATTTCTGCGTTGACATGTACCTGCTCGCCGAACAGTGTTACATCTTTCACGCCGTCGACCAGGGCTCTTCCCAGTGTTCCGACGGCCTGGTAGCCGACGAAGATCACGCTGCTCTTCGGGTCCCACAGGTTGTGCTTGAGGTGATGACGGATTCTTCCCGCATCGCACATGCCGCTGGCAGAAATGATCACCTTTGGCGAGTGATCGAAATTCAGCTGACGGGACTCATCCGAGGTCTTGGTGAATTTCAGGTTCGGAAAATCCAGCGGATCGTCTCCGGACAGGATCAGTTTCTTCGTTTCTTCGTCAAACACCTGCGGATTCCTTCTGAATACTTGGGTTGCGGTCATGGCCATCGGGCTGTCGACATAGACATTCAGGCGGCTCAGCTCATCTTTATAGCGCTCATCATGCTCGTAGAACTGATTCAGCTGATAGATCAGTTCCTGTGTTCTGCCGACGGCAAAGGACGGAATGACCGCGGTTCCTCCCCGGCGGGTGGTGTTCAGAATGATATCGATGAGTTTCTTGACATCGCCCACATGCTCGGTGTGCAGACGGTCGCCGTATGTGGTCTCCATGATAACACAGTCGGCCTTTTTGATAATAGTCGGATCTTTCAGGATCGGGCGGTCGGTTTCTCCCAGGTCACCGGTAAAGACGATCTTGGTCTCACTGTGATCTTCCTTCACCCAGATTTCTGTGATCGCGGATCCCAGAATATGGCCGGCATCATTGAAGACAATCCGCATCTCATCATTGATCTCTACCAGCTGCTGATAGAGGACCGGCTGCACGTACTGCATGGTATTGACAGCATCCTGCGCGGTGTACAGCGGCTCGACCTTTGGCTTTCCGGCTCTCGTGTTCTTTCGGTTCTGCCATTCTGCTTCACGTTCATGGATGTAGGCGCTGTCCTGCAGCATGACGCCCAGCAGATCGGCTGTCGCGCTGGTACAGTAAATTTTTCCGTGAAAGCCCCTCTTCACCAAAAGCGGCAGTCTTCCGCAGTGGTCGATGTGAGCGTGGCTCAGAATCACGCATTCAATCTCTTCCGGATCGAAGGGGAAAGGCTCGGCATTCATGGCTTCCTGCGCTTTTCCACCCTGGAACTGTCCGCAGTCCAGCAGTACTTTATGTTTATCTGTCATCAGCAGGTGACAGGATCCTGTTACGCCGGCTGTTGCGCCGCAAAATCTAATTCTCATCTCAACCTCCTTAATAGCATCACAATTGCGAAAATTTTTTCGCGAAATGAAGATGCTGAGATCTTCCTTCCGTTGTTATCAATTACTATAAACTCGCAGTTCCCCTGCGTTTCTTTTCCACTTTCTGTCTCGGCTGCCCGCCGCGGCGGGCGTCTCTGTCTACTTCATCGTTACCCTTTTCTGTTCCCGGTGAATCAGAAAACGATGCATCTGCATCAGCGCAGCCCGTGATAGTCCGAGCCTTTGGTCTTGAACAGGCCCAGTTCATCGGCCAGATTTTCCAGCCAGAGAGAATCTTCCCGGTCTGCAGAAGGATGCCAGCATTCCAGTCCTTTCAGGCCTCCGCCTTTCAGTCTTTCCGCGATTTCCCGGATCAGGGCGCGGTATCCGGAGCTCTTCTTGTCCAGTCTGGATTTTGTCTCCATCGGATGAGCCCAAACCGGGTATCCGCTGGCTCCTGCGATCCAGGACAGTGCATCGAAGGGATCGACGGCCATTTTCTTCAGGGCCAGGGATTCCGGTGAGGACAGATATTCAGGAGAATCAAAAGCTTCCTGAACGCTGCTGACGTAGCCCTTCTTCTCCAGGGCCATCGCGAAGTTCGGCTTTCCGATATAGTCCTGGTTCGGGTGCTGCATCAGGTCTTCCCTTGTAATATTGATTCCTTTGTCCTGAAAAACCTTCAGTAGTTTATCGTTTCTTCCATCGCGGTACTCGCGGATCTTCTCGATTTCCCGACAGAGTGTCTCGTTGTGAATGTCATAGTCATAACCGAGAATATGCAGTTCATAGCGATGATCCAGAAGGGTCCCCAGTTCGATACCACTCAGGACCTGAACGCCGTATTTCCGGCCTGCCGCAAGCGCCTCGGGAACTCCGCCCGCTCCGTCGTGGTCGGTCACTGCGGCCATAATGCATCCTTCTTCCGCCCGCATACGGATTAATTCTTCCGGTGTTTTCACACCATCGGAGTATGTTGAATGCATGTGCAGGTCGATATTTAAATGTTCAATATCTTCTAAATTTGTTATCTGCAACATAACCCCTCCCCGAGTTATTATCTGCAGATGCAGGCAGGCAGCTTCTGTGAAAAGTCCCTGCCCGCATGCAGTTTTCCGTTATTGATAGAAGATCATGCCCTTCGGCTTCGTACGTTTCACCAGAATATAGACGAACAGCAGGAGCAGAATCACTGCGATCAGGGTACTGAACACCAGGTATGCCTTCGCGAATCCCAGGTGCATGATGGCGTACAGTGCATCGCTCTTCTTCAGCGTGATTCCCACCAGATGGCTGTAAAGCCAGAGCCTGAACGACTTGATGTTCACCAGGATGGCCTGAAGCAGCAGCAGCGCACAGACAATTCCGCTTGCCCACTGCCCTTCCGCCGTCAGCCATTCCGGCATTTTCTTCCTTAATGTAAACTCAAACAGAAGAATTGACGCAATCAGCGCAAAAATCCCTGCCACAAGTTCCTTATTCAGCTGCTTTCTGATCTGACTGACAACTTCCTGATCTTTCGTTCCGAAAATCGGGTCCTTATACTGGCCATTCTTCTCATAAACCTGAAATTTACCGCCGCTGACTGAATTCAGACTGGCCGCAATCTCGTGGCTCAGCTGGCTTTCCGTCACCTCATATCCCGCAGAACTGATCGCCTGCTTGTCGGTGAAATAGAACTGATAGGTCAGCGGAATACGGAGCGCAATATTGGAACTGAGAAGAATAATCGCAAGCGGTACAGTAATGACAGTAAGTAATGAAAAACCAATACTCGTTTTCTGCATGGTTGTCCGCTCCTTTCCCTTTTATTCCTGGATGTCTCCTGGCTCGAGATAGCTGATGTACGGCAGATTTCTGTATTTCTGGTCATAATCCAGGCCATAGCCTACGATGAACAGATCATCAACGGTAAAGCCTTTATAATCTGGTGCCAGCGGGACGCGTCTTCTGGACGGCTTGTCCAGCATCGTGCAGATCTTCACACTCTTCGGGCCGCGCTCCTTGAATTTCTTCGTCAGGAAATTCAGTGTTGTACCTGTGTCAATAATATCCTCAACGATCAGAACATTTTTCTGGTAAATGTCCATACTCAGGTCTTTCGTGATCTTTACAACTCCGCTGCTGGTTGTGCCAGAACCGTAACTGCTGGCCGATACAAAATCCATCTTCAGATCCAGATCGATGCGCTTTACGAGCTCGCTCATCCACATTACTGCGCCTTTCAGCGTTCCGACGACGATCAGCTCATCTCCCTGATAGTCGTGCGTAATCTGCTCACCGAGTTCCTTCGCCTTATCACAGATATCCTGCTCGGTAAACAGGACCTTGCCCATCGTGTTCTTTTCTTCCGCCATTATGTCTCCTTCTCTAGGAAGCCTGCGCTTCCGGTCATATGATTTTCCTCGATTATTCTATCATATAACTTTTATCCATTCAGGTCTACCGGCTTTCACAGCTTTTACCGATAATCTACTTAAACTTCTCATAAACTTAACCAATCCGGACGATTTCCTCAATTGCAGCGAGCACCTGATCCACGCCTGTCTTTTTCAGGGCTGAAACCGGCAGAATCGCGGCATCCTGACGCATATCCAGAGTTTTGCGGATAATCTGCATCTGTTTCTGCGCCTCTCTTTTAGAAACCTTGTCCGCCTTGGTGGCAATCACTGGCCCATCGAGGTCATAGTATTTCAGGAAGTTATACATCTGCACGTCCTGCGCCGTCGGTTTGTGGCGGATATCCACGAGCTGGAACACCTTTCTCAGGCCCTGACGCCCGGTCAGGAAGGTTTCCATCATCTCGCCCCAGTCCTGCGTGACCTTTTTAGAAACTTTCGCGTATCCGTATCCCGGCAGGTCGACGATTCTGAACGGATCGTGGTCTTTATTCACCAGATAGAAGTTGATGGTCTGCGTCTTTCCCGGCGATGCACTGACACGTGCCAGATTCTTTCTTCCCGTGATCAGGTTCAGGAGGGAAGATTTTCCGACATTGGATCGTCCGGCAAAAGCCACCTCCGCAAGATTGTCGGCCGGATACTGCTGCGGCCGCACGGCTGTTGCGACGATTTCTGACTGCACTATTTTCAACATAGATGATTATCCTTTCTCTTTCAGTCCTCAGGCATTTCGCGGATTTCATAAACCTTTTCCCGCTGGAAACAGAGATCAACCGGATATCGGATTCCGCCGTTTCTATATTTTTCTGAAGCCCGCCCAGAAGACATTCTCTGCCTCACATTCACCGTCTCTATTATATCAGGAAGAAAGCATTGCAAGACAGCAAAAGCGGGGCTGCACCCCAAGCATTTATTTTTGCTTCATTGGAGCAGCCCCGTCAGATTGTCTAATCGTCAGACGACAACAAGGTTCCCGGGCACCCGCCAGCGCTTCAGCGTTGTGGAAGGGTGGGGTTCTTCTTATGCGTCTTTACGATGCTCTTCTTCTTCCTTTTTGCGTTTTTCCTCATACTTCGCAGCAAGCTTCTTTGCGTTGATGGAAGGATCCTGTGTGAAGGCCTCCTTAAACGCCTGCTCGACGCGGTCAATCAGAACAAACTCAATGTCATGGCGTACCTGACGCGGAAGTTCTTCCATATCCGGTTCATTCTTCTTCGGAAGGAGGATCTTCTTGATTCCTGCGCGATGTGCGGCCAGAACCTTTTCACGGATTCCTCCGACTGGCATGACATTTCCGCGAAGGTCAATCTCACCTGTCATGGCAACGTCTCTTCTTACCGGAGTGTCTGTAATCGCAGACATCACGGTTGTGCACATGGTTACGCCGGCAGACGGTCCGTCCTTTGGAACGGCACCTTCCAGAATGTGCAGATGAAGATCATTCTTTCTGAATGTATCAATATCAATTCCGTACTTATCCGCAATGGAACGCAGATAACTGATTCCGATGCGGGCGGATTCCTGCATGACATCGCCGAGCTGTCCGGTAAGCTGAAGCTTCCCGTTTCCCTCGATGACATCGCACTCGATCTGCAGCGTTACACCGCCGACCTGTGTCCAGGCCAGTCCGGTAACTACGCCGACCTGATCTTCGCCTTCCACCACATCATAGAAGTAGCGGTGTTTTCCAAGATATTTTTCCAGGTTTCTCGGCGTGATATTGTAGGTCTTCTGCTTCTTCGGGTTTTCCACGACTTTACGCGCAACCTTCCGGCAGAGGCTTCCAATTTCACGCTCCAGATTACGGACGCCGGATTCTCTGGTGTAATAGTTGACCAGATCATGGATGGCATTATCAGAAATCTTCATCTGATTCTGCTTCAGTCCGTTCTCTTTCACCTGTTTTCTGATCAGATAACGCTCAGCAATCTGAACCTTTTCATCCTCTGTGTAGCCCGGAACTTCGATGATCTCCATTCTGTCCAGCAAAGGCTCCGGAATCGTGTCCAGTGTATTTGCGGTTGTAATGAACATAACCTTGGACAGATCGAACGGCACTTCCAGGAAATGGTCTGTGAAGGTGCTGTTCTGCTCCGGGTCGAGAACTTCCAGAAGAGCCGATGCCGGATCGCCGCGGAAATCCGCTCCGATCTTATCCACCTCATCGAACAGGAAGAGCGGATTGTTTACGCCCGACTCGCGGATTCCGTTGATGACACGGCCCGGAATAGCTCCGATGTAGGTTCTTCTGTGGCCCCGGATCTCTGCCTCATCTCTGACGCCGCCCAGCGACATGCGGACGAATTCTCTTCCTGTCGCTCTTGCGATAGACTTCGCAATGGACGTTTTTCCAACTCCCGGAGGTCCTACCAGGCACAGGATCGGCCCGTGGATTCCCTTGGAGAGCTGCGTGACGGCCAGATATTCGAGGACACGCTGCTTGACTTTGTCCATGCCGTAATGGTCTTCATTCAGGATCTTCTCTGCCTTCTTGATATCATGGTTGACACGGGAAGACTTATTCCACGGAAGATCTAGGATGGTTTCCACATAGTTGCGAACGACCGAACTCTCTGCAGAGGACGGAACCATTCTTGCATATTTTTTGATTTCCTTGCGGACTTTCTCGTCAATTTTCTTGTCCAGTTTCAGCGCGTCGAGCTTCTCTGTCCATTCTGCGGTTTCTGCAGCAGCATCTTCATCGTTTCCCAGTTCCGATTGAATGGCCTTGATCTTCTCACGAAGATAGTATTCTTTCTGGCTGTTGTCGATGTTTTCCTTTACCTTTGCGGCAAGTTTCTTTTCAACGGCTGCAATTTCATTTTCTTCAGCGATGATCTCGCCGATGATCTGCAGACGCTCAGAGAAATCCAATGCACTCAGGATCTTCTGCTTTTTCTCGGAGGTGACAAACAGTTCATTTGCCATCATATCGATCTTTGCCGCCGAATCCTTTTCTGCAAGGATTTTATCGACTGCTTCATCGCCGATCTGTGCGCTCAGTGCAGCATACTCTGAAAATGCGTCTTCAATCAGACGGATTCTGGCCTTGTCCTGAATGGACAGACTGTCTTCCGTAATGTTTTCTACAATCCTGTCTACTGTGCAGGAAATGTAGTTATCCTCTGTAATGCATTCATCGATGACGGCACGGCAGATTCCTTCTACGAGAACCCGCACGGCATCGCCCTGAATCTTCAGCATCTGCTTGACGCGGACGACTGTTCCGATCGGATACATGTCTGAAACCATCGGAATCAGGACTTTTTCATCTTTCTGCGTGGACACGAATAAAAGCTTGTCTGTAGCCATGGCCCGTTCAAGAGCCCGGATCGATTTCTCTCTGCCAATGTCAAAATGCACGACTGTATGCGGAAAAATCGTTACACCCCTGAGCGGTACACACGGAAGTACTTCTTTTACATCCATGCCGCTGTCGTAATCTTTTCCGGCTGGCCGCACGCCCTGATTCGAAGAATCCGGCGTTGTGACTGCAGGATTGTTTTCAAATTCTTCCTTCATATACCTCGTCCTTCCCCACTTTCAGAAACTCTGGACTTTCCCCCTGAAGCCGCAGTCCGCGGCAGCCCGATTTCTGCGGAAATTCTTCCGGATACGCTCTGCTTTAGGAAGCGTCAGACTGATCCTTCAGATTCTCGTCTGCTCCCTCATCCAGCCACTTTTTATGCTGTTTTCCCTTCACCAGCAGCGGCTTGGAATCCTTTTCGATCGTATCCTTAGTGATGACGCACTTCTCAATATCGTCTCTGGATGGAATATCAAACATGATATCATTCATGGTCTTCTCAAAAATCGAACGGAGACCTCTGGCGCCTGTGTGACGCTCCAGTGTCTTGTCTGCAATCGCCTTGACTGCGTCATCTTCGATTTCAAGATCTACACCATCCAGCTCGAACAGTTTCTGATACTGTTTGATCAGTGCGTTCTTCGGTTCATTCATAATGCGGATCAATGCATCTTCCGTCAGTTCGTCCAGTGTTACGATGACCGGAAGACGTCCGATGAACTCCGGAATCAGTCCGAACTTCAGCAGATCTTCAGGTTCAACATTGCGCTGGAGATTCTCTTCCTCTTCTTTGGTCAGAGAAACATCTGAATTGAATCCGATGACATTTTCTCCCATTCTTCTCTGGATAATACGGTTCAGTCCGTCAAAAGCTCCTCCGCAGATGAACAGGATGTTCGTCGTATCAATCTGGATAAACTCCTGATGCGGATGCTTGCGTCCACCCTGCGGCGGAACATTGGCGACTGTACCTTCCAGAATCTTCAGCAGTGCCTGCTGAACACCCTCGCCGCTTACATCTCTGGTGATCGACGGATTCTCACTCTTTCTGGAAATCTTGTCAATCTCATCGACGTAAACGATGCCGCGCTGTGCCTTCTCGACATCATAGTCGGCCGCCTGCAGCAGACGGAGCAGAATGTTCTCGACGTCTTCTCCGACATATCCGGCTTCTGTCAGCGCCGTTGCGTCAGCAATGGCGAACGGAACATCCAGAATCTTCGCAAGCGTTTTTGCGAGCAGTGTCTTTCCGGATCCGGTAGGTCCGAGCATGATGATGTTACTCTTCTGGAGCTCTACACCGTCTCTCTCGTCCTCTGTGAGTCCGGAAATTCTTTTATAATGATTGTAAACCGCTACGGACAGTGCCTTCTTGGCTCTGTCCTGGCCGATAACGTATTCGGACAGTTTATTGTAGATGTCCTTCGGCTTCAGATAACGGTATGCATCCTTATCTGTTTTCTCATAATCCTGACTGTATTCCGGATGAAGCTGCTGTTCTGATTCACGGATGATTCCGCTGCACATTTCTACACATTCATCACAGATATACACACCAGGCCCGGCGATTAAACGGCGGACCTGACTCTGCGGCTTGCCGCAGAAGGAGCAGTGCAGCTCCTGATTGTCACCTCTGTTTGATGCCATTAGCGATCTTCCCCTTCTCTTCTGTCAATTACTGCATCAATCAAGCCATAATCGCGGGCATCCGCGGCATCCATAAAGTTGTCACGATCTGTATCTCTCTGAATGATCTCCAGATCCTTTCCTGTATTATGGCTCAGGATGCGGTTCATCTTATCCTTGGTATGCTGCAGCCAGTCGCTCTGAATACGGACATCCGTAGCCTGTCCGGAGATTCCGCCTCCGGAAATCAGCGGCTGATGAATCATAATCTCTGCATTCGGAAGCGCATACCGTTTCCCTTTTGCTCCTGAGGAAAGCAGGAAGGCACCCATGCTTGCGGCCATTCCCACACAGATGGTGGAAACATCCGGCTTTACATACTGCATGGTGTCATAAATCGCCATTCCTGCGGTGACAGAACCGCCCGGGCTGTTGATATACATGCTGATATCCTTACCCGGATCCTCAGCTTCCAGGAACAAGAGCTGTGCAACGACAACGCTTGCAACACTGTCATCAATCTGCTCACCCAGAATAATAATTCTGTCTTTCAGAAGTCTAGAATAGATATCGTATGAGCGCTCGCCTCTGTCGCTCGACTCTACTACATAAGGTACCAGTGCCATTCCCTTCTCCTCTCGGTTGAAAAATTTTATCCTGATGAACCGCGACGGGATCCCTGTCAGAGACCCCGTCGGCGCATCATCTATATGTCCTTATACCCAAAAGACTGCGTTTTACTACTCCGCATCGCTGTTTTTCTCAGCGTCGTCTTCTGCCTTGCTGTCTTCAGCCTTTGCCTCCTCAGCCTTCTCTTCCGGCTTCTTCGGCTCAACTTCTGTGATGTTTGCTTTCTCGAACATTGCATCTACAGTCTTCTGTACGACAACGTCCTGACCAAACAGTCTCAGTGTGGACTTGTTCAGCATCTTCTTCATGTCCTCAACGTCCATCTGATACTGTTTTGCAACATTCTCCAGCTCCTTGTTTACCTCATCCTCAGAAGCTTCAATGCCTTCCTGAGCGGCAATGGAACGGAGCAGGACTCTGCTCTTTACGCGGTGCTCTGCACTCGGCTTCATATTCTCTCTGAAGTTGGCCATGTCGGAATGAACATACTTCAGATACATGTCCATGTTCATGCCCTGATAAGACAGCTGCTGCTCGAACTCGCGGACCATGTTGTCCAGCTCATCCTCGATCATGACAGCCGGAACATCGATCGGGTTCTTTTCCATCATCTGGTTGACCATGCTGTTCTTTGCGTCGTTCTCAGCGTTCTTCTTTCTGGTCTCCTCCAGATCTTTTCTTGTATTCTCTTTCAGCTCATCAACTGTGTCATACTCGCTGACGTCCTGAGCGAACTCATCGTTCAGCTCCGGCAGCTGCTCTTCCTTGACTTCGTGGATGTCGCAGTGGAAAACAGCTTCCTTTCCGGCGAGCTCCTCAACGGAGTAATCCTCAGGGAAAGTAACGTTTACATCAACCTTGCTGTCTGCTGTCGCACCGACCAGCTGCTCCTCAAATCCCGGAATGAACATGTGGGAACCGAGCTTCAGCTCCTGATCCTTGGCTGTGCCGCCGTCGAACTGGTCATCACCGATAAATCCTGCAAAGTCGAGCAGAACGGTGTCTCCCTCAACAGCTGCGCGGTCAACAGATACCAGACGTGCGTTTCTCTTGCGCAGATTCTCGATCTGCTGATCAACTTCCTCGTCCTTAACCTCTACCTTGTCCTGATCAACGTCCAGACCGAAGTAATCCTTTACCTCAACAACCGGATAAAGTGGAACTTCCATGGTCATTGTCAGCGGCTTATGATGTCCGATTTCGCTGAAATCTACCTTAGGAGAGTCGATAACCTCCAGATCCAGTTCATCCAGTGCCTTCGGGTATTCATCTCTGAAGAGCTGATCGATTGCGTCCTGGAAGAAGATTCCCTCACCGTAATGTGCCTCGATAATCTGTCTCGGTGCCTTTCCCTTTCTGAATCCCGGGATGGAGAAGTTCTTGCGCTCCTTCTTGAATGCGTCATCAACAGCCTTATCGAATTCAGCAGCCTCAAATTCCAGAGTCAGCTTAGCTTCATTGTTCTCGTTAGAGATGAGTGTTGTTTTCATTATATATATCCTCCTAAAATAGAATGCTGTCCATATGGTCCGGCTGAGGGATATCGCTCATCTCACCTCAGTCTGTGACTTCTGTGCACATATTAGTTAATTATACACGGTTTTATTTTTAAAGTAAACATTTTAAACCGTTTTTTGGCGTTTTCAGGGCCGTTTCTCCTTGCAAATCTGACTTTTGTCCGCCTAAAATGAGGAAAAACGGAATTTACTGTTCATTATCGAAGCCGATCAGCTCCAATCCCCGGGCGAACTTGCTCTTTTCTCCCGGACTCATGTTATAGCGGCCGGCAAGGGTCTGCGCGAACTCCACCATATCGTCCTCGTCGCCATTCAGCAGTTCGAACTCCGCCTCCAGAATCGGCGTCATCTGCTTGTTTGCGTTGATATCGCCGCGGTCAACGGACATTTCCATAATGCATTTTCCGGTGTCCAGGCGCGCCTTTCTTCTGACAAAGTTCATTTCGACAAGGGGAACAAGTTCCTGTCCGTCCACGAGCTTCACCAGACGCTCCCCCAGATCACACTGTTCGAACAGTTTGATGGTCGGGTGCTTCTGCTGCTCCGGATCGCTGATTGTCAGGTTGATCTCGTGGCGGCGGTAAAGCGCTTCCTTGCGCGCTCCGTCCCATTTCAGGGTGCCGACATACCGCTCTCCTTCCTTGCGGACGCGGAAAGCGATACGTGCCTTTGTCAGCGCGAAAGACGGTGTATCAAAATACACCGCATCCATTGGAACCGATTCCACACTGTTCTCATCTTTCGCTTTCTCTACATCAGGATCGCTGAACAGCCGGTCAATATCGGCCGGATCCTCGATCGAATATTTCAACTCGATTTCCATCTTGCTGAACCTCTCCTTCTCAGTTATTTTTGTCTGCTCCCCGGCGGGCAGGGACCTGCAGAATGTCTACCTTCCGTCTTCGGCATGCTCCTGCTGCTTGTTCTCTTCCCCCTGCTCGACAAGCGAACGGATAAGCTGGCGGTTCAGGATCTTCCGCGCCGTTTTCAGGTCATCTCTGCTCTTCATGCTGGTCATCTGCATCACCCAGAGATAATCGCGGAAAACGTTCTCCTGCAGCCTTTCTCCCACTGCGCGCTGGACATTTTCCATTCTCTCCCGCGGTCCAATCAGGTAAATGCGGGCAATCAGGCCGCGGCGGATTCTCTTGATTTCAATGAAATGCTCTCCGCTCCAGCTCTCCTCAACCGCTTCCTTAATCGATACAGCCAGATCCCTTCCGATCTGACGGATTTCCTCTCTCTTTAACAGGATCCAGAAGCCGGCTCCAAACACTGCAGATATCGCCGCGGACACAGAGACCGGAAATGCTCCTGCCGTTCCTGCGAACATAATGCAGGCAAGCAGAATCCCAAGCCATTTTCCGTACCGCAAAGTCAGAATTCTTCTCTCCATCTCTTACTCCCTCTCCTCTCTTACGCTAAATTCGCGTTCCTATTATATACACTAAGCATCAATCCGTCAAAACTTTCTGCCCCAACTTCCTTCGATTTCACATATTCTTCAAGTTAGCAGCCTGTGTAAACTGCGAAAGCTCCGCCATTCCGCGGTTTTCTGCTGATTCAGATTCCCTGAAATCGGGAATTCCTCCCATGTACAGACGCCCAGACTATGTTATACTTATGACAAAAGAAAAACGCAAGGAAATTCCGGAATATTCCGTCCGGAAAACCTGGCTCCGGCTGCCCGGAAAGGCCCGGAAAACAGTACGAACAAGTACGGAGGTATGATTATGGAAGCACTTGAATGCATTAAAACCAGAAGAAGCGTCCGGAAATATACGGATAAGCCAGTCACAGAAGAAACCATCCGCCAGCTGATTGAGCTGGCATCCTATGCGCCGTCCTGGAAAAACTGCCAGCCGATCCGCTACACCGCAGTATTCGATAAGGATATTCAGAAAAAGATCGCAGACAGCTGCGTCATGAATTTCCCGGGAAACAAGAAAATCATCGACGGCTGCAGCGTTCTGCTGATTCCTTCCATCAAGCATGGAAGATCCGGTTTTGAGCGCGACGGAAGCTATTCCACCAAGAAGGAAGACCGCTGGGAAGTTTTCGATGCCGGAATCGCGGCACAGACCGTAACCCTGGCCGCAAACGCCATGGGACTTGCTACCGTCATCATGGGAATTTTCGACCCGGACCTGGTTGCGGAAGCCATCGATCTTCCAGATGACCAGATCGTCGCAACAATGATCGGAATCGGCTATCCGGATGAAGAGCCGAAAATGCCGCCGAGAAAGTCCGTCGACGATCTTCTGACCATCCGTTAATAATCGGAATAAATAAAATATCTTTAGCCTTACAGCCAGCCGCAGATGCGGCTGGTTTTTTTATGTCTGCTTCACGATGCAGCAGGCTTTCTGCGGACCCGCACGCAGTCTGAAACACATGTAAAATCAGCTGTTTATGGATTCATTTTCTTTTCCCAATCGAATCTTTAATTCTATTTGACAGCTTTTTTACATTTAAACTGTACAATCAGTTCGTATCCTCAGTATCTGAAATAATGTGATCTGTACCGATTCATGAAAACTTCAGCACATAGAAAATAAGAAAGAGAGAATAGTCGGCACCGCTATCCTCGGCATCGCCGTGACCTGCGCGATCCTGTCCGGCATCATCGGCTATTATATGGCCGCAAGCCGTCTGCTGTACTCCATGTCCAGAGACAAGATCCTGCCATCCTGATCTGGATTCTTGCAGGCGCTGTCTTCTTCATCACGAGCAAAAGAAAAGCCTCCGGAAAAGACGTGCTAAAGGCCGAATCAGACCGTTGCTGCTAAGGAAGCCGCCCGCTGCTGTGTTACCATTTAATGGAAACTTTATCAGTTTCTTACAGAAATAAAAAAACACTTGCAATACGTCCTGATCGTGCTATAATTAGTTTTGTTGTCGGGGTGTGGCGCAGTTGGTAGCGCGCTGCGTTCGGGACGCAGAGGCCATGAGTTCGAGTCTCATCACTCCGACCAACAGATTTCACTGCAGTTCTGCTGCAGTGATTTTTTTATGTCTTTTTATCTCATGTAATTTGAAGCTGCAGCAGCCCAGACTTACAGACAAAGTGAGGGCGCAGGCCAGCAGCCCGGACTTTCAGGCAGAGTGAGGGCGCAGGCCAGCAGCCCGGACTTTCAGGCAGAGTGAAGGTGCAGGCCAGCAGCCCAGACTTACAGACAGAGTGAAGGTGCAGGCCAAACAGAAATACTGGCAAAAGATAGATTGGTACTGTATACAGTATACGATAACAACAGCATTTGCTGCAGAATAATATATGAATGGGTATAATGACAGGCTGTAACGAATCTGAACTAGCTCCAGGATGGATTGACGTCAGAACAAATTGACACTACGTCAATCCGTGAGTGAATGGAGTTCCCCGAAGAAAAACGCCCATTTCTGTATACAATATACTTATTCACTGAATATTACACTGATTTCAATACAAAATGCCTGAGATCGTTCGGGATAATCACCCAATAGCCAGAGTTTCCCGACTCTGTGCAGCTGGCAGTCGGGAAATCTGCTCTGAAACGAGCGGGGCCCTGTCCAGGTAACAAGTGTTCACCTGGACAGAGCCCCGCTTCAAACCTTCATAATCTCTTCTATTTGTATGTTATCGTCAAATATCTATTTTTCAAATTGCCGTTCTGCTGTTTCGGCGTGGGAAGTCAGAATTTCTTCACCTGGCGTCAAGAAACAATATCCTTCATAAGGTACCTGAAACACGGTCTCCGCCATATATAAGCTGTTCTGTCTCAAATTCCGCTACGCCGTCAGACTGCCGAAAATCACGTTTTTATAGCGTTTCAGTACCTTTCCCAGGGTTACGCCCAGAACGCCGCATCCGACGACTTCACCGATGCCGACCGTCACCATCATAAGCGGAATCGGGAAAGACATTCCATATGCATACTTCAGAACGAATGGGACAACCAGGATATTGGCAATGATCGGAGGAAGGCAGGCGATAATCAGTCCGCGGTTCCTCAGTTTATACGTGAAGAAAGCTCCGGCAAGAGTAGCCAGACTTCCGCAGATCACATCCGGAAGCACGGCCCCGCCGGCAATATTTCCAATCAGACAGCCCAGGAAAAGGCCCGGAACTGCCGCCGGAGTAAATACCGGAAGAATGGTCAGCATCTCCGCAACCCGGATCTGCACCTGACCAAAGCTGAAGGCCTGCAGCAGCACGGTGAGCACAACATACACCGCCGCAATCAGGCCAGCCTGTGTTAAGAATAATACTTTTCTGTTTTTCATTTTAAATCTCCTCTAGTTTTGTTTAACGAGTGGAAGGTCTCGAACACTCGGTGATATATTTTAGCATTAATATGACGGGGTTTCAACGTGAAAATGCCGGCTGATTACGGTTAAGGAATGATCTCCAGCACGCACGGTGAACCCTCAGCAGAACGAGAAAGGACCGATTTCCCCGTGCCATGCGGGAAAACGGCCCTCAGTCTGAGATATTAAAATATAGGAGAACAATCTGCAAATGGATGCAGTTTTATTCTTGCAAGCTGTTTTTTGTCGATCAGAGAGGAATTGCCATCTGCCTCTGCCTTGTCATTAAGCAGCCGGCTTGTCTGCTGCTCTTGTGTAGGCGTGAATGGCATGTACACGCTGATGTACTGGTGTCGGAGCTGCTGCCGGCTTCTTGCTGTCCAGCAGATGGGAAACTAGGATGCTTCCCAGAATAAATGCTGCGCCGACCAGACCATTCAGTCCGAGACGCTCATGCAGGAAGGCCATGCCGAGGATGGAGGCGATCAGCGGATTCAGTCCGCAGAACAGTCCTGCTGTCTCTGTCGGTACATATCTCTGTGCAACCGGCTGAATGGTGAAACCCAGTACGCTGCAGATCAGTGTCAGGGCAAGCAGGCATCCCCAGTTGACAGCTGTTTTCGGGAGTTCCGGATGCTCAAAGGTAAATGCCATTATGATCGCAAACAGTCCGATAAATCCATTCTGCAGAATTCCGATCTGCAGGGTATCATCATCTTTGGAGAACTTTCCGGTGAAGATGATGGCCATTGCGTAGGAGACTGCTGAGGCCAGGCAGAGCAGCTCGCCTCTCGTGAAGGAGAAGCCGCTGCCTTTCAGGGTCAGAGCGCCGACACCGATAATCGCCATGATGCAGCTGATTACCGTTCCCCTGTTCGGGAGCTGGCGCTGGATCGGTACCAGAATCATCGGTACCAGTACGATCGCTGTATTCTCCAGGAAAGATGTTACGGAAGACGGTGTCGTCTCCAGAGCATGAAGCTCAAAGGACATCATGACGGTGAATGCTGCGCCGATAATCATACTGTGGAGAACTGTACTCCGTTTAATATGTTTAAGTTTATTATGGAAGATGCAGACCAGAATGGCAAAAGCCATCAGAAAACGCATTCCTAAGAGTGTGTACGGCTGCATTCCCGCGAGGCCGATCTTACTGAACAGTAAAGAGGTCGCGCGTAGAGCGATAGCGAGCATTAAAAGCAACTCAGCATTTCTGCGAGACATGAGAACAATTCCTCCTATTGATTATCTCCATTATGTTTCTGGACATTTGAACCAGATACCCAGAATATTTTCCCTTACGCCTCAAATTAATAATTTTCAACATGTTGACGCATCAATTCACTTTAATGATCGAAAGCAGTGTACACAATTTCTTTCTTGACTTTAATATAATCCAGTTCTATCATTGAGTAAAGCGACACAATCTCAATTTTACCTTGACGAATACGCAATCAAGTACAAGATAAATACAAAAGGAGATCACATGGATACAGATAAATGCGCCGCCCTGCTCTGCGCCATCCGCGTCGGAAATCTCTCTGATGCCGCACAGAAGCTGGGATACACGCCTTCCGGAATGAGCCGCATGATGGCTTCCCTGGAAGCAGAAACCGGCTTTCCGCTGCTCCACAGAAGCCGCAGCGGTGTCACGCCGACAAAAGAATGTGAGCAGCTTCTTCCGATCATATCCGAACTTGCCCGTCTCAGTGAACTGTACACAGAGCAGGCACAGACCATCATGGGCCTGGATGTCGGAGAAGTTCACATAGGTACTGCATATTCTACCTATTATGAACTTCTCGGAAAGATCATCGGGAAATTCACCGCAAAGCACCCGCACATTAAAATTGAAATTCAGGAGGGATTCAGTTCCGTTCTGGTCGATCAGATTGAAAAGCACCGGATTGATTTCTGCATCATCAGCTGGAGAAAGGGAAGTTTTGACTGGTATCCCCTGCCAGAGGACCATATGGTCGCCTGGGTGCCGAGGTATTTCCCGGTCCACACCCTGGACGATCCGAACGTGTTCCCTATGAAGCGCTTTGAATCCGAGCCCTGCATCGACATTTTCCCGGATCAGGTCACGGACAACTCGCTGGTCTTCAGTGATTACAACATCACCCCGAACTACAGTATGTCCGCCATGAACACCTACTCCGCCTCCGCCATGGTAGAAGCCGGCCTTGGCGTTACCATGTGCAACGACCTCTACACTGAGACCGCTTACAGCGAGAACCTGAAAGTTCTCAGGCTCGACCCGGATCCGGTCATCTCCATCGGCATAGCCACCGCTCCGAAGGAAGAGCTGTCCCCGGCCGCCAACAAATTCCGCATCTTTGCTTTCCGTTATCTCAGCGATCATCCGGAGGAAATACATAAGAGGAGGTAAGGACCCCACCCATCCACGATGCTGAAGCGTCGGGCGAATAGACAATAGACAAAACGCTGCCGTGCCAGGGAGGTAATTTTACCCACTCGGTGCAGCAGCGTTTTCTTTTGCCAGAATTCAGTGGTTGAAGGATATTTAGGTATACTGTATACTGCAATCTTGTTTCGCCTTACTTTTCAATTTATCCATATAATGCAAAATCCCGAAATCATACGATTTCGGGATTTTCCGTTGGTGCGGTTGGAGGGATTCGAACCCTCATGACTGTTCATCACACGGACCTGAACCGTGCGCGTCTGCCAATTCCGCCACAACCGCATATTCAGTTGTTTCAATCGGTTGAGCGCTTTTCTTAAGCTCTCTTGCCAACCGACGAATATTATTATACTCGAACTGCAGATTAATGCAAGCCCTTTTTTAAAAAAAATAAAGTTTTTTTCAAAGCTCCGTAAATGAAATTCTGGGACGGGCTCTATACGCCTGCAGTTTCAAGCGTTTAAGGCTGTCCATACTTTATCTTCCGGCCAGGACACAGATGGAAAATCGTCACTGAAGTCCGGGAGCAGCATGCACATGACCCCTTGCGCATTCTGTTTTGCCGCATCCTGTTCTTCAAAAAGACCAAAAAAATGCACAGGCGCCGCATGAGCGCCTGTGTCTCTCCTCAGTTCTGGAAACAACTTCCAGAGATTTTCCTTGTGTTTATGATGAAACACTCAAATTATTGATACTTCCCCGCCAGGAGTCTGGCAACATACACGCCGGATGCGGATGCCTGCGACAGCGAATGGGTCACACCGGCACCGTCTCCGATTGCATAGAGATTCGGAATCTTAGTCTGCATCTTGGAATTGACATCGACGCGGGAATTATAGAACTTCACCTCGACACCGTATAAAAGCGTATCCTCGTTCGCTGTTCCCGGTGCAATCTCATCCAGCGCGTAAATCATTTCAATAATATCGTCCAGCTGACGCTTTGGGATGACCAGGCTCAGATCACCCGGTGTCGCCTGCAGAGTCGGACGGGTGAAGCACTTCTCCATCCTGCGCTCGCTGCTTCTTCTGCCCTTCACCAGATCGCCGAAACGCTGCATCAGCACACCGCCGCCCAGCATGTTGGACAGGCTGGCAATCGCCTCACCGTACTCATTGCTGTCCTGGAAAGGGCTGGTGAAGTGATTCGATACCAGCAGCGCAAAATTCGTATTCTCTGTCTGCAGATCCGGATTGGAGTAGCTGTGTCCGTTAACCGTCACAATGCCGTTCGTGTTCTCAGAAACCACCTCACCGTACGGATTCATGCAGAATGTGCGCACCAGATCGTTGTACTGCGCCGTCTGGAAAACGATTTTGCTCTCATAGACCTGATCCGTAATGTGCTTGAATACGTCCGCAGGAAGTTCCACACGTACGCCGATGTCCACACGGTTTTTCTCCTGTTTCAGCTGGAATTTGTCGCAGATCTTGGAAATCCAGTCGGATCCGGAGCGGCCCGTAGCCAGCACCAGATCATTACAGCAGTAATCCTCTTTCTCCGTGTGAACCGTGAATGTTCCGTCATCATTCTGATCCACGTCCTCAACCGCAGTATAGAAAAGCATATCGATCCGGTCTTTTACATAATTGTAGATATTCTCCAGGATCTTCACGTTCGTATCCGTGCCGAGATGGCGGACCTGAGCGTCCAGAAGATGCAGATCGTGCTGGAGACACTTGGTCCGCAGCTCAGAATCCGCCGTGGAATACAGCTTCGCGTCCGCGCCTCCCATATCACAAAGCACGCCGTCGACGTACCACATCAGTTCCATCGCTTCTTTCTCACCGATGTACTTATGCAGATCTCCGCCGAACTGCGTCGTCAGGTTGTACTTCCCATCCGACAGACCGCCTGCGCCGCCATATCCGTTCATGATCGCACAAGGCTTGCACTTCAGGCACTGTGTCGTCTTCCCCGCCTTGATCGGGCAGATGCGCCGCTCCAGCGGGCCGCCCTTATCAATCACCAGCACACTCGCGTTATTCTCCTTCTTCGTCATCTCATAAGACAGGAAGACGCCGCCAACGCCCGCTCCTGCCACAATCACATCATAATGTTTCACGTTCTGCCTCTTTCCTCATATCTCTCAGTCCCGCAGCAATGCAGCCGGACACAGAAAAACAGGGGCTGCTCCATCAGCAGTCCCCGTCCGTTTCTCAACTTTCTTCAACGACTGGGCCTATTCCTCCGGCTCATCATCATCCTGGCTGGCCATAATCGCATCGTATTCCATCGCTGCCTTCTTAAACTCAGCATCATCCTCGATAGAATCAATATCAAAGGTTCCATCGTCATATTCCTGATAACGGTAAATATGTACATCATCGCTGTCATCATGCGGAATCAACGCAACATAGTCTTTGTCTCCCAGCGGGAATACGCCCTGAATTTCACACTCCATCGTGGTGCCGTCGTCATACTCGAGGGTAATGATGTCATCATCTTCAACTTCATTCCCAAGTTCGTATCTCTCGTCTGCCATAATTTCCTCCATTCGATCATTGCAACGCTGATCTAACTCATTTAATGAGATTTTATCATATGCCCGGCCCGTTTGCAATCCGGCCCGCCCGTCCGCGCCGTGAAGATTCTGTAAATTTCTGTCCGACAAAAATTCCCCGCCAAGAATCCGTCTCTGTGTGGTGATTTCCGACGGTTATGAGACACGGCGCGTCGGAAATTACTTGGTATAGGTAACGGGCGGACGTGGCAGGGGAAAAAGCCCAGTGTATACAGTGTGCAGTATCCCTCACCCTGCTCAGCCTGCATGCTTCTCTGTGTGGTTATTTCCGACGATCCTGATACCTGGCGCGTCGGAAATTATTTGGTATAGGTAACGGGCGGACTTGGCAGGGGGAAAAGCCCAGTGTATACAGTGTGCAGTATCCCTCACCCTGCTCAGCCTGCATGCTTCTCTGTGTGGTTATTTCCGACGATCCTGATCCCTGGCGCGTCGGAAATATTTTCTCTTCAGGCGATTCTCCGACTCTATAAAATTCCTGTCGGAGAATCCGCCTTTGGGCGGTGATTTCCGACGGTTACGAGACACGGCGCGTCGGAAATTTGATTATACAAATAACGGGGGATAGTTTAGGTATACAATGTGCAGTATACCCAGATGTACCATTTTCTGCCGCTCTTTCAACTGCCGAAGCTCGGGAATTTCACCCAAAACAGCTGATTTCCCGAGCTTAATAAATCGATCCTCGGGAAATCGCATATAATCATGAGATTCCCGAGCTGAAACAGCATTTCAGCGAAAGATGAATACGATGAATATAATCGGCAGCAGGCACTTCGCTAAAATGTATTAATTTATACACACTATTTCCTGTGTTCTTCGGCAATTGCCCCTTTTATCACCGGATTCCCGAACAGCAGAACACAAAGTTCGGAAATCCGATCTATTTTGCCTCTATTCCCGAACTCTTTCACCGGACCGGCCTCGGGAATTCATTTCTTTAACATCAATTTCCCGAGTACCTGAAAAATATCCTCGGGAAATCGCGATTATTATTTTAATTCACGAGGCCGGCAATTAATATAAATGTAATTTTACGAATGTATATACACGTCACGCATCATTTACTATATTACATAAACTTTGCCCACTTTGATTATCCAGTACAATAACATCTTTCGGATAGGCAGGCAGCCCATTTAACGCTCATCCGAAATAATCACCCATAACGCATAAAAATATATACAGTATACCTTCGGTTTCATCTTTCCTTCCACAGAAAGCCACTCTCCCGGAGGGACAACAACACCTGCCTCTGGACTCTCTCCCTTACTCTTCCATAGGCAGGGATCAGAGGGTTTCTGCCCCACACTTCCAGCCGGGCAGAAACCCTCCATTTCGAGAAATCATCAGATTCCCGCCTCTCATCACCAGACTGGCGGGAATCCCAGGATTATCAAAGGCGCCCGCCTTCTGCATTACACAGTCTGGCGGGCGCCATTCCAGGCAGTCTTCTTGCCGGGTGGATTTTGTCCACTGGAAGGCCGGAGGGACTACTCGACGATCGGGATGGCAATGCCTTCGGCTTTCTCGCGTTCTGCAATCTCTTTCCTCATGCGCGGGAGTTCGTGCTCATATGTGGAAAGATACATGAACAGGAAGAAGAGGCCGATGAAGATGATCACCGGAATAGTTACAATTTCTGCAAAGAAGAGGCGCTGAATGACTGCACTCTGTGTTGCGGCGCCGCCATGGTAATGGAAGGCGGCCAGGAGTCCGCTGCAGATAACGCCGCCGACGGCGAGGCCGACTTTCTGGGCGAAGGTGTAGACAGACATGATGGTTCCCTGGTTGTCGATGCCGGTCTTCCACTTTCCGTAAGTCATGGCGTCCAGTGCGCACTGGTAAATCATAGAAGCGAACAGGCCGGTTCCGATTCCCTCAACACCCCAGCAGATGTACAGGACGACACGGATGCTGTCGTGGGTCAGGAAACGCGTGCCGAAACTGCAGACCAGCATCAGGCAGGCGAGCGCGCAGGTCTTGGAATTTCCGAACTTGCGGCCCATAACTCCCATGGCGCCGACGGCGGCGAAGCTGATCACGGAGGTCAGCACGGAGTAGACGCTCATCAGGCCTGTATCATGGAGGTCATACTTTAAGTAGTACATCATGGATGTTCCGTTCAGAGAGTTGTAAATCAGGAAAAAGATATTAATCAGGCACACCAGCAGCGCATACTTGTTGCAGAGAACTGCCTTGACCAGAGAGCCGACACTGTGCTTTTCCTTGTTGATGATCGGAGCTTCCTGATCGTAGGTCGGTTCATAGCCCTTGCTGGCAAAATAAACGAACAAGAATCCAGCTGTGTAAATCATGCCGCAGCCGACTGCGAAGGCGAAGAAACCCTTGGTCTGGTCGCCGTGGCCGATCCATTTTACGATTGGAATGGCACTGGCGGTTATCACGGTGCTGGCGATGGTAGAGCCAATTCCCTGCCACTGGCCGATTCTGACTCGCTCGTCACGGTTTGAGGTGATTCTGGCCAGGAGAGTGTTAAACGGGACGTTGGTGATGGTCTGCGCCATGCCCTGGCAGATGTAGGTGATGCCGACCCAGATAATCAGGCCGTTTTTGCTGAGTCCCGGAGCCGTATAGCTGAGGATGATGAATACACCTGCAGGTACGGACAGATATTTCAGCCAGAAACGGCAGCGTCCTTCTTTTGATCTGGTCTTATCCAGAATGACGCCCATCATCGGGTCATTAATCGCATCCCAGACTTTAGCAATAACCATGATGATCGTTGCCGCTGCTGCCGGAATTTTGGCAACATCGGTGTAAAACCAGAGAAGGAAATATGCGTTCAGTATCTGAAGTGTTGCTTTACTGAATTCTCCGACGCTGAAAGCGAACTTTAATTTTACCGGAACTTTTCCTTCATTTCCTCCGACTCCTCCAGCTGACCCGCTGCTATTTACAGCTGCAGCGGTATTCATTTCAGCAGTGACTTCTGAAGTGCCGATACTGTCTGCAGTTTCTCCGGCGCCTCTGCTAATGTCCTTGTCCATGTTATCCCCCTTTGAGAAATTGATAACCGATTAATAATCGAAAATGCATAATCGAATATTGTATTTAATTCTAATTATACATTTTGTTTTTTTGTTGTCAAGTCACAATATATTTTTGAATCCATTGAAAAATACACATTAATCTGCTACGATAGGAAGAAATCAAACCATCCCCATGAATAATCGAGGCAATATACGGAATTTTATAACAGGAGGAATTGATTATGGATGTTGAAGGTCTGAAAACGCTCACCCAGACCTGGGGTGTGTCAGGAAGAGAAAAACGTGTCCGCAGTCTGATCCGCGAGTTGGTCCGTCCTTATGCGGACGAGATGCTTACGGATGCTCTGGGGAATCTGATCGTTCTGAAACGCGGAAAGGATTCTCCGGACAAAAAGAAAATCATGTACGCGGCTCATATGGATGAAATCGGCCTGCAGGTTACCCACATCGAATCCGATGGAAGAATCAAAGTCTGCACCGTCGGCTGGACCTGGACCTGCTCAGCCTACAACGATAAAGTCGTATTCCAGAACGGCACGATCGGTGTAGTCGGCTGCGACATTCCAGTGGAGGAATCGAAAAACCGCGCACAGGAGCTCTACATCGATATCGGCTGCACATCGAAGGAAGACACGGAAAAGTACGTAAGGGTCGGCGACTACTGCGGATTCATCGGCGTCTGGCATGAAATGGCAAATGGCAGAATCACCGCCAAGACCTTCGACGACCGGGCAGGCTGTTTTGCCCTGATCGAAGCGCTGAAAATGAATGACGGAACTTCCCCGAACGATGTATATTACGTCTTCACGGTTCAGGAAGAAGTCGGATGCCGCGGCGCCGTCGTTGCCGCAGAGAGAATCCGCCCGGACATCGGAATTTCCGTCGATGTCTCACCGGACCACTATCTGCCGAACGACCTGAAAGGTGCCAATGCGGTCGGAAACGGCGTCGGGGTCACCATCGGAAATCCATCCGCTATGCTTGACGAATATCTGGTGGACGAAATGCTCGCCTGCTGTAAAGAAAACAATATCTCCTATCAGCGTGATGTCATGGACAGAGGCGGCACAGACGCCAGCAGCATCAACCAGTCCGGCTGGGGCGTGCGCGTAGCGGGAATTTCCATTATCGACCGTTTCCCGCACAGCCAGAGCTCCGTCATTGCGAAATCCGATCTGGAAGCCGCCATTCAGCTGATTGACCGCTACGCCTTCCGGACATTCCGTTTTGAGGAAGAGTGGTAGGAAAACAGAAGAAGTCAGCCGCCAGGATATCATAATAACTCCAGAAATATCCGGAAAATATTTCTAAAATTGTTAAAGGCGCTGCACGATGTTCTGGCCAGCATCGTGCAGCGCCCTTCAATATTCATCAAACCAGAATCTGCCCTGCTGCTATTCTCCAATCGCAGCCAATGCCTTCTGCCGGGATGCATCCAGGTGCTCGCGGAGGAGCTGGTCGGCCTCTTGCAGACTGCCTTTTGTCAGGGCGTCCAGAATTTTCTGGTGGCCCTGAGCGATCTCTTCGCGGTTTTCTTCTTTCTGCTCGTACTGCATGGATAAGATCGTCAGCTGCAGCAGAATCCTGCGGGAGGCGTCGTTCAGCCGGCTGTTATCCGCGTACTTATAGAAAATCTGGTGGAAATCGTCACTGAGCTTCTGCCAGCGCTGAAAATCCTGCGTACTCTCCATCTCCTGCTGAATCTCACGCAGATCTTTGAGGCAGGCGTCCGCATCGGACTTTCTCATGGCAAAGCGCATGGCCGCGGAATCCAGTTCGGTGATCATATCGTAAATCTCCTCAACATCCTTCCGATTCAGCTGAACCACCCGCATACCGATATTCGGCCGGTAAACAATCAGACCATCCTGCTGCAGACGGGTCAGAGCCTCCCGGATCGGCGATGAACTGACACCATAGCGCTCATGCAGCATCTTGATCGTCAGTTTCTCCCCAGGAGCAATTTCTTGTCTGATGATAGCATTGCGTATTTCCTGGTAAATCTGTTCCGTAACTGTTTTTATCTGTCCGTTCATTGCCTGTCCTGCCTCCGTGCAGCGATATTACGATATTACGATGTATCCTGTAAAACGATGTGTATATCTTAACACTTTCACAATTCTGTTTACAACCGTATTCCGTAATAATCGTTACATCCCCTTACACTCATCTTTTCTGCCGCGGCTTTCCGGATTTCAGGATCACGCATTTTCTGGACAAAACGCATTCAGGCACCGGGATCAGCAAGCTAAAACCGTCTTTAAAACAAATTGTTGTCAGAATTAAATGTATTTTGCATTTTGCGTAATATGGTGGTAAGATAAGAAATAACAAAAGTTTACGCCTGCCTGTCCGGGTAACGAGAGAGATGCCGGAAAACCACTGACTGAAGACCCATTTGTTATGCCTGGACGAATACAAGGCGGGATAGACTTGCTGTTTGAATTTTGTCACAAACCTCATCGAAAGGGGGAAAAGAATATGACTCAGTATAAATGGCCCTATCCCAACGAAATCGGAGCATCGCAGCATCTGACCTGCGACGTGCTGGTTCTCGGCGGCGGCCTTGCAGGAACTTTCGCCGCAATTGCCGCAGCCAGAAAAGGCCAGAAGGTCATTCTGATGGAAAAAGGCACGACCGCCCACGCAGGTTCGGCGGGAAGCGGCTTCGACCACTGGGAGTCCGCCTGCACCAATCCGGGCTGCCTCCTCACTCCTAAGGAAGTTGCGGAAGCTTACATCAACGAGCAGGATCATTACAGCAACGGCATCGCCCACTACATCGAATGCCGCGAGGGCTGGGACCGGCTCCTGGACATCGAGCAGTTCGGCGGAAAAATCCGCGACACGGAGGATGAATTCAAGGGTGCCGCATTCCGTGACGACCAAACGAAACTGATGTACGCCTACGACTACACTAACCGCTATACACTCAGGATCTGGGGAAGCGGATTCAAGCCTGCCCTCTATAAAGAATGCCTGCGGCTGGGCGTGAAGATTCTGGACCGCACGGAAGCCACTGCCCTTCTGACAAAAACAAAAGGCAAGAAGAAAATCGGCGTCGGCGCCTGCGGAATGAATGTCCACACCGGACGCTTCATCACAGTTTCTTCGAAATCCACGGTTCTGGCCATGTCCCGCCCGGCAAGAGTCTGGCTCTTCAGTTCCGACCTTCCTGGACTGTGTGAATTCCGCCCGATGAACAGCATCGGCAGCGGCCACGCCATGGGATTCCGCTCCGGCGTGACCTTCACCATGATGGAAAAATCCGTCCGCGGTGAGTTTTCCGCCGCCGGAAGAAGTTTTCCGCCTTACAGCACCGGAAACAACCATAATACCTGGTACGGCGCGACCATGGTAGATGCCAGAGGCATGGAAATTCCATACCTCGACCGAGACGGTAAGGTCCTGGAAAACGTCGACGACCGTTTCCGCCCTGCCCCGGGACAGAAATTTTTCCTCAAAGGCGGCGTCATCGACAATCCAAAATATGAATACAGAGGACCTGAAACCATGCCATTCGATGAGCTGATGAAACGCGGCTACAAACTGCCATTCTATGCCGATCTCAGCAGAATGCCGGAAGACGAGCGCCGCGTCATCTGGGGCATGATGGTCGGAGAAGAAGGACGGACCAAAGTTCCGGTTCTTCAGTATTACACAGAAAAGGGCTTTGATCCGGAAAAAGACATGCTCCAGAGCTATGGAAACGGCTGGAAGTCCGGCGACTTCCTCGGCCAGGAACGCCAGCTCTTCGGCGCGCCAGGCGGAATCATCACCGACTGGGACCTGATGACCAGCGTAAATGGTGTATTTGCCGGCGGCGACCAGCTCTTCGCCATGGACTGCGGCGGCGCCGCGTCCGCAACCGGATACTACGCAGGCAGAAAAGCAGCCGACTATGCTGCGGAACAAGCCGGCACAACCGCCGCTTCCCTTCTCGACGAACAGGAATTCCAGCGGGACACCGACCTTCAGAAACAGTGCGCCGATGAACAGCGCCGCCTCCTGGCCCCGATGACGGGTGACGGCGATATGAGCTGGAAAGAACTGAACTTCGCTATTTCCAAATGTATGCAGAACTACTGCGGAGAAATCAAGTGCGAAGACCTTCTCCTTCAGGGACTGGATCTCCTCCACAACTACCGCGAAGATGCCGTCCCGCAGCTTCACGCAGAAAATCCGCATGACCTTATGCGTATCCATGAAGTTCTCGATATCCTCGACGTATCAGAAATGATCCTGGAAGCCTGCAGAATGCGCCATTCCAGCTCCGAGCCGCTTCATTTCAAGCGAAGCGACTTCCCAGAAGAAGACCCGCAGAAAGACCGCGCCTTCATCACCATACACAAAGAAGACGGCAAAGCGGTCCGCGGTGAAATTCCCTTGGACTACTACGGCGACATCGAACAGTCCTACGAAAGCTGCAACCAGGACTACATCCGGGAGGCGGTGAAATACTATGAATAACACAATCAAACAGAACAAAACAACAGATACATCAGAAACCCTCAAGAATATTGAGGGAAAAGAACTGACCGCCAGCACCGTTCCCTGCAGCGCCCGACCCCTGCACTTTGACGACAGCCTCTGCATCGGCTGCAACAGCTGCGCCAGAGCCTGCCAGTGCGACCTTCTCGTCCCTTCCCAAGAAAAAGGCCGGCATCCAATCGTCATGTACCCGGGTGAATGCATGTACTGCGGCGCCTGCGTCATGGAATGCCCGATCGAAGGCGCCATCCGCCTTCAGCACCCCCTGATCAACCAGAGTAAATTCGTTCCGGTGATCCGACAAAAATAAATAATCAGGTGGTTATTTCCGACGGTTCTGATGCCCGGTGCGTCGGAAATTTCTTCCTTTCTCGCGATTCTCCGACAATGAAAATGATCCGTCGGAGAATGCGCTTTCAGGTGGTTATTTCCGACGGTTCTGATGCCTGGCGCATCGGAAATTTCTTCCTTTCTCGCGATTCTCCGACCCTTTAAAATTTCTGTCGGAGAATCTGCTTTCTGGCGGTGATTTCCGACGATCCTGATCCCTGGCGCGTCGGAAATTATCTGGTATAGGTAACGGGCGGACTTGGCAGGGGGAAAAAGCCCAGGGTATACAGTGTGCAGTATCCCTCACCCTGCTCAGCCTGCATGCTTCTCTGTGTGGTTATTTCCGACGATCCTAATGCCTGGCGCGTCGGAAATATGATTATACAAGTAACGGGGGATAGTTTAGGTATACAATGTGCAGTATACCCAGATGTACCATTTTCTGCCGCTCTTCCAACTGCTGAAGCTCGGGAATTTCACCGAAAACGGATGATTTCCCGAACTTGAAAATTCTATCCTCGGGAAATCGTATATAATCATGAAATTCCCGAGGTGAAACAAAATCTCAACAGGAAATGAATATGATGAATACAAACGGCAACAGACATTCTCCTGTATTGTATCGACTTTTATACATCATCCCCGTATACTTCGGGAATCGCTCCATTTAACACCGGATTCCCGAAGAGCCGAACGCAAAGCCAAGAAATCCGATCTGATGTTGCCCCCGTTTTTGCACTTCTTCACCGGACCGGCCTCGGGAATTCCCCTCTTTAATATCAATTTCCCGAGCACCTCAAAAATATTCTCGGGAAATCGTGATTATTATGTTATTTCCCGAGGTCAGCATCCGATAAATATTTGTATATAAGAATAAATATGCAGATCTACTATTTACCATCAACTTAATCCTTTTCGATTATCCATTTCAATGGCATCCGCGCCTATCCGATCTTTATTCTTCTCTTTCGGATAGTTATCTTTTTCCTGCTTATCCGAAAAAGGCAATTGTAACATACACGTACGTATACAGTATACCTTTTTACTCATGCTTTCTTCATCTTCTCACAGCTGCGGTGTTTATATTTTCCCTCAACCGCAGATAACATCAGATTCTCGCTGCACGTCACCCCTGGCGGGAATCTTCCTTTTAATACAATCCTATGGTTTCCGATTCCCAATTTAATACTCGGAAACCCTCCTTCTGAACAATCACCTGATTCCCGCCCTTCATTACCAGACCGGCGGGAATCCTCCTTCTCCTCATCTCTCATATAATAAAGGCTTCCGGATTTGCATGCTGTTATTCCGGAAGCCCTCCCTTTCCAATTATTTCAATTACAAAGGAGGTTTCCGAACTCCATTTCGAAACTTCGGAAACCAACCACTTCAATATAATCAGCGGTTCCGCCATCCGATTCCCAAACCTGGCGGAACTATCCTATAAAAACAATCCTATGGTTTCCGATTCCCAATTTAATACTCGGAAACCCTCCTTCTGAACAATCACCTGATTCCCGCCCTTCATTACCAGACCGGCGGGAATCCTCCTTCTCCTCATCTCTCATATAATAAAGGCTTCCGGATTTGCATGCTGTCATTCCGGAAGCCCTCCCTTTCCAATTATTTCAATTACAAAGAAGGTTTCCGAACTCCATTTCGAAACTTCGGAAACCAACCACTTCAATATAATCAGCGGTTCCGCCATCCGATTCCCAAACCTGGCGGAACTATCCTATAAAAACAATCCTCAGGTTTCGGATTTTCTTTTTTCACTCGGAAACCTCCCTTTTAATCTTCTTCCATAAACGTCACGGTCCCACTGCCGAATTCTGTCTTGCCGGCGGGATGGCTGGCGAAGTAGCTGATGATGTTTTCGGCGGCCTGGCGGGAGACGGACGGGACCTGCATGAGTTCGTCTTCGCTGGCTTTGCGGATGGCGTCGACGGACTTGAAGTAGTAGAGGAGGTCGTTGCGGCGTTTCGGGCCGATGCCGGGGATATCGTCGAGCTCGGAGTGGAAGGAGTTGCGGCTGTGCAGGCTGTGGTGGTAGTCGATGGCAAAGCGGTGGACTTCTTCCTGGATGGTGCCGCAGTAGCGGAAGAGGACGCTGTGATGGGCCAGGTCGATTTCGCGGCCGTCTTCAAATACGAGGGCGCGGGTCCTGTGGCGGTCGTCTTTTGCCATTCCGGCGACGGGTACGGTGAGGCCGAGTGCGCGGATGACTTTCAGTGCCGCGGTGACCTGGCCGCGGCCGCCGTCCATGAGGATGATGTCCGGCAGGGTCTGGAAGCCGCGGCTGCCTTTCTGGGCACGGCGGAAGCGGCGGTAGAGGACTTCCTGCAGGCTGCCGTAGTCGTCGGCGCCTTCGATGGTGCGGATTTTAAAGCGGCGGTAGTCTTTTTTCACTGGTTCAAGGCCTTCGAACACGACCATGGCGCCGACGGAATCTACGCCGTTTGTGTTGGAGATATCGTAAGATTCGACACGGTATGGCTTTCCACTGCGTCCCTCTTCACGGGTAAATCCTCCCGTCTGCATGACTTTCTGCATCTCATCGTAAACCAGGCGTTCCCGCTCCTGGCGGCTGGAAGCGCGGTCTTCGATGGTTTTTGTCATTTCATTGATGTCGCGGCGCGTCAGATCCATCAGTGCCCTCTTGCTTCCTCTTTTTGGCACCAGAATGTGAACCTTCTTCCGGTCGCGGCTCAGGAATTCTTCCAGCAGTTCTTTCTCATCCGGCTCTTCTTCCACCAGGATTTCCGGCGGCACGGTGGCCCACTGGCTGTAATACTGCTTGATGAAGGCGGAAACCATGTTTTTCCGTGAATCGCTCTCATCGGCCTGAATCTGGAAAGTCTCGCGCCCGCTGAGTTTTCCGGAGCGCACCGGAAAGAGCACGACGAAGGCGTGGTCCGCGTCTTTCAGCGCATAAACGATATCGAAGTCCTGATCATTAATCATGGTGACGCGCTGGGTTTCTTTCAGCGCCTTCACCGCCAGCAGATCGTCTCTCCACTTGGCGGCTTCTTCATAGCGCATGTCTTCTGATGCCTCGCGCATCCGGCGGTCCAGCTCCTGCACCAGCGGCTTGTCTTTGCCCGACAGAAAGTCGATAATCTGCTGAATGGACTCCATATACGCTTTTCGGTCCACCTGCCCCGTGCAGACGCCCCTGCAGGCCTGAATGTGGTAGTTCAGGCAGGGCCTGTGACTGTCCGGAAACTCGGTGGCGCTGCAGCGTTTCAGCGCGTACATCCTCTGCAGAAGCTCCACGATCTGATTGACCGCCCCCGCGTCACTGAAGGGTCCGAAATAACGGTTTCCGTCCTTCAGCAGCCGCCTGGTCTTCAGAACACGCGGATAGGGTTCCGTAACCGTTACCTCTATATAAGGGTAAGTTTTGTCATCGCGGAGCAGCACGTTATATTTCGGCATGTACTTCTTTATCAGGTTGCACTCCAGAATCAGCGCTTCCATTTCACTGCCGCAGGTAATGTACTCGAATTCGCTGATGTGCTGGACCAGTGCTTTGACCTTGGGGCTGCTGTTCTGATAGGACGACTGAAAATACTGCCGCACACGGTTTTTCAGCGAGATCGCCTTTCCCACGTAAATGACCCTGCCCAGTTTATCCTTATGCAGATAGACCCCCGGGCAGTCCGGCAGTTTCTTCAGATTTTCTTCAATGTCAAACATAATCCTCCTCAGCTTTGGACGAAAAGCAGACGCCAGGGACGCAATACCTTAAAACCACCAGCCGCGCTCGTCCTTCTCTTTTTCTTCCAGCAGCTTCCTTCTCGCTGCCCGCTCAATCCGGCGCTGCCGCTCGCGTTTTCTGCGCTTTCTGGCCTTTGCCCGCGCGACAGCAATTCCGATTCCGCAGATAAATAAAATAATCAGAATCACGGTGATGACAACGGTTGCAAAATTGGAAATTCCGAATTTTGACGGGAACCATCCCGTTCCTGTTCCCTCTGATACCACCAGCGGAATGCTGTTAACCAGTTCCCCGTTGACATAAATTTTATAGGAGCCGACCTCCTGCCCGGCCCTCACCGGCGCCTTCAGGCTCTGGTCAATTTCCGCCTTTCCCTTAATCAGCTTTTTTGACCCTTCCTTCGGAAGATAGGCATACCCGTTTTCCGCTGTATATACTTTCAGACTCGTCTTCGCGCCGCCGTTGACATGGACTTTTCCGACATTTTTTCCCGCTTTAACCGCGCAGATTCCCTTGACCTTTTTCTTTGCATAGTCGATCAGTTTATTCACATCGGAAGTCCGGGTCAGTTCTGAATCATTAAGAACGACGATACAGAGTTCCAGGCCGTTCTTGTTATAAACAGCGGCAATGCTGCAGCCCTTTCCCTTCCAGTTCCCGGTTTTTCCTGCGACAATTCCGCTAGATGACCTTCTTACAAGGCTGCAGTGGTTGATAAAGGTTCTGCCCTTGCTTTTATTGGTTGCCGTCATATGATAGCGCTTTGTCCCGGCGATTTTCCGCACGGTGTCGTTGGCCAGTGCGACTCTGGCGATTTTCATAAAATCAGAAGCCGTTGTGTAATTCTTTTTGCTGGAAATTCCATTCGGGTTAGAGAAATGTGTGTGGCTGCAGCCGATATTTTCCGCTGTCTGGTTCATCAGGTCCAGAAAATCCTTCATATTTCCGGTCCCGCAGGCCGCCTCGCCAAGGGCATAGGCCGCATCATTTCCGGAGTTCAGCAGAGCGCCGTAGAGAAGCTCCTCGACCGTCACGACTTCTCCCTTCTTCAGGTGAATCGTGCTGTCTCCCTGAGAGGCCGCGGCTTTGGACACCGTAACTTTCTTATCCAGCGGGCACTTCTGAACCACCAGCAGAGCCGTCATCAATTTTGTGATGCTGTATGGATATTCCTTCTCATCGACATTTTTCGCGTAGATGGTCTGTCCGGTGTTTTCGCAGTAGACCATAGCGCTGTCCGCCGTCAGATTAAGCGGGTCTGATGCCGCGGCAGTTTTTCTGAGCCTGAGATTGAACATATCTGAATCAGCCCCTTTCACATCTGCAGTACGTCCTGAATACTGCGCAGAAGAAGCCTGTTTCCAGCTGTCTGCCTGTTCCATTTTTCCTGCGGCAAAAACTACCCCGCCGGCGGAGAAAAGCTGAACGGCAAGCACGATAACCAGCAGCAGTACGGCTGTCTTCCCTGCGATTTTTCTTTTGTCCCTGATCTTCTGCTTCATCGAGTTTCCCTGTATTTCCTTGCTCGTGTACTTTTTGTAAATACAAAAAAATGAAGGGCTGGAACAGATCCAGCCCTGATCGTGCGTCACTTCTGCAGAATGATTTATTTCTGCGCGTGCTCTTTCTCAAACTTCTTCATGTAGGCAATCAGCTTGTCCACGCCTTCTTCCGGCATCGCGTTGTAAATGCTTGCACGGATGCCTCCGATGCTGCGGTGGCCCTTCAGATTGATCATGCCCTGCTCTTTAGCGCCCGCAACGAACTCCGCGTCCAGTTCCTTGCTGCCGGTTACAAATACCACGTTCATCAGTGAACGGTCCTCCGGAGCGACCGGAGCCTTGTAGAAGTCGGTTGAGTCCAGATACGCGTACAATTTATCTGCTTTCCGGACATTGATTTCATGCATGGCAGAAAGACCGCCCAGCTTCTTCAGATGCTTAAACACCAGTCCCGCGATATACACGTTATAGCACGGCGGGGTGTTATACAGAGAATCTTTCTTTGCGTGGGTCTCATAGTTCAGGTAGACCGGGCAGTCATCTGCCGCATATCCGAGCATGTCATCACGGATAATGCAGATAGTAACGCCTGCCGGCGCTACATTCTTCTGGGCGCCTGCGTAAATCATGGCGAACTTGCTCACGTCGACCTCTTCACTCAGGAAGCAGCTGGACATATCCGCAATCAGCGGAATGTCTCCCGTGTCCGGAACGTACGAATAGTGCGATCCATAGATAGTATTATTATAGCATACATAGACATAATCCGCATCCTCGCGGAAGTCCTCTTTCTTCAGTTTCGGGATATAGGTGAAATTATCCGGCTCTGAGGTTCCCGCAATCCGGATATCGCCGAATTTGCAGGCCTCCTTGTATGCCTTGTTTGCCCAGTTTCCGGTGATAATATAGTCGGCTTTCTTTGACTTTCTGAGGAAATTCAAAGGGACCATGGAAAACTGAAGTGTGCCGCCGCCCTGCAGAAACAGGACATGGTAATTATCCGGAATGTGCAGAAGATCACGCAGATCTTTCTCGGCTTCCTTGATAATTGCATCAAACTCCGGAGATCGATGACTCATCTCCATCACTGATTCGCCTGTTCCATGATAATTGAACATGTCCAGTGCTGCCTGCTGGAGAACCTCCAGAGGAAGCATCGACGGACCCGCAGAGAAATTGTAAACTCGATTGTAAGCAGTCATCTGTCTCCTCCTGACCATTAAAAAAGCTGGAATGGCGGGATTTGCTGTACCCACCTCTGCGGACAATTTCCTGTCCGCTTGTTTTTGTTTTAACGCACATGATTATAACATCATTATTACGTGCTGTAAACAAATATATAAATTATTTTATTTTTATTACACAAATTATGTTTAACTTATTGTGTGGCGGTAATAAATATATCATCAGGCAGTGGGAGAGGTGTTTTCTTTTGCATGTTTAAAAATCTAAACAAAAAAGAAATTCATAAACCCATAGAAATGATAAATCGTTAATGTATATTTTATTTTTTTGACTATACGGACAGACCCCGGAGAAGGCGGAAAGCTGTGCCGCGGCACAGACGGAGTAATCACTTGCCGGGTATGTTTTGTCCGCTGCTGATTGGAGGAACAGCACCATGTATAAGATCGCAAAGATGAACAAAATTGCTCCAGCAGGACTGAAGCATTTCACGGACAAGTATGAGTTTACTGACAGCCTGTCCGACGCATCCGGACTGATCCTTCGAAGTCAGCACATTCATGATGAAAAATTCGGTGAGAATCTCCTGGCGATTGCCAGAGCAGGCACTGGTGTAAACAACATTCCGCTGGAGCGCTGCGCCGATGAGGGAATCTGCGTATTCAACACGCCGGGCGGAAATTCCAACTCCGTCAAGGAGCTCGTCCTGGCTGGCCTTCTGATGGCTTCCCGCAAAATCCCGTCCGCAATCCGCTGGACCGCTGATCTGAAGGATGATCCGGATATGGCGTCAAAGGTTGAAAAGGGCAAGAGTAAATTCAAGGGTGGTGAAATTGCTGGAAAAACGCTGGGCGTCATCGGCCTTGGAGCCGTTGGTTCCCGCATTTCCAACGCGGTTACCGCTCTCGGCATGCACGTTGTCGGCTACGATGCCTATCTGTCGCCGCGCACAGCCCTGCACCTGGATCCGACCATCAAACTGGCGCCGGACATCAAAACCGTCATGCGCAAGGCTGATTTCATCACCATCCACGTTCCGGGAAACGACAAAACCAGAAATCTTGTCGGTGAGGAAGAAATCGCTGCCATGAAGCCGGGTGCCGTTCTGATGAACTATTCCCGCGCCTTTGTCTGTGATGAAGACGCTGTCGTCAAGGCCCTGGACGAAGGCCGGATTTCCCGCTACGTCACGGACTTTGCAACGGAAAAGACGCTGGGACACGAGGGAGTCATTACCACACCGCACCTGGGTGCTTCCACAAAGGAAGCCGAAGATAACTGCGCTCTGATGGCTGCCGATGAGCTCATGGACTTCATTGAAAACGGAAATGCTGTTCATGCCGTCAACTTCCCGGATGCCGATCTGGGCCCGATGAACGGAGACATGCGCATCGCCGTCATGACCAAGGGCATAAAAGCCCCGGTCGACACCGTCATCCGCGCTCTGAACAATATCGAAATTGATGCCGTCGCCGGCGGCGCAAAGGGCGATTACGGCTATGTTCTCGTCTCCACCAAAACGCCGTTCGAATACATCCCGAAGATTTCGGGCTGCATCCGCTGCCGCGTGATTGCGGAAATGGAGGACTAGCCTGCCAGCCAGAAGGTGTCGCGGTATTTTCCCTCTTTCTGCATCGGGCCGGCCGGGATGTCGTAATACAGGCCGCAGGCGCCCTGCGGGGAAACGTAGGCGAATTTCTGCAGGGCGTCTCTTCTGATATTGTCGCTGAGAATGCCCCGGATGTCACTGTCAAGGAAGTCGCGCTCGATTTCCTTCAGGACCGGACGGTAGTCTTCCTTTTTTCGTACGCCAAAAACCACGCGCAGGATGTCACCGCTCATCAAGATGACGCCCGGCTCTTTTTTCTGAGACGCAATGTACATGCAGCCGTCCGTCACCAGAATGCCCGGCAGCTGCTCCTGCATCTTTCCGCCTGTTCCATACACGTTCAGAATTGGAATTACAACGGTTTCCGGTCCGGCCACCCGTTTGATAAACGGGATGACGCTGTCCACCGAATAGCCCTTGACGCAGACCAGAATTACATCCGGCCTATCGCTGTAGTCCTGCATTTCACAGGCTTTCACCGGATTAATCGTGAACTCGTCCCGCATGCGGATTACACGGAGTCCATTTTCTTTCATTGCTTTTAAATGTTCCCCTCTTGCGATAAAAGTCACATCTTTACCGGCGCGGGCCAGATAAGCGCCGAGTGCGCCGCCCGTTCCGCCGGCACCGATAATTACATACTTTCTCATCTTCTTTACCCTCTTGTCGTTTATATTTTGTCCCAATAAAATTTACTTCTTAAACAGCGCATCGTGAATAGCTTTCAGGTTCTCGTCGCGCTTCTCAATCACCTCGCGTGCCCTGCCATTGCTGTAGTCGTAGAAGCCGCGGCCGGTCTTGGCGCCGTACTCGCCCGCATCGTAATGCTGCTTCAGGAGGGGCGGAATTTCCTCATCATTGTCCAAGTCCGGGCAGAGGTAGTCGGCGATGTGCGTGAAAATGTCGATGCCGCCGAGGTCGACGGTTTCCAGCGGTCCCAGGCAGGCCCAGCGGAAGCCGATGCCGTATTTCATGACTGCATCAATGCCCTCTGCGCTGATGACGCCATGCTCAACCAGACAGCATGCCTCCCGGAGAACCGCCATCTGCAGACGGTTGGCCGCAAAACCTAGAACATCTTTCTCAAGGAGCGCCGGCTTCTTATCAATGGCAAGGGATAAATCGTAGATTTCCTGTGCCACCTGATCCGTCGTCTGATCATTCTTGATAATCTCAATCAGCGGAATCAGTGTCGGCGGGTTGAACCAGTGCATGCCAAGGAAGCGCTCAGGCTTTTTTACGGCCGGTACCAGTGCATTGATGGAAATTCCCGATGTGTTGGTCGCCACGATCGTCTCATCGTCCACAATTTCACTGATGCTATGGTAAAAATCGTCTTTTATCTCTTTATTCTCTGCAACGCATTCCACGATCAGGTCCCTTCCCCTGAAGGCATCCATATCCGTGGTAAAGCGGATATTTTTTGCCGCAGATGCAGGCATATTCTCCTCCGCCGCCTTCAGCTTCGGTTCGCGGTGATTCCACAGAATGACCTCATAGCCGTACTCACCGAAAATCTGCGCCATGGAACTTCCCATCGTTCCCGCGCCAGAAATCGTAATTTTCTTAATCATTGATTCCTCCGTTCTTTATTATTTCTGTCGTTCCTTTTAATTCTGATTTCTATGACTCAGGGGCAGCCGCCCTCTGTGTAACAATTTCATCTGTTCGGACCAGAAAACGCCTCGATTCTGCAGTATATATTCTGACTGCACAGGAACATCCACTGCAGCTAGCACTTCCCGCTCATCCGCGTATTTATGTATACTGTGATTCAGGGCATGAAATTGTATATACAGCATTTCGCAATTTCACATTTTCAAACAATTCACTCGCTATTTTTTTGTTCACAGCAACATAATTTTAGACGATATTTTCCATTATGTCAAAATAGATGAGCAAGAAGAAAGCCAAGAGTTTCCCGCTATACGGGAAATTGGCGCATTCTCCGACAGGAAATTTATTGGGTCGGAGGATCGCCTGAAAACAGAAACAATCCCGCTGAGACCTGATCTGGCCCGGCGGGATTGTTTCTTTCATAGTATTACAGGTCTTCAGATGCCTGCCCTTTCATTTTGGGATTCATTTGATCGGAAAAATTTTCTTCCATTAAATCGTCACGATTCCGAACACGTTCAGAATGGAACTGATCAGAATGATGGCCAGGAAAATCGGCGCGATGAAACGGATAACGACGTTGTACATCTTACGCATGAAAAATTTCGAAGACAAGGTGACCTCTTGCTCGATGAGTTTTGTCCCTGCGGCGCGGATAACCAGCAGGCAGGTTGCCATGGCTGCGATCGGCATCATAACCGAGTTGGTCAGGAAATCAAAGAAATCCAGGATCTGCATGCCGAGGATGCGTACTGAGTCCAGCAGGCTGTAACCCAGTGATGACAGGGATCCCAGCACGATCATGATTACGAAAATCATAACGGTTGCCCTGGCGCGGCTCCATCCCAGCTCGTCCTCGAAGGTTGATACACTCGTCTCTGCCAGGGAAATTGCACTTGTCGCTGCGGCAAAAAGCACGAGCAGGAAGAACATGACTCCGACGACCCTGCCCAGGCCCATCGTTGCGAACACCTTCGGCAGCGTGATGAACATCAGTGACGGACCGGCGTTCAGTACACTTGGCTTGCCGCCATAGAATGAGAACACGGCCGGAATGACCATCAGTCCTGCCAGAATCGCAATGCCGGAATCGAAAGCGACAACCTGATAGGTCGCCGTCTCAACATTGACGTCCTTCTTCATGTAAGAGCCGTATGTATACAGAATTCCCATCGCGATGGACAGGGAGTAGAACATCTGTCCCATGGCCGCTACAATCGTCATGATAGAGAAATGCTTCATGTTCGGAATGAGCAGGTACTTCACACCAGCCAGAGCGCCCGGACGCGTCATGGAATAAATCGCCACGATCACCGCCAGAACCACCAGAACCGGCATCATAATCTTAGAAACACGCTCAACACCATTTTTGACGCCGCCCAGAATCGTCAGGACGACAATCGCGCAGAAGACGATGAACCAGAGCTCCGCACTTCCCGCATTCGAAATAAAGGAAGTAAAATACGAATTACCCGAGACCGACTGTGCGCTGTGAACAAAATAGGAAACCAGGTACTTAGTGACCCATCCGCCGATGACACTGTAATACGGCACGATCAGCATCGGAATAACCGCATTGATCCAGCCGCCGAACTTAAAGCCGAAGCTGTGTCCGAACCTCGCAAACGCACCGACCGGACTCTTCCGCGTGAACCGGCCCAGCGCCTCCTCAGACGTCATCATCGTGTAGCCGAAGGTCACGGCCAGAATCAGATAAATAACCAGAAAAATTCCGCCGCCGTACTTGGCCGCAAGATAAGGAAAACGCCAGATATTTCCAAGACCTACGGCAGAACCCGCCGTTGCCAGCACATATCCGAGCTTTCCAGAGAAATTAGACCTCTTCTGCGCAGGCGCACTGCCCGCGCTGACCTCATTACTGCTGTTTTTCATCTATTCCCTCTCCAATCCATAGTTAAAACAACATGTACGTTAGTAAAATGAACAATTATATTCCCATTTCCTGGACACTTTTTATGTTCCGCAAACGAGAAAACGTGTTTATTTTACCACTTTATTAATAAATTGCAAGCGCATTTCACAAACAATATTTTATTTATTTGTAACCATTAACAAGCGCCGCGAGTATAATCATACCACATCATGGGTATTTAAAACAACAGAAAAGGCAGAATCCCGCTGATGCAGAACTCTGCCCATCCCTTGTTTATTTGTTTTTTCGACAAAATTTATCCGTTCAAGAAGATAAGGGCCGCCGGCCATCCCAGTTCATTCTGCTTTCCCGACAAAATTTCCCTGTCCAGGAAGAAAACTGCCGGCGATATCCCGGCCGTGGCAGCCTTGCAGCTTTACTGCCGATGCATCTGCAATACGCCGGAAAAGCTGATAAGCTAATGGTACTCAAAATGCTGATAATCCGGTGTCTGCGTCCAGTTACCGCCCCAGAAGAAACCAGCCTTCACAAATAACTTATACGCGGCATCCTTCCTCGTAATCACGTGCGGAATCCTGGAAGAGCGGTTTCTCGCATATTTATTCAGCTCCGGATGATCCACCGCGTACCACACACCCTTCGACTTCTTACAATAAGGATTTTCCAGCGGGTTCAGGTCAATCGCCCTGCCCCAGGAATGGTTGGATAAAGATGTCGTATGCGTGATAAAGCGGTAATTAAACGCTGAAGTATTATCCGCATTCATCGAGCGGATATCCGCCTTGTTCCCGTCCTCCCCGCGGTATTTATAGTAGTTGTCGATCAGCTTCATCGACTTGATCTGATAATGCCTGCCATATAACTGATAAAACACAGCTTTCGTCTTCGACGCAATCGCCCGGTTGACGATCAGCTCTCCGACATGCGTTTTTTTATCGTATCCGACATGCAGGACCTTCACATAACGAAGATCCGACAAAGAAATCCTGCCATTCGTCTTAAAGGACTTTCTCGCGATCCGCTTATATACCGCGTCACCCTTCTTGATTTTATAGACACGGAAATACTTCTTCGCGGCCGCAGAATCAGCTGGACTGACGACCGTCTCCGCTTTCAGCTTATATACCTCTGAAGCGTTCGGAGTCTTTGCGCTGTCCTTCTGCGAATCCGAAGCCTTCTGCGAGGATGCCTTGCTGTCTTCAGATGTCGCCGCAGAAGAAGAATTGCTGCTTCCGCAGGCGCAGACACAGACTGCGAGTGCGCAGATGAGGATGCTGGTGATGATTTTCTTATGTTTCATGGTGAGGCCCTTTCTGAAAATATTATTATTCGCACATTTATTAATACCTGACAACTGTTTTCTTTTCATTATTATTTAGCCAGACAACTGCTTTATGATCATTCATACTATAAGGAGTAACACAATATTTAGCTTTTATGGATTTTAGCTTTTTTAATCCAGTTCCATCTCCATTCATACGATAAATCACAAAATGATTTCCGGAATAGTATTTACCGCCATAACATTTGGCATAATAGAAATATCCATTTATGTATTGTCCGCCCCAGCATCTGCTACCAAGCTTTTTAATTTTCCTACTTCCTTTGTCCGTGAATTGGTAAAGATACTCCGGCTCAGGCATAGGCGCTGTTCTTTCTACAGGCGTGCTAATAAAATAATCTCCACCCATGGATTTAATGCATGCCCCATCATGGTCCTGCCATGATTCGCCATTTTTCAGGTCATAGCAGAACAATTTCCAATGGTACAAAACAGACACATTAACATATAATATACCATTCTGCCGTACTGAAGCGAATTCTGCCCAAAAATCAGGCTTGTCTTTAGGAATCGTGTAAATTTCAGTATACCCGGTATCTACACCATCCTCATCATAGTCTGTTATATAATACATACGTTTTTTATCTTTATAGTTAAGTTTATATGTATGACCATTGACAACTGCCTTGTCCTCTGAAAAATACGAAATGTCATATGCTGGATCGACCAGATCATCATCCGCAAATACCGGGATAACACCGCCGATTATCGTCAGCACAGCAATAAGAATAATAAATACCTTTTTCATAAACTCACTCTCCCTGCATGTATTATTTTATCATAAACACACACTAATACAATGTCAGGTCGAGATTCTGATATATCAATAATCATGATTATCAGATAAAAGAAGTTTAATATAAAAATAGCGGTCAGCCCTCCGATCACACAAAATCCTTCGGGAAATCTTATGGAAAGGAGGGCTTGGCCATGACAATAATCGATCTGATCGGTGTGCTAAGCTTCGGCATTGCATGCTTCAGTCTCGGTTATCAAATCGGGTGCCGAGATAGTAACAAACACACGAAAAAATAGCCGCCCTGTCCCTAAAGCGGCTATTAATCAATAAAGTCGATATTTCAGGGCCAATAACCGTCTGTCGGCAGCACCTCTATCTACTTGCATTCTAACATCAGCAGATGTACTCGTCAATTTCAATCCACGCACCCCTCGCGGGGTGCGACCTGGCAACGCGCCAGCAGAAACACGTTAAAGGGATTTCAATCCACGCACCCCTCGCGGGGTGCGACACGAAACAAAGTTCGAGACGTACCGCCAGCAGATATTTCAATCCACGCACCCCTCGCGGGGTGCGACCAAAAGAGGACGGGGGAGTTTTTCCTCCACGGCATTTCAATCCACGCACCCCTCGCGGGGTGCGACTCCTTGCTTCCTCGTAAATGCTTTCCGCATAAATTTCAATCCACGCACCCCTCGCGGGGTGCGACCTGGTACAGAGTGACAGAGTAGTTACAAGACTGTATTTCAATCCACGCACCCCTCGCGGGGTGCGACTTGAGTGTATTGACATAATCAAGGCTGTTTTAGGGATTTCAATCCACGCACCCCTCGCGGGGTGCGACGCGGCGTGTCTTCTTCTCCGTTAGCGAAACAGCATTTCAATCCACGCACCCCTCGCGGGGTGCGACGAATTTTCCTTTAAGAATGGCGGCTTTGTCGATATTTCAATCCACGCACCCCTCGCGGGGTGCGACACTGTCAGAAAAGCTGAAAAGGACATCACGGATATTTCAATCCACGCACCCCTCGCGGGGTGTGACGCAGGACACACAGACCTGCGGAGCGTCCTGGGCATTTCAATCCACGCACCCCTCGCGGGGTGCGACTTCTATATGGCGGCCATTTCAGGCCGCCGCATTATTTCAATCCACGCACCCCTCGCGGGGTGCGACAAGAGGCCTTGCGCAGATTACTTTTGACGAAGATATTTCAATCCACGCACCCCTCGCGGGGTGCGACCTGAAAGAGTCCCAGGGAGAGCTCCATGAGATATTTCAATCCACGCACCCCTCGCGGGGTGCGACTGGAACTACTGGAGGGAAAAAATAATGATACTATTTCAATCCACGCACCCCTCGCGGGGTGCGACTCCGACAATCAGCGCAACATAGATAACATTGAATTTCAATCCACGCACCCCTCGCGGGGTGCGACCCGCGCAGAGAGCAATCAGCGTGCCGGCGATGAAATTTCAATCCACGCACCCCTCGCGGGGTGCGACTCTGATTATCTTTTTCGCTCTCTGCCATTTTGATATTTCAATCCACGCACCCCTCGCGGGGTGCGACGATGATTCCGATGCTGATGATGACACAGATTATATTTCAATCCACGCACCCCTCGCGGGGTGCGACAGTCCTTGGCGTGACCGTTGATGGAGTCATGGGTATTTCAATCCACGCACCCCTCGCGGGGTGCGACAAGCGTCCGGAAGGGCACTGCCCAGCTTAAGAAATTTCAATCCACGCACCCCTCGCGGGGTGCGACACGATCAACAGCCAGAAGGATATACAGGACTGATTTCAATCCACGCACCCCTCGCGGGGTGCGACGGGAGACACGCTGTCAGATCCGTATGTGCCAGGATTTCAATCCACGCACCCCTCGCGGGGTGCGACGATCTTCCGGATGTAGCCACCGAGGCCGCGCAGATTTCAATCCACGCACCCCTCGCGGGGTGCGACTCAAATAGAAAGCTATGCGGAGTACGCCAAATGATTTCAATCCACGCACCCCTCGCGGGGTGCGACTAAGGTTAAGCTCCTCAAAGGATCCATCAGACAATTTCAATCCACGCACCCCTCGCGGGGTGCGACGCTTCGCGCTGTAGGAAGTGGTAGCGCCCAGGTATTTCAATCCACGCACCCCTCGCGGGGTGCGACAATTTCATTAGAGTTTTTGCAGAGCTCCAGAAATTTCAATCCACGCACCCCTCGCGGGGTGCGACTATGACATGGGGCGATGTTATGACCCGGATGTTATTTCAATCCACGCACCCCTCGCGGGGTGCGACTTGAGTGTGAGTTTAAAGAGTGGCGTGATTTTGATTTCAATCCACGCACCCCTCGCGGGGTGCGACATGATTCTTTCGCGCCCGTCATAGGTTTCGTATATTTCAATCCACGCACCCCTCGCGGGGTGCGACGGCATGAAGCTGAATGATGCTTCGGTTTATCAATTTCAATCCACGCACCCCTCGCGGGGTGCGACGAATCCACATATCCGAAATCATCATACGATGTTATTTCAATCCACGCACCCCTCGCGGGGTGCGACATCTGCTCGAATTGAATCGAACAGATTATCGGTATTTCAATCCACGCACCCCTCGCGGGGTGCGACGCGATCATCACGGACGGAGAAAGCGTTCTGGAATTTCAATCCACGCACCCCTCGCGGGGTGCGACATCCCTTTGAGGATGAGGTAGCAGCGGCAAAGAATTTCAATCCACGCACCCCTCGCGGGGTGCGACGCCGAAATCGTCTGTCTGTACGCCCATAGTCAGATTTCAATCCACGCACCCCTCGCGGGGTGCGACTACGACGCCAGGCTTTCTTCCGGTCTTGCAGTTATTTCAATCCACGCACCCCTCGCGGGGTGCGACATCCGGTACTTCTGCCAGCCGTGCAGGAAGACATTTCAATCCACGCACCCCTCGCGGGGTGCGACATGAGCCGAGTCAAGGCTATCTCCGGCGCAACAGATTTCAATCCACGCACCCCTCGCGGGGTGCGACATCCTCTTGTCTTTGTGGGCCTGAATTGGCATATTTCAATCCACGCACCCCTCGCGGGGTGCGACACTTGCGATAAGATACCTGGACTCTTTCGGTCTTATTTCAATCCACGCACCCCTCGCGGGGTGCGACTCTACCGTTGCGGCGGCTTGTTCGCGTGTATAGTATTTCAATCCACGCACCCCTCGCGGGGTGCGACTTACGAGACGGCGAAGAAGCGCGAGCTTGTGAAATTTCAATCCACGCACCCCTCGCGGGGTGCGACGCGATTACGGAGATGTGGGTCTGCAATAATGCAATTTCAATCCACGCACCCCTCGCGGGGTGCGACCAGGAAGCTGTGGCAGAAGCGCGCGAGAAGGATATTTCAATCCACGCACCCCTCGCGGGGTGCGACTCGAGCCTATTCAGATACTCAACTGTGTACTCCATTTCAATCCACGCACCCCTCGCGGGGTGCGACATGACCGCTTTAACTCCCTGTTTGAGGTAAGTATTTCAATCCACGCACCCCTCGCGGGGTGCGACTACCAAGACAACCTATTACAAGGGAGATGCAATATTTCAATCCACGCACCCCTCGCGGGGTGCGACCAACATCGACGAGTTCGGCGATGAGCACGAAGTATTTCAATCCACGCACCCCTCGCGGGGTGCGACCTGAGCGCTTTTAGAGTTATACTAAAGGTGCAGATTTCAATCCACGCACCCCTCGCGGGGTGCGACACGGCGCAAAGACAATCACAGCGACATACACTATTTCAATCCACGCACCCCTCGCGGGGTGCGACCTTGACTGCTTTAACTTGAGAAAATCAATTGATTATTTCAATCCACGCACCCCTCGCGGGGTGCGACACAAACCGGGGTACTTAAAACGCTAAAACGTTATTTCAATCCACGCACCCCTCGCGGGGTGCGACTATCTCAGGCAGAAGAAACAGCTCAAGATGCTGGTATTTCAATCCACGCACCCCTCGCGGGGTGCGACGTACTGCACTAGCTTCCTTTCTGGGGATGACGTATTTCAATCCACGCACCCCTCGCGGGGTGCGACCCCATCTTCCTCAGGAATTGCAATGGGTACGGAATTTCAATCCACGCACCCCTCGCGGGGTGCGACGGATTCTCCCATGCATACACATTATCGATGGTTATTTCAATCCACGCACCCCTCGCGGGGTGCGACGCTAATGGTAAAGCATACGTTCCCGGATGATTATATTTCAATCCACGCACCCCTCGCGGGGTGCGACCCTCTCAGAGTCACGTCAACCTTTCCAGAAGACTATTTCAATCCACGCACCCCTCGCGGGGTGCGACGTAATACTTTCCATCCTGTTTCAACGATCTCAATTTCAATCCACGCACCCCTCGCGGGGTGCGACAAGCGCGCGACAGAGCTGAAAGCGCAGTATGAAATTTCAATCCACGCACCCCTCGCGGGGTGCGACACAGTACCATAAGAGTATCAAAAGAGACAAGGCATTTCAATCCACGCACCCCTCGCGGGGTGCGACGCATGGAGCGCCGAAAAAGCCAGGAATTTATGAATTTCAATCCACGCACCCCTCGCGGGGTGCGACGGGCTGATCTTAAGGGTGGCGTTGAGGACTACAATTTCAATCCACGCACCCCTCGCGGGGTGCGACAAATAGCCACACCGTCCTGGCACTCCTTTGTCGATTTCAATCCACGCACCCCTCGCGGGGTGCGACTGTGTGGTTTAAGAAACGTCACGATGGGATCTGTATTTCAATCCACGCACCCCTCGCGGGGTGCGACTTTCCGTATGTCACAATCCTTGGAAATTCCTTCTATTTCAATCCACGCACCCCTCGCGGGGTGCGACGCCTTACAATCGCCGTAATCCTTACTTGAGGGCATTTCAATCCACGCACCCCTCGCGGGGTGCGACGACTGCATACCCGGCCGGCCTGGAAGATAATTCAAATTTCAATCCACGCACCCCTCGCGGGGTGCGACGTGGGCAGGACGTGGCGCAGATTTTAATAAGATATTTCAATCCACGCACCCCTCGCGGGGTGCGACGCAGTTTTGATTTTGAGGAAGCAAAAAACATATTATTTCAATCCACGCACCCCTCGCGGGGTGCGACCCGGTTTCCCATCGGAATGGTTGTAGGCATTTTATTTCAATCCACGCACCCCTCGCGGGGTGCGACATCTGACCGGAACATGCCGACACAGAAGGCGATATTTCAATCCACGCACCCCTCGCGGGGTGCGACCATGACAAATTACATATGTCAACACTTTATTAATTTCAATCCACGCACCCCTCGCGGGGTGCGACCAGCTTCAACCTGTCTGCGTTTGTAACCCCTGATATTTCAATCCACGCACCCCTCGCGGGGTGCGACCAGACTGCCGGAGTGCCGATCAACATTGCCAAAATTTCAATCCACGCACCCCTCGCGGGGTGCGACACACATTAGTTCTGGTCGGACCTCAGGGAATCGATTTCAATCCACGCACCCCTCGCGGGGTGCGACGATCTATGATGGCAAATACCCGATCACGATCACGATTTCAATCCACGCACCCCTCGCGGGGTGCGACTTGATTAAGGCAAGAGTCAACTGGGGCAGTGCATTTCAATCCACGCACCCCTCGCGGGGTGCGACACACTTATATGGTTGTTTCCACAGACGGATATATATTTCAATCCACGCACCCCTCGCGGGGTGCGACGCTACGACACATCAATTGTGTCTCATCCACGCATATTTCAATCCACGCACCCCTCGCGGGGTGCGACAGCCAATCGTGATCTGTGTTGGGGACGGATTTACGATTTCAATCCACGCACCCCTCGCGGGGTGCGACGTTTACTTCGATTTTGCGCCAAACGACAAACAGCCATTTCAATCCACGCACCCCTCGCGGGGTGCGACGGAAATTTTAGACGCATTAGAGGAGAGAAAATATTTCAATCCACGCACCCCTCGCGGGGTGCGACGCTTTATAACATCTACGAGCGCAGGACTGAAAAGATTTCAATCCACGCACCCCTCGCGGGGTGCGACGTGATCTCATGATCTCGATAATATTCATCGATATTTCAATCCACGCACCCCTCGCGGGGTGCGACACTTGCAAGCTTATACAGGTATCTGCTCTCTGTATTTCAATCCACGCACCCCTCGCGGGGTGCGACTGTTCTGGTCGAGTCTGTCCATATATCTGACGATATTTCAATCCACGCACCCCTCGCGGGGTGCGACCCTTTCTACCAGGTCAAGCACGTCAAGCGGAAGTATTTCAATCCACGCACCCCTCGCGGGGTGCGACCTCTTTGACGTAGTGATCGATTAGGTTAGGATAATTTCAATCCACGCACCCCTCGCGGGGTGCGACCCCACGCCAGCCCGTATTGTAACGGGGGTGGAAATTTCAATCCACGCACCCCTCGCGGGGTGCGACACAGTTATCAGCGCTTAAGGCATACGCGGAGCTATTTCAATCCACGCACCCCTCGCGGGGTGCGACTCCTTAAATAAGTTTGCGCAGGGGCTTTTCAGAATTTCAATCCACGCACCCCTCGCGGGGTGCGACCAGGAATACGTTTTCCGCTGCTTCCTTTAAGTTTATTTCAATCCACGCACCCCTCGCGGGGTGCGACCCGACAACCTTGTAGTTTCCACCAGCACCAGCGCATTTCAATCCACGCACCCCTCGCGGGGTGCGACTTGCTATGGCCGCTTTCTCTTTGACAGCTTCGCCATTTCAATCCACGCACCCCTCGCGGGGTGCGACCTGAATCTGAAAGCGGCTGAACTTAAGCTGCTATTTCAATCCACGCACCCCTCGCGGGGTGCGACCGCCATGACAGATGAGGAAAAGATCGCAACTCTTATTTCAATCCACGCACCCCTCGCGGGGTGCGACAAGAGCAATGCTCAACTCAAACCCTGGCTGGAAATTTCAATCCACGCACCCCTCGCGGGGTGCGACGGGCTCCCATTTTGACCATTGCTCCAACACTGCCGATTTCAATCCACGCACCCCTCGCGGGGTGCGACCAGATAAGCAGGCGTAGTGTCGAGAGCCTTTGCATTTCAATCCACGCACCCCTCGCGGGGTGCGACGACTCTTTTTTGCCCCTATTTTCCCCATATACAATTTCAATCCACGCACCCCTCGCGGGGTGCGACGTTGCAATAGCCGCTGGTTTTGTCTTTCCTGTATTTCAATCCACGCACCCCTCGCGGGGTGCGACTCGGCCATACGGGCAGATAAGGAGACGGAAATATTTCAATCCACGCACCCCTCGCGGGGTGCGACGAGGGTACGCTTCAGGTTACGCAAAGGGTTACGCATTTCAATCCACGCACCCCTCGCGGGGTGCGACCAAATGAGCTGAGTTTCGTGCCATTAGCCGGGCTATTTCAATCCACGCACCCCTCGCGGGGTGCGACTAATCTTGCCAATGACTTTCAGATCCATCGTGTATTTCAATCCACGCACCCCTCGCGGGGTGCGACTTTCGAAGAGCCCGGATACTCATACGTATCCATATTTCAATCCACGCACCCCTCGCGGGGTGCGACGACAGGACTCAGGCAGCCTGCAGAGTTTTACACGGATTTCAATCCACGCACCCCTCGCGGGGTGCGACGAAATGGCACTGGAAAAAAGATTTGGAACGATGTATTTCAATCCACGCACCCCTCGCGGGGTGCGACTCAGCTCTGTGCCGATCGATCTGACCGTCAAGAAATTTCAATCCACGCACCCCTCGCGGGGTGCGACTCCAAGAGTGTATCTGTGCAGTGACGAGTGTGTCATTTCAATCCACGCACCCCTCGCGGGGTGCGACGGACCTGTATGAAAGGCTGGACTTTGAGCTGGTATTTCAATCCACGCACCCCTCGCGGGGTGCGACACTATCTCAACGGCGCAGAGACACCGCAGGTACGCAATTTCAATCCACGCACCCCTCGCGGGGTGCGACTCGATCCTGATCGGCGATCTGGCGAAGATCCTATTTCAATCCACGCACCCCTCGCGGGGTGCGACGTCAAGATTCATCATTCTACTGACCTCATCCAGTATTTCAATCCACGCACCCCTCGCGGGGTGCGACCTGCGTCTCATCCAGCTCATCTACTTCAAATATTTATTTCAATCCACGCACCCCTCGCGGGGTGCGACCACAATGTCCCCATATGTGCGGATTGCAATATATTTCAATCCACGCACCCCTCGCGGGGTGCGACGATCCTGAACCGCAGCCACCGACAGAACCACAGATTTCAATCCACGCACCCCTCGCGGGGTGCGACGGCAGTTTTGATTTTGAGACTGCAAAAAACATGTTATTTCAATCCACGCACCCCTCGCGGGGTGCGACGACAAATTCGCGGCGGCGCGTGGGTGGAAAATATCTATTTCAATCCACGCACCCCTCGCGGGGTGCGACATCATCCAGATACTTACTAATTGCTTCACTTGTTATTTCAATCCACGCACCCCTCGCGGGGTGCGACGTGACATTGGCAGAAAAATCGTTGGAAAATAGCTATTTCAATCCACGCACCCCTCGCGGGGTGCGACGATACCGGAATCAATCCATCCCGTAAATCTATCCATTTCAATCCACGCACCCCTCGCGGGGTGCGACTGACTTGCGATAAGATACCTGGACTCTATCGGTCTTATTTCAATCCACGCACCCCTCGCGGGGTGCGACTCGTTCCGTGTCCGCATTGCGGAGAAATGATTATTTCAATCCACGCACCCCTCGCGGGGTGCGACAAACGAGCAGGAAAACGTAATCGGGACAAGCCATTTCAATCCACGCACCCCTCGCGGGGTGCGACGATGCAGGATTTTTCATATACATCGTCAATCGATATTTCAATCCACGCACCCCTCGCGGGGTGCGACAGTTTGAAGCTTTCCGGATTGCTCATGTAGTTGTATTTCAATCCACGCACCCCTCGCGGGGTGCGACTCAACCATCCGGGACTACTACGGATTGAGCGGTATTTCAATCCACGCACCCCTCGCGGGGTGCGACCTTATGCTCCTGGAGTTCCACTCCATCGATCTTATTTCAATCCACGCACCCCTCGCGGGGTGCGACGCGGTTATACCGTTCTCCCACCATCTATCCATCCATTTCAATCCACGCACCCCTCGCGGGGTGCGACAGCCAAATTTCAAAATATCGACTGACTTTAAGATTTTTCTTGTGCTCATCACCCAATATTTTTCATATTCAGCTACCCGCTGAAGAATTTTTTAGACATCAGCGGGATTTTTATAGGTGCGAACCTCACCGTGTATTTTAAACAGCTTGTACTTCGCACCGTAATTACCTTCTAGACTATAACATTAAAACTCCCTCAGGATCGTAGGAAGTCTTTTTCCCATAATGTTCTATCCGTTTTGCATAGTTGTTACCTAAATTATAAAACCGGATGCTGTCTTTTTCTGGGTCATAAATACTAAGCAGTCGGTTTTTCAATGTAACAAATTTTGCCATATCGAGATCGCACTCAAAAACAGAATTTTGCACACGCTGGCCATATGCAACACAGGCTTTCGCAATCTGAGATAGTCTCTTTCTTCCTTTTTCTGAGGTTGTATTTACATCATACGTTATTAATACAAGCATTTCAATCTCCTATTTCCAGAAGGATGGTGTCAAGAGGTAGTGGGAGTTTTTGTTGACAGATCTCCAAGCTTTTTCTGCGAGCTGTACGCAGCCTATGCCTGGAACGCCTCCCGGCTCCCTTCGCGCATGCTCACGCTTCCGACTCCGCCGGCCCTCTCCGGGCCGTCGATCGTCTGGCAGCGAGGCGCTCAGAAGTCCATGCATAGGCTGCGTTACAGGCTCACGCTCAATCAGCTTAGCAGGTCTCTTGCCACTCCACAGCTCTTGATCAGCATCTGGGTTCCGGAAGCTCCATCCATGACAAAAGGCTCTCCTTCAAAAATACTCCAGTCATGCAATTCCTCTTTCGCCTGTTGAATGACATGATCCGCATATTCAGCGTATTTCTCCCGAAGAACGTTCTCAGCTTTCTCCTTATGCAAATCCTCTGCTTTCAGTTCGCCGCCATTGATCAGGTACACTCTGATATCGCTCAGCCTCCCAAGCCCTTCATCGCTCCATCCCTGCGGCTCACGGCTAAACCGTTTCGACAGAATATGACTGACCAGTCCTTCTGTGCAGCTTCCCGGCATATCTTTCTTGAACCGGTTCACGATTGGCTTCCAGTTTCCGTTCAGATAGACGCCGAATCGGTTGACTTTTTCTGTCAGCCTCTTGTCTTCCTTCGCGTCATCCAGCAGTTCCTGTATGCATCGATCGGCTCTGCTTCGATCATTTTTTTGCACGGCGTCCATGATCACCGTTTTCACTCTTCTCTTTGGAAAACTGCCTGCCAGTGACCGCAGGGCCTTCTGGAAATGAAACCCATCCATAACGTGAACAACATTGCCAAAATCGTCCAGTCCGTTCCTGATCCAGTTTCCGCCGTCTCCGTGAAGCACGATCTTCTCCAGCACATCCATGTCATATTTCTTTTCGATGAACCCTTCTACGGTCTTCCACAAACGTCTGGTATTGAAATTCTCATCGACAAAGCTCACAGGCTCTACAGTCGCATTCCGATGGGTACCGATCGGTCGTATTCCTTCTGTTACGGTCACCAGCGGAACAATCCTGCTCCGCTTTCCCGGCTTCTTGCCTGCTTTCTGCATATGCACGTGGTCCTCATCAGCAAAAACATGGAGCACACTGACCTTTCGTTTCGCCTTCGGCACTGCGGCCTCTGGAACATTCACTTTCATGATGCAGTTCCTCACTGTCTGTCTGCTCAGTTCGCCTCCCGTCACGATATCAGAACTCTTCGCATAGGATACGTAGGCTGCATGCTCGGCCAGCCACTTCCCTATAACCCGGTCGACGCGTTCATACTTTGGTAGGCCGAGGATCTCATCCAGAAGGAATCGATGCTTCCCGCTGTTCTTGTCATAGTAATAGCTCCGATCGATTCCGATCGCGCCGAATTCTGTGTAGATCGTCCGCTTCCTGTCTCTGGCTTTGATCGTGAATCCGAGCTGTTTTCTGCCGGCTTTGTCATTTCTCAGTTCCTGATCGAGCCCCTCCGCAGCTGCACGGATGAACCTGGCGGTCGTTTCCTTGCAGTATCTCATGAGCTTCGCGCTGGTCTCTTCCCATTTCATTCCTTCGTGAGGTTTTAATGTTTCCAGAATATTTTCCAGGAATTCCGTTGCGATTTCATGTATAATAGATGCCATAGGGATCTCCTTTCGAGTGCATAGATGTAATTGTTTCACTATTATCTTAGCACTTGGAGATCCCTTTTTCAGTTTCTAAAACCCCACTAATACTTTACACCCTCTTTCCAGAAGAACGGAGGGTAATCATCTAAGTCCCCGCGTATACATCTGGCTAAAAGCATAGCCTGTATATGCGGAGCAAGGCCCCACTCCATTTTCTCTTTAAGAAAAGGATGGGTAATCGTCTCACGTTTTTTCTTCTGCCATTCCTGCAGGAATCGTCTGCGTGCATCATCGTTAAGTATCACCGCTCCGCTTTCCTGTTCGTCAAAATCCGAAGCTCCAAGAATTCGATTGTTAATTAATGTCAAAACAAACCGGTCTGCATAAACAGAACGAAATTCTTCCATCAGATCTAATCCGAGAGACCTCCGGCCTGGTCTGTCGGTATGAAGATAACCTACATATGGATCCAGACCAACACCTTGAAGAGCTGCACTGCAGTCGTTTGCAAGTAAGGAATACGCAAATGATAAAAGTGCATTTACACGATCTGTAGGCGGCCTGCGATTTCTCCCTTGAAAATGAAATGCAGATTTATTTTGTAGAATCATCTGATCAAACAATCCAAAATATACATTTGCAGCGGTTCCTTCAATCCCTCTCAGTTCTGCACAGGTTTTCGCTGACTTTACTTCACTCAGCAATTCCTTCAGTCGGTCGGATCCATCCTGAAAATCCAATTGGCTTACTCTCATAGAGTAATTCCTGCCGAATTTAAGCAGCAGATATCTGCTATTATATAGTTTTCCGTAAATAAAAGTTTTTGCCAGCCGCAGCGCATGTTCTTCAGAATCTGCATATCGGTACTGCTGGCGGCGGAGAAATACATTTCCGTCTGTGGTTCCACTTGCACAAGCCAGAAATCTGCCAAATGGAGTAAAAAAAGAAAGTTGAATGCCATCCTTTACACATTCTCCCATTAACGCCGGCGTTGCCCCTTTATAGGAAAAACTGACAATTGACTCCAATGTATGAAGTGGAATCATCTTTTTCTGTCCCCCTATCGAGACCGAGATATTCCCTCCATCCAGAGCCAGGAATGCGTCTTCTGATGTTATATAGAGTGTATTCAAAAGTTTCTGCATATCATTCCTCCAGATGTTCCTTTATATACCGCTCTACTCCATGCTTCTCAGCTTTTCTCAGCATGTCAGGCAGACAGATATTTCTCAGAGAACACTGCCGGCACTTTTTTCCGGTTTTGACGGAAGGTGTATAACCACGCTGAAAATATTTCTGCATCTCCTCAATGGTTTTAATCGTCGTCTCTCTTAATTCTTCATCAATTTCAACGATTTCTCTGCGTCTTGTTTTCTCATAAAACAAAACGCCCGATGGAATCGTGCAGCACAACATTTCTTCCAGACATATAACCTGGGCAGCAACCTGCATCCTGTCACAATCAGAAATCTTCGAATCACCATGTTTATACTCAACTGGAATAACATTCCACTTTCCCTTATATCCTGATAATTCTACACCATCTGAATCTGGATGGAGTTCCACGGCATCACATTCACCTGTAATTCCCAAATTATCAGAACGAACGCGCAGACCACGAACTGTAATGACACCAGAGCGATTATCACGAACGGAAGAATCATGCACTCTTTTGTGCATGACTCTTCCTTCTGCAGTTAATCCGTTTTCAGTCCATTGATCTTCAATGTGAATCAATGCCCATTGTCTGCGGCAGTAAATAAAATGCTGTATTCCAGATATCATCAGATACTCGTTACATTCCTTCAATTTCTTCAACCTCAAGTCCTGGAAGTGTTTCTACTGTAATTTCATAGTCATCAGCAGAAGCTGGAACTGTAATCCCTTCTTTTTTAACAGCATGAACGCTCCGATGCACCTTTGCGGATGAATACTGTCCATCTTTACAGTTATGTTTAAACCAGAATAACTTAACAACTTCCATAGATCCATCTGGTCTTGCTGAAGAGGAATCATTGACGAAAAGGGTTTTCAATGCTTCCTTGATCTTTTCTGCGTCATCTTCAGTAAACCCGGTCTTTTCTGCAAGCTGGACATTAATTGCACCCTTAACTTCGTAAAGGCCAAACTTGACCATGTGTTTTAGTCCCATCGTATCGCTGCCCTTTTCCCCGTTTTTTGTAGGCTCACCATTGACACTTTTGGTAATCTGCATAGATACGATGTCAACCGGATCCATGCTTACTGCCTGATGCACAGATACTGGTCCGCGGACACCTACAGATGCACAGTTGAACCCTTTAAATGCAAAAACCTGTCCAAAAGATCTGACGTCGAGCCAGGTTTCACAGGCCTTCACAGCGAACTCATCCTTATCCTTAATCTTCTCCAGACTTTTCGCTCTCTCCTTCAAAGATTTTGCCTCATCGTCAGCGCGATCATCTGACTGCACAAAAATTTTTTCTCCCATGTCCTGAAGACGGTTTCTGAGTTTTCTCTTGATGCAGACATCGGAAATCTCACCGTATCCGTTATAATCTGTACGCGGACGATTTCCATCCAATGGATCTCCGTTCGGATTTGCATTATTTACCGCAATAAAAGCTACAAAATCGATCTTATTATTCAAAACACCCATTATTTTTCCTCCTGTTTATTCTCATCAACATTGTTGTCTTTCTTTTTATACAGATTATTTTTCTGCAGGTAATATCCAAGCAGATATGTTTCATCCAGCGGCTGGTTATATTCCTCAATCGGAGACTGGGAAATTTTATCCATAATTTCTCCAATCAGCCGATCATAATAGACCCGGCTTCCTTCTGTTAGTTTTGGATAATACGCTGTCTTCAGCTTGTCCATGATCGACTTGACTGCATAACCAGGACGTCTTACAAAAACGGGCTGCATTCTGATTGCATTTGTTTCCCGGTCATCACCGGCCTTGTTAAGCACATCCCGCTCAATCTTTTCCATGACCGCAAGCAGTCTGCCAAACTGATAGCTTCTATTCTTGCAATTCGGATCTAATGCCATCTTCCATTCCTCCTTAAAATGATCTATCCAGTATTTACGGATAACTGCACATACCGTGAATAGCAGTTTTCTTCTGTTTTCCCCCTTATACAGTTTCAGATTTCCTGCACGATGTACCAACGCTCCCATCAGATCTTCCGGGATCTTCGATGCATCAATTCTGCAGTGAATCAGTCTCTGCATCTGTTCAGGAACAATACGATCATCGACAGATATAGTCTGCTTGTCCTTTTGCTCACGCGGAAGTCCATATGCAAACTGGATAATAGAATATAAATAAGGTGCATATGTACCATAATTTGAATCCGTCCAGCAGCATGTACGGTCCCAGAACTCAAGACGTTTAATAAACGATGAGCCCATAAGTTCACTATAATAAGTTACCGCCAGACGTCCGCTCGTAGCTGCATCAAATCCGGCAATGACGACTCGTCCATTATCAGGGAATTCAGCTTTAAACCCAGAAACAATCTTATTCAGCCTCTCTCGGTAATTTACAGGAGTATATCTGACTTTCTCCACATTCTGAAGCAATGGATTGACAATCGATGGCACCTCTGCACCTTCCGGATTCCATGCAATAAATACACGATTTCCTTCCCGGACACCGCTGTTTGATACAATCCATTTCAATGCATTATGCGCTTTTTGTGAAGAAAGATATCCAATCGACAACGCCTGACCAGAATCAAGAAATCGTCCTCTGAAAGTAAAATTCGTTTTGTCATTAGCAGAAATTATCTTTGAATTTCCGTTCGCCGCCACTACACCTTTCATGTGCTGTTTCGCAACTTCTTCGTATTTTCCGGTCAAATAGCAGAAATCCAGATGGTTATCATTATCCAGAATATCAGAATAATATTTCTGCCAGGAAGCAAACATCTTTTTGTCCTGATAAACTGGTCCGCTGTCCTCTCCCAGTCCAGTTACCGACCAGCAGACAACATCTTTTTCATTTTTAACATGTCCATCATCTTCCTTCAGAAGTCCCGCGTTTCTGAGATCATTAAGGATTGTCCCGCGTTTTAAATATGAATAAACTGCGTTTAGCTTTTTGGTTGAATAAACCGATAAACTCCATCCTTCAAGCTGCTCCATGTAACTCTCATGCTTTTCCGGATTAACCTCGGTTACATACCCGATCTGATCACATAGTGGGTGTGGCCGGACTGCACTTCCGGCTCTTCCCGCAGATTCCTCTAAAACAGGAATAATAATCAGATTTTCGTTCGTGCCGAGTGCTTTTGCTTCAACAAAATTTCCTTCCTGATCCACCGTAATTTCAATCTGAGCATGCGTTATAATATGTCCAACCGGAGACAATGGCTCTTTTCCGGCCTGTATTTTCCCGGCATAATCAGACATACAGTCGTATGTTTTTATTGCTTCTTGCAGAAGACCCATTACCTAACCTCCTCAAATTCTCCCAGGCCGCTGAAATTTTTTTTCTCTTTTCCAAAAGACTTCATGGACATTTCTTTGATAATTCGGTGGATCTCGCAGTCCTGCGGTTTCGGGAATTCGATGATGCCACGTTTCATGACGGCATGCCATAAATTAATCGTCATGTGTCCATCCGTCTCATTTGAATACGCTTCATCTGCATATGTAATACCATGGTACATGATACCAAAATCCAGACGCGGAATCTGATCGTAAAATCCCTCTCCTTCGCCGAACACACAAGGTTCCACATAGCCCTGACATTCTCTGGTTCCAAGAAAAATATCTCTTCTTCCACCTTTTCTAATCATTCGTTTTGCGATTTCATGATGTTTGTTCTCATTCCGGTCACCCTTCAATTCCGGGCGGTTCTCATTCCATTCGAAATGTGCCTGAACCTGATATCTGCAGTCCTTTAAATAGGTATAATAGGCGAGATCATTTTTTTGACTGTCATTATATTTTATCGGCCGGATTCCTTTCACTTCTGTCTGAATCGGATTCATGATTCTGACTTTGTCGATGTACCAGATAATCGTCGGTTTCCAGTACACAGAAGATAATATTCCCTTTAACGCCTCGTAAGTCGGGACCTGGTAACTAGATTTCTCTCCGCCAATTCTTGTAACCGGATCTGAAAATAATGCATAATCTCCGGAAACTTCAAATTCCACTATATTAGGATGCATTCCTCACTTCCTCCTTCCACATTTAATCCAATGTAATCATCATAACAGCTATTATCAAGTGTAAAAATACTTTCCACTGCCTGATGAATTCTTCCATCCTGTTTTAACTTTTCAAATTGCCAATCGTATACAGATACGGAATATGCCTTTGCCTGATTCAGCAGCGACTTCAGATATCCATAATCCTTTTCTGCTTTCTCCGAGTAAATTGCTGCGATTAAATCTCTTCCTTCATTCAGATACGGAACAATTACCGTTTTTGCTTCATTATCGATTACCCGGAACGATTCACCAGCAGTTTTGAAGGCCTGTTTAGTCATATATGACTGCAGATATTTTTGATCTGCGCTCATCTGCGCATATGATGCATTATCTGACAGAAGTTCAAATATGCTTGGCTTTCCTTTTCCGATCGCAAAATCCATCTGGCCGCTTACTCTGTTGATATCCCGAAACAGATATTGATAGTATGATCGTATCGCCTCTTCAGACGCCAGATCATTTTCATACTTCTGCGGACCATTCTCAAACTCATGCACAAGTTCCAGAAATGCTGATTTCTCGCGTTGAATAGAAGGCAGCATTTTCAGCTGTTCATCAACACAATTGATTACATATACTGGAAGCGGACTGTCCGATTCACCGTTTCGATTACATCTTCCCGCCGCCTGTACGATGCTGTCCAGGCCCGCTGCAAACCGGACAACTGCTGAAAAGGAAATATCTACACCGGCCTGAATAACCTGAGTAGAAATACAAATCATTTTTTCGTGCTCCCGCAATGCCCGGTACATTTCTTCAAGCGTATTTTTCCGATGTGCCATACACATTGCAGAAGACAGATAAAATGCTTTGACACCGTTCGTACTCCTCACAGATTCAAATAATTTCTCTGCCTGCGCCTTTTTATTACAGACAACCAGAACACTTTCCCTGTCCATAAGCAATGCATTTAAGAACTCTGGAATATCATCGAGCTGGTAATCGCCTTGCCAGGTAATTTTTGTCCGCCTGAAAACCTCTCGATAGTTCTGCATCTCCTTATCGGGAACAAACTGTTCTCTACGAATCTTCATCGGATGCTCAAGTTCATCCAAAGACGGCTGTGTTGCTGAGCATAGAAGAATGGTTGCATGACATGTCTGCGACAAAAAATTCATCGCAAGGTTGAAAAGCGTAAGCATATTCGCCGGGACTGTCTGCACTTCATCAAAAATAATCACACTTTCTGTGAGCGACTGAAATCTCCTGATACAGGTTGTTTTCCCGCTAAAAATTGTGTTCAGAAGCTGAACTAGTGTCGTTATGATGATTGGCGCATCCCATGTCTCTGCCAGAAGTTCATACTGGTGCAGCTCATCATCAGTCATTTCATCTGTAATAATGTTAGAATGATGTTCTAACACAATATCACTGCGTTCAAGATTGTCCCGAATCACGTCAGCATTCTGATCAAGAATACTGATCAGAGGTGCCACGTAGATAATCCGCTTTTTCTTTTTCTTCGCTGCATGTGCAAGTGCAAATCTGAGGCCAGATAATGTCTTTCCAGCTCCTGTAGGCAGATCGAGCCGATAAATTCCTTCCTCACAAGAGCTGAAGTCTTTACAGTAATCGGACAAATCTCTTCTTGCCGCCTGAATACCTGTACTGCTGTCCATCTGATCCAGATGCCGCTCTAACACAGCAAGCAGTCCCTTCCATAATCCTGAATCAGCGGTTACAAGCTTTGTAAAGTCTGCACCGGCCATAAATTCTGCCGTATCTCTCCGGTCTCCATCAATGACCGCGGATAACAGCAGTCTCGCAAACATGCCTTCATAGAAATAGACTTCCCGGGCATCGCCTGCATTTGCTGTAATGGCCTGAAGAGCCTCGGAAAGTTCAGCAGATCCTGCGTTAAACAGGTCTTCTAATTCACATTCTCCAATACATTCCCGAAAGTAATCAGCTGCAGCACGAGAATCATAGTCCGGTTGTTTCTCCATTCTGTGTACAAATCCCAGCTTTCCATCTGGATCTATACAGTCAAATTCCCCATGATGTGCTCCTGCAGCATAGGCAAAAATCTCTGCACAGATATCTTTCATTGAAATGGAATTATCCTCTTCATTATGATATCTGCTTAATATATACGATACTGCGGCGAAAGTATGGATTACAGATCCTCTCTTTACTGGAAGTCTTTCCGCACTTTTATGAATATACGTATCGAAATCACCTGTGAACTTTCCCATATCGTGCACGACTCCGACAAACCATCCGGCCTTGCCTAACCCGATGCCCGTAAGATCCTTTTTTACATATTCTGCCGTATTCAGGCAATGCTCTCTGCATGTCTGCTCGACTTTCGTATCCGGTCGAATATGTGCAGTAAACATGATTTCATTTCCTCCGTTCTTTCTTCAGCAATTTCAAACATTCACCTTTTTTCCCTCACCATATTCCCCAGTCTGCTCGGCTCCTATTCTTCCGAATCATCATATTCCTTAATCAGAATAAACATGCAGTTTTCCCGTTCGGATTTACTGAAGCCCTCGACAGCCGGAAAACCTTTACTGGTGTAAATTTCATAATACTGCATTGGATACTCTCTGGCGCTGATCTTCTGCGCTTTCCCGGAGGTCTGAAGGTTAACGTTACTATATGCTTTTCCGTACATCCGGTCTATGACATGATCAAAGGACTGCTTACTGATATCTTCCCGATCGCTCTGCCACACATAGGAGACTTTCTTTCCGTTGTAGATATAGTAGACTTTTCCTTTCATTCCACGCGCGATGGACAGGGACTGTCCGTCATGAAATGATGATGGAAGTTTCCTGACTCTTCCATGGCTGTCTGTTCCTGCGTTCTCGCCGTATTTCTGGAATACATTCCTGGCATAAATTCTGTTGGGTACGGAATCGAGGAAGCATATTGCGATGGCGGCCAAAAGAAAGCCGGCAAGAATACGCCGCACGATTTTCTTTCGATGGGGGCGTTTCAGAGCCCTTTGTTTTCTGTGTTCTTCTTGTTCAGCTCTCTGGGCTTCCTCTTCTTTCTTTTGCTGCTCTATCATCGCAGTCGTTATCACATTTCCGTCTTTATCGGTCTTTACCGGATCGATCCGGATTTGCGGGCCGTTATTATAGGCGTCTATCCTTGCTTCTATTTCTGGATCGTTGGCTTTGTCTGCACAGGATTCATCCAGATCCAGCAGAAGATCTGCATACTTATCGACGAAGCCCGGGATGGTCCTCCGATATTCATCAAAGATGCGGTTCTTCTCAACAATTTTTCTGGCTGTGTCGTTATCGATCTCACGATAGGTATGTCCCATAAGGCTGCCCAGCAGAGATTTAGTGTCCCGCTCGTTAGTATCCGTGTTAAATCCCTCTGTTACAAAATCGCACCGTTCTACGCCCATTGGATACTTAAGATCTAACCAGTCAATCGGCCTGAAGTAGCATTTCAGATATTTCATGAAGAGCTGTTTTTCTTCATCGTCCATCGATCCCCAGTCGATAAATCTCTGAAATATTATAAATTGTGCTTTCTGCAGACCACTGTCGTAAGCACTGCCGAAAAGCCGATTTCTCAGAAATTCACAATGCTTTTTCATCTGCTCACGCTGCATCTTTTTCTGCTGCTTCATCAAGAAATCGTTCCGTCTTCCAGGCTCTCTTTCCTCGATCGGATCGACATGCCAGCATTTCTGATACAATTCCTCTAAAAAAACATATGGCCGTTTATCTGGTATAAACACTGGATCCAGAGCTGGCAGCTCTGTCAGATCCATACGAATTTCATGTTCATTCCAGAAATCATACCAGGGATTGGTTTTACAATTGGCCTTCCACATCAGCCAGTTGAACCGGTCTGCGGCCATCAGCCACATGGCTCCATGTTCCCAGTTATGAATCCATGCATTCTGGTCATATGCAGGTACTGTCTGTTCAATGGAATATTTTCCACTGGAAATATCATTCCAGATCTGATCCAGACCATGTCTGCGGAATAAAGATTCTTGTTCCTCCGGCGGAAGAAAGGCGAGAAGACAGTTGCTGTTCAGTTTTTCCTGCTTCTTAAGTTTCTTGAATTTTCCTTCTTCCTTCCGCTCTTCACTGGTATAGAAAGTGCCGCCTGAATATCCGGAAAATGATGATCCCCCTCCATCATAGTCATCGTCATCAGCATCATCGCCATAGCCATCATAGTCATCATCACCGTAGTCATCATTGAAATCATCATCAGAATGATCATCAAATCCGTCATTAAAATCATCCGAATCTGACTGACTGCTTCGTTCTTCACTGCGCCGGACCATATCCTCGAACTGCCCGCGGCTCAGTCCATGCCAGAAATCATCTCCACTGCTCATAATTCTCTTCTCCTGAAATATCGCTTCTTTAAAGTAATAACAATTGTGCCTCTTTTCATTATATCTTAAGTAGATTATTCGTCAATCTATTCCAGCACATCTGCCAGCAAGAGTGATTATTATCGGACAGTTGAATTGTTGCAATCTATTGTATACACACGGTTTATCTCCTTGCTAATATAAATTTTGTCTATATTCAGAATCGTTCTTGAACAGCATTTTCATAATTGCTATAATTGATTTAACAAAATAAGCTGTATCACCTTATCAATGAAAAAGGAGAAACATCATGAAAAAGAAGATTAGTGTCCTGATTATGGCATTCGTCCTCGTTGTTGCATTCTCAGCAATCGGCGTATTCGCTGATTCTGCAACATTCGGAACGGCAAAACCTGATGGTAACGAGCAGAAGATTGAAACTGCAGCAATGAACCTCGTTACACAGACAAAGGCAGGAAAGTATAAGCTTGTTAACACAGCTACACTGCATAAATGGGTAACAAAGGGAACAAAGATGGTCCTCATCGATACAATGCCTGCAGACTCTTTTGCAAAGCAGCACATTCCTGGAGCTGTAAACGTAACGGTTCCTATGACAACAAAGGAATTCACTTCTGCACAGAAGAAGGCTCTGATCAAGGCTGCCGGAAAGAATAAGAAGGCAAGAATCGTTGTTTACTGCGGATTCGTTGGATGCCCGCGTTCTGATCTCGGCGCAGCTTACCTGGTTAAGAAGGGCTATAAGAAAGTATATCGTCAGCCGGGCGGACTTGCTGCATGGCTTGATGCTGGATACGAGCTGGTTGCAAGCAAATAATCACGGTTTATGTTTTACCTCCGCGGCGGACGGGGTGCTGAATGCATAGAATATCCGTCAGATGCCAAGGGCTTCCGTAAAAGTACGGGAGCTCTTTTTTTCTTATCCCTTTACTGCATCAGCGATAATTCTCAGGCTCTGCGATGCGCTCTGGTAAATTTCTTCCGGTCTTTCTGTGCAGCCATCGCCATCCTTGCCTTTGTACCCGAAAAATTCTTTTCCAGTCCGGATACAGAATTCGCATTTGACGGAAACGGATATTATGACCGGTACACGGACCGATAAATATTAAAATTTCACTTCATATGTTTTCAATTGCTTTCAAATGTATATAATATAATCAGAACAGGAGGTGCTTAATATGGCAAATACATTAATTCAGTTCCGTGCAGACGAAACAGAAAGAGCTGAAGCAGTCGGTATTCTCCAGCAGCTGGGTTTGGATATGCCTTCTTATCTCAGAATGTGTGTTTCCCGACTGGTAAGTGCCAGGGGAATTCCTTTCAGCATGAAAATCGATTCAAAACCGGTAAATAAAGGGATCGAAGCAATGAAACGTGCAAGCCGTATTGCAGAAGAACATGGAATTTCAGACATGTCACTTGATGAAATTAATGCAGAAATTGCAAAATCCAGAGAGTGAGGTGTCCGGTTTTGAAGTATTATGCTGTGATAGATACAAACGTATTGGTTTCAGCTGCTCTGAAATGGAAATCCATTCCGGGTACTATTATTGATCTCGCCTTTAACGATGTAATTATTCCTCTGGTAAACAAGGCAATCATGAATGAATACCAGGCTGTTCTGCTCCGGCCAAAATTTCATCTGACAGAAACAATTGTAAGTAATATCGTTGAAGAAATAGAAATCCACGCAGTCAATATTTCAGAAGAACATCTTGACATTGATCTCCCGGATCCTAAGGACAAAGTATTCTACGAGGTCACAATGGAGGCCAGAAAAGAGACTGACGCTTATCTCATAACCGGAAATTCCCGACATTTTCCTGTGAAACCATTCGTTGTAACACCACGCCAGATGCTTGATATTATTCTTTCAGAATCTAATGAGAGGCAATAACTATGAAACTGAAGACACCACGAAAAATCCTGACCGCGGCGCTTGCAATGCTACTCCTTGGCGTGTTGATTTTGTCCGGGCTGAATGCTCCCGCCTGTGCCGCGGCGGCTTCCTACACGAAGCATGGCGCGTGTAAAGGGTGTCAATCTCACTGACAGCCATGGGAAAACCGTCCAGCTGAAGGGCGTGAGCACGCACGGCATCGCTTGGTATCCGCAGTACGTGAATCGGGCGGCGTTTAAGACGCTGCGGGACGGCTGGGGCGCGAACTGCGTCCGGCTGGCGATGTACACTCAGGAATACGGCGGCTACACCTCCGGCGGGGATAAGGCGCAGCTTGAGGTGGTGCTGGACCGGGGCGTGAAGGCGGCGTCCTCGCTCGGTATGTACGTCATCATCGACTGGCACATCCTGTCCGACGGCAATCCGAACAGCCACCGGAAGGCGGCAAAAGCTTTCTTTACCAAGATGGCGAAAAGGTACCGCGGCAACGGCCATGTGCTCTATGAAATCTGCAACGAGCCGAACGGCTGCACTATACTCAAATGCACATCAGGCAGCTGCCCTTTTTCTGTGTCATGCCCGACAACCAAGAGAGCGCGGCGTTTCCATTTGCGGATTTTCCTGCATTTCCAAAACGTCTGAGAGGAGTTTGAAAAAATCGGTTGCGAAATAATAAAATAATCATGGCTCCTCAACGGATTGTATTGTGCACGCTTAAATTACGCTTTCATGATCAGACAGAAAATGTAAAAATAACGGGGATTGTCAACATTTCCCGTTATTTTCATATGATACAAGACAAAGTGTTCAATAAATTAACATTTATATCATTTAAATATAATCAACATGAACGCAAAGTCAAATACAAAGAATATAAACTTGAACTTTCCTTCCGCTGAAAACACGAGAACCCATTCGCAGCCGGCAAAACTCCTCTCTCCCGTTGAAAATTATATTATTTTTGCCATTTTGAAAACAAAAAAATCGAAAGTGCCTTTTGTCACTTGCTGCCATGTCGGTACAGAGCAGTATCTCTCATCTCTCAAGCAGCGGGGGCTGCAGCCCCGCCCCCCCGCATGCTGTTTCGTCCAGCACCTTGACACACACCTCTTTACACACATTGTAATCTTCCTGTATATGAAGTAAATTCAAAAACGTACCCGAAAACGGTCCCAGGACTGGTCAGAAACCGGTCAAAAATAGAAAGGTTATGATTAGATACATATAACTCAAGCATGAAAAAAAGCCTGTAGCACGCTGATTTCAACGACTACAGGCTTTTGAAATGTGGTTGCGGAGGCAGGACTTGAACCTGCGACCTCCGGGTTATGAGCCCGACGAGCTACCAACTGCTCTACCCCGCGACGAAGACCCCGCCGGATCATTTAATAAGATGCCGGTGACCGGGGTCGAACCGGTACGGTCGATAAAGACCTCAGGATTTTAAGTCCTGTGCGTCTGCCAATTCCGCCACACCGGCAAAATAAGAACTCCGAAGGTGGGGCTCGAACCCACAGCCTACCGGTTAACAGCCGGTTGCTCCACCATTGAGCTACTTCGGATTATCGTGCTCACTGCGCTCACCTCAGTGACAACGATATTAATATACCGCATATCCGGTATATTGTCAACACTATTTTACGATTTATTTTAAAGTTTTTTCGAAAAAATTTTAAATGATTTGATGGTGATTGTTCTCAAAGGCTGTAAACACTATGATTTCAACGATAATAGCAATCCCGAAGGCCGGCATATTCCGGCCTTCGGGATTGTTCATACTTTTCTACAGCTCCGCCAGCAGGCGCTTCAGCACCTGATAGGACTGTTTTGTTGAAGAGAGGGACAGGCGCTCGTAGATGGAGTGGTCGTTTTCTACGGTCGGGCCGACGGAAATGATATCCAGGTCTTCTCCAAGCTGGCTGCAGAGCACGCCGCACTCGAGGCTTGCCGGAGCGGCAGTGCGCTCCGGGGCTTTTCCGGTTTCTTCTTCATACGCCTTTGCGAATGCATCGGCCAGCGGAGAATCGGCCGGCGCGTTCCAGGCGTGGTAGTTGTCGTAGGTCATGATGTCGCCTTCGAGGGTTTCTGCCAGTGTCTCGATGCGCTCGGCAAGGAAGTATTTCCGGGTCTCGGAAAAGCTTCTGATCAAGCCCCAGGCGTGAAATTCGTTCCGGCGCAGCTCTGCCTGTGAAGTCACTGTGGAAACTTCCGGAAGGCCGCTGTAAACCGGACTCATACGGATGACGCCGCGCGGCAGGCACATAAAGTAGGCCAGGATGGCGCGGGTGCTCTTTTCATCGAGGGGAATCTGCAGACTTTCTTTTTCGCCGACGCGGCGGTAGATCCGCACATCCGGCTCCGGCGGCAGCTGGGTGCCCGCAGAAACCACCGTATTCGTATGCATGACCACCTGTTTTTTTGCGGCTTTCTGCCAGAAGGAATCATCGGCAGCAGCGGCTTTTCCAGAGTTTCCTGCACTTCTGCCGGAGCCGCTGAAGAAGGAATCTCCCACCGCAGTTCGTCTTCCCTCCGCGGAATTTCTCATGCCCTGTCCGCCTGAAAGGCCGGCAGCTCCGGCAGCAGCTGTTCCCGCTGCAGACGGCCCTGCGCCGCCTTCATCCATGATATCAACTTCAATCTGCAGACCTGGATCCGTATCCACGTATTCTTTACTCAGAATATCCTGCAGCTTTTCACTGATTTCCGTGATGCGCGGAACCCCCTGCGGCGTGGTCACAATATCTGCCTCCGCATGTGCCGGAATGACATTCAGGCGTTCTGTGCTGTGAATGTTCACCAGACGCAGCGGCGCTGTATGGAAAAGCTCGTAGAGGACACGTCCCAGCAGCATGAGGGCGTTTCCCCTTCCTTCCATAATATCCCGGCCGCTGTGCCCGCCTTTCAGCCCCCGCACAGAAATTCTGCAGGCAATACTTCCTGAAAACGGTTTTCTCTTAATCGGAATCACCGTCTCCACAGACATCCCGCCGGTGCTTCCCAGAACCAGCTTTCCTTCCTCATGCGTATCCAGATTGATGCAGCGGCGGGCACTCAGCGCCCTCAGAATATGATCATCCATGCGCTCTGCCCCCTTCATGCCGATCTCCTCATCGGAAGTAAACACCGCCTCAATCCTTGGATGGCGGAGAGTATCGTCAGCAAGAACGGCAAGCATCATCGCACAGCCGATTCCGTCGTCCGCGCCCAGTGTCGTGCCCCTCGCCTTCATCCAGTCCCCGTCCGTATAGGTGGAAATCCCATGGGTCCGCGGGTCTTTATCAGCCTGTTCCGACACTTCCAGAACCATATCCATATGCGCCTGGAGCATGACCGGCGGACGATCTTCCATGCCTTCCGATGCCGCTTTGATGATCACCACATTATTACAGGCATCCACCGTGCACGGGAGCTTCCGCTTCTCCGCGAAGGACAGAAGATAGCCGGCCGCCTGGTCCGTGCTGCGCGATGCCCTCGGAATCTTCGACAGTTCCCTGAAATACTGAAATACATCCTTTGGCTCCGGGTCCAGATTCCCCAGAGCCTCCATAAATGATATGCTGTGCTTATCCATATATTTTCCCCATCCTTACACCGTCACGAAAACCACAAAAAGACCGCGGCCCCATTACGGGGCTGCAGCCTCTCTCTTTCAATCTGCACACATTTCTGTGTCCATTGCATCCGCCTTTCGTTACTCTTCCGGAGTTTCTTCCTCTTCCGGCGCGTCTTCCTGAACGTCTTCACCGGCAGCATCTCCGAGAATATCGGTGTCTCCCTCAGCCTTCAGCTGGGAAATTTCTTCCGCTGTGAGCGGTTCAGCGCCGACCTGTTCCGCCAGTTCTTCAAGGTTCATTCCGATGTCCTCAGCCTCATCCGCCAGCGCGATAGCCGGACGCTTGTAAGTGATCATATCCTCATAGATATCCTCTGCGGCCTTGGAAACCGGACGTGGGCTATTACATTCTGTCAGTTCCGGCTTTCCGTCGATCAGATCTCTCGCACGCTTCGCCGCCAGAATGCACAGTGTGTACGGACTGTCGACTTTTTTCTTCAACTCATTAATTGATGGATATAACATGGACATGTTGCTTCTCCTCCTGTTTCCGCAGACAAAACCCTCCCGCGCAAGGCCGCATCCTTTCTGACGTGTTCCCTGCAGCTTTTCCGGCCTGCCCCTGTCTTCTGTGCAGTGTTCTCTATATATCGTGACTCTCCGGCCGCTGAAACGGACGCTCCGCGAAAAACCGCTTTTCGTCATCCTGCCTCACTCCTGCCGGATTTCTGTTTTCCTGAATAATGAATGCTGCGACGACCTTTCCTGGTCTCTGCCAGCAGATTACAGCCTTCTCTTACTCTGCGCCGTAATTCTTCAGCAGCTCGGATACGCCGTCTTCCACCTTCTGATGCTCAGCGGTAAAAATCGCCTTGGCCTCAGCAACGGCCCGATCCAGATCATCGTTTACCACATAATAGTCATAGTCTCTGATGTGAGAAACCTCACTTTTTGTCTTGGAAAGTCTCAGCTCTACAGCCTCTTCCGTTTCCGTTCCGCGTCCGATCAGACGTTTTCTGAGAACATCCATGGAAGGCGGCAGAATAAAGATAAATGTGCTTTCCGGCCTTGACTTCTTCACGTTCATCGCGCCCTGAATATCAATTTCCAGAATGACATCTGTGCCGGCCTTCAGCTTTTCTTCCACATAAGCCTTCGGCGTGCCGTAATAGTTCTCATAAACGGCCGCATATTCCAGAAGACCTCCGCGTTCGATTTCCTGCTCGAATTCTTCCTTTGTCTTAAAGAAGTAGCTGACTCCGTCGACTTCTCCTTCTCTCGGCTTTCTGGTCGTCATCGATACGGAAAGAGCCAGATCTTCAGGATCACTGTCCTCCATCAGCCTCTTGCAGATGGTGCCCTTGCCCGCACCGGACGGACCTGAAATAACAAAAAGTTTTCCGCGTTTTTCGCTCATCCGAATTCCTCCAAATGCCTCTTACTACGAACTCTTATTTTAGCATGAAAACCGCTGTATTTCAACTGATTTTCCCGGCGCTATTCGATATTCTGCACCTGTTCGCGGATTTTCTCAATCTCTGCCTTGCACTTGAGAACCAGGCGGGTAATGTCCAGGTCATTGGCCTTGGACCCGATGGTATTTGCCTCGCGGTTCATCTCCTGAACCAGGAAATCCAGCTTCTTTCCGTCGGCCTCTTCATCGCTGGAGATAATCGCCTTCATCTGGTCCAGATGGCTCTTCAGGCGGATCAGCTCCTCCGTGATATTGGCCTTGTCCACAAACATCGCGACTTCCACGGCCAGGCGGTCTTCCGGAACTTCCACGGAAGAATCGGAAAGCAGGTCCTTAATCCGCTCCTGCAGCTTGTCCCGGTATTCTTCCGGCACGTGCTCGGAACGCTTCTCGATCGATTCCACATAGCCCTTTACCAGATCGGCCCGCATCAGAAGATCCTTTGCGAGCTTCTCGCCCTCGATCAGCCGCATGCCGCTCAGGTTTTCTGCCGCCTGCTCCGCCGCCGCTTCACAGGCCTTCACAATGGCCTCTTCATCTGCCACCGAAGGCTCTTCCTTAAACACATCCGGAAGCGATGCCGCGAGACTTACGGAAATATCCCCCTCAAGCTGATATTCATCCTTCATCCTGCGCAGGCTGTCCATATACTGATCCAGAACCGGACGGTTGAGTGAAATCTTCACATCGCTGTCCTTCAGCAGATCGATCGTGATTCTGCAGTCCGCCTTTCCGCGCCGGATATGTTTCTTCACGGCCTTTCTGACCGGATCCTCCGCAAACGAATAGGCGTATGGCAGCTTCACCGCAACATCGCAGTAGCGGTGATTAACCGAGCGGATTTCCGCCGTCACAGAACGCTCCTCATCCCGGTATTCACCGCGTCCAAACCCTGTCATGCTTCTGATCATTTTTCCTTGCCTCCCGCTATTTTTCAATCATGCATACTTATGATTATTTTAACACAGGGTTCATCTCTTTACAATTGCAGACCGATAAGCATATAATGATAATACTGTGCCCTGCCGCTTTGGATTTTTAAGGCACAGACCATTTTCTGAAGAGAATTTCAGGGACAAAATATACACGGGCAAGGCCGTGATTAAGATAAGGAGCTGATTGTTATGGCATTTGACGGAATCGTAACCGCTGCAATGGCCGGAGAACTCCGTGAACAGATATTATACGGAAAGATTGATAAGATTTACCAGCCGGAATCCAGCGAACTGGTTCTGCATATTCATACAAAAAACGGGAACAGGAGGCTGTACGCGACTGTGGATTCTTCCGCGTCCTGTGTGCGTCTGATCGATAAGAATCCGCTGAATCCCCCGGCGCCGCTGCCATTCTGCATGCTGTTGAGAAAGCATCTGCAGAGCGGGCGGATCACCAGCGTGGAGCAGAAGGATTCGGAAAGAATCCTGGAGATCAGCGTGGAAACACTGAATGAACTGGGATTCACCGTGAATAAAAAACTGATTTTTGAGATCATGGGAAAGCACAGCAACATCGTGCTGGTGGAGATGTCCACAGGAAAAATCATTGACTGCATCAAAAAGATTTCCCTGGATGAGAGCCGGGCGCGTCAGGTGCTGCCGGGCATGACCTACAGCTATCCGCCTTCGCAGAACAAGATTCCCTTCCGGGAAATCACGGAGGAAGAGCTGGAAAACGCGGGAGATACGCCGAAGGCGCTTCTGTCAAAAGTCGGAGGAATCGCGCCGTGTTTCGCGAGAGAACTGTTCGCAGCGCCCCACCGTTACGCCCTGCTCAGGAAATTTTTGTCGAGAATTGAGGACAATGCGCTGGAACCTGTGGTCTATGAGGATGAACAGGGAAAACCGGTGGAATTCTACATGGCACCGCTCTCTGAATATGAAAACAGCTGCAAGCGCCTGGACTTCGACTCGCTGAGCCATGCCTGCGGATATTTCTATGAGCACCGGAATGCGACCAACCGCGCGCGGCAGAAATCCCACAGTCTGGTGCACTCGGTGAAGAACCGCCTGGACAAGCTGTATCTGAAGAAACAGCGCCTGAACGAGGATCTGCTGAAGGCGGAAAACTCGGACCAGCTGCGGCTCTACGGTGAGCTTTTGACGGCGAACATGCATCTGATTCAGCCAGGCATGAAGGAAGTTACGGTGACGAATTACTATAACGGTAAGGAAATCACGATTCCGCTGGATCCCCGCTGGTCTCCGAATAAGAATGCGCAGAATTACTTCAAGCAGTACGGTAAGGCAAAAACCGCCGTCCATGAGAAGAAGGCGCAGCTGAAGGAAAATCAGGAGAATATCGATTATCTGGAATCGGTCTACACCTATCTGAATAATACGGACAGCATCCGGGACATTGAGGATCTGCGCCAGGAACTGGAGGAAGAGGGCTGGATCCGTCCGCGCAAGGCCGCAAACCGCCGGAAAAAGCCGAAGTTCCGCCCGCACCCGCTGAAGTATCAGACCAGCGACGGATTCACGGTTCTGGTTGGACGGAATAATAAGGAAAACGATGCACTGACGCTGAAACTGGCATCGAAGAATGACTACTGGCTGCACACAAAGGACATTCCGGGCTCTCACGTCATCCTGGAAACCCAGGGGAAGGAACTGACGGAAACCGCCGTCATGGAAGCCGCCGCCCTTGCCGCTTACCACAGCAAGGCCAGGACGTCGGAGAACGTGCCGGTAGACTACGTCCGCGTCCGCTACGTGAAGAAGCCGAACGGCGCCAAACCGGGCATGGTGATTTTCACCCACAACCGTACGGTCTACGTCAACCCGAAAGAGCCGGACGGACAGAAAGGGTAACGAAATCAAAATCCTTTTTTCACCGGCCGTCTGCCCGGCAGGGGACGGCATGCCGCCATCGAAGCGCCGGGCGTATAGCCGGCAGCCTTGTTATTATCTTCATTTCAGACAAAAATACGGACATCGGCCCGGGATTTTCGATATCCCGGGCCGATGCCCGTTTCTTTTTCTTTTTCAGTCAGAATAACGCAATGTTATTTATACATCACTGCTGAATCCGGACGCTCGTTCTTCTCATCCAGGCGTGTCGCTTTATGCTCACGCTCCAGAATATTGATGCGCTCTCTGATCTGCAGCATCTTGGCGTCGGTGTCGGCGATCGTGTCGGCGCATTTCTTCAGATCGTCGTAAATCGCTGCCGTGGTCTCCACCGGAAGCGCCTTCTTGTATTTCATTCTGTGCTCCAGGCTCGCCCAGTAATCCATGGCGACTGTCCTGATCTGCACCTCGACACGCATCGGACGCTTTTCATTGGAGAAGAACACGGGAACTTCGACGATCATGTGGAAGCTTCTGTAGCCGTTCGGCTTCGGATGCTTGATGTAATCCTTCACCTGAATCAGCGTAATGTCGTCCTGCTGGGCGAGCATCTTTGCCACTTTATAAATATCATCCTGGAAGGGGCAGATCACGCGCACACCGGCCACATCGTTCAAATTCTCTTCAATCGACTTGACGGAAATCTCATTTCCCTGACGGATCAGCTTCTCATAAATGCTCTGCGGTTTTTTTCTTCTGGTAATGATGGAAGAAATCGGGTTGGAATCTCCGCGGAGGCTCATCTCTTCGTTCAGAATTTCCAGCTTGGTCCTGACTTCACGAATCGCGGAATCGTAGCGCATCATCAGGACATCAAAACCTTCCTGACGGGTCAGCACGGTTTCCGGATGAGAATGTGCGATTTCCAGCATAGCCTCGTTGATTTCTTCCTGGGTAATGCCTTCCAGCATCTTCTTTTCTGCCTTCTGAACATTCTCAGGACTCATCCCGGAAGCGGTCTGATCATTCTGCGGTGCATCTGAACCGCATGCAGCCGCATCCTTTTCCTTCTTCCCGGACCGGTCCACCGGCATGTACCCCGCATGCGGAAAAGCACCCGCTCCGGACTGGTGCTGCAGACGATTTTGCATTGTTTCAGACATAATAATCTCCTCTACCATATTACAGCTCTTTAAAACCTGCTGCTTTCTATTTCTATTCTACCCCAACTATATTCATTATACCCGATTTTGTTAATATATTATCAAATTATCCGTGTTCTTTATGTGAAACCTGCCTTTTATTGTATTTTATCATATACAACTTCATTTCTTTTTGGTCTGTCGGACGAGAGCCTTCTGCACCCGGACTTTTCGTTTCTCTCCGCCCACATCTTTTTCGGACAAAAGAAAAACGGGCAAGAGCTTTTCCCATTCAAAAGCTGCCTGTCCGGACACAATTCTGATATATACTGCACTTTTGCGCTTGTCCCCATATCTGCCATTTCCTATGATAGACGCAGAAAGGAGGTAAGGTGATGAGTGAATTCTGTTCCCTGTGCGGGAATCTCAACGGAAATCAGACATTCAAAGGAGGCGTCATCTGCAGAGACTGCCTGTCGGTCGTCCGATCCATGCATCTGAGCGGAGACATCCATCTCCCGGATCTGCGCTGCCGGACGATTCCGGCGCAGTATGCCGCAGAGCAGCCGCGCAGAAGCAGCATGCCGTATATCTGATCCGGCAGTCATTCAGGATTCCGGCGGATCTCCAGCTGTCACGAAATGAAATCGGAAGCCGGTCACCGTCATGAACACACACGTACGACTTATCGGTCTGCCGGAATCCGGCCTTGCTTTTTTCTTTTGTCTGATGGTCAGCGCTTCTCTCTCAGATATGCCAGAACCTTCTCAAACTCTTCCGGAAGCGGAGCCCGGAATTCCATATATTTTCCGGTCCGCGGATGATTGAAGCCGAGGATCTGCGCGTGGAGGAGCTGCCCCTGCATCCGGGACAGCAGCTGGGCCATCTGGCCCTTCCAGGTCTTTCTGGAGCCGTACATCGGATCTCCCACAAGCGGATGCTTGATGGATGACATGTGCACACGGATCTGATGGGTTCTCCCTGTTTCCAGCTGACAGGCAATCAGTGTGCAGAAGCCAAACCGCTCCAGCACGTGAAAATGTGTGACCGCCCGTTTCGGATTTTCTCCGTTGACGCTGCGTTTCATGCGATTTTTTCTGTCTCTTCCGATCGGCGCGTCTATCGTACCGTCATCGTCTTTGATATTATCCTGCACCAGGGCAATGTACTGTCTGCGGATCGAATGCACATACAGCTGCTCTGCAAGGCTTTTATGCGCCTCATTATTCTTCGCGACCATGAGCAGACCGCTGGTGTCTTTATCTATCCGGTGCACGATTCCAGGCCGGACATCGCCGTTCACATCGGACAGATGTTCCTTTCCCGGATAATACAGAAGTGCATTCACCAGCGTCCCGCTGTAATTTCCCGGAGCCGGATGAACCACCATTCCCCGCGGCTTATTGACCACCAGAACATCCTCGTCTTCATAGACGATATTGATCGGGATATTTTCCGGCCGGATCTCAAAATTTTCCTGCTGGGGAATCCTCAGATGCACCTGCATCCCTTCTTCCACCTTCTGCTTTCCGGCGCTCACATCCTTATGATCGACATAGACATTTCCCAGCTCAAAGAGCTTTTTCACCTGAGAGCGGGAATAGCCCGTCAGTCTGTCTGTAATGACTTTATCCAGCCGTTTCCCGGCTTCCTCACTGTTTACTGTAAATTTAAATTCCCGCATTATCTTTTTCTCCTGTAAGCAGAAGATTTGCGGAAGCGCTCACCAAAAAGTACGTATACCGCAATCATGATGCATCCTGTTGTAATTGCGATATCTGCAACATTAAAGATCGGAGGGAAAAAGCTGATGCTGATCATATCGGTAACCTTTCCGAATAAAACACGATCGGTCAGATTTCCCAGGCCTCCAACGGCGATCAGAATCAGCGCGTACTTACAGAAAGGATGCATATATTTATTTATCAGCACGACAATCAGAACGGCAATAATCACAACAATCGGTATCGTCTCCAGCAGATGTCCGGATGACGAGAGAATCCCGAATGCCGCACCCTGATTCTGAATGTAGTGAATGGAGAGAAGTCCGTGAATCACGGAAAACTGGTCTCCCGGCATCATACGTGACCGGATCAGAATCTTGCTTCCCTGATCCAGTGCAAATATCAATACCGCAGTCAAAAAATAACCCATATGTAAAATTTCCTTAAACTACTCTATTCTGCAGAAATCGCGAGACAGAACAATGCCTCGCGATCTTCATGATCATTTCATCCTCTGATGAATGATGAAAATGTTATTCTGCTGTTTACTTATGCTTGTCAAATTCCTTGAGAAAATCGTTCTTATCCATGACAACGGTTTCTCCTTTTCCACTGAATGGTCTGCGTCCGGCCTTCGGTGTCTGAACAGCCGATTCGTCCGGTGCGTCCTTCAGCCAGGAAGTATCCGGCTCATTGGAAGCCGCCCTGGAGGCATCTGTTTTTCTGTCTTCCATAACCGGCTCTTCCGAACCGAATTCATCGGTAATCTTTTCTTTGGAGAAAACCATCGTATGATCGGATGAAGCGGAACTGCTGTCGTCATCCTTAAACAAGTCTTCAAGGCTGTATTTCTCATAGGATCCGCTGTCTGCAGATGAATCTGTCTGACCAGATGATGCGTTTTTCAGTTCATCGCGGCCGAAAACCATGGTATGGTCCGCATTCTTCTCACGGCTGCGGGACGCAGAATCCGGCTCATCTCCCGATACCGAGAACACCCTTGTCTCGTCCATTTTGTCGGAGGAAGGGAGGCTGCGCTCAGACGCGGACGGAAAACTGCTGCGCCCGGAAGAAGGCTGCGGTTTACTGCTCTGCTGGCGGTAATTCTCCGTATTTCTGCTGTCCAGTTCAGCCATATCCGGTACGATCTCACCCAGGTCGGCAAAAAGCTCCTCAACGGTGGAATCCATACGGCCCATCTCGTCGTTCATGAACTGTTTGAAGCGGGCACGGAAGCCGGCGAGCTTGTTCTTCATCTGCTCGCTCTGCTCGGTGTATGTCGCAACAGAATCCTTGGCATTTCTGGTGATGGTCTGTGCGTCCAGATGCGCGTTCTTGATGATGACTTCCGCACGCTTCTCTGCGCTCTCGGAAATGTCGCTCATCAGACGCTTTGCCTGTTCCAGCGTGTTCATCACGGAATGCTCATTCTTCTGCGACTCTTCCAGCCGGGATTTCAAGTCTTTATTTTCCTGTTCCAGACGCGCTTTCTCTTCAATCACATTCTGATAGTCGATCGTGATGGCGTCTAAGAATTCGTCCACCTCGCGCTTGTTATAGCCGCGCATTGAGAGTGCGAACTGCTTTACCTGAATATCTTTAGGTGTTACCATGCCGCTTCCTTTCTTTTCATCGCCTACAGCAGAATCACGCCGAGAAGGCGGATCACCACTTTTTCTATGATTTCAATAAACAGAAACGCAACCAGCAGCGAAAAATCAAATATTCCTGTGTTGATGTTCAGACGGTACAGCAGTTTCCTGCAGGGAGCAACAAAGGGTTCTGTAAAGCGGGTAAGTCCCATGTAGAACTTCGCCAGTCCGGAATGCATGTCCCGGACGAACCAGCTCAGTACTGCCTGAATGATCATCGCCCAGATGATCAGCTCACAGAAGATATGCACTGCCGTTGCCAGTATGTGGTATAACTGCACGTCTTACCTCCACGGATTGTCGTCTCTCTTCTCCTCTGTGCCGAAGTCAAAGTTGCCGTTCTCGGAAATCTGTCCACCGGCAATGTCAACATTCTCCGGTGCAAAGATGAAGATGTTGTTTGCGACTTTCTGTACGTTTCCATTCAGTGCATATGTTGCGCCGCTGAGGAAATCGAAAATCTTTCTTGCCACTTCTGTTTCCAGTTTTTCCAGATTGATGATTACCGGACGTCTGCCCTTAAGGCTGTCCACCAGTTTAGGGCACTCATCGAACGTTTTCGGCTCGATCAGGATCAGCTTGAATTCGCTGGATCCGGTCATGGAGAAACGACGCTCAGTCTTGGAAGGCGCTGCCGCTGTGCGCGGACGGTCAGCCATCGCTGTCGGTCTTACTTCCTGTTTCTCTAATTTCTCCTTTTCGGCATCGATTTCTGCATCCGTAATTTCATCATCGTCATCGTACTCTTCAATTCCGATCAATTTCTTCATGGAATCCCCTAAGCTCATGTTAATCCTCCTTATTTTTCTTCACTGCGGTAATCTCTCCTGCCAAAAATGGCAGTGCCTACCCGCACCATGTTCGATCCTTCTTCAATGGCAACTTCATAATCATTCGTCATGCCCATGGACAGATATCTGAAGTCAATCCGGTCATTATGCTCTCCCGCGTCGTAGCGGTCGTAGATTGCTTTTGCCTTGCGGAATACCGGACGGCAGTCTTCCGGATCTGCCTCATACGGAGCGATGCACATCAGTCCGCAGATCTGAATGTGCGGGCAGTTTTCTGTAATCTCTTTAATCAGTCCGTCCACTTCTGTTTCTTCAACACCGAACTTGCTGTCCTCGTGTGCGGTATTGACCTGAATCAGAATTTTACAGATCATGTCATGCTGCGCCGCGCGTTTTTCAATCTCCTTAGCCAGATGGAAACTGTCTACGGAATGAATCAGGCAGACCTTGTCGATGATCTGACGGACCTTGTTAGTCTGCAGATGACCGATAAGATGCCAGCGGACCGGCTTGACGTCATCGTATTTTCTCAGTACTTCCTGTACCTTGTTTTCCCCGATATCTGTCGCTCCCGCGTCAATCGCTTCGTTCATCTCATCTGCTTCATGCAGCTTCGTAACGGCGACCAGAGTAATATCCTCCGGCTTTCTTCCTGATTTTTCTGCTGCTGCAGCAATATTTCTGCGTACTTCTTCAATATTTGTCTTGATCGACATCTAAAAAAGACCTCTTTTCTATTTCCCATGCCGCAGAATCGTATCATAATTTTCTACGGTGTCAACCAGTTTTCCCTTCTTGTCGACAAAACTCGACTGCGAAATCGCGGACTGTGTTCCGTCAGTGGCCAGCACATTAATCGGTGTAAATACATATTTTCCGGTCTTCTGCCGGACATATACACCCTTTCTGCCGTTCTTTCTGGCGATGCTCTCGTTCGGAATAATGAGGCCGTCTGTCTCTGACATAGTCACGGTTACCTGGGCCGTACGCTCGGAAGCAAAACGGTCATAGTAATAGTCCGTGCTGATGATCAGACGCGTGGACCCGTCCATATTCTTCACAGACTGAACATCACCGTAAATGGTCTTCCGCTTGTCTACACGGATTTTCAGCTGTTCGCCGGCCGTGTAGCGTTTCGCATGAGATGTGTCGACGAACATGACAATATACCATTTACTGCGGTCTGCCACCTTGAATACCGGTTCGTTTTTCTTCACCTCGGAACGCTTCAGCTGGACAACGGTATCGTTCGACAGGGCCTGATACCAGCTTTTTGACTTCGACGCCATATTATCCGGCGTAAGCTTGTATTCATAGCCGTCCGCGCTGTAGCTGACAACGCCTTCATTTTTTGTCTTATAGGTGGAAAAAACGCCTCGCCCGTTCAGCCGGTGCATCAGTTCTTTAAATTCCTCTGTATGTTCACCGGAACTGCTTCCGTTGATTTCCAGCACACTGACGCCCTTTCTGACCAGGCTTCCGTCTGAAATATAGCGGTTTTCCCTTCCGCCAGATTCTGCCCGGTAGACCCGTTCATTTCTGACCAGATATCCCGTGCCGGAATCTTCAACCTTCAGACTTCCGTACTTCACCGTATACGTTGAACGCAGCGCTCCGGTCAGAGACGGGATCGCGTAAACGATCACGCATAATAAAATGAATAAGAAGAGCCAAATCAGAAAAAACGGATGCTTTCCCAGATATATTTTTCTTTTCATCCTGTCCTCCCTCATTTTTTTCCTCTTATACTCCATTTTACAACAATATACAGGCTTTTTCCACGAAATTCTTATTTTCCTTGTTCATCCTCAGAACCCTCAGAAATCACCTTGTCCAGAACCTTTCTTTCCGGCCTGGTCAGTTCATCTCTTCTGCTTAAAAAGTTCTGAAAAAGATCCGGCCTGCGTGCTCTCGTCAGCCGCAGCGCCTGCTCCAGTTTCCAGAGATGAATCAGCTGATGATTTCCGTTCAGAAGCACTTCTGGCACATCCAGCCCCTCGAAGGATCTCGGCTGTGTGTACTGCGGATACTCCAAAAGCCCTGAGTAGACGGATTCATCCACCGCCGCTTCCCGGCTGGCCAGGACGCCCGGAATCATCCGCGCCACCGCGTCAATCATGACCATAGACGCCAGCTCTCCCCCAGTCAGCACATAGTCGCCGATGGAAACTTCCTCACAGTTCCAGTAGTCCAGAACCCGCTGATCGACGCCTTCATAATGTCCGCAGAGAATGACGATCTCTTCTTCCTGCGCCAGATCTTCAATCAGATTCTGATCCATCAATTTTCCTCTCGGAGACATGTAAATCACGCGCTTGTTCTGTGCTCCGACAGAGTCCATCGCGCCCCAGAGCGGCTGCGCCATCAGCAGCATGCCCTGTCCGCCTCCAAAAGGCATGTCATCGGTTTTTTTATGTTTATCTGTACTGAAATCCCGGATGTTGACCACATTGAAATCGATCAGGCCGTTTTTCACAGCCCGGCCGACCATACTCGTATTCACTGCGGAAAACATGTCCGGAAATAGTGTCAGGATATTAAATTTCATCTTGCTCGTTTTCCTTTTGTCCCCTGACCGCCTGCATGAAGGCAGTCAGCAGTAAACTAATCGTCTATTTGCGATTGACTGTACATATTGATTATCCAAGCATTCCGTCGATCAGATGCACGCGGATCGTCTTCTTCTTCAGGTCCACATCATGAATAAACGATTTCACGCCAGGGATCATCGCCTCGCCGCCATCTTCAAGCCTTATGACGTAAATGTCCTGCGGCCGGTCCGTCAGAATGTCTTTCACGGTTCCGATCACTTCTGCTGTGTCCTCGTTAACCACATTCAGCCCGATCAGGTCGCGGATATAGTAGGCGCCTTCTTCAAGCTCCTCCAGGTCCTCATCCGACATGAACACACTGCGGCCGCGCATGCGCTCCGCCGCATCCCGGTCGTCGACCCCGCTGACCTTCAGAACCGCCATATTTTTCTGGGTCCTGCTGCGCTCCAGCGGATACTCATCCTTATCAATCCAGACCCGCTCAAGGCTCTGAAAACGCTGTGGAGATGAGGCATAGCTGTATACCTTCATCTCACCCTTCAGCCCGACTGCGCTGGTAATTTTTCCAATTAAAATCTTTTCCATATTTATTATTTATTCCTGTGATGCTGGTAATGCCTGTAAAACCCCGCAATGCCCGCAAAGATAGAAAAAGAGGCCGCAAGGCAATTGTGCCGCAGCCCCTTCTCAGTCTGTTTATTCAGCTGTCTGATCGAGTTCATCTTCAGAAACGATCTCAACTGTGACTTTTTTATTTTCTTTCGTCGCCGCAGCCTTGACCACCGTTCTGAGCGCACGCGCAATGCGTCCTTTCTTTCCGATGACCTTGCCCATATCACTGCCCGCAACCTGTAGCTGCAGCACTTCACCCTGCCGGTCGCGTTCCTCAGTAACGACAACACGTTCCGGGTCATCAACGAGCGCTTTGGCAATCGTCTCAACCAATTCTGTCATTGAACGTCACCGCCTGCTTTTACTCAACAACTCCTGCGTTCTTCAGCAGAGTCTTAACACGCTCTGTAACCTGTGCTCCGTTGTCGATCCACTTCTTTGCTGCTTCTGTGTCGATGGAAACCATGTTCGGCTCTACCATCGGATCGAAGTAACCGATTTCCTCGATGAATCTGCCGTTTCTTGCGTTTCTGGAATCTGCAACTACGATTCTGTAGAACGGCTTCTTGTGTGCTCCAACTCTCTTCAGTCTGATCTTTACCATTGTATTTCTCCTTCTGTGTTTCACATTATATTGAAAGTCCGTCGCGGAAGTACCGTTCCCAGACATTCAGACAAAATTTACACCCGCAAGGGGTTCCCTTCCATGCCGCGGTTAAAACAGTCCGCGGAGGCCGCTCTTCTTCAGGCCGCCCGGTTTCATGACCCTCTTGACCATTTTCTTTGTCTCATTATATTTCTTAATGACGTTGTTGACCTGCGCAACGCTGGTTCCGCTTCCCGCGGCAATGCGCTTGCGGCGGCTTGCGTTCAGCAGGTTTGGATCTCTGCGCTCCTCGATCGTCATCGAATGAATAATGACCTCCATGCGCTTGAATTCCGCCTCGCCTCTGTCGATGTCATCGTCGGAAATCTTGGCATTTCCCATCCCCGGCATCATGCTGAGAATCTTTCCAAGTCCTCCCATGCGGTGAACCTGACCCATCTGATCCAGGAAGTCTTCCAGCGTGAACTGATTCTTCTTCAGATGTTTCTCCAGCTTGGCGGCCTGCTCTTCATCGTAAGTTCGCTCCGCGTGCTCAATCAGAGACATCATGTCGCCCATGCCCAGAATTCTGCTGGCCATGCGGTCCGGATGGAAAACTTCCAGCGCATCGTATTTCTCACCGGTTCCGACAAACAAAATCGGACAGCCGGTAACCTTGCGTACGGACAGCGCCGCTCCGCCTCGGGAGTCACCATCCATCTTGGTCATGATGACTCCGTCAACACCAAGACGCTCGTGGAAGCCCTTGGCTGCGTTGACTGCATCCTGACCGGTCAGAGCATCGACAACCAGAAGAACCTGATGCGGCTTGACCGCCTTCTTCATTCTGTCCAGCTCTTCCATCAGCTGATCATCGATCTGCAGACGTCCGGCTGTATCGATGACCAGAACATTGAAGCCCTTCAGTTCCGCCTGCTCTCTCGCCTTCTGCGCGATCTTGACCGGATCCTTCTCATCCCGGTCGATATAAACCGGAGTATTGACCGCTTTCGCGACAACCTCCAGCTGATCAATCGCGGCCGGACGGTAAACGTCGCAGGCAGCGAGCATCGGCTTCTTTCCATTCTGCTTCAGCCAGTTGACCAGCTTTCCGCAGGACGTCGTCTTTCCGGTTCCCTGCAGACCAACCATCATAATGGTCGTAAATCCGCTCGGAGAGTAGGTCAGCTTTGCTCCGGAACCGCCCATCAGCTCTACAAGACTGTCATTTACAATCTTGATAACCTGCTGAGCCGGCGTCAGGCTCTTCATGACGTCCTCGCCCATGCATTTCTCTTTTACGTCAGCGACAAACTCCTTAACGACCTTGAAGTTTACATCCGCCTCCAGAAGCGCAAGTTTGACTTCCCTGAGCGCGGCGTCGATATCCTTTTCTTCCAGGACACCCTTTCCCTTCAGGCCCTTGAACACTCCCTGGAGCTTGTCTGATAAGCTTTCAAATGCCATATATTCTCTCCTGCTGCTCCTAAGCTTCTTCTGACAGTTTCAAAAGACGCGCATCCATATCCGAAATCAGATCGGCAGCACCTTTCTCTCTGTCAAGAAACCGTTCCGGCAGCCTGTCTTTCAGTTTCTGAAGATCGCTGCGCACTTCCTTCAGCGTTTCCAGCCGCTCAAAGTAGGATGCAAGCATCCCGAGCTTCTCCTCGTAATCACGGAGCTGGCTTTCCGCCTTCTTCAGGGAATCATAGACCGCCGCCCTGGTAATTCCGCAGTCCTCTGCGATCTCCGACAGCGACATGTTCTCCTCATGATAAAGGCGCATGACCCTCTGCTTCTTTTCCGTCAGAAGTGAACCGTAGAAATCGAACAGCAGACTCTCTTCCGCAATCTGATTCACTGCGTTTCCCCTCTCTGTCAAGCTAATTTCCTTAACATACCCGACTAGTTTAACCCATCCCGGCGTCCCTGTCAAGTGTTTTTACTTGACAAATTCTTCTCTCTCATGAAAAAAACGTCTGCAATTGAATCCGGCATCAGACTCAATTGCAGGCGTATGGATTCTCTACACACTTACACGATCGAAGCGTACTTTTCTTTCTGCTCCAGCAGGGCTCTCTGGTCGTCTTCGCGGATCATGATCTGTGCCGGTCTCGGAAGGGAACAGAACTGCATCGGAGTAACGACGGAGGAGTAAGCGCCGGCGTTACGGATGACGACAAGGTCTCCCGGAAGAAGTTTTCTGAACTCAATATCTTCGGCGATGATATCGTTGGCCGTGCAGAGATTGCCGGCCATGGTGACTTTTTCACGCTCTTCAATTTTTCTGCCGTCACCGGATACGCACCAGAGCGGGAAGGCATCGGTTTTGGTGAAGATCGGCTCAGACGGTACATCGCTGTAGCCGCCTGCGTACTGGGTGATGATCCGGGAGAGAACCGGACGGGCAAAACCGTTTAAGGTTCCGGCCAGGATGATATAGTTTTTCCCTCTTGAGGTCTTTCTGTCGATAACCTTCGTTACGTAAAGGCCGGCTTTTCCGGTGAGGTAACGGCCGGTTTCCATGAAGAGCTCTACGTCCGGGTGACGCTGGGAGAATTCCTGCCATTTTTCCGTCAGGGACTGACCGAGAGCTTCTACGTCACAGCCTTCATCCCTTCTGGAGTAGGCGATTCCGATTCCGGAACCGACATTGAGGAAACTCATCGGGAAGTCGTAGTCTTCAATGAGTTCGTCTGCAAGTGCCAGAACGGCATCGTGATAAGCATCGAGGCGCTCCCAGTCCAGTTCCTGGCTGTGCAGGTGGACGTGGATGCCCAGGAGATCCAGGTTCGGATCTGCCATCCAGTCTTTCAGGTGTTCCTTAACCTGCGAATATTCAATTCCAAGCTTGTGAGGAACCGTATCGTCGTTTTCCTCTTCATAGTTATATTCCGGGTCAATGCGCAGACCGATCATGGCTTTGACGCCTTTTTCAGCGGCAATTCTGGAAATACGCTCAACTTCGCCCACGCTGTCGGCGATCAGGATGCAGCGATTCATGGTCTCACGGATATTGCGTTCGGTTTTTCCAGGCGCACAATAGATGATTTCTTCTTTTGGCACATCATAAGCTTCAGCACGCTGAACTTCAACCGGGCTTGCGCAGTCTGCTCCAAATCCGTGGCGCAGGATGGTTGCCGTAACCGCCTGGTTGTCATTGGCTTTCAGCGAATACAGGAAGTGCGTGTACGGAAATTCGCGTACCAAAGTTCCGATTCTGTCAAGAAGCACTTTTTCTTCATATAAATAAAAGCAGTCGTACTGCTCCGCTGAGCGGCGGATTTCATCTGCAGTGATCATGATCTCTTCTCCTTCATTATTTTTCCGGACATACCGATCGTATAATCAGCCGTTTTTCCGGTGCACACGATCGATTTACAATTTTCTATTATTATTATAGCAAAAAAATCTCAGTATGGTGTACGCAAGGCTGTACTTCAGGCGCAGACGGCCAGATTTCCTTGCTTTTTTCTTTTGTCAGACAAAAAGATGAATCAGCTGGAACAAGACGAAGGAAACAGCAATAGTCACCGGAACGGTAATGAACCAGGAGGCGAACATCTTGACTGCAGTTCCCCACTTCACGCCCTTCTTCCGGACGGAGGCGCCTACGCCCATGATGGACGAGGAAATAACCTGTGTGGTGCTGACCGGCAGGTCGAGGTGGGTGGCGATCTGAATGATCAGCGAGGAGGAAATGTCTGCCGCAACTCCGTTGATCGGTTTCAGTTTCATGATCTGCGTTCCGACGGTTTTAATGATTCTCCAGCCGCCGACGGAGGTTCCCAGGGTCATGGCTGTCGCGCAGGCAATCTGCACCCAGTGCGGGACGATCATTTGACTCTGAATTCCGAAGGAGACGAGCGCCATGGTGATGACACCCATGGACTTCTGCGCGTCGTTGGATCCATGTGAGAAGGCCTGCAGCGCGGCGGTGAAGATCTGCACCCGGCGCAGTCCTGTGTTGGCGCGGTAAATGCTGATGGATCTCGCGGTCAGTTTTATGATTGTGAACAAAAGGTAACCGACACAGAAGGCAATGAGCGGTGATGCAATCAGGGAGATAAAGATTGTAATAAATCCGTGGAAATTCACCGCGTGCATGCCGGCATCTCCCAGCGCGGCTCCGGCCAGTGATCCGATCAGCGCGTGGGACGAACTGCTCGGGATTCCAAAATACCAGGTAGCCAGATTCCACAGCACCGCAGACAGCAGTGCAACGATCATGACCAGAGGCCCTTCTTTTACCTGATTCAGATCGACGACTCCGGTCGCGATAGTTTCTGCAACACCGGTAAAGAGGACAGCTCCGATGAAGTTCATACAGGCCGCCATAATAATCGCATAGCGGAGACGGATGGCGCGTGTGGACACCGCTGTGGCGATCGCATTGGCCGTATCATGAAAACCGTTGATGAAATCGAACAGCAGGGCCAGTGCAATTATAAAATATAGTTGAATCATTCTTCTCTGCTCCCAAATTCTTTTACGCGTTCTTCATGACGATGGAATCCAGCTCTTTTGCGACGTGCTGGCATGAATCTACAACCGATTCCAGAATATGGTAGAGGTCCTTGTATTTGATCAGACGGATCGGATCCTTTTCTACCTGGAACAGATCGTGAATGGCTTCTCTCTCGATGGTATCGCATTCCTCTTCGATCGTCTTGATCTTGATGGTGTGCTTTTTTATCTGCACGAGGCTCCGCTCGGAAAGGTGACGGATGCACGGACAGATTTCTGCTGTGCAGCGTTTGATATGATGGCGGAAAGATTCTACATACTTATCCATATGGACATAATTATACATATAGAAAAAGGCCGATCCTTCCTCCATGCAGTCCAGTACCGTGTCTAATGCCTCCGCAAGTGCCAGGATATCTTCCTGATCCAGCGGCGTAATCAGACTGCGGTTTAATTCAACCATGACTTCATGGACGATGTTGTCGCCCTTGCTTTCCATTTCCTTCATTTTTCTGGAAAACTCTTCCAGACTTTCCGGTCCTGTAATTTCAAAATCGCTGAAATATGCTCCGCTTTCCTGAAGATTCTCTGCAATCTCCAGAAGTCCTTCCAGGAGCTGATTTTTCCTTCTCTTCATATTGCTCTTCCATTCTTTACATGCATCAGATATACGACTTTATTTTACTGCATTTGTAACATTCCTGCAATCCTGATGTAAAGAAAAAGGAAGCCGCGGCCCCGGGCTGCGTTTACGCAGCCCGGAGTCACAGCCTCCTTATACGATCTCATTTTGATTCGTATGGATTTCAATTATTCAGAGATGACTGCAACAAGCTGGTTAGACTTTACAGCGTCGCCTTCCTTGACGCAGATCTCCTGAATGGTTCCTGTTGCTGTGGAAATGATGTTTGTCTCCATCTTCATCGCCTCGATAACAGCAACCGGATCTCCCTCGTTTACAGAGTCTCCTTCTTTTACCAGTACCTTGACGATATTTCCAGGGATGTTGGCGCCGATCTCATTCGGATCGCCCTCCTCAGCATATCTGGTTGCAGCAGCAGAAGCGGTTGTTTCTACAGACTTATCCTTTACACGGATAACTCTTGAATTTCCGTTGCATCTGAATACAACGTCACGATATCCTTCTGCATCAACATCGCGGACTTCATCCAGTGTGATGACCAGAGTTTTTCCTTCATCGATGTCAACCTCACAGGTCTCGCCGACTGCCAGGCCGTGGAAGAAGATGTCGGATCCCATTCTGCGGAAGTTTCCGTCCTTCTTCAGGCTCTTCAGATAGTCCTCATAGACCTTTGGATACATTGCGTAGGAAATGGCTTCTCTGTCGGTTCCTTCCAGATCGAAGTACTTCTGCAGTCCGGACTTAATGTAATCGAAGTCCTCTGGCGGCAGCAGCTCTCCCGGTCTGCATGTGATCGGCTTCTTATCCTTCAGAACAACCTTCTGCAGTTCCTTATTGAAGCCGCCTTCCGGCTGTCCCATCATGCCCTCGAAGAAGGATACGATGGAATCCGGGAAGTCCATGCCCTTTCCTTTCTCCAGGATATTCTCCGGAGTCAGGCCGTTCTGTACCATGAAGATCGCCATATCGCCGACTGCCTTGGAAGAAGGTGTTACCTTTACGATATCGCCGAGCATCTGGTTAACCTGTCTGTACATTTCCTTGACTTCTGTGAACTTGTGGCCAAGTCCGAAGCTCTCAACCTGCGGCTTGAGGTTGGAATACTGGCCGCCAGGAATCTCATACTTGTAGATTTCTGCGGATGCAGCCTGCAGTCCGGATTCAAACTGCTTGTAAACCGGACGGACGTCTGCCCAGTAATCGGAAATTGCCTGCAGACCATCCGGATCGATATCTGTGTCTCTGTCGGAATTCTCCAGAGCAGCAACGACGGTATTCAGAGCCGGCTGTGAAGTCAGTCCGGACATGCTGTTGAACGCGCAGTCTACGATGTCGCATCCTGCCTGTGCAGCCATCAGTACGGTAGCTACGCCGTTTCCGCTGGTGTCGTGTGTATGCAGGTGAATTGGAATTCCGATCTCCTGCTTCAGGGCACGGATCAGCTTGCGTGCAGCCATCGGCTTCAGCAGGGAACTCATATCCTTGATTCCCAGGATGTGTGTTCCTCTCTTCTCCAGTTCCTTCGCCATCTTTACATAGTAGTCCAGCGTGTACTTGTCTCTGTTGGTATCCAGAATATCGCCTGTGTAGCACATTGTCGCCTCAGCGATCTTACCCTGGTTCAGAACCTCATCCAGAGCAACTTCCATGCCCGGAATCCAGTTCAGAGAGTCGAAGATACGGAATACATCGATTCCGCTCTTTGCGGACTGCTTTACGAACTCACGGATGACGTTATCCGGATAGTTCTTATATCCTACAGCGTTGGCGCCTCTGATCAGCATCTGGAACAGTACATCCGGAATCTTCTCACGAAGTGTATCCAGTCTCTCCCACGGAGATTCCTTCAGGAAACGATAGGAAGTATCGAATGTAGCTCCGCCCCACATCTCCAGAGAGAAGAAATCCTTCGCATACTTGGCGTATGCCGGTGCGATCTTCTCCATGTCGCGGGTTCTCATACGTGTAGCCATCAGAGACTGCTGTGCGTCTCTCATTGTTGTATCAGTGATCAGCAGCTTCTTCTGATCACGGGCCCACTTGGAAACATATTCCGGGCCGTTCTTATCCAGCATCTGCTTGGTTCCGGACAGAGTGTTGATTTCTGTCTTCGAAATGCGCGGGAATACCGGAACGTTGAACTGCGGCTTGTGTCCCTTGGTCTCGTTGACAATCTTGTTTCCGAGGAATTTCAGGACCTTTCCTTCGCGGTCATCCTGCGGCTTGATGTCAAGCAGTTCCGGATTGTTTGCGATAAATCCGGTGTCGCACTTACCTTCACGGAATGTCGGATGGTTCAGTACGTTCAGCAGGAATCCCTTATTGGTCTTTACACCCTTGATGTCTGTCTCATTCAGAGCACGGATAGCCTTGCGGCAGGTATCCTCGAATGTTCTGGAGAACGCCGTTACCTTGACCAGCAGGGAATCGTAATACGGGCTTACGACGGAACCTGTGAAGCCGTTGCCTCCGTCCAGACGGATTCCGAAACCAGATGCGGAACGGTACTCTTCAATTGTACCGGTGTCAGGAGCAAATCCGCTTGCCGGATCCTCTGTTGTTACACGGCACTGGATCGCATATCCGTGCTGCTTGATGTCCTTCTGGCTGCGAATGCCGATCTCCGGTGAATCCAGAGTATATCCCTCGGCGATCAGGATCTGTGCCTGAACGATGTCGATTCCGGTTGTCAGCTCTGAAACGGTATGCTCAACCTGAATTCTCGGGTTCATCTCGATGAAGTAGTGGTTGCCGTGCTTGTCGAACAGGAACTCAACCGTACCTGCGCTTCTGTAATTTACGGCTCTCGCAATCTTCAGCGCGTCATTGCACAGGGACTCTCTCTGCTCGTCGGTCAGCACCAGAGCCGGTGTGAACTCGATAACCTTCTGATGACGTCTCTGTACAGAGCAGTCTCTCTCGAACAGGTGAACGATGTTTCCTTCCTTATCGCCCAGAACCTGAACCTCGATGTGCTTCGGATCCTCAACGTATTTCTCGATGAAAATCGTATCGTTTCCGAATGCCTTGGCGGCTTCTCTCTTTGCCGTCTCATACTCACTCTTGATGTTCTCGCTGCCTCTTACGACACGCATTCCGCGTCCGCCGCCGCCGGCAGCTGCCTTCAGCATAACCGGGTAACCGATCTTGTCTGCGACCTCAGCCGCTTCCTCTGCTGTGTCGATAGATTTCTCCACACCAGGGATAGCCTGAACGTTAACCTTGGAGGCAACGATCTTAGACTGAATCTTGTCGCCCAGAGCGTTCATCATTGCGCTTGTCGGTCCGATGAACTCGATCCCGGCCTTCTCGCAGGCATCCGGGAATTCCGGGTTCTCTGCCAGGAATCCATAGCCCGGGTGAATGGCATCTACGCCCTTTGCCTTTGCCAGAGAAATGATCTCGTCAATTCCCAGGTAAGCATCAACCGGCGCTTTGCCTCTGCCGATCTGATACGCTTCGTCGGCCTTGGTGCGGAACAGCGCATCTCTGTCCTCTTCAGAGTAAATCGCAACAGTACGGATTCCGAGCTCTTTACATGCACGGATGACACGGATTGCGATCTCGCCGCGGTTTGCGACCAGGACCCTCTTAAACTTCCTTATCTCTCCCATATTCAAACTCCCATCTTAGCTGATATTTTATATATAGCAATTAAAGCAATATTTGATGGACAAAATTTAATTTTCTGACCCTGCAGGTCCCAGAGAGGTCAGAAAATTCCGCAAGGCAGCTCCGGGAGGACTTTCCGGCGGCTTTTACGCCATCCGGACCGATGCCCTTCCCGGCGGCAGAGGCTGTTCCTCTGCCCGCCCTGTAAAATTCTCTGACCGCTGTATTCATGTATCTCTGTATATAGGATATTCCCTTTTTAACGGGAAAACAATTCTGTTTTTTGCTTTTTTCAGATACGATTTTTATATGGAAATTCATACCTGTCTGCTCTGACTCCGGATTTCCGTTTCTGACGGTCTGCCGGAAGCAGCTTCCGGGGAGTCGTTTTCATGATAACTCCTTGCCCTTTCGGATTTTGTCCTCTGCGGATTTCCTAGCGTCTGTGGGCCGCGTTGTAGGCTCTTCTTCTGTCGAGCTCATGCAGAAGCTTCTTTCTCAGACGGATGGCATCCGGTGTTACCTCGACCAGCTCATCCTCTGCGATGAACTCCAGCGCTTCCTCAAGGCTGAAGACTCTCGGCGGTGTCAGCTTGATCGTGTCATCGGATCCGGCAGCACGCTGGTTGCTGACTTTCTTGGCCTTGCACGGGTTGACTTCCATATCGTCTCCTCTGGAGTTCATGCCGACGATCATTCCCTCGTAGACGTGGTCTCCAGGCGCAACGAACATCTGGACACGCTCCTGGATATTGAAGATGGCATACGGTGTGCATGTTCCCTCTTCAATGGCGATTGCAACACCATTCGTACGATCCTTGATTTCTCCCTTGTACGGCTCAAAATCGAGGAATCTCTGTTCCATGGTGCCTTCTCCGTGTGTGGCGTTGATGAACTCGGAACGGTAGCCCAGCAGGCCTCTCATCGGAACGTGGTACTCCAGTCTGGTGTAGCCATTCTCGGAATTCATCTGGGTCATCATTCCCTTGCGCAGGTTCAGCGCATTGATAACTGCGCCCGCGTACTGGTCAGGAACGGAGCAGATGACTTCCTGGACAGGTTCCAGCTTCTTTCCGTCTTTATCTTTATGGATAATGACTTCCGGCTTGGATACCGCAAGTTCATATCCTTCTCTTCTCATATTCTCAATCAGGATGGACAGGTGAAGTTCTCCTCTTCCGGAAACCTTGAAGCAGTCTGTGGAATCCGTCTCTTCTACACGGAGTCCGACATTGACCTCCAGTTCCTTCTCCAGTCTCTCTCTGATATGTCTGGATGTGACGAACTTTCCGGACTTTCCGGCAAATGGTGAAGAGTTGACCATGAATTCCATAGACAGTGTCGGCTCTTCAATCTGAATCATGTCCATCGGCATCGGGTTCTGCGGATCGACCAGGGTCTCTCCGATGGAAATATCGGAAATACCAGATACAACTACGATGTCTCCGCACTGTGCCTCGGAAACCGGTGTACGCTTCAGCCCGCGGTATACGAATACCTGGTTGATCTTACGCTCGTCGATGCTTCCGTCTTCTCTTGCGACACCGACAACCTGCGCCTCTTTCAATGTGCCCTGGGTAATTCTTCCGATTCCCAGACGGCCGATATAGTCATCGTAAGCCAGCTGGCAGACCTGCATCTGCAGCGGCTCATCGCTCTTATCCGGATATGGATCGCAGTGCTCGATGATAGTGTCCAGAAGCGGGTTGATGTTCAGTCCGCCGTATCCTTCCGGCGTATGCTTCATCTTCTCCGGACCCTCTCCGACGATGACGCTCTCTGCTTCCTTCGGATCCTTTACGGCGATTCCCTGACGGGCAATTCCGTACAGAATCGGGAAGTCAAGCTGATCGTCATTGGCATTCAGATCCATGAACAGCTCATATACCTCATCGACAACCTCGTCGATTCTGGCATCCTTCTTATCAATCTTATTAATGAACAGAATCGGGTTCAGACCCTGCTCCAGTGACTTGCTCAGTACAAATCTGGTCTGCGGCATCGGCCCCTCGCTGGAGTCTACCAGCAGGATAACCGTGTCCACCGTCTTCATGATACGCTCAACCTCTGAAGAAAAGTCGGCGTGTCCCGGTGTGTCGACGATATTGATCTTTACGTCGTTATGCATGATGGAGCAGTTCTTGGAATAAATTGTAATTCCACGCTCACGCTCGATGGCATCGCTGTCCATGACGCAGTCTACGACTTCCTCATTTTCACGAAAGACGTGGCTCTGTGCGAGGAAAGCGTCAACCAGAGTGGATTTTCCGGCATCGACGTGCGCGATAACCGCGATATTGATGATTTTCTGTTTATTTCCCATGTATTTCCCTTCTTTTCCTTTTCCAAACTAACAATTAATAATAGCACAGAAAAGCACCATATTCAATATTGCAGCCTGGCAGGAATCTCCATTTTCCCGCGGCCGCGGGGAAGAAAAGTTAATTCTGATCCGTCAGTCTCCAGTCGATCGGCGTCTGCCCGCAGCTCTCCAAAAACGCGTTTGTCCTGGAAAAGTAGCGTCCTCCGAAAAATCCCCGGTAAGCCGACAGCGGGCTCGGATGCGGTCCGCTTAACACCAGATGCTGACGTCCTGTAATCAGCGGAATCTTTGACTTCGCATTTCCGCCCCACAGGATAAAGACCATCGGTTTTTCTCTCTGATTTAGAAGCTCAATGATCCGGTCTGTCAGCTGCTCCCATCCGTGTCCCCTGTGGGAATTCGCCTGGTGCACGCGCACCGTCAGGACCGTATTCAGAAGCAGGACACCCTGCCTGGCCCACGGAACCAGACATCCGTTGTCCGGAGGCGGCGGCGCGATGCCCAGGTCGTCCTGAAGCTCCTTAAAAATATTTACCAGTGACGGCGGCTGCTGCACGCCCTTCTGAACCGAAAAGGCCAGGCCCTGTGCCTGTCCCGGCTCATGATAAGGGTCCTGCCCCAGAATCACCGCCTTCACCTCATGGTAGGGTGTGTACTTTAATGCGTTGAAAATGTCATACATGTCCGGGTAGATCGTCTCCGTCTTATACTCATGATAGAGAAAGCGGCGGAGCTGCTGGTAGTTTTCCCCCGCGAAATCATCCTTCAGCAGGTCGTCCCAGTCATTTCCAATATGAACCATAAACAGCAATCTCTCCTTACTCGATGATGCGCCGGAATCGTATCGCGGTCTTACCGCCTCCAGCGCCCTGTAATTTTAATATTACCACATCATGAATAAATTTTCATCAATAATCATGTGGAAATTTATTAAATCCGCTTAATTTCACTGTTTATATTTTGTCAATCTCCCACAATTTCTTCCTTCCGACAAAATCCATCCGCCAAGAGGCTGAACGGGCGGACTGTCCGCAATGGAAATCCTGCCGGGACCGCCGGATCGCAGCCCGTTTTTCCCTTGCGCCCTTTATTTTTTGTCAGAATTACACAAAACTGACAATCCTATATTCCATGTTTTAACCAAATATGTTAAAATATACACAATTGTATTGAATCAGGCAATGGAACAGGAGGATAAAATGGATAAACAAAATGCGATTCTGACCGTTGTGGGAAAGGATCACACGGGAATTCTGGCCGCTGCAGCGACGGAAGCGGCAAAGGCAAATGGAAATATCGAAGATGTGTCTCAGTCCGTATTGAACGGATTCTTCTCTATGGTTATGGTCATCGACGTCTCTGCTCTTGACGGTACGCTGAATGATCTGCAGAGCGCAGTGCAGAAAGCGCTGCCGGATATGGAAATTCATCTGATGCATGAAAATATTTTCAAGGCAATGCATACCATTTAATAAAGGAGGTAATCATGACCATGCCACTGCCAATGGATAATATAATGGAAACGGTAAACATGATTCAGAATGAAAATCTGGACGTGCGGACGATTACCATGGGCATTTCTCTCTTAGACTGCGCGGACAGCGATATCGATCTGTCCTGCAGAAAAATATACGATAAGATTCTCAGAAAAGCGGACCATCTGGTAAAAACCGGTGAAAAGCTTTCTGATAAATATGGCATTCCGATCGTCAATAAACGGGTTGCGGTTACGCCGATCTCCATGCTGGCAGGCGTCAGCGGCGGCGATCCGGTGAAATACGCAAGGGTGCTGGACAAGGCGGCCCACAAGATCGGCATCGACTTCATCGGCGGATTCAGCGCGCTGGTGCACCGGGGATTCAGCGCCGGCGACCGGGAACTGATCGAAGCCATCCCGCAGGCCCTGGCAGAAACTGAGCTGGTCTGCTCGTCCGTAAACATCGGCTCTACCAAGGCCGGCATCAATATGGACGCTGTAGAGATGATGGGAAAGGTATTTCGCAAAACCGCGGAACTGACCAGGGACCGGCAGTGCATCGGAGACGCGAAGCTGGTGGTATTCTGCAACGCTGTGGAAGACAACCCTTTCATGGCCGGCGCTTTTCACGGTGTGGGAAATGCGGACTGCTGCATCAGCACAGGTGTTTCCGGACCGGGCGTAGTCCGGAGCGTGCTTCAGCGCATGCCGGACGACGCGCCGATGGACAAAATCGCCGAAGCCATTAAGAAGACAGCCTTCAAGATTACACGTGTCGGCCAGCTGATCGGAAAAGAAGCCGCCTCGATGCTGGACGTCCCGTTCGGCATTGTCGACCTGTCCCTGGCACCGACCCCGGCCATCGGCGATTCCGTTGCCCGAATCCTTGAAGAAATCGGCCTGGAAGAATGCGGCGGCCACGGCACCACAGCTGCCCTCGCCATGCTCAACGACGCCGTAAAGAAAGGCGGACTGATGGCCTCCTCCAGCGTCGGCGGACTCTCTGGCGCTTTCATCCCGGTCACCGAGGACGAAGGCATGATCTCCGCCGCGAGAAGCAAGACCCTGTCCATCGAAAAACTGGAAGCCATGACCGCCGTCTGCTCTGTCGGTCTGGACATGATCGTCATTCCGGGCGACACCACAGCGGAAATCATCTCCGCGATCATCGCCGACGAAGCCGCCATCGGCATGGTCAACTCCAAGACCACCGCCGTCCGCGTCATTCCGGCCATCGGCCTTAAGGAAGGCGAAGAACTGAACTTCGGCGGCCTCCTGGGAAGCGGCCCGGTCATGAATGTCCGCCGTCAGTCCCCTGCCAAAATGATTCACCGCGGCGGACGCATCCCTGCCCCGCTGCAGAGCCTGAAGAACTAAGTATCACGGCCAGACTAGTCTGATGCCGCAGCGCGGAACTTCGCAGCTGTGGATCTGGGCTTTTTCCACCGCCCATTCCGGAAACAAAAAACGCCGGCAGCGGTCATCGTTCTGATGAATCGCTGCCGGCTTTCTGCACTGCAATGCGTTAAATTCTCATTTTCATTTTCTAATCTCCTTCCGGAGAAGAGTTATTTTACAATCTTCACAGTTACATCCGTTCTTGCGCCATTGCTTCCGAGGATGTAAACCTTTACGGATCCGATCTTCCTGCCTTTGACTTTTCCGGATGCTGTTACTGCTGCAATGGATTTATCCCTGCTGATGTAACGGATTTCCGGGCAGTGACCCTTAGACAGAACCTGTTTTCCGCTGCGATATCCCAGAGCAGACGCTTTCAGCTGCAGGCTGCCGCCCTTCTTTACCGTAACGGTCTTCTTTGTCGTTTTCACGGCTCTCACATTTGCATACTTTGCATTTGCATTTCCGGCAATGGAATGAACGGATACGCTGCTGCGTATAATTTTCTTCTTACCGTTCACGATTCGATATGCCTTAACACTGTACTTATATGGTACACCGAATTTAAGACCAGTTTTCTTATATACTCTTGTCTGTGTAGCTTTTACTGACGCAACTTTCTTCAACGGATAAACATGATATGCTGTGTCACACTTTGCGAAATAGATATCATATCCATTCGCCTTATTTACCTTGGTCCAGGTCAGCGTCTGAGACGTCTTTCCAGAAGACCGCACGCAAGGCAGAAGAACATCGTTACTAGCTGGTGTCAGCGGATTTACTGGTTTGTTAACCACTTTCCACTGCGCATACAGATCCATATCACTCGTCACCGGTGTCATGAAATCATACATCTGTGTCCCCGCTGCATCCAGAGACCAGCCTTCCAGAGAATATCCCGTCCTGGTCAAACGGCTTGCACTCGGTTCAACTGGCCAGCCGCCGTCCACAACTGCCTGATTCAAATCAGACTGGCCATTCTGAAGATGGAATGTAACCAAATGGCTTCCTTTCGGAACAGTTATTACAGCAGATGATCCTGAACCTCCCGACTCTGTCTTCTTCCACTGTGCAGTATAAACCGCATTCTCCGTAACTTTAGTAGATATTGACGGGCTCCATCCGATAAACGTGTATCCATCTCTCACCGGGATCCAAGAAAATGCCGGGGTGTAGGAATCTTTTGCCAGGCCTTCATACTTGATATCCTGGAAAACTTTTCCGTCCATACCATCTTTATAGGTTACAGACAGCTGACCCTGCTTCGCCCATACTGCGTATAACGTCAACGACGGATTTTCGCGTGTCAGAGATATTTTAGTACCTGTTCCGGAATGTTGATATTCTACCTTCCCGTCCGGCTTAGTGCTCCACCCCAGGAATGTGTACCCATCTCGTTTCGGAATAGCAGCTGCTACCCAGTTTCCGTATGTTTTTACTGAAGTAGTCACCGTCCAGGATCTCGGGAAATTAGTAACAGTATCATTTCCCGCATTTGGTTTATATTCAACATGGTACGTATATGGAATCGACTCCAGTGACTGCAATGTCATGAAAGCTGGGACCGGCAGTCTCTTTAAACTCTCTTTATTTTCAACGTTCGCAATGCTATTATATTTCTGAATTACATCACTAACATTATCGGTGAACATACTGTACATTTCGTTATAGGATAAACCGGACGGGGATTGAGAAATCTGCTCATCATCCGCTGCCTCCATATACTTCTCCACCGCATCATTATATGTGATAATATCTTGATTATTTGTCGGAGTACCGAGAGTAACAACAGCATTCCCCAGAGATGTAAGACTGTTGACATTCTTTAACCAGCCTTCCAGGTTCTGTCCGTTAACACTGGTTACGGTATCGCCGCTGCACCCCAGTGTCAATGTCTTGGTTTCTGTACTCGTCTTGACTGTAAGAACAACAGACTGATTTGCCGCATCGTCATTGATTACAACAGATCCACTGTTGTTAGAAAAGGAGCCGTTATTTTTTATGGTTGTTAAATCCTGATTCAGCTGCGTCATTATTCCTGTTTCGTTCAGATTGTTTCTTTGGGTGTTATTACTTCCAATTTTACTGCTATTATCCGATACAATCGTCGGAATATCTGGCGCTGAACTATCTGCCCACGCATTGTTTATCGGAATAAAAATAATCGTCATCACCACAGCAAGCAGAATAAGCAATGATTGTCTGGTGATTCGGGAAATTCGACTATTTCCCATGACGCTATGCATACGTCCGCTCTCTCTTCTCATCGTAAATACCTCCATTCTTGCTTTGCAGTTACAGGAATGGCAGCTGGCTGTCTTGCCGGTTTGCAATTTGTCCTGCAAGACCCTGTAGCTTTGCGTCCTGACCTCACGACCAGTTTGCTCTTTTCATATCCGTATTGAGAAATGTTTGAGATTGAATCATAAACTATCGCAGTGCACTCAGATAGGATCTCTGATTTCTTCTTACCTTATCACCAACACAATTCCATCACAATGTCATTTCCTATATTCACCCGATTTCTTTCGATATTGACTTACCATACTCCTTTTCTACGATCTTATATTGCAAACAATAGTCCGTATTTTCTAACATCGAGAGCGCTTATGCATTCAGCTGTAATTCACGCTCCAATCATCCGCAGTCTCTTCCCATCCCTCTTCTGCCCGAACAAAAATTTCCTCTTCAAGGAGAAAGCCGGCAGGGCTCACCTGGATGATGAACCGCTGCCGGCTTCTGCACTGCAATGTGTTAACTTCTTTTTCTGCCGATCTTCTCTTTTCCGAGAAACTTCATCGGCTATTTAACGGTTACAGCAACCTTCGTTCTGACACCGTTGGTACCAAGTACATATACGTTGCACTTTCCTGCTTTCAATGCCTTGACATTTCCGTTCTGATCTACACTGATGTTCTTTCCATCCTTAATGTAGAGATAGCGGTACATCGGGGCATGGCTCTTCTGCAGAATGGCATATCCGGAGTAAACACCCTTAACAGAAGGCTGAATCTTATAGGTCTTTCCGATCTTCAGGGTTACCGCATTTTTCTTCACACTGACGTTCTTCACGTTGGTGTATGCTGCCTTCTTCGTCTTCAGCAGGTTTCCGGCCGCAGAATGAACCGTAACGCTCTTCTTTACGATCTGCTTCTTTCCATCCTTGATCTGGTATGCTGCAACGTAGTACTTATATGCAGCGCCCTTTTTCAGTCCGGAACGCTTGTACACTCTCGGAGAAGAGGCGGAGACATCTGCCACCTTCTTGAATGGGTGAACATTCTTATAGGTATTGCAGTACGCTTCATAGACAAAGTATCCATCGACATTGGTCAGCGGTGTCCATGTAAATGTCTGCTCACTGCTGCCGTTGGCAATGACCTTAGGAAGCAGGATTCCTGTGACCTTCCTGGAAGGTTTAACCGGCTTGACCGGATTAACCGGTTTTACGGTCTTGGTCCACTTGGCGTAGAGATCGAGATTCCCCTTCACCGGAGTGTTGAAATCGTAAGCCTGTGTGAGACTGCTGTCTGTAAACCATCCGTCAAAGGTATACCCTTCCTGCGCCGGATCTTCCGGCTGAACAGCCTTGCCGCCGTCCGGAACGGTCTGTGTGAAGTTTGATTCGCCGTTATTCGGGTGGAACGTGACGGTGTGCTCTTCGGTTGGAGTGGATGGAGTAACCGGAACGTACGGAGCGGAGTTTTCTTTCCACTTGGCATACAGTTTCACCGGACCCACATTGCCGTTATCTTTTGTGATTTCTGGAACTTTAAAAATCTGGTCTTCTGCATACAGATTTCCATCTTTATCTGCCCATCCGATAAACTTCATACCATCCTTCTTCTCTGGTTCGTAGGAAGGAATTGCCGTATCCTTATAATAGTCATCTGTAGTTTTAAGCAGTTTATCGCCATCATAGTATTCAAACCAGAGTGCCGGCTGCCACCAAGCATATGCCGTATCTGTCGTATCTTCCTGTAAATCCTTTATTTTCGTAAAATATACTTCACCGATTTTAAACGGCCTCTCGCCAATCATCCAATATTCAAACTTAAAATGTTCTTTTGAGCCCGGGTTCTGCATTGTATGAATATACCAAGATGTGTTTGCTGGGCTTTTCTCTTCCCAGCTAATACCGGATCTACCTATTTTATCAATGGTTTGAAACTTATACTTATAAAACTGTTTCTCGGTGAAATGAACCAGTATTACATTACTTTTCAGTTCTGTCACTTTTGCCTTTATTGCATCATACGAAAGTGGAAACTGAAGAGCTGAGCCATCGCTCCAGGTGAGACCTGAGTATTCATATTTCTTCTTTCCTTCTGTAAAGGATGAACCCTCTTTAACACTTGCCATATTCTCAAAACGTGTCGCATCATTTTGTGTTGTTCCGGACGAAATCGTTACTTCATCAATTAACTGTCCATTACGCTCTCCTGAATATGAATACTGTAATTTTAAAGTGATCGGCTGATCGCTCCCCCCCCGGTCTCTTCTGCAGCAAACGAAATACTCGTAAAGCTGAACGCCATGGTAACGGCTGCCGCCAGGACGAGAACCAGTAATCGGTTCAGTCCCTTTCTCTTGTTCTCTCTTCTCATAGTAAATACCTCCATTCATGTCTTCTTTACAGGAATGGCAGCTGGCTGTCTTCCGGAACATATCGCTTAGAAACTCGGAAGACCCTGTAGTTTTGCGTCCCGGTCTCACGGCCGGTTTGCCTTTTACATTTGACTGTATTTGAGTGAACTATTTGAGAACAATGGTTAATAAATGATCAAAACAGATCGTTTGGTTACATGTATGATATCATAAACACTTAATCTTCACAATACATTTATAAAGTATACATCTTTCCCCTATTCTTACAATATAAATATGATTTGACAGCACCGGGTATCTGTGACCTGCTTTCTGCTCTACCGTTCATCCCCGCATTATTTTGCCTGGCTGATCACCTTTTGTTCAAAGAAGAATAACAGCGGATCTCCAACCTCACTCTGGCTGGGAAATCCGCTGTAATGATACTTTTATGTACTTGTCTTTCTATCAGGTCAGGATCCACCAGATCACAAATCTCGCGAGCAGGAGGGATAGGATCAGCAGGATCAGCAGGCCCATGTACAGGGTCGCCCATCTTGCCCGGCTGATCTGTTCACCCTCGTAACGGGAAATCTGCAGCAGGTGCCAGGAATCGATGATGTTGACAACCGGAATGAACTGCAGTCCGATATGCAGATTTCTCCGGCTGTTGCCGTCTCCGGTCGTCAGGGACGGAAGGCGCAGGATCAGGCCGACGGCGTTACTGATCGGCACGATATGCAGAATGCCGCAGATCAGAAAGGCCGCCCCGCTGACTTCCCACGCGCGGCACGTATGCCGGGAAACGATCAGCAGTGTTGCTGTCATTGCAAACGCCGCGCTGAGGAACGGAAACATGGCGATGTACAGTTCCATCACAGACAAGGCCCTGCGCGCCGACAGCGGCCTGCGTTTTCTCACATCATTGATGTTCAGCAGGATGCAGCTGATGGACGCAATAATGCAGGGGATGACCGCCGCCGCAACATCGCGTGGATACTTGATTCCGGAGTTCAGATCCAGCGGCCACAGAAGGATCAGGAACGGAAAAACACCCAGCACCACTGACAGCCAGCTTATCCACTTTTTCATACAGGGATCACCTCTGATTCGGGTGGACCATGTTTTCCGGAACCACCCACGCGTCGAACTGCTCCGGCGTGACGAGATCCAGTTTCTGCGCGGCTTCTTTCAGTGTGAGATTTTCCTGGTACGCCAGCTTTGCAATTTTGGCGCTGTTTTCATAGCCGATGTGCGGGCTCAGGGCGGTGACCAGCATCAGGGATTTATTCAGATTCTCATTGATCTTTTCCATGTTCGGGCGGATTCCAGCGATGCAGTTCTTCCCGAAGGAATCCATGGCATCGGCGAGAAGTCCGGCGGATTCCAGGAAATTATCAATCAGGACCGGCATAAACACGTTCAGCTCGTAATTTCCCTGAGACGCGGCGATTCCAACGGCAGCATCATTTCCCATAACCTGTACAGCAACCATGGTGACGGCTTCGCACTGGGTCGGATTGACCTTTCCCGGCATGATGGAGCTTCCCGGTTCGTTCGCCGGGATAATCAGCTCTCCGATGCCGCAGCGCGGTCCGCTTGCCAGGAGGCGGACATCATTGGCAATTTTCATCAGATCGCAGGCCAGTGCCTTCATGGCGCCGTGTACGTAAACCAGGGCATCCTTGGAAGTCAGCGCCTGGAACTTGTTCTCTGCTGTTCTGAACTGGATTCCGGACAGTGCACTGATCTTCTCTGCAGACTTCGCGGCAAAATCCGGATGTGCGTTCAGTCCGGTTCCTACTGCTGTTCCGCCCAGGGCCAGTTCTCTCAAGGACTCGGATGCTGCGGCGATCTGCTTCTCATCGTGATCCAGCATGGAGCGCCATCCGCTGATTTCCTGTCCCAGTGTAAGCGGTGTCGCGTCCTGAAGATGAGTTCTTCCTGTCTTCACCACGTCCATGTAGGCGTCTTCCTTCTCCTTCAGGAGATCCCGCAGTTTTCTGACGGCCGGAAGAAGCCGTGTCTCTACCGTTGTGAGGGCGGCGATGTGCATGGCCGTCGGGAAGGTATCGTTGGAACTCTGCGAACAGTTGACGTGGTCGTTCGGATGCAGGAGCTGCTCTCCGGCAATTTCATTTCCTCTGTGAGCAATGACTTCATTAACGTTCATATTGGACTGGGTGCCGCTTCCGGTCTGGAAAATCACCAGCGGGAAGTTCCCGTCCAGCTTTCCTGCCAGAATGTCATCGCAGGCCTGACCGATCAGTTCTGCCCGTCTGCCGTCCAGCATGCCCAGCTCTTCATTTGCCTGTGCCGCGGCCTTCTTTAATATTGCGAATGCCCGGATAATCTCCTCAGGCATTTTCTTTTTTCCGATCTTAAAGTTCTCAAAACTTCTCTCTGTCTGCGCGCCCCAGTATTTATCCGCCGGAACACGTACTTCACCCATCGTATCATGTTCGATTCTGTATCCGCTCATTTTTCCCCTTTCTGACGCCCGCAGAGTCCTGCAGGCGGAGCACCGAAACGGTGATTTTATGTTCTACTGCTCTTTCTGGATTTCCTCAAGCCAGTTTTTTCCAGTCTCAACCTGACGCGCAACCTCGGAAGGCGCTGTTCCTCCAAAGGACTTTCTCGCGTTTACACAGGCCGGAATGCTGATGTCTCCCAGCGCATCTCTGGTCACGCGGCTGTCGATCGCCTGAAGCTGCTCATCCGTCAGATCGGAAAAGTCACAGTTTCCGTCTTCACAGAGTTTTACCATCCTGCCGACGATATTATGCGCCTCGCGGAAAGGAATGCCCTCCTGGGCCAGATGTTCCGCAATGTCCGTCGCATTCAGGAATCCCTTATGCAGCTGTTTCTCGATCATATCCGTGCGCAGCTCTGTCTTTTCCAGCATATTCGCGAAAATCGCAACGCAGGCTTTCCATGTATCCACTGCGTCATACAGACCTTCCTTATCCTCCTGGAAGTCCTTATTATATGCAAGCGGCGTGCCCTTCATCGTGGTCAGAAGCTGCATCAGATCGCCGTAAACACGTCCGCACTTTCCTCTGATCAGCTCCGCCATGTCCGGATTCTTCTTCTGCGGCATAATGCTGCTGCCCGTGCAGTAACTGTCATCAATGGCAATGTAGCTGAACTCCGAGCTGTTCCACCAGACGAACTCCTCCGCCCATCTGGACAGATGCATCATGCTGATAGACGCATCACTCAGGAACTCCAACGCATAATCTCTGTCACTGACGGAATCCATCGCATTCTCCGTCGGCGCACGGAATCCCAGCAGCTCAGCTGTGTAATGACGGTCCGTCGGGAATGTCGTGCCGGCAAGTGCACAGGCGCCCAGCGGGCAGAGATCCATTCTCTCATAGGTATCCAGAAGCCGCTCAATGTCCCGCTTGAACATCTGGAAATAGGCCATGAAGATGAAACCTGCCGTAATCGGCTGTGCGTGCTGGATGTGCGTGAATCCAACGGTAATGCTGTCCTTATACTGATCTGCCTTCGACAAAATCACCTCTTCAAGGTGAATCAGTTCGCTGACGATTTCCCGGATCTGTTCTTTCAGATACAGGCGTCCGTCAACCTGGCACTGATCATTTCTGCTCCTTGCTGTGTGCAGCTTTTTGCCTGTCTCGCCGATGCGCTCGATCAGGCGGCTTTCCACTGCCATGTGGATATCTTCATCATCCGCCGTAAAACTGATCTTTCCATCTTCGATGTCTTTCCGGATTCCTTCCAGGCCCTCAATGATCTTCTGTGCCTCTTCATCTGTCACGATAGCCTGCTTCGCCAGCATTTTTACATGTGCAATGCTTCCGCAAATGTCTTCCTGGTACATTCTCTGATCAAATCCGATCGACGCATTGAACTTCTTCACCATGTCATCCATATCTTTATGGAACCGGCCTCCCCATAATGCCATTTTCATTTCCCCTTTTTCTTATTCACTCTTTATGCATAATTACATGCTGCGTTTTACTGTATTTCTGAAAGGCAGGATGATTCTCACTCTGCCCCGTAATGACAAAACTCATCTTTCATGAATGCTAAAGCCGTATCCGCGTATTCTGATTTCTTTTTACGCATCTGACGCGCATACGTATCTTTTATTATTGCATTTCAGGCGGCCTGTGTCAATTCAACAAACGGTAAACTCATACTATACGGGAAGAAAGCCCTCTGCCATGGGAATTTCTTTTCCCAGAGCAGAGGGCTTCTGTATCATCCTGTCTTATTTTCTGGCGGCCAGAATCCGGCGTCTGCCGGGGGATTCTTCAGCCCGGAATGTTCTTTCCTTCGGCCTATTTCACCGTGACGCTGACGGCCTTGGACCCACAGCCGTTGAAGGTAGAAGAACCGGATTTCAGGTAATTGTATACCTTCACTTTATATGTGCCGGCCTTCAGATTTTTGATCGTCAAAGCTGTTGTCTTGTAATTACTGAAGCGGTAGTTCTTCGTTGTCCCGTTTCTGGTAAGAGTTACAAAGTATCCGGTGTATTTCATCTTCTTGACGTTCAGCTTCAGGGTGCCTTTTGTCGAAGAAGAAGATACAATCTTATTCTGCTTCAGCAGGGCGCGCTTCTTCACGGACGAGTAGCCGCTGTATGCGGATTTTCCGTCTGCTGTCGCAAGGGCTCTGGCCTTGACCTCCAGACGGTCGCCGTAGTCGCCGCTCAGAGTATAGCTGGTCTTTCCGCCGGTGGAGACGGTCTTCCAGCTGCCGCCGTTCTTTCTGTAGCTGATCTGGTAATCCGACGCTCCGGAAACTGCTCCGATCTTTACCGTGGCTGCTGCCCTGGAAGTGCTTCCAGTGACTGACAGACTGCTGATCTTCTCCGGTGCCGTAACACTGTTCTCTGAACTGCCGCGGCTGATGGAGGAAGTCAGGGTAACCGCTGTACGGCTGCTCAGCTCTCCGTAATAGGTCTTGCTGTCAGCCTTATCGTATGGACGAACGCTGACGTAATATTTCTGACCTTTCTTCAGACCGGTAATCGTCGTGCTGGTGGATGAAGTATCCTTCTTCGCAGCCAGGTTCGATGTCGGAGAAGACGCATTGCTGCTGACGTAAACACGATACTTGTCCGCATAGACGTCGTCCCAGGAAACCTTGATGCCAGTCAGCGACGATGTTGCTGTTACCGTCGGCTTCTCACACTTGGAGGTCAGTCTGTAGGCTCTCATACCGGAGTATGTGCCTTTGTAGGTCTGTCCGTTCAGTTCCATGGACGGAACAATCTGCAGGGTGTAGTCATCGCCCTCTTCTACATCGATTTTACGTGATGTTGTGGAATCACCGGTGTAGGTCTCTGTGTCTGCATCATCGTTGCTGTCGATCGCAGATACAGCATAGGAGACGGTGCCGGACGCGTTCTGGATCGGTGTCCAGGAAACGTCTGCCTCACCCTCATCCAGATCCAGGGCTGTGCTGATCTTGGCAAGGCCGAGGTAACGGTATCTGGTCGGAGAATAATCTCCGTATACCGCGTTTGATCCGGATCCATATACGGCGCGTACCTTAGCGGCCACTGCGGCATTATCAGATGTCTTCAGGGTGCAGGTCGTCTTTCCGCCTGTGGTAACGGTTTTCCAGTCTCCGTCGTTGGTCTTGTACGCAACCTCATAATTCTGTGCGTTGGACACACTGCTGAATTTCAGCTTGAGCTTGTCAGAAGACGGATATGCGTATGTGGTCAGACTCTTTACCTGTCCCAGAGATGTCGGTCTGCTCGTGGAGCTGCTGTCTGAACTTCCATTGCTGGCCTTATTGGATGTGGAAATCGTGAAGGTCTTGCTGATGGTATTGGAATAATCACCGATTCCGTTTACCACGACATAAGCGGTTCCCTTATTCACATTCTTGAAGTAAGCAACGGTGTAATCTTCTCCTGCAGTCAGGGTCTTGCTGCCGTCCTTGACCGTAACCTTTGGCTCCAGTGCATAACCGCTGTATGCCATCTGGCTGTATGGAATGGAAACGCTGCAGTTTCTGATGGATTTGGTTCCGGACTCCGTTCCTGTGCCGTTTTTATTATAGTAATAGAAGTCCATATCCACGTTACCGCTGATTCCGCTTACACTTCCGGAACTGCTGTACTGCCAGTAATCCACACGCTTGCTGTAGCTGTTGGTCGTGCTGTACTGAGCAAGCCAGAACGGGTAATCCTGCAGGTCACTCATATTGAAACGAGGTGACCAGTCGCAGACGCTTCTGTAGGTGTAGAACATCGGCGTATAGCCTGCGTTCTTGATGTACTTCATAAATGCCTTCGCATTGGCCGTCAGCTGTGACCTTACAGAGGCTGTCGGTCCGTATGTAGTCGTGCTCAGGCGGGAACCTGAGAGGAATTCATAGTCCATGACGACCGGCATATTCGGCTCAAGGCCGGCATCCTGAATCTGTTTTACTACCCAGGCCGCTTCTCTCTGTGCTTCAGATGTGGTCTTTGCCAGTGAGAAGTAATAAACACCGACATTGACACCGGCCTTCTGCGCATTCTGGACATTGGTCAGGAATTTGCTGTCGCCGTACTGCGTAAATGCTGATTTTCCATAAGTTCCACCGACACGGATGAAGGCAAAGTCAACGCCTGACTTCTTTACCTTCTGCCAGTTGATGGAACCCTGGAAGACGGAAACATCAATACCGTTAAATGTAATATAATTGCTGCCCTGCACATATGGCGGGTGATAGTAAGTCTTTCCGCCGGAGGTGCTGCTCGTTGCCGCAAAAACAGTCAGCGACAGCGCGACTATAACTGCTGTTATTACAGAAATCAGCAGTACCATCCGCCGGGAAACTTTCTTCTGCAAACTCAAAAAAACTCCTCCTTTACTGCCCGCTCTGCCAGCTGACTGGCTGAGCGCAGCGGTTTTCCTCTCTTCTCAGATCAATCATTACTTAGAAAACTTAAATAAATCTTAAAGATTCTTAAGCAATTATCTCTCATGATAATCGAAATGACTTCACTTGTCAAATCATATCATCTGATCAACACAAAACAGTCTTTAAATATCCACTCATGTCATCTAAAATGATACTCGTAAAATAATAAATGAGAGATGAATTTATGTTTGGGTATGTAATTACGCAGAAGGAAGAGTTGAAAGTCCGTGAATTCAGCGTCTATAACGGATACTACTGCGGGCTGTGCAAGACCATCGGAGCAGAATACGGACAGCTGCTCCGGTTTGGTCTGCAATTCGAAATGGCCTTCCTGGCACTGTTCCTGGAGTCCCTCGACTCTGCGGAAGATGAAGTGTCCATGGAACACTGCGCAGCCCATCACATTAAGAAAAAGCCAGTCATTCGCGGCCGTGCGCAGAAATACGCCGCCGCAATGACCGTAATTCTTGGATATGAAAAAAACAGGGATGACATCCAGGATGACGGGCATACCATAAAGACCCTGTCGCGTTCCGCCGTTCTCCACAGTGCCTATTCTACGGCAAAGGCTGAATTCCCAGGAACAGCGGACCGGGTACACAGCCAGCTTGCAAAGCTGTATGAACTGGAACGGCAGAACTGCACTTCCATCGATCTTCCGGCCAACGCCTTCGGAGAAGTCATGAAAACCATCTTCCTCAGCTACTTTCTCCATGAAGAAGATGATCCGGACCAGCCGGCGTCATCAGCTGAGCTGCGGATTACCAGCGCTTTCGCCTTCCAGCTCGGCAGATGGATCTACATGATCGATGCTCTGGACGACCTCGAAGAAGACCGGAGAACAGGAAGCTATAATCCGTTCGCATCCATCCCGGCTGAGCGTGTAAAGAGCCTCGGTTCTGCCCTGCTCTTCCACGCACTCGGAGAAATGTCCAAGGCACTGGACCTGCTGGACATAAAGAAAAACCGCGGAATCATTGAAAACATCGTTTACCTGGGGCTGCACAGCAAGACCGACCAGGTGCTTGAGAAGGGGGAAACAAATAACAATGGGAAATAGAGATCCATACGAAATACTAGGCATTCCCCGTAATGCTTCTCAGGATGACATCCGGAAAGCCTACCGGGAACTTGTAAAAAAATACCACCCGGATAAATACCAGGGAAACCCGCTTGCTGACCTCGCTGAAGAAAAACTGCAGGAAGTCAACTGGGCCTATGATACATTGACAAAAAACGGCGGCGCTTCTGCACAATCGCAGAGCTATGGCGGATACTCTTACGGAGCATCCGGCTCATCATACTCCGGCGGTGCTTACAGCTACGGCTCATCCAGCGCAGAAAGCCAGTACGGATCTTACACCGGCAGCTCGCCGATCTATAACCAGATCCGCGCCTACATCAACAGCAATAATATTTCTGCTGCCGAGCAGCTCCTCCTGCAGAACCGCGCAGAAGACGCAGAATGGCACTTCCTGTATGGTGTCGTTTCCTTCAAACTCGGGCGCATCGCCGAAGGCCTGCAGGACGTGCAGACTGCCGTCCAGATGGACCCGTCCAACGTCGAGTACCAGAACGCCTACAGCCAGATGAACAGTGTCGGCAGCATGTATCAGGGTATGTCCGCCGACCAGGGTTACGGAATGAACCCTCTCTGCTGGACCCTGCCGCTGTGCTTCTGCTGTTATTAAGCAGTGCAGAGCCTGGGAGTTTACCAGGAACAGTTACGCTGTATCTGCCGTCAGACAGTTGATTATTTTTCCATGATAATCATCACTGCACTGCCATAAAGCATTATATTATGAAACTTTTAACCGGCATATCAGCTGCATCATCTGCTGACATGCCGGTTTTTTCTGTTCTTCTGGGTGATAGATTATTTTTCTTCTGCAATTTCTCTATGCAGCTTCTTTTTTCAGCTTCCTTTCCCCGCTTTCCGGCAGACTCTTCCTCTGGAAGGCTTTACGGTTCAGCATACGCATGGAATTGATGATGCAGATGATCGCTACACCAACGTCTGCGAATACAGCTGCCCACATGCCGGCAAGTCCGAGCGCACCGAGCAGCAGAATGATCAGCTTCACGGCGATTGCAAAGACGATGTTTTCTCTTGCGATGCGGACGGTCCTTCTCGCGATGCGGATGACCAGCGGGATACGGTCCAGATTGTCGTCCATGATAACGACGTCGGCAGCTTCGATCGCTGCGTCAGAACCAAGAGATCCCATGGCAATTCCTACATCTGCGCGGGCAAGTACCGGCGCGTCATTGATTCCGTCTCCGAGAAATGCAAGCTTCTTTTTATTTTCTCTCTCCTCATTCAGGAGTTCTTCCACTTTCTGGACTTTTCCGTCTGGCAGAAGTTCGGAATAGGTATGGTCAATTCCAAGCCGGCTGCCGATGGCCTCGCCGACCTGTTTTCTGTCTCCGGTCAGCATGACGACCTGACGGACGCCCTCCTCTTTCATTTCGCGGATTGCCTCAGCGGCTTCCGGCTTTACGACGTCGGAAATGGCAATCGCGCCGAGGTACTTTCCATTTTCCGCAACATAAACGATGGTTGCGGCATCATCGCGTTCCTCAGAACATGAAATTCCGTGTTCCTGCATCATTTTTGCGTTTCCGACGATGATGCTGCGGCCGCCTGACTTTGCGATCAGGCCGCGGCCGCTGACGTTGTCAACGGATTCCAGACCGGCAGGGTTTCCGGATTTTCCGGCAGCACGGCGGATGGATGCGGCGATCGGGTGGGTCGAGAGACCTTCCGCAAAAGCGGCAGTTTCCAGGAGTTCCTGCTCCGTTACTCCACTTGCCGGGCTGGTTTTTGTCACGGTAAACTCGCCTTTCGTGAGAGTTCCGGTCTTATCGGAAACGACGGTATCGAGTTCTGCCATCAGCTCCAGGTAGTTGGAGCCCTTGACGAGCACGCCCTCACGAGATGCTGCACCGATTCCGCCAAAGAATGAAAGCGGGACGGAAATTACAAGGGCGCACGGACATGAAATGACGAGGAAGGTGCAGGCACGGTAAATCCAGGTCAGCGGGTCGCGGGTGATGATGGACGGAATAACGGCCAGGATGACCGCGCCCAGAACGACCAGAGGTGTGTACCAGCGGGCGAATCTCGTGATGAAGTTCTCCGTTCTGGATTTCTTGGAGGTCGCGTCCTCGACCATTTCCAGAATGCGGGAAACGGTGGAATCTTCGTATTCTTTGGATGCTCTGATCTTCAGAAGTCCCTCGCCGTTGATGCAGCCGGAGAGAATCTCATCGTCCTTTCCGACGCTGCGCGGAACGGACTCACCGGTCAGTGCCGCGGTGTCCACCATGCTTGCGCCGTCGACAACCACGCCGTCAACCGGGACCTTCTCACCCGGACGGATGACCAGAATATTTCCGATCTCCACGTCGTCCGGATCGATAGTTTCTACGGATCCGTCATCGTGAAGGAGATTGGCGTACTCCGGCGCGATTTCCATCAGGTCCTTGATGGAGCCTCTGGACTTGTTTACTGCATAGTCCTGGAAAAATTCTCCGATCTGATAAAACAGCATAACCGCGCAGGCCTCGGCGTTTTCTCCGACAACGAAGGCTCCCATCGTCGCGATGAACATCAGGAAGGATTCATCCAGCATCTGAAGATTCTTGATTCCGATCAGCGCGTTTTTCACGACGTCGCCGCCTGCGATGAAGTAAGGAAGCAGGTAGAGAATCATCAGAACCCAGTGGCTGCTGAACACACCTGTAAGAAGTCCCATCCTTTTCAGAATGTGTTCTCCGGCGACGATAATCACATAGATGATCAGCGCCAGAACAATCCGGTTTCTTTCCTTCCGCTGTTTCTTTGTCAGTGAACTGTTTTTCATTTTCTTTCCCTCCGAATCTGCCTTCACAGCAGATTTATTGTTTCAGCAATCTTTAATCCCAGTATCCCTTTATCATGGAGAAACGTGCGGAAAGCCGCCTGCATGGCCGTCCGCACGCTTCTCTGATCTATAATTTAAAGATAAATTTCGCAGTCCGGTTCAACCTTCTTGCAGGCCTTTACAACTTCTTTCATGATTTCGTCAAAACGGTCATCATCTGCATCGATCTTCATTTTCTGCATCATGAAGTTGACGTTTACGTCATTTACACCATCCAGATTCTTCACCGCATTCTCCATCTTTGCTGCACAGTTTGCACAGTCTACCTCGATTTTGAATTTCTTCTTCATTTTAAAGTTCCTTTCCGCCGGCTTTATGCCGGACTGCTTTGACTTCTGACCTTCCGCAGTTTCCTTCCGCCGCGCAGCTCCCTGTGCAGCCCGGGATTCCCGCTCTGTCAATGTTCGAAAAGTATGTTCCTTACTCCTCTTCAATATGTTCTTTCCCCATTGCAATGATGGTCTTTACATGATCATCCGCAAGTGAGTAAATCATCGATTTTCCCTGTCTCTTCGCACTGACCAGATCCGAAGATTTCAGGATCTGCAGCTGATGCGACACGGCTGACTGATTCATGGAAATATCATCACAGATTTCTCCGACACTCTTTCCGCCCTCAAACAAGTCATAAAGAATCCGGATTCTGGTCGAATCACCGAACACCTTAAACAGCTCGGCAAGGTCAATCAGCTCCTCCTCATCAATTTCATGGGTCAGGCGGTCTACCTTTCGGTCAAATAACTCAATTAAATCTGACATACTCATTCCTCCTGCTCTGCTTCTCAACCCTCTCCGCCGGCAGCAGTGAAATACTGCCTTTCTGTCCTTTCTCGGCGTTCAGGATCAGCTCTCTTCATCTGCTTACTATGAACTATCGTTCATATGATTATATTATCATATATTCATCAAAAGTCAATATGGCAAGAGAAAGAATTTAACTTTTTTCTGCTAAAGCGAATGGCAGCGACGAAGTGTGGAAACAGAGAAGCTGTTTTTTTGATTTTACACCACCACAGGTACTTAACAAAATTTTTCCGCTGCCGAATAGAAAATAAGCCCAGGGCGGTATCTGCTTTTCCTGTCAGAAAATACCTAAAACCACCTTGAGCTTTAATTGTTCCCGGCAGAAATCTTCTGTGACTATCGAATCGCTGCCAGGCAGATTTTCCGGTATTCTATTCTCCCTCTTCTGCTAATTATTATCATTCAGCGGCAGATAAGGTGCCATCGCCGCGGCGGTTCCGCTGATCGGCATGGTCTGCAGCCAGATGTGGCCCGGCCCGGTGAGCAGGGTGTTAAACACGCCTTCGCCGCCGAAGAACATGTTCTTCAGGCCCGGAACTTCCTGAATGTCCATGCGGACGCTTCCATCCATCGCCGCAACGTATCCGGTGTCTACGACGATCTGCTGGCCCGGCTTCAGTTCATATTCCACAACACTTCCGTCAATTTCCAGGAAGGCGGTTCCCATGCCGGACAGTTTCTGCATGATGAAACCTTCACCGCCGAAAAATCCGGAACCGAGATTTTTGCGGAAGAAGATGGACAGCTCTACGCCTGCCTCAGAGGCGAGAAAAGCGGTTTTCTGCGCGATGATCTCGCGTCCCGGTCCGATCTCCACCGGCATGATGGAGCCCGGAAAACTGGACGCAAAGGCGATCATTCCGCGGCCTCCCATCGCTGTGTAGTGGTTCTGGAACAGGTTTTCTCCGGACATCATGCGGCCGAACATTTTCCGGAGTCCTCCGCCGCTGGTGGTCTCCATCTTCATGTTCGGGCTCATCCAGCTCATGGCGCCGGATTCTGTAATCATCATCTCCCCTTCGTTCAGGCTGCAGATGACGACAGGCAGATTTCCACCCTTGATTTCATAATTCATAGGCCTCTCCTTTTTACAATATTAGTTTGACGACTTGAATATCTTCCAGTATGTGCTGTACAGATCATCGCCATCCGGGCCGAGATCACGCAATACCTGGCATTTTGCGAGCTGCTTGTCGGACAGGAACAGGTTCGGATTGTTCCGGTATTTTGCAGGCATCAGCTTGCGCGCACCCTCATTTGGCGTGCTGTAGGTCAGATACTTGAAATTCTTATAGGCAATATCCGGCCGGCAGAGGAAGTTGATCCACTTCTCTGCATTGGTCTTATGGAAAGCGTTCTTCGGAATGACCCAGTTGTCGATGAACAGCTCCGATCCTTCCTTCGGTACGCAGAAGGCCAGATTCTTATTCAGTTTCTGGCTGTAGATCACCTCGCCGTTCCAGACCACGCCCAGTTTGGCGGAATTTCCGATGAGCAGGTCTCTGGCCGAGTCATTGACATATTTATAGACCAGCGGCCGCTGGGCGATCAGATCATTCACCGCGCGCTTCAGCTGCGACTTCCTGGTCGAATTTAGAGAATAGCCATCCTTTTTCAGGGCCACCATCAGCGTGTCGCGGACAGAATCCTGCATCAGAATGCTTCCCTTGTATTTCTTATTCCACAGATCCTTCCAGGACGTCACCGCGCCGTCTCCAAGCTTCTTCTTATTATACATGATTCCGGCAACGCCCCACTGGTATGGCACCGCATATTTATTACCCGGGTCGTAGGTTTTGTCCGCGATCTTCAGATACTGCTTTCCGATATACTTGATGTTCGGCACCTTGCTGAAGTCGATTTTCTGCAGCAGGCCCTCGGTCCGCATCTTTTCAATCATGTAGTCGGACGGACAGATGACGTCGTACACACCGGCATGATTCTTGATGATCGGGTACATTTCCTCATTCGTGTCGAAGGTGTCCAGCACGACCTTGATGCCCGTCTCCTTCTGGAACTGCTTGACGACAGACGGATCGATGTAGTCGCCGTAGCAGTAGACCAGGACCTCGTTCTTGTCCTTTTCTCCGCATCCCGTCAGCGTAACTGCCGCCAGCAGGGACAAAACAAAAATCAGCAAGAGCGAAACCGCCCGGCGCGCGGCCGTATATTTTCTTCCTTGTTCTTTCATTTTTTTGTCCACCCTCCTAACTCTGCGGGGTTTCAACGACGAACTCGTCTTCCGGGGGACGGTCGTCCTCACGGTTGGCGATCAGAAGCACGGCCATGACCACGATGAAAATGATCGTAGACAGGGCGAACAGGGTCGGACGGATGCCGACCTTCACCTGACTGTAAATCAGCGTGGAAATCGTGTTGATACCTGCGCCTCTGGTGAAGTGGGTGACGACAAAATCATCCACCGACATGGTAAAGGCAAGGAGGAAGCCGGAAACGATACCCGGCCGGATGTCCGGAATCACGACTTTCCAGAATGCGGTCACCGGCGACGCACCCAGATCCAGCGCCGCCTCGTAATTCTGCACACCGAGATTTTTCAGTTTCGGCATGACAGACAGAATGACGTAAGGGATGCTGAAAGTAATGTGTGCCAGCAGCACGGTTCCCCAGTTCAGGTAGAATCCGAAGGCGATAAAGGCCAGCATCAGGGAAATTCCGGTTACGATGTCCGCGTTCAGCAGCGGGATATTGTTCACACCTAGAAGCAGCGCCTGGCCCTTCCGGCCGAAGTTCAGGATTCCCACGCAGGCAAGGACGCCGATTATCGTTGCAATCAGCGAGCTTACGATGGCGATGGAGAAGGTATTCCAGACTGCATTCAGCATGGTCGTGTCGTGGAACATTTCCTTATACCAGCGCAGGGAAAATCCCGTCCAGGCGAACATGGACTTGCTCTTGTTGAACGACAGCACCATCAGGGCGACGATCGGCAGGTAGAGGAAGAGCAGGATAATGATCAGATAAATGCCTCGAATTGCTTTTCTCATTACAGCATGCTCCCTTCTCCGTTTTTATCCAGCTTCATCAGTGCCGCCATGCTCAGGATGATGAATACCATCATGACCAGGGAAATTCCGGATCCCAGGTTCCAGTTGGCGCTGGTGGTGAACTCCTGCTCGATGATGTTTCCGATCAGGTAGATCTTTCCGCCGCCCAGGATATTGGAAATGACGAAGGTGGTCAGGCTCGGAACGAAGACCATGGTAATTCCGCTGACGATTCCCGGCACGCACATCGGAAGGACAACCTTCTTCAGCACGATGGATTCTGAAGCGCCCAGATCATAGGCCGCCTCGATGATGTTCGGATCGATCTTTTCCAGCGCGTTATAAATCGGAAGGACCATGAAGGGCAGGAAATCGTAGACCATGCCCAGGATAATCGCTCCCGTCGTGTTGATGATGTGCGGGAAAGGCAGATGCAGCATTTTTGCCGCGTGGTACATGATTCCGCCCTTCTCCAGGATGACCTGCCAGGCCATCGTTCGCAGAAGGAAATTCATCCACATCGGAAGCAGAAAAATAAAGACGATCAGGCCTTTTCTTCCGAAGGTGCTCTTTTTCAGAACCAGCGCCAGCGGAATGGAAAGCGCAAGACAGATCACCGTGCTGATGACGGAAAGGCTCAGGGAAAGGCCCAGGGCCTTCAGGTGCACCGGCTGAAAGACCGCCAGGATGTTCGCGGTCGTAAAGGCTCCCGTCCGGTCCGTAAATCCGTAGTAGACGATCATCAGAAGCGGAATCAGCGTTCCCGCAATCATCCAGACGATATACGGAACTGCAGGCAGTTTTTTCATCGATAAAATACTCCTTTCTCCGGAATTCCGGACTACTCGGCTTCCAGATCCAGTGCTTCCTGTTCCGGCTTCACCGGCTTGTGCATGATCTGAATATTAAACGGGATGACGTCAATGCTGACATGCGTTCCCACTTCATAGCTCGTTGTATTCTGTGCCAGCCAGGTAAAGCCGCCGGCCTCAATTTCCATCTCATAGTGAACGCCGATGAAGACATTATGCGTAACCACGCCGTCCAGTTTTCCCTTTCCCGGCTCTCCGATCAGAATATCCTCCGGACGGATGACCACGTCGACCGGCTGGTTTTCGCCAAAACCCGTATCCACGCAAGGGAACTCCGTGCCGCAGATTCTGACCAGCTTGTCTCTGACCATGCAGGCATCGATGATGTTGCTGTCGCCGATGAAGTCCGCAACAAAGGCGTTCTGCGGCTCGTTGTAGATTTCTTCCGGCGTTCCGATCTGCTGGATATCACCGTTATTCAGAACGATGATGCGGTTGCTCATGGTCAGCGCCTCCTCCTGGTCGTGGGTGACATAGAGGAAGGTAATTCCCAGCTCTTCCTTCAGACGAATCAGCTCGTACTGCATGTCCTCTCTGAGTTTCAGGTCCAGCGCGCCCAGGGGCTCATCCAGGAGGAGAAGCTTCGGCTCATTGACGACTGCTCTCGCAATGGCGACACGCTGCTGCTGGCCTCCGGACATCTGGTCGATCTTGCGGTTTTCAAAGCCTTCCAGATTGACTAGTTTCAGACCGTATTTTACCTTTTCGCGGATATAGGAATCGCTTTTTCCGCTGATTTTCAGGCCGAAGGCGATATTCTGCCCCACATTCATATGCGGAAACAGCGCGTACTTCTGAAAAACCGTGTTAATCTGCCTTTTATTCGGCGGAAGCGCGGTAATATCCTTTCCTTCAAAAAACACCTGCCCGCTGTCCGGTTTCTCAAATCCGCCGACGATCCTCAGCAGCGTCGTTTTTCCGCAGCCCGACGGTCCAAGCAGGGTAATAAATTCATTTTCTTCAACCGTCAGATTGAAGTGATCCAGCACGACATTATCATCGTACTTTTTACATATATCCCTAAGTTCGATCAGAGTTTTCGCCATCTGCATCCTTTCCTGAGGATTTTCCGCCGCTTTCCGCCTGCCATCCGCCCTTCCGGCGCCTGCAGCAGACAGAAAATGCCCGTTCCCCATCCTAAAACGTAAATGCCGGCAGACGCACATCCTCAGAAGATTCTGAGGCCTGCTCCGCCTGATTACGCAGAAAGAACCGCACCCGGCTGCGTACGGTTCTTCTGCCTTTCCTCATAAATAACAATATTCTACCACAGAAAATCCATCCCTGCTACAGAATCAGCGCCCCCATCTTCCCATTTACGAAAGTTTTACAAATCGCTCTTTTCCCTGATTCACAGGGTTTGGGAAACCATTTCTGCCTCTCCGTTTCCGTCAGAAAGACCAGATGCTTTCTTAATTGTTTCTTAAATGTTCTGAAATGCTCTTGCGCCCTTCCGCTCATCGTTTATCATGAAATACGTTCCAATGTTACTGGATAAATCATGAAAAGAGGCATCTATGAATAAACAAGTTAAATTCCTTGCCTTTGCTCTTTGTCTGACGGTAACCGCCACATTCTCAACGGTTCCATCTCTGGCAAAAAGCAATGCGCAAGGCAGCTCCCCGCAGCGGAAAACCGCGTCTTCGGTCCCTTCCGGCAGCGTAAATGCGAAAAAGGATCCGCATTCTATTCTGATCACCTATAAAAAGGGCGTTTCTGCCGCTGAAGCGGAGAAGCAGACAGAAAAAAACGGACTGGACGCCCAGGACTCCCTGAAATCCTCCGGCCATGCCGTCGTCAAAGCAAAGCTTGACCGCGGCACAAAGGTCAGCGAAGCGGTTTCTGCGATGAATCAGAAGAAAGAGGTCGCCTCCGCCCAGCCGAACTATATTTACAAGATTGCGGGCGCGAAGAGCAAGGGCGCTGCGAAAAAGACTTCCGCAGGCAAAAATACATCCTCTTCCTCTTCGGAGAAATCCACATCCGATCCATATCTTGCGAACGGACAGGCTTATCAGCTGAAGACCACCAATGCAGAGCAGGCCTGGAGTTTTCTGGAAAGCCGGAAACACGCGACGACCACCGTTGCCGTCATTGACACCGGTGTCGACACGGAGCATGAGGACCTTCAGAAAAACCTCATCACAAAAAACGGCTGCTACACCCGCGTTGCAGATGGCACGGAAAGCCAGACGACAGACGATTCCGGCGATCACGGCACTCATGTGTCCGGAATTATCGGCATGACTTACGGCAATGGAAAAGGGGCTGCCGGCATTGCGGCGGGCCATCACAACGACCTGGTGCGCGTGCTGATGATCGGCGCCAGCAGCGACGGCGAGTCTCTCAGTACTTACGACGTTATCAACGCTCTGAATCTCGCGCAGAAAGAGGGCGCAAAAGTTGTAAATATGAGCTTCGGTTTCGGCGTTAAGGACCGGATTCTGGAACAGAGTCTGCGCAGCGCCGACGAACACGGCATGACGCTGGTCGCCGCCTCCGGCAACGATTCCAACGACTATAACGACACGCCGGAAGAGGAAAATGAAGTCATTTCCGTCAACGCGGCAAATGAGAAGAAGAAACCGGCATTCTTCTCCGATTTCGGAAGCAACACAGACGTTTCCGCACCGGGATTCCACGTGCTCAGCAGCATCCCGGGAGACCGCTATGAAAAAATGGACGGAACCTCCATGGCATCTCCTTGTGTCGCCGCGGAAGCCGCTCTGGTCCTCGATGCGAACCCGGACCTCAGCCCGCAGCAGGTCAGCAATATCATCTGCGGAACGACCGATTCCGATCATTTCAGCCAGTACAGCGCCTACGGAAACATTGACTGCCTGAAAGCTGTGCAGAGCGCGGCAGCCGCAGGGAATTCCGCCGTTTCTTCTCTTGAAGTCAAGCCGTCCAGCCTGGATCTGACCGAAGGCGATGACTGCGGAATCGACAGCCTGGTCCGCCCGGCATCCTGCACACAGGACATCAGCTGGAGCAGCGCCGACCCTTCCGTTGCCACCGTTTCTTCCTCCGGCATCGTCACCGCGAAGAAATCCGGAAACACAACGATCACCGCATCCTGCGGAGGAAAGACAGCCTCCGTCTCCGTCACGGTAAAACCAGAGACGAAAGCGTCGTCCATCACAATCGCCGGCATCCCGTCAGGCCATGAAATTCTCCTGGGCGATTCCCAGTCCCTGACTGCCACCATTGCGCCGCTTGACGCCTCTAATATGGAGCGTTACTGGACCTCCGACAATCCGGACGTCCTCTACTGCGACGGAAACACCGACCCGGTCCTGACCGCCCGCCATGTCGGAAAGGCCGTCATCAGCGTCCGTAATTACGACGGCAGCGTCTCCGACCAGGTCACCCTTACAGTAAAGAAAGCCCCGGACAAAATCCGAATCAGCAAGGGCGTAAAATCACTGAAAGCTGGTTCTTCCAGCCAGTTTAAGGCCTTGGCCACAGAAAACGGCCGCGCAAAAGACGTTTCTCAGCAGATTCACTGGAGCATCAGCGGATCCGCCGCCAGCATCACAGGCAGCGGACTCCTGACCGCGAAAAAAGCCGGCACCGTGTACGTCAGCGCTTCTGTCACAACGCTGGGAAATTCCGGATCCCACGTAAAACTGCGCGCAGTAAAGAAGGTGAAAATCACAAAAGCCGGTGCATCTTCTAAAACGAAGAGACATGCAGGGCTTGGAAATTCCGCCCGGACCAGTCAGAAAGCCGGCCAGACCGCTGCGGCGTCCTCTGGCGCGTCTGCTTTTGCCGGAAATGGATCTGCAGGCAGCTCAAATTCAGCAGCTGCCGGGAAATCTGAGAATATTGACACTGACTCGGAAAATAGCGGATCCGGGTATACTGTATTCTCAAATAAAGCGGCTGCCGCACACATAAAAAGCACCGGCAGTTCTGTCGAAGACCTGCGCCAGAAATATATTCTCGCACTTAGCGAACTGGACAGCCAGTACGAACAGAACAAAAATATGTACAATCCCGAGGTAAAGAAGGAAATCGAACAGGCACGTTCTGCAGTCATGCTGCGTCTTCAGATGCTCCAGACTCCATACCAGGCTGCAGATGCGTCGAATTACTATACCAGCGATCTCGCACTTTATCAGCAGCTTCTGAATTTCAATACGAGCATCGCACCGGAAAGCAGCAGCCTGAAGGATCTGAAGGCCAGAGCCGTCCGGAAATTCCAGGCTGAAATGCCGAAAAACAAGAAGAAATACAGTGCCTATTACTGGGGCATCATCCAGAACGTCCGGTCTTCTGAGATCCGGAAACTGAAGCAGGCTTCAAGCTACTCCGAACTCCTCCAGACCTGCAATGAGATCTCCAATAAATACGATATTTCCATCAGTCTGACCGGCGATGATGATGATATCAATCTCATCGATCTGATTTCCCAGCTGATTTCCGGATTGGGCAGCCTCGATGCTTCATCCGCTCCCGCAAAACCATGGTACAGCATAAAAGCGGCTGGACAGAAGCGAACCTCTGTTCTGAAGGCATTGAAAAAGAATAATGACCGGCTGCAGAAATCACCGGCTGTCTCTGCCTCTGACAAGGCCGCCATGGCAAAGCTCTATAAACAGGACGTCAGTGAGGTGAAAAAAGCCATCGATGTGGAAGAAATCCGCACCATGAATTCCCTCTTCACCGCCCGGACGAAAGCCCTGCTGACGGTCACCGACCCGTCCAGCAAATACTACATCAGCAGCAATGCGAAAAGCCGTCTCTGCAGGAATATCAGCACTCAGTACCAGTCCCTTCCGCTGAAAAAACTGAGCCTGTCAAAGCGCAAATCCCTCTGGGAAAAGTGCCAGACCGCCCAGACAAATATCAGCGCCGCAATCAACCGTCCGGAGGCCATGAGCCTGTACAGCAAGATGGTGAAGACACTGAAGAAGTATAAGTAGAGAAGATGAACATTTGGATTTAATCGGCTGCGAAAATGACTGCCACACTGCCGACGATCCAGATTGTACAGTTAAAAAACAGGGCCGCTGCCCTAAGCTCATTTGGGCTTAGGGCAACGGCCCTTCTTAATTTCATTTATTCTGCCCGGCCTGATCTGCCTGAAACTCTTACTGATCGTGCTCTGCCTTGTACTTTGTGACGAGCTTGTTGATGCGGTCGTATGGATCGAGCAGTTTTCCGATGGAGGAATCGTGGTTCAGGGTGTCGATGATGTAGGCGATGTACTTGCTCATGCCGCAGCTGATGTAGTAGTCGCGGGAAAGGAGCTCTTCGGACTGGTAAACCAGATTGGTGGTGACAACCTTGTAAATGATTCCTTTTTCAACGGCTTCGTCGAAGACTTTCATGCCCTTTGTGAAGAGGCCGAAGGTGGCAATGACGAAGATCCTGCGTGCGCCGCGCTTTTTCAGCTCGGTGGCAACGTCGATCATGCTTTCGCCGGATGCGATCATGTCGTCGACGATGAACATGTCTTTTCCTTCTACGGATGCGCCGATGAACTCATGGGCAACGATCGGGTTGCGGCCGTCTACGACTTTACTGTAATCGCGGCGCTTGTAGAACATTCCCATGTCTACGCCCAGTACGGATGCCATGTATACGGCTCTCTGTGTGCCGCCCTCATCCGGGCTGATAACCATCAGATGGTCGTTATCGAACTGGATGTCGTCGCACTCTTTGCAGATTCCTTTAATGAACTGATACGTGCATTTTACAGTCTCGAACCCGTTCAGCGGAATAGCGTTCTGAACTCTCGGGTCATGAGCGTCGAAAGTGATGATGTTATCTACGCCCATGTTGACCAGCTCCTGCAGCGCGATCGCGCAGTCCAGGGATTCTCTGGCACTTCTTCTGTGCTGTCTGCCCTCATACAGGAACGGCATAATAACGGTGATGCGGTGTGCTTTTCCTTCTACTGCGGCGATGATTCTCTTCAAGTCAGAGAAGTGATCGTCCGGAGACATGTGGTTCGGCTCTCCGTAAATATCGTAGAACAGGCTGTGGTTAGTAATATCTACCATCAGGTAGAGGTCGAGTCCGCGAACTGTCCGCTTGATCTCTCCCTTTGCCTCTCCAGAACCGAAACGCGGGTTGTCAATCTCTACGAGATAGGAACCGTTGTCGTAAACCGGCTCCTCTTCATTGGTTGTGCGCTCCTGGTCTCTCTCTGTACGCCAGGAAATCAGCCAGTTGTCAACACGTTTGCCAATGCTTTCGCAGCTCTTCAGCGGAACTACGCCCAGAGGTGCTACCGGTCTGCTGTTCAGCAATAATTTATCATTTGCCATGATTGTACTCCTATTCACTTGCTTTCATGCCTTAAGTTCAAGCGGATCAAAATGTTTCGCACAACTATTATACACTTTTTCTAATTCGATTGTAGGCCATATTGGCTATTTTCATGTATTTTTCGCCGCAGAAATGCCATCCCCGCCGTCAAAATAATCCCAAGCAAGGAAATTTCCTCCCCGTTTCTCTTTCCAGTTGTCATAAATGGCGTTCGGGGAAGTCCGCGTGTTCAGGGCCGAATTCCGGCAGCGCACGTTATTTCCGCACTGGCTGTGGAAATAGCGGCTGTAATACGGATTCGACACAGAAGAATAGATCGAAGCGAGATACTCCCCATTTCCTGCCGGCAGAAGAAAAGCGCTGCCCCGCGGAACATCAAACAGTTCCGCGAGTCAGCGCTTTCTTTCAGGTTACTATAAAGCACAATATCTCTATCTCTCATCCGGATGCCAGAGCACCCGGAATCAATGTCCATGTTTCTCATTAACTGAAAAATTCCTTGACCTTCTCTTTGAAACTGCCCTTCTTCTTGTAGCAGTTTTCGTTCAGCTTCTTGCCCATCTCTTTGATGGCCTTCTTCTGCGCTCCGCTGAGCTTGGTCGGAACCTCCAGGTTGACGGTGACCATCAGGTCTCCATTGCGTCCTGTACGCAGACTCCGGATTCCCTTGCCCTTCAGGCGGAAAATCGTTCCCGGCTGCGTTCCTGCAGGAACGTGGTAGCTGACTTTTCCGTCCAGAGTCGGAACGGTGATGTCGCTTCCGAGTGCGGCCTCTTCAAAGGTAATCGGAACCTCAATCCGGAGGTCGTTTCCGGTTCTTCTGAACAGCGGATGGCTCTGTACCCGGAGAACGATGTACAGATCACCTGCCGGGCCGCCGTTTTCACCAGGCTCGCCCTGTCCTCTGATCGGGATAACCGAGTCCGTATCCACACCGGCCGGAATGTTGACATCGATCTTGATCTTCTTTCTGACTTTTCCGGTGCCGTGACAGTCCGGGCACGGCGTATCGATAATTTCTCCGGTTCCTCCGCAGTCCGGGCACGGAGAACTGCTCTGGAACTGTCCGAGAGGGGTTCTCTGTACGCGGGTGTACATACCGGTTCCATTGCAGCGCGTACACTTGTGCTTGCTCGTGCCAGGCGCAGCTCCGGTTCCTCCGCACTTCTTGCAGGATACGTTTTTATTCAGCTGGATGGTCTTCTTGACGCCGAAGGCCGCCTCTTCAAAGGTAATGGTCAGGCGCTCCTGAAGATCCGCACCCTTTCTCGGCGCATTGGCCTGAGAACGGCTTCCGCTGCCGCCGAAACCACCGAATCCGCCGCCGAAGAAATCGTTAAAAATATCTCCAAATCCACCGAAGTCACTGGCGTTGAATCCACCGAATCCGCCTGCACCGCCGCCGGCGCCGCCAAATCCGGCATTCGGATCAACTCCGGCAAAACCGAACTGATCGTACTTTCTCTTCTTATCCGGGTCTGACAGAACGGTATATGCTTCATTGACCTCTTTGAATTTCTCTTCCGCAGACTTGTCACCCGGGTTGCGGTCAGGATGATACTTCAGCGCCATTTTTCGGAAGGCCTTTTTGATTTCTTCCTCGCTGGCGCCTTTTTTCAGGCCCAGAACCTCATAATAATCCCTTTTCTTTTCTGCCATACCTCTTCTCACCTTCTCGCAGCTGATTACACATCAATCCGACCGGGAAATTCCCGGCCGGACTGATCTTGCATTCGCCGCTATATTTTTGCGTGTCTGCTCGTCCGACAGGGACTTGTTAATCAGACATTATTTATCGTCGTCAACGACTGTGTAGTCTGCATCAACTACGTTGTCGTCATTTCCGGAATTTCCGCTGTTTCCGGCACTGCCTGCGTTTCCGCCTGCTGCGCCTGCGCCAGGGTTAGCACCCATGTTCGGGCCTGCACCTGCTGCACCTGCGCCAGCACCAGCTCCCGGCTGACCCTGCTGCGGACCTGCCTGCTGATACAGCTTTGTGGAAACTTCATTCAGCTTGGACATCAGGGCGTCTTCCTTTGCCTTGACATCGTCCGGGTTATTGGCATTCAGTGCAGACTGCAGGTCATTCTTTGCAGCTTCCAGAGCGCTCTTGTCAGCATCAGAGATCTTGTCTCCTGCTTCCTTGATGACGTTGTCGCACTGATAAATCATATTCTCAGCTTTGTTCTGCTCTTCAACAGCGGCCTTCTTCTTCTTATCCTCAGCCTCGTACTGCTGTGCTTCCTTGACCTTCTTATTGATCTCATCCTCGGACAGGTTTGTGGAGGAGGTAATGGTGATTGCCTGCTCTTTTCCTGTTCCCAGATCCTTAGCGCTTACATGTACGATACCGTTGGCATCGATGTCGAAAGTAACCTCGATCTGCGGTACCCCACGCGGAGCCGGTGCAATGCCTGTCAGCTGGAATCTGCCCAGTGTGATGTTATCGGCAGCCATCTCACGCTCACCCTGCATGACGTGAATGTCTACGGCAGTCTGGTTATCCGCAGCGGTGGAGAAGATCTGGCTCTTCTTTGTAGGAATGGTTGTATTTCTTTCAATCAGCTTGGTTGCCACACCACCCAGTGTCTCGATGGACAGAGACAGCGGAGTGACATCCAGCAGCAGGACGTCGTTAACTTCACCAGTCAGAACTCCGGCCTGAATAGCAGCTCCGATTGCTACGCACTCATCCGGATTGATGCCCTTGAAAGGCTCCTTGCCGGTTTCATTCTTAACGGCTTCCTGAACAGCCGGGATTCTGGAAGAACCACCGACCAGAACGATCTTAGACAGTTCGGAAGCGGTAATTCCTGCATCCTGCAGTGCCTTGCGTGTAGGCGGAATGGTTCTCTGAACCAGGTCAGAAGTCAGCTGGTTGAACTTAGCTCTTGTGAGCTCCATATCCAGATGCAGCGGACCCTCAGCAGTTACCGTAATGAACGGCAGGTTGATGTTGGTGGTCTGTGCAGAAGACAGTTCCTTCTTTGCCTTCTCGGCAGCCTCCTTCAGTCTCTGCATAGCCATGTTGTCCTTACGCAGGTCAACGCCGTGCTCCTGAGCGAATGTATCTGCCATGTAGTTCATGATTGCGTTATCGAAGTCATCGCCGCCCAGGTGTGTATCACCGTTGGTAGCCAGTACTTCGAATACGCCGTCACCCAGTTCCAGTACGGAGACATCGAATGTGCCGCCGCCCAGGTCGTAAACCAGGATCTTCTGGGATCCGGTCTCTTTATCAAGTCCATATGCCAGGGAAGCTGCTGTCGGCTCGTTGATGATTCTCTTTACATCAAGTCCTGCGATTCTTCCGGCATCCTTGGTTGCCTGCTTCTGTGCATCAGAGAAGTAAGCCGGTACAGTGATAACGGCTTCCGTAACCTTCTCGCCCAGATAAGCTTCTGCATCGTTCTTCAGCTTGGTCAGGATCATCGCGGAAATGTCCTGCGGTGTGTAATCCTTACCGTCAATCGTTACTTTATAATCCTCGCCCATATGTCTCTTGATGGAAGAAACAGTTCTGTCCGGGTTGGTAACGGCCTGGCGCTTTGCTGTTTCTCCGACCAGTCTCTCACCGCTCTTGGTGAATCCGACTACAGACGGTGTTGTTCTGTTTCCTTCTGCGTTAGTAATTACTGTAGGCTCTCCACCTTCCAGAACTGCTACACAGCTGTTCGTTGTTCCTAAATCTATTCCGATTACTTTCGACATAACGAAATTCCTCCTTGTTGATTAATTCTCTCCCAAAACCCTTAAAAAGACGGGGTCTCATCTTCCGGTGAGAACATCCATATATAGTCAGGCCTTTCGGCCGGGCTTGCTTGTTTATCTGCCGGAACTCTCTTTCCGGCAGGGGCCATTACTGGTTGACCTTGACCATTGCCGGACGGACGACTTTTCCGTGCAGTTTGTATCCTTTCTGCAGGACGCCGGTTACCTGACCGGACTCATAGTCCTCGTTGTTATCCGTCATCACTGCGTGATGGAAGTTCGGATCGAAATCCTTACCCAGGGCTTCGATTTCTTCCAGTCCGGATTTCTCCAGGACTTCACGGAACTGCTTGAAGATCATGCTCATGCCCTTTTCATACGCTTCATCGGCGCATTCCTGAGCAAGCGCACGCTCGAAGTTATCCAGGACGGTCAGCAGTTCTGCCAGGATCTTCTGATTTGCGTAATCATAAATCTCAGATTTCTCCTTTTCGACTCTGCGCTTGTAGTTCTGGAAATCCGCCATCAGACGGATATACTTGTCATTCTGATCATCTGCATCATCCGAATCTTTCTTATCCGCGTCCTTCTGCTCATCAGACTTTCCGGATTCTTTTTCCGCTTCTTTCTGATCAGCGTCGTTCTTCGCGTCATCAGAAGAAGTCTCAGCGGCCTTTTCCTCAGATGTGTCCGGGCCCTGCTCTTCGGCGTTCTGATTCTGCTTCGGATCTTTTTCTTCTGCTTCTTTCATTTTCTCCTCATCCATTGTTATCGTCCTCACCGCCTCCGTCTATTTTAAATGCATCATTCAGGTTATCCGTAAGATACTGGACAATCGAAGTGATTTCATCGTATTTCATTCTTGTCGGACCGATGACACCGATCTTTCCGGCGAAACGGCCGTTCACATGGTAGGTCGCTGTAATCAGCGAGCAGTCCTTCAGTTCCTCATCCGTGTTCTCATCTCCAATGGTGACAACCATGCCGTTGTCTCTGTCCATCAATGTTTTTACCAGCTCATCCCGGTTATCAAACAGCGAAATGAAATTTTTTGCACGTTTCAGATCTGTATATTCAGGCTGATCGAAGATATTACTCAGACCATCCATGTAAAATCTTACATTCAGCAGATTCTCAAGCGTGTGCATGAAGTTCGGCATGACATCTCTGGCCAGCGGACTCATCGCGGCGATATCATCCTGGAATTCCGAAATGATATTATCCTTCAGGAAATCTGTAAGCTGCCGCCCGCGGTAAGTATAGGTCAGTGTCTTGCTCAGAACCCTCAGCACCTCATCCGAAACCGGCTGCTCCAGATGGATCAGATCGTTGGATGATTTTCCGCTCTCGGCAACCGTCATCAGAATGACTGTATGCTCATCAACCGGCAGAAAATCTACAAACTTCAGTCTGTCTTCATCCTGCACCGGACTCAGTGCAAATGCCGCCAGATTGGTGATCTCTGACAGCAGGTCTGCTGCTCTCTGAATCGTCTTATCAAGTTCATCGATATCACTGTGCAGGGTATCCTTGATCATTTTCTGTGATTCCTGCGGTATCTCGACCTTTCCCATCGAGTTGTTCACATACCAGCGATATGCCTTGTCCGACGGCACACGGCCCGCAGATGTGTGCGGGTGAGTCAGGTAACCCATCTCTTCCAGGTCACTCATCTCATTTCTGATGGTTGCCGGACTGAAAGCATTATTGAACTCCTTAGAAAGGGTTCGCGAACCGACAGGCTCTGCAGTCCTGACATAATCGCCGATAATCTGCTGCAGGATCTTAAGTTTTCTTTCTGTCAGCTCCATATCTCATCTCCCCCTTTTTTGCTTGTTAGCACTCAACTCTTAGAGTGCTAACTGCTATATATAATGTACCCCACTAAAGAAAGAATGTCAACACTAATTTCTATAAAAAGAAGGGGGGATTTCTGCGCTTATTTCGCAGAATCATCCCCTAAACAAACAGGGCCATGATTTCATTCGAGACGGGAATCCCTTCCCGGGTCAGAAGGATTCGTCCTTTCTCTTCTCTGACCAGCCCCCTCGACTGATATTCCTCGAACTCCTCTCTGCGGTCAGAGAACACATCCCAGAGCGGTTTTCCGAACTGCTCCCTGAACTTTTCCAGGCTGACTCCCTCGTCCGTCCGGAGCGCCGTAAACACATACTCTCCGCAGTTTTCCAAAAATGTATTCACATGCCGCTCGCTTCCCGGATATTCGGTAATTCTCACCCCGTCCAGAAAGGAACTCGCCGACGCGCCCACACCCAGATAATCCTGAAATCTCCAGTATTTCAGGTTGTGGCGGCACTCGTAACCCGGCAGGGCGGCATTCGAGATCTCATAATGATGGTATCCCGCGTCTCCCAGCAGGTCCAGGGCCCGGAAATACATCTCTGCATCCTTCTGTTCATCCAGCTCCGGAATCCGTTCCATCTTATAATCCTCATACAGAGGCGTGCCCTCTTCAATCTGAAGCCCATAGAACGACAGATGTTCCGGCCTCAGCGCAAGGGCCTTTTTCATTGTATCTTCCCACTGCGCCGTCGTCTGCCCCGGGAAATCAAACATCAGATCGATGTTCACATTCCTGAATCCGGCCTTTCTCGCCATGTCATAACTCTTCAGAAATTCCTCCGCCGTATGGATTCTCCCCATCGCTTTCAGGATTCGATTGTCGAACGACTGCAGCCCGATGGACAGCCGGTTCACCCCCGCCTCTCTCAGGCATTTCAGCTTTTCCTCCGAGAGCGTGCCCGGGTTTGATTCCATCGTGATTTCCGCGCCCTTTTCCAGACAAAAAGCTTCCTGTACAGAGGAGATCAGCCTGGAAATATATTCCGCCGGAAGAATGCTCGGCGTCCCGCCGCCGATAAACATCGTGTCCACCGTATAACGGCCGGCAAGTTCACGTCCCCGCCCCAGAATTTCCGTAATCAGTCTGTCCACATAAGCCGCTTCCTTCTGCGCGGCATCTGGGTCCTTTCCCACAGCCTGCGAATAAAAGCCGCAGTAGCGGCATCTTGAAATGCAGAAGGGAATGTGAATATAAATGCCGAGCGGCCTGCGCGTATTCTGCACGGGCCGCATCTGCTCATTGTTATCATCAGGATTCATTTTATTTATCATCATCATACTTCAGTACAGCAGTGAAAGCTTCCTGCGGAACCTCAACCTTTCCGAACTGCTGCATCCGCTTCTTTCCTTCTTTCTGCTTCTCCAGAAGTTTCTTCTTTCTGGAAATGTCTCCGCCGTAGCACTTGGCGATTACATCCTTGCGGTAAGCCCTGACCGTTTCACGGGCGATTACTTTTTGTCCTACAGCGGCCTGAATCGGAACCTCGAACTGATGCATCGGAATGACTTCCTTCAGCTTTTTGCAGACAAAACGGGCGCGGCTGTAGGCCTCGGAACGGTGCACGATCATGGAGAAGGCGTCCACGATGTTCTTATTCAGCAGGATGTCCAGTTTCACCAGATCAGATTTCTGGTAGCGGACAAATTCATAATCCAGGGAGCCGTAACCCTTGGTCATGGATTTCAGGGCGTCGAAGAAGTCGTAAATAACTTCATTCAGCGGGAGTTCATAGTGCAGCTCCACGCGGTCGGTGGTGATGTAGTCCATGCCCAGCATGGTGCCGCGGCGCTTCTGGCAGAGTTCCATGATGGATCCGACGTAGGTCTTCGGCAGCATGATGTCGGCGTTGACAATCGGCTCCTCGATGTGGTCGATTTCCGAAGGATCCGGCAGATTGGTCGGGTTCTGGATCATCTTCACGGAACCGTCCGTCAGAATGACTTTATAAACTACGCTTGGGGAGGTCGTGATGATGTCCAGGTTGAACTCTCTTTCCAGACGCTCCACAATGACTTCCATGTGGAGAAGGCCCAGGAATCCGCAGCGGAAACCGAATCCCAGCGCGGCAGATGTCTCCGGCTCAAAGAGAAGCGATGCGTCGTTGACCTGCAGGCGCTCCAGGGCTTCTTTGACAGATTCGTATTTCTCGCCTTCCGCCGGATAAATTCCGGAGTAGACCATCGGCTGAACCTTTTTATATCCTGGCAGACTTTCTTTTGCCGGATTATCCGCAAGCGTGACGGTATCACCGACTCTGGCATCTCTGACCTGCTTGATGGCCGCGCAGATGTAGCCTACGTCGCCGGCGCGCAGGAACTTGGCCGGAACATGGCTCGGCGCCATGACGCCGACCTCCGTGACTTCATAATTTGCCTTGGCCGCCATCAGACGGATCGTATCGCCGACCTTCACCATTCCGTCGAACAGTCTTACGAAGATCACAACGCCCTTGTAGTTATCATATACGGAGTCGAAAATCAGTGCTTTCAGCGGTGCGTCCACATCACCCTGCGGCGCCGGAATATCCGTGACGATCTTCTCCAGCAGATTCTCCACGCCCATGCCGGTCTTGGCCGAGACTTCCGGCGCGTCCTCCGCGTCGATGCCAATCATCTCTTCAATCTCTTCCTTCGATTCCTCCGGCCGGGCACTGGCCAGGTCCATCTTATTCAGGCAGGGCAGAATCTCCAGATCCTCATTCAGCGCAAGATAGACATTTCCCATAGTCTGCGCCTCCACGCCCTGTGTCGCGTCCACGACCAGAACCGCGCCCTCGCAGGCCGCCAGACTGCGGCTGACCTCGTAATTGAAGTCCACGTGTCCCGGCGTGTCGATCAGGTTGAAAATGTACTCTTTCCCGTCCTTCGCCTTGTACACCAGACGCGTCGTCTGCAGCTTGATCGTGATTCCGCGCTCACGCTCCAGATCCATATTATCCAGGAGCTGCTCCTTCATATCACGCTCCGCCACCAGTCCCGTCATCTCAATCATACGGTCCGCAAGCGTTGACTTACCGTGGTCAATATGCGCGATGATGCTGAAATTCCGGATATATTTCTGATAATCATTATCTTTCATGCATAAGTCTCCTTACTTTACTGAGAATATCTGTTTTATTCTACCATATCTGGCGCATCCGGGCACCCATTCTTCCGACAAAAACCAGCCGGCAAGGGATTAAATCCACCCGCCCTCCCGGGCAGCTCTGAAAAATCCGGAAAACATCCCGAAAACACTGGAAAAGCATGTCAAAATCTACTTGTAAAATCTGGAAAAACATGTTATATTACTTTCTGCGTATTTAATTTTTTAATGCTATATTTTAGTAGTGGGGGTAAACATGGCTAACATCAAATCCGCAAAGAAGAGAGTAAAAGTTACTGCTAAGAAGACTGCTCAGAACAGAGTAATCAAGGACGATCTGAAGGCTGTTATGAAGGAATTCGACGCTGCAATCGCTGCAAAGGATTTCGACACAGCTGCTGAGAAGAGAACTGCTGCCGAGAAACAGCTGAAGAAGGCTGCTACAAAGCACATCATCTCCAAGCAGGCTGCAAGCAGACATATTTCCCAGGTTACAAAGAAGCTGAACGCAGCAAAAGCAGGAAAGTAAAATCTCACCCGTCCCCACACGTGCATCTGCTGGGGTGCACATGCTTTTAAGCAGAGAACCGATGGTTGTGTCTCCCATCGGTTCTTTTTTATGTTTTTATGCGGCAGGCGATTTTTTCCTTGCGTGTGGTTTTTGTCCCGACGGACTATGGTTGACGATGATGATGCCCGCGGAAATCAGCGCCAGTGCACCGAGTGCGGAAAGGCGGAAGGCCTGCCCGGTCTCCCCCAGTAAAACTGCGGAAAGCAGGACGCCGATCACCGGATTCATGAAGCCGAACACGGTAATCCGGCTGACTGGGTTGAATTTCAGAAGAATGCTCCAGATCGTGTAGGCTGCCGCGGAAATAAAGGCCATGTAAAGGAGCAGAAGCACGCCGCTCCAGGCTGCGGAACTGCTCTGCAGATGGCCGCCCCGCAGGAAACCATAGGCTGTCAGCGTCAGACCTCCCAGAATGAACTGGTAACCCGACAGTACCGCCGGATCTTCCTTCTGCCCTGCCTGTTTCATGTACGATGTGGACATCCCTGCCATGACCGTTGAAAGCAGGACGCAGCCTTCACCCAGCAGCGCAAAATGAAAATGGATGGATCCGCTGCCGCGCAGTTCGACCATCATGACCCCAGCAAATCCGAGCAGGCTGCCCAGGGTCTTGCGCCAGGTCATTTTTTCTGTCCGGAAGAGAAATGCCGCGATCAGAATCGCAATAAATGTTCCCGAGCCGATAATAATCGAGGAATTCACGCCGCTCGCGTGAGCCAGGCCGATGTAGAAGAAGAAATACTGCCCTGTCGTTTGAAAAAGCGAGAGAATCAAGACAGTTCCGCCAGAACCTTTCCGCGGATGCAGAAATCTTCCTTTCATCAGACTCCCGAATAAAATCACCAGAACACCGGCAAGCGTGAAGCGGATTCCGGCAAAGAGCATCTGTGAAGCGGTATCTCCCGCGGCGATGGAAAACAGCCGGTAGCCGATCTTGACGCAGGGAAAAGCGCTGCCCCAGAGGAAACAGCTGGTGAAGGTCCCGGCCAGCACGACCGGAAGCGCTGTCCAGAATTTGACTTTCTTCTGCGCTGCGCCCGCCTGACCCTCTCTGCCCTTTTTATCCACTTTTCTTTCCATGGATTCCTGATTTCTGCCCGGCATTACAGTCTGACCGCCGTTTCCAGCGCGAGCTTCATCATATCTGTGAACTGCGTCTGGCGCTGCTCGACCGTGGCCACTTCATCCAGGACAAAATGATCACTGACGGTGAAAATCGCAAGGGCATTCTTTTTCAGGAAAGCTGCGTTGGAGTAAAGCGCCGCCGTCTCCATTTCCACGCCGATCACGCCCATTCTCTGCCAGCACTTCCACCAGTCTTCGTCCGCTTCATAAAAATGATCGCTGGACAAAACATTTCCGGCATAAATCTGAATTCCCGTATCCTTAGAAGCCTCCTGCGCCGCCGTCAGCAGATTATAGCTGCAGCATGGGGAATACTGCCCCTCCACGTGGAAGGTGTCCATATAGCTGGAGTCCGTGGAGGCTGCCAGAGCCAGAACCGTGTCTCCCACATGCACGTTCGGGTTGAAACTTCCCATTGTGCCGATGCGGATAATATTCTCTACATGGTGCTGGTCATACAGTTCCCAGGAATAAATTCCCATAGACGGCATGCCCATGCCGCTTCCCTGCACAGAAACCGGAACGCCCTTATAGCTTCCCGAATACCCGTACATGTTCCTGATTTCCGAATAGCGGACCGGATTGTCCAGGAAATTCTCCGCGATGAACTGTGCGCGGAGCGGGTCGCCCGGCATCAGAACCGTTTCCGCGACCTTTGCCTTATCTGAAACTGCGATATGTAATGACATAATTTTTCTCCTTCTTTGTTTGTGATTTGCTGATTTTGCAGGCGCACACCCGGCCGCAGACAGAAAAAGACTGGCGGCATCCACATTCTCTGTCCGGAGGATCACGCCCAATCCAATCCCATCCCTGCTTCCCGACAAAAAATTATTCTGCAAGTCCGCTGACCTGCTGATCCTGTTAACCTCCTGTCGGTTCCTGGACAGCGGCCCCTCTGAAACATTTATTTCTACTCACTGTCAAAGCTGCCGCCATTTTCCCGTTTTCTGCAGCTCCGCGCCTTACAAAAACATTATATTCTTATACTGACTATTATCATACCACAGAATGCCCGCTAAAAATCCGATATGCGGCGAGTTGCCGCGATCCAATAGTCCGTTGTGATGAGACAATGATGCACAGATACTCAGACACTGCCGGTCAGCCGGCATGACAACACCGGTCAGCCGGTCAGACACTGCCGGTCAGCCGGTCAGACACTGCCGGTCAGCCGGCAAGGCAATGCGGCGAGGTTAATTGACGCCTTTTCCCGGACCGGAACCTTGTGTATGTATACTGTATACCAAATTCTCTCTTTAATCATCTTATTCATCTTCGTTTTGTCTTATACATCGTTTATACATGAGATAAAAGCAAAACCGAATAACATCTGGATAATTTTTCCAGAATTTTGTTGGTACAATCGCGTCCAAATCATTAACTTTACCAAAACAAAATGAATTTTGGTAAAAGATGCAGAATGCGTCACTTTATACCAAATACCTATTATCATGAGCGGAATATAGGTTGGTAAAAAGGCCATTTAACTCCCTGTTTTACCCAGCATTTTTACACATTATTTTGATTACATTGCAAATACGTCAATTATCATTGTCTCTTTCAATATTATTCAGGAATCCGGATATTATTTATCGAGTATTTATTCATGTTCATGTAATATTACTAGACACCGCAATTATTCTTAGTGATTGTACCGACATGCATACATCATTTTGGTAATAATCATGATTATAATCGCGCCTTACCTAATTGTTTTTCACTTTGGTACATCTGCCTTTTTTCCGCTATTGTTCCCAACGCATTTTCTATCAATATGACAGTATGGCCGGGGTTTTATAAGGCATGCATATTTTTCTCTTTTATTTTAGGCAAATAATATCACAACTGACAGCAGGCAGCTTTCCAGCAGTCAATTTCCAGGTATTGGTCAGGTCAACCTGCTATATGCTATCCGTCATACGATAATGTGCAGATTCTCTGGTATGAAAATATATCGTTTCACCATACATCTCAGCAATCGCCTTCTCCGGTACCGCCGTGGAAAATTTACACATATAATGAATATTCTGCCAAAGCGAAAGTTTCAGACTCCAAATGACGTAAAAAAGAACTCCACACTCTGCGGCCATCCGCGATGTTGATGCATCAGGTGAGTTCCCTGGAACCTTGTTGTCGTCTGACGGAAAGACAATCAAAAAAGGCCGCACCCTGCTTCGCTTCATTCTGCGAAAGGGCACGGCCCAGATATTTACTACTATATCAAACACTGCCGCCTGAATCCGAATAAGCTGACACACAAGCGAAAGGGCACAAGTTAACAAACACAGGCCGGCTTATATGTATACAGCATACATCCACTATCCATGTCTGCCGTTTATCCCGGCCCAGCCCATTGCAACACCTCTCAACTCGTTGCAGCCCGGCCCAGCTCACTGCATTCTGGCACAGCTCATTGCATCCTTGCAGCTTGTATTCTTTGTCTGAACAGATCATTCAGCTGACTACATCTCGTCGGCGACCTTGATGTTCTCGCGGATTCCTGCGCAGCACTTGTGGAAGTGCTCCAGTTCCTCGTCCGTCAGGTGCAGTTCAACGACCTCCTCGCAGCCATCCTTGCCGATAATTGCAGGAACACCGGCGAATACATCGTGTTCGTCAAAGTCTCCGTCGAGCGGCGCGCTTACCGGGATGATGGCTTTCTCATCGTGGAAGATTGCGCGGATGATGCGTGCTGCAGTTGCCGCAATTGCATACTCTGTGCAGCCCTTTCCTGCGAAAACTGTCCAAGCTCCGTCAACCGTCTCCTGAATCATGGCATCACGGTCGAAGCGGAAGCGCTCATCCTCTGCCACCAGCTCTTCCAGTTTATGGGAGCCAAAAGCCACCTGGGACCAAGGGGCAAACTGGGAATTTCCATGCTCACCGATCATATATGCTGTAATGGACTTATGGTCGATTCCTGTTGTCTCTGCCAGATGGGAGATCAGACGTGCGGAATCCAGTCCTGTACCTGTTCCGAATACATGGCCCTTCGGCAGGTCCAGTCCCTTGGCAATTTCTGCAGTAATAATGTCGCAAGGGTTGCTGATGTTCAGGAAAATTCCGTTGAAGCCGGAGGCCTTTACCTTAGGAATAAAGCCCTTTGCAGCCGGAACGGTGAACTTCATTTCTTCAACACGGTCATGTGTTTCTGCCAGAATGGAAATCTTTCCGCTGGCATTAACGACAACATCGCAGTCCTTCAGATCCGGGTAGTCACCGACTGATACGCGGACACGGTGCGGCATATACGGAATAGAATCTTTAATATCCTGGCATTCACAGGCAGACTTTGCCGGATTGCTGTCAATCAGCACGATTTCATCTGCGATCCCCTGAGTGACCAGTGCGCTCAGAACATGCGCACCAACATGACCTACTCCGATAATTCCAATTTTTCTCGTTTTCATCCATAACCCTCCAATATATACAAATTATTCTTATTTTGAATGATTATCCATATCTAAATTGTATTTCATTGTCCATTGTGTGCATAATTCTGTATACACAATATGGGCATATGACTATCTACCTGCTATCATATCCACATGTAAAAAGCTTGTCAACTATTGTAAATCCACCATTCTGGGCGTATTCAGAATACAAAATTGAATTTTCAGATTATGTAACTTCTCCGAACCGCATACTTCCGTTATAACTCGTCCCATAACACATATTTATTAATTTTTTTCTGTTCTTACACAAAATTCCGAGTCTGTGAAAGCCAGTATGTATTTTTTCCCGCGCATCAGTAAGTCTCCGCTTTCTGCCGGCCCCGGGCCAGTAGACTGTTTCCAAAAAGCCTTCCGCGGTGACAGCGAGACTTACCGGATTTATTAATGTGATCGTATGCTCAGTAAAATACACATTGTCATTAAATTCCCCATCTTGCGGGAATTATTCTATTTTTATGCGCATCTTCTTATGTTTTATCATTGTATATTCGATTGCATTTTTTTAATTCGTTTAAATCGTGATTATTTAAAAAAGCGCAGACCCCGAGTTTCCGTTACTTTAAATAATCTGAAAACGATTCGCGAATTTATTCAGAGGACATGCAGAATTAATACTGAAAGGTCCAGACTCGGGAATGCCGGCGGCAGCATTCCCGAGTCTGTCCTGATTGTCTGCCCGTTAGACGACAACAAGGTTCCCGGGCACCCACCCGACGCTTCAGCGTCGTGGAAGGGTGGGGTTCTTATTATATTCGGATAACGGACAGTGACAGCTGATAATTATCAGATTTCCCTGATGTAAATTCCCCCCTGGCCAATCAAAGATCGAAATCAGTGTATACTTATCTCCATGTATAATTATCAGGTTCTGCGCTTTTCCAAAATAACGAACTTCCGCAGAACCGCCCTAAAATTTTTCACACACCCATCACAATTCACGGCCTGACGGAATTCTCTCCTGCTGATTCTCAATATAAGCGAAAATTTACCAGGCAATAAATTACTCAGCTTATCAATCTCCATCATTTCAAACTTAATACATTAAAGTACAGAATCGGAAACTCAAAACACTCAGACAAGTATACAGTATGCCTGAATCATTCTGTTTCCTCTCAATCCAAAAACCAGCAGAAGGGCGAAGCCGACCGGCTTCGCCCTTCTGCTTCCTGTCAATTCATCATATCATACAGACAGAGGCCAGCCGATCGTCCGCCCTGTCCTTCCAACGTCACTCTTACTGCAGCTGCGGCAATCCAGTGAGACGTCACCACGATATACTACAGCACAGGATTTCTGTCTCCGGCGATTCCAGCTCTTGAAGCTCTTCTATCCATGCTCCCTGCTGCTCTGGCGCATTAATGCTCTGCTCTTGTCGGTCCGTCATACGGGAATGCCGGCATCAGCTGCAGTTTGAACACATTTGCACGGTGCTTCTGATCGATGCTATTCTTTGTTTCCGGGTCGTCGCACTCGCCGGTTCTGATGTAGCGGTCGAGAACGTCGTAGGTGAAGCCGAGTTTTTCTTCATCGGTCAGTGGTGTCAGGCCGTCAATCGGAACTTTATAAACCAGCTGCTTCGGAAGGCCGAGAACGTCGCCGATGGCACGGACTTCCTGAACGGTCAGGCGGGACAGCGGGGAGAAGTCGCCGGCACCGTCGCCGTATCTGGTTGCGTAGCCGACCCAGTCTTCAGACAGATTGCAGGTATTGGCAACGCGGCCGTTCATGGTCTGGGAAACCGCGTAAACCGTGGCCATTCTCAGACGTGCAGGCAGGTTGGTCGTCATCTGATCGGTGACATTCAGGCCGGCCTTCTTCATTTCGTCGACGATTCCCTGATATGCTGCGTGAATATTTACCGTGCTGTGGTCGATGCCCAGATGGCTGACCAGAAGCTGCGCAGCGTCGATGTCCTTCTGCACGCCGTTCGGAAGCAGAACACCGTAAACGCGGTCTTTGCCAAGCGCTTCACAGCACAGCGCCGCCGTTACCGAACTGTCCTTGCCGCCGCTGATTGCAACAACGGCCTTGCAGTCACTGCCGTTTTTCTCAAAGAAATCGCGGATCCACGCGACCAGCTCATTCTTTACCTTTTCCGGGTTGAAATTTTTATCGTAATACTCTGTCATAATGCCATTCCTTTCTCACCGCAGGCTCACTCCTGCCTCAATACGTTTTATTATACCATTCTATTCCGACAACTTCCACTGGGCCGCCATAGTCATTCTGAACAAACTTTTTCTCATTTTTTGTGTTGACAAACAGAAAATCCGATGCTATGATGTGACCAACAGTTGAAAACAAACCGTTGATGAAGAGCAAGTACGCATGGATGCTGATCTTTCAGAGAGCTGCCGATGGTGGAATGGCAGCAGACACAGACTGTGCGGAATGGGCTTCGGAGGGCGAGCTGAACGGCAGACTTCAGTCTGTTATGTAGGCGAGACGGAGAATAAACTCCGTAACCAAATGCAGCATATGATGGTATGCTTTGAGAGGACGCGCAAGCGTCAAGCCGGGTGGCACCGCAAGAGATCATTATTCTCCTGTCCCAGCAGTTCGCATGTTGGGGACAGGAGTTTTTTCTTGGGAAGAATGCCCTTTGTCGTGCGAACACCATCGATATGTAAACGATTCTACAGATTGTAAATGGAGGACAAAAAACAATGAGCAAGAACATCCCATACAGAATTTACCTGACTGAAGACGAAGTGCCAAAGTATTATTACAACCTGCGCGCAGATATGCCGACCAAGCCGGCGCCTCTCCTGAACCCGGGAACACACGAACCGCTCAAGGTGGAAGATCTGGAACCGATTTTCTGCACCGAGCTGGCAAAACAGGAACTGGACAATGACACACGTCTGATCGAGATTCCTGATGAAGTCAGAGAATATTACAAGACTTACCGTCCGGCACCGCTGATGAGAGCCTATGCGCTCGAGAAAGCACTTGACACGCCGGCTGAGATTTATTACAAGTTCGAAGGAAACAACACGAGCGGAAGCCACAAGCTGAATTCCGCCATTGCGCAGGCCTACTACGCAAAACAGCAGGGCCTGAAGGGCGTCACTACAGAGACTGGTGCCGGCCAGTGGGGTACAGCGCTGTCCATGGCATGCGCACATTTTGGTCTGGACTGCCGCGTTTATATGGTTAAGGTTTCTTACGAACAGAAAGCCTACAGAAGAGAGGTTATGCGCACGTACGGAGCAAATGTAACGCCTTCCCCGTCCGACACGACAGAAGTCGGCAGACAGATTCTGAAGGAGCATCCGGGAACAGGCGGATCCCTGGGATGCGCAATTTCCGAAGCCGTTGAGGTTGCTACCCACAATCCTGGATACCGCTACGTTCTGGGAAGCGTGCTGAACCAGGTTCTCCTGCACCAGAGCATTATCGGCCTGGAATGCAAGACCGCCATGGATAAATACGACATCAAGCCGGACATCATCATCGGCTGCTGCGGAGGCGGATCCAACTTCGGCGGACTGATTGCGCCGTTCATGGGCGAGAAACTGACCGGAAAGGCAGATTACCAGTTCATCGGTGTTGAGCCGAAGTCCTGCCCAAGCTTCACCAGAGGCGAATACCGCTACGACTTCTGCGACACCGGACGCGTTACCCCGCTCGCAAAGATGTATACATTAGGAAACGGATTCATCCCGTCCGCAAACCACGCCGGCGGACTCCGCTATCACGGCGACAGCAGCATTCTGTCTGAACTCTACCATGAGGGCATGTTCGACGCCGTTGCCTACGAGCAGACAGAAGTCTTCAAGGCCGCAGAATTCTTTGCCAGAACAGAGGGACTGCTCCCTGCTCCGGAATCCAGCCACGCCATCAAGGGCGCCATCGATCAGGCACTGAAGTGCAAAGAGACCGGCGAGAAGAAGGTCATCCTCTTCGGCCTGACCGGAACCGGATACTTCGACATGACTGCATACCAGCAGTACAATGACGGAACCATGACCGACACCATCCCGACAGACGCAGATCTGCAGAAGGGATTCGACTACATTCCGGACTTCCCGGGAAATGAGGCCGAGTAGTCTCTAACAAAAGATCCGTCCGTAAAGGGGTACAATGATCTGGACGAACTTATTGCAGACCTGAAAGCATGAGAACAACCAAATATACAGTAAAGTATACCAGGCAGTTCAAAAGGGATTTCAAACTAGCAATAAGAACCCCACCCATCCACGACGCTGAAGCGTCGGGCGGGTGCCCGGGAACCTTGTTGTCGTCTAACGGCCAGACAATAAGAACCCCACCCTTCCACGACGCTGAAGCGTCGGGCGGGTACCCGGGAACCTTGTTGCCGTCTGACGAATAGACAGTAAAACCGGGACACAGACTGATCAACGCCTGCGTCCCGGTTTTTTCTGTTATTATTATTCTGCTATTATTCCACCGGCTTTGAAACGCAGGTGATGAACTCCTGATAGACGGCGCGGATGGCGTGTTTATACTCTTCTTCATCGATGCCGACGGTGATGCTGATGCTGTCGCTGCCGTAATCAATGAAGCGGATGTTGATCTTCTCCCGGGACAGCGCGTCGAACATCTTTACGCTGACTCCCGGCGCGGAAGCGATTTTTCTTCCGACTACCGCGAGCAGGGCCAGACTGCCCTTTATTTCAACGGAGGATGCGCCGGTTCCTTCGCAGAGCGCAGCTTTCAGGGCATCTTCCTTGCCGCGGAGGGTTTTTTCCTCAACGACCAGTTCGACGGAATCAACGCCGGTGCTGCGTTTTTCCACCTTGATCTTCTGCTCGCTTAGAACGTTAGCGAGCCTGATCTGGAACTGCGGATCTTCATTCAGTTTCTCTTTCACGATGGAAATGACTGCATAGCCCTTCTTTCCGGAAATCCCGGAAACGTCCAGCACCTGCTTATAGTAGCTGGCCTTGCTGACGATCAGTGTGCCCGGCTCTTCCGGCTCGTTGGTGCTCTTGATATTGATTGGAATGCCCTTCTTTCTGACTGGATAGACAGCATCTTCATGAAGAACTTCTGCGCCCATCAGAGACAGGGATCTGAGCTCCTTATAGGTGATTACCGGAACGGCAAGCGGCTTGTCAACAATGCGCGGATCGGCCATCAGAAGTCCCGGAACATCGGTCCAGTTTTCATAGAGGTCTGCGCCGACTGCTGCCGCGACAAGGGATCCGGTGATGTCGGAACCTCCTCGGGAGAAGGTGTGTGTGACGCCGTTTGCGTAGGCTCCGTAGAAGCCCGGAATGACAGCATGCTCATGTTTTGACAGTTCTTCCCGGAGATTCTTTTCCGTCTCTTCGACATTCAGTTTTCCATCATAATTGAATACGATCATCTGCGCGGAATCGACGAAGTCATATCCCAGATAGGCAGCCATCAATTGGGCGCACAGGTATTCGCCTCTGCTCTTCAGATACTGGATTCCGGCTCCGGCCTTGAAGTTTTTCCGAATCTGCTCCACCTGGCCTTCTGCGTCAAATTCCACACCCAGGTCATCGGCGATTTTCCGGAAACGCTTTTCCACCTCTGCCATGTTATTCACCAGAAGATGCGGTGCATCGGAACTCTGGATCAGAAGATCGGTAACCTTGGTATCGCCGCTGAATCTTCTGCCCGGCGCGGATACGATCACGTAACGGCGCGCCGGATCCGCATCCACGATTGCCTTGACCTTCTTAAACTGGCCTGCGTCCGCAACGGATGAACCGCCGAACTTGCAGACGGAAAGCTCTGCCTTCTGCGGCATGACCTTCTCCAGATCCTCTTCATGAATCTGATGAATATCAAACGGCGTGCTCTGGTAAACAAAGTAGTTCAGCCAGTTGGAATAGAGCAGATTGGCGCAGGACCTCCAGCGGACAATCGGTTCTTTCGTATCATCGTCATCCGGGAAATAGTGTTCCGGAACATTCGGATTCAGACCTGCGGCCTTGTCTCTTTCATATTCTTTTTTCAATGTATCTGCGTCATATTCAGAATGTCCCATCACAAAAATCTGGCGGTCGTTCTCTGACTTTACACAGAAGACCCCGGCCTCATCAGAACTTGCAATGATTTTCAGCTCCGGAACCTTTTCGATGTCTTCTCTGTACACCGTCGTGTTTCTGGAGTGCGGTACATAAAATTCATCGTCAAATCCTCTGAACAGCATTCCCTTTTTATAGTCCAGATGGTGAAGATAAACGCCGGACAGCTTTTCATCCAGAACGTGTTTCTGAATGCCGTAGTGGTAATACAGACCGGCCTGCGCGCCCCAGCAGATATGGAAGGTGCAGTGAACGTGCGTCTTGGTCCACTCCATGATTTCACAGAGCTCATCCCAGTAATCCACCTCTTCAAACGGCATCAATTCAATCGGAGCGCCCGTAATGATCATTCCATCGTAATACTGGTCTTTTACTTCATTAAATGTCTTATAAAAGGCGAGCATGTGCTCCTGGCTCGTCACATGGGTATGATGGGTCGTCGTCTGCAGAAGATCCAGCTCAATCTGCAGGGGCGTATTTCCCAGAAGCCTGGTAAGCTGCGTCTCCGTTTCTATTTTCTTCGGCATCAGATTCAGAAGGATGATATGCAGCGGACGGATGTCCTGCGTCATCGCACGGGAATCCGTCATGACGAACACGTTTTCCCGCGTCAGCGCTTCTACAGCTGGTAAATTATTCGGTACTTTAATCGGCATTGTCTTCCTCCTGCATCCTGCCTTTTCCGGCAGAAATTTTCTACTCCTGTAATTTCAGCGGACAATAACCTGCACGGACCGGACTGCGTCCATGGCCCGCGTTACTGTCCCGATGCGGCGCAGCAGCTGAGAATATTCTTTCCCATCTGCCGCTTCCGCGTATTTAATGTACATGAACTAATTATACACCAATTTTTTCAACTATGAAACAAGATTGGCGGACAAATCCGTCTTTCTCCGCCTGCCTGCGCCGGAAGGGAAAGCTCCGCAGCCTATCCCAGCACAATCTCCGCCTGACTTCCCGTCCTGGTCTTCGTCACGACAATCTGCTTGTCAATCTGATCCGCCAGCTGCTGCACGTGGGAAATGATCCCGACGATCCGGTCGTTCTCTGCCAGTGACTGCAGAGCTTTCAGCGCCTGCTGCAGACTTTCGTCATCCAGAGACCCGAATCCCTCATCGACGAACATCGATTCCAGACGGATTCCGCCAGACGCCGACTGAATCTCATCACTGAGCCCGAGCGCCAGCGACAGAGACGCCATAAACTTTTCTCCTCCCGACAGGGTATTTACACTGCGGATGCTTCCGTTGAAATGATCCAGCACATCCAGATCCAGCCCGCTCTGCGACCTGGCATTATCCGCGTGCTTTCTCCGTTTCAGTTCATACTGATTTTCCGTCATGATCAGAAGACGCCGGTTGGCTTTCTGCAGAATCCGGTCAAAATAGTGCATCTGCACATAGGTTTCCAGCTGGACTTTTTCCTTCCCGTTCAGATTTCCATTCACCGTATCCGAAAGATTCTGCAGATCCGACAGCTTCTGCTCCTCCTCTTCCAGCTTTCCCCTGCGGGACTGAATCTCCGCGCAGGCCTTCCGGTTATCCTCCAGACGGTGGAAGAGATTTCCGTAGACATCTCTGAGCTTCTTCTGCTGCCCTGCCGCCTCCTGCTCCTGCATCTTCAGCTGCTTCAGATCCAGAAGCGGACTCTCCTGAAGCTCCTTTTCCAGCTGCTGCATCCGGCTTTTTATCTTCAGAAGAGCATCCTTCTTCTCCTGCAGCGCCTTCTGCGCACTTTCCATCGCAAGGTCCAGCTCCTGCTTCTGCTTTCTGAGCTTCTCCGCAGCCGCCTTCGCCTCATCACCGGATTTATAGGGAAGACTGGCCTGCATCTGGTCAATCTGCGCCCGCAGATTCTTTCCATCCGAGGCCAGCGCAGCAAGCTTTCTCTCCAGTACGGTCTGTGCATCCCCGTCCTGACGCTCTTTCTGTTCCAGTTCCGGGATTTCCTTTTCCAGCTGCTGCTTTTCCTTCAGCTGGGCCTGAAGTTCTTCCCTTTCCTTTTTCCGCGTCTCCTGCTGCGAGGACAAAAGCTGATTCTGCAAGGTAAATGCCTGTTTCCAGCCTCCGGCGTCCCCGTTTTCCAGTGCTCCGCACAGGGCGTCCGGATCCTTGGCCAACTGCATTTTGTCTAATGAAAGAAGCATTCCCTTCCCGCATTCTGCGGAAATTCTGCCGGAAAGATCCCTGCAGATCTGTTTCAATGTGGAAGATTCCTGTTTTGACTTCATCGCTGCATCATATCGGATTTTCTCTTCCTGGTCAGCGGCCTTTTTCAGGCGCTCGACTTCGGCCTGGTCCACGGCGTGTTCGCTCAGCACAGCAGGATGCGGATGGTCCAGGGATCCGCAGACCGGGCAGGGCTCGTTCTCCTTAAGGGATGAAGCCAGAATTCCCGCCTGCTCCATGAGGTAGGCACGGTCTGCGCGGACAGATTTCTGCCTGGCCTCTTCCGCCTTTTTGTCGGCAGTGAGAAACTGCTCTTTTGCAGCATCAGATCTTTTCTTTACATCCTGAAGCTGATCCAAGCCCTTCAGGATTTCTATGATTCTGCCGCTCTGCTGGCTCATGCTTTCTGTCCGGGACCTGCTCTGTTCCAGTTTTTCCGCCGCATTGGACACGGTCATCAGGCGCTCTTTCTTTTTCTGGATGAGCTCCCGGCTCCCCTTCTGGTCCGCCCTGATTTTCTGAAGGGATTTCCGCTCCTTTTTATACTGCTCACGGAGGTCATCGCACTTCAACTTTTTTTCTTCCAGCTGCGGATAGTCGGAAAGACGCGCTTCGATACTGCCGGCCTGCTGAAGAAGACCCGCACCTTTTCCCGCGGCTTCCTTCTGCTTCCGGAAGTTATCTTCCAGCCTTTCCACTTCTTTTTCCGCCTGCTGTGATGCGCGGCGGGACTCTTCCAGTTCCCGCTGTTTTCCGGCAGCATCCCGGGCTGCTGTGAGCTTCTGACGGATTTTCTGAAGCGCGGATTCCGTCTGTTCCTGCTCCTTCTGGTTTTTCGCGATTCTGGCTTCATCCTCCTGAATCAGAAGCTCTGCAAAATGAATCACTTCTTCTGTCATGCAGTTTCCCTCGTGAATCTGTGCAATCTTGTCCTGATATTCCGCGGGACCCTGCAGCATATTGCTGGAGAAACTGATTCTCTCCCTCAGCTGACGGCAGATGACGTTCTGCTTGGAAGCGGCACTCTTTACCATCTGCTGAAACTGCTCATAGGGACGGGTGCCGAATACCCTTCTGAAAATGCTGATTCTCTCCGGGGTCGGCGCAAGGAGAAGTTTTTGGAAATCTCCCTGGGCGATCATGGCAATCTGGGTGAACTGATTCCGGTCGATTCCCATGATTTCCTGAAGTTCACGGTCCACGTCCTTCAATTTTGCGGTTACGCGGCCGTTCGGGTAATGCAGCTCCGCTTCCGGCTTCTGGATCGTGGTTCCGCCTCCGCGTTTTGCCGCACGGACATACTGCGGATTCCTCTTGACCAGGTATTTTTTGCCGCCATAGGAAAATTCCAGCTCTACATAAGTCGGAGTGTCAGCATCGGCGTACTTGGAGCGGAATTCATCGGTTTTTCTGCTGTCCCCGCTGGCTTCTCCGTAAAGCGCATAGGTGATGGCATCGAAAATCGTCGTCTTGCCGGCACCGGTGTCTCCGGAGATCAGGTAGAGACCGCCCTTTCCCAGAGATTCCATGTCCAACTCTGTTTTTCCCGCATATGGTCCGAATGCGGACATCGTCAATTTCAGCGGTCTCATGCCTCTTCACCTCCAAAACTTTTTCCATGCACTGCTCAGCAATTTTCTTCTGCCGTTCGTTCATGTCCTGATTATTCTGCAGCTTGTAGAAATCCTCCAGCAGCTCCTCCGGCGGCTTCTTCTCCGAAGTTTTCTCTCCGGAAATCTCCTGCTGGCTGCGTGTCCTGGCGTTATCATAGTCCAGCCGCATCAGAAGCGGATAGATCAGCCGCAGCTTTCCCAGCGCATCCGGAATGTCGTCTTCGTCCGTCAGCGTGACCCGGACATAGCAGGACTGCAGATTCTCCCGCTCGTAGAATGACTTCTCCGTCACTTCTTCATAAGTTCCCCGGATCTCCTTCAGATCATGCAGCGGAGACAAAGGATGAAGCTGCAAGGAGATATTTCCCTTTTCTTTCAGCTCCACGATCGGGACCGACTTCTCTTTATCGGCCTCGGAAAAGGAGTATTTCAGAGGCGACCCGCTGTAACGTATGTATTCGCCTCTGGCCTTCTGGGGACGGTGAATATGCCCCAGCGCCGTGTAATCAAAACTCCCGAAATGGTCCGCCTCCACATGATCGATTCCGCCGACAGAAAGGTCTTCCGAATCCGAAGTTTTCGCACCGGTGATGAACTGGTGGGTGAGCAGAACGTTTCTTTTTCCCGGATCCACAGGAAGGCGGCCGATCACGTAAGCAAGTGCCTGGTCATAGCTCTTTACCTGTTCTCGCTCCTCCTCATCTTCGATGAAACGGCGTACATGCACCGGCTTCAGAAAGGGCAGCAGCCAGAAATCCACTTCCCCATAGTCATCCTTCAGGGTCACTGGGGAAATATGGCCGTTATAGACGGGAGAAATGTGTACGCCGCTTCTGTCCAGAAGACGCGAAGCGAAGGCCAGACGCTCCGCAGAGTCGTGGTTTCCGCTGATGATCAGCACTTCCTTTCCCATCTCTGAAAGACGGTCCAGAAAGTCGTCAAAAATCGTCACCGCTTCTGCAGGCGGAACGGGTTTATCGTAAACATCTCCTGAAATCAGGACGGCATCGGCCTCTTCCTGCCTGATTATTCCGATGATTTCATCCAAAATATAGCGCTGGTCTTCCATCATGGAAAATCCGTTGACCTGTTTTCCCAGATGAAGATCAGCCAGATGTGCCAGTTTCATACTCTTCTCCGTTTCTTTCTGATGACTGTGTCCGCGCCGGACCGGGAAGCGTCTGTTCCGGCTTCCTCAAGGATTTTTTCCAGATCCTCAGCGGTGATGGAATGCACGAGTTCATCCTTTTCTTCGCGGGAAAGCTTCTTGATCTCCGGCTCACGGATCCTAGCCTCATGGGGATCATCAAAAACTTCCGCATAAACAAGCTGCACCGGAAGATGGGAGCGGGTGTATTTCCCGCCCTTTCCCTTCTGGTGCATATGAATCCGGCGGACCAGATTGTTGGTCCAGCCTGTATAATAGGACCCGTCGCCGCAGCGCAGCATGTAGGTATAATTCTTCATTTTCCGGGCCCCTAGAATGTGGCAACTTCCGGATCGGTCGGCTCGCACGGCGCCAGAGTGTGCACGTAGAGCACTGGTCCTTCTTCCTGATAAATCGGTGTGTACTCGTTCTTTACCGTGAAACGGACCTTGACCCACTCGCCGTTTTTCAGATTCTGCGCCTCGTCGGTCCACTGGCAGAGCAGGCCGGCAAACTGGATATCCTGCACGCAGCAGGTCATGACGTGGCGGCCGAAGACAAACTGGTTTTTCGCCAGGCCTTCACCGACGGCAGCTCTTCCTTTGACACGGAATTCTTTGCCCTCGTACTTCTCCGGATGATCGTTCACATCGCGGTACCACTCAGCGAACCAGTCGTCCTCGATGTTGATGCGGTCCTGAGAAAGATCATAAGGCAGAGGATCCTCCAGATTATCCATGATGACATCATCCGGTCCGAACTCATAAAGGATCTGGGATTTTCTGTTGGCCACGCGCACGATCTTGTGGGCCTGCTTCTGGAAATCCACAAAATTGTCATCTCTGACGCAGCGGTTGAACACGACGAGTTCTGCGCTCTTCAGCTTATCGAATGTCTGCTGGCGCATGTTCTGATTGAACATCAGGAAGGTCCGCGCATCGCAGAAGGTCATTTCCTGGTAGGCAATCCAGGCTTCTGGCATATTCTGATAGAAGGAATCCAGTCCCCACATGCCATTGTATTCCACCACTACGCGCTCGGCCCTGTGTTTCTTCAGAAGCTCGTCCAGATGCTCAGGAGTCAGATCTGATTCCTGCTCAACCTTCTCGATGTAGACGTTCGGGCCGTAGAATTTAGCCGGATGCAGCTCAACTTCTCCCTCTTCACAGAGAAGCAGCAGCGTGCGGTCCTCATTGCTGTTGAAATCCTCGCCTTCCATCGCGTCCTGAATAAATGTCGTCTTGCCGGATCCTAAAAATCCGGTAAACAGATATACCGGTACTTCTTTCATTTCCTGCGGCATGCTTTCCTCCAATCTATTTCTGCAAATGCCATCTGCGTGCCTGTCCCTGTGAATAAAGCAGCAGGCTGCCGGATACCGCGCTGGAAAGCACGGTTCCTCCCCTTCATCCGGGTTCTGCAGCCTGCCTCTTCTTCCGGCCGTTTACAGGCCGAACAGTTCCTTGATGTGATCCTGCTTCAGTCCGACGCCGATTACGCAGACCATGCCGGTTGTCTCCGGATCGCCCTCTCTGACTTCCGGCTCGCCCGGAACGTAGTCAAACTCCAGCCACTGGCCGTCTTCTCCTTCGACGATGCCCTTGGAACGGAGCACCTGTCCGCAGGCCTGATCGTCCTGCAGGCTCTCCAGAGCCTTCTGCAGCTTCTCCTTCGTGAATTTATGGGATGTCTCCACGCCGAACTCATCGAACACCTCATCGGCATCGTGGCCATGGTGATGATGATGGTGGTGATGGTGATGATGCTCATGTTCGTCATGATCGTGATCATCATGGTCATGATGATGCTCATGCTCGTCGTGGTCATGATCCTCGTGGTCATGGTGATGATGCTCATGCTCTTCCGCTTCTTCAGCCTCGTGCTCAGCAAGCTCCCTGTGAGCTTCTTCTCTCAGTCTGTCCAGTTCTGCAGACAGGGTCTTCTTCTTCTCCATGATCTCCAGAATCTTGCTTCCGTCAATCTCGTCCCACGGAGTCGTTACGATGGATGCATCCTGATTCAGCTCTCTCAGCAGGGAAACACACTCATCCAGCTGATCCTGGCTCAGTCCGTCCACATGGCTGAGGATGATGGAGCTTGCATTTTCCACCTGATTCTTATAGAACTCACCAAAGTTGTCCAGGTACATCTTACACTTCTTCGCGTCGATGACAGTGGTGAAGCCGTTCAGCTGAAGCTGGTCATTATGCAGATCCTGCACCGCAATGATGACATCAGACAGCTTGCCGACTCCGGACGGCTCGATCAGAATTCTGTCCGGTGTGTACTTTTCCATGATTTCATTCAGAGCTCTCGCAAAATCACCGACCAGTGTGCAGCAGATGCATCCCGCATTCATCTGGTCGATCTGAATTCCCGTGCTGTTCAGGAATCCCTTGTCCACGCCGATCTCACCAAACTCATTCTCGATCAGAACGACCTGTTCACCCTGATAAGCTTCCTTAACCAGTTTTTTAATCAGCGTCGTCTTTCCTGCGCCCAGGAATCCACTGAAAATATCTACTTTTGTCATATTCTCTACCACCTTCATCTGTTTTCACGGAGCATTCCGCTCATTAATACGTCTGCCTCCGCCTCATGGCCGGATGCATCCGCCGTTTCATTTATTCTCTCATCGCGGACAAAGGGGAAAACAGCAAGGGTTCAGCCCTCTGTCACGCATGACATTATACCACAAAGCTTACTATTATAAGCAGATCATTTCTTTGCTTCTTCATCCGGCAGGGTTTTCAGAAGGGTTTTGCAGGCGAGAATCTGGGCGTAGCCGCTGACGGCCATCTGCAGGGCCTGTTTTACTGTTTTTTCCGCGCCGGCTTCCGGATCGATCATTTCCGCCGTCCTGCTGTATTCCTGATCCAGCATGCCGGTAAAATCATTGTAGAAGGACTGAACATCTCTTCCTTTCAGGCATCCCCCGAGGAGTTTTCCGACCTCGTCGACTTTCAGTACCTGTTTTAACAGGCAGATTGCGGTCAGGATGCCAATATGGGTCCGGTTGTAGCGCTTTCCTTTTGCTCTTGGCATGATTCCGCTCTTAATGTAGTTATTTACCATCGAAGAAGTCAGCGTTTCATCTGTATCCGTTAGTTCAAAACCGATATGCTGGCGCTCCATATAGGATTTCAGCTGATCCATATAAAGATCAATGTCCGGAATTCTGTCCCACTGCTCCGGGCGGCTGTGCTCCATCTTCTCCTTTAATTCTGCGGCGGCGTCTTCTGCAGAAGCTTCATCACCGGATCCGCCTTTATCCGCTGCCTGCATGCACTGTATTTTCTCTCTGATATCTTCTACCATGTTGTTTTCTCCTGCTTCATTGTTTATCTGCAGCCCTGCGGCCGGATCCTCTTATCCCGTTTCCTGAACAGAAGATTTCTCCGGCTCTCTGTTATGCCGCTTACCCCTTTATTATTACACATTCTCCTTCTATATTCCAGTATTCTTAAACACTATATAAATACTTATCACTCCATATTGACTTTTTTATATTATATGATATAGTATTCAATACTAGATAGTAAAATATTAGTTCCTATATCAGGGGGTATGACATATGAAAATCACAGTTTGCGGAGATTCCATTACCAAGGGCGTCATCTTTGATGAAGCAAAAGGCCGTTACACCTTTATGAAAAAAAGCGCCATGCATACCCTGCAGAGCATGCTCGGCGCTGTCATAAAAAATGTATCCAAGTTCGGCTGCACGACAGAAAAGGGGCAGAATATTCTGCAGCGCAGCGAAGCGCATGTCGCAGAGTCCGATTTCACCATCCTGGAATACGGCGGAAACGACTGCGATATGCCATGGGACAAGATCGCTGAAAACCCGGATCAGCTTTATGAAGCCAATGTTCCTGAAGATCAGTTCGAAAAGAATTATGAAAAACTGATCATAGAAACACAGAATCTCGGAAGCTCACCGGTGCTGATGAGTCTTCCTCCTCTGGACCAGGACCGCTTCTACAGCTGGGTTTCTTCCCTGGCTGAGAAGAACTGCCCGGATGCAAAGGATAATATTCTGAAGTACCTGGATGGAACGACCGATACCATCTACCTCTGGCAGCAGAAGTATAACGCCATTGTCCTCCATCTTGCGGAAAAGTTCCATCTTCCGCTGATCGACATCCGGAAAGCCTTCCTGAAGCAGGATGATTATAAAGACTATATCAGTATCGACGGTATGCATCCGAACCAGAAGGGCCAGGACCTGATTGCAGAGACCTCCTCTGATTTTTTTCAGGGGCTCTGCCTTCCGTCTGAAGAAGAGATAACTGCGGCGTAGATGCAGGATTGCTGTGCCCGCCGCAGCATCATCATCCGCGTCTTAGTTCATCCAGCAGATCCCAGATCAGACTGCTGGAAAAACCGCGGGCGGAGAGCCTTCTGGCAATCCGCCCGCGTATTTTTTCCGGAACCGGATCATCCATAGTGAGATCTGCCATTCTGAGGACTTTTTCCATTTCTTTTTCTGCCATCGCACGTTCATTGAGATTTCCCTCAAGATCTTCATAATCCATAAATGCTTTCTGCATGTCTTCTTCGGATACGCCTTTCTTTCTCAGTTCTGAGAAGGCTCGTCTGCGGCTTCTGTTCTGGGAAAAGGCATACTGCAGGTATTCCCAGGCGAATTTCCGGTCGTCCAGATAATGATGTGCTTTCAATTCCTTCAGTTCAGCGCTGATTTCCTCATCGCTGTATTCTTTTTGTCTGAGGAACTGCCGGAGTTCTTCCGTGCTCATACTTTTTCTTGCCAGTTTTCTGACGGCGGCTTCGTCGACGGAAGGCTTTTTCTTTTCTTTCGGTTTTTTTCCGGATTTTTCTCCGTGTTTCCTTTTTCCAGTATATGGGTTTTCGGATTTTGTTCTGTTCTGATTTTCATGGGGTTCTCTGGAAAAACCGGTTTTCCGGCAGCGCGGCCTTTCCTTGCGGCTGCCCGTCGGCCAGGTGGTATTTGTCCCGAAAGCGGAAGAATTCTCGTCCAGATCGGCCGCTTCACCCTGCTGTACTTCTTTGATCGTCTCTGGATTTAATTTTCCTTTTTTATATAATTCATCAAGATTAATCATCGTTATTCCTCTGTTTTTACGGCCTGCATGCAGCGGCCGGTCTGATCAACGGTCTTTATGTTCACAGGCGCGTCTGCCTCTTCTCTGCTGCGGAAGCAGAATGCACAGGCTCCGTCAAATTCCGGAATTGTGACATTCTGAAATCCGTATTCCTCTGAATCAGACAGCACCGGAAGCGGAAATGCCTGAAACATGCCGCGTCCCAGAAGTTTTCCCAGGGACTCTTTTCTGGTCCAGATCCGGAAAAACTCCCTTCTGCCGCCTTCCATGACCCTGTCCCGTTCTTCCGGGCGGAAAAATCTTCTGGCGATCCGCTGAAAATCCCGCTCTTCATTCTGCTGTACATCCAGTCCGCAGGGCGAATCGCTGATCAGGCAGTACCAGAAACTTCCGCTGTGTGAAATGGAAAAATACAGAGGAGCGGACACAAATTCCGGCTTTCCCTCCGGAGTTCTGCGGATAGAAAAATCCATTTCCTCACTATGCTTTCCCGGACTTCTGCTGAAATCCTGCGCACAGCTCTGAACCAGCGGATCGCTGTTCTTTCCATGCGGAATATGATGTTTACTTTCTGCCTGAAAAATATACAGTGTATGCATACCTGTTCCTTTCTGCCGGATGCATGAAAAAAGCTGCCTCAGGAATTTCTTCTCTTCAGCAGCAGATATCATGACAAACAGTTTAATGGGGCTGCTATTCAGCCTCTTTCTGTTTTTCTTCCTCTTCTTTTTTCTTCATACGGTCCAGAGCGATTTTATAACCGTCTGCGCCATAGACCAGACATTTATTAATTCTGCTGATCGTTGCCGTTGATGCATTGGTCTGCTTTTCAATTTCATTATAGGTATGGTCCTGTGAAAGCAGCTTTGCAACCTGAAAACGCTGTGAAATTGCGTGCAGCTCATTGATTGTGCAAATGTCTGTAAAGAAGCGGTAGCATTCCTCCCTCGTCTCTAAGGAAAGAATTGCATCGAACAACGCATCATTCTCCTGGCTTTTCAGCTTTGTCTCGAATGCCATAACACATTTTCCTTTCCATTTTATCCGCATCTCCTGAAAAATTGCAGGATGCGGCCACTGTCGTACTTTCCGTCTAATCTCAGCACATTATATTACTTTTACACTTTAAAGTCAAACAGCGAATACAAGTTTTCTCCGATAAAGAAGCTTTCCTTTCCCCTCTGTCACATTTTCAATAGACGACCGATATTTTCCGGATGGAAGTTTTGTGCGCCGGCACATGAATAGCGCTGCATTCACGCAACTCCCGTTTATTTTTCCAGTTCGGAAATGGCCCGTTCCAGCTGCCGGTCACTGCTTCCGGATCCCTGACGGACGGTAATGTCCGGCGTAATGCCTTTTTCGTTGATCTTTTTTCCATTCGGCGTGTAATACTGCATCACCGTCAAACGGATAGCCGAGCCGTCCTTTAAATGATATTCACTCTGCACGACACCCTTTCCGTAGGTTCTGGTCCCGATCAGTTTTCCTCCGTGGTTGTCCTGAATCGCAGCCGCCGCAATTTCAGCGGAACTTGCTGTCTGTCCGTTGACCAGAACGACGTACTTCAGCTTGGTGCATGTCTCATCGGAATTATAGTATTTTCTGGAGCCGCTGCCTTTCTTCATGCTCGTAATCGTGCAGGCGGGAAGCAGCTGGTCAGCGGTTTTTATGCTCTGACTGGTATAGCCTCCACCATTTCCCCGGAGATCAATGATCAGTCCTTTCACGCCCCGGTCTTCCATCGAAGAGAGTTCTGTCTGAAACTCTGATGCCGTATCTTTCTGAAAGGCGGAGATCCAGATATATCCGATATGATGACGCAGCACAGCACTCGTTACAGAATCCCCGGATACATCACCGCGGATAACGGTAACGGATTTCTTCTCTGTTCCTCTCTGAATCAGAAGTTTCAGAGAAGAACCCGTCTTTCCGCGCAGAAGTTTTGCCGTTCCGCTGATCGTCCGGCTGGCTTTTCCATTCACCTGGAGAATGACATCTCCCTGCTTCAGTCCGGCTGACCGCGCGGGACTTTTATCCATGATCCTGGAAATCCTCACACGCCCGCCGGATTCTTCCAGAACAGCACCGATTCCGCTGTAGGAACCGCTCAGACGTCCGTCAAATATTTTGGTCTCTTCTGGTGTCATGTAAACCGAGTACGGATCCCCGCAGCTCTTCAGAAGCGCCGTGTACAGCGCATTCATCTGCTTGTTCGCACTGACATAGTTCAGCGAATGTTTCTGCAGCAGATTCTGCATTTTCCAGAGTTTGCTGTAACGCTTGTCTATGGCCTCCAGCCGCTTGTATTCTTTCGCGGGGATCAGCCTCATGCCTGAAGAACTGAGGAAAGTAAAATATACCGCGGTCGTCAGTATCACTCCGACAAGAACGCCGGCTGCCACTGCCGCAATTAGTTTTATTCTTGTTGTTTTCATCGTTGACTTTCTGCACGATTTCTGAAATCGCCACTCTTTCGTGCCGTCTTTTCTGTTTCCGGAAGCTGCGGTTTCCGCCGCCGCTTCTGCTAAAACGGCGGATGGATATCCTCCACCACCATCTTCAGCTGATGATTTCCCTGCCATTCATCATCCTGAAGCCTTCCGACAATTTCCGCCGGCTGCCCGGCTGTGCTCTGGATTTCTTTTTCCAGTCTCCTCACATCATGAAAAGCGATGCAGGAGAGCTTGTGAAACTCCGGCATGGCAGCCTGAAAACGGAGATACTGTCCGCGGTCTCCCATATGAGAGACATGTTCAATTCTGCCTTCTACAGCAGTCATCGGCTGCTCATTTTCACAGCCGCAAGGCTCCAGAAGTTCCATCTGATGAACCAGATCCAGCGATGCGTCCTGCGCGCTGAGACGCAGATCCGGCATGATTCTCTTAACAAAAATTTCCGGATGTTCCGCCCGGATCGCCCGGGTTCTCTGATTCAGATTTCTCCGGAATTCATCCAGATACTCTGGTTTAAGTGTAAACCCGCATGCCGCCGCATGTCCACCAAAAGTCGTAAACATCTCTTTCTGTTCATTCAGCAGATCAAAAAGATTCAGACCGTCAATGCACCTGCCGGTTCCTTTCAGCATACCGTTTGCTTCTTTTGTGACAATCACCGTCGGTTTATACAGAAGCTCCTTGATTTTTCCCGCGGCAATTCCGGCAACCCCCTCCCAGTTTCCCTGGACATCGATAACCAGAAAATCATCTCCGGAGAGACGCTCGGAAACAATCTGCATAGCCTGTTCAAACACTTCCTGCTGCTGTTCTTTTCTCAGTGCGTTGCACTCCGCAAGTTCAGATGCTCTCTGCCGCATCAGGTCTTCGTCCTCTGTCAGAAACAGGGATGCCGCAATTTCCGCATGCTTTACTCTTCCTGCCGCATTGATATGAGGCCCGATGATGTAGGCAATCTGTTCTGCGGTGACCGTTCTGCCATGCAGATGCGCAGCATCCATCAGAGCCTGCAGACTGCGCCGGCTTCCTGTATTGATCACGCGCAGGCCGTATTTTACCAGGGTGCGGTTTTCATCTTTCAGGGGCACAATATCCGCAACGGTGCCGATCGCCACCAGATCCAGCGTCCTGGTAAGAATACGCTTTGGCAGCCCGGCAGCGCTGATCAGAGCCTGCGCCAGTTTGAACGCCACTCCGCATCCGGCAAGATCAGAGAAGGGATACGGACAGGTTTTCTGATGCGGATTGATCAGAATTCCGGGCGCCGGATTTTCCGGTACAGTATGGTGGTCGGTAATAACAACATCCATGCCAAGTTCCCTGGCATAGAGCACCTCTTCAGGCGCAGCTGTTCCTGTATCGACGGTAATCAGCAGTTCCGCCCCTTCTTCCCGGATCTTTTTCAGGGCCGGTTTATTCAGACCGTAACCCTCTCCGAACCGTGAAGGAATATAGTGCATCAGATTATCTGTCAGATGGGAAAGAACTTCTGTCAGAATTACCGTTGATGTTACGCCGTCTGCATCATAATCTCCGTAGATGCAGATCTTTTTATTCTCATTGACTGCTGACAATATTAAATCCACTCCCTCTCTCATATTCAGGAGAAGGAATGGATCATAGCTTTTCTGCGGACTGTCCGAGAGAAATTCCTGAATGTCTTCTTCGGTCTCAATTCCGCGTTTATGCAGCAGTTCTATCAGTTTCGGATGTAATTGCATAGAACTCCTTTTTTCTGTTACGATAAGTATTTTCTCGGGTTGACCGGGGTACCGTTTTTCTGCACCTCAAAGTGGCAGTGAACGCCCGTGCTGAATCCTGTCGATCCCGCCTTGGCGATAACGTCACCCTTCCTCACTTTGTCCCCGACACTGACGCACAGGCTGCTGTTATGTCCGTACAGGGTCACCAGGCCGTTTCCGTGACTGATGGCAACACAATTTCCATATCCGCCGTAGGTCCCGGCGATAATGACTGTCCCGGATGCCGCAGCATGAATCGCCGTTCCGTAGCTGACGCCGATATCCATGCCCGTATGAGCGGTGGAATACGGATCCCAGGAACGTTTGGTTCCGAATTCTGTAGTAATCGTTCCCGTGCACGGCCATGCGAGTGAACCGTCTCCGGACACATAAGAAGAATTCGATGACGAACTGCCGGCTTCGGCGAGCTTCGCCTCCAGCTTCTTCTCCATCCTGCTTTCTTTTGATTTCAGCTTAGAATACTGTGCCTTGAGCTGAGACTGCTCGCTCTTCATCTCTTTTTGCTCTTTCTGCAGCTCTGCCTGTTTATCTTCCAGATCGCTCTTCTGCTGCTTCAGAGATTCCTGACGGTCTGACAGATCTTTCTTCTGCGACTTGATCTCGTCCAGCGCCTTCTGATCACTGGTATAAATTTTCTTGACCAGCTCGGCATTGGAAACCACTTCACTGAAACTCTTCGAATTCAGAATAATATCCATGTAACCGACTGCTCCGGTTTTATACATTGCGCGTACACGAAGTCCCAGCTTCTCCTTGCGGTCTGCCATCTTTTTCTTTGTGGCTTCCATTTCTTTCTGAGACTTCTGGTATGCTGCTTCTTTCTGATCTATCTGTTTCTGGAGTTTTTTAATGGACTTTTCCTGCTTTTCTATTTTTGCCGCAGTCTTATTCATCTGGCTGTAGACATCCGCCTTCTTTGAACGCACCGAACTCAGCGATGACGCATAGGACGATGTCTGCGCCGGAATAAAAGTCAGTACAAGTGCCGCCGCAACAGCCGCTGCAGCAGCCTTTTTCAGTACTCCATGAATATCCGCTTTCATAAATCCTCCTCATCACACTTCCAGGAAACGCCGCATGGAAATAATACTTCCGCAGGCACCGATTCCGATTCCCAGGGCAAGGAATATCACGACAAGATTACCGCAGAGATAACCAGCCGGAACCAGAGGTGATCCCAGCATCGTCATCAGCTTCACTCCTGCTTTTGCGACCAGTTTCCCGTAGAAGAGATAGGTGATTCCGGACGATATCAGAGCGGATATAATGCCGATCACGATTCCCTCCACCAGGAATGGTCCCCGGATAAACCAGTTCGTCGCGCCGACCACCTTCATAATTTCAATTTCCCGCGCCCTTGCAAACACCGTCAGTTTGATCGTGTTTGAAACAACAACAATGGAAACCACCACCAGGAAAAGCATGATCACCAGCGCGCCGATCTGTATCGTATTGGTAATTTTCGTGACTTTATCTATCGTTTGTTTATAGTAAGTTGTGTTCTCAACGCCCTTATTCTTAACTGCCGTCTTGTTTACTGTGTTTGCCGCGCTCAGATTGCTGACCTTTACCAGCACTGAATTCGGCAGAGGATTGCTTCCCAGCGAGTTCAGAAGATATCCGCTGTCTCCCCAGCGTTTTTTCATGATCTTCATCGCCTGATCCTTGGTCCTGTAGGTCACTTTAGACACGCCCTTCAGGTTTTTCAGCTCCTCCATGATCTGTGCCGCCTGCGCCTCGGTCGTGCTGTCTTTGAGGTAAACTTCCACCGTATCATAATCGGATTTCACTACTTCGGTAAACACGTTCACATTGACCGAAAGAATGAAAAACAAACCCAGAATCAGCATCATCGCCGTAATCGCAAAGACGGAAGCTGCACTCATTCCCTTATTTCTTCCGATCTGCTGCAGCGCCTGTTTCAGGTTGTAAAGCACTCTACGCATGACTGCGGCCTCCCTTCCTATCTGCTTTTTCACGGAAGCCGTACGAACCGAAACCGTCTCTGACGATACTGCCGTGGTCGATGGCAACGACGCGCTTATTCCAGCGGTTGACGATGTCCTTCGCATGGGTGACCATGACCACCGTCGTTCCGCTCATATTGATCGTGTCCAGAAGATGCATAATATCATCTGCCGTCTTCGGGTCCAGATTTCCGGTCGGCTCATCAGCGATAACCACCCGCGGGCTGTTTACAATCGCTCTGGCAATCGCGACTCTCTGCTGTTCTCCTGCAGAAAGTTCCTGTGGATACCGGTCACGTTTATCCTCAATGCCGACCATTTTCAGCACTTCCGGGACCCTGCGCTTTATCGTCTTCGGACTTTTATGTAAAATTTCCATCGCAAATGCGACATTTTCAAAAACTGTCTTTTTTGGCAGGAGACGGAAATCCTGAAATACCATTCCGACCTTCCGCCTTAACTGCGGCACTTCCCGGCTGCTCAGCTGATCCACCCGGTAATCTCCGACCTGAATCTCACCTTCGTCTGCATCGAGTTCCTTGACAATCAGTTTGATAAATGTTGATTTTCCGGCACCGCTCGGGCCCACAAGAAAAACAAACTCTCCGTCATCAATATTCAGACTGACGTCTTTAAGGCCGATATTTCCGTCATATGTTTTGGTTACATGCTTAAATGTAATCATAAATGGCTGTTCTCCTTAAAAATTACTAAATTTAATTCTAACATACCGCATTTTTATTTTAAACCCTTAAGACATCTTAAGAACCGTTTTTCTTGTGTGTATTCTGTGAAGTCTGGCTGAATCTTCACTTCGCGGCCGCAATCCATTCCAATTCGCTGAACATATCCTGAAATACCGGCTGAAATGCCTCTCTTATTTTCTGATTTTCCCAGTGAAGTCTGCAGCAGTATTCATTCTGACAAAAGCAGTCCCGGCCAAGATCGTCCACCCAGAAAATCCTCCGGCTCATGAGAAACCTGCGCATCTGCCGGCGGCTCACTGAACTGCACATCCGGTTCACCAGCCAGAAGACCTGCACTTTTCCTTCATTTTCCAGTGCTTTCATCTTTCTGAACACGGGCATACCTGCTTCAAGCCTCGAAGGGAGCGGGTCCACCAGAACCAGCACCGCATCAAAATCCCGTAAATATGGGAACCAGCTTTCATCGCCGCTGAGACAGTCAAAAACCGCATATTCTGCCCGCATTCCATGACGGATCAGTCTTCCCCGCATAGTTTCCGTAAACGCTGCACAATGATCCCTGCTTTCCGGCGGCGCCAGAATCCAGCTGACCCCCATCTCCAGATTCGGATTCCCGGAAATCGCCTTGTCGTCTGCAAGAAGAGAATATACATCCTGAAAGCTTCTTCCCCGGAAGCGCTCAGAAAAGGCCGCCGCCTCATAAAGAAGCGGTCTCCCCGGCTCTGGAGCCGCACATTCCGTATATCTGACTTCCAGCCCCTGTTCCGCCAGAAACATAGCTGCAGAAGAAGCCGCTGCTGTCACCCCGCTTCCTCTGCATAATCCGGTTACCCCCAAAAGATGCCCCGGCGCCGTCTCTTCCCGTTTTTCCCTGATGAACAATCTCTCCACTCCCTGCACCTCCTCAAGAACAGGCTATCACAGCCAGCGGTGTCGAAACAATCAAGGAATTTCGGCTTTTTTCGATGAATTTCGATCTTTTTCGCTGTTTTTCGACGTTTTTCCATGCTTTTCAACGCCTTCTGCTCTGCTTCAGACCTGCTGCCGACGGACATTACCCGTTTCCGGACTTTACGGACAGCGGCAGAGCGGCTTTCTCCTTGCGCGGCCAGATTTTGTCCATGCAAAAACCGCACCGGGCATAAAACCCGATGCGGCATCGTTACAAACTTATTCTGATATCGGCGCGGAATTAGTAAATCTCACGAATTGCGTTTACGATATCTGCTGCAGTCATTCCGTACTTCTCGCGCAGCTCATCCGGATTTCCGGACTCGCCGAAGGTGTCGTGCTGTCCGACCATTGCGATTCTGCACGGGCACTTTCTGGCGGTGACTTCTGCGACTGCTCCGCCGAGACCACCGATTACGGAATGCTCTTCCGCCGTGACGATCTTTCCGGTCTCCTGTGCTGCCTTGACGATGATGTCCTCATCCAGCGGCTTCAGGGTGTGAATATCGATAACGCGGACGTCGATTCCTTCTTCTGCCATCTGGGAAGCTGCTTCCATAGCGGAGGCAACCATGATTCCCGTTGCGATGACGGTAACGTCGCGTCCTGGTCTGAGCTGATTGCCCTTACCAAGAGTCAGTTCATCCTTCTCTTCATAGAATACAGGAACTGCTGCGCGTCCCAGACGGATGTAAGCCGGTCCGTCCATTTCTACAGCCTGCTTCAGGAGCTTCTTGGCGCTGACTGCGTCGCACGGGCAGACAACGGTCATGCCCGGAATCGTTCTCATCAGGGCCAGATCCTCAAAAGTCTGATGGCTGGCGCCGTCCGGTCCAACTGTAATTCCTGCGTGTGTTGCGCAGACCTTTACGTTTGCGTGTGTATATCCGATGGAATTGCGGATGATCTCGAATGCTCTTCCAGACGCGAACATCGCGAAACTGGATGCGCAGACGGTCTTTCCGGACAGTGCGAGTCCTGCCGCAGCGCCCATCATATTCTGCTCAGCGATTCCCATATCAAAGAAACGCTCCGGATATGCCTTGGCAAATCCGTTGGTCTTCGTAGAAGCGGAAAGATCGGCATCCAGTACAACCAGATCCGGATTTACCTTTCCCTCTTCAACCAGGAACTCACCGTAAGCGGCTCTTGTTGCAATTTTATCTGCCATTACCATGTACCTCCCAGCTGTTCTACTGCACTCTTTGCTTCTTCCTCGCTCGGCGCCTTGCCGTGCCATCCGGCCTGATCTTCCATGAAGTCAACGCCCTTGCCCTTGATGGTATGCGCGACAATGACCGTCGGCTTGTCTGTGCATGCCTTTGCCTGATCGATCGCATCGAAAATCTCTGTGAAATCGTGACCGTTGATTTCCAGTGTGTTCCAGCCGAAAGCTGCAAACTTGTCTGTAATCGGAGCAACCGTCATGACATCATCATTGCGTCCGTCAATCTGCAGATTGTTCCAGTCTACGAACGCCGTCAGGTTGTTCAGCTTATAATGGCCTGCCGCCATTGCCGCTTCCCAGACAATGCCTTCCTGCAGCTCGCCGTCTCCGAGCAGTACAAAAACTCTCGCGCTGCTCTTATCCAGTTTTCCTGCCATCGCCATGCCGACGCTTGCGGAAAATCCCTGGCCCAGCGATCCGGTTGACATCTCGATTCCCGGAACCTTATGCATGTTCGCATGTCCCTGGAAAGGGCTTCCCAGCTGACGCAGAGACATCATATCCTCAACCGGATAATAGCCTCTCTCGCCAAGTGCGGCATACTGTGCAGGAACTGCATGTCCCTTAGACAGAACGAACTTGTCTCTTCCTTCCATCTTTGGATTCTCCGGATCAATGTTCATCTCACCGAAATACAGCGCCGTAATGATATCCGCCGCAGAAAGGGACCCGCCCGGATGACCGGAGCCTGCGTGATAAATTGCCTTTATCGCATCGACTCTGATCTTAGAGGCAATTCCCTCATAATACTCATTGTCTTTTCTTTTCATGATGGTTCTCTCCTGATCTGTAATGTACAATTGAAAAACTCAACGCATCTATTATACCCGATTTCACAGGCATTGCAATCTTTTACCGCATCTCGTCGAGATTCTCGAACCGTCTCAGCGCATATGGAAGAGCCTGCACCAGATCACTGGCAATCAGGCCGCGCTCCCCCTTTTCCGTGCGCATGATGTCTCCTGCAAGGCCGTGAATAAACACGCCCGAGCATGCCGCCTCCCAGGCTTCCATACCCTGTCCGAGGAAGGATGTGATCACGCCCGTCAGCACATCACCCGCGCCAGCCGTTGCCATTCCCGGATTTCCCGTCGGATTTCTGCGCAGCTCCACGCCTTCCCCTTCAGGACCCGGCGCATATCTGGCCACAAGCGTTCCCGACCCTTTCAGCACAATAATTCTGCCGTAATCCCTGACCAGATCGAAGGCCATTTCATTCCGGTCAGACGGAGCCGTGGCGCCCTCTCGCGTCTCCAGCATGCGCTTTGCTTCTCCCGGATGCGGAGTCATGACGATATCCCCGGTATAGGATGCTGCCATATTTCGGAGATCTTCGTCAGCGGACAAAAGGTTCAGGCCGTCCGCATCCAGCAGCAGCGGCGCCTGTGCCGACAGCAGCACCGTCTTCAGGCGCCGCCTTGAAGCCGCGGACGTCCCCATGCCAGGGCCAAACGCGATTGCATCATAGGAAATTTCTGACACGCCTCTTCCCATACCGCCATCCATAACCGAGCAGGCCTCATCCCACTCTACCGTAATGGCCTCCGGAACGAGGGTCTGGATGACCGGGAAACTCGGCTTCGGCGCGCAGACATAGACCAGGCCTGATCCCGCGCGAAGCGCCGCCTTCGCAGCCAGAACCGCCGCACCCGGCATTCCGTTACCGCCGGCAATAATCAGCACACGGCCGCACTGGCCCTTATGCATCGTATCCGGGCGGCGGTGAATCACGCGCTGCACATCTTCTTCAGTAATCATATCGGGCTCATTCATCTGTACAAACATTCTTCATCCTCCTCCCTTACTATGTTATTCATAATCATTATTGTTCTGATGCATTTCAGGCTGCAGAAGCGTGTTCCCGCGTCCTGCAGCCTGAAATGCCTACATCAGTACTTTAAATAAGATGATCACACCGACCACAACGACTGCAATCAGCAGGTTTCCCCACTTGGACCAGCCTGACCGGAGATCGCCTTGTACTTCCTTCTTTTTCTCTTCATCGGTCAGTGAGTCCCACGGATCTTCCTCACTTCCAGGCAGGACATAATCCGATGCCTTCGGCAGGGGCCGTTTTACATCGGCCTCTTGCTCTTCTATTTTTGTCTGTATATTACTGACCTCCTGCTTATATTCCCGGAGCATCTCTTCCTTACGCTCCTCTCTGAGGGATTCTGCAGGATTCTTACTGTCATTTTCCTTATTCTGCATAGCTCAACAATACTCCTGTTTTCACAGATTTACAGCTTCAGGACCGCGCCCGCCATGGCAAAATATACCAGCAGGGCCGCAATGTCGGAAGCGGACGTGATCGCCGGGTTCGCAATCAGCGCCGGGTCCAGCTTCAGCTTCTTTACAAGCAGAGGCACCATGCTGCCGATAACCTTGGCGATGATCGTAATGAAAAACATTGCCGCACAGACGGCAGCGGCCATCATGATGCTCTGCCGGTCAAGGAAATACACTCGCGCAAAATTCACGGCACTCAGGATTATTCCAAGCAGGATTCCAACCCGGATCTCTTTCCAGAGAACCCTGTTCCAGTCTTCTGTCTCAACCTCATCCGTGGCAAGTCCCCGGATAATCAGAGAAGCCGCCTGCGAACCGCCATTTCCGCCCATTCCCATTAGAAGCGGAATGTAGGTCACAAGCTGTATCACAGAAGAAAGCATGTGTTCACTGTGATTGATGATCAGACTGGTGAAAATGTAGATAACGGACAGGATCAGAAGCCATGGCAGACGGTTTTTCGTGTGCTGCCAGACAGACAGATCCAGGTATCCCTTCTTCGCGTCCTGAAAATCGATGACACCGTTCATTCTTTCGATATCCTCTGTTGCTTCATCTTCCATGACGTCGAGAATATCATCGACAGTGATGATTCCAACCAGACGGTCATCCTTATCGACAACCGGCATGGCAATGTATCCGTATTTCTTGAAGTCGTCCGAAACCTCTTCCTGGTCCGCATCGACGTTTTCACTCACGACATCCGTATGCATGATGTCCATGATTTTTGTATCCTCATCAGAAAGCACGATGGTGCTCAGGGAAACTACTCCCAGCAGTCTCCAGGAACCGTCTCTTACGTAACAGGTGTAGATGGTTTCTGCATCGGTTCCGTAGTGACGGATATGGGCCAGCGATTCCTTGACGGTCCAGTCTTTCTTTACACTGACGTACTCCGGAGTCATCAGGCTTCCTGCCGTATTATCCGGATAATTTAAAAATGTATTGATCTGCTTTCTTTCGGAAGCAGGTGTCTTTTCCAGGATTCTGGTAACAAGATTCGGCGGCATTTCTTCCAGAATGTCGATCTTATCATCAAAATCCAGCTCATTAACGATAAATGATGTTTCCTTCTCTGTGACCTCGCTGACGATGTCCATCTGGTCCTCAGGTGAAAGTTCTGCAAAAACATCGACCGAAACGTCTTTCGGCAGAAGACGGAAAAGCACAACCGTCATTCTCAAGCCTGCGTCATCGGAGATATCTTCCAGAAGATCCGCGATATCTGCCGGATTGAATTTCAGCAGAAGATCCCGTGCCCGGAAATACTGCTTGTCTTCCAGCAGTTCCAGGAGATCACCCAAGGTTTCATCATACAGCTGGTCTCTGTCCAGTGTACTATCCATTGGTATCCACGCATCCTTTCCCCACTCGCTGCAAAATACAGCCGGAAGTGCGGAAACAGGCAGGGCGCGAAAACACGCGGAGTCTTTTTCCGGAAACTAGAGGGCGCACTTATACAGGAGCGGACTATTCTTTAATCGGTATATTCGAATTTTCTCAGACAAATGTCCCACGGGAACGCTGTCCATAACATCCACTCCTTTCTTGTGTGCTTCATGTCTGCGCATCGGCCTCCGTGCTTCAGACTGCCTTGCCGGACAATTGCCGGCAGAGCAGCCAGAATACACGTTTCAGCCCTCTGAACAGGCATGTATTCTATTCCTTTATAACATTAATATTATAGTGCCTGCGCGTTCATCTTTCAAGATGTTCAGCCGATTCGAAAAGCCTTGTAAAATTGTACTTAAATCTAAACGCAGATATTCACATCGATTTTACATTTCCCACATGCCGCCGGTTCCATATGAATAAAATCTTTTCTGCCACGCTGACCGGAAGATGGAGATTTACGAAAAGGCGGCTGCAAATCCGTGATATGATTTTATATATAAAAATATTTTTCACTATCTTGAAATTTTTCTTTACTGTTTTTCTTTTGTACATGATATATTTTATACAAAATACAATTTGAGTACTTTTTGTTATAAGTGCCACACCCACGACTTTAGGCGTTTTCCGGCTGTCTACCGGTATACCAGGGTAATTTTTATACCATCTTTCCGAATTATTGGGCCGATTATTTTTTCAATACTGTGTTTCAGCACTGAAAGATTTGTGCTCATGGGGCATTGACGAGCGGAGACAGCCAATGTATTATCATCAGATAAGGGTTGTCTATTTTTTATCAAATATCCGCTGTATAGCGCTGATTTTCAACATTTATTAGACTAGAGTTCAAATCGGATTTTGTACTTCAGATGCTCTTTTTTGTGATGTTCAACAATGTATACACGAATGAGTTCATGATTCAGACAACGTATTCAGATAATTTCCATGTTTCCAAAAAAAATCTGCCAAAACAGTTGACTGAAACTTCAGCTAGTGTTATATTCCATGACAGAGAGAGGTTCTGAGAAACAAACAACACAGAACCGAAACTGTTATATTAATAAAAGGAGAATGGTTATGGGTAAGATTGCTGACAAGTACATTGAGATCGCTAAACAGAAGAATGCGCATGAGCCAGAGTTTCTGCAGACTGTAGAAGAGGTTCTGACTTCTATCGAGCCGGTTCTGGAAGCTCATCCAGAGTATGTTGAGTCCGGACTGATGGACAGACTGATTGAGCCTGAAAGAATGATTCAGTTCCGTGTTCCTTGGGTTGACGACAACGGCAAGGTTCAGGTAAACAGAGGATACAGAATTCAGTTCAACAGCGCACTCGGACCTTACAAGGGCGGACTGAGATTCCAGGCTAACGTATATCCAGGAATCCTGAAGTTCCTCGCATTCGAGCAGATCTTCAAGAACTCCCTGACAGGACTGCCGATCGGCGGCGGCAAGGGCGGTTCCGACTTCGATCCGGCTGGAAAGTCTGATGGAGAAGTAATGAGATTCTGCCAGTCCTTCATCAATGAGCTCTACAGACATATCGGACCGAACGTCGATGTGCCTGCAGGAGACATGGGTGTAGGCGGAAGAGAAATCGGCTACATGATGGGTCAGTATAAGAGACTGACCGGTCAGTACGACGGAACATGGACAGGAAAAGGAACCACAAACGGCGGACTGAACGGAAGAACAGAAGCTACAGGATTCGGAATCGTATTCTTCGCAAGAGACGTCCTGAAGCACTACGGCGAGTCCCTGGAAGGAAAGACAGCAGTTGTATCCGGATTCGGAAACGTATCCTGGGGAACAATCACAAAGCTGACAGAACTCGGAGCTAAGCCGATCACAATTTCCGGACCAGACGGATACATCCTCGATGAGGAAGGAATCACAACACCGGAGAAGATCTCCTATCTGCTCGAGCTGAGATCTTCCGGAAAGAACATCTGCGCTCCTTATGCAGAGAAGTTCCCGAACGCAAAGTTCATCGCCGGAAAGAGACCTTGGGAAGTTAAGGCTGATCTGTACATGCCATGCGCAATGCAGAACGACATCACCATTGACTGGGCTAAGGAAATGGTTAAGAACAATGCAAGATACCTCATCGAGGGAGCTAACATGCCGACCACAAATGAGGCTGTTAAATACCTGCAGGAGAACAACGTTATCGTTGCACCGTCCAAGGCATGCAACGCTGGCGGCGTAGCCTGCTCCTGCCTGGAGATGGCACAGAACGCAGAGCACCTGATCTGGAGCAAAGAGCGCGTTTACGAAGAGCTGGAGCACATCATGGACCACATCTTCGAGATCACAGAGGAAGCCTGCAGGAAGTACAACCTCGGCGACAACCTCGTAGCTGGTGCTAACATCGCCGGATTCGAGAGAGTTGCTGAAGCTATGATGATGCAGGGTGTCTGCTAATTCATAAAATCGGCCCCGAGGTGAAGCTAAAATGATTTAGCCTGTAACCTTTATATAGAGAGAGTCTGAACCGTATCCGCGGATCAGACTCTCTCTTAATGTAGTCGCCCTTGCGATTCGCGAGCGAAATCGGTTATTCATCCCGAAAGACAGAATCCCGCCTGAAATTGAATAAAGCAAAACAAGCCATCCGCCAATTAAGCCCGCTCCGGTCTGGATAGAAGACAGAAAAGAAAAGCAAGGCAGCCGCTGAACGAAACCTCACGGCGATTCGATGCTGTGACAGAAAGTGAACAGCAAGAATGCCGAGCGTCTGTCGCACCGTTCTAACTCCACGTTTGCGACAGATGCCGGCATTCTCTGAGCACTTTCCACTCACAGCCGAATCAGAGTGGGTTCCGGAAGCGGCTGCCTGCTTACTTTTAACTGTCGTCTATTCCATCCAGGCCGGAGCAAGCTGCAATGGCGGATGACACCGAACACCTTTATTCTCTTTCGAGAAATTCAAACATCCTGTCCTTCAGCCCTTCCGCTACGAAATACCCTTCCTCATAGCCTTTTTTCAGCTTGTCTTTATTCATCTCCGTGCGTCCGATGTCGAGATTGCCCATCGGAGCAATGGCGAAGATGGTCCCGTCTTTCACGCCCTGCTCGATATATTCAAGGGTCCGGTTGTAGAAGGTGAAACGGTTTTCGATGGCCTTGACCAGGTTCGGATAACGGATGTATTTTGCGCGGATCATCGGCATGATCGTGTAATTCGGTTTTTTGCGGTAGCCGAGAGGCCGCGTGAGAACGACGACGTTCTTTTTATTTCCCTCTCTGACGGATTCCATGACCGGGATGGAATCACAGATGCCGCCGTCCAGGTAGACGTAGCCGTCGATCGGTACCATTCGGGAAAGCAGCGGAAGGCTGGCAGAGGCCTGAACGTATTTTATGTCATCGTGCAGGTCGTGAATCTGCGGATACTCCGCTTCTCCGGTGATGCAGTTCGTGATGGTCACTTTAAAATCAACGCCGCTCTTTTTAAAGGTCTCATTATCGATCGGATACAGCTCATCCGGAATTTCGTGGTATATGAAATTGACATTGAAAAAATCTCCTGTTTTTCTAAGACTTCTCCAGCCCCCGAATTCCGGATTTTTCAGATATTCAGTGGACGTGCCGTAGGCTCTTCCCGCCTGACGGCTGACGTAGCTGCAGGCGTTGCAGGCGCCGGCGGAAGTACCAAAAACGTGCGGAAAGTAAATTTCATGCTCGATAAAATAGTCGATGACCCCCGTACAAAAGATGCCGCGCATGCCGCCGCCTTCAAAAACTACCCCTGTATGTTCTAAATTCATGTTTCTAATCCCCTGCCCTTCTTCAATACTATATACTCTTTATTATACACCATCCGACGCGCAGCTATTCTCTCGCGACTGCGATTCGTCCAGCGCGATGCAGCGTTCTGCAGAGAACAGATACAGATAGGCTTCAGAGACCGGCTTTTTCATGCCCTTCCGCAGTGCTTCCCGGTATAGCTGCAACTGCATCCGGTATTTTTCCAGCAGCCTCCTGCGCTCCTCTTCAAACGGCTTCCGGAAATCCACCCAGTTGCTTTTATAATCCAGAAGAATAATCTTTCCCTTTTCTTCAAAGAAACAGTCGATGATTCCCTGAACCATAGTGCTTTCACCGTGCATCGGAACGGCCAGATTGAAGGTCTGCTCCTTCCAGAGGCGGTGGTCAGCGGACGCCGCAGCGCAGCGCTTTCCGATGTCCGTCCGGAAGAATGCGGAAATCTTCCTAAGATCCACAGCTTCCGCCTCTTCAGGAAGGAAAATCCCCTCCTTCACCATTTCCGCGACAGCATCCTGAATATAGCCCGGACCATTCTCCTCTGCTTTTGAGAAATCCAGATGTTCCATGATGCTGTGATAGACCGTACCGCGTTCTGCAAAAGTCAGCTGCTTCTTTTCCTGCATAAACAGCGGGACTCTCCGGGTAACATGTACCGCTTTCTGCGCTTTTTCCAAGCCGGAATCTGTCTCGGTCTCCAGGCCGCCGGAAACAGCAGCAGTACCGGCCCCGGCATCCGGTATCCCGGCTCCGGCATTCTTAATACCCAGTGCACCGGCGAAACCCGCCTGCTTTTCTGCCAGGGGCTCTTCCTGCCCGAACACCGGAAGCTCCTCTTCATCCGGCGGCAGAAAACTTCCCGGATCCCGGCGCCTGCCATCATTTCTCCTTCCCTGCTCCTGTTCATTCTGCTCATTCAGCGAAGTCGCCGTGTACTTAGACCGCACACTCTGCGCTTCCGGATACGGGTAGGCATAGTCCAGCCGGCTTACGATCTCAGCCCGGTCCGCTTTTGCCGAAGAAGACGCAAACTCCGGAAATTCAGCAGATTCCTCGTCCTCATCAGAATCTGTGCCCTGAAGCTCCTCCATCGTAACCAGCTCCGGCCGCGGAAGTTCCTCCATCATATCGAAAAAGGACCGCTCAGACCGGATCCCCGCTTCCTTCTTCTCCAGAAATTTCTCCGCATCCTTGACCGTTCCCAGCAGGAACAGTTTCTCGCGAGCCCGCGTCATGGCAACGTAGAGAATGCGGATGTTCTCCTCATACTCCTCCTTCCGGAACTGGCGCACGATCAGCGTTCTTGTCAGCGTCGTCTTCCTGATGCGGTTCTCCGGATCCTCCAGACTCATGCCCAGGCCCACATCTTTATGGAAGAGAATCGGATCCTTTCCGCTGGTATAGGTCAGCGCATTCCCCATGCCGGCGATGATCACCATCGGAAATTCCAGGCCTTTCGACTTGTGAATCGTCATCATCCGCACCACATCGTCATTTTCCGACAAGAGCTTTGCCTGGCTGGTCTTTACAGTGTGCTGGCGCACGGCATCGATATAGCGCATGAAGGAATACAGAGAACTCTGTGCATCCTCACTGTACTGCTGCGCCCGGGCCAGCAGAATCCGCAGATTGGCCTGCCGCATCTCCCCGTCCGGCATCGCACCCGCCATCATGTAATATCCGCTGTCCAGCATGAGTTTCCATAGGAAGTCAGACAGCGGCATCGCCAGGGACAAAAGTTTCCAGGAACGGATTTTCGCAAGGACATTCCGGCATTTTTTCTGCAGCTGCTCCGGCACTCTGACCGGAAGCGAACCCTCTGCCGCTGCCATCATCACTTCCGTGAAACTTCCGTCGGAAGACAGGCTCCGGACTTCCGCCAGCTCATCCGTTGAGAAGCGGAAAATTTCCGACCGCAGAACACTGATCATCGGCACATCCTGATAAGTATTATCGATCACCGCCAGCAGGTTCATGAACACGTGAATCTCCGTCCGATCAAAAAAGCCGTCGTTGCTGTCCATATATAACGGAATATGTTCTTTCTGCATGACCTCCGTATAGGCTCTGCTGCTGCTCAGCACCGACCGCTGCAGAATCACAATATCCTTATACTGCAGCGTTTTTACCTGCCCGGACTTGGAATCAAAATACCTGCTTCCAACATTTTCCTTGATCAGACGCGCGGCTTCCATGGCTTCCAGATCAGCTTTTTTCAGAGAAGTGATCTCCGGATCTGCATCTTCCTTCTCCCCCTGGTCGATGATCCTCGTTTCCGGAGGAAAGGAATATGCTCCATCATAGGGAATTCCCGGGTAGAGCTTCGCGTCATCGTCGTAGCCTTCCATGATCGGCTGAAATACGCTGTTTATCGTGCTTAATATCACCGGTTTGCTGCGGAAGTTGCGGTTCAGGTCGATTTTCATGGCTTTCCCGTCAGGCTTTTCCATTTCCTCCTTGAACGTTTGGTATTTGTCCCTGAAAATCCGCGGCTCCGCAAGGCGGAACTGGTAAATGCACTGCTTCTGGTCGCCCACCATGAACAGGTTGTCCGGGCGGGCAATGCGGGAAATGATGGCCTCCTGCACCAGGCTCGTGTCCTGATATTCATCGATGAATATCGACTGGAACTTCTCTCGGTAATAGCCGGCCGCCTTCTCGTCCTGAAGAATCTGCAGGCAGTAATGCTCGATATCGTTGAAATCGATGAGGCGGTTCTGCTGCTTCTTCTCATGATAGCGGGCATGAAAATCTTTCAGCAGGTCCATCAGCGTCTGCGCAGCGCCGCGAGTCATGCGGATCTCTTCCAGAGTATCCTGAAGCGGTTCGCTGAAATACTCTGTCTGCAGCTTCTCTATCCTCTTCTTCGCTTCATCCCGAAGTGAGGTCACGACGTCCTTAACCTCTGCATAGGCTTCCTTTTCGTCCTTCGATGCAGCAAGACGCGGCCAGTTCACAGCCTGCACGTAGGAACCCGCCTGGTCGATACTGCCGCTCTGGAGATGCTTCTCCGCCTCCTGGATCTCCATGACGACTGTACGGAGCTTGTCCGAAACGCCCGCACAGCCTGCATCATTCAGGATAGAAACCGCTTTCTGAAGTTCTTCTCTGGCCTGCTGAAGCTCCCCGCCGGCTGCCTCTCTCAGGACATGCGCCAGATGGCAGTCCTCCGGATCCCCCTGCGGGTCCATGGCGTCGATCTGCGCCTGCAGCGTCTTCTCCGGCTCCGGCAGCGCCTGAAGGGTATGGTAAAGTTTCATCAGAAGCGTGCGGACCCGGTCGTCGTTCTTCTCGCCGCTGTACCAGTCCATAAAGGTCTGAAAATCCGGGTCCTCTGCCTCATAGCGGTCGTCCAGCAGCTCATCCATCGCCTCCTCGCAGAGCACCGTGCTTCTGGCCTCATCCGCAATGGAAAACGATGCCTCCAGATCCGTCAGATAGAAAAAGCGGTGGATCACATCCAGCGCAAACGAGTGGAATGTGCTGATTTCCGCCTGCGGGAGGAGCTCCAGCTGCTGTCTCATCGCCGGGTTCTCCTTTGCCTTCTTCCTCAGCGCCGTGCGGATTTTCTCCCGCATCTCCGACGCCGCCGCATTGGTAAAGGTCACCACCAGAAGCTGCCGCACATCCAGCCCTTCCTCCGTAACCAGCCTGCAGACACGCTCCACCATGACCGCCGTCTTTCCCGATCCCGCCGCCGCAGAAACCAGCAGACTCCTGCCGTCCGTATCAATTGCCTTTTGCTGCTGCTCAGTCCAAGCCATATCCATCCTCTTTTCCTGTTTCTGACTTTGTCTCATGCTGATAGTATACCAAACTTTTATGGATTCTGCCTGAATTGTGGTATCATGATTACAGGACAAAGGCTGAACGGGCAAGGAGCCTCCTGCTTCCTGAAATCTGCCTGAACAGCCGCAGAAAAGACCCTCATCAAGTGAATAAGGAGAACTAAGATATGACAAAACCGAATATGATCCTCATTATGGATGGATACGGACTGAATCCCCGCACCCTTGGAAACGCCATCGCACAGGCATATAAACCGAGTCTGGACCGGATCATGTCTGTCTACCCGCACACCCAGCTCGCCGCATCCGGTGAGCCGGTCGGACTTCCGGATGGGCAGATGGGAAATTCTGAAGTCGGCCACCTGAACATCGGCGGCGGCCGCATCGTCTATCAGGATCTGAGCCTGATCACAAAAGCGGTAAAGGACGGTTCTTTTTTTAAGAATCCTGCTCTTCTCGATGCAATGGAACACGTGAAGAAAAACAATTCTACGCTGCACATTTCCGGACTTCTGTCGGACGGCGGCGTGCACAGCCACATCGACCACCTCTTCGCGCTTCTCGATATGGCAAAAAAAGAAGGTGTTCAGAAAATCGCCGTACACTGCTATCTGGATGGCCGCGACGTTCCGCCGCGCTGCGCGCTGACCTATCTGAAGCAACTCTCTGACAAGCTGGACGACCTTAAAATCGGCAGAATTGCAACGATTTCCGGACGCTACTACGCAATGGACAGAGATACCCGCTGGGAAAGAGAGCAGCTGGCCTATGATGCCATGACCCTCGGAAAGGGCCGCACGGCATCCTCTTATGAAGAGGCCATCCAGAAGGCTTATGATAATGAAGAAAATGATGAGTTCGTCGTTCCGACAGTCATTCCGGATGCTGATGGAAAAACTTCTGTCGTTTCTGACGGCGACAGCATGATCATGTATAACTTCCGCCCGGACAGAGCCCGCCAGATTACCCGCTGCTTCGTCGACCCTGATTTTGACGGATTCAAGAGAGAAAAGACCGTCTCTGATCTCTGCTACGTCTGCATGACCCAGTATGATGCCAGCATGCCGAACGTTGAACTGGCCTTCCCGCCGGAGCACTATAAAAACACGCTGGGAGAATATATTTCTTCCCTCGGCCTCAAGCAGCTTCGCATCGCAGAAACCGAGAAGTATGCCCACGTCACCTTCTTCTTCAACGGCGGCGTGGAAGAGCCGAATCAGGGAGAAGACCGTATTCTGATCCCGTCCCCAAAAGTCGCAACCTACGACCTGCAGCCGGAAATGAGCGCTCCGGAGATCACCGAACGCGTATTAAGAGAAATCGACCGCGATCTTTACGATGTCATCATCCTGAACTTCGCCAATGCCGACATGGTCGGCCACACCGGCGACATGGGCGCTGCTGTAAAAGCCATCGAAACCCTGGATAAGTGCGTTCCGCAGATCGAGAAAGCCGTCCTGGCAAAAGACGGCCAGATCCTCCTGACCGCTGACCACGGAAACGCTGACGTCATGCAGGACGAGAACGGTTACACCGTCACCTCCCATTCCCTGAACCCGGTTCCGCTGGTCCACATTGCCAACCACCCGAAGCGCCTGAAAGACGGTGGAAAACTGGCCGATATCGCGCCGACCCTGCTGAAACTCATGGGCCTGCCGATTCCGGAAGAGATGACGGGAAATGTGCTGGCTGAGGAGTAAGTTGAAGAAATAGCTGCCGTAACCGATAAGAGAGCCACCATCCCTGGATTTACCAAAGGGCAGTGGCTCTTTTCTTGATTGATGAATCCGGAAATAGATCTCTATTTCACTTCTGCCAGTTTAGCAGCTTTCCTGGCGGCCACGTCGCCTCTCTCGCAGCGGTTGCCCCAGCTGTCGATCATCTCACCGTCCCTGTAGACGCAGATAATTTCGCAGTTGTTCGGGCATCCTCCGCAATTGATTTCTCTGGTGATGAACTCCATATCTTCCATATTGAAATCGAATACGGAACGCTTTTTGTTTCTTCTCGCCAGGATGGCGGCGCCGATGGCTCCCATCAGATGGCCGTCTTTATCGACGATAACCGGGCAGCCCAGCTGCTTTTCGAAAGCTTTTACTACGCCGATATTCTTTGAAACTCCGCCCTGGAAGACGACCGGGGACTGGATTTTCTTTCCTTTTCCGACATTGTTCAGATAGTTTCCGACGACTGCCTGACAGAGGCCGGCAACGATATCTTCCTTCGTATGGCCGACCTGAATTTTATGAACCAGGTCAGACTCTGCAAATACGGTGCAGCGGGCGGCGATCTGTGTCGGGTGCTCGGACTTCAAGGCGATTTCTCCCATATCTTCAACCGGAATGCCAAGACGTGCGGACTGGCTGGAAAGGAAGGCTCCCGTTCCTGCCGCGCAGAGGGTGTTCATCGCATAGTCGATCGCGACACCGTTTTCCACCAGAATGATTTTCGAGTCCTGTCCGCCGATTTCCAGAATGGTGCGGACATCCGGATGAAAGGTAGTCGTTCCTACCGCGTGAGCAGTGATTTCATTCTTTACAACGGTAGCTCCCAGAACCGTTCCCACCAGTTTTCTGGCGCTTCCGGTTGTACCAGTTGCCACGATGCGGTAGTTTTCCTTATCAAACTGCTTTTCCAGCAGGCGGACCAGTTTTTTTACCGCACCGATCGGATTTCCTTCCGTCCAGATGTATTCACTGGACAGAATCTTGTTTTCCTTCGTCAGAATTACACCCTTTGTGGAAATGGATCCCACATCGATTCCCATATATACATCTTCCATTAGTGGATTACCTTCTTTCTCATTTCAATCATGTCGTAGAACGCTTCAATTCTGGTCTGCAGACCCGCATCTCCATCCTGTGAATCGTAGGTCAGATACAGAATCGGGATCTTGAAATCGGCTCCGATTCTCTGCAGAACCGGCATGATGTCGATTTCCGGTGTACAGCCCGCGCTCTTGACATGCACCAGTCCGTCAAATCCGTTTTCTGCGCATTCCTTTGCATACCAGATGTTGGCGGTAGAGGTCGGACCCATCTCATAATTGCAGTACTCATTGATCCGCGGGTGCAGATTCTTTTCTCCCGGATAATGCAGATTTCTGTGGCTGACATTCATCCAGCGGTGAACTTCCACGCCAAGGTCGGCAAGGGACTGCTCCAAGTCGATGTTGGAAAACTCGTCCATGACCGTGAAATATTCACCCAGAACCCCGACACGAAGCGGGAATTCTCCCTTATCAATCGGGATGCTCCTGAATTTCTCCATGCAGCGGTCATAGCCGCTGTCGATATCATTTCTGTTTTTCGCTTTTCCCATGTCGCTCATAAACTGGTTCAGCGCCCTGCGGTATTCACCCTTTGTCGTCTCAAACCCACAGTTCTGGTAATAGTAATCCTCGACGGAATCGATGTCTTCCATCATTTTCAGACCGTCCAGCCCGGCCTTTCCCATGGCGACCGCACCGGCCTTTGGATTCAGCTTCTTGACGGCCTTGAGGTAATCTTTTTTCTTTCCGGTTGTATATTCCGCCAGATTAAGATAATCGAACTCATAGCCGAGGTCGCGCAGAATAGACTCCGCGAGCTCTCCGTAATACCCCAGGCGGCAGTAGCCGAACACCATGATCAGGGTGTCCGCACCGGCCTCCAGGGCCTCGATCATGCTCCCCAGGATCGTCTTAAATGGTGTACAGACCATGTCCGGCGCATATTTCACGCCCAGCTTCAGCGTTCTTCTAGTCATTTTCGGCTGCATGATATAGGTCTGATGCAGTCCCTCTTCAACGAAATACCGCACCACCTCGTTATAGCGGGCGACCATTGGAAATGCGATTTTACGCTTCGTTTTCTCTGCCATTTCCTGCCTCCACTTCTCTTCTCATCTTCAGAATATCAATAAAACTCTCCAGCCTGGTCTCCACGCCGGCCGTACCGGTCTGCGCATCCAGGGTCATCTGGAGAATCGGAATATGCGCCATCTTATTCTTCCGCATCAGCATGTCGTTCACCATGGAATCAAGCGCACAGGGATAGACGGACAAAAGAATCGCACCATCGATATCCTGGTGGTGCATCGCAAGGGAACCAACCATCTCTCTGGACAGCTCCCACTTCAGCGTCGGAGAAACTTTTTCGGATTCCTTCATCGCCTGTTTCCGGTCCACCTGGTCTGCGCGGATGACGGTGACGCCGTTTTCTTCCAGATATTTGATAATCGGCTTTCCGATATATTCATCATCCAGCACATAGCTGTGCGCGGCGATGGCCAGCTTCAGATCCTTCTTGCGGTAAAGGGCTTCCGTATCTTTTGCCTTCCTGATATCGGCCTCATTCTGCGCCTTTCTGGCCGCTTTATAGGCCTTATTTGCGCGTCCGTGAGAAAATCCGATGGACACAGCCATTTCCACCATGGCATGGCATTCATCTTTCTTCTTGGATGAATCAATATCATAGGACAGCACGCGGAAGGGCGCCTCATAGAATATATTGGAAACGACATCCGGAAGCGCTTCAAAATTGGCGCACATAACCCTGCGAATGCCGAAATCTCTGATTCTCGGAACCAGAATGTAGTCACATTTTCCAATCAGTGCATCGACATGACCCATGAAAATTTTCATGGCGAGACACATCTCGGATGCCGCGCGGCGTGCCCCCGTATTCATCACTTCCAGATTGGTCGGCGGACTGACAATGGTCCTGATTTCAAGTTCCTGAAAAAAGCGCTCCCACAATACTCCATATCTGAAGTAAAGCAGTGAGCGCGGAATTCCGACTGTAATAGCTTTTTTATTTTCTGCCTTCGGCATTCTGATCAAATCCATAATTTTCACCTCAGTATATCGATATTTTATCAATATTCCCGTACCATGAACATAAACAGTAGGCTGAATTTGTCCAATCCGAAACAATAATCCGTCCGGAATTCCAGTAAGCCGGGACAAATCCCGCTTTCCGGGCTCCCATGGAAAACTCCCTTCTTTGTTGAAAAAGGAGACTCTGCAGGCTTCCGACTCTGCACAGTCTCCTTCCATTTCTTCTCTGTTTTCTGCTTAGTTCTGCGGATCTTCCGGCTCGTCAGCCAGCTCGCGGTCCAGAATTTCTGTATAAATCTGGTATGCGGTGTCATCATGAACACAGAATGTAACCTGCATGTCATAGTCTCCCGCGTAGGAATCCAGCCAGGTCAGCACCGTGTCGACAGCGATCTCCGCCGCGTCTTTCATCGGATAGCCAAATACTCCGGTTGAAATTGCCGGGAAAGCAATTGTATGAATATCGTAGTCGATCGCCAGATTCAGACAGTTCCAGTAGCAGTCTGCCAGATCATCTGCACACTGGTCCGATCCGTCGTAAATCGGGCCGACCGTGTGGATGATGTAACTGGCAGGAAGACGGAAACCTTCTGTGATCTTCGCTTCTCCGGTTCTGCATCCGTGAAGTTCACGGCATGCTTCATCCAGCTCCGGACCTGCTGCCTGATGAATGGCGCCGTCTACGCCGCCTCCGCCCATCAGCGTATTATTTGCTGCATTGACGATCGCATCACAGTCCATATTAACAATATCACCCTCTACCAGGTTGATATCGCCCTGCAGCTCTTCATCTGCATTTTCATTAATGGACTGAATGCTTTCCATCAGTACATGCAGGGTCTCTGTCGGGATATTCAGCGCCGCTTCCCACGGATTGATGACGATTCCCGCCATATCCGTGTCCATAGCCATGGCCATCAGCGTCTCGATCTGATGTGCCATAACATCAACGACATCACCCTTCATCACCTGATCCGGGCTGGTAAATACCGGAAGCCAGTCATTTCCATCTTCGTCTGTAACGGCATGAATGGCAAAACTGATTTCCTCATTCTCTAAAAATTCCTGGATTTGGTCATCGGTCATATATTCAAGGTCCAGCGGCTTTCCGTCTGCGCCGGCTGGTACGGCAGGAGCCAGAAGCTCCTCACTGTTCACCGCGCTCGTTAAAATCGCCTCGGTCAGTTCCATATTGCTTGCTTCATCCTGACCGACCTGAAAATTTTTCACTGCGTTTTCAATCCGGGTATTCGGAGTGAATTCCATCTGGTCTTCTTTCTTCTGCATTCCATCCCTCTCTTTCCTGCAGTGTAACGTTCTTACTTATGTAAACAGCTTCTGCCGGAATTCTGCTCCCGCAGAACGCTGTCTCTCTATCTTATCTGATTTCAGGATCTATTTCATCCTTTTTCAGGAAATTTCTTCCACGGGGTAAAAGACGAAATAATCTGTTCTGCAATTTTCATTCCATCACAGGCGGAACTCGTGATTCCTCCGGCATATCCTGCGCCTTCGCCGCCCGGATACAGTCCGCGGACGGACAGGCTCTGCTGATTCTCATCTCTGAGAATTCTCACCGGAGAGGAACTTCTGGATTCTACCGCGGTCATTACGGCGTCATCGCTGTCAAAGCCCTGCAGCTTTTTCCCGAGATGCGGCATGGCCTCATTGATACTGTCCACCGCAAAATCCGGCAGAGACTGGAGCACCGGCTGCGCGTCTTCCGTCTTGTCACGGAAATTTTTCCAGCTTGTTTTTGGCGCGGAATAATCAGATCCGCCATTCTTAAACGCCAGGCGCTCGTATTTCTCCTGGAAATCAATTCCGGAAAGCGGATCATCCGGATCCGGGAAGTCCAACGGCCGTACATCGACGAGCAGCGCACTGTTGGCCGTTCCGCTGTCCCGTCCGTGCCGGCTCATGCCGTTGGTCACTACGCCGCCTTTCTGTGAAGACGCCGTAATAACTTCTCCGCCCGGGCACATGCAGAAGGTATAGACGCCGCGTCCGCTTTTCCTGCAGTGCCAGTTCAGCTTATACACGGCAGGCGGGAGCCCCAGATTTTTCCCGGTATCTCCGTACTGTGCACGGTCGATGACCTCCTGCGGATGCTCGATTCTGACACCGATAGAAAATCCCTTCTGCTCCATCGGAACCCTGTGATCCCTGAGCATGCGGAAAGTGTCTCTTGCGCTGTGCCCAAGGGCCAGGATGACCTGGTCTGCTTCTATCGTTTTCTGCACGCCGTTTTCCGTCACTTGAATGCCGCTTACCCGGAATCCGTCCTCTTCCTGCTCCATTATCAGCTGGTCCATCCTGGAGTGGAAGTGAATTTCTCCGCCAAGGGACAGAATCTGCTCGCGGATATTTTTCACGCAGATACGCAGGACATCGGTTCCGATATGAGGCATATGGGCGTAGAGAATCTCCGGATCAGCTCCGGCTTTTACAAATTCTTCCAGCATAAAGTGAATACGCGGATCTTTGATCCCTGTCGTCAGTTTTCCATCGGAAAAGGTTCCTGCTCCGCCTTCTCCAAACTGCACATTGGACTCCGGGTCCAGTACTCCCTGATCCCAGAATTTCTGAACATCCCGGACACGCTCTTCCACTGGAGCTCCCCGCTCGATGACCAGCGGACAGTAACCCTGCTGCGCCAGAATCAGCGCCGCAAACATCCCACAGGGGCCCATTCCGACCACAACAGGCCGGTGCTTTAACGGCTGCGTTCCGGAAACGGCACGATGATACTTAAGATCCGGCGCCTTTGCCAGATTCAGTTCCCGGTCCGCTGTGAAATCCACGGTATAGACTAATTTTATCCGGTCCTTGTGCCGGGCGTCGATGGATTCTCTCCGGATGATCCAGTCGGAAATTGTTACTTTCTTTCCGGCTTTTCCGAGTTTCCGGAGGATCTTTTTCGGGATCCGGTCCTTTGATTCACCCAGGTCCAGCCTTATTTCATGGATGCGATACTGATAGTTCACGCGTTCTGCCTTTCTATTTATTCTTTGTCTGCGAAATGGTCTTCTTTCCGGATTTCTGAAGGGCTTTTTCTGCCATCGCGCGGCCGGCCAGAATACCGGTTTCCCAGGCATGCTGCAGATTGAACCCGCCGCATGGTCCGTCCCAATCCTGAATTTCGCCTGCCGCGTAGAGTCCCGTCACAGAAACAGCTTCCATCGTATGAGGATCCAGCTCGGAAAGCCAGATTCCGCCGCGGGTCACCTGCGCCATGTCCCAGCCTTTCAGCCCCTTCGGATGGAGCGTAAAATGCCGGAGAAGATGCGCGCACCTTTCCGGATTACCTTCTGCCTGACGGTAAATTTCTTCCGCCAGAGGCTGACGGACAATCGATGCCAGAGGGAGCAGACTGTCTTTTTTCATCTGCTGAAAATCACCGTTACCGATCAGCAGATCCCCCGCGAAATCGATTTCTACGGTGTAGTCATCGAAACCGCCCTGAAGTTTTTTCCCCGGAGGAAGCAGCATCTTTCTGGAGAGATTAAACACGCAGATTCCGGAGATTCCATAGGCGGTAAACTGCACTTCTCCATTTTCTTTTGCGATTTTTTCACCCTGATACTGAAGGGTCACCACGGCCTTTGCGCGGACGCCTTTCAGTTTCCGCACATCTTCATAGACTTCCATTGCGGTCAGTGCCGGCGCCAGCGGAGTCACGTCAAGAGAAAGGCGGCGCGCAAGCCTGGCGCCGTCTCCCGTCGTTCCCATTTTTGGGCCTGCTTTTCCGCCGCAGGAAAGAAGAAGCTGCCGGGCAGAAATCCTTCCGCCCCGGAAAGAGACAATAAAGCTGTCCCCTTGCGCTTCGGCTTTTGTCACCTCCGCGCCGCAGATCAGCTGTACATGAAGCCTCTTCAGTTCCTGAAGCAGCGCCTGCTGCACGGCCCTCGCGTCTCCGCACCAGGGATAAACGCGGCCGTCCTCCTCTTCCCGGGTAAACACCCCGAGCTCACGGAAAAACTGCCTCGTCTCCTCTGCGTGGCTGCAGGAAGTATTGGTCAGATTACAGCGCCCGTTTCCCGTAGCCAGGATCTTATGCCCCGGCTCGTCCAGCTTCTCCAGAACAATGACGTGTTCACCGCCGATAATCCGCGCCGCTGTAACTGCCGCGGCCATTCCGGACGCGCCGCCTCCGATTATACAGATTTCCGTCTTTCTCATGCCTGCATCCTGTCTTCCAGTTCGCGGATGTACTGCACCAGCGGAATAATCTGGTCGCGGTCCATCAGATTCCGGCCGTTCGCAAATGTGTCGCGGAGCTCGTCCGCATACTTCCCGGTTCCCCCGTCAAGAAGTCTCCTGGTCAGCTTGATGATGCCCTTATCCAGTCCGTGAATTTCTGACGGGTCGTAGCGACCAGTCAGATAGAAACACGGCATTCCCTTCAGTTCCTCGGAAAAATTAATTTCATCGGCCTGAATCTGGTTCTCGTCATGGCCGACCGTAATTCCGACGCCGAAACAGACGACCACCTTGCCGCGCAGTTCCTTGTGAATGTGCTTTTTCAGGAAATCCAGCCGGTAGATGCCGCCGGAGAAAATTCCCCCGCCGTAAATAATCATGTCGTAGGGCATGAGCTGGCCGGCTTTCAGATGCTTTCCATCCAGCAGATCCGCCTGAAGCGCCTCCGCGATCCACTCCGCGTACTGCTTCGTCGAACCATATTTTGTATTGTATACAACAACAATCTTCATTACTTGCTTAACACTCCGATCAGGCTGTACAGATCCTCATTCAACTCTCTCGTCTCCTTCAGGGCATCGCCGAGGTCTTCCGCAAAAATCCGTCCGTCTACGGTTCCGATTGCCTTGCTGGCAGACTCCTGCGCCAGAAGCTCCACTGCCTTGGAGCCGCAGAGTGTTGCCAGCAGACGGTCGCGCATGGTCGGTGATCCACCTCTCTGCAGATAGCTCAGAACAACCTCTTTCGTTTCTCTTCCTGTATTCTCCTGAATGTCATGAGCCAGTTCCGCCGTGGAAATGTCCACACCCTCAGCCTTGATGATGATGTGATGCTGCTTTCCTCTGTTTGCGCTCTCGATGATTCTTCTCGACAGGGCCTTGATGTCATACGGCAGCTCCGGAACCAGAACTTCTTCTGCACCACCGGTCAGACCCGCGTACAGCGCGATGTCTCCGCAGCGGCGTCCCATAACCTCCACGATAACGACTCTCTCGTGAGCCGAGGACGTGTCACGCAGCTTGGAAATGGCATCCAGCACCGTCGTTACCGCCGTGTCGAATCCGATCGTGTAATCAGTGTACGCCAGGTCATTATCAATGGTTCCCGGAATACCCATGACCGGAATTCCACGCTTGGACAGTTCCAGACCGCCGCGCATGCTTCCGTCTCCTCCGATAACAACCAGACCGTCAATATCGAATGTATTCAGCACGTTCATGGCACGCTTAATTCCCTCTTCCGTCCGGAAACGCTTGCTTCTGGCCGTCTTCAGAATTGTGCCGCCGCGCTGCAGAATGTCGCCGACGTCGCCCCTGTCCATCTGTTTCAGTTCCGCGTCCAGCAGACCCTCATATCCTCTGTAAATTCCATATACTTCCAGACCCCGGTCAAGTCCGCACCGTACGACAGAGCGAACAGCCGCATTCATGCCCGGAGAATCTCCTCCACTCGTCAGAACACCAATTCTTTTCATACTCATCCCTCCTGAATTACATTGACAAAAACCACCGCGCAAGAGGCCTCAGTCCCTGAAGCCTGTTTTCTGCCCGTCCCTGACTATCCAGAAACTCCCGGAATACCGGCTCTGTCTGACCAGTCTTCTGGCCTGCATGCATAATTCTTCCTGCACTCCCGCGGCGATATTAAAACTATGATACCACAAGAACCCTCTGACTGGTTAACGTGAAGAGATTTTTACATTTTCTTCACCTACCAGCGCGCCGATTTTCTCCAGCAGATTCTCGGAAATCGTAATTCCGGCATTTCTCCCGGTCCGCACAGCTTTCCGGTTTTTCCTGTAAATCAGCGCTGCCTGCGGTCCCCTGTGGTCCTTAAAGATATCTGCAAGTTCCTTCATAATCAGTCTTTCATCCTGATTCTCCGGAATCCGCACTTTCAGAAATTCTCTGTTTTCTGCGGAAGCGCCGGCATTCAGCGCCTCTACTGATTCTGCAAGCAGCTTCGGAGTTTCCCCTTCGCGGAAATCCAGCCTTCCCTTAATGACAACGACATTGTCCTCATAAATCTCTGTCTGGTACTGCTCCAGAACCCTTGGAAATACAACGACTTCCGTCTGTCCGTAAAGGTCCTCCAGATCGACAAAGGCCATGATCTGGTTTTTTTTGGTGATCAGGGTTTTCTTTCCGATGATCATGCCGGCCATGACAACATGCATCTTGTCCCGGATACCTCCAGTGCCTGCGGTCTGCGCCATCTGCGCTCTCGCATCGCCCGGAAAATAGCCCGGATCCGACCCATCGTCTTCCGCAGACTGCTTTCCGGCCTCGTCCAGCTGCTGGCTGTTGACCGTCGCCACACGCCGGATCTCATCCGCATAGTCGTCCAGCGGGTGGCCGCTTATATAGACGCCCAGCATCTCTTTCTCCATGGCCAGCAGAATCCTGCGGTCAAAATTTTCCACCTTCGGCAGGCTGACCCGCACATCGCCCTGGTCCATGGCGGCTTCCGCCGTCTGGAAAAGACTGATCTGCCCGGCGATATTCTTCTTCGCGTTCGCCTGGGCTGACTCCATCAGGGTTTCATAAACCGCAAGATGAGCGGCCCGGTTCGGATTCAGACAATCCAGCGCGCCGGCCTTGATCAGACTTTCCACTGCCTTCTTGTTTACAATGCTGACGTCGATGTTATCGATGAACTGGAAAATATCTTCCGGCTTTCCCATCGTTTCACGGGCACGGATAATCTCCTCGATTGCACTCTCACCGACATTCTTTACACCCAGAAGGCCAAAACGGATTTTTCCGTCCTGCACGGTGAACTTCACTCCGCTCTCGTTGACACTCGGGCCGAGCACTTCAATTCCGTGCTCCCGGCAGTTTCGGATGTATTTTGCCGTCTGCTTAGCGTCTCCGGCCATGCTGCTCATCAGGGCAGCCATAAACTCAACCGGGTAATAGCATTTCAGATAGGCCGTCTCAAAGGCCAGAACCGCATAGGCCGCCGCATGACTCTTATTAAACGCATACTGGGCAAAAGTCTCCATGTCGGAGAAGATCTGCTCTGCGGCTTCTTCCGAAATCCCGTTTCTGACACATCCCGGAATTTCTACATTCCCGTCTTCCCCAAGCTTTCCGTGAATGAAGTACTCTTTTTCCTCCATCATGACCTGCTTCTTTTTCTTTGACATGGCGCGGCGGACGATGTCGGAACGACCGTAGCTGTATCCCGCGAGGTCGCGGACGATTCGCATGACCTGTTCCTGATAGACCAGGCAGCCGTAGGTGACATCCAGGATGGGCGCGAGCTCAGGAGTCACGTATTTTATCTTGTCCGGGTGCTTTTTGTTCTCAATATAGGTCGGAATGGAATCCATCGGACCCGGACGGTAAAGGGAAATTCCCGCGACGATATCTTCAAAACAGGTCGGTTTCAGAGCCTTCATGAAGGAGGTCATGCCCTCGCTCTCCAGCTGGAATACGCCCTCCGTATCACCGCTGGCGATCATCTGGTAAACTTTAGGATCGTCATAACCCATCTTCGCAAAATCCAGTTCCACGCCGTGATCATCCCGGATCATCTGAAGCGCGTCCCGGATAACGGTCAGGTTGCGCAGGCCCAGGAAGTCCATCTTCAGAAGGCCCAGCTCCTCGATCGTCGTCATGTTGAACTGGGTCGCAATGCCGTGGTCGGACATGTACAGCGGGACGTACTCATCCAGCGGCTTCTTGGAAATAACCACACCGGCTGCGTGTGTGGACGCGTGCCGCGGCATTCCCTCAAGCGCCCTGGACATGTCGATGACCTTCCGAACCTGCCCATTCTCTTCATACATTTTCTTTAGCTCCGGACTGACCTCTAATGCCTTGTCCAGAGTCATGTTCAGATCGAAGGGAATTGCCTTCGCGATCCGGTCTGTGTCAGAATAACTGACATCCATGGCGCGTCCCACATCCCGGACCGCGGCCTTCGGCTTCAGCGTTCCGAAGGTGATGATCTGCGAAACATTGTCTTTTCCGTACTTTCTGCGGACATAATCGATGACTTCAGAACGCCTCTCGATATCAAAATCCACATCGATATCCGGCATGCTGACACGTTCCGGATTCAGGAAACGCTCAAAAATCAGATCGTATTTAATCGGATCGATATCGGTGATACGCAGGCAGTAGGCCACAAGACTTCCGGCGGCAGACCCTCGTCCCGGTCCCACCGCGATTCCATGGCTCTTCGCATAATTGATAAAGTCCCACACAATCAAAAAGTATTCCACATATCCCATCTGCTCGATGGTGGAAAGTTCGTACTCCAGCCTTTTCTTCAGCTTATCCGTCAGCTGCTCATACCTCTGCTGAAGCCCGTCCCAACAGAGCTTTCTCAGGTACTCATCATTCGTCATGCCCGCAGGCGGCTGAAATTCCGGCAAATGGTACTCCCCGAAAGTAAAAGTCACATTGCAGCGGTCCGCGATCTTCTGCGTATTCTCAACCGCCTCCGGAATATCCGGAAACAAAGCCCGCATTTCCTTCTCACTCTTCAGATAAAACTGATCACTCTTAAAGCGCATCCGCTTCGGATCATGAATGCTGGTCGCCGTCTGAATCGCCAGCAGGACATCATGCGCCTCCGCGTCCCCCTGACGGACATAATGCACGTCATTCGTCGCCAGCAGCGGAATGCCAAGCTCCTTCGACAGCTTTTTCAGCTGCGGATTCACCACTTCATCCTCCGGCAGCCCGTGATCCTGAATCTCCAGGAAGAAATTATTCACCCCGAAAATATCCTGAAGCTCCAGCGCTTCCCGTCTGGCCCCGTCATAATCCCTGTTCAGCAGACAAAACTGAACCCGGCCGGCGAGACAGGCCGACAAGGCGATGATGCCCTTACTGTGCGCCCGGAGTTCCTCTTTATCAACCCTCGGCTTGAAATAAAATCCCCTTTTATATGCATCGGAAACAATCTTAATCAGATTGTGGTATCCCTCATTGTTTTCTGCCAGAAGAATCAGATGACCCCTGGCCCGGTCCTTCACCGGATCCTTATCCTCCATGCGCCGCATCGCGGTATACACTTCACATCCGATGATCGGCTTGATTCCCTGCTTCCTGCATTCTTTATAGAAATCAATGACACCGAACATAGCCCCATGATCCGTGATCGCCAGCGCATTCATGCCCATTTCCTTCGCCTTCGCCGGCGCCTGCGAAATCCTCGCCATTCCGTCGAGAAGACTGTATTCAGAGTGGACGTGTAAATGTACAAATGCCAAGTGCGGCACCTCTCTTTCTGATGCTGGTAGTTTTTGTAATCTATTATAATATAAAATATCTGCAGCTGCACTGGACAATCCGTCTCCTCAGCAGGTGCCAGGCTGTACGTGCTGCCGTACAGGTCTGCTGCGGGCAGGCAGTAAATAATCGTAACATTTATTATATCACATGGCAGGGAGCAGTTTTCTTCAAAAATTTATAGACGTGAACACGGGAAGCCGCCGCAGTTCACGTTCTTATCCATTCTTCGTAACCGTATATCCGTAAATAGAACTGCTTCTTAGTTGTAATACAAGAATACAAGAATACAAGGAATTAATGATATAAAGATGGGATTAATAAGGATCGTCGAACTGCTTACCCCATGACAAAAGAACTGCAGAAAACGGTTCGGAGCTGCAGAATCATGTCCGCTGTGTAAATGCGTTTCTAAAATGAGAATACGGCGGCTTTGTGTATGCAGTATATTAATGCATCCGATATTACACTGATTTACGTACAAAATCCTTGAAATGAGTCGGGAAAGCCGCCTGAATGCTGAATTTCCCGACTGGTCATAATTGAGGGTCGGGAAATCTCTCATAACTGCCAAATTCCCGACTTTTTCAGGGCCTGAATGTCCCGGAAAATTGCCCTGAGATGAATATTTTACGGATATCGGTTAGCGGATAGTGGAATTTTATTTTCACATACTCTGCTTTCAGGCGGGTGCATATATTAATCACGATCTGCATACACTATTAACGCATTCTTATTCCTATCACCTTATATACATTCATTTTCACATAAATCGTATACAATCCTGCTGCTGCAAAGTCGGGAAAAGCCTTTACTCGCCGTCTTTCCCGACTCCCAAAAATATGAAGTCGGAGAATCGCTCATTATGCCGCTTTTCCCGACTTCATCCACAAGAAACTATCCAATTATTCCACCAACTGACAACTGAAACCGCAAAGATAGAGGTGCGCCAAGGTATACAGTATACCCTAATTCTACCGCCCGGCTCTGCCGGCACAGAAACCAGACACCAAGAATGCCGCACCGAAACAGCATATGTAGAGAAATCTCACCCATTAAAGCAGGGCCGTCAGTGACCCAGCCTCATGAAAATTCGCTGCCGGCACAGAAAGTGAACGGTAAGGATGCCGAGGGTCTGTCGCACTGTACTAACTCTCTGTTTGCGACAGACCCCGGCATTCTCCGGACACTTTCCACTGCCGGCCGAATTGAAATGCGCTGGGGAACCTGGCGGCCCCGCTGCATGGTGAAAATTCTTCTATCTATGCTCGTCCGCGAACTTCTGAATGCGGCTTCTCGTCTTCTCTTCACCCATGATCTGCTGGATCGCCCAGACATCCGGGGAAACGCTGCGTCCCATCAGTGCGATGCGGATGACGGTGCTGACGTGTCCGACGTGGCCTTTGTACTCGTCCGGGTGTTTCTTATAGTCTTTCGGTTTGACGGCGTAGCCGAGCTGGTCGGCGATGGCGCGGATCTTGTTGAACCACTCGCCGTTGTCGTCGCTGTGGTCATAGGTCTCCAGATACATGTCCAGGATTTTCGGCACGTCTTCTGCAGGCACTTCTTTTGGAAGCTCGTCTTCGATCTGGAAGAGGTCGTCGAAGAAGTAACTGATGAAGGAAATGATCTGGCGTGCGTAGACCAGGTCTTTACGCGGCTTGCGGTCGTTTCTTCCCAGGTCCAGGATCTTGACCATGTAGTTTTTGTCGTCGAAGAGATGCTTATACTCTGGAGCAAAGTTCTCGGACCAGTCTTTCAGGAAGTCGTAAAGCTCTTCTGCCGGGATCTTCAGCAGGACATCCTTGCTGATGTCGTTCAGCTTGTTCAGGTCGAAGAGGGCACCGGAGTTGCTCATCTTGTCGGTGGTGAACTCGAAATCGTCTGCCGGGGCGTCCGGGTTGGCCATTCTCCACTCTTCGTAGTTGGAGTTCAGGATGGTCAGCAGGTATTCTCTGACGGCCTGTGGATGGTAGCCCTGGTCGCGGTAGTAGGTCAGGGAAAGCTCTGGATCCTTGCGCTTGGAAAGTTTCCTCTTCTTTCCGGTCTCTTCATCAATCTTCATCAGCTGAGCGGTGTGGCAGTAAATCGGCAGATCCCAGCCCATTTTCTCGAACAGCTCGACGTGGATCGGCAGGGACGGCAGCCATTCTGCGCCTCTGACGACGTGAGTGGTGCGCATCAGATGGTCGTCTACAACGTGTGCGAAGTGATAGGTCGGAATTCCGGTCTGCTTCAGGATAACGGTGTCCATGAAGTTCTCCGGCATGTCCAGTGTGCCTCTGATGGCATCTTTAACCTGGACTCTGCGGCCATGCATCTTTCCGTCTTCTCCTTCTTCGGCCGGATGTCCGTCGGACTTCAGGCGGATAACGTACGGCTTTCCGGCATCGATGGCTTCCTGAATCTGCTCCATGGTCCAGTTTCTGCAAACCGCATACTCACCGTAGATTCCCGGAGTTTTCTTCTCTGCTTCCTGCTTTTCGCGGATTTTTCCGATTTCTTCCTCGGTCAGGAAGCAGGGATAGGCCTTTCCCTCGGAAACCAGCTTCTTGACGAAGCACTGGTAGATCGGACCTCTGTGGCTCTGTGTGTAGTCGCCGTAAGCGCCTTTATCTCCGTCCATGGAAGCGCCCTCGTCAAAGTGAATGCCAAAGAAGTCGAGGGAGTTGATAATGGTCTCTACTGCGCCTTCTACGTAACGCTTGTCGTCCGTATCTTCGATGCGGAGATAGAATACGCCGCCGCTCTGATGCGCCAGACGTTCATCCGCAAAAGCGCCGTACAGGTTGCCCAGATGCATGAATCCTGTAGGACTTGGTCCCAGTCTCGTTACTTTGGCTCCTTCCGGGAGATTTCTCGGCGGATACATCTTTTCGTAATCCTCCGGAGTCTTGGTAATCTGAGGGAACAGCATGTCTGCCAGTTTCTGATAATCCATTTCTGTAATTCCTTCCTGTTTCTGCGGGTTCTCCGCAATATCAATCGAATCATTCTGCTGCGGGAGCGTTCCCGCGTTCATGCCTGAAGCCGGCGGAATCTGCAATGCGGCAGCATATGCCGGTCCCGCTCCTCTTCAGATGCTATAAAGCGAAAAAAGCGGCCGCTTGTTCGGGCAGCCGCATCTGCTGCATTCCTGCAGCTATTTTACGTCATCTCTGACTTCACCGCCGGAAAGCGCTTTGTCGTAAACCGCGCGTTCTCCGCCGACGAACTTCGGTCTGGTTCTGGCGCAGACCACGTGTGCCTTTCCGATGTATTTTACATCGATGCGCACTGGTACGGCAACTTTTCTGAGGTGCATGCCGATCAGCGTGTCTCCAATGTCGATGCCGGCATCTGCCTTGATTTCCTCAACGGCAACCGGATCCTTGGCCCTCTTGTACATGGTCGTCGCAAAGGATCCGCCTGCATGCGGCTGCGGGACAACGTTGACGATCTCCTGCCACGGCTTGAGCGCCGCGCGTTCGATAATGATGGAACGGTTCAGATGCTCGCAGCACTGAGCGGCAAGGAAAATGCCCTTCGGCTGCAGGACTTCCTGAATGCCTTCATAAATTGCCTCTGCAACGTGGATATTGGACCCTTTGCCGATATGCACGCCGCCGACCTCACTGGTCGAACATCCTACAACCAGGATTCCGCCTTCCGGAACCTTTGCGACCTGAAGGAGCTGATCTGCGGCATCGTGAGCCGCCTGTCTGATTTCTTCTACTTCCATTTCCAGAACCTCCCTTTTTCTCTATGTTTTCCGTGCGCAGCTGTCCGGGACTGCCTCTGCCTCTTCAGCATGCGGCAGCAAAACCGCATGCTGCCCGTCCGGCACCGCAGCGCCGCCGACGGGTGGACCGGCAGCCGTCCCTGTTACAGATTCCAGCTGTGCAGGTATTTTTTCTGTTCGTCGGTGAGTTCGTCGATCTCTGTGCCCCATGCCGCCAGTTTTCTTCTGGCTACCGCATCGTCGATCTGGTCGGTAACGTGAATAACGTGCGGCTTAAGTTCATTGTGATGCTCCTTAATATACAGAGCAGACAGGGCCTGAACCGCAAAACTCATGTCCATGATTTCTGCTGGATGGCCGTCGGCAGTGGCGATATTTACCAGTCTGCCTTCACCGATGACATCCACACGGCGTCCATTACTTAATGTATACCCCATAATATTATGACGGACCTCTTTCTTGGAGACGGCTTTCTTCTCCAGATCATCCATGTCGACTTCACAGTTGAAATGTCCGGCGTTGGTCAGGATTGCCTGATCCTTCATCAGCAGCATGTCGTCGACGGTAATCGTCTTGCAGCAGCCCGTTGCGGAAACAAAAATGTCTCCCTTCGGCGCTGCCTGCTTCATCGGCATAACGCTGTAACCGTCCATGCGCGCCTCAATCGCCTTTACCGGATCAACTTCCGTCACGATAACCTGAGCACCCAGAGCATCCGCGCGCATTGCAATGCCGCGTCCGCACCAGCCGTAGCCGACAACCACAACCGTCTTTCCAGCAATAATCAGGTTGGTGTTTCTCATGATGCTGTCCCAGACGGACTGGCCGGTTCCATAGCGATTGTCAAACAGATGCTTGCACCTGGCATCATTTACGGCAACCATCGGGAATTTCAGCACACCCTCATCATCCATCGCCTTCAGGCGGATCACTCCGGTTGTGGTCTCTTCACAGCCGCCCCAGACCTCTTCCGCAAGATCCGGTCTGGCTGTGTGCAGCATGCCCACCAGATCGCCTCCGTCATCGATGATGATATTCGGCTTCTGGGAAAGCGTCCGCTCGATGTGATGATTGTACTCTTCCTGTGTCGCGCCGTGATAAGCGAACACAGAGAGGCCGTCGTCCACCAGCGCCGCAGCCACATCATCCTGCGTGGAAAGCACATTGCTTCCCGTCACATACATCTGCGCGCCGCCGGCGGCCAGCACCAGGCAGAGATAGGCCGTTTTTGCCTCCAGATGCACAGAAAGGGAAATTTTCACCCCTTTAAAAGGCTTCGTCTTCCTGAATTCTTCTTCCAGGCCGTAAAGAAGCGGCATGTGGGAACGAACCCATTCTATTTTCTCATGTCCGGACGGGGCCAGACTGACATCCCGAATTTCATATTCTGCCATGAAGCAGCCTCCTTCTATCTTTTTTTCTGCGATTTACTCAACCGTTACAGACTTTGCCAGATTTCTCGGTTTGTCGATATTCTCTCCGCGCTCTCTTGCCATGTAGTAAGCGAACAGCTGGAGCGGCACGATGGCCAGAACCGGAGATACCTCATCTCTGCAGTCCGGAATTTCAATGACATCCGTGCTGATCTGGCTGATCTCCTCATGTCCCTCTTTCACCAGAGAAATGATATGCGCATGACGTGCCTTGATCTCCTCGATATTCGAATACATCTTCGGATAGAGGAAATCCTGTGTGGCAATGGCAATGACCGTTGTCTCCGGCTCGATCAGCGCGATGGTTCCGTGCTTCAGCTCGCCTGCTGCAATTGCGAAGGAATTGATATAGCTGATTTCTTTCAGCTTCAGAGAACCCTCATAGGCGACCGCAGAATCCATTCCTCTTCCGATATAGAAGACCTGAGGACGGTTGTACAGCAGTTTTGCCATATTCTCGATCTTGGAAGAATGATCCAGGATCTTCTGGATTTTCTTCGGGAGCAGCTTCAGCTCGCCGAGAATGTTCTGGGCGTATTCCTCTGTGATATGCTCGTTCAGACGTCCGATATAGAGCGCCAGCAGATACAGGCAGATCAGCTGGGTTGTGTATGCCTTTGTAGACGCAACCGCAATTTCCGGGCCGGCCCAGGTGTAGAACACGTCATCCGACTCTCTTGCCACAGAACTCCCGACGACATTGACGATGGACAGCACTCTTGCGCCCTTGGCCTTTGCCTCACGCAGGGACATCAGCGTATCCAGCGTCTCTCCGGACTGGCTGACGGCGATGAACAGGGTGTGCTCGTCCACCAGCGGGTCGCGGTAGCGGTACTCGGACGCAATGTCGACCTCCACCGGAATTCCCGTGAACTTCTCGATCAGGTATTTTCCGATCAATCCGGCATGATAGGCCGTTCCGCAGGCGACGATGTCGATCTTGTGGATCCTTGCTAGGTCTTCTTTTGTCAAAGAAATCCCGTCAAGGTGAACATGGCCCTCTTCATCCAGGCGTCTTCCCAGTGTCTCGGAAACGGCCTTCGGCTGCTCATTGATTTCCTTCAGCATGAAGTGCTGGTATCCGCCTTTCTGTGCGTCCTCAACGCTCCAGTTGACGTGCAGCGGCTCTCTCTGAACCGGCTTGTAATCCTCGTCGAAAATCTCGATCTGATTCGGTGTGCAGACGACCATCTCGCCATTGTCGATCAGATAAATCTGGTCCAGATACTTCAGCAGCGGGGTGACGTCAGAAGCCAGGAAATTGCATCCGTCGCCCAGACCTGCAATCAGCGGAGTGTCCTTGCGGAAAGCCACGATGCGGTCCTGCTCCTGATCGCAGACTGCCGCAAACGTATAGGCACCCTTCATCATCTTGGATGCCGCATAGACGCTGTCCTGGAGATTGTGTTTTTCTTTATACAGAACGCCCAGCAGCTGAGCGATGACTTCTGTGTCTGTCTCGGAGCGGAAATGGATATTGTACTCGTTCTCGAGCTTTTCCTTCAGCTCCATGTAATTCTCGATAATTCCGTTATGAACAACGGCGATACTGCCATCCTCATTGATATGCGGATGCGCATTGGCATCTGTCGGTGCACCGTGTGTTGCCCAACGGGTGTGTCCGATTCCCGTCGTCGCATAGAACTTCTCCCCGGCGATGGATTTCTCCAGGTTGGCAATTTTTCCCTTCTTCTTGCGGACGACGATTTTATCTTCCTCCAGCAGGGCGATTCCCGCTGAATCATAGCCCCTGTATTCCAGCTTCTTCAGGCCGTCGATGATAATGTCCTTGGCCGGCTGATGACCCGTATATCCTACAATTCCACACATATTCGGTTCCTTTCTAAATCCCATTTAAACTCAAGAACTCCCGATGCCCGCTCAGGCACCGGGGATTCTGGTATGCAATAGTTTCTGCTTCTCAATCTATGGTCGTTTCCCCTCCTCCGGCGGCAAAAACCACCGCGCAAGGGAATACACTTATTTTTCTGTCCGGCAGCCGTGCTTCTTCCGCAGCCGCTGCCGTCTCCCGCGTTTCTTTTTATCCGCTTTTATTCATCGGATTTCTTCACAATCCGCACGCTTACGGTCTGCGGCGACAGTGTCAGATCTGCATCTTTTAATGCACTGGATGCCTCAATCTGCACATCGTGCGTTCCTTCTTTCAGATCTCCCGCACCTGCCGACAGAGTGATATCGCCCTTCTTCATCTCCTCGATTTTCTTCAATGAACCAGAAGCCGTGACTTTGATGCTGTCCGTCGTGACCTGAGCGCTATAATCGTCTCCCAGATCGTTCAGGCTGACTTCTGAGCCCTTAAAGGTGAATGTCTTCTCATACCGGCCGTTCTTAACATGTACATCCAGCATCAGTCCGGATGAATCGGAGGCCAGCCGGATGCCGTCCGGCAGAATCGGTTCGATCTTTATGGATTTATCCTTATCGACATCAGAGATGTCAATGGTCTTCGCTTTAATTTCCGTAATCTTTTTCAGTTTAGAAGCAGGTCCCTTGATCGTGATGCTGTCAGGCGCGTCATAGGTCCTGCTGACACTGTCCTCCGATGTATTCTCCACCGGAACTTTCAGCTTCACGCTCTTCGTCTTATACAGGGCAGAGGAAATCTGCGCCGTTTTCTGGGACAGACTGACATTCTTTACCACATAGCCCTGGCTGTCCACCGGGGTCAGTGAAGCAGTCACCGTCTTTTCTTTTCCGGAAAGCTGCTTCTTCTGCACCGTCGCACGGATATAGGAAACCTTCTTTACCAGAGATTCTGCTCCGCTGACCGTGACGGAAGAAGGATCGACCGACAGCGTTGTCGGATCCTCGTCACTGGAATAATCGCCCATATAGCTGACGCGTACTTCCTTCTTATGACTTACCCGGCGCTCAACCTTCACCACAACCTTGGTCAGGCTCTGATGCGTAGCCTCAAGAGTGCCCGGAACGTTCAGTTCTACCGAAAGTTCATTCGTGCCGATCGCGGCATTGGAAAGATCAACCTGTGCGTACAGATCGTCTGCATCCATGCGGGTAAACAAACTGCGTTTTCCGGAAAGGGTCACGGACATCTGTTTTCTGTCTAAAGATGCTACTGCCATGCCTTTTTCCGTCAGTGCCTGCTCGTTTGTGTACTTAATCGGTACCGAATGGTAGGTTTTCTTTATGGTCGGGTCGACCTCTCCTACAACATATGCCCAGAGAACAATGGCCACAATCAGGGAGATGATGATCTTGCTCTTCCTGTTATTCAGCATGTTTATGGTCACTCCCTTTCTTCAGGCGCTCTAAAAATCTGCTGAATTTAAAGGAATGGTCTTCATCTTTTCCAGTCAGATACATTCCCAGCAGAATCTTTTCTACGTCTTTTTCATCCAGGAAGCGGCGCAGACGGCCGTCCTCAGCGACAGAAATGATTCCGGTTTCCTCACTGACGATCAGCACCAGAGCGTCTGACCGCTCACTGATGCCGATTCCCGCACGGTGTCTTGTTCCCAGGCTTTTATTCAGATTTTTATTTTCTGTAAGAGGAAGAACACAGCCCGCCGCGTAAATCCGGTCGCCGCGGATAATTACCGCTCCATCGTGAAGCGGTGCTCCCTCATAAAAGATATTTCCAAGCAGCTGCGCACTGATCTCTGCATTCAGCTGCGTTCCCGATTCCGTCACGTCATCAAGCGCGATTTCCCGCTCAAATACAATCAGCGCACCGGTTCTGCTCTGAGAAAACTCTCCCGCCGCGCTGGAAATTTCATCCACAATATGCTTTGCCTTTTCAGAATCCAGCTGCGAAATCGATCCGACAGAAAACTTGCTCCGTCCCATAAATTCCAGACCGCGCCGGAGCTCAGGCTGGAAGATAATGACAACTGCAAACAGTCCGAAGGTAAACAGACCCTTCAGCAGCCAGTTTATTGTATTCAGATCCAGAAGCGCCGACGCAAAATAGGCAGCAATAATAATCAGAAGCCCCTTTACCAGCTGCTGCGCTCTGGTCTGTTTAATAAATCCAAGTATCTTATATATGACAAAAGCGGTGATCAGGATATCCAGGACATCATTGATCCGGATACTCGAGATAAGCGTCAAAATATAGTCCTTCATCACTGCTCCTTTCGTTCCCTTATATCTACCCTATTTTACAGGATAAGGATTATTAATTCAAGGCATGCAGAGACCCCCGGCGGCTTTCACATATTATTTTTCCTTAAACAAAAATAAAACACCAAGAAAATATTCTTTTCTCTGACTGGTCCGGGCTTTTTTACCATGCCGGAAGATGAGTGCAGGCTTCCGCGATGATGAGAAATGTCCGAAAGAAATGACGATAAGAAACATCGGCAGAACGCGAAAGAAGGAGCGCCGCCCTGTGCTCCTCTGAGCTTTGTGGCAGCAGCCCCTTCCATTTTCACTGTTTCATTTTCAGCAGAACAGATTTCTAGGCATCCTGTGTCAGACCGCGTTCCTTCAGAATACCCGCCAGTTCCTCAGCATAAGAAGAAGCCATCTCCATGGATTCTGCCTCAACCATGACACGGATCAGCGGCTCAGTGCCGGAAGCACGGACGAGAACCCGTCCCTGTCCGTCCTTTTCCAGCTGCTCGTTGATTTCTGCAGCGCGCTGCGTCAGCTTTTCATCATTCTGCGCGGCTTCCTTATCCTTGACACGGACATTAATCAGCTTCTGCGGATAAATCTTTACCGGAGCCGCAAGTTCACTCAGCGGTTTCTTGCGGTCCATGACCACCTGCATGAGCTTCAGGCTGGTCAGGATTCCATCTCCTGTGGTTGCGTACTTGGAAAAAATAATATGTCCGGACTGTTCGCCTCCGATGCGGCATCCGTGCTCGGACATGTACTTATATACATTCTTGTCTCCGACCGGAGTCTTGACGTAATCGACATCAATCTCGTCAAAGGCCTTATACAGTCCATAGTTGGACATGACAGTCGTAACCACGGTATTGGTCAGGAGCTTTCCTCTTTCCTTCATATAGCGTCCGTAGATGTACATGATCTTGTCTCCGTCTACGACATCGCCGTTTTCATCCACCGCGAGACATCTGTCCGCATCTCCGTCATAGGCAAAGCCGCAGTCCAGATGATTGTCACAGACGAATTTCTGCAGACCTTCGATATGCGTGGATCCTGCATTGCGGTTGATGTTGGTTCCGTCCGGTTCGTTATTGATCACATAGGTTCTCGCACCCAGTGCCTCAAAGACAGACTGGGCAATGCTCCAGGAGGAACCGTTGGCACAGTCGAGACCGATCTTCTTTCCGCGCAGAGAATACATGCCCAGGGAAATCAGATAGCCGATGTAGCGGTTTCTGCCTGCGATATAGTCGACAGCTCTGCCGATGCCTTCCTTCTCAGCAAAAGGAAGCTCCTTATAGTCCTTTCCGAAAACATGAAGATGTCCGTCCAGATAATCCTCAATAAGACCGATCGTCTCCTCGTCCATTTTCTGTCCGTTTCGGTTCAGGACCTTGATGCCGTTGTCGTAGAACGGATTATGCGAAGCCGTGATCATGACACCACAGTCAAACTCCTCTGTTCTGGTGATGTACGCAACAGAAGGCGTGGTGGTGACATGCATGGTATAGGCATCCGCTCCGGATGCAACCATGCCGGCAATCAGCGCGTACTCAATCATATAGCTTGAGCGGCGGGTATCCTTGCCGATGACGATTCTCGGCTTTTTCTCATCCGCTCCTCTCCAGCTGTACTCAAAAACACCGTCGTCCTTATATCCTTCTCTTCTTCTCAGCTCTCCGAAATACCATCCCAGAAAACGTCCGACTTTATATGCATGGTCAGAGGTCAAATCAACATTTGCTTCACCGCGGAAGCCGTCTGTTCCAAAATATTTTCCCATATCCGCATCTGCACGCCCTGCGTACAAGCTCCTTTCTATTACTACACACAAAATTTCTTCTTATAATTTACCACAAATCGAGAAAAGCGACAATAAGTCCACTTGTAGTTTTTGTGATTATAAGTGAATTTTCTGTCATATCAAAACAACAAATACCGGGTAATCTCATTCCCCCGGACAGGCGCCGGACGGACACTGGAAATTCTGCAGCCGCAGCTGCAGCCAGACAGCAGAAAAGAGGGGCAGCGTGCCTTGAAGCTGCTCCGGCACGCTGCCCCTCTTATAGAGTATATAGTGCTTTTATAGAATGTTTCAGGTTTAATACTGAGGCTCCAGCAGTCCGTATTTTCCGCCCTTTCTGCGGTAAACGACATTTACAGTCTCTGTATCACTGTTCATGAATACGAAGAAGTCATGTTCCAGCATTTCCATTTCCAGAATTGCCTCTTCCACATCCATCGGACGAAGTTCGAATTTCTTCTCTCTGACGACCTTCATCTGTTCGTCCTCTTCCTCGATATCCTCCGGCTCCTCTTCCAGGAATTCGAACTTCAGTGCCTTGTTATTCTGATATCTCTTCTGGAGCTTTCCCTTGAAGCGTTTGATCTGACTGGTCAGTTTATCAACGGCCAGATCGATGCCTTCATATACATCATCAGTAACTTCCTCTGCACGGAACAGTGCGCCCTGCGCGTTAATCGTTACCTCAATCTTATCCTTTCCTCTTTCATGCGAAAGAACGATGTTCGCAGTGATGTCCTCGCTGAAATACTTATCGAGACGGTCGAATTTCTTCTCGATCTGCTCTTCCAGACGGCGATACGTTTTAAAGTTCTTACCAGTAATGTTGTATTTCATATTGGCCTCCTTTACGTATTGACACAAACGGCGAGGTTATGCCGCGGAAAAAAGGATTTCTCGATTATTCTCACACTTTACCGTGTTTTGGAAATCCCTTTCCTCTGTGTCTATGGACATTATAGCACCACTTCGCAATTATTACAAGGTTCAGACTTTTTTAAATCTTGGTTTTCAGGACGATATTACGAAAAAACGTTGAAAGTTCATTGGTTTCAGCTCACAAAAAATTTCTGTTTTTTCAGATTCGGCCCTTGATTTCCTTTACATGAACATGACAGTTCCGGCAGCTGTGATCCCTGAATCCGCTGAAATTGCAGAAAAAAGCAGCTTTCCGGCTGACCTGGTCTTTGCCCCCACACTTGCCTTTACCGGAATTTTTCCGAGGACTTACATCTAGGATACGCCATGCTCGCCGCCGCCTTGCGTACGGTTTACGTGGATCCTTTTGACCGTATCTGCCATGGACTTTCAACCACAGACCCGAAAAACTGCTTGTTTCATTGTATCAGCTGAGCGCCTCCAATTCAAGCAGGAACGATAAAGTGCAGGGCCTGAGGCAGGGCCGTGATGGTTATTCCCGTCGTCTCTGCGATCTCTCCGTCCGCACAGGTCAGAAAACTTTTTCCCATGTCCGGCTCCAGAACGACCTGGTCATACTTTCCCCGGAGCACAATGGATTCCGCCTGCGGGGTCTCCAGATAGGTCCCGTCTGCATATTTCGGCAGAAGATGAAGAAAGGTTCTGCGCCTGACATCTTTCAGAATACTGAGCTCGATTTTGCCATCGTCCATTCTGGCCATTGGCAGGCCCTTGATTCCTCCGCCGCAGTAACAGCCGTTCGCCGCCGCACAGAGGAGCACCTCTCCGCGGCTTATGACTTCACCGTCAGCGGTAATCTTCAGGGAAATTCCCTGTTTTTTAATGAACACAGAAAATACAGCCAGCAGATAGGCAAAGGACCCGGAAATAAAGCGTTTCTGCTTCAGTTCTCCAGCCCGGGCCACCACGTTACAGTCAAAGCCGTTATTCAGCATATTGATGCAGAGTCTCGAGCGGAATTTTCCATCCAGCACCCCTTCATAGCGCAGCAGGTCCACCGGAAGCGCCTTTCCCAGAATCTGACGCTCCGGATCCAGAAACGCCTTCTTCGGAAGCGGCTTACTACCCTGTGCATCCATGAAATTGCGGATGGTGTCATTTCCCGTTCCAATCGGAAATACGCCCACCTCCACATTTGGACAGCCATTGATCCCGTTGATCACTTCATTCAGTGTGCCGTCGCCGCCGCAGGCATAGATCCTTGCCGGGCTGCCTTTTGCCGCCTGTGCAAACGCCGCAGCCTTCCGTTCCGCATCCCCGGGGCCCTCAGTCCGCACGATCTCCGCATGGCAGCCGGTCCTGTCAGAAGCACGCTGAATCTGCTCAATAAACCGCTCCACTTCAGCCTCGTGTCTGCGCGCCCTGCTCTTTCCCTTCTGACTGCCCCTGCCGGCCGCCGGATTCACCAGAAATAAATGATCCATCCTGCATTTCCTCTCTTTTCCTGTTAACATTTACGCCGACAAAAATTTACCCACAAGGAAACACCGGTATCGCGCGTTCCGCGCCTGCCGTCTCTCTTACCCTGAGATCTCCGGCTTCCTGTCATTTTCCGTCCGATCCAGTGTTCCTGCCGAAAATGAATCGTCATAACGTGCTGCAAAAGCCAGAAAGAGAATATCCTCCGGCTCTGCCTTCTGAAGTTCTGCAGCCATCGCCCGCGCCGTCGCGCCGGTTGTAAAAAAGTCATCCAGAATCAGAAGCCTCTTCCCGGCAAGCTGTTCTTTCACATCTTCATTCAGGGAAAAAGCTCCTCTTACATTCGCTTCCCGCTCGGTCGGGGAGAGGCCGCGCATGGCCTGCGTCTTTCTGCTTCTGAGCACGGCGTCCGGAATCATGCGCATTCCGGTTCTTTTTCCCAGATCTTTCCCGATTTCTTCTGTCTGGTTGAAACCGCGTTTTCTGCGCCGGCTCTCATGAATCGGAACGGGTACGATGATGTCGCATTCCTGCTCTTCCAGCTCCAGCTTGTCTTTCATGATTTCTCCGATGACACGGGCCGTGTATTTTCTGCGGTTGTATTTCAGAGAAAAGATCAGTGTCCGCTCGTAAATCCCGTACTGGGTGCAGCGCAGGAGTTTCAGGCCGTTATGCATGCGGATGCCGTCTCCGTCCCACATCAGATGTTCTCTGCAGTGATCGCAGAGACTGTATGGACGGCTTTCATCGATGATGTTTCCGCAGATGCAGCAGTACAGTGACGGCGGGTAAAGCAGGTCCAGGAATTTATCCTTTACGGTTTTCAGGGTCTGGATGCAGGATTCTTCCTTGCGCATTGTTTTTTGTCCTCCTTATGGTCAGAATCTGATGTTCTTCCATAAGGGTTGCACATCCCCAGATTCTTGTCTATGAGAAAAAAGGGATTACTTCTGCTCATTTCTGTCCTGCTCAAGCAATGGCGCGAGCTGTGAAAGTCTCCATTTCAGGCCGGAATAGCGGAGCTTATTGCGGTCATTATCGACCATGGCTTTCAGTGCCTTTCCGCTTCCGACCAGGACGACGCCGCGCTTTCCTCTAGTGACTGCGGTGTAGAGCAGATTCCTTGTGGCCAGCATCGGCGGAAACCAGGACAGCGGCATGATGATCACCGGGAATTCGGAACCCTGGCTCTTATGCACGGTGATGGCATAAGCCAGTTCCAGTTCATCGAGCTGGGAGAAATCGTACTCTGCGTATTTCTCCTCATCGTACAGGACGGTCATGCGCTCTTCTTCCGGGTGAATCGCAGTGATGTAGCCGACATCGCCGTTGAACACGCCGGCGCTGCTCTCTGCGTCGCCAATCCTCTTCCAGGGGAGCTGGTAGTCGTTCTTGATCTGCATGACCTTGTCGCCGGTGCGGAAGATTCTTCCCCGGTTTCTGTGCTCCTGTTTCTTGGGGGACGGCGGATTGAAGGTCTGCTGAAGGACCTGGTTCAGCGCCTGTGTTCCGACATTTCCCTTATGTACCGGCGTCATGACCTGGATATCTTTCAGCGGGTCCAGATCTTTATAATAAGTGATCAGGCGTCTGGAAGCGAGCTGGACGATCAGATCCTGCATCTGCATTTCATTGTTTCTCCGCATAAAGAAGAAGTCGCTTCCCTTTCCGTTCACATCCGGATATTCTCCCTGATTGATGCGGTGGGCATTGACGACGATCTGGCTTTCTTCCGCCTGACGGAAAATCGCAGTCAGGCGGGAAACGCCGGCAATTCCGCTGTCCATCACGTCCCGCAGAACGTCGCCTGCCCCTACAGACGGCAGCTGGTCGGAATCTCCCACCAGAATCAACCGGGTTCCCGGCAGAATCGCGTCTGTCAGTGCCCGCATCAGCATCAGATCGATCATTGAAGCCTCATCGACAATGACCGCATCGCACTGCAGGGGCTCGTCTTCATTTTTTCCGAAGGCCATGGATTCTTCTTCTCCGCGCGCGTACTCCAGCATGCGGTGGATCGTAGAGGCCTGGCGTCCGCTGGTCTCCGTGATTCTTTTTGCGGCTCTTCCGGTCGGCGCGGCCAGAAGGGTCTTGAATCCGCTTCCGTCAAAAATATCCAGCAGCGCGTGAATGATGGTGGTTTTTCCTGTTCCCGGTCCTCCGGTAATCACCGATACCCCGCTTGTCAGGGATGCTTCCACTGCCTTCTTCTGTTCTTCGGAAAGATGAATTCCGGTATGCGCCTCGGTCATGTCGATGCTGCTGCGGATATCCGTCTGCAGGTCCTTGAGATCCGCACTGACCAGGCGGGCGATATTTCCCGCCGTCTTTTTTTCTGCTTCATAATAGGCATACAGATAGACCACATCCTGCCCGTTTATGTGATCCTGCATAACCGTGCCGTCAACCGACATCTGCACCAATACATCGTCTATCTGCGATCTGCTCAGATCCAGCAGCTGCGCCGTTTCCTCGCACAGTTTTTCCTTCGGCAGGTATGTGCTTCCATCACCGGCGTAATAACCGAGTGTGTATTTTACACCGCTCTCCATGCGCATGTCGGAGTCCGGCGGCAGATTCAGCTTCAACGCGATCTGATCGGCCTTTCTGAAGCCGATGCCGCGGACCTCATCCGCCAGGCGGTAAGGATTTTCCGTGATTCTCGCAATCGTATCTGCCCCGTAAGCTTTAAACAGCCGAAATGCGCTGGCCTGGGGAATCCCGTACTTCTGAAAAAACATGGAAACTTCAGCAAAGCTCCACTGCTCATGAAAAGACTCTGTAATTTTGGCCAGGCTTTTTTTGCCGATTCCGCTGATCCGAAGAAGTCTGGAAGGGTGCGCCTTCATGACGTTCAGCGTATCGTCTCCGAAGGTCTGCACGATGGCATGAGCCATTTTCTTACCGATTCCCTTTACAGCCCCGGACGCAAGAAAACCTTCAATCTCATCCGCACTGGACGGGAGAACCGCTTCCGCTTCTGTAAACGAAAACTGCTCCCCGTACTTCGGGTGATTCTTGAAGGCTCCCCGGAGGAGAAAGGTATTTCCCAGCGCGTTTTCCGGAAGCATGCCGACAGCCGTGAACTGTTCGTCGCTTGTTTCCATGACGGCAATGGTGTAGCCGTTCTCCTCATTATGATATATGATGTCTGTAATAATCCCCTGTTTTTCTTCCATGACTAATCATCGTGTTCCGGTTTATAGATGCGGCGGTTGTCCAGTGTCCAGATTCGTTCGGAGAAATGTCCCGGTTCCGTCGTTGCCAGTGCGTCGTACATGTCGAACAGACGCGCATCCAGAATATCCAGATAGTGGAGGACCTCACCTTCCGGGAACAGCGGACGGATCGGGCTTCCGAATTCCGGCTCATAGTGGTGGGACAAAATCATCTGTTCAAGCATCAGACGTTTTTCCTCCGGGAAATCCAGCTTTCTGGCACGTTCATCGATATATTTCACCCCCATGACCAGATGGCCCAGGAACTGTCCTTCACGGGAATATCCCGGGGAAACCCCGTTCTGATCAGACAGAATTTCATCCAGCTTCTCGATGTCATGCAGGATGACACCGGCACAGAGCAGGTCTTTTTTCAGATCGGTATAGACACTGCAGATGCCGATGGCATTCATCAGCATGCGCTTGACGTGGAAGAGCAGCCCACCGTATTCTGCATGGTGATTTCTGGATGCGGCCGGATAGTACATCAGCCGGTCCTTATTCTCCTGAAGAACACTCAGGCAGAGGGAACGCAGATCCACATCCATCATCTGGTCCGCGACATGATAGATATAGTCATACATGGATTCTGAATCTTCCGGAGCTGCTTTAATGTAGTCGGAAATATCCAGGCCATCCTGATCGGAAGCAAGGCGGATTCTCTGCAGCCTCAGCTGCAGCGCGCCCTGCCACTCGGTAACCTGCGCCTTGACCTTGACCAGCTTTCCCTCGCTCATCGCTTCCAGTTTCGGGACGTCCTGTGGCTGGACGTCCCATTTCTTTCCGGAAATTTCACCGGTTTTATCACCGAGCATAATATCAAAATACTGTTTATGATTTGCGCCGACACGGATACCGCTTCTCTTCACCATGAAGAAATCGATAAATTCCATGTCCTTCTTCAGTTCTGCTGCGTAATACTGTTTCAAAACACTCTCCTGTATGATTCATCAATGCTCTTGCACTCTGCCGCATCAGCTGTTTTCTTTTACCAGCTCCTGCAGCACTTTATTAGCAACCGGCGCGGCAACGGTCTGTCCGAATCCGCCGTCTTCTACACAGACAACGAATGCATATGGATGCTCATCATCATTCAGGAATCCGTCAAACCATGCGTTCGGCTTTGCTCCGTTGACTTCTGCGGTTCCTGTTTTTGCACAGATATTCAGCCCCGGGAAGTTTTTCGCGCCGTATGTCTTTTCAACGTTATTTCTCATCATTGTTTTCAGTTCTGCCGCTGTCGACGCCTGAATCATGCGGCTTGTCTTCTGTCCTGTCGCGACGGTCGGCTTCAGAACTCTCGGAACAACGGAAACACCGTCCCTTGCGATTGCGCCCATGTAAACCATCATGGAACACGGATTGACCTGATCCTTCCACTGTCCGATTCCTGCCCATGCCAGGTTGAAGGAATTGCTCGGGAAATCAAAACTTCCCTTGGCATTATGGATACCGTCAATGTTATAAGAAGTCTCCAGGCCGGCCTTCTTTGTATACTCAGCAAGCGTCTTGTTACCAAGTTCATCAAAAAGTACAGAGAATGCGCAGTTGCAGGATTTTGCAAGCGCAGACTCAAAGTCTACACGGCCATGCGGCTCATCACAGCGGATTTTCCAGCCGCCCATATTTCTGACACCGCTGCAGTAATAGCTGAAAGAATCCAGGTTCTTCAGATTTTCGATCGCCGCCGCACTGGTAACCAGCTTGAAAGTTGATCCCGGAGTCAGTCTTCCTGAGAGGAACTTGTTCATATACGTTCCGTTTTCCACAGAAGAAGACGGATTGGCCGGGTCAAAGGTCGGCTTGCTGACCATACAGAGGATTTCTCCCGTCTTATAGTTATACACGCCGACGACTCCGTTGTGGCTGCCCAGCGCCTCATAAGCCACTTTGCAGGCTCTGGCGGAAATCGACAGATGGACCTGACTTCCTTTTCCGCTCACGCTGTATGTTCCGGTCAGCAGGTTATAGCCGACCATTTTATCCTTAAATGCGCTTTCTGCCGACGTGGAGACATTTCCATTCATATCTCCGACAGCATGCGCCGTAGCCTTTCTGACGTTTTCGCTGCTGCTGTATTTAACTTTTCCATCCCTGCCTTTTCCATTTGCCGCAAGCAGGACACCGTTCCTGTCGTAGATCTTTCCGATCGCAAGCACACCGTTATGATAGAGGTGTGAATTTCCGTAAAACGTTGCCCACTTATGACCGTAATGTACGTAGCGGTAGGTGTATATTCCCAGACCGATGAGCAGAACGGCTGCCAGCAGAAGGCAGAGAATCGCGCGTTTCTCAAGCTTCTTCATAATGATCTGCCCCCTCACTCGTTAATCCCTGATCGTTCAGACTGACGGCAATGCTGGCGTTCTGCCGCGTATCTGCGGCCTTTACAAATGCCAGAAGCCCCCAGGACGCAATCATCGATGTTCCTCCTCCGGATACAAACGGGAAGGTAACTCCAGTCAGCGGAAGCAGGTCCACAGAACCGAAGAAGTTCAGGATTGCCTGGAACAAGAAGATCGTGGTTGCCGCACAGGCTGCAATCGTGTAATAGGTTGAACGGCCTGCCCAGATTGACCGGTAGGCAAAAACAGCAAGTGTGACGATGGCGATAATCATCAGGATGGCGATAATCAGCCCCCATTCTTCCGAAACGGTTCCGAATACCAGGTCCGTCTCCGACGCAAAAATGGTATGGAACCATCCTTTTCCGGCTCCGACACCGATCAGACCGCCGCTGGCGGACGCAGACATGGTTCTGGTCTGCTGATAGCCCATCGCGTTGGCATTGCTGCTTTCCCATACATGGCCCCAGACAGCCAGACGGGCGGCGATATAGCTCTTAAAGCGCAGGACGACCATGCCGCCGGCAAAGGCTACACCGACAATCATAATCAAACGCGTAAAATCTCCGCTTCGCAGGAAGGAGATCACCAGGTAGGTCACAAAGAAAATGACCGCCGTACCGAAGTCTCCCATCTTGGCCAGACAGAGGAAGCAGAAAAAGGCAAAAGCCGTAAAAATCATGGAATTCTTCCGCTCAAACAGCTCATTCATCGTTGCGGCACCGACCCAGATAAAGGCCAGCTTGACAATCTCAGACGGCTGCATGGAGAATCCGCCAAGCTGCACCCAGTTCGACTGCCCGTTTTTGGTTGTCGCAAAAACCAGGTTGAAGGCGAACAGCGCCATCGCGGCGATATACATTAATTTCTTTACTTTCAGCGTCCTCTTCAGATCCCGAAGCCAGGTACACATAAACAGAAAGAGCAGTACACCGATGACTATGGTCAGGAACTGCTTGAATACCTGCGTCGGGAAGCGCGTGGCGACAACCGACAGACTCAGCGTCGACAGGAAAAAGGCTATGGTTTCTATCTCAAACCCCCGCCGGTGCATCACTTTCATCGCGATGACATACACCCACATAACAACGGCAAGTCCCGTAAAGGCAACGGTTACACCCGGCACATAGCGCGTTCCCAGCGCCAGTTTCAGCTGTACGACAGTAAGGAACTGAAAGAGGGTCAGCGCCAGAAAGGACATCCACGGCGGCAGAATATGTGTATATTCCGCACGTCTTCTGATGTTATTCATATGCTCCTGCACACTGACCGGAAAGAGCTCACAGGCTGTGCTTCCCAGCACCAGCTTGTCTCCTGCTCCGACGATGACCGGCTTATACGGCACCGCCTTTTCTCCGTTCACATACGCACCGTTCCGGGATCCCAGATCCATGTAGGTCCAGTATCCGTTGTTGTCGCGCACCAGGGTCCCCTGATTTCTGGAAACGCTCATATCTTCCAGCTGAATATCACAGCTCGGCGCTCTTCCGATCGCATTTTCCCAATGTGTGATCGGAATGTTTCTGCTGCCTTCAATATGCAGATACGCCCATACTTCAGACGGACTCTTGCTTCTGAGCAGGGCAATAATCGCTCTGATCAGAATGAATGCCGCAAGTAAAATAAAAATCCACCTGGCCGCCGCGGTGTACATCAGGCTTGCTGCATGCCCCGATTTGATCGTTGCCACAGCCGCATTGTACATCATCTGGAACCAGTCCTGGATTCCACTCACAAAATTTGACATCATATTCTCTATCCTCTGCTCCCCAAGGCGCATCGCCAAATTGCGATATGATTGGAATTTCAATCCAGTCATATTCACGGACAACTCAGTTCCCCGCCCTACACTGCAGTGAAAATGTATTTGCCTGATTATTATATCACGAATCTGCAGTCCATGCCAAATTCCCCATACTCTCGGATGGTGTCAAGAGTTAGTGGAAGTTTTGTTGACAGATCTCTAAGCTTTTTCTGTGAGCTGTACGCAGCCTGTGCCTTGAACACCTCCCGGCTCCCTTCGCGCATGCTCACGCTTCCGGCTCTGCCGGCCTTTTCCGGGCTGCGTTACAGTCTCACATTCAATCGGCTCAGGATATTTCTTAATCCTTTACACCCTCTGATATTTATAAAATAAACGGAAAAAGAGCCTTCGCACATCATCAGTGCAGAGGCTCTTTCAAAACATCTCTTATGAGATTTTTTATCTTATCAGTCCATTTCCGGCTGCAGAATTTCCCTGCGGAACTGCCGCCGGCTCAAGACATCTGAACACCAGGCAGTTTCAGGCTGCTGCTACTGCAGTGTTGCCATGTACAGCAGGGTGCGGACAAGCTGGCTGACGTAGCTCATCTCATTATCATACCATGCTACGATTCTGACCTCATAGATCTTGGTTCCGCAGCGCTGAGCCAGAGTCTGTGTTGCGTCGAACAGGGAACCATAGTGCATGCCGATGATGTCGCTGGATACCAGCTCTTCCTCAGAATATCCAAAGGATTCATTCGCTGCAGCCTTCATTGCGGCATTCAGTCCCTCTACAGTAACACTCTCTGTAGGATCCTTCAGTGTTGCGTCCAGAATTGTCAGGGAGCCGCTTGGAACAGGAACTCTCTGTGCAGATCCGATCAGCTTTCCGTCCAGCTCAGGAATAACTGCGCCGATTGCCTTTGCAGCTCCGGAACTTGTCGGAACGATATTGATCGCGCCGGCTCTGGATCTTCTGAAGTTGCCCTTCTTCTGCGATCCGTCGAGGATCATCTGGTCGCCGGTGTAAGCGTGAATTGTTGTCATGAATCCTGTACGGACTTCACGGTACTCATTCAGAACCTTTGCCATCGGAGCCAGGCAGTTCGTCGTGCAGCTTGCACCGGAAACGATGCGGTCTTCTGGAGTCAGGACTTTATGGTTTACGTTATAAACAATCGTCGGAATATCATTTCCGGCAGGAGCAGAAATCAGGACCTTCTTTGCGCCTGCATCCAGATGTGCCTGTGATTTTTCCTTGCTTGTGAAAAAACCTGTGCATTCCAGAACAACATCTACACCCAGATCACCCCAAGGAAGATTGTGCGGATCCGGCTCAGCCAGTACGCGGTATTTATGATGTCCGACATAAATATATTCATCATCAAATGTTACGTCTGCCGGGAACTGTCCCTGTACGCTGTCATGCTTCAGCAGATATGCCAGCATCTTGGTGCTCGTTAAATCATTGATGGCTACGACTTCCACATCATCTCTGTCATACAACTGTCTGAAAGACAGACGTCCAATGCGTCCAAAGCCGTTAATCGCAACCTTCATCATAATATTAATGCTCCTTTCCCGCGGTTTCCGCGTCCCCTGCCCCCATTTCTATCAACGATGCCAGAGGCATAGATATTCCAATTGCAGATATTATATCATAATTCGACATCAAAAACGCTAAAATGGCAAGAATTTGCAGAAATATATCATTCCTATAATGTATCGTTCTCCGTATTGAAAACATTTACAATTGTGCCGCCGCCGACCACGTACTCGCCATCATACATAACACAGGCCTGGCCCGGCGTAATGGCGCGCTGCGGCTCCCGGAACTCCACTCTCGCCCGGTTTTCCGACAAAGGGTGAACGACCGCCGGAGACGCCTTCTGGGAGTAGCGCACCTTTGCCTCCACCTGAATTTCTCCCTTCGGCGGCTCTGTGGAAATCCAGTTGATATTTTCAATCTCAAAAGACGAGTGGAACAGATCCCGGTTTTCTCCCAGAATCACCTGATTTTTCTCCATATCCTTGCGGCAGACGTACATCGGGTGCGGAAGCGCCAGACCCAGGCCCTTTCTCTGTCCGATGGTATACTTGATGATTCCCTTGTGTGTCCCGAGGACGTTTCCTTCCTGATCCACAAAATCCCCATCTGGGTAGTCTTTCCCGGTAAATCTGCGGATAAACGCCGCGTAGTCTCCGTCCGGCACAAAACAGATGTCCTGGCTCTCATGCTTTCTGGCGTTGACGAAGCCCTGCTCTTCTGCGATCTTGCGCGTCTGCTCTTTGCACATTCCGCCTAAAGGGAACATCACATGAGCCAGCTGCTCCTGGGTCAGGGAATAAAGAACGTAACTCTGGTCCTTATGCCGGTCCACCGACTTCTTCAGAAGATATCTGCCGCTTGCCGGATCCTTCTCCACGATCGCGTAATGTCCGGTGACGACGTAATCCTGCCCGAGTTCCCTTCCCCGCTCCATCAGTTTCTCAAACTTCAGATAGCGGTTGCAGTCGATGCAGGGATTCGGCGTCTTCCCCTCTTCATAGGCGCGGATAAAGCGATCGATGACATTCTCCTCAAAATTCCCGGTAAAGTTAAATACGTAATACGGGATTCCCAGATCATAAGCGACATTTCTGGCATCTTCAATATCCGACAGACTGCAGCAAGTCTTGTCGCTGCAGATTCCCGCTGTCTCATTTTCATACAGTTTCATGGTCACACCAATCGTCTCGTATCCTGCCTTTTTTGTCAGATATGCCGCTACACTGCTGTCCACTCCGCCGCTCATCGCCACAAGTGCCTTGCTCATTATCTCTGTTCCTTTCTGCATTCCTCTGCGATCTTTTTCAACACATCGCAGGTCTTATCGATTTCGTCTTTCGTATTTCTGTAATTCAGTGTAAAGCGGAAGCTGCATCCTGCTTCTTCATCTGTTCTTCCAATGGCTTTCAGCACATGGGACGGTTCCGAGGCACCTGCGGAGCAGGCCGAACCCGCCGCTGCGCAGATGCCTTCCTGATCCAGGCGGACCAGGGCCATCTCATTGTTCACACCCGGAAGGGTGACGTTGCAGTTTCCCGGCAGCCGGTTTACCGGATCCCCGTTTAAGGTCGAGCCGGGAATTTCCTGGAGGATTCTTTTTGTCATATAATCCCGCAGCTCCTGCTCATAACGCCGTTCATCAGCCATATTCTGTGCGGCCAGCTCCGCCGCCTTTCCCATGCCGGAAACAGCCGGAACATTATGCGTGCCTGCCCGGAGTCCCCGCTCCTGTGCGCCGCCGTGCATCAGAGGCTCCGGCAGCAGCCCCTTCCGAATAAAGAGAAATCCCGTTCCCTTAGGCCCGCCGAACTTATGGCCGCTGGCCGACAAGAAATCAATGTGCAGTTCTTTCACGTCGACCGGAATGTGACCCACCGCCTGCACCGCGTCTGTATGCATCAGCGCACCGGCCTCGTGAGCGATGTCTGCGATTTCCCGCACCGGCTCAATCGTTCCGATTTCATTGTTCGCAAGCATCACTGACACCAGGCGCGTGTCTTTCCTGATGGATTTCCGGATTTCTTCAGGATCCACCCTTCCATTCTTATCCACCGGAACTACCGTCACGTCAAAACCCAGTTTTGCAAGGAATTCAGCCGGTTTCAGCACCGCATGATGTTCAACCGCCGACACAATGAGATGCCCGGAAAACTGCCCTTCTGTCTCGCTCTGTGCCTGAACCTGCTCCGGATCCAGAAACTGCTTGATCACCCAGTTATCCGATTCCGTTCCGCCTGAGGTAAAAAAGATTTCTTTATAATCCGCGTGAATCAGCGCCGCAATCCGCCGCCGCGCCTTCTCCACTGCTGCGCCGCAGCTCCGGTTCAGCGCACTCATGCCAAACGGATTCTCATATTCGTCTTTCAGATACGGGAGCATCTCCTCCAGGACCCCGTCCCGCATTCTCGTCGTCGCTCCATTATCCAGATAAATCATTCCCACTCCCCGCTTCTGTATTTTTCTCTGCGGAATTTCCCCCGCAGCCTTTCCAGTTTCAGACCTCTCAGCCCGGATTCAGCTTCAGCATGTAAACTCAATAGTAAAAGTATACCACATTTATATGATTCTAAAGAAGGGATGCGGAGAAGAGATCGATGGACAGGATAAAAGCGGTCATAGCAGGCACGCGTGTATGTAATATACAGCAATCACAGGCTTAATGACGCTCCACAGCTTTTGTATACTGTATATTCATGCCAATATTCCAATTTTAGCATGAAATAATGTAAACCGCTCCCTTTCGCCGCCCGGAATAGTATTATATTCTATACAATCATGCGTGATTACTCGGTTTTTATTATGTTTATTCTTTGTATTTGAGATCATATTTTTTTAGGTCGTTTAAATCACGATTATTTAACTTTGTGCAGAACCATGCTTTTATTTACATCAAGTTGTCTGACAAAGTCAGACGCCCAAGGATGCAATACGTGGATATTCAAAGGCATCCGATCTCAATTCATAATAATTCGCAGCCGGTCAAAGGGATTATTGTACGCAGAATACACGATTACTTTTCTACATAGATAAAGTGACTCATAATTTAAACATTTCATCTTACATTCTGCCAAGAACCGGCAGAACAGCACTTGCTGCATAGATATTCGGTTCTGCGCTTTCTCAAAAAAAACGAAATTCGACGAACCAGACGAAATTCCATCACACGTTCATCACAAAATTCCGTAATCTGCCCGGCCATCCCAGAATAAGCAAAAAATCACCGCCAACAGTCAGGGAATTAATTTCACATCTTACCGTCTGCACAGAATCATCAGCATTTCGCAGCGTTTTTTAGTATGCAGTATACACACTCCCTCATTTTTTGACCAACACACCCTCCTGCCTGTCCCTGCATTCCGCTGCTGAAATAAAAGCAAAGAGCCGGACTGCCGCAGAAACGAATATCCTTCTATCACCTGATAAAAGCAGCCTCCGGCCTGGGTTGAATTGCCTGCCCAGGCCGGAGGCCTCATATTTTCTGTATTTTTTGGTTAAAAGAAAGCTGCTTTTTCCTTGTCCAGTCTTCCTTCACTCTTCCACTTTAACCACGGAAAGCAGCTGAGCTGCTCAGGACAGTCAGTCACCCGTCCAGATCATCCAGCCTATTTCGCCTCTTCCAGCACTCTGCAGACGAACTCGTAAATGTGCTGTGTCGACTTGATAGACAGCTTCTCCTTTGTGGAGTGAACGCCCGGCAGGTCCGGTCCGATGGATACAGCATCCAGTCCCGGCAGCAGGGTTGCGAGAAGTCCGCACTCTACACCAGCGTGGATGGAAACAACTTCCATTTCTTTACCGAACATGTCCTTCCAGATTTCCTGCATCTTGTCTCTGAATGCGGAATGGAGAACCAGCTCCCATGCAGGATACTCACCTTCAACTCTTGCCTTGGCGCCGATGTGCTCGCAGACCCAGATCAGACGGTTCAGCACGTCGTGCAGCTGGCTGTCGACATTGCTTCTTACGAATGTATCCAGGTGGAGATTATCCTTTGTCGTGGAAACGATTCCAAGATTCAGGGAAGTTTCAACCAGTCCCGGAATTGCATCGCTCATGCGCAGAACACCGTTCGGCAGGCTCGCCATCAGTGTGATCGCCTGCTGGGTGCACTCTTTTGTAACTGGATCCCAGTCTGCATATTCTGCGTCTGCCGGAATCTCCTCCAGGTCAATGTGAATGTCCGGATCAGCCAGAACGAACTCGTTTCTCGCTTCTTTTTCTACCCTTGCAATGATTTCTTTTGCCTGATCAACATCACCCAGAGCAACGGCTGCGCAGGATTCCTTATTGATGGTATTGTCCATCTTTCCGCCGTTCATGGCAATCAGACGGGTGCATCCTGCATTAGCCAGTGCGATCAGCGTTCTGACAACCAGCAGATTTCCGTTGGCTCTGCCCTTATTGATTTCCTGTCCGGAATGTCCGCCCTCCAGTCCGTGAACGTGGATGAGGCGCCGCTCCATGGTGCAGCCGCCTCTTTCCAGCGGCAGATCCGCAAGCAGACTTCCCGCACCGGCGCATCCTGCCGTGCATACGCCCTCATCCTCAGAGTCGAGGTTGATCATCAGACGTCCCTTCAGCATGGACAAATCTTCATCTTTCAAGGCGTTAGCGCCGACCATGCCGATTTCCTCGCCGGTTGTGCAGAGGAACTCAACTCTCGGGTGCTTCAGTTCTTTAGAATCGAGAATAGCCAGCGCCATGGCAACTGCTGCTCCGTCATCTCCGCCGAGTGTTGTGCCGTCGCCGCTGATCCAGTCGCCGTCGACCACAAGATCGATTCCTTCTTTTTCCATATCTTTCGTTGAGCCCTGGACCTTCTCGCAGACCATGTCCATGTGGCCCTGCAGAATAACCGGTGCCGCATTCTCATATCCCGGAGTCGCCTCCTTGATGATAATGACATTGTTTGACTTATCCTGGTAATGCTCCAGACCACGGTCCTCAGCGAACTTGATCAGATAATCACTGATTGCCTTTTCATGGTTCGACGGTCTCGGAATCTTCGTAATTTCCTCGAAGAAATGAAATACCGATTTTGGCTCAAGATTTTCCAGCATTGATTTGCCCTCCTCATTTTTAGAATTACTTCTTCATCTATTTTCCGTTTCCGCAAAAGAACGGCCTCTCTGCTCCTGCGCATCCTCTCCGTGCCGACATCGCGGAAACGATGCGGTCTTGTAAATATTCTGTAATCCGTCCCCTCAGACGGACAGAATTTATTACTTTTCACAGCATATTATACACTATATTTGTGCGTGTATACACTATACCTAATTCGCAGAGTGCTCTATTTTCTTTTGCTCTAACTCTTTTATTGTAAATTCTTCTGAAATTTTCGTCAATCCATACAGCCACATTTTCTTTCCTCCTTGCCGTTTTTCTTTTGTCCTGAAATGTGAACAACATAAAATTCTTATTCCTTCTGTGTGTCTCAGACAAAAGTCAGCTGGCAAGGGGCCGGATCTGCTCCGGCGGCAAATCCACGGTCCCGACGATAAATCCATTGCTCTGCCGAAAACACCGTTGCAGCGTCCATCAGGGTCAAGTCCCTGTAGTAGTGTGAATTGAAAAGCATGTAATCGAACACGAGCCGGATATAAGCTGTTTTGTGCATACAGTATACTTATCCCGTTTTTCTATTTCCCGTGAGCAGTAAAAAACCGCCCCGGAAAATCATAACGATTTTCCAGAGGCGGAAATGGCAGATGTCTGTAATTCTGCCGCAGTCTGCGCAGAGGAATGGAAAGTGGCTCAGGCGCAGATGCTGCAGAACATCATCTTCATTATATGTATATGTCTGCGGACATTTTTAAATCCATGTTTGCAGGATTACTCAGCGAACAGCGGTGTGGACAGATATCTGTCTCCTGTATCCGGCAGAAGTGCTACGATTGTCTTGCCCTCGTTCTCCGGTCTCTTTGCCAGCTCGATTGCTGCCCAGACTGCAGCTCCGGAGGAAATTCCAACCAGAACGCCATCGTTGTGACCGATTTCCTGGCCAACCTTAAATGCGTCATCATTCTCTACCGGAATGACCTCATCGTAAACCTTGGTATCCAGAACTTCTGGAACAAATCCAGCTCCGATTCCCTGAATCTTATGCGGTCCGCCGTGTCCCTCGGAAAGTACCGGGGAAGAAGCTGGCTCAACAGCAATAATCTTTACGTCCGGGTTCTGGGACTTCAGATACTCGCCGACACCAGTCAGAGTTCCGCCTGTGCCGACACCAGCTACAAAGTAATCAACTTTTCCGTCTGTGTCTTCCCAGATCTCCGGACCTGTTGTTTCCTTGTGTGCCTTCGGGTTTGCTGGGTTAACGAACTGTCCCGGGATGAAGCTGTTCGGGTTCTCCTTATGCAGCTCGTCTGCCTTAGCGATTGCGCCCTTCATTCCCTGAGCACCATCTGTCAGAACCAGCTTTGCGCCATATGCCTTCATGAGCTTTCTTCTCTCAACACTCATGGTCTCAGGCATTACGATGGTGATGCTGTATCCTCTTGCTGCTGCAACTGCTGCGAGTCCGATTCCTGTGTTTCCGGATGTCGGCTCAATGATCTCTGTATCTGGCTTCAGTTCACCCTTAGCCTCTGCATCGTCCAGCATTGACTTTGCAATTCTGTCCTTTACAGATCCAGCAGGATTGAAGTACTCAAGCTTTGCAACGACCTTTGCCTTCAGTCCGTACTTCTTTTCCAGGTGGCTGAGCTCGAGCAATGGTGTATGTCCGATAAGCTGATCCGCAGATGTGTAAATCTTAGCCATTTAATTGTCCTCCATAAAAATTTGTTGTTTAAACCCTAAAAATTAATCTCTTAATTAGTTATCTGAAATATTGATACACACCAGAATCGATCTAAAACACATCTTTCCTGTATGTTGATTGCATTATATCCCCATAAAACCAGTATGTCAATAGGGTTTATATCTTTTTCTGGAGTTTTTTTCGCTGAGCAGTGTCTCAGTTACCCTTTGTCTGCACCATCACAAAAAGAGGCTGTTGCCTCGGACGATTATGATCGTTCGTGCAGCAGCCTCTTATTTCCCTTAAAACTCATCCTCTGCAGCCGGTCCTGCGGCCAGTCTGCCTTTAGCCGGCAGCCTGACTCCGGTCTCCGTCTGCATCTCTGTCTTCTGAAAGCTGTTTCGCGTTACGGTGAGCGGCTATCACCAAGATTACTGCGGCAGCAGCAATACCAATAGCGATTCCTGCTTGTCCGCCTGTAATTCTTGCCGTCCACATCGGTGCGCTGAACAGTGAACTGTTATACATTATCAGTCCTGCAACCAGATACGCGCAGCAGACAACTAGAACAACGATCCCGATAATCTGCAAAGCAATACTGATCCGGTAATTTCTCTGATCATGGTTACGCATTATTCTCACCCTTTCTTTCAGATATCCCCGATCCGCATTCCATCGATGCTGTGATCCGTCAACTCGAGATTTTATTCTGCGAGTCTTAAGGCTATTCTTTTAATATCCATATTATACCACCGCACAAAATAAAATACATCAATACAGCAAAAAAACATTTTTTATACATTTCTTATGACTTTTAATTTCTGACAGACAAAAAACACTGCACGGAAACGCCTCTCCGCACAGTGCCTCGTGATCTTCACTCTATTTCATCAGATCATATAGAAATCACCCTCATCGCCCCGGTTTGCCAGATCGCCGACGGTGATGCCGTCAAAATACTCATTGGTCATGTTGAAAAACTTCTCCCACATCGGCAAGGTCTTGCATTCGGCCGCACGTTCACACGGCTGTCCGCCTGCTTCCAGACAGGCCACCGGAGCGAGGTCACCTTCTACTTCACGGAGAACATCGCCTACCGTAATGCTGTCCGGATCCTTTGCCAGCTTGTAACCGCCGCCTTTCCCGCGATGTCCGGATACGATGCCCGCCTTAGAAAACACCACAATGATGCTTTCCAGATATTTTTCACTGATTCCCTGGCGTGATGCAATTTCTCTGAGCGGAGTGTATTCTCCAGAATCATGCTCAGCCAGATCGATCAGAACTCGCAGCGCATAGCGCCCTTTGGTTGAAATCTTCATTGCCATATCATTTACCGCCTTCCTGTCGATAATTCTGCTTACATCTGATTCTTTCTGTTATTTCATCCGTTTTACGGATTGATTCCTGTATATATATTGATTAATATATCATACTCTGGGATTTAAAGCAAGTTTTTCGGTAGGTTATAGGAGTAATTCGTATTTTACAAAGATTTTATCACGCGCATTGCTGGTCAAGTCCTTGTAGTGGTTTAAATTGAAAAGCATGTAATAGGAAACGATCCAGGATACAAGCTGATTTATGCATACAGTATACTTATTCATCCAATATTCCCTGCATTTTCGTGTAAAACAACCGAAATTGGTCAGGAAAAGCTCTTTGAAGCGATTTTCCCGACTGCAATCAGAAAAATACATTTTGTTCTGCACCCTGCTGAAGCGTCGGGCGGGAGCCCGGGAAGCTTGTTGTCGTCTGACGAATAGACAGTAAAACAGCCGCACGCTGCCCGTCTGAGCTTTGTACGGCTGTTCTGTTCATGTTCGTATTGATTTGGATTCCAACCCGACCGGCGCTGAATGTCAGGCATTTTACAGGCCGGATTCTGAACCGGATGATGACTGCCGGGCCGATTCTGGCCGGACGACGACTGCCAGGCCTTATGTTCCTGCCCCGTCGTTCTGGCCGGATGCTGGCTGCAGATCCATGTCTCTCTTGCCAGGTCAGCTTTTGCCGGAAAACTACTGAACCTTGTGTCCGGTCAGCTTCTCAAATGCCTCTTCATACTTGGCGATGGTCTTGTCGATGACATCCTGCGGAAGGTTGTAGTCACTGTCCGGGTTCGCCTTCAGCCAGTCTCTTACGAACTGCTTGTCGTAGGACGGCTGGGACTTTCCTGCCTCGTAGCCCTCCAGCGGCCAGAAGCGGGAGCTGTCCGGTGTCAGCATTTCATCGCCGATGACAACTTGTCCGTTCTCATCCAGTCCGAACTCGAACTTGGTGTCAGCGATGATGATGCCGTGCTCTCTTGCGTACTCTGCGCACTTCTTATACAGGGCGATGGTGTTGTCGCGGATGGCCTCAGCGTACTGCTGGCCCTTGCCCGGATACTGTTTTTCCAGGACTTCTACGCACTGCTCGTAGGAGATGTTCTCATCGTGGTCGCCGAGCTCAGCCTTGGTGCTCGGGGTGAACAGCGGCTCAGGCAGCTGCTGGGACTCCTGCAGACCCTCTGGAAGCTCGATTCCGCAGACTTTTCCGGTCTTCTGGTAGCTTGCCCATCCGGAACCTGTGATGTATCCTCTTACGATGCACTCGATCGGCAGCATTTCCAGCTTTTTGCACATGGTGCTGCGTCCCTCGAATTCCTCTGTCTGGAAGAATTCCGGCATATCCTTTACGTCAATGGAAATCAAATCATTCGGTACGATATCCTTGGTGAAATCGAACCAGAACTTGGACATCTGGGTCAGAATCTTTCCCTTTCCAACGATCTTGTTCTTTAAGATGTGGTCGAATGCGGAAATACGGTCTGTTGCAACCATGATCAGGCTGTCTCCGTTATCGTAGATCTCTCTGACTTTTCCTGCTTTTACCGGCTTAAATTCCTTCATTATTCTCTGCCTCCTGCTTTCTAATATACGATATGCCTCTGAACCGTCATTACTTCAGATGGTTCTTTTCTCTGAAGTCGTCCAGGAAATCCGCGTCCTTGAAATAGTTGATCTTCATTGCGGTCTTCATCTCGTCCATAGTCTGTGCTGCGACCTGACGGGCAGTTTCCGTGCCTTCCTTCAGGACCTGGAAGACGTAGTCCAGATTCTTCGCGAGGTCTTCTCTTCTCTCTCTGATCGGACGCAGGGTCTCCTGCATGACATCGTTCAGGAAGCGCTTTACCTTAACATCGCCCAGACCGCCGCGCTGATAGTGCGCCTTCAGCTCATCCAGGTTCTGGTAGTCCGGAAGGAACTCCTGGAAATACTCCGGCTTGCAGAATGCGTCAAGATAAGTAAATACCGTGTTTCCTTCGATCTTTCCCGGGTCCTCGACGCGAAGATGATCCGGGTCTGTATACATGGACATAACCTTTTCTCTGATGGTGTCCGGATCGTCAGCCAGATAGATGCAGTTTCCGATGGACTTGCTCATCTTATTCTTTCCGTCAGTTCCCGGAAGGCGCATGCTTGCCTTATTCTTGGAAAGAAGAATTTCCGGCTCCACCAGCGTCTCTCCGTAAATCATGTTGAAGCGGCGGACGATTTCTCTGGCCTGCTCCAGCATCGGCTCCTGGTCCTCGCCGACCGGTACCGTGGTCGCCTTGAAGGCAACGATATCAGAGGTCTGGCTGACCGGATAGTTCAGGAATCCGACCGGAATGCTGTTGTTGAATCCCCTCAGCTGAATCTCATTCTTTACCGTCGGGTTTCTCTCCAGACGGGAAAGTGTAACGAGGTTCATGAAGTAGAAGGTCATCTCCGTCAGTTCCGGAACTTCAGACTGAATGAACAGCGTCATTTTCTTCGGATCCAGTCCCGCAGCCAGGTCATCCAGCGCGACCTGAAGCAGATTATCGTGGATTTTGGCCGGATTGTCGAAGTTATCCGTCAGTGCCTGTGAATCCGCGATCATGATATAGATTTTATCGTACTCTCCAGAATTCTGAAGTTCGACACGATTGCGGAGCGATCCGACATAATGACCGATGTGCAGCTTACCGGTCGGACGGTCGCCCGTCAGAATGATTTTCTCTCCCATTGACACATGCTCCTTGTTTCAAGTTATACATTATCTTTGATATTTTACCGCAAACCCAGTGATTTGTCACCTTTATCTGTGGGATCACAACAATTTTCCCTCCCCGGACAAAATTCACCCGGCAAGGAAAAATCCTGCCTCTGCAGAGTCCGGCTCTCCCGCTGCAGCTTTCGCTATGCTGCTTCCGGCTCATGCTTTAATCCTTCTCTAGCCCCTGATTTTCAATGAATCTGCGGCCTTTCCGCTTTTCTATTTCAGATGCTTTGCAGCTTCCTGCACGTACTCTTCCGCACTTTCGCGGTTTCCCTGAATTTCTTCTTCCGTCAGAGGACGGCGGACTTTGGCCGGGCTTCCGAAGGCCATCATGCCGTCCGGAATGACAGTGCCCTGCGTCACCAGAGCGCCGGCGCCGATCAGGCAGTTGTTTCCGACCCTGCAGCCTGTCATCACGACAGCGCCCATGCCAATCAAGGTATTGTCTCCCACCGTGCAGGCGTGGACAATGGCGCTGTGGCCGACGGTTACGCCTTTTCCAATATGAATCGGTTTTCCCTCTTCTGCATGAAGCACACAGTTGTCCTGGATGTTCGTATTTTCTCCGATATCAATGGAAGAATGACTGGAGCGCAGAACCGCATTGTACCAGATATTAGAGTTTTTTCCGATATTGATGTCTGTTCCGGAAAGCTGAGCGCCTTCTGCAATGAACACAGAATCTGCAATTTTACCTGTATATTTATCCATAAAACATTTTCCTCCTTGCGCGTTTGTTTTTTGTCCCGCAGATATTATACTCCATCCATACGCAATTCTCATGAATTTCAAGAAAAGATGAATGCCCGGATGCCTTGCAGTAGTGCGCAGGCCGCGGTAGAATAGTTTCAGGTATGTTATCACCAATCAGCAAAGGATGTGAATACATGATTTACTCAACGGAAGTAGAAAATATGTGTCCGATCGCGAAGGGCGCATATCACGGTCCTGCTCCGATCCCGGAAGAGGGAGAATGGGTGCAGGCTAAGGAAATCAAAGACATCAGCGGACTGACTCACGGTGTCGGCTGGTGCGCGCCTCAGCAGGGCGGATGCAAGCTCACTCTGAATGTGAAGAACGGCATTATTGAAGAGGCTCTGGTGGAAACCATCGGCTGCAGCGGCATGACTCACTCCGCAGCCATGGCATCGGAAATTCTCCCGGGAAAGACGCTCCTGGAGGCGCTGAACACCGATCTCGTATGCGATGCCATCAACGTAGCCATGCGTCAGCTCTTCCTGCAGATCGTCTACGGAAGATCCCAGACCGCATTCTCAGAGGGCGGACTTCCTGTCGGCGCAGGTCTTGAGGACCTCGGCAAAAATTTACGCAGCCAGGTGGGAACTATGTACGGCACCAAGGCCAAGGGATCCCGCTATCTGGAAATGACAGAAGGATATGTCAACCGCCTTGCTGTCGATGAGAACGACCTGATCATCGGCTATGAGTTCATCAACCTCGGAAAAATGATGGACTACATCAAGGACGGAATGGACGCCAACGAAGCCGTAGAAAAGGCCAAAGGCACATACGGAAGATTTGACGAAGCGGCGAAGTACATCGACCCGAGAAAGGAGTAACACATGGCATTATTTGAAAGCTATGAGCGCCGCATCGATAAAATCAACGGCGTATTGAAGGAATACGGCATCGCGTCACTGGAAGAGGCAGAAAAGGTCTGTAAGGACGCGGGTGTCGATCCATACCAGATTGCCAAGAACGTACAGCCGATCTGTTTCGAGGATGCAGGATGGGCATACGTTGCAGGATGCGCAATCGCAATCAAAAAGAACGTAAAGACCGCTGCTGACGCGGCCGAAGCCATCGGCATCGGCCTGCAGAGTTTCTGCATCCCGGGAAGTGTTGCAGACGACAGAAAGGTCGGCCTCGGCCACGGAAACCTGGGTGCTATGCTCTTAAGAGACGAGACCAAATGTTTCGCCTTCCTGGCCGGCCATGAGAGTTTCGCGGCAGCAGAAGGCGCCATCGGCATCGTCAACAATGCCAACAAGGCACGTAAGGAGCCGCTCCGCGTTATCCTGAACGGACTCGGAAAAGACGCCGCACAGATCATTTCCAGAATCAACGGCTTCACCTACGTCCAGACAAAATTCAACTACAAGACAGGAGAACTGAACATCGTTCAGGAAATCCCGTATTCCAAGGGTGAGCGCGCACAGGTACGCTGCTACGGAGCTGACGACGTCCGTGAAGGCGTAGCCATCATGCACCACGAGCACGTCGACGTTTCCATCACCGGAAACTCCACCAACCCGACCAGATTCCAGCACCCGGTTGCCGGAACTTATAAGAAGGAATGCATCGAACAGGGAAAGAAATACTTCTCCGTTGCATCCGGCGGCGGCACAGGCCGCACCCTGCACCCGGACAATATGGCTGCAGGTCCGGCATCCTACGGCATGACGGATACCATGGGAAGAATGCACTCCGACGCACAGTTCGCCGGATCCTCCTCCGTTCCTGCCCATGTAGAAATGATGGGCTACATCGGAATGGGAAACAACCCGATGGTTGGATGCACTGTTGCATGCGCCGTTGCGGTTGAAGAGGCGATGAATAAATAGCCATTGAACAGACCATTGTTAATCAGCGGTTGGTTATTCGGTTGATTATTATTAATGGTTGATTGATGAAAAAAGAAAAAACAGGCAGCTGCCGCCGTGAATACCAAATATCTCATGGATATCCACGCACAGCTGCCTGTTTTTTGAGATCGGCTGGACAGACTTCCTGTTTTCCGCATCTATATGCTTACCGTTTTACTATGTTTATCAAGGATCTCGTCCCCTTATCTTTTACTGGGGAACCGGCTTGTCCTTCCAAACACAAAAGACTGCCGTATGGCAGGTCCCACCACACGGCAGTCTTTTTCCTTGACATGGTACGTTTTGCCGCTTCCTTCTACTCCACCTCTTCCAGCATCACACTCGTGTAAAACACGCCGTCTGCGTCCCGGAACCGCGTCTGTCCGTGATACTTCTCCGTAATCTGCATCACCGATTTCAGGCCGATTCCGCCATTCTTTTTCTGTGACCGGTACTGTCCGTTGATTTTCGTCCGCTCTCCGGCATACGGATTGACCATGGAAAGGTAAAACGCGCCTCTTTCCTCTTTCTCCAGATCGAGGTCAACCACCCGCAGATCCTCCGGAACCGCTGCCGCCGCCTGCACGGCATTATCCAGCAGATTTCCGATCAGCACACACAGATCCTCGGCGGCGATTCCCAGATCCTTTGGCACCACAGAAGAAACCTTCAAGTTTACACCCGCGCTCTCTGCGACCGTTGAATAGTACCTTAGCAGGGCATTCACGGCAGAGTTCTCGCAAAAATTCACACGCGAACTTCTCACGCGATCCTTTCTGAAATACGCACTGCAGAATTCCTCCGCCTCCTGAAAGCGCCCTTCCTCCAGCATGACCTGGAGCGTCCCGACAATATGCCTGAAATCATGCCGCTCCTTGGACGTCTGATCCATATAGGCGCGCAGCTGCACATAATCCTTTACCTGCACATCCTGCATCCACTTCACCTTTTCCATCTCCCGATTCTCATTCATCAGCTTCGCCACCTGCAGCAGCGCGATCTCATTCAGACAAAAACTGATGCATAAGATGCCGATGGTCAGCACGCTCATCAGAAATATGCCTGCCTTCCCCTGTATCCTGGTGCGGTCGAAATAGAAAATCAGGTACCCGAGAACAGTGATTGTGACCGGCGCAGCCCATGCTGTGTTCCAGAACTTGCCTTCATTGAAATCATGAAACAGCCAGACCAGCTGTTCTTTCATCCGTACGACAAAAAACAAAAGCAAGAGGATAAACAGCCATCGGACAACAGCCGCCGCAGCCAGGCTTTCAACAGTCTGAAAATACATTCCGATCTGCCGGTACATCATTCCGCTCAGCGTAACCACGGCCGCAATCACGAGATACTGATACAGGATTTTTCGAAAATCTGCGCGCAAAAGAAGAAAAGAAGGAATCACCAGCAAAAATATTCCTATTGTAACAAGGGTATTAAACGACCTTGTATATTCGATATATGTAAAAAGGACCGATATGCCTGCAAGGGCAGTAAGCATAATTGTCCGCGTTTTTTCATAAGACAATCGCGTCACATCCCGAAAAGGAATCAGCATCACCCAGGCACACGGAATCATTACGGAATAGAACGTAAACAGAATCATCCAGCGGATCACCATCGCGACCTCCTCATCCTTTTCAGCTTCTGATCAAATTTCCAGTCTACAAAACGCTGACGGACAGCGGTCTGCTTTCGCTGCGCTATCGGCAGGATCGTTCCGTCATCCATAACACATTCTGCGTTTTCTATCCGCATCACATGACTCAGATTAACCAGTATGCCGCGGTTAATGACTGCAAATGCAGCATCTCCCGTCAGCTCATCACAGATATGTGAGAACGTCATTCTCAGCCGGAACTGCTCTTTATCTGTCTTCAGATTCAGATAGTTCGAATCTGAAGTGACCCAGAGAATCTCCCGGCACGGAACTGATACATGACGTTTATCCGATGCGTAAAACACAATACTCCGTTCATCCGCTTTCAGCGCGCCGAAGGCATCATCCAGTGTCCGCGCCATCGCCTCCGGGTCTACGGGTTTCAGCAAGTAATCAAATGCATGGAAAGAAAACGCGTCTTTCCAATGCTCCGTACTATTTGTCAAAAATACTACAAGCGTATCTCCGGAGGATTTCCGGAGCCTGCGTACAGTTTCTATTCCGTCCATATCATCCATGAAAATATCCATAAAGACAAGAAACAAATCATGTAGTTCAGAAGATTCCAGAAACTCCGTCCCGCTGGAATACGCCTTACACTCGATCTTGAGATGATGCCGGCTCAGGTAATCTTTTACTTCTGTTGAAATACGATGACGTTCGTTCTGATCATCATCTACAACCGCAATTCTCACTGCATTCACCTCCTGTCCCCTTCTGACCGTGTTATATTTCACCGCGTCTCCATTATTATACCCGATTTACCGGCCGATGTCCCGTGAGGTTTCGCGCTTGACCCATATTATCGCATTGGTCTCATTTTTCTCAACATTCATCCCCATTCCATGCACATTCGTCCCAGCCGCTTGATCTCAAAATAGTTAGAATGTTATTTTAAATATAGAGAATGACTTGTAGAAATAACAACTCATAATCCTGCAGCTGCAAAATTTCCAGCCACGATCACAAGAAAATTGAAAGGACGTGAACATCATGAGAAAAAGAGAACATCGGCATTTAAATGCCACAAGAAAGGCCCTGATCATCCTGCTCACGGCAGCATTGATCCTTGCCTTCGGCTTCCAGAGCACTGTCTTTGCCGTTGATGCCGGATCCACAGAACCGCCGGCAGAAACAACAGAAAGCCAGGATAAAGCAGATAAAGAAGAGTCAGTTCCTATCTGGAATTACACTACTGGAGGTCCGCAGTCGAAGTGGTACGACGGATCAGAAACCTGGTCGGACAATGAAGAAAGTCCGAAGACTCAGGTAGATGAGAGCCTGAAAGAAGGCGAAGACTACGTCAGAACGTATGCGTTCACAGACAAGCGCGCAGTTAATCCAGACGATCCTTCGCTGGAATGGAAAGATTCAGCCAGAGGAATGAATCAGCCGGGATTTATCTGGGAGAGGATTGAAGGCCGCGGAAAATATATAAGTGTAAAAGATGTCCGTCACAACATTATGGCCTGCATTAAAATCGCCCCGGACAGCCTTGGAAAAGATGAAGGGGAAACTGATCCGCAGCTCACGTATAAAATGATGGTTGTGAATGACGCTCCGGTCGATTTCAGCGCCTACAACATCAAATTCAGCAGAGAAAAGGGCGAAGAGCCGGGAACCTACAAAGTCACTGGAAGAATGACGTTTACAGAGCCATCTGAGCAACTGACGATGATCATTGATCAGGATATACCGGAAAGCGGACTCTATGTTTACCGCGTAGTCGGTGAAAACACCCAGGGATTCCTTCAATTCCAGATCTATAACGGCAGTTTCCTCATTAACAGGAAGGCGGTCGATCCGCCGGTAATCATTACACCGACACCTACTCCGATAGAAGAACACACAGTCAGCTTCAGCACCGGCGGCGGATCGGAAGTTCCGTCCCAGACCGTTCCATCCGGCGGAAAGGCTGTAAAACCGGACGATCCGATCAAAGACGGCTATACGTTCCAGGGCTGGTACACGGAAGCGGAAACTGCAAACACATATGATTTCAACACACCAGTTACGAAGAGCTTCACACTCTACGCAAAATGGGAAAAGGTAAATGAGCCGGATAAACCGAACAAGCCAAAGCCGTCCAGGAAAGTCACCGGAATCCTTCTTCCTAAAGTCAAGGCATCCGGCACGACGCAGACCCTGACCTGGACCAAACTGACCAACGTTGACGGATACTTCATCTACCGCAACCACTGCGATGAAGGAAAGAAACTTCATCCGTTCAAGAAAGTCGCCAATTACAAGGCGTCGCGCGCACGCGTCTATGTCAGAAAGAACCTGAAGCGCGGCCACAACTACAAATACTACGTTGCCGCATACAAGATCAAGAACGGAAAGAAAGTCATCGTGAGAAACAGCGTAACCGTTCACTCCGTAGCTGGAAACACGAGTTACCGCTCCACCAACGTAAAATCCGTCAAAGCAGCAAAACACAGCATCACCCTGAAGAAAGGCAAGAGCACCGTATTGAGAGCGGCGGTTACAAAATACAACAGCAGAAAGAGCCTGCTTGACAGCACGCACTGCGCGAAACTCCGCTACCTCTCTGCAAACAGCTCCATCGCCTCCGTGAATTACAATACCGGCAAGATTACTGGAAAGAAAGCCGGCACCACAACAGTCTACGTACTGGGAGTCAACGGATACCGCGATAAGACAAAAGTTACAGTAAAATAGATGCTGCAGGCAGCAGATTAAAAATCAATACTCCATAATACGATAATATTGGAAGAGGCCGCGGAACCACGCGGCCTCTTCTTACAGGTACTTAGGACATATTACTTTTTGTATACAATCGCACTTTCGTGATTTCTGTTATCTAAAAACGAATTTTCGGCAATTGCGGAACACAAAAGAGGAGTTTCTTCATTACCTGTCCGGCCGGGCATCTCGTTTACCGGTATTCCGGAATCCGCCAGCACATCCCTGTATACTTCTTAGCAGTCATTCTGCGGGTTCAGGCTCTTTTTCAGACTGTCTCCCCATGCAGGGTCTGCGAACACAGGAATGTCGGCGCGGAAGATTCTTCCGGAACAAGCTTCCGACGGGAGCGGAATAAACTCTGTGCGGGAGTCTTTTTTCAGGATGTTTCCCCAGACCGGGTCCGCAATAAACCAGCGCGCCGCATTGGCCAGGCGGGTCACGGCGGCTTCGTCATCGGTCATGATGTCGGTATTTCTGAGCAGTCCGAAGCTGTCTTCCAGCGGACAGATGACATGAACCTGGCTCTGCGCAGCCTTCCCCTGATTCTCTCTTTCCCGTCCGCCGGCAGCTGCATGCTCCAGCAGCCTGCGAATCGACGCCGCCTGCACGGTTTCACCAAGAATCACGATGCTGTCCTCTTCAGAAGCAAGGCTCTTTTCGGCATCAGAAATTTCCTGCTCATCCGGCAGATCGGCGCGGAAAATCTCCGCAGCTGCGCCGTCGTCTTCCCAGAGAACACGGTTTTTCCCGTCTTCCGCTGCTGCATAAAGCTGTTTTGCCAGAGTCTCATCTTCTTCAGCGCTTATCGGTAGACCAATGACATAAGGCTGATCGAATTTTTCTTTCAGCACTTCGGCAGCATCAATGCCGACAGAAGAAACTACCAGATTGACGTCCGCAGCGCCGGCTCTGGAAAGCCGTTCCAGACTGTCTCCCATTGCCCAGAAAGATACCAGCTCCATATCGTGACGGTCTGCAAAGGCGCGGAGCGCTTCATCATTTCCTGTAACAGAAAAGTCAAGCGGCGTAACGCCGAGAATGTTGATTTTCAGGCGGCGGCCCGGCTGTCCATCCGCTGCACCCGTCTCCGCAGACTCCGGCGAAGCATACTCCTCCGCCTTCTCCTTTGTGCAGAAACGGTCAGCAATCGCAGCAAAGGCCTGCCGCTCCCCCTGCAGATAAGTATACATTCCGCTGGTTTCAAAGGAAAAGGTCGGAATTCCGGTCCGCTTTTCGATGATATGAGCGATGCCGCGGAAGTCCGTTCCCATGACCAGCGCCACCGGTGAGCCGAACACACAGATAAACTTCGGATGGCGTTCCTCTGCGATTTCCAGAACATCATCGATGTATTTTTCGTCGCCGCCGAGCACCGCGTCGTATTCCGTCAGTCCGGAAATGTAGATCATGCTGTCGATGTCGTACCAGCGCGGCTCATCATGGGTCGCAAAGGTAGAATTGCAGCCGGATGCATCGTGCATGACGATCAGCCCGCCGAGTTCATACAGCGCCGAGCAGACACCGGACACATCGGCCGCGTAATTGACCGTATGCACACGGATATCGCGGGCGTCCGGAGTTGAGAATTCCCCTTGCACGGTTGTTTTTTGTCCTGCCATTATGCGGTGCACCCCCTTGCCTTAATCTGAATCATTTCCGGAGCGTCCTTCGCCTTCTGGAAGGCGTCAGTCATGGCGTCCGCCAGGCGGCAGATTCCGGTCCAGCCGTACCAGCCGTTGTTCTGAATGAGATCGACAAAATACGATGTGCCAGAGAAATACGCGCTTCTCTGCCCGATCGCCAGAATACGGCGGCCTCCGGCTTCTGCATCCGCCTCGCCATCACGCTTTCTCGTCCGCAGACGGAAATTGACCATGGCGCTGACGGGAAGATCCGGATGGGACTCCGCCAGACGGCGGAAGGCGTCCTGATCCTCCGGCATGACAGCATCGGCATAAACCTTTCCGACATTGAAGCCGTGCTGGAGCAGAAGCTCCGCAAGCTGGAAGGGCAGCATGACTGCGACGCCGTCGAGCTGAATTTCCGTATTCCCGATCAGCTCATGCGCTGCCTGAAGTTTTTCTTCCGCCTTCTTCTCAAAAGCATGGAAATCCGGGAGTTCTGCGCCGGTCACTTCATGAAGCTCTGTCAGCTGACGCCGGATTTCGCTATATGTCCAGGGATAAGGCATGTGCAGCTGCTTCTGCCCGAGGCGCTCCTGAAGGTCGCGGCAGGCTTCCATGCCCATGACCCAGTTCCAGATGTTTAAGGAGCTGGAGGCCATTTTCTGATATTCCTCATAGCTGCGGCAGAGGGTCAGATCCCGGACGGTAAAGCCTGATTTTTCAAGCATCTGCACGATTTCTGAATCCCTGTCCAGCGGGAAACTGCTGCCGATGATGTTTACCGACTTCGGATCTTTTTCGCGCGGATGAAGGGCCGCGTAATTCTGCCGCCACTGTACCTGCTCGTAATGCAGGGTTGACATCCTCATGGTGCAGTTCATCCAGCCCTGAACGATGTCAATCGTCGGGAAGCGTTCCGCAAGCTCTCTGTAGACCATGTTCCGGTCCAGTCCCATCAGGTCGTGAATGCAGCTTGTAGTCACCATGACAGCAGACGGAAATTTTCCCTTTTCCCGCCTGATCTGCTGAATGACCGATGTCACACCGTCGATGATTTTTGTTTCCAGAGTTCCGTTATATAAATCCGGCTCGCGGACTTCAATGACGTGGAAACGGTCCAGACCTCTGAATTCCTCTGCAGACATCACGACGCCGCGCAGGCAGCCGTCCGGACAGACGTATACTTCATGAAGTCCCGGAACCAGCATCGGCGTATGGGCGATCGTCCAGGTTCCCCTTGCCGGCGGGGTGTATTCAATTCCCACCGGAAAAAGATGCTCCGGATCGAGGTCAGAAATACGCCGCTCGGCTTTGTCCTCGAGATCGTCCGCGGATTTTCCGGAAGCTCCGGAAGAAGTGCAGCTCTCTTCTTTTTCCTTCTTCAGACGGGACGCACAGGCCGCCTGCTGCTTTTCCCAGGCGCGGCCGGCATCCGTATTTTTCCAGCGCTCTGCGTAGCTTTTCGCAATCTGCGCGCTTTCCGTGTCAAACATCTGCTCTCCGCCGCCTTCCATGCGGTAATGTTCCGGAGCTTCGCGCATGATCTTGTTTTCGTGCAGATTCTTCAGCATGATCACTCACCTCTCCGCGCATTTTCTCTGTCTGCGGCCTTCAGCACTGCGTCTGCCAGCTTCCGGTAGCTCTCTGCCTCAGGACTGTCCGGGAAGGCCTCGATGACCGTCTTCCTGAGTTCATCCGCATCCTGCACCCGTTCAGACCGCTCCAGCGTGCCAACTACTTCAGAGTTGATGTCCTCACAGAGCTGACGGATATTTTCCTCTTCATGGCGGACATCTCTTTTATTCACAATCACGCCGCCAAGCGTCGCATAGCCGCGCTCCTGGAAGGTATCCACTGCCAGCGCGATGTTTTTTGCCGCATGAATGGACATGGCCTCTCCGGAAGTCAGAATAAAGACCTGATCCGCATATCCTTCACGGATCGGCATAGAAAATCCGCCGCAGACCACATCACCCAGAACATCAAACAGAACCACGTCCGGTTTATAGGTCTCATAGGCCTTTCTCCTCTTCAGATATTCCAGGGCCGCGATGATGCCTCTTCCCGCGCAGCCAAGACCCGGCCTCGGGCCTCCGGCTTCCACGCAGAGCACACCTGCGTAGCCTTCTGTGACCATATCCTCCAGCGTCGTCTGCTGGTTTTTCTCCCGGAGCAGATCGATGACCGGTTTCTTCTCCTGTCCGTGCAGAAGCAGCATGGTCGAGTCCGCCTTCGGGTCACAGCCGATCTGCAGCACTGTCATTCCCTTCTGTGCCAGCGCGGCCGCGATATTGGAAACCGTCGTCGACTTGCCGATTCCGCCTTTGCCATAAAATGCTAATTTATACATAAATTACTCCTGATTTCCTGAAATTACTGTGCGCAGTCCTCCGTCCGGACAAAAAATAACCCTTCAAGAATCTTCCCGGCTAATCTCCGCCGCGGCATAAAGTTTAGCAGATTCTCGGCAGCAGCTCTCCGCCCGGCTGAGGAAGCAGGGTCTCTCCGCCGATCGCCGTGTGCATGACGACCTTGCCCGGATTTTCCTCTGTAACTTCACCGATGACTGCTGCATTTCCAGAATACGGGAGGCCGTGCAGGGTTTCCAGTACAGCATCGGCGTTTTCCTTCGGGGTGAAGATCACGAGACGTCCCTCGTTGGCCAGATAGAGAGGCTCCAGGCCCAGCATTCCGCAGACGCCGGAAACCGCCGGATCCACCGGAACACTGTCCTGCTGCAGATGGATGCCAACGCTGCTCTGGCCTGCGATCTCATAGAGAACGGTGCCGACGCCGCCTCTTGTCGCATCGCGGACAACGTGAAGATCTTCATAGCTTCCAGTCTTTTCTTTTACCGTATCCAGAACGGCCTTTACCGTTCCCCAGAGCGGAGCGCAGTCGCTCTTCACGTCCGCCTCAATCTCAAATTCATTTCTGGACAGAAGAATCGCGCAGCCGTGGCGTCCGATGTCTCCAGTTACGATGACAGCGTCTCCCGGACGGGCCAGGGCGCCTCCGGTCTTTACGCCTTCCGTGATTTCACCGACTCCTGTAGTCGTGATGAACATCCCGTCAACCTGGCCTTTTCCGGCTACCTTGGTATCTCCGGCAACGATGTGAACGCCGGCTTCTTCCGCCGTCTTCGCCATTGCTTCCGCCGCCCGGTCGACTTTGTCCAGAGGGAATCCCTCTTCCAGAACAAAAGAACAGGTGAGGTACAGAGGACGCGCGCCCATGCAGGACAGGTCATTGACTGTGCCGCAGACGGACAGCTTTCCGATGTTTCCTCCCGGAAATTCGGACGGGGAAACGATAAATCCGTCCGTTGTCATCGCCATCTTTCCCTGCGGAACCGGCAGTACCGCCGCGTCGTCCGCTGTCAGATAGGGATTATTAAAATACTTAGCAAAAATCTGTTCAATCAGCTCAGAGGTCTGCTTTCCGCCGGCCCCCTGGGCCAGAGTTACTGTTTTTTCCATCTTCCTCTCCCGTTCTTGTTGATTATTTTTTGTTATATTGCCCGCCCGGCCGCCTCTGGAAGTTTTTTCCAGAGCCCTGCAGCCCGGCAGGACAGATAAAATTTAAAAATCTCTTCCGTATTTATAGAATGCCGCGCAGGCGCCCTCGCCGAACACCATGCAGGCACCGATTGGATGCTCCGGCGTGCAGCCCCTGCCGAACACCTTGCACTCCTGCGGCGTGATCTCGCCCTTCAGCACCGATCCGCAGCGGCAGGCCGGATTGGCATGTCCCTGCATTTCCGGTACATCATACTTCTTCCGCGCGTCATAATCCGCAAACTCCTCTTTCAGCTGAATTCCGGATTTCGGAATAATTCCGATGCCGCGCCACTCAGAATCGATCGGATCCGTCATTTCCGCCGCGAGTTTTCTGGCCGACGGACTTCCCTCATCGGTGACGACTCTCGGATAGCAGTTCATAAAGAAAGGCTTTCCTTCCTGCGATTTCTTTACGATAACCGCCAGCGCCGCCAGAAGCTCCGGTCCGGTAAATCCCGTCACGACGCCGGAAATTCCCTCTTTCATCAGATCGTAATAGATTTTCGTTCCCGTAATCGTGCTGACATGGCCCGGATACAGGAAGGCATCCGCGGAATTCTTCAGCGCAAGATAAGCGTTATCCATCGTCTTGTTGGCCGTCAGGAGCGAGAAATTCTGAAGCCCTTCTTCTTTCGCCTGCCGCACCGCCATCAGACTCGGCGGAGTCGTTGTTTCAAAACCCACGGACAGGAAGACCACCTGCTCCTCCGGGTGTTTCTTCGCGTATTCCAGTGCATCCAGCGGGGAATAGACCGGTTTTATCTTCGCTCCCTCCGCGCGGGCCGATGCCAGACTTTTCTCTGAACCCGGCACACGGACCAGATCGCCGAATGTCGTGATCGTGCAGCCCTTTTCCAGCGCCAGATACACTGCCTCGTCGATATAGCCCACCGGCGTCACACAAACCGGACATCCCGGTCCGGAAATCAGCTGGATATTCTCCGGAAGCATCTTCCTGATTCCCTGACGGAAAATCTCATGGGTATGCGTGCCGCAGACTTCCATAATGCGGAGTTTCCTCCCGTCATAACTGCGGATAATTTCCGCTGCCTGTTCTGCTGCCTTCATTACTGCAATGCCTCCATGATCTCATCCGTCTCATTCTGGTCATCGCCACTTATCTTCGCGATCGCCGCGCCCGCGTGAATCATCACATAATCTCCCGGCTGAAGATCATCCAGAAGCTCCGCCGTAACCGTACGCTTTGCTCCCGTTGCATCCACAACAGCCATTCCATCCTTCATTTCTGTTACCTTAGCTGGCAGTCCAACACACATTTCCATACTCCTTCCATTTTTACTGTAACCTTTTCTCTATTTCTTCTCTTTCAGCATCTGCATGCCGTACAGTGCCTGCCCCAGCGCGATCCCACCGTCATTGGCCGGAATCATGCTGTGCGTCAGCACTTGAAAGTGATTTTCCCTGAGTTTTTCTTTTGTCAGGCGGGACAAAAGCAGGTTCTGCAAGACGCCGCCGGTGAGAGCAGCAGTCCCGATACCGCTTATTTCACGGCTCTTCATGCACCCTGCGAGAATCAGCTCCGCGATACTCTGGTGAAATCCCAGCGCAAGATCATCCGGATCCTCCCCGGAAAGTTTCCTCTCCGCAAGCTCCTGGATCAATTCTTCAGCCTGAATCCGGAAGAGCCTTTCCGCCGGGCGCTCTCCTCCGGCCGCCTCATCTTCAGACGCTTCCATCCGAATTTCCGGACGCCAGTCCAGAAGCGGTTCTATACTGCCTGCTGTAATGCTTTCCATATCCCCGCCGGCATCCCTGTCAGAATCAGAGAAAGCAGGCTTCTGCTCCTCCAGCATTCTCTGCGCCGCCCGTTCTGCCGCAAACTGCAGAACCATGGAGGCTTCGCCCTCACAGCTCGCTTCTCTCCGGAAACCCAGAACTGCACTGGCGGCATCAAAGAGCCTTCCCATACTGGTCGACCGGGCAGTATTGATTCCCTTATCGATCATCTGGGAAAGAATGGAAAGTTCGGTCTTTTCTCCAAGACCCAGGGCCATGGAACGCTCCATAAAGTTTCCTTCGTCTGCCTGTTTCAGAAGTGCCGCCGCAATTCTCCAGCCCTGCCGGCTGGCCAGGTCGCCGCCGGCCTGCGGAAAACTCCCGATGCTTCCCAGCCGGGTAAAGCCGGTCCGGTCAGAAAGCAGGAACTCGCCGCCCCAGACGCTTTTATCGGTGCCGTATCCCGTTCCGTCAAAGGACACGCCGATGACCGGGTCCAGATACTGGTTCTCAGCCATGCAGGAAAGGACGTGCGCATAGTGATGCTGGATTTTCACCACCGGAATCTGCTTTTTCTCTGCAAGTTCCTCCGCGGTCATGGAAGACCGGTAGGCGGGATGCAGGTCGCAGACGATCCGATCAGGCTGAATCTGAAGCAGCCGCTCCATCCGCTCTTCCGTCTCTTTCAACGCGTCCACCGTGCGGATGTCGGTAAGATCTCCGACATAGGCGGACGGGTAATACAGACTGCCTTTTGCCAGGCAGAAGGTGTTTTTCAGTTCGCCGCCGATTCCAAGAACCCGGGCGCCGCCGGACTGCTCCGGTCCGCCTTCTGAAGAGGCAGTAACGGATTCATCCTCCTCATCCAGCATCAGGGGAAGCGGGGCAAAGCCTCTGGACCTGCGGATCATGGCCGGTTTTCCGTCCAGCCAGTTCATGACGCTGTCGTCCGCCCTGGTCCTGATGATTCTGTTATTGGAAAGAATGGCATCGCACCATTTTCCGACACTGTTCAGGATGTCTTCATCGGTCCTGCAGATCGGCGCTCCCTTCGGGTTGGCACTGGTCATAATCAGGCAGTCTGTCATATTCTGCACCGGATCATCCGGATCGTCAAATAAAAGAAGCTGAACCGGCGCATAGGGCAGCATGACTCCGATATAAGGATTTTCCGGAGCCGCCAGAGCGGAGACTTCCGCGCCTTCTTCTCTGGATTTCTTTCTGAGAAGGAGAATCGGCTTCTGCGGTCCTTCCATCATCTGCTGCTGACCATCCAGAAGACCGCATTCCCTCTTCACCGCGTCCATGTCCTTCATCATCAGTGCAAAAGGCTTGAAGGGCCTCTGTTTCAGCTTCCTGAGACGTCTGACCGTCTCTTCTTTTTTCGCATCGCAGCAGAGGTGAAAGCCTCCGATGCCTTTGACAGCAAGGATCCCCCCGGCCCGGAGTACATCTCTTGCTCTTCTTAAGGCCAGACGGTCCGTTTCCGGTTTCGGGCGGGGATCGGAAAGGGCTTCCTCTTCACTCCGGTAAACCGTTTTTCCCTCTTCTCCCGGCGATTTCAGAAGATAAAGCCGCGGCCCGCAGTCATTGCAGCAGACCGGCTGAGCGTGGTAGCGGCGGGTCTGAGGGTGCGTATACTCCTTTTCACAGGCTTCGCACATGGGAAATTCTCCCATACTGGTCCTCACCCGGTCATAAGGCATAGAATCCAGAATCGTCAGCCGCGGCCCGCAGGCCGTGCAGTTGATGAAAGGATGCAGATAACGGCGGTCATTGGGATCATACATTTCTTTTTTACATTTTTCGCAGATCGCGATGTCCGGAGAGACAAAAACATTTCCTTCTACTTTCTTGCTCGGAAGGATAAGGAATTTCTCATCTCCCCTGCAGGGTTCCTGTTTCTGCGAGATTTTCAGGATCTGCGACCGCTCCGGCGCGGTTTCTCTCAGAAGGCGCATGAATTCTTCCAGTTTTTCATGTTCCCCTTCAATGTGAATTTCCACAAAAGACCCTTTATTACAGACATCCCCGCAGACCCCGCTTTTATCCGCGATCCGATCCACAAAAGGCCGGAATCCGACGCCCTGCACGATGCCGTACACCAGAACACAGCGCCGCTCCTTATTCAGTTTTTCCGCATTCTGCTGCATGGACCTGTCCTTTCTCCGTTTTCCTCTCGATCCTGTTCCAAAGTCTGACAATCTACTTTTCCACAGCCTCTGCAAGGCCCTTCTTCAGATTTTCCCAGTATGCCTCATCCGAATCTGGCGCGTACATACCTCCGGAAACCGCGTACTGCGGCGCCGGCACATAATCTCCATTCCAGAAGGAAATCGCCCTTTTGAAGATCGGGTCTCCGGCAATCACATCGTAATTTCTTTTCTTAATCAGATCGATCCAGTCATTTTCCGAATCCATCTTCACGTCATTTTCTTCCATGAAGGCCTTATCCATCTGGAAAAACAACGCGCAGTCGATCTGAAGATCTGGCCATTTTTTCCTCATCCATTCCCGGATGCTGCAGGCCATAATCTGCTGATGCACCAGGAGGACGCGTTTCCCGCTGACCTTTTTTCCAGCTTTTTCCTCTTCATCATCCAGGAAAAAACCGGCGTCCATCGGAACGCCCATCTTCTCCAACGCCCTGGCCGCTTCCAGGCCGGACACCGAGCAGACCACATTCCGGACGGCCTTCTGGGCAGAATACAATTCTGCAAGGCCGCTGTCCATACCGTAAGTGACGGGAAGGGTTCCCGGATACCGGTCTGCGACGCGCTCTCTCAGTGCCTGCGCACTGTCCTCTGCCGGAAGATCCAGCGGGGTCGCGCCCCAGATGCCGATGAATCTCTGATCAGATGCCAGTTTTTCCTTTTCGGCCGCCGGCTTTCCGTCAGCCGATTTTCCTCCCTGCGCCTCGAGTTTTGCCGCAAGAGCAGCGGCCGGTGTATCCCGGCCCTTTCTCCGGTCGTCCCGGCAGCGCTTCAGGAGCTTCAGGATCTGCTCATAAGCGAGCTTCTGCCCCTTGTCGTAATCGTCCATGCCAGTGGTTTCAATATACACGGCAGGAATTCCGTACTGCTTCTCCGCGAGACGGCAGACGGCGCCGTAATCCGTGGCAATGACTGACGGAACCGGCGTTCCCACCAGGGCGATAAAGTCCGCATCGACCGTGTCCGCCGCATCCTTCAGCTTGCCCAGCAGCTTGTCGTCTCTTCCCAGAATCGCGTCGATATCACGCAGACCCGCGGAATAGACCGCGCTCTTCTTCGAAAACCACCGGGGCTCGTCAAAGCCGCAGATATTTCCTGTGCAGCCGCCCGCGTCCAGAATGACGATGATTCCGCCCAGTTCAAACAGCACAGAAACCGCGCCGGACTGATCTGGCGAAAACGGTGATAAATACCGGAATAAACCTTTCATATCCGCTCTCCTTTCTGTTCCTATGCCTGCTGATCTTCCGCGGATGCAGCTCTCTTATCTGCGCCCTCGCCGCGCAGGGCGCTTCCGTAAAAGGTCTTTTCGTTTCTTTCCTGAGCATCATGTCCGCCCTCCTGGAGGGCCTGATCCAGCGCGTCCAGAAGGTCAATCACGCCCTTGTGGCCGTAAGGCTGTTTCTCACCGTTCCACTCCACACCTGCCGCGTCCGGGCAGTAGGCCGCCGCGTCTTTACCGATGGCCGCATCGATATTATCCGGTGCCTGGAAATGCACCATGCTCGGGGAAATACCCGTGTAAATCTCCGTGTCCGGAGATTCTTCCGCCAGCTGACGGATGTAGGGAAATTCCGCTTCCGTCAGATTGGAGACAATCATCGGCACTTCCATACCCATGCGGACCAGGGCAGCGGCCAGCTCAAAAGGATTGGCGTTGGCCATTTCACCAACCACAAAGCGTTTTCCCCTGTATTTTTTTGCAAACGCATCTCTGCGCTCCGCCGCCTTTTCATACCAGGCCTGGTCATCCATTTTAATGCCCAGCGCACCGGCAAAGAGCTGATACTGGTGGTGAATCCGGTCCGGGTCATAGAGCCTTGCCAGCTCTACATACGGCATGTTCAGCCGTTTTCTCAGGTCCTCCGCCGCATATCTGGACAAAGGATCAAGAACAAGGTTGAAATTGGCCGCGCCCATCTTCCCGTATTCTTCCAGCGTCTTCATGGCGCTGACCTGGTTGATTTTGTGAATTCCCGCCTTCTCTAAAAGCGGGAAAATCTCGGATTCCGGATCAAGCGGAGAGAAAAATCCCATCAGATTGACCATATCCGGCTGTACTTTTTTCCTCTCAAGGAGCGAGTAAATCGTCTTGCGGATCGCCACCATCGGCGGCCGGACTCCTTCACGTTCCAGAGCATACATGTAGCTCGGAACAACCAGAACGCCGGTTTCTTCCTGTGCCTGCCGGCAGATCCGTTCAAGATCCGTACCCAGAAGTGCGTCCGTGCAGGTGATGCAGATCAGGACGACTTTCGGCTTTGGATCACAGACCTTCAGGATTTCACGGATAGCCTCCGGAATTTTCTTCAGATGGCGTCCCGTGACCAGATCCGTTTCATTCTGAAGAAGATAGAACATCCGCTCCGCGTAACCCTCTGTCTGGCTCAGGATCGTTGAATTTCTGCCGCAGCAGGACGGGGATACCAGAAGCATGACAGATTCCGGGATGACCAGGCCCGCACGCTTGGTTCCGAATCCGATCGCGCCCGGCGAGTTGTATGCCAGTGTCTCCGGACTGCTGTAAATCAGATGACAGTTCGGGATAAAGGCGTCCGGAATATTGTCTTTTCCCCGTTCAGCCAGTTCCCTTGCGGTGATGGAGAAGGGTTTCTGCTCTTTTGCATGGCAGCAGCCAGATGTCCGCGCTGCGCTGTCCGTCAGATTCATCATTAAAACAGTCCTCCCTCTTGCACGTCGGTTTTTGCCGCTTCATCCTTAAGAAGAAGCCGGGCCAGATCCAGGAACTTCTTAGAAATCGGGAGGGTGCGGTCACCCTCGATCACAGTCTTTCCTTCCTCTTCAAAGGTATTGATCTCGTCGCTTCTCGGAATGTCCGCAACGATCGGAAGCTGGTTCTCATCAGCGAATTTCCTGACTTTTGCTTCCTCATCCGGGACATTTCTGCGGTTTAAAATGATGCCGCGGACCTTGGCGTAGCTCCTGTCCTCAAAATTCTTCACGGCCTGGTTGATGTTGTTGGCGGCGTAAAGGGCCATTTTCTCGCCGGAGGTCACGATCAGAATCTCATCCGCATAGCCCTCACGGATCGGCGCCGCAAAACCTCCGCAGACCACGTCGCCCAGAACATCGAACATGACTATATCCGGCTTTTCCTTCTCAAAAAGCTCCAGATCTTCCAGAAGCTTGAAGGTGGAGATAATTCCACGGCCCGCGCATCCAAGACCCGGCGTCGGTCCGCCCGTTTCCAGGCAGCGCACCCCGCCAAAGCCGATTTTCATGATCTGATCCAGGGAAGGATCCTGATCGTAGGCGCGCATGAAATTCATGACCGGCTCCAGAGGCTTTCCCCCGAGCAGGTCGATTGTGGAATCCGCCTTCGGGTCGCAGCCGATCTGAATCACCCGCTTTCCCAGCACAGAAAAAGCCGCCGACAAGTTGCTCGTCATCGTCGACTTACCGATTCCGCCCTTTCCATACACTGCAATTTTCAACATATTCTGATCCTCCCCGTTTTCATTTTATACGGATGGCAGCGCAGAAGACCGGCTTCCCATGCAGCCATCCGCCATCTGTCAGCCGTTCCTCTCTGCTGTATTTCTGCGCGCCATCCGTTTCTTCTGACCTGCTTTCCGCCTATTTCATCTTATTCAGCATCGCCTTGGCACTGACATCCTTAATCTTTCCCAGTTCGCCGGTCAGCGCGTTGATAGCGTCCTGCTCACCGTCAATCAGAAGGGAAATGACGGAAACATTTCTCTCTTTATACGGAATTCCCATTCTGGCAACCACGATATCATTATGATCGTGAATAACCTCATTCACCTGATCCGCACTTGCCAGATCCGATACAACGATTCCTACGATTCCCAGTCTCTTCGTGTCTTCCATTTCTTTTCCTGCCTTTCTGCGCAGTCCTGCGCGTTCTTCAGCCGGCATCAGGCCGTTACCCGGCCCCGCCGGAAAACAAAAGCTCTTTCTGCATGAACTTCGCGGGTTTTCTGTCCCTGCGGTCTGCCGAAAGAGCTGCTTCACATTATTATTCCTGCATGCGCGATCTGCGCTGCACACCTTTCCGCTCAGAAATGCTGCTTTACAGTCAGGCCTTTCATTCATGTGCTTCTATTATACCACGTATTCCCGGCCTGACACAGGGAATTCCCATTCCCGGATGGTGTCAGGAGGCTGCAGGAAATCCCGACCGTTGGCAGGACTTATTGTACATGCTCTAGTACACTTGGTGTATGACTTCAGGTATACTGTATACTTCAATCACTTCGCAACTCTCCTTAACTCCCCGTTTCTTAACATTTCTTATTTCTCCTTATATCTCCTTAAACAGTCTCCCTTTGTCATGAAAATCCGCTATACTTAGTTCATCAGAATACTCGTACTGTCTGCAGCGTGCTTCTCTGCAGCTTTCATGAAAGGAATAGAGGAATGAAAACGATAAATAAACATCACATTCACCGCCTGATCCCGGCGCTGCTTGCCCTTACGCTGTCGGCAGGGCTGATGGCGGCGCCGCTTCCGGCTTTTGCTGCATCTGAAAACTCTGCAGGCTCTGCCCCCGCGCAGGCCACGCAGACGCTGAATGTCGCGGCTGCAGAGAAGAACGGCTCTTCCGCAGGACTTACAGTAAACACGGCTAACCCGGGAAATACCGGAGATTCCGCCGCTTCTGCGAACACAGATCCACAGGTGAAAGCCACGCATTACACCATCGATGCATCCCTGAACACGAAGGCGAAGACTCTCACAGAAACCGTCACCATGCACGTGGTCAATAACAGCAGCGGGACGATTTCCCAGCTCTGCATCGTCAACATCGCGAACGGCTATCTGAAGTTCGACCGGAAGAATTATTCCGCGGACGTGAAGAAGAGTGCGCAGACCACCGTCCAGAGTATTTCCCTTGGCGGGCAGGCTTTGTCGTATAAGAAAGGGAGCGATGCCAGCGACCTCTACGTCGACCTTGGGGACAAAAAGTTATCACAAGGAGATTCCACGGATGTGACGATCCGGGTGAAGACCTCTGTTCCGAAGCGTGAGGACCGCTTCGGCTATACGAATCTGACCGGCGGCAAAACCCTGTATAACCTGTCCTTCTGCTTTCCCTGCCTGAGCGATTATCGCAATGGAAAATGGATTGTTCACCCATACTACGACGATGGGGAAAACCGCAACAGCGCCGTTGCGAATTACGATGTCACTTTCCACGCGCCGGCGGATTACGTTGTCGCTTCCACTGGAAAAAGCAGCACTGAGAATGGCACCACCACGATTCATGCGGAAAACGTCCGCGACATGGCCATCTGTGCCAGCAATGCATATAAAAAACAGAGTTATAATATCAAGGGAATTACAGTAAATAATTACTACTTCCCGAATAAGTACAAGAAAACGAAGTTTATGGCTCTGTACAACAAAGTCTGCAAGATGGTGGCGCAGGACAGCATCGCCCAGTACACGAAAAACATCGGCGCTTATCCCTACGATGAGCTGGATATGGTGGAATGCCTGTTCGGCGTCGGCTTCGGCGGCATGGAGTATCCGGGCCTGATCATGATCAACGGCTCTTCGGAATATCAGGCAAAGAAGCAGAATATGTGCGACTTCTACGCGATTCAGGATGACGTTTCCCACGAAATCGGCCATCAGTGGTTTTACGCAGCTGTCGGAAACGATGAATACAATGAAGCCTGGCTGGATGAGGGTTTTGCAAGCTTCCTGCAGAACGTTACCTACGACATGAGCGGCGCCCCGAGCACAACTTACGTGGATAAACTCGAGCAGAGCCCGGGCCAGACCGCGAAACTCCGCAAGTCCTTTAAGAAAGACACGATTAAGGAAATGAATGCCCAGCTGAAGAAGAAAAAGAAGACCTGCATCAATATTCCGGTAAATAAGTTCCCGAAAGACGAGCCTTCTTCCATGGTTCCCTACGATTACGGCGACAATTTCCTCCGTTATCTCTATGTGACCATGGGTTCGCAGAAGTTCTACAGCGCAATGCAGGAGTACTACAGCACTTACTGCCTGAAGCAGGCCACAACGCAGGATTTCGTCAATATTATCCTGAAATACGACAGCTCCAGCAGAGTAAAATCCGTCATCAGCCTGTTTATCAAGTAAAAGCTGAAGATATATAAAATCGCATAATAACTGATCACGGATATTAAAAATATTAATTTTATACCCCGGCTTTCTCTTTTCCCGCCCTCTGCATTGTTGTATAATTATTAACAGACGAGATTTTATAATGCTGATCAGTGGTATAGGTGTCTTTTCCAGACCCCTATGCCCCGGTTAAAAGGCTGAATATTCTCGCTTGATTATATATACACGTGATGTATGTGCAGAAGCATACTTCCAGCCCGCCGTCTTTGGACACGACCAGAAACAAAATCCGGGAAACAGGCAGGCAGCATCCTTCTGAAAATGCTGAGAGAATCAGATTACAGACAACAGACAATAAGGGGCAGACAATGGGGAATAAAATCCAGACTACACAGTTAGCAAAAAAGGGCAGAATTCTAAAAGAGATCGGGACGATCGCCGTTATCCTCGCAGGAGTTGCGGTTACAACCTTTGCGACGATCGCTTTTGCGCTCCCCTATCATATTCTCATCGGCGGATCGACGGGACTCGGAGTGATTACCAATCACTTTCTTCCACAGATTCCACTTTCCGCCCTGGTTTTGTTTTTTAATGTCGTGCTTCTTCTTGCAGCTCGTTTTTGTCTGGGGAGAAGGTATGCCGCCTCGATCGTGCTGGGAAGTCTGAGTTATCCTATGTTCCTGGCGCTGTTCACGCGCATGGGCTTTAAAAATGCCCATCTGGTGCAGGATCCCCTGATTGCGGCGATCGCAAGCGGAGCGCTGATGGGCATCGGTCTGGGCATCATTCTGCGCGCGGGCCGGAGCATGGGCGGAAGCGACGTTCTGCCGCTGATTCTGCATAAAAAAATCGGAACCAAAATCGGTCCGGTTATGTATATTCAGGACTCAATCATTCTGCTGCTGCAGTTCTTCAACGCCAGTGTAACAGACCTGATTCTGGCGATTCTCATGGTCTTCATCTATTCAATGGTTTCCCAGAAAATCATTCTCATGGGCAGCGGACTCGTCCAGTTTCAGATCTATTCCTCGAAAACGGAAGAGGTTCTGGACGAACTGCTCAATCTCGGCGTCGGCGCAACTCTGCTGCACGGCCGGTCCGGCATGCTGAAGCATGACATGGAGATGATCAGCAGTGTCACCACCCTGCAGAACATGAACCGGGTGAAGAAGATGATTCTGGACATCGACCCGACGGCCTTCGTTACCATCAGCATGGTGCAGGAGGTCAATGGCAGAGGTTTCACGATCGTCGACGAGAACAAGGAGAAATTCCAGCGGGCGCGGCAGGAAGGCAGGCTCTAAAGGCAGCAGATAACGGGGTTCCGGATGAATGCCATGTAAAACTGGCGGAATACGGATATTTCACAACGTGGAAGGTGTACGACAGCCGTAATACTGCCGGGGGGACATCTCATAGAACAGTTGCTGGCTGCCAGTGATAATTCTGCCGGGTCTGCCGGGGCGTGAAGTCCAAGTATACTGCGTACAGTATGCTTGCGCAGAGCCAACGGATAGCATCGATAAATTATTGACAGAAAATACTTAAATCGATATAATTTTCTAATAGAATAAGGTATAAACCAGAGTTCAGCAACTGCAGCATCTGATACTGCGGACCTGTACATGCGCGGCAGACTGCATACCAGCGGATCACCGGGCGGCAGTACCAAGACTGCAGTGTTCGCGGACTGAATCATCCGAAACCTGCAGTTCTGCGCTTCTCTGGTCTGAAGAAGTATTGCATCTGAATTCATGCAAGGCGGCAGAACGCCACTCCCCGGAAATTAAGAACCGGGAGCCGCTCCGCTGCCAGTCTTTTACTGCAAAGGAGGAAATTACCATGCAGACGAATGAAACCAAAGTCTTCGATTATATGAAGGAGAACAACCTCGACGCCTTCTTTATCTCCAGCCCGACAAACATCCGCTACATCAGCGGTTTTACAGCAAGTGACGGCGCACAGTGGCTCCTGTTCACCAAGGGCGGAAAGCAGTTCTTCATCACAGACCTGCGTTACACGGAAGATGCCGCTCTGGAATGCCCGGACTATGAAGTCGTGATCTGGCGCCTCCCGGGAAAGACTGTTGCAGACTCCGTTCAGGAACTTCTGACAAAAACAGACTGCAAGAACGTAGCCTTTGAAGGTGATGATTTCTCCTACGATTTCTTCATGGACTTCAATAAAATCGTCGAAGCAGATAAAATCCCGACCTTCAACGTGATTTCCGACCTGAGAATGATCAAAAATGAAGAAGAAATTGCATACCAGCGTCAGGCCTGTGAAATCTCCTGCCGTGCGCTGGAAGATCTCCTCCCGGAAATCCAGCCTGGTGTTACGGAAAAAGAGCTTGCCGCAAAGCTTTCCCTGTACATGGTTATGAATGGCGCAGACACCATGCCTTACGGAAACATCCTGATTTCCGGAGCACGCACTTCCCTGCTTCACGGTGTTCCGTCCGAGAAAGCCGTTGCCTACGGTGACTTCGTCCTGATGGATTTTGGCTGCCAGGTTCATGGCTACATGTCCGACATGACTCGTACCGTAGTCGTTGGAAAAGCAACGGCCGAGCAGAAAGAAGTCTATAATACGGTTCAGAAAATGTTCGACGAGTGCAATAAGATCACCAAAGCCGGTACCATGGGCTGCGACATCTATAATGCACAGATGAAGGTCCTGGAAGGCACAAAATACAAGGGCTACGAGTATAACAACATCGGCCACGGAATCGGACTTTTCGTACACGAAGGACCGTTCAACTCCATTACCGACAAGACTCCTTTCCCTGTCGGCAATGTCCGTACAATTGAGCCGGGTCTCTACATTCCAGGCTGGGGCGGCGTCCGCATCGAAGATCAGATCCTGATCACCGAAGACGGCTTCGAAAACATGACCGACGATTTCACCCGCGACCTGATCGAACTGTAAATCGAACGGTAAAAATTTACATATGACGGCCGGATTTCCGACTTTTTAAGCGTTTAATGTCGGAAATCCGTGCAATTTTTTACCCACATCTCTGCAGCAAAGCGAAAATGTGCATACAGCATACCGCAACTAACCTTCCGCTGTTCAGCCTTCACGCAGTTTATTATGAATACGCGTTCGGCTTTCAACGGCACCTATATATACGACACGTGGCTTACCGGTCGAACGCTGCCTGCGGCTCATTCACCCGGGCCACGTCAGCATCAGGATTTCCCGCTGCTCTCACTCACTTATGTTCGTGAATCGCAGGGGCAAGTTCCCCTTGTAACGGGAGTCATCCGCGCTTCATTTTAAACTCGCGCGGATGAGGGCAGCGCCATTACCGGCCTAAGTGCGCGGTCGAGTATCCCGTTCATTTCTGCGAGGGCGACGCCGTAGTTGGTGATCGGAACGCCCTGTTCGTCGGCATGACGGACGCGGTACTGCATTTCTTTGTCGTTGAGCATGCAGCCGCCGCAGTGGATAATGAGATCGTACTGGGTCAGGTCTTCTGGATAGCCCTTGCCGGAACTGGTTTCGAAGGTAAATGGCTTTTTGACGTACTGTTTTAAGAGGGCCGGAATTTTTTCTGTACCGATATCTCCGCACTGGCGGTGGTGAGTGCAGCCTTCGGAAATCAGGACTTTTGCGTTGGCCGGCAGCTCTTTCAGGCGCTGAATTCCGGCGAGCTGCCTCTTCAGCGTCCCTTTATAGCGGGCGAACAGGATGGAAAATGAAGTCATCGGAATGTCGTCCGGAACGATGGCGTCAACCTGTTTGAAGGCCTGCGAGTCTGTGATTACAAGGCGCGGCGGCTGTCTCAGGGAATCCAGTGTTTCTTTCAGCCGGTCGTTTCCGGTTACCATAACGGAAGCGCCCAGATCCAGGCCGGCGCGCACCATCTGCTGCTCCGGCAGGATCAGACGCCCCTTTGGGGCGGCTTTGTCGATCGGGATGACCAGGATGATTGTGTCGCCGCGTGTAACCAGGCCGTCCAGCAGGCCTGCGATTTCCGCAGAACCTTTTTTCATATGCCCCATGGCTTCCTTCAGCTGGGTAATATTTGCTTTTTCCTGCGCGCTGACATAGATCGCGCGGACTGGAGGAATATCCTGTTTATTCTTGTATTCTGTATACGCGGATGCACTTCCTGCTGCCGAAGGCGACTGCCCTGCTGCCGGAGGCCAGTCAAAGGCTCCCCTTGCCAGTTTTTCTTTGCCGTCTGGAAGGAGGTCGGCCTTATTCAGGACCAGAAGACAAGGGACTTTGTTCTCGCGGAATTCGGCGAGCAGCTGATAGTCGGCGTCCTGCAGGCCTTCTGTGCTGTCGGCGACCAGGACGGCGATGTCGGTTTCGCGGATGACCTGGCGGGTTTTCTGCACGCGCTTCTGGCCGAGCATGCCTTCGTCGTCGAATCCCGGGGTGTCGATGATCAGCACTGGTCCGAGAGGAAGAAGCTCCATGGATTTTCTGACCGGGTCGGTCGTTGTGCCTTTTACATCGGACACGACGGCCAGTTCCTGATTGGTTACGGCGTTTACTACACTTGATTTTCCAACATTTCTTCGTCCGAAGAAGCCGATATGCACGCGTTCTGCGGACTGCGTTTCATTTAATCCCATTTTCTAATCCCCTTTTCAAATATTTTGTTTATTCTGCGCCGGGCGCTGCGGATGCTAATCTGGCACTGCTTCTGCACGTCTATGCCCGATATGGACCAGACGTTTTCGACTCCAGCCCTGCTGCCGGGTCTCATGGGAAGTATGCCAGAAGGCCCCGCAGGGCCGGCGGATCCGTCTATTTCCGGTAATCCCCGCGGTCAACGACCATCTGGTAGCCGATGGAGCGCATCCGCAGATCCATACAGCTCCTGCACTGCACCGCATCGTCGTCCATACAGATTTTATCGTTGTAGAGCTCGTACTGCCGGCGCGTTTTTCCCGGCGACAGGTTCGGCATGACGACATTGGCCCCCGCCAGCACGCCCTTCTCACGCCCCAGCGGGTCGATGGTCCCCAGCGCTGTTGTGGACGGAAGCAGCACATGCGGGTGAATCAGGCGGATGATGGAAAGCAGATATAATGTCTGTTCCAGCGTCCCTGCCTTCTGCTCTCTGAACGGTGTGTCACGGTGCGGGATGAATGGTCCGATTCCGCACATTTCCGGTTTAAAGTCTCCGATGAACAAAAGGTCCTCGGCAAGGTCTTCACTGGTCTGATAGGGTGATCCCACCATCATGCCGGCGCCCACGTCGTATCCGATGTCCCGGAGTTCCTGCAGGCAGTTCATCCTGTGCTTCCAGCTCATTTCCGCAGGATGAAGTTTTCTGTAATGCGCTTCATCTGCGGTCTCATGACGAAGAAGATAACGGTCAGCGCCTGCGTCAAACAGATACTGATAGCTTTCTCTGCTTCTTTCTCCGACGGACAGGGTGATGGCGCAGTCTGGATAGCTGTTATGGATTTTCGAGACCAGATTTCCCAGGACTTCGTCGGTGTAGCGGCCGTCTTCTCCGCTTTGCAGGACATAGGTCCGGTAACCGGATTCGTAGCCGATTTTACAGCATTCCATGATCTGCTCGTCGCTGAGGCGGTAACGCTTTACTTTCTCATTATCTTTTCTGATTCCACAGTAGTAACAGTCATTTTTACAGACGTTGCTGAACTCAATGATGCCGCGGACGAAGACGTCTTTTCCGTAAATTTCTTCCCGGACGCGGCGGGCTTTTTCTGCAAGCAGGGTCTCTGCCGCATCGCTCATGTGATCGAGCATATAGATATATTCATTTTTCTGAAGCGCGTGTTCGTTTTCCAGTTTTCCGATAAGCTCCAGAATGCGGCGGTCCGTTTTCTGAAGCTTCTCACTGGCCTCTTGCGCAGTTAATTTTTGTCCGATCAAACGTATGCTCCTTCTTTTCTGATTCTGTCTACAGCAAGGGCCGGCGCAAAAGGTGACGCCGGCCCGGATTACTAAGCTGTCAGTCTTTAACGTGTATACATCTAGTATACACCTCGCTGGCTTATTCTACTCGATATTCATAAATTTTCACGCTGACCGGAGCAGATTCCTGCGCCGCAGCTGCTACTCGTTTGGCATCTGCCATGCATGCTGATCGGTATGAAGCAGTTTCTCTGCCTTCGGAGAAAGCGGCGTCTTCAAGAAGTTCTCGTAGCAGTGGATGATTGCCGGGTTCTCGTGGGAGAAGCGGAGCTGATCGTGACGGTCCAGTCTGTAGAGGACGTCTGCACGGTCTTCGGCCTTCTCCACGCCGTCGTGAATCGGCTGTCCGCCGCCGCCGGAACATCCGCCCGGACAGGCCATGACTTCAACGAAATCATAATGAACGGAACCATTGTCCAGCGCATCCAGCAGGCGTGATGCGTTGCCGAGTCCGCTGACTACAGCCACGCTCAGTTCATTTCCGCCGAGATTGAACCGGGCTTCCTTCCAGCCTTTCATGCCGCGGACATCGCGGAAGGCATCCGGCTTCGGGTTCTTTCCGTAAACCATGTAGTACGCACTTCTGAGAGCGGCTTCCATAACGCCTCCGGTCGCGCCGAAGATGACGCCGGCGCCGCTTCCGATGCCGAGCGGCTGGTCAAGTTCACGCTCTTCCAGAGTTCTCGGGTCGATGTGGGTTCCTCTGATCAGGCGGACGACTTCTCTGGTGGTCAGTGCCAGGTCGACATCCTGTCCGTGTCCCGCATCGTTCATGTTCGGAAGCGCACACTCGTGCTTCTTTGCGATGCAAGGCATGATGGAAACGGAGAAGATCTTATCCGGATCTACACCGATCTGCTCCGCCAGATAAGTTTTTGCGATGGCGCCGAACATCTGCTGCGGGGACTTGGATGTGGATACCTGATCCACGAACTGCGGGTAGTGCGCCTTACAGAAACGTACCCATCCCGGACAGCAGCTGGTGAACATCGGGAATTTGGCTTTCTTCGGGTTCTTGACCTTCTCAAGGAATTCGCTTGCCTCTTCCATAATGGTCAGGTCTGCGGAAAAGTCGGTATCGTAGATATAGTCGAATCCAACCTGATGCAGGGCCTGCACCAGCCTCTTCACGCTTGCAAATTCCGGATCCAGTCCGAATTCCTCGCCCCACGCCGCGCGGACGGACGGCGCAATCTGAACGACGGTAACCTTCTCCGGATCATCGAGGGCATCCAGCATTTTCTGTGTATCGTCTCTTTCATGAAGAGCATTGACCGGACAGTGGGTGATGCACTGGCCGCAGAGCGCACAGTCAGAATGTTCCAGATCCAGTGTGTCCAGTGTATCTACCGTGATGTCGTAGCCCAGGCTGACAACGTCCCAGATGTGTGAATTCTGCACCTTGTCGCAGATCTGCACGCAGCGCATGCACTTGATGCACTTGCTGAAGTCATGGATCAGCGGGAAGTCGGACTTTCTGTTGCGGAAACGGTAGTCGATCTTCTTCTTGAACGGGAGCTCGCTGATATTCAGATCTGAAGCAACGTCCTGCAGTTTGCAGTTGTTGTTTCTGGCGCAGATCGCGCAGTTCATGTGATGCTCGCTGATGATCAGCTCCACGTTCTTTTTGCGGGCTTCCCGGGCTCTCTTGCTGTGTGTCCAGATGACCATACCGTCTTCTACGACATTGTTGCAGGCGGTGAACAGTCTTCTGTGCCCCTCTACTTCAACCACGCAGACGCGGCAGGCGCCGATTTCATTGATATCCTTTAAGAAACAGAGCGTCGGGATATGGATGCCGGCCTTTGTTGCCGCTTCCAGGATTGTCGTGCCGTTCGGTACAGTTACCGGACGCTCATCGATCATAACCTTTACCATTTTTCTTCTCTGCCTCCCTTGAATATTCCATAGCCGAAGTGGTCACATCTCAGGCATCGGGATGCCTCCTGCTTCGCCTCTTCATCACTCATACAGATTTCCATGATATCGAAATCCTTAATTCTCTCACGTGGATCTCTCATCTTCATGTTTACTCTTCCGCAGGCTTCTGTATCGTCCAGGCGGACCGGCGGAATTTCCACATCCGATGTGATCTGGTGATCAAAACCGAGATAATCGTCGATGTTGGCCGCGGCAACTTTTCCTGCCGCAATTGCGCGGATTACTGTAGCCGGTCCGGTTACGCAGTCGCCGCCGGCAAAAATACCGTCCTGATCCTTTACACCGCCCCAGTCGAAGGCATCAATGGTTCCGCGGTGAACGTGCACACCGGCTTCTTCTGCGAATACTGTGTAGTCAATTCCCTGTCCGATGGCTTCAATCAGGATGTCGCACGGAATTTTCTCTTCTCCAGCTTCCGCATTTCTCGGGCTCGGGCGTCCGCCCTTCACTTCGCCGACGATCTGCGGCTGAACGATCAGTGCAGCCAGATTTCCGTTTTCATCTTTCTCGATTCTTTTTGGCGAATTCAGCTCCATAATCTCACAGCCGTCGCCGATTGCGCCCTCAACTTCCTCTTTCAGTGCGGTCATATCCGCCTGTCTTCTGCGGTATACGATCTTGACGGACTTCGCGTGGAGACGGATTGCCGAGCGTGCTGCGTCCATCGCAACGTTTCCTCCGCCGACGACCACGACGTTCTTTCCGGTGTAATCCGGCATCTTGCCGTCGCCGATTCCGCGGAGCATGTCAACCGCCAGAACAACACCTTTCGCATCCTCGCCTTCGATTCCGATGGTTCTTCCGACATGAGCGCCGATGCAGATGTACATGGCGTCACAGCTCTTTCTCAGAGTATTGACATCGATATCCTTGCCGATTCTGACATTTTTCTTTACATGAATGCCGGCTTTCAGAATGCCGTCAATCTCATGATCCAGAATATCCTTTGGCAGACGATAGCTCGGAATACCATAGCGGAGCATGCCGCCGAGATGCTTTCTCTGCTCGTAAACGGTCACATCATGACCCATTCTTGCCAGATAATATGCGGCGGACAGACCTCCCGGACCTCCTCCGATAATGGCAACTTTCTTTCCGGTCGGCGGCGCACACTTCGGTGCAGGAATCTCTCCCTCATGCTCGACCGCGTAGAGCTTCAGGCCTCTGATATTAATTGCGTCATCCACCAGCGTCCTTCTGCAGCGCGCCTCACACGGATGCTCGCAGATCATGCCGCAGACTGCAGGAAGCGGATTGTCCTTGCGGATCAGCTCGACCGCGTCTGTGTATCTTCCCTCTCTGATCAGGCCGATATAGCCCGGGATGTCGACATGCGCAGGACACAGTTCCACGCACGGAACCGACTTCACCTGGGTCAGCGAACATCTGCCGTGCTTGATGTGCTCCTCATAATCATCGCGGAATCCCTTCAATCCCTTGAGAACCATCCTCGCCGCTTCCACTCCGATCGCGCAGTCAGCAGAGTCAAAAATTCCCTGTGCTGTGGTTTCAATTGTATCCAGATCGGAGAGTTCTCCGCATCCGTTCAGCACCTTCTGAATCAGCTCTTCCAGACGCATCAGCCCGACACGGCAAGGCACGCACTTTCCGCATGACTGCGACCGGCAGATGTGCAGGAAGGCCACCGACAGATTGACCGGACAGATTCCCGGCTGGCTGGCGGTGATTCTGCGCTCGATATCCTTGTACAAGCCCTCTACCGTTTTCTGGGCGGTGCTCTCAGTCACCATTGTTAATCTGCTCATACTTCAAACCCTTCTTTTACTCAGTTTCTTCATCAACAGAAGTCCCGATTCATCTTTCTACAGTCCGTTCAGACAAAATCTTCCCGGCAAGAGGCCTTCCTGCCTGAGCCGCCGTGAAAAAACAATCGGTAAACAATTCCGACATCGTATTTTAATCTATATCGGAGATACTGTTTCATTTACTATATCTATCATTGTATCATCGACAATACATTTTTCAACCCTTCTTGTATCTTTTCAACAAAAATACTGCATACAATCTGTCTTTTCGCCGTAATCGCATGCATTTTTACAGCATATTGATAGGTAATTTCATATTTGAATGTCCGATATTGAAGATTTATGATAAAATATTATCCATTAATAAAAGAAGAATTTACAACAATGATTGTCAATTAACAAACAAAGCGTCTTCTCCAATATTATTTTAATCAGAATTAAATAACCCAGCTGCAACAGGGTGCTGCGTAGATTTACACGGACCTTCCAGCTGCAGCGGTACAAATACCGACACAGAAAGAGAAAAACATGAATAAAGCAGAAGTCAGCAGACAGAATCAGAATCACAATCATAAGCATCAGCACCGGCCGCACAACAAGGTCCCGTTTGCCAAACCGGGCAACCAGCTTTATCCGATTCCGGCCGTCATGGTCAGCACTTTGAATCCGGACACCGGAAAGCCGAACATCTTCACCGTCGCATGGACCGGCACCATCTGCTCCGATCCGCCGATGGTCTCTATTTCCGTCCGCCGCGAACGCTATTCCTTCGGCATTATCGAGAAAACCGGCGAGTTCGTCATCAATCTGACCACAGAAGCCCTTGCCTCCGCGGCAGATTTCTGCGGCGTCCGTTCCGGCCGCGACATCGATAAATTCGAGGCCCTCGGACTCACCCCGGGAAAGAGCTGCAAGATCAAGGCCCCGACCGTTGACGAGTCTCCGGTCAGCATCGAATGCCGCGTTACCCAGTCCATCGACCTGGGCAGCCACGTCATGTTCCTTGCCGAAGTCGTCTGCGTTCAGGCCGATGAAGCATATATGGATGAAAACAATACCTTCCACCTCGAGTATTCCCGCCCGATCGCCTATTCCCACGGTACCTACTACACGTTAGGCCGCCCGCTCGGTCAATTCGGTTTTTCCGTCATGAAAGACCGGACAAAAAAGAAAAAGCGCAGGGAAAAAGCCGCGAAGATAAACCACACAAAGTCTGCGATGAAGACAAAACATAAGACATCAGCTGCGAAATCACACATCAGAAAGCATGCGCAGGACCAGAAGCGCGAAGAAGCTCATTCCATTCAGAGCAGCAGAAAACACAGGGAACATTCTTCTCGCAAAAAGAAATAACAGCAGTCGGGAAAAGGAAAGGATTTGACCGTCATTTTCTTTTCGCCTGCTCAAGTTGATTTTCATATTTCATTTTCTTAAATTGAAACCCACTCGGGCTTAATCCACTTTCCCCACTCAGCGATCAGCTTGTCCAGTGTCCAGGCTGCGTTGGCCGGGCTCGTGGACGGAAGGTCATGAGACGGGATCCCGGTTTCCGGCAGGATGTACTTCTTATACATCTGACCGGCCTTCCGGCCATTGGTGAAAATTCTGCTGCCGATTTCCGAACCGTTCAGGATTGGCCGGATGTCTGCAGGAATCACATCCCGGATGGAACTGTCTGAGGAACCTTTTATCGTGCAGGATTCGATCGCATCGTAAACGGCAATGTGATGAGCGTGAAGAAAGGCCTTCTTTTCCTCTACACCAGCCGGCACTTCTGCCCCTGCCAGCGCCGCCAGCACTTTCCAGAAGCGGTTCTGCGGGTGGCCGTAATAGAAGGCCTGCTCTCTGGATTTTACAGAAGGAAAACTTCCTAAAATCAGTATTTTTGAATGCTCATCGTATTCAGGACCAAATCCATGGTCTGCGCTTTCCCAATCCATAATTCCTCCCTGTTTTCAATCATTCATAGATACCAATATAATGTAGCACGATCTGTTTTCCACTGTATCGGAAATATGCATCCCGGACTCCATTCTGTAATCTGCCTGATGTCCTGTCAGAACTGTATCACAGCGAAAGGAGCAGCTGCATCAGATATAACAGACCCCACCACCCTGGTAAATCAGAAGCAGTCAGCCTCCCATTAGCGGAAGTCCGGCAAAAGAAAACGGCACAGCTGAATGGCCGTGCCGCGTATATGTTCTGTTCAAACGTTTGCCAAAACGAGAGAAGAAGATTACTTGATCTCGACGATCCAGCCTTCCGGTGCCTCGATCTCGCACATCTGAATTCCTGTCAGTGTATCTCTCAGCTTCTTCAGAACTGGTCCGCACTTCTCCATGCCTGTCGGAACCTTGATGACATCTCCGTGATCGTTGATCTCTCCAACCGGAGCGATTACTGCAGCTGTTCCGCAGACACCGATCTCGTCCATTTCCTTCAGTTCTGTGAACGGAATGACTCTTTCTTCAACTTCCATGCCCAGGTAGTCCTTTGCAACGACTTCCAGGGAACGACGTGTAACGGATGGCAGAATTGTATTTGACTTCGGTGTGATGAACTTGTTGCCCTTGATGCAGATGATGTTGGCTCCGCCTGTCTCCTCGAGGTTTGTTCTGGTCTTGGAATCCAGGTAGAAGTTCTCGTTGAATCCCTGTCTGTGTGCCTCATCAATTGCGCGCAGGGACATTGCATAGTTCAGACCTGCCTTGATGTCTCCTGTTCCTACCGGCGCTGCTCTGTCGTAGTCAGAAACCTTAACTCTGATCGGCTTAACAGCTCCGCCCGGGAAGTATGGTCCTACCGGAGTAGCAAACATACGGAACTGATAGGACGGTGCCGGTGCTACGCCGATGACCGGTCCGATTCCGAACAGGAACGGTCTCAGATAAAGTGTTGCTCCGGAGCCAAATGGCGGAACCCATGCTTCGTTGGCCTTAACAACCTTCTTTACTGCGTCTACAAATCTTTCCTTCGGGAATACCGGCATAACCAGGCGCTTTGCGGATCTCTCGATACGCTCGCCGTTCAAGTCAGGACGGAAAGTAACGATTCTGCCGTCTTTTGTTGTATATGCCTTCAGGCCTTCGAATACAGCCTGTGCATACTGCAGGACGCCTGCGCACTCGCTCATTGTTACGGTCGGCTCTGTGGACAGCTCTCCGTCATCCCAGCTTCCGTTTTCCCAGTTAGCTACATAACGATAATCAGTCGGCTGATAGGAAAATGTAAGTTTTCCCCAGTCAAGATTTTTCTTCTCCATGGTTTTTCTCCTTTCGACAAATACCAATCCATACCCGTTTTGTGCAAACAGATAAATTTCTGCAACAATAGTTATACACCACATCCAAAAAATTATCAAGTTAACGGGTATGAGTTCTTCAAAAAGAACATAATCTATGATATAGTTTACCATTGTGGTCAGACAATTTCAAGTTTCGCAAATCTTTATTCATTATCACCACAATTATTTCACATGTATCCTTGCAGTTTTTGTGATATTTAAACAAATATTATCATTTCTTTTTGCTGTTTCCGGGTCAGCCGAAATTCCGAAGGACCAGGCCCGATTCGCTTCTACGCCCAAGAAAGTATACAGTATACTTATATTTCAATGCTGTGCCCGCCCCTCTCAACGGCCTGTTTCCGTTTCCATCCAGAACATGCGCCGAAAACAAAAGACAGCCGGCACAAGTCATTTTCATAACTTTGTGGGGCTGTCTCTGTTATACACATACACATTTTCCCGGCGGCAGTTTCTGCTGCCGGCTTTTTACAGATTTACGGTTTTACTGGCTTGCTTTTCTGCACATCTGCAGATACCAGTTACAGGTTTTCTTATTCTGCACATTTTGCAGAGATAAAGGAGTTTTCTTGCTGAAGCGCTGCGGAAATGGGCTGCCGCAGCGCGGGTATTTTTTGTCGTAAAATTACTTTCCGACTGCCTGGAATGCCTGATCCAGATCCCAGATGATGTCCTCAGCGTCTTCTGTTCCGATGGACAGACGGATTGTATTCTGGTGAATTCCTGCTGCTTCAAGTTCCTGCTCATTCAGCTCGGCATGTGTTGTTGTAGCCGGGTGAATGACGAGGGACTTCACGTCTGCAACGTTAGCCAGCAGGGAGAAGATCTTCAAGTGGTCGATGAACTCGAAGGCTTCCTTCTGTCCGCCCTTGATGTTAAATGTGAAGATGGAAGCTCCGCCGTTCGGGAAGTACTTCTCATACAGGGCGTGATCCGGATGATCCGGCAGGGACGGATGGTTGATGGACTCAACCAGCGGCTGTGTCTTCAGGTATTCGATAACCTTCTTTGTATTCTCAATGTGACGATCCAGTCTCAGGGACAGTGTCTCCAGGCCCTGCAGCAGGAGGAAGGCATTGAACGGAGAAAGTGTAGCACCTGTATCTCTGAGCAGGATTGCTCTTACATATGTCGCAACAGTTCCCGGAACGTCTGCGAACTTGACACCATGGTAGCTTGCGTTCGGCTCTGTGAACTGCGGATACTTATCGGACTTATTCCAGTCGAATGTGTCTCCGTCTACAATGATGCCGCCCAGTGTTGTTCCGTGGCCGCCGATGAACTTGGTTGCAGAATGTACGACTACGTCTGCGCCGTGCTCCAGCGGACGGAAGAGGTACGGTGTTCCGAATGTGTTATCTACGACAACCGGAATGCCGTGCTTGTGAGCGATTTCAGCAATTGCGTCGATGTCCGGAATATCAGAGTTCGGGTTGCCCAGAGTCTCCAGGTAAACAACCTTTGTGTTCTCCTTGATTGCTCCTTCAACTTCCTTCAGGTCATGCGCATTTACGAATGTTGTATCGATTCCGTATGGACGGAGTGTGTGCTCCAGCAGGTTGGAACTTCCGCCGTAGATGGTCTTCTGTGCGACAACATGATCGCCGCCTGCTGCAAGCGCCAGGATTGCATATGTTACAGCTGCAGCTCCAGAAGCCAGCGCCAGTCCGGCAACTCCGCCTTCCAGTGCGGCAACTCTCTTCTCCAGAACATCCTGTGTGGAGTTGGTCAGTCTTCCGTAAATGTTTCCGGCGTCTCTCAGTCCAAAACGGTCAGCTGCATGCTCGCAGTTATGGAATACATATGATGTCGTCTGATAAATTGGAACCGCGCGGGAATCCGTAACCGGATCGGCCTCTTCCTGTCCTACGTGAAGCTGAAGTGTATTGAATCCAAATTTATGCTCTGCCATTTTATTTCCTCTTTCTGCAGTTTCGGGCACTGCCAACCTCTTTATTATTCTATCTGATTTATATTTATGGGTTTGATAATTTCTGTTCGAATGCTTTATACTTATTTATATCGATGTTTCCGGCTGCTGTCCGCGGCTGCTTCTCCGGGGCCGGAAAACAATCTGTTTCCGATGTTATAACATTCGCCCGAATCTGTAGTTCCTGCGAACCAGCTCTTCAAATATGATACCCAAGTTTTTCTCCTTTCACCCGGCACCATGCTTCTGCTGTTCCGTGGTTCCTATTAACTCTATTAACATACTGATTTAATGTGATTTAACTTATGCACTTACTATACCCTTTTTCTTCATCCCTGTCAACAACTTTTCCCCTCTTTTTTGTATGTATACAAATAAATCTTCTAAACCGGGGGTTTACAGGGAAAGTCGCGCTGTTTTTTCCAGAATCTTCCTCTTCACAGGACAAAATTCAAAGCGCAAGAAAACCCCGCACGGATATTTTGTCCGCACGGGGTTGATCGTTCCATATTATATGGCTGTCTGACGTAAAGCGCCGCAGTTAGGCGTTTACTTGATCAAAGCCGCTGCCTTGGCCGCTACATCTGCAACTACTGTGCAGAGACCGTCTGTCATGGCGTCAGCCAGCTTGAATGCGCCGGTCTTGGAAGCCTTAGTCAGATCTGTGGTCTTGGTTGTCTGCCATACACCGTGCTCCAGTGTCATCGGTACAGTAACGGTAGTTGTTGTCTTTCCTGCAGCCTTGATTGCCGGAATCTGGTCGTTGAGATCCTTGATGACGACAGCAACGAGTTTTGCACCGAGTTCTTTGTTTGTTGGATCCTTATACAGAGCCTTCAGGTTGTCGAGGCCGAAATCATTTGCTACATTATTAACCAGTGTCTTGTTGACTGTGCTGTACTGATATGTAGTCACCTTTACCTTTACTGTTGCGTTCTTTCCGCTCTTTGTTCCTGCTGTGACCGTTGCGTCATAGTTGGACAGAACTTCCAGATCCTTCGCCAGCATGGTCTTCTGCTCAGCCGTCATGGACTTGACTACAGAAGCGTCAATCGTGACATTGGCCGGGATAATTGCGGAATACTGCTTCAGCAGTTCTGCCTGCTGCTCTTCGGTCATGCCTGCGATGTCTGCTGCTGTCTTACCCTTGAACTGATCCATTTCCTTCTGCAGTGTTGCTGCAGCTCCTGTGGATCTTTCTGTCTTTGCAGCCTTGGTAACCTTTACCGTCCAGGATGCGGACAGCTTGCCGGCCTTGGCCGTTACCTTTGATGTCCCGGCTTTCTTTGCGGAAGCCTTTCCGGTCTTCTTGTTAACGGTCAGAACCTTGGTGTTGCTGGATGTGAAGGTCGTCTTATTTGCGAGCTTGGACGGAACAACCTTAACCTTGAAAGTCAGGCTCTTTCCAAGCTGTACGGAAGTCTTGGCTGCCTTAGGAGCAACACGTGTAATAGAAGTTTTTGCCTTCTTCGTGGCTGCGTGTGAACTGAAGGTCAGTGCCGGCATGAAGGCAAGGACCATAGCCGCTGCCAGCAGGACACTGGTCAGCTTTGATAATGTTTTCTTATTCATTTTGATTTTACTCCTTTCTTTTATTAAGATGATAGCCTCATCTTTTATTTCCCTGCTCACTTATTATATTTTACCACCTTTCTTCAAAAACAATTCTTAAATTTCCGAAAGATTTATACTTGTCCACGAATATTATCTCTCAATGCCTTTGGCTCCTTGCCGGGCAGGTTTTATCGGAAGTACTGGAATCTCTTGGAAATACGTATATAATATACAGGTACCCGTCTGTGTGCGGGGAGAATGCGTTTCATGGGAGCCGCGGGGATGCGGCACCACAGAAAGGAATTGATTATGACAAGAAAAGAGAAAGAAAGGCAGATCCGGAAGGAAGCCAGGGCGACGCTCGTGCTGTTCGTCGTATGTTTCATCTGGCATGTCGGGTTTGCGTACGGACTGTCCGGAAGCGGGATGCAGATCGGAGGACTGCCTCTGTGGTGGCTGCTCAGCACGCCGGGCGTTTTTGTGGTGGCCCTGGTCGGGCTGGCCATTCTGCTGAAGAAAGTGTTCATCAACTTCAGTCTTGAGGATGAAGATGGAAATCCGGACACTGCTTCTTCTGAGGAAGGAGGACGCCATGACCGGTAAACAGACTGTAATCCTGGGAATTCTCGCTGTGTACATGGTCTTCACCATGGTCATCGGCATCTGGCAGAGCCGCGTCTCCGCCAGACAGCATTCTTCACAGGGATTCCTGGACAACTACTTCGCCGGCGGCCGCGGGATGGGCGGATTCATCCTCGCCATGACGCTGGTAGCAACCTATACAAGCGCCAGCTCCTTCCTCGGCGGACCGGGACTGGCCGCAAGTTTCGGTCTCACCCAGTCCTGGGAGGCGGGCATTCAGATCGCAACGACCTTCCTGACCCTGGGCGTTCTCGGAAAGAAATTCGCACTGATTTCCCGCAGAATCGACGCAGTCACCGTCACGGACTACCTTCGCGCCCGCTATAAATCGGCGCCGGTCGTCATCATCAGCGGTATCGCCCTGATTGTGTTCTTCACCACCCAGATGGTCGCCCAGTTCATCGGCGGCGCCACCCTGATGCAGACCGTCACGGGCCTTCCGTACATGTGGTCCCTGCTGCTGTTCGCCGCGGTCGTCATCATCTACACCTCCGTCGGCGGATTCCGCGCCGTTGTCGTCACCGACATGATCCAGGGCATCATCATGACCTGCGGCACCTTCCTGCTGCTGTTCTTCATTTTGAAAACAGGCGGCGGCATGCACCATCTGACTACTCAGCTCAACCAGATCAACCCGGGCTGGAATCTCATGGGCAAAGGCCACTATGGCAAGGGAATTCTCGCCCTGCAGCCTGGCTACCTGATCTCCTTCTGGGTACTGGTCGGCATCGCGACGCTGGGACTTCCGCAGACAGCCGTACGCTGCATGGGCTTCAAAGACACGCGTTCCATGCACCGTGCCATGGTTTATGGAACCGTTGTCGTCGGCATTCTGATGATCGGCATGCACTTCGCCGGAACAATCGCGGCGCCGCTGATTCCAAAGGGCGCCATCAAGACGACCGACTCCGTCATTCCGTATGTCGTTCTTCATTATATGCCGACCTGGGCAGCCGGACTCTTCCTGGCGGCTCCGCTTGCCGCCGTCATGTCCACGGTTGATTCCCTGCTGATCCTCGCCTCCGCGACCATCATCAAGGACCTCTACCTGCACTACATCGTCGGAAACAATCCGGAGCGCGAAGAAAAAGCAGAATCCCGCGTCCAGAAATACAGCTTCGGCATCACTCTGCTTCTGGGTATCATCACCTGCATCATCGCCATGAACCCGCCAGACATCATCGTCTGGATCAACCTGTTCGCCTTCGGCGGACTGGAAGCCGCCTTCTTCTGGCCGATGATCGGCGGACTCTACTGGAAGAAGGGGAACGCCACAGCCTGCATCGCTTCCATGATCGCAAGCCTGTCCGTGTTCATCTTCTTTAACCGCGTGAAGATCGCGCCTTTCCACATTCACGAAATCGTCCTGGGCCTTCTGGCCGGCGGTATCGTGTACTTCCTGGTGGGCAGATACAGCTACGCAAAACACCCGTTTGAAGCAGACAGCGAGCTGCTGTAAAATAAGAACCCCACCCTTCCACGACGCTGAAGCGTCGGGTGGGTGCCCGGGAACCTTGTTGTCGTCTAACGGGCAGACAATTGAAGGCCGGTGTCCGACGCTGAAATCTGCGCCGGGCACCGGCCTTCCTATAAACAGAAACGTGCCTGATTCTGCGGCGGCGTTTCTGTTTAATTTATCATATTCCTGCCATTACCAGGCAGCCTTTATTTCTCCGGCGGCAGAATCTCAATCCAGTATCCGTCCGGATCTTCGATGAAGTAGATTCCCATAGCCGGGTTCTCGAAGCAGATGCAGCCCATCTCCTGATGTTTCTTATGCGCCGCCTCGAAATCATCTGCCGTCAGAGCCAGGTGGTATTCAATTTCTCCCAGATCGTACGGCTCTTTCCTATCTTTCATCCAGGTCAGTTCCAGACGGAAGCCGGTTCTTCCGCCGTCACCCAGATAGCAGATTGTAAACTCCGGCTGATCGTTGACGCTGACCGGATCCAGTCCAAGCGCGTCATGATAGAACTTTTTGCTCCTCTCGAGATCGAGAACATTGAAATTAAAATGGTTAAATGCAAATCCCATGTCGTATTCCTCCAGCTTTCCTTACAATGTGTTCCCATTATTTTATCATATGAAGGCGGATTTCAGAAAGAAAACATAAAGCAGGAATGCCCGGTTTTCCCGATAATCGGGATAACTATGGCCTTCCTGCTTTGTGGTAAATAGCGATTTGGATATATACTATGATTTTGTCCAGCCGAACCGCCGTCACTGACGGTGCAGACGCAGATTACTCGCATAGACCTGTGCTGTCGTATGTTTGCGCAGATTCAGGTAATAAAGTTTTTATGCAGTTAATATGCCTTCTTTTCCAGCCATTTCTGCACGTTTAGCAGTTATGGTCCATTCCCTTACCGTGGCATCCGCCATGTCCATGACCGCCACAGTGGTGTTCTCCGTGATCATGATGACCTCCGCAGTGGTGCTCTCCTTCACCGTGGTCATGATGGCCGCTGCACTTTACATCAGGATTGTACTGAAGCTTCCCATCCAGATAGTCCTGCACGGCCTGATCCGCACTTCCTGATACGCCGCCGAAGAAGTAGATATTACTATTCTTCAGGTGCTCCTGCGCCCCTGCGCCAAGGCCTCCACAGATCAATGTGCTCACACCGAGGTCAGTCAGCACCCCGGCCAGTTCCCCGTGGCCCCTGCCATTGGTGCTTTCCACCTTGCTGCTGATAATTTTGCCCTCCTGAACATCGTAGACCTTAAATGCCTCTGTTCTGCCAAAATGCTGAAAAATACTGCCGTTATTTACATCGTATGCCGCTGCGATTTTCATCTGTCTGCCTCCTGTAAAATTCATTTCGATTCCCGATCGGCGCTCCGCCCTCTGCGCGCGCAGCCGCCCTCATGGCGCCCATGTCCGCAGCCCGCGTGACAGGGCATGTTTCCGCAGTTCTTCGGGCAGACCGTTTCCTGCTGCATCTCAGACAGCTGAATCAGTTCAGCACCCAGATCCTTCAGAAGACTGCGGTTGACCGTGTAATGCACAAAATACCCGCGTTTCACTCCGTCAATCAGCCCCGCCTGCTTCAGCACCTTCATATGCTGAGAGACCGCCGCTTCCGATATGCCGAGACGCCGGGAAAGCGCACGCACACAGAAATCGCGCTTCAGCAGAAGGCGGATAATCATTCTTCGCTTTTCATCAGACAGTGCCTTCCAGATAGCTGTTTCTGCCATATGTTTCCCTCCTCATCCCGCATATTGTATCACGACTTCCCCCAGACATACACCAGATCACACAGACTGCCCGCGAGAATCATTTAATTAAGTCATTGATTAATTAAAATGTACCACACAGCTTTATTTAAGTCAACACTTAATTAGATTTTGCGTCAAAAAAAACGGCCAGGGAGACCTAGCCTTGCGATTGGCAAGCTGCGTATGCAGCGCAGACAGAGCAATGGCAGGTCCCCCGTCAGGCTTGCCGCAGAGCCCAAGCAACAGCGCCGGGCGATGCGATGCAAGCTACGGCGTTTCCAATCTAGCCTTGCGATTGGCAAGCTGCGTGTTAGTGCAATTCAACAGATACGACGTGCGGCTGGCCAGTCGAACATCGCTTTTGGCTCGTTCTCCTGGGCCGCACCAGCATAAGGAGTCCCCGCTGCTCTCGCTTCGCTTTTAGCTCGCGAATCGCAGGGGCGACACCATTAGAGCAATGGCAGGTCCCCCGTCAGGCTTGCCGCGGAGCCCAAGCGACAGCGCCGGGCGATGCGATGCAAGCTACGGCGTTTCCAATCTAGCCTTGCGATTGGCAAGCTGCGTATTAGAGCAATTCAACAGATACGACGTGCGGCTGGCCAGTCGAACATCGCTTTTGGCTCGTTCTCCTGGGCCGCACCAGCATAAGGAGTCCCCGCTGCTCTCGCTTCGCTTTTAGCTCGCGAATCGCAGGGGCGACACCATTAGAGCAATGGCAGGTCCCCCGTCAGGCTTGCCGCAGAGCCCAAGCAACAGCGCCGGGCGATGCGATGCAAGCTACGGCGTTTCCAATCTAGCCTTGCGATTGGCAAGCTGCGTATGCAGCGCAGACAGAGCAATGGCAGGTCCCCCGTCAGGCTTGCCGCAGAGCCCATGCGACAGCGCCGGGCGATGCGATGCAAGCTACGGCGTTTCCAATCTAGCCTTGCGATTGGCAAGCTGCGTGTTAGAGCAATTCAACAGATACGACGTGCGGCTGGCCAGTCGAACATCGCTTTTGGCTCGTTCTCCTGGATAGCCGCGCGTCGTATTATCGCCGTTTGCGGCAGTTGCCACGGGTTTTCGTATGTGCTCCGCACCTGCGGCCAGCCCGGAGAGCGCTCCGAAATTCGGTCACCACATCAGATGCGATATTAATATTTAGATCTTAAAAACAGCACTCCATAACTGCGTCCGACCTTGAGAACCGCTCCAGAATGCGGCCATAACAATAGAGTGCAGTCTTTGTTCATACCAGTTAATAATCTGAAAAGTGATCCCTCTACCGTATCATCGAACTCAGGAAATCCTGCAGCCTCTGACTCTTCGGGTGGGTGAAAATTTCTTCGGAAGTGCCGGTTTCCAGCAGCTCGCCCTGGTTCATGAAGGCGACTTTGTCGGCGACTTCGCGGGCAAATCCCATTTCGTGGGTGACAACGATCATGGTGACGTGCTGCTCAGACAGGGATTTCATGACGCTGAGGACTTCGCCGGTGATTTCCGGGTCAAGGGCGGAGGTCGGCTCGTCGAAGAGCATGATTTCCGGATCCATGGCCAGGCCTCTTGCGATGGCAACACGCTGTTTCTGGCCGCCGGAGATCATTTCCGGGTACTGGTCTTTATGTTCCAGCATACCGACCATGTCCAGAAGTTCTTCTGCGCGCTTTACGGCTTTGTCCTTCGGGATTTTCTTTACCTTGATCGGGGCGTAGGTCACGTTTTCCAGGCAGGTCATGTGCGGGAAGAGGTTGAAATGCTGGAATACCATGCCCGTCTGACTGATCACCGACTTTAACTCCTTGTCCGGGATATATTTTGCCTCGCCGCCTTCCGGAGTGTTGACAAAGGTCGTCCCGTTCAGGGAGATGGTCCCTGTTGTGATCTTGGTCAGGCAGTTGATGCAGCGCAGCAGGGTGCTCTTTCCGGAGCCGGACGGGCCGATGATGGCCGCGGTCTCTCCATCTTCCACGGTGAAATTGACATCCTTCAGCGCGTGAAAATCACCGAAATATTTATTGATGTTTTTCATTTCCAGAATTGCAGACATTCTAATTCTCCTTTCTTGTGTAGGTGGAGAAGTGCGCTTCCACGTGGTTCAGCACCAGGGTCAGAATAAACGTGAAGAACAGGTAAATCGCCGCTGCGACGACGTAAGCGGTCAGGTTGTAGTCTCTGTTTACGATGCCTTCGGACACACGCATCATCTCGGACATGGAGATGACGGAGGCCAGGGCGGTATCCTTGACCAGGGTGATGGCCTCGTTGGATACCGGCGGCAGAACCACGCGCATGGCCTGCGGAATGATGATGCCGAAGGTCGTCTGCGCCTTGCTCAGGCCCAGAGAATGCGCGGCTTCATACTGCCCGCGGTCGATGCTTAAGATGCCGCCTCTGTAAATCTCTGCGAAGTAAGCGGCGTAGTTCAGCACGAAGGTCAGCACCGCTGCCGGGAATGCCGGTATGTCGATGTTCAGGACCAGCGGGAAGAAGAAATAGAAGAAAAAGAGCTGCAGCATGAGCGGCGTTCCGCGGAAGACAAAAACAAAAACTTTGCAGATCCAGCGGATCGGACGGAACCGGCTCATCTCGCCGAACGCGAACGGCAGTCCCAGCGGAAGGGAAAGCACCAGCGTAATCACGAACAGTTCTACCGAAACAACGGCGCCCTGCAGAAGAGGCGGTAAAATTTCTGATATGTAACTCATGTAAAAATTCAGCTCCTTATTATTTCCGATCTTGTTGCTGCATCATGCCATTCATGACGAACGGCCATCCGCGGAAATATCCGGATGGCCGCTGCAGATTACAGAGAAGGATCGATCCTATTTGGAATATCCCTCATCAATTGTCATGTTCTTTCCAAACCACTTTTTACTGATCTTTGCCGCGCTGCCGTTCTTTACGGCCTTGCCGATTGCGGTGTTGACCTTCTTTGTCAGAGCCTTGTCGCCCTTGCGGAATCCGACTGCGTAGTAGTCTGCGCCGAAGTTGTAAGGGGATTCATACAGCTTGGTCTTGCTCTTGTTGTTGTAGATTGCGTAAACCTCGTCGATGGCAACGGCGTCGATTCTGCCGGCCTTCATATCCAGCAGGGCTGCGTTGTAGTCGTCGTAGGTCTTGACATTATCCTTGAACTCATCGTAGTGCTTATCCTTCTGGATCGCCTCAAGAGCAGAGGATCCGGCCTGTGTTCCCAGCTTGATCTTCTTCAGCTGGCTGGCGTTCTTGATCTTCAGGCTCTTGTCGCTGGACATGATCAGAATGCGGTTCTTCATATATTTATGAGACAGGGACATGCTCTTCTGGCGGCCCGGTGTAGCAGAAAGACCGTTCCAGATGCAGTCGATCTTCTTACTCTTCAGCTCGGCTTCCTTAGCGTCCCAGTCGATCGGCTTGAACTCAACCTTGATGCCCAGTTCCTTTCCAACCTGTTTTGCGAGGTCGATGTCGAATCCTACGATCTTATTATTCTTATCGCGGAATCCCATCGGTGCGAATGTATCGTCCAGGCCGATGATCAGCTTGCCGCGCTTCTTGATGTAGTTCCAGCTGTTGTCCTTACTGCCTGAAGAGCTGCCGCAGCCCGTTGCCAGCGCCATCGTCGCGCCCAGAACAACCGTCAGCAGGACGGCCAGGATCTTTCTTGATTTTTTCATTTTGTCATAACCCCCATTCATGAAGCATGCATTGATTTTAACGCTTTAACGCGTTAAACCGATGTTATGTTGAAATATTACCACGCCCACGGGGTTATGTCAACTCTCATCCAGTTTTTATTTCCTCTATCATGAATATTTTATTCCACAGGGACAAAAAACAAAAAAGCAAGGAAGAACGACGCCTGCGTTTTCCGGGGCTTCCGGACTTCCCGGGCATCTCTTCCCTGCCAAAAGCTGTACAGCGGCTATGCTGCACTATTTTCCGACTGGCTTGCTTTTCCTGCATGGCAACGGTACTTGCTGCAGTAAACACTGCGCATCTTCGGAAGCTGTTTCCGGATTCTGCTGCCTGCCGGCGTTTTACGGTAAGTTTCCACCGCCGATCTCTGCATACGGTTCCATCGCTGTTCCCAGGTTTTCTGCTCCGCCGCCGTTGTCTGATCCACGGCCTGCAGATACTCTTTTCTCTCCTTCTGGTAGAGCTTGGAAACGGCGATCTGCTTCCTGTACACGTCCTGATTGCCTCTGAGAATTCCTTTTACCGTTGTTCCGTGCCGGGCTGCTTCTTTCTGGACGTCCTTATAAATTCCGTTGGTTTTCATATCGCTTTCCATCTTGCTGATGTAGCTGTTCAGTTCACTTTTTGTCACACGAATGCCCCGCTTCCGTGCTTCTTCAGAAAGAGCCATTGAGACCATGTATGATTCCGATGCCTGCATAAATGCCTGACGCGGCGTCATTCCATGCCTCCGCAGTCCTTCTGCCATAATATATATCTGCGCATACTGTTCAGCGCCGCCTTTCTTCAGCCTCTGCTCGTGACAGTGCGAAGAGACAAAGCCCTTCGCCGCGGATTTATTCACGGAAGATGACGATTTCTCCGCGGAACTCTGCGTCCCGCATCCCGTACAGAAAAGCAGAAGCGCAAGAAGTGAAATCAGGCATGCGAATACCCTGACCAATGCCCCGATGCGGCTGTCATGATTCTCAAAATATGAAGCCCAGACTTCTCTCATTCTGTTCCTTCCTCTCCAAATATCTCATATCACAGGCCCACCCGCGCCGTCACGGATGCAGCCTGCATTCCCCCTGACTGCCTGCGATTACATTATTTATATCCATTATACTGGATTTTACCGTGTAATTCGCAAATGTGAAGAAAATTTCATTGACACTGCACACAGCCTTCTATACAATATGTAATGCAAATAAATTTTACACAACTGATTAACGGTCCCAATTACGGGAATCAGTAAACATAGTAATTGCTCAGTCCTGCACCGGCGCCTTTCAGAACATCAGCAGCTTCGGCAGACAGGACCGCATGAAGGGCCGGATACCGGCCGCACAGAATTATTAAGGAGAGGGAAAAAATGACACATACATACAGAACCATGGGAACATGTTCCACACAGATTGATTTCGATCTGGAAGGCGACCGCGTATATAACGTGCAGTACACAGGCGGATGCAACGGAAATCTTCAGGCTGTCGGCCGTCTGGTTGACGGAATGACCGTGGACCAGATTGAAGACAAACTGAAAGGAATCCACTGCGGATTCAAGCAGACATCCTGCGGAGACCAACTTGCCATCGCCGTACGTCAGGCTTACGAACAGGAACAAAAGAAGGCAAATGCCTGATTCCATTCCCGGACAGAATACCAACGGAGGTTACCATTATGGCTGATAAACATACACACGCACCACTGGCCAAACCGGTCCACACCGGCTCCAAATACGACTGCCTGCGTCTGGGCAACCAGCTCTGCTTTCCGCTCTACGCATGCTCCAAGGAGATCATCCGCCGCTATAAGCCGCTTCTGGATAAACTGGACCTCACTTATACCCAGTACATCACCATGATGGTTCTCTGGGAGCACGAGTCCATGACCGTAAAAGAGCTTGGCGAATACCTGTACCTGGACTCCGGCACCCTGACTCCGGTCCTCAAGAAACTGGAATCTAAGGGCTGCCTGACCCGCCACCGCAGCAAGGAAGACGAACGCAGTCTGATCGTCACCATCACCGACAAAGGGCGGAAACTGCAAGACGATGCCCTGAGCGTTCCGGGCCACATCCTGGAATGCGTCGATCTGCCGGAAGAAGACGCGAGACGGCTGTACTCCCTGCTTTACGAAGTGCTGAACAGCTTCCGGGAAGAAGTTGATAAATAAGGGAAACAAGCAGATAAAAAGCAATGCAGACAAAGCAGCAGATAAAGCAGAATGAGGCTGGGGTATACTGTGTACCCCGGTTTTTTGATGGTCAGATGATCTATTGTTGCCGTGATACAATAATTGATTCCAGAAAACAGGACAGAGTGCGTGTATACTGTATACGATATACTCTGCTGCCTTCTTTTCTTCGGATAGCCGCCTCATTTCAACAGTGATCCGAAATCAATTCCTGTATTTCGGATGAACGGCTGAAACGACCGGATTTCCGAACTTTTCAACGGGGTACTGTCGGAAATCCGTCCGATTTTTTTCACAACTGGGTTAAGCCTGGAATGTAACTGGCGCATCGTCATTTCTGCATCAGCGGTTCCGCCATCCGGGCCAGGCGCGGTCAGCTGCCTGGCGCAGTCAGTTATCTTGTCAGCAGCTTGGCATCGGCCTTTTCCTGGAAACGGGCGTCATCGATGATGAAGCGCTCGTGCTCGCCTTCACCGATCAGGCCGGCCTCATCGTAGGCTTCAACGTGAAAGGTCAGTTTTCTACGGTCTATGGCGATCAGCTCGGAAGTGCAGTGAACGCGGAGACCGACTGGGGTGGATGCCACGTGTTTGATGTTCATCATGGTTCCGACGGTTCCCTGTCCCTCTTCAAGACAGTCCGCAACAGAACGGTATGCGGTTTTTTCCATCAGCGCGATCATGGCCGGTGTTGCGAAAACGTTCAGTTCTCCGCTTCCCATTGCCTTTGCCGTCTTGTCTGCTGTTACTACACCCTTCTGTTCTCCTTTAATTCCTACTTTCAGTTCTTTCATCACCCGTTCTCCTTCCCTGTACTCCGAAAACTCTTCTATATCTGCAGCATCCGCGCTGCAGCCGGATCATCCCGGTAATTCTGTCAGTATTATTTTAAACAATGCAGCTGTTTCCCGCAAGACCCCGGCACATGTCATAATTTTTTCCCATGTTTTCTCTCATGAATTGGACACGATCATGATTCCATCTCAGATAACCTGAAATTCCCTAAATATCATTGGTAAACATTGCGATAATAGAATCTTTTTACCAAGGCAAAAATTATTTTGGTAATATGGACTGATAATTGCATTTCTTACCTAAATTATGTACAGTATTAAATACACTTCTGCTGTCCATTCGACAAATTTTATAATTACAAGAGAATACGTATAAGCTTCCAGCATGCAGCCGTTAAAAATTTAGAATAATACTGGTTACCTTCTTATATTTCAGAATATTTTTTACTTAATCGAGAATATATTGCTGAAACTGCTCATTCAAACCATCTGAGCAACCTATATATGCAATAGGGATTTGGTAAAAACATACAATTTCACCTGATCTTACAAAATATATACTGCATACTTGGTAGAATTTGATTTTCCACTTAACTTATACAAAACTATCTGGAAATAAATTCCAGTTCACGGAAATATTTACTTTTTACTGCTGCATAAACGATGAATATAAGCGAATGAAGTCGATGATGTGGAAATCACAGCAGTTTTTGTACACAGTATACCCAGATCTCCGTCATCTGCCTGCGGCGCCGGCTCTTCCACTACCTGCCCTCACATTTGACCTGCCACATCTCACCCGGCCTGCCACATCTCACCCGGCCTGCCACATCTCATCCGGCCTGCCATATCTCGTCCGTCTTCCGTATCTCGTCCGGCCTGCCATATCTCGTCCGTTCAGCTTTTATATGCACATGTCAGACTGCTGACCGCACAGAAACAAGCCCGCTGCCCCAGATCAATATTTATGACCTGACGCAGCGGCCCTTTCCCGCCAGAAATCCTGCATTTACAGAAAATCTGCACCGATACTCCTTATATCATTTTTTCACTCCGGTCGGTCCATCTGCCAGCCGCAAGTGCCGCAGCAGCTTCGGCGCCTTCAACAGCGAATCAGCGGGCGTTCCTGGTCCAGCAGTCTTCAATCGTGAAGATGCCGGTGTGACTGATCAGGCGGCCTTCGCCAGGTACCCTGCCAGACGGGCTTCTCACCAGTCCCTTCCGCTAATCAATCTCTCCGCTTGCCGCAAGTGCTGCGACAGCGCCGTCTGCGGCGGCGGTGGTCAGCTGGCGCACATTCTTGGTCCGGCAGTCGCCGGCAGTGAAAATGCCGGAATGTCCGGTCAGGCAGTCTTCACCGGCCTGTACGTAGCCCTTCTGGTCGAGCTTGACAACATTGGAGAACTCCTCATTTTCCGGCATCTGGCCGATGGCGACGAAGAGGGCGCTGACTGGAATCTCACGCTTTTCTCCGGTTTTTGTGTCGGTGACTTCAACGGCTTCCAGCTTCGGATCGCCGATCAGCTTTGTGACATTGGAATTCAGAACGAACTCAACATTGTCCAGTGCTGCCAGTTTTTCGACATCGGCTTTGTCGCCTCTGAACTGGTCTCTTCTATGGATGATATAGACCTTGCTGCAGATCTGCGCCAGGAACATGGCGTCACCCAGGGCGGTGTTTCCGCCGCCGTTGACAGCTACGTCCTTCCCTCTGAAGAACATGCCGTCGCAGGTTGCGCAGTAAGATACGCCGGCACCCGTCAGCTCTTTTTCGCGGTCCAGGCCCAGCGGACGGTTCTTTGCGCCCGTTGCGATAATGACCGTTTTTCCGTCATAGATGTTTCCCGCCTCCGTGTGGACGTGCTTGATGTCTCCGTCCTCTTCAACGGAAACTGCTTTCTCCATGATCATCTGCGCGCCGAGATCAGCCGCCTGCTCGTACAGCCCCTGCGCGAACTCGGCTCCCGACGTTTTCTTGATGCCCGGATAGTTTTCAATTTCCGGGGTATTGATGATCTGTCCGCCGTACATATTCGCTTCCAGCATCAGCGTCTTTCTTCCCGCGCGCTGTCCGTAAATCGCAGCCGTCATTCCCGCAGGACCGGCACCGATGATGATAATATCCCAAACTTCTGCCATAACAACCTCCCAGTGGCTTCTTGCCATTTTATCTTTTGTCCGATATAAAAATGCCGCCGCCCTTACCGGAGCGGCGGTCTGTATATTTCTGTGATTACTCGCCCTTTACGAACTTTTCAACCTGCGGCTTAGGAATGACGCCGACAGAACGGCCTGTTTCCTGTCCGTCGACAAAACGTACCAGGCAAGGAATGGAAGCGACGTTGTACTTGATGGCAACCGGCTCACTCTCATCGACATTCACCTTTACGACCTTGACATCCGGAACTTCGTCTGCGACCTGGTCAACGACCGGTGAAAGCATCTTGCACGGTCCGCACCAGGATGCCCAGAAGTCAACAACTACCGGCTTGTCGCTCTTCAGTACTTCATCTTCAAAGTTTTCCCATGTTACATTAACTGCTGCCATATTTTTACCTCCTGCACTTCTTCAAAAGCGCATATATTCAACATCAAGTGTTTGATCATCATTGATTCTGAAATTCTTATACCCGCCATTCCCGGCTCTAACCATATAAATTAATTTTACACAATTTATTTTCTCAATCGCTGGCAGGTCATGGACAAAACAAAGCCCGGCAAGGCGGAAAGGGCCTGCGTCCGCGCGGCTCTGCGCCACTTCCCGTGTGCCTATTTATATGCTTCCAGCGCGGCGAACACATAGCGCAGCATGAATTCTTCGCCGTAGAGCAGGGTCCGGTCGTCCACCAGCATTTTCTCAGTATGAAGCGGATGGTAGTCTCCGTTGACGGCGCCGCCGATTCGGATGAAGACGCCCGGGATGTCCCTCTGATAGAAGGAAAAATCCTCACCGCTCATGTAAGGACGGATCATTTTCACCTTGTCGGCACCGAAGGCATCGCTAATGACATCGATGGCCAGGTCGGTCGCTTTCTTGTCGTTATCGACGGCTACGCCCGGACCCCAGGTATCGACGTCCAGGGATGCGCCGTAGGCTTCCGACATACGCTCCGGCAGGGTATTTACGACCTCTTTCATGACATCGAAGTCACGGATATCGAGGGTCCGGAAATTGAACATCATAGATGCTTCATAAGGAACCTCTCCGTCTCTGGCTTTTGTGTGCACCTGCGTCGGAACCATGACAACCGGTTGACTTTCCGGAATCCGGAGGGCAATTTCTTCCGTCACCGAAGACAGAATCCGGCTCGCCGCAACCAGGGCGTTTTTTGCCTCTTCCGGCTTTCTGACGCTGCCGCCCTGGGTTTTCACGGTCATGACGGCGCCGGCGCCGATGGTGCTCATGATTCCGTAGTTCATGTTGAAAGTTCCCAGGTCTGCCGTCTGGATGACGTGAAGGCCCGCAATGCACTGCACGTCGCTCAGAACGCCGCTGTCCATGATTTCCTTGGCACCGGTGGCATTTTCCTCAGCCTTCTGGAAAATGATCTTCACAGTGCCGTGAATTTTCGGCTTCATTTCATGCAGGATCTTGGCCGCGGTCAGAACATAGGTCGTGTGGCAGTCGTGGCCGCAGGCATGCATGACACCTGGATTCTGAGAGGCATACAACACGCCGGTTTTCTCTTCAATCGGAAGGGCGTCGATGTCTCCCCGCAGCGCCACGACAGGGCCCGGAAAGGCGCCTTCAATCGTTGCGACGGTGCTGGTTTCCGCAATCACCTCATAGGGAATTTCCCAGAGGTCCAGGAATCCTCTGATGTATGCGGCCGTCTCGTATTCCTGTCCGCTGAGCTCCGGATGGCGGTGCAGGTGACGCCGGGTCTCAAGCATAAACGGGTAATTATCTTCCGTAATCTTGTGGAAATCAATTCCGGCTGGGTTCAGCTTTTTCCGGTCCATTATTTCCTGCCTCCTTCCTTCTCTTCATCGGCTGCCAGGTCGGCGCCTTCTTCCGGCATCTCCGGCGCAGTCTCTTCGATTCCGAGCCTGCCGCGGACGGCCGCGCGGTGCTCTTCTATTCTTGCTTCTCTCTTTTTTGCCGCACGCTGGGTTACCCCTTCCAGATCGATCCGGTGGAAGGTAATTCTGTATTTTACCTTATAGGCCAGCTCTGCGGCCTGCAGAGATTCTTTCATGATCGCCTGCAGATGGCGGTAGGCCTCCTCGCCGCGGCACTCTCCGTAATAGACCAGCAGGGCCTCGTCCGGAATGACGTTATGGCGGGAACCGCTGTCCATTTCCACCGGCAGCAGCACGACGTCGTCAAAACTGTCGAACTCGAACCAGAGCTTGTCCATCAGGATCTGCATCAGCTCGTTTCCCGCGATAATCGGGTTGTGCGTCCGGAAAGGCACAGAACTGTGGCCGCCCTTTCCCATCAGCTGAATCTTCGCCCTGAAGCGGATGTTTCTCTGCTGCACCTTCCTTTTCCAGATCTGCCTCATGGAGTTTCCCGTACTCCCAAATAGTCGGTCCATCTTCATCATATTCCCCTTATCTTGTCCCCAAAAGTAACTTATCTCACGTTTTTTCGTATCTTTACCCCGTTTTACGCGCAGATACGCGGATTTTCCTCTTATTTCTCCTGATTTTTACTGTTTTCTTCTGTTTTTTGTGTTTCCGTCCCGGCAGAGGCAGGGTTCTGCGCATCCGGCTTGTCCCTTGCCGGGTCGTCTTTGCCGGCAAAAAATTTTCCGTGTTCCCGGATTTTCAGCAAGTGGGAAACCGGCCGGATCCAGTCCTCCCAGCTGTTTCCATGACCGGCATCGGAGGCTGCTCCCTGATTCTGGAACTTCTCCCGCATGGCCTGAATCTGGTCGGCCATCTCCGGATGCAGGGTCTTCAGCACTTCACGGTGATAGCGGCGTTCTTCCATAAAGGTCTGCCAGGCCTGTGGATAGTGCTTCTTAAACCAGCGCTCCCTTTGGACACGGAGCCGCGCCATCTGGCGGAAGGCCTCCGGATTCATGTCCGCGAAACGCTCATCGACAGCTGCATGGTGCTGGGAAATCACTTCTTCCATCATCTTCATGCGCTCCTGTGAAATCGCGCCCTTCTTCGCCAGCAGTGCCAGCTGCATTTCCAGAAGATCCAGCAGTTTCTCCTCATCCATCTGACTGAAATTGATGCCGAAATACTTCTGTTCCTGCTGGCGGATCCACTGGGTGTCGACTTCCTGGCCGCTGGCAAAGGAAGATGCCAGCTTCTCGGCGAACTGGGTCATTTCCTCATCCGCATCCTCGCCGTATGCCCACTCGTATTCTGCAATGACACGACCCGGAGCATGAACGGCATGCTGATCTTCCCCGTTCTCTGCCTGCAGCAGCGGATAAGGCGGGAACATGCCCTCCGCCCGCAGCGCAGTCTGCACAAAAGGCCGGATTGCTCCTTCCTTAAACATCTCTTCCGCGCCGAAGGCCCGCAGCTGATCATTCACACTTCCCGCGTGCTCGGTCATATAGAAATGAATGCCGCGGCGTTTCAGCTTTCTGTACATATTCAGAAGACGCTCCGCCGCCGTCACATCAATCGAACCGATGCCATCCGCATCCAGGATGACCACCTTTGTGTCTTCCTGCAGCGCGTCCTCAATGTCCAGCTGCATTCTCTCCGCATTGGCGAAAAACAGCGGCGCACGGAAATGATAGATGATCACGCCCTGAATCGGACGCGCTCCGCGCATTCTGCCCACCGGATAGAATCCCTTCTGCCCCGGAATACAGCCCAGGAACTCCCTCGGCGGAGCCGACTCCCGGATGATTACATTCAGGAAGGACAAAAGAACCCCGGCAAGAACGCCATCCACGGTACCAAACAGGAGTACAGCAAAGAAAGACGCCCAGAAAATTGCCGCCTCGATCTTATCGACTTTTCTCAGCTTGGCCGCGAGATCAAACTCCATGGAGCTGAGCAGGGCGGAAATGACGATTCCCGTCAGTACCGGAACCGGAAGATATGCGATGAATCCCGTTGCAAAAAGCAGCACCAGCACCATGGTCAGAGAAGCCGCAATGGACATCATCTGGCTCTTCACACCGAACTGATCCGCAATTCCCGTTCTGGAAACACTGCCGTTCACCGGGCAGCAGCCGGAAGCCGCGGCGCCCAGCGTCGCAATCGCGTAGGCCAGAATTTCCCGGTCATTATCCACCGGATCATCATAACGCATGGCGTAATTACTGGTCGCCAGAAGCGTTTCCGCTACGATGACCAGAGCAATGGAAAGCGTGGACACCAGCATACTCATCACATGGCCGCTCATCAGCCGGACATCCGGGAATCCAAGCGGCGGAAGCCCCGCGGAAACGGCCGGAAGCATCTTCACCCCGTGCTGATCCACATGGAAACAGATCGTCATCAGCGCGCCCACAGCCATCATGACCACCGACATCGGGACCTTAGGAATCAGCTTCCTGCAGGCCATGATAATCACAATCGTTCCGACTCCCAGCCCAAAAGCAAGAGCATTGAAGGAATGCGCCTCCTCCGCAATGTGAGAGATCAGCTCCGGAAGCTCCCCTCTTCCCGGATCACCGCCAAAGAGCTTCGGGACCTGCATCAGAATAATTTCTGCACAGATTCCGCTGATAAAACCGCCCATCACCGGCGACGAAATAAACTTTACCAGCTTTCCCGCATGAAAGAGCCGGAAGACGATCAGCCATCCCGCCGTCAAAAGCGTGATCACCGGCACCATCCGGACCGCCGCCTGCGACCCGTAGGCAATTCCCAGATCATACAGCATTCCGCCGCAAAGAGCCGCCGGCGCCGCATCCACACCAAAAACAAAACGCGGCGACGAGGTAAACAGTCCGTAGAGCAGAATCGGCAGTACCGACCCGTATAAGCCATATACCGCCGGCATCCCCGCAACCTGCGCGTATCCCATAGAAATCGGGATCGACACCAGCGCCACGATAATTCCCGCCGGGATATCTTTTTTCAAATCCGATAAGGGATAATTCTTCAGAAACATCCGGATGTCCTTTCTGAATCAGAAAAAGTAATAAAAATCACAGCCGCCCACCCGGGCAAACAACAACCGGGCTATACATGTATACAATACACACAGCATGCTGCTACCAACAGCCAGCATTAATGCAGGTTCATGATTTCCTCTTCCTCCTTCTTCTCTTCCTCTTCTTTCTTTTTCTTCTCAAAATCCTTGATATCTTTAGTAGAAATAATGCTCTTTCCGATCTTCAGGAACTCATTCAGATCTTCCGGAACCTCGCGGTTTTTCTGGGCATGAACCAGATCAATGACCCCGGAAAATACCGCATCCATCCAATTCAGGACAGCGTCCGGATCAGAATAATCCAGAGAAACATCCTGAGTCAGTTCCACAAGCTTATCCGCAGCTTCTTTCTCCGGTCCGTCCGGCTGCAGCTCATCTTCATCCTCTGGATTCTCTGAAACATCCGATTTCCGCCCCTGCAGACTGTCCGCAATCTTCACATAGGTCATCTGCAGCACATCCTGATATACACTATCATCTGGGAATTCCGCCTCTGCTGACTGAGTAAACTTCTCAACCGTCAGTCCGTAAATATCGTTAAATGCCGATTCATCACCATCGCTCAGGCGGCGCGCAGCTTCAGCCAGTTTTTTCTGATCTTCTGCATCAATTTCCTCTATTGCTTTTAATTTCTCTGCAGCTTTATTTTCTGCCATATCTGTCCGCTTCCTTCCCATCGTAATTCTACGATCTTACTGATTTTTCTATCTCTGCCGCATTTCCCGCAGATCTCCGCTTCAGGAAAATGCTCTATCTCTTTTCAAATTCACAGGCTTACTTCCTGCAGTCAAGCTATTGTACCACAAAATGCCCTGTGCAGGCCACTCGCAGGAAGGCACGGGCTGTGATACACTAAGATAGGTTCGTTCCCGGCCAAACGAATACCTGGACCGGTCAGGAACGTGGTTTCTTGAACGAGTAATTTTTGCCGCGGAAAATGCGGAAAGATATAAAGGATATGCATCATGAGCGAAAAGATAATGGAAGAAAATTACAATTCCCTGCCGTCAGAGGAAACGCTGCTACACTGGTACCGGGAGAACAGGCGCGATCTGCCCTGGCGCAGAGACAAGAACCCCTACCACGTCTGGGTCTCTGAAATTATGCTGCAGCAGACCCGGGTGGAGGCGGTGAAAGACTATTACCGCCGCTTTATGGACGCGCTTCCGACCATCGCCGATCTGGCGGACGCCGACGAAGACACTTATATGAAGCTCTGGGAAGGACTCGGCTATTACAGCCGCATCCGCAACATGCACAAGGCCGCGGGCGTCATCGTCCGGGACTACGGCGGCGCCATGCCACGGACCCGGGCAGAGCTTCTGAAGCTGCCGGGAATCGGCGCCTACACCGCATCCGCCATCGCGTCCATCGCCTTCAGCGAGCGCAGCCCGGCCATCGACGGAAACCTCCTCCGCGTCTTTTCCCGCATGACCCATTATAAGGAAGACATCAAGAAGCCGGCTGCCCGCAAAGCCGCAGAAAACTGGTATCTGACGGTCATGACCGGCCGCGATCCCGGCAGCTTCAACCAGGCGCTGATGGATCTGGGTGCCGGCATCTGCATCCCCAAGGGCGATCCCGCCTGCCTCAGCGACCCCGCCGCCTGCCCCTGGAGCCGTTGCTGTCTGTCCTGCCAGAACGCTGACCCGCAGGATTTCCCCAAGACCGCCCCAAAGAAATCCCGACGCATCGAGGACCGCACAGTTTTTCTGATTCAGCACGGCGAACAAATCGCACTGCGCAAGAGGCCGCCTGCCGGTCTTCTCGCCGGCCTCTGGGAATTTCCAAACACTCTCGGGAAGCTGAACCGCAGCCAGGCCCTCCAGTACGCTGAGTCCCTTGGCTTCTCACCCCTGAAAATCAAAAAGCTGCCCGCAGCAAAACACGTTTTTTCACATGTCGAGTGGCGCATGACCGGCTGGCAGATTCTTGCCGACGAGTGGAAGCCGCTGGCGGGAAACGAGAACAGAAGCGGCAAAGACCAAATAATGGAGGGTGCACCAGAAAACGAACCATACAATGTCATAAATTCTAAATCAGGAGAAGATTTTCCAAAGACAACGGAAAACGGCCTGGCCGATGAAAGATCAGAAAATGATTTAAAAAACGAGTCTGTCGATGGAAGAACTGGTAATGAGCTGACTAGTGACACTTCAGGAAATGGTTCGTCTGTAAAGAAATCAGAAAATGATAGGTGCGAGTATACTGTATACAACAATAACGCATTCCAGTCTCCTGCTGACGCCTCCGGCATCATCCTTGCCGACGCCGAAGAAGTACGGGACCATTACTCGATCCCATCGGCCTTTCAGGCCTTTAAAAAGAGGATTTTGTAACGGGAATCCTTCGTGGGCCAGCAGGACTAAAAATTGTTGAAGGGATACGGATGTCTGGAAACGCGTGGCGGAGCGCGCCATTCTCTGTTCATCCTCGCCATCACAAGCAGAGCCGGCTTCTTCAGCATCACTCTGAAGAGGCCGGCTCTTTCATGTCTCATTTTCCCGTAACGCAAAATGTCCGAATATCTGATATTCCTATTGGACCTGATCAGGCTTTAAGGCAATTTCAGCTGTCCCCCGACAGAGAAAACAGCTGCCGTCTACTCCGCCATCGCTTTTCTGATGCCGGCCATCAGCTCATCATAGCTTTCAACTGCCTGCACGTCTGGATTTGCGGCCTTGATCTCGTCGGTTGTCCGGAACAGGAAGCCGGCCTTACTTGCGCGGATCATGCCGAGGTCGTTGAAGCTGTCGCCGCTGGCGATGGTGTCGAAGCCGATGGACTGCAGACCTTTGACGGTGCTGAGTTTGGAGTTCTCAATGCGCATCTTGTAGCCGGTGATCGCGCCGTCGTCCGCCACCTCGAGTTCGTTGCAGAAGAGGGTCGGATAGCCGAGTTTCTTCATCAGCGGCGCCGCAAACTCCTTGAAGGTGTCACTGATAATGATCACCTGCGAGAATGAACGGAGTTCGTCCAGAAATTCCTTTGCGCCGTCCATCGGATCAATTTTCGCAATTGTCTCCTGAATCTGCGGCAGACCCAGATGATGCTGTTTCAGCAGGTCCAGGCGGTATTTCATCAGTACGTCATAATCCGGCTCATCACGAGTCGTCTTTTTAAACTCCGGAATTCCCGTCTCCTCCGCAAACGCGATCCAGATTTCCGGCACCAGTACACCCTCTAAATCCAAGCAAGTAATAAACATATTTTTTCCTTCCTGTTCCAGTTTTAACATTGTCTAATAATTTTAATATACCACATCACACACAATTTTCCTAATCCGTTTTAGTGTTATTCGACAAAAACAACGGAGCACGACTCAGCGCTTTACGCGCTGAGTCGTGCTCCCCCATCAAGAGACGAATTGCTCTGTGAAATATTATACCACAGAATCCGGGAATTTATAGACATATTTTCCCACTATTTTCCAGAAGAAATATCTTTCAACATTAATGGTCTTTATTCCTCTTCTTTGCGGTTTCTGCGTTTGAACAGCAGTGCTGCTGTTCCGGCTTGCTCCTTGCATCGTTTGATTTTTGTCCCTTCTAGTTCTGGAAGTGGATCTGCTGGCCCTCGATGAGCGGATAGGTAATCAGCTGTTCGGAATCGAGGTCTTCCTTATTCATATCAACAGCGGAAATCTGGGAATTCTCGTAGGTCGTGTAGTAGTAAATGCCGCGGTCCATGTTGCAGCAGGAGGAGTAAATGGTGTACTCGTACTTGTCGCCGCCGAGGTGGACGCAGCCTTTCTGCTGGTCGACGGAGCCCAGAATATGGAAAAACTGACTGATGCTGGCGGACTCTGTGTCTGTCGGCAGGGAGTTCATCTTGGTAAATGCCACTTTGACAAAACGCGACGCGGATGAGAGGTCACCCGGGATGCCGATTCCGCCCATGCCGCGGCTGTACTGGTCAAGTTCCAGGCCATCCGCAAAGGTATTCTGGGACGGTTCTTTTGATACCTGCATGTAGTTATTCAGATTGAACAGCTGGTAATCGAACGTCGGGTTATTGGTCATGACGCCGACCGGGTTGTCGTACACTTTCAGGCCATCCTTGACACACTCAACCACAATCGAACATTTCTGGTCGGCAATGATCCAGTGAAGCGGTGAATTTGGCAGCTGATCGCTGAAATTCTCATCGATCAGGTTGATGCGGTCCAGATAGGCTCTTGCGTCGAACACGTCGCTGCACTGGCTGAGGATCCACGGAATGAATTCAAAGGATGTAATATTTACAACGCCGTCATCGGCGTCCTCGTCCAGGGGCTTGTAATCTGCATTCCCCGGGAAGTTCAGACCGGCCATGGAAAGGCCGCACTCATTGGTTGCATCGTAATACAGCGGATAACCGCCTACCACATAGGCCATGCCGATCATAGCAAAGTGCTCGGTCAGAGTATCTGCGTGGCGGAATTTCAGCGGAAAACTCCGTGGCATAACGGTGACCTGCTCATTATAGGAATATTCCAGATCCAGATTTCTTCCAAAATAGTGATCTTTTCCTGTGTATGTTGCTGCTGTGCACATCGTTGAACACCTCCTGTGCGTATGAAAGTCTCTCTCAAGTGATATTATAGTCACAACTGATCGAAGTACAATAATATATGCATATTTTCATATAATTTTCACGACAGCGAAAGATTCGATCAATAAACCTTGTGATCAGGAACAAAGTATCCCGGGATGATCCATAGAACGCTGAAGCAGGCGGCTCCCGGACAGAACGTTCAAGTCGGTGAAATCCAGGACACCTGAAAATACAAAATGGAAATCAAATCCCATGGGAAGCAGATATTGTAATCTGTATTGTCCTAATTAAAATACATCGTGCAATTTCAATTTTCCTATGCTATACTCATCTAATAACGACGCACTTCTGTGCGCAGACCATTCATAATTTCTGATCCGTTAGCTCAGCTGGGAGAGCGTCTGGGTGACAACCAGGAGGTCATTGGTTCAAGTCCAATACGGGTCACCAATTATTAGCAGCTTTTGAACCGCTTCGCGGTTTGAAGGCTGTTTTTCTTTTGTCCGGGCAGAGGCCTCCTGATGATGCTGCGTGGAAATCATTGTGACAGCTGATATGGAGGTGTTATTGCTGTTTTACTGATATAGAGATGATTCTGCGGCTTTCGCAGATTAAAGTGCTGCTGATTTAAAGTGGTGATAGTCTGCCGTATAACTTCCGCTCCGGCGGCTTTCTCTGGCCGTATCTGGTTATGGCGCTCTGCCTGCATTTCCCATTAAACCCTGTTATTTTATGGATACTGTGTTATAATGGTCTGGTAAGGAATACGAAAAATTTCCGTACAGCTTGTAAAATACTGTTTTCTGTGTATACAGTATGGTCTGTTAGCTCAGCTGGGAGAGCACCTGGGTCACAACCAGGATGTCGTGGGTTCGAGCCCCGCACAGACCATTTTATATTTTTAAGCTGAAGGCTTGGCGTTGCCATTTGCAGATTTTACTGCATTTCCGAAACGCCCGAGAGGAGTTTGGGAAAATTTGTTCTGGAATCATAAAGTAATCTTGATTCCTCAACGTTTTATGATGTGCGCATTTTAATTGTGCGCCTCCGAGCGGACAAATGACGAAATAATATTGGAAATCATCGATATTCCCCATCCTTTTCGTCCGACATAAAACAAAATATTCAGTATCTTTCAACCATAATTAGCACAATTGTAATAATATATACACTACATATAATTTCGGCGAACAAACAGCAGTCATTTATTTGGCCGGGGCAGAGAAAAACTTCTCGCAGCCGGTGAAAACTCCTTCCCCCCGTTGAATAATTTATTATTTTTGCCTTTTTGAAAACAAAAATCACGAAAGTTCCTTTTGTCACTAGCCGGCGGGTCATCGCCAACCGATTCAAGGCAGCATATACACCATAATCGCTGGCTGCTGTGCTTTACCAGGCGATTGACCAGCTCGCCTACGTATGCAGTATACACACATTCATGCTCTTTCCTCTTTTTCCTTTTCCGTTTATTCGTTGTTTCACCTCTATAAAACGCCCATAATCTGATTCGCCTGCATGTCCAGAAACTGCCCGATACAATGTCCATAGAAACCTGAACTTCATTTTCCAAAAAGAAAAGACCCCAGAGAGTAACATTCTAAACCCATCGTTTCTCTCTGAGACCTCCTCAAACCATGATTATGGTATCAAACTATCGGCTCCGCCGCAGCCAGAATAATTCCTCACACACCGCCATCTTTTTGGAAAAATCGATCTGCCTTTTCTGCGGCGGCGAGCTGGTCTGCCAGGCCGGCGGAAATCTGGACTGCCGCGCCGATTCCATTTCATCGCGCGGCAGTCCCTGCAATTCCACAATTATATACACCAGCAGGCATGGAATCCTGTGGATTTCCATGTCGATCGCTGCTCAGGCACCATTACAGAGGTCTTCTGATTTCTCCATCTTCTCAGTTTCAAGCTGCCGTCAGTATAATCACGGCAGTTCTGACCATCATCGGCCTCATTGAAACCGGCATTCCGCAGTTCTCGGCCAATCTGCCGCCTGTCTGCTCTCACCTTTTTCCCCTGATAAAAGCTGGTATTCTGCAATTCTCAGCCTGCCCGGCATCGTGTACTGCGTTTTTTCCGCAGCTACTTCCGCAGCTACTTTCTCAGCAGCTTTTTCCCGACGTCGCAGAAATCAAGGGTTGCGAAGTAGTCATTGGTGGTTTCTGCGCGGCGGATCATGCTGAATGTCCCGTCTTCGTGAAGCAGGATTTCCGCGGAGCGGAGGCGTCCGTTGTACTGATAGCCCATGGAGTGGCCGTGGGCGCCGGTGTCGTGGATGTAGAGGTAGTCGCCGAGGTCGATTTTCGGGAGTTTCCGGTCGATGGCGAATTTATCGCTGTTTTCACAGAGTGCGCCGGTCACATCGTAGACGTGGTCATCTGGCAGATCTTCTTTGCCGAGGACGGTGATGTGGTGGTAGGCGCCGTACATCATCGGACGCATGAGGTTGGAAGCGCAGGCATCGCAGCCGATGTAGTCCTTATAGGTCTTCTTCTCATGGACGGCTCTGGTGACCAGTGCGCCGTATGGTCCCAGCATGAAGCGGCCCATTTCTGTGTAGATGGCGATGTCGTCCATGCCTTCCGGCTTGAAGATGCGGTCGTAAACCTGGTGCACGCCCTCGCCGATCTTGAAGATGTCGTTCGGGGTCTGGTCTGGCTTGTAGGCCACGCCGACGCCGCCGGACAGGTTGATGAAGCGGATGTCGATGTCCAGCTTCTTTTTCAGGCGGACGGCCAGGGAAAACAGCTCTTCGGCAAGCTGCGGGTAGTAGTCGTTCGTCACCGTGTTGCTGGCCAGGAAGGCGTGGATGCCGAAATGCTTCGCCCCGCCGGCTTTCAGCTCGCGGAAGGCCTCGGTCATCTGCTCCTCGCTCATGCCGTATTTCGCGTCTCCCGGATTATCCATGATGCCGTTGCTCATCTTGAAGACACCGCCCGGATTGTAGCGGCAGCAGATCGTCTCCGGAACGTGGCCCAGCGTGGCTTTCAGGATTTTCACGTCGGACAGGTCGTCCAGGTTGATAATGGCGCCGAGCTGGTCGGCGTACCTATACTCTTCCACCGGCGTGTCGTTGGAACTGAACATAATCTTATGCCCCTTGATTCCGCAGGCATCGGACAGCATCAGCTCTGCCATGGACGAGCAGTCGCATCCACAGCCGTACTCGCTCAGAATCTGCAGAATAAACGGGTTTGGTGTGGCTTTGACGGCAAAATATTCCCGAAAGCCTTTATTCCAAGCGAATGCTTTATAGACGTTTTCCGCATTCCTGCGAATTCCTGCCTCGTCATAGACGTAATACGGAGTCGGATACTGCTCCGCGATTTCCTTCGCTTTTTCTAATGTAATGAATGGCTTTTTCTTCATTTCAGTCTCCTTCTGCTCATTGATTATATTATGATAACATATCTTATCCGTGCTTTTAATTGTTTTCGGACAAAATTTCACGTTCAAGAAGACAGCCAGCTTGTCGTGCTATGGGAATTGTCAGTCTGTACGCACAATTTCTTTAGTAAATCTTAACTAAATCTTAGTAATCCTTCACATTTTCCTTTTTCTGTGCTACAATAGGGACATAATTTTCCAGGACACAGCAGAGCATTTTTTGCCTTGCTGTTTTCATTTTGTCGAATAAATCGAATGAATACAGGAGACTCATGATGTTTATGAATACAAGCGATTCTAACCATAAAATGTTCCGCAGGGCTGCGGTGATCACTCTGAGTGGTCTGACGGCGCTGTCGGGAATGGCGGCGCTGGCTCCGGAGGCGCACGCGGCGTCTAAGCCTGCGCAGGTGCAAATGGTGCAGGCCCAGCTGGAGGCCCAGAGCAGTGACGATACGTCCTCTCAGGCACAGCGCACGATTAAACTGACTTGGAATGCGTCTTCCGGCGCGTCTTACTACCGCGTTTATGTTTCCGATCAGAAGAACAGCGGTTACAAGCGTTCCGGCGGCAATTTCAAGGATACGAGTGCTGAAGTCGCGGCGGATGCCGGTAAGGTCGTGTACCTGAAAGTCCGCGCATTTAAGGGCGGCAGTTATTCCACATATTCCCTTCCGGTCAGCGTTTCTACGACTTCAGACTCTGATAACGCGACAAAGGTCACCCTGAGCAGGGAGAAAGCGACGATTTACATCCGCCACTCTTCCACGCTGAAGGCATCGGCTGACGGAAAACTGTCTGAAACGACACCAATCCGCTGGTACTCTTCCAACAGCAGCGTCGCTTCTGTAAGTTCCTCCGGAAAAGTCACCGCAAAGAAAAAAGGAACGGCGCAGATTTACGCAATCGCGCACAATGGCGTCAGCAGTTCTGCAAAGGTTACGGTTCCGGGATATAAGAAGGTAACGGTTCCGAATGTTGTCGGAAAATCCAAGACTTCCGCGGCAAAGGCACTAAAAAAGGCAGGACTGAAGAGTTCCGTCGGAAACACGTCTTTTGTAACGGCTTCTACACTGAAGTCCAAATATCCTTCTTATGATTTTAAGGACGTTGTCCGCCAGAGCGCAAAGGCGGGCAGCAAGGTTGCGGAAAACAGCACAGTCAGTGTTTCCATTCTGGATGAGATTCCGGATGAGGGAACCGGCGTTGAGGCAATGGTCCGCTGGGCAGAGGACATTGCGAACGACAATCGTTTCGGCTACAGCCTGGGGGTTTACACATCCCTGAAGAGCGACCGCTTCGACCCCTTCACCGTTTCCGGCGCAAGTCTCGATTATGACTGCGCGTCATTTGTAACCGCAGCGCTGGCGCACAGCGGCATGGGTGATGATTTTGTCAGAGCCTGCAAAAAACCGCCAATCGTCGGCGGTGTCGTCACACTGCTGAAGCAGAACGGCTGGAAACAAGTCAAAGTCAACGGAAAAAAGCCTTCCATCAGCCAGCTGAAGCGCGGAGACATTCTGGTCAACCCGTCCTACCACATTGAAATCTATGACGGAAACAAGATGGATGTCGGCGCGCACTGGGACTGGGACGGCAAAACCGGTGATTCCAGCGGCGAAGAGATCAACATCCGTCCGACCAGCAAATTCTCCCATGGTTACACAGCCGTGTACAGATATTACGGGGATATTGAGAACGATCTGAAGAACTAACTTGGCCGGTGAGGCTGGTTATCGATGAGATAGGAAGCCGGTGTGCTGCAGGCAGCAGCACACCGGCTTCCGCTTTTATTATATATAGAATGTTTTATACATAGGCATAAAAACTATTTTATAGTAATGCAGATAAGCAGACATTTATGTATACAATATACCCAATTCATTCTAACATGCAGCGGTGATCAGGGCAACGTTGAAGGCTGCGATAAAAGCTGAGGCACGAGGTGTTGTGTATACTATATGCGAAGCCTCCCTCATTTACAATGCTCACCCACGCTTTTTTTATATTCATTCTTTATGCAGCAAAAATACCTGCTGTCCGGCCATTATTTTGGTAAGAAACGGCTAAAGCTACGCATATTACCAAGTATGCAGTATGCTTTGAGTAAGATTCATGGAAATCACAAGTTTTTACCAACTACCTATTGTCACGCCGGGTAATCTCGTTGGAAAAAATGAAGGATTTCCAGCATTTTTCTTAGCCATGCAAAAGAATATTCTGCTATCTTAACACATACCTCAATTTTTCCTCTGCAATCCTTATGCACAGCAGAAAGTCTATGCATTTTTAAGTATAATTATAGATCGCTGCAGTCAGACAACATGCCATGTATTCATTTACGAACAACATTTAGGTAGCAATCATGATTATTATTCTATTTTACCAAAAATATTTTTGCGTTGGTACGACGCAGCTGTTTTCACGATTTTTACCAAGGGCTTTCTGTGGAATCTCAGCCTGTTTGAAACAAACGTCTTTCAAAGTGAATTTCTTAATTGCAGCATGGGAAAATAATAGCACAAGAAAGGGCTGAGAGCGACACAAGATATTGAGAGCAGTCGTCATTTCAAGTCCATGATAGGAAATACCTGCTGTCCGGCCTCTTTTTATGACGTGGTCAGAATAACTCAAGATATAAAACCAGCAGCCTGCAAAATACAAGCTGCTGGTTTTCTCATCCTGATATACACCGCGATTTTATTTCTCAAACGGGAATTTATACGGCAGATCGAAGCGGTCTCTCAGTTCAACGAACTCTTTCTGAACGGATTCGCCGACCGGAACGCCTCTGTTCTTTCTGTACTCCCAGATGAGGTGGGCTTTTTCACCCGGTGTGAAGATGCGGGTTTCGCCCGGTGCCTTGGCGGAGTTACGCAGTGCACGGAGGATGTCTCCAGTCTTCTTTCTGAAGACGTCTTCGCCGCTGAAGAACTCCGGATTGATGACCAGGAAGAAGTGTCCCAGATGGTAAGGTCTCTTGGATCCGTCCGGATTCTTGTTGGTCAGGTCTTTCATGAACAGGCCGTTGGCCAGTGCGGCGCTGAGGATTTCAACGACGGCAGCGTATCCGTATCCCTTGTAGCCGGCAAGTTCTTCTCCGATTCCGCCGAGTGGAGCCAGAGCGGCCTTGCCCTCGGTCAGGGCCTTCAGGATTTCTTCACTGTTGGTCATGGCCTTTCCGTCTCTTCCGATTACCATGCCTGCCGGTGTATCCATGCCGTTTCTTGCGAAGAACTCAATCTTTCCGCGCTGTGTGATGGAGGTTGCGCAGTCCAGGATGAACGGGAAGCCTTCATCGGTCGGAAGTGAGAAGGTCAGCGGATTGGTACCCATCATGTTATCGATTCCGAATGTCGGCGCGATGGATGGACGGGCGTTGGTGCCGGTAATTCCGATCATGCCCTGATCCGTTGCCATAGTCGTCCAGTATCCTGCAATTCCGTAGTGGGAAGAATTGCGGATGGCACCCATTGCCAGGCCGTACTTGGATGCTTTATCCAGCAGCATTTCCATAACATGGTAGGACGCTACCATACCCATGCCGTCATGCGCATCAGCGACAACGGTTGTCGGGGTGTCCTTTACGATTTCCAGATCGGTTACCGGATTCAGAATTCCGGCATCAATTCTGTCGATGTAAATCGGCTTGAAACGGTTGCAGCCGTGGCTCTCGATTCCGCGGCGGTCGCTCTCCATAAGGACATCCGTGCAGATTTCTGCATCTTCCTTTGGAACTCCAACCTTCTGGAAGGTATCGATCATAAAGTCATTTACCATGTCCCAAGGAACCCATGGGCGGCTTTCATTGTCAATTACACCATTTTCATCAAATTGGTATGCCATAAATTTCCCTCCTGTCAACTTTTTATTCTAATGTTGATTTTATCATAGGTTATGGGATTCGGCTACGTTTTTTCTCGTGTTTGATTTGTCGACAGGCAGTGTAACAGTGAACGTCGTCCGGTACGTACTCCGGTCTGTTACGGAGTCTGGTATTGGGTCGGTTACAGACCTCTTCATTGCATCCGTTACAACGTCCGGAATCAGGTCCGCTTCCACGTTTTTGTTATCGTCTGAGTTTCCCCTGAGCTCATCATTTTTCATGCAGGCGATATAGTATGTTCCCTTATATTTCTGCATGACGTAAAGTACACCCCCGGCAGAACCACTTTCGGAACCTTCTTTCAAAATATCTTTCAGCAGATTCTTTCTAGCAGTGGATTTCATTTTTGCGGCAAAACCCGACTGGTCAAGGATACTCCCGTCTGTTTCTGCTTCCAGCAGACTGATTTCGCCGGAGTCGATGGCTTCCGCAATCACCGCCATTTCACTTCCTTTTCCGACGCCTTCTTCCGACTCCTCCGGGTCACCTGATTCCTCCGAAAATTCATCCGACTCCTCCAGTTCCTCTTCAGATTCGTCCTCTGGATCTTCCGGCAGTTCGATAAAGGGAACGTTCAAGGATGGAACTTATGAAGGCAGCGAGACCGGCTACCGCGGAACAAGCAGGGTAAAAGTCACGGTGAAAAAAGGTAAAATTACAGACATCACAGTGGAATCTTATGAAGATGACGATCAGTTCTTCAATCAGGCGCAGTCAACGGTCATCGATGAAATTCTTTCCAATCAGTCCGTAAACGTGGATACGGTCAGTGGTGCAGCATATTCCAGCAACGGAATACTTGAAGCCGTGGCAGACGCGCTCAACATCAGTTTCGACAACCCCAATGACAGCACCGCTTCTGAAAGAAGCAGAAGATAGTAATATTCTGAAATTTACACTTCTATCCTATTGCCAATGCTTTATCTGCAGTGCTAGAATAGTACTGTGAAATAAACTGATAGGAGGAGTTGCCGTGGCTATTTTTGAGGTGCCGATTACGAAAAAGTATGCTCTGAAAGGTTGCAGCTGGACTGTCGAATCTCCAAAGGCGTTCATTGTTGCAATCACGGGCATGGACGAATATGCAGAAAGATATGATGATTTCTGCCGGATTCTGAATGAGAATGGATATTCCGTGTATTTCTTTGACCATTTCGGTCAGGGTGTGAATGCCGAATCTGCGGAAAAGCAGGAAATCTGGCCGAAGGATGCGTGGAACATGACGCTGAAGGCCATGCACCGCAAGGTTACAGAATGCAGTGTCGGCGGAATTCCGGTTTATCTGTTCGGACATTCTATGGGTTCCTTCGTCATTCAGGCTTATCTGGAGCACTTCCCGGAAACTGCGGACAAGGCCGTCATTATGGGCTCCAACGGTCCGGCAAGGGGAACCTACGCAGTCGCAAACATGCTGTCTGCGCTGACCACAAACGGCCACAACTGGGACAAGCCATCCAAGTTCATCAATAAAATGGCTGTCGGCGGATACCTGAAGAAAATCGTCAGCCCGAAGACTCCTCTCGACTGGCTTTCTTATAACGAGGATAATGTAAAGGCCTATATTGCCGATCCTTACTGCGGTGCGCACAACACCTGCGGCATGTACCGTGAATTCATGCGGGGACTCAATGACCTCTACCGCCGCCCTTACCTGTCCCGCATCTCGGAACGCGAATCCATCCTGATCGTCTCCGGCATCGACGACCCGGTCGGAAATTACGGCAAGGGACCGATTGAACTTGGGAAAATGTACCGCCGGCTCGGTGTCCGCGACGTGCGTGTAAAAATTTACCCGGATATGCGCCACGAAATTCTTCATGAAGCCGGAAACGACCACGTCGTGTCGGATATTCTGGCTTTCCTGGATGAGTAGAAGGAGACATTGGCATCAAAAAAACGTAACATAAGAAGCTGCTGCATGAGATGATGAAACGATGAACTTGTGCGGCAGCTTATTTTTTATGCTGCCCCGTTTCCGTCAGTCAGCTGCTGATAGAAGCACTTTCGCGGTTTTTTCAGAGATTCCGTAATAAAGGAGGCAGCAACAGAGCACAGAAAAAAAAACTGCTGCCCTGAGCGCATATGCGCTTAAAGCAGCAGCATTTTTAGATATCAATACCTGAATATACGACTCATCGCTTACCGGTCGAACTTCGCCTTGCAGGCTTGTGAACCATTCGTCTTATTGATAGATATGACGTTCCGCACGCCAATCGGACATGTGAAGGTTAGTCCAGCATTTCAATGAACGCTGTAATTCTCGTGTTCAGCTGGCCGATGTCGGCTTTGGAGTAGTCGGTCTCGACGGCGAGGTACGGAATGTTTTTCTCGTTATTGCAGAAGTCGCGGATGGCTGCGGTTTCGATGGCGTAGGTGTGGCATGCGGACAGTTCCATGTCGATGACGCCGTCTGCGTGGTACTGGTCGATCAGGCGCCCGAGCAGTTCCAGGCGGTTGTCATTCGGAGTCATGACGGAGCAGCCGATCTGCAGATAGCGGTCTGCGATGGCGCCGATCGGATCGCCGGTGTTTTCCTTAACCAGGCGGTCGAAATTCTTATAGCCTGAGCAGTTCTCATAGGCTGCGACGACTCCGCCGTTGTCTTCTACGGCGCGGACAACCTTCAGTGTGTCGCCGCCCATTGGACATCCGGTGATGACGATACGCGGACGTTTTCCGACATTGCGGCCGTTCTTGTACTCCTCTTCAACTTTGGCTCTCAGGTCGTCAAGATCCTTGATCAGCTGATTTTTGTCGAACTTGAAGGTGCTTCCGTAAACAGCCTGGAAGAGCTCGAGTCCGGTCATCGGAGCCGGGTCGTACATCATCAGCTCGGAGAATTTTCTCATGGCTTCACGCTCTTCATTCTTCAGATGAATGGCTTCTTCCAGCTTCTCGTCGCTGATGTCTGCGCCGAGGAAGTCTGCCAGATAATCTCTGATCTTCTGGACTTCCTTCTTCCAGAGCTCGAAGGAATCGGCGTCCTGGGCCTGTGGGAGCTGCATCAGGTACATGTTCTTAAATTTACCCATCAGCTCGTACATTTTCTTCTTTCCGTCGCAGGTTGTCTCGCCGACAACGACATCGGAAAAGTGGAAGTACGGACATTTATCTTCCTTCGCAAATCCGTAGCTGGACTTGATCAGCGGGCAGAGATTGGACGGCAGGTCTTTTTCTGCCGCAGATACCGGCTCATCGGACATGGAGCAGAGGGAGATCGGCGCTGCACCTGCAGCCATTGCGATTTCCTGCGGGAAATAGGTGCAGTAAGATCCGACAACCGGAATTCCCTTATCCTTGTATTCCTTTACTGTGAGAAAGTTCTTTCTTCTGGCTTCACCGAATTCATCAAAAATTTCAGGCAAATCTCTTACTAATTCCATTGTTTTACCTCCAATATATCTGTGAAGACGAGGCGGAGAATGGAAGTTTTACAGATTCTTCTCATTCTCCACATGTGCAGGCCCGCCTCCGCCTGTGCTGCACAAAGGCAGATCTGTGCGCAGATATAAGCACAGACAGAGTCAGAGGCAGAAGCGATGCAGCACTGCCCTTCACGCACGATTTTATTCTCTATTACTCAGTTTAACGCAGACGCGATTATTTTTGCAGTATCAGCCGCAGAGTATAGAAAATTTCAATCCGATATGCATCTGTGCGGTCAATATCCGAAGGCAGAAGCAATCTCTTAATGATGATGCTTTCCATATTTCTTCAGCAGCTCATCGAGGCCGGCGAGTTTTTCCTGCCCGCCGCCATTCTGACTGTTTCCCCGGCTTCCTCTGCCTCTGCCGCTGCGAGATTTTCCACGCTTGTTTCCATTACCGCGGCCGCGGCCGGAATTTCCGCCGGACTCCCTTCTGGAGGCGGCCTCCGCCTTCTGCTGCTCCCGCTTCTTTTTCTGCTCCGGACTGATCATGGTCAGGGCGATTCTCTGCTTTTCCAGATCCACGTCCTTTACCCAGACCGTCACGATATCGCCGACTTTTACTACTTCCAGCGGATGTTTGATGAAATGATCGCAGATCTCGGAAATATGGACGAGACCGTCCTCATGCACACCGATGTCCACAAAGGCACCGAAATCCACGATATTCCTGACGGTTCCCTTCAGCTTCATTCCCGGCGCCAGATCTTCCATGGTCAGCACATCACTTCTCAAAATCGGCTTCTGCACTTCATCTCGCGGATCGCGGCCCGGTTTTTCCAGCTCGGACAGGATGTCCCGCAGGGTATAGGCACCGATTCCCAGTTTCTCCGCCAGCTGCGCTTCCGTGAGGCCGGACGCCTTCAGGCCGCTTTCCCGGATGCTTCTGGTCTTTCCCTGGCGCACGTCATCTTCCGTGAATCCCAGCAGCTTCAGCAGCTCTTTTGCCGGCTTGTAACTCTCCGGATGCACGGCAGTCATGTCCAGAACCTCACTGCCTCCGCGGATTCTGAGGAATCCCGCACTCTGCTGGAAAGCTTTCGGTCCCAGCTTCGGGACGTTCAGAAGTTCCCTGCGCGTTGTAAATCTGCCATTCTCCTCACGGTAGGCAACAATGTTTTTCGCAACTGTCTTACTGATTCCGGACACGTACTCCAGAAGCGCCGCAGATGCCGTATTCACGTCTACGCCGACCTGGTTTACACAGTCCTCTACAACCGTTGAGAGCGCATTCCCAAGCTTTTTCTGATTCATGTCGTGCTGATACTGTCCGACACCAATCGACCGCGGATCGATCTTCACCAGTTCTGCCAGCGGATCCTGCAGTCGTCTTGCCATGGATGTGGCACTTCTCTGTCCCACATCGAAATTCGGAAATTCTTCCGCGGCAAGTTCACTGGCAGAATACACGCTGGCGCCCGCCTCGTTGACGATCGCGTATTCCAGCGGCAGCCCGCTTTCCTTGATAAAATCAGCGATAATCTGCTCTGACTCTCTGGAAGCCGTCCCGTTTCCAAGGGAAATCACGTCGACATGGCAGCGTTTTATCATCTTGAGAAGTTCACTTTTTGCCTCCTCCACCTTATTATTCGGCGGAGTCGGGTAGATGACCTTGGTTGCCAGCACCTTCCCCGTCGGATCCACCACAGCAAGCTTGCAGCCCGTACGGTAGGCCGGATCCCAGCCCAGCACTGTCTTTCCCGCGATCGGCGGCTGCATCAGAAGCTGACGGAGATTCTGACCGAACACCTCAATCGCACCGTCCTCAGCCTTTTCCGTCAGTTCCCCGCGGATTTCTGTCTCTACGGACGGCTCGATCAGGCGCTTATAGGCATCCTGCGCGGCCTCGCGGATGTAGGGACGAGTGGATTCCCGGCCCATCTGAGCAATTTTCTTCTCGGCATACTGCTCAACGCCGTCCTCCGGCACATCCACCTTCACCTTCAGGAACTTCTCCTTCTCGCCGCGGTTGATTGCCAGCACCCGGTGAGACGGAATCTTCTTCACCGGCTCCTGATATTCGTAATAATTCTCATACGGCGACTTGGCGTCCTTATCCTTCGCCTCAGACTCCATCACGCCGTGCTGCTCCGCATTGTCACGCATCCATTTTCTGACATCCGGGTCGTCCGAGAAATCCCCCGCGAGAATGTCCTCTGCCAGCTGAACCGCCGTCTGCGCGTCCGCAACTTCCTTCTCCGGATTGACAAACTTCTCCGCCTCCTTCAGCGGATCCTTCTCGCCCGTCTCTTCCTTCGACAAAAAGTACTCCGCAAGGGGCTGAAGTCCTTTTTCTCTGGCGATCATGGCGCGAGTCCTGCGCTTCGGCTTGTAAGGACGGTAGAGATCCTCCACCTGAACCGCCGTCTCCGCCTGGTCCAGCTTTTCCGCCAGCTCCTTTGTCAGCTTTCCCTGCTCCTCGATGGACGCCCGGACAACCTCCTTGCGCTCCTCCAGATTTCTCAGGTACTGCAGGCGCTGGTCGAACTTTCTCAGTACTTCATCATTCAGCCCGCCGGTCACCTCTTTCCGGTAACGCGCGATGAAAGGAATCGTATTCCCGCCGTCAATCAGATCGATGACCGCCTGCGTCTGCTCCGGCCGGATCTGCAGTTCCTGTGTAATCAGTTTCTGTATATCCATATTTACTCCTTATATTAATGTAGTCTTTTAATCATACCTAGTGCCTGCCTCCCCGGACAAAACCCACCCGCGCAAGGAAACACCCTGTTTTCTGCGGCCGTGCGCTTCTTCGGACCTGCCGGACGCAGCCTTAAACACATTTTTTCATCTTACACCGCCCGGCCGCCTTCGTCTACTGGAAATACAGGGATACCGCCTGTAAAACCCTGGAATGAAACACTAAAACATGATAAAATCGATACATTATCGTTATTATCCTGTTCATTCAGAAAGAGAGTTTCCATGCATCAGAAATCAACTTCCAGTATGGCCAATATCTACAGGCTGGACGGCCGCGTTCCGGTAGGAAAGGCGATCCCGTTCGGTCTGCAGCACGTTCTGGCTATGTTCGTTGCCAACCTGACTCCGATCACCATGATTGCCGCAGCCGCGCATCCAGCGCTTACGCAGGCGCAGATCGCCATGCTCCTGCAGAACGCCATGTTCGTTGCGGGAATTGCGACCCTGATTCAGCTTTACCCGCATTTCCGTATCGGTTCCGGACTTCCGATCGTCATGGGCATCAGTTTTACCTTTGTCGCGGTTTTAAGTTCCATCGGCGCGGCTTACGGATACGGCGCCGTGGTCGGGTCCGTTCTCATCGGAGGAATTTTTGAAGGTACGCTGGGCCTGTTCGCGAAATACTGGCGCCGCCTGATTTCTCCGATCGTCGCAGCAACCGTTGTTACATCCATCGGCTATTCCCTCTTCAGCGTCGGCGCCAGATCCTTCGGCGGCGGCTACGGAAAAGACTTCGGTTCCGCAGAAAACCTGATCATCGCCACCATCACCCTGGTCACCTGCCTGCTCTGGACCTGCCTGGCAAAGGGCTATAAAAAGCAGCTGTCCATTCTGGTGGGACTGATCGTCGGCTACATCGTTTCTTTGATTATGGGAAAGGTGAACCTGTCTTCCATCATGTCCGGCGGCATCATCGCCGTTCCGCATCTCTTTCCTTTCAAGCCGGAATTCCACGCAGGAGCAGTTTTCTCCACCTGCATCATCTTCCTGGTTTCTGCGGCAGAAACCATCGGAGACACGACCGCCCTCGTTTCTGCCGGCCTGAAAAGAGACATCAAAACAAAGGAAATTTCCGGTTCCATTGCCTGCGACGGTTATGCTTCCGCCATTTCCTCCCTCTTCGGAACCCCGCCGGTTACTTCATTTTCTCAGAACGTCGGCCTGATCAATATGACCGGAGTGGTCAACCGCTTCACCCTGATGACGGGAGCCTGCGTCATGCTGCTGGCCGGACTGCTTCCGCCGGTCGGTAACTTTTTTGCCTCCCTTCCGTCTTCCGTACTCGGAGGATGCACGATCATGATGTTCGGAACGATTCTGACCTCTGGAATCCAGATGATCGCAAAATGCGGATTCAGCCAGAGAAACATCACGATTGCTTCGCTGTCTCTGGCCATTGGAATCGGATTCACGTCAACCAGCGAGACGGATATCTGGAAAGCATTTCCTCATCTTGCACAGTCGGTTTTTGCCAACAATGTCGTAGCTGTAGTCTTCCTGATCGCGATTTTCCTGAATCTGGTCCTGCCAAAGGATATGGACATTAAGAAAAACGTGGATGAAGCGCAGAATTAACAGGACGCGTGCTCCAGGACCGGGGCACGCGTTTTTTCATCTTTTCATGTCTTTTAAGAGCCCGCTTAAGGTTCTGTTAAGAAACGGACCATATAGTATATAAAGTAAAAAAGACGAATGAGTTACAGGAGGACTTAAACATGAGTCAGGGAAATATATTAATTGTAGAAGATGACCGGGATATCCGCGAAGGTGTCCGCATTCTTCTGGAAAGTGAAGGCTATCAGGTTGATGAGGCGGAAAATGGAAGAGAAGGCCTGGAAAAGGTGAATACCGCCACCGACCTGGTGATTCTGGACATTATGATGCCGGGAATCTCTGGAATCAAAACCTGTGAGGAACTGCGAAAGACTTCGAATGTGCCGGTTCTCTTCCTGACGGCAAAGTCGCAGGAATCGGACAAACTGATCGGACTGATGGCCGGAGGAGACGACTATCTGCCGAAGCCGTTTTCCTATACGGAACTGCTGGGACGCGTGAAGGCGCTGATCCGCCGCTACCAGACTTATCAGGGAAAACAGAGCCTGGATATTAAAAAGGATGAGTACATTGAATGCGGCGACCTGAAAATCAGCACGCGTTACAACGAAGTGTACCGCGGCGGTCAGGAAATTTCTCTTTCGGATATTGAATACCGCATTCTCCTGCTGCTGATGCAGCACCGCGGAAAAATCTTCTCTGCGCAGAATATCTATGAAAGCGTATGGAATGAGCCGTATTACTACACCAACAGCAACACAGTCATGGTTCATATCCGGAAGCTGCGTGTAGCGGTTGAGCCGACGCCTGAAAAACCGCAGTATATCAAGACCATCTGGGGAAAGGGGTACCGCTTTGAAAATCCGATTCCGGAAGATTAAATCCATCCGCACCCGCCTGCTGGTGATCATCGCCATTGCCGCGCTTGTCTCTGTCGCGGTGACCTTTGCCATGCTGCAGGCAGCGGATTATGTACTGGCTGACTATTACGACCACTTTTCTGCACACCTGAAGAACCGGAACACGAAATATGTCAATGCGCTTCAGGACTATATCGATGCCCATGATCTGAAAACATCAGATACAAAAGAGATCGCGGCATTTACCAGAAAGCACCCAAGCATCTCGGTTTCCATTTACCGGAGCAACTCGACAATCTACGATTCATTCGTTCCGGAACATCCGACCAGCTTTGATGACACGCTGAATCAGTCCATCAGTAAAACCTACAAACTGAAATTCAAAGATGCGAAGGCCATTGCAGTGCTGTATGGTACGGATGACTACCACGCCTCAAACGTTCTCGGATTCATTGTACTTTCCATCGGTTTTCTCCTGTTTCTTGTGTTTGTCTTCATTGCAATCAATAAAGAGATCAAATACATCCGGCTGCTCCGGGATGAAATCGGCATTCTGGAAACCGGAAATCTGGATTATGAAGTGACGGTAAAGGGGCAGGATGAACTCTCTGAACTCGCAGAAGGCCTGAACGGAATGCGCGCATCCCTGCGCGAGCAGTTCAAACTGGAGCAGGACCTGCTGAAAGCAAATAAAGATATGGTCACCAGCATGTCCCACGACATCCGCACGCCGCTGACCTCCATCCTGCTTTACACAGAAATCCTGAAATCCCACCGCTGGAAAACAGAAGAGCAGCTTTACGACTACATCGACAAGATCGATCAGAAAACCCACCGGCTGAAAAGCCTGACGGACCACCTGTTTGAATACTCCCTCGTTTCCCGTGAAGAAAAAGGCGCAAAACTCTCTGATCCGGAAAACGCAAAGCTTCTGCTTTATGATCTCCTGTCCGAAGCCGGCGCCACCCTCATGCAGCACGGATTCAGCTGCGAACCAGACTTCCACTGGGATGACTCCGAAATCTGCATCAATGAGGACTACCTGGGAAGAATCATGGACAACATCGTCTCCAACATCTGTAAATACGCAGACCCGGGAAAAGCCGTCCGGATCATCGTGAAAACATCTGGAAGCCAGGTTGTCGTCCTGTTCCAGAACACCATCAGCGCTTCCCGGACAGCCGCACCAACAGAAAGCAGCGGCATCGGCCTGCGCAACATCGAAAGCATGATGCAGCAGATGAACGGATCCAGCGCCGTGAAAACAGAACATAACATCTACACCATCGCCCTGAACTTCCCGCTGGCGGGAACTGTGCTGCCATAATGGCGCTTGCTCTCATGAGCGGGAGCGCAAGCGAACCGCGAATGATGAGAAGACCTTATGCTGGTGCGGCCGGGAGACCTAGCCTTGCGACTGGCAAGTGCGTTCTCATTAAATATCGCACGCAGACAGAGCAATGGCAGGTCCCCTGTCAGGCTTGCCGCAGAGACCGAGCGGTCGCGAAGGTCGATGCGCTGCAAGCTACGGCCTTGTACATTAACAAATATGACGTTCGACTAGCTAGCGGAACGTCGTATGTATCCAATTTCCAATGCCAAATTCGATAGCAAAAAGACAGATGCACTCAGCACCTGCCTTTTTTTCTGCTTTTGCGCTCTTTCCAGCGGCCCTCAGCCAGTCGCCCACTGCAATTTCCGATAACAGTATGAAGTATAAATTCATTATCCTGTTTTTCTTTGCTATAACTTTTCTTCACACTCCTACTCTTCCCGCTCAATTTTTCAGGTTTAAATAATATATATTTAAGAAACATTTAATCTTTCTCTGATATATTAAATTACGAATTAACGAGAACATCAATCGATTCACGATGTCAGATTATACATCATTTCCTTTTAAGGAGGTGCAGAATGAACGTTTTAGATACAATCCGCAGCACGGCGGAAAAGCACCCTGAACGCCAGGTATTCCGTTCCCGTTTCGGGACGCTGACCTACGGCGAGCTCTGGGAAAAATCCGGAATACTTGCCCAGTGGCTGCAGGATCAGCTGAAAGAAGACCATTCACCAATTCCGGTTTTTGGGCATAAGGAGCCGATGATGCTGGTCTGCTTTCTCGCCGCGGCGCGCTGCGGCAGGCCATACTGCCCGCTGGACATGAACATGCCGGCAAGCCGGATTTACGACATTGCCAATGTCACGGAGAGTCAGCTTCTACTGGCCTGCCGGGATCTTCCGGAAACATCTGATCATACCGAAAGCAGACATGCCGCAGATTCCAGTACTATGGAAGCCGCAGAAAACGCCGATGCTGCCGGAAGTCCTGAAAATAAAGGAAAGAACGGCTCTGCAGCCAATAAGCCTGGAGCAGCAGAAACACCGGCTGCCCGCACGCTGCATGCGAAGGTGATCACATCCTCAGACCTTGAAGCGATCAGCTCTGGCAGCTTCCACGGTGAATCCATCGGTGAAATCGACGAGAAATACCAGGACCGCCCGGAAGATGTCCAGTACATCATTTTCACTTCCGGCAGCACGGGAAAGCCGAAGGGCGTGCAGATCAGCGCCGGCGCACTTTCCAACTATCTGGACTGGTGCAGTAAGCTGTCCGGCATGGACAATGGCGTATTTCTCAACCAGGCGCCCTATTCTTTTGACCTTTCCGTCATGGATCTCTACTGCGCACTGGCAACGGCTTCCGGCATCGTCTCCGTGGACAAGGCCATGGAGCAGGACATGCCTGCACTGCTGAACTACCTGATGAATTCCGGCATCAGCTGCTGGGTATCCACCCCGTCTTTTGCCGACCTGTGTCTGAGTGACCCGGGCTTTAATCAGGAAAACATGCCGCAGCTGAAGAGATTCCTCTTCTGCGGAGAGACCCTGAGAAACACCACTGCCCGCCAGCTGATCAGGCGTTTTCCGGATGCAGAAGTGATCAATACCTATGGTCCGACGGAGAGCACGGTCTGTGTCACTTCCGTCCGCATCACGAAAGAAATGGCGAAAAGCGATGACGCCCTTCCGATCGGACACGCAAAGCCGGGCACGGAAATCCGCATCGAGACAGAAACGGGAAAGCCTGCATCGGCAGGAGAATCCGGTGAGATGGTCATCCTCGGAAACACCGTCGGCGCCGGATACTACAAGGAAGCAGATAAGACAGCCGCCAGCTTTTTCATGGAAAAGGACGGCAGCTATATCCCATATCCGGATGCAGCAGAAGAGCGCATAAAACTTCTGAAATCCGGATACCGCGCCGCCTACCGCACCGGCGACGCCGGCCATAAAGACGCGGACGGCCTGCTCTATTATGAAGGCCGCATCGACAAGCAGATTAAATTCCACGGCTACCGCATCGAGCTCGGAGACATTGAAAACGCGCTTCTCCGCCTCGACAGCATCAAGCAGGCCGCCGTCATTCCGAATAAGAAAGACGGGAGAATCCGCTTCCTGACCGCCTTCATCGTTCCGGAGAAAGACAGCCATCTGGACGTTACTTTTGAAAACCGCAAAAAAATCCGCATGGCTGTGAAACAGCTCCTGCCGTCCTACATGATTCCGCGCCAGATCCGCATGCTCAGCCGCATGCCTCTGACCGCAAACGGAAAGGCCGACCGGAAGAAGCTGGAGAGTGAGTTATAGATTATGCAGTTATTCAGTGATACAAGTTTTTTCATCCTGGCGGGGATCCTCTCGATCCCGGCCATTATTATGGGCCTGAAAGAGGTCAGCATACGCTTTTACGGATTCGGCGTCACGCTGATTTTCCTCTGGCTGGCCATGGGACATAACCTCAGAGCGCTGATCTGGCTTGCCGGATTTACCTTTGGCGAATACGCCGTGATCCGCATCTACCTGCCGCTCCGGGAGAAATACGGCCGGAATAAGCACATTTACCATATATTCCTTGCGCTGAGTATTTTGCCGGTTGCCGCAAATAAAGTGCTGACTGCCGTCGGAAATCCTTACCATATGTTCGCCTTCCTGGGCATTTCCTACATGTCCTTCAAGGTGATTCAGATCGTCATTGAGATTTACGACGACGTCATCCATGAAGTACGCCCCTTCGACTACTTTTACCTGCTCTGGTTCTTCCCGACCGTCATGTCCGGCCCGATCGACAGAAGCCGCCGTTTCAACGCGGATCTGGAAAAGGTCCCGGCCAGAAGCGAGTACATCGAGATGCTTGGAAGCGGCCTGTCCCGCATCCTGCAGGGCCTGGTGTATAAGAAGGTCATCGGCACCGGCTTTTACCAGTTGATGCAGTGGTTCGGCCTGAAAGCCGGCTTCAGCCACGCGCTGATCTACATGTACTGCTACGGCTTCTACCTCTTCTTCGACTTCGCGGGCTACAGCAGCATGGCCATCGGCCTGTCTAAGATCTTCGGCATCAACACCCCGGAGAACTTCAACAAGCCTTTCATCAGCAAGGACATCAAGGAGTTCTGGGACCGCTGGCACATCACCCTGTCCCACTGGTTCCGCGACTTCATCTTCTCCCGCGTGACAATGGGCCTGATCAGAAAACGCTTCACCAGAAACAAGCTGGTCATCGCGACGATCGCCTTCATCATCAACATGGGCATCATGGGATGCTGGCACGGCCTGACGATTTACTACATACTCTACGGCCTCTATCACGGCATTCTCCTGTCCCTGACGGAGATTTACCAGAAGAAGTCGAAGTTCTATAAGAAGCATAAGAAAGACCGCTGGTTCTGCTTCCTGGAGTGGCTGATCACCTTCCACCTGGTCATGTTCGGATTCTTCCTGTTTTCCGGACGATTCACCCAGCTGCTGCTTCGCTGATCCCAGGGACAAAAAGAACACGCCGCGCTCCGCGCGGCTTCAGCAAGGAAACACCGCCGGTCAGTTGATTTTTGTCCGGCAGAAAACAATCACAAACATTATGGAGGTTCAATACAATGGCTAAGGTAAGCAAAGAAAAAGCAAAGGAATTAATTCTCGACATGCTGGAGGACATCTGCGGTGACGACATCGTAAGAGAAAATCTGGACATCAACCTGCTGGAAGAGGATCTGATCGATTCCCTGGATTATGTCACACTGCTGATGGACGTAGAAGATCAGATCGGCGTTGTTCTGGCGCCGTCTGAGCTGAAGAGAGAGGAAATGGACACCCCGAATAAGATTATCAGCGTCGTACAGTCCAGAATGTAGTCTGCCGCTGACTGCGCAGAAAACAGGGACATTCTCTGCATTCTGCGTAATCATTCGTCCATTCAAGGAGAGAAGTCACGTATTATGAAGAAGTTAAAAGCGTTTCTGATCGCGTTCGTACTGTTTCTGGCCTTTGCCATCGGTCTTCACGCATACTGCCTTTCGCAGGGCCTGAAGAGCAGCGACCCGGATTTTGGAAGCTGGTACAGCCAGTATAAAGATATTTCCTACAATGCGCTTGATCAGAACATCACGAAAAAAGATATGTTCGTCTTTGGTTCGTCAGAATTTGCGCATGGAAGGAACACACCCTTCCATCCGGCCAATTTTTTCCGCGGCACCGGTGTCCATCTGGTCACGGTGGGAGGTCCGTTCAATCAGACCCTCTTCCATACCATCGCCCTGGGCGCGCTGGAACCGCAGATGAAAAACCGCCGCGTCGTCCTGATGATTTCCCCGTCCTGGTTCCGCACGGCAAAGGGTGTCAGCAGCAAGGGATACGCCCTGCGTTTCTCTGAAACGGAGTATGTCGCCTTCCTGAAGAATAAGGACATTCCCACCGATTTGAAAAAATACGCTGCAAGACGTTCTGTGAAACTGCTGAAGAATTCCCCGGAGCTCCTGAACCATGTCAAACTGTACAACCGTGTCCTGCTGCATATGGGAAAGCCGCGTCCGGCCGATGCCCTGGCCTATAAAGCGGTTACCATGTACCAGAACGACAAGGATATGATTACCACCAGCGCAGCAATGAAATTCCTGCGCGGCCGGGATCCTGCCTATATTTATCACAAAAAACCGATCGGAAATGGCAGCTTTGACTGGGGCCGCTGGGTCGACAAGGCCAGAAGAATTGCAGACAGAAAATCCCACAACCAGTTTTATATGGATGACCACAGCTGGAAGCTGAAATTCCGCTTTATTTATCCGAGAGCAAAGGGAGTGCACAAGAAAGATTCCCTCTTAAAGTCAAAGGAATACGATGACCTGTACGCATTTCTGGCACTCTGCAAGGCAGAGCATATCCGGCCGCTGCTGATCATCCAGCCGATGAACGGCTACTGGTACGACTACACCGGCATCAACGCCCACGAACGTGCCGCCTTTGCAAAGAAAATCACGAAAATCGCCGGCAGCTGCGGCGCCGAAGTCTACGACCTGACAAAATACGATTATACCCCGGGAATCGACCGCGATTCCGTACATCCATGGGGAGAAGGATGGGTGAAAATCAATGAAGGACTCTACAATTTCTACAACGAAAAACAATATAAAGCAAACGTCGCCGGAACCGGCGAAAGCAGCGCGCAGGCAAACAGAGACCAGCGCGTCAGCCGGCAAAATCACAGCAGCAAGAGCAGAACACAGCAGCGGTCACAATAAAAAGAAGACCTTCAGCAGCAGACTGAAAGCCCTCTTCAAAAGCCCGACCTTCCGCTACACCCTGCTCTTCCTCTCCGCCATGATCCTCCTCTACCTCTTCTCCATGTTCGGGAGCATGCTCACCTCGCCGGGATTTACCTATGCGGAGTTTTAGGGAGACCTAGCCTTGCGACTGGCAAGCTGCGTAAGCAGCGCAGACAGAGCAATGGCAGGTCCCCCGTCAGGGAATCCCAAGAGCGCAAGCCGTCAGGCGCCGCGCGATTGGCTGATTCCTACGGCGCATCCAAGTTCCCTCATGAACACAAGCCAATGGCGCAGTGAGAGTGATGAGGATTCCTTATGCTGGTGCGGCCGGGAGACCGAGCGGCCGCGAAGGTCGATGCGCTGCAAGCTACGGCCTTGTACATTAACAAATATGACGTTCGACTGGCTAGCCGCACGTCGTATGTATCCAATTTCCAATGTCAAATTCGATAGCAAAAAGGCAGATGCACTCCGCACCTGCCTCTTTTTCTGCCTTCATGCTCTTTCAGCGGCCTCTCAACATGCCGCCCACTGCAATTTTCTTTTATAATACGTACTTCTCCAGCCGGTCAAATGCCTCTTTAATCCTGGACAGCGGCAGCGCGAGATTCATGCGGATGCAGTTCTTCTTTCCGAAAATCTCGCCGTCCTGCCAGGCAACGCCGACGTCCCAGCCAGCTTTTTTCAGTTCGTAGATCGTCTTGCCATGCTCTTTGCACCAGCCGCTGAAATCAATGTACAGCATGTATGTGCCCTGCGGCATGGAGACATCTGCTCCCGGAATATTCTCCTTAATATAGGAGACGGCATATTTTACATTTTCTGTCAGCACCTCGCGAAGCTCATCGACCCACTCGCGGCCTTCCTCAGAATAGGCGCCCAGAAGTGCATGCATGGACATGACATTCATGTCATTCAGATGCGTTCTTTTCAGTTCAGCCAGATAGCGGTCTCTCAGCAGCTTATTGTAAATAATGCTGTAGCTGCCGACCAGTCCGGCCAGATTGAAGGTCTTGGAAGGCGCGTACAGGGCGATGGTTCTCCGGCGGGCGTCCTCGTTCACGCTCTGGGTCGGAATATGATGATTTCCGTCCAGAATCAGATCTGACCAGATTTCATCCGCGATGACATAAACCTGATTTCTGCGGTAAACATCCATCGCCTTCTCGATTTCTTCTCTTTCCCAGACACGGCCCGTCGGATTGTGCGGAGAGCAGAAAATCGCCGCATGAATATTATTCTCCTGGATCTTCTTCTCCATATCCTCATAATCCATGCGCCAGACGCCATTTTCATCCTTCTTCAGATCAGAATGCACAATCTTATAGCCGTTCGGCTTCAGCGTATTGGTGAATCCGATGTAGGTCGGACGATGAACCAGAACCGCGTCTCCAGGGCCGCACAGCACCTTCAGCGCCGCCGCAACTCCGCCGAGCACACCGTTCAGATAGTCGATATGGTCCGCCGACAGGTTTTCCACCTTGTTCCTGTCCTTTTGCCATGAAATGATCGCGTCATAATACTCATCCGGCGTCATATAATAACCGTAAGCCGGGTGTTTCGCGCGCTCAATCATCGCCTGCGGAATCGTCGGCACAGTCGGGAAGTTCATATCGGCAACCCACATCGGAATGATGTCGAACCCCTCCTTCGGTGCATCCGGCGCGAAGCCGAAGCCCTTTTTACTGCCGACACTGTCATAAGCCGCGGCATCCTTGCCCCTGCGCTCCAGATAACTTGTAAAATCGTACTTCATTCAATTTCTCCTTTAAATTAATATGCCGCTTCCGTTCCCTTTTGACAAAAAAGACAAGCAAGAGGCCGAAACGGCTGTTTCACCTCACCCGCTGATGCCGATACAGGCCCCTGGCCCGGCACGATGTCTGCCTTTTATTATACCCGGATCCGGCCGGATATAAGCGAAACCTGCTTTCCTGCTACTTCAGCATAAAGTTATTCTCCTCCAGCATGCCGTTTACCTTCTTCAGCAGATCGGTAATCGGCAGATGCTGCGGACATACCCGCTCACATCCGTGACACTCGATGCAGGCAGACGCGCGGCCGAAACCGTCTGTCACGAGGTTGGCATAGTATTCCTGCTCCGGCGACCAGTCCCTTCCCGGGCAGAGGCTTTCTGTGTTATACAGATTGAAATATCGCGGGATCGGAATGTTCTGCGGGCAGTGGTTCTCTTCAATGCAGTAGCGGCATCCGGTGCATGGGATCGCAATCGTATTATGGATAATATCTGCGGCTTTCTTCAGCAGATCCTTCTCTTCCTGATTCAGCGGACGGAAGTTCTGCATATATGAGGTATTGTCCTCCAGCTGCTCCATGTCCGACATGCCGGAAAGCACCACCTTCACCATCGGCAGGCTCGCGGCAAAACGAATGGCCCAGGAAGCCGGGCTCCAGTCCGGATGGCAGTCCTTCAGCATCTTCTCAACCTCTGCCGGGACTTTTGCCAGCGTTCCGCCCTTCACCGGTTCCATGACAATCACCGGCTTCTGATGCTTCTCACAGACCCTGTAGCAGGCTCCGGACTGAATCGCGTCGCTGTCCCAGTCCAGATAGTTAATCTGCAGCTGGACGAACTCCAGGTCCGGATTCTCCGTCAGCACACGGTCGAGATGCTCCGGCGTGTCATGGCAGCTGAATCCCAGATGATGAATCTTTCCTTCCTGCTTCATCTTTCTGGCAAAATCAATCACATGGAACTTCTGCGCCGTCTCGTAATTCGTCTTGTTCATATCATGCATCAGGTAATAGTCAAAATACCTGACATGCAGCTTCTCCATCTGCTCTTTAAAGATTCTCCCGACATCCTCTTCCTTTTTCAGCATGCCCAGCGGCATCTTGCTGGCAATCGTAAAGGAATCTCTCGGGTAACGGTCCACAACCGCCTTTCCCACAGCATCCTCACTCTTGAAATCGTGATACATATAGGCCGTATCGCAATAAGTGAATCCCTGTTGGAAAAAGCGGTCCACCATCTTCTCAACCTGCGGAAGGTCAATCGACGCTTCATCATTTTCATCCGTCTGCGGAAGACGCATGAAGCCGAATCCCAGTTTCATGTTCGGGTCTTCTTTCGTATATTTTCTTTCCATATCACACCACCAATCGTTTAACTGCGATATATTTTTTCGGGACAAAAATCAATATTCAAGGAAGCAGTTTCCCTGCGTTGTTCCCCGGTCGTTTACCATACCGGAAGATAATGATCCTTTATTTTTCCGAACATACAGGAAGCAATCCTGCCACTTCAGCCCGGAATCAGTATTCTGCCCCAGTCGTCAGATCAGTCAGCAAAAAAGCTTAAAAAGGACCGGGCATCTGCCCGGTCCTTTCAGTTGCTCTGCTGACACCCATTCAAGTGTAACATAAAACGCATATTTATTCTCATGTATACACCCTTCAATCCGTCATCAGAACTTATTATTCGCTGTTATGAATGAGCGCTTCCTTAAATCTCGTCAGCGTGGATCCACTTATTGAACTTCTTACCAAACGGCATCAGGAGAACTCCGATTACCAGAATGATAATTGCAAGCAGTCCGTAAGCTTTGATGAAGTCGAACTTGTCCATGAAGTTGTACAGCGGTCCATAGATCAGGCCGGAGAAGAAGATGATCAGCGGCCATACACCGAGCAGAGTTCCCAGCAGGGACTTCGGTGCGTACTTACTGATGAAGGAATTGCCCAGAGGGGAGAACACAACTTCTCCGAGTGTCATAAAGAATGCAGAGAGTGCAACGATCCAAACACCAACTGGGGTCTTTCCACCATGAGCCATAGCTCCGGCAAGTGTCAGTACTGCTACGCAGACACCCAGGACGAAGATTCCGAAACCAGTCTTTGTGAGGAAGGACCAGTCCTTGCCCTTCTTATCCAACGTAGACCAGATCTTCGCAAAGATCGGGCAGAGGATGATGCAGAGCAGTCCGTTCTCTGAATCGAACCAGGATGTCGGCATTGTGAAGTTTCCGATGTTCCAGTTTGCCCATCCGAGACCTCCCATGGAAGCAGGTCCGAACTTGTAGTATACAGGCATGTATACCATGTACCAGATCAGCCAGAAAATGCCGGACAGAATGGTTACCAGAATGATTGCGGCAACACGGTTCTTCTCAACAGATGTGAGCGGAGCCTTTTCTTCTTCAACTTCAGCCTTCTCAGCGTCCTCTGTACGGTTATCAACCAGGAATGGCTTCAGGCCGGCATCGCCCAGGGACTTCTGTCCAATGAGCCACCAAGCACAGTCGATCAGCAGGAAGATTCCGCATACGAAGAACATTCCTCTGTAACCCATCTTGGTCTGTGTTGCAATCAGAGTCAGGAATGTTGTTCCGCAGAAGGAACCGATGTTTACGAAAGAATACTGCCAGCTGAATACAGTGTCGAGGAATTCAGCATCTGCTGCCGGGAACTGACGGCCCTGGATACCGGAAACATTTCCTTTGAAGAATCCGGTTCCGACAGCGATTACGATGATCATGATGATCAGCATGCCCTTGCCGGTTGCTTTCCATGCACAGAAGTAACCGATTGCCATCAGGATTTCGCCCAGCGGAACGAGCTTTCTCGGGCTCAGCCAGTGGTCAGCGATGAAACCACCGATAACCGGTGTGATGTAAGTAAACGCTACCAGGAATGAGGAGAACAGAGCTCCCTGAGACTGGCTTAAACCAAGTCCGCCCTTTGCAGCACTTACTACCATGAAAATTGCGATGCCCCACTTTGCAGCGTAATACGCAAGACGCTCAAATGTGAAGGACAAACTGCAGACGTAAAACCCCATAGGGAACGAGTGCTTTTTCGTCTGTTCCATTGAATAACACCTCCTAAATTGAAATGAATGATTGAAAATGAATAATCTGGATGTTTCCATACTCTTGCTTTCAGCTCACCTGTCCGGCCTTCCGGATGGTTTGCGCATAATCACAAGTAGACTATTAGTTTATCATATACTTATCACATTGTAAATAGAATTTATGCACAGCGAATAAAGAAATTTAGATGCATTTGTGACAAGCTCCGATAAATAACGGTGAACGTGAAGGGGGGTTCAAAAATTACTGCATAATCTTTCAGTATATAAATCAATAAAACGAACAAATCTTCACGTTCATCCGATTATAAACAACTTCAGTTTCCTGATTAGTCGTGCTGGTTCAGCCACTTGATCAGGAGATCAATGTACTTCTCTGTTTCTTCGACGAAGCACATATGATGGGAATGTGTGAAGAGCTCCCACTTGGAATCCGGAATTCCGTCATACATGGTCTTTGCAACGAGCGGTGAGCAGAGATCCTGAATTCCGCTGCAGATGAAAGACGGAATCTTAATCTCGTTCAGACGGTCAACGTACTCAAAGTCTCCCAGTGTGCCGGATGGTACGAACTCGTTCGGTCCCCATCCATAGAGATAAGCCTCGTCGCCGTGCTTCTTCTCTCTGCTCAAGCACTCCGGGGAATCTTCTGTAACCGGATAATCACAATATCTTCTCATATATTCAGCTACGGCAGCATCATAGGCTTCTCCTGTGAAGTCCTGTGTCTCCATAGCATGATGAATGGCCTTCTGCATGTCCTCCGGCATCATCTTGATTCTTCTGAGACCTTCCTGTGCCCAGAGACTGCTGCTCGGATGACCGCTGGAAATAACATAAGATTTTACACCCTTCGGCTGACGCTCGATGGCATAGCAGATCTGCAGCATTCCGCCCCAGGACTGTCCGAGCATATGGCACTCATCCAGATCCAGATGCTTGCGCAGTGCATCCAGCTCGTCCATCCATGTGTCCTGATTCCAGAGCTCAGGATGTCCGTCCAGATAAGACTTTCCGCAGCCGATCTGGTCGTACATAACCAGCTGACGGTCGTCCATATCTGCTACACAGTCCAGAACCTCAAAATAGTTGTGTGTGGATCCCGGGCCGCCATGCAGGAAGACCAGCGGAGCCTTTCCGTTGTCCTTGCGCTCGCCTACAATTCTGTAATACGTCTGGTGACCGAGAAATGGCATATAACCTTCTGTAACCTTTGCCATTGTTTTTCCTCCTAAATATAAGATGAAGATAGAATCAAAATTCATAAACCAGTGGATTATGAAAAAAATTCTCCTGACGGCTGCCGCGCATCAGGAGAATTGCAATCAAAACTTAACCTGAAAGTCAGCGGATCATATCCTCTGTTTCCGACTATTTTCCGTCTGGAACGTCGATCATTTCTTCCTTCGGATAATGGTTCAGAACCTCGCATCCGTCCTCTGTTACGATGACGATATCCTCGATTCTTACGCCGATTCCCTCATCATAGAGGTAAATTCCCGGCTCGATGGAGAATGCCTGACCAACCTGAACGATCTCATCATTTGCAGAAGAAACGTCGCCGACCTCATGGTCCTCAAGTCCGATGGAGTGGCCCAGTCTGTGTGTGAAATACTCGCCATAGCCTTTAGATGCGATGTAATCTCTTGCAGCTGCATCGATGTCGCTCATCTTTACGCCCGGCTTAGCTGCTGCGATACCGCGCTTGTTTGCTTCCAGAACGATATCGTAGATTTCTTTCTGTCTCTCACTGTGCTCGCCGATGAATACAGTTCTTGTAATATCAGAAGCATAGTTCTTCCACATTCCGCCGATATCAAAGATTACGCAGTCACCGTGCTTGCCCTTGGAATCATCTGTGACATGATGCGGGTCAGCAGCACCCTTTGCATAAGCTGTAATCGGGTCGAAGGATACATCTGTGAATCCGACTTCCTTGCAGAGCTCTCTGCACTTGTCGTTCAGCTCGCGCTCTGTCAGTCCCTTAGCGCACCACGGAATCAGCTTGTCCATAACCTCATCGATCTTGGCTGCGGACTCTCTCATTGCCTGCTTTTCGCCTTCATCCTTGATCTGTCTTACTTTGTCGACAATTACGGAACCGTTGACGAACTTGCTGCCGCCCTTGAGCTCCATCAGTCTCAGCAGGAATCTTGCCGGCCAGTTCTTATCAACGCCCATCGGAGCGTCCTTGTCTACAAACTGGCTCAGAATTTCGACGCCGTCCTCTACATCGTCATAGTATGTCAGAGGAACTCCCAGATCTTCTGTCTGCGGGAACAGCTTGTTCAGTACCAGATGATTGTCGCCGTTTACATTGATGTACAGAGCCAGCATTCTCTCGCCCGGAATGATCCACTTACCTGTCAGGTAGAAAATGGATACCGGATCAGAGATAATCATCTGCGGAAGATTCTGTTCCTTCATCTTCTCAACGATTCTGCCCAGTTTCTTAGAATCTAACATTTTGTTCGCCTCCTGAATATTTATTACAGTGCTCATTAACAATATCAATGATACATTTAAGTCAAATAATTGTCAAACATTATGAAAGCGAAGATGGTGTCAAGAGCTAGTGGGAGTTTTTGTTGACAGATCTCCAAGTTGTTTTGTGAGCTGTACGCAGCCTGTGCCTGGAACGCCTCCCGGCTCCCTTCGCGCATGCTCACGCTTCCGACTCCGCCGGCCTTCTCCGGGCTGCGTACCTTCGGACCCGTCCTCGGTACGCCCTGTGTGTCCTGTCACCGTTTCCGTGCATTTCATGCCCGGAACGGTTCCATTCCACACAGCTGTTTCCTTCCCCGGATTCAGGCCGTCGATCGTCTGGCAGCGAGGCGCTCAGAAGTCCAGGCATCAGGCTGCATTACAGTCTCACGTTCAATCAGCTTAGCAGTTCTCTTACTGCTCCACAGCTCTTGATCAGCATCTGAGTTCCGGAAGCTCCGTCCATGACAATAGGCTCTCCGTCAAAAATACTCCAGTCATGCAGTTCTTTTTCCGCATGCTGGATGACACGGTCCGCATATTCAGCGTACTTCTCCCGGAGAATATTCTCAGGCTCTTTTTTCTGCAGATCACTCGCCTTCAGTTCACCGCCATTGATCAGATACACTCTGATGTCACTCAGTCTTCCGAGCCCTTCATCGCTCCATCCCTGCGGCTCACGACTGAACCGTTTCGACAGAATATGACTAACCAGTCCTTCTGTACAGCTTCCCGGCATATCCTTCTTGAAACGATTCACGATTGGCTTCCAGTTCCCATTCAGATAGACACCGAATCCGTTGACTTTTTCTGTCAGCTCCTTGTCTTCCTTCGCGTCATCCAGCAGTTCCTGTATGCACCGGTCAGCTCTGCTTTGATCATTTCCCTTCACAGCATCCATGATCACTTTCTTCACTCTTCTCTTTGGAAACCTGACTGCCAGTGACCGAAGGGCCTTCTGGAAATGAAAACCATCCATAACGTGAACTACATGACAAAAATCGTCCAGACCATTCCGGATCCAGTTCCCGCCGTCTCCATGCAGCACGATTTTCTCCAGCACATCCATGTCATATTTCTTCTCGATAAATCCCTCTACCGTCTTCCACAGACGTCTGGTATTGAACTCTTCATCGACGAAGCTTACCGGCTCTACCGTCGCATTCCGATGGGTGCCGATCATCCGGATTCCTTCTGTCACTGTCACCAGTGGCACGATTCTGCTCCGTTTTCCGGGCTTCTTTCCTGCTTTCTGCATGTGCACGTGATCCTCGTCAGCAAAAACATGGAGCACACTGACCTTTCGCTTCACCTCTGGTACTGCGGTCTCTGGAACATTCACCTTCATGATACAGTTCCTTACCGTTTGTCTGCTCAGTTCACCTCCCGTCACGATCTCAGAACTCTTCGCATAGGATACACAGGCTGCATTTTCAGCCAGCTTCTTTCCTACGACCCGGTCAACACGTTCATACTTTGGCAGTCCAAGAATCTCATCCAGAAGAAACCGGTGCTTCCCGCTGTTCTTGTCATAGTAATAGCTCCGTTCGATCCCGATCGTCCCAAATTCTGTATAAATTGTCCGTTTCCTGCCTCTGGCTTTGATCGTGAGTCCGAGTTGTTTCCGGCCAGCTTTGTCATTCCTCAATTCCTGATCAAATCCCTCTGCTGCCGCACGAATGAACCTGGCGGTTGTTTCCCTGCAGTACTTCATGAGTTTTGCGCTGGTTTCCTCCCAATTCATTCCTTCGTGAGGTTTTAGTGTTTCCAGAATATTTTCCAGGAATTCAGCTGCAATTTCATGTATAATAGATGGCATAGGGATCTCCTTTCGAGTGCATAGATGTAATTTCTTCACTTTTATCTTAGCACTTGGAGATCCCTTTTCCAGTTTCTAAACTCCCACTAATACTTTACACCCTCGAAAGCGAAAATACTGAAAAATAAAAGTATACATGATCTCAATAATATACAACTCTATACATTAATTTTCATGTTGTTTATTTCCATGCCCGATTTATTCCCGTTCATTTATTTTTCAATACTTTCTCCACATTCAGAAAATCTATAGCACCCCGGATTCTATACCGCATTCCAGTCATTTTTCCATACCCGGTAATTTGTTTTTCAGCCCAAAACCTGCGTCAATATTTCATGCTTTTATACCACGTTATATACCAAAGTTCACCAAAAATTTACATCTCTATGTACATTATTTTCATTTCTATGGCATGTTTCGCCGTTTGCTTTATCAGACTAAAGTTTCCGTGCAAAACAGGTACTTTTTTACTGTTTGTGACCAGGTTTTTTCGCCTTGCATGCTGTCATCCTTCTGCGTATACTACTCTATAATATGAGACTGCCGTTCAGAAATTCATCATGACACGGCATCGCTTTAACGCATTAAAGGAGTTTTATTCATGAATATACATCCATATACTTCCAGCGAATCCGATGATTTTTATCACATCTGGAATGCCTGCTTCGGTGATTCTCAGGGAATCATCGACGAATTTTTGAACGCCTTCCGGGGAAACATCCGGAAATTCACACTGACCGGCCAAGGAAATCAGGTCTGCGCCGCACTGACCCAGTTTCACATGGGGACTCTGTCAGAACTCAGCACAGCTTCCCATGCAGCTGATATTTCCGCTGTTCCGGTACAGATCAGCTACGCCATCGGCACCGATCCTCTTCAGCGCGGCCATGGATACGGCTCTGCCATCACCCAGTACGCCGCAGAGCAGGCAGAAAAAGACGGAGATCTCTCCGTTCTTTCCCCGGCTGACCAGGGCCTGGTAAACTTCTACCGCCCGCTGAACTACCTTCCCTTCTTCTATAAAGAAGAACTGACCGCAGAGGCCGCCGCTGCAGATGAAGGGACTGTCCGGAATCTGGATATCCGTCCGCTTTCCGCAGCAGAATACAATGATCTTCGCGAAAATTTCCTTTCCAACCGTCCGCATATCTTTCTGTCCGATCAGGCACTTGCCTACGAATCCCTCTGTGCCGGCGCAGAAATGCCGGAAGGATCCTCAGAATTGCTGACCGGACTGTCCGCGGGAAAACCAACAGAAAACGCTGCAGACAGCTTTCCGTCATCCGGATTTTTCCACTGCACAGCGCCGCTGTCCTGCATATTTACGGTCGAGCCTGCAGAAGACAGCGATCTTCTGTACATTCCAGAGCTTCTGGCAGAACGTGAACAGAATAAGGAAAGACTTACAAGTGTTCTTTCTCTTTTTTCTGCCTTCTTCCATAAATCCCACGCCTTCTGCATGACTCCTGCCGGAAAAGGGTCTGACACTGCCCTGGTGCACGGCATGGTGCACATTCCAGATACTCCGGAGGCCGGTGCAGAAGCAGAATCGGAACACCAGCAGGAACATGCCGCCGCACAGAAACTGACGGAAGCCCTGCAGATCATTCAGAAACCCTCTTCCCGTCAGCCGCTTCCCGCCTGGCTCGGTTTTGCCTTTGACTAATCCATCATCTTCCGCGCCGCCTGCAGCGGCGCGGAATTCTCATATTTATCCGCTACGCTCTCTTCTTCAGCATGATGTGGATGATTTCCTTATCGGTATCCGCCATGCCGTCCCGGGCCAGCTCACCGATGTTATCGATGGTGTTCTCTACGCCCTTCGTTACGATGCCATCGCCGCTGTAAAATTCGCTTCCCTGCTTATACATATTCATGCCGAGAAGTCCCGCCTCAATCGCGGACGCAATCTTGGCCGCGCAGCTCGCCTTGGCTCCGTCGCAGACGACGCCGGAATTGATCGCCAGGGTATTTACGATCGTATGGGAAATTTCCTTCATTCCGCCGCCGTACAGATAGGTAATTCCAGCGGCCGCACCTGCACCCGCACTGGTTGCGCCGCAGTAGGCCGACAGACAGCCGATTCCCGTCTTCAGATGAATCGCCGTCAGATTGCCGATAATCAGCGCCCGGAGCAGATGTTCATGGTCTGCCTTCAGATACTCTGCATATTTTATTATCGGAAGAGAAATCGTAATTCCCTGATTTCCGCTGCCGGAATTGATGACCACCGGAAGATCGCATCCGCCCATGCGCGCGTCCGAGCCCGCCGCAGCCCAGGCCTTTGCCTGATTCTGCACAGAATCTCCGTAAGATGCCAGCAGGACCTGACCGATTCTCGCGCCGTAGGGCTTTCCAAGTCCTTCTCTTGCAATCGCCGTGTTATAGTCGATCTGCCGCTGCAGGGTCTCCTCCACATCGTTCAGATCTGCCTTCTCTGCAAATTCAACAATATCTTCGATATTCAGCACGCTGCGGTCGGTCTTCTTCTGCGTTTCCGCGTCTCCACTGCAGTCCTTCTCAAACACCGGTTTTCCATTCTTTTCAATCTTCACCACATTGGTATGACGGTCGCAGATCAGCACTCTTGCCGAGTTCTCCCCTTTATATACGCGCAGGTCAATTTCAAACACACGGTCCGTGTCCGCCCTCTGCACGTTGATCTCATGGGATTCCAGATAGTCACGGATCGCCGGAATCTCCTCTTCCGTCACACCCGCCAGAACCTCAAGCTCCCGGTCCGCGTCTCCAGCTGCGATTCCCGCAGAAGCCGCCGCCTCCAGACCGTGCATGCCGCCCGTATTCGGCACGATGACACTCTTCACGTTCTTAATAATATTTCCGCTGACGATCACATCCGCTATCTCCGGAAGCTCCCCCAGCGTCTTTCTGGCCAGCGCCGCCGCATAAGCCACCGCAATCGGCTCCGTGCAGCCCATCGCCGGAACTAATTCTTCCTTCAGAATATTAACATACTGCTGATACATGTTCTGATCCATCGTTTTTCCCATCCGTTTTCTACTCTATGCACTATTGTATTTTTTATGTTTTTTCGACAAAATGTTCCCGGCAAGGAAGTTTTCGCCTTGGCCGGCCCGGTTTTTGTCGATTGCAGACAAATTCTTAAACCAAACATATGTTCGTTTCCACAGAATAACAGGATCTTACGCCCTGCTTGCAGGCACATAGTAACCGATTTTGTATTGGATTTCAACCAAGTATTTCAGTATGATGGTGTCAAGGGCTAAGTGGGAGTTCTTGTTGACAGATCTCCAGGCTTTTTCTGTGAGCTGTACGCGGCCTGTGCCTGGAACGCCTCCCGGCTCAATGATTTCAATTCCTTTTCTCTGGCACAGCATCCTTAACATTTTGCCAATGTCTGCACGAATTTTTCCATAGATGGCTTGTCTGCGGTACTTTGATGCAAACACGATGTGATACTTACAATTCCATATAAAAGGGCCGGTTCTTCCGAACCGGCCCTCTCTGCATGCAGGACACTCACTGCTTTTCAGCCGTTAGTGCGGCAGCTGCCTTTTGACTGCCTGGATGCGGCCCATGCAATGACCAGGCCCGCAACAGCAAATACAGCTGCAAACAGCGTATTTACCAAAGGCAGAGTAAAGAATGCAGTTGCATCCTCGAACAGCGACAGCGAATACATAATCCAGCTCGTAAGGATATAACCCAGTGAAACACCGAAGATTATCAGCCCTGTAAGCTGCACTGCGATGCAGATCCGTCTGTTTCTGCGATTATTGGTGCCTTCCATTGCATTTCACCTCCTCGCCTTCTCGAATATACATATGTGTTTAAATAGAGATATTCGTTTAAGATTTCTACGAGCCAGCGTGCCCTAATACCTGCATGATCAGATACACCTGTTTCTCTATCTGAAGTATATCACAACTGTATAAAAAAACGAACAATTTTTGCTATCCGTGATAAAAAATTGCATCCGTAAAGCAGCATTCACTACATAGAAAATCCGGAGAATGCACAGCGGAATTTCTGCTGCGCATTCTCCGGACGGGCCGTTCTATATATTTATGTTTCAGATATTCTGATTTTACTTCACTACTCGTCTTGCAGAACGTGCTGTCTTTCCCCAGTTCAGGGATGTGATTCCGATTCCGTACTGGTAGTTGATGGCGTGGACAACTTTTCCGTTTCCGATGTACATGGAGAAGTGTCCGCTGTAAAGAATGATGTCTCCCGGCTTCAGATTGCTCAGGGAAACTCTCTTTCCGGCTGTGGACGGGATTCTGGCTACGTTCAGGCCGAAGTGGCGGTAAACGGAATAAATGAATCCGGAACAGTCCGCTCCGTTGGTCAGGCTCGTGCCGCCCCAGCGATAAGGATTTCCGACGAATTTCTTCGCATAGTTGGCGATTTCCTGGCCGCTGGTTCCGCTGTAGGTTTTTCCCGTTCCGACCGTTACAGAACCGGTTCCCTTGGTAACGACCTTTGTTTTCGGCTGTGTTGTCTTGGTGGAAACAAGATCTTTATCTGTCGTTTCTCCGTTCGTCGTTGTTACTTCATAGGTCTTGACGGTCTTTCCCTTGACTCCGCCGGTAACCTTCTTAGTTGTTTTTCTCAGGGCGGAGCTTGTCTTATTTACTGTTTTATACGGGATGGTCGTTGTTGTCTTCTCTGTGGATACGATGGTTGTGTCCAGCGCCTTGTCTTCTACAACGCTGTCGCAGAACTCAGACTCGGAATCGACATCGTTTCCGCTGTTCTCCACGCTGGTCTTGTCCAGGCCGGAGCTTCTTACCGTCAGGGAGCTGTCATCGCTGAAGGTTACAGACTTGACATTGGAGTTATCCTCCTTGATCTGATCCTTGACTTCCTGCTCGAGTTCGCTGGAAGACTTATTGGTAGCTACATAGTAGGTTGTAGACTTCTCTCCGTTGCTGGCTACAACCTTGGAGACTGTGGTACTTCTTGCTGTATCTGCATAAACTGCAGAGTGTCCGGATGATACACCGAGGAAAGCCGTGCCTGCGGACAAAAGAGCTGCCATGCCGAGGCATACGGCTGCGGTTTTTCTGCGATTGGACTTTACCTTGTTATACATTCGTGAACTCCTTCTATTCTTCTCAATAAATTTTTTAAGCTTTAAAAACAATTCACGGGAAGTTCTTTCCGCTCTCCCGTGATCAACTGTCCTTATATTACTTAATTTCTGTTAAGAAGTCAATGGAATTCTTAGGTTTTCTTTAGAACTTCATATTTTCTCTTTGGAATTTCGGCATTTTCACTTTCCTCTGTCTCCGCCAAGCATACCGCATGACACTTGAAATTCCAACGTTATAGCCGTATAGCACTTTTTGTCCCCACACATTCTCCGCTATTTTATAAATCTAAAGAATTATCTTCCCATCACATAGCTTTCACATTTCTATTCTTAATACTTAACTTTATTTCTGCTCCTTCCGTTTCCGTTCTTTCCATTTCTTTATCGCCTGAAGCCGCTCCTTATATTTTTTCTCCAGGCCCTGTTCCGTCGGGTCATAATACACAGTCCCCTCTAGATCATCCGGCAGACACTGCATATCGGTCAGCTTTTCCTTTGTATCGTGGGCATACTGATAGCCCTTTCCGTAGCCTTCTTCTCTCATCAGGCCGGTGACGCCATTTCGGATATTCATCGGCACCGGCTCTGCCAGACTGTTCAGCGCGTCTGTCTTCGCGTGTTCATAGGCGCGGTAGAGGGCGTTGGACTTCGGGGCAAGCGACATGTACACCACAGCCTGCGTCAGATGCACGCTGCATTCCGGCATGCCGATGTAATGGCAGGCCTGATAGGCGGCAACTGCCGTCTGCAGGGCTCTCGGATCGGCCATTCCCACGTCTTCGCTGGCAAAACGCACAACTCTCCTTGCTACATACAAGGGGTCTTCCCCGGCCTCCAGCATCCTGGCCAGCCAGTAAACCGCCGCATCCGGATCGGAATTCCGCATGGATTTATGAAGGGCAGAAATCAGGTTATAGTGCTCTTCCCCGTCCCGGTCATAGAGCAGCATTTTCTTTCCGGTACACTGCTCCACCGTTTCTCTGCTTACGGTAACCGTCTGATCTTCGTTTTCCTGTCCGTTCAGCACCGCCATTTCTAATGTAGAAAGCGCACTTCTGGCATCTCCGTTGGAGAAAACGGCAATCTGATCCAGCAGGGAATCGTCTATCCGCACGCGGGAATTACGGCCGGATGCATCCGTCCCGAAGCCGCGCGGATCGTAGAGAGCGCGGCGGAGAACCTCTTTCACATCAGCTTTTGTCAGGGCTTTCAGCATGAAGACCCGGCAGCGGGAGAGAAGCGCGCCGTTCACTTCAAAGGAAGGATTCTCCGTCGTCGCGCCGATCAGGGTAATAGTTCCCCGCTCCACAAAAGGCAGAAAGGCGTCCTGCTGGGCCTTATTAAAGCGATGAATCTCATCGACGAAGACGATGGTCCGGCCGCCGAAGGCCTGATTCTGCTCGGCTTCCTTCATAACCTGGCGGATCTCCCGGATCCCGCTCGTTACCGCGGAAAAGTTCAGAAACTCCGCGCGGGTCTGGCGGGCGATGATCCTTGCCAGGGTTGTTTTGCCCACTCCCGGCGGGCCCCAGAAGATCATGGAACTGATCTGGTCGTGCTCAATCATGCGGCGGAGAATCTTCCCCTTTCCGACCAGATGCTTCTGCCCGGCGTATTCATCCAGGGTCTGCGGGCGGAGTCTGGCCGCCAGCGGTTCCTCTGTCCTTCTGTTTTCAAACATATTCACCTGCTTCATCGTTTCCCTCCGGAGAAAGAAAAATCTTCTGTACACGCTGCGCTGTTTCTGCTATAATAACATCAAACACATGTTCGTGTCAAGAGAGGAGGGGAAGATGTCCAAGGAACGCGCTTACATTGCGATCGATTTAAAGTCGTTTTACGCCTCGGTGGAATGCGCGGCGCGGCGTCTGGACCCCCTGCGCACCAATCTAGTCGTGGCGGATTCTTCCAGGACGGATAAGACCATCTGCCTGGCTGTGTCGCCGTCCCTGAAGGCCCTTGGAATTTCCGGACGCGCACGCCTGTTCGAGGTCGTCGCCAGGGTCAGGGAGATTAACGCCATGCGCGCTTCCCGCATACCCGGTGGCCGCTTCACCGGAGAATCCTCTGATGCAGACGAACTCGCGGCACATCCGGACTGGAAACTTACCTATATTACGGCTCCCCCGCGCATGGCCGCATATATTAAGGTAAGCACAGACATTTACCAGATTTACCTGCGTCACATCGCGCCGGAGGATATCCACGTCTACTCCATCGACGAGGTCTTCATCGACGCGACGGGATATCTGAAGACCTATAAGATGACGGCGCATGAACTGGCCATGCAGCTGATCCGCGAAGTCCTGCATGAGACCGGCATCACCGCGACAGCCGGCATCGGCAGCAATCTCTACCTCTGCAAGATCGCCATGGACATCGTCGCCAAACATAAGGAGGCGGACGCGGATGGGGTGCGGATTGCGGAACTGGATGAATATTCCTTCCGCCGGGAGCTCTGGAATCACCGGCCCCTGCGGGATTTCTGGCGGATCGGCCGACGGACGGAAAAGAAGCTTGCGTCCCGGGGAATTTACACCATGGGAGACATCGCCCGCTGCTCCCTGGGAAACCCTTCCGATTTCTATAACGAGGACCTTCTCTACCGCATGTTCGGGGTAAATGCCGAGCTTCTGATCGACCATGCCTGGGGCTGGGAGCCCTGCACGATTGACCAGATTCACTCTTACCGGCCGAAATCCAGCAGTCTGGGTTCCGGGCAGGTGCTGACCCGACCTTATAAATACGATGAAGCCCGGATTGTCCTGCAGGAGATGACGGAAAGTCTGGTTCTGGACCTGGTTGACTCACACCTGACCGCCGATCAGGTCGTGCTGACCGTCGGCTACGACATTGAAAACCTGCAGCACAGCATAAAAGGGAAGGACTACCGCGGTCCTGTGGTCGTTGACGGCTACGGCCGCCGGGTGCCCCGCCACGCCCATGGAACCGCCTCCTTCCACGAGCAGACTTCATCCGGAAGCCGAATTATCCCAGAGACCCTGGCCCTGTTCGACCGGATCGTGGACCCGGACCTGACCATCCGCCGGCTGACCATCACCGCCGGCCACACCCAGCCGGAGTCCCTCACTGAAGAAGAGCGGAAACAGCAGGAAAGCCAGCCGAAGCAGCTCAGCATGTTCGACCTGGCCGGCGGCATCGGCGGGTCCTCTCTGCTTTCTCCTTCCGGGACAAAAACCACGCGCAAGGAGAAAACGATCTCCCACACGCCCCAGCAGGAAAAACAGCTCCAGAATGCCGTCTTGAACATCCAGAAAAAATACGGGAAAAACGCCGTTCTGAAGGGAATCAGCTACCAGGACGGCGCAACCCAGCGGGAGCGGAACGGGCAGATCGGAGGCCACAAAGCCGGATCAGAGAAGAGTATCCCTCTTCATCCGAAAACGAGGCAGGAAAACAATGGATAAGAACACAAACGACAGCTTAACACCGGAAGAAGCAGAAACCCTCCGGAAATACGGAGACATCATCAATCTCCCGCATCCCCGCTCTAACCGGCATCCCCACATGTCCGCGGAAGCCCGGGCGGCGCAGTTTGCGCCCTTTGCCGCGCTGAACGGCTTCGAGACTGCCATCCGGCGCACCGGTCGAAAGGTAATGGAGCAGAACGATGACACGCCCGGCCGGCATAAGGGTAAATATTCACAGGAGGATGACCCTTTTGATGATGATCCCTTTGTCGATATTCCCCCGGCAGATTTTGATGATTAACAGGTTTTTCCATCTTGCATTTTTTCTTCTTATAGTGATAAACTAATAGGTAGTTGAGTTGCTGACAGAATTGAAGCGTAAGTCCAAACGGGCTTGCGCTTTTTCTTTTGCCGCAATTGACCGTGCCCGGTCTCTGTATCTTCCTGAGCTTCACGACCTGAACCGTACTCCACCCGCTTCAGGCCGCCGGACACACATTTTAAACTGAAAAGAAAGGTGATTATTTACATGTCAAAAGAAAATGCTCCACGCAGGTGGAAACTGACCACGGCGATTCTGTCGCTGTCTCTGCTGACCGTCATGGCCGGCGCCGCAGTCGCTCCGGCCCTCAGTCTGATTCAGGACTACTTTAAGAATGTCGATTCCATGTTCGTGCAGCTGATCATCAGCATGCCGGCACTGTTCATCGCCATCACCAACGCCTTCTTCCCGAAACTGGCGGCCCGCTTTAAGGCCAGGGCCCTGGTCATCATGGGCCTTCTCCTCTACGTCATCTTCGGCTGCGGCGCGGGTCTGTTCACCAACATCATCCTGATTCTGATCTGCCGCGCCCTGGTCGGCGTCGGCGTCGGCATCATCATGCCGCTGTCCACTGGCCTGATTTCCTTCTATTACACCAAGGACAAGCAGGACCATCTGATGGGCATGTCCTCCGCCATGAACATGATGGGCGGCGTAGTTGCCACATTAATTGCCGGACTTCTGGCCCAGATCAGCTGGCAGCATGCCTTTCTGGTCTACCTGATGGGTCTGATCAGCATCATCCTCTGCGCCATGTGGATGCCGAACGAGTCTATCGCTCCTGGCGATTCCGATTCTTCCGGCAGACAAAAAGAAACTGCCCAGGAGAGCAGTTTCAAAAAGTACTATGCCTACATTATCGCGATTTTCCTGGTCATGCTGACCTTCTTTATTTACCCGGCTGACTTTGCGATGGAGTCCGCAAGAATGCACCTGGTCCCAGAAAAATTCGTCGCCGCTGTCATGGCATCCGGAGACATTTTCGGATTCTTCGGCGGCCTCGCCTACGCGGGTATGCGAAAGCATCTGAAAGGCGCGACCCGTTTCGCGGCGCCGCTGCTCTTCTTCGCCGGCTACCTGATTCTGACCACCGTGACCAACTTCGGCGGAGCCATTGCCGGTTCCTGGTTCATCGGTTTTGCCAACGGCGTCGGCATCCCGTTTATTATTTCCTCCGCGTCGATCAAAGCAGGAAAAAACGCGGCTTCAACGGTTATGCCGCTTTTATCCATTTCCATGTACCTGTCTCAGTTCCTTGCGCCGTTTATTTTGTCCGGCCTGGAAAAGCTGATGGGCACATTCATTCCGGGATTCCATTCCTTCCAGGCGGCCATGATCACTGCGGCCCTGCTCTTCTTCTGGTCCTTCACGATCAAGGGCAGCGCGCAGCTGCCGCAGAAACCGCAGATTCATCAGGAAAAACATCAGAAGCACTAAGTACTTCAGAAATATTCATCCAACATAAAAAAGCACCAGCTCCGGCTAGTGCTTTTTCTGTTTCTGTCTCTGCTTCTGGCGCATAATTTCCAGACCGCCCTTACGGTCCTCTACATCCGGCTCGTAATCCTGATCCAGGAAGGTTGTGGTGAAGCCGTTTCCGTTGACCTCACTGACATTGCTGATGGTGATGAAGGCCTTGTCATCGATGGCCAGCGCGGCACGCTTGATGGCATTCAGATTGCGGCTGGAAACGACGCAGTAAACAACCCGCTGGTCATTCTGCATGTATCCGCTGGTGGTGTGAATCAGCGTCGTGCCATAGCCCAGCTTCAGCAGCCGTTCGTTCACCTCCGCCGGTTTCCGCGAGAAAATCATGATCTGCACACCGCCCTGATCCATGACGATGATTTTATTCATTACCACGCTGTAAATCAGCGCGTAGAGGATTCCCAGAATGATGCCATTGGTGCTGGTAACCGGGATCTGAATCAGGAAAATCGTGACGTCACAGGCGTACAAGATCGGCGCAACCTTCCAGCCCAGTTTCCGGTTCAGAATGATCGGCGGAACATCCATGCCGCCTGTAGAGCCGCCCATCCGGAGCACCAGACCCAGTCCGACACCGTCCAGAACGCCGGCGCAGATCGCCGCCAGCAGCGGGTCATTCACCAGGTGGTGCAGCATGGTCATCTTCTGGAATACCCCCAGACAAAAAGGAAAGAGAAAGGTACCAACGGCAATGGTTGCCGCAAACTTCTTTCCCAGCATCAGAAAGCCGACAACGAACAGCGAAACGTTAATTACAGCTACAGAAACCGTGACACCTACACCGAAATAGTAATGAAGCATTCTGCCGATTCCGGTAACCCCTGCAACCGTCATATGATACGGGAGGGCAAAACACGCCATGGCGAATGCGCTCATCGCGTTTCCCAGCAGCAGCTGGATCGTATCAAGAACAAACTTGCGATTCTTCTTCATCTGTGCCTCCTGTCTTATTCTTCTAAAAACTCATTATTTTATCCGCATTACCATGCAGCTTCTCCGTCCGAAAAGCGCATCCGGCAGCATCCTTTCCGGCATACGCCCTCCGCCCCTTCGCTCCGGTCGGTCCGCTTCCGCGCGCAGAAATTCCCGATGCGCGCGTCCGCCCCGCATAAGAGCACACATGCTTTTGCGTAAGAATAGATTATATCAAAGGAAAACACAGATTGGAAGAAAAATCCAGCTGATTCAGTGAAAAATAACCGGAGTCTCTGTCTTTCTCATGAGACAGGCATGAAATTTTTTGCTGATTTCTGTCGTCAGATATATAAGGGACGCATTCAAACAGAATGCCGGATTCCGGAGCGCTCTCCGGGATGGCCGCAGAGTCGGAGCCCATCCGAAAACCCGCGGGAACTGCCGCAAACGTTAATGCATACGGTGCGGCAGTCCGCTCGCAGGTTTTATCGTCTGGCTCCGGCTGCGGCATCATCCCTGCGAGAAGCTCCGTCATCCAGCATTTGTTTGAAATGCAGATTCTTATTGTCTGTTTTATCCCGCCTGACATTCATTCTGCGGTCAGCCGCTGCTCGTTCTCCTTCTTCTCCGGCACGGCTCCGGCTTTCAGCATAACGTCGTAGTTTCCGTCCGCAATGTCAATCGGAAGCTCTACGCGGCTGTCTGCGCGGAAGATGCCGTTTTCCACACTTCCGGACAGGTAGACACAGTCGCGGAAGAACGCGGAAACTTTCTGGTTTGCAGGGTGATGATAGATTTCTGCTGGCTCTGCGTACTGCAGAATCTGTCCGTCCATCATGACCGCGGCTTTGTCGGCCATGGACACGGCTTCCTGACGGTCGTGGGTAACCAGAATTGTGGTCATGTGAAATTTCCGGTGCAGTTCTTTTACCAGGCTCCGCATGCCCTCGCGGAGGTTTTCGTCCAGTGCGGAAAAGGGTTCGTCCAGGAGCAGGACGTCCGGGCGGGCCGCCAGTGCGCGGGCCAGGGCGATTCTCTGCTGCTGGCCGCCGGACAGCTGATGGATGCGGCGTTCTCCGTATCCTTTCAGCTGCACGTCTTCCAGAAGTTTTTCTGCCTCTTCATGGCGCCGTGCCGCGCTGACACCGCGGATTTTCAAGGGATAGGCCACATTTTCTTCTACGGACATGTTCGGAAACAGGCGCATGTCCTGAAAGACGATGACGGTGTTTCTTTTATGAGGCGGAAGGGTGGTGATATCATTCCCGTTCAGACGGACAATGCCCTGCGAAGCAGGATAAATCCCGGCAATCGCCTTGAGCAGAGTACTTTTGCCGCATCCGGACGGGCCCAGAAGGGAAATAAACTGGCCTTCTTCAACCTGAAGGGAGATGTCCGGGAGGATAACATGCTTTCCGAACTGCACCCGCAGATTTTCTATACTTAATTTAATCATGCTTGTTCCTTTTCTTGATTTCACGAGCTGCTCCCTTCTGTGGAGCAGACTCAGCAAGGGATCTCCTTGCGGATTGGTTTTTGCCGCTTATGCCTGCAGATTCCGGTTCATTTTCTTCAGAATGCTCTCGAAAACCGCGAAGACGAGCAGCGCAGACCCGACGAATACGACGGAGTAGACGGAAGAAAGTGCACGGTCGCCGCTCTGAATATAAGGCACCAGAACCAGCGCGATGGTCTTGATCTTTCCGCCTCCGGCAAGGAGGGTCGTGAAGTACTGGCTGTAGGAAATGATGAATGACATGCAGAAGGAGGACAGGATTCCCGGCAGCAGCTGCGGCAGGGTGACATCCAGAAAGGCTCTTCCCGCCGGCGCGCCCAGCACCTGTGCCTGTTCTTCCAGTGCGTTTCCGGCCGCTGCGATCATATCGCTCATGATCGCGTAGGCGTAAGGCAGGCCGCAGACCAGATGCACCAGCACGACGCCGGTCATCGTGTCGTTCAGCCCAATCCGGATCAGGGTGACCTGAAAGCCCATGGCGAACACGGTTCCCGGAACGACCATCGGAAGGAATTCCAGATAACGGATAGCTGTTCTTCCCGGAACCCGGTAGATTTCTGTCGCCCTCGCCGTCATCACTGCAATTACGGTAGATAAGAAGGCTACAATCGAGGCCAGGAGAACACTGCTTCCGAGCAGACCCGGAAGCGGAGAAGATCCGAAAAGCAGTTCATGCCAGGTTCTTCCGGTCCAGGTCTGCGGGGCGATATGCGGCCAGGGCCATTTTCCGGTAAAGGACCAGAGGACGATCACCAGAGCCGGAATCAGGATAATCACCGTCGTGAGAATCAGTACGGCATGCATGACGCCTTTTTTGTTCGTTCTCATGCGCGGCCTCCTCTCTTTTTCATAAGCCGGTGCATCAGGAGTGCATAGAGCATCGCCATCAGCGCGGATAAGATCAATGTGATTCCGTTCATGGCCATGGCGTAAGGCCGGTCTTTCAGATCCGGCGTCTGGAACTGGATGTAGGTCTGCACCGGAAAGGCCTTTGGCTCCGTTGCGCCCAGCAGAAGCGGAACTTCATATCCGCCGAAGGCAAAGATAAAGATGATCAGAAATGCCTGGGCGATTGCCGGCATACTCATCGGCAGCGTGATATCGAAAAAGCTTCTCACCGGACTTGCGCCCAAGTTCTCTGCCGCTTCGCCCAGGGTTTCCCCGACGCTCTTCATCAGTGCCAGGGTGAAATAGGCCACAAACGGCGATTCTTTCCAGATATAGGCGATAATCGCTCCGCTGTAACTCTGCCCGTACAGAAAATCCGGGAAATGATTGTAGTTATGTAAAAGTCCAAGCGCGTAGAAAATACGCGGAATAATTCCTGTCTGTGAAAGAAGCGCCACCGTAAACACCGCGACAACCGCGTGCGGAACCAGAATCGGCAGCCGCACCACCGTCAGCATCCCGCCCTCTGCCTTCCGGCAGCGGATCAGCGCCGCACAGATCAGCGTTCCCAGAATGGATGCGATTACCGCCGAGAAAAACGCGATCCTCAGGCTGGCCAGAAGCGACTTCATCAGCCCCGGCTCCTTCAGCACTTCTTTATAATAATCCAGCGTAAAGGTCGTAAGCCCAAACGCTCTGATATAGCCCAGTCCCTGCACAATTACGTTAATGACCGCGGCGATAATCGCCGCGGTCACAAGCATAAATGGGATTAAAAGCAGAAACGGGACAACCCGTCTGTTTTTCATAATTTAAACACCTGTCCTGTCTGTCAGATGCTGCCCCTCCGCGCCTTTCTCTGCGCCGGCAGGCAGACAACTATTTTCCGACAACTTCCTCGCTCCAGATCTTCTCGATTACCGGAACCAGGTCAGCCGGCATTTCCGGAACACGGTGCTTCAGCAGTGTATCCTGGCTCAGTGTACCGCTTCCCATATCAACACTTTCAAACTGCTTCTTCTGAGAAGAACTCAGCTTGTCCATGTCCGTAACCGGCAGATTCTTTACTTCCTTATACTGGGTCAGCTGCATCTTCGGCGACAGGATGGCATTGATCAGCACTTCCGCACCAGCCTTGTTCGGAGAATCGAAAGCGATCGCCATGTAGCTGGTGTTACCGATTGTTCCTTTATCAAATACAAAGGTCTGATTGGTCTTGCTGATCAGTCCGTCGGCAATTCCCTTTGTGACGGAATACGGGCTGTAGCTCATATCCATAACAACTTCGCCGTCCTGATACATGGTATCCAGCTTGGTGGATGTGCTCGGGAAAGTCTTTCCCTGCTTCCACAGATACGGGTTCAGCTGACGCAGATACTTGATAGCCGGCTGAATGGCCTTCTTTACGGTGGCCTTATCCGCCTTCATGTTCTGGAACTTCTTATATCCGCCGCATGTCTCGTAAATAATATTGCGGACGAAGGCACTTCCGGTAAAGTCCGGCGGTGCAGGATAAGTAACCTTGCCCTTATTCTTCTTGCAGAACTCCAGCAGTTCCTGCGCGCTCTTCGGCGTGTCCGGAGTAACCTTGCTGTCGTTGTAGAATACGAACTGCGCCTTTGCGTACGGAGCCTCATAGCCCTTGATCGGCTTGCAGAAGTCGTACTTGGTCTCCTGATCGTTCAGGTCGATGTATTTCTTCATGTTCGGCAGTCTGCTGGTGAACGGTCCGTACAGGAGGCCGTTGCCCTTAGCGGAATAGAAATTCTCGCCGTTGATCCAGATGACATCGATGCTTCCCTTCTTGGTGCCGCCTTCTTTGTCGCTGGACAGCTTGGCCAGAATATCATCGATATCCATGCCGACAACCTTCAGATTGATGTCGTACTTTTCCTTGACGTAAGGCTTGACTGTGTTATTCAGCCAGGCGTTTCTGTCCTTGTCTCCGGCCCATCCGTAGAATGTAACCGTCGTTCCCTTCGCCTTCTTCTCCACCTGGCTCCAGCTCATGCCCGCCAGAGAGTCTTTGCTTTTGGAACTGTCAGACTTACTGCTTCCGCATCCGGTCAGCCCGAACGCCACAGTCGTCAGCGCCAGCATGACCGCCAGCAGCAGTGCGATTTTCTTCTTCATAAACTACTCCTTTTCCATTATCGGACAAAATATTTCCGCGCTGCTTCCGCAGCGTCTCCGCAAGAGGATTTCCCTGCCGGCGGCCGCATTGCTCTCGGCCTCCGTCTCTGCTCCTCCTGAATGCAGTCCTTGTGATGTTTCTGCCTGCCGCAGAAGTTACGATTCCGCCGGAATACAGACATCCGCCCGGAAAATCGTATCGTACACGTGCCGTGTGTACGCAGAACGGTCCCGGATTTCCGGGAGTGTAAGGGCCCTTTCCGGTCCGTCTCCCTTCAGCATTCCGCTCCGAAGCGATTCTTCTGTCGGATGAAGCTTCTCCCTCTTCATCAGAAAATATTCCGGATGCAGGGCCTGCGCCGCCGCCATCACATCCCAGCAGACGAATCCGCCGAGTCCGTAGTTTTCATGATAAAACTGGAACCAGTAATCCAGTTCATGAGAGAGAAAATCCGCCAGCTGCCCCGGGTGTTCAGCCAGCGTCTTCCGGAACTCTTCTTCCGCGATAAAAGAATGAAAGGAATTCTGTTCCGTCGCAATGCGGACATCTCTGCCGTTTCTGACAATCTGAAGCGATGCCTGCGGATCGCAGGAAAGATTCAGTTCTGCCATCGGCTCTCCACCGACCAGAAGCGGCTCCGTAATTCCTCCCATCAGAGAAAAACAGTTTACCTCCTGATAAAAGCCTTTCTTCAGGCTTTCCGCCCCCTTCAGATTACTCATGGATCCGGTAGCGATGACGATCAGTTTTCCGGCATGTTTCTCTGCCTGTGTTCTCAAAAACACAGATGCATCATTGCTTTCCCTGTCCTCTGCAGATTCCGCGCCCTTCCAGACCGGAATATCGCTTCTCCCCCAGAGTTTCAGCAGACGGACCGTATTTTCATATACGGTATCCTGCGTACTGTTTCCATAGGCGCAGGTCACGCCGAGAAGCCGGACTTCTGGACAGCCCAACAGATAGAGCAGCGCCATGCCGTCATCCACATCGCAGCCGGGCACGCCCATGGTGTTGTCACAATCTAGAATAACTGGAATATTTTCCATTCTATTACGCCTTTCATTTGACCAGGTCTACTATATATCTAAGAATACCCAAACATAACCTGTTAGTCAATCGGATATAAGGTTTTTATTCATTGATAATTTCTATACGTTATTCACTGTGCGTCAGCACATTTCTTTCGCCGTCCAGTTTCTTTTTGTCATAAAAACATATTATACTGATTGTAATGGACATATTTCTGAATAATGGAGAGAAAACCAATATGAAACATATCTTATTCGACTGCGATAATACCATGGGAATGGAAGGCCGTCCGATGGATGACGGACTGGCGCTCTTGTATCTGGCAGGGTGTCGGGATGAAGCGGAAATCGCCGGGATTGCCTGTAATTTCGGAAATGGCACAGCTGCGGAAACGTATTCCTGCACCAGAGAACTGCTGCAGGAAGCCGGCCTCAATTATATTCCTCTATATAAAGGAAGTGAAAAGGGAGAAGACCCGAGGAGCGAAGCGGCGGAACTGATCGTCAAGGCGGCGGATCAGCACAAGGGTAAACTGCAGTATCTGGGCATCGGCTCGCTCGGAAATCTTTACGGCGCCTATCTGATCGACCCGGATATTTTCAGTAAGATCGACCGGATTGTTCTGATGGGCGGCATCACAGAACCGCTGTATATTCACGGATCGACTCCTCTTCATGAACTGAATTTCTCGATCAATAGTGAAGCATCCTGCTATGTCCTGACCCATGGAAAAAATATCAGTATTATTACGGGGAATAACTGTCTTCCGGTCTCTGAACTGCCGAAGGACGAGTTTATGGACAAGATGTGCCTGAATGACAATCCGAGCGGCATGTACATTGCACAGAAATGCGGCTACCGCTTCCATGACAAGGAAGTGATTTACGGCGCGGACAGTTCGTATTTCTGGGACGGAGTTGCCGCCGCCTATCTGCTGTATCCGGACATGTTCACCGATCATCCGACGCCGTGCCGGATCAACCCGGAAGACATGGAATCCGGATTTCTGCATCCGACTGATGAAGATCAGGCCAACTGTGTTCTGAACCTGCCGCAGGCAAAAAACCGCCGGACTTTCCAGAATACATTCTATGAAGGATGGCTGAATCTGAACATCAATACCCCGGATAAAAATTTTTCCTGCAACGGAGTCTACCTGGACCGGCTTCTGCAGCCGTCGATTCTGATCGAACTGAGCAAGTCGCCTGCCCACGGCTTTCTGCTGATGCAGAAGATGAAAAATGACGGCCTGATCGACAGCAGCCTTGACCCGGCTGGTTTCTACCGCCGGCTGAAAAAACTGGAGCAGGACAACTGCCTGACTTCTGTCATAGACCGCAGCTCCGGAAAGCCGAGACGCGTGTTCTCCATCACGGATTTCGGGCGCCGGACCCTACTCGCCTGGGAGCGGACCCTGGAAAACTATAATCAGCACATTCAGCTGATTCTTCGGGAAATCGAGAAAGTAAAATAAAGCGGTGAAAAGAACGGGGGCTGTTGTACTATGCTTATTCTAGCTTAGTGCAGCAGCCCCATCGCTTTTCATCACTGTTATACAGCCTGTTTCTGCGTTTCTTCAGCACCCTGCTGCAGAAGAAAGCAGTTCCTCACTCTAATTAATATGCCAGTACCTCACAGCCGTCTTCGGTTACCAGAGCCTGAACTTCCCACTGCGCAGACATGCTGCCGTCTCTGGTGTAAACGGTCCAGCCGTTCTTTTCATCGACCTTGATTTCCGGGCGGCCCAGATTGATCATCGGCTCGATGGTGAAGCACATTCCCGGAACCATCAGCATTTCCTCACCCGGCTTGCTGACATAGCTGACAAAAGGATCTTCATGGAACTCGCATCCGCAGCCGTGTCCGCCGAATTCCCAGACAACGCTGCATCCGTTCTCTACGGCATGGCGGTGAACCACATCACCCATGTCTCCCAGCGTCTTCCAAGGCTTTACGGCCTTTACGCCGAGATCTACACATTCTTTTGCTACGCGGACAAGCTTCTGATTCTCTTCAGAAACATCTCCGATCATGAACATACGGGAAGAGTCTGAATAATACCCTTTATAAATCGTTGACATATCAACGTTTACGATGTCTCCATCTTTCAGAATGACATCCTCGGAAGGAATACCGTGGCAGACTTCGTTATTGACGGATGTGCACACGCTCTTCGGATAGCCTTCATAATTCAGGTCTGCAGGGATTGCGCCGGCCTTGGTGACCACGTCATAAACCAGGTCATCAATCTCGATCGTCGCCATGCCCGGATGAATCTTCTCCGCAACCGCATCCAGCGCAGCGATGTTGATCTTCGCGCTTTCTTTAATTCCGGCGATTTCCTCCGGCGTCTTGATGATCGCACGCTCCGGAACCTCATAGCCCTGTTCCTCATATTCATCAATCTTCAGATCCAGAGGCATGTGGCATTTCTTGTACTTTTTCCCGCTGCCGCACCAGCAGAGTTCGTTTCTTCCCATTTTCGGATTGGTGTATTCCATATTCTATGAGCCTTCTTTCTCTCCATTCTTCGGGTCAAACAACTTTTATTTTAGCATGTAAAGTTCTGTTTTTCTATATACATAATAAGACCTTTGCATATTTTCTACGGTGGTCGGGGAGGCTGTCCGATCGATACAAGTCTCTGACCACCGGCTGCTCTTTCTGAATGAGATTGTTTTCACATTGCTGCTGTGATTCTCATGCAGCATTCTGCGCCTGTTCTCCTTTGTCTGTTTGTATACGCAGCAACAGAAAATATAAAAAACGCATATATATGCATGTATATGTATGTATTTTGCATTCATTTAACTTCGTATTTTTCTGGTTCGTTTAAATCATGATTATTATATTTTCCGCAGAACCAGGCTTTCTCTCAAGTTAAATATTCCGAAAACTACAGCCCGCTTTTGTAACATATTTACTTCAATTCCATGTTTTCGTCAGCCCTCTGAGGAATGAATTCCCCGCATTTGCCCTTCCCAAAAGGCTATTATCCCCTCATCATCCACAAAATTCCAGTCGATACTACTTTCCTTATGATATTCCCGGTTTATCCACGGATTTATAATTATTCGGTTCTGCGCTTTCTGTCAAAAATCGAAAAAAAACGAACCGTAATAAATTTCATCACGCTTTCATCACATTTCCAGGCTCATCTTCCAGAACTGCTGGGGATCCCAAAAAAACATGCCCTCAAGTCAGGTAATAAATTATCCACATTCAAATTCCCATGTAGAAATTATCCGTTATCGGAAACAATATAAAATCAGGAACTCCACACGCCCTGACGAAGCCGGCATACAGTATACACGCAGCGGCAGCACCGCAGTCTCACCTATTAACCTCCTTCTGCCTTCACCTTCACCGTCACAGACTTCAACCTCAAAAGAAACCCATCTCCTATACATCCCACGCATACAGAACCCCCTCCATAAGCGGACAGTGTGAACGCCCTGATTTTCAGGGAATTTTCCACTGCCCGCTCATGAAGGGGGCTCATCATTCTGAATTTCTATTTTCCGATCTCGCGGGCCGGCGCCTCTACTCGGTCTGCATTCCGCCGTCCACGGTGTTTCCGGCGTTCTGGACGGCGATTATTCCGCTGCTGCGCATGGCAGCGCCAGGTTCCTGAGAGCTCTGGCTCTGATTGAAGAAGGCCGCGCCGAACAGCATGCCGATGCAGGCGATAACCATGAACAGGAACATGCGGATTCTCTGGAATTTTGCAGCTTTCTCCTGCTCATACTGCCGGAGAGTCTGGCCGTTTTTGTGTGTCCGTGAAAACGCTGCTACGGCGAGGGCGTTTCTCTTAAAACGTTTCAGCGCCGCAGGGTCATTGGAGTGTTTCCACCAGATCGTTTTCCCTGTTTTCGACACTCCGGCCTTGTTCCAGTAGGATTTTTGTCCGGCCTGATAAGGAAGCGGTTCAGACCCCAGGGAAACAACCTTCATCTTCCCGCCGACCCAGAGATCCGTGGTCTTTTTCTTGACTCCGTAAACCTGAACGGATTTTCCGTCTTCAGAAGGGCAGAAATAATTCAATGTCTTCCAGTTCTTTACGTAACGTCCCTTTCTTGCTTTCCGTTTTCTGAGCGGACGTCCTGGATTTCTGCGCATGAATCATTCCCCCTTTCTGTCTCATTATCCCCAGCCTGATGTTTCCGCCAGACCGGCTCGTTCATGCGCTTACGCGCTGTGGTGTTTCTTGTCTTCGATCATTTTCTGTCCGGCCTTGTTGATGCAGGCTTCCAGGGACAGTTTTTCATCAGCTTTCAAAACAAACTGGCCAAGGCTGATCCGCAGACGGAACGGGTATCCGCTGTCCTTTGCCGCCTTGTTGGCTGCATCTTCCAGGCGTTCACCGATATGGTCTCCGTCAGTTTCTCCCAGCAGCAGGAATTCATCGCTTCCGTAACGCATGCCGAAGCATCCTTCTTCGCTGCAGATCGCGCTGACGCTGTCCGCCAGCATGCGGAGCGCCGTATCGCCCATCTCATATCCGTAGATCGCGTTGATTTCCTTCATATTATCAACATCCATAAAGCAGAAGCGGACATTCTTTTCCTCTTTCCGCAGACGGTCGAACATCGGCGCGCCGAAGCGTTCCAGTCCGATCCGGTTGTATAATCCGGTCAGCGGGTCCTTTACATACAGAGTATGCAGACGGTGGTTCAGCTGTTTCAGCAGATGGGTTCTCCGGATATTCTCCATCGCGTTTTCCATCAGCATCAGTGTCGTCTGGAGAAAATTGAACTCGATGGAAGGAGATCTTCCATCCATGGCGACATATCCGAGGTGCACCTTGTTATAGTGCAGCGGGCAGAAGATCAGCAGGCGGTTCCTGGACGGGATTCCCTCTGGCAGCATATTTTTTGCCGAAAACTCACTGTAGACATGGGTTCCTTCGTTCAGTTTCATGGATCCGGCCATTTCTCCGGATACAGCCATCAGTTCGGCCTGTCCGGAATATGCTCCGTCGATGCGTTCACGTTCATACTGGCGGAGATAGCCGGCATTGATCATCAGATATACATTGCGGGCACCCAGTACCGGGGCGAACTTCTCGAATGTATCCATGAAGTCATTCAGATCCTCAGCATCCAGCATCGCTCTGTCCATGGCAGACTGTCTGCGGTAGTAAGTCTGCATGTAGAGTTCCTGCTCATGATAATTTCTCTTCAGGCGCTCGATGTCGTCCGGATCATTCGGGCATCCGCAGGACGCGCTGTTTACCAGCCGGTGCGGGCTGTAGATACAATCGCTTCCGCCGCCCGCATTTCCTTCAATACGTTCCTTCAGAACCGTCAGGGCGGTGTAGGTAATTCCCGGGTAATCACGTTCAATGGTGCAGAGACGCGGCTCATGGAAGGCGCCGATTGTCAGATTATCAAAACCGGTAACCAGAATATCCTCAGGGACTCTGACTCCGTATTTCTTCATGCAGTCGCAGAAACCGACTGCCATATCATCATTGCTTAATACGGCTGCATCCGGAAGAGCCTGCGCATCGTAGCCGTGATCCTGAAGAAGTTTCTCTGCAGCATCATAGCCGCTCTCCTTGGACCAGGATCCGTCGACGATCTGGTAGTTGGCCGATCCGACGCCGTTTTCCCGGCAGGCCGCCAGGAATCCCTGTTCTCTGGACTGCGCCTCTTCACTGCGTCTCAGTCCCCTTACAAAAAGCAGCTTTCTGGCTCCATGCGCACGGATTACATGTTCGGTAATTTCTTTCTCAGCCTCAAAATTATCCGTACCGACGAAGGTTACGCCCTGAAGCTGGTAATTAATTGAAACGACAGGAAGTCCCATCCCCATCGCGTAATCGGCAAATTTCTGCCGCATTTCTCCCGGCCAGGACTGATTTCCTTCCAGAATCACTCCATCGTAGCGGGTCAAATCCGGCAGATAGAAGAAATCGTCTGCCACATCCTGCGGGTCTTCACTTCCATAAACGCCGAACTCATCAAAGACAGAAATATCGACATCCGGATTCAGTTCCAGAAACTGCTCCATTCCTTCCAGAAACCGGTTGACCAGTTGATAATTCCAGTCTGAGGTAAAAAAAGCTATGTTCTTCTGCATGATAAATCTCCCATTCCAAAAATTCTTCGCACATTCCTTTCTATTATATTACCATATTTTTCCGCAATTGCATGTTAAGATTTCCAGATTTCACACGGAATACAGAATAGATGAAGAAATCCGCCTCTTATTCTATGACTGCGGAGATAGTATTTTCAATGGAAAGATAATATGCCTGCTGCCATTTATGAGGAAGAATAAAGGCAGCGGGCAATATTGAAAATCTGTATATATCTGTATTTCACGGAAATCAGCACAAAAAACAGAGAATTCTGTTCTGATTTCTCAAGCAGTAATTAAGTATATCAACATCCTTGATTGTGTTTGTGTACTGATGACGCTCGGAGTTGCTGCTCCCATGCGATCGACAGGCCGTTTCGATCAATATACACGCGATTCATAATCTTATTTTTATTACTACTCTGTGTTGCTTTATCCCTCTGACTTTACTATAATGAAATTGAAGGTATTTGTATAGCGACAAATAGTATTGATAGAATTGAATTTAATTCATATCTATCTATAATATAGCTTAGATCGTTAGAATACAGACAAAGTTCAAACGGAGCAAGAGAATATATGGACATAAAAAAATGCAAAATCTTTGTATTGACGACGGAAACAGAGAACATTTCCAAGACCGCTGACCTGACGGGCTACACCCAGTCGGCCATCAGCCATATGCTGAAATCCATGGAAAAGGAAACAGGAATCCAGCTTTTTGTGCGTGACCGGTACGGAGTCCACCCGACACCAGTTGCCAGAGAGCTCCTTCCTCATATCAACGCACTTTTAAACGAGAATGAGAAAGTGGAGCAGTTCATCTATGATCTTCACGGATTGGAAGTCGGCACGCTGACGATCGGCACATTTTCCAGTATTGCTTTGCATCTCCTTCCGGATATTTTTCGAGATTTTTCGACTTCTCATCCGAATATTTCCTTTAATATCAAGGAAGGCGGCAGTGACGACCTGGAACGCTGGACGGTGGACAATGAGGTGGACTTCTGCCTCTACAGCCAGAACCAGAACAGTCCGCTTCAGTTTTTCCCGCTTACAAAAGATCCGATCGTAGCAGTTCTGCCGCCGGACTTTCCTCTGCTGAAGGGACAGACATCTGTCCCGATTCAGATGTTTGACAAACGTCCATTCATCATTTCTCAGGCGGGAATTGAATACGATATTCACCGCGCTTTAAATGAAGCCGGCATCACTCCCAATGTCCGGTATTCTTCTAAAGATGATAAGACCATTATTGCCATGGTGGAACATGGCCTCGGCGCAGCCATGCTTCCGAAGCTCTCCACAAACAACGCGCCGGCGGATGTACTCAACCTTCCGCTGGATCCCCCGTATTCCCGCACTCTGGGAATCGGTATCAAAGACACAAAAAATGCTGCTCCCCTCACCAAACTTTTCATCCGTTACATTCTGAATCATTTTCATTCCGATTATCCGGATCCATTTCCAACCGGGAAATAATCTCTTCTGATTCAGAAAGAGAGGAGCATACTTATGGGACTTGGACCGAGCATTAAAATGACCACATTGATTTTACAGAAGTCATCCGCGCGCTCGGTGAACACGGCATTCCCTCTGTCGGCCTGAGCTATATCGGACTTCAGGGGAGACTCGTCTGCCGCAATCCTTATGTCAACACGATCATCGATTTCAATATAGGAACAGGGATCACCCTTGAACTTTCCGGCATCCGGGCAATGCTCAACGGCGTGGAAGATAAAACCGGATACCAGCCGGCCAATATTGGTTCGTCAGAAGGAATTCTTTCCGAACATGTCTGTTTTGACCGTGCCGGAACCCCTGCGTGGAACGATCTGATCCTGCATATTGATTTCCTGTTTCAGGAAGGAGAAGGCCGAACAGCAGAAGGAATCGAAGCTGCACACCGGACCGCGGACAGAATTCTTCAGGAAATCCGCAGAGCAATGCTGAAGACAGCCGAAAACCAGGATTTTCTGAATTCTTGCCAGTCAGAAACGTTCAACTTTACTGCACATCCCGGCAAGATGCGCCTGATTCTGGTGAAAATTTCATCCGGTCTCGGAAATATGTATGATACAGCGATATTTCCGGATCAGCCGGGCGGAATCCTCGGCGCACAGCAGATGCGCCTGAGAAATAACGACCCGGTCATCTTCAGCCCGCTTCAGGTCCTGGACGGCGCCATTCATACGCTGATCTGAGGCTGTGCTTTCCGCGGCCAGTCTGAATACGGTACAGGATAAGAAACCGGATATTCTTTTCCCAGAATTTGGGAATATCAATAATCTACAATGCAGACTCCATGGCAAATATGGGAAACTGCTCAGCGAACTTTAAGATGCTGGCAGATCCGGGATCCAAATCGTGTTAATTGTTAATGAGGCCGCCGACCATGCTGTTTTGCGCACGGTGCAGCGGCCTGTTATCCTGAAATTTCAGTCCAGCAGCCATGCAATCTGTTTTCCACTTCATATACAGCAGCTGTCTCTTCTCTGCTAAGTTCTTATAACAGCTCCTCGTTAAATACTCGTAATCTGCGTCTGCAGCAGGCTTCCCACGGTATCCGCAAAGCGGTCGTAGGAACGGATCCGGACGAAATCGCGGTTGTACATTCTCCGTACGCCCGGCAGATCGTCATCTGCGCCGTAGAAAATTCCCAGCACGTTGATGCCGGCCATTCTGGCCGCGTGCACCTCTGCCGCAGTATCTTCGATTCCGTTGTCTCCAGCATAATCCCGGAGCACACCGGCATCCGACTGCATCTTGATCATGTCATTCGGTTTGGCATCGGAAAGGATGATCAGAATCCGGTGATCGGCATGATTTTTCTTAATCAGTCCCGTGGTAATCCGGACGGCCAGTCCGTCACGGTTGGCTCCGGTGGTATAGAAACGGAAGATATTCCGGTTGGCTTCTCGCGGGTCGTTATAACGCCGGTAGACGTTCATGATCGTGTAGCCGTTCATGGCGCAGAATCCCAGCACACGCACAGGAATTCCGCAGCGCGTCAGGCTCTCTGCAATAATATAGGCCTGGGCAGAAACCATTTCCGTTCTGTGTACCTGTGAAGTCGAGGAATCGATCAGAATATCCACACTGATATCGCCGGTATCGCCTTTGATCTCTTTCTTAAATACTGTATCATCATCCAGATACAGTCCTCGCCATATACGATTGGCCTGCAGAATACCGGTCGGAGCGTTTACCTGCTGCGTCTCCATATGCATCAGAACCGAGTTCCGGATGCGGCTGGTGAGCCGGTCGATGGTCACGCGGTGCTTCTGCTCCTGCTCATGGAATTTATCCATGTTCACCTTACGCTGCTCTACCGCGAGCTGCAGCTGTTTTCCGGCAAATCCCTGATTCAGCATATCCTGATCATAGTCACCGCTGGTGAAGTAGAGATGGACGTCCCTGTGGTTTCCCGTGCAGTAGTCCTTTTCCATCTGCTTCATATCCTGTTCTTTCATCACAGGCTTGCCAAAGTAGTTCTTGATATATTCCTTCAGGCCTTCATCCGTCTGCGCAGAATACTTGGAGAAGGAAACCTTGATATGACTCTGGTCCACCAGCGAACCGCCGTATTCCGACTGATGCTCACCGAATCCGAAGGCCATCTTCCGCATCGGCCCCATGGCTTCATGCGCCTTCCTCGCCTTTACGAAGAGGAAGGGATGCATGACCGGATTGATTTCAAACTTCTTTTTCTTCTCTCCCGGCGCCGGACGATGATAGGTGAAGAACTGCGAAAGAGTCTCCGACAGATGGTCCAGGGCCTGATCCGTGTCCAGGTCTCCGCTGATTTCCAGCGCGTCCAGAAGTTTACGGTCGACCAGATCCGGCAGACCGCAGTCCTCTCCCAGAGAACGCTTCAGATGACCCTCCAGCAGCCAGTCCGCACGGCTGGCGTTAATGGACGCGTAAATATGCGGAATGGTCTTCTTCGCGTATTCCTTCCGCAGATACGGGAAAACCGGACGCTCATTCTTTTCTTTTTCATACGCGCCGTTCTCGAACATAATCCAGAACAAATTCTCGTACATGCCCTGATCCACAAGCCCGTTGAAGGTTTTATAGAAATCGTAGAGCTTGCTCCAGTCATAATGTTTCCAGATCGCGCCGATGATGCAGTTCCAATACAGATCTGCGCGTCCTTCATCGTCATAGACTCTGAATCCCGGGTCCGCGTCATAGTCCTGCGCGGCATTCCAGATCAGGTTCAGTGCGCGCTTTTTCTCAAAATCTGTGACTTGCATATCTGCCTCTTATCCCTAATCCGTAAAAATCTTATCTCTTGTGAGGTCTCCCGGCAGGCGGACGGATACCATATCATCCACCAGCTGACGCTCGTAATCGTCGAAGCACTTGTTGACCATGCCCAGTTCCAGAGCGCGTACCGGATCCAGGCCTCTGTCCATCATATGAATGGACGCCAGCAGTCCACGCAGGTCCAGGGCCTTGGTGGAAATTTCTCCACTCTCGCACTTCTTTCTGATCTCCATGAAGAGATCCGCAAACTGCTCGTTATATTCATCTTTCAGATTCGGGAACTTGTCCGTGATCAGCTTCTTCAGGCCCTCCTTGGTGATGACCGGCATATGGATCACCACGAATCGGGATGCCAGCGCTTCATTGACCTCACGGGTTCCCGCATAACCATAGTTCATGGTTCCGATAAATCTCGTGGATTCCTGCAGCTTGATCTTATCATAGCCCGGAACATCGATGAAGCGGCGGAAGTCCAGCGTTGCGTGCAGAACGGCCAGCGACTCATTCTTCGCCATATTAATCTCATCCAGCACACCGAATCCGCCGTTTTCCGCTACCTGATAGATCGGTCCCTTGCGGAGAACGACTTTTCCATTCTCGAATGTATCGGTTCCGATCAGGGACGCGGAGTCCGTATTGATGTAGAAAGAAATATCCCATTCCGGACGGTGAAAGACATTGGACAGGCCCTGCGCCAGGACGTTCTTTCCGGTGGCCTTAGGTCCGTCCAGCAGAATGTTCTCACCCGCCAGAATCGCGGTGATCGCCTCTTCCCAGACTTCCTTTCCATAATACTTATACTGCGGCACCGGGACACGATCCTCCAGATCTCCATCCAGTTTATAGTAAGTTCTGAAGTACTTGATCTCATCGATGATGCGGTCGCTGATCCCCTCTTCCTTCAGAAAATCCAGCATTTCATTATTTTCCATGTCAGGCTCCCCCTTCTGCTTCTGTTTTCGGATTTACGGAAGACACTCCGCTTCCAATATGCGTCCGTCTTCCGGACAAAGGCTGAACAGGCAAGGAAACACCTTTTCTGTCCAATTACCTATTCCCTTTCTATGCAATGTTCAAGCACAGCCAGAACAGTATTCCTCTTGCGCGTGTATATTTTGTCCGCGATAAAAATGAGGCCGCTGCAAAATGCAGCGGCCTCATAAGCAATTCGTATTTATTTTCCATGCCTCATCAGCACGTCTGCATCGTCACTCTTAATTCAGAGAATGATCTGCTGCAACACGCTTGTTTCCTGTGTGGATGGAAATAGCAATCAGTACGATCGCAACAACGAAGGAGATGATGTAGGATGCCTTCCATGGCAGGTGGAATCCGATCTGCGCGTTGCAGATGTAGGATACACATACTACAGAGTAGAATGCCAGCGGAATCATCGGCATCCAGATGAACTTCTTCTTGTTGTTGACAATCATCCAGATCATGATTGCGCACAGTGCGAACAGTGCCATGGTCTGGTTGGACCAAGCGAAGTATCTCCACAGTGTTGTGAATCCGTTTGGATCGAACTTAGCCCAGATCAGGATGATCAGTGTCAGTGCGTAAATAGGAACAGCCAGTGCGAAACGCTTAGCGTTGTTATCCTGCTTGATATGGAATGTATCTGCAACCATCAGACGCAGAGCACGCAGTGCTGTGTCTCCGGATGTGATCGGCAGAATGATAACACCGACCAGAGCGATTGTACCACCGACAGAACCCAGGCAGTACTTGCAGACAACACCTACTACAGATGTAGCGGAGATGGCTGTCATTGTGCCATTAACGTTCTGGAAGTAGCTCATAACTCCTGTGGAAGGATCCAGCTGGAAGTTGATGCCGCCGTGAGCAGCTGTCAGCTGAATCATAGCCATTGTGCCGGCAGCCCAGCACATAGCGATGAAACCTTCGCACATCATCATGTTGTAGAATGTCCAGTGGCCTTCATGCTCAGTCTTGATTGTTCTGGAAATCAGCGCGGTCTGTGTGGAATGGAATCCGGACAGAATTCCGCAGGCTACTGTTACGAAGAAGATAGGAACGAAGTGTCCTGCCTTGAAGTAAGCAGCATAGTTGAAGCTGGATGTGTTCCAGGAATCCCAGATGTTGACCAGAGGCATCTTCTCAAAGATCAGAGCGAAGAAGATTCCGACTGCGGAGAATACCAGAATGATTCCGAAGATCGGGTAAACTCTTCCGATGATCTTATCGATCGGGAATACTGTAGCGATCAGGTAGTAAACAAAGATAACTCCGTAGATAACCCATGTCTTAGGATCTGTTGCGAGTCCGGAGAAATGGAATACCTGCGTTGCCGCAATGTCTCCAGGTGTGTATACGAATACAGCACCAACGAGGAGCAGCAGTACGGAAACGAAGATGTTGTATACCATGTATACGCCCTTGTTGGTGAACTTTCTGATCATCTCAGGCATCTGCAGTCCGCCTTCACGTGTGCAGATCATGCCGCAGAAATAATCGTGGAAAGAACCGCCGATTACGTTTCCGATAGGAATAGTGATAAGTGCGATAGGTCCAAACAGGATACCCTGAATAGGTCCGAGGATCGGGCCTGTTCCCGCAATGTTCAACAGGTTGATCAGGCAGTTACGCCAAGTTGCCATCGGTACGAAGTCAACTCCGTCCTGTTTCGCATAAGCAGGAGTTTCGCGGTCGTCAGGCTGGAAGACGCGCTCACATAATGTACCATAGAGAGCTCCGCCTACAATCAGGATGACAATTCCAAGTAAGAATGTAGCCAAAAAACTCAACTCCTAACTGTAATTAAATTGTAATAAAAAGAAAATAATAAATGAACCATGCCCGGAGAAACGGCGGCAGAACTGCTTGCATACAATGTTCCGTATTCAGAACACATTCATGCTTAGTAAACAAATTTTGTCCCCAATATCTCCTCAGCTATATCAAATATAAACCATAAATCCTAAAAGGTCAAGTTCCTGACATTTTCCTGTCACATGATCAACACATAAAAAGCAGGGGGATTTTATCCCCCGCTCCTTATTCTCACTTTTCTCTAAATGCCTTGAAACGACTGCATCTGCATAAAATCACATTTTTATGCATGTGTGCGTTTCCGATATCAATACAGTCGTTTTATAAAATATTTTTATTGCCATTAAAAACTTTTTTGTATAGTTATGTATACATTATACTTTTTGCACGGCCGAATGGATGCTTTCCAGGATTTTCCGGAGATCCCCGGCATTCATCTGGCCTGGTGCAGAGGCCTTTTCCGCGCATCCGAAGGTCAGGCAGGAGCCGTCTGTTTCTCCGCCGATCCGGCTCAGTGTTCCTCTTCCGCCCATGGCCATGGTGATCAGCAGCTGATCCGGAAATCTGCGTTTTACCTCTGCAGTCGCGCCCATCAGGGTAAACACATCCTCATCATTTTCCGGCATGCAGGCGATCTTGGCCGCATCCGCGCCGAGATCCCGCATCGTAATAAGGCGATTAATCAGCTCTTCACGCGGCGGCGTCTTCTGAAAATCATGGGAGCTCAGAATCACGAATACCTTCTGCTTCTTCGCCTTTTCTATCATCCCGCTGATCTTGTCACAGTCCTTGTAAAACTCTATGTCAACAGCGTCCGCAAGACCGGATTCCACAGCTTCACCAAGCATCGTAAAATAACGATCTTCGGAAATTTCCTGTTCCCCGCCCTCTTCCGCCGTCCGGAAGGTATACAGCAGATTCATCTGCGGCAAAACTTCCCTAGCAAGGGATAAGGCTTTTCTGACCATTCCCTTACTCTGTGCCTGTTCCAGACTGTCCATTCTCAGCTCGACGACATCATGGGGAACCTGCCCTGCAGCTTCCAGACTGTGCTTTAACTCGCTGAAGTCTTTCCCCATAACCGGAACGCAGACTGCTGGCATGCCATCTCCGAGTTTCACGGATCCGATTTTCTTCACAGCTTTTCCTCCTTTACCAGCCGAAGCAGTTTTTCCTGGACCTGCTCCTCCGTTCCGTCATTTTTCACCGTGTAATCGGCAGCCGCCCGATACTTTCCGATCCGTCTGCTGTATAGATCCAGAACTCTCTGCTTTCCCTCTTTCAGAAGCGGGCGTCCTCCGGTTTCCACATCTCCCATGATGGCCTCCGGGGAACGGTCCAGAAAGATGATTGTACCCGTTTCCCTGTACAGGCGGATATTTTCTTCTCTCTCCACAACTCCGCCTCCGCATGCGATGACCAGGCCGTTTCCCCCAGATAAATAGTGGCTTGTCCGGATTTCCGCATCCCGGAAGGCGTCTTCTCCTTCATCGAATAAATCTTTAATCGTTCTATGCTCCCGCTCCACCAGGACGTCATCTGCATCCCGGAAAGGACGGCCCAGAGCTTCTGCAAGCCGGCGTCCGAAACTGCTTTTTCCGCATCCCGGCATTCCGATCAGAATAATGTTCGATTTCTTTTTCTCTTCCGTCATGCTTCCATGTCCTCCGCAATCTTCTGCAGGATTTCTTCAGGGACCTGCAGATTCTGCCAGATTTCCTCCGCAGCTACAGCCTGTGCCGTCAGCATGTACATGCCGTTTCTGGTTTTCAGGCCATTGACTCTTCCCATTCTGAGGAACTCCGTTTCCTTCGGGTTGTAAATCAGATCCATGGCTGCGTGGAAATTCTTCACCACTTCTTCAGAAACCGCGGCCTTTCCGGTTTTCGGGAACATTCCTACCGGCGTGCAGTTCACCAGGATATCTCCGCTTCTGCCGTCGAGTTCCTCATAAGAAATCAGACTGCCGCCGTTCTTTTCCAAAAATTCCCGGAATTCGTCCTGCTCATTTTTATGACGGGATACAGCCAGAAGCTCTTTCGGGGCATGGTCAGCCAGGAACTGCACGACGGCCCTTGCGGCACCGCCGGTGCCCAGAACTACACAGACCTTTCCATGAGGATCTGCCCCCATTCCCAGAAGCGACCTTCCAAAGCCCGTATAATCGGTATTAAAACCGAACATGCCATCTTCCGTAAATTTGATGGTGTTCACCGCGCCGATAGCCTCTGCCTCTGCAGAGACCCCCTTCAGGAAGGGCATAACTGCTCGTTTATACGGGATCGTGACGTTAACGCCCGTATACCCTTCTGCCGCCAGCTGCTTCAGGCGGCTTTCCAGTTCTTCCGGCTCCATTTCCAGCAGTTCATAGCTGTTTCCCTCCTGGTACAGCGCCTGGAACAGTTTCTGGTGAATCTCCGGCGAACAGCTGTGTCCGAGTGTTCTGCCAATCAGTCCGAATTTCATCCTTGCCTCTTTTCTTTTTGTCCCCAAAATATGGGGCCGTCTGCATTCAGAGAAAAGAAAAAGACCATCGCGAAATGGCCTTTTCCTGAACAGATTTCTCTGTCCACGCCCCATAAATTATGTTATTTCACAAAAATCGTATGGGTTAATTGTATGGTTAATACAGAAAGTTGTCAAGTTCTCATTTACACTTCTTCAACGAGCAATCCTCATCTGCACGCCTTCTTCAATTACGCACACTTGCTCTCTACGCTGGCTTCTTCCTTCTCCAGCTTGTTTTCCAGTGCCTTGTAGACTGGAACACCGATGAGCATGACAACGATACTGCATGCCGACAGGATTGTGGTCTGAAGGCCTGCCAGGAAGAGCTGATCGACGACGACGAAGAGTCCGCTGGCGATTGCAATAGCTGGAACAATCGGATACAGAGGAACTTTATAGGTTCTCTTCCATTCCGGATGATCCTTGCGGAGCTTGATGCATCCGACAAAGCTCAGTGTGTAGAAGGTCCAGCATGCGAATACGGCGAGGTTGGTCAGTGTATTGAACTGGCCGCTCAGGGAATAAATCGCTCCGATGATGGAAATCAGGTAGATAGAGTTTACCGGAACCTGGGATTTATTCAGCTTTGCGAACATTTTATGCTTCGGGAACAGTCCCTCCACAGCCAAGGAGTACATGACTCTGGATCCGGAAAGTACGAATCCGTTGCAGGCACCGAATACGGAAATCATGATGCCGACAGCGATGATCTTTCCTCCGACATTTCCGAAAAGCTTGATGGCTACTGCGGCTGCTGGCGCATCCATGGCTGCCAGCTGGGATGCCGGGATGACCTTCAGGTAGGCCAGGTTTACGATCAGGTAAATCGCGGTGATTACGGAAACTCCTCCGACAATCGCGCGCGGCAGGTCTTTTCCAGGGTTCTTCAGCTCTCCGGCGATGGCTCCTACACCGGTCCATCCTTCAAAAGCAAACAGAACGGATACGAGCAGCATGCCCATTGCGGAAACCGGATTGACGCCTTTTCCGATCATCGGGCTCATCAGAGGCTGGGAGCTTCCGCCCTTCAGGAATCCGAAGATGATCAGCAGAATGATCGGTGCCAGTTTGCATATGGTGAATACGATCTGCAGGTTTCCGGCAGCCTTGGCGCTGATGCAGTTCACGATAACCAGAATCAGAATGCAGACCAGTGCCATCGGGACAGCGAATTTCTGGCCGACAAACATGGCTGCCTGATTGCCGAATGCTACAGCCAGCGCGGAAATCATTGCCGGGTAGAACAGGAGAACCTGCACCCAGCCGCAGACAAATCCCAGTCTCGGGCTGTAGATATCTCTGATATAGGTGACAATTCCGCCTGTTTTCGGGATCAGCACCGCAACTTCTGCAAAGGTCAGTGCCGCGCAGATGCTGATGATGCCTACGACGAGCCAGGCGAGGATGCCCATTCCCGGAGCGCCTCCGGTAGTTGTAAAAATTGCCTGTGGTTTAAAGAACACACCGGATCCGATTACACAGCCGATTACCGTTGCCAGCGCAGTACCGACACCAAGGTTCTTCTTCAATCCGTCAGACGAACTTTCAGGAGCGCTGCTTACAGCTTTCTTTTCGTCCTTCATAATTTTCTCCCTTCTCCAAACAACTCTGGCCTTCAGTCACATTAACGCGTTAAAGCGTTTAAGCATTAAAAAAGAGACTTTGACCGCACGTAAACTTCAACGTGCCTCAAAATCTCAGTACTTTTGCCTGAAAGCATCACTTCTTCGGCGGCCTTTGGACAGTTTCAATTCAAAACCATACAATTCACTGATCTGCCCGCGGCCTTTCCAGAGCTCCATCCGCAATGTGTCCCTTGTACCTGAAAGCTTCACACCGTCTGTGGCGCAGCCGGTGTTTTCTCCATCGGTTTCCTGCCCCGGCTGTTCACATGCCGGCTGACAGAAAGTCTCCACATCGCTTCATCTGGATATTCACTTTTTTACGAGAACGTATTCTAGAATCCATTCCGTTTCCGTTATCTTCAACTTTATCTTAATCGATTTCACTCCGCGGTGTCAATACTTCTGCGCCATGTGTACAATATATTTTCAATACTCTTTACATCCGGTTAAATTATTTGATAATGCTCAAACAATCAGTCGTTTATGCGACTTTCGATATACTGTCTCGCTGCCTCTTCAATCGCACTGCAGGTATGAAAGGCCTGTTTCAGATCCACTCCGCAGCAAATCATGCCGTGATGCGCCATGATGCATCCCTTTCCGCTGCCGAGCGCACGGATCGTGTTTCTGGACAGTGCATTCGTCCCCGGGCGGGCATAATCCGCAACCCGGATAATGCTTCCGACTTCCTCAGCCAGAACCGGATTTTCCACCTCCAGAGGCATCTTTGCTGCCGCAAACACACTGCAGTATGTCGAATGAGTGTGAATAACCGCGCCGGCATCAGGACGACGACGGTAAATTCCCGCATGCAGGCCCCTTTCCGATGTCGGTTTGTTTCCAAAACGGTCATATTTCAGGTTTTTGATGGAAACGACCACCATGTCTTCCGGCTGAAGGCGTTCATAATCCAGTCCGGAAGGCGTGACCAGCATTTTCTCATCGTTCAGGCGTACGGAAAGATTGCCCCAGGTGCCCTGCACCAGTCCGGATGCCAGAAGCCTCTGTCCGTATACGACCAGCATCTCTCTGCACTCTTCTTCAGCCCTCAATATCATCATCCTGCTCCCTTTCTGACTTTGAATACCGGTATAAATAGAAATTCCGCATCATCCTGCAGTCCAGCTTCCCGATATGTCTGGCACCGCCGATGACAGATGCCTTGATATTTACCTTTGCCGACTTCTCCAGCACCAGAAGCGCCGTATACGCCTCATACAGCGTCCGCCCGCAGGTCACCGCATAGCGTCCCTTCAGCAGAACCGCGCTCGTATCATTCAGCGCAGCGGTAATTTCACGGACACTCCGGTGAACAATCGGAACCCTTCTTCCGATAATCTGTGCCATATCATCCAGGCAGGCTCCGATCGGCTTCCCGGCATCGATATATTTTCCGACAAAAGGTGTACGGGCAAGGATCATCGCTTTCTGCTTTTTCAGCTTCATGAGCGCAGCTGCCTCCACGGTATCCAGCTGATCCAGCATTCTGGACACTTCTATAATATCCTCATCGGAAATATAGCGGAAATCCGTTCCTCTTTTTGTGGCAAAAATTCTTCCGTCTTTTTTAAGAATGATTCTTGGCGCAGGCCCCGCAGAGTACGGAAGCGCTGCAATTTTATCCGCGTATTCCGTAATCAGCTGTTTCTGATCCATTCTTGTTCACCTCTCCCATTCTCTGCAGCATCTGACGTCTTACGGCAGAAGCATCTGTAAGTCTCTGTTCCGCCGCTCCGTTCATCAGAAGTACAGTATGTTCATAAACGTAAAGTTCTTCCGTTTTATGAACTGGCATTATAAAATTCCTCAATACTGACATTATATCGTACGGATGAATATGCGTCCATATGGAAAACATTACATATTTTCCATAAATTAACAGTGTCGCTTTCCCTACAAAATCTTAATTCCCATGCTGACCGCCAGGACGACTGCATCCGCAATCAGCACCCCGAGAGTAATGCTCGGAAGCGCCCGTTTCATCCTCATTTCTGCCAGCGATGCGACCAGCGCGCCGGTCCAGGCTCCAGTTCCGGGAAGCGGTACCGCAACCAGAATACACAGGCCCAGCCATTCATAACGCTCTGCCTTCTTCCTGTTTTTCTCCGCTTTCTGTTCCAGCCGGTCCAGAATATGGTCAAGCCATGTGCTTCTTCCCCGTAAGAACAAAATCAGCTTTCGCAGAAACAGAATAATAAATGGAACCGGCAGCAGATTCCCCGCCGCCGCGATAACATACGCGGCCAGTGGCGCTGCGCCCTTCGCAATGGCAAACGGAAGAGCACCGCGGAGTTCCACCACCGGCACCATTGCCATTAAAAATTCAATCAGAAGTACCTTCATGCAATTTCCTCTCCGCTGCATTTGCCTGCACCATTGGCAGAACTTCCAGTAAAATTTTACAATATTATAGCATACAATTCGAATAGCGGTATGTATTTTCAACTGTCCACAAACTCTGAAAAGCATGATTTCTACACGTCTCCGACGTCTTTTCCGCAGTCTTTCTCATGCCGTTTCATGTCAAGTTCCTGTGTCTGCCCCACACTTTGCTGCAGGACATGCTGTTTCACACAGGAAAACGGCTCCACGAAAGTTTCTGCTTTCGCTGAGCCGTCTGATTCTCTATCTATATTTTATATCGCATAAATTAATCTGGCCCTCAGGCCCTGGTTTTCACTGCGGGCCGGGTGATCGTCTCCCGGCTCGCGGAATCTCTATCTTCTATATCGCAAAATGTATTTTCAATATCGCAAATTTATCTTTATATCGCAAAATCTATATTTTATATCGCAATTCTAGTTTTAACATCGCAGATTGATGATTTCTGAACTCCGTCATTCTTCCGGATGAAGATCTACTTGATTTTCATGCTTGAAGCGGAGGTCGGGCAGAGCGCCTTGAATCTCTTGGAACGGTATGCTGCTGCACGCTTATGTCCTCTGAACTGCTTATCAGACTTCAGGAAATAGCGGTAGCTGCTTTCTCCTGCATCCCAGGTTGCATCAGCGTTATACCACTTGTTTCCGATCTTGATCAGGTTCCATGCGTGAAGTCCGCCGTTTGCCTGTCCTACGATTACTCTGCAGGGAACACCTGCTTTACGGCACATGTCGTAAACCAGAGCCGCATATCCGTTGCAGACGGCTTTTTTATTTACCAGTGCTGCATAGGCTGTATACGCTGTATCCTTCAGATTTGAGCTGTAATCGTATTTCACATTTTTCGTGACGTACTTATAAATTCTTTTTACTTTCTGCTTGTCGCTGCCGCTTGTTCCGATGGATGCCATTACGCTGTTCAACTTCTCTTTATAGGTCCGCTCCTGACTCTTGCTCAGTCTGTAGCTGACCTTGTCCTGTACGTGAATGACATACTGTCCATCAACTTTTTCACAGCTGTAGGAGAATTCATCGCCGTTATACAGATTCCATGCCGCATAATCTCCTGCCGTATTCAGTCCGTCATCCAGACTGGTCAGGCCGGAAATGCTGGTAGAAGAAAATGTATCAAATGCGGAACCCATGCTGTCTACTTTCAGCGTGTAGTTGATTTCCGGATTCATTTCCATGACATTCTGGTAAATGTACTTCTGTGCATCGCTGTAGCTGGTGAATGTGTTATCATCCGCATACGATGCAGCGGTTCCCATTGCCATGAATACAATAACGGTTAATACGAGAATGATTGTTTTCGCGAATACGTTCCTTTCTTTCCTTTCGCTTTTCATACCGCATACTCCCTTCCATGATGCAAGGAAGCAAAGCCCAGATCAGTGCCTGTTGCCGCGAGTGTTAACATTTCGAGCTTTCCGAATTCTCCACCATACGATAATCGTGGCAGAAATTCGGGCACGAAAAAGACCCAGACGACTCAAGAATGCAACTGGCTGTCATCTCCGTATCTTCATACAGAGGAAGACCCTTTAGCTTTGCGTCACAGCCTTTCGGCTGTTTTGCCCTTGAAGACTTTAATTGACCGGATCTGAAAACTAAAACAGCGATTACAGGTACTCTAAAACACCCGTAATCGCTTTACATTCGTCGTTTACGTCGAACTAATGCAGCTGGCTGCCACTCTCCTTCCGGAGAAAGGCCCTCTAGTTTTGCGAACATACCTTTCGGTATGGGTGCCTTTTAATTTTCAACCCTTTCGATTAGTACTGTAGCAAATGGCGGAGATGATATCAAGCGTTTTCTTTATAAATCTTCACTTTTTACACAAAAAACGTCCTGATTTGATGTTCAGCCCTTGTACAGCGTAGTCTGCCACAGTTCTATAAACTGTGTAAAATCATAGAAAAGCTCTTTGACTTTTCCATCCTCTGCCTTAGATGCGCGCGACACCGCTCTTGCGTGCGGCCTCTGCGACAGCCTTTGCGACGGCCGGTCCTACTGCCGGATCGAATGCCTTCGGGATAATGTACTCTGCAGAAAGTTCTTCCGGCTTGATCAGGTCAGCCAGTGCCTGCGCTGCGGCCATCTTCATTTCTTCATTGATCTCAGATGCACGGACATCGAATGCACCTCTGAAGATTCCCGGGAATGCCAGAACGTTATTAATCTGGTTCGGGAAATCGGAACGTCCGGTGGAAATTACTGCAGCACCACCTTCAGCAGCCTCATCCGGGAAGATTTCCGGTGTCGGATTGGCACAAGCGAAGATGATCGCATCCTTGTTCATGCTCTTGACCATTTCTTTTGTCACCAGTCCAGGAGCGGAAACGCCGATAAATACGTCTGCGCCCTTCAGAACGTCAGCAAGGCTTCCCTTCTGCATTTCCTGATTGGTAACCTCTGCCATTTCCTTCTTAATCCAATTCATTCCATCCTCGCGGCCCTTGTAAATTGCGCCGTGGCGGTCGGTCATGACGATATCCTTAAATCCTGCGGAAAGCAGCAGCTTTGTGATGGAAATTGCGGCAGCACCTGCTCCTGAAGTGACGACCTTGACATCCTCTTTCTTCTTTCCGACAACTCTCAGAGCATTGGTCAGTCCCGCAAGGGTGATGACGGCTGTTCCGTGCTGGTCGTCGTGGAAAATCGGAATGTCGCAGCGTTCTTTCAGCTTGCGCTCAATCTCAAAGCAGCGCGGTGCAGAAATGTCCTCCAGGTTGATTCCGCCGAAAGACTTGGAAATCAGCGCTGCCGTGTTGACAAAGGTATCTACATCCTTGGAATCCACGCAGAGCGGGAATGCGTCAACGTCCGCAAAAGACTTGAAAAGGACGCACTTTCCCTCCATAACCGGCATTGCCGCCTGCGGACCGATGTCTCCCAGTCCCAGAACTGCAGAACCATCTGTAATGACCGCACACATATTCCACTTTCTTGTCAGATCATAGGCGCGGTTTTCATCCTTCTGGATCTCCAGACAAGGCTGCGCAACGCCCGGTGTGTATGCCAGTGAAAGATCATCCTTATCCTTTACCGGAACACGGGAAACAACCTCGATCTTACCGCCCCATTCACCGTGCAGACGCAGAGATTCCTTTGCATAATCCATACTAATTATCCCTCCAAATTTCTAATCCACTCATATTTTCAAAAATATATACTGTATTATTTTATCTCAATGGCCCAAAAACGCAACCGTTATGCAGGGATTTCTGCATTTCATCTGCCTCCGATTTATGGTATAATGCATGCAAAGTACGTGCATCCGGAGGATCATGAACCTTCCCGGTGCAATAACTGCGGCCTGGCAGAGTTTCTTTTGTCAGGTTCATTTACTATGTATGAAACAACAAGAATGGAGTTGATTATTCACAATGACAGCAAAACAGGAAAACGGCCTGAAGCATCTGATTAACGGCACGGCATGGATGACCTTCGCCGTTATGGGTTATGTGATCTACAATCTGATTACCTACCGCCGGCCGGTAATGCACGGTATCTGGCCGAAACTCGCAGACATCGCGCTGGTAATCGGCATCATCCTCGCGGTCTGGTGCATCTACATGTCCATCGACGGCATCCGCACACAGTTCGAGGTGAAGAACGAGATTTCGCTGAGCTACCGGAAAATCACGATCTTCGGCATCGCCGCCATCGCAGTCATGGAATTTATTTCCCTGGTTGTTCTGAAACAGGGACTGACCGCAGCGACGATTCTTCTGCCGGTCTGCGTCGTCTGGGGCTGCATAGAAGCGTCCGTTACACAGAAATTCTACGAGATTGACGCCTTCGCGACCCGCCAGACATCCAAGACCACGAACCTGATCATCGGAACGGTCATCATCGGCATCTTCTGCTCGATTTCCTATCCGATGGCCAACGTTCACCTCGCTTACTGGCTTCTGATGATCCCGCAGCTGATTATGGCCGTCGACATGATGGTGCTGAATAATATTCTTATTTCCCTGTAGGCCCCTGCCTGCAGGATTTTTCTCTCAGGACAAAAAAGGAACGAGCAAGGATGAAACTGGATTTAATCGCCATCACTGCCTTTGGACTGGAAGCCGTTGTAAAGCGGGAAGTCGAAGCGCTTGGATATAAAATTGAAAAGACAGAAAACGGAAAAGTGACCTATACCGGAGATGAGCGTGCCATCGTGCGCTCCAACCTCTGGCTGCGCACGGCAGACCGCGTTATGCTGAAAATGGGGGAATTCCGGGCCGAAGAATCGGAAGACCTCTTTCAGACGGTAAAGGGAATGGCCTGGGAGGAACTGATTCCGCCCGACGGAAAATTCACGGTACTGGTTTCCACGGTAAAATCAAAACTCCGAAGCGAGCCGGTAAACCAGAAAACCGTGAAGAAGGCCATCGTCTGCCGGCTTTCAGAGGCATACGGCATGGACCATTTCCCGGAGACCGGAGCGGAATATACAGTCCGTCTGACCCTGCTGAAGGATACTGCTGTTGTTGCAGTCGATACCAGCGGCGAGGCGCTCCATAAGCGCGGATACCGTACAGAAGCTGTTCCTGCGCCGATCAAGGAAACACTGGCCGCTGCGATGATTCAGCTGACCTTCTGGCATCCTGACCGTTACCTGCTGGACCCCTGCACCGGATCCGGAACAATTCCGATTGAAGCTGCCATGATCGGAAGAAACATCGCGCCGGGACTCAGCCGGCACTTTGCATCAGAAGAATGGGACTTTATCCCGAAAAATCTCTGGAAAGAAGAACGGACGGCCGCCTACCAGGCGATCGACTACAGCAGGGAGCTTCATATTACGGCCTGCGACATCAGCGCCCACGCTTACCATGCCGCGAAAATTAATGCAGAAAACGCCGGTGTCGATGAGGACATCCGCTTCCTGAACAACAACATGGCCGATCTTCTGGACCCGGAAAGCGCGGATGTTTCTGCCCTTCCTCCGTCCGGCATCATCATCATGAATCCTCCTTACGGGGAACGTATCGGAGACCGGAAAATCCAGGAGAAAATCTACCGGACTGTCTCCGACTTCTATCAGGCACGTCCGGACTGGTCCGTGTTCATGATCACCTCCGATGAAACGATTGAGAAAAAATGGTTTAAACGTCCTGCCGACCGCCGCAGGAAGCTGTACAACGGACATCTGAAAGTCTGTTACTACCAGTTCCACGGAAAACGGCCGGAACGAAAAAAATAGAATAATAAAAATCCCGGGCGGAAGTGCCGGTGAAGCTGTCCTTCATCCGCACTCTTGTCCCGGGATTTTTTGTTTTGTTTTCTTTTATTTCTACTATGACCGGTCTTCTGTACTCCATCTCCAGTCCGGTCCTGTCCGGGAATTTCCGTCCGGCAGCCGTGTTTGCTCCACCTGCACAGACCGATCGTTCCCTGCTTATCCCCTTATTCCCTGCTTATCTTTAGTGGATCAGCGCCCGTTTCAGCCGCTTATAGGCGATGAAGGTGATGACCGATACAATTCCATATTTAAGAATGTTAAACGGGAACACAATGATCAGCATCATCGAAAACAGACCGTTAATGTGACTGTTGACTGCCGTTCCCATGGCGATGATCGCCTTCAGCGGCATTCCATAGAGCTTGGAATACAGCGGGAACATAATGAAGTAGTTGACAAATACAGCCAGGATGCTGACGGAAAGTGTGCCCAGCATCAGCGAAATGGCCGCTCTCTTCTTTGTTTTCTTCCGGTGATAGAAGAAGTACGACGGAAGAATATACATCAGCGCGCAGACGAAATTAGAAAGTTCTCCGACGAAAGCCGTATCCGTTCCCTTAAACACCAGTTTCAGGACAATCTTCAGCGCGGCAATCCCTGCACCGGCTCCCGGGCCGATCATAAAGGTTCCCAGGATCGCCGGAAGGTCCGACAGATCGATTTTCATAAACGGAGGGGCAATCGGAATTGGAAATTCCAGGAGCATCAGCACCATGCTGACTGCGCCGAACATAGCGATCAGAACGGCGTTGCGCGTTTTCCGGGTTGTATTGGTCTGTTCCTGATTCATAAACTCTGATTCCTCTCTTCTGCAGATACAATTTTTATACATGCCTTATTATACACTTCTTTCCGGTCAATTACACATAAAAAACAGGCACCCGGCCTTCTGCCGGATGCCTGCTGCATATTTCTATCTGCACATAATATGCAGATGCTCATGCTCATTCAGAAATCCTTCTGTTATTTCTTCACTTCCATGGTCTTGAAGATCATGCGGCTCTCGCCGGACATATTGTCTGCAATTCCGCCGATCATGCTGCTTCTCTTAGAAGCCTGTACGATTGCTTCCAGACGGTTGGTCATATCTTTCAGCTCTTCTCCGTTCAGAGAACCGGTCAGCTTCTGGATACCCTGAGCGTTGAACTTATTCATTCCGCTGCTCAGAGAATTGGCTCCGCTGGCCAGAGAACCGATTCCGTTCGTCAGAGACTGCGCTCCCTTGCTCAGTTTCTGTGCACCGGATGCCAGGGAAGCTGCTCCGCTGTTCAGCTGCTGTGCGCCGGATGCCAGGGAAGCTGCTCCGGATACCAGCTTCTTGCTTCCCGCATATGCACTGTCAACGCCTGCTGTATAAGTCTCAACCGCCTTTACATAGGCAACCAGTGAATCCAGAGAAGTCTTCACAGAATTCAGCTGAGAAGAAGCGTTCTTTACTGCATCACTGGATGCCGCCGCATAGTTGATCAGCGCCGTTGTGTTGGAAGAAGCACTCTTTGCCGCATCCTGATACAGTGCCGCTGCCTGGACATATTCTTTTGCCTTTGTGGCTGCTTCTGCAGCGGACATGCCCTGATTCTGCAGGTAGATGGACGTTGCCGCAGCTGCAATCTGTTCGGTAGATGCCGTAATTCCAACCTGGGAAACAGCCTGTTTCTGGATCTCGCTGTTGGATGTCGCTGCCTGAACAGCCTGTGCTTCCTTTGCCAGTGTGCCGGCCTTGGTGACTGCAGAAGTTACACTCATCGATGTTCCCGCATTCTTCGCCGTCATCATCTGGTTATAGGCAAGGGACAGAATGTTGTTCTGCGTTGTTTTATCGGAAACACCGGCCTTTACAAGTGCCTGACGAAGCTGTGTTTCTGCCGCTCCGGATGCCTTTCCGGTAATTCCGGACAGCTGCTGAACATAGTTGGATGGAGTCAGGCTTACCGTCATCGTGATGTTCTGCTCTTTCAGGGCTTTGTTGATCTGCGATCCCGCTGTCTTGAAGACCTGATTTTCCAGTGTGTAGGTTGCCTGGCGCAGGGCCTGGCTGTTGGCGCTGAGCTGTCCGAGTCCCTGATACAGAGAAACGATGCCGCTGCTCAGCTGGCTGCTGCCGCTGGCAACTCTTCCGGTTCCTGCCGCCAGGGAATTGGCTCCGGATGCCAGGGAAGCTGCTCCGCTCTGCAGAGACTGTGATCCAGCCAGCAGTTTATTCGCGCCGCCTCTGAGCTTGTCCGCACCATTGACCAGCTGGTTTGAAGCATTGCTCAGCTGTGTGAGTCCTGATGTGAGCTCATCCAGCTTGCCCATGCTGCCGCCGGTGATGCTGCTGAGGTTCAGGTCGCTGAGGACACCATCCAGAGCTGCTGTGTATGTTCCGTCAATCTCAAAATCATCGGTCTTGGCGGTGATCGTTACGCTTTCCGGAATGTCCAGTTTATTGTTCTTCAGATTCAGGTTCTGTTTCATTCCCGGGAAGGCAATGCCGAGGCAGACGGTATTGTTTCCGTCGTTCAGGCTCTTTCCACTGCTGACTTTCACATCCGTGAAATGGGAATTATCCAGCATGACACCGCTGGCCATGGTGTATGGATGGTTCAGGGAATACTGTTCTCCGCCTTCGTTCACCACGTCAACCTTGTGAACGTCATACTTAAACTGGATCTTTACATTTCCGGATTTTCCGGCGATCTGATCCGCTGTCATTCTCTTTCCGTTCAGGAAGTAAGAGACGTTTACGCTGACCGGAAGATCCTTATCCGTCGTTCCTTCATAACGGATGTCATCTCCCTTGGCATTCCAGGTCAGCTTGTCCCCATTCTTCTTATAGGTTTCATCGCCGGCTGTATTCTTGATCTTTTTCAGATTGGATACGTCGTCGATTTTATCGGATTTGGTTCCGTTGCGGAGCCATTCCTCCACATAGACGTTCTTCTGCACGCCATTTGCATCTTTAATGACATATACCGTCTCATCCTTCTGCTGCTTTCCGTCACCGGATACAGACGGTGTGATGGACGGATAATTCTTCTCAATGGCCTTCTGCGTCTTCGCAGCCGCATAGACACCATTGCTGTTTTTCTGCTTATACCACTCCACTCCGACGCAGGTAGTTGTTACCAGCGCACCGGCGAGGCACAGTACAGCAATCTTCTTTGCCTTGCTATTCAACACTCTCTTCAATTCTAACCCCTCCGAACTATGCTTCTATATTCGTATCTGCATTTTGTCTCTTCAGGAAATCTTTCTTCCGAAGTCCTATGGTCGTCGCGCAGACAACTTTATCCAGCGCCATCAGGAGTGACGGCAGTACCAGAATTACACTGATCATACTGATGATCGCACCTCTGGCCATCAGATCGCAGAGCGTACTGATGATTCCAATGTTGGAATACACGCCTACACCGAATGTGGCCGTAAAGAATCCAAGCGCACTGGTGATGATGGACGGAATAGCGAAAGTTGTCGCGGTTTCAATCGCCTGGCGCTTGCTGTTTCCGGCCATCCGCTCCGTCTTATACCTCGTTGACAGCAGGATCGCGTAGTCTACCGTAGATCCCAGCTGAATGGTACTGATGCAGACCGGAACGATGAACGGGAGTTCCAGATGCGTGAATCCGGATATTCCCAGATTCATGTATATGGCGAACTCGATGACCGCAACCAGGATGAATGGAAGCGATACACTCCTCAGGACAAAGAATATGATGAAGAATACCGCAAGGATGGAAATGATATTTACTATCTTGAAATCCCTGTTGGTAATCTGAATCAGATCCTTGGTCGCCGGTCCCTCTCCGATCAGCTTTGCGGTCGGATCGTACTTCCTTATAATCGTATTTATCCGGTCAATCTGGTTATTACACTTAGTCGTCGAAACCTTATACGCCGAATTGACCAGAATCAGCTGATGTCTCTTGGCTGACAGTGCCGTTTCCAGGCCGTCCGGAAGGATCTGTCTTGGAACGGCCTCTCCGAGGAAAGCATCGTATCCGATAACGTTGTTGACACCGTCAACTTTTTCAATCGCCTCCGTCATTCCTTTACCATCTTTAGACGGCAGACTGGACTTAGCGATGATCATATGTGTAGTTCCGATATTGAAGTCTTCCTGCAGTTTCTGATTTGCCTTAATTACCGGCGCCTGCGATTCTGACAGGCTCTTTCCGCCGCTTCCGGTGAACATCTTGCTGAAGTCGTAGATGACATTGTCCTGTGTATATCCGTAAATTGCAGGTGCCAGGGCAATCGCAAAAATCGCGATGTAAATACCGTAACGACTGGTCAGCCCATGTGCCAGTTTGCCGGCGTCCGGAATCAGTGACTTATGTCTGGTGCGTTCAAGCAGCCTGCTGAACAGCAGCAGCAGCGACGGCAGGATCGTAACGGAAGTGATTACTCCCAGCAGTACTCCCTTGGCCATAACCAGTCCCAGATCTCGTCCCATTGTATACGTCATGAAACAGAGGGCCAGGAATCCGGCGATGGTCGTGACGGAACTTCCGGTTACGGAAATCAGTGTCTCATTTACCGCGGAAGCCATTGCCTCCTTGCGCTCGTGCCCTTTGTCCAGATTCTCCATATAGCTGTGCCAGAGGAAAATCGAATAGTCCATGGTGGTGCCCAGCTGCAGGACAGCGGCAATCGCCTTGGTGATATAGGAGATTTCTCCGAACATGACGTTGGACCCGAGGTTATATATGATTGCCATTCCGATACTGAGAATGAACAGGAACGGCGCGGCGAAGGAATCCAGCAGGAGCATCATTGCGGCAAGGGAAAGCAGCACGGCGATCAGCACGTACTTCGCTTCTTCCTGTTCGCACAGATTCTTCAGATCCTGTACCAGCGCACTCATACCGGACACATACGCATCCTTCGTACACAGATGCCGGATCTGTGTCACGGCTTTCAGTGTCGGTTCCGCCGATGTCGATGTGTCATAGAAAACGACCAGCATGGACGCATCCGGATTCTGGATGTTCTTTCGAACACTTTCCGGATACATCGCCAGCGGAACGTTCGGATTGATCACTTCGTCAAGATTGACAACGCTATCCACGTGGTTGACCTTGCTGATCTTATTTTTCAGATCCGCGACCTGCTTGGATTTCATGTTCTCGGTAACAACCATGGAAAATCCGCCTTTGCCGAAATCGTGCAGCAGCAGATCCTGTCCTTTCATGGTCTCCAGATTTTTCGGCAGGTAGGTCAGCATATCGTAATTGATACGCGTGGCCTTGATGCCGAGAACTGAAGGGATCAGCAGTAATACAGCAACCACGAGGATTACATATCGGGATTTAACGATTTTCTCTCCGAATCCTCCCATGTATTCCTCCTCTTTTCAAAACCTTGATTCTGTCTCGTTTACATAGATTCTACTTACTCTGTATTTTTTGTTTATCATGTCTATTATATAGGTTTAACCAGTCCATTGCCATGCATACAGGCAAATTAACTTCTTAAATATTTCATTTAATACACATGCACCCAAAACAGCAGAGTCACTTTTATTACAAAAAATATCCTAGCACGAAACTGACCGCCCGTCAATCTTTTCATCTCTATACAAATCCGCCATTATGTATATATTCCAGACATATTGAAATTTCAACATTCTATATTCAGAACATTACCATATTCTGCCCAACAATAAAGTTGACCAAAAGTCATTTCGATGCTAGGATTTAAGTAGCAATTATGTCTTTTATCAAACAGAGAGGTATATCATGGCAGAACATGAACTGACAAAAAACGAAATCAAGAAGCGCAAGAAAAGAAATGCGCTGCTGGACAGTGCTTATGAACTGTTCACCACTGTCGGATATACAAAAACAACAGTCCTTCAGATTGCCCGCCGGGCTGGTGTCGGAAAAGGCACCTTTTATCTCTATTTTAACGATAAAACGGATATCCGGGATGAACTGATCGGAGTAAAATCCAGTCAGCTTCTTGCCCGCGCCGTAAAAGCCCTTCAGCACAGAAAGGACATCGGCAGTTTTGCGGATAAGCTTGTCTTTATTACTGACTACATTATTACTGTTCTTTCTAAAGATATCGCTATGCTGAAATTTATTTCTAAATCTCTCAGCTGGGGGCTGTTTAAAAACTCTGCGGAATTTGTTAAGAAAAATGAAGATGTCATCGACTTCCAGAAGTTTATTCTGGGTGCCATGGAAGAAGAGGGAATTCATCTGCAGGAACCGCTTCTGCTGATCTATACGATCATCGAACTGACCAACTCCACCTGCTACAACATTATCCTGCACGGAGAACCGGTAACCTTCAGCGAATATAAACCTTACCTCTATAACTGCATCCGGCTGATTGCCAATGACGCACTGAAAAAAAGCCGCTAGCAGCCGCTAGCAGCCGGCAGCTGAAAATCCCGGCTGCTTTCTGCTGTCCCGGTCCATGCATGACAGACATTTTACTGCCTGTCCATCAGACGACAGCAGGCCGGAACTCTTATTCCCGTTTTCCCTGCTTTCCAGCCCTCGCGGCCATTCCATCCATTCCAAACTCCGAATCAGAAAATTTATTCCGCTATATAACGCTTTAGGCAAAACTATATTTCTCTCACGCAGAAACCATTCTGTAAGACGTTCTAGTATTTCTTTCCGTACATAAATAAATATTTATAATTCCATCGACATCACCAGAATATTTTACACTGGATATTTTTTACCTATCTGTTTTATCAATAAAATAATGGATATTTTGGATACTACAGAGCGTATACATTATCTTTTTCAATAATTTTGTTGCCATCACACAGAATTCACATTCACCTGAGGGTGTGCATTTGTTCTAGAATACATTATAGAATGCATTCTACGAATTTTACATTGCACTATTGTCATAATATTCCGCATATTCTATTCCCGTTGGAATCACTATTATTCACCCTATAATGCATAAACATACATTATACATGGTCAAATTTTTCACAGGTTTTTATTGACATAATTGATACCCTTCGGTAGAATGATAGTACATTAATTAACAAGTCATCGGGGGAGATTTGTTAGAACCCGCTGCCTGATACAAGTATTTAGTTTTCGTATATTTATGCATATACAATTCTATTCAGCCCGCTCGTATTCCGGCTTGAATATTCTGAATGTATGAGACAGGCAGCGAACGGCACTTATTTCGACATTTAGAATGTAGGAGAGATATTATGAAAGTAAGTACGATCTTGAAAATCATCTGCATCATCGGATTTATCTTTGACTTTATCCTCGTTGCTGCAAGCGTTCATAAAAAGCGCAGCACAGAGGAAGGAAGAAAATTGTTTGCACAACAGAAAAAATTCTTTCTGTGGAATGCCATGGTCGGCGTAGTAGCAAACTTCTTCGATACCCTGGGTGTCGGATCCTTCGCTACATCCTCTGCTCTGTTCAAGATCAGAGGTTCCATTGATGACATCAACGTACCGGGAACACTGAACGTAGGAGATACATTCCCGGTCCTGATGGAGGCCTTCCTCTTCTTCAGTCTCGTTGACTTGGACCCGCTGACACTGGTTTCCATGCTGGTCGCAGCAACCCTGGGATCCGCTCTCGGAGCAAACATCGTTACCAAATGGAATCGTACAACTGTACGTTACGCCATGGGTGTCGGACTTACTGTCCTGGGCATTATCATGGCCTGCAAAGTCACTAATGTCGGCCCGTTTGGTACGACAGGAACAGCTACTGCACTTCACGGTTCCAAGCTCATCATCGGAATCGTATGCAACTTCGTCCTGGGCGCTCTGATGAACGTCGGCGTTGGCCTCTACGCACCGTGCATGGCTCTGGTTGCACTGCTGGGCATGAACGTACAGGCTGCATTCCCGATCATGATGGGAAGCTGTGCATACCTGATGGCATTCGGAAATACTCCGGTATTCGTTAAGCAGTCCCGTTACGACATGATCGGTGTTATCACACAGGGAATCTTCGGATGCATCGGCGTATTCATCGCTTACACATTCGTAAAGTCTCTGCCGATCAAGATTCTGACGATCCTGGTTGTATTCGTTGTATTCTTCACCGCAATCCTCTTCCTCAGAGACGGAATCAAGGACACCAAGGCGAAGAAAGCAGGAACAGCTGCATAAGTTTAAACAGCATCACCGCATTGAAGTCCATAAATGCTATATTAGAGAGCCTCAAGCAGGCTCTCTTTTTTCATGCCGTTAATATCACCTGTCACAGAACATATTCCACAGCCGGCAGCCCTCTGCGGACAGCCCTCGCAGCGGTGTATTGTCACATCCAGACCATCCCCTGGCTCTTCAGCCTTTGTCCTCAGGGCAAAAGAAAACCGCCAGGGGAAATCCCTCTGGCGGTGTGTCGATGCTGCATCTCAATCCTCAGCAATACGGCTATTCTGTGGTGCCGCGGCCTCTGTCGTGCTTGCGCATATCCATCTTCAGGCGGACCAGCGCTTTCCGGCAGTCCAGCTTATTCATGTTATTTTCTCCGAGTACGGTTGTCTCGGTTCCTTCCTTGCTTTTATTGGTGTCGATAATATTTCCGAGGTAGTCGTTCGTAACAACGAACTGGGCCGTGCGTCCGGAGAAGTGCAGTCCGGCTACGCAGATCCCTCTTCTGCCCAGCTGTTCGCAGGTGTTGGTGAAGTCAACGTCACTGTTTCCCCATCCGTCTGCGGAGATCAGAGCTCCGTCAGCACGCATGCAGTCTGCCATAATCGCGGCTCTGGTGCCGACTCTGATCTTATCGACATTATCATCCGGCGTACCGACGATGATGATTCCCATCAGATCGACGTCTGTATCTTCTGATACCACTTCCAGAAGCGGATCCTGGAAATGATGAAGTGAAGTTTCCTTGGTTGATGGACCAATTCCCATAGTTTTCTCCTTTCTCCACTACTGCATGGAACGCAGAATTCCGTCTCTGTACTCATTCGGTGTGACGATAACCGGCATATTGCCCATATCGATGATGGACCGGCCTCCTATGGCGCCGCTCGGCTCATCCGGGAAGAGGTACATATCGTACATCGCGCCCTGTCCGGCAACCTGACGGATGATCACGATCTTCTTGCGTCCCGGACGCTCTACATCATGATAAACGTGCTTTTCTGTGCAGTCATTGGCATTGAAATGCTTCATCTGGTTGCGGAATTCCTGTATGAACATGTCGCAGACCTCATGAGCCGCATAGCAGCCCTTACGCTCTTCCGACATGCCCGCCTTCATGGTAACATCAAAGGAAATGATGATGTCTCCAGTTTTTGGGGTGCTCGGACGGTCAAGGATAACCTGGTCCTTCAGATTGCCTTCTGAAGATCCGAACTCATGGGCCTGGATTCCTTCTGTGTCTACACCGGTCAGCATAAAGTACACACCGGTGAGGGTGTAGGTAACTCCCGTTCCGATAGCGCCCAGGACCTTGGTGGAAATCGGAATAAAGTCCATAATCGTGTTGGTGTAGCGGTCATGGTCATCAGGCTGAATTACTTGCAAATCGATATGATCGATAAATTCTGACTTTTCCTCCGCCAGCTTGTCGAGCATATCCTTGCAGACCCTCATCTTCCCCTTCGAGTCGACTTCATTCTTTTCGCCAAAGTCAACATCGTTGATATGGAAGCATTTAATTTCCAGCCTTCCATGGTCAATTGTCTTATCCGGCATATCTTTCCAACCTCCTTATTCTCAATTCTGTTAATATTTTACCACACTTCACTAGTAAAAAAGGGGCAGATTTTAATCTGCCCCCTGAAATGTCCATGTTCAGGATTCTCAGAATCCCCGAAGACTTACAGCTTAGCTGTGTACTCGTATGGCAGCGGAACAATCTTTCCCGGTGTCTCGATGTCTTCGAGTGCCTGCAGAGCACCCTTAACAATGTTCGTCTGCATCTCAACGTTGTGCGGCTCACCACAGTTAGCACCCATCGGTACCAGCGGAGCTACGGCACGCGGAGTTCCCTGCTGACGTACAACTGGCGGAAGTGCGGCAATGATTACCGTCGGAATTCCAGCAGCTTCAATCGCTCTCTGCACAATAACTGCAGAGCGGTGGCAGGTTCCTCAGCCAGCGGTCATGAGAACGCCGTCAACATCTTCTTCTTTCAGTCTCTGTGCAATTGCAGGACCTGTCTTCTCTGTGAAGACCTGGATGTCTCCGCCGCCGCCCATGAATCCGTAATGGTACGGTGCTGTTTCCTTGATGAATCCCTCTTTTACGAGTTCATGCAGTCTGTCAATAGGGAACATGCAGTTGATGTCCTTATTAACGTCGGAGTTATCGTATCCACCATGGGATACCATCAGTTCATCATCTGTTACTGTGTCCGGAATCTCTCTGTAAGTTGTATCTCCAGCGAGGTTGAATCTCTCCTGAGTCTTCAGATGAACACCAGCAGCTGTTGCGAATGCGATACGCATGTCCTTCAGCTTCTTTGTGCATGGTGTGAAAATTGACTTAGGAGTAATAGGTACAAAGATTTCAGACTGTAATCCTTTAACTACAGTTAAGCTCATATTGAATCCTCCTACTCTTTATCTTTCGAGTTTTTCTCAGCCATCTCTTTCTGACGTCTGAGGTACATATCATGATTGCTGACGTACTTGGTATTGACGTCCGGACCGAGCTGCTCGATGAAACTCATGTTCCAGGCGACTTCCTGTCCGACTTTAAACGGATAGTCCGAAATGACCATGCGGTTCGGTACTCTCAGATATCCCAGGCGTCCCTTAAGATCGACTGCAATACCCTCTTCGTGCACCTCTACGATGACACCTTCCATCCGGATAATTTTATCGCCATACTTCAGTTCTTTCGTCTCAATCTTATTAGTCATACTTCTCTTTTCTCTTCTGGGACATCGGCAGGGACTGCTCGTTCTCTTCGAGTTCAATCTTCTCGCCGGATGCTTCCTCGATCAGTTCAACATTGTTCTGCTTAACTGCCGGATTCCACTTTCTCTCAGGTGCCTTTACAGACTCGCCGGCCATCTCAGCCTTCAGCATGTACATAGCACGTGTTGCATCCTCTGGTGCCAGAGTGTTGCATCCCAGTACCTCGTTCTCAATACCGGACTTGGACTTGTTGTTGTCAACCATAGCGTTCATGTACTTGTTTCCAACTACCAGAGCACCCTGGTTAGCGCAGAAGCTCATTCCTACTACCGGAATTCCTCTCATGCCGATCTGCTCGATGTGGCTGGAGAAGTCGATGTGGTTGTTTCCGAATCCCTCTGTTGTTACGATTGCACCGTCAACGTCCAGAGCCTCAACCATCATTCCCAGACGACGGGATACATAATATTTCTCAGCATTGATCTGCGGGGATCCGACAAAGATAACTCCGCAAAGGTCGATTTCAGGATCGCTCAGAGCTTCCAGGACAACCGGCTCTCTCCAGTAATGTCTGGACATTTCCTTGGATGCAGGTCCGATGCATGTCAGAGCATGAATGCAGCCGTCCAGTACTTCCAGAGGTGAGCACATTACAGGAACGTTTCCGAGTTCTACGTTCGGTCTAGCTCCCAGAACTCCGACTGGCTCTACCGGCAGGATGAAGTTATCATGCATAGCACCCTGTCCCATGATTTCCTTAACGATGACAACCTTCTTCTTTCCAGGATGACGGAACTGCTCGAACTTCTCTGTGTCAACAACCAGGGAATCATCCAGATCCTTCATTGCCTCACGGATTTCCTGTGTAACAACGTCGAATGCTGTATGAGCTGCGATCGGTCCACGTCTCTCCATGTTGGTCTTAGCCTGGATAGTAACCTGACCCTTGATGAAGATTTCACCCTTCTCCGGGCAGCCCGGACGTCCCCACTGAATGTTCTCGTCGAGGTATCCCTCGGAAGAACCGAACTCACCGATCTGAACGCCATTGTCATCTGTTCCTGTCAGCATCATTACTGCACCGTCCAGAACTCTGGTTGTGCCTGTTCCGAGCAGGTCGTCGCCTTCCTTTGTAGCGATCGGCTGAACGTCCATGATTGTCTCGGAATATGTATGATACTTATCCGGTGTGATGATCTCGAGCTTGAAGTCGTGAACCAGCTCCTGGTCAGCGATTACATCCTTCTCAATACCTTCACGGATGTAAAGAGTTGTTCCTTCGATCTTTGTCTCCGGTCCTCTCTTAACCTCTGTGATCTTATAGTGCTTTCTTGTCAGGTCTCTTACAACCTTGCCCTCAGCCTCTTCTTCTGCCGGTGCTGCTGCGCCTGCAACCTGAGCTGCTACTGCAGCCGGTGCTGCCGGTGCTGCAGCGCTTCCGCCGAATACTCCTGTAGGAATCTCCAGATCGATGTCTTTTCCTTCACCGATGTGGATCTTCATCATGCCGCCTGCTACTGCAGCCGGTGCTGCTTCCTCAGCCGGAGCCTCTTCTTCTGCAGGAGCTGCTTCCTCAGCCGGAGCCTCAGTGTAACCCTTCAGATTGTCTGCCGTCAGAGCGGTCAGAGAATCGCAGGTCTTAGTCATTGTTGCGCCGATAACCTGTCCGATTGTCAGTGCGCCGTCGAGATTCAGAAGTCCGGACTCAACGAGGTCGTCGAAGATAGCCGGATCTTCCAGGTTGGATGCCTGAATTACTGTGCCTTCCTCTGCTCTGCAGCACAGTACTGCTGGATCCTTAGCATGTTCTTTAGCTGTTTCAGCTGAAATGGACATATACGTTTCCTCCTTTAACTTTTCAGCACTATTTAACGGTCAGCAGGTGCTTCTCCGCCGAATACCCATGTCGGGACTTCCAGGTCAATGTCCTTTCCTTCGCCGATATGGATCTTCATCATGCCGCCTGTTACGGCAGCAGATACCGTTGCACCAGACAGAGCTGCCGGAGCCGGCGTCTCTGTGGTTTCGCTTGTTTCATCCTCTGCTGCTTCTTCATCAGCTCCTGCTTCGGAATAATCCTTCAGGTTGTCTGGTGTCAGAGCAGTCAGTGAATCCTCTGTTTTTGTCAGGGTTGCACCGAGAACCTGTCCGATTGTCAGTGCTCCGTCAATATTCAGCAGTCCGGAATCAACCAGATCTGGGAAGATCGTAGGGTCTTCCAGATTATGTGATGTAATGACGGTTCCCTCTTCTGCCCTGCAGCACAGTACTGCAGGATCGCCGGAATGTTCTTTCGCGTATTCTTCTGAAATAGACATTGGTTTCTCCTCCTCTTTTTGCAATCATTGTGTCTGCAAGTTACAGATATATAGGCAAACGGTCGATATGCCTCAAAAGCTCGACGGATTCGGGGGTTCCGCTTCCCTCTTGAAAAGTTATCTTTTGTCGATTAACCTGAGCGCCGGGGCGGCAGAAAGCTTCCCCCGCGCTCCCACGATCTTCCGTTTTCTATCAAATATTAATTGCCCTTAATTAAATTGGCAAATCGGTTTTTTCTATTCGAAATTTCTAGCTGAAATTCTCCTAAAAATCAATATCCTGGCTGACTTCTCTGGATACAGTCATGTGTCTGTACAGCGGATGGCCAATCGTTCTCATCATATGGTCGGTCAGGTGGAATACCTTCAGCCCCATCTTAGGAGCGGATGCCATTACAGTGTTGGAACAGTCAGAGCAGTTTCCGATCAGGATATATTCGCATTTATCCTTCTTAAACTGCATGTTGTTCTTAACCTGTCCAGGACAGATTCCCGGACGCTCACACTTCAGAGATCCGTTCTTCTGTTCCTGAGCCTGCTTGCACTTGCATACAGAGATTACTTCGCCGTTCATCTTCTTTACAACGTCTCTGAGTCTGTCCTCTGTTCCGCTGCATGCGCAGACCAGAATACCACACTTGGCGCCGTGAAGATCCGGGAACGGAATGCTGACCAGAATCGCTCCGGAGGACTTGGTAACTGGGGAATCCAGTGTTGTCGGTCTTCCTGTGAACGGTCCTCCGAGAAGGATTTCACCGTACTCGCCGTCAATTCCGCCGGCTTTCTCAATCATATCATTAACAGAAGTTCCAACCGGTACGTCGAAGAAGACGTGCGGCTCGCTTCCGCCGTTCAGCTTTCCGCGGACGGTCATGTCCTTGGAATAGGATGGCTTTCTTTCTTCAATGGCTTCACATACTCTTGCGCATGTCTCGCAGTTGATGACAATTGCGTTGGCAGCGGATGGCAGCTGTGAAGGCTCGAGCTCGATGCCCAGGCACTCTCTTACGACTGCACGCTCCTCTCCTTCCGGATAAATGTCTGCCAGAAGATGCATGGATACGTCCGGTCTGTCCTTGATTGCTGCATCGATTGTCTTGATTGCTTTATGATGTTTTCTCTTGATTGCGATGATTACCTTGGAAGCATTGGAGATTTCCTTTGCATATTCTGCTCCGCGGATAACCTTCTCCGGATCCTGTTCCAGACGTGCGATGTTGTGTGCCAGTCCCGGCTCACACTCGGATGCGTTTACGAGGATATATCCATCCTTCAGATCGCAGTCCAGCTTAACGCCTGTCGGGAATCCTGCACCGCCCTGTCCGACGACTCCAGCTTCCTTGACCATATCCAGCTTGCTGCCTTCCTTGATCTTCTCATACTCATCCGGCTGCTCATCGTCAGCTTTAATAATGATGCGGTCGTCCAGAACATCCTCAACTGTTCCGTAAACACTGGAGAAAATGTTAGCTCCCAGTCCTGTCGGCTCTGCAATCAGCGTACCTTTCTTAACCCTGTCGCCCTTCTTGACGATCGGTGCACACGGTTTGCCGACATGCTGCCGGAGCAAAATCTGTAAATTGTCCATACTGTTACACTCCTCTTAGCCTAACACTTCTATTTAATTCAATACCAGGTATCTGGATTTTCACTAAGTTATTGTTAATTACTCGACAGGTTAACGTGATAATTTTCTAAATATTAGCGCCGGTAACAGAATGCCCGGAAAAACACAGTCCGATCACTGGTTTCTGTCCATCCTTCCTGCCGGATTTTCCTCCGGAAGTCTGGATGTATAAGAATACATAATTGTGATTCGATTAACTATGTCGCTTACGAATACCTCATCGCAACCTCATGTACATTTACAATATCACATCTTCAACAGGATTGCAATGAAATTATTAAAAAAATAACAGAGTTTTATCAGTCCTTTTATCATTGGCATTTCAATGCTTTTCCGATTTTCATCAATAATACGACTGAACCGCGTTCTATTCAGCGGTTTATTGTTTTTTCCCCACTATGGACGATTGATGACATTTTAAAACTTCTATCGATCTATAATTTATTTAAATCGGATCTCTTCCCATTCTGCTGTCAAAAATAATTGGAAACCGCCACATGATTTGTCCGTTTTTCCTGTGATTTTTTTATCGATCGAACACAACGTTTTCCCCAGCTCAATCGTTTCCCGCACCCCTCATCGAAAGAAAAGTAATTTTTATCCCATTTTTCTGCTTTTCTTCTCCTTAAATCCCGATCACAGTACCAGAATTTCAAAGCTCCGGACAATCGGTACACTGTATACACGATACTCCCTCTTATTTTTTGACTCGTCTGTCTTTCAATCAATTGTTGCAAATAAAATCAGATAGATATATCTAATCAATATAATTTTACTCATTTCTATCGATTTTCTTTTGGATTATAGTTCTAATCTTTTACATTTTACGATATAATATTATCTAATACATCTTGATTTACGTATACAATTCCAAGGTATTGAGGTCCCGGATCCGGGATCGGACAGCATCCTGATTTTTTCACGGGATACTCCATAATTACAAAACACATAAAGACAGCAGAATACCCGGGTGATTCCGGAGAGGTCCATCCTTATGTATTCATCTGCATAACGATCATGAAAAATAAAAGAAAGAGGTAAGTAAAAACATGGGACGTAAAAAGAGAACAACAAAGCAGAAGATTGTGGACGCGGCATGGAAGCTCTTCTATACGAAAGGCTACGATGAAACCACAATCGAAGACATTATTAAAGAGTCCAAGACGTCCAAAGGCTCTTTCTACCACTATTTCAAGGGAAAAGACGCTCTTCTCGGCACACTGTCCGATCTGTTCGATCAGAAATATATCGAGCTGTCAGAAGAACTGGATGAACACAAGCCGGAAATGTCCGCCTCAGACAAACTGCTTTATCTGAATCATGAACTGTTTCAGATGATCGCAGATAACGTTGATATTCACCTGCTGGCTTACATGTACGGCACGCAGCTGACCACTGACGGCGAACGCCACCTGCTTAACAGCAGCCGTTTCTATTTCAAGTATATTACGGAAATTATAAAAGAAGGACTGGATTCCGGAGAATTTGACCAGCGCTTCACGCTGAACCAGCTGGTAAAGATCTACGCCATGTTTGAACGTTCCATGCTGTATGACTGGGCCCTGTGTAAGGGAAAGTACAGCCTGACAACGATATCGACCTATCTGCTGAAATCCATTCTGGACCGGTTTCGCCACGGCTATGACGGCGCCGAACTGGATGACAATGTCAAACAGACCTTTATCGATGCGTACATAAGTTCACGTTCGGATCTTTAACCGCTTCAGAAGTATATACTCCCTCGGGGAAGTTCACTGGTTGATGCGGGCGGGCATATTTTCATCCGCCTCCCTTCTGCAGCTGCCGGTCACGCAAACCGCATAAACCCCAGCAGCACCGAATTGAAAGAATGATAAAACCGCTGCCACCATCAAGGTGGCAGCGGTTTTTTATAAACTGATTTCCCAGCATCGAAAAAGCTGAATCCAGGGTCATCCACAAGAGAAACTGCAGATTTCTCCGTTCTAAGCATTCTGCTGCGGGTGTTCCTCATTCCAGAGCCTGTCCGCAGTCGGCTGCCATGCTTTTGCGTAGGCATCGCACTTTCCGCACAGATGCTCTGCGCTCTCCGGGCTCAGCATATCCGTGCTCTTCGCGCCGGTCTTCTTCACCAGCTCGCGCAGATATTCCGGATTTTCCAGCATCGGGCACGGACGCAGGAGATTGCCGTTAAATGGCTGGTCATCCTGGTAAGCCTTGAACAGCGGCTGCTGCAGACATTCCAGCAAGGACTTATCGTGAATGTTGGCGCTGGAATAATGGATGAATACGCAAGGTTCTACATCGCCGTTCGGGTTGATGTGGCAGTACTCACGTCCGCCTGCGATGCATCCGCCGACCTTGTCGCCGTCGTTCTGGAAGTCCATCAGCCAGATCGGCTTTCCGCCCTCAAACCCTCTGACCTCGCGGATACGGTGGTACATATATTCTCTCTGCTCCGGCGTCGGCATCAGATCTACATCCGCATCATTGCCTACCGGCATATAATGGAAGTACCAGGAGAACTGTACACCCTTGCTGATCAGGAAATCGAAGAATTCATCGCTCGTTACGGATTGAATGTTCTTACTGGTGTAGCAGATGGAAGTGCCGTAAACCAGGCCATTCTTATTCATCAGATCCATGGCGTCCATAACTTTCTGGAATGTGCCCTTTCCGCGGCGTGCATCCGTTGTTTCCTCGAATCCTTCAATACTCATGACCAGAACGATGTTCTTGCATCTTCTGACATCATCACAGAATTTCTGGTCGACCAGCGTTCCATTGGTGAAAATCATGAATCCGCAGTCGGAATGTTTCCCGGCAAGACGGATGATGTCATCTTTTCTGACCATCGGCTCTCCGCCGGTCATAACGTATTCATGGATGCCCAGCTCCGTTCCCTGTGTGACGATGCTGTCCATATCCTCATAGCTCAGGTTCAGCGTGTGTTTATATTCCGCAGCCCAGCAGCCCGTACAGTGCAGGTTGCAGGCACTGGTCGGGTCGAACAGAATCACCCACGGAAGATGTGTGCCTAACTTCTCGCTCATTTTCTTTGTCTGCCGGTATCCAGACAGTGCACCTTCATATCCGAAGGACATAAAAATTCCCTTCAGAAATTCCGTATCTCTGCTGTCAAGCAGATTACAGAAGAACTGTGTCCATTTCCCATCCTTTCCGAAAGTCTCACGCAGCTTGTCGAACGCCTCCGGCGGCCAGGTATTTCCCAGGATTTTCTGAAACATATTAACAACACTGACAAATCCCTCTTCACGAGCATTCTTTGATTTCTTCAGAACACTGTTTAATGCTATTTCAAACGCTTTTCTTTCTGCAGCATGTGCAATCGAACTCATATGATCTTCCCCTTTCTCTCGACAAAAAACAGCCTTTCAAGAGGCTTCCCCTTATTGATATTATACTCTCTGTTACTTAGTCAGTAAAACCTACAAAACCGCGTTTTTGTATTAATTCCAAACACTTTTAGTTATTTATCATAAAATTATTTCTTTCACCTGATTTACATATTCCGTACGCCTGACCACGCCGGATTCCTGAATCTGCCTCTTTTCCACGCGCTGTTTTCAGAAAGGAAAAGGCCGTAAAGCCTGATTTCACTTTACGGCCTGGCTCCGCTATGCATCTGCATCCGGGTAATAGGATTTTTTCTCCTGATGGTGTTCCAGCATATTCATCACACCGATCAGGCAGGTGCATATGCCGACAATTTCTACGATGACCTTCACGCAGGCACCCAGAATCCGAAATACTCTCTTCATCCCTGTTCATGCGTCCGCAGTCTCAGTCTCTGCGCGCGTTCCTCCTTTCTCTCTCCTAGATGTTTCAGCCGGTAATACGGACTTCCCGGAACGTGATCCGCACAGAGATGGGCGCCCGCAACTCCCAGCCTGGTCATCACCGACAGTCCGAATCTGCGCATTCCGTATTCCGGTCCGAATAATTTATCCATTGTTCTGGAAGACGGTATGTCGTAAAAATACTCCACCGCCTTATAAAACTCTTCCTGCAGCTGCCATGGCGTCATTTTAGCAGGCTTGAAGGTGACATTCATCATGTCGAACTGCTCCCAGTCATGGGTCAGCATCCGGCCTTCCTTCACGAACTGCTCGTATACCGGTGTTCCCGGGTAGGGAGTCAGAATCGCACACTGCAGCTGATAGGCGTTCACCGATTTCGCAAAGGCGACGCTCCGGTGTATGTCTTCAATTGAATCATCATCAATCCCCAGAACCAGACTCGCAATCAGACGGATTCCATGGTCCGCGCACGCCTTTGCAGCGTCGCGGATATCCTGGATGCTCTGCCTCTTGTTCACACGGTCGAGCGCCTTCTGATTCAGCGACTCGATTCCGATCAGAACCCGGGTCAGATGAGCATCGTGCAGGAGCTGAAGCAGCTCCTCATCCTTTGCGAGATCGGTACGCCCGAAGAAAAATGTTTCTTTAAACGTTAATCCCTCTGCAATCATTCTCCGGCAGATCTCCTTGGCTCTTTCCTTATCTGCCGTAAAATTGTCATCTTCAAAATTCATATATTGAAATCCCATGTCCTTATACATGCGGATTTCCTCGATAACGTTATCTACACTTCGCTGACGGTAGGGCGCAAACATTCTCGATGTCGTGCAGAACGTACAGCAGAAGGGACAGCCTCTGGTGGTAATCACGTTCGCGCATTCCGTCGGCGTCCTGAGAATAGAATAATCCGGAAAGGGGACGCTGTCCAGATCACAGATCGGATCCGGCCTTACAATCGGATCCTTGATTCTGCCTTCTACGACATCCAGAATGACCGATTCTCCCTCTCCGACGATTATCTGATCAGCATGCTGCAGAGCCTCCTCCGGCAGCGCAGATACGTGAAATCCGCCCATCAGAACTCTTGCGTCACTTTCCCGGTGAACGATATCCGCCAGTTCGTATCCACGCGGCGCCGTCGATGTCATCAGGCAGAAGCAGAACACATCTGTGTCATCCAGCATCTCTTCAATATGAACAGGTCCGTTCAGTTCTTCATATACCTCAACTTCGTGACCGGCTTCCTTTAATATATGTCCAAGGATCAGCGGACCGGTGATTGAATTCGGGTGTCCGTAAATTTTGCCGCCGAACCGGTATGCCGGAATTCTTCTGATCCTTGCAGTCGGCGTAATAAATACAATCTTCACTGTTCCCTCCCTGTGTGATCCATCTCACAGACCGGCCGGGGAAAAAACCGGCCGATATTCAGTGTATACAATTCCTGTTGTCTCTATTTTAACGCCGGAAAAATATCTCTCAATGAACAAGAATGCCGGTCTGTACCCAAATGGTACAAACCGGCATAATTGGCCCAAAATAATTCTGAATTTTTCTTTATTATTCTTAAGTTATAGTCTGTCCGGCTCCGGATCATCCTTCTGCGGCGTGATGCGGAAAGCCATATCGATCGATCCGGCCAGAAGATCTCCCAGTCTTCTGGTCATCGACACAATGTCATACATCATATCTGCGTCAAACCAGTCCAGAAGCAGGCCCTCGATCGCGCTGGAATAAAAGTGGATCAGGAGATCCATATCCTCGTCAGACAGACTCTGCTCCCTCATAATCAGCTGAATATAACGCCTTACTCCGCAGTCGCACACCCGTTTGAAGGCCTGCTGGAAGCGGCGGTGATCATCGCTGTGGAGAATATGAATGATTTCTGCCTTCTTTTTTAAGGTGAACTCTTCCTCCTTAATCAGACAGCCGACAAAATTAGACGTCCGGTAATTTTGTTCGACAATCTTTTCTGCCTGCTCAATGAAATACTGTTCCGGCACATCCGCAAGACAGGAAAAATGGTAATAAAAAGCATGCCTGCTGATTTCACATTTCTCCGTAAGCATTTTCACCGTGATTTTATTAAAGGCATGCTGTTTCAGCAACTTCATGAACTCACTGGTAATATGTCTTTCCATTACATCCATAGCAGCCCTCCTTTCTATCCTCAACTAATCGCAGATTTATCCACCCTCATTAACCACCGGAAAAATCCAGTGCGCAGGGCGGCAGCCTTACTCCCGGGTCAGCAGCACAGCAGCTTCCAGTCTCCCGGTCTGCGGGAACATGTCAAAGGGCGTCATCTCTGCCGCTCTGTATCCGCATCCGGACAGGAAGCTCAGATCTCTGGCCAGAGTCGGCGGCTCACAGGAGACATAGACGATTTTTCCCGGAGCGGCATCTGCACAGACCTGAAGAAGGGACTGGTCACATCCTGCGCGCGGCGGATCCAGGATGATGCAGTCCACACCGTCCAGCCGAACCTTCAGCAAGTCTTCCGGCGACGGGTCTTTCTCTTGCGCATTACTTTTTGTTCCCGGAAGATGAGGCGCATCGGATTTCACCTCTGCCGCTTCCTCTGTTCCGAGAACCTTTCCGATCTCATCTTCCGCTTTTCCGATCACGTAACGCGCACGGACGATTCCGTTGATAACCGCATTCCGGTTCGCCGCGACCACGGCTTCATGACTGGACTCGATGCCCACCAGTTCGATCTGATCCTGCATGCGTCCGGAAAGCCACAGCCCGATCGTGCCGGCGCCGCAGTACAGATCCAGCACATGGTCTCCCGGTTTCAGGTCTGCATAGTCACTGACCTGATCGTAGAGCTTTTCCATCATATACGGATTCACCTGATAGAAGGCCTCCGGGCTGATCTCAAACTTCATCTCGCCAATTTCTTCATGAATCACACGGTCTCCCGCAAGACAGACAGAATTTTTTCCATAAAGCTCGTGATTTTTCCCGCGGTTCTGGTTGATCCAGACGCTGGTCAGCGCGTATCCCGGATCCTCCCCGAGATTGTAAACGGCATCATCCAGCATGCCGACCAGCTTTTCACCGTTCGGAATGCCCTTTCCGTTGATCACCAGAATCACCATAACCTCGCCGCTTCCAAAGGCCGTGCGGACGATCATGTTTTTCAGCAGCCCTTTTCCGGTCCTCGGATTGAAGGCCTGCACGTGATCCGACTCCATAAACGCTCTCAGGGCCTCTGCACAGGCCAGGGCCGCAGGTGACTGGATCTGACATTCCGGGCAGTCCGCGGCACGATGGGTCCGGTTCTGGTAGAATCCGACCACCGGCTTTCCATTCTCCTCGGACACAGTAAAAACAGCCTTGCTGCGGTAATGCAGGGCGCCGTCTGCGGCATCGTCTCCCATTCCGACAGCCGGGCGGACAGCGACATCCTTCAGGCCGCCGATCCGCTGCACCGCATCCTGAAGATGGCGCTGCTTCAGCTTCAGCTGTTCTTCATACTGCAGGCCTCCGAGGGCGCAGCCGCCGCAGGATTTCTGATGCGGGCAGTATTTCTCCTCTGTGCGCAGAGAAGAGGCCGTATCCAGGAACATCAGCTCCGCCTGGGCGTAACGCTTTTTCATTTTCTTCACTTCACAGCGCACCAGGTCTCCCGGAAGCGGCACGGCACCGGCATCAGATCTGCGGATGAAGACCATGCGCCCGTCTTCTGCCCGGCCGAGCCCCTGTCCGTCTTCCGTGACATCTTCAATTCTGATCTGCAGGATATCTCCTTTTTCCATTGTATTCTCCTGTCATTCGCGGATTCAGTGGGAACAAGGCCCGGTGATGCCGGGATGCGCGGGATGAACCTCTGCATCCGGTCATCTGGCTGACGCGCCGTCACGCATCCTGCGTATCAGCAGTACTGCCGGGCCTCATCCTTTCCCCTCCTATATCATTTATACACTATTTCCAGAAATTTACATGCTATTTTTTTGCTATTTTTTTATTTTCTCTTTCCACGGAAGGCACGGAATCCTTCGCCGGATTTTCCGCGTCTTGCGCCCTTTCCGGAGTGGCTGCCCGGCTTTACAAACTTCCCGGAGCGCTTTCTGCCAGAAAAGTCACGTCCGGAATAGCCGCGGCTGCCGGACTTTTCATATCTGCCGCCCTCCCGTCTTCCGGAATCTTTTCCGAAGTCCCGGGATGAGGATCTCCGGTCTCTGCCGAAGTCACGGGATTCTGCATCACGGCGCTTTCTTGAATGTTTATTTTTGTCCCTGCTGAAGTCAGAATCGGAGCGGCCGGATCTGCGGCGGCTCTTTCCGTACTGGCCGGATTTCCCGGATCTTCCGGAATGTCCGGAATTTCCATTGCGGCCGGAATTTCTGCGGGAACCCTTCTTTCCGCCTCCGCGCTTTCCGGAAACAATCTCGATGTCTTCACGCGCCTCGCCCAGGCTCTCTCTCAGGAAAGCCGCCGCGATCAGCAGCTGGTCGGTATGGTTCTCCATGGCGTAGCTTCTGATCATATCCGCGTATTCTGTCAGATCCATGCCCTCACAGAACTTCAGCGCGCGCTCAATGTTGCTGTTCGCCTTGATCGGCATAACGTCGCGGTAGCTCGGCATTACCTTTTCCCTGATGGATGCGCCGGTGAATTCCTGCAGAGCATTGATCTTGCGGCGTTCTCTGGTGTTGATCAGGGAAACGGCCTTACCCTTCTTTCCGGCACGGCCTGTACGTCCGATTCTGTGCACGTAGTATTCCATCTCCTGCGGAAGGTCGTAGTTGAATACGATGTCCACGTCATCCACGTCGATTCCGCGGGCTGCAACGTCCGTAGCCAGCAGAAGATCCAGATTTCCGCTTCTGAACAGGTCCATCACACGGTCTCTCTGCTGCTGAGACAGATCTCCGTGCAGGCCCTCTGCGGAATAACCGCGCCTCTTCAGCAGCAGTGTCAGCTGGTCGACCTTGCGCTTAGTGTTGCAGAAAACCAGAGCGCGCTTCGGGCACATGTAGTCGATCAGACGGCAGAGCGCCTCATCCTTCTGTCTGCCTTTTACCATATAATAGCTCTGCTTGATCTTCGGAACCGTCAGCTCGTCGTGAGAAACCTCGATAATCTCCGGGTCCTTCTGATAGGCGCGGGTCAGCTCCAGAATCTCGTCCGGCATGGTCGCGGAGAACAGCGCCGTCTGACGCTCCTCCGGCATGGCCTGGCAGATCGTCTCAATGTCGTCGCGGAAGCCCATGTCCAGCATTTCATCCGCCTCATCCAGAACGAGGTATTTCACGTTTTCCAGCTTCAGCGTGCCTCTGCGCATGTGGTCCATCACACGTCCCGGCGTTCCGATCACTGCCGTAACGCCCTTTCTGAGCGCCTTCAGCTGGCGGACGATGTCAGAGCCTCCGTAAACCGACAGGATCTTCAGACCGTCCACATACTTTCCCATTGTCGCGATTTCCTCCGCGTCCTGCATGGCCAGCTCTCTCGTCGGACAAAGAACAACCGCCTGCACGCTGCGCTCTGCAGGCTCCACAAGGGAGAGAAGCGGAATTCCGAATGCCGCGGTCTTTCCTGTTCCCGTCTGCGCCAGGCCGACGATGTCCTTTCCGTCCAGAATTGCAGGAATCGCCTGCTCCTGAATCGGTGTCATCTCCTCAAATCCCATCTCTGCGATGCCCTGAAGGATTTCTGCTTTTAAATTTGTGTCTTGATACTTCATTATATATGTCTCTTCTCTTTCTTCTGCTTCGGGCACCGCCGGAAACCTCTTTCTCCAGTCACGCCCATCCTGTGCAGACTTCTTCCTGTACGCGGATTCCAAGTATTCCGCGCCTGCGCTGAAAAACAGCGTCAATCATTCTATTATACTCTGTCCGGACCGTGTATACAATCATTATTTCCGGATTTACCCTTGTCTTTTTCTTTTCTCCCCTCCCGCTCCTGAATGTAGCCATCGAGGAACTTCCGCAGGGCCCGGGTAAAGGAATTTCCCGCATTCTGCTTCAGAGTGATCAGATTAAGCGCAATGTCGATTTCCGGATCCAGCGGAACGGCCTTTCCACCATATCTCCGGACAAAAGATTCCGGGCCAAGGGCAATCCCGGCTCCGCTTCTGACCAGGGCCATGATGGTCTCGATATCCTGCGCGCGGTAAACCTTCTTTACATGAATGCCCCAGGTATAGCGCAGCTCCTGGAGAACGGAATCGTCCAGACAGCCTTCCGGCCCGGAAATAAAGGAGCAGCCGTCCAGATCTTCGATCCGGATACTTCTCAGCAGACTCTTCGGGTCATCATCGGATACCAGGACACACTGCGGCTCTGTAAGAAGCGGATGGATATAGAAGCGTTCCGGATGCGGGACGTGCCCCTCTGGCGGAATTCTGCAGATGGCAATTTCAATCTTCTTCTCCTCCAGCATATCCATCATGGATACGCCCACATCCGTCAGGAAAGTCACCGATGTGTCCGGATGGCGGTTGAAAAATTTCACCAGCGGATCAAAAAGCTCCTGGGAATAGACACGCGGATCCAGGCCGATGGAAATCTCTGAACATACTGCGTCGCTCAGTTTTTTCCGGTCTTCTTCCAGCCGGGTCCAGGCTTCTTTAACGGCAATCGCATCGGCCTGAAACAGCCGCCCGGAAGCCGTCAGCACGACGCCCTGCGGTTCTCTTCTGAGCAGCTGGCAGCCGGTTTCCGCTTCCAGATTCTTGATCTGCAGGGAAAGCGCAGGCTGGGAAACATGCAGCTCTTCCGCCGCCTTCGACATGCTCCCATATTCCGCCGCCGCGAGAAAATACATTACCTGTAGTATCGTCATATTACTCTCCATTCTATACGCTTCTGCAAGGTATAAGCGTCTCTTATACCCATATATTATAACAGTATTTCTATTTTTTCAAGAATTCAGATAAGATAAGAGTATAGAAATCAATACAATAATTCCGCGGCTGATCCGCTGTGTGTGCAGATAAATTTCTGCAAGCCTGTGCCGGGTATCTGCCGGCAGCATCCACAGCCCTTGATTTACCGCCGCTGAAAACAGAAAATTACAGAAAGTTGAAATTGCGCTTCCGCAATAATGGTACAGGCGGAAGCCGGAACGGAAAGGAGACGAGAGGGAATGGAAAAGCGTTTGATGTCGGGAAACGAAGCCATTGCCCGCGGCGCATATGAAGCAGGCGTAAAGTTCTGCTCTGCGTATCCGGGCACCCCAAGTACAGAAATTTTCGAGAACCTGCCGCAGTATAAGGATGTCCTCCACTGCGAGTGGGCGCCGAATGAGAAGGTTGCGACAGAGGCAGCATACGGAGCCGCAATGGCCGGTGTCCGCAGCCTGTGCGCAATGAAGCATGTCGGCCTGAATGTCGCGGCCGATCCGCTGTTCACCGCATCCTATGACGGACTGAACGGAGGCATGGTCCTCGTCAGCGCAGACGACCCGAGCATGCACTCCTCACAGAATGAGCAGGATAACCGCCACTATGCAATCGCTGCCAAGATCGCATGTCTGGAACCTTCCGATTCACAGGAATGCAAGGACTTCATGAAATACGCATTCGAAATTTCCGAGAAATTCGATATGCCGGTTATGCTCCGCACAACAACCCGTGTTTCCCACTCCAAGAGTATTGTGGAGCTGGGAGAACGGACAGAAGCCGAAGTAAAGCCGTATAAACGTGATGCAGACCGTTTTGTCAGCACACCGGCTCATGCCTGCAAACATCATCCTCAGGTTGAGGCCAACCTGAAAGCGCTGGAAAAGTATGCCTGCGACTGTCCGCTGAACCGTATGGAAATCAAGGGTTCCAAAGTCGGTGTCGTTACCGCTTCTATTTCTTATCAGTATGCAAAGGAAATCTTCCCAGAGGATACTTCCTTCCTGAAACTGGGCCTGACCAATCCGCTTCCGATCGAACTGATCAGAGAGTTCGCGTCCAAAGTTGACAAGCTGTACGTTGTCGAAGAGCTGGACGGCATCATGGAAGAGCAGATCAAGGCTGCAGGAATTGCGTGCACAGGAAAAGATCTGGTCAGCAACATGTTCGAGCTGAATCCGGAGCGTCTGCGCGAGGAAATCTTCGGTGAGAAGCCGGAGACCGTAGATCCTGGAGTAGAAGCTGTCGGCAGACCGCCTGCACTGTGCCCGGGATGTCCGCACAGAGGATTCTTCTACACCATGAGCAAGATCAAGGATGCTGTAATCTGCGGAGATATCGGATGCTACACACTGGGATGCGCCGCACCGCTGAACGCCATGGACTCCTGCGTATGTATGGGAGCCGGATTCTCAGCAGCAGCCGGAATGGCAAAGGCCTTCGAAGAAACCGGCCAGAAGAAGCATGTCTTCGGCGTACTCGGCGACTCCACCTTCTTCCACAGCGGCATGACCGGCGCGGCAGAGATCATCTATAATGACGCAGATGTAATTCCAGTCGTTCTGGATAACTCCATCACCGCGATGACCGGCCAGCAGGATAACCCGGGAACCGGATTCAACCTGGAAGGAGACATCGCCTCCAAGATCAAGATTGAAGATGTCCTGAAAGCCATCGGATTCAAGAACGTCATCATCGTTGATCCGCAGGATCTGGATGCCATGAAGAAAGCTGCTGAAGATGCAATGAACAGCACTGAGAAGACGGCCATCATCACACGCCGTCCATGCGCAATGCTGAAACGCATCGACCACCACTTCGGAAAGTGCGTGGTTGACCGCGACGTCTGCATCGGCTGCAAGAAGTGCCTGAGCGTCGGCTGCCCGGCCGTCATGATCAGAGACGGAAAGTCCATGATCGATACTTCCCTCTGTGTCGGCTGCACCGTCTGCGCACAGGTATGTCCGGTAAAGGCAATCAGAAGGGAGGATCAGTAAGATGAAAACCAAGAGTGCAATTTTAGTCGGCGTCGGCGGACAGGGCGCGATTCTTACTGCCCGTGTACTGGTAAACGGCCTGATGAAGCAGGGCTACGACGTAAAGATGTCTGAAGTCCACGGCATGAGTCAGCGCGGCGGAAGCGTATCCACACAGGTCCGCTGGGGAGAAAAAGTCTACTCCCCGCTGATCGGAAAAGGAGAAGCCGATCTGCTCGTTGCCTTTGAAGAGATGGAAGCCGTCCGCTACGCAGATTATCTGAAGCCGGGCGCCATCGCCGTCATCAACAACTACCATCAGGATTCTTCCCTGACTGCAGCAGGTCTTGCGGAATATCCGGAAGGCTGCATAGAGGCTATGCAGAAACACTTTAAATGCTTCACCCTGAAAGCAGAAGAGATTGCAAAAGAGATCGGCAGCGTAAAGTGCACCAATATCGTTCTGTTCGGCGCAATGACCGAAGCCCTGGATCTCGGTGATGTGGACTGGGAAGAGGTTATCAGGGAGACCGTACCTCCTAAGTTCGCTGAGATGAATATCCAGGCTTACCGCCGCGGAAAAGAAGCTGCAAAAGCAGACGCGTAGTCAGTAACATATACTGCAAAAGAAAATGCCGGAACTCCACATCCGGATTTACAAGCTCTAATCACTTACGAGCAGGAGGCAGCGCCAGATCATGGTGCTGTCTCCTGTCTTTTACTGCAAGATTCAGCTTTTCCGGCTTTCCTGGCTTACTTAATAGAAGAGACGATAAGACGATAAAAAAGGCCGCCGCCCGGCTTTATTATCGCAGCTTCGTGCAGCGTCCCTCAAAAAACAGCGCGCCCGCGCGGCCTGATCCCAGGCCGGCGCGGACGCCTTTTTCTTTTCATGAAACATGTTCCAGCTTATTTTATCCACTACTGCTGGTAGTCGTGCGCATCCTCCAGAACCATGTCTTTTACCTTCATCAGTCTGGTCTGATTGGATCTCTCACCCTCATCCAGCTTCATCTGGATATAGCGGATGGTGGTCTCAAGACGCGGAATCATAACATATTCCAAGGCGTTGACCCGGCGTCTGGTTTTCTCCAGCTCTGCAGCCATGAGCTGTACTTCCTTCTCATGGGCAGCCAGATCCAGAAGTTTCGGGAACACATCCGCGGCTGCGCTGATGGCGCCGTCCAGATCACCGGACGTGTCCGCATATCCGTAGGCATAAACATCTGTCGGATCCTTGGCGGTTGTCTGGAAGGAGAATTCCGGAACGTTGACGCTCATGATATTCTTCTTCTGCACAGAAAGCTCTACGCCCTGCTTCGGATACATCAGAGCCTCTTCCATCGCCTCATTGCTCATGACGGCATTGGCCTTCTCAAAGTCCTTATACATTGCCGCGAGCTCCTTCTCGACTTCCTGGCGGAGCCGCCCGTTTTCCCGGGCCAGCTCCAGAAAGTTCTTCATCAGCTCATCGCGCTTGTCCTTCATCAGCTTGTGTCCGCGTTCTGCGGTTGCCAGACGTTTTTTCAGCGTGGAGAGCATCATTCTGGTAGGATTGACATTTAATCTGTCCATAGGATCACCTACCTGTCGTAATACTTCTCAATCAGCTTGTCATCAATTCTCTTCAGCTCGCTCTTCGGCAGGATCTTCAGCAGATCCCAGCCCAGATCAAGCGTCTCTTCAATGCTTCTGTCCGTGTCATTTCCCTGAGAGACGTAGCGTTTCTCGAATTCATCACTGAACTTCGCGTACTTCAGGTCGGTCTCTGTCAGTGCGGCTTCACCGAGGATGGTGGCCAGCTCCAGACTTTCTTTACCTTTCGCATAGGCGGCGAACAGCTGGTTCATGGTGTCCGCGTGGTCTTCTCTGGTCTTTCCCTTTCCGATACCTTTATCCTTCAGACGGGACAGGGACGGAAGTACATCGATCGGCGGCTCGATTCCCTTACGGTAAAGCTCCTTGGACAGAATGATCTGTCCCTCGGTGATGTATCCGGTCAGGTCCGGGATCGGGTGCGTGATGTCGCCTTCCGGCATGGTCAGGATCGGGATCAGGGTGATGGATCCGTCATAGCCCTTCTTTCTGCCGGCACGCTCGTACATGGTTGCCAGGTCGGTATAGAGGTAGCCCGGGTAGCCGCGGCGTCCCGGTACTTCCTTACGTGCAGCGGATACTTCACGCAGCGCCTCGGCGTAGTTGGTGATATCGGTCAGGATGACCAGCACGTGCATGCCCAGGTCAAAGGCCAGGTACTCTGCAGCGGTCAGGGCCATTCTCGGGGTTGCGATACGTTCTACGGCCGGGTCGTTCGCCAGGTTCATGAACATGACGGTACGGTCGATGGCTCCAGTTCTTCTGAAGTCGGATGCGAAGTAATCGGCTTCCTCATAGGTAATTCCAATCGCCGCGAAGACAACCGCGAATTTGGATTCTCCACCGTCCAGTACCTTTGCCTGACGGGCAATCTGTGCCGCCAGCTGTGCGTGCGGCAGTCCGGATTCGGAGAAGATCGGCAGCTTCTGTCCTCTTACCAGAGTGTTCAGTCCGTCAATTGCGGATACTCCGGTCTGAATGAACTCTGCCGGGTAGTCTCTGGCCGCCGGGTTCATCGCCAGTCCGTTGATGTCCAGGGATTTTTCCGGAATGATGTCCGGACCGCCGTCTGCCGGGCGTCCCATACCATCGAACACACGTCCGAGGATTTCCGGGGAAACCTTCAGCTCGGTTCCTTTTCCAAGGAAACGGACGGAACTTTCCTTCAGGTTGATTCCCGCCGCACTCTCAAAAAGCTGGACCAGAACGTCTCCGCCGTTAATTTCCAGAACCTTGCACAGACGCTTCTCGCCGTTCTGCAGGAGGATTTCTCCCAGCTCATCATAGGTAGCGCCTTCTACATCTTTTACCAGCATCAGAGGGCCGGCAACTTCTGATATTGTTTTATATTCCTTAATCATCGTTCTCCGCCTCCTCTGCGATCAGCGCCTGAATGCTGTCTTTCAGCTCCTGCATCAGGCTGTCATAGGCGCCGTCAACCTTGTCTTCTTCCAGATATTTAAAACGTCCGATTTTCTCCTTGACCGGGAGTGTTTCCAGTTTATTGAACGGGGCTCCTTTGCCGACGCCGTCAACGGCCAGATCAAAGTAGCTCAGGATCAGCTTCAGCATCTTATACTGCTTATTCATGGAAGAATAGGTATCGATGTCGTGGAAAGCGTTCTGGTGCAGGTAGTCCTCACGGATGGACTTGCAGGCATCCAGTTTTACACGGTCTTCCAGTGACAGGGCATCTACACCGACCAGCTGTACGATTTCGTTCAGGTTGGCCTCTTCCTGCAGCAGCCTCAGTGCCTGGGCACGGAGTTTCGGGAACTCCTTATTCACGTTCTTCTCAAACCACGGGGTCAGACGGTCAACATACAGGGAGTAACTCTGCAGCCAGTCGATCGCCGGGAAGTGACGCTCATGCGCCAGGGTCGCGGACAGACACCAGAATACCTTTACAATTCTCAGGGTCGCCTGTGATACCGGCTCGGAAATATCTCCGCCCGGCGGGGATACGGCTCCGATTGCGCTCAGTGCGCCGATACGGTCATCGGATCCCAGTGTGCGGACTCTTCCGGCACGCTCGTAAAACTGCGCCAGACGGGAACCCAGGTAGGCCGGGTATCCTTCTTCACCAGGCATCTCTTCCAGACGTCCGGACATCTCACGCAGCGCCTCTGCCCAGCGGGAGGTGGAATCCGCCATCAGCGCTACAGAATATCCCATGTCACGGAAGTACTCTGCAATGGTAATTCCGGTGTAAATGGATGCTTCTCGGGCTGCTACCGGCATATCAGATGTATTCGCGATCAGAACGGTTCTCTTCATCAGAGACTCGCCTGTGCGCGGGTCCTTCAGTGCAGGGAACTCGTTCAGTACATCGGTCATCTCATTTCCACGCTCGCCGCAGCCGATGTAAACAACGATGTCCGCGTCCGCCCATTTTGCCAGCTGATGCTGTACAACGGTCTTTCCGGATCCGAACGGTCCCGGAACCGCGGCAACTCCGCCCTTTGCGATCGGGAACATCGTATCAATGACACGCTGTCCGGTGATCAGCGGCATGTCCGGAACGAGCTTTTCTTTATATGGTCTGCCGACACGGACCGGCCATTTCTGCATCAGGGTCAGTTCCTTCTCTTCACCGCTGTCCAGTTTCAGTACAGCGACCTTCTGGTCGACGGTGTAGGATCCTGCCTCAATGGACACGATCTGACCGCGGAGCGGATACGGAACCATGATCTTATGCTTTACAACGGCGGTTTCATCTACCGTTCCGATTACATCTCCGGACTCAACCTCATCACCGGCCTTGACGCACGGTGTGAATTCCCATTTCTTTTCACGGTCGAGAGCCGGCACCTGGATACCTCTAGTGATATTCGGGCCAACCTTCTCATACATTGTTTCCAGCGGACGCTGAATTCCATCGTAAATATTTTCAATCAGTCCCGGCCCCAGCTCTACAGAAAGCTGTGCGCCTGTGCTGACCACCGGCGCTCCCGGTCCGATTCCTGCTGTTTCCTCGTAAACCTGAATAGATGCATCGCCTCCGCGCATCTCGATGATCTCACCGATCAGTCCCAGATCACCAACGCGGACTACGTCGAACATATCCGCATCTTCCATGCCGGATGCAACGACCAGAGGTCCAGAAACCTTCGTAATTGTTCCCTGCGCCATCTATTTCTCACCTCCAAATAATATATCTGCTCCGACAGCTCTTTCCACGGCTTTGCTGACATTTCTCAGTCCCTCGCCGGTGGCTCCGTTTCTGTCCGGGATCGTAATGATCGCCGGAAGCATCATATCTTTATATTTATCAACTTCATTCGGGATCTCCGCCGCGATTTTCTCCGTAATATACAGAATCGCGTAGTCCTCTTCTGCCAGCTTATGCACCAGCTTCCGGGCCTCATCCCCTGAACTGACAGGGAACACAGACAGGCCTACCGACTGAAATCCCAGGACAGACGCTCTGTCCCCGATAACACCGACCTTATACATATGGTTCCCTTATCCTTTCTTCTATTTCATCCGGATCGAACCCGAACTGGCTGCCCATCAGCGCAATCCGAAGATTCGAAAGTTCCTGGTGCTTGGCGAACCAGAATCCTTCAATCGGAACGATTCCGAACGGCTCATACTTTGCTTTTCTCACATGGTCCATGACCGCATCATCCCGGAGCCGCTCAAACAGCCCGAAACTTCCCGTTTCCTTCAGCGCCTTACCGCCTTCGGTGAATGCCTGCTGGAATCCGTACGGCGCCAGCCTTTCTCCGACACGGGAGTACGCCTCTTCATAACAGGAAATCAGAAGCTGAAGCGGGATGTTTCCACCGCTGATGAACAGGTCCTTAAACGCAGACCACGGTTTCCCCATGCTGCGGAAGCGGACGAACACGCCCAGATTCACCGCGTCGATCTGCCGGCGCACCAGTTCCTCCATGAACGGTTCCTCCATCGCGGTCACATCATCCAGCATCTGCTTATAGCAAGCCTTATCCAGGATCAGGTCGATGGCCTGCGGATCATGCCCTCTTCCGAAGGTGTCCGCGGCATCCGCAATGGCCTTTTTCAGCCCTTCCGGCATTCCCGATCCGCTGCGCTCTCTGATCAGCAGTTCCATCTTCTCGGCCGGGATACTTCCCGCATCCGACATCATGGCCGGATCCGGCGTTTTCCCCAGCGCCTCTGCCTTCAGGCAGACCTTGGCGTTGTGAAAATCCGACGGATAAAGATTGAATGCCAGTTCCGAAGGATCTGGAACCGTGCTGAATACGATTTCATGCAGCTTTTCCTCTTCCCGGTGCAGAAACGGGTCGATTCCGCCCGCCTTCAGCTCCTTGGACTCCTCATAGCCGAACTCTCTCAGCATGGCCTCCGCGGCCTCCAGATCGCGGCTTCCCGCAATGCGCATCAGGTCCTTGCGCGTCATCAGATGCCTGGTGAAATTTCCAATGTATGAGTCTGCAAAGATGTAATCTGTCTCTTTTCTCTTTGCCATACCAATTTCTCCCTATTGCACGCGGAACAGAATCTCCGCCGCCTTTTCCGCCAGTTCCTCCCTGGCCTCCTTGGCGAAACTTTCGATCGTTCCGTTGATGTATACCTTTCCATCGCGCAGCATCAGTCCGCCGGAAAACGGTCTTGTCTCCTCAGAAAGTGTGAACGCACTTCCCGGGATTTCCTTCTTCAGCGCCTTCATCAGCGCCTCACCGACCTTTTCGCGGTCCCGCGCGTTCAGGATGACTTCAGCTTTCTTCAGGCCCGTTTCCGCAGCGATTCCGGTAAGAAACTCAACATATTCTCCCGGCTCAAGATCCGCCGCCTCTTCCGCAGCCTTAGAAAAGCACGCGTTCAGTTTTTCCTGCTTCGTCTGCAGGAGCAGCTTGCGGCTGTCGATATCCGCGACCGACTGTCTGCGGCTGATGACTTTCAGCTTATCTTCCTTTCCGCGCTGCTCCGCGTCTTTTACCTTCTGATCTGCCTCCTGCTGCGCCCGGCTTACGATTTCGTCTGCCTGCTTCTGTGCGTCTTCCGCGATGGACCTGGCCTGCATTTCTGCATCTTCTATAATTTTCGATGTAATCTTTTCAATACTCATTTGTCCACGTCCTATCTCTTGCTCACTGCTTTTTGACAAAAGTTAAAAACCAAGGTTGAACAGCATCAGCAGGGAAACGAGCAGTGCGAAAATTGCATAAGTCTCTACCATTGCCGCGTAGATAATTCCTTTACCCATCTGATCCTCTCTCTTGCCGAGAAGCATGATTCCGGATGCTGCAGCCTTGCCCTGTGCAATACCGGACCAGATACCTACGATACAGATCGGAAGCGAGCATACGAAGATGTATAATCCCTGCGCCATGGAGAGGTCTTTCATTCCGCCGCCTCCGAGCAGTCCGATTTTAATGAAAATAAGGAATGTAACGATCAGTCCGTAAATTCCCTGTGTACCAGGCAGAGCCTGTAAAATCAATGTACGGCCGAATTTCTTAGGATCTTCCGCAACAACTCCGGCTGCGGCCTGTCCGGCGATACCAACGCCCATTGCGCTTCCTACGCCTGCGAGAGCGGCTACTGCCGCGCCGATCAGAGCCCATACATTTCCACTCATGATAAATACCTCCATGAAAACTAGTCTGTTAATCTTACATATTTAGTGTTTCTCCGGAACGGGTTGAACGGTTCGCCGCCGTCCTCATAGAACTTTCCGAAGAATTCGATATACTGCAGTCTGCTTGTATGTACAAACGAGCCCAGTGCGTTGATGGCCAGGTTAAAGATATGGCCGATAACAAACACGATGAGCAGGATGATTGCACCCTTGATTCCGCCGCCGGACAGTGTTCCGATGGTGTTGACAACCTGGGCGATTACTCCTGTTGCAAGTCCCAGTGCAAGCAGTCTCGCATAGGAAAGAATATCGGACAGGAATCCTGTGATGTTGTAAATCGCGGTGATGCCGCCGATTACCTTTCCGAATCCCTTCTTATCTCTGCCTCCGGTGAGAAGCAGAATGATGAAGCCGGCAATCATGATGTACTCTCCGGCCTTGAATCCGCTTGTGCTCTTTCCATTCAGCACGATCATCAGAATAATTCCTCCGATTACCATGTACCAGGAGAAATCATCGAATACCGCATCCCAGAAGTGGCCTCTTCTGATCTTCATTCCGGCATCCAGTCCCATTCCCAGGAAGATATGGACAATGCCAAGTCCCAGGGAGAAAATCAGGAGTTTGGTCGGATTGGAGATCGGATCGAACCAGATCGGCTTAATCGCGGCATTGGAATGGAAGAAGGTAGTCGCTATTGCATTGACACTGTTTCCAAACCATCCGCCGAACATCGCTCCCCAGAAAATTGTGGAAATTCCGCAGTACATGAACATTTTCACCATATGATACAGATTTCCCTCACTTTTAAACTTATGGAGTATCACTGCCGTTGCAATGGTCAGCAGAATTCCGTAACCCGCATCACTCAGCATCATGCCGAAGAAGCATGCGTAGAAAATGGAGAACCATCTGGTCGGGTCAATTCCGTGATAATCCGGAAGGGAATACATCTCGGTTACTGACTCGAACGGAGCCACGAAGGCATTGTTCTTCAGGAGAACCGGAACGGTCTCGCCTTCCTGCGGATCTTCAAAAAGATAATAACAGTCACAGGAATCAAGCATTTTTTTCGCGGCTGTCATGCATCCTTCCGGGATCCATCCGGTCAGACGGAAGGTCCTCTTCGTCTGCAGAAGCTTTCCTTTCAGAATCTCCTGGTCACGTTCCATGATCAGCTGATCATGCAGACATTCAATATCGTTTTTCTGTCCGTAGCGGTCTGCAATCTGCCCGCCGATTTTTTCAATCTCGCCGGAAAGTTCTGCAATTTCATTATGCAGACGTACCTCGGCTTCTGCCGCCGTATCCGGGAAATCCGGGAAGGCCGCTGCTGTGAATCCGCGCTGCTTCAGCGCATCTTCCGTGTCTGCCGTATCCGGCTTCCATGTAATCAGCAGCAGATAGCGGTATTCCTTATCTTCGTTGACTTTTTCCAGAACGGCCGTTTCACTGACTTCTGCTGCGGCGCTCTGAAGATCTTCCAGTGCGATGTTTACAGGAACGACGCCCAGTGTGAAATCGGTACACCGTGTTCCGGTGAAGTTCAGCGGAATGGAATATGGCTTCCATGGAATGACTGAACTCAGTTCCGATTCTTTTCTGTTGCGCTGTTCATTCAGCCTGCGGATCTGTTCTTTCAATTCCAGGATTCCGTTTGTTTCCTCTGTAAACTCAGCCTTATGCTGCAGAACAGTCTGAAAGTCGGCTTTCTTCATCTCCCTTCTCGTAAAGAAGAGCGGTGATTTTACCGGACTGTGCTCCTTCAGGGCTTCGATCGCAGTCTCTGTATCAGAAATTTTCTGTTCCAGTTCTGCCGCTGCCGGATTTTCTCCCAGCGCCTGCATCTCCTGCTGTTCTGCGCCGCCCTGTGGATCCTCATCCGTAACTTCCAGTGCTCCGAGATTCATCAGTTTCGAAACGAATTGCTCTTTCTCAGTGTCAAGGCCGATTACAGACAGTCTTTTCATCTTTACGATTGACACTTTCGATTCACGATCCTTTCTTTAATCAGCCGGACGGCTTCCTCTGAATTCCGGTCTGCAGATTCTGCGACTGCCGCGCACTCTGCTTCTGCCTTACGCATGGAAGCTTCATAATTCTTTTCCGCTTCCTCCGTTCCTTCCCGGATCAGTGCGTCATAAATCGTTCCGGCTCTCGCGTCCGCGTCTGAAATCAATGCGTCCGCTTTTCTGCGGCTCTCGGCAAGCCGCTCTTTTCCATCCGCGGCCGCCTGCTGCACGATTTCTTCCGCTCTGCTTTCTGCAGCCCGGACATCATCGAGCTCCTTATCGAACATACTGCGCCTCCTTCCTGTCTCATGCGAGACTGATGCCGTACATGAATATTTTTACGGACAATATAGTGTCCGTATGATAAACGACAGTCTTTCTCCCCCTTTCCACATGCTGATGCGCTGATGGGGGCCGGCAGTTCTGCTGCCGTCTTGATGCAGAACAATAAAATGAGAAAATATCATCTATTCTCACTTGCCTTATATTACTTATAATATAGCAAATCAAAAATAAAATCCATCCCTTTATGTACCTGCTCACATACAATTCGTTAAAAAAATATCAGAATGTTCGGGAAGAAAATGTTCCAGACCTCCATCTTCTTGCATATTATTCATGTACAGAAATAGATACTTCTATCTTTTACCCCTATTTTACCATAGGCAAACAAAATAATCATGATTATTTTTTGTGTTGATATCAATATCACCAATTTTTCCCTAGTGTCTTACTAGGGAACCTTCTTCATAATATACAAAAATCATTCATATTCCAACGGTTCAAAAAAAGGGCGCGGCGAAAAATTTCCGTTTTTCCACTGCACCCTTTTTTCATGTATTTTTATGTTTATTTTTCAGACATGACTTTTTCTGCCAAACTGAGGATTCTTTTCATGCGATTATTGACTCCGGACTTCCCCAGAGGCGGATCGGTCATCTCACCCAGCTGTGTCAGGCTGGCTTCTGGATTGCTTATCCTCAGATCGGCAAGTTCTTTCAATTTCTCCGACATCCGGTCATACTGCCCCGACTGCTTCAGGCTGCGGATGGCACGGAGCTGTTTTTCCGAGGCATCCAGGGTCCGGTCTGTATTGGCATTGTCACAGTTTAATATTCTCGTTGTCTGATTGAAGACGGATTTCTGCACGCGGACATTTTCAAAGGCCAGCATCTGGGCGTGCGCTCCCATCAGCGCCAGCACATCACTGATGTACTGTGAGTTTTTCATATAGACGACCCAGCGGTTTCTGCGCTGCACCACCTTGACCGACAGATCCTCAAAGGAATTGATCATTTTCTTCAGATCGTTCGCCAGCGTCCTGCTTTCACAGGCAAATTCCAGATGGTAGCTTTTTTCCGGATCGCTGATGCTCCCGGTTCCCATGAACATCCCCCGCATATAGGCACGCTTGCAGCACTTTTTACGGATCAGCTCCTCATAGATTCCATCACTGATGTAGTTATTTCCTTCCCGCACCAGAAGGATTCCTGTCTCTCTCAGAATGGACTCGCTGTGGTTTTCTGGGCTGATGGTCAGCATATAGGTATGGCCTTTTTTCAGGGCCTCTGCGCCGCCTACTTCCAGTTTCGCATCGATCTGGAAATACTCCCGGATCAGCCGTTTATAGTGTCTTGCGATGGCCGGATTATCTGTGGCGATCACGATGGTGAAGTTTCCGCCGCCGGTCAGCCTCAGACTTCCGGACACACGAAGAAAGCCGGCGATTTCCGCCAGCTGGTCGCATTTCTTCTCCGGTTCTACTCTTGCGAGTTCATTTTTTGTCTCTGATGAAAATGACAATCCGCTCTCATCCTCCTGTATCTCTACTGCTTATTTCTGCATCTCACGATGATGGACAAACACATGGTATCCCTGCTTATGGAAGAAGTTCGCTGCTGCATTGGCGACAACGACAGAACGGTGCTGTCCTCCCGTGCAGCCGAAGTATATATTCAGATGATACTTTCCCTCTTTAATGTAGCAGGGAATCAGCATGGTCAGCATTTCTTCCACGGAATCAAGGAATTTACCCGTTATCTCCTGCCGCATAACATAGTCTCGGACCTTCCGGTTGTTTCCGGTAAGTTTCCTCAGCGACTTTACATAATATGGGTTGGGGATAAACCGCACATCAAAAATAAGATCGGCATCCGGCGGAAGTCCGTATTTAAATCCGAATGAAGCAATCGAAAGCGCGAACTGACTCTGCACTTCTTCTCCGGAGCCAAAGCTTCTCTGCATAAGATGCTGAAACTGGGAAACTTTCAGACTGCTGGTATCGATGATGACATCGGCATGGCCGCGGAAGGGTTCCAGCATTGCGCGTTCCTTCGCAATTGCCTGGGCAGTGGTCATTCCCTGGGCCAGCGGATGCGTTCTTCGGGTCTCGCTGAAACGGCGGATCAGTGTGTCATCGGACGCTTCCAGGAATAAAAGCCTGAGGTTAACATCCTGACGCTCGGTGAGATGATGAACCGCTCCGTTCAGATCCTGGAAAAACTGCTCACTCCTGATATCCACAACAAAAGCAGCCTTCCGGATTTTCTGTTTTCCGCTCATCTGCGCCAGATCCAGGAAATTCCGGATCAGAAGCGGCGGCATATTATCAATACAGTACCAGCCCTGATCCTCGAACCAGTCCGCCGCCTGTGTCTTTCCGGCGCCGGACAGGCCTGTAATCAGGACAACTTCCATCGGTTTATCCGCAGTCATGACGTTCACCCCTTTTTCTTCATGTGCGCGGTGCCGCGCCGCGTATATCGCATATATGATCTCTGTTCCTATTCTTCAGATACCCGTTCGATGTTCACGATCCGTTCGAACTCCAGCCCGGCATCTGCCGCTCTCTGCAGTCCGTTTTCATAGGATCCGACAGCCGCCGGTGTATGGGCATCACTGTCAATAATGAACAGGACGTCCTCTTTCATCGCTTCACGGATTTCCTCCACGGTCAGGTGCTGATGACGGGAATTGATCTCCATTAAGGTTTTGGTTTCCGCACAGGCCTTCGCGACTTCGGTCATGTCCACCGGACCCTTGTCTCCCGGATGGGTCAGAACCTTGATGTCGTTCTCATACAGTGCGCGGATGTACATATCTGTGTTGGCAGCCACAAGCCGGCTTCTCCTTGCGCCGGTCGAACTTTGTCCTCCCAGATGGTTCGCCGTGCTGTGGCAGTGCATCACACCATAGTGATATCCCGCCAGCAGAAAATCAAACTGTCCCTGCTCGTCTTTCTGAAGATCCAGACCGTTGTCGGATTCCATGATGTTGGCTTCTACGCTGAGGTAGATATCCATGTCTGGGTACAACTTCTTCTCCCGCTCGATTTCCGCGCGCATCTCCGGGATTTTACTCCTCTTCAGTCCGTACATGTAGTGTCCCGGACCGTGGTCGGAAATAGCGATGCCCTGCAGTCCCTGCTGACGCGCCGCGACGATGTTCTGGTCGATTGTTCCCTTTCCGTGCGGCATAATCCAGCCGTGGGAATAGCGGGTGTGTGTGTGCAGATCATAGGTCATCCGGTACTCTGCGATATCGATACTCACCTTATCTGCCTTCTTTCTCATTCTTTTCAGCCGGGCCGCCGACAATCCGGACTTCCGGCTCCATCTCCACGCCGAAACGGTCTTTTACCGTATTCTGCACCAGATGCATCAGTTTCAGAATGTCATCGGCCGTCGCTCCGCCGCGGTTGATCATGAAACCGCTGTGCTTGGCGCTGATCTGCGCACCGCCGACCGATGCCCCTTTCAGACCCGCGTCCTGAATCAGCTTGCCCGCGAAATATCCCTCCGGACGCTTGAAAAAGCTTCCTGCACTCGGATACTGCAGCGGCTGTTTGCTGTTTCTCTTCTGCATGAACTCCTGCATGGCGCTCAGAATGTCTGCGCGGTCAGCCGTGGTCAGCTTCAGCGTGACGGATACGACCACTTCCCCGGTCTTCTGAATGCGGCTCATCCGGTAGCCCAGCTGAAGGTCCTCATTGCTCAGTGTGCAGATTTCCTGTCCGTCGGCACTGACGACCTGCACCGATTCGATCAGCTGCTTCATCTCACCGCCATAAGCGCCGGCATTCATGAAGACCGCTCCGCCGATACTTCCCGGAATACCGGAAATCGGCTCCATCCCGGAAAGTCCGTGCTCCATGGCCTCATGAGCAGCAGCGGAAATCAGCGCCGCGCTCCCGCAGATCAGCCGCTCGCCGTCTACTTTTATGGAAGAGAAAGCATCGCCCAGATGAATCACCGTTCCGTGATAGCCTTCATCTCTGAAAATCGTGTTGCTTCCATTTCCCAGAAGCAGATATTCCTCTCCGCTGCGCTGCAGCTTCTGCAGAATCTCCTGCAGCTCCTCCGTGGATTCTGGCACAGCCATTGTATCCGCACAGCCTCCCGCACGGAAAGATGTATATTCTCTCATGTCCACATCGTGCATGATCTTCATTTCAATATATCCTTTCTGTCTGCATCGTATACGTTGAAATCGATATACTCGTCAGTTTTCTCCTTATATCCCCTGAAACGCAGGCGTTTCCCTGTATTCCGGTCAAAATAGTAGGTGATGATGGCAAATGTCGGAACACCGAGCACCATGCCCGCAACGCCGAACAGCCCGCCGCCGACAATGATCGCGAACATGACCCAGAAACTTGCCAGTCCAGTAGAATCACCCAGGATCTTCGGTCCCAGAATGTTTCCGTCGAACTGCTGCAGGCAGAGAATCATGATCAGGAAGTACAGCGCCTTCAGCGGACTGATCACACAGATCAGAATAGCTGAAGGAATCGCGCCGATAAACGGCCCGAAGAACGGAATAATATTCGTCACGCCGACAATCGTGCTGATCAGCGCCGTGTACGGCAGATGCAGAATCACCATCAGAATGTAGCAGAGGATGCCGATAATGATGGAATCAATGATTTTACCATTGATAAATCCGCCGAATGTCCGGTTGCAGAAACTCCCGAAATTCATGATTTCCTCAGAATGTGCGCGGCTGAAATGAGAAAGAATGAAGCGCTTCATATTGGCCTTCAGCTTCTCTTTTCCGTTCAGCAGATAGACGCTGACGATGACCGCCACCAGAATGTTCAGGAACAGCTTTGCCGTCGCCACAATGCCCTCCGTAAGCCGGACCGCGATACTCCCGCTTCCCGGGATCAGCTTCTTCATCGCAAACGCCATCAGACTGTCGAACGCCTTGCGGATAAACCCGTCAATCAACCCGATGATCTCCGGATGCCCGGCCTTTCTGGCCAGGCAGGCAATTCCTCTGGTGAGATCGTCCATACGCCCCGGCAGGATCTTCACGATCGCGACCACACTCTTGATCAGCTGCGGAACGATCAGAGCAATCGCCGCCGCCATCACCGCAAACAGCACGATCAGCGCCACCACACTTCCGATGAAGCGGGAGAATGTCAGCGCCCTTCTCTTGATGCGTGAGAACCCCAGCATCTTCCAGTTCTGCGCGTGCCGGTAGAAGAAGCGGACGGTCACGTTATAGATCGGACAAAGAAGATACGCAAGAACCGCTCCGAGTATAAACGGGAACAGAATTCCGTTCAATGCCTTCAGCCCGGCCATCACCTTACTGAAATCCTTGATAAAGAAATAAAAAAGCAGAACTCCGCTTCCGCCAAGGAACAGGTTCAGTCCCAGCCGAAATGTTTTATCCTGTAATTTATCTTTCACCTTTCTTTCCTCCATGAAACACATACTTCCCTTTATGATACCACAATCCGACCGGAGCATACAATCAGCCGCAGCGGAAGACATCCCAAAAGAAGCATCCAAATGTGATACAATGATAACAGTAAAAGCAGAAAAAATCTAATACAAACGATAAACAAACGATAAATATGCAGCAGCATTGATTTTGAAAAGAATATTTTACAGAAAGGCAGCAGATTCAGCGATGAGAATATTAGTATTCAGTGATACACACGGCAGAATCAACCGTGCAGAAGAAATTTTTAACATTGTATCCGCAGAGGAAGCCGTCACCATGATCTTCCACTGCGGCGACTACCAGAGGGACGCCGATTCCCTGGCCCAGGACCTGAAAGTCCCGGTCATCAGCGTCCCGGGCAACTGCGACGGCAGCATCAGGCGTGACTTCCAGATCGCGACCCTTCCCTCCGGGAAGGTCATGATCATCCACGGCCACACAGAAGGCGTGGACTGGGACTACGGGCGCATCAGCCTCCTGGCAGAAGAACACGGCTGCAATGCCGTCTGCTTCGGCCACACCCACATTCCGGTCAATGATGACACTGGCCGGGTTTATCTGGTCAACCCGGGAAGCCTGACCAACCCGAGAGGCGGAAGCCGCCGCTCCTGCGCCCTCCTGACCTCGGAGCCGGGAAATTTCGACGCAGAAATTCTCTATTATGACGACCTGACCGGAAAAGCGCACGATCCGTCCGCATCCGGCTCCGGAAAGCATGGAAAACGCCGCGGGGGATTCCTGAAAAAAATCATGAATTACAGCGACGGCCAGTAACGGCCGCCAGAGGATTGATTCACACGATCCGGATGCAGACAAAAAGACCGCTGCAGGCTCAGGCAGGCAGCGGTTTTTCTTGTGTTTCTGTTAGTTTTCCGGCGCACAGGCGATATTTTCCGCCATCTGCGCGGCCCTCTCCCGGATGCCCGGACATTCCAGGATGCTCTTCGGGTCGTTGGCCGTTTCCAGCATGCAGAAATGCGGCGGAAGAATAAAATTCTTATTGCAGTTCATGGCTCCCATAACCTGTTCAGCGACGATGTCGCCGCCGCTGTATCCGGAAACCACCAGGGCGTAGACCTTTTTCTCCGAAAAGTCATATGCGCTGTAAAGCGCTGTCAGCCGGTTGAAGAAGGCGGCAATGTTCGCACTTACAGAGTCGTTATAGTTCGGGCAGACCAGCATGATGCTGTTACATTTCAGAAGAGCCGGATAAACCTGCTCCACCATGACACCGCCGTAAAAACAGTCCGCCTTTTCACCGAAATGGCGGCAGGCTTCATAACTGCAGCCTCTGCAGTCGACAACGGCGCCATTCCGCAGAGAAATATCATGGGTCGTGACAGCAGGATTCTTCCGCGTCATCTCCTCTTTAATCATTTCCCAAAGGAGCAGGGTGTTCGAGGTCTTTCTGCTGCTGGCGTGAATCATCAGCACATCCGGCGCCTCCACTTCAGGCAGCCGGAAATCCTTCAGCTTCTGCACAAGAAATCTGGCGCCCCTCCGGAAGGCCTCCGGGATATCCACCTCCATCCGGTGCGCCATCGTCCTCCAGTTATACAGGGAACCGGTTCCCTCGCAGAGTGGTTTTCCCGGAAAGGCACATCCCGCGTCATTGGCGGCAAAAATAATGTCCCGTCCGGTCCTTTTGGTAAACAGTTCGCTTTCTCCGCAGATGAGTACCGCACCGCTCCATCCGTCCATCAGATGCGGATGGGCATGCAGAAATCCATTTAATTCCAGCACCTGCATATTCCACCCAGACATAGGAAGTTCCGCGGCAAACAGAACCTTCAGCTCTCCCCTGCAGCCTTCCGCCTGCTCCTCATTTTTCTCCGCATCCGCTTCCTGCTCTTTCGCCAGGGAGGTTCCCTCCCTCTTCATCAGAAAATCCATAAACGATCTCCCATTTCTGAATTCCCGGTATTCTTCCTCCTGAAGCGCATAATCCAGCGTCTCCTGATACCGTTTCCGCAGTGCTCTGGACCCGTCCAGACTTTCCAGACGAATAACCGCCAGCATTCTTTCCCTCTCCTTTCTGCCACTTTTCTCTGCCGCACAGACCGGAGGATGCCCGGGCGTCTTTCCCAAAGCTCTGCGGTCTGTCTGCCGATAAAAGCAGCTCCGTTCTTTCCTGATTCTTTCTATCTCTGCTGATTTTCCCGCAGCAGCGCAAGCCCCATATACGCGTTCTTCAGCCTGCTGTACAGTGCCTCCGGAACTTCCGGATCATCGATCTGCCATTCTGCGCCCTTCCGGAGACGGTTTTTCACCCCGAAGTAGGCGCCCTTTTCCCGGTTTCCGATATACACAGAACCGTAATGCCAGCGGCCCCGCACCGTCAGCAGGATCGACAGAGCCGCAGAAGAAAAGGCCGGCGCCAGAAAGGGCTTGAAGCCCAGGTCTCTGACTTCCAGATTGGCGTGAGCCGCCTTTTCCGTCAGCGCCCGGGACACCTCATCGTCGTAATCTTCCAGACTGTCCGCCAGCACCAGATCCTCTCCATGGGGTCCGTAAGCACGCCCCTCTGTCAGATAGCGCGCCCAGGCCGGATTTCTCTCCGCAAAATACATGCCTCTGGCATTCATGACGCCCAGGCCGTATCCTTGAATCTGCCCCGGCCGCAGATGCGACGCCTCCAGAAAGGCCCCGCAGAGCGGATCCACCGGATCCGAAACGACACAGACCAGGCCCTGATAATCCGCCTGATCCGCCAGGCCGGCAAAATGCCGGATCAGTCCCCGGTTCGCCTCCATCTGCGCCATCCGTACATCGCCTTTCTGCGATATGTCCGGAACGCCCCTGCTTGCACAGAAAATGAACACATCGCCGTTAAACAGCTCCTCTTCAGAGACCACGCGGATCTCCGGCATCTCCGGGGCGGTCCAGGCCGGAAGCCCGGCTTCCGGATCCCCTTCATCTTCAGAGAAAGGCCAGCGGATCTGATTGACCTCGATTTCAAGTCTTTCGGTCTGTTTCTCATTCAGGTCGCAGATGCCGATCTCTGAGAAAACATCTCCCCCCAGAAGGCGCAGACCGAGGAGAAGATTCGTTCCCACATCGCCTAACGCCAATATGCGTGCCTTCCGTCTTTCCGGCGGGTACAGACCTTTCTCCGCCCAGGAAGGTCCCGCAGAGCCTTCCGCCCGAACGCCGATTTCCTCCGCCAGACGGCGCACGCAGAGAGGCAGCTCCCCTCCGCGGCCGCCGGCAGATCTATGCTCTTGCTCATTAATTTTTGTCATCCTTACTCTCCCCACTTCAGTCTGATGACGCGCTCGATGTCGTTCGTAATGAAGCTGGTCGGTCCGAGATTCTGATCGAACTTGACGCCCAGGTCTATGTCCGGCACACGCGGATAGGTCAGAACTTCACCGATACGGCTCAGGGTCATCTTACGCTCGTATGTCTTCTGATATTCCTCTTCCAGCACTGTCCAGATGTTCAGCGCATTCTCCAGGCAGACTCTGGAATACTCATAGCCCGTCTCAAAATCGCCGTTTCCGATGAACTGCGGCTTGATGTAAGGCAGGATCAGATTGACCGATGGGTTTCTGCCCAGGCCCAGATATTCCTCCGTCACCTCGATGCTGTCGCCGCCGATAAACGGGTAGCAGTCCCGCTCATTCAGCCACAGACTCAGATTCGGCACGAAGTAGGCGCTCTCGGCCTTTACATTGCTCTGCGCCATCATATCCATGGCATTTCCGGTCATGACCGCAACCAGCACCTCGTGGATATCCACACCGACCTTCCGCAGGATCGGCAGCAGATTGCGCATGCGGTGGCCCTTATGCAGCAGGTCGTCCACCAGAATCACCGGTTGATTGAAGGACTTGATCATCTTCGCCTGATTCTCCATCGAAGAGTAATTTCTGGCCTCGCGGATCTTGAAGCCCTTGACCGTACGGTTGAAATACTTATCCAGATTCAGTGACTTGGTGACCGTGTTCGGCACAACCACGTCGCCCAGCGTCTTCCCGAACGGCACCAGCATGTAAGGACCCTTCGGACTTCTGCCCTGGATCACCGATACACCGTTGATGTCCGCCACCTTCCGGATGATCTTATAATGCACGGCACTCGTGTTATAGGACAAAATCAACTCGCCAGGGTAAACCTTGGTAAGGACGCCGAGCAGGTTCCGGTGAGCCGTGTCGATGGCTTCCAGCACACGCGGATTCCGGTTGAACGGGTCCTTGATGACGGTTTCCACGTCACGGAAAATCACCTTTGGTTCATGCATGTCGACGGCGTAGATCGGCGAGTGGTTCGGCGGCGCGATATTAACAAAGCCCTGCTGGATCAGCAGTGCCTTGATTTCCTTGGTCAGGCCCGCAGGATCCACAGGATCGTAAACCGCGTAGGTGAAGTCGCGCTCAATCAGCGCGGACAGAATTTCTGTCAGCACCATCTGTCCCACGTTGGAAATCTCCCCTTGGTCTTTTGCGAACAGAAAACCGATGACAGCGATGTTTCCGCCTGCTTCTTTACGGATATGGGCGGAAATCTGCGAATCCTTGAATTCATCCAGAAGTTCTCTGGTGCCGATGCGGTGCGCGGCGGCGTAGGCGGCCATTTCCCGCTGTTCGCCTCCGGCGGCCTCAATGTACAGGGAGCGGACCCGGTCATCTTCCAGATATTTTTCCAGCTTCTGCTCATCATAGCCCATCTGCTGAAGCTCGTCCATAATCGGCCAGATGCTCTCCACGCCTCTGGACTTGAAGGATCCCATGCCGATTTCTCTGGCTTCCAGCACATGTTTATAAGCCGGCTCTCTCAGGTAGAGGCCCTTGTCGTAGATGAAGTTCTGCGCAACCGGGTCGATCAGGTTGGAGATGTCTCTGTGCATGTCGACATTCTCGCGGATCCTGCTGGAACTGATATCTTCATAGAACTTATCCAGCTTCAGGTGAATGACCTCTCCCTGGATTTTCTTTTCGTTCTCGTTCTCCATCTCTTCACTCTGCGGATTCTCATCGGTTTCACGCTCGAAGGCAATGTGATTGATGGTGTGAATGCTGTCCGGCTCCGGATCTTTTCTGTAGGCAGACGCGTTGCGGATGACATCGGTTCCGACGGCAATGTACAGTTCCTTGTCTCTGAAGAGCTTCTTCAGGACGTACAGATCGTCCGGATTGGCGATGTTGACGGAAATATCGTCCGGGAAGGGATAAATTCCCTCTTCATCGGCGACGGACATGTTCATGATCCTGCGGCGCAGAAGGCGCGGCTGGGTGTGCTTGGACCAGGAGAATTCATCGATGGCCAGGTAGACATCGAATCCCATATCACGGATCTGGCAGGCAACCGCCTTGTGCCCGAGGCTGAACGGGTCAAAGGTTCCCGGATAGAAAGCGACTTTCTTATGCTTCTTAAATTTAAACGGGGTCTTTCCCAGCTCCTTATAGGACAGATAGCGGTAGATATGGTTCAGTACCGCAGAATCACTGTAGAAGTCCAGAAGCTCGCCCTCGTCCTCCATCAGCAGGCAGAGGAGTTTTCTCGCTCCGTGGGTAAAGAGCTGATCCCGTTCCTTTTCTCCCATGTTCGGTCCGGCAAAAATATATTTTCCGATGCAGCGGAAGGCCTCGCGGCTCAGTCCTCTGTCATAGTGCGCATATCCTCTGAGCAGGATTCCCAGAAGCCGGCGTCTGCGCGCGTCATGTTCCTTTTCTGTTCCGCCCGCGTGTGCAACGAACTCTTCATAATGATCCAGAACGACACCGACGGTATCCATAATCGACTTTGCGACCGCCGTGCTTTCCTCAACGGCACTCTGCTCCAGCATTTCGATCATCTCATCGAATTCCTTTTCCGGAAGCAGGATCGCCGTCCGTCCGAGATATTCCGGAACATAGGTCGCAAACTGGCGGTCTCCGATATCCAGACCGTTGTACAGCTCAATCGCAAGTTCGTTCACCTGCGAAGACGGCATCTTCCGGATAACCGACAGCAGCGCATTTCCTGCCGCCTGACGCACCGCCGCCCGTTCGCTGACCTTCAGCAGGTTGACCAGATGGGTTCCGATATGCAGAAAGGCTCCGTTCCGGTCGTTATTTCTGAGGGCAAACTCCCGCATCAGTTCAATGTTTGCTACTTTTACGCCCCAGTGGACGCCCATTTTCAGGTCATCCAGGAAGAGCCGGCTCTCCGCTTCCGCAAATTCTTCATCTGATTCCGGAAGCTCCATAATTTTCAGAAGCTTCTTCCAGTAAGATGCATTGTCCATATCTTTAAACAGATGCTGCTGGGCTTCCAGGGCAAAAACTCTCAGCTGGCGGTTCTCGGAACGGGATGCCTCGCGAATGAAGGCGCCTGCCTGCGCAAGAAATTCCCTGCTGCAGTCTCTTTTGTCCAGAACCAGCAGGGCCTGGAGCAGGTTGACCCGGACTTCATCACTGTAATCCTCACTGGCATAGTAAGGAAGGATCTCCTCCAGAAAATCGCCCTTCTGTTTCTCTGTGCAGCCGCTCATCAGGCCCTCGATAAAAGCCCGGAGGCTGCTGCCTACCCACAGCTTGTGCTGATCGGTGAAACGCAGGTCCGGACGGATTATCATTTCCAGATACTGATTGAGGAGGGTGAGGTTGGTAATTTCCTTGCCCGGGAGGACAACGCCCTTCGGGAGCTCCTTCGTGTACAGTTCATTATAATTGGCAACGATTCTGCCCATCAGTCTCGCGGACTGGGTGCGGATATCCTCTTCTCGGTGGAAGAGAAGCTCATAGAGGAAGTTCAGGGTCAGCAGCTCCTGGTGCTCCGACATGTAAGTGGAGTACTCCTCCATGATATTAATGTAGGTCCTGACATTTTCCCAGTTCTGCTCACTTCTGGCCGCCTCGATCAGGCTGGTGAACTTCGCATCATCATAGAAAATGCTCATCATCCGGATATTGTGACTGAATGCGCTGAATTTGAACTGACGGATAACCTCCCGTCCCTCCAGCATGGCGGCCTCTCTGTGCATCGGAACCGGTTTTCCCTCCGGCTGATAGGCGTACATCGGATCCAGCACAGTTCTGACGCCCAGCGCATGCATATAGTCCTCAAAATCCGCCAGTTTCGCGTAAACCTTGCGGTATCTCTGTTCCTTCGCAGCGTCCACATTATCCAGTTTATTCAGAATAACATCGAAGGATTCCTTCAGGCTGTAGAAGTGAACCACTTCCTTTCCATCATCGCCCCGCGTGCTCTTTACGCGGAAGTCCGAATAGATCAGAAGCAGGGATTCGATCGACAAATTTTCAAGTTCAAGATCCCAGACGGAATGATTCGCTGCGATATGTCCGATGGATTCCAGACCGAATTTCCTGTAGCAGATGTCCGTATAATAGTAGTGCAGATATGGGACACGCTTTTCATCATCGCCCCGGCAGCCGTATTTTCCGATATCGTGGCCCGCTGCGGCTCCGGAAATCAGGCCCAGATCCACCGGTTCGCCGACAGCGGCAAGCTGATAGGCCATGTACATGGCAACCCAGTGAACGCCGCCGATGTGTGCCAGGGCATCAAACGGTGTGATCTCGGAATGGATACGCATCATTTCATAAATGTAGTATTCTTTTGCGACCTGCAGCATCTTGACATAGTCCTGCGTATAGCCGTTTTTCTTTACGTTTTTCAGCGAAAGAACGTGAAAGTCAAAATGCGGATCGAACCGCAGATATTTTCTTTCCATGTGGAACTGGCTGCGCAGAACATTCAGCAGAAAGAGGATGCCGGTTTTCTTTTCTTCCAGATTTTCCGGTTCCGGCTCACCCGGAAAGATACCGGACAGCACGTACTGCACCGCATCTTCCAGCCACTGTTTCTCTGAATATCCCTGCATGCAGCTGATTCCGCACGCTGCAATATGCCGCATCGTCCGAAGGCAGGAAAATCTGCCGTGAGAATCTGCGGATGACGCCAGACGGGACGCCAGATTGCGCATCGGTATATCCAGAATACTGATGTGCGCAAGCTCCATATTGCTCTGTATCGTCTGTTCCATCTCAATCGATGTATATCCATTCCACTTCATTCTGCACTCCTGACTGTTTTAGGATTTAAAAATACACTGTGAACATTCCAGTCCGGCTTCCGTTACCGCGCATCCGCCGAGCGCGGTCTCTCTCAGCGCCGCCGGCAGTCTTCTTCCCACGTCGTACATTGTGTCAATCATCTGATCCAGCGGAATCAGCTGCTTATTTCCCGCAAGCGCGATCTCCGCTGCCACCAGAGCATTCGCGGCTCCGGAAGCATTGCGGTTCTGGCAGGGATATTCCACCAGTCCGGCGACCGGATCGCAGACAAGGCCCAGCATATTCATCAGCACGGTAGACGCCGCGTCTTCACACTGCTCCGGTGATCCGCCTTCAAGCTCTGTTACAGCCGAAGCCGCCATCGCGGCAGCAATTCCGATCTCCGCCTGACATCCGCCCACGGCTCCTGCAACGGTTGCATTTCTCATGGCCAGATAGCCGATGGCTCCCGCATTAAACAGTGCCTGTACCATTTTCTCATCAGAGACCTTTTTCTCTTCCTGATAAGCCAGGAAAACTCCCGGCACTACGCCGGAAGATCCGGCCGTCGGAGCGGCAACGATCAGTCCCATCGAAGCGTTGACTTCCAGTACGCCCATGGAATAAGCTGCTGCGCGGTTCATGATCCCGGGAAAAATGCTTTTTCCGTTTTCCGCCAGTTTATGGAGTCTGCTGCTCTCTCCCCCAATGATTCCGCCCATGGTTTTCACTGGTTTTTCGATCGCACGCCGGGCTGAATCTTTCATAATCTGATAGACCTCCGTCATTCTCTGCGTGATTTCCGCATCGTCCGCACCGGTAAGGTCGTGTTCTCTTCTCTTCATTGCCTCAGAAATCGTCAGATTGTTCTCTTCACAGACCTGAAGCAGTTCTTTCGCATTCTTAAAGTCCATTCTTTACCTCCTATGGTTCGACAATCATGACGTCTTTTACATTCTCATTTTTCAGAATTTCATCCCGGACACTCATTGGAACGTGTTCATCCGATTCTACGATTGTATAGGCCGTCTCATGCTTGGATTCTCTGAACAGTCTCATGAATGCGATGTTTACGCCCAGATCACTGAGGCATTTGGTAATATGCGCCACAACCCCCGGATAATCTTTCTGGATTACGATCACCGTACTGTACTCTCCGGTAAAATCAACGTCCACGCCGTTGATCTTTACGATGCGCACCTTTCCGCCTCCGATGGATTCCCCCCGGATCGTCATGACGCGTCCGGATACTCCGGTCATCTTGATATCCGCCGTGTTCGGATAGATATCTTCAAGCTTGTCATTCGGAATAAAGCTGTACTTCAGACCGCGCTCATCAGCGATTTTAAAGGAATCCCGGATTCTCTCGTCATCAGTATTAAAGCCCATGACGCCTCCCAGAAGCGCGCGGTCCGTACCGTGACAGCGATAGGTTTTTGCAAACGACCCGTACAGGGTAAATTCCACTTCCTTCAGCGGCTCACCCATCATTTTCTGAGCCAGAAACGCAATCGAATCCGCACCCGCCGTATGTGAGCTGGACGGTCCGATCATATTCGGTCCCAGCACGTCAAACACACTGATTAATGACATTTTCTACCTCTTTCTAACTTCTTCTGCAGTGAATTAAATGCCGTATATTCTGACTGTGTGTATACACAGTTGTCCCCTTTTATTCCCCTCTTCTTAGATTACTCTGAACTGATGCGCTTGACAAGACACAAAAAAGGGGCCGCTTTATCCGCGTGCCCCTTTTCTGTATATTCTTCTCAGCCCATGATGCCTTCAGCTGATGAATTGTCATTTATCCGGCAGCCGGCTCTGACGTAGTCAGATATTCCGCTGTCTTACTTGCTCTGGATGTATTTGTCGATTCCTGCAGCAGCAACTTTTCCGGCTCCCATGGCCTTGATTACTGTAGCTGCTCCGGTTACTGCATCTCCGCCGGCGAAGATTCCCGGATGGGAAGTCATTCCGTTCTCGTCGACATCAATTCCGCCCTTCTTGGTCGGTGTGATGTTGCTTGTCGTGTCGCGGATCAGAGAGTTTACTCTGGTTCCCAGAGACATGATGACGTAGTCGCAGTCGATGACAAACTCAGATCCTTCAATAGGAACTGGTCTTCTTCTTCCGGATGCATCCGGCTCACCGAGCTCCATCTTGATGCACTTGATTCCGCATACGTTTCCGTTCTCATCGCCCAGGATCTCAATCGGGTTGGTCAGGAAGTGGAAATCAATTCCTTCTGCCTTTGCGTGCTCGAACTCTTCTGCTCTTGCCGGAACTTCCTTCTCGGAACGACGGTATACCAGCTTGACCTCTGCGCCCATTCTCTTTGCGCAGCGGGAAGCATCCATAGCAACGTTTCCTGCTCCGACGATAACAACGTGCTTCGGACGTGCGATCGGTGTGTCATAATCATCGCGGTAAGCCTTCATCAGGTTGATTCTGGTCAGATACTCATTCGCGGATACAACACCGACAAGGGACTCACCCGGAATATTCATGAACATCGGCAGACCTGCTCCTGTACCTACGAATACAGCCTCAAAGCCTTCCTCATCCATCAGCTCTTCAACGGTGATTGCCTTTCCGACAATCGCGTCGGTAACAAAGTTAACGCCCTTGGCAGCAAGCTTGTCAACTTCTGTCTGTACGATTTCCTTCGGCAGACGGAACTGAGGGATTCCGTAAACCAGAACTCCGCCGATCTTATGCAGAGACTCGAAAACGGTAACTTCATATCCCTTATTTACCAGGTCTCCTGCAGCCGTCAGTCCTGCCGGGCCGCCTCCGACAACGGCAACCTTATGGCCGTTGGAAGGAACTTTATCGATTTTCTCATCGCCGTGATGAGCTTCATGCCAGTCTGCTGTGAATCTCTCCAGACGTCCGATTCCAACAGGCTCGCCCTTGATTCCTCTTACGCACTTGCTCTCGCACTGGTTCTCCTGCGGGCATACACGGCCGCAGACTGCAGGCAGAGAGTTTGTCAGTGTGATTTCTTCATATGCACCTTCATAATCCTTGTTTACAATCTTCGCGATGAAATTAGGAATATGAACGTTTACCGGACATCCGTCCACGCAAGGATGGTTCTTACAGTTCAGGCATCTCTGCGCTTCATCCAGTGCCATTTCTTCTGTATATCCAAGAGCAACCTCTTCGAAATTCTTATTCCGGACGTTTGCCTCCTGTTCCGGCATCGGATTCTTATCAGCTCTCATATTAGGCATTCTGACGTACACCTCCAATCAGCTTGCAGACATGCTGTCTGTCATGTGCTTCCTCTTCTGCGAATGTTTTACCTCTCTTGATCAGCAGATCCCAGTCAATCTTGGCACCGTCGAAGTCCGGTCCGTCTACGCAGACGAATCTGCTCTCGCCGTCAACGATGCAGCGGCAGCCGCCGCACATACCAGTTCCATCGACCATGTAGGTTGCCAGAGATGCAACAGAAGGAATTCCGTAGTCTTTTGCAATTCCGCATACGAACTTCATCATAACAGCCGGACCGACTGCAACGATCTCATCGTATTTCTCACCGGCGTCCAGAAGAGCCTTCAGCTTATCTGTTGTGAAGCCCTTTTCACCATAGGTTCCATCATCCGTAACCATATGTACTTCATCGACACCTGCACGGAACTCATCCTCAAGGATAACGATATCCTTTGTCTTGAATCCGCAGATCATCGTAACATGAATGCCATGCTTATGCATTCCGATTGCAAGCGGATAAGCCAGAGCGTTTCCTACTCCTCCGCCGACAATGCAGACTCTCTTCAGGCCGTCCATCTTAGAAGGCTGACCAAGAGGTCCTACAACATCTGCCAGACAGTCACCGACCTGGAGCTGCTCCAGCAGCATAGTCGTTCTTCCAACTGTCTGAACGATGATATCAATTGTGCCTTCCTTCTCATCATGTCCCGCCATGGTCAGTGGAATTCTCTCTCCGTGCTCATCTACACGAAGAATGATGAACTGTCCTGGTTTCGCGTGTCTGGCGATCAGCGGCGCATAAATCGTATACCAGTTGATGGTATCGTTCAGCTGCCTTTTTTTAATAATTTCAAACCTTTTCACCGCAAATCCTCCTATGTGTATTTTACGTTGAGTGAAGTCCCTTATTCATATAATTATAGCCTAATAGATTGAATTTGATAAGCACCGGAATACGAAAAGCCCACATTTCCATACTCCCGCGCAGAGACTCCCTTCATAGTTATCCAACCTATCCTATATTATACGCTAATTGATAATTTTATGTCAATTATATTTGTAAAAAAAAGGAGCCAAATTTACTTTGACTCCTTTTTTCATTTTTACAGGTAAGCAATTAACTGCTTATCTGCTGCTTTTCATATCTATCAAGACTACTTGGAAGCCTTTGCAGTCAGCTCTTCATAACGAGCCTTTGCGTCAGCCTCAGCCTTGTCAAACAGCTTCTCTGCTCTCTCCGGGAACTTCAGAGTCAGGGAGTTGTAACGAACCTCTCCCATGATGAAGTCTCTGTAGCTCTCTGTCGGAGCCTTGGAATCAACTGTCAGGCCGTTCTTTCCTTCTGCAACCAGTTCAGGGTTGAATCTGAGCAGATCCCAGTAACCGGACTTAACAGCTGCCTTAGCCTCTTCCTGAGCCTTAGCCATTCCTCTCTTGATACCATGGTTGATGCATGGGGAGTAAGCAATGATCAGGGAAGGACCATCGTAAGCTTCAGCTTCCTTGATAGCCTTTACTGTCTGATTCATGTCAGCACCCATAGCAATCTGTGCTACATAAACGTAGCCATACTGCATCATGATCTGAGCCATGTCCTTCTTCTTAACTGCCTTACCAGCAGCAGCGAACTGTGCAACAGCTCCCATTGGTGTGGACTTGGAGGACTGTCCGCCTGTGTTGGAGTAAACCTCAGTATCGAATACGAAGATGTTTACGTTCTTGCCGGAAGCGAGGACGTGGTCAACTCCGCCGTAACCGATATCATAGGACCAGCCGTCTCCGCCGAAGATCCACATGGACGGCTTTCTCAGCATGTCTGCATTGTCAACGATGAACTTGGCATCCGGATCGTCGAGCTTAGCGCAGTCAGCAGCAAATGCCTCGCCAGTTGCCTTGGAAGCATCTCCGTCGTTGAATGTGTCGAGCCAAGCCTTAGCAGAAGGAACCTTGTCAGCCAGTCTCTCAGCAGCGTGCTTGCACTCTGTTCTTCTAGCCTCAACAGCTACTTCCATACCAAATCCGAACTCAGCGTTATCCTCGAACAGGGAGTTGCCCCATGCAGGACCGTGACCCTCTTCATTTACTGTGTACGGTGTGGACGGTGCAGAGTTACCCCAAATGGAGGAGCATCCTGTAGCGTTTGCAATGTACATTCTGTCTCCGAACAGCTGTGTGATCAGCTTAGCATATGGAGACTCTCCGCATCCCGGGCAAGCTCCGGAGAACTCGAGGAGCGGCTGCTCGAACTGGGAACCCTTTACAGAGTACTTGTTGAACGGCAGATCCTTCTTGGATACGTTCTTGAATGCATAGTCGAACTTCTTCTGGTTGTTTGCAACGACTTCATCGTCAGCCTGGGTCATTGTCAGAGCCTTAGCCGGGCAAACCTGAGCGCAGGATCCGCATCCTGTGCAGTCCAGAGCGGAAATTGCGATTGTGAACTGCAGGTCGTCAACGCCCTTGCCGTTCAGCTTCTTGGCATCTCCGTTCAGAGGCTCAGCTTCCTTAGCTGTCAGTGCGAACGGTCTGATTACACCGTGCGGGCAGACGAAGGAGCACTGGTTGCACTCGATACATTTAGCAACATCCCAAACCGGAACATCAGCAGCGATTCCACGCTTCTCATAAGCAGCTGTACCAGCCGGCTCAGATCCGTCCTGAGTATCCATGAATGCGGATACCGGAATGCTGTCTCCGTCCATAGCACCCATCGGAGCGACGATGTCGTTCAGGAATGCTGTCATCTTATCATCACGTCCAACAAGCTTAGCCGGAGCCGGATCATCCTTAGCGTCAGCCCAGGAAGCCGGAACCTCAACCTTATGAACGTTCTTGATTCCTTCTTCAACTGCTGCGCAGTTCATGTTAACGATCTTCTCACCCTTACGTCCGTAAGTCTTCTTGATCGCGTCCTTCATGAACTTCTCTGCATCGTCGATCGGAATAATGTTAGCGATCTTGAAGAATGCAGCCTGCAGTACAGAGTTTGTTCTTCTTGCGCCCAGACCAACCTTCTTAGCGATGTCTACAGCGTCGCATGTGTAGAAGTTGATGTTGTGCTGAGCCAGATATCTCTTAACCTTTCCTGGCAGGTGCTCTTCCAGCTCCTGATCATTCCATACGCAGTTCAGCAGGAAGGAACCACCGTCAACGACATCCTCAACCATGTTGTACTTTGTGAGGTATGCACTGTTATGACATGCTACGAAGTCAGCCTGCTTTACATAGTATGTGGACTTGATCGGCTTGTCTCCGAAACGCAGGTGGGAAATTGTAACACCACCGGACTTCTTGGAGTCATACTGGAAGTAAGCCTGTACCTTCTTATCTGTGTGGTCTCCGATGATCTTTACGGAGTTCTTGTTAGCTCCTACAGTACCATCAGAACCAAGTCCCCAGAACTTACATGCAACTGTTCCTTCCGGAGCTGTGTTTGGATAGTGGCTCGGTGTGAGGGACAGATGTGTAACATCATCGTTGATGGACAGTGTGAACTCTTTCTTCGGCTCAGCAGCTGCCATGTTCTCGTAAACAGCAAGGATGTCTCCCGGCTGAACGTCCTTGGAACCAAGTCCGTAACGGCCTCTTGTGATCTCGCAGTTTGCAAACTCTGTTCCGTTCAGAGCAGCTACGACATCCAGGTACAGCGGCTCGCCGACTGTTCCAGGCTCTTTTGTTCTGTCGAGAACAGCGATCTTCTTAACGCTCTTCGGCATAACTGCTGTCAGATACTTAGCGGAGAACGGTCTGTACAGATGAACCTCAACGATACCAACCTTCTCGCCCTTAGCCGTCATATGGTCGATCAGCTCTTCAGCAGCTTCACATACGGAACCCATAGCTACGATAACGCGGTCAGCATCCGGAGCACCATAGTAGTTGAACGGCTTGTAGTCTGTGCCGATCTTCTCATTGATCATCTCCATGTACTTGTTGAAGATGTCCGGTGTCTCGTTGTAGCTTGTGTTAGCTGCCTCACTGTGCTGGAAGAATGCTTCCGGCTGCTCAGCAGATCCGATTGTGTGCGGATGGTTAGGATTCAAAGCGTGATCCTTGAATGCCTTAACTGCATCCCAGTTAACCATGTCTTTCAGAGTGTCATAGTCCCAAACATGAATCTTCTGATACTCATGAGATGTTCTGAATCCATCGAAGAAATGCAGGGTTGGCAGATGTCCGTCAATTGTTGCCAGATGAGCAACTGCAGCCAGGTCCATTACCTGCTGAACACTGTTGGATGCCAGCATAGCGAATCCTGTCTGACGTGTTGCCATAACGTCGGAATGATCTCCGAAAATAGAAAGCGCGTGAGTAGATACGGCTCTTGCAGCTACGTGGAATACTGCAGGAACCTGCTCAGCAGCGATCTTGAACATGTTCGGAACCATCAGCAGCAGTCCCTGAGATGCAGTGAATGTTGTGGTGTAAGCACCAGCAGACATAGCACCGTGTACAGCACCTGCAGCTCCGGCCTCGGATTCCATCTCTACGATGTTTACCGGCTCACCGAAAATGTTCTTTCTTCCCTGAGCTCCCCAGTTATCCATGTTCTCAGCCATTGGTGAGGACGGTGTGATTGGGTAGATGGCAGCGACTTCTGAGAACGCAAATGCTACATGAGCGGCAGCAGCGTTACCATCCATTGTCTTCAGCTGTCTGTTATCAGCTGATACATGCTTGTTGTCCATAAAAGCACTCCTTTCAAATTATCACAAATCCACCGAGACGCGAATGCATGGCAAGACACAGCAATAACCAAAGATTCCTCCTGTGAGGAGGTCTCTCTGACCGCCATGATTCACCCCGATAGGATTTTGTATACCCATAACTTGATTCTACTCTTAACCATTCTTAAAGTCAACAATTTGACAGGCGTTTTCTGGATTTTGTATACCCAATTCTGTTCATTTTTGAATACATTCAGCCGACAAGCCTTTCTACCTTTACTTTATTCCGCTTCTTTTCTTTACATCTATTTTTATTCGTCCTGTATCATTTCTATGCACATTTTGCCGGGTGCCCACATATTTTCAGCTTCATCGGGCCTCTTGCCTGTCCCTTTTGACAAAAGAAAACTGGCATGTGTAATAACCCTTTAATTGGGTATGAAAATAGCATAGTTCATAAAAGCATTCAGACACAGCAATAATAAAATTGACAAAAACAATAAAACTATATGGCGATTTATAGATTCAGTATATCGGACGGGAGGTCCGCATGATTTATAATGAAAGCAGAAGAAGGTCTCCATACTGCCATTCTTCTGGAAACCATGGCCGGAAAAGGCAGTGAAGTCGGACGTACATTTGAAGAACTGAAAGCAATTATCGATGCAAGCCGCTATGGAGATAAACTGGGCGTTTGCTTCGATACCTGCCACGTATGGAATGCCGGCTACGACATTGCCGGAGATCTGGACGGCGTGCTGGATGAATTCGACCGGATTCTCGGCCTCAGCCGTTTGAAAGCCGTCCATTTTAATGAAAGCATGAACGACCGCGGCTCCCATAAAGACCGCCATGCGCGGCTGAAAGAAGGCCATATCGGCCTGGATGCCATGAAACGCATCGTTCAGCATCCGGTTTTTCAGGATAAGCCATTTATTCTGGAGACCCCGAATGAAGATGCAGGGTATAAAGAAGAGATTGCGCTGGTCCAATCTTGGATGGAATAAAAAAATAAACGGAGCTGCTGCACGAAGCGAACAGTTCCGTCTACGTTGGTGCGTCACGGGAGACTCGAACTCCCAACCTTTTGATTCGTAGTCAAACACTCTATCCAATTGAGCTAGTGGCGCAAGCGATTTCTTTATCGCACTTCCTTAGTATAAGGGATAACACCCGGATTGTCAAATATTTTTTCCCTTCTCGTAAAGTTTTCTTTTCTGACCATAGAAAGAGCCGGACGAATCCTGCTGTCACGAGCAGAAATCCATCCGGCTTCCGGCAGTCTGCCGATTATTTCATCGTGTAATCGTAATGCTCTTTCAGATTTCCTCTGCGGTAGGCGTCAACCAGCTGCTTCAGATCTTCAATGTTCTGTACCAGATCAGCGCCCTGGTCCGTGTCCAGCACCATCATTCTGGACGGCAGCGTCTCTACAGTCTGCATAACCGGTGAATGGAACACCTGAGTTCCATCCGGCTGCAGCGGGCTGTACGGCTTATGCTGCGCCAGCGCCATGAATCGGGAATTGAAAATGAATGTATATCCGGCAATTCCCGTCTGTTTCTGATAGGCCTTGGAAATTCCGCCGTCGATGACATACAGCAGTCCGCCGCCCTTGACCGGGCTTTCTCCATCCTTGATTTTAACAGGAACATGTCCGTTCAGGATCTTAGAAGTCTTCGGGTCCAGGCCGAACTCACGCAAGATTCTCTCGCACGGCGCTTTCTGCTCGCGGAGGTGGTAATACGGACGCGTCGGCTCCTTATGAGATGTCTTGTCCGCGATAAACAGACGCTCGAAGGTGGTCATCTTTTCTTTGCCGAACAACGGAGAATCCTTTCCTTCCCACAGATACAGCATCAGGTCTCCAGGCCGTCCGCTTTCCTCGGATTCATCAGGGCTGAAGAACTCCAGACGGACCTGCTTGTCAAGATGGTCGAATAATGCCTTGCCGCTGTAAGATTTTCCGTTAAAGGTGAGCGCGATGAAGTTTCCCTTCTCGTCCATAGGAACGCAGCCATGATACAGCAGATTTCCGTTGCACTTGGTGTACAGCGCGCCGTGGCTGAACAGATAGCGGATGTGACGCTGCAGTTTGGTGGAGTTCAGAATGGATGCCTCCAGCGAGTTCATGACGAACCGTTCGTCATCCGTCAGCTCGTACGGGTTTTTCGGGTCGACCGTCGGCAGGTTTGTGTCGCGCATCGGCCAGGCTTTTCCTTCTACCTTGACTGTTCCCTTGTCAAAATCTATTTTGTCAAGAAGAAGACGTTTATCCATCTCGTATTCCGGGTGGCGCTTGATCAGCTGGCCCTCTGCCTTGAACTGGATGATGGAGATGGCCTTGTGCATCTTGGCTGCAAGTTTTTCATCAACCGGGTCATATTTATTTCTGTCAAGCAGATGCGGCTTGAAGGCCGTGCACGGGTCGTCTCCATAGACTTTCTCGGCAAAGGTCGCCAGCGGACGCAGGTTGATTCCGTATCCGATTTCCAGCATATCAAAGTTGTTGTAGCTGATGTTCATTCTGAGAATGTTCGCGATGCAGGCCCAGTTTCCGGTTGCCGCGCCGATCCATACGATGTCGTGGTTTCCCCACTGGAAATCAACATCGTGATAATTCATCAGGAAATCGAGAATATAGTCCGGGTGCGCACCACGGTCAAAAATATCACCGATGATATGGAGCTGGTCAACGGCCAGGCTGCTGATGGCATCGGCCAGTTCGATAATGAAGGTCTCTGCCAGTCCGCACTCGATGACGGAACTGATAATCTCGTTATAATAATGGGCCTTGTTCTCCTCATCATCTGCGTGGAGCAGCTCGTCCATCGCGTAGTCCAGGTACTTCGGCAGTCTGTGACGCACCTTGGAACGTGTATACTTTGTCGAAACGGAGCGGCAGATCGTGATCAGACGGTAAATGACGACCTTGCACCAGTCATCAAAGTCCTCCGGTGATTTTTTTCTTCTTTTGATTTCTGCTTCAGCATTGTAAATCAGAGAAGCAAGATCATCACGGTCTTTCTCACTCAGAATTCCGGAATAATGCTCATCAATCTTCGCCTTGATTGTTCCGGATGCGCTCTTCAGCATATGAATAAATGCCTCATGTTCACCGTGCAGATCGCTGAGGCAGTATTCCGTTCCTTTCGGAAGCGCAAGAATCGCTCTCAAGTTGATAATTTCAGCCGATGCGGCCTGAATATTCGGATAATCCTTGGAAAGAAGCTCCAAAAATTTAATATCCGCCATAACACCCTCCATCCTTTCTTCAGCATCCACTGTTCTCTTCACAGCGCCCGCAGGACTGTATATTTCCCAGACGCTGCTGCACCCTGTTTCCGCGGTCAGGATCTGCAGTCTGAAAACCAGAAAGCAGACTCATTCCCGCTGCGGATTCCGCAGGGTATTGCCAGATATATCTTACATCAATCTGATTAAATTTACATCCATTTGACACAGAATCAGGCTTCAGCATTACGCTGAAGCCTGATTTACTTTTCTTTATCAGTCGTCAATTTTCAGGATATTTGCACCCAGTCCTCTGAACTTCTCGATGAAATGCGCGTATCCTCTTTCAATATGATAAATCTCGGAAATCTCTGTTGTGCCTTCCGCGACAAGGCCCGCGATGGCGAGCGCAGCTCCGGCACGAAGGTCGGTAGCAATGACCTGTGCTCCTTCCAGCTTTTTGGCTCCCTGGATTTTTGCACGGTTTCCGTCGATCTTGATATTCGCGCCCATACGGTTCAGCTCTGCAACATGCATGAAGCGGTTCTCAAAAACCGTTTCTATGACCGTGCTGGATCCCTTTACCGTAGTCAGGAAAGCCATGAACGGGGACTGAATGTCCGTCGGGAATCCAGGGTAAGGCAGTGTCTTGATATCCGTAGAAGTCAGTTCCCTGCGGTCTCCGGCAACGAACATGCCGTCATCACCGATTTCCACATCGACACCGCATTCTCTCAGCTTTGCGGTAATCGGTCGGATATGATCCGGTACCACGTTGTGAACCAGAACTTCTCCTCTGGTAATTGCAGCGGCAAGCATATATGTACCTGCCTCAATACGGTCCGGAATAACGGTATGTGATGCTCCGTGAAGCTTCTCCACACCCTCGATCTTGATCTGATCCGTTCCAGCGCCCTTGACCCTTGCGCCCATCTTATTCAGGAAGTTGGCAAGGTCGACGATCTCCGGCTCTTCTGCAGCATTGATAATATACGTGCTGCCTTTTGCCAGAACAGCTGCCATCATGATGTTTTCCGTTGCTCCGACGCTCGGGAAATCCAGATAAATGCTGTTTCCGATCAGGCCGCCGGCAGGTGCCGTTGTCTCTACGTAATTATCCTTCAGAACAACTTCCGCGCCCAGAGCCTTGAATCCCTTCAGATGCAGGTCAATCGGACGTGCCCCGATCGTACATCCGCCCGGAAGATGAACTCTTGCTTTTCCGGTTCTGGCCAGAAGCGGCCCCATAACCAGGAAAGATGCTCTCATTTTGCGGACCAGTTCATAGTTTGCGATATAGTTATTCAGTCCGGACGCGTCAATTTCCAGCACATTTTTATCGATCTCAGATAACCGGAGTCCGAGAGATGACAGGATTTCTTTCATAACCCGGACATCTCTGAGTTCCGGAACGTCTGAAATCGTGCAGACATCCTCCGGAAGAATTGCAGCCGCCATTAACGGCAGAACTGCGTTTTTTGCACCGCTGATATTCACTTCTCCATGCAGCGGGTCACTTTTCTGTACCAAGAATTTAGCCAATTTACGTCTCCACCTTTATTATCCGCTACAGCTGCTTCAGTTCTTCAATACATTTTTCGCATACACATTTTCCATGCACTGTGCGGATATTATTCACTTCACCGCAGAAAATGCAGGTCGGCTCATATTTCTTGAGCATGATGTACTGCCCATCCACGAATATTTCCAGCGAATCATTGGTCTGAATTCCGAGATTCCTTCTGAGTTCTACTGGGATGACCACTCTGCCCAATGCATCTACCGGCCTGACGATTCCTGTTGCTTTCATTCTACTCTACTCCTCAACTGTTACGAACCTCTCCGTTCGCTTTACTTATCCTTATGCTCTTCTTTACGATCTTTTACATACTGCGCAGCATTCGCCGCCGCTTTTGCAAAATTGGTTACAGCAGCCAGAAGTCCCTGATGGCCCTTAACGGCCTTGGAAATATCTGAAGCGGCCTTCTGAACATCGGTAATGATGTCATTCAGATCCGTCGCGCGGTCGGCTGCGACCCCGGTGATTTTGGAAGCATCCTCTGTGATGTCATTTACGTTACGAACCGTCTTAAGCATATTTTTTACAAGAACGATCAGGTAAATAAGCAGCACAAACAGTGCGATAAGCACCAGATAAACCAACGCACTTTTAACATTAATCGTAATCATAAGAGTCCTCCCTCAAAACACGCATGGGATATTATACCAATTTTTATCTGTCGTTTCAATTAGAAATTCAATTGCATTCAATTGTATATCGAATTTCTCTCAAGCATTGGAATTTCCGCCTTCATCCGATTCCGGAAATTCCCGCTCGTAAATTTTTCTCATCTGTCTTGTATAGTTTCCTGCCTTATCCCGAACGGCAAGCTGCGGAAAAACATTCAGTTCGACGCCTCCGCCCTTTACCATATGAACCAGAATAATGTTCGGCTTCTCTCCTTCGTGGCCGCTTACCATCTGCAGATCTTTCGCTTCCAGGCGGAAGTTTCGTCCCTCTGCCAGGATGTCTACGAGCCGCTGAGGCCGGTGAACCATGAACAGATCGCCCTTTTCCTTCAAAAGCCGGGCGGCAAGTTCCAGGAACATGGCAAGATCGGCTGTCGTTTCGTGTCTTGCCAGTGCCTTTGCCGACGCCCTGCTGACTGCACCGCTCATTCTGCGGGTGTAGGGCGGATTGGACGTGACCGCATCAAAGCTTCCTCTGAATTTCTTCCATACTGCTTTTCCGCCCTCTTCCTCCGGTGCTTTCATCTCCGTGAGAACATCAGACACATCGGCATGCCAGATCTGTATTCTTTCAGGCATTCCGTTGAGCACAGCGGTTTCTTTTGCAAGCCGTACGTTATTTTCCTGAAATTCTATGCCGTGCAGGTCCGGAATCTCTGTCTTATGAGAAAGAATCAGCGGAACGATTCCATTTCCGGTTCCCAGATCCATCAGCTTTTCCGGTTTTCTCCTGTTCCTTTTCAGGATATCCGCAGTAAATCCGGCCAAAAGCACTGCATCCACACCGTAGCAGAAGGCTTCCGGATCCTGAATGATCTTCAGATCACCAAAACCTGTCTCGTCCACTCTCCGCGTCATGACTGCTCACCGGAATCAGCGGAACTGTTCTTTTCAGAAGACGATCCGGCGTTTTCCGTTCTTCCGTTTTTCTGGCCGCCGTTTTCCGGCTTTCCGGCTCTTCCGTTCCGATGTTCTCTGCGGCTGTGTTCACCATGCTTTGCGCCGTTTTCCGGCTTCCTGTTTTCGTCCTTCTCATCAAAGGAAAAACTCTGGAAGACGACTTCGGTCTTTTTATGTTCTTTCTTTTTGTTTCCGCCGTTCTGTGAATTCCTTCTTCTTCCGGAATTCTGGCGGGATTTATTTCTCCCGTTTCCTTTTCCTGAAGCGGATTCTCCGTCCCGGTCTCTGTTCGTATCCCGTTTTCTGTGAGCATCGCGGTTTTCACGGTTCTTTTCCGGTGAAGATCCATGCTTTCTGCGGTGTTCGTGTTCTTCTTTTGCAGCTTTTTCCGGCGCGGCTTCAGGGCTCTGGGCCTCTTGCACGTCAGCTTTTGTCCCCTCCTGCGAAGCGGCCTCACCGGAAGCTTCCTCCGCCTTCTCCTCATCTGTCTGCATATGGTGGCACTTTCCCTGGCAAGGGCACTTCATCGCCGGATTCTGTTCCTGATTTCCCGGCTTTCCGCCATTTCCTTTCTTTCCAAGGCGCTCCAGTTCGTCCTTCTCAAAAGTCAGGATCTCGGAGTTCAGTTTCTCGCGGCCATTGTCATCTTTCTCACCGGTAAACATGCGGACTTTCACGGTTCCGCGCAGAATGTTGGTTTCGATGACCTTTCCGACTTCATCGCCGACACGGACGCGCTCATTCACCTCCGGCATGCCCTTCCGAAGTTCCTGATAGGTGCTGTTCTCATACTTCAGGCAGCACATCAGGCGTCCGCAGACGCCGCTGATCTTGGTCGGATTCAGAGACAGATTCTGCGTCTTCGTCATCTTGATGGAAACCGGCTGAAAATCCGACAGCCAGGACGCACAGCAGAGCTCACGTCCGCAGCAGCCAATTCCTCCCAGCATCTTCGCCTCATCACGGACACCGACCTGACGCAGCTCAATGCGCATCTTGAACACACTGGCGAGATCCTTGACCAGATCACGGAAATCCACTCTTCCGTCCGCCGTAAAGTAAAAGATAATCTTGTTATTATCAAAAGTAAATTCCACATCAATCAGCTTCATATCCAGATGATGCTTCTTGATTTTCTCGCGGCATACCTCCATGGCATGCCCCTTCTTTCCTTCATTTTCCTCGTGGCGCTGAATATCCGCCTCATCGGCGATGCGCACGACCTTCTTCAGCGGATGTGTGATATCCGATTCCTGAATCTCTGCCGAACCCATCGTAACCCGTGCAAACTCCATTCCGCGCGCCGTCTCGACGATTACACCGTCCCCCTGCTGCAGCTGCAGCTCGCCGGGATCGAAATAGTACATCTTTCCATTTTTCTTGAACTTGACCCCGGTAACTTTTACCATTGTTTCATCCATATATATGTTAATCTCCCATTCTTCCTGATGGCCTGATGATCCGCTCCATCTGAATCACCAGATGGCGGACCGCGTATTTATAGGAAGCGTTCCTCTGAACCGCCCGCCGTGTTTTCTCAATCGCGGAAACAGCCTCTGCCAGCTGCCGGACCGACATGAAATCACAGCCGTGCCGGATAAACTGTTCCATCACACGCTCCATTCCATCCAGCAGTGTATATGCATCCGTTCTGGAATGCACCGCCTGATCCAGCCGCTCCTTAATATCGAAAAAATACTTTTCTTCTCTGATCATCTCAACCAGTTCCGATGCTGCAGTCATATTCTCTTCCTGCAGGTCCGGATCTGCAATCAGACGGACCTTTACGCACCTGGACTGAATCGTCGGCAGCAGAAACTCCGTATTTTCCGACAAGAGCATAATGATTGTCCCCGGATACGGCTCCTCCAGCGTTTTCAGAAGACGCGTCTGCGCGCGCATGGTCATGCTGTCCGCGCCGGAAATCACGGCAATATTCCGCTCCCCCTCCGACGGCCTGGTCTTCAGATGATTCTGGAGTTCCTCAATCTGGGCGTCACGCACAGAAAGCACCTTACTCTTATTCCCGGACGCCGATGTCGGTTCGACGACATACAGATCCTCATACGAACCGTGTTCGATGCGTCTGCAGGTCAGACACTCCCCGCATCCTTCACCCCTCTTTTCAGGACAAAGAGCAGCCTGCGCAAGAGCAAGAGCAAATCCCATCTTGTCCATCGTATGATCTCCCTCGATCAGATATGCATGAGAAAGCATCTGGTGTACAATCGCACTCTGAAGATGCGCTGCCGCGTTTCCGTATTTTCTGTATTCCGATAAACCCATACCCGGTTATTTCCATCTTTCCATTGTTAATCTCTGTATTTCCGCCTGAATATCCTGAACATCACCAGACCCGTCAAGAACACACATCCTTTCCGGTTCCCGTTCAGCAATCTTCAGATATCCATCCCGTACACGCTGAAAAAAGACATCTTTCTCCGCTTCCAGCCGGTCCGGCTCAGCCTGATCCGTCACACGTTTTCTGCCCGTGCCGACCGGCACATCCAGCAGAAAAGTCAGATCCGGAAAGCATCCATTCACCGCAGGTCTGTTAATCTCCTCAACCATACTTCCCAGCTGCCTTCCAAAAGCCTGATAGGCAATGCTGGAATCCAGAAAACGGTCGCAAATCACCGTAACACCACAATCCAGCGACGGGCGGATCACCTCCTGAACCAGCTGGGCGCGGGAAGCCGCATAAAGGAACATTTCCGCCCGGTCAGAGATCACATTGGCCCTGTCGAGCAGAATGTTTCGAATTTTTTCTCCTGCAGAAGTACCACCCGGCTCGCGCGTCAGCAGCACATGATGACCATTTTCCTCAAGATAGTCCTTCAAAAGCGAGATCTGCGTTGACTTTCCAGACCCGTCAATTCCTTCAAAAGTAATAAACATGCCAGTCAAAAATTTATCCTCTATTTCGTGTATCGGGAAATCAGCCCGACAAGATATCGAATCAGCACAGCGAACGGAAAGCAGACTACAAAACACAATATCACCTTAAAAAAAGTCATCCTGCACACCTGCCTTTCCAGAATAAAACGCATAGAAACACGTTTCATATACTGCCAATATATCTACCAATAAAATACGCAGCTGCCTGACGACAGCATAAAATGTTTTACATATCTTTCCAGATAAATACCGCTGTGATATTATATCATATCCTGGCAGACCTGACAAAGATACAAATAAGAGCCCAACCTTTCCAAGACGCTGAAGTGTCGGTCAGGCAGCCAGAAACCTTGTTGTCGTCTGACTTATCGTTTGACGGATAGACAATAACACAAAAGCCGCCGACCTTTCTGGTCAGCGGCTTTCTGAAACCGGCGGCGTCCTACTTTCCCAGGCGGTCTCCCACCAAGTATCCTCGGCGCTGGGGAGCTTAACTTCTGTGTTCGGGATGGGTACAGGTGTGTCCTCCCCGCCATCACGGCCGGATTTCTTCTTTGAAGACTTGCGTGCCTTCAAATCCAAACAAAATGCTCCTCTCACTCTGCTCTGCCTTTTCCTTTTCGCGGCCTTCCGGCCAAGCTTTCGGTTGATTAGTATCGGTCAGCTCAGGATGTCACCATCTTTACACCTCCGACCTATCGACGTGGTAGTCTCCCACGAACCTTACCTTACGGGGGAGATCTATTCTTGTGGCGGGCTTCGCACTTAGATGCTTTCAGCGCTTATCCCTTCCCCGCGTAGCTACCCGGCTATGCTCCTGGCGGAACAACCGGTACACCAGAGGCGAGTCCGTCCCGGTCCTCTCGTACTAAGGACAGCCCCACGCAGATCTCCAACGCCCACAGCGGATAGGGACCGAACTGTCTCACGACGTTCTGAACCCAGCTCGCGTACCTCTTTAATGGGCGAACAGCCCAACCCTTGGGACCTACTCCAGCCCCAGGATGAGACGAGCCGACATCGAGGTGCCAAACACCCCCGTCGATGTGAACTCTTGGGGGGTATCAGCCTGTTATCCCCAGGGTAGCTTTTATCCGTTGAGCGATGGCCCTTCCACTCGGTACCACCGGATCACTAAGCCCGACTTTCGTCCCTGCTCGACCTGTATGTCTTGCAGTCAAGCTCCCTTCTGCCTTTGCACTCTTCGCGCGATTTCCGTCCGCGCTGAGGGAACCTTTGGGCGCCTCCGTTACTCTTTTGGAGGCGACCGCCCCAGTCAAACTGCCCACCTGCCACTGTCCCGGTACCGGTTTACGATACGCGGTTAGAACCCCAACACTGCAGGGGTGGTATCCCAACGATGGCTCTGAGTATACTGGCGTACGCTCTTCTCAGCCTCCCACCTATCCTGTACATGCAGCGCCGAGGCTCAATATCAGGCTGCAGTGAAGCTCCATGGGGTCTTTCCGTCCTGCTGCGGGTAGCCGGCATCTTTACCGGCACTACAATTTCACCGAGTCCATTGTCGAGACAGTGCCCAGATCATTACGCCTTTCGTGCGGGTCGGAACTTACCCGACAAGGAATTTCGCTACCTTAGGACCGTTATAGTTACGGCCGCCGTTTACTGGGGCTTCAGTTCCGTGCTTCGATTGCTCTGACACTTCCCCTTAACCTTCCAGCACCGGGCAGGCGTCAGCCCCTATACTTCAGCTTTCGCTTTCGCAGAGACCTGTGTTTTTGGTAAACAGTTGCCTGGGCCTTTTCACTGCGGCTTGCTTTCGCAAGCACCCCTTCTCCCGAAGTTACGGGGTCATTTTGCCGAGTTCCTTGACAATGGTTCTCTCGCTCGCCTTAGGATTCTCTCCTCATCCACCTGTGTCGGTTTGCGGTACGGGCACCTCAGTCCTCGCTAGCGGCTTTTCTCGACGGCGTGAATGTCACTGCTTCCGGATCATTCTCCTCCCCATCACGACTTGGTTCCACACCTGCGGACTTCCCTGCAGCTGCTCCCTCATCGCTTGGACGTACTCAACCAACGGTACGCTCAGCTCATCCTTCCGTGTCCCCGCTTCACTCAAGCAGACCTCGGTGGTACAGGAATCTCTACCTGTTATCCATCGCCTACGACGCTCGTCCTCGGCTTAGGCCCCGACTTACCCTGAGTGGACGAACCTTCCTCAGGAAACCTTGGATTTTCGGCGGGCAGGATTCTCACCTGCCTCTCGCTACTCATGCCAACATTCTCTCTCCTGCACGGTCCACGATCGCTTCCGCTCTCGCTTCTGCCTGTGCACGATGCTCCCCTACCATAATTTCTTATCCGCAGCTTCGGTATCAGACTTTAGCCCCGTTTATCTTCGGCGCAGAGTCACTCGACTAGTGAGCTATTACGCACTCTTTGAATGAATGGCTGCTTCTGAGCCAACATCCTAGCTGTCTGTGCAACCCCACATCCTTTTCCACTTAGCCTGTATTTTGGGACCTTAGCTGACGGTCTGGGCTGTTTCCCTTTCGACCATGAAACTTATCTCACATAGTCTGACTCCTGCAGTTGATACTCCGGCATTCGGAGTTTGATAGTTTTTGGTAACCGGTGAAGGCCCCTCGAACATTCAGTGCTCTACCTCCGGGTATCATCGCTGCAAGGCTAGCCCTAAAGCTATTTCGGGGAGAACCAGCTATCTCCGGGTTCGATTGGAATTTCACCGCTATCCACACGTCATCCCAACCTTTTTCAACAGATATGAGTTCGGCCCTCCATGCCCCTTTACGGGCACTTCAGCCTGCACATGGATAGGTCACCCGGTTTCGGGTCTACAGCATACGACTTTCGCCCTGTTCAGACTCGGTTTCCCTTCGGCTCCGCTGCTCCAGCAGCTTAACCTCGCCGCACACCATAACTCGTTGGCCCGTTCTACAAAAAGTACGAGGTCACTTTCGCTCCCTCCGATTGTAGGCATAAGGTTTCAGGTTCTATTTCACTCCCCTCCCGGGGTCCTTTTCACCTTTCCCTCACGGTACTGTTCTCTATCGGTCACTGGGTAGTATTTAGGCTTGGAGGGTGGGCCCTCCTGCTTCAGACCGGGTTACACGTGTCCGGCCCTACTCTGGATCCTCATCTGTGAAGACTGCATTTCAAGTACGAGACTCTTACTCTCTCTGGTGAGCATTTCCATACTTCTTCCTCTATACATTCTTCATCCTTTATGAGTCCGCAACCCCAGAGACAAGTCTCTGGTTTGGCCTCTTTCCCGTTCGCTCGCCGCTACTTGGAAAATCGATGTTTCTTTCTCTTCCTCCGGGTACTTAGATGTTTCAGTTCCCCGGGTTCCCTCGTAATGAGCTGTCTTTCTCACTCATCCGTATCCTGTCATTACACAGGATGGGTTTCCCCATTCAGAAATCTGTGGATCAGCGGATATGTGCTCCTCCCCACAGCTTTTCGCAGCTTGTCACGTCTTTCTTCGGCTCCCAGTGCCAAGGCATCCACCTTATGCCCTTTTTCGCTTGGCCTCTTTGGCCCGCGTTTGGTTCGCTTTCGATCTTTGTCAATTTACTCTTGATCTTTTGCTTTCTGGCTCTCGGTTGAAATCGTAGATTACCCTTTTCACCATATTTCTATGCTGATATTGATATTCTCGATCTCTTTTCTATGATGCATTGTTTGATTCGCATTTTGTTCGGTTTTCAAGGTACATGCGGATCTTTCTCTTTCGATGAAGATCCGTGGTGGAGAATAAGGGATTCGAACCCTTGACCCCCTGCGTGCAAAGCAGGTGCTCTCCCAACTGAGCTAATTCCCCATAAAACTCATAGACAGAAAACCAGTCTCCCTAGAAAGGAGGTGATCCAGCCGCACGTTCTCATACGGCTACCTTGTTACGACTTCACCCCAGTCACCGGTTTTGCCTTAGGCAGACATTGTCCGACTTCGGGCACCCCCGGCTTCCATGGTGTGACGGGCGGTGTGTACAAGACCCGGGAACGCATTCACCGCGGCATTCTGATCCGCGATTACTAGCAACTCCGACTTCGTGCAGGCGGGTTTCAGCCTGCAGTCCGAACTGGGACCGGCTTTAGGGGTTTGCTTGAGATCGCTCTTTCGCTTCCCTCTGTGCCGGCCATTGTAGCACGTGTGTCGCCCAGAACATAAGGGGCATGATGATTTGACGTCATCCCCGCCTTCCTCCGGGTTATCCCCGGCAGTCCCGTCAGAGTGCCCAACTTAATGATGGCAACTGACAGCAAGGGTTGCGCTCGTTGCGGGACTTGACCCAACATCTCACGACACGAGCTGACGACAACCATGCACCACCTGTCACTCCTGCTCCGAAGAGAAGGGGAACATTACTTCCCCGGTCAGGAGGATGTCAAGCTCTGGTAAGGTTCTTCGCGTTGCTTCGAATTAAACCACATGCTCCGCTGCTTGTGCGGGTCCCCGTCAATTCCTTTGAGTTTTACACTTGCGTGCGTACTCCCCAGGCGGAGCACTTAATGCGTTTGCTCCGGCACCGAACTCTCTCGAGCCCGACACCTAGTGCTCATCGTTTACGGCGTGGACTACCAGGGTATCTAATCCTGTTTGCTACCCACGCTTTCGTGCCTCAGTGTCAGTTTCAGTCCAGAAGGCCGCCTTCGCCACCGGTGTTCCTCCTAATATCTACGCATTTCACCGCTACACTAGGAATTCCGCCTTCCTCTCCTGTACTCAAGCTGAACAGTTCGCAGGGCGGTTCACGGTTGGGCCGTGAAATTAAACCCCGCGCTTGCTCAGCCACCTACGCACTCTTTACGCCCAGTAATTCCGGATAACGCTCGCCCCCTACGTGTTACCGCGGCTGCTGGCACGTAGTTAGCCGGGGCTTCCTCCTCAGGTACCGTCATTTTTTTCTTCCCTGAGGACAGAAGTTTACGACCCGAAGGCCTTCCTCCTTCACGCGGCGTTGCTGCATCAGAGTTTCCTCCATTGTGCAATATCCCCCACTGCTGCCTCCCGTAGGAGTCTGGACCGTGTCTCAGTTCCAATGTGGCCGTCCGCCCTCTCAGGCCGGCTACCGATCGTCGCTTTGGTAGGCCGCTACCCTGCCAACTGGCTAATCGGACGCGGGCCCATCCCTCACCGATAAATCTTTGGCCTTTCGATCATGTGATCAAAAGGCATCATGGGATATTACTCGAAGTTTCCCTCGGCTATCTCCCTGTGAGGGGCAGGTTGCCCACGCGTTACTCACCCGTCCGCCGCTCTCCATGGCATTCGTCAACCGAAGCATCTGAATTCCATTTCCCGCTCGACTTGCATGTGTTAGGCACGCCGCCAGCGTTCATCCTGAGCCAGGATCAAACTCTTCGTTAATATTGTATGTTAAAGCCTTCCGGCTTTATCATCCTTAAGAATTCATCCTTTTCCTCAGAACGAAGCTTAGCTTTGTTCTGCTGAAATTACTGTTTTCTTTTGGAAATTGTCGTGAACCTTTTTAATGGTTCTCTGCGTCAGACTTTCATCTGCGCAGCTTTTGTCTTGACTTGCATTTCCTGTCTATGCAGTTTTCTATGTTCGCGCCCGCTCTCTAAGAGCAGGGACTTAAGCATATCACGTTCAGGCTCTTGAATCAAGCATTTAATCTTGAACAATCACTCTCTCGCGACAGCTTGTTCATAATACCACAGATGTCCGCATCTTGTCAACAACTTTTTGAAGATCTTTTCGATCTCTTGAAATCATCGGCTTTCTGATGCCGGCTGATCTGCAGCCCGCTGCCTTTCCTGCCGGCCATTCAGGCCCGCTCTCTTGCGACAACTTGTCTAGCATATCACCTGATTCCCTTATCTGTCAAACACTTTTTATCATTTTTATGTGTTTTTCTACGAATACATATCCGTGTTCAGAAAGACAGACACAAGTCAGGCAACACAAAAGCCGCCGACCTTTCTGGTCAGCGGCTTTCTGAAACCGGCGGCGTCCTACTTTCCCAGGCGGTCTCCCACCAAGTATCCTCGGCGCTGGGGAGCTTAACTTCTGTGTTCGGGATGGGTACAGGTGTGTCCTCCCCGCCATCACGGCCGGATTTCTTCTTTGAAGACTTGCGTGCCTTCAAATCCAAACAAAATGCTCCTCTCACTCTGCTCTGCCTTTTCCTTTTCGCGGCCTTCCGGCCAAGCTTTCGGTTGATTAGTATCGGTCAGCTCAGGATGTCACCATCTTTACACCTCCGACCTATCGACGTGGTAGTCTCCCACGAACCTTACCTTACGGGGGAGATCTATTCTTGTGGCGGGCTTCGCACTTAGATGCTTTCAGCGCTTATCCCTTCCCCGCGTAGCTACCCGGCTATGCTCCTGGCGGAACAACCGGTACACCAGAGGCGAGTCCGTCCCGGTCCTCTCGTACTAAGGACAGCCCCACGCAGATCTCCAACGCCCACAGCGGATAGGGACCGAACTGTCTCACGACGTTCTGAACCCAGCTCGCGTACCTCTTTAATGGGCGAACAGCCCAACCCTTGGGACCTACTCCAGCCCCAGGATGAGACGAGCCGACATCGAGGTGCCAAACACCCCCGTCGATGTGAACTCTTGGGGGGTATCAGCCTGTTATCCCCAGGGTAGCTTTTATCCGTTGAGCGATGGCCCTTCCACTCGGTACCACCGGATCACTAAGCCCGACTTTCGTCCCTGCTCGACCTGTATGTCTTGCAGTCAAGCTCCCTTCTGCCTTTGCACTCTTCGCGCGATTTCCGTCCGCGCTGAGGGAACCTTTGGGCGCCTCCGTTACTCTTTTGGAGGCGACCGCCCCAGTCAAACTGCCCACCTGCCACTGTCCCGGTACCGGTTTACGATACGCGGTTAGAACCCCAACACTGCAGGGGTGGTATCCCAACGATGGCTCTGAGTATACTGGCGTACGCTCTTCTCAGCCTCCCACCTATCCTGTACATGCAGCGCCGAGGCTCAATATCAGGCTGCAGTGAAGCTCCATGGGGTCTTTCCGTCCTGCTGCGGGTAGCCGGCATCTTTACCGGCACTACAATTTCACCGAGTCCATTGTCGAGACAGTGCCCAGATCATTACGCCTTTCGTGCGGGTCGGAACTTACCCGACAAGGAATTTCGCTACCTTAGGACCGTTATAGTTACGGCCGCCGTTTACTGGGGCTTCAGTTCCGTGCTTCGATTGCTCTGACACTTCCCCTTAACCTTCCAGCACCGGGCAGGCGTCAGCCCCTATACTTCAGCTTTCGCTTTCGCAGAGACCTGTGTTTTTGGTAAACAGTTGCCTGGGCCTTTTCACTGCGGCTTGCTTTCGCAAGCACCCCTTCTCCCGAAGTTACGGGGTCATTTTGCCGAGTTCCTTGACAATGGTTCTCTCGCTCGCCTTAGGATTCTCTCCTCATCCACCTGTGTCGGTTTGCGGTACGGGCACCTCAGTCCTCGCTAGCGGCTTTTCTCGACGGCGTGAATGTCACTGCTTCCGGATCATTCTCCTCCCCATCACGACTTGGTTCCACACCTGCGGACTTCCCTGCAGCTGCTCCCTCATCGCTTGGACGTACTCAACCAACGGTACGCTCAGCTCATCCTTCCGTGTCCCCGCTTCACTCAAGCAGACCTCGGTGGTACAGGAATCTCTACCTGTTATCCATCGCCTACGACGCTCGTCCTCGGCTTAGGCCCCGACTTACCCTGAGTGGACGAACCTTCCTCAGGAAACCTTGGATTTTCGGCGGGCAGGATTCTCACCTGCCTCTCGCTACTCATGCCAACATTCTCTCTCCTGCACGGTCCACGATCGCTTCCGCTCTCGCTTCTGCCTGTGCACGATGCTCCCCTACCATAATTTCTTATCCGCAGCTTCGGTATCAGACTTTAGCCCCGTTTATCTTCGGCGCAGAGTCACTCGACTAGTGAGCTATTACGCACTCTTTGAATGAATGGCTGCTTCTGAGCCAACATCCTAGCTGTCTGTGCAACCCCACATCCTTTTCCACTTAGCCTGTATTTTGGGACCTTAGCTGACGGTCTGGGCTGTTTCCCTTTCGACCATGAAACTTATCTCACATAGTCTGACTCCTGCAGTTGATACTCCGGCATTCGGAGTTTGATAGTTTTTGGTAACCGGTGAAGGCCCCTCGAACATTCAGTGCTCTACCTCCGGGTATCATCGCTGCAAGGCTAGCCCTAAAGCTATTTCGGGGAGAACCAGCTATCTCCGGGTTCGATTGGAATTTCACCGCTATCCACACGTCATCCCAACCTTTTTCAACAGATATGAGTTCGGCCCTCCATGCCCCTTTACGGGCACTTCAGCCTGCACATGGATAGGTCACCCGGTTTCGGGTCTACAGCATACGACTTTCGCCCTGTTCAGACTCGGTTTCCCTTCGGCTCCGCTGCTCCAGCAGCTTAACCTCGCCGCACACCATAACTCGTTGGCCCGTTCTACAAAAAGTACGAGGTCACTTTCGCTCCCTCCGATTGTAGGCATAAGGTTTCAGGTTCTATTTCACTCCCCTCCCGGGGTCCTTTTCACCTTTCCCTCACGGTACTGTTCTCTATCGGTCACTGGGTAGTATTTAGGCTTGGAGGGTGGGCCCTCCTGCTTCAGACCGGGTTACACGTGTCCGGCCCTACTCTGGATCCTCATCTGTGAAGACTGCATTTCAAGTACGAGACTCTTACTCTCTCTGGTGAGCATTTCCATACTTCTTCCTCTATACATTCTTCATCCTTTATGAGTCCGCAACCCCAGAGACAAGTCTCTGGTTTGGCCTCTTTCCCGTTCGCTCGCCGCTACTTGGAAAATCGATGTTTCTTTCTCTTCCTCCGGGTACTTAGATGTTTCAGTTCCCCGGGTTCCCTCGTAATGAGCTGTCTTTCTCACTCATCCGTATCCTGTCATTACACAGGATGGGTTTCCCCATTCAGAAATCTGTGGATCAGCGGATATGTGCTCCTCCCCACAGCTTTTCGCAGCTTGTCACGTCTTTCTTCGGCTCCCAGTGCCAAGGCATCCACCTTATGCCCTTTTTCGCTTGGCCTCTTTGGCCCGCGTTTGGTTCGCTTTCGATCTTTGTCAATTTACTCTTGATCTTTTGCTTTCTGGCTCTCGGTTGAAATCGTAGATTACCCTTTTCACCATATTTCTATGCTGATATTGATATTCTCGATCTCTTTTCTATGATGCATTGTTTGATTCGCATTTTGTTCGGTTTTCAAGGTACATGCGGATCTTTCTCTTTCGATGAAGATCCGTGGTGGAGAATAAGGGATTCGAACCCTTGACCCCCTGCGTGCAAAGCAGGTGCTCTCCCAACTGAGCTAATTCCCCATAAAACTCATAGACAGAAAACCAGTCTCCCTAGAAAGGAGGTGATCCAGCCGCACGTTCTCATACGGCTACCTTGTTACGACTTCACCCCAGTCACCGGTTTTGCCTTAGGCAGACATTGTCCGACTTCGGGCACCCCCGGCTTCCATGGTGTGACGGGCGGTGTGTACAAGACCCGGGAACGCATTCACCGCGGCATTCTGATCCGCGATTACTAGCAACTCCGACTTCGTGCAGGCGGGTTTCAGCCTGCAGTCCGAACTGGGACCGGCTTTAGGGGTTTGCTTGAGATCGCTCTTTCGCTTCCCTCTGTGCCGGCCATTGTAGCACGTGTGTCGCCCAGAACATAAGGGGCATGATGATTTGACGTCATCCCCGCCTTCCTCCGGGTTATCCCCGGCAGTCCCGTCAGAGTGCCCAACTTAATGATGGCAACTGACAGCAAGGGTTGCGCTCGTTGCGGGACTTGACCCAACATCTCACGACACGAGCTGACGACAACCATGCACCACCTGTCACTCCTGCTCCGAAGAGAAGGGGAACATTACTTCCCCGGTCAGGAGGATGTCAAGCTCTGGTAAGGTTCTTCGCGTTGCTTCGAATTAAACCACATGCTCCGCTGCTTGTGCGGGTCCCCGTCAATTCCTTTGAGTTTTACACTTGCGTGCGTACTCCCCAGGCGGAGCACTTAATGCGTTTGCTCCGGCACCGAACTCTCTCGAGCCCGACACCTAGTGCTCATCGTTTACGGCGTGGACTACCAGGGTATCTAATCCTGTTTGCTACCCACGCTTTCGTGCCTCAGTGTCAGTTTCAGTCCAGAAGGCCGCCTTCGCCACCGGTGTTCCTCCTAATATCTACGCATTTCACCGCTACACTAGGAATTCCGCCTTCCTCTCCTGTACTCAAGCTGAACAGTTCGCAGGGCGGTTCACGGTTGGGCCGTGAAATTAAACCCCGCGCTTGCTCAGCCACCTACGCACTCTTTACGCCCAGTAATTCCGGATAACGCTCGCCCCCTACGTGTTACCGCGGCTGCTGGCACGTAGTTAGCCGGGGCTTCCTCCTCAGGTACCGTCATTTTTTTCTTCCCTGAGGACAGAAGTTTACGACCCGAAGGCCTTCCTCCTTCACGCGGCGTTGCTGCATCAGAGTTTCCTCCATTGTGCAATATCCCCCACTGCTGCCTCCCGTAGGAGTCTGGACCGTGTCTCAGTTCCAATGTGGCCGTCCGCCCTCTCAGGCCGGCTACCGATCGTCGCTTTGGTAGGCCGCTACCCTGCCAACTGGCTAATCGGACGCGGGCCCATCCCTCACCGATAAATCTTTGGCCTTTCGATCATGTGATCAAAAGGCATCATGGGATATTACTCGAAGTTTCCCTCGGCTATCTCCCTGTGAGGGGCAGGTTGCCCACGCGTTACTCACCCGTCCGCCGCTCTCCATGGCATTCGTCAACCGAAGCATCTGAATTCCATTTCCCGCTCGACTTGCATGTGTTAGGCACGCCGCCAGCGTTCATCCTGAGCCAGGATCAAACTCTTCGTTAATATTGTATGTTAAAGCCTTCCGGCTTTATCATCCTTAAGAATTCATCCTTTTCCTCAGAACGAAGCTTAGCTTTGTTCTGCTGAAATTACTGTTTTCTTTTGGAAATTGTCGTGAACCTTTTTAATGGTTCTCTGCGTCAGACTTTCATCTGCGCAGCTTTTGTCTTGACTTGCATTTCCTGTCTATGCAGTTTTCTATGTTCGCGCCCGCTCTCTAAGAGCAGGGACTTAAGCATATCACGTTCAGGCTCTTGAATCAAGCATTTAATCTTGAACAATCACTCTCTCGCGACAGCTTGTTCATAATACCACAGATGTCCGCATCTTGTCAACAACTTTTTGAAGATCTTTTCGATCTCTTGAAATCATCGGCTTTCTGATGCCGGCTGATCTGCAGCCCGCTGCCTTTCCTGCCGGCCATTCAGGCCCGCTCTCTTGCGACAACTTGTCTAGCATATCACCTGATTCCCTTATCTGTCAAACACTTTTTATCATTTTTATGTGTTTTTCTACGAATACATATCCGTGTTCAGAAAGACAGACACAAGTCAGGCAACACAAAAGCCGCCGACCTTTCTGGTCAGCGGCTTTCTGAAACCGGCGGCGTCCTACTTTCCCAGGCGGTCTCCCACCAAGTATCCTCGGCGCTGGGGAGCTTAACTTCTGTGTTCGGGATGGGTACAGGTGTGTCCTCCCCGCCATCACGGCCGGATTTCTTCTTTGAAGACTTGCGTGCCTTCAAATCCAAACAAAATGCTCCTCTCACTCTGCTCTGCCTTTTCCTTTTCGCGGCCTTCCGGCCAAGCTTTCGGTTGATTAGTATCGGTCAGCTCAGGATGTCACCATCTTTACACCTCCGACCTATCGACGTGGTAGTCTCCCACGAACCTTACCTTACGGGGGAGATCTATTCTTGTGGCGGGCTTCGCACTTAGATGCTTTCAGCGCTTATCCCTTCCCCGCGTAGCTACCCGGCTATGCTCCTGGCGGAACAACCGGTACACCAGAGGCGAGTCCGTCCCGGTCCTCTCGTACTAAGGACAGCCCCACGCAGATCTCCAACGCCCACAGCGGATAGGGACCGAACTGTCTCACGACGTTCTGAACCCAGCTCGCGTACCTCTTTAATGGGCGAACAGCCCAACCCTTGGGACCTACTCCAGCCCCAGGATGAGACGAGCCGACATCGAGGTGCCAAACACCCCCGTCGATGTGAACTCTTGGGGGGTATCAGCCTGTTATCCCCAGGGTAGCTTTTATCCGTTGAGCGATGGCCCTTCCACTCGGTACCACCGGATCACTAAGCCCGACTTTCGTCCCTGCTCGACCTGTATGTCTTGCAGTCAAGCTCCCTTCTGCCTTTGCACTCTTCGCGCGATTTCCGTCCGCGCTGAGGGAACCTTTGGGCGCCTCCGTTACTCTTTTGGAGGCGACCGCCCCAGTCAAACTGCCCACCTGCCACTGTCCCGGTACCGGTTTACGATACGCGGTTAGAACCCCAACACTGCAGGGGTGGTATCCCAACGATGGCTCTGAGTATACTGGCGTACGCTCTTCTCAGCCTCCCACCTATCCTGTACATGCAGCGCCGAGGCTCAATATCAGGCTGCAGTGAAGCTCCATGGGGTCTTTCCGTCCTGCTGCGGGTAGCCGGCATCTTTACCGGCACTACAATTTCACCGAGTCCATTGTCGAGACAGTGCCCAGATCATTACGCCTTTCGTGCGGGTCGGAACTTACCCGACAAGGAATTTCGCTACCTTAGGACCGTTATAGTTACGGCCGCCGTTTACTGGGGCTTCAGTTCCGTGCTTCGATTGCTCTGACACTTCCCCTTAACCTTCCAGCACCGGGCAGGCGTCAGCCCCTATACTTCAGCTTTCGCTTTCGCAGAGACCTGTGTTTTTGGTAAACAGTTGCCTGGGCCTTTTCACTGCGGCTTGCTTTCGCAAGCACCCCTTCTCCCGAAGTTACGGGGTCATTTTGCCGAGTTCCTTGACAATGGTTCTCTCGCTCGCCTTAGGATTCTCTCCTCATCCACCTGTGTCGGTTTGCGGTACGGGCACCTCAGTCCTCGCTAGCGGCTTTTCTCGACGGCGTGAATGTCACTGCTTCCGGATCATTCTCCTCCCCATCACGACTTGGTTCCACACCTGCGGACTTCCCTGCAGCTGCTCCCTCATCGCTTGGACGTACTCAACCAACGGTACGCTCAGCTCATCCTTCCGTGTCCCCGCTTCACTCAAGCAGACCTCGGTGGTACAGGAATCTCTACCTGTTATCCATCGCCTACGACGCTCGTCCTCGGCTTAGGCCCCGACTTACCCTGAGTGGACGAACCTTCCTCAGGAAACCTTGGATTTTCGGCGGGCAGGATTCTCACCTGCCTCTCGCTACTCATGCCAACATTCTCTCTCCTGCACGGTCCACGATCGCTTCCGCTCTCGCTTCTGCCTGTGCACGATGCTCCCCTACCATAATTTCTTATCCGCAGCTTCGGTATCAGACTTTAGCCCCGTTTATCTTCGGCGCAGAGTCACTCGACTAGTGAGCTATTACGCACTCTTTGAATGAATGGCTGCTTCTGAGCCAACATCCTAGCTGTCTGTGCAACCCCACATCCTTTTCCACTTAGCCTGTATTTTGGGACCTTAGCTGACGGTCTGGGCTGTTTCCCTTTCGACCATGAAACTTATCTCACATAGTCTGACTCCTGCAGTTGATACTCCGGCATTCGGAGTTTGATAGTTTTTGGTAACCGGTGAAGGCCCCTCGAACATTCAGTGCTCTACCTCCGGGTATCATCGCTGCAAGGCTAGCCCTAAAGCTATTTCGGGGAGAACCAGCTATCTCCGGGTTCGATTGGAATTTCACCGCTATCCACACGTCATCCCAACCTTTTTCAACAGATATGAGTTCGGCCCTCCATGCCCCTTTACGGGCACTTCAGCCTGCACATGGATAGGTCACCCGGTTTCGGGTCTACAGCATACGACTTTCGCCCTGTTCAGACTCGGTTTCCCTTCGGCTCCGCTGCTCCAGCAGCTTAACCTCGCCGCACACCATAACTCGTTGGCCCGTTCTACAAAAAGTACGAGGTCACTTTCGCTCCCTCCGATTGTAGGCATAAGGTTTCAGGTTCTATTTCACTCCCCTCCCGGGGTCCTTTTCACCTTTCCCTCACGGTACTGTTCTCTATCGGTCACTGGGTAGTATTTAGGCTTGGAGGGTGGGCCCTCCTGCTTCAGACCGGGTTACACGTGTCCGGCCCTACTCTGGATCCTCATCTGTGAAGACTGCATTTCAAGTACGAGACTCTTACTCTCTCTGGTGAGCATTTCCATACTTCTTCCTCTATACATTCTTCATCCTTTATGAGTCCGCAACCCCAGAGACAAGTCTCTGGTTTGGCCTCTTTCCCGTTCGCTCGCCGCTACTTGGAAAATCGATGTTTCTTTCTCTTCCTCCGGGTACTTAGATGTTTCAGTTCCCCGGGTTCCCTCGTAATGAGCTGTCTTTCTCACTCATCCGTATCCTGTCATTACACAGGATGGGTTTCCCCATTCAGAAATCTGTGGATCAGCGGATATGTGCTCCTCCCCACAGCTTTTCGCAGCTTGTCACGTCTTTCTTCGGCTCCCAGTGCCAAGGCATCCACCTTATGCCCTTTTTCGCTTGGCCTCTTTGGCCCGCGTTTGGTTCGCTTTCGATCTTTGTCAATTTACTCTTGATCTTTTGCTTTCTGGCTCTCGGTTGAAATCGTAGATTACCCTTTTCACCATATTTCTATGCTGATATTGATATTCTCGATCTCTTTTCTATGATGCATTGTTTGATTCGCATTTTGTTCGGTTTTCAAGGTACATGCGGATCTTTCTCTTTCGATGAAGATCCGTGGTGGAGAATAAGGGATTCGAACCCTTGACCCCCTGCGTGCAAAGCAGGTGCTCTCCCAACTGAGCTAATTCCCCATAAAACTCATAGACAGAAAACCAGTCTCCCTAGAAAGGAGGTGATCCAGCCGCACGTTCTCATACGGCTACCTTGTTACGACTTCACCCCAGTCACCGGTTTTGCCTTAGGCAGACATTGTCCGACTTCGGGCACCCCCGGCTTCCATGGTGTGACGGGCGGTGTGTACAAGACCCGGGAACGCATTCACCGCGGCATTCTGATCCGCGATTACTAGCAACTCCGACTTCGTGCAGGCGGGTTTCAGCCTGCAGTCCGAACTGGGACCGGCTTTAGGGGTTTGCTTGAGATCGCTCTTTCGCTTCCCTCTGTGCCGGCCATTGTAGCACGTGTGTCGCCCAGAACATAAGGGGCATGATGATTTGACGTCATCCCCGCCTTCCTCCGGGTTATCCCCGGCAGTCCCGTCAGAGTGCCCAACTTAATGATGGCAACTGACAGCAAGGGTTGCGCTCGTTGCGGGACTTGACCCAACATCTCACGACACGAGCTGACGACAACCATGCACCACCTGTCACTCCTGCTCCGAAGAGAAGGGGAACATTACTTCCCCGGTCAGGAGGATGTCAAGCTCTGGTAAGGTTCTTCGCGTTGCTTCGAATTAAACCACATGCTCCGCTGCTTGTGCGGGTCCCCGTCAATTCCTTTGAGTTTTACACTTGCGTGCGTACTCCCCAGGCGGAGCACTTAATGCGTTTGCTCCGGCACCGAACTCTCTCGAGCCCGACACCTAGTGCTCATCGTTTACGGCGTGGACTACCAGGGTATCTAATCCTGTTTGCTACCCACGCTTTCGTGCCTCAGTGTCAGTTTCAGTCCAGAAGGCCGCCTTCGCCACCGGTGTTCCTCCTAATATCTACGCATTTCACCGCTACACTAGGAATTCCGCCTTCCTCTCCTGTACTCAAGCTGAACAGTTCGCAGGGCGGTTCACGGTTGGGCCGTGAAATTAAACCCCGCGCTTGCTCAGCCACCTACGCACTCTTTACGCCCAGTAATTCCGGATAACGCTCGCCCCCTACGTGTTACCGCGGCTGCTGGCACGTAGTTAGCCGGGGCTTCCTCCTCAGGTACCGTCATTTTTTTCTTCCCTGAGGACAGAAGTTTACGACCCGAAGGCCTTCCTCCTTCACGCGGCGTTGCTGCATCAGAGTTTCCTCCATTGTGCAATATCCCCCACTGCTGCCTCCCGTAGGAGTCTGGACCGTGTCTCAGTTCCAATGTGGCCGTCCGCCCTCTCAGGCCGGCTACCGATCGTCGCTTTGGTAGGCCGCTACCCTGCCAACTGGCTAATCGGACGCGGGCCCATCCCTCACCGATAAATCTTTGGCCTTTCGATCATGTGATCAAAAGGCATCATGGGATATTACTCGAAGTTTCCCTCGGCTATCTCCCTGTGAGGGGCAGGTTGCCCACGCGTTACTCACCCGTCCGCCGCTCTCCATGGCATTCGTCAACCGAAGCATCTGAATTCCATTTCCCGCTCGACTTGCATGTGTTAGGCACGCCGCCAGCGTTCATCCTGAGCCAGGATCAAACTCTTCGTTAATATTGTATGTTAAAGCCTTCCGGCTTTATCATCCTTAAGAATTCATCCTTTTCCTCAGAACGAAGCTTAGCTTTGTTCTGCTGAAATTACTGTTTTCTTTTGGAAATTGTCGTGAACCTTTTAATGGTTCTCTGCGTCAGACTTTCATCTGCGCAGCTTTTGTCTTGACTTGCATTTCCTGTCTATGCAGTTTTCTATGTTCGCGCCCGCTCTCTCGAGCGAACTTCTATATCTTACCGCCTGATGCGGACTTTGTCAACACTATTTTTAACTTTTTTTGATTTTTATTTTACGGGATGCTTAGATCGCGTGGACGAAACTGCGGGTACGCTCGTTCTGCGGATGCTCGAAGATCTGCTCCGGGGTACCCTCTTCTGCGATGACGCCCTGATCGATGAAAATGACCTTATCAGCGACTTCTTTTGCGAATCCCATCTCATGGGTCACGACGACCATGGTCATGCCTTCTGAGGCCAGTTTTTTCATTACGTCGAGTACTTCTCCGACCATCTCCGGGTCCAGTGCGGATGTAGGCTCGTCGAACAGCATGATTTCCGGGTCCATGGCCAGTGCGCGGGCAATGGCGACTCGCTGCTGCTGTCCTCCGGAAAGAGCGCGCGGCTTGGCGTTGATTTTATCGGAAAGGCCTACCATTTCCAGAAGCTCTTTTGCATGTTTTTCTGCTTCTTCCTGTGACTTTCCTTTTACATGGATCGGACCGACGGTGACGTTCTCCAGTACGGTCATGTGCGGGAACAGGTTGAAGCTCTGGAACACCATTCCCATGCGTTCTCTGACATTGGTCAGATTATCCTCGGTAATCAGTTCTCCGTCAATATAGATTTCACCCTCTGTCGGCTCTTCCAGGTGATTCAGGCAGCGCAGAAGGGTGGATTTTCCACCTCCTGAAGGCCCGATAATACACAGTACTTCTTTATCATTGATCACCTGGTTAATCCCCTTCAGGACTTCCAGATCGCCGTATAATTTCTTTAAGTTTTTGATTTCCAGCATGATACACAGACTCCTCTCTTGCTCGTATACTTTTTGTCCCGATGACGTGGATTACTCCATCTTCAGACGGCGCTCCATATAGAGCACGAGCTTGGAAATGGTAATGGTGAACACCAGATAAACCAGTGCTACGCCGACGTATGCGGTGAAGAAGTCGAAGGTTCTCGCAGACAGGAGTGTACCTTCACGGGTGATTTCGGTTACGCCCGCAACGGACAGAACCGCGGTCTCCTTGATCATGGTGACGAACTCATTTCCCAGCGGTGGGAGGATCAGACGCAGAGCCTGCGGAATGATGACGAGGCGCATAGCCTGATGGTGCGTCATGCCCAGGCACTGGGCGGCTTCCATCTGGCCCTTGTCGACGGCGGTCAGTCCTCCGCGGACGATTTCTGCCATGTATGCGGCACTGTTCAGTCCGCAGCAGAGGAGCGCCGGAATGACCAGGTGGGGCCATTTCCACTGCACACCCATGCTCTGGACGAGCACCGGAATTCCGTAGGCGGCGATCAGCGCCTGTACCATCAGCGGTGTACCTCTTACGATATCAATATACAGCGTGGCCAGTCCGCGCAGAACCCTGAACCTGGACAGACGCATCAGCGCCAGAAGCAGGCCGAGCACCAATCCGATCAGAACTGCGACCGCACTGACACCCATGGTTGTCGGGACTCCGCGAAATGCTGTCGCAAATCCTTCCCACAGTTTACTGAAAAACATAGTATTCTCCTTACCATTTCAAATTACACACACAGAACGGCTGTTTACTGCATCCGTCCCCAATTGATATGCCGGTGCCGCACTGCGCATGCATCCGCGGCAGTTCTGCTTGCACGCAGAAAATCGAAGCAGAGAAGAGAACCTCCCCCGCTTCGACGCTCATCATAATCTCTCTTTCACAATCTGTTATTTCGTGGAAGCGAACTTGTTTCCGATGCCCCACTTGTCGCAGAGTTTCTGGAATGTGCCGTCCTTGATGATATCCTTCAGGCCCTTGTTCAGCTTATTCTTAAGCTCTGTGTTGCCCTTCTTGACAGCCATTGCGTAGCTCTCGGCGTCCAGTGTCTTTCCGACAGTCTTGAACTTTCCGCTGTGCTTCTGCATGTAGTTCTGCGCAACCGGCTTGTCGATGATGACGGCGTTGACATCTCCGTTCTGCAGCTGCATGATGCAGGTGTCGAATCCGTCCAGGATAACGGCCTGCTTGATCTTGCCTTTCTTCTGCAGTTTTTTTGTCTCTGTTGCTCCGGATGTTCCGGTCTGGCTGGCAACCTTCATGTCGCTGGTCAGGCTGTCTATACCCTTGATCGTTGTGTTGTCCTTCTTAACCATGACAACCAGTCCGGCATCAGAATATGTATTCGTGAAGTCAACTTTCTTGGAACGCTCCTTGTCGACGTTCATTCCGGCTGCGATGATGTCTGCATTTCCGGACTGAATAGCCGGGATCAGAGACTGGAATTCCATGTTCTTGAACTTAACCTTGAATCCCTGGTCCTTAGCGATTGCTTTGACCATATCCATATCGAATCCAGTCAGGTTGCCTTTCTTATCCGTCGTATCATACGGCGGGAATGTCGGCTCTGTTACAACCGTATAGGTTTTCTTTGATGATGATGTTGACTTGGATTTGCTGCTGGAGGAGGAGCTTCCGCACGCGGTGAACGCAATTGCTGTAACCACGCAGAGGCCCAGAACTGCCAGTTTCATTGCCAGATTCTTTTTCATGTGAATACTTCCTTTCCACTTACACAGTGAAGTTTTCATTGCCTTGCTGAATGTAAATATATTAAATTACATGCATAAATTTACCATCTCGCAGGTACATTGTCAATAGGTTTTTTAAACTTTATTCACATAAATTTAACTTTATGCAACGATTGGCACCAATTATTCTGGACAAAATCCACCCGGCCAAGAGCACAGCTTCACCCGCAGCCTGCCGCGCCACAGGAATTTCCGGTCCCTCAGCCAGGAATCATCCCCGGCTCAATGATTTCCCCGGCTCTTATGTATCCGTTTTTACCGGCCAGAAGATCCGCACCAGTGCCGAAAACGCTGACTTTCCCCAAATCTGCCAGAAACTCAGCACTCCGGACTGACGTAAATGCGGCGCACTCTGCCGTGCCCGGTCTCTGCCGGCCGGATTTCCCGGCAGTTCTCTGGCTGCCGGTCCGGCAGAATCCAGGTCTGCTCGCTGTAGTCCGGCTTCCACAGGCCCAGCCGGTCCTTCTTCCGGGAGATCATCACATCTCCGTCTGGCCGGTACTGGGTCGTCATCAGCGGGAAGGCACCCTGTTCATGCACCGCCTCCTCCAGTGACGGCATCGCATAAGCAGCGCCCAGATGTTCCAGAACGTCCGCCGTTCTGCAGTTATACCGGTTCAGGCCGAAATCCGCGTATACTGGAATTCCGCGCTCCGTCAGATATGCAATCCAGCTCAGACTGCCGACGTAGATTCCGCTTTCTTTCCAGTGTTCTGTGATTTCTGCAATGTGACCTTCAATCCAGGCCGCTTCCTTTCCCTTAGCCACATTGGAAATCCACGGCACAATGTGTGCAAACCCGGTATTTTTCAGCATTTCCGGAAGTTCTTTATAATGCACTTCGGCTTCCAGCAGCGGAAGCAGGGCAATTTCTCCCTCTTCCGCAGATGAATAATGACGTAATGATTCCCAAGTATAAAAATACACTTCGTCATGATCCTGCATCATGAATGCCGGGGCCTGCGGACGCTGGATTTTTTCACTGCGCGGATTCTGCAGAAGCAGATGCTCATTATGCTCTTGCGGTGTGGTTTTTGTCCGACCGGACGCAAGCTGGTCTGAAAGTTTATTCAGGACTTCCCGGCGCAGCGCGTTCAGTTCTGCCATCCTCACATGGAGGAGCATGCTGCCTGGAAGTTCCAGTTCTTCTACCTCAAAAGGCGTGCCGCCAGTCTTCCGCAGGGCTGTTTTCAAGCGTTCCGGGCTCGCGGCGTGATTCTCTGCATAGGAAAACGGGCCGGCCTGTGACTGGGCATGGGCAGAAATCATCTGGTCATAATCGCCAAAGGTCCGGCCTGCAATCGTCGAGGCGCTCAGGACCAGCATCTGCCCTTCTTCTTTCAGCCGCATGGAAATCCCGCGCTTTCTTCGGAACTTTCCCTCAGTGAAGGACAGCTCCTGAAAGGTCTTTCTGGCGGCGTCCAGCTGGGCCTTCGATGATGTCCGGAAAATCGCGTCGCCCTTATGCACATCCCCTTTGAAATCGCCGATTCTGGTCAGCCCGCCCTTCATCTGCTTCTTATAAGTCAGGATGCCCCCGGTGAGCGCAGAGTTGTGAATTTCAATCCCATCGCCTAACTGCAATTCACGATCAAGCCGGACATCCAGCAAGATCGGATTGACGCGGCTGTTCACCTTCCCGACCGGCACACCCTGGTGCTTCGGAAGGCCGGAACACATCAGTTTCTTTCCCGGATAACCGTGCAGGTAAGCTTCCGTAAAATCGCCCCGGTTGAAAATCTGGCGCAGGGCCATGCGGTCCGCAGGGTCAATCCTGCTGCTTCCGGTCTTCAGGTACTGGTCGATATATTTCCGGTAAATCGAGGTCACGACCGCGACGTATTCCGGTGATTTCATCCGGCCTTCGATTTTGAAGGAGTCCACGCCGGCATGGATCAACTCTCCCAGATCATCCAGCAGACAAAGGTCTCTCGGGCTGAGAGAATGACGGCCTGCGCGGACCCGGCGTCCGTCTCTGTCCAGTACGGTATAGGGGAGCCGGCAGGGCTGTGCACAGGCTCCGCGGTTCCCGCTCCGGCCTCCGAAATACCGGCTCATCTGACACTGGCCGGAATAGCAGATGCACAGAGCGCCGTGAATAAACATCTCCAGCTCCAGATCGGTCTGTTCCCGGATTTTCCGGATTTCCTCAAAGGTCAGCTCACGGGACAGGACGGCGCGGCGGAAGCCGAGCTTCTCCGCAGCCTGCACGCAGCGGAGGTCATAAGCTGTCGCCTGCGTGGACAGATGCAGAGGGAAATCAGGCATTTCCCTGTGAATCAGGTCTGCCAGGCCCAGGTCCTGCACAATCAGCGCATCGACGCCGATTTTATAATCGTATTCCGCTTCTTTCAGCGCCTCCTGAAGTTCATCATCCCGCAGAAGAATATTCATGGTGACGTGGACCCGGACCCCTCTCTGATGGGCGTTTGCAACAGCTTCTTTCAGCTGCTCCCTGTTGAAATTCTGCGCCCCTGCCCTGGCATTGAACGAACTTCCGCCGACATAGACGGCGTCAGCGCCGTTTTCCACCGCGGCAAGAAAGGCCTGCTCTCCCCCTGCCGGAACCAGAAGTTCGCATTGTCTGCTCTGTTTTACTGCCATGTTCAGCTTCTTCCTTTCCTGTTTCTTTTTGTCAAAAAACAGACAGGCGCAGATGACGCGCCTGCCTGTGAAATAGTTTCTTGTTTACATTCCCGGATTACAGTGGGTTGTACTCCAGATGTGTGTGTTTCTGCTTCAGTTCGATGGCCTTGCTGAAAATCTGCGCGGTGTCCATGCAGGTCAGTACCGGAAGGTTGTGCTCGATGGCCTTGCGGCGCAGCGGGAAGGTGTCCGTATTCAGCTTGTTCATCGCCTTTGGCGTATTGATCAGCACTTCAATGCCGTTCTCGATCATCGGAAGGACTTCCTCAAACGGCAGGAAGGTATTCTCCACGCCGTGCTCAGTCAGGAACTTTCCGGTTCCCTCAGAGGCATAGATCTTGAAGCCCAGCTCCTGATACTTCCTGACGATTTCCGCACTCTCATCATTCTTATCATGATCGCGCAGGGAAACGAATACGCCGCCTTCTGTCGGGATCTTTCCGCCGGCAGCGATGAAGCCCTTGTAAATCGCCTTGTCGAGATCCGGATCGATGCCCAGAACTTCTCCTGTGGATTTCATCTCCGGCCCGACTGCAACATCGACATCAGTCAGCTTGGAATCGGAGAATACCGGAACCTTGACGGCATAGTAGTCCTTATCCGGATACAGTCCTGTTCCGTATTCCATATCCTTCAGCTTCTGACCGGTCATAACGGCTACAGCGATGCGGACCATCGGAACCTTGGTGACCTTGCTCAGGATCGGAACGGTACGGGATGCACGCGGATTTACCTCGATGACGTAGATCGTCTTTCCATCCCATGCGTACTGGACATTCATCAGACCGACGACATGCAGGGCTTTTGCGATTCTCTTGGTGTGGTCCACCAGGGAATCGATGACTTCCTGCGGGAAATCGTACGGCGGATAGGATGTGCAGCTGTCTCCGGAATGAACGCCTGTGCGCTCAAAGTGCTCCATGATTCCCGGAATCAGAACGTCTTCTCCGTCTGCGATGCAGTCTACATCCATTTCCTTACCCTCGATGTACTGGTCGATCAGGACAGGATGCTCGTGGGACATGCGGACAGCTTCTTTCAGGTAGGTATTCAGCTCATCATCGTTGTAGACAACCTGCATGGCGCGTCCGCCGATAACGAAGGACGGGCGGACAACCAGAGGATATCCGAGTTCTTTTACTGCGGCCTCAGCCTCTTCATGGGTGCGGACTGCGCAGCCCTTCGGGGTTACGATGTGCAGCTCGTCCATCAGTTCGTGGAATTTCTCACGGTCCTCGGCCAGGTCGATATACTTATTCTTGGTTCCCAGAATGTTGATTCCGCGGGCGGACAGTCTGGATGCCAGGTTCAGGGAGGTCTGTCCTCCGAACTGCAGGATGACGCCTTCCGGACGCTCCTGCTTGATGACGTTCATGACGTCGTCCGTGTGCAGAGGGTCAAAATACAGCTTGTCAGAGGTATCAAAGTCTGTGCTGACGGTCTCTGGGTTGTTGTTGATGATAATTGACTCATAACCCAGGTCTTTCAGCGCCCAGACGCCCTGAACGCAGCAGTAGTCGAATTCGATTCCCTGTCCGATTCTGATCGGGCCGGAACCGACAACCAGGATCTTCTCGTTATCGGAGCGCTTGCTCTCGTTTTCCCCGCCGTAGCTCTGGTAGTAATACGGTGTTGCTGCCTCGAACTCGCCGGCGCAGGTATCTACGATCTTGTAAACCGGATACATATCATGGTAGAGACGGATGTCCTGCAGGACTTCTCTCGGCATTTTGGTCAGATCCAGAATGTCGTCATCGGTGAAGCCGTGGCTCTCTGCCTCGTAGATGATTTCCGGTGTAATTTCTTCACTCTGCAGACGACGTTCCATCTCGATGATTCCGTAAATCTTATACAGGAACCAGCGGTCGATCTTCGTCTCTGCGTGAATGCTCTCAACGTCAGCGATTCCTCTTCTGAAAGCTTCTGCGATGCAGAAAATACGCTCATCATCGCCAACTCTCATCTTTGCCATCAGGCGGTCATTATCCAGATTGGTGACATATGGAACACGCAGTCCGTTTCCTTCGATTTCCAGGGATGCGATGCCCTTCATCAGCGCAGACTCAAAGTTCCGGTCAATCGCCATGATCTCTCCGGTTGCCTTCATCTGTGTTCCCAGTTTTCTGGATGCTGTCCTGAATTTATTAAACGGCCACTTCGGGAACTTTACGACGCAGTAGTCCAGTGTCGGCTCGAAACATGCACTGGATTCCTTGGTGACGTAATTCTGCAGTTCGTCCAGGGTATAGCCGATGGCGATCTTCGCCGCGATCTTGGCGATCGGGTAGCCGGCAGCCTTGGATGCCAGCGCGGAAGAACGGCTTACACGAGGGTTTACTTCGATGACTGCATATTCATCCTTATCCGGATTCAGAGCCAGCTGAACGTTGCATCCGCCTTCGATATGCAGGGCGCGGATGATCTTCAGGGATGCGTCACGAAGCATCTGGTACTGATGATCGTCCAGCGTCTGTACAGGGGCGACAACGATACTGTCTCCGGTGTGAATGCCGACCGGGTCCAGGTTTTCCATCGAGCAGATGATGATGCAGTTATCCTTTGCATCGCGGATAACCTCCAGCTCGATTTCCTTCCATCCAGCGATGGACTTCTCGACCAGAACCTGTCCGATGGCACTCTTCTCAATTCCCATCTTGCAGTGTTCGATCAGTTCTTCTTTATTATTGGCGATTCCACCGCCTGTTCCTCCGAGGGTGTATGCCGGACGGATGATTACCGGGTAGCCGATCTTCTTTACAAAGTCCAGACACTCGTCCACATTGGTGGCGATGGTGCTCGGCGGAATCGGCTCATCGATGTCCTGCATCAGCTTCTTAAAAGCCTCGCGGTCCTCAGCTTTATAAATACTTTCACGGTTTACACCAAGGAGCTTGACGTGATATTTATCCAGAACGCCTTTCTCGTAAAGCGACATGCCGATATTCAGTCCGGTCTGTCCGCCGAATCCGGCCAGAATGCCGTCCGGATGCTCCTTGGAGATGATCTGTTCGACCGCCTCTTCCGTAATCGGCTCCAGGTACACCTTATCTGCGATTCCATGGTCGGTCATGATCGTGGCCGGGTTGGAGTTAACCAGTACGGTTTCAATTCCTTCTTCTGCAATCGCCTTGCAGGCCTGTGTTCCGGCGTAGTCAAATTCGGCTGCCTGGCCGATGACAATCGGGCCGGAACCGATGATCATAACTTTATTCAATGTGAAATCCTTTGGCATTACAGCTTTCCTCCCTTCATCAAATCAATGAACTGGTCAAACAGATATCCCGTGTCGTTCGGTCCCGGATTGGATTCCGGATGGAACTGTACGGAGAATACCGGTTTGCGGATGTGCTGCATGCCCTCAACGGTGCCGTCGTTCAGATTCAAATGCGTGATGTCCAGACCTTTCAGGACAACACTGTTTGAATCTACTGCATAACCGTGGTTCTGAGAAGTAATGTAGCTTCTTCCTGTCTTCTTATCAAAAACACCGTGGTTTACGCCGCGGTGTCCATACTTCAGTTTGTATGTCTTACCGCCAGATGCGAGCGCAATCAGCTGATGACCCATGCAGATACCCATAATCGGCATCTGATTTTCACCGTAATTGCTGTTCGTGATCAGTTTTTCTGTCACGATAATATCTTCTGTTGCTGATTCCGGGTCTCCTGGGCCGTTTGTGATAAACACGCCGTCCGGATGAGCGGCCAGAATGGTCTTCGCCTTTGTTCCGTAAGGAAAGATAGTCAAACTGCAATTTCTGTTATGAAGTTCTTTTAAAATGCTGCGCTTGCAGCCGAGATCCATGACTGCAACATGGAACTGAGGGTTTTCTGCCTCCCATTCGATAACGTGGTCTGTACCCGCGTCCTTCATCTGATCTGTTCTGAGCTCTGTCTCATCACATAATTTTTTCAACTGCGAAAGCGGAAGCCCCTCTGTGCTGATTACGCACTTCATGCTTCCATGCTCACGAATCTTCATGGTAATCTCACGTGTATCCACTTCATACACGCCCGGTACCTTCTGCTGCTTCAGCCATTCATCAATGGTCATCTTGCATTTCCAATTTGACGGATGGAAGCAGACATCCTTAACAACCAGACCAAATGCATAAATATGATCCGATTCATAATCCGTATCATTAATGCCGTAATTTCCGATCAGCGGATAGGTCATGGTAATGATCTGTTCACTATAAGACGGGTCAGTCAGCGTTTTCTGATATCCTGTCATCGCTGTATTGAACACGAGCTCTCCGACTTTGGTTCCGGTCCAGCCGAATCCGCGTCCTTTATAAACCGTTCCGTCTTCCAGGTAAATAACTCCCTTCATAACGTAATTCTCCTTTCCTCACACTTTCAAAAAGTATACTATAGCATGGAAAAATATTCAACAATATTTTTTTAAGCTTCAAAAGAATTATTTCGCGGTCATTCCCATTGATTCAGCTAATATTGTGGCTTTTGACGATTCTTTCACATACTGAATCAGAAAAAATTCTTGAATATTAACAAATAATACTTGATTTTTATTCACACGGGTGTTACTATACATTCAACACGATAAATATTCTTTTTTATTTATAAATATCAATTTTGGAGGGTAAGTGAAATGGCTAAAGAAAAAGTAATCCTCGCCTATTCCGGCGGGCTGGACACATCTGTAATTCTGAACTGGCTGAAAGAGACCTATGACTATGACGTCATCGCCGTATGCTGTAATGTGGGACAGCACGAGGACTTCGACGCAGTAGAAAAGAAGGCACTGTCCACCGGCGCTTCCAAGGCAATCACCCTGGACCTGCGTGAAGAATTTATTACTGATTATATCTATCCGACACTGAAGGCCGGAGCAATCTATGAAGATGACTATCTTCTCGGCACATCCATGGCTCGTCCGCTGATGGCCAAGAAGTTCGTAGAAATCGCCGAGCAGGAAGGCGCATTCACCATCGCCCACGGCTGCACAGGAAAAGGAAACGACCAGGTTCGTTTTGAGGCATCCATCCAGGCACTGAACCCTGCGATCAAGGTAATCGCACCATGGAGAGTCTGGGATTTCAAGTCTCGTGAAGATCTGATCGAGTATGCACATCAGCACAACATTCCGATTTCCCAGACCACCAAGAAGATCTACTCCCGTGACGAGAACATCTGGCACATCAGCCACGAAGGCGGCGAGCTGGAGAACCCTTGGAATGAGCATCTCCCGACGATCCACGTCCTGTCCAAGACACCGGAAGACGCACCGAACGAGCCGACAACCATCACCATTTCCTTCGAAAAAGGAATTCCGGTTGCCATTGACGATGAAAAACTTTCTCCGATCGATCTGCTGACCAAGCTGAACAAGCTCGGAAGCGAGAACGGCGTCGGAACCATCGATATTATTGAAAACCGTCTGGTCGGCATGAAGTCCCGTGGTGTCTATGAGACTCCTGGCGGAACCATCCTCTATCAGGCACACCGCGACCTGGAAAAACTGATCCTCGACCGCGACACACTGGCATACAAGAAGATCGTATCCCAGAAGTTCGCTGAGCTGGTTTACGACGGACTCTGGTTCACCCCACTCCGTGAGGCAATCAGCGCATTCGTCGATGTCACCCAGGAGCACCTGACCGGAAAGGTCAAAATGAAGCTTTACAAGGGAACAGCTTATCCTGTTGCCAGCCAGTCACCATACTCCCTGTACAACGAGGAGTTCGCTACATTCAGCGAGGACGAGGTTTACAACCAGGCCGACGCACAGGGATTCATCAACCTGTTCGCCCTGCCGCTTAAGATCCGCGCAATACAGAAACAGTCTCTGGAAGGCGTTCCAGAGTCCCAGCAGGCACTCGGAAAGAAGATCCTGAAAGGCGGAAGCTTCATCGAGTAATAACCAAGCCATTTCACTTACACACATAAATGGACGGAAGCCGCATCGCTGATTTTCGGTGGTGCGGCTTCTTTGCTATCCGATAACTTATGATCGCATTCGTGCTGGTGACAGGGTGACAGAGCGGCTCTTCAGACTGCGATTATCAATTGACAAGCTGTTATTATCTGGACACTGGGCTGCAAGAAGTGCGGTCTCTGACTCTGACTGCGCCATCGGTCTTACGAGATGCTTCTTCATCGGCCGTTTCCTGGAAATGTTTCTCACTTCGTCAAAAGACCAATTGCAACAGCGCCCTTTCAATAAGCACCGTCAACCAACATCCGTCTGAATGCGATGTTACTTTATAATAAGATGGTCATAAGGTGGACGCCAAAGTATACTATATACACTTTCGAACAGCATTCATAAAATATTCATCAGATAATGTGCATCCTTCTATACAAAATGCCCTTCAACAGTCGGAAAATGCTTGTAAATCCAGTGATTTCCGAATTAAATTGCGCACAATTCGGGAATTCCTTCTTTTCGGACTGTTTTCCGAACTTTCGAAGCAGGGACTTTCGGGAAAATGCTTTTTAACAGCAATCTCCCGACTCCAGAGACACTGGAATACTTCAGTTCCCTGTGTACCTGGCTTTTCCCCAGGCTGCAGGTAAATCCATCTTGATTATTATACAGTATACACGCATGATAACTCATTGGTCGTTATATACATACATTATCTGCTCATAGAAACAAATTACGACCTGCAGCAACTTCGGAAAAAGCACATTAAAGTCAATTTTTCCGAGCCCCTGAAAAAAAAGATCGGGAAATAGCAGATTATAGCAGTTTTCCCGAACAATTCCAATTACAAAGCTCAGCTGTTATATAGTTTACTTGAAATCTTCCTCGAACTACAGCAGCCAAAGTAATACAAGCTGCAGCGCTGTAAATCGAATGGACCGTTGGCACAATCGGAGTCAGACGAACGCAATCAGTATCAGTAGCAATAATAGGTCTACAATAATAGAACTGCATTCCCGTGTTGATGGGAATGCAGTCTTATTAAAAGCCAAAACGCTGGAATTAGTAACGTGTCCCCTTCTTCTGATTCTGATCCATGCCCTGCAGCTTATCCAGCTCATCCAGAGCCTTTCCGGTTCCGATGGCTACGCAGGACTTCGGATCGTCTGCAATGCGGACTTCCATGCCTGTGCGCTCTGCGACCTTCTTATCGATGCCGTACATCAGTGCACCGCCTCCGGTAATGACGATTCCGGAGTTACTGATGTCTGCTGCCAGTTCCGGCGGTGTACGCTCCAGAACGCTGTGGATTGCCTCGCAGATAGTGTTCAGAGGCTCTTCCATGGCTTCCATGATCTCGTCGGAACTGATGGTGATAGTCTTAGGAAGGCCGGTAACCAGGTCTCTTCCGCGGCACTCCATAGTGACTTCCTCGTCTCTCGGATAAGCCGTTCCGATTTCTTTCTTAATATCCTCGCCGGTACGCTCACCGATGTAGAGCTTATGCACCTTGCGCATGTATTTAATGATGGAGTCATCGAACTCATCGCCGGCAACCTTGATGGATGCGCTGGTTACGATTCCGCCCAGGGCGATGACTGCGATGTCAGTTGTGCCTCCGCCGATGTCGATGACCATCTTTCCGGACGGCTCGGTAACATCAAGACCGGCTCCGATGGCAGCGGCAAGCGGCTCCTCCATGAGGTAAACTTCTTTTCCGCCGGCTTCTGTCGCCGCTTCCTTGACAGCACGCTTCTCGACTTCGGTTACGCCGCTCGGTACACAGACCATGATGATCGGCTTGAAGAAGCGGGAGCTTCCGCATGTCTTGCGGATAAAATACTGCAGCATTCTCTCCGTAATGTCGTAATCGGAAACAACGCCGTCCTTCAGCGGCTTTGCCGCAATGATATTCGCCGGTGTTCTTCCCAGCATCTGACGGGCTTCCTCGCCGATTGCCAGGATCTCGTCTGTATCTCTGTTTACCGCAACAACGGAAGGTTCATTGAGAACGATGCCTTTATTCTTAATATAAACAAGCACATTGGCTGTTCCCAGATCGATTCCAACTTCTGTAGCCATTATGATCTCCTTATCTGCTCACTCTTTATTTCTTCGGCATTTCGCCTGTGAATTGTTTAATGCCATATATCCAATTAATTATATACAACTTTTTCTCCCATTTCAAGACAGACGGGATGGCTTCCTTTTAGGAGACAAAATCGGACTGGCCAGAGTGAATCCCTGTTTTTCCCTTTTCGCCCGGTTCTCTCTTTTCAGGGATATACTTTTTAATATAGTACTCATCTTTAAACATTTCATAAAATCCGCGGAATTCCGGGTTGGACATGTCCTTGGTTTCTTCCAGGTATTCATGTGTGTCGAAGGAGTACTGATGCAGCTCGATCATAGCGACACCGATATTGGAGCAGTGGTCGGAAGCGCGTTCCAGATCATTCAGAAGGTCGTTAAGGATGAATCCGTTCTGGATGGTGCAGATTCCGCTCTTCAGACGTTCGGTGTGGTTGCTCTTTATGCGCTCGGTCATGCCGTCGATGACTTCTTCCAGCGGCTCAATCTGCTTTGCCAGTTCGTAATCCGACTCGGTAAACGCCTTGCAGGTAACGTCAAGGATTTTCGTCATGGCGGAAATCAAAATATCCAGCTCTTCATAGGCCATATCCGAAAAACGCAGACGCTTGTCATGAAGTTCCTGGGCGGTCTGCATGACGTTCAGTGCGTGGTCGCTGATCCGCTCAAAATTGCTGATGGTGTGCAGCATGAGCGAAACTTCTTTTCCGTCGTGGTCAGAAAGTTCGTTTCCGGAGACTTTTACCAGATAAGAACCGATATGGTCCTCGAACACATCCACTTCGGATTCCAGAGCATGAACGTGTTCAGCTCCCTTCTCATCAAACTGAAGGAGAAGATTCATGGCTTCTACCAGGGAATTTCTGGACAGGTCTGCCATTTCATTTTCCTGCTTGGAGCACTCTGCAATGGCAACGGACGGAGTCTTCAGGAGACGCTCATCCAGGAAGGCAACCTGTTTTTCCGGTTCTGTCTTGACGATTTTCTTTGCCAGCTTAACCAGCTGATTCGTAAACGGCAGAAGCATTGCTGTCGTGCAGATATTGAAGATACTGTGGAACATCGCAATGCCGACCGGCGAGATGGCGTGGTCCAGGAATGGCAGGTTCACTGTCGCATTGACAATGAAATATACCACCATGAAGATGATTGTTCCGATAACATTGAAGGAAATATGGATGGCTGCTACACGCTTGGCATTTCTGTTTACGCCGATACTGGAGATCAGTGCCGTCGCGCAGGTTCCGATGTTCTGTCCCATGATGATCGGAATCGCCATATCCCAGGTGATGCCGCCGGTCAACGCCAGCGCCTGCAGCATTCCGACAGAAGCCGCAGAACTCTGAATGACGGCGGTAACCATCAGTCCGACCAGAATGCCGATGAACGGGTTCCTGAAAGCGGTCAGGATGCTCTCAAACTTCGGGGAATCTGCCAGCGGAGAAACAGAATCACTCATAAATGTCATTCCATACATCAGAATAGCGAATCCCACCATGATGGATCCGATATCTTTCTTCTTGCTGGACTTGCAGGTCATCATCATAATGACACCAATCAGCGCCAGAATCGGGGAGAAAGACTCCGGTTTCAGCATGCGTACGAATACGTTGCTGCTGGAAACGCCGATCAGACTCATGATCCAGGCGGTTACCGTTGTTCCGATATTCGAACCCATGATAACACCAACGGTATTTCCGATGTCCATAATCCCGGAATTGACCAGGCCGACCAGCATAACGGTAACAGCGGAAGAACTCTGAATTGCAACAGTTATCGCAGCACCCAGAGCAAGTCCCGCAAAGCGGTTGGCCGTCATTTTGTTCAGAACTGCCTCCATCTTTCCTCCGGCCAGCTTTTCCAGGCTGGAGGACATCTGGTTCATTCCAAACAGGAACAGCGCGAGTCCGCCAAACAATGTAATAAACGAGAAGATACTCATACGTCTTCCTCCCTCACATTCGCATTATTCTGCATTTATATTCAATTCTATAAAAATGGCATCCCAATATCCGATAGTACTGATTATACCATGTATTTCCATAGAATCACCGACTATCCTATTTTACAGACCCAAAATATTCTTGTAAAGAAAATTTTATAATTCGGGCAGGGCGAATACAAGTGCCTGTTATCCTGCAGACAGACTCTATCCCCTGATTTTCAGTGCATACACACTGTTTCAGTATGGAATTCACAGCAGAAGAAAAACAATCCCGGATGCCGTCGTGCGGAAGATTGTCTCTCCAGCAGAACAGCATCCGGGATTGATATTTTACATTTTGTTAAAAAGCTCTTGTGTTACCGCTTACTTAATTGCTTTGCATTCCGGCACCTCATCCTGATGGTAACGCATGAACACCGGTGACTGCAGACCGTGCAGCAGCGTTTTCTCACAGACGTTGGAATCTGAGTCATGAACAAAAAAGCACGGCTGCATATTACCCTTCTCATCAATCGCGCAGAAGTAGCGCCCTCCCGCAACGCATCCTCCGATCAGCTCACGGTCCTTGCAGAAGTTGATGGACATAATCGGCTTGGTCTTCCGGAATTCTTTGATCTTTTCCCAGACCTGATCGCCCTCTTCCGGCATGGAAGACAGGAAGAATGCCAGCTTGACCCCGTGCCCGATCAGCTCATCAAAGAACTGTTCATTCGCGAAGCGGTCCTGATTTTTCTGATCATAGCGGACAACTGCCGCGTACGGAAGCCGGTATCTGCGCAGAATCGACACGGGATCTTCCAGTGCCTTGTCCTTCTCTGTTCCTGTCACCGTCAGGGCAACGATCAGATTCTTCACTCTCAGAATCTGTTTCGCGTAATCATCATCAAGCTTGTGTCCATTGGTACATACCATGAACTCACAGTCCTCATGCTTGTTGCAGAGGGCGATCATTTCCTCCTTATTTCCCAGAAGATTATGCCCCTGGAACATGAAGGCGAAGGTTCCAAGCTTCTTCGCCTGTTCGATCACATCATCCCAGGCATCGAAATCCAGACCATGCTCCTTATCCAGAGTCATCAGAATCACCCATGGAATATTGCAGTGATACTTTTGGCGGCTCTTTTCCGCAGTTTCCGCCGCAAGGGCGTTCGCGTTGATAATCAGGTTTTCAAAAAGTGTTTTTCTTATATCATCATCAATGTCGGTCCACAGGCTGACCAGAAGCTGATACCAGTTGCTGTCCTTTTTTTCGATAATCTCTCTGAACAGTTTCCTCTGCACCTTCAATACATCCGGATTGATATAGGAATCCAGCCAGTCTACAATTTTAGGCAGATTTTCTTCCGGATTCTTATCCAGAAATTCATACATGGACATCAGGCCCAGCCTTTTAATTTCATTTCCAACGATACTCATCGATCTTAAACACTCCGACTCTATACTTATTCTGATTCTGAATACGATATTCTACAGATACTAACTTAGATGATCGCCTCGTTCTGCACAATAAACAATTTATAGCAGATGTCTAATTCGACATTAATATGCGCCCGCAGGAGACGCAAATTTATCCACCACAAACTCCATAATGCCGTCCAGCAGAAACATCAGCTTTCCGAACTGTTCCTGATAGCTTGATTTCATGCCCGACGCAACCCATTCTGTCAGAATTCCGACCAGAGCATAGGTCGCCATGTCCGCGAGAAATTCCTTATCTTCCGGCAGAATCGCATCCCCATTCGGAGTCTGTTCGATTTGCTGCTCAATCAGCGGATGGATGAATCTCTGCAGAAACTGATCCAGCTGCCGGCGCGTCAGAGAATAGTAGGTATTCATAACAAATGATTTATCTTCAATCATCCGCACCATAATGCCGTGCATCTTCTCCTGCCAGTTGTCCGCATTCAGGTGCTCCGTCAGATTCTCCAACTCATTCTTCAGAATCCATTCCACAAGATCGTACACATCATGAAAATGATAATAGAACGTCTGGCGGTTAACTCCGCAGTCATCCGTGATATCCTTCACGGTGATTTTTTCCAGCGTCTTTTTCTCAAGCAGCTTCTTCAGTGAAGCTGCCAGTGCTTTTTCCGTCTGGACCGACATACTCTCATCCTCCCTGCCCGGATTCCTCTGCAGCAAAATACACCGCGCAAGAGGCCCCGCCTCCGGACTGTCTTCATGAATTCATTAATCATCTGCGTTTTTACGTTCCTGCCCGCTCTGCCATACACAGGAGCCGGAACAGGACAGACACTCTTTATTATCATACCCAATCGATAGAAATGCAATACATGTTCTTACGCACACACGGCACCAGCGCGCCTTTCCCGGCCGCAGTATTTGTCAGCCTGTTTTAATCCGTTCATTAATTTTTGTACTGAAGCACAATAAAATATTGACGGATAAACATTTCATATGTACACTATTATGTACAACTAAACTGAGTGACAGTGTTTTCAGATTGTTAATTATTGCGCAATTTCAAAGAAAGGAGAGAAAATATGGCAGAACAAACACTAGACAACTCAAAAGGCCAATTTAAATCAAGATTCGGATTTCTTATGGCTTCCATCGGTTCCGCTGTCGGACTCGGAAACCTGTGGGCATTCCCATATAAAATGGGAAAGAACGGAGGATTTGCATTCCTTCTGATTTATCTGCTTATGTTTGCGACAGTCGGTGTCGTCATGATGCTTACCGAACTGTCATTTGGACGCAAGACGGGAAAAGGTGTCATCTATGCCTGGCGTACACTGAGTAAGAAGTATACGTTTGTCGGTTTTCTCGGCTGGCTGTCTCCGCTTCTGATCCTGGGCTTCTACTGTATGCTCGGGGGATACTGCCTGAAATACTCCATCGCGAACTTAGGCGATATTTTCGGCGCCGGATGGGGTGTTCACGGAGCAGACAGCGGGAAATTCTTTGCCGCCTTCTATTCCAGCCAGTCGCAGAGTGTGATTTTCACCATTATCTTCACCGCGCTGACGGTTGGTATCGTACTCGGCGGAGTTTCATCCGGTATCGAGAAGTTTTCTTCGATCGCCATGCCGGCACTCTTCTTCATGCTGGTAATCGTGATCATCCGCAGCGTCACCCTGCCGGGAGCAGGTGCAGGACTTTCCTTCGTCTTCAAGCCAAAGTTTGAAGTATTTGAAGGTGTCGGATGGATCAGCGTTCTGGCAAGCGCGGGAAGTCAGCTCTTCTTCTCACTTTCACTGGCCATGGGCATTATGATTACCTTTGGTTCCTATATGAGTAAAGAGGACGATGTCCAGCAGAGTGCCGTAATCATCCCGATCGCAGACACGATTATCGCGGTTATGGCTGCCATGGCGACTATGCCTGCTGTATTTGCAAAAGGTCTGGAGCCGGGACAGGGCCCTGGCATGCTGTTCGTTACCCTGCAGTACGTATTTGCAGAAATGGGAAAAGCCGGTCCGGTCTTCGGATTTATTTTCTACTTCCTGGTCTTCATCGCAGCGATTACATCTTCCATCTCCCTGGTTGAAGCAGTCGGCGCATCCCTGATGGACCACGATATTGCAAAGGGCAGACCAGTAAAGCGTGTAAAGTCCACCATGATCGTTGCTCTGATCATTACCATTGAGGGCATCCTGATTTCTCTGGACGGACTCGGAACACACGGAATCCTGCATATCTTCGGGCAGGGAACAGCACTGGATGTATTCGACCTTCTGTCTGAGGGACTGATGATGCCTCTTGGCGCCTTCCTCACAGCCGTAATCTTCGGATGGATTCATCCGGATTATCTCGACGATGATATCGAGCAGGGCGGACAGACCTTCAAGATGAAGAAATACTGGCACTTCTGCATGAAATGGATCGTTCCGATTATCATGGCTCTCGTTCTGGTCGGACAGATCGACGGCTTCTTTGGACTCCATATCTTCAGTTAATAATTAAAAAAACAGGAGACTGCTGAAGTCTCCTGCATCTGTCATCTATACGGACTGCGGCAGCAGTCCGTATTTTCTTATAAACTCCGGATCGACATAAGAATCCAGTTTTGCCGCCGTCGAAGCATTCTTCAGTCCCTGATGCTCCACCTGTCTGTACTGCACCCAGGCCATGGCGCACCAGCTGATGCCGCGAAGGCAGGTCATCCGGGTGAATACATCCGTGCGCTCACGCAGACCGTCTGTACAGAAGCGGTCTCCCACGGCTTTCAGATAGGCATCGATAAAGGCATTCTGTTCCTCGTCCGTCAGAATTGCATCCGTCTTCCAGAAGGTCGTCGTCGGAGCGAGGAAATGTCCCAGATCCTGTGCCGGATCGCCATACAGCGGTTTTTCCCAGTCAATCAGATAGTTTCCCTCATACGGCGGAACTTCCTCTGAATCAGGCTGAATCAGGAAGTTCGTGTTATTCAGTTCCGTATTAATACAGCAGCGGTAAGGGATATCTGCTTCATATTTTTCCGCAGCGCGGTGTCCCCGGTCCAGACATTCCCGGATCAGCGCTTTCACTTCGCTGCTTCCCAGATCCGAATCCTGATACACTTGCTGCATCTGCTCACATTCTTCCAGCATCTCTTTCAGCGGCTGCCCGGAACGGACGAGCTTTTCCGGATGCTCCAGCGGCTTTGCATGAATGTCCGCAAGAATATATGCCGCTTTCCGGAGATCTCCTGTTCTTCTGTACTGCAGCGCCTCACCCGGCAGATATTCCATAACCATCACGCCATGATCCAGGTCCCGGAGACTGCCATCTGCATACAGCGGTTCCGGTGTTCTTCCACATCCGTACAGATCTTCAAGTGCCCGGCATTCATATCCGATCTGATCTGTAAGATGCATCTGGCTCCCAAAATTCACCCGCAGTACCAGCTTCCTGCCGGTTTCCGGATGAATAAACCAGAAATTCCGGTTATATTCGCCCTGCGCCAGAATATGGTAGCTTTCCTCCTGTTTTTCCGGAAGTCCCAGCGCTTTCCTGTATTTCTCACTCTGTATATAGGAAGTCAGTCCGCTTACAGATTCCAGTACGTCATTATCCTTTTCGTTTTCCATTCCCTCATCTTCTTTCGTGCATAACTTTTTGGCCCGGTATTTCCTGGCTATTTCCATTTTGTCTTCACACGATTCAGGTACGAACGGCCTGTATCTGGCATTTCGTGTGTGCCCAGAATCTCCGAAAGGACATGGTGCATCTCCGCGCCCGCTCTTGTAAAGCTTCCGGTACAAGTAGCACAGCAGGTATCGATTCCGCCTTCATACCCGGAAAATGAGCCGGCCATTTCCTTTGCAAGCTCCGGTTCGCACTTTCCGCCGGACCCGCCCATGCCGCAGCACTGCGGTTCGTCTTCAATCAGGATTTCGCCTTTCACAAACTTTTCAATCGACTGCACCCAGGCATGGAATTCCCGGTCCGGGCAGGGCACAAAGAAATGAAGATCCCGCTCTATCGCTTTCCCGATACCGAGCTCCAGAAGTTTATCGTAGATGCTGGTCACCTTCAGCGGAATCAGCGGGGTCAGGTGATAGAAACAGTTCGGACAAGCTGTGACGATCTCATCGATTCCTGCACTCTGCAGCTGATCGGTGATTTCTTTTGCGATTCTGCACGCGTCTGCTTCCAGTCCCAGTTCTGCAACCGGCTTTCCGCAGCAGTCATAGGCCGTGCCGATTCCGGCTTTTTCCCTCAGTAAGTCCGAAAGGTATGCATTGGTCTTCGGAAACAGGGACGGGAAATTACAGCCCGGGAAATACACGGTATGCACGCTGCTGTCTTTTGGCGCAGCGTTTTTATAGTTCCTGTATTTATAGTGGTTCTTTTCCCAGAGCATCCCCCGGTAGTCTTTCCGGACTTTCTTTTCCTGCTCTTCTGCAAGTTCCTTCCGGAAATCCATAAAGATCTGCCGGCCGTCGATATTCACCGGACAGACACGGGTGCATCTTCCGCACAGAAAACAGTGATAGGCCAGCTCTTTCAGCTGCTCCTTATCGCCTATGATCAGGTTATATTTTGTCAGAAAACTGCAGCCGTTTCTGCACTTTCCACAGCGGATGCAGCCGGAAACATCGGTTGTTCTTTCTTTTTCTTTCATTTCTGCTTTCTCTCTTTCTCTTCAGGCTGTACATATTTTTTCTTTAATATCATGCCAACTGCAATAACAACGACAGCAATGGCCAGCGCGATTCCGATGTACAGCCAGCGGTTGTGCGCATCTGCCAGGCCTGCCGTTCCAATGGTGTACATGGCGGTGCCCGGAATCATGAACAGAAATGAACCCACAGAATACTCGATGAAGCCGATGTCTGTAATACCGTAGGCAAAATTCTGCAGATTGAACGGGAAGACCGGTACCAGCCGGGTGATCATAAGTACAAATATCTGATTATGTCCGGTTTCATCAAACAGCCATTTCTTCAGGAACTTGTTCTCCGACGCCTTCGGGCGGATGGAATCCTGCAGAAAATAACGACCGACAAGAAAGGAAATCATCGCTCCCAGTGTTGTCGCCACGCAACAGAGTACGGTTCCCATTACGGGGCCAAAAATCAGCCCGGCAAGGATCGCAAAGGTTACTCCCGGAAGTGCGAGCACAACGCAGCTCACGATTGTAATTCCGAAATAGATCAGCGCTGCCATGAGGAAATTTTCTTTTACCATAGACTTGAGAAAGTTCAGATTATCCGGATCACTCAGGTAATGCGACCAGCCGAATATATGGTTCAATACCAGAACCAGCACGATGATGCCGATGAATATCCAGATTTTCTTATTTTTCATATACACTCCTGTCTTTTCAATGCGTATAACTTACATCTATATCTGAGTCTTATCCACATGCCTGTCTTTCCAGATCTGAGGATAATAAAATCCCAGCTCTTCACAGGTATTCTATCATGCAGAAATTCGGCTATAAAATAGATAAAATCAATGCACGGTAAAAAAAGACAGCCTGAATTCTCTCCTGTGTAAAATAATGATGGTACAATAGAACCATACCGAAATGAAAGGAGATGCATTCTTATGCAGCTGTCCGTTATCGTCCCCGTTTACAACAACACGAGAACCATTCTGAGAACCCTGCGTTCTCTTGCCCGTCAGACCTTCCGCGACTTTGAAGTCATTCTGGTCGATTCGGAATCGACGGATGATACAGTAGATAAAATCAAAGAATTCATCGAAGCGCAGACAGAAAAGCGTCCGGTCTTCCGCCTTTTTTCCCATCCAAATGAAGGAATTTCCGCTTCAAGGAATAAAGGTCTGGACATGGCACAGGGTAAAATCATAGCCTTCTGCGATGCGGACGATGTCGTTCCTGCGGAAGCTTATGAACAGATGATGAGATACTGGTCTCTTTTCCCGGACTGTAAAATGACCGCCGGCCAGTACGACCGCAGAGACGGCTTCACCGTCTATAAAAACAAACGGAGCGTAAACATGACGCAGAAGCCGGTCATCCCGCGCAGCGACCGGAATTTTCTTCACGGTCAGACCCTTTGGAATAAATGGTTCTCCGCAGATATTATTGAACAGCAGCATCTCCGTTTCAAGCCTTTCCTTCACATGGAGGACAGCGTCTTTCTCTACGAATACCTGCAGTATGTGGACCAGATTGTTACCTGCCCGCACGTCGTCTACCACTATTACAAGCCTCTGCCGCTCGATGGCCGCACAGCTTCCCAGCAGAATCGCACAGAGAATCTGCACAGCGCCGTTCATGCCTATGAACGGATCGCGGAACTGACGAAGGACTGGGGAAAGGATTATCAGGCCGACCTGCTGCAGCGCATGATCTCGGCCGTTCTCATGGGCGACTACTACCGCAGATTCTGGGAACTGGACCATGAGACTGCAGAACTCGCATACCAGTACATTCTCAAGGCTATGCCAGAGCTGGACGAGCAGCGTCAGGAAGAAATTGTCCTGGATAATTCCGACCTCTTCATCGACGGCGTCCTCCGAAGCCCGGACGATTTCGTCCAGTCTCCGCTTCTGACGATTGCCGTATCGCCATTCTATACAAAAAGTCAGGCAAAGCGTCTGTTGAGCAACATCACCGGCCAGGTATTTCCTTGCTGCAGGATCATTTTGCCCTCTAAATTTCAGGGACTATCGCAGAACGCAAATATACGATATATTGACGAGGATTCCGAGCATGAATTTTTCCAGCAGGCCCTCGATGAAGCGGAATCTCCCTACATTGCCTTTCTCGACTTCCCGATTGTCTACGACATGCGCATCCTCCGGCAGCTGTACCGGCGCCTGGACCAGATGGAAAACGGCGACATCATCGACATGGCTTCTGCGCGCCCGGTGCTTCTGCGGAAGAGGAAGACCGTGGAGTCCGATGTGGTCAGCGTCGGCTACCGCCAGGAATATTTCCCGCTCGATGCCTTCTTCTCCAATAAGATGTTCCGCACCATTGCCCTGCAGGAGATCCACTTCCATTTCACCGGCAGCAATGCGAAAGACTGCGCCTTCCTTTACTCCATGCTGACCTGCCACCGTTTCCGCCAGCGTACCATTCCGGTCGACGTGAAGGAGGATGCGTTTATCCGCCGCGCCCTGCAGATCGAGGGACAAAAAGGACTGCCAAGGAACATCCTGACTCCATGCTCGCGCATCCTGCATGAGCAGCAGCGCCCGATGCCGAAGCCTCCGAAGAAGCCTTCTCTGAAGCACCGTGTTTTCAACGCGGTTGTTCCGTATTCGTTAAAAAAGGCATTTAAACATCACTAGATTTCATGTCCGAAATCATGCGGCGGATGCAGGCATCCATGGAATAGCTTCCGCAGAGATCCGGGAATTTCTTTTCCGCCGCTCTGCGCCAGTCTGCCGCGTGATCCAGGGCATTCCGAACAGCAGCGGCAAAATCCTCTTCACCATGATAAAACACAATCTTCCCCGGAATTTTCTCATATTCCGGGCTGTAGTCGCTGACGATCGGACAGCCGCAGGCCGATGCCTCGATCATCCGGTTATTCACCATTCCGGTCTCCCGCATCGCCTCATAGTGATCGTTCAGGATCACCGTCGAATTCCGGTAAAGTTCCGGAAGCTCTTCATAGGGCATCTGACCATGGAAATGCAGGTATTTCGTATCTGACGGATAGAATTTTTCCCAGCCGACGCCCCAGATATCCAGCGGGATATGGTATTTTTCACACCAGACAGCGCTGTTTCTCTTTTCTCCTCTGGTATTCCCGACAAAAACTAATCCGTATTTCTGCGGATTTTCATCATGCTGCGCCTGCGCTTCCTCCGCTACTCTGGCGTTCTCTGCTTCCGCCGCCTGTTTATTTTCCAGTTCATTCTCCGGGAATTCCTGTGCGGCATCTGCCGGATGAAACTTCCGCACATCTGCCCCGACGATCAGACTGCTGACCGGGACATGAACTTTTTTCTGCAGTTTCTCTGCCAGCAGATGGGAATCCACATAGATGTGGTCATACAGTTCATATTCCTCATCCGGCACCATGTTCGGATGACAGACCATCCACATCAGATAGCGGCACTTCTCGTTTCTGCGGTCCGGATGATAATCGTGCCGGCCGCGCATGACCAGGACGACATCGGCCTGCACCGGTTCATACCAGTCCTCATGGCACTCCATCACCACATAATAACCCATCCGTTCAATCACCGATTTCAGGGACATGCAGTAGGCATAGTCACCCCACTGGTATTTTTCCTTTGTGTCCGGCGCCGGACATTTGATCACCCAGATTTTCCGGCCGTGCGCAAGTCTCTGCACTTCCGCGTCCCGCAGCGCCCAGATATCCCGCCGCTGGAATTCCTTTTTTATGACGCGCTGAATCACTCTTTTATTATGCTTTTCCAGGCGGACAGCTTCATCCGCCTGCTCACTGAGTTTTTTCAGCCGCTCTATCCATCTGCTCAATCCCATGTACTGCTCCCTTTTTCGTCCAGACAGCAAGAATGGGGCCTGCGTTCTTCCGGCCGGATCACGGCCAGGCGCGCGGCCCCATTAAAATTATCTCTGAGCCGGAATTTCCCGTTTCCTGCATACTCTTTTTATGCCCGGATATCCGGCTCTTATTCACTCTGCTCAGCTTCTTACAGGCAGGGTTTGCTTCTATTTTCCGAGGTTGTCCCAGTATGCGGCAGTTCCTGCAGAATCCGTGTTGGACCAGCGATATGCAGATTCTGCATAGTTATATGTATGCTTGTAGCCCAGCTGCTGAAGAATCAGCTGCATGTAGCCGGAACGGATTCCGCCTGTGCAGTATGTGACGACATAATTATTCTTGCTGATACCCTTCTTCTCGAACATCTTGGTCAGCGCCGCATTGCTCTTCAGTGTGCCATCCTTATTAAACATGCTTGCGAACGGAATGTTCACAGCGCCCTGCAAATGGCCGCCCTTAGTCTCGCCGTAATCCTGCGCACCGTTGTATTCCTTTGCGGTACGGGAATCGATGATGGTGTACTTGCTGTAATTCTTCTTCAATTTTGCCGTGGTAATGTCATGAGAAGTCGTGTCCACCTTCTTGATGGTGACCTTCTTTGCCTTACGTGTCACGACGGATTTGGTAGTCTTCATGCCGGCCTTCTTCAGCGCGGAAACACCGCCGCTGACGATGTGGACATTCTTATATCCGCACTGGATCAGCTGCCATGCGACACGGCCGTCGTCACCCCAGCCGCCAGCTGCATACCCGTCGCTGATCAGGATAATCTTATCATTCACACCAAGTCCCAGCTTTCCGAGCGCCTTGCTCATGCCCTTTGCGGAAAGCGAGCGTGCAAAATTGGCTTCACCAGGCTTGGTGCCGTCTGTCATCGGGGTATGCGAAATCTGCTGCCATACCATAGTGGACGCACCTTTGATTGTGCCCGCCTTCTTAATTGTGTCTGCTCCGCGTGTGTCAACCAGCTTGACGTTCTTGCTCTTCAGCGCTTTCTTTGCCTGCGCGGCACTGTAGACGTACTTTCCGGTGAAGGTCTTGCTGCTTGTCTTGGATGCGGCAAAAGCTGACTGGCCAAGGCCGGTGAAGCAGAATGTCATGGACGCGACCAGAAAACCGACCGCGAACTTGCGAAGTTTTGTTGTTTTAACCATTGGAATCCTCCCTGTTTATGCTTATATTACATTGCAATAAGTGATTCATTTTATATATCCATACTGTTATATGAAGTATGCTGTATTTCACGCGCATGATATGCCGATTGATACGATGCGGCATGATTCGTGTTTCGATGCTTATTTCACCTTGGTCGTTGACACTTTGCCGACTCTGCACCATCTCCAGTAGGACTGGTCATAATTATAGGTATGTTTATATCCACTCATCTCCAGAACCAGCTGAATGTAGGCCGAACGAATACCGCCTGTGCAGTATGTGACGATCTTGTCGTTCTTGGAAATGCCGGCCTTCTTCATCACAGCGTTGATATCCTTCTTGGAGATCAGCGTGCCGTCTTCGCGGAAAAAGCCGGTGTACGGCATAAACACTGCTCCCGGAAGGTGTCCGCCCTTTGCTTCCTTGTATTTGGTCGCGCCGTTGTACTCCGCCTTGGTGCGGACATCGATGATCTTGTAATCCTTATAGTGCTTCTGCAGCTGTTCGGTTGTAATGGTATGGTTGTAATTGATTTTTGTAACCTTTACTTTGCCCGGCTTCGGCGTGGATGCGCCTTTCTGGGTCTTGACACCGGCATCCTTCAGGCCCTGGAATCCGCCGTTGACGATTCTGGCATTGGTAAATCCGGCCGCATTCAGTTCCCAGAGAACACGTCCGTCATCGCCCCAGCCGTCCAGAGTCAGACCGACCAGGTAGATCTTCTTATTCTTCGTCATGCCGAGCTTGCTGAGTCTTGCGGACAGATCCGAAGCGGACGGAATCTTTCCCCAGTTCTTGTCTCCGGCTTTTCCGTACTGGCTTCCACAGGTGCAGAGCTCCTGCCAGGTTGTGGCGATCGCTCCTTTTACAGTTCCCTTCTTCGCCTCATCCGCTCCGCGGCAGTCGACAAAAAGCACATTCTTCTTTCCGACCTGTTTTACCGCATATTTAGCGGAAACGATATATTTACCGGTAAAGGTCTTCTTCGATTTCAGCTGATCCGATGATTTTCCCTTCGCGCCGCAGCCCGTAAAAACAAGCGCCGTGGTCACGATCAGGCAGATCGCCAAAACGGATTTCCACCTTTTTTTCATATTCATTTTTCCTCTCCATGAACATTGCATCTGTGCGATTGCTGCAAAGAAACTCCCGCGATACCTGCTGCCCGGATTGTTGTGAAATTATTCCAAAACCCATTCCACAATTCTCAGCAAGTTTCTCCGCATCTTCGCCGTGCAGCCTCTTGACGCTCCAGTGTGTTAAGACACTGAAATTGTATTTTTCTTTCTATTTATCATTATCCAACGAAACCGGATGTATCGCCAATAGAATCTATCTATACAACACGGGCAGCTGCACGGTATCCGATGTACCGGTTCCTGATTCCGTGCAGCTGCTCGCTTTCTACTTATTCAGTCATGATCTGTTTTACAATTTCCGCCGCTTCCGTCAGTTCCTGAACCGTCGTGTACTCAGACGTCGTATGCACATTATGCATCGCGCCGGAAATGCACAGCCCCTCTATACCATTTCTGCGCAGCACGTTCACATCACTGCCGCCAAAAGTCTTTACCGGGAATACGGAATACCCCAGCGTTTCCGCTGCCCGTTTATAACGCCGCAATGCCGGATCATCCTCTTCCACATGATACGCTTTCAGATGAACCGTTTTTTCTGCCGATACGGACGCGCCCATGGCTTCTGCCTCTTCATGGAAAATCCGTACTGCGTCCTCATACATCTTCAGCGCCTCTTCATGCACGGTGCAGCGGAGTTCCCCGCGGATTTCCACCTGTTCAGGAATAATGTTCGTACCTTTTCCGCCCTGAATCATGCCGATATTAAAGGTAGAGTGATCATTGATCCTGCCCTGCGGAATCCTGGCAATCGCTCTAGATGCCGCTGTGATGGCACTGATGCCGTCTTCCGGATCAAATCCGGCGTGTGACGCTTTACCTCGCACTTGAACGGTAAAGGAAATCAGCGTCGGTTCCTGCACGGAATATCCTCCGGTTTCATCGCTCAGATCCAGCGCAAAGGCCTCTTTTGCCTTAAACACGGAAAGATCCATTGCGGAAGTACCGACCGTGTAGGCTTCTTCCGCAGCCGCAAATAAAAACTCCAGTTCCGGATGCTCTGCGTTTTCTTCCTGCAGTTCCTGGATGACTTCTAACATGACCGCCAGCGCCGCCTGATCATCTGCACCCAGCACAGTTGTGCCGTCGCTGGTGATTCTGCCGTCCTCGTGCAGGATGGCCTTGCGGGAACGTGCCGGTTCCACGGTGTCCATGTGCGCCAGGAAGAGAAGCGGCGCGGCTTCCTCCTTGCGCGTTCCTTTTGCCGGAAGACAGCCGTAGATATTCCCGGAATTTCCACCGATTCTCTCTGCACTGTCATCCTCGTGAACCACCACAGCCAGCCTCTTCAGCTCCCGCTGCAGGTAATCTGCCATCTCCCTCTCCTGAAAAGACGGCGAATCGATTTCTGTCAGTTCGATAAAACGTTTCACCAGTCGCTGCTGGTTAATCTCTTTCATAGTCCTCTTATTCCCTTTCTGGTAAAAAACTTCCATTCTCGCCCCGATGCGGCCTCTGCGCATCCGCATGCATTCTATTGCAGCACGATTCGGGGAATCCATCATTTTCTGCACAACACCGAATCGGATATCGCGGTCTTCTGCTATTCATCCAGATCCGGATCTTCCTCCTGATCTCTGTAAAACCACAGATACTCATTGTATTTCCGGTTGTAGTGCTCATTGATAATCTTCTCCTGCCAGCGGTCCCGGTCGCTTAAAATCGCCAGCATCTCATCCGCGATCTCCTCTTCACTCCCCGGACTGGCCGCCCGCAGATAGGCCAGCATCCGGTTCATCGTCAGCTCTGTGCCAAGGCTGTCCGCAATGACCGCGCCGAATTCCCCGGGACAGCCCAGCTTCTCCACCGCTTCGATCACTTCCTGCTTCAGTTTTTCCCGCCTGTTCATCACAGTATCCTCCTGTCCTCAATCCCAATCAGACGTATCCCTATTATATACATTCATCGTCATCCCATCTACTCTGTATTTAATTTTTCTATATTTACCGATATCTGTATTTTTCTTCCGTCAGACCGCTATAATAAATCTATGAGACGCGTGAAAAATTACACATTTCACACAAAACCAGTATGAATTAAAGGAGGAACAAGATGAAACTCACATCCACATTCACGAAGCGCGCGCTTACCGTCGCGCTCTCCGCAGGCATGATCCTGGCTTATGCAGGCATGACCAGCAATTCTTACGCGGCAAAAGCCAAAAGCAAGGCGAAAACCGTAAAGCCGACAAAAATCACTCTGAAGACGAACTACACCACCATCGACGTAAAAGCCGCTGCAAAACTGTCCGTCAAGAGCATCAAGCCGGCAAAAGCTTCCAAAAAGCTGACTTACAAGTCCAGCAACACCAAGGTTGCAGCCGTTTCCAAGAGCGGCATTGTAACCGGTAAGAAAAACGGTACTGTCAAGATCACCGCAACATCTGCAGTAAACAAGAAAGTCAAAGCTTCCATCAAGATCAAGGTTAAAGATGTAAAGCCGACAGCCATCACACTGGACCAGCAGTTCCTTTCCTTCAAGGGAACAGCCAAGCTGGGATACTCCATCGGCAAGGGCGTTTATGACAAGGGCGAGACATGGACATCTGCAGACCCGACAGTCGCAACGGTCGACGCCAAAGGTGTCATAACTGCAGTGAAAGACGGAAAGACCACAATCACCGTCAAGAACAATGAGACTGGTCTCACCGCATCCTGCACCGTTACAACCGGCATGAACGGAATCCGTGCAGAAGAAGTGAAGTCCATTGCTGACAATAAAACTTCCGGCTGGAAACTCATCGACGTCAGAGCAGCAGCAGATTATGCAAAAGGTCATGCTGATGGCGCAGTTAACGCCGATATGGACGCTTATGTAAAATCCGACTCCGCGCACGATCAGGCACTTGCTGCAATCCAGACAGCCATCAAGGGCGACCCGGCAGGAACCAAATACGTCGTTCTCTGCTACTCCGGAAATGCATATGCAAGAAAGGGATACGCACTCCTCAAAGAAGCAGGTGTCAGTGAATCCAACATCTACAACCTGGCAGGCGGATACATCGCACTGAATGCGCTGACCGCAGCAAAATAATCTGAACGCACGGCATTGAGGAAACAGCCTTCTCGCGGGAAGACCGGCCAGCAGGTACAGGTCGTTTGCCGATGATTAATCGAAAAACAGCGCACTGGGTCAGCTCCCCGCAAGTGGCAGCCGGCAGTTCACACATGCTGTCAGATTGCGCATAATTAAAGCATTGAAAAGATGAAGCCGGTGCCGGAGCTGCAGACGCAGCTTCCGGCACCGGCCTTTCATTGTCACCTTGGGCGGGTTATTTTTGTCTGATAATTCGACATCCGTGAAACCATGGGTCTGCAGAGAATATATTAATCGATCATCTGTATATTTACCCGAAGAAACGCATCAGGCCGTTATACAGATACGGATAGGTCTGCATGTAGCTGTGGGTGTGTCCCTGCCAGGAGCAGAAGGTGATGTTTCCCTTGCTGAAATCAGATGTCGGATCCACCCAGGTAAAGCCGGACTGCTTGCTGAGATCTTTTGCCTGCATCTCGGTGCCCTGGTTCATCATGTCCGCGCCTCCTGTCGCCGCGAACACGTAGACCTTCTTTCCGGCCGCCTTCTTCTTCACGCCGGAAGCGATTTCTTTTGCGCTGCTCTGGCTCTGCACCTGCTCGTAGCCGCCGGAACTTCCATAGTAGTACATCGGCATGCTCATCGGCAGATAATACTGGAAGACGTCGGCATAATTTTTCAGCGCGCGCCAGGTTGCGCAGCCGCCCATGGAGAATCCGCCGATTGCCCGGTGTGCTCTGGATGCTGTCAGACCCTCTTCACTCGTGGATGACGCGTAGGTGGAATACTTTGACTCTACGTACGGCGCCAGATTCTGCACGATTTCCTTGCTCACGGTGTCCAGCTGTCCATAGTAATAATTGCCGTAGACCGAGTTATATTCCACACCAACGACGATGGTCGGCTTGATCTTTCCGTCCGCGATCATGTGGTCCAGAATGTTCTTAAACGGCCGCGGGCCTGTGGTCCAGCCGAGATAGGTATGATAAGTGCCGCCGTAGCCGTGCATCAAATAGAAAACATTATACTTCTTTGATGACGTGTAGCCCGCCGGAAGGTAAACCAGCGCCGGACGCTTATAGGTCACGCCGTTGATTTTTACCGTGTAGGTAATCTCATGCAGACTGCCCTGCTGCTTCGCCGGCGCAGTGTTTTCATAGGATGCAGGCATCGTCTTGATGCCGGACACCGCCGGAGGCTCCGCAGATTCTGTCTTTGCCGCAGTCTCATTACTGCCGCCTTTCTTCACGGTTTCCGACTGCGTCTTCTGTGATTTCCCTGTGGACGCCGCCTTATTCTTTCCGGACAAATTTCCCCCGCCAAGGAAGTGGACGCACAGTGCTGCAATCAGAATGACCAGCAGCGCCACGAATACGTAAAATCTCTTGTGAATCCTGTATCTTTTCTTTTTCATCGCTTACCCTCTTATTATCTTCTATCTTCTTTATCTGCTGTTTTTCGCTGCAGTTTACACAGATCGCAGAAACACACTGCCTGTCTCCGGCTTGTAATCTCTCTGATCAGGAAACTCCGTCCTGTGAAAAACTGCCGGGCAGCACCACCCGGACCTTTTCAGCTTGTGCATTGATTTTTGTCTGCAGAAAGATCAGCCCAGCGCCACGTCCATGGCCATCATCATGGTAAACCCGACGGCAAACATAATGACACCTACGTTGCTGTGCTCGCCCTGCGACATCTCCGGCACCAGCTCTTCCACCACGACGTAGACCATCGCGCCGGCCGCAAAACCCAGAAGATACGGCAGAACCGGGATCATCAGCTCGGACAGCGCGATGGTGATCAGCGCCCCGACCGGTTCCACAACTCCGGACAGAAAGCCGCCGAGAAACGATTTTCCCTTTCCCATGCCTTCAGAATGCAGCGGCATGGAAATGATGGCTCCTTCAGGAAAATTCTGGATCGCGATGCCCAGGGACAGGGCCAGCGCGCCTCCGGCAGTCAGTCCGGCGTTTCCGCCCAGCCATCCTGCGATGACCACGCCGACGGCCATTCCCTCCGGAATATTATGCAGGGTGACGGCCAGAACCATCATCGCCGTCTTGGTCAGGCGGCTTTTGGCCCCGGACGGCCCCTCGGCCTCCTCGCTGTTCAGATGGAGATGCGGAATCACGTGGTCCAGCAGAAGCAGGAACAGTGTGCCGATCCAGAACCCGGCGAATGCAGGGAAAAACGCCAGCTTTCCCATGGCACGGCTCTGCTCCATGGACGGAACCAGAAGGCTCCAGATCGCAGCCGCCGTCATGACGCCGGCTGCGAATCCCTGCAGGATCCGCTCTACTTTCTGACTTAACTGATTTCTCATAAAGAATACGCATCCTGCTCCCAGAGTCGTTCCCATAAACGGTATCAGGACGCCGTAAACTGCCTGTATGTTCATGCTCCCTCCATTGTAACGCATTTTTACGGTGATGTTCAGAGGATGTAAAAGGATCCGGAAATTTTCTTACTTCTGCGCAGTCTGCAGATTTTCTGCCTCCGCTTCATGGATCATCCGCTCTTATACCTCTTACCTTTATCTTATCATCTTACTCCAAAGATAGAAATGCAATAAGCAAGGTCAGCTTAATTTCCTTTTTACCAGGAATGTACTGCCCCTTGATTCATTATGCATACCTTTTTAAAGAGCAATCAGTCGGGCGAATCTTCCCCCAGCTGGAGCTCTTCATCAATAACGGATACATAGCAACAGAGTTTCCCGCTAAAAACGGCCGGACCATGCTCAGCACAGTCCGGCCGCCGGATCAGTCTGCAGAGACGCAGACGAAATGGAAAGCCATTCTCTTAACTTGTTCGGATTGTCTCCGGAAAAACCGTTTACTGACGGTCCTCGGAAGTCCGGTCATCACGGCGTTTTTTCTTCAGTGCCAGAACGCCAGCCAGTCCGCAGGCCGAGGTGAGCAGGAGCGCGATCATCACAGCCAAGTCAGTCTGGTCTCCGGTGCGGACGAGGGAACCGGAAGCGTTTCCGGAAGAGTCCGCGGATCCTGACGGATTGGTCTTTGCCAGACTGTTTTTCAGCGTCTTGGTATTGGCCGGCTGAACCTGACTATTCGTCTTGCTCGACGTGGAACCGTTGGTCTTACTTCCTCCGGAAGAATTCTTGCCGGAAGAGTTGTTCGTGCTCCCGTTCGTCTTATTTCCGCCGCTGTTTTCCTCTTTGCCGCCGTTTTCTTCCTTCGGCTTGGTGTAATGGTTGCTGATCTCCACGATGCCGGAGGAGTTTCCGCCGGAAATCGATGCTGTCAGCTTGTGATCGGCACTTTCGGTTACTGTCACCGTCACCGGGTGCTGGGTTTCATCATAGGTGAAATTCTTATCACTGCCTTTGCTTTCCGTGACAATGTAATGATAGGTTCCAGCCTTCTCGTACTGGATCGTTCCAAAGGACGCCGGGTTCTCACTGCTGACGGTGATGCTCTTCACCCCGTTTACCGTGCCGTCTGGCATCGGCGCATTATCCTTTGCCTGCAGGTTCATCGTAAACGATGCGCCTTCCGGCCAGTTTCCGTCGTTGCCGATGATGAGCTTCTGGACGCGAAGGTCGGCGGAAGCAGGGGTGACAGTTACTGACGGGACGTCTGGAACTACCGGTGGATTATCCGGATATGTGTTCGTGATTGTCATTGCTGAAGATCCACCTTTTGAAATTGTAATCTCCTGCGTTTCTTTACTTCCGACAATATACTTGGTCGTAACTTTGTCAGAAATTCCTTTTTCCTGAACCGTGTAAGTTCCGACAGGAATGCCCTCAATCTTACAGGATCCATCCGTAAAATCTTTATACGGAACGGTTACAAAAGTCTTTCCGCTGCCGTCCTTAATGTCAAAAGACAGGTTCTCTTTCTCGCTGTCCGTAAGCGAAGCAGCTCCTGCACCATCGAAGATTTTATTTAACGTCAGTGTTCTCGTATCAGAGGCTGGTTTATCTGTATTTGTCTTCGTATTTTGTATAACCACATTCACAGGTTGGTTGTCATTTTGAGCATAGTCTGTTACCGTACCATCTGCATTTGCGGACATCACTGTGTACCCTTTTTGCGAATCCGCATCCTCTGATACTGTGTATTCAAGCCCTGAAGGCAGATTCTCGATAGTCTTTGTGTTACCCGCGTTCAATTCAATTGATGCAGTAGAATTTCCTGTTTCCTTATTGTATGTAAATTCAGTTCCGTAATTTCCTTCAACGTCTGCGTTTTTAAGTGTAATGTTGATCTTAAAGGTTTTATTTGAATCCGATTCACCCTCGACTTTCTTTGTAATGGTTAAACCGCCAGCCTTACTACCGATGGATAACTCTGTAGAAATTGTATCTTTCCCAATCTCAACACCGATCATATTTTGATAATGTGTTGTTGTCCCATTCTTTATGATGTCCGGATTACCACTCGGAGAAAAAAAAGCTAAAGACTTAATCCATCGTATTTCAGAAGATGTAGCTTTCACTTGAACGTTTTCCGGTTTGGTATCTGATTCAAGAATAAACTCCTGATCCGAAGTCACCTGATTAATATTACCTAATGGTTTAACGTCATCATTAGAACAACTTATGGTATATGTCAACCCTGTATACGGGCCACTTTCATCAATCTTTAATTTTCCACTATACCATTTCCCATTTTTATACTTAAACGATGGATCCGAACCATCAGCGCTCACGAGCTTGATAGAATTCGAAAGTGGTTGTTGAGTGCCTAATGATTCAGATTTTTTTGATGCCTCATAGATATTATTAGCAAGAGGTGAAGAAAGCGTACTTATATCGTTATCATTTACATTGTAGTCGGCCATCAATTTCCAAACAGCAGAATTTGTTGCCGTAACTGCGTCACTGACAGAAACCTCTCTAGATGGATAGGCTTGTGGATAACTCCTCAAATCTGCGCCAAGAGTTAATAAGGATACTAATTTATAAAATGGCATCGATGTAATTTCAGCTGTTGTTAAACCCTTTTTATTTTCCACACCTAGCTGAACATCAGTTAGAAAATGTTGAATATGGGTAAATTCATCTGTACCTTTCTTTAAATTCTCATAGGTAAATATATGATCCCCAATGCTATCTGGAAACGCTTCTCGTAAAATTGTAGGAGCATTTAGCATATTGTTACATTGTTCTTCTGTCAATAATTGAGTGTTCGATTCATTACTGATGTTATATAAGTTCAACCCATTAATTGGGTATCCCGCATAAAGAATCGCAGCTAATTCCTGCTTAAATTCATCGCTATGGGCTTTATAATGTCGATATGCATTATCATTATTACTAAAATCGGTGGAATCCAAATCGCTACGTTTATAATATGTTGGCACGTTTCCACTGACGCCTATTTCTTCATGTGGCCACACCAACTTATTATTCATACAATACAAAATCATTCCCGCTTTTGGAATAGAATGCATGCCTGTATTCGGATCGAAGATTACGGTATAATTTCCTTCAGCATTTGAAGATGCCCCTCCATTTGAGGTTGATTCCTCTCCTGTATCCGACGCCTTATTATCTGCAGCCCCCGTACTACTTTGCACCTGCGTACCACTGTCTGTACCCGGAACTAAACTGTTGCCAGATACCGGTGATTTATTCGTCTCGGTTGAAGGCGATCCATCGCCTTCTGTTCCATTGGAAGTTGTACTGCCGGTCTGAGTTTCCGTTCCTGTCCCGGAAGGAGATGTCACCGTCAGCGTACTGCCGCCACTGCTGTCCCCTCCCTCCCCAAACGACCAGAACGCCGTCATAGCCGAGAAAATCATCGCTAAACTCAGCACGATGACTAGCGGCCGGTTCTTTCTATTTCGTGAATGTTTTCCTCTCATCCATTAATCTCCTTTTCTCTGATGTGATAAAAATAACATATATCCCTCTGAATTACGACAATTATATATCATACAACTAGGAAATGTAAATCAAAATATTTTCATCAGAGCAGATCGTTACGATGAAACGATATCGTTTTATTCTTAATATTCAATTAATTCATCTCTGCTTTTCTGTGCATCTCTATCTGTTTTTATACGAACATCTGAACATTTGCTGAACAGGATTGACACGATCGGATACACCATGTCCCATAATCAGATCAAGCGAATGCGTCCTGCAGAAGAAAGCACAGTCTTCATACGGCAATCATTACTTTGGAATAACGAACCAATAAAACAAGCATCGTGAAAAGCGGCATCCCCCTGAATTGAGGTGACCCAAAATCTCTCCAGGGGATGCCGCTTTTTACGACTCTGTGCGGAATCCATACGGTATCGACGAGTACCGTTTTCTCTTCTTCGATCAGATACGCATTCTGGCTGGATCCATTCAGAATCGAATAGTTGTTATGTCATAATCATTCTTGTACAAAAGCTCTGGAATAAAAATGTACATTTGGTATCATTGACATCGTCTGAAAGGAGGCATGTCAATGATCATCAACTCGCCAATTGTTACAAATCTTAAAATCACTAAACTGGAGGATCTGCACAAGTTAAAACCACTTATGGAATCAACAAATTTCAAAATCAACAAGAGCCAGATTGCCCGTGAGCTTGGTGTAGACAGAAGAACGGTCGGAAAGTATATCAACGGATTCAGGAAGTCCAAACACCGCTCTTCCACAAACTGTCTGACCCCATACACGGAGATTATCCGGGAGCTTCTCTCCGATGAAAATGAGCAGCTGTTCTACTACCGGAGAGTTCTGTGGCAGTATCTGCGAGACAATCATGATTACCGTGGCTCCTACTCCAATTTCTGTTACTATCTGAATCTGATCCCGGAATTCAAAGCATATTTTGATAAACGAAGGCCGGCATCTCCGGCATTTGTCCGCTATGAAACTCCTGCCGGAAAACAGGCACAGCTGGACTGGAAAGAATCCCTTCAAGTCCTGACCACTGACCGGGGATGGGTGGAAATCAATATTTTTGTTCTGCTTCTTTCTTTTTCCCGATACCGGGTTTACCGGATGTCCATGTCAAAGACGCAGGATGTTCTGCTTGCTCTTCTGGATAATGCGTTTCAAACGTTTGGCGGTGTGCCGCAGGAAATTGTTACAGACAACATAAAAACGGTAATGGATGAACCAAGAACAAAGGGATCAAAAGGAAAAGTCAATATCCGTTTTCAGCAGTTTGCAGATGACTATGGTTTTCAGGTACAGCCCTGCATAGCTGCAACACCTAAAACAAAAGGCAAGGTGGAAGCCCCTATGAGAATTCTGGATGAGCTGAGAGCATACAACGGAAAGCTGACCTACACCGGCTTTGCACAGCTTCTGGCAAGGATTAACGACCGGGAAAACAGCAGGGTGCATCCGGGTACAGGAAGGGTTCCTCTGATGTACATGAAAAAAGAAAGAGACGCCCTTGCTCCGTTACCCAAAAATCGCATCAGACGTCCCTATCAATTGATTGATCATAAAGTCTGCGTAGATAACGCCAGCCTCTTCCGATACCGCGGAAGACAGTACTCCGTACCACCAGAATACATTGGCAGGACAGTCACCCTGCAGGTCTATGATGAAACCATTCATGTGTATTGTAACATGAAACTCATTGCCCTGCATACACTGTCAAAGGGGAAGATTAATTATCAGCGGGAACACTACGAGGAGCTTGCCCGAAAAACACACTCTTTTTCGGAAGCAAATCTCCGGCAGAGGGCCAAAGAAAATTTGAAACAATTAGGAGCAGTATATGAGTAACAGCATTTATCAGCAGACCATAAACAACCTGGAAACCCTCAGGATGCGCCAGATGGAACTTCATCTGCAGGAAGTGGCAGACCGAGTGGGGACGGACAATCTGTCCTTTACGGAAGGCCTGTGGAGACTGACTAATTACGAAGTAGACTTCAAGGAGCGCTCTGCCGCACAGAACACAATCCATGCGGCCGCATTTCCTTTTGTAAAGACTCTGGAAGATTTCGATTTCAGTTTTCAGCCTTCTGTCAGTGAAACACAGATGCAGGAATTCTGCACACTTGGATTTTTGGAGAGAGCCGAGAATATCGTATTTCTTGGTTCAAGCGGTGTCGGAAAAACGCATCTGGCCACTTCCATTGGAATTGCAGCCACACAGCATCATAACAGCACCTACTTTATCAAATGCAGCAACCTGCTTCAGCAACTAAAAAAAGCAAAACTGGAGAACCGTCTGGAGGCAAGACTGAAGCACTTCAATCGTTACAAACTGCTGATTATTGATGAAATCGGCTATCTGCCAATCGACAAGGAAGACTCGAATCTGTTTTTTCAGCTTGTTGACATGAGATACGAGAAAAAGAGTATGATTCTGACCACGAACATCAACTTCGGCGACTGGGACAGTGTGTTTTATGATGCAGTAGTCGCGGACGCAATCCTGAACCGGATTCTGCATCATGCGCATGTTGTGCCCATAACAGGAGATTCGTATCGTCTGAAAGATCTGACAGATAAGGAGGTTGAATCATCATGATGACCGGATGATTTGTACATTTTTATTCCAGAGAAAATGAGCATATTTGCTTGACAGATAACAATCCTCATTGAAAATAAAAAGGGGGATGCTGCATAACGCCCATCTGAGCATCATGCAGCATCCCCGCCATTATTATTCATCGCTGTCAGAAAATGCATCCGCGTAATTCGAAATCGTAGAAATCAGGCCGCCGGAAATAGCGTTCATGAAATCACCGGTTTCGGACAGTTTATTGATTTTCCACTTGCCATCATCCTTTGTCAGCTTGATGGAAACTGTTTTCGAGTAATTTTTCTTCTTCAGTTTCTCCAGCTTCTGGCTGAAAAGTGTCGTGGCAAGTTCATCGATCTTCTTATCGCTTGCGCCCGACATGGCCAGCGCAAATGCTTGTTCGATGTAATCACTGACGAAGTCTGAGAAAGCGGATCCAAATGCATAGGTCTTGATTTTCACCTTTACGGTCGCTTTATCACCATTGACCTTTTCACTGAGGACCTCATAATCGAAATCCAGAAGCTTCTTCTGAAGCTGCTTCTCCATCTCTTTATCCAGCGCTGATTCAGAATTATTCTTCTCCGACTTTTTCTCTGTGTCATAGATATTATCGGACAAATCAAAGCTGCCATCAGCATATACATCTTTAATCGTATCGCTGTCGCTCTCCTGCACCGCCTTCAGAAATTTCTCAGTCACCTGTGTTGGGGACTCTGTCAGGCCGCAGCCGGCCAGCATCACCGTCATAGCCAGAATTATTACAACTGCTGCGATTCTGCGTATTCGGGTTTGCAATTTATCCATTTTCATCATTCACACTCCTTTTCTCACATTGCTTTCTGATATAATATATGCTATCGCATCTATTGTGCGCATTGCAATTTATTTTTTGATCAACTGAATTAAAGACGAAAACATCAGAATATTAGGCATCGGGAATCTATTATCTCTTACCCATTCTGTCAAGACAGGTGGCTGCCAGTGGCTGTATTGATTTCTTCTGAACTCCTTTCGACTTTCTGTTTTATCTGCTATTATTCCAACGGTGGTCTCCCCCGTCGGCAGAAGATACATAAAACCAGATTGTTACATCTATTATTGTCCAGAACAACTCGGTCTTTTCTGACTCGGTTTCTATCGAGTTAAATATCTCATACAGCTATTTCGGGAAAAGATAAGCATCACAGAAACAGCAATTAAAAAAAGTCCTTACTATCTTTCATGAATTCCATTAGATTTTCGTGATGTATTCCATTTCTCTGCTGAAGGAGATAATCCGTGGTCAAAATATATTTCGGATAATTATCCATAATTTTCTCTAAAGGTCTATACTCCCGGTCTTCTGTTTCCTTACTCAGCGCAATCGTATAGGAGACCTGTACATAGGCATAGTTCATAGCATGGTTACGTATAATAAAATCACACTCCAGTTTTCCAATCCGTCCGACACTTACTGAATACCCCAGGCTCTTCGCATAGAAATATACAATATTCTCAAGTACTGGCCCGTAATTGATCCTGTTATCCGTATTTAAGGCAAAGAAAAAGCTTAGGTCTGAAATATAATATTTTTTTCCACCGGATAAAGATCTTCTGGATTTCGTATCAAATCGTTCGCATCTGTATAAAACTTTGGCATCAACAAGGGCCTGAATGTATCTGGTCAATGTCTGACGGCTTATCGTATGACCATTCTTATGTAAATCATCGTACAGATTTTTAATGCTGGTTGTCGCACCAAAGTTATTGATCAGATACTGCCGGATTGATTCAAAGCTCTCCTTGTTCCGGATTTTGATTCGCTGTCGCACATCCTTCTCAAAGATTTCTTCTACTACGCTGCGCGTATAATTTCGCTTATCCTCCAGAGAATCGATCTGAAGACTTCTGGGGAAGCCTCCTTCCAGAATGTAATGCTGAAGTTCGATCACCGGATTCGTATCCACTTCGATGTGGTAGAATTCTTTCATCTGTTCATATTCATCAAATGTCAGCGGATACATTTCGAATTCAATGTAACGACCAGTCAATTTCGTTGCGAGTTCACCACTCAGCAAATAGGAATTCGAACCTGTAATAAAGATCGAGCAGTTTCCTTCTTCTCTGAATCCATTCACTGCCTCCTCGAATCCCTTAACGTTCTGTATTTCATCAATAAATATATAATTCAGACCTTCCGGTCGAATCAACCCGCCAATCAGCTGATCCAACTGATCCGACGAGCGAATCTTCCTGTAGGACCGCTTGTCCAGATTCAAGTAAATAATATGATCCTCAGCCACACCTTTTTGGCGAAGTTCATCTGAAATTTCCTCCATAAGACAGGATTTACCGCAGCGCCGGACACCGGTAATTACTTTAATAATATCCGGACTATCATAAAAGCCCCAAATCTTACATAAATATTTTTCTCGTTTAAATAAATCCATGGCTGACCTCTCTTTTATTTCGCTACATTCATCTAAAAATATTATAGGCTTTATTCATGTACGCAGCAAGTTAACGTTGCATAATTTTTGCTTTTATCATTTTCTGTAACGTTAACTGCAATTTTTATCAATGGAGTCCGATTCTCCTCATCAATAACAGAAAAAGGACTAATGCATGCTTAATCCGGCATCTTGCCGCGCCGTAGATGAGGAGAGTCCAGCTGGTACGACACGTCGCTATCCCGGCTTGCGCTCTGCCGGCGCTTCGCCGCACTCGCTGCTTGTCAATTCCATTCTGTTATTTGTCATGTACAATGTGCAGCCAGCCAGTCGAACATCGTAGTTATTTACAAGGCCGCAGCCTGCAGCGCATCGAGCTACGCCTTTGGCTTGCTCTCTGCGGCAGGCCTGACAGGAGACCTTCCGCCGTTCATCCGGCGCGTAATTATAATGCATAATACGCTTGGATTCACGGGGATAGGTCTCCCGAGATGAGGAGTTTATAATTCGATTCTCCTCATTTCAACTAAAAAGAGACGGCTGCTTACGCAACCGTCTCTAACGTAATGGAGATGAGGAGAATCGAACTCCTGTCCGAAAACATTTCCGCCTCATTTTCTCCGGGCGCAGCTGGTGTTTTATGATTCGCCCCATCGTCCGTCCATCAGCAGACTGGCGATTTCGCTATCCCTTAGTTCCTTATCTGATCAGGGACGTTCAGATAAGTTTTCCTGCATGAGTCGATGCCATGGTTCCGGTCTGCAGGTGAGCCGGAGATGACAAGCAGGCTGAACTAGGCAGCCAGTGCTAAATTGCTATTATTATTGTTAGCGTTTAAATTTAAAGTTGCCATTTTTAACGCAGACTTGGCGACTGCGGCCCGCTTATGAAGTTTCTATACCCCCGTCGAAACCTTTACATCCCCATGATACGATGCCTGGCCGGCATCGATCGGTCTGGTTTGTTATCTCTATTATACACATAAAACAAGGCAGGTAAACCGTACAATTGATGAAACAGGCTGCGGCGGTCTGGGGGCAGTCAGCACGCTCGTTAAGCCGCCGGCAGTCTGGGTTAGAGTTCATCCAACTTCATACACAGATAACTATTATTGTATCAAAGTCACGATATTAGATATCTCTAACTACGATTATTCTACTCTATATATGTGTGTTTGTCAAATCTGGCTTTATTTCCAATTCTTTACAGCACGGTCCATTTTCCGTTCTGCATCGCGCTTTGCCATGGTGTCTCGCTTATCGTAGTTTTTCTTTCCCCGTGCAACTGCGATTTCCACTTTTGCGAGGCCTTTGTGGTTGATGTAGATTTTCAAAGGAACCAGGGTCAGGCCCTGCAGAGTGACTTTTCCGATTAGCTTGCGGATTTCTCTTTTATGAAGCAGCAGCTTTCTCGGTCTCAGGGGATCCACATTAAAGCGGTTTCCCTGTTTATACGGGCTGATGTTCATCCCGTACAGCCAGACTTCTCCGTTTTCTACGCGGGCATAGCTTTCTTTGATGCTGACTTTTCCTTCGCGGACGGACTTGATCTCCGTTCCGGTCAGCACGATTCCCGCTTCCAGTGTTTCCTCGATAAAATAGTCATGGCGCGCTTTTTTATTATTTGCGGCCAGTTTATAGCCGTCATCTTTCTTTTTCACGTTTAAACCTCCTGGCAGTCCGGGAGAGCGCATTCTTTTTCCGGGTTTCCGGCACAGGCGTTTCAATGCTCTGCGGCCTTGCCCGTTTCTTTTTGTCCCGGTTAATTCGATTTATATGGGTTCTTGATGGTGCCGATCTCGCTGAACGGGAAGAGCCGGAATACGACCTTGCCGACGATCTTGTTCTTCGCCACAGACCCGACGCTGGCGTAACGGCTGTCGATGCTGACCAGACGGTTGTCTCCCATGCAGAAATAGTGGTTTTTCGGCACGACGTAATTGGTCTTGACGGAATTCGTCTCCTTATCATGCGTATACGACTGCTTGTCTTCCTTTCCGTTGATCCAGACCTTGCCGTCCTGAATCGTGATCTTGTCGCCCGGCATGCCGATCACACGCTTGATCAGCATTTTCGGCTTTCCGTTCGCGGTTGTCAGCTTCGACTTGAAGATGATGACGTCGCCCTTCTGCGGCGTCTTACCGCCCTTATAGGCCAGGCGGTAAACGAACAGATAGTTGCCATCCTGGAAATTCGGCAGCATGGATGTCTCGCGGACCACGGTCGGCCGGATGACCTGAATGATCAGCAGCGCGATGCCCACGGCAACGGCGATTTCAATAACCCAGTATAATATTGCTTTTCCCACAGATCTCCCCTGTTTCTGATTATTTTCAGCTCTCATGATATCCCCCATTTACAATTCAACGCGTCCGAACAGATCCCTGCAGACGGCGTCCAGCTTTTTCGGCAGCGGCGCGGTCACACGCTTTCCGTTCAGATAGGCGTATTTCTCCGGCATATTCTCGAACTCCAGGCACCATGCATGCAGGAACTGCGAGCACAGACCCCAGCGTTTTTTCACCGTCCGGTTGACCTCAGGATCGCCGTATTTCGGATCTCCCGCCAGCGGATGTCCCGCGGCAGCCAGCTGAACACGAATCTGATGCGTCCTTCCGGTCTCAATTTCCACCTCCGCCAGCGTAAACCCGCCGTACTTGTCCGTCGAGTAGAGCGGCCGTACTTCCGTGTGCATGAGTTTTCCCTCATCCGCGATGCTCACCCGGTTCTTCTCTTCATCCTTTTCCATCCTGTCAGTCAGGGACAAAGGCCTCCTGAGCAAGCCAGAAACGAGCGTCAGATACCGTTTATGCACGCGGCCGCGCTCCTTGATGATCGCATTAAAAGTCTGCAGAGCCTCGTAATTCTTACAGAAAATGACCAGGCCGGACGTATTTCTGTCCAGGCGGTTCACCGGAGCTGGGGAGAAAGTTTTCTCCGTCCTCGGGTCATACTGCCCGTTCTGGATCAGATAATCCAGCACCTGGTTGGCAAGATGGTTGCGGTGCTCCTGTTTATTTCCATGCGTCAGCAGACCGGCAGGCTTCACGACAATCAGAAGGTCGTCATCTTCATATGCGGCTTTAAACTGTTTTTTCGCATGCTGAACCCTGCGCGGCTTCTGAAGCCGAGCCAGTTCATCTTCGTGAAGATACAGGGTCAGCTGATCGCCTTCCTGAAGGATATAGTCCTCTTTCCGGCGCTTTCCATTGACCTTCACGTCTTTTCTGATCATCTTATAGACCGCGCTGAGCGGTGCGGCGTCCAAGTATTTCCGAAGGAACTTGTCCAGGCGCTGCTGTTTTTCATTTTTTCCTATTTCTAATGTAACCATACTTAGTGTATTATACATCAGCACATCTGAGAAATAAAGAATGTATACTCTGAGGGTGTAAAGTATTAGTGGGGTTTTAGAAACTGAAAAAGGGATCTCCAAGTGCTAAGATAATAGTGAAACAATTACATCTATGCACTCGAAAGGAGATCCCTATGGCATCTATTATACATGAAATCGCAACGGAATTCCTGGAAAATATTCTGGAAACATTAAAACCTCACGAAGGAATGAAATGGGAAGAGACCAGCGCGAAGCTCATGAGATACTGCAAGGAAACGACCGCCAGGTTCATCCGTGCAGCTGCGGAGGGGCTCGATCAGGAACTGAGAAATGACAAAGCCGGCAGAAAACAGCTCGGATTCACGATCAAAGCCAGAGACAGGAAGCGGACGATCTACACAGAATTCGGCGCGATCGGAATCGATCGGAGCTATTACTATGACAAGAACAGCGGGAAGCATCGATTCCTTCTGGATGAGATCCTCGGCCTACCAAAGTATGAACGCGTCGACCGGGTTATAGGGAAGTGGCTGGCCGAGCATGCAGCCTACGTATCCTATGCGAAGAGTTCTGATATCGTGACGGGAGGCGAACTGAGCAGACAGACAGTGAGGAACTGCATCATGAAAGTGAATGTTCCAGAGGCCGCAGTGCCGAAGGCGAAACGAAAGGTCAGTGTGCTCCATGTTTTTGCTGATGAGGACCACGTGCATATGCAGAAAGCAGGCAAGAAGCCGGGAAAGCGGAGCAGGATTGTTCCGCTGGTGACCGTAACAGAAGGAATACGACCGATCGGTACCCATCGGAATGCGACTGTAGAGCCTGTGAGCTTTGTCGATGAGAATTTCAATACCAGACGTTTGTGGAAGACCGTAGAAGGGTTCATCGAAAAGAAATATGACATGGATGTGCTGGAGAAGATCGTGCTTCACGGAGACGGCGGAAACTGGATCAGGAACGGACTGGACGATTTTGGCAATGTTGTTCACGTTATGGATGGGTTTCATTTCCAGAAGGCCCTGCGGTCACTGGCAGGCAGTTTTCCAAAGAGAAGAGTGAAAACGGTGATCATGGACGCCGTGCAAAAAAATGATCGAAGCAGAGCCGATCGATGCATACAGGAACTGCTGGATGACGCGAAGGAAGACAAGAGGCTGACAGAAAAAGTCAACCGATTCGGCGTCTATCTGAACGGAAACTGGAAGCCAATCGTGAACCGGTTCAAGAAAGATATGCCGGGAAGCTGCACAGAAGGACTGGTCAGTCATATTCTGTCGAAACGGTTTAGCCGTGAGCCGCAGGGATGGAGCGATGAAGGGCTTGGGAGGCTGAGCGATATCAGAGTGTACCTGATCAATGGCGGCGAACTGAAAGCAGAGGATTTGCATAAGGAGAAAGCTGAGAACGTTCTTCGGGAGAAATACGCTGAATATGCGGATCATGTCATTCAACAGGCGAAAGAGGAATTGCATGACTGGAGTATTTTTGAAGGAGAGCCTTTTGTCATGGATGGAGCTTCCGGAACCCAGATGCTGATCAAGAGCTGTGGAGTGGCAAGAGACCTGCTAAGCTGATTGAGCGTGAGCCTGTAACGCAGCCTATGCATGGACTTCTGAGCGCCTCGCTGCCAGACGATCGACGGCCCGGAGAGGGCCGGCGGAGTCGGAAGCGTGAGCATGCGCGAAGGGAGCCGGGAGGCGTTCCAGGCATAGGCTGCGTACAGCTCGCAGAAAAAGCTTGGAGATCTGTCAACAAAAACTCCCACTACCTCTTGACACCATCGTATACTCTTGCTCGTTTGTCCTTTGTCCCTGAATATGCTAAAATACAGGGATAGCAGCGAAAGGAGGCTCATTCATGAAGCAGAAACAGTCCGCTTCTCACTCAAAATTCAGGGATTTCCTGTATAACACCAGCGACGTGTGGGTTACCGCAGTGATTCTGATTGCTGCGCTGATCATCATCGGCTGGCGCGTCAATGTGATTATGGCCTACCCGAAACACATGACTTCCGGCAATGTGAAAACCACGGCAGAGGTGAAGAAGGACGCACAGAAAAAGCAGTCGGCGTCTTCTGTACCGGACAGCAAATCGTCGGAAGCAAAATCTTCTGATACAGAAAGCAGCGATTCCTCTTCCGCGGTGAAGGCGGAATATAAGGATGGGCGGCTCGTGAAGACCATTACCATCAAGCTTGAAACCGGTTCGCTCACCTATGCCATGAGGCAGCTGAAATCCTACGGGCTTTACGACAGCGCCCATGAATACAGGCTCTGCTGCCGGCAGCAGGGCAGAAAACCCGCAGATATCAAGGCTGGTACGCATACCTTCAAGAAGGGCTGGACAAAAGCGAAAATAGCAAGAGCGCTGACCTACTAGGGCGCAGAATAAAATGGCAAATTGGCGGAAACTGGTTAACGTTTCCGCTTTTCTATTATATAATAATGAAGTAACGTTAGAACTTTTGGTCAATAATCACATCTTAAAATACAGGAGGAGATAGATATGGCTCTTATCAGCAGCACAGAACTGTTTAAGAAAGCTCTGAACAGCGACTACGCCATCGGTGCATTCAACGTAAACAACATGGAGATTGTTCAGGGTATCGCGGATGCCGCAAAAGCTGAAAATGCTCCGGTTATCCTTCAGGTTTCTGCAGGCGCACGTAAATACGCAAAGCCGGCATACCTGCGGAAGCTCGTTGAAGCCGCAATTGAAGACACGGGAATCGACGCCGTTCTTCACCTGGACCACGGCGCAGATTTCGAGATCTGCAAGGACTGTGTCGATGACGGATTCACTTCCGTTATGTACGACGGCTCCAAGCATCCGTTCGAGGAGAACATCAAGGTCACAAAACAGGTTGTAGAGTATGCGCATGACCACGGTGTTGTCGTAGAGGCTGAGCTCGGAAAGCTGGCCGGCGTAGAGGATGCGGTTCATGTTGCAGAGAGAGAAGCAACATTCACTGATCCGGAAGAGGCAAAGGAATTCGTAGAGCGCACAGGTGTTGACTCTCTGGCTGTTGCCATCGGAACAAGCCACGGCGCATACAAGTTCAAGGGAACTCCGTATCTGGACTTTGAGCGTCTGCAGAAGATTCATGAGCTGATTCCGAATACTCCGCTGGTTCTGCACGGTGCATCTTCTGTACCACAGGAATTCGTAAAAGAGTGCAATAAGTACGGCGGACAGGTTCCTGGCGCACAGGGTGTTCCGGAGGACATGATTGAAGAGGCATGCAAGCACGGTGTCTGCAAGGTTAACGTCGATACAGACCTGCGTCTGGCAATGACGGCTTCCATCCGCAAGGTTATGGTTGAGCAGCCGGATGTCTTCGATCCTCGTAAATACATGGGACCGGGCAGAGATGCCATCACAGCCATGGTACAGCATAAGATCAGAGACGTCCTGCACACATCCGGAAAATAATCCTTTCTGCTGACAGAAAGGAAAAGAAAACATCAGTTTTTCACCTGAATGTTTGAAGACGATGAAAAAGAGCTTCGCACCGGCAGTTTCAATGCTGATGCGAAGCTCTTTTTCATATTTCATGCTTTTGATTTTGTTACTGGCCTGCCGGCAGATGTCTGATTTCTGTCCGGTCTGCCGGCATGTCCCCGTCACATTCTTCTACCATCTGCCGTGCCGGCAGACTGGCATGAGACCAGGTGACCCGGACTATTTATGCTCCTGCTTCATCTCTCTGTTTTTGTGGATGAGTTCCTGCTTGGTGTTATACAGTCCTTCAGAGAGGTCTACGAAGTAGCGCTGCGGGTTCTCGAAACGCAGGGTCTCTTCCCACAGGGTGTCAATCTGCTCCTTGCAGAATTTCTGCACTTCCTGAATCGGCGGGCAGTCGTATACGCGTCTGCCGTGGTCGAACAGCTGCACGCGGATGTCTTTTGCCACGTAGTCATTCAGTGTCTTCTTTTTCCAGTTGACGCATGGGTCGAAAATCACGTATCCGTCGTCTTTCGGTGCCGGCTCGTCCTTCAGCATAATCAGGTCGGCCTCCGCCTTTCCGGTTTCCTTACTGTATATACGATACAGCTTCTTGGCAGCCGGATTGCTGATCTTTCCGACATTCTCGGAGATCTTAATCTTAGGAATGATCTTTCCGTTTTCTTCAACGGCAGACAGTTTATATACACCGCCGAATACCGGCTCGGATTTAGCCGTGATCATGCGCTCGCCGACGCCGAAGGAATCGATCTGGGCACCTTCCATGATCACGTCGCGGATCAGATACTCGTCCAGTGAGTTGCTGACGGTGATCTTGCAGTCCTGCAGGCCGGCCTCGTCCAGTCTCTTGCGCACCTGTTTGGTCAGATATGCAATATCGCCGCTGTCGATGCGGACACCCATGCTCTCCGGCTTCTGCTCCTTGAATACACGGATGGCGTTTGGCAGTCCGGATTTCAGGACGTCGTAGGTATCAATCAGAAGGATGCAGTTATCCGGATACATTTTTGCGTATGCGGTAAATGCTTCATATTCACTCGGGAAAAGCTGTACCCAGCTGTGCGCCATGGTTCCCAGTGCCGGGATGCCAAATTCACGGTCTGTAATGGTGCATGCCGTTCCTGCGCAGCCGCCGATATAGGCAGCGCGGGCGCCCATGATGGCCGCCGCGGTTCCATGTGCTCTTCTGGATCCGAATTCCATGACGGATCTGCCCTGAGCCGCGCGGACAATTCTGCTGGCCTTGGTGGCGATCAGACTCTGGTGATTGATCGTCAGAAGAATCATCGTCTCCATCAGCTGAGCCTGAATCACCGGTCCTCTTACCGTGACGATCGGCTCCTGCGGGAAGATCGGAACACCTTCCGGAACAGCCCAGACGTCACACTCAAATTTAAAGTTTTTCAGATACTCCAGGAACCCTTCGCTGAACATGTGCTTGCTGCGCAGGTATTCGATATCCTCATCGGAGAAATGCAGATTCTCCATGTAATCCACGATCTGTTCTACACCGGCCATGATGGCGTATCCGCCGCGGTCCGGAATATGACGAAAGAACATGTCAAACCATGCAATTTCATCTTTACGGCCCGCCTCAAAATATCCGTTCCCCATCGTCAGCTCGTAAAAGTCGGTGAGCATGGTCATATTATCGTTCAGTGCCATTTTTATATACCTCCACTGTATGTTTACGCGCCGGCAGGCATTTCTGCACATGATTAAGCCCCGACCTGCCTGCAGAAGTCTGCATCCGCACGCGCGGAAATCCCGTCATCGTCCTGCCTGACAGACGGTTTTTCCTTCTCCGTTTTACTACACGCATGCTCACTCTTTTAAGGCAGATATCCGCTGAGCAAACCTATAATATATAGTATTTAATATCTCATTCATATTATAACAAAAATGAAAGGATAGACGAGCAGAATAATAAAAACATCCCCAAAAGAAACATTTTCTTTCCGTCTGTCTTTCTCGCGGCACAAAGTATACAGGATACTGCCGTGTGCCGGCACAGATGCATACACAGCCGTCATCCATCTTCCTGTGCCGCGCGCCGCAGATATTCTGCCTTCAGCGATAAAACGGTGATTTCCGGATTTCCCATTTCTTCCTGAAGTTCACTATTTCTGTGCCAGCATCTTCTTCAGGAACTGTCCCGTATAGGATTCTTTACACTCCGCAACGGTTTCCGGTGTTCCGGTTACGACGATGTTCCCGCCCCGGTCTCCGCCTTCTGGTCCCAGGTCAATGATCCAGTCTGCCTGCTTGATGACATCCAGATTATGCTCAATCACAACGACTGTATTTCCGCCGTCCGTCAGTTTCTGCAGGACCTGCAGCAGCTTGTCGACATCGGCAAAATGAAGACCCGTGGTCGGCTCATCCAGAATGTACAGCGTCCTTCCCGTACTTCTCTTTGAGAGCTCCGTCGCCAGCTTGATTCTCTGGGCCTCTCCTCCGGAGAGCTCGGTAGAAGGCTGTCCCAGTTTGACATAGTCCAGGCCGACCTGATGCAGGGTCTCCAGCTTGCGGTGAATAGACGGCAGGTTCTGGAAGAAGTCCAGAGCCTCCGCAACACTCATATTCAGCACATCATAGATGCTCTTCCCTTTATATTTCACTTCCAGAGTTTCCCTGTTATATCTCTTCCCATGGCAGACCTCACAAGGTACGTAAACATCAGACAGAAAATGCATCTCAATCTTGATGATTCCATCGCCCTTGCAGGCCTCACAGCGGCCGCCTTTTACATTAAAGCTGAAACGGCCCTTGTCAAAACCGCGCATCTTGGCTTCCGGCAGGCTCGCAAACAGGTCACGGATGCTGGTAAACATGCCCGTGTAGGTTGCCGGATTAGAACGCGGCGTCCTTCCGATCGGCGACTGGTCAATATTGATAACCTTGTCGATATTTTCCAGGCCGAGAATTTCCTTATGCTTTCCCGGAACATCCTCACTCCGGTTGATGATATGGGAAGCTCCTTTGCAGAGGACTTCGTTCACCAGACTGGATTTCCCCGATCCGGACACACCGGTCACCACGATGAATTTACCCAGCGGAAACTCCACATCGATATTCTTCAGATTGTGTTCTTCTGCGCCTTTTACGATGATGGATTTTCCATTTCCTTCCCGGCGCACGGAAGGAACAGCAATCTTCCTCTTCCCGCTGAGGTACTGACCGGTAATGGACTCCGGGCAGGCCTTGATATCCTCCACCGTTCCCTGGGCGACGAGCTTTCCGCCGTAGATTCCCGCTCCCGGTCCGATATCCACGATGTGATCCGCCGCATACATGGTGTCCTCATCATGCTCGACAACGATCAGGGTATTTCCCAGATCCGTCAGATGGCGCAGGGTCTTCAGCAGCTTGTCATTATCTCTCTGATGAAGACCGATGCTCGGCTCATCCAGAATATACAGCACGCCCTGCAGTCCGGACCCGATCTGCGTAGCCAGACGGATACGCTGCGCTTCTCCGCCGGACAGCGTCGCGGCCGCACGGGAGAGAGTCAGATAATCCAGCCCCACATCCACCAGAAATTTCAAGCGGGCCCGGATCTCATGCAGAATCTGCTTTCCGATCATCTGATCCTTCTCACTCAGCTTAAGATTCTCCATGAATTTCAGGGAATCACGGACCGACATATCCGATACTTCCGCGATATTCTTTCCTCCAACAGTAACAGCAAGCACTTCCGGTTTCAGTCGCTTCCCCTTACAGTCCGGGCACTCCTTTACAACCATAAAGGGCTCCATGCGCGCACGCATGTTATCCGTCGCGTATTCTCTGTACCGCCGCTCCACATTGGTCAGCAGTCCCTCAAACGGATGGTCGAAGTTAACTTCCTTCCCTCTTCTGGTCACATGGGTGTATTTCAGATGCCGGTTTCCCGTTCCATACAGCAGTTCCTTTTTAAACTTCTGCGGCAGATCCTTATACGGCGTATGCAGATCCACCTGATGCTCCTGCGCCAGAATGTCGACAACTTCCCGGTAAAATCCCGAGAATTCCATCGACGCATAGATCCGGTTCAGCGCTCCGTCCGCGATGCTCTTTTCCGTGTAAATCATCTTGTCCGGATCGACTTTTTCCGTAAAACCCAGTCCGTTACAAGTCGGGCAGGCACCAAAGGGACTGTTGAAGGAGAACATTCTCGGCTCCAGTTCCTCAATGCTGGCACCGTGTTCCGGGCAGGCCAGTTTGCTGGAAAAGGTCTGCTCCTTTTCAAAATCCCCGTCCTCGAAATAGACGACGGCAAGGCCCTCACCCTCGTGCATGGCCAGTTCCACCGCCTCAGAAATTCTTCCTTCCTGACCCGGCTTTACAATAATTCTGTCCACCACGATTTCAATCGTGTGGCGCTTCTGCTTCTCCAGATGAATTTCATCCTCGTCCAGCAGCAGAATCTGTCCGTCCACGCGGACCCTGGTGAATCCTTCTTTTCTGATCCGTTCCAGAATCTTCACATGCTCGCCCTTGCGGCCTCTGACCACCGGCGCCATGATCATCAGGCGCGTCCTCTCCGGATATCCCATAATGATATCCACGATCTGGTCCACACTCTGGCTGCTGATCTCTCTTCCGCAGACCGGACAGTGCGGAACACCGATTCTCGCGTACAGAAGACGCAGATAATCATTGATTTCCGTCACCGTTCCCACCGTGGAACGCGGATTCCGGCTCGTGGTCTTCTGGTCAATGGAAATCGCCGGAGACAGTCCCTCAATCGACTCCACATCCGGCTTGTCCATCTGCCCCAGAAACTGCCGCGCATAAGACGACAGACTTTCAATATATCTTCTCTGCCCCTCCGCATAGATCGTGTCGAAGGCCAGCGAGGATTTTCCCGATCCCGACAGTCCCGTCAGAACCACGAACTTATCCCTTGGGATCCGCACGCTCAGATGCTTCAGGTTGTTTACATTTGCATTCTTTATGATGATTTCATTCGGCATGTGCCGCACCCCTTCTTTTCCAACTTCAGCGTTACCGACATTGTACCATCACGAACATACGTTTTCAAGCCCGTTCTTTCTGTTCGCAGACAAAAATCACCCCGGCAGCCGGCCATCGCAAGGAGACACCAGGCAGCCCCCTTCCGGGGATCCCGGCAGCTATTCTCCCTGCGCCCTCAGTTTCAGGGCATACACGTCTTCTCTCCGCGCAGAAAGGAGCGGCAGCTGCTCCCGCACACGTTCTGTTTCTGTGATATCAATGTCCAGCACTCTGCTTTCCGGAACTTCATCCATTTCGCTGATAATGTCTCCCCAGGGAGAAACCACCAGACTGTGTCCCCAGGCGTGATAAGATGCGTCCGGGTTCAGAGACGGAGAAGTCCCGATGGTCCAGCACTGATTGTCGATGGCGCGGCTTCTGAACATCACATCCCAGTGAGCCGGCCCTGTCGTCTGATTAAAGGCCGCCGGCACCAGAATCAATCTGGCCCCCTGCAGCACCATCAGCCGGGCAAGCTCCGGAAAACGAAAATCAAAGCAGACGCAGATGCCCGCCCTTCCGAATTCCGTATCGAACACGGTGACCTCGTTTCCAGCCGAAAGGGTGTCCGACTCCCGGAATGTCTGTCCGCCTTCAACCTGAATGTCAAACAGATGCATCTTTCTGTGCCGCGCGATCTGCCGGCCTTTGCGGTCAAAAACAAATGCCGTGTTGTAGACCTTTCCCTCTTCATCCACTTCCGGAATCGTACCCGGTGACAAGTACACCCCGTATCTTTCTGCCATTCCGGACAGTCTCTTCCACGCCGGGCCTCCGGCAGGCTCTGCGTATTTCGGGAAATTCCCGGTTTCATACGGACAGTTGAACATTTCTCCCGCCGCAATCAGGTCCGGTTTTCCTTCCTCATGGTCTTCACAGACACGTTCAATTTCCGCTTCCAGCTGGTCGAGATTCTTTTCTTTTTCTTCAAATACCGGAAGCTGAAGCTGTGCAATTTTCATCACTCTCTTGTCCTTTCCTTTTGCCGCACTGCATTACATATGGGAGCGGTACTCGAACATGATGTCTCTGAGTTCTGCGGCCCGCTCGAACTGAAGGTCCGCGGCGGCCTGCTGCATCTCTTTCTGCAGGTCCTTTACGTAGTCTTTCAGTTCCTTCTTCGTCATTTCCTCCGGCTTCTTCTTGCGGTCCGATTCATCCGGCGCCTTGGTCGCCTCGATGACATCACGGATCCCCTTCGATACGCTCTTCGGCGTAATGTGATGTTCCTTGTTATATGCGCTCTGGATTTCCCGGCGCCGCTTCGTTTCGTCGATGGCGGTCTTCATGGCCGGGCTGATGGAGTCGGCGTACATGATGACGCGGCCGTGCACGTTTCTGGCCGCGCGTCCGATGGTCTGGATCAGGGAAGTTTCTGTACGCAGGAAGCCCTCTTTATCGGCGTCCAGAATGGCCACCAGGGATACTTCCGGTACGTCCAGTCCCTCTCGCAGAAGGTTGATGCCCACCAGCACATCGAATTCGCCGAGCCGCAGATCTCTGATGATCCGCATACGCTCCAGCGCGTCGATGTCGGAATGCAGGTACTTGGCCTTAATCCCGGCGTTTTTCAGGTAATCGGTAAGGTCTTCCGCCATTTTTTTGGTCAGGGTCGTGATGAAGGCGCGCTCTCCGGCTTGAATCGTCTTATTGATTTCTCCGATCAGATCGTCGATCTGCCCTTCCGTCTTATGCACTTCAATCGGCGGATCCAGAAGTCCTGTCGGACGGATGATCTGCTCGGCGCTGATGCCGTGGGATTTCTCACGCTCATACTGTGCAGGAGTTGCGCTGACGAACATAATCTGATTCACCATGCTCTCAAACTCCTCAAATTTCAGCGGACGGTTGTCCAGCGCAGAAGGAAGGCGGAATCCGTAATCTACCAGAGACTTTTTTCTGGAGAGGTTTCCGTTGTACATGGCATGAAGCTGCGGCAGCATGACGTGGGACTCATCCGTGATAATCAGATAGTCATCCGGGAAGTAGTCCAGCAGGGTATAAGGTTTTTCACCCGGCTGAAGTCCGGTCAGGTGGCGGGTATAATTCTCAATTCCTTTGCAGGTGCCGATTTCCCGCATCATTTCCATGTCGTAGCGGGTACGCTGCTCGATGCGCTGTGCTTCCAGCAGTTTTCCCTGGCTCTTGAAAAACTTCACCTGATCTTCCAGTTCCTCTTCAATCCCTTTCAGCGCTTTTTCCATGTGCTCCGGCGAAGTAATATAGTGGGTTGCCGGGTAGACGGCGATGTGGTTCCGCAGACCCAGGATTTCTCCGGTCAGCGGGTTCATCTCCTTGATGGTGTCGACTTCGTCCCCGAACATTTCCACACGGAAGGCGATATCCGAGCCCTTTGGGTAGATATCGATGGTATCGCCTCTCACGCGGAAAGTTCCGCGTTCAAAGGCAAGGTCGTTTCTGGTGTACTGGATGTCCACGAGCCGGCGCAGGATGTCCTCTCTGGACTTCTCCATGCCCGGACGCAGAGACAGCACCTGGGTGGAATAGTCGATCGGGCTTCCTAATCCGTAGATGCAGGATACAGAGGCCACGATGATGACGTCCCGGCGTTCAAACAGCGCCGCCGTGGCACTGTGCCGCAGCTTGTTGATTTCATCATTGATATCCGAATCTTTTTCAATATAGGTATCGGTCGACGGCACATAAGCTTCCGGCTGGTAATAGTCGTAAAAAGAAATGAAGTATTCTACGGCGTTTTCCGGAAAATACTCCTTCATCTCTCCCTGCAGCTGGGCCGCCAGCGTCTTATTATGCGAAATGATCAGCGTCGGTTTCTGCAGCTGGGCAATGACATTCGCCATGGTAAAGGTTTTTCCGGAACCGGTGACACCCAGCAGGGTCTGCGCCTTTTTCCCTTCCTTAAAGCCCTTTACCAGCTTCTCAATGGCCTGCGGCTGGTCTCCCGTCGGCTTGTATTTTGAATGCAGTTTAAATTCTGGCATGCAGTTCCCTTCTTCCTGTGCTCTATGCTTCCGGAATCTTGCAGACTTCCACCCAGTCCAGGGCCTTGGAATACTGATACAGCTCGTCCGGTGTCAATTCAATGGCGCTGTTCCCGCTTCCCGCTGCCGGGAAAACCGTCGGGAAACGCTTTACCGAGTCATCCACATAAACTTTCACCAGCGGATTATCAATGGCAAAACCACAGACTCCTCCGACGGCATGTCCGGTAATTCTCAGCGCATCCTCCGCCGCCAGCATGGACGGTTTGAATCCGAATGTCCTCTTGAACTTTCCATTATTTACCCGGGCATCTCCGGCCATCTGCACCAGAATGCAGCCGTCCTCGTTTTCCGGATCCTTGAAAGTCAGCGTCTTGCAGATCCGCGCGCCTTCCACGCCCACTGCCTCCGCAGCCAGATCAACCGTTGCGCTGGACACGTCGAACTCAAGAATCTTATCGTCCATACCAAACTGCTTGAAATATTGTTTAACCTTCTCGACAGACATAGTGATCTCCTTGATGATTTATTTTTGACCAGTGGGACAGGTGAACTTCTGTAGATTCTGTCAATTTAACAGACAGGAAGTCCCCTGTAATACACCTAACTTCTTTTATTCCCTTCTGCGCAGATATTAAAACGGCAGACCCAGCTCTTCGATATAAGCCGCGGTCTGCCGCCTGATCTCTTTCCTTTAAATCGTTGTCCGCCCTTCCATGGCCTTCAGGAGGGTCACCTCATCTGCGTACTCCAGATCGCCGCCGACCGGCAGTCCGTGCGCGATTCTGGTCACCTTGATCCCGGATGGTTTCAGCAGGCGCGCAATGTACATCGCCGTTGCCTCGCCCTCAATGTTCGGGTTGGTTGCGAGAATGACTTCCTTGATTTCCGGATGTTTCTGCAGACGGACGATCAGAGACTTCAGATTGATATCCTCCGGTCCGATTCCGTCCATCGGGGAAATAACCCCGTTCAGCACATGATAGCGTCCGTGATACTCCTTGATTCTCTCCATGGCCAGGACATCCTGCGGCGTCTCCACCACGCAGAGCACGTCCGGATTCCGGCTCGGGTCCGTGCAGATGTCGCAGGGATCGCGGTCCGTCAGATTTCCGCACTCCGAGCAGTAATGCATCGTTTTCTTGGCTTCGATGATGGCATCCGCCAGTCCTTCCGCTTCCTTGTCGCTGATGGACAAAATATGAAAGGCAAGGCGCTGAGCGCTTTTATTTCCAATCCCCGGGAGTTTGGACAGTTCTCCGATCAGTCTTCCCAGTGGTTTCGGATACTGCATGGCTCCGCCTTCTTTACAGTCCCGGAATGTTCAGTCCGCCGGTCAGGCTGTTATATGCATTATTGCTCAGCTCATCAACCTGGCGCATTCCTTCATTTACTGCGGCAATGACCAGATCCTGCAGAGTTTCCACGTCATCCGGGTCTACAACGTCCGGATCGATGGTCAGGCTGACGATTTCTTTCTTTCCGTTAACCGTTGCCTTTACCACACCGCCGCCTGCAGAGGTGCTGATCTCTTTTTCTTCAATTTCTTCCTGCATGGACTCCATCTGCTTCTGCATTTCCTGCAGCTGCTGGAGCTGTGCCTGCTGTGCCTTCTTTCCGCCGCCCGGTTTTCTGGCGCGTCCTGCTCTCATTCCTCTTCCCATTCTATTTCCTCCGTTCTATCGGCCGGCAGCTCTGCCCGCCGCATTCTTCAGTTTGTCTTCGCCTATCTATTATATCGTAAATACGCTGATCCGCAAGAAAAACCGGCTAGACCAGTTTCACATCGACCCCGAGAAGCTTCGATGCTTCCTCGGCTTCTTTTTCCAGCTTCTCCTCGCGCTCGCTGCTGCCCCCCTCACTGATCAGACGGCAGACCATGTTCATCGGTCTGCCCATTCTTCTGCTCATCCGCTCGTCCAGAAGTTCTTTCTCCGACTTCAGAACGGATGCATGGAATTTATTCTCACACAGCACCTTATACTGGTTTCCGCTGACGGAAGCCAGGGCCGCGTGGCGCATGACGTTCAGCTTCGGGTTCTCCCTTTCCAGTTCTTCAAAGGTCATTCTCCAAATGTCTTCCAGCTCCTGGGCAGAAAGTTCCTGCTCTTCTGCCTGTGATTCAGATGCTGCAGAAGGCGGATTCTGTGAAGCATTCTGCTCCCGGGCCTCTGCCCCGGCCTGCGGATTCTGACCTGCCATCGGATTTCCCGTGCCAGAGTTTTCTCTGTCCTGCGGCTGATTACGCCGTCCTTCCGGACGTCCTGCCGGCTGGTTCTGTGGAGCCGCTGTATCTGTAAACGAAGATGTCTCCTGCCGCATTTCCGGGGCAGGATTCTGCTGCGGGACAGGGTCTGCGCTCTGCATATTTCCCTGGGCCGGCTCATTCTGCCGCCCGGACACCGGTGTTCTCTGCGGCATCCCGGAGTCCGGTGCCTGCTGAGGGCCGCCGGCTGAAGGATGATGCATTCTGTCTGCGGCCGCACCGGCCGGAAAATTCTCTTGCGGAGTATTTTTTGTCCGGGATGAAGGGCGCACCGGCGCCGGTTCCGGAACGCTTCCGCCGGAAATGCCAGACTTTCCGTAATCCATACCGGATGCGATTGTAACGATCGCGACTTCCATGAGAATCCGGGCCTGGGTGGAATAACGCGCATCGTTGATGGCCTTTGCGATGGTCACAATGGCGTGATTCAGCTCACGGATACCGATTTTCAGACTCTGCTGCCGGAGAAGCGCGATGTTCTCCGCGGAGAGGTTCAGCATATCGCCCGGATCCTGCACATATTTCGCGATCATCAGATTGCGGAAATGGGCCATCCAGTCCTTCATCAGCTGACGGACGTCCTTGCCGTCCCGCAGCGCGTCGTCCAGAAGCATAAATGCCTCGGATATGTTTTTGGTCATGACTTTCTCCGTCAGTTCCAGGAAAAAGTCAATCGGCGCGGTGCCCAGAAAATCCAGCACAATGTCTCTGGTCAGTTTCGCTTCTCCGGATGACAGGCACTGCTCCAGAATGCTCAGGGAATCACGCACGGATCCGTCGGCATTTCCGGCCAGAAGGCGCAGGGCATCTTCCGTGATTTCAACGCCTTTACTCTTACAGATATCTGCCATATGCGCGGCCAGGACCGGTGCGGAAACCCGCTTGAAATCCAGCCGCATGCAGCGGGACAGGATGGTCTGCGGGAGCTTCTCCGGGTTGGTGGTCGCCAGGATGAACATGACGTGTTCAGGCGGTTCTTCCAGGGTCTTCAGCAGCGCGTTGAAGGCTCCGGTGGAAAGCATGTGCACCTCGTCGATGATGTAGACCTTGCGCCGGCCCACGGAAGGCGGGTACTTTACACTCTCACGGAGCTCTCTGATGTTGTCAACTCCGTTGTTGGAAGCAGCGTCGATTTCTATGACATCCAGGAATTTCCCGGCCGCGATCGCCTTACATGTGTCGCAGACGCCGCAGGGACGCTGGCCTTCCGGGGCCGTGCAGTTTACGGCCTTGGCCAGGATTCTGGCGGTTGTCGTCTTTCCGGTTCCCCGGGTCCCGCAGAATAGATAGGCGTGGCTCACCGTTCCCGTCGCAATCTGATGCTGAAGAATTTTTACGATGTGATCCTGTCCCAGGATCTCCGAGAACACTTCCGGCCTTGTCTCCCGGTAAAGCGCGCGATATTCTGCCATCACAGCCTCCCTTCCCCGCCGGGCTGCATGGCCTTGCCGTCCGCGGGCTGATTTTTTTCTGCAAATACAACAAATGCCCTTTAACAGCTCCGCATGAAATTAGGAAAAGGCTTATCTGCGGCACATAGAAAAATCCGCTTATTGCTGCTTCCTTCCGGACCTGACAAGGTTCACGGCATCCTATTGCGCAGGACCCAGACCCAGACAGACGGAGCTGTTAAAGGACAAATTGTCCTTTTAATTATATGATTTTATATCAGCGCTGTCAAGACAGATTATTTCATGTCTTCCAGTCTTCCGTGGCGTTCATAATCGGTGACGCGTTCGATCTTGTTTCCCTCTCCCAGGAAGACAACCTTCGGCGCGTACTGATCGGCTTCCTCCGGCGTCATTTCACAGTAGGCCATAATGATGACCTTATCGCCTGTGGATGCGCATCTTGCCGCTGCACCGTTCAGGCAGATAATGCCGCTTCCCGGCTCGCCGGCGATTGTATAGGTAGAAAAACGCTCGCCGTTGTCGACATCTGCGATTTCCACTTTCTGATACTCTCTGATTCCGGCCTTGTCCAGGAAATTTTTGTCCACCGTAATGCTGCCCACATAGTTCAGGTCAGCCTGTGTTACGGTTGCTCTGTGAATCTTGCCTAATAACATTGGAATTGTCATCGTGTTACCTTCCTTTCAGTTCAAAGCGCCTGCTCACGGCCTGCCTCTTCAGGGCCACGGTCCGCGCACAGAAAAAATCCGCCTGTCCTGCAGAAAGAAAACGCCCGCCGCGCCCGGCCTCCGCATTGAATTCCGCGCAAAGCCTGCCGCATCCAGAACGCATCCCGCATAAACAGCGGATGAACGTAAAAGTTAAAAGCCCGTATATTCAGTTGTGAACATAACTGGTACAGTTTCGAGCTTGAATACCGTCCATCGCCACTTACTCTACCACAATATTTTCCTCTGGTAAAGACGGAATTCCATTGACATTTCCTTCCTCTTTACCATATTATAAAGTTAGATATATCTAACAAACGTAAACTGTGACTTGTATGACAAGGAAAGAAATCATAAAGAAGTTTGGGGAAAAATCGGACTGTTCGCAGGCGGACTGCTCTTCGGCACAGCGGGACTGAAAGTTCTGAGCAGCGAGGATGCCAAGAAGGCATAACACATCCACACTGCTGATCGTCATCCGCAGCATGCGTCCGCTGATCCCGACAGAAGCACTGCAGGAATAATAAAAACAGAAAGAATCTGCCCGGCTGCGTTCTGCCAATGATAAAAGCAGACACCGCACAGACAGATAGAAAACAAGCTAAAAAAGGACCACCCCGGCGGGATGGCCCTCTTTTCATCTATGAAAGGCTGCCTTACAGCACTTTCTTCATTCATTCAATTACCGGTTTCTGTATCTGACTAGTCCAGTTCAGAAACATCAACACCGCTCTTTCTGATCTTCTGAACTTCATCAAATACTGTGGCAACCTCTTCATCAGCTCCGCCTGTAGCAAGGCTGACAACGATGATGACAATCAGGCTGACAATGAATGCCGGCAGCAGCTCGTAAATCGCGAAGATTCCGCCGAGCTTTGCAATACCGAACTTCCAGATGAAGATCATTGCTCCTCCGGAAAGTACACCGGCGATTGCGCCCTTCACGTTCGTCTTTCTCCAGAACAGGCAGCAGAGCATCAGTGGTCCGAAGGATGCGCCGAATCCGCCCCATGCAAAGGATACGATACGGAATACGGAACTGTTCGGGTTCCATGCGAAGAGGCAGCCCAGAATGGTAATGCAGATTACGGTAAGTCTTGCAATTGCAATACCCTTCTTATGCGGCATGTCTTTAATAAAGAAATGGTGAATCAGGTTCTCCGATACACTGGAGGATGCCGCCAGCATCTGTCCGCTTGCCGTGGACATTGTCGCAGCCAGGATTCCGGAAAGAATCAGACCTCCGACGATTGCGAATACCGGATTGATCTTGCTGATCTGATCCGCAATGTAAATGACGATTCTCTCTGCGTCGAAGCTTGCCTTGGACAGCAGGTCGAAGTGCTTTGCTACGGAATAGCCCAGAACACCGATCAGAACCGCGCATCCCATGGAGATGACAACCCATGTACTTGCGATGCGGCGGGAAACCTTGATCTTCTTATCGTCCTTGATCGCCATGAAACGGAGCAGGATGTGCGGCATTCCGCAATAGCCCAGGCCCCATGCGAAGTTAGAAGCAATCGTCAGCGGAGAATAGGATCCGTCCGGAGCATTCAGCTTGAAGTATCCCGGAACTGCATCGGTTGCCGCTCCGATTGCGTTATCCCAGCCGTTCGCTGTGCTGATGCAGAACCAGACTACAACGATCAGCGCAATGGTCATGATAATGGACTGTACAAAGTCTGTAAATGAGGAAGCGAGGAAGCCTCCGAGTACAGTATAGGTTGCGATAACCAGCGCACCGATAATCATTACGGTATGATAATTTACACCAAACAGTGTGTTGAACAGCTTTCCTACAGATGCAAATCCGGATGCAACATACGGAATAAAGAAGATTACGATGATGACCGCACTGATTGCCAGCAGAACACCTTTCTCCTCTTTAAACCGGTTGGAAAAGAAATCCGGAAGGGTATTTGCATCGATATGCTCAGAGTATATTCTGAGCGGTTTTGCAACGATCAGCCAGTTCAGGTAAGTACCTACGGCCAGTCCGGCTGCCGTCCAGAAAGCCTCTGCGAAAGTTCCCTGTCCTCCGATCAGTCCGAACAGCGCAACGCCAGGCAGACCCATCAGAAGCCAGCTGCTCATGTCCGACGCCTCTGCACTCATCGCTGTAACCAGCGGTCCAAGCTGGCGTCCTCCTAAATAGTAAACATCTGTTGATTTGTTTTTCTTGGATACATGTACACCTATTCCGATCATTACGATCATATAGGCAACAATCGTAGCAACAACTAATGCCAGACTACTCATAACAGATATATGACGGCTGCAGAAATAAAGCCTTACATTTTCCTCCCTTTTAGACAATTACCGAAAATATTTTACCCTTCATAGATGGATGCGGCGATTTCCGCAGGCAGTTTCAAAATCATAAACATATTTTTTCATCAATGCCTCGCCGCCAATAAAACTTATATACTAATTATTACATAGCGCCCACGTTATTGTCAACATAATCAAGACAACATATTGTCAATCTTATGTTGCCACATCGCGGGCTGAAACGTATTCTAGAATGCATTCTGCATAAATATCTTCACTGCTTAATATATATAAATGACTGAAATTTCAATATCCACACCAGATTCCTCTGCCGGCAGCTCCTGCAGCAAAACAAGCGATAAAATATTTTTGAACAAAATTTAAGACAAGGCAAAAAACGGACAAGCAGGCAGTTCCCTGCCTTCTTGTCCGTGATCGATCGTCCTTTTTTGACTAACTTTTATTCCCTATTTCAGCTGTTCCGGCATCGTTCCCGTCTCCAGCCATTCCCGCATGGTATCCTCGCTGATAATCGGGATACTGAGTTCCCTTGCCTTTTTATTTTTGGCGCTGGAGGACTCAACATTATTATTAATCAGCGCGGTGGTGTTCTTGCTGACGGAGCCCGCTGCCTTTCCGCCGAAGCGCTCGATTTCCTGCTTCAGCTCCTCCCGGTTGGCGTAATGATTCAGGGAACCGGTGATGACAAAGGTCATCCCGTCAAGGAAGGACGGATTGTCTTCCACGCTCTCATCCAGCTCCACCTGGTCCAGAATATCCGCAACGATCTTCTGATGCTTCGGATCTGCGAAATACTGCGTATAGGAGTCTGCCATCACGCTGCCGATTCCGTCAATCGCCGTCAGTTCATCTTCACTGAGATTCTGCATCTTATCCCACTGATTTCCGCAGGCCTTTGCAATCAGCTTGGCATTGGCCAGCCCGATGCCCGGGATTCCCAGCGCGTAGAGCAGACGGGTCGGATTGGAATGTCTCGCCTTCTCGACCGATTCTGCCAGATTCTGATAGGATTTCTCCCCGAAACCTTCCATCTCTACGACAGCATCTTTATAGGAATCGAACTTGAACAGGTCCGCAAATTCCTTAATCAGGCCCTTTGCGATCAGTTTTTCAATGGTCGCATCGCTGAGTCCGTCGATGTTCATCGCATCTCTGGACACAAACAGGGAAAAACTCTTGATCTGCTTGGCGAGACAGTCCGGGTTGGTGCAGTATAGTGTCTGCACACCGTTATCATCATGGATTTCTGTCTTTCCGCCGCAGACCGGGCAGCTTTCCGGAATCTCGATATTATTGCTTTCTGTGAGATTCTCGGCAATCTGCGGAATGATCATATTCGCCTTATAGACGGTGATGGTGTCGCCGATTCCCAGCTTCAGCTCACGCATAATGCTGATGTTGTGAACAGAAGCCCTCTTCACTGTCGTTCCTTCCAGCTGCACCGGATCGAATACGGCAACCGGGTTGATCAGACCTGTACGGGAAGCACTCCACTCGATTTTTCTCAGGGTTGTCTCCTCCTTCTGGTCCGCCCACTTGAAGGCCAGGGAATCCCTTGGGAATTTTGCGGTTTGTCCCAGGGACCGGCCGTAAACCATGTCGTTATAGGTCAGTACCAGTCCGTCGGACGGGAAATCGTTATGCACGATCTCCTGCGCGAACCACTCGATGGTGTCCATAATATTGTCCCGCTTTACGTGCTTGAAAGGAACCACGTCAAATCCCTGCTCAGACAGCCAGTTCAGCTGGTTCTCCCGCAGATCATGGAAATCCACGCCTTCCGCCTCTACCAGCGTGAAGGCAATGAAATTGACGTTTCTGGCCTTCGTAACCCGCGGATCAAGCTGACGGACGGAGCCGCTGCACAGGTTTCTCGGGTTCTTATACTTCGCGTCAGCATCACCGATGGTCTCGTTAATCCGCTCAAAATCGCTGTATTTAATCACGGCTTCGCCGCGCAGGACCAGGTGTCCCTTAAAGGCAATCGAAACCGGAACATTCGCGAAGACTTTCGCGTTGTTCGTGACCACTTCACCCACATCTCCGTTGCCTCTGGTCAGGGCCTTGACCAGTTTTCCGTCATCATAAGTCAGCACGATGGTCAGGCCGTCCAATTTCCAGGAAAGCAGACCTTCCTGGTCCCCCAGCCAGTCCCGGAGCTCCTCTCTGCTCTTAGTCTTGTCCAGACTGAGCATCCGGCTCGGATGGCGCTCCTTCGGCAGATCAGAGACGATCTCATAGCCGACATTCTGCGACGGGCTGTTGGACAGGACGATTCCCGTCTCTTTCTCCAGTTCCAGCAGCTCATCATACATCCGGTCGTACTCGATATTCGGCATGATCTCTTCCGCATCCATGTAATAGGCACGGGCGGCGCGGTTCAGCGCGTCCACCAGTTCCTTGATTCTTTCTTTCTTATTTTCTGCCATGCTCGTTCCTCTTTTCTGGTATTCAGCAAGTCTTCTGTACGATTTCTGTATCTTCTATTTTACACCATTCATTCCAAAAATAGTTCCGGAGTTCCCGCGCGCAGCTGCGGGAACCGCTTCTGTTCAAGAGTTTTCCCGCTACAGTTTTTTCAGCGGCGCGATGCCTCTCGCCAATTTCTTGATGCCCGCCGAATCGAACGCTACGGTGACAATCTTATCGCTGGCGTCGATCACCAGTCCCTCTCCGAACTTGCTGTGTTTCACTTTGTCCCCTGCCTTAAGTTCTACAGAAGACGCGGTCTGCGCGTGCTGCCTGGTTTCCATGCGGGCATATTTCAGTGCATCGTACGGTTTGACCGCCGGCTGCTTCGAATATCCGTCCCGGCTTCCTGTGGAAACGCCGAGGCTGGAGTCGCCATGTCTTCTCTTGAAGACGGCATCGCCTTCCAGCAGCTTCGGATCCAGTTCCCTCATAAACTGGGACTCTCTGGTGTAATCGGTGCGGCCGTAACGCGTCCGGACTTCCGCGCTCGTCAGATACAGGAGTTCCTTGGCCCTGGTCATGCCAACGTAGCAGAGCCTGCGCTCCTCTTCCATCTTCTCTTCATCGTCAAAGGCGCGGCTTCCCGGAAACAGGCCGTCTTCCATGCCAGGCATGAATACAACCGGAAACTCCAAGCCCTTGGCGCTGTGCATGGTCATCATGGTCACGGACGCGTCCTCTTCATGGTAATTATCCACTTCTGCCGTCAGTGCCAGCTGTTCCATAAATTCATCGATCGTCGGTTCTTCCGCGCTTTCCTCATAATCGGCGATAACCGACTTGAATTCCATCAGGTTATCCAGCCGGCTCTCTGCTTCTGTGGTCTGCTCCGTCTCAAGAGCCGCCATATAGCCGGTTTTGGTCATGAGCTGATCGAAGATATCCGTGACGTTCAGATTTTCCTTCTCCTGTCTGCAGAGGCTGATGCACTCTACCATTGCTTTTACCTTGTCATAGGCGCGTCCCGGCAGCGTTCCGAGAACCTCTCCGTCCTCATCTGCCAGCGCTGCCAGCACGCTCTGCCCGCGCACCCCGGCAAAGGTCCGGATTTTCTCCCAGGTTTTTGCGCCCACGCCGCGCTTCGGCTCATTGATGATGCGCTGCAGCGACAGATCATCTTCAGGATTCACCACCAGACGCATATAGGCCATGGCATCCTTGATTTCCTTGCGGTCATAATAGCGCATTCCGGAAAGCACCCGGTAAGGGATCCCCTCCCGGCTCATGGCCTCTTCAAACAGACGCGACTGGGCGTTGGTGCGGTACAGGATGGCAAAATCATTCCAGTCCCGCCCTTTCCTCTGCAGGGCCGCGATCTGCCGCGCCACATAAGACGCCTCTTCCTTATCATTATCCAGGCGGTAATAGTGGATCTTCTCTCCCGGCTCCCGGTCCGTCCACAGCTTCTTCGCCTTTCTCTCGGTGTTGTTCTGAATCACCGAATGCGCCGCCGCCAGAATATTTCCGACCGAACGGTAATTCTGCTCCAGTTTGATCACCTTCGCCTCCGGGAAATCCTTCTCAAAATCCAGGATGTTCCGGATATCCGCGCCTCTCCACTGGTAAATGCACTGGTCATCGTCCCCGACCACGCAGATATTCCGGCTCTTCTTTGCCAGCATCGTCACCAGCTCATACTGAATGTGGTTCGTGTCCTGATACTCATCCACCATAATGTACTGGAAGCGGTCCTGGTACTCCTCCAGAACGTCCGGTTCGCTGCTTAAGAGCCGCCAGCAGTTCAGCAGAAGATCATCAAAATCCATCGCGTTGTTCTCTCTCAGGCGCTTCTCATACTCCTCGTAAACGATGTGAATCACGCGGTTTCTGACGCTCTCGATCGACGCCTGCTGGAAATCCTCCGGCGACTGCGCCTTCTCCTTGCAATTGCTGATTGCAGACAGTAAATACTGCGGCTTATACTCCTTATCGCTGATTCCCCGCTCCTTCATGATGTTCTTGACCACCGTCTTCTGATCCGTCGTGTCATAAATGGAAAACTGCGATCCGTAGCCGATCCGGTCACAGTACTTATGCAGAATCCGCAGGCACATCGCGTGGAAGGTCATAATCCACATGCCGCCGGTATTCCCGATCAGCTGCTCCACACGCTCCCGCATCTCATTCGCCGCCTTGTTCGTAAAAGTCACCGCCAGAATGTTATAGGGCGGAATCCCGCTGTCCACCATGTGCGCAATTCTGTGCGTCATCGTACTCGTCTTTCCCGATCCCGCTCCGGCCAGAATCAGCAGAGGTCCCTCCATCTGATTTACCGCTTCCTGCTGTTTCGGATTTAACTTCGCCATATATTCCCTCATCTCCGCGGCCATGCCGCCGTAATTTAAGCATACATAATAGGCGGCTTTGGCCTGAGCCTCACCGCCATAAGAAATTCCTGTCCCTATTCTAACATAAAGCCCGCCCGATTGGGGCCGCCCCGACATATTCCCTTTCGACAAAAATCACCGCGCAGGGAATCACCCTGCAATAGAGATTCTCTATAATTTCAGACAAAAAACACCGTGCAAGTCACGGATTTTCATTGCACAAAAAATTATATCTCTGTAATTTCAACGCTTCCAGCATATCGAAAAGATGAATTGGATGATTTACACGCGATTTTGTAGAATAAGAACTGTAATAAAGACTGTTTTGGCAGTCCGGAGGAACAGAGGAAGCCAGCGGCAATTCGGGGGTGCCGGTGACGGAATCCGGGAATTCGGATATAAATGGACATATACGGAAAAGCAGACAGATTTGACCATGCGGTGCGCGGGAAAATGCGGCTGCTTTTTTCCTTTTTGGCGGGAAATTTCCCTTGCAGCCTGATTTTTTCCGCTATCATGATGGTATTCCGCTGCCTCTGCTGCGCCGCACTGTAATCTTCTCGATGCTAAGCCGCGTGCCCGCCTCTCCGCTCAAGCACCAGTTCGCGGGCGCGGCGGGCGGCGCTTGCGGCATCTGGTTCATATCCGTCGGCGCCGATTTTCTCTGCGTAGGATGCGGAGATCGGGCCGCCGCCGACCATGACCACCAGCTGGTCGCGCATTCCCTTATCCTTCAGTTCTTCGATGATCTCGCTCATCTTGATCATGGTTGTAGTCATGAGTGTGGACATGCCGATGAAATCTGCCTTGTGCTCTTTCGCGGCGGAAATGAAGCTTTCCGTCGGGACGTCTTTTCCGAGGTCGTACACATCAAAGCCTTCCGTTTCCAGCATGATTTTCAGGATGTTTTTTCCGATGTCATGGGTGTCGCCTTCCACAACACCGATAACGGCAGTCATCTTTTCCTTGCTGTCGGTTTTCTTCTGGATGTGCGGGCGCAGGACGTCTACGGCTCCGTAAAAGGCATCGGAGCAGAGCAGCAGTTCCGGAATAAAGTATTCTTTCTGCTCGTACAGCTCACCCGCCCGGTTCATACCTTTTGCAAGGCCTTCTGTCAGGCCTTCCATCGCATCAAATCCGGCTTCTACATATTCTTCTGCCAGGGAAACGGCCTCTTCATCATCCATTTCCAGGACGGCTTCTTCCATGGCTTTGATCAGCTTATCTTTCTTATCGTTACTCATTTTTCAGTTCCCCTTATGCGTTTTCCCTTGCCAGTTCAGCTTTTGTCTCTTCAATCATGCGGTCCAGTTTCTCTGGATTTACCGGATAGCCGAGCTCGCGCACAGTGTCCATCATCATGTCGATGTTTTCAAACGGTGTCTCGACCGGAAGGGAGCAGCCGGACATCGGCATAAAGCCCTGCGGCGAATCATAGCCTTCCTTAATGCACTTCAGGGTCGCCATGCGGACTTCTGCCGGCGTGCCCATGTACATGGTCGTTCCCGGATTGACATTTCCGAGAATCTTCGTCCTGCTGCCGATCGTTTTCTTACACTCTTCAATGCTGGCGACGTTGTCGATGCTGAAGCCCGCAACGCCCATGTCGGCGATGTCTTCCCAGATGTCGGCGGTCTGCCCGCAGATATGCATGACCACACCACGGCCTCTCGACTTGAAATGATCCACCAGCTGCTTCAGGTAAGGCGCGGAGAACTCGCGGAAAATCTTAGGGCTGATCACTGTGCAGGAGGACATCGGCTCGGAAATCGTCGGTCCCAGCCCGATATCAATGGCCGCGTCCGCATAGGCGATCAGCGACTCCAGCGAAACCTGGCAGAGATGGTGAACGGCGTCCGGATTTTTATAGCAGAAGCGCAGGACATTCTCGACACCCAGCAGGAAGCAGGCGTTGGTGAATGGTCCGACGATCGCTGCAGAAATTCCCACCTCGCCGCCGACCTCGTCGATCAGGTACTTCATGGCGTCCAGGTGAACCGGCAGACGGCCGTCCTTATACGGATTCAGCGGATGAATCTTCTTATAGTCCGCAGGGTCCTTGATCGCCGGGGTTTTCAGATCTACCGTGTCATCTTCCGGCATGGTCACCTCAGCACCCATCGCCTCGGCCCATGGGAACAGGTCGGTAAACACACGGACACTGTCGTAGCCAAAGCGGCGGTAGCCCGCAATCTGCGCCTCCGCCAGCGTCTTGGCAGAAGTGTTGAACTCGGAAATCTTACATCCGTATACCCTCGCCACGCCGTTCGCCACATTCGGGTTGCACGGCATGCGGTCAGCCTCTTCACCATTTGCAATCGCCGCCGCACGCTGCTTCGGCGTCATTTCATCTTTTGTCTTTCTTCCCATTTTTCCGGCCTCCTTTGCCTGATCGCGTATTCTCTTATGCGTTATCTTATATTTTATAAAGATTCTGTATTCGCTTCTAATTCATTTTTTCTATGGCAGCATCACGGATGGTTCGCAGAGGTCTTTCCGAGTAATGATTCATCATCTGCTCTATATCTGAGAATCATTCTCACTAACACGAGAGTAATTCCACGTTTTGTGATGAACATGTGATATTTCAGGAGTCGGTTCGTCGAAATCCCGTTTTTTCAGGAAAGCGCAGAACCTGATAATTATTCAGGACAAAAAACACGTGCCAGATACATCCGCATCCGCCCAAAAAATCAGACCGCACATGCCGACAGCCGAAGGGCTGCCGGCATGTGCGTCCATTGTATTTAGTAACGTGCAAGTTAACAACGCATTTCCACGTTAAACCAGATTATATGTACTCGCAATCAAATAATTCAGATTGGGCTTTTCAAATCGATTCTGCAAAATTTTAATTAATCACGATTTCAACGAACCCAAAAATTACAATCTTAAATACAAGAATAAACAATTCGCTAACCAGTATAATTATGCAGAGCCTCCATATAACATGCAAATTTCAGTAAACCATCCACACGAAGATTACATTTCCGCGGGTCTGAGCAGTTGGTATACAGTATACTCGCATCATAGTCTCTCCCTGCAAACCACATTTCGCCGGGCGGGGCCTGCAGCATCCGGCTCGTCAATATCAGAACTTCTCCCAGAAGAAATCTTCCTGAGCAACGGCCTCGCCCGGCTGCTTCACCAGAATGTCATCATCCCAGTTTCCGGTCAGCAGTTTTTCCAGTATGTAGGTCCCTCCCGGCACGCTGCCGGATTTCACCTTCAGAAGATCGGCGCATTCCTGCGCGTACTGCTTTATCGGCGCCGTGTCGTAGCAGCCGTCATCGATGATGGCGACTTCCTTGTAACCGTCATACATCATATTCATGATCCGTGCGGTCTTTTTTTCACCGAACTTGTCCAGGAGTTCCTGATGGGACTGCAGGAGCGCACCTGTATCCTGGGTCCAGCCGCGCGTAAGGTAGTAGACGCCGGCCTTTTCCAGAGCGCGGCAGCGGCGCGGGCCGCAGCAGAGCAGGGTATTTATGCAGTCGTCAAAACGCGGCATCGCAAGGATGGAAGAGTCTGCTTTCAGCCGCTCGGCTCCGTTTCCGCAGAGGCCGTAAGCCAGCAGGATGACCGGTTTATCGGCATTTCCAGCAGCCGGTCCCCCGGCTTCTTCTGCATTTCTGCCGCTTTCACCGTCGTCCTTTTTTTCAGACTTTCTTATATCTCTGCCGCCGCTTTCTGCTGCAGCCTCTTCATCGGTTCCTGCATTTTCCGGGCGCACAGCAGCTGCCGCCTGCAGCCGCTTTTCCGCCAGATCAATCTGTTCCTGCAGGACGGCGCGGAGCTTGTCCGGATAGCTGTGGTATCCCCGCTCCATCCAGACAACCGGGTACTGCAGGTTTTGCTCCTGCAGTACCCGGCCGATTTCATCTTCCATCATCGAGCAGGCAATCAGTATTGTGTTTTCAGGATTCAGTGTTTTGTGCATAAACGTTCCTTCCTGCGGATTGATTTTTGTCGGCTCCGTTTTTTCGAATGCTCTATTTTTCAGCGGCTGGCGTGTTCCTGACGGCCTTCAGAATCGCCTTGACGTTCGGAAGCGGTGAGCCCATGCCCAGGCCGCAGGCCGGGGAGACGATGTCCGCGCCGTTTTCCATGCAGTTTTTCGTCAGGGTGTTGACGTTATCCGGGTCGGTCAGCTCGACGGCGAAGGTGCTGACATTTCCCATCAGCACGCGGCCCGGAAGGTGTTTCCTGGCTTCTCTGAGGGAGACGACAGCATCAAAACTCAGGGCGTCGCTCCGCACGTCTTTCAGCTGGTCGTAAACGTATTTCATCTGTCCGCAGATGTGGACGATGACCTGTGCGCCGGCTTCATGAAGTGCATCCGACAGCTTGTTAATATAGTCGACCGCGAACTCGCTGAAGTACTTCGGGCCGAGGATCTCTCCCGTGCCGGACGGATCGGCGATGGTGATGACATCAGCGCCGGCCTCAACCTGAGCGGTGCCGAAGCGGATCAGCTGCTCCGTCACAAAATCCATGACCTTGTGGGCATTTTCATTCTTGCGGCGGAGCTGCATGTAGAATTTCTCCGGATCAACCAGAGAGGCTGCGGTGCTGACCGGGCCGGTCAGATTTCCGATGATCGGAGCATCCTTCACCTCGTCTTTCAGGATCTTAATGGCGTCCAGAACGACTTTCGGGCGGCCGGAGGTCAGATCGATCGGCTTCAGTTTTTCATAATCATCTACATCTGATGTGGCATATTCTACGACGTGCGGCTCGAAGAGATTGTTTCCAAGGGTGACTTCTGCGCCCATGGCCTCTGCCTCTACCGTCATGCAGAACGGCACGCCGCAGTTCTCAAAAATCCCGTCTTTGATCACGGCTTCCGCCAGGTCGGCCATTTTCCGCGGGTCGGTATGCGCTTCCGGAAGCCCGACTCCGGCTTCCTTCTGCAGTCCGTCCGTGACCATGTTCATCATACCGCCCGGGCAGATGCAGGCCGGACGGTCGGCGTGACGCCCGTCCAGAATTGCGTGCAGACGGCTTTTCGGTGTGAACTCTCTACTGTTTTCCATGCGTATTTCCTCCTGATCCATCCGGTTTATTTATTGCGTTTTTTTGACGGGAACATCAGGCATCTGGTAAAGAGCTGCTCATAGTTCTCTGTTGCTCCCAGCTCCATATAATCCATTTCGTGAGACAGTTCTTCTACTTCCTGCTTGACTTCACCGGACATCAGCGCCATGTAGGCACCGGTCCGGGAAGTGTTTCCAACGTATTTCAGACGGTCGCTGACCTCCTCCGGCAGGATTCCGGTTCCGGTCAGACTCTCTGCCGGAAGATGCGCACCGAACTGTCCGGCAATCAGAACCTCATCCAGGTCGCTCATCTCAATCCCGGCCTTATTCAGCAAGGCCTCAAATCCGGACAAAATCGCCCCTTTTGCGAGCTGAACCTGCCGTACGTCACTCTGGTTCACCCGGATCTCGTGAGGGGCCTCAGAGAAGATAAATGAGCGTTTCCCGTCTTCCGCGACATGCAGGCGCTCTGCCCGGAAATCGTCCTCATCAAAATGTCCGTCCTTCACGAAGGCGCCGGTCTTTCTCACAATGCCGGCCTTCAGAAGCTCACGGACAGCTGCCAGGATTCCGCTTCCGCAGAGTCCCGCCGGCTCCGTGTCCCCGATGGTCTTCAGCTCGACGTGATCGTCCAGAATCTTTACATCTTCCACAGCGCCCTCTTCCGCACGCATGCCGGAGCTGATGTTCATTCCCTCAAGCGCCGGGCCCGCCGCGCAGGAGCAGCAGAGCAGTTTTCCGTGGTGGGACAGGACAATTTCTCCATTCGTTCCGATATCAATGAAGAGCACATTTCCCTTTCTGTGCAGGAGATCGCAGACCCTGGCGCCGGCCACGATGTCCGCTCCGATATAGGCCGAGACGGACGGCAGCGCGTACAGCCTTGCTCCCCGCGCCGCGTGAATGCCGATTGACGCGGCCGGGATATCTTTTGCCGCCGTGAACACCGGCGCGTACGGGGACCGTCCCAGAGGACGCGCGTCCACTCCCAGCAGCAGATGCATCATCGTGCAGTTCGCCGCAACTGACAGCTCATAAATCTGGTCCGTCCGGACACCCGCTTTCCGGCAGGCCTCCTGGAGCATCCCGTCGATCGAGTCCGCGATGGCCCTCTGCAGGGCCTCCGCGCCCGTATCCGGATTCTCCATCTCATAGGTGATCCGGCTCAGCACATCCTGACCATAATGCTTCTGAGCGTTCACCTGCGATGCGTCGGCAAGGATCTTTCCGCTGTGCAGGTCCACCAGGGAGCATACAACCGTCGTCGTTCCGATATCGATCGCCGCGCCGTAGAGCTGATCTTCCGTGTCCCCCTCTTCAACCGCGGTAATTCTGCCCTTGTGGAGCACCGCCGTGTACATGCCCGGCAGACGCCCGCCGGATGGAAGGGCCAGCGGATCCACAGACTGCGCAGCCACTGCCTCTTTCAGAATTTCCTCAAAAGGGGTCTGCTTATCCAGGGTCGGCGCATCGATCTGCACCGCCTTCTTGGACGTGTCCGGCTGATGCATAAACTCCGGCATATAGCCGCCCGCCAGAACTTCCGTCTTCTTCTCCTTCTGCATCAGTTCGATTGTCAGATCCCTCTGCACATCCATCATACAGCAGAGATGCACGCCCTCCTTACGCTCCTTTTCCGGCAGAAGGCGGATCTCCTCATCGGTATACTCCAGGGGCTCGTCTCCCGGATCCTGCAGCACGTGAACCCTGCACTTTCCGCACAGTCCCTTTCCGCTGCACGCATTATCGACATAGATCTGGTTATCCAGCAGTACCTGCATCAGATTTTCTCCCGCTTCGCACTCGATTTCCCGGTCCGCGGAAGGTATATGAATATGCATCGTCGGCATAGTAAAACTCTCCCTTCTTTATTCAGACTTATTCATATTTACTATAATTCAGTGGGCTGGTACAGTTCCAATTTAAGATTTCTATATAGAGGTATTCCCGTAATTTTCGGACAAAAAAGAATCGGCTTCCCTTCATTCCACAAGTTTTGAAGGGAAGCCTTGGCGGCGGAAACAACGGGAAAGCTGTGACTGATCACATTTACTGATCAGGGTCTGCCACTGACCTGACTCGTCATTTCTTTTCTCAGCAAAAATTTTTAGACACTTCGCGCACGCGGCTGTGCACAGAATCCTGCTGAATTTCTAAACCTTCAGCATCCTCACGCTGCCCAGCTCGCCGAACAGGGCGCCTTCCTGGTCGCCGCCGGCAGAAATCAGAAGGAAGGACTGGATCTCTCCCGGCTGAATAGCCTGTTTCAGAATTTCTGCACCGTTTTCTTCCGTATAGCCGGTGCGCATCAGTTCCATTGCCGTTTTCTGCACATCTTCAGTGGTTTTATGGCTGCGGCGGGCGCAAACTGCCGTTCCGTCCGCCCCTTTTCCAAGCCAGAAAAATTCATGCTGGAGACCCGCTTTTGCCAGGGTATCTGCCGCGGACAGGGCAAATTCCGCCAGCCGGGACTTTCTTTCCGGCGTCATGACATGCCCTTTCTGCACATAGTTCAGGAACAAAACACCGATTTTTCCAGATACCGGCTGATTGGCAAGCTCTGAAAATGCAACCGGTTCAAAGGCCTTGACGACCCAGTTCCGTGAACGGTCCAGGGTAAATCCGGAGTTCTGTCCGGCTCCGTTTCCAGTGCCTGCCGCATCGTCCGCATTCTGAGTTTTCCCGTTTCCGGACCCTCCTGCTCCTAAGAGTGCACCCTGAAATTCTGCTCCCCGCGCAAAAAGATATACACCTGCAGATCCGGAGGCGAAGAAGCGTTCCGGAAGTTCTACGGGCTGAATTTCCGGCCGGTAGAGGATCTCTGCCTGCGAACCGGACAGCACATATTCTTTTTTCCGACCGAAGGCGTCCTGAATTCTGGCGTTGTTCAGCGTCACATGGATGACGCCGCAGCGGGTTTCCGTCACATTGATCCTGTATCCGGTCCCGCCCCTTCTGGTCAGAACAAAATCGGCCTTATTCTCGCTGTTTTCCCCCGTCAGCATATTTTCCACATTCATCTCGGCGTGGCAGGAGGCGAACATTACCGCCTGGGCCTTACCCTCAGCCTTCAGGCGGATCAGAACCCGTTCTCCCTTGGCCGCTTCTTTTTGCCGCAGACGGAGCTGAACTTCATGTCTCCCGCCGACTTTACGGCCAGAAAGGTCAGCAGCTCATAGAGCAGCATGACGCCGAGAATGACCGTGGAAATCACGTTCGTCACGAAAAGCTCGATCAGCAGCATGACGGTGAACAGCTTTGTAAATGTATTTCCTTTCAGCTTAAAATTATGATTCATCTCTGTGTCCTCGCATCTCTTATGCAGATATCCATTCTGAACAGACTGCCCACGGCCGCCCGCGCACCTCCTGGGCGCCGGGGGATGTCATGAGCATATTCTATTTCTATTCTACTACATTAATCAGGAATAATTAAGCATGGAATGAACATCCGGAGCAGGCGGGATACCTGAATCCCGAGAATCCGGCCAAAAATGAATCCACAGGCCGGCGCAGAGCCTGAATGGTTACAGCCTTCTGAAACCCCCGCTTCGGTCTGCGCAGATAAAAAAACACCGGAGAAAAATCCCCCGGTGTAAATCTTCATTATCTCTTGAAACCGCTATACTATACGAGCTCCAGGAAAACTACCTCAGAGTTGTCGCCTCTGCGAGGTCCCAGCTTGAGGATTCTGGTGTATCCGCCGTTGCGCTCAGCATATCTCGGAGCAATGTCGTCGAACAGCTTGGATGCAACGTCTTCATCATATACATAACCCATAACCTGTCTTCTTGCAGCCAGATCTCCGCGCTTCGCGAGTGTGATCAGCTTCTCAGCCTCTCTTCTTACTTCCTTTGCGCGTGTATCTGTAGTGGAGATTCTCTCCTCTCTGAAGAGATCAGTGACAAGATTTCTAAGCATCGCTTTTCTGTGAGCGGTGTTTCTGCCCAGTTTTCTATATCCCGGCATGTCAATTCTCCTTCCGTTTACTCCTCACTCGGCTTCAGACTGAGGCCGAGCTCGGCGAGTTTATTCTTAACTTCTTCCAGAGACTTTTTACCGAGGTTGCGGAATTTCATCATATCTTCTTCTGTCTTCTCCGTCAGCTCTTCAACCGTGTTGATGTTGGCGCGCTTCAGACAGTTATAAGATCTTACAGAAAGCTCCAGCTCCTCAATGGTCATCTCCAGTGCCTTTTCCTTCTGGTCTTCTTCCTTTTCGACCATGATTTCCATGCTGCCCGTGGAGTCATCCAGCTCAATAAAGAGGTTTAAATGCTCCCGCATGATCTTTGCTCCGATGGATACGCCCTCTTCAGGTGTAACGGAGCCGTCGGTCCAGATTTCAAGGACTAGTCTGTCATAGTCAGTCACCTGACCTACTCGGGTGTTTTCAACGGTGAAATTGACTTTTCTGACCGGTGTGTAAATAGAATCCACCGGAATAACAGAAATCGGTGTGCTCTCTGTCTTATTCTGCTCTGCCGGAACGTATCCGCGGCCTCTGGCCAGGTTGATTTCCATAACCAGTGTGGCATTCTCCTCCAGAGTCGCAATATGCAGATCCGGGTTGAAAATCTCAAGACTGTCATCCCCGACAATATCTGCCGCTGTGACTTCCTTCGGTCCGACCGCATTGATGATGACACGCTTGGTGTCCTCACCGTTCAGGCGGACAGCAAGATTCTTCAGGTTCAGAATAATTTCCGTAACGTCTTCTTTAACGCCAGGAATTGTTGAGAACTCATGAAGGATACCGTCAATTTTCACAGAAGTAACTGCTGCTCCCGGCAGGGAACTCAGCAGGATTCTTCTCATCGCGTTGCCCAGAGTCGTACCATATCCTCTTTCAAGAGGTTCTACGATAAACTTTCCATATGTGCCGTCGTCGCTGATTTCTTTGCTTATCGTTGGTTTTTCGATTTCTAACACTAAAAAAACCTCCTTTTAATCCAAACGCTATAACCTCCAGCAGGCTATTATTTGGAGTACAACTCGACGATCAGATGCTCTGCGATCGGTGTATCAATATCCTCTCTGGTCGGCAGCACCAGTACCTTACCTTCCAGCTTGTCTACGTCTACAGACAGCCAGGACGGTACAGTAATCTGCATGTCTCTGATTTCCTTAAACTTAGGAGAGTTCTGGCTCTTCTCCTTAACCTTGATGACATCTCCGGCCTTGATCTCCAGGGAAGGAGAGTTAACCTTCTTGCCATTCAGTCTGAAATGACCGTGTACAACCATCTGTCTTGCTTCTTTTCTGGAAGATGCAAATCCCAGTCTGTATACGACATTGTCCAGTCTGCGCTCAAGCAGTACGAGCAGGTTGTCACCGGTAACACCGTTCGCTCTGTCTGCTCTATCGAACAGGTTTCTGAACTGTGTTTCCTGAACACCGTAGAATCTCTTAGCCTTCTGCTTTTCTCTGAGCTGCATTCCGTACTCAGACATCTTATGTCTCATCTGACCATGCTGTCCAGGAGCGTAGCTTTTCTTATCCAGCGCGCACTTAGGGCCGTAGCATCTGTCTCCCTTCAGGAACATCTTCTGGCCTTCTCTTCTGCACAGTCTGCAGTTAGCACATGTATATCTAGCCATAGTTTACTTACTCCTCCCTTCCATCAGACTCTTCTTCTCTTCGGCGGACGGCATCCGTTATGCGGAATCGGTGTGATATCCTTGATCATTGTGATCTCCAGGCCTGCTGCCTGCAGAGCACGGATTGCGGACTCTCTTCCGGAACCCGGTCCCTTAACATAAACTTCAACTGTCTTCAGACCATGCTCCATAGCAGCCTTAGTAGCTGTCTCTGCTGCCATCTGTGCTGCGAACGGAGTGGACTTCTTAGATCCTCTGAATCCGAGGGAACCCGCACTGGACCAGGACAGAGCGTTTCCGTCCATATCTGTCAGTGTTACGAGTGTATTGTTAAAAGTGGACTGAATATGAGCCTGACCCTTCGTAATGTTCTTACGCTGGATCTTCTTTCTTCTAGTCGTTTTGTTCTTCTGATTCTTAGGCATATCTTACGTCCTCCTTCCTTATTTCTTTTTTCTGCCAACAGTTCTCTTAGGACCCTTGCGAGTACGAGCGTTGGTCTTGGTCTTCTGACCTCTAACAGGAAGACTTCTTCTATGTCTGATTCCTCTGTAGCTTCCGATCTCCATCAAACGCTTGATGTTCATGGAAACTTCACGTCTGAGATCACCTTCAACCATGTATTCGCTGTCGATGACCTTTCTGATCTTACCAGCCTCATCCTCAGTCAGATCCTTGACTCTCGTGTCTGGATTAATTCCACACTCTTCGAGGATTTTCTTGGCTGATGTTCTGCCAATTCCATAGATATAAGTGAGTCCGATTTCAACTCTCTTATCTCTCGGCAAATCTACGCCGGCTATACGAGCCATACGCTTCCTCCTTTCCTATCTTCCGTCACTACTCCGGGAGCGATATAGACAGGTGTTCAATGTAATAATAACTGGCATGCAGCCCCGGCACCGCACCCATTACACGCCGTCTCACACTGTAACTCCAGCCGCGGAATTTAACCAGCCATCGGCTTGCAGTATGCAGACAGCAAAAAACAATGTTACTTGCGTAACTCCCATAGTTTACCATGTATTAACAAAAAACGCCAGAATGTTTTTTGTTCTTTTTCAAAAACATCCCGACGTTTCTATTCTGATCTATTATTTTGTATGATCGCTTAACCCTGTCTCTGCTTATGCTTAGGATTCTCACAGATAACCATGACCTTGCCATGTCTCTTGATCACTTTGCACTTCTCGCAGATAGGTTTTACAGAAGCTCTTACTTTCACGTCAACCTCCTATCAAATGCTCCGGTTCGAACAGTTACCAGACAAAGGATACACCTTCAAGGGCGTATTGTCTAGCCTCTGTCTCTCCAGACGATTCTGCCGCGGGTCAGGTCGTAAGGAGAAAGCTCTACCTTAACCTTGTCACCAGGCAGGATCCTGATGTAATTCATTCTGATTTTTCCTGAAATGTGCGCCTCAACCTCGAAACCATTTTCGAGCTTCACCTTGAACATTGCATTCGGCTGTGCGTCGACAACAGTTCCCATAGCCTCAATCACGTCTTTTTTTGCCAAATTCTACACCTCTTTCTTCATGTGTGAAGTTCTGGCCCGTCCGCCTTCTGAAGCTGATTAAGCTTCAAGCGCAGCGGAGACGTTTTTAAACGTCACTGGCAGCGGTGTGGAGCCGTCAATGTTTGCGATGATTCCCGCCTTCTCGTAATAGTCGATCAGCGGTTTTGTCTGCTTGTTATATACGCTGATTCTGTTTGTGGCAGTCTCAACGTTATCATCTTTTCTCTGAACGAGTTCCGATCCGCAGACATCGCAGATGCCTTCCTTCTTAGGAGGCATGCCCGTTACGTGATAGCTTGCGCCACACTTCGGGCACACGCGGCGGCCGGTGATGCGTTCCATGAGGACCTTGTCCTCAACTTCAAGATTAATTACCACGGTAAGCGGCATATCGTGCTGCTTCAGGAATTCATCAAGCTTTTCTGCCTGATGTACAGTTCTCGGGAAACCGTCCAGGATGAATCCCTTCTTGCAGTCGTCCGCCAGAAGACGATCGGTTGCAATCTCAATGACGAGATCATCTGGAACAAGTTCTCCCTTGTCCATGTATTCTTTTGCCTTCTTGCCAAGCGCGGTGCCCTTGCTGATATTCTCTCTGAAAATATCACCGGTGGAGATGTGAGGAATGTTATATTTCTCAACAATCTTAGCTGCCTGTGTACCCTTGCCTGCTCCCGGAGGGCCTAAAAGAATCGTTCTGATCATAATTTCATCTCCCATTCTTTTCCGCACTATTTATTAAGAAAGCCTCGGTAATTTCTCATCAGCATCTGATTCTGCAGCTGCTGTACAGTATCAAGTGCAACTCCTACGGCAATCAGAAGGGATGTTCCGCCGAAACGGATATCCAGTCCGGTGTACTGGGAAACCAGTGTAGGAAGCGTTGCTACAACAGCCAGGAAAATAGCTCCGACAATGGAGATTCTGGACATTACATTGCTCAGATACTCTGTGGTCGGCTTTCCCGGACGAATTCCAGGAATGAATCCGCCATTGGCTTTCATATCTTTAGAAATTTCTACCGGATTAAAGGTAATCGCTGTGTAGAAATAGTTAAAGAAGATAATCAGCGCGACATTCAATACTGCATAAACCCAGACTCCAGGGCTTCCTGCCGGTGACAGGTATTTCTCGCAGAAACTGTAGAACGCAGTATCCGGGAAGAAATACATGATGGTCAGCGGGAACTGGAGCAGTGAAAGTGCAAAGATGATCGGAATTACTCCGGCCTGATTGACTTTCAGTGGAATATGTGTGGACTGTCCGCCGTACATCTTTCTTCCGACAACGCGCTTTGCGTACTGAACCGGAATCTTTCTGGTTCCCTGCTGGATTGCGATAATGCCGACTACTACGACGATCGCAAAGATAATGAAGAGAATCAGAGAAATAACGGACATGGAACCACCGCTTACCTTGCCTCCGATTTCGGAAATCTGGCTCGGGATTCTGGCAATGATGCCTCCGAAAATCAGCAGTGAAATTCCGTTTCCTACTCCATATTCATTAATCTGCTCTCCCAGCCACATCAGGAATGTTGTTCCTGCAGTCAGGATTAATGTGATTACAATAAAGTTAAAGACCGACTGATTGATAATCGCCTTTTTAAACAGACCGAATGTCAGACCAAGCGCCTGAATGACAGCCAGAACGACTGACATGTAACGCGTGATCTGCGCCATCTTCTTACGTCCTTCCATACCTTCCTTAGCCAGCCGTTCAAAATACGGGAAGGCTACGGTCAGCAGCTGGACGATGATGGATGCCGTAATGTACGGCGTTACACTAAGTGCAAACACAGTAAAGTTTGCAAAAGATCCACCGGAGAACAAGTTGAACAACTCGAGGATGCCCATATTTCCGTTTGTAAACATCTGAGCCAGTACCTCGTGGTTGATTCCCGGAACCGGGATATTGGACCCGATCCGGAATACAACGAGCATCAGTAATGTGAAGATCATTTTACGCCTGAGTTCCTTTACAGTGAAAGCCTGGCGAATGGTCTTTAACATTTCCATTTAAATCACCTCGGCCTTTCCGCCGGCTGCCTCGATCTTCTCTTTTGCACTCTTGGTGAATTTGCTGGCCTGAACAGTCAGCTTCTTCTGGAGCTCACCATCTCCGAGAATCTTAACACCGTCATTGAGCTTCTTAACGACGCCAGCGTCTTTCAAAAGCTCAGGCGTAACAACTGTTCCGTCTTCAAATCTGTTGAGGACATCAACATTGATCGCAGAATACTCTGTAGCGAAAATGTTTGTGAATCCTCTCTTCGGCAGACGTCTGTACAGCGGCATCTGGCCTCCCTCGAAACCAAGTCTTACTCCGCCGCCGCTTCTCTGCTTCTGGCCGTTCATTCCTCTGCCGCCGGTCTTTCCCTGACCAGTTGCATTGCCGCGGCCCTTTCTCTTGCGGGATTTCTTAGCACCTGCTGGTGCAATATAATCATGCAGCTTCATTCTAGTTCGCACCTCCTACTCTATACTTCTTCTACAGTGAGAAGATGCGGAACCTTGGCAACAGCACCGCGTGCTGCCGGTGTGTCATCTAATACAACAGAATGGTGCATCTTCTTAAGTCCCAGTGCTTCAACAACTTTCTTCTGCTTAGGGGAAGCACCAATCGGGCTTTTTGTCAATGTGATCTTAATTTTACCAGCCATTGTCTTCCTCCTGTTATCTCATAATCTCTTCCGGTGTCTTGCCTCTCAGCTTTGCAACACTCTCAACAGTCTTCAGCTCTCTGAGACCTTCCAGTGTAGCCAGGGCAATGTTTCCGGAGTTGTCAGATCCAACGGACTTGGCTCTGACGTCGCGGATACCTGCAGACTCCAGAACTGTACGTGCAGAAGATCCTGCCAGTACTCCTGTTCCGGCTGGAGCCGGCATCAGAAGAACTTTTGCAGCACCGTGTACACCGATGTTTCTGTGTGGAATTGTTGTTCCAACCATTGGAACATAAATCAAATTCTTCTTTGCAGCTTCGGTTGCCTTTCTGACAGCTTCCGGAATCTCAGCAGACTTTCCGAGACCTACGCCAACGTGGCCGTTGTGATCTCCGACTACGATGGTAACGCTGAATCTCATGTTGCGGCCGCCCTTAACAGTCTTGGCAACACGTCTGATGTTGATGATGGTTTCCGTCAGATCAAGCTTGGAAGCATCAATTGTATTACGCATTCTATTTCCTCCTGTTAGAACTTCAGTCCAGCTTCGCGAGCTCCATCTGCGAGTTCCTTAACTCTTCCGTGATACAGGAATCCGCCTCTGTCAAAAGCAACTTCTGTGATGCCCTTTTCCAGTGCTCTCTTTGCAACTGCTTCGCCGACTTTTCTTGCGGCTTCTTTATTTCCGCCGTTCTTGATCTCAGCCTTGATATCCTTATCAAGAGTGGATGCCGCAGCCAGAGTCTTACGAGTTGTGTCGTCTACGATCTGGCATGCGATATTCTTATTTGATCTGAATACGCAAAGTCTCGGCTTTTCAGGAGTTCCGTTCAGGTCTTTTCTCAGTCTGTGATGTCTCTTCAGACGCTTGTCATTCTTACTCATCTTTGCCATTACATTCACTCCTTTCTATTATGCCTTAGCTCCGGTCTTTCCTTCTTTTCTGCGGATGTGCTCGCCGTCATAGCGGATTCCCTTGCCCTTGTAAGGTTCAGGCTTTCTCCACTCACGAATCTTAGCCGCATAATTTCCGACCTGTGCCTTGTCAATACCCTTGATGACGACGGTATTTGCATCAGGAGCTTCAGTTGTAATGCCTTCCGGATCTTCCATCTCTACCGGATGAGAATATCCGAGGTTCATAACAAGCTTATTGCCCTTTTTCTCTACTCTGTAACCAACGCCCTCAACGATCAGCTTCTTCTCGAAACCCTTGGTTACTCCGTCGATCATGTTAGAAACCAGAGATCTTGCCAAACCATGCTGGGATCTGTCTGTTCTGTCGTCAGAAGCTCTCTTCAGAACGACTTCCTTCTCTTCAACGGATACACTGATTCTGTCGCTGATTTCCTGGCTGAGCTCGCCCTTAGGTCCCTTAACGGTTACGACATTGCCGTCAACCTTGACCTCGACACCGGCAGGAAGCTCAACAGGCTTATTACCTATTCTTGACATATTCGATTACCTCCTACCAAACATAACAAATGACTTCGCCGCCGATTCCCTGTTTTCTAGCGTCCTTGTCGCTCATTACTCCGTTGGATGTGGAGATAACAGCGATTCCGAGTCCGCCGAGAACCTTAGGAACCTCGTTTGCATGAGCGTAAACTCTCATACCAGGCTTGGAAATCCTCTTAATTCCAGTAATAACTTTCTCTTTGTTGGCACCGTACTTCAGTGTTACGTGAATGTTCTTCTGAACGTTTCCGCTGTCAACAACTTCATATCCTGCGATATATCCCTCATCAAGGAGAATCTGGGCGATTGCCTTCTTCATTCTTGTTGCAGGGAAATCGACAGTTTCATGACCAACAGAATTGGCATTTCTGATTCTCGTGAGCATATCCGCGATTGGATCTGTCATTGTCATTACGCTATTCTCCCTTCTGGTATGTTTACCAACTTGCTTTCTTTACGCCCGGAATTTCTCCTTTATACGCAAGCTCTCTGAAGCAGACTCTGCAAATTCCGTACTTCTTGAGAACGGAGTGCGGACGTCCGCAAATCTTACATCTGGTATATGCGCGAGTCGCATACTTAGGCTTTCTCTGCTGCTTTACCTTTAAAGACTTTTTAGCCATTACACCCTCCTAGTAAACTACTTCTCAAACGGCATGCCCAGGAGCTCGAGAAGCGTTGCTGCCTCTTCGTCTGTCTTGGCCGTTGTAGTAAATACAATGTTCATTCCCTTGATCATATCTACTTCATCGTAGTTGATCTCCGGGAAGATCAGCTGCTCCTTAACGCCCATGGAGTAGTTGCCTCTTCCATCGAAGGAATTGCGGCTAACGCCTCTGAAGTCTCTTACACGCGGAAGAGAAACATTGAAAAGCTTGTCCATGAAGTAATACATATTGTCGCCGCGGAGTGTAACCTTGGCACCTACCGGCTGACCCTGTCTTACCTTGAAGTTCGCGATGGACTTTCTTGCCTTTGTTACAACCGGCTTCTGTCCAGCGATTGCAGCGATCTCGTTAACTGCAGACTCGAGAACCTTGGAATTATCCTTGGCCTCTCCAAGTCCCATATTGATCGTTACCTTGGTAATCTTAGGAACTTCCATTACATTTGCATAATGGTACTTTTCCTGAAGCTGCTTAAATACTTCATTCTTATAAGTATCCTTTAATCTGGCTGTCATACGTTCCCCCTCCTTTCTTAGTCTAATACGGCTCCGGTCTTCTTATTAACTCTGACCTTTACGCCGTCCTTGAATGCATAGCCGACCTTAACAGCCTGCTTGCTCTTTTCGTCATAATACATTACATCGGAAACATCGATAGGACCTTCGACGTGCTTGATCTGAGCAGCTTCTGTTCTGGTCTGCTTCTGATGCTTGGCCTGAACGTTAACGCCCTTAACGACCACTCTGTGCTCCTTAGGCATAGCCTTCAGGACTTTTCCGGTCTTGCCCTTGTCTTTTCCGGTAATAACGATTACCATATCATCTTTTTTAATACGCATTCGTTACTCCCTCCTACAGTACTTCCGGAGCAAGTGACACGATCTTCATGAAGCCAGCGTCTCTCAGCTCTCTGGCAACAGGTCCGAAAATACGTGTTCCTACCGGAGTCTTATCTTCTTTACTCTTGATGATAACCGCAGCGTTCTGATCGAAACGAACGTAGCTTCCGTCAGCTCTTCTTGTTCCCTTCTTGGATCTTACGACAACGGCTCTTACAACGTCGCCCTTCTTGACAACGCCGCCTGGTGTAGCTTCCTTAACTGCGCAAACAATGATGTCTCCAATGTTCGCATACTGACGGCTCGTTCCGCCCAGAATGCGGATGCAGAGGAGTTCTTTTGCACCTGAGTTGTCCGCGACTTTCAGTCTTGTTTCTGTCTGAATCATGCTCTGGCGCCTCCTTATTTAGCCTTCTCAACGATCTCGACCAGTCTCCATCTCTTGTCCTTGGACAGCGGTCTGGTCTCCATGATTCTAATACGATCGCCTACTCTGCACTCGTTATTCTCATCGTGAGCCTTTACCTTCTTCGTCCTCTTTACAGACTTTCCGTAAAGGGAATGTCTAACGAAGTCTTCGAATGCAACGACAACAGTCTTGTCCATCTTGTCACTGACAACGACGCCGACTTTTGTTTTTCTGCTGTTTCTTTCGTCTGCCATTTTACATCCTCCTTCCGGTTAAGCCTGGACCTGATCCAGCTCTTTCTCTCTGATAATTGTCTTTACTCTGGCGATGTTTCTCTTGACTTCTCTCATCTGAACAGGATTGTCAAGCTGACCAGTTACATGCTGGAATCTGAGGTTGAACAGCTCTTTCTGCATTTTTTCGAGTTCTGCACTCAGCTCAGCATCTGTCATCTCTCTAATCTTATTTAAATCCATTATGCTTCACCGCCTTCTGCCTTTTCCGGCTCCTTCTTTACGAACTCGGACTTGATCGGCAGCTTGTGACCAGCCAGTCTCATAGCCTCTCTTGCCTGTTCCTCAGTAACTCCGCCGATCTCGAACATAACTCTGCCCGGCTTAACAACTGCTACCCAGTACTCCGGGGATCCTTTTCCGGAACCCATACGTACTTCAGCCGGCTTCTTTGTTACAGACTTATGTGGGAAGATCTTAATATATACCTTACCACCACGTTTTGTGTATCTGGTCATTGCGATTCTGGCAGCCTCGATCTGGTTGGATGTGATCCATCCGCACTCATCTGCCATCAGACCATAATCACCATATGTTACGGTATTGCCCTTGGTGGCCTTACCCTTCATTCTTCCTCTCTGAACTCTTCTATGCTTAACGCGCTTAGGCATCAACATGGCGATGTTCCTCCTTTCAACTTATATTATTCGTTTGTCTCCTGTGTTTCTGCCGGAGCAGCTTCTGCCTGCTCTGCCTTAGGAGCTGCCTTAGGAGTCTTTCTCTTTCTCGGGTTGACAGCCTTTGCAGCTCTGTGATCGTCTCTGCGGTCGAATCTTCTTCTGCCGCGGCGGTCATCTCTTCTGCCTCTTCTGTCGCGTCTGCCGCCTTCGCGCTTGTCCTCGCGAATTGTGCTCTGCAGACCACCGTCGAGAATCTCACCATGATTGATCCAAACTTTAACGCCGATTCTTCCGTAAGTAGTATCAGCTTCTGCGAATCCATAGTCGATGTCCGCTCTCAGTGTATGCAGAGGAACATTTCCTTCGCTGTACTGCTCCTTACGTGCAATTTCAGCTCCGCCAAGTCTTCCGGAGCAGAGAATCTTGATTCCCTTGGCACCGGACTTCATTGTTCTTCCGATCGCCTGCTTCATCGCTCTTCTGAAGGAGATTCTGTGCTCCAGAGCTTCTGCAACGCTCTCAGCTGTCAGCTGAGCATCCATCTCGCTTCTTCTTACTTCCTCGATGGAGATGCTGATCTTCTTATCTGTCATCTTTTCGAGGTCAGCCTTCAGCTGATCGATACCAGCTCCGGATCTTCCGATGACCATTCCCGGACGAGCTGTGGAGATGACGATACGCATTTTATTATCTCCGGATCTCTCGATAATGATGTGAGAAACACCGGCACTGTAAAGCTTTTTCTTAATGTAGGTTCTGATGTTGTGATCCTCTGCGAGGTAATCAGCGAACTGATCCTTTCCAGCATACCACTTGGAATCCCAGTCCTTGATAACGCCTACTCTTAACCCATGCGGGTTTACCTTCTGACCCATTCAATGAACCTCCTGACTTAATCTCTCTCCTTAAGAGTAACCGTTACATTGCTGGATCTCTTAAGGATTACTGATGCTCTGCCTTGGGAACCTGCTCTCCATCTCTTCATGGTCGGTCCCTGGTTTGCACTGATCTCTGCTACATATAAATTATCCGGATTCATGTCAAAATTGTTTTCAGCGTTAGCTGCTGCAGATTCAACAACTTTCTCTACAATTTCAGAACCTTTTCCTGGCGTGAATCTGAGAATATTCAGTGCCTCGTTCAAGTCTTTTCCTCTTACCAGGTCGGTAACAGGCTTCAGCTTAATAGGAGACATTCTGACATATTTTGCAGTTGCTTTTGCTTCCATTTCCTATCTCCCTTTCTATTTAGCCTTTGTCGCCTTATCTGCTGCGTGACCTCTGAATGTTCTGGTAGGAGCGAACTCTCCGAGCTTATGTCCAACCATGTCTTCAGTAATATATACAGGCACATGCTTTCTGCCGTCATGAACAGCAATGGTATGTCCTACGAACTGCGGGAAAATCGTGGAGGATCTGGACCAGATCTTTACGACTTTCTTCTCGTTCGCTGCATTCATCTCTTCTACAGCCTTCAGCAGCTTAGGATCTACGAAAGGGCCCTTCTTAATCGATCTGCTCATTTATTCGTGCTCCTTCCTACTATTTATCATTTCTTCTCTTTACGATATATTTATTGGAGTCCTTGTTCTTCTTTCTGGTCTTATAACCAAGAGCAGGCTTACCCCAAGGAGTAACCGGGCTCTTACGGCCGATAGGAGCACGTCCTTCACCACCACCATGCGGATGGTCGTTCGGGTTCATGACAGAACCTCTTACTGTAGGTCTCCAACCCATGTGTCTTCTTCTTCCGGCTTTACCAATCTGAATGTTGGAATGCTCACCATTGCCGACTTCGCCGACAGTAGCTCTGCATACAGCCAGAACGTTTCTCAGCTCTCCGGAAGGCAGTCTCAGCAGTGCGTACTTTCCTTCCTTAGCCATCAGCTGTGCGCCGTTACCAGCGGATCTTACCAGCTGTCCGCCCTTTCCAGGCTTCATCTCGATGTTGTGTACCAGAGTACCAACCGGGATGTTTGCGAGCGGCAGGCAGTTTCCAACCTGAATATCGGAGTCCGGTCCGGAAACTACTGTTGCACCGACTTTCAGTCCTTCCGGTGCGAGGATGTATCTCTTTTCACCGTCTGCGTAGTTGATCAGAGCGATGTTAGCGGATCTGTTCGGATCATACTCAATCGTAGCAACTTTTCCAGGAATGTTGTCCTTGTTGCGCTTGAAGTCGATGATTCTGTACTTCGGTCTAACTCCGCCGCCTCTGTGACGAACGGTGATCTTGCCACGCGTATTGCGGCCTGCGTGCTTCTTCAGAGTAACCGTAAGGGATTTCTCCGGAGTGCTGGCAGTGATTTCCTCAAACGTGGAGACCGTCATTCCTCTGAGACCCGGGGTTGTTGGATTATACTTCTTGATTCCCATTGATTACAACCTCCTAAATATTACAGACTCGAGAAGAACTCGATCTCTTTACTGTCTTCCGTAAGAGTAACAATTGCCTTTTTATAAGCAGCTGTTCTTCCGACGGTTCTTCCCATTCTCTTTAACTTTCCGTTTACGTTCATGATGTTGACTCTTGCTACAGTGACATCGAAGATCTCTTCAACTGCGTTCTTTACAGCAGTCTTGTCAGCGTCTACAGCAACCTTGAACGTGTACTTTTTGTCTGCAGTCAGGTCCATGCTTTTTTCAGTGATGACCGGCTTCAGAATAACGTCGTAAGCGGATCTCATTATAAGTACACCTCCTCGATCTTCTTTACAGCTTCCTGTGTAACGATGAAGCTTGTGTAGTTTACAATCTCATAAACGTTCATGTTGGAAGCCAGGACAGTTCTTACTCCCGGGATGTTGGCAGCAGAACGAACTACGTTCTCATCCTTCTCTGCAGTAACGATCAGCGCCTTGTTTGCTGCGTTGATGTTCTTCAGTGTTGCTGCCATCTCCTTAGTCTTAGGAGCGTCCATCTTCAGCTCATCCAGTACGATGATCTCGCCGTCTGCTACCTTAGCGGACAGTGCGGAACGGAGAGCCAGTCTCTTGACTTTCTTCGGAACGGAATATCTGTAGTCTCTCGGCTTTGGAGCGAATACGATACCACCACCGATCTGTGACGGGTCTGTTGTGCTTCCCTGTCTGTGACGGCCTGTTCCCTTCTGTCTGAACGGCTTTCTTCCGCCTCCTCTGACTTCGGCTCTGGTCTTTGCGGACTGTGTGCCCTGTCTCTGGTTGGCAAGATAATTCTTTACAACTTCATGAACGGCATTCTCGTTTGGCTCGATGCCGAATAATTCATCATTCAACTCAATTGTTCCGGCTTCCTGTCCGGCCATGTTGAGCATCTTAACTGTTGCCATTGCGCGTCCTCCTTTCTCAGCTATTCCTATTTGTCATCCTGACCTTTAACGGCATATCTGATTTTCAGCAGACCGCCTCTGCCGCCCGGAACAGCGCCCTTGACAAGCATAAGATTTCTGTCAGTATCAATTTTTACCAGTTTAACATTCTGAACAGTGACTGTGTCGCGGCCCATTCTTCCCGGACCGTCGTTTCCAGGGAATACTCTGGAAGGATATGTCGCTGCTGCCAGGCCTCCGGCAAGTCTCTTGTGCTTGGAGCCGTGGCTCATCGGTCCTCTGCTGTGACCGTGTCTCTTGATGTTGCCCTGTGTTCCCTTACCCTTGGATACGCCGGTGATGTCCAGTTTCTTTCCTTCTTCGAAGTCAGCAACTGTAATCTCCTGTCCAAGTTCGTAAGTCTCTCCCTCGTCGTTTCTGAACTCTGCCAGATACTTCTTAGGAGCTGTCTCACTCTTGGCAAAGTGACCAGCCATCGGCTTGTTTACACGGTGTGCCTTCTGGTCTTCATATCCGACCTGAACGGCATTGTATCCGTCAGTTTCAACAGTCTTGATCTGTGTAACGACTTCAGGACCAGCCTGGATGACCGTTACCGGAATAACTTCACCGGTCTCGGCGAAAATCTGTGTCATTCCGACTTTCTTTCCAAGAATTGCTTTCATATATGTTCCTCCAATTCTTACAGCGGATGGAACCTTGCGGATCCATCATACTAAGTGCTCATAGCGGACCGAAGCTGCACCGGTCATTCTGAGCCTTCTTACAGCGGGAGACATCCGGGTCATGAACGCCTCCATACTAAGGGAGTGTCCCTTACAGCTTGATCTCAATGTCAACTCCAGCCGGCAGATCAAGCTTTGTCAGCGCGTCTGTTGTCTGCAGTGTGGCATTGGTTATGTCGATCAGTCTCTTGTGGGTTCTCTGCTCGAACTGCTCTCTGCTGTCCTTATACTTATGAACCGCACGAAGGATTGTTACGACCTCTTTCTCTGTCGGCAGCGGAATCGGTCCGGAAACCTCAGCTCCGGTCTTCTTTGCTGTCTCGACGATCTTGGCTGCGCTCTGATCCAGCAGTGCGTGATCATAAGCCTTCAGCCTGATTCTGATTTTCTGTAATTCGCTCATGTGTTCCTCCTGTTTCTTTTTTGGTACTGTTTTCGCTATTCTCGTACGAGGGGCTCCAACGCCTGCATTTCAACGTGCGTTCCGCTTGTATCCCTTGCACACGCTCATGTGCGTTTCCATGAAAAAACGCACAAAAGAAAAGCCGGCGAGCTCCTTCGCCCCTGTCCGGCAGGGACAATTCTCCGCGGAAATTACCTGATAGCTCAGCAACTTCCCGCATCTTCGCCTTATACAAGCTTTTCCAGTATAAACGATGTACATGATAAATGCAAGGGATTTTTGATCTTTTTTCGGGATTTTTTTCGATCGCCGCTTTGCCAATTCAAGTAATCATAACCATTTCAGCCGCCGTCTCTTTGACACGTATCCACGCGTACCTATTTTACTCTCTTTTTACGGCTGTTTTCATTGGAAATTGAGCATTTTCTGTCATTTTTCTGTTGTGTATACACAATTTCCTGCCCCCGCAGATTTTTCTCCTGTATTTCCTTTCTCATTGTACCGTTCAGAGATAAAATCCGGGTTAAATGCACGTAAAAACGGAGCCCCGCAGGGCTCCGCTTCTGTCTGGTTCTATTTCTTTATTCTGTGGAAACGTTTTCATAAACCACCCGGTACACCCACGGAACTCCGCCTGCCTGGCGGAACATCTCCCCAATTTCTGCATTTCCACGGCGGGCAGCATGGGTTTAATAGTTCTCCGGCTTTACCTGGAAGAATGCCTGCGGGTGCTTGCATACAGGGCATACCTTCGGTGCCTCTTCAGCAACAACCTGATATCCGCAGTTTCTGCACTGCCACAGAACCTTTTCCTTCTTCTCGAATACTTCGCCGTTCTTCACGTTCTCAGCCAGCTTGCGATATCTCTTCTCATGCTCAGCCTCTACAGAAGCAACGCCGTCGAATGCTGCAGCGATGTCATCGAATCCCTCAGCTCTCGCCTCTTCAGCCATCTTCTTATACATATCTGTCCACTCGTAGTTCTCACCGGCAGCAGCGTCCAGCAGATTCTCCTCTGTTGTGCCGATTCCCTGCGCAAGCTTGAACCAGAGCTTTGCATGCTCCTTCTCATTGTCGGACGTCTCCTGGAAGATTGCAGCGATCTGCTCGTATCCTTCCTTCTTCGCCTTGGAAGAGTAGTAACGATACTTATTTGTTGCCTGAGACTCGCCTGCGAATGCTGTCCACAGATTTTCCAGTGTTTTTGTTCCCTTAAGATCCTTCTTCATTTTCATTTCCTCCGTCAGTTCATTATTTTAGATTATAAAGTTTAAATGTGACAAAATTAATTCTGCAAGGATGCTCCCGCCGGACCTTCCGGCGGTTTTCCGCTGTACCGCGTATCAGTGCATCTGTTCATTACCAGAACCGCCGGCTTTCTTGCTCAGGCAGGCATTGCATGTTCCCTGCAGAAGCGTCTTTCCGATTCTCACGTTCTCGTCCTGAATACCGAACGTCTTCACAATCATCTTATGAAGCTCTTCAAACTGCTCCGGCTCCGCTTTCAGATCGATGATCCGTCCGCATTCCATGCACTCCATATGCCAGTGATCACTGGTATCGGCGTCATAATGCTCTACATTTCCCGGCGAGATGATCTTCTGTATCTCTCCGTTCTCCGCAAGAGCATTCAGATTCCTGTACACCGTCGCAATACCGATGGAAGGCATCTCTCGTTTCGCCTGTTCATAAACCCACTGGGCCGTCGGATGTGTCTTGGTACTTCTCAGCACATCCATAATCAGGCTCCGCTGTTTTGAATACCTCACTTATTATCTCCTTTCTGATAACGATTATCATTATAATAATCTTCCTCCGGTGTTTTGTCAATCGGTTTTCAGCAAATATTTATTTTTGTTTTTACTTTTAATTTCAAGAAATACAGGTATATAATATATATGCCGGACGGACAAAGCTCACCCGCCCAGGGGAAAGCCAGAAACCATCCGTTCCGGAAAGACAACTATCCGACTAACTTAAACTTAACCAATATACAACAGGAGGAAAACAAACATGGAACTTTTTAAATGTAACAGCTGTGGAACAATGGTATTTATGGCACACAAGGGACACTGCAATCCGTCCTGCTGCGGAAAGCCGATGGAACTGCTCGAGCCAAATACAGTAGATGCCGCTCAGGAAAAGCACGTTCCGGCAGTAACCGTTGACGGAGACCGCGTATGTGTCAAGGTCGGAAGCGTAGAGCATCCGATGACCGATGAACATTACATCCAGATGATCATGCTCGAGACAGACAAGGGAAGCCTGCAGGTAAGACACCTGACACCGTCCGACAAGCCGGAAGCAGAGTTCGTCGCTGCTCCGGGAGAGAAGCCGGCAGCGGTTTACGAGTACTGCACCCTGCACGGACTCTGGAAAACAGAACTTTAATCCACGCAGAGCCGGCGGCTCACTCCGGCATATAAACGTTTTTAACAAATCTTATCATCATACTTGCTCAGTCAAAAAGACCGCCCGCCGGGATTTCCCGGCAGACGGTCTTTTTTCTCTATTCATCAGCTGACAAATATACTGCCGCCGATAAACTCACGCAGAATAGAATTGTTGACAATCACGGAATCATCCGGAATCGTCTCAAAGAAATGCAGGAATTTCATCATCCTGCTCGCCTCCACATAGGACGGATCATCCAGCGGCACAGAACGCAGCAGCGGTTCCGCGTACTTCTTCAGCACGGCAATTTCATAAACCAGATAGGAATTAAACAGCACATCCGCTTCACTGCTGTACGGGAAGATATTCACATCCTCACCGGCACGGACTTTCGGCCACTCCTGAATGGTCTCCGACGCACTGTGCCCGCGGAACTGGTAATCTCTCACCAGTCTTCTGAGCAGACGCTCATCGGTAGTCGGCACACGGTTGTGCTCATCCACATTCAGCTGCGTCAGCGGGCTGATGTAGATCTTGAATTTCTCTTCATCCGGAATGCCTTCTGTCAGCTTTCCGTTCAGTCCGTGAATGCCTTCAATGACAACCGGCTGACCAGGGCGCAGAGAAGTGATATGTTTTCCGTATTCCTTATGACCCGTCAGGAAGTTAAATACAGGAAGATCAACTTCCTTTCCTTCCAGCAGATCATTCATATTCTGCGTAAACAGATCACGGTCGATCGCTCCGAATCCTTCATAATCCGGATCGCCGTTCTCATCCAGCGGCGTCTCGCCACGCTCTTTGAAATAATCATCCGTACTCAGACAGATCGCATCCAGGCCGTTGACCTTCAGCTGCACCTTCAGCCGTCTCGCAAAGGTCGTCTTTCCAGATGAAGAAGGACCCGCGATCAGGATAATCCGCTTTCTCAGCTGCCGGATCTGGTCGGCGATCTCCGCAATCTTCTTCTCCTGCAGCGCTTCTGCTACCTGGATCAGGTCATTGGCCTTCCCGTCCCGGATCTGTTCATTCAGATCAGCCACGTAATTAACATCCAGCAGACGATCCCAGCGCGTCTGCTCGCCAAAGGCCTGATACAGCTTCGGCTGGTTGCGGTACTCCGGAATCCGGTCAGGCTCATGGCTGTTCGGAAAACGGAGAAGAACTCCGTACCGGTATCCCCGCAGCTCAAAACATTTAATATATCCGGTGGAAGGAACCATAAGGCCGTAGGCAAACTGTGCATATCCATCCAGCGTATAGAGTTTCAGCCGGAAATCCCTGCTGAATTCATGCATCAGCCGGACAGTATTGTTCATATAGCCCTGCCGGCCGATGATCTCGCTGATTTCTTCACTTGTCTTGAATTCCTTCTTAAACGGAATATCCTGATCAATCAGTTCCTGCATCCGGCTGCGGATCTTATCCACCGTTTCTTCCGGCACCGGGCTGATTCCCTTCAGCTCAATATATAAGCCCTGATTCAGTGAGTTGGCGACTTCCACCTGAACACCGTCCAGAACTTCATTTGCAGCTGTAATAAAAATCATGGTCAGGCTGTCCTGGTAGACATAACAGGCAGCCTGGGTCCGCATATCCAGCAGTTCCACATCGCACTCATGCTCCAGCTGAAAGCGCAGTCCCTCATATTTACAGTCCACACGCGCTCCCAGCACCGTATACGGAAGCTGGTCTTTCATCTGCTTATATAATTCTTCTATGCTCATTCCGCGTTGAATATCAATTTTCTGATATTTCCCGTTTGGTTCTGTTTTTAATCTGATTCTCATTCTATTCTCACCTCTTGAAATCCGGCTATTGTCGGAAATGTCTCTCATTACGATTCAATGATACCACATCAGAGGGGAAATACAACGCAGACCGCAAAATATCGATCAATAAAATAATTATTTCATATTTTTATCACGTATCCATTTCCGTATGATCACCTGATCGTCTGACTCTGCAAAGCAGCAGCTTCCGGGCTGCTGGTCTGCTGCAGCATCCCGGGATTTTCCGGCAGAAGGGTATCCGGATTCTCTTCCGGTCCGCAATGCTCTTCCTGGGCAGGAGTATTCTGCGCAGCTGCCTGTTTCTGGTATTCTTCTCTCTGGACTTCTGCAGAAGCTGCATCATTCTGCACAGATTCAGGTCTGTAATGGTCTTCCTCTGGCAGGGAATTACGCATTTCCTCCTGCTTCCGGCAGCGCTCTGCAGCGTCAGATTCACGCATAGCTTCTTCATAGCGCTGATACAGATCCACCAGTGTCTGCATTTCTTCCTGATACAGAGTCGCCCCTCGTCCCATATGAGAATGATCCTGCGACCAGTCTCGGATATCAAATTTTGCCGGTTCCCGTCCGTTCCAGCAGACAATGTTCAGCTCCTTTTTCCATCCGTTGTTCTTTTCTGTGATGACGCCCAGTCTCTCTCTGATGTCGAAAGAAAAATCCGTCTTTTCATTATAATTTCTCATGTTCTCGGTTTATCCCCTTTCTCATTTTATTTTGTCGCAATTTACTAACGCCGAAATGATATGCCCATATCGTACCAATTCTGTTAAATACTGTCAATGGATTTATATGAAAAAGCGCAGCCGGGAAGGAGTCACTCTTTTCCCAAACTGCGCATCATAACGTCTATCGTCATTCGGCGATCAGTCAGCAGTTCCAACGACCTGCACGCACAAAATCTCTGGCGGATTGTTCAGCCGGAGGGGGAAGGAACTGTTGCCGAGCCCCCTGCTGATGTACATGGTGGATGTCCCAAAACGGTGGCAGCCGCTGGTAAGTGCCGGCAGGATTCCCTGGTCCGGCGCGAACAGTCCGCGTCCTCCCGGAAGGCAGAACTGCCCGCCGTGAGCGTGCCCGGAGAAGATCAGTTCTGGATGTCCGGCTGAATAATAGCGGAGATACTGCGGTTCGTGGGCCAGCAGAATTCTGAGGGCGCCGGCCTCTTCCCCGCGGTAGGCTTTCCGGTCGCCGAATGCCTCACGGATCTGGCGCACAACCTTCGGAATGGCAAAGCCGTGTTTTCTGGTGCGGTGCCCGCTCCCTGCGCGCTGCCTTCTGGCCTGAAACATCGTGTACTCGGAAAGTCCTGCGATATTCACCCTGATTCCGCCGAATTCCGCGATCTCATTCCGGTCCATCAGCACATGCACGCCGCGCTTCTCCAGCGATTTATACAGATCTGCTGCCTCATCACCCACGAGATCTGCTTCATGGTTTCCGTTCACGTAATACACCGGCGCCAGTTTCAAAAAGCCGTTCACAGCCCGCTCCGCCGCCAGAAAGTCCGTATGGCTCCGGTCCACCAGATCCCCCGTGATCACGATCATGTCCGGTCCGCATGCCGATACCGCGTCCAGAAGATCCTTCTGTTTCTCGCCGAAATACTCACTCTGCAGGTCAGAAACCTGCACAATGGTAAACATATCTCCGCACTTTCCGCGGCTCGTGTAATACGTATGTTTCGATGTCACAATCGTCTTATTGCATTTTTTTAGGATTCGATTCATCGTTTATTCTCCTACAGGTCCACTTCGAGCAGAATCGGCGCATGGTCCTGCCGCGCACCAGAATCCACCATTTCGGACTTCAGCAGCTTCTCCCGGATACGGTCACTGACCAGGAAATAGTCGATTCTCCAGCCGGAGTTGTTAATTTTACTGGTCCGTACGCGCTGCGCCCACCAGGAATAAGCTCCCTTCACCGGACCATGCAGGAAACGAAAGCTGTCGGTAAAGCCTTTCGCAAGCAGATTCGTGAAACCGGCCCGCTCTTCATCTGTGAAGCCTGCGGACATATGATTATTCTCTGGATGGGCAAGGTCGATCTCCTCATGGGCGACGTTGAAATCGCCGCAGGCGATGACCGGCTTCTCCTGATCCAGACGGCTTAGATAATCTGCGTAGCAGGCATCCCATTTCTGCCGGTCCGGCAGCCGCTGAAGCTCGCCGCCCGCATTCGGGGTATAGACGTTCACGAACCAGAAGCCGCCAAAGTCCAGTGTCAGCAGACGTCCTTCCTGGTCCATCGTATCCGGCGCACCGATTTCCGGCACAGTTCTCTCAGCATGGAGCCCCTCACGATAGAGAATCATCGTGCCGGCGTATCCTTTCCGGGCAGGCGGCTGGGAACTGACCCACTCAATCTGATAAGCCGGGAAATATTCTTCCAGGATTTCCAGGTGCTTCTTTGTCGGTCCCTTCACAGAGAGCTTGGTCTCCTGAATCGCAAAGACATCCGGCTTCTCACTGCTGATCGTCTGCAGTACATCCCGAGACAGAACGGCCCGCGCCGAGTCCGATGTCAGCGCAGCGTTCAGCGAATCTATATTCCATGATATGAATTTCAGCATATTACTGTTTCCTCCTTATGTCGTAATTCACAGGCATCATTCATTATACCCTTGAATGCAGTGAAGAGACTAGTCCTTCTAACGAAAATACTCCTCTTCAGACCATCCTGATCTAAAGAGGAGTATTTTTCAGCCATGCAAATATGAGACGCTGTCCGTCCCGTCCTGCCCTGTTTCCGGGGCATCTGAATAATGGAGCGGGTGAGGAGAATCGAACTCCCGACCCGAGCTTGGGAAGCTCGTATTTTGCCATTAAACTACACCCGCAGAAGCTGCTGACGGAGGAGCCTCCCGCTCTCCCGTCAACAGTATTCATTATACTATCAATTCATGACTGCATCAAGAAAATTATATGCACGCCGTAATTAACGCTGTGCATCCATGACAGCCTTTACCTTTGCCGGAATCATGCGGCACTGATCGATTGGAATGGCAGCCAGGGAAACACGCAGTCCGTCTCCGAACGGAATGATAAAGATGCCTTCCTTCTCCATTTCTCTTCCCAAGGACTTCGGGTCATCGCAAGGAATAACGGCAAAGAATCCGCCGTCGAACGGCATGATCGGAAGACCGGCTTCCTTTGCCGCTTCTTCAAACGCGCGGCCTCTTGCCAGCAGCATGTCGCGGATTTCCGCGCGCTCGGCAGTTACCTTGCCCAGGAGGTTTTTGTCCGCAAAAATTCTCTCGATGATGCTCTGGCCGACTCTCGGGCTGTTGGACCAGCTTGCTCTTGCGGAGAACTCGCAGACGCGTACGAACTCCTCTGCTTCTTCCTCTGTCTTGCTGAATCCAATCAGTGCTCCGCAGCGCATTCCGTAAAGGGTAAATGTCTTGGAAAGGCTGAATGCCAGCATTGGCTTGACGTTCTCCGGCAGCTCTTCCAGGAACGGCAGGAAGGAGCGCGCCTTGTCCTCGTCGCCGGCAAAATCAATGTATGCGGTGTCGACGAGCAGGGCAATCTTCTTCTCCTTCGGCTGTGAGGACAGAATACCAATTACCTCTTTCCACTCTTCATCGGTCATGCAGTATCCGGTCGGGTTCTGCGCCGGTGTGTTCAGGATCATCAGGAGGGAATCCTGCTTCTTCAGCAGTTCTTCAACGACAGCCTTGAAGTCTTCTGTGTTGAATTTTCCGGCCTTGTCGAAGAGGCGGAAGGTCGCGGTTCCTCTTCCGAGCTCATCGGCGATCTTTCCGTAAGGACCCCAGTGCCAGTCTGCAACCAGGATCTTGTCTCCGCGCTGTGTGTAGTTTCCGACTGCCAGACGGATGGAGCCTGTCCCTCCAGGGCTGGCAACGGCTCTGACGTAACCCTTCGGCTGGTAGTTCTTCAGTGCAGCCTGGATAACCGCCTTGCGGAATCCCGGTGTGCCGCCGATCGGTGCGTACGGTGCATATTCCTCAGGAGTCAGTTCATGGAATACCTTGTCTACGGAAGACAGTACGAGCAGCTCGCCCTGATCGTCCAGCAGCATGCCGACGGTTGCGTTGCAGACCTTATCCTTTCCTTTTTCCGCAATCATTGCGTTTGCTCTTCCGCTGACTGCGAAAATCGTATCCTCTGTTGGAATGGTTCTGCCATTCTCCTGTGCCAAGATATACTCTGACATGAAATGCCTCCTTTTGTGATGTCTGCAGTAGTAATTGTCCCGGGCCATACAGGCCCTGTTTGTTCCGATTATAACGCGGAGCCGCCTTCACTTTCAAGTGGGTCCAGGATTCTTACGCGAATGAAATGTATGTTTTTCCCCCGCGCGCTGAATTTATCTTCATACTCTGTCGTCACAATCTGGTCTTCTGGCAGGTCCTTATGAAGATCGTGGGACAAAAAGTCCACGCTCATCAAGGGATTAGCCTTGAATTGTTCTTCCGAATATGCGAATAAATCATCATTATCGGTTTTAAATTCTATAAAGCCGCCCGGTTTTACCACACTGGCAAACTCCCCGAGCATCCGCGGGCTGGTCAGGCGGCGTTTTTCATGACGCGGCTTCGGCCACGGGTCACTGAAATTCAGATACAGGCCGTCGATCTCACCTTTTTCGAAAAAATCCCTGGCATCGTGAACGTACTGCAGAATGAAGCGGACATTTTCACATTCTGCCGCTTTCGCTTTCCGCAGTGCGTAGAAACCGACACTTCCCTGACCCTCGATGGCCAGATACAGATTCTCCGGATGCAGGGCAGACAGTCTGGTAATGAACTGACCCTTCCCGCAGCCGACTTCCGCGTAGAGCGGGCGGGACTTCAGCTCTTCTCCGCTCAGCGGTTTTCTTTCCTTATGAAAGAGAGGCTCCCGGAATGCATCCCTCCAGCAGCCTTTCTGTTCCAGCGGATTGGAAATCAGCTGGCGTTCATATTCTTTCAGTCTCTCATCCAAGTTCTTGATATGTCTCTGTCTCATATTTCCTCTTAAATATCTGACGGAACCAGAATCCGCTCAACGATAACAACGGCCAGAAATGCAAGCAGCAGAATCATGCTGATGACATCCGCCTTGTGAAAGCGCATCTCGTGCAGGCGCGTTCTTCCTTTGCCGCCTCTGTAGCAGCGGGACTCCATGGCCATGGCCAGATCCTGCGCGATGCGGAATGCGCTGACGAACAGCGGAATCAGGATCGGCACCAGAGACTTGGCTCTGCGTACAATGTTTCCGGACTCAAAGTCAGCACCCCTCGCCTGCTGTGCCTTCATGATCTTATCGGTCTCATCCAGCAGGGTCGGGATAAATCTCAGCGCAATAGACATCATCATCGCAATGTCATGGGCCGGCAGTCCGATGCGTTCAAACGGGCTCAGCAGCCGTTCAATTCCGTCGGTCAGCCGGATCGGCGTCGTGGTCAGCGTCAGCAGAGACGAGCCGATAATCAGCAGAATCAGGCGGATTGCCATGAATACTGCGGTGATCACGCCTTCCATGGTGACTTTCAGCGGCCCGATCGTCCAGATCACCCGGCCGTCTACCATGAAGATGTTCAGCAGGAAGGTGAACAGGAGAATCAGAATGATCGGCTTCAGTCCGCGCATGATGAAGCCGAGCGGAACTCTGGATACGATGACACAGGCCGCCAGCACTCCCGCACAGATGGCAAATCCGATAAAATTGTTGACGATAAACAGCTCGACGATAAAGAGCAGCGTCGCGGTTATCTTTACTCTCGGATCCAGGCGGTGAATCGGCGACTGGACCGGATAATACTGTCCTAATGTAATATCTCTCAGCATTTTCTACTCTTTTCCTGTAAATACTCTGCGAGTTCATCGGCCGCGTCGTCCCTGGTCAGGGCATCCACCGGCACCTCGCAGCCCGCTGTCCTCAGCTGCAGCATCAGTCTGGCTGCAGACGGAAGATCCAGTCCGGCATCAGCAAGGCGGTCTCTCTGCCGGAAAATTTCCGACGGTGTTCCGGACATCATCAGCTGACCTCTGTCCATGACCAGAACCTTGTCACTCAGCGCGGCTACATCATCCATGTTATGCGAGACAAAAATAACGATATTTTCTTCTCTCTGATGGATTTTCTGGATCATCCGGATGATCTCTCTGTGTGCACCCGGGTCCAGGCCTGCTGTCGGCTCATCAAGAATGAGCACCTGCGGCCGCATGGCGATAATTCCGGCAATCGCAACTCTTCTTTTCTGTCCTCCGGAAAGCTCAAACGGTGAGCGTTCCCCGATTTCATCGACATTCAGACCTACCAGATCCAGTGCCTCTCTGACCCGCTCCTTAATCTCCGACTCGCTGAGTCCCAGATTTTTCGGGCCAAAGGCGACATCCGCAGATACCGTCTCTTCAAACAGCTGGTACTCCGGATACTGAAAAACCAGGCCGACTCTCTGACGGATTTCACGCATGGCTATGCCGGATTCTGTAATATCCGTATCCCCGACAATAATCGTGCCTTCTGTCGGTTTCAGCAGTCCGTTCAGATGCTGCACCAGTGTGGACTTTCCGGATCCGGTATGTCCGATCACTGCGGCAATCTGCCCATCGTAAACTTCAAAACTGACATTATCCAGCGCTTTCTGCTCGTCCGGCATTCCGGCGTTGTAAATATATGAAAGATTTCTTACTTGTATTGACATATGAATTCTACCAGTTTCTCTTGGGTAATGATGTCATGCGGAACGTCAATTCCGCGCTCTCTGAGTTTATGCGCCATATCAACGGCCAGCGGCACATCCAGACGGATGCGGCGCAGCGTCTTTTCATCCGTAAACACTTCTCCCGGACTTCCGTCCGCCAGGATCTTCCCGTCATCCATAATGACGATCCGGTCTGCCTGGGCGGCTTCATCCATGAAATGTGTGATGAGGATGACGGTTTTCCCCTCTTCATGCAGCCGGCGGATAATCGCCATGACTTCCTCCCGGCCCTGTGGATCAAGCATAGCCGTCGGCTCATCGAAAATGATGCATCTCGGCTGCATAGCCAGAACGCCGGCAATGGCCACTCTCTGTTTCTGCCCGCCGGACAGAAGATGCGGCGCCTTGGTTCTGAAGGAATACATATCCACCGACTTCAGCACCTGATCGACACGGCTTCTGATTTCCTCCGGCGGAACACCTAAGTTTTCCGGACCGAAGGCCACATCGTCTTCCACAATCGACGCAACCAGCTGATTATCCGGATTCTGGAAAACCATGCCGGCCGTCTGACGGATATCCCAGATGTGAGATTCATCTGCCGTATCCCATCCGTTGACCAGAATCTTTCCACTGGTCGGAAGCAGAAGACCGTTCAGGTTTTTTGCCAGAGTGGATTTTCCGGAACCGTTTCTGCCAATAATCGCAGTAAACGAACCCTCTTCGATATTCAGCGAAACATCCTTAATCGCATGGACAATTTCCCTGCCTTCTTCATTTTCCCTGACATAGTCAAAAGTCAGATGCTCAATCTGAATGATGTCTTTCATTCTGCCACCTCTCCGGAGCCTTTTTCTCTATTCTGTCTGCATGTCTGTTCACCGCCTGTTTTCTTTGAACAGACAGACTGCATATATTATACTGCGAATAGAGATACTGGACAACTGCGAAAAACGGGACTGCAGCCGCAGTCCCGTTCATTTTATGTCACTGTATCCTGTTCTATGCTGTTCCGTCAGCATTCCGGCAGCTTACAGCATACCACCTTTAACACTGGACAATCTGCTGCTAAAGGCTCGAGTCCTGCGTTCCGTCCGCAGCATCCTGCGGCGCTTCCTTCTGAATACCTTCCGCACCATTATTCTGCGGAGCAGACTGTACCTGTGTTTCCTGCTCTTTCGGTGTCTCAGACTCGTCCAGCTGCGCACCGTTTGTTGCCAGACGGTATTTAGGAGGCTGGTGAAGGATTTCCATGAACTGTTCGCCGGTAATGGTCTCCTTCTCATACAGATACTGAGCCAGTTCATCCAGTTTGGAACGATTATCTTTCAGCAGCTTAATCGCCTTTTCATGCTGCTGTCTGACCAGTTCTACAACCTTGGAGTCGATTTCCTTCTGCGTCTCCGGCGAGCACGTCAGCTCGGAATCGCCGCCCAGGTACTGGTTAGTCTGGTGCTCCATAGCGACCATGTCGAACTCGTCGCTCATTCCGTAACGGGTGATCATCGCCCGGGCGAGTTTGGTGGCCTGCTCGATATCATTGGATGCGCCGGTTGTAATCGAACCGAATACGGTCTCCTCGGCCGCACGGCCGCCAGTCAGCGTTGCAATGCGGTTCAGGAGTTCTTCCTTGGACAGGAGATTTTTTTGTCCCTCATCCACCTGCATGGTATATCCCAGAGCTCCGGATGTTCTCGGAACGATGGTGATCTTCTGCACCGGCTCAGAGTGATTCTGCAGCGCAGCAACCATGGCGTGGCCGATCTCGTGGTAAGCGACGATCTTCTTTTCTTCTGCAGAAAGGATCGCGTTCTTTCTCTGGTAGCCGGCGATGACAACCTCGATGCTCTCTTCCATATCTTCCTCATGGACGATGTTCCGGCCCATGCGGACAGCTCTCAGCGCAGCCTCATTGACGATGTTCGCCAGTTCTGCTCCGGATGCTCCGGAAGCCATTCTGGCAATCGTGTTGAAGTTGACATCCCTGCCCATGTTCACCTTGCGGGCATGGACTTTCAGGATTTCCTCACGGCCCTTCAGATCCGGCAGTTCAACCGGTACACGGCGGTCGAAACGGCCCGGACGCAGCAGTGCCGGGTCCAGAATTTCCGGACGGTTGGTGGCCGCCAGAATCATGACGCCACTGTTATTATCAAATCCGTCCATCTCGGTCAGCAGCTGGTTCAGGGTCTGCTCACGCTCATCATTGGTGGACAGCTGATTGTCACGCTTCTTTCCGATGGCATCGATCTCGTCGATGAATACGATGCACGGCGCCTTTTCTTTCGCCTGCTTGAACAGATCACGCACCTTGGACGCGCCCATGCCGACAAACATCTCTACGAACTCGGAACCGGAAATGGAGAAGAACGGTACATTCGCCTCACCGGCTACGGCCTTGGCAAGCATGGTTTTACCAGTTCCCGGAGGGCCTACCAGCAGAACGCCTTTCGGCATTGTCGCTCCGATTGCGGTGTATTTTTTTGGGTCATGCAGGTACTCTACGATTTCCTCCAGATTTTCCTTTGCCTCATCTTCACCTGCGACATCACTGAAGTGAATGCCCTCCGTCGATTGAACATATAGCTTGGCATTGCTCTTTCCCATGCCAAACATCATGGAATTGGCACCTCCGGCCTTTTCCACCATCTTCTTCGACAGCCAGTTTCCGATCCAGATAAACAGGATCAGCGGCACAACAAAGCCCAGAATACCGCTCAATATCGATGATGTGGTGCTGTTCTGCTGCAGATTGGATGTAAACTGTGCTCCGGACTTATACAGACGTTCGGTCAGATTCTCGTCCGGCATGCGGCCCGTTTTATACGTCACCGTATTTCCACTTCCATCCGATGCGCTGCTTTTCAGCGTAAACAGAATATCATTTTCCCTGACCTGGACGGTCGCGATCTTCTTCTGCTCTGTATACTTCATAAAGGTGCTGTAGTTCACCTTTTTCACCTGACTCTGCTGAAGCGACGGCATCAGCAGCCAGTTGAACAGAACGATGATGACCAGGATGATCAGATAGTATAAGATCATCGGCCGTCTCGGATTTTTTACCTCTTTCATCTCTTTTTTTCCTCTTTCTGCACAATAACGTATGCAATGTTACAGAGCAGCAGTAAATAAATACATTATGCTTACTCCTTTTACGTTCATGCAATTTATTTCTACACATTGTAACATATCCTAAAACTGGCCGTGTCCGAAAACTGTGTGAAGCTTTTGAGTCAGTTCTGCGTAGATGTGTCAGGAAGATATTCTGGATGCCTTTTCCCTCGCCGGCACATATCAGAATACACCATTCACAGCACCAGAACGCCGGATGTGAGCGTCGGGCGTACATATGGAAATCCTCTGTCGCTGGCGCCTTCCGCAGAGGCAATAGAAAAAGAGCCGCGCTCCCAGCATCTCTGCTGAAAGCACAGCTCTCATGATTTTCAATCTATGGTCGTCTCAGAGCCTCAATTACTCGATGATCTCTGTTACAACTCCGGATCCTACTGTTCTTCCGCCTTCACGAATAGCGAATCTCAGTCCTTCTTCCATCGCAACCGGTGTGATCAGGTCGATCTCCATTGTTACGTTGTCTCCCGGCATGCACATCTCTGTGCCTTCCGGCAGCTGCAGGTCTCCGGTTACGTCTGTTGTTCTGAAATAGAACTGCGGTCTGTATCCGTTGAAGAACGGTGTGTGACGTCCGCCCTCTTCCTTCTTCAGTACGTATACCTGGCCCTTGAACTTCGTATGCGGATGTACAGTTCCCGGTGCTGCCAGTACCTGTCCTCTTTCGATCTCGTCTCTCTGAATTCCTCTCAGCAGTGCTCCGATGTTGTCTCCGGTCTCTGCGTAGTCCAGTGTCTTTCTGAACATCTCTACTCCGGTTACTACCGTCTTCTGCTTCTCTTCCTTCAGTCCTACGATCTCGACTTCGTCTCCGACCTTGACCTCTCCTCTCTCTACTCGGCCTGTGGCTACTGTTCCACGTCCTGTGATGGAGAAGATGTCCTCGATTGGCATCAGGAACGGCTTGTCGTTATCTCTCTTTGGCTCCGGAATGTAAGAATCTACTGCTTCCATCAGCTCTACGATCTTGTCTCCCCACGGGCCTGCTGGATCTTCCAGTGCCTTCAGTGCGGATCCTCTGATGATCGGTGTGTCATCGCCTGGGAAGTCATACTCGCTCAGCAGCTCTCTTACTTCCATCTCTACCAGGTCAAGCAGCTCCTCGTCGTCTACCATGTCGCACTTGTTCAGGAATACGATGATGTACGGTACTCCTACCTGTCTTGCCAGCAGAATGTGCTCTCTGGTCTGCGGCATCGGTCCGTCTGTTGCTGCTACTACCAGGATTGCTCCGTCCATCTGAGCTGCTCCTGTGATCATGTTCTTTACATAGTCAGCATGTCCCGGGCAGTCTACATGTGCGTAGTGTCTGTTCGGTGTCTCATACTCTACGTGCGCGGAAGAAATTGTGATTCCTCTTTCTCTCTCTTCCGGTGCCTTGTCGATCTGGTTGAACGCAACGTCCTCGCCCAGTCCGTATCTCTGGTGCAGTACTGTTGTGATCGCAGCTGTCAGTGTTGTTTTGCCGTGGTCAACATGTCCGATTGTTCCGATGTTGATATGCGGCTTGGTTCTTTCATATTTCTGCTTTGCCATTTCTATATCCTCCTTACGGCCGCAGCACACACGCATGCATGCCGCGGCAAAAATACATCAGGCTAAACTATTTATTAATGACTTTCTCTGTCAGTGATGCAGGCAGCTTCTCAAAGTGGTCGAACTGCATTACATAAGTTCCACGGCCCTGAGTTCTGGAACGCAGGTCTGTCGCATATCCGAACATCTCAGACAGCGGTACCATCGCTCTGATCTCAACAGCGCCCTTATCCATCTCAGATCCCTCGATACGGCCTCTTCTTCCGGACAGGTCTCCGATAACGTCTCCCATGTATTCATCAGGAACCGTAACCTCAACCTTGAAGATAGGCTCGAGCAGAACAGGATCTGCCTTCTGTGCAGCCTCGCGGAATGCCATAGAAGCGGCAACCTTAAATGCCATCTCAGAGGAGTCGACCTCGTGATAAGATCCATCGTACAGATCTACGCCGACATCAACAACCGGATATCCGGCAACCGGTCCGTTCTGCATAGCTTCCTGAATACCTTCCTGAATCGCGTTGAAGTATTCCTTCGGAATAGCTCCTCCGACGATGGAGTTCTTAAATTCGTATCCTTCACCCGGCTCTCTCGGATAAACCTTGATCTTTACATGACCATACTGACCATGACCACCGGACTGCTTTGCATACTTGTGATCGACGTCGACCGGCTTTGTAATTGTCTCCTTGTAGGAAACCTGCGGCTTTCCGACATTCGCCTCAACCTTGAACTCACGCAGCAGACGGTCGATGATGATCTCCAGATGGAGTTCTCCCATTCCTGCGATGATGGTCTGACCAGTGTCCTCGTTCGTGTAAGTTCTGAACGTCGGGTCCTCTTCTGCCAGCTTTGCCAGCGCGATACCCATCTTTTCCTGACCAGCCTTTGTTCTCGGCTCGATCGCAACCTCGATAACCGGATCCGGGAATTCCATGGACTCGAGCAGAATCTCATGACCCTCGTCACACAGTGTATCACCTGTTGTTGTATTCTTAAGACCTACAGCTGCAGCGATATCTCCGGCGTAAACTTTATCGATTTCCTTACGCTTGTTCGCATGCATCTGAAGGATTCTTCCGATTCTTTCCTTCTGTCCCTTGTTAGCGTTGTAAACATAGGAACCAGATTCCAGAGTACCGGAGTAAACTCTGAAGAATGCCAGCTTACCAACATATGGGTCCGTCATGATCTTGAATGCCAGAGCAGCGAACGGAGCCTTGTCATCAGACGGTCTCTCTTCCTCTTCCTCTGTATCCGGGTTTACACCCTTGATCGGCGGTACATCCAGTGGAGACGGCATGTAATCAATGATGCCGTCCAGCAGCGGCTGAACACCCTTATTCTTATAAGCGGAACCGCACATTACAGGAACCATCTCGTTAGCAATAGTCTGCTTTCTGATTGTGTCCTTGATCTCCTTCTCTGTCAGCTCTTCGCCTTCCAGATACTTCATCATGAGGTCCTCGTCACACTCAGCGACCTGCTCGAGCATCTTGTCGTGCCATTCCTTAGCCTCGTCCATCATATCGTCCGGGATTTTCTCCTCGTCGATCTTGGTACCAAGCTTATCCTCATAAATTTCAGCCTTCATGGTAATCAGGTCGATGATTCCACGGAAGCTGTCCTCAGCGCCGATCGGCAGCTGTACAGCTACCGGGTTAGCCTGAAGTCTTTCCTTGATCTGATCGATGACGCGGTAGAAGTCCGCACCCAGAACGTCCATCTTATTAACGAAGACCATTCTCGGTACATTGTACTTCTCAGCCTGTCTCCATACAGTCTCAGACTGCGGCTCAACTCCGCCCTTGGCAGCCAGAACCGTAACAGCTCCATCCAGTACACGCAGGGAACGCTCAACCTCTACAGTAAAGTCTACGTGTCCCGGCGTATCGATGATGTTGATACGGTTGCCCTTCCAATGAGCAGTAGTCGCCGCAGAAGTGATTGTGATTCCACGCTCACGCTCTTCTTCCATCCAGTCCATCTGAGAAGCTCCATCGTGAGTTTCTCCGATCTTATGAGTTTTACCAGTATAGAAGAGGATACGCTCTGTGACAGTAGTCTTTCCGGCATCGATATGAGCCATGATTCCAATGTTTCTGGTTTTCTCTAACGGAAATTCTCTACCAGCCATTTTTCCTCCATTCTGCGTTTCCCTAGGAAACTACTACCATCTGAAGTGAGCAAACGCCTTGTTTGCCTCTGCCATCTTATGAGTATCTTCTTTTCTCTTTACGGTTGCTCCGGTGTTGTTAGAAGCATCGATGAGTTCCTTAGCCAGTCTCTCTGCCATAGTTCTCTCGCCTCTTGCTCTTGTGAACATCGTGAGCCATCTCAGAGCCAGTGTCTGTCTTCTTGCAGGTCTTACCTCTACAGGAACCTGATAGTTCGCACCACCGACTCTTCTAGCCTTAACTTCAAGTACAGGCATGATGTTGTTCATAGCCTTCTCAAATACTTCCAGCGGCTCCTCGCCTGTCTGCTCCTTGATCTGATCAAATGCGCCGTAAACGATCTTCTGAGCGGTGCTCTTCTTTCCGTCGAGCATGATGCTGTTGATCAGCTTGGAAACTACGACATTGCCATAAACTGGATCTGGAAGCACTTCACGCTTTGGTGTTTTACCTTTCCTTGGCACTTCTCTTCCTCCCTTATCTGCGTTTCTCCCGGACAAAATCCGACTGTCCAAGAGGTCCGCTGTACAATTACAGCTTCATATTGCACTTCTTCTCTTCACCCTTTATCGGAGAGCTTACGCTCAGCATAGAGGATTACTCTGAACAGCCCGGCAATAAAATAAAATGTGACTGCCCAGTCTGACGGGGGTACTCGACACCGGTTCCCGCGTTAGCGGACGCGGTGCCGCGGTGCTCAATATATTGCAAATAATGCCTATATATTCCGAGCACAACAATCCCGATTACTCGAAATAGATTTCTTACTTTTTCTTAGGTCTCTTGACGCCGTACTTAGAACGAGCCTTGTTTCTGTCAGCTACACCGGCAGTATCGAGAGTTCCTCTGATGATGTGGTATCTTACACCAGGGAGGTCCTTAACTCTTCCGCCTCTGATCAGTACCACGCTGTGCTCCTGCAGGTTGTGGCCGATTCCAGGGATGTAGGCTGAAACCTCAATGCCGTTCGTAAGACGTACTCTGGCAACTTTTCTAAGAGCGGAATTCGGCTTCTTAGGTGTAACCGTCTTTACTGACGTGCAGACGCCTCTCTTCTGTGGTGAGTTGTTGTCTGTGAACTCACGCTTCAGGGAATTCATTCCCTTACCGAGAGCCGGTGCACCAGACTTCTTGACGGAACTGTGTCTGCCCTGACGTACTAACTGGTTAATTGTAGGCATTATTTTCTCCTTTCCTGAGTAATTTGGTATATGGGACCGGATACAGATTCATGCGCCTCCGCACAGCGAATTTACATTTCTCTGATCTGTCCAGACAGTCAAAGCGACTCTGAAGCGTACTTCAGAGTCATCGAGACTGAACCAATCATAAGTGTATCACAAGCATTTTCTTTTTGCAACTGACAAAAATCAATTCACAAGGAAAAATTTGGAAACTACGAAAAAAGGAGACTCTCCGCATTCGCCTTCCTGCTGAATGTGGAAAATCTCCTTCTTGATTATCTCAATCTCTTGCAGAACCGTTTCCGGTTCCGCGGCGTAAAAACGCCTTTACTTTACCGTTACGGCAACCTTGGCTCTGACGCCGTTGGTGCCCAGAACATAAACATTGCACTTTCCGGCCCTCTTAGCCTTTACGATTCCTGTGCTGGAAACGCTGATGTTCTTTCCGTCCTTGATGTAAACGTAACGGAACATTGCCGCGTGACCCTTCTGCAGAATCGCGCAGTTCGAGTAAACGCCCTTTACCGACGGCTGAATGCGGTAAGTCTTTCCAACCTTCAGAGTGACAGCGTTCTTATTTACACTGACCTTCTTTACGTTGGTGTAGCTTACGCGTTTTCTCATGAGGTTTCCGGCAATCGAATGAACGGACAGGCTCTTCTTTACGACCTTTTTCTTTCCATTCTTAATCTGGTATGCCGCGACATAATACTTATACGCCACGCCCTTCTTCAGTCCGGACTGCTTATACACTCTCGGCGCGGAAGCCTTCACATCTGCCACCTTCTTGAAGTGATAGGTCTTCTTCGGTGTGTTGCAGTTTGCTTCATAGACGTAGTATCCGTCCACATTGGTCAGCGGCGTCCAGGTAACCGTCTGGCGGCTGCTTCCATTTGCAATGGCTTTCGGCAGCAGAATTCCTGTTACCTTCTTAGCCGTCTGCGGCTTTACATTCTTGTTCCACTTTGCGTAGATGTGGATGTCTCCGGTAACCGGCTTGCTGAAGTCGAACGGAATCGTGCATTCCGGATCGGAATACCACCCGTCGAACGTATATCCCGGGCGAACCGGATCCTGAGCCGGCTTCTCTACCTTGCCCTGGTCATCCACAGTGATCTTGGTGGTTGTCTCCGGCTTATCCGTGGTCGGGTTATCCTCATGGATCGTGACCTCATGCTTCTGCGGCTGCTGCGGCTCCGTCGGCGTGGACGGGACATACGGGGTCGGGTTGCTGACCTTGAAACTGTAGGAAATCTGTTTTGGTTTATCTTTTCCAAAGTCTCCTGCAAGATTATCCGCGCCAGCACTGCTCTGCTGTCCCGCAAAATAGAAGAAATTACGGAAATACGTCCCTTCTGGAAACATGGTTGGATTCATCTGTACAGCCAGATCACTAAAACCAGAAACCGTTCCACGGATATGTTTGACACCTTCTGCCGCATCTTTCGCAATATCTAATCCCATAATATCGATGCTGACAGATCCGTCATTTTTATTTACCGCGTCATTCAGAGCTTTACGATATTCCGACAAATTTTGTGACTTTGCACTGTCTACGCCAACCTTTATGACTAACTTACCTGTCTTATTTTCTGTCTGCTCACTTTCTCTAAGCGGATTGTACCTTACCTCTTTAACCTTAAGGATCCCGGACGGGTCATGAAGTGTGATATTATTAGCAGATATTTTACTTGCTTCAACTCCTTTAGGAATATCCAAGGTGAATACCATCTCTTCATCTGAGGACGTATTCGCATTTATCGTAAAAAATGGTTGTGGAGACATGGAGTATGATATACCTTCAAATATCCACGTATTCATATACCGCGCAAACCATGGTGCATTGACGGAGAAATTCAGCCCGATATTCGTGTCTCCCGGCGCACAGGCATCTTCATTTTTATCGATACGCCTAAGATCTCCATTTACCTGAAGAGCCTTTGTCTTGTCATCCATTTCATTTTCATTCAGCGAGGAATAGTTGCCAGCTTCTGGATCCAGATTTAAATACGCCTTATTCAAATCATTAACAGCTTGTTTCAATTGGTCATTTGCTCCCTGAGGTGCTATACCTTTCGTAACAGCCTGAAAATATTGCCTTTCTTTTGAATATCCAGCATCATATCCAAAATTGTGCGTGTTTCCTTGATCGTCAGTAATTGTCACTGAATCCCACCAGGCTGAACGCCATGTATCCATTGCGTTCGGATTCTCATCGATTCCGTTTGCATGCAACTGATAACTTACGCGATCCAAAGCTTGATTAAAGGGTTCGTTAACCATTGTAGTCGGAAGATCAGATGGAGCAGCAACATTCTGACCATCAATTGTACGCGCTGTGAGGTCTGCCCAGTAATCATTCTGTATGGTCTCTGCAACCTTTGCATCAACAGACGAGGCGGAATCCCCAGTATTGTTACTATCATCAGCAGCAAATACTGGAAGCATCATGGCCGCCGCCATTGCTGCAGACAGACCAAGAATTCCGATTTTCTTCATTACATTCTTCATTTTAATTCTTCGCCTGCCTTTAATTAAAATGTCCAAGTGGTATCTGGGGAAGTAATATTAACGATTGGATCCGCTACCGGATGTTTTCCATTCTTATATAACTTGCAAGATCCGCTTCCCGTAACGCTTCCACTTGTTAAACTGCCGGAAACAGGAATCGTAACCTGGATCGGATGCGCTTGCCTACCGTCTTTCAGTTCATTCTCAACATGTGTGAAAAACTCAGCGTAATCCCACCAGCTGCCTAAGTAGAAAGTGAAGGTTAGGGTATTCTTATTATCATTTTTAACTGTAATATTACTAATTGTTGAAGTACTTTTTACTGAATAAGTAACCTTATTATCATCAACAGTTACTCCCTCCGGGAACTTAACCGTATACGTAAATACCGGAAAGCCGCTGTTCTCACCATACATGACAATGTGCGTATAGTAGCTGGAGAAAAGATCGTGCTTATAATGATCCTGATATTCTTTATCTGCCTCATTAAATAAATCTGTGGCGTCTACATTTAAGCTGATCTGATTATTTTCTTTGCTATAGGTAATTGCGCTCGGGTTAACTTTGATAGTTCCTGTTAACCTCCGTTCATTTAAAATACCCGAGGTTTTAAAAGTTCCTGTGATTTTCTCCGCTGGATCTGAATTTGTCTGCGCAAACACCGCGGAAGAAGACAGCAGAAATACCGCTGCAACGGACAGGGCCAGCACCAGGCACAGCAGCACCCTTGCCGGCTTGCGTCTTACTGAAGACATAACATACTCCTTTCTGAAACATTCAGATGCGTCACGTCCTGCCTTCCATCGCAGTAATAATTTCTGCCGATTGAAGAAATCTGATTCAAGATATAAAACGGCCCCCCCCAATTTGCCTGAAATTCAGCCGTTTCTGGAGGAAGGCCAGTTCATGATGATCTTATTAAAATTAGCTCACGTACGGAAATCCGTACGTTCTATATACAATAGTATTACGAAGTCAGTATAAATTCAACCATTATTAACAAAAATTAAGAGTCACTCCTTGCGCCTGTTTTTTGTCGAATGGGGATGCATCCGCCTCTGAAAGTAAAAAACGCGCAGCCTGCAGCTCATGGAAATCCACGAACTGCCTGCTGCGCGGTCTGTTTATTCATATGGAAGGGAAAACGGATGGCTGTTTCTCCTTATTTCAGCGGCGAATTACTCCTGCTCGCTTCCGGATTCCTCGTGCGTCTCTGCCGCGGCCGGCTCGGACGAAGCGGCTGCTGTTTCCGGAGCATCTGCACCTTCTGCCGGTTCTCCGCTTGCCACGGAATCAAAGGTTGTATCGACATGGAATTCACGGACCTTATCGCCCTTCTCAGAAGAACGATCCGCCTTCTCGGAGGCGCCTCCGCTCTTATTGAAGGAATTCATGTAATTGGTGTTCTCTCCGTAGTCGACCTGAATGTCGCGGTATCTGCGCATTCCGGTTCCGGCCGGGATGAGTTTTCCGATGATTACATTCTCCTTCAGGCCTTCCAGATGGTCGGTCTTTCCCTTGATTGCGGCATCGGTCAGGACACGGGTTGTCTCCTGGAAGGATGCGGCAGACAGGAAGGAGTTGGTTGCCAGGGATGCCTTGGTGATTCCCAGAAGCATTCTCTTATATTCAGCAGGATGTTCTGTATTAGCGTTCGCTTCTTCGATCTCGCTGATGCTGTACATGCTGCCCGGCAGGAGGTCGGTGTCGCCCGGATCCTCTACACGGTACTTGGAAAGCATCTGGCTGACGATGATCTCGATGTGCTTATCGTTGATATCTACACCCTGGTTCCTGTATACGCGCTGGCACTCACGGAGCAGGTAGTCGTAAACGCCCTCGACGCCGCAGTATTTGTAAATGTCATGCGGATTCAGAGGTCCTGCAGTCAGGTTGTGTCCGGCCTGTACACGGTCGCCAACCTTGACGACGATTCTCGCGCCGTAAGGAACGATGTATTTTTTCTCGAGTTCGCCCTTCTCATCCGGCTCGTCACAGTCAACGATGATCTCAGACTTATTGTCCGTTCTCGGGTTGATCTCGCGAACGACTCCGTCTGCCTCGCAGATCTCGGCAAGTCCCTTAGGCTTACGTGCCTCGAACAGCTCCTCTACTCTCGGAAGACCCTGAGTGATGTCGCTTCCGGCAACTCCGCCGGAGTGGAAGGTTCTCATGGTCAGCTGAGTACCAGGCTCTCCGATGGACTGTGCGGCGATGATTCCGACAGCCTCTCCGATGTTAACCTCATGACGGGTCGCCAGGTTTCTGCCATAGCATTTTGCGCAGACTCCGCTCTTGCTCTTGCAGGTCATGACGGATCTGATCTTGACTTCCTTGATTCCGGAATCCTCGATCTCGTGTGCCTGCTCATCGGAAATTTCTTCGTTACGGTGAACGATGATCTCTCCGGTCTGCGGATGCTTGACGTCCTCTGCCGCTGTTCTTCCGGCGATACGGTCGAACAGGGTCTCCAGAACTTCCTTACCGTCAATGAAGGCGCGGACGACAACGCCGTCGGTTGTTCCGCAGTCCATCTCGCGGACGATCATATTATGGGAGACATCAACCAGACGTCTGGTCAGATAACCAGAGTCGGCTGTACGCAGCGCGGTGTCGGCCAGTCCCTTTCTCGCTCCGTTGGAGGAAATGAAGTACTCCAGGATGGACAGACCTTCACGGAAGTTCGCCTTGATAGGAATTTCTACGGTTTTACCGGTAGCTGTACCCATCAGTCCACGCATTCCGCCGATCTGACGAATCTGGTTCTTACTGCCTCGCGCACCGGATGTCGCCATGATATTCAGGTTGTTGTTCGGTGCCAGAGAATCCATCAGGGCGTCAGCAACATCGTCTGTCGCCTTGTTCCAGATGGCTTCCTGCTTATCCCAGCGCTCAGAGTTGGACATAAGTCCGCGTCTGTAAGCCTTCTCGTATTTATCAACTTCCTTCTGCGCAGCATTGACGATTTCCCACTTATTATCCGGAATCTTCATGTCGTCGATACCGATGGTAATCGCAGCCAGCGTAGAATATTTATATCCCATTGCCTTGATGTAGTCAAGCATCAGGACAGTGCCGGTATTCTCATGTGCACGGAAGCATTTGTCGATGATTGCTCCCAGCTGTTTCTTTCCGCACAGGAAGTCAACTTCCAGGGAGTATGGATCCTTGGAGCGGTCGATGAATCCCAGATCCTGCGGAATTCCTCTGTTGTACAGGAATCTTCCGACGGTGGATTCAACCAGAGCGCCTCTGGTATCCTTATCATCTTTATACATTCTGACCTTGACCTTGGCGTGAATGTCCACAACGTGGTTCTGGAAGGCCATGATCATCTCGTTCAGGTCGGTGAAGACCTTTCCGTCTCCCTTTTCCTGTACTCTCTTGAATCCGTTGTCACGGTTGTACTTTGCCTTTTCCGGATCGTTGAACTCGTCGAGAGAGTACTCGATATGCTCCTTGCCGTCCTCGTCGCGGACAGTTTTTGTCGCATCTCCAGGATAGGTCAAATAGTACGCACCAAGGATCATATCCTGGGTCGGCGTCGTAATCGGAGATCCGTCCTTCGGTGCCAGAATGTTGTTGACAGACAACATCAGGAATCTCGCCTCTGCCTGTGCTTCAGCGGTCAGCGGTACGTGGATCGCCATCTGGTCTCCGTCGAAGTCCGCGTTGAATGGTGTGCAGACCAGCGGATGGAGCTTGATGGCCTTTCCTTCAACCAGAACTGGCTCAAACGCCTGAATTCCCAGTCTGTGCAGCGTCGGGGCACGGTTCAGCATAACCGGATGCTCCTTGATGACGTCTTCGAGGACATCCCAGACTTTCGGATCGCCCTTCTCGACCATCTTTTTCGCATTCTTAATGTTGGTTGCGTAGTTCTTCTCATTCAGCTCTTTCATGATGAAAGGCTTGAACAGTTCCAGCGCCATTGTCTTAGGAACTCCGCACTGGTAGAATTTCAGCTCTGGTCCTACGACGATTACGGAACGTCCGGAATAGTCGACACGCTTTCCGAGCAGGTTCTGTCTGAAACGTCCCTGTTTTCCTTTCAGCAGGTCGGACAGTGACTTCAGCGCACGTCCGCCAGGTCCTGTTACAGGCTTTCCTCTTCTGCCGTTATCAATCAGAGAGTCAACTGCTTCCTGCAGCATTCTCTTCTCGTTTCTGACGATGATGTCCGGAGCGCCGAGTTCAAGCAGACGCTTCAGACGGTTGTTTCTGTTGATGACTCTTCTGTAGAGATCATTCAGGTCAGACGTTGCGAAACGTCCTCCGTCGAGCTGTACCATCGGGCGCAGGTCTGGCGGAATTACCGGAACGACTTCCAGAACCATCCACTCTGGGCGGTTTCCGGAAAGACGCAGGGCCTCTACGACTTCCAGTCTTCTGATGATCTTGACCTTTTTCTGACCGGATGCTGTGCTCAGCTCAGCACGCAGCTTCTTTGACAGGTCATCCAGATCGATTTTTTCCAGCAGCTCACGGATGGCCTCCGCTCCCATGCCGGCGCGGAACTTCATGCCCGCGTCTTTCAGGTCACGGTACTGCTGCTCGGAGATGATCTGCTTTTCAACCAGACCGGTCTGGCTCTCATCGCCCGGATCCAGGACAACGTATGCCGCAAAGTACAGAACACGTTCCAGGTTTCTCGGGGTGATGTCCAGAATCAGACCCATTCTGGATGGAATTCCCTTGAAGTACCAGATATGGGACACTGGCGCAGCCAGCTTGATATGTCCCATTCTCTCTCTTCTTACTTTCGCTTTTGTGACCTCTACACCGCAGCGGTCGCAGACAATTCCCTTGTATCTGATGCGCTTGTACTTTCCGCAGTGGCACTCCCAGTCCTTAATCGGTCCGAAAATCCTTTCGCAGAAAAGGCCATCTTTTTCCGGTTTGAGAGTTCTGTAATTGATTGTTTCCGGCTTTGTTACTTCTCCGTGAGACCACTCCAGGATCTTGTCCGTAGATGCCAGTCTGATCTGAAGGGAGTCAAAATTATTCGATTCAATGTATCCGCTATTTTCAGCCACAGATGTACTCTCCTTTCCTACTGCTCGTCATCTGACGGTTCTGCATCAGCATGAGCCTCTGTGTCCGCCGTATCTGCATTATTCCCGGCGTCCGTTTTTTCCTCGCTGAATCCATGATGCATCAGTCCGCTTTCGCTCTCTCTTGAGTTCATGCGGATGACACTCTCATATCCGCTCGGAGTATCGTCATCGATCTGTTCTTTCAGTTCGATTTCCTCTCCATTATCGTCCAGTACACGGACATCCAGAGCCAGACTCTGCAGTTCCTTGATCAGAACCTTGAAAGACTCCGGAATACCCGGTTCAGGGATATTCTGGCCTTTGACGATTGCTTCGTATGTCTTGACACGTCCAACGATATCATCTGACTTGACGGTCAGGATTTCCTGAAGTGTATATGCAGCACCGTATGCTTCCAGTGCCCATACCTCCATCTCTCCGAAACGCTGGCCTCCGAACTGTGCTTTTCCGCCCAGCGGCTGCTGCGTTACCAGGGAGTACGGACCCGTACTTCTCGCATGGATCTTATCATCAACCATGTGATGCAGTTTCAGCATGTACATGTATCCGACCGTTACCGGATTTGCAAAGTACTCACCAGTTCTTCCGTCACGCAGACGCAGTTTTCCGTTTTCCGGATATCCGCTCTTTACGAGCAGCTCTCTGATGTCGCTCTCCTTGGCACCATCAAATACCGGAGTGGCAACATACCAGTTCTGCTTCTTCGCAGCGAGACCCAGATGAACTTCCAGGACCTGTCCTACATTCATTCGGGACGGTACACCCAGCGGATTCAGCATGATCTGCAGCGGTGTTCCGTCTTCCAGGAACGGCATATCCTCTTCCGGCAGAATTCTGGAAACAACACCCTTGTTTCCGTGACGTCCGGACATCTTGTCTCCAACCTGAATCTTTCTCTTGGACGCGATATATACACGAACAAGCTTGGTTACTCCAGGCGGCAGTTCATCGCCGTTCGCTCTTGTGAAGACACGAACCTGTACGACGATTCCGTGTTCACCATGAGGAACACGCAGGGAAGTATCTCTGACTTCTCTTGCCTTCTCACCGAAGATGGCGCGGAGCAGTCGCTCTTCTGCGCTCAGGTCATTTTCACCCTTCGGTGTGACTTTTCCTACCAGAATATCCGTAGAATCGACTTCTGCGCCGACACGGATAATTCCTTCCTCGTCCAGATCCTTCAGAGCGTCATCGCCGACGTTCGGAATATCTCTGGTAATTTCTTCCGGTCCGAGCTTGGTATCTCTCGCTTCGGACTCATATTCTACGATATGAATAGATGTCAGGACATCATTCATGATCAGTTTCTCGTTCAGGATAACCGCGTCCTCGTAGTTGTATCCTTCCCAGGTCATGAATCCTACCAGCAGATTCTTTCCGAGGGAAATTTCTCCCATATTGGTGGAAGGTCCGTCTGCAATGACTTCTCCTTCTTCAATATGCTCGCCGTGGCTTACGATCGGACGCTGGTTGATGCAGGCTCCCTGGTTGGAACGCTTGAACTTCAGCATCGTGTACTCATCCTGGCCCTTGGCATCATCTCTTGCGATAACAATGTTATCCGCATCAACGAATTCAACAGTTCCGGAATGCTTTGCCAGAATGACGGCTCCGGAATCTCTCGCTGCCTTGTACTCCATTCCTGTTCCGATATACGGTGCTTCCGTAACCATCAGCGGAACCGCCTGACGCTGCATGTTGGATCCCATCAGCGCACGGTTCGCGTCGTCGTTTTCCAGGAAAGGAATCATCGCAGAAGCGACGGATACAACCTGCTTCGGAGATACATCCATCATATCCACGGATGTTTTCTTGAACAGGGAAATTTCTCCGCCGACACCACGTCCGGCAACTTCATCATTGATGAAATATCCGTCATCGTCCAGCGGCTCGTTGGCGTTGGCGATGATCAGCCGCTCTTCTTCATCGGCAGTGACATAGCGGACTTCATCCGTTACTCTGCCGTGCTCTTTATCTACAATACGGTACGGAGTCTCGATGAATCCATACTTATTGACTACTCCATAAATGGTCAGAGATCCGATCAGACCGATGTTCGGGCCTTCTGGGGTCTCAATCGGGCACATTCTTCCATAATGAGAATGGTGAATGTCTCGTACTTCCAGTCCTGCACGCTCTCTGGACAGTCCGCCAGGTCCCAGGGCTGACAGTCTTCTTCTGTGTGTCAGCTCAGACAGCGGGTTGTTCTGGGCCATGAACTGAGACAGCTGGGAACTTCCGAAGAACTCCTTGATTGCTGCCGTTACCGGACGGATATTGATCAGGGCCTGCGGTGTCGTTACATCGATATCCTGAATGGACATTCTCTCTCTGACAACACGCTCCATTCTTGCCAGTCCGATACGGAACTGGTTCTGCAGCAGTTCGCCGACCGTACGCAGTCTTCTGTTTCCCAGATGGTCGATGTCGTCTGTGCTTCCGATTCCGTAGTTCAGGTTCAGAATGTAGCTGACAGAAGCGATGACATCGGCAAGGATGATGTGCTTAGGAGAAAGCTCATCCTTTCTCTCACGGATGCGGTTCTTCAGTTCCTGATCATCCAGATCCTCCTTCAGGATTTCCTTCAGGACCGGATAGTAAACCTTATCCTGCATCTTCAGGTCAGTCAGATCAATGTCTCTGCCCTCGAGATACTTGTTAATATCAACGAAACGGTTTCCGATGACCTTTGTACGGATGGTATCATCGGTCTTTCCGACAACCATAACAAAGTCGACACCGGCATCTTCAATGGTCATCGCCATTTCTCTGGAGATGGTGTCTCCGCTGGAGACCAGAATCTCTCCCGTGTTCGGGTCAATTACATCCTGTGCGGCAACCGCGTTTTCCAGTCTGTCGTGAATACCAAGCTTCTTATTATATTTATATCTTCCTACATGAGAAAGATCGTATCTTTTCGAATCGTAAAAGAGTGAATTCAGAAGAGATCTTGCGCTCTCCACTGTCGGCGGCTCACCCGGACGGAGCTTTTTATACAGTTCCTTCAGAGCGCTCTCTGTGTCCGTCGTCGTGTCCTTCTCGAAGGTCTTCATCAGACGCTCATCCGCGCCGAAAATGCTGAGGATCTCCTCATTGCTGCCGATTCCAAGCGCACGGAGCAGGATGGTCAGCGGCTGCTTTCTGGTACGGTCAACACGAACGTAGATAATTCCGTTAGAGTCTGTGTCATACTCGATCCAGGCACCTCTGTTCGGGATGATCTGGGAAGCGTACAGCTTCTGGTTGGACTTATCTGTCTCTACACTGTAGTATGGTCCCGGTGAACGTACGAGCTGTGTAACGATAACACGTTCAGCACCGTTATAAATGAATGTTCCGCGCTCTGTCATCAGAGGGAAATCACCCATGAACACTTCCTGTTCCTTGACTTCGCCCGTCTCCCTGTTTACGAGGCGGACCTTGACTTTCAGCGGAGCTGCATATGTCACGTCTCTCTCCTTACACTCCTCCTGGTCATATTTCGGAGGATCGTTCAGAGAGTAATCAATGAAGTCCAGGCTGAGTTTGCCGGCATAGTCGCTGATCGGCGAAATGTCTTCAAAAACCTCCTGAAGCCCTTCCTTGAGGAACCATTCGTAGGACTTTGTCTGAATGTCCACCAGGTTTGGCATAGGCAAGACTTCTTTGATTTTTCCGAATGACATACGTGTTTTTCTACCAACTTTAATTGGCTTTGGCATTACTATCACTCCTTACAATCTATCTCTTAGTACTCGCATGGCAGTCTAATATTATACAATAGAAGCGTCAAAACTGCAATAGCCCGGCGCGAATTTCTTCCACATATTGTAAAATTTATGTGGACAGATTTTTGCATGCAGCGGGGAAGCAGACGTTAAACGCCGTGCTTTTTCACGGTTTCCGGCTCCTGCCGGCATTTTTATCCCTTGCCGGGTGTGTTTTGTCTGCAGACAGACTGCATGCGAGGGAGCGGACAAAACTGACGCGCAAGAAAAAAGAACTGCACCCGATCTGTGATCCGATACAGTTCCTTATTTCAGACATGATACCGATACAGAACCTATTCAATTTCCGGTTAGCTATACTCTGCAGCTGCAGAATCCAGCCGGACGGGAATTTAACGTATTCCGTATCGCTTTGCTGACGTCGCTATTTCTACAAAGAGCCGCGATTACTTGAACTCTACTGTAGCGCCGACTTCCTCGAGCTTAGCCTTGATGTCGTCAGCCTCAGCCTTCTCAACGCCTTCCTTGACGTTGGACGGAGCTCCGTCTACCAGAGCCTTAGCGTCCTTCAGGCCAAGTCCTGTGATCTCACGAACAGCCTTGATGACCTTAATCTTCTGGTCACCGATCTCCTTCAGAACTACTGTGAATTCTGTCTGCTCGTCAGCACCGCCCTCAGCACCTGCTGCTGCAACAGCAACCGGAGCAGCTGCGGATACACCAAACTCTTCTTCGCATGCTTTTACGAGCTCGTTCAGCTCGAGTACGGACATTCCTTTGATGGCTTCAATGATCTGATCCTTATCCATTTTCGTTTCCTTTCTGAATGATTACGCGGCACAGCTTACGCTGCCGCTTCTATAATGCTTACTGATATTCCGATATTCAGTTGAACTACTCTGCCGGTGCAGCCTCTGCAGCCGGAGCGTCTCCGCCCTCCTGCTTTGCGTCTGCAATTGCAGCCAGTGTTCTGACAAACTTTCCAACCGGGCTCTGAATGCTTCCCAGGAATTTTGCCAGGAGTTCTTCTCTGGAAGGAATGCTTGCAATCTGCTCGATACCTTCCTTATCGTAGAACTGACCCTCTACAACACCGGACTTGAACTCCATCTTGTTGAACTTCTTGATGGAAGCCTTCAGAATTCTTGCCGGAGCAGTAGCGTCAGTCTTACTGATCGCAATAGCGCTCGGTCCCTTCAGAGAGTCAGCGAGAGGAGCAAACTCTGTTCCTTCAATAGCTCTCTTCATCAGCGTATTCTTATATACGCCGTAATCGATGTCAGCTTCACGGAGACTCTTTCTCATCTCGTTAGCTTCAGCAACAGTCGTGCCCATGTAGTCGATAACTACTGCAGACTGAGCTCCATCAAGTTTTTCCTTGATTTCATCGATGACCGCCTGTTTCTGCTTCTTTGCTTCTTCAGACATCGCTTCTCCTTTCTGTAACCGAAACGAGTTCGATTCACGAATGTGGTACTCAATAAAACAGCCCCGCTGTGCGAGCGAGGCCAATACGTTTATATATCGTACCTCGGCGGGAAATTAAGCCTTTACGCAGGCACCCGCTGTCTCAGGTGATTAATTCCAATTTTATGTCTGCATGCATCTTCCGCACGGTTATTTCCGTGTTTCACGACACACGCTGTTAAAACAGCCTTTCTCAGTTAGCCGAGAACTGCCGGATTAACCTTTACTCCAGGGCCCATCGTCGGTGTTACTGTAACACTTCTGAGGTACTGTCCCTTTGCAGATGATGGTTTAGCCTTTACGATTGCTGCCATCAGAGCGTCAAAGTTCTGCTGGAGCTTCTCCGGGCCGAAGGACTTCTTTCCGATTACTGTGTGGATAATGTTCTGCTTATCCAGACGGTACTCAACTTTTCCGGCTTTAATCTCAGCCAGTGCCTTCTCCAGATCCATCGTAACTGTACCAGACTTCGGGTTCGGCATCAGACCCTTAGGTCCGAGCAGACGTCCCAGACGTCCTACAACGCCCATCATATCAGGTGTTGCTACTACGACATCGAAGTCAAACCAGTTTTCCTGCTGGATTTTCTGTGCAAGCTCTTCCGCACCGACATAGTCAGCTCCGGCTTTTTCTGCTTCTTCAGCCTTAGGGCCTTTAGCAAATACCAGAACCTTTACTTCCTTACCGGTTCCATTCGGAAGAACGATTGCGCCTCTGACCTGCTGGTCAGCGTGTCTTCCATCAACGCCCAGCTTGATGTGAGCTTCGATGGTCTCATCAAATTTTGCCTTACCAACTTCTGTGACAACCTTCATTGCCTCAGCCGGATCGTAAAGCTTGGACTTGTCGAAGGATTCGACAGCGTCTCTGTAATTCTTTCCGTGTTTAGCCATTTTTTCCTCCTCGTGGTTCAGACGAGCAGATGCTCAGCTCCACTCTCCCACAATGTGTTATTCTTCTACTGTGATGCCCATGCTGCGAGCAGTACCCTTGATCATAGATGTAGCAGCTTCGAGGCTTGCTGCATTCAGATCCGGCATCTTGGTCTTAGCGATCTCCTGAACCTGCTCAAGAGTAACCGTAGCAACCTTCTTCTTATTCGGCTCACCAGAAGCTGTATCAATGCCAGCTGCCTTCTTCAGAAGTACTGCTGCCGGCGGAGTCTTGGTGACGAATGTGAAAGATCTGTCCGCATAAACGGTGATTACTACAGGAATAACCATTCCCGGCTGGTCCTGAGTCTTGGCATTGAACTGCTTGCAGAAGTCCATAATGTTGACTCCGTGCTGTCCTAATGCAGGTCCTACAGGAGGCGCTGGGTTCGCCTTTCCGGCTTCAATCTGGAGTTTAATATAACCCTCGATTTTCTTTGCCATAAATCGTGTCCTCCTTCCCTACTGTATTTTTTCCACCTGATCGAACTCAAGCTCGACAGGGGTATCTCTACCGAACATTGAAATGCGTACGGTCATGACCTGCTTTTCCGGGCTGATGTCGAGAATCTCACCCATGAAACTCTCGAACGGTCCGTTGATTACACGTACCTGATCTCCGACTTCAACATCCAGATCGATATCTATCTTCTCGATTCCCATGCGTGCCACTTCTTCCGGCGTCAGAGGAATCGGTTCAGATCCATGTCCTACGAATCCGGTAACGCCCTGCGTGTTTCGCACGAGATACCAGGATTCATTGGTAACGACCATCTTAACGATCACATATCCAGGAAACATTTTTCTGGTTTTGACTTTTCTCTGGCCGTCCTTTACTTCAACAACGCTTTCTGTCGGTACTCGAACGTCCATAATCAGGTCCTGCAGGTTTCTGTTTTCGACCATTTTCAGGAGGCTGTCCTTCACCTTATTCTCATGTCCGGAATAAACATGAACGACATACCATTTTGCCTGTCCATCGCCGCGGACACCCTCACCCTCGAGCGGGGAGACGATGTTTCCTGTATTTTTCATCTCTGTGTCTGACATCTGATGTACCTTCTTTTTACTCTTTTACTGGTGTGCAAGAAACGCGATTGATTAACCGAGCGTAACACCGAGCGCTGCCTTAAGAGCAGTCAGCCAGCCGGTGTCGATCAGCCAGAATCCCAGCGCGAAAAGCGCACACGTAGCGATTACAACTACAGTGTAGCTGCCGAGTTCCTTGCGTGTCGGCCATACGACCTTGCTCATCTCACGTTTTACACCCTTCCAGTAATCACGACGGGAGTGCGGATTCTTCTTGCGTGCGGCACGCTCGCGGTTAGCGCGGGCAGCAGCCTTATGACGCTCTTCCTTGATCTCCTCTTTCGTGACTTCTTTCGGTTTCTGATTCTTTTTCTTATTCGACATTTCTGTGCCTCTTAATTACTTGGTCTCCTTATGAACTGTCTCTTTCTTGCAGAACGGGCAGTACTTCTTCAGCTCCATACGATCAGGATTGTTCTTCTTATTCTTCATCGTGTTGTAGTTTCTCTGCTTGCACTCTGTGCATGCCAATGTTACCTTTACTCTCATTACCTCGGCCTCCGTTTTTTAACTAAAATTCAGAGCCGGGTTTCCAGCTCTGCAATAATTTCTCATAAAGTCACTTATTAACTATACAATGCAAGTTCGTCAATGTCAACCATTTTTTTACATCAAAAAGTAAATTATTTCCAGCGGATTTTACACGATCCGCCTCTTCCTCACCTGTTTTCTGCGTCAGAAAGCCTGGGGCAGCAGAGGCGGTATTCCCTTACCGCTGCAGGCTGCGGGGGGATTTTGTCAGAGGCGCTAACGCGCCTCTTCCAGCTTCTCGATCTTCTTCACAGCCTTATTCACGCTCTTCTTGCTCGGCCGCATCGCGTAAACCTGATAGTTTCCGGTGGAGTAGCACTGGGTGAACTCGCCTGTTCCGTCCATGCCCTGTTTCTTGATGGTCCAGTGGTAGCCGCCTTTCAGCTGCATGCGGATGAGGCTGCTGATCTCTCCCTGGGACATGTTAATCCGGATGTAGTTTCTGCTGGCATCCAGGATGCTTGAATAATGGGTCAGCAGGGTCTTGCTGCTGGTTACCTTCTTGATCATGGCTTCCATAACCTTGGCCTGGTCCCGGTTCCGCTGCAGGTCGCCGTCCTCGAATGCGTGGCGCTCTCTTGCGAAAGCCAGTGCCTGCGCGCCGTTCAGGTGGTTCTTTCCCTTCTTGAACTCGAAGTAGCGCTGTCCGTGTGTGACAAATGCCTGTTTGGAATAGACGTCTACGCCGCCGACCGCGTTGATCACCTGTCTTACGGTCGAATAATTTACCTTTACATAATAGTTCATATCCAGTCCGGTCAGGTCTTCAACGGATTCCAGCGTCTGCTGAATACCGTAGATCCCCGTATGGGTCAGCTTGTCTTCCACATTGTCCTTCTCCGTCAGGCGGATGATGTAATCGCGCGGAATGGACGTCAGCAGGATGGTGTGGGTTCTCGGATTTACGGTGACGATCATATTTACGTCGGAGCGCGAGACCGTATCGATATTTCCTGACGTATCCAGGCCGCTCAGATAGATATTGAACGGTGTCGTCGTTACGGATACATTCTTAGACAGATCCGCCGTGGATGCCTTGACCTTGATCTTTTTCAGGATCCTGGTCTTTTTCTTGAACGAGCTGTCCTTCTCCGCAATGCCAGAATAATGGCCGGCACTGAGCAGGGCCGCGCTGTCATTGTCATCTTCAAGCTTGTTTCCGATCTTTTTCAGGCTTGACTTGTAAATGTAACTGGCATCCGCATAGGACTGCAGCTTCTTTTTCGCCGCCGCGTCGCCGCTGCCCGCCTTGGAATACAGCATGACATCGCTTCCGTCCAGATCGCTGATCGTCACATAGTCACTGTCTTTATTTACAACAACATAGTATTCCTGCGTCTGCGTCGTTAACGTTGTGGTGACTGAGGACAGGAACTGCGAGGTTTTATCCATATTGCGGACCGCATACACGCCGCTCGCTGCAATTACGACAGACAAAATAAAACTGATCACTCTCCGCGACTTTTTAAACGCGCGGAAGAACATCGGAATAAACAGCAAGAGGCCGACGACCACAACAGCGGTAACGATTCCGGCAAGCCATTTCCCCGGAAGCAGTCCGAATCCCAGCACGGTTTTTCCCGTCCAGGCCAGTACGCCCGCAAAAACAACCGCCCAGACCCGGATGATCCAGAACATCGGAGAATGATCCTGTCTCTTCTTATGCGCTCTTCTCTGCGCACGGTCAGAATGCCGGCCGTCTGCGCTGCCGGTAGACTTCATCCGTTCCGCTTCTGGTGAACGGGAAATTCTCGGATTTCCAGAGTCCTGAGATGCGTATTTCTGCGCCCGGCGCGCCGAGGCATGGCCGCGGCCTGACGCAGAACGCGATTTCTTCTTCTCCTGCTCCTGCCGCTGCCTGTCCATCTCGTGCGCATGCGCCTCGGCCGCTTTTCTTCTGCGGTCGATTTCCTGCCTGCGCCGGATGGCTTCTTCTCTCAGCTGATCTGCATTCTTTTTCTGCTGATCCGACATTATGATCTCCTATCTGAATTCCGGATACTGCGGAAAATCCGCGTATCCGATACATTTCTGTTCCCCGCGCCGGCCAGTGCCGGCATGTATACATTACCATTCCTTGGAAAAGTTAACTACTGAATTATATCAACATGAAGATACAGTTTCAATAAGTGACACAGAAACAACATTCTTAAAAAATATTAACGGCATGCCAGACAGAAAGCTTTTCTCCCGGACAGACATCAGCCCCTCCGGACAATGAAAAAAAGAGCCGCGCTCCCAGCATCTCTGCTGAAAGCACAGCTCTCATGATTTTCAATCTATGGTCGTCTCAGAGCCTCAATTACTCGATGATCTCTGTTACAACTCCGGATCCTACTGTTCTTCCGCCTTCACGAATAGCGAATCTCAGTCCTTCTTCCATCGCAACCGGTGTGATCAGGTCGATCTCCATTGTTACGTTGTCTCCCGGCATGCACATCTCTGTGCCTTCCGGCAGCTGCAGGTCTCCGGTTACGTCTGTTGTTCTGAAATAGAACTGCGGTCTGTATCCGTTGAAGAACGGTGTGTGACGTCCGCCCTCTTCCTTCTTCAGTACGTATACCTGGCCCTTGAACTTCGTATGCGGATGTACAGTTCCCGGTGCTGCCAGTACCTGTCCTCTTTCGATCTCGTCTCTCTGAATTCCTCTCAGCAGTGCTCCGATGTTGTCTCCGGTCTCTGCGTAGTCCAGTGTCTTTCTGAACATCTCTACTCCGGTTACTACCGTCTTCTGCTTCTCTTCCTTCAGTCCTACGATCTCGACTTCGTCTCCGACCTTGACCTCTCCTCTCTCTACTCGGCCTGTGGCTACTGTTCCACGTCCTGTGATGGAGAAGATGTCCTCGATTGGCATCAGGAACGGCTTGTCGTTATCTCTCTTTGGCTCCGGAATGTAAGAATCTACTGCTTCCATCAGCTCTACGATCTTGTCTCCCCACGGGCCTGCTGGATCTTCCAGTGCCTTCAGTGCGGATCCTCTGATGATCGGTGTGTCATCGCCTGGGAAGTCATACTCGCTCAGCAGCTCTCTTACTTCCATCTCTACCAGGTCAAGCAGCTCCTCGTCGTCTACCATGTCGCACTTGTTCAGGAATACGATGATGTACGGTACTCCTACCTGTCTTGCCAGCAGAATGTGCTCTCTGGTCTGCGGCATCGGTCCGTCTGTTGCTGCTACTACCAGGATTGCTCCGTCCATCTGAGCTGCTCCTGTGATCATGTTCTTTACATAGTCAGCATGTCCCGGGCAGTCTACATGTGCGTAGTGTCTGTTCGGTGTCTCATACTCTACGTGCGCGGAAGAAATTGTGATTCCTCTTTCTCTCTCTTCCGGTGCCTTGTCGATCTGGTTGAACGCAACGTCCTCGCCCAGTCCGTATCTCTGGTGCAGTACTGTTGTGATCGCAGCTGTCAGTGTTGTTTTGCCGTGGTCAACATGTCCGATTGTTCCGATGTTGATATGCGGCTTGGTTCTTTCATATTTCTGCTTTGCCATTTCTCATACTCCTTTACAATAACTACAAAAAAATTGGAGCTGTTGAGCAGACTCGAACTGCCGAACCTCTTCCTTACCAAGGAAGTGCTCTACCAACTGAGCTACAACAGCCTATTACGCAGATTATCTTACTATGTTTCCCTGCACTTGTCAAACTCTTTTCTACTTTCTGCGGATAATATCTTTTTTGACGGCATATTTCGCGGACAAAAGCCGCCCGGGCAAGGGGACACGGCAGCGGCAGTCTGCACCGCCCCTATGTCCCGGATTTCCCGATACCGCTTATTTTCCGCTAAAAGCCGTTTCCCCGCCATCAGGGAGTCCTTTCATGCACTTCTGAAATTCCGGGACCCTGCCACAGATCCCGGAACTTCCATCTCCGCTTCTGGAAATGCCCTGCAGAAGCCGGCCCTTTTTACTCTGCATCCTTCAGGTACTTGTGAATCTTCTTGCGCACTCTCTGAACCGTATTATCCACAACCTTCACCGGACGGCCGACCCGCTCCGCGATCTCCCGCGAAGTTCCGCCGCTTTTCATCTCTTCCCAGATTTCTTTTTCCAGCGGACTGAATAAGGAGTTTCCGTCGTTCTTGAGAAAACGCTCCAGATCATTTAAAAACAGCTGCACCGCCGGGTCGCTGTCTGCCGCTGCAATCGTCTCTTCCAGCGTCGGCCCGTGCTCCTGCTCCGGATCCGCTGAATGGCTGAGAGAAAGAGACTCACTCAGAATGGCGTTCTTTTTCCGGGCGGCCCGGCGGATCGCTGTTACAATCTGCCGGTTGATGCAGAGCTGCGCAAAACTCCTGAAGGAGGCGCCGGCGTCCGGGTCAAAATCCCGCACCGCCTTCATTGCGCCGATCATTCCTTCCTGAATGACATCTTCTTTATCTCCGCCTTCGATAAAATATTTCTGCGAAACGCGGCGCACCATATCCTTATAGCGCCGCAGCAGAATCTCCTCCGCCTGACGGGATCTGGCAATGTTCAGCTGAGAAACCGCCGCAAGCTGTTCGTCGCTCAATTCTTCCAGATTAATTTTCTCCGGCAGTATTCTGCGCATCTCTCTGTCTCCTTATCTCATACATCAGAATGGCAGCCGCATTCGACGCATTCAGAGATGTAATGTGTCCCAGCATTGGAAGGGAAACGATTCCATCGCACTTCTTTCTGACATTCTCGGCGATTCCCGCGCCTTCCGCGCCGATCACGATGGCCACCGGTCCGGTGAGGTCCTGCCCGGTGTAATTCTGTCCGTCCATATCACAGGCATAGACCCAGATATTCTTCTCTTTCAGTTCCTCAATGGTGCGGGAAATATTGGTGACTCTCGCACACGGCATGTATTCAATCGCACCGGCTGATGCTTTGGCAACAGTCTGCGTCAGTCCGACCGCCCTTCTCTTCTGGATGATCACCCCGTGGGCACCTGCACATTCCGCGCTTCTCATAATTGCGCCCAGATTATGCGGGTCTTCAATGCCGTCCAGAATGATGATGAAGGGGTCTTCGCCGCGTTCTTCCGCACGGGCCAGAATATCCTCCACACTGGCATATTCATGGGCAGAAACATGGGCCGCGACACCCTGATGGGCTGCGCCTTCTGCCAGATGGTCCAGCATCTGTTTGCTGACTTTCTGCACCAGGACACCCTTTTCATTTGCCAGAGACAGAATTCTTCCGACCGATCCGCCGCTGCTGTCCTGCACCAGGATTTTCTCAATGCTGCGTCCACTCTTCAAGGCTTCCGTAACCGGATTTCTTCCGAAAATCATCTCGCTGCCGCTCTCGTGATCTCTCTGAAAATCCGCTTCACGTTTAAATTCCATGAAACCCCTGGATTCTCTTCTCTCCGCGTATTCTCCGCTTCTTCCCCGGCTGTTTCCGGAGCGCGCCGGCTTGCCGTAAGCCCCGCGGCCTGACTTTTCATAGCGGTCATTCTTTCCCCTGCCGCTTCTGTATCCGCGCCGCTCCTCACCGTCACGGCCTCTGCGGTCATAAGCATTGGATCCGGAGCGCTTTCCGCCCCTTCTGTCGGAACGGCCGCCTTTTCCGTAAGCTTCCTGTCTTCCGTATCCGCCGCTTCTTTTCTCGTTTCTTCTTCCGCCGCGCTCTCCGCGGCCGCTGTAATTATTTCTTCCGCTCATATTTCACAAAACGGTATGGAATCCCGTCTTCCTCCATTTCTTCACTTTCCCAGCTAATCTGAAACGCATCATCTTCATCCAGGTCCGGAAGATGACGGTCTGCAGTAAAGGCTTTTCCGATTCTGGTGATCCAGCAGACATCGCAGTAAGGCAGAAGCTCTTCATAAACTCTGGCTCCGCCGATCACAAAGGCGTCATCTGCCTCATCTCCCAGGGCATCCATCAGCTGCGGGATGGAATGCACCACTTCCGCGCGCTCCGGCTCATAATTTTCCCGCGTAGTCAGCACGATGTTTCTGCGCTTCGGCAGCCCGCGCTTATGCGGAAGGCTTTCCAGCGTTGCACGCCCCATGACAACGGTGTGTCCGCTGGTTTTTTCTTTAAAATATTTCATATCCTCGTGCAGGCTGCAGAGCAGGTCCCCTTTATATCCGATTCCCCACTGTGCATCTGCCGCTGCAATCATCTGCATGCATCCTTCTCCTTTTCCGCCGCGGCGCAGCCGGGCTTCTCCTTGCGCGTGTGTTTTTTGCCGCAGAAACTAAATCGCTACAGGAATGTTCTTCACCTGCGGACCATGCTGGTAATTCTCCACGATCACGTCGTCCGGCGTAAAGTCGTAGAAGTCGTGCACGTCCGGATTCAGCGTAACGGTCGGTGCCGGATACTGCGGGCGCCGGATCAGTTCCCGGATGATGTCCACATGCCGGTCGTAAATATGGGCGTCGGCGATGACGTGCACCAGCTCGCCCGGCTGAAATCCGCATACCTGCGCCAGCATCATGACCAGAACCGCATACTGTACGACATTCCAGTTGTTCGCCGCCAGGATGTCCTGGGAGCGCTGATTCAGAATCGCGTTCAGGCGGTTTCCCGTTACGTTGAAGGTCATGCTGTAGGCACACGGCTCCAGTCCCATCTCCTGCAGATCGGAGAAATTATAGATGTTGGTCATAATCCGGCGGGAATAGGGCTCGTTTTTCAGGAGATAAATCACGTTGTCCACCTGATCCATCTCGCCCTGCTTGAACTTATATTTCACGCCAAGCTGGTAGCCGTAAGCCTTGCCGATGGATCCGCTTTCATCTGCCCAGGCGTCCCAGATTCTGGTCTTCAGGTCGTGCACGTTGTTCGACTTCTTCTGCCAGATCCAGAGCATTTCCTCGACGGCGGACTTGATGGCGGTGCGGCGCAGGGTCAGCGCCGGAAATTCCTTCGACAGGTCGTAGCGGTTTACCACGCCGAACTGCTTGATCGTGTAGGCCTTGCTGCCATCTTCCCAGTGCGGACGGACTTTCTGGCCTTCCGTCGAGAATCCATGGTCCAGGATGTCCTGGCACATGTTTACGAACAATCTATCTGCATAACTCATTCTCTATCCTTTCTGCAGACAAAAGGAGACCGGGCAAGGAACCAGCATTGCTGCCGGGCCTGCCGGCCTCCCATACCTGCTCTGCTTTCAGACGTGCGCTTTATTTTCCGCTTCCTCTTCGTTCTTTCTGCTGGCGTCCGCCGATTTCCACCGCGCGGGAAACGACCTCTTCCAGACGGTCTCTGCGGCCGGCCTGGTACAAATAGCCGATCAGCGCTTCAAATCCGGTCGCCCACTTATACTGCATCGGGGATGAGCCGCGCGGCCGGGAGGTGTTGGTGTGATTGCGCCCGCGTTTGACCAGATGTTCCTCTTCATCCGTCAGGAATCCATTTTCTATCATCTCGCGGACGATGGCCGCCTGGCTGTCAGCCCGGACGAACTGAATCGCCTTCTTATTCAGCCGGTCGACATGCACACCGCCATCCTTCAGCACATATTCACGGATAAACACTTCATAGACGGCATCGCCCAGATAGGCGAGAGCTGTCGTGTTGGCAGACAGAATCGAAACGGTTTTTCCGCTTTCTTCCGAGGTTTCTAAAGCTTTCCGGCTGCTGTCTTCCGGGCTGTCCGGATTTCCGGCGCCAGTTTCCGTCTGAATGCTGCGTTTCTGTTCTTCTGTCATGCTGCTGTGTTTCTCCTTTACTGTTTTCGTCTGCTTTTATTCTTTACTCTTTGATAATCTGTACGCCCTGCGGAGTATCCTTCAGGGTGATTCCCATTTCCTTCAGCTGATCTCTGATTTCGTCAGCGCGGGCAAAGTTCTTCGCCTTGCGGGCTTCCTGACGCTCTTCTACGAGCTTCTTTACTTCCGGATCGATCTTCTCTTTCTGGTCCTGCTGCAGAAGTCCCAGAACATCGCAGTATTTCATCAGCTGCTCTTCTGCGGCCTTTGCAAAGGCTTTAGTGCTGTCTGCGCTGTTTACGGAGTTGATGGCGGAAACCAGTTCAAATACGGTACTGATGCCGTCTGCCGTGTTCAGGTCATCATCCATGACTCTGCAGAATTCCTCGTTGTATTTCGGGAAATCGTCCGCGGCCTTCTGCTCGTCCGCGTTCATTTCACCGTCTTTACCCTTTTTCTGCAGATATTCCAGGTTTTCCTTGCAGTTTCTCATACGCTGCAGACCTGCTTCCGACTGCTCCATCAGTTCATCGCTGTAGTCGATCGGGTTTCTGTACTGTCCGGACAGCAGGAAGAAACGGATGACTTCTCCGTCATACTTCTTTCTGATCTCGCGGACGGTCATGAAGTTGCCCTTGGACTTGGACATCTTCACGTTATTCATGGTGATGTATGCGTTATGCATCCAGTAATGCGCGAACGGAACGCCGTTGCAGCACTCGGACTGGGCAATTTCGTTTTCATGATGCGGGAACATCAGATCCTGTCCGCCGCAGTGAACGTCGATGGTATCGCCCAGATGTTTCTTTGCCATGGTGGAGCACTCGATGTGCCATCCCGGACGGCCCATGCCCCACGGGGATTCCCATGCGATTTCACTCTCTTCCTTGCGGGCTTTCCAGAGAGCAAAATCAAGCGGATCTTTCTTGACTTCGCCGATGGCGATACGCGCTCCGGCTTCCAGGTCGTCAATGTTCTGTCCGGAAAGTTTTCCGTAATCCTTCGCCTTTCGGGTGCTGAAGTAGACATCTCCGTCGGCCTCATAGGCATATCCCTTGTCAATCAGAGTCTGGATGAATGCGATGATGTCCGGAATGTGCTCAGAAACTCTCGGATGAACGTCTGCTTTCGTCACATTCATGGCCTGAACGTCCTCAAAGTACTCCTTAATGTACTTCTCTGCCACGTCCATGGCGCCGATCCCTTCTTCCTTGGCCTTGCGGATGATCTTGTCATCGACATCGGTGAAGTTCTGCACAAACTTTACCTTATAGCCGCGGAACTGCAGATACTTGCGGAAGGTATCGAAAACGACGATCGGACGTGCGTTTCCGATATGAATGTAGTTATACACCGTCGGTCCGCAGGAATAGATCAGTGCCTCACCCTCGTGAATCGGCTTGAATTCTTCTTTTTTTCTGGTCAGTGTGTTGTATATTTTCATCTCTAACATCTCACTCCTTGCGGTCTCTTCTGCTGAATTACTCTACTGTAATCGTCTTGATGACGACCGGCTCTTCTGGCTTGTCGTTCCACATGCTTCTCGGAACATTCGCGATCTCCTGGGCAACTTCCATTCCCTCTGTGATCTTTCCGAATGCGGCATACTGTCCGTCCAGATGCGGTGCATCGGCAACCATAATGAAGAACTGGGAGCCTGCGGAATTCGGATCCATGGTTCTGGCCATGGACAGAACGCCGGTGGTGTGCTTCAGGTCGTTCTTTACGCCGTTTGCAGAGAACTCACCTTTAATGGAATATCCCGGGCCGCCTGCTCCGGTTCCGTCCGGGTCGCCGCCCTGAATCATAAATCCCGGGATGACGCGGTGGAAGGTCAGGCCGTCATAGAAGCCGCTCTTTGCCAGCTTCTCAAAATTCTCAACGGTGATCGGCGCGATGTCTTCATACAGCTCTCCGGTCATGACGCCGCCGTTTTCCATCGTAATCGTTACTTTCTTCATCTCATTTCCTCCAAGTTATGTTTTTCTGTATATTTCTGTTCCTTTTCTTGCTTTTATTTTTTGCCGCAGTTAACCCACGTCGTATTATTATACCCTGTCACCGGCGGATTCTTCAAGAATCTGATAAAATTAGCTCTAATGACACAGAAAGGCGCCGGCAATACCGCAGATAATCATAATGGTGATCGGACTCCACTTCAGTTTTCCAATCATGAACACGGTGGCTGCGCAGAGGATGATCGGAATCGGATTCCAGCTGGTGAATACGCTCTCGCCCACCAAGACAAAGGATGAACCGATCAGGCCGGCGGTCACCGGGCGGATGCCCTTGAAGGCACCTTCTACCAGCGGGCTTTCTCTGAACATCGTCAGCAGGCTCACCACCAGTGAAATCAGGATAAAGGACGGTGTTGCCTCGCCGATGGTCGCGACCACTGCACCCATGACGCCAGCCGTGTTATAGCCGACGTAGGTCGCCGCGTTGACAGCCAGAGGACCCGGAGTCATCTGGGAAATCGCGACCAGATTGGAGAACTCGCCCTTGGACATGGCGCCGAAGGTCAGCGCCGTCTGGTAAATCATCGGAAGCATGGCAAGGCCGCCGCCGAATCCGAGAAGGCCGACCTTGGCAAACTGAAGGTAAAGAAGCAGGTATATCATTTAGTTTTCCTCCCTTCCTGCCGCAGTCTGCTCCGGGTTATCTTCCGCAGTTTCCGCGTGCTTTTCTGCATCCGTATCAGGTCCGGCCTCTTCCGCAGATGCCGTTTCCTGCGCCGCATCAGCGGCCGGTTTCTCCGTTTCTGTCTCAGCACCGGCACTGTTTCCGCCAGCGTCAGCCGCCGGCGCCTTCTTCTCTGTCACGCGGGAATAAAGCAGACCCAGCACGATGCTTCCCAGAATAACCCAAACCGCATTGACATTAAAGAAGGTTATCAGCACAAAACCCGCAACAGCCAGTGCCGCCGCGAACCAGTTCTTTACAACGCGGCGGGCAATCGTGTAGGCCGACCATCCGATCAGTCCTGTGGCCGCCGCCTTGATTCCGATCAGTGCGCCTTTTACATACGGATTTCCGCCGATTCCATGAAGCAGTTCCGTCACCGCGATAATGATGATCAGACTCGGAAGCAGAACGCCGATGGTTGCGGCGATCGCGCCCTTCAGCTTTCTCTTCTCAAAACCGATGTAGGTTGCCATGTTGATGGCGATAACTCCAGGAAGGCTCTGGCTGACTGCGATACAGTCGATGATGTCGTCTTCGCTGACCCAGTGGTTTTTTTCCACCATGATCGCCTGCATCTGCGGAATCATCGCCATTCCGCCTCCGATAGTCATAATGCCCAGCTTGAAAAACTCCCAGAACAGCACCAGATAACCGGCATCCTGCAGTTCTTGGCGGCTTTCCTGAAAGGGCTTTTCCTCATTCTTTTCCATAATCCATTCTCCTGCTGTTTTCTGCAGGGCCCGCGGCCCCTCTGATTCTCAAACCTGCAGCATGACGGCTCGCCATCCATGCATGACGCAGGTCCGCAGTCACGAAAAAACCGGCAGCAGGAAATTCCTCCCTGCTGCCGGATCCCGTTTCCATCAGGTTCTATTCTAACAGCCAAAGCGCTCAGCCGCAACCAAGTCAGCCGCACGTTTCACCGCTTCATCCGCGGAAATTTCTTCCATATGGTCTTCATCACGGCGGAGCTTATACTCCACGATGCCGTCAGAAGCCTTTCCGCCGACAGTAATCATAACCGGATATCCGAGCAGATCCGCATCGTTGAACTTGACGCCGGCACGCTCATCACGGTCGTCCACCAGAACTTCGACACCCTGCTTCTCCAGCTCATCCTGAATGTGAAGCGCAACTTCCATCTGCTTCTCATCACTCGGCTTGATCACCGTAATCATGACATGATACGGAGCAACCGATACCGGCCATACAATGCCCTTCTCATCATGGTGCTGCTCGACAACTGCCGCAACCGTTCTGGTTACACCGATTCCGTAGCATCCCATAACGATCGGATGCTTTTCCTGTTTCTGGTCCAGATAATATGCGCCCATGGACTCGGAATACTTGGTTCCCAGCTTGAATACCTGGCCGACCTCGATACCCTTGGTGTGCTTTACCGGAGCGCCGCATACCGGGCACGGATCTCCTTCCTTCATCATCTTGATGTCGGTTACGATGTCGCCCTTATAGTCTCTTCCATAGTTGACATTGATGTAGTGGTGATCCTTCTCGCAGGCACCTGCGCACAGGTTCTTCAGTCCCGGCAGTTCACTGTCGACTACGATGGTGCAGTCATGCAGTCCCATCGGGCCTGTGAACCCGCCGACACATCCTGTTGCCGGTCCCATCTTCTCTTCATCCGCAAAAGCAATGCAGAATTCCGGAATGTTCAGGGCATTGACCAGCTTGATCATATTGACGTCGCGGTCACCTCTTACGAATGCCGCTACATATCCGTTTTCCTTCAGTGTAGCCTCATCATAAGTGACGAACAGCAGAGCCTTGATGGTCTGCTTCTTATCCAGATGCAGGTAGTCGCAGACCGCTTCAATCGTCTTGGTTCCCGGAGTTTCCTTCTTCTCCAGCGGCAGCATCTCCACGTCGTCCTGCGCCTTGGCATCCACGCACGCGCAGCGCTCGTCCGTTGCAGCCATGCCGCACTTGTCACAGTAGAACAGATCACTCTCTCCCACCTCAGACAGAGCACTGAATTCATGAGAATTGCTTCCGCCGATCGCGCCCGTATCCGCCTCCACCGGACGGCAGTCCAGTCCGCAGCGCTTAAACACCTTCTCATACGCATGGTACATGTCCATGTAGCTCTTATCCAGACCCTCCTGGTCCACATCGAAGGAATATGCATCCTTCATAATAAATTCTCTGGATCTGAGCAGTCCGAAGCGCGGACGATCCTCATCTCTGTACTTTGTCTGAATCTGATACAGATTGACCGGCAGCTGCTTATAGGAGGTCAGATCGTTTCTGGCAACATCCGTAAAGCACTCTTCATGTGTCGGTCCGAGGCAGAAGTCTCTTCCGTGTCTATCCTTGATACGCCACAGTTCTGGGCCGTATTCATTCCATCTTCCAGTTTCCTGCCAAAGCTCTGCGGGGATTACAGCAGACATGTGAATTTCCTGAGCGCCAGTTCTGTCCATCTCTTCACGGACAATCTGCTCAACCTTGCGGACAGCCCTCCATCCAGGCTGCATGAATGAGTAAACACCGGAAGCCTGCTGACGGATCATTCCGGCTCTGAGCATCAGTTTATGACTCGGGATCACAGCATCTGCCGGATCATCATGGTATGTTTTAAAATACATTTTAGACATTCGCATAAGTCTAATCCTCCTTAAGCTTAGCAATTTGTGAAAGCCCCACAATAGTTAGTTATTATTATATCAAACTTCACTATATATTTCACTCTATTTTTATTATTATTCTCTATCCCGGGACAAAATATTATCAGGCAAGTCAATTCACGGCCTGCCGGGAAGGGGTTTTCTCTGCCTTCCGCACAGCTTCTTCCCCGGCATCCGGCCAATGCTAAAAATCCGCCGCCTGCGCCGTTATCGTGCAGACCGCCTCCGCGGCAATTCCTTCCCCGCGTCCGGTGAAGCCGAGCTTTTCCGTCGTTGTAGCCTTGACGCTGATCCGGCCTTCGGAAACTCCGCAGACCTCCGCAATCCGCTGCCGCATCTCCTGGATATATCCGGCCAGTTTCGGTCTCTGGCAGATCACAGTCATATCCGCATTTCCCAGCGCCCAGCCGTGCTCTTTCAGAACCTCGCAGACCCGGGCCAGAAGCTTCATGCTGTCTGCTCCTGCATAGGCGGGATCGTTATCCGGGAACAGTTTCCCGATATCTCCCAATGCCGCGGCGCCCAGCATGGCGTCCATCAGCGCGTGCACCAGGACATCCGCATCTGAATGACCGAGCAGGCCCTTCTCGTAAGGAATTTCCACACCGCCGAGAATCAGTTTTCTGTCTTCCACAAGGCGGTGCACATCAAATCCTGTACCGATTCTGATTTCTCCACTCATTTTCTGTAAATCCTCCGGTGTTGTAATCTTGATATTAGACGGGGTTCCTTCCGCGATTTCCGGCAGGACGCCGATGCGCTCCACCAATCCTGCCTCATCCGTCCCGCTGAAATGGTCCTTTGCCGCCGCCTCAAACGCCCGGATCAGAAGCCCGAACTGAAAGCCCTGGGGGGTCTGCACGCTGTACAGCTTTGAGCGGTCCAGGGTCCCTTCTGTAATATGGCGGATGGTGCTGACTGCCGGCAGCGCCGCGATGGCCGCCCCGGCCTTTTCCGCGCGGAGAAGAACATCCTGAATGGTTTGATCCTCTGTAAACGGACGGACGCCGTCCTGTACCAGAACCAGATCGTCCTCTTTAAATCCCTGCTTCTGCAGATACTGAAGCGCATTCCAGACAGAATCCTGTCTGGCGCTCCCGCCCGGGACTACGGTCACCGGGACGTTTACGCGGGATTCATGTTCCGCAGACTGTCCCTCTGTTCCTGCGTCAATTCCGGCCTTCCGCAGAAGGTTTATTCCCTCCTGCATTTGTGCCTGCGGCAGTGTAATCACCAGCCGGTCGGGAAAATCCTGCTCCAGGAACCGGTTCACCGTACGCTCCAGAATCGTCCTTCCGCCGATACGCAGAAACTGTTTGGGGACCGGCGCCCCCATGCGCGTCCCCCTGCCTCCGGCAGTGATGACCACAGCCGTTTTCTTCCCTTTATACATCGTGATACCAATATGCGGCATGCAGGATAGCTGCCCGCATGCCGCATTCTTCCTTTCTTTATCTGATTTTCATCATGACCTGCACAGGCGGCCGAAAATCATCTTTCCGGCAGAGGTCTGCAGAACACTGGTGACACGGATATTCGCCGTCTTTCCGATCATGGACACACCATCTTCCACAACGATCATCGTGCCGTCGTTCAGATAGCCGATGCCCTGGGAAGCGTCTTTTCCGTGTTTCACGATCTTCAGCGTCATCTCTTCACCCGGAAGCACAACCGGTTTCAGGGTGTTTGCCAGTTCGTTGATGTTCAGAACCTTGATCTTGTTAATCCCGGCAACTTTATTCAGATTGTAGTCATTGGTCACGACAGCTCCGTTCATCATCTGCGCCAGTTTCAGAAGCTTCACGTCCACTTCCGGAATCTCCGTCAGCGCCTTGTCCTTTTCCGTGTTGTAGATTTCCACGCCATACTTGGTCTGGATCTCATTCAGCACATCCAGTCCGTGCCGCCCCCTCGCGCGCTTCAGCGAATCCGCCGAATCCGCGATATGACGCAGCTCAATCAGAACGAACTCCGGAATGACAATCGTTCCTTCCAGGAATCCGGTCCCCATAATGTCCGCGATTCTGCCGTCGATAATGACACTCGTGTCAAGAATCTTAGGCATGGCCATCGAACCCTTTTTCCGGGATCCCCATCCGCGGGACGCGGTTCCTGCGATCGCAGCTTCCGTCTGTTTCCTTGCCGCATGCATGTTGGAAACGATTTCCGTACCCTTTGTCGTCCCGACCACGATGCCGAGATAGCAGAGCACGCCGTAAATCACGACGACGATCAGCGCATGAACATACCGGTTCAGCACAAAACTGACAAGCTGAGACAGGAAAAACGCAATGACAAGTGCCGCGATCAGACCAATCGTGCCAGAAATAATTGTACTGCTGGAAACCCCCTGCAGGTCATCCCCGATATTCTTGCTGAGTCTCAGACCCTTTCTTCCCACAGCCGGTGCAATCATGAAAAAGATAAATCCTAAAATAATTGCGACTGAAATTGCAATAGCCGTGAGCTTTCCCGTTGAAAGCATGTAACTGTTTCCGCCGAAGGTGCGGATTGCGTCCTGAATCAGCCGGGTAATCCCATATCCGAGTCCCGCGCCGATCAGCGCAAAAATTACACGCATAAATTTTCTGATCATCCTGGTCCCTCCTTTCTTCTGAAATTTGATATTCTGAGCGCATCTGCGCTCTTATGCGGAATTCAGAAAAATTTCTGCAATCTTCTCATTTCCGTACAACCAGTATAATTCAAAAAACAGAACCATTCAAGGATTCCGTGCATACATATGCTTTTTCTCATGATTTTTTTGTGGTATTATATAAGGAAGAATGTTTGAAAAAAGAGGAGGAATATCTCTATGTATAAATTACTTGTTGTCGATGACGAACCAAAAATCCGGGAAGTCATCCGTGAATATGCTGAATTCAACGGTTACGACGTTACAGAAGCAGAAGACGGCATGTCCGCCATCGGCCTCTGCAAACTGAACAACTATGATCTTATTATTCTGGATATTATGATGCCGAAGCTCGACGGATTCTCCACATGCAAGGAAATCCGCAAGACCAGCGACACACCGATCATCATGCTTTCCGCCAGAGGCGAAGAGTACGACAAGCTCTTTGGTTTCGAGCTGGGCATCGATGACTACATCGTCAAGCCGTTCAGCCCGAAAGAGCTCATGGCCAGAGTCAACGCCGTCCTGAAGCGCCGCGACGCAAGCAGCCGCTCCAAGGCTGACGTCATGCGCTTTAAAGGCCTGGAAATCAACATCCCGGCCCGCACCGTCACCGTAGACGGCAAGCGCGTCGACCTCACTCCGAAGGAATACGAACTTCTCTTCTATCTGATTCAGAACCGCGACATCGCCCTGTCCAGAGACAAACTGCTCTCCGACATCTGGGGATACGATTTCTTCGGCGACGACCGCACCATCGACACCCACATCAAGAACCTGCGCAACGCGCTCGGACCTTACCGCAGCTTTATCGTAACCTTGCGCGGCGTCGGATATAAGTTTGAGTGTCCAGAAGACGACGAGTAACAGGAACTCCGTCCGGGAATCTCGTAATCGTCTGACAACCACACAGCCAGAATAACCCCTTGCCAAGGTGTTTTTTGCCGGCAAAAAAAGCACGAGCAAGGGAATGACGGAACATGAACACCGGTGGCGGGCTTCTCCTTCAGGCAGACAGTCAGCACCGGTGTTTTCTGTACAATCGGCATAATCCGACAGCAATGAAAAAGAGGGCATTCAGCGAAAGGAATTCTGAATATGGAACGAAAGAAAATCGACTTTCACAGCATAAAATTCAAGCTGCTCGCATATTTCCTGATCTTCGCGGTGATCATGATGATCCTTGTCTGGTTCCTGCAGATCTTCTTTCTCAATCACTATTATGAAGACATGAAGACCAGACAGACCGCCCGCATCGCCGACCAGATCCGGAAAAGCTATCAGAAAGGACACAATCTGTCCGCACTGAAGGCCAAAATCAAGGACGTATCGTCGAAAGACGATCTGACGATTTTCATCCGGACGCGCACCGGAAGAGCCGTCACCAACAAGCAGGGGCAGCCCGTCGACCAGCAGTACTACTACGACAGCCGCTATGAGGCAGAGATGTTCCGGCTGAACACCAAACTGCAGACCAGCACCTTCGACAGCATCTCCGAGATTCTGACCAGCCACGCCCAGCCGCAGAACCGGACCCTGGAATACGCCGGATTCCTCGACCAGGGCAGCAGCAGGCGAACCATGTCCACAAACAGCTACGTGATGTTCATCTTCTCCCCGCTGTACCCGATGCAGTCCACCGTGCAGATTCTGCAGCACCAGCTGCTCTATATTATCCTCATCGCCCTCGTTCTGGCCCTTCTGATGTCTATCCTGCTTTCCCGCCACATCAGCCAGCCGATCCGCCAGATCACCGGCGCCGCCGCAAAAATGAGCAAGGGCGACATGAACGTGAAATTCCAGGGCGGCCGCTACTCCGAAATCGAAGAGCTCGCCGAAACCCTGAACCTGGCAGAATCGGAAATCGAGCGTACCGGCCAGTACCAGCAGGATCTGATCGCCAACGTGTCGCATGACCTGCGCACACCGCTGACCATGATCCGCTCCTACGCCGAGATGATCCGCGACCTCTCCGGCGACAATCCGGAAAAACGCAACAAGCACCTGAAAGTCATCATCGACGAATCCGAGCGCCTGAACGCCCTCGTAAACGACATGCTGACCATGTCCCGCATGCAGTCCAAGCGCATGCTCCTGATCAACGCCCCGTTCGACCTGAACCAGGCCGCCGCAGACGTCATCTCCACCTACGAAGTCATGAATGATAAGGAGAGCTACAACATCATCTTCCAGCATCCGAAGACGCCGCTCATCGTCAATGCCGACGAAGCCAAAATCAAACAGGTCATGAACAACCTCATGTCCAACGCCGTAAAATACTGCGGCGACGACAAATTCATCCGCGTCACCCTGAAACGCTCCGGCAGAAAAGTCCGCTTCTCCGTAGAAGACCACGGCCCGGGCATCCCTGCCGACGAACTCCCGTATGTCTGGGACAAATACTACAAAGCAAGCGCCAACCACGCCCGCGACACCAAGAGCACCGGCCTCGGCCTGTCCATCGTCAAAGAAATCCTCAACCTGCACAAAGCCGCCTTTGACGTCGACAGCACCGTCGGCAAAGGCAGCACCTTCTGGTTCGAGCTCCCGCTCATGCACAACAGCAGAAACCTGCACAGCCGCAACAGCCGCCGAAGCACACACAGCAGCGGCTTCAGCACCACAAACTCCGGTACCACGCCGCACAACACCGGCAATGACAGCAGCAGTACCAATTAGAACCGACCGCTTCAGCGTCCGCGCCGCACAGCCGCAACAACACTGCCAACAATAGTAACAGCAATGCCAGCAGTAACAGTAATCAAAACAACGACAGCCATCATGGCGGCGCGGGCGCCAGTGCTCCGCACAACGGGTGATAACAATCAGTCCCTGCATCACACATCCAGGTAAATATTTACTCAGGTAAAATTCAGTAAACTCAAGTCAAACCCTGTCGGCGGTGAGTTTTGTGACACCGGGATGCTCTATTCCAATTCCGAACTGAGCGACTTCGGACTGACCTGATTCCGGGCTGCCACAACGGAAAAGCAGAGAAACGGGACGAGAATTGGGTGACGGAATTGGGATGAGGAATAGTTGTGTATACTGCATCCAAAATATCAACCGTCTCTGTCCATTTCTGTGCAGTTACGCAGTTATTTACTCAGGTAAAATTTGATTAAACTCAGTCAGCCACTGCTGACCGCAGATTTTATGATGATCACGTGAAGTTTTTTGAGGCGGTTCGTTCTTTTCTCGATTTTTTGACAAAACGCCGAACCAGATATTTATGCATTCTGGTCGACGCTGCGGTCTCGTACTCGTTGAAGCTGCTGATCAACTATGCTGTCTGTCTTTACGTACACTTTATTCAATTATAATCAAGAGCCCGCATGACCATTATCGTTATAATAACTGATTACATCTCTATATTATTAAAAAAGCTGTTAATATATTTACGGCTTCTTTTGAGAACGCAATTTTTGCAATTATCAGGCACTATCTTGCGAAATTTGGCAGATTCGCAGTTCGTAGTTTCCTTAAATAATCACGATTAAAACGAACCAGAAAAATACGATCTCAACTTTTCAAATTGTTTATTTTTGTATTTGCATAAATATACAAAGCTCGTAAAAAGAAAGGCATTTATTGACCTGTTTCGTCTCTGTCGGACAGATTCGTATACAGTATACCCGCCTCACACGTACTTCTCTCTCATTTCTCTGCCACACACACTTCTCTCTCACGCACTCCTCTCCCAATACGTAAAATCCGCCGGGAGCCAAAACTATATCTGGATCCCGGCGGATTTTATGCACTTCATATCATGATGTTGGGGTCGAAAGGTAACTGTTCAATCTAATATCACTATAAATAAATGTGCACCGCACAAGAGCGGCTGCATTTAATATCTGCGATTTGAGCAAATGGCTTTTGACCCTTACATAATATCATATTATGATTTCATCCCATTACTTATTCTGCTTGTCGTCGTATTCGCTGACTGCGGCGATGAAGCCTCTGAACAGTGGATGCGGGCGGTTCGGTCTGGACTTGAATTCCGGATGTGCCTGTGTGGCGATGAAGAATGGATGGTCTTCCAGTTCGATCATCTCGACGATTCTGCCGTCCGGGGATTTTCCGGCCAGAACCATGCCGTGCTCCTGCAGGGCTTCGCGGTACTGGTTGTTCACCTCGTATCTGTGTCTGTGTCTTTCCTTGATATGGTCTGTTCCGTACAGCTCATAGGACTTTGTGCCTTTTGTCAGAACGCACGGGTAGGAGCCGAGGCGGAGTGTTCCGCCGATGTCGACTACGCCTTCCTGGTCTGGCATCAGGTGGATGACCGGGTTCTTTGTATCCGGGTCTACTTCAACACTATTGGCGTCGGTCAGGCCCAGGACGTCTCTTGCGAACTCGACGATGGCCATCTGCATGCCCAGGCAGAGTCCGAGGAACGGAACTTTGTTTTCTCTGGCATAGCGGATTGCGGCGATCTTTCCGGCAAGTCCTCTGGTGCCGAATCCTCCCGGTACCAGGATTCCGTCTGCATCTTTCAGGCGGTCGTTGACGTTGTAGCTGCTGACCTCTTCGGAATCAACCCAGTCGATCTTTACGTCGGCGTGGTTGTAGGCGCCGGCTGCGTGAAGGGCTTCGACGACGGACAGGTATGCGTCATGCAGCTCGACATATTTGCCGACCAGTGCGACATTGACCGTCTTCTTTGGATGCTGCCAGTTATACAGCATCTCTTTCCAGTCTTCCAGCTCCGGCTGCGGGCAAGGCAGCTGCAGGCATTTGCAGGCAATCTGGGCGATGTGCTCTTTTTCCAGAGCCATTGGAACCTCGTACAGGATCGGCAGGTCCATGTTCTCGATGACGTTTTCCTTTGGGACGTTGCAGAAGAGGGCGATCTTATTGCGGACTGTTTCTGTCAGCGGCTTCTCGCAGCGCAGAACCAGAACGTCCGGCTGAATTCCCATTCCCTGTAGATCTTTTACAGAGGACTGGGTCGGCTTGGTCTTCAGTTCTCTGGAGCATGCCAGATACGGAACCAGGGTAACATGCAGCAGCATGGAATTTCCAGGTCCGATCTCTGCTCTGAACTGGCGGATGGCCTCCAGATACGGCTGGGACTCGATGTCTCCAACGGTTCCGCCAACTTCGATGATAGCGATTTCTGTATCCATTCCCGGTCCGTCATAATCCTCAACTGCTGCAGGCTGACGATAGAAACGGGACTTGATTTCGTTGGTGATGTGCGGAATAACCTGAACGGTGCCTCCGCCGTAGTCTCCGCGGCGCTCCTTATTCAGAACCGACCAGTATACCTTTCCGGTAGTAACGTTGGAGTTCTGTGTCAGAGACTCGTCGATGAAACGCTCATAGTGACCCAGGTCCAGGTCTGTCTCTGCGCCGTCATCGGTTACAAATACCTCTCCATGCTGAACCGGATTCATTGTGCCCGGATCGATATTAATGTATGGATCAAACTTCTGCATCGTGACCTTATAGCCGCGCGCTTTCAGCAGACGGCCCAGGGACGCTGCCGTAATTCCCTTTCCTAATCCAGAAACCACGCCTCCTGTGACAAAAATATACTTTACAGCCATAACTTCCCCTTTCTGCACGGATGTTTACCCATACTTGACATTGAAACAGCACTGTTCATCACTAACATTCACTAACTTTTATGATACCATAAATTCAACATGCACAGGAACACAATCTTTTACATCCTGATCCGCCCCTGTGCAGTATTTCTCCGAAATTTATTTTTACAACTTAATTATTCTAATGCGAAACGGGCATCAGGTCAACTGAAAACCGCAATCCCTTCACGCAGCATCGCACTTTTCCCGTAAGATTTCCCCTTGCACAGATATTTTTTGACAAAAATCAATCCGCATATTCCGCATCAGTCAAGGAAAACATGCGCTGCCGCATACAGGTTTTTCACACCGGCTATCTGGCACGAGGACGGGATCTTTGAACGGTCAATGCGCTCCGCGCTCCGTTCTGGCAGAATGACCTGCTGATAGCCGAGGCGCGCGGCTTCCATGACGATGCGATCTGCGTTCTGCACGGAACGCAGCTCACCGGTCAGACCGACTTCTCCAAATGCCACAACTCTTCTGGACGGTGCTGCTCCGCGAATGGTGGAATAGATTGCCAGAGCAACGCCCAGGTCGACGGAGGTTCTGTCTGCCCGCAGACCGCCGACGATATTGACGTAAACGTCCTGATCGGAAAGATTCAGGCCCAGTTTTTTCTCCAGGACGGCCAGAATCATCGCCAGGCGCTTCTGGTCAACGCCGACTGCCGTCCGGCGCGGGAAGCCTGCCGTCGTGCGGGAGGTCAGGGCCTGCACTTCCAGGAATACCGGACGGCTTCCTTCATAGACAGCGGTAATGACGGATCCCTCTTCACTCACATCTGTGTTTTCAAGGAAGGTTGCGGAAATATCCTGAATTTCCATCAGTCCGTGCTCTTCCATCCGGAAAGCGCCGATTTCACTGGTCGTCCCGAAGCGGTTTTTGAAGGCGCGGAGAATGCGCACTTCGTGGTCACGTTCGCCGGAAAAATGCAGCACGGTATCCACCAGGTGCTCGACCGTTTTCGGACCTGCCAGTTCGCCGCTCTTGGTGACATGGGCGACGATGAACACCGGCACATTCCAGGACTTTCCGATCTTCATCAGCATGTTTCCGCAGGTTCTCACCTGAGAGACGCTGCCGGGCGCGGAATCCAGCGTATCGGAATAGATGGTCTGGATGGAGTCGATGATCAGGAATTTCGGCTTGCAGGATTCACTGACTGCCATGATGTTTTCCATATTGGTCTCTGCCATGACCAGAAGGGAATCCGGGAGACTGCCGCACACACGGTCTGCGCGCATCTTGATCTGCTCTTCCGACTCCTCGCCAGACACGTACAGCACCGTGCCTTCTTGCGCGGCGATTTTTGCCGCCGCCTGAATGATCAGTGTGGACTTTCCGATTCCCGGTTCGCCAGAGATCAGGGTCAGGGAGCCCGGGACCAGACCGCCGCCCAGAACCCTGTCCAGTTCACGGATTCCGGTCTTGATTCTCGCATACTCGGCGGACCCGACTTTCTTCAGTCTCTTCGGGCGTGCCGCCCCGCCCGCCGTTTCCCCGGATCCGGCGGAGACCCGGCGTCTCGTATCCTGCGCATCGTCCGGAACGACCGTCTCTTCCACCATCGAACCGAAGGCACCGCAGATACAGCGCCCGAGCCATTTCGGACTCTCATATCCACATTCCTGACATACCCATACCGTTTGCGGCTTTTTTGACATTATTTCTGCTCCTCTCCGTGTTTACTGTTTCTATTATACACAATCCTGCGCGTCTGACCCTTCGACTTTTTTCGGCTTTTTTCGACGTTTTTCGACGCGCAGCCGTTCCCGGCCACGGACTGTTTTTTCAGGTCGGGAACGGAATGCCATCCGCGCGTTTTCCTGACTCTCTTCTCCCACGGTCGGGGAACTGGTCCGCTTACCCCGAATTTCCGACTGTATATGTATCCTGTATACACGAACGCAGGGGGTTTTATACTCATTACTTCTCCCGAACAGCAGAAGACGCGCGGCATCCGCTTTCGCTTCTGCCGTGCGTCTTCCATTTTTCTATAACACCACCGTGACGCGGGATTGCGCCACTTTCACACACTCAAACCTGGATTGGCAAAATTCCTGTTCTCTTGCCCAGGTTTATTTTGCCGCCTTCTTTTCTTCCTCTTCATGTGCCGCGATGATCTTCTCGGCGAGGGACTTCGGAACTTCGAAGTATTTATCGAACTTCATGGTGAAGTGGCCTCTGCCCTTGGTCATGGAGCGGAGGGCCAGGGCATAATCGAACAGCTCGGCCTGCGGCGCTGCGGCTACCAGCATCTGACTTCCGTCCGGCTGCGGCTCCATGCCCATGATTCTGCCTCTTCTCTTGGTCATATCGCCCATGACGGCTCCAGTATCTTCATTCGGAACATAGATGTTCAGGGACATGATCGGCTCCAGCAGAACCGGATCGGCTTCCTTGATTCCCTTCTTGAACGCAAGTGATGCGGCGATCTTGAAGGAAACTTCGTTGGAATCTACCGGGTGGTAAGATCCATCGTAGAGAACGGCCTTGACGCCCTGGACCTTGCAGCCGGCCAGAGGTCCCTTATTCAGGCACTCTCTGAGACCTTTTTCAACTGCCGGAATGAAGTTCTTCGGAATGGCTCCGCCGAAGATTTCCTCGGAGAATTCGAAGTCTTCCTTGGACGGGGAGAAGCGGATATAAACGTCTCCGTACTGTCCGGCTCCTCCGGACTGCTTCTTATGCTTTCCTTCTACATCGGATGTTCCCTTGATGGTCTCGCGGTATGCGATCTTCTGCGGAACAATGTTGACTTCAACACCAAAACGGTCTTTCAGTTTGGCCAGGATGACGTTCAGCTGAATATCTCCCTGTCCTCCGAGCAGTGTCTGATGGGTCTCGACATTTCTTTCAACAACAAAGGAAGGATCCTCGAGCATCAGTCTCTTCAGGCTCGTGCTCATTTTCTCCTCATCGTTTTTATCTTTTGCCTCAATGGCGATGTAGTAGCAAGGCTCCGGGAAATCCAGCGGCTGGTAGACGACATCCACGCCCTTGGCGCAGAGTGTGTCTCCGCTTTCTACGTTCGGCAGCTTGGCAACGGCTACGAGATCGCCGGCTTCCGCGTAATTCAGCTCCGTCTGGGATTTTCCGCGCAGGAAGAACAGTTTTCCGATCTTCTCCGTCTTCTCAAGACGCGGAATATAGACTTCATCGCCGCTGTTGATCTTTCCGGTGATAACTTTCATCAGAGAAATCTTTCCGACGAACGGGTCGATGATGGTCTTGAAGACGAATGCCGACATCTTGGCATCGGTAACCGGCTCCTGCTCAACCAGTTCGCTCTTCTTATTGAATGCCTGATACGGTCCGTGCATCAGCGGCGTCGGAACGTAGGTGACGATCAGATCCAGCAGTCCTTCAATTCCCTCGCTGATCTTGAATGCGGAGGAGCAGACCGGAACGATCTCGCCGGCAGAAATTCCTTCCAGAAGACCTCTGCGGATTTCCTCATCCGTAAACTCTTCTCCCTCAAAATACTTTTCCATCAGCTCATCATCGGAGCTTGCGATGGCTTCTTTCAGATCATCGTCGATTTCCGCGGAAAGCGGCCAGCTCAGCGGGATCAGCTTGCTGCCGAATGCTTCCTTCAGCTCATCAAAGGTCTTATAGAAATCGAACTCGTCCTTATCACGCTTATTGATAACGATAAATCTCGGGGTATGATAACGCTCGCAGTTTTCCCATGCCTGATGGGTTCCGACCTGTACGCCCGCGCCGGCATCGACCAGAATCAGAGCCGCGTCTGCTGCACGCAGAGCCGCATTAACTTCACCGACAAAATCCGGGTATCCCGGAGTATCGATAAAATTGATCTTATTTTCTTTCCATTCTACTGGAACAACAGTCGTATTAATGGAATAGCCGCGCTCGATCTCCATCTTGTCGTAGTCCGAAACCGTATTTCCGGCCTCGATGCTTCCCAGTTTCTTTGTAACGCCTGAAGCATGGAGTGCAGATTCCAGGAATGTGGTCTTTCCGCACCCTCCATGTCCAAGCAGAGCGACATTACGGATGTTTTCACTCGTGTAGCCTTTCATCATGATATGCTTCCTCCTCTTATCCGCCTTCCGGCCCGCTCCGCCGTCCGGCAGTATTTATTTTATTAATATATCTGCCACGGGATATACTGATTCGGCACTGTCTTCTGTGTTTTTAAATGATTCTGTCAATTTTCTTGCCGCAGTCTTCCCCATAGCATAATGAATAATCAAATTTCTGTCACAACACTATTATATACGCCCGCGGACATTTTATCTACCTTTTTCAAATTTTCGATAAATATTTTTCCTCATACAGGACAAAACACACCCGCAAGAAAAAAAGGACCGCACCGCGATCGCTCGCTTCTGCGCAGTCCCAAACATCAATCCATCCGTGACTTTATATAAACCCCGGCGGACTGACGTCCGCGGAATAAAGCCCGCTCCTCTCCGTTATGACGGGTGTTCTGTTTTCTTTCTTAAAATAAATCCCGGTTTTCTGTAAAATCCGGTTAAACTCCAGAGTCTCTTAGAACTCTGCGTGCTTCGGTGTTCTCGGGAATGGCAGCACGTCGCGGATATTGCCCATTCCTGTCGCGTACATAACCATACGCTCAAATCCCAGGCCGTATCCGGAATGTACGGCAGAGCCGTATTTTCTCAGCTCCATGTACCACCAGTAGCTGCTCATATCCATGCCCAGCTCGTCGATTCTCTTCTGGAGAATGTCGTAACGCTCTTCTCTCTGGCTTCCGCCGATGATCTCACCAATGCCAGGTACCAGCATATCAAAGGCGGCTACTGTCTTGCCGTCTTCATTTTGGCGCATGTAGAAGGCCTTAATATCCTTAGGATAGTTCGTGACAAAAACCGGCTTCTTGAAGATGTGCTCGGTCAGATAGCGCTCGTGCTCGGTCTGCAGGTCGATGCCCCACTCAACCGGATAGTCGAACTTCTGTCCGGACTCCTGAAGAAGCTTGACGGCCTCTGTGTAGGTGACACGCTCGAACGGCGAATTGATGACGTGGTTCAGGCGGTCCAGCAGGCCCTTGTCGATGAATTTATTAAAGAACTCCATCTCTTCCGGCGCGTGATCGATCACGTACTGGAGGATGTATTTTACCATTGCTTCTGCAGTGTCCATTGCGTCGTTGATGTCCGCAAAGGCCATCTCCGGCTCAATCATCCAGAACTCGGACGCATGGCGTGTAGTGTTGGAATCCTCTGCGCGGAAAGTCGGTCCGAATGTGTAGACGTTGCGGAAGGCCATAGCGAAAATCTCTGCCTCAAGCTGTCCGCTTACGGTCAGGTTGGTCTCCTTGCCGAAGAAATCCTGGGAATAGTCGACCTTTCCGTCCTCTGTGCGCGGCGGATTGTCGAGGTCCAGCGTAGTAATCTGGAACATCTCGCCGGCTCCCTCTGCGTCACTTCCCGTAATAATCGGGGTGTGAACGTAGACAAAGTCTCTCTCCTGGAAGAACTGGTGAATGGCGTATGCCAGCATGGAACGAACGCGGAATACGGCCGCGAAGGTGTTGCTTCTCGGACGCAGATGCGCGATCTCTCTCAGGAATTCCATGGTGTGGCGCTTATTCTGCAGCGGATAGTCCGGATCGGATTCTGCCTCCACAACGACCTCAGACGCGTGGATCTCAAACGGCTGCTTGGCGTCCGGCGTAACCACCAGAGTTCCCTTTACGCGGATGACGCTGGACAGGGACAGGTTGGATACTTCCTTGAAATTGTCGAGTTTATCCGCTTCCAGAACGATCTGAACCGGCCTGAAAAAGCTTCCGTCGTTCAGCGCGATGAAGGCGAATTTATTGGAACCGCGGCACTGGCGTACCCAGCCGCGAACGGTAATTTCCTTATCTGCATAGGCTTTCGTGTCCTTATATAAGTCACGAAGCTGAACATCTTTAATCTCCATGAATGACCTCTATTCTGAATCTAAAATTAATGCATTTGTCATTATATCATAATGAATTATCTGCCGCAATACTGTATTTTCCAACAATTGTACAGACTATTCCGTGCCCTGCGGCTTTTCTTGTCCGTCTTTACATCGTAACACAGAGAGGCGCCCTTGTGTCAGAAATTGTGCGCGGCCGGCACAGCCGGAAGAAGGCTGTCTTCTTGCGCGGGTTTCTTTTGTCAAAAAGCACTCATACGGTGTAAAATATAGGGGATTCCTGTGCATGCGGGCGCAGGGTGTACGGACAGGAAAGGCGGTTTCACATGAGAGCGAGCGGCATATTACTACCTATCTTTTCACTGCCTTCTGAGGGCGGAATTGGAAATTTCTCCTCGGAAGCGCGGAAATTTATTGACTTTCTGGCGGATGCCGGGCAGACCTATTGGCAGATTCTGCCGCTGGGGCCGGAGGGAAAGGGCGATTCTCCCTACCAGCCGGTGTCCTGTTTCTCGGGGAATATCTGCTACATTGACCCTGTGCAGCTGCAGGACGAGGGGCTGCTGACGGATGAGGAGATTCTCCAGTACCAGAAATCCTCTGTGCAGACGGAGACGGTGGACTATGCGGGAGGACACGCGGCCGTTCTGCCGCTGCTGGAGAAGGCCTATTTCCGCTTTAAAAACCAGCCTAAGGAGAAGCAGGCCGGTTTTCAGAAGTTCTGTGAAGAGAATGCCTTCTGGCTCGATGATTTCGCGCTGTTCATGGTGATTTCCGATGAATTCCCGGGAAAATCCTGGCGCGAGTGGCCGGATCCCCTGCGTTACCGCGATCCCGAGGCTCTTTCCGAGCAGACAAAAAACAATCTTGAGCAGCTGATGTTTCTCAAGTGGACGCAGTATGAATTTATCCGGCAGTGGAGTGCGCTTCGCGAGTACGCCCACAGCCGCGGCATCCAGATCATTGGCGACATGCCGATTTACACCTCTATGGATGGTGCCGACAGCTGGGCTTATCCAGAAATTTTCCAGTATGATGAGGAACTCAACGCCGCGTCCGTATCCGGATGCCCGCCGGATGACTTTGCGGAAGACGGCCAGCTCTGGCGGAATCCGCTCTACCGCTGGCACAGCGGACGCAAGGCGGTCTACGACTGGTGGCTTCACCGCATCCGCCATCAGTTTAAATTGTATGACATCGTCCGCCTCGACCACTTCAGAGGCTTCCAGGCCTATTACTCCATCCCGGCCGAGTCGGACTCTGCAAAGAACGGCCGCTGGGAAAAAGGTCCCGGCCTTGCTTTCTTCAAGTTCCTGCGTCAGCACGACTGCCCGCAGAACTTCATTGCCGAAAACCTCGGCTTCCTGACCGAGGATGTGCAGGAGCTGATCGACGCCTCCGGCTTCCCGGGCATGAAAGTTCTTCAGTTCGCCTTTGACTTCGACTACGAAAACCAGTATCTGCCGGAACACTACGAGGAAAACTGCGTCGTCTACACCGGCACCCACGACAATGACACCAGCCGCGGCTGGTTCGAAGAGCTGGACGTCTGGCACCGCGGCTTCATCGCCAACTACATCAACGACTGGTTCCGAAAAGAGTTCCCGGGTGAAATCAACACGGAAACTTCCAACGCCGCCATCATGAACCACAACATCGCCCACTACCTGACCCAGACCGCCATGGCAAGCCGCGCTGACACCTGCATCATTCCTCTTCAGGACTGGCTCAATCTGGATTCCAGCGCCCGCATCAACACTCCGTCTACCGTAGGCGGTAACTGGAACTGGCGGCTCAGCCGCGAAGACTTCCAGGCGGCCCTGGATAAGGGCCTCGCCGCTGAAATCCGGGAGATGAGCGAGAAGTACGGGAGGACGGGAAATGAAAATGATGTGGAGATAGGGGAGAAAGGAGAGAACCGATAGTCGGCAAAGTATTGTCGGCTTTCCCATTCATAATCCGGCTGCTTCCCGTTAGAATTGTGCTATAAACCGGCGAATACCTGGCATAAGGCAGGTAAAAGATGAACATCACATATACATCTGTTATTCAGGCATTTCTGCTTGAAAGCAGGATGAAACAGGTGACATTTTGGTACAATCAGTAACAAGCCTTTAGTTTTACCAAAGCTGAAGAGCAAATTTGGTAAAACTAAAGGTTTTCATAACTCTGTACACAAAACCAACCATTCAACCAGGTAACCCATTTGGTAAAGAAGATAAAAACCTCGATATCGTACCAACTCTTTTTCACAGAATATTGTCTTTAATTATCATATATTTTAATTCAACTGCTTTCAGGGGCCTGATCCGATATAAACTTGCAATCACATAAAGCTGTAATAAATAAGGATCGCCAAAGCATGAATATAATTTAAAGTTTATGTATAATTATTTCCACGTGCCATTCCTGCGCCCGTCAATGTGCAAAACATAAGCAATGATTTGGTACAAAACATGATTACTATTACCTTCTACCAACTAAAAAGTATAATTGGTACAGATTATGAAAGTCATGGTGTTTTACCAACAATATAACGCGGATAATTCTGACACATCACCACAATCGTAAAAATATACATGATTTCATGCGCTATGTCAGGGCAATTATTCTCCTATCTTGCAGAAGCAGCTTCTTTCCACCCTGCTTTCAGCCACCTGGCAGCTCATACATCTCTAAACATCATTATCACAAATCCTTCCGCAGTCTTTGTGTATGCAGTATACCCATCACTTTTATTTCTTTCACCACACTTATCTCTCACCACACTCATTTCTCATCAGTCTCATTTCTTCACGTACACCGTCTCCGGCAGCGAAATTTTCCCGGTTTCCAGACATATAGAAAGCCCCCGCACGCTTTGGCACATTTCATCTGCGTGCGGGGGCTCCCCTTTTAATCAAAGGCTCGGAAGATTATTCCACGACCCTCTGATGCATATCCAATTATTCTCTGGCTCCCCAGGAAACAGTTTATTTCATTCCCGGCAGCCGCCAATCAATTTATTTTTCTGCTCTGCGCTTTCTCTTCAGCACCAGAGCCGCGGAGGTCAGTGCCAGGGCAGTCCAGAATGTCAGATCGGTTGTGTCACCGGTCTTCGGTTCTTCTGCGGACAGTCCGGATGCCGCTGTGGAAGCGGATGTCTGTCCGGAGCCGCTGCTGGTCCAAGCTTTTGCTGAAGCATTGTATGTAAATATCGGTGTGGAGGAGTCACCTGTGCTGACAATTTTAAGCTTAGCTATGCTGTTTTCATCCGGACTGATCTTACGCGTTGTTGTTCCGGCATCTACATCATATAAATCTGAAAACAATTGATACCCTGCTGCAACATCGTTAAGATTATCATTATCTCCAATGCCGTATTTATTCATCAATGCCCATACGGCAAACCTGGTACCTTTCACCACCTCCTCGGTGCTGTCCGCATTTGCAGATCCTGCATAGATTACATATCCAAACTCACTGCGGAAAGCTGAATTCTGCGCAAGCTCCTGATACTGCTTATTCTCTGTATTTTCTTTATAGGCTGTGCCATCCTTCGGCAAAGCCAGCTTATTATTCATACAGAATACATCGGATCCATCCCAAAAAACAGGCCGCCGCCCCGTGCGCATCAGCGCCATTATCAGGACTGCGGTCTGTTTTCAATTTCTATCTGATATCTGACTGTTTATTTCCTTACGCGGCAGAAACTGCCGAAAGGCCGGGATGCCGGGAGACTGGCTGACGGCCAGAGCTCCTGAGCGACCGAAGGTCAGCCTTTTAACCCTGCAGGATCTTCAGGCCGGTATCGACAACGGCGTCCAGTTTCTTCTGTGCGGCGGCATCCGTGTCATCGTGCACCATGACATAGAGTTTGACCTTCGGCTCAGTGCCGGACGGGCGGATTACGGCTGCGCTGCCGTCTTCCAGCTCATAGTAGAGGACGTTGCTCTCCGGCAGGCCGGTGGCAGTGTTATGGCCGCTTTTCAGGTCCGTGACTACGCCAGTTTCGTAATCGCGGATGCGGACAACCTTCAGGCCTCCGAAGGATTCCGGTGCACTTTCGCGCAGGCCAGCCATCAGGGCATCCATCTTTTCGCGGCCATCAAGGCCTTCCATGACATGAGAAGCAACTTTTTCTTTATAGAAGCCGTACTTCTCATAGAGTGCCTGGAGTGCCTGATACAGGTTCATGCCGCGCTGCTCCTTATAACGGCAGGCCATCTCGGCAACCAGCATGGAGGCAACGACGGCATCTTTATCGCGGGCATAGGTCCCGGCCAGATAGCCGTTGCTTTCCTCGAATCCGAACAGATAGGTCCAGTCTCCGGAAGCCTGAAACTCCTTGATTTTCTCGCCGATATACTTGAATCCGGTCAGGGTCTCAAACAGCTTGATGTGGTTGACTTCACAGATGCGGTTGGCCATGGACGTCGAGACGATGCTCTTGACCACAGCGCTGTTTTCTGCCAGCGTACCGGTTTCTTTTCTGGCCTCGATCAGGAAGTCGAGGAGCAGCACACCGATCTGGTTTCCGGTCAGCGCCTGATAGCCGTCATCGGTCTTTACGCAGACGCCGCAGCGGTCGCCGTCCGGGTCGGTTCCGAGGATCAGGTCCACATTATTCTTCTTCGCAAGCTCGATGGCCATGGCGAATCCTTCGGTAAATTCCGGGTTCGGGGATTTTACCGTCGGGAAGTTTCCGTCGATCACCATCTGCTCCGGAACAGTAATGATGTGCTTCAGGCCGTCCCTCTTCAGCACCTCCGGCACCAGTCTGCAGCCGCTGCCGTGGAAAGGCGTATAGACAACCGCAAACGTGTCTGCGGCCTTCTTTACCCAGTCTTTTGCCACCGACTGCTCCAGCACGCGGCTGAGATATTTCTCATCCATTTCCTTTCCGAGCATGTGAATCAGGCCCTTGTCCTTCGCTTCCTGGAAGTCCATGCGCTTTACGCCCTTGAAGAAGTCGATTTTTTCCAGCTGTGCAGAGATTTCTGCGGCGTGCTCCGGCGGGAGCTGGGCACCGTCTGCCCAGTAAACCTTGTAGCCGTTGTATTCCTTCGTGTTGTGGCTGGCAGTGATGTTGATTCCTGCGATAGATTCTGTCTCTCTTATGGCAAAGGACAGCTCCGGCGTCGGCCGGAGCTCATCAAAGAGATTCACCGGGATGCCGTTTGCCGCGAGAACGGATGCCGCCTCTTTCGCGAATTCCGGGCTGTTGTTCCTGGAATCGTAAGCGATCGAAACGCCTCCTCCGATTTCTTCTCCGCAGGTGTTGATCAGGTTGGCAAGGCCCTGGGTCGTGTAGCGGACAGTGTAGACATTCATTCCGTTCAGTCCGGCACGCATGATGCCGCGGAGTCCGGCCGTACCGAAGTTCAGCATGGAAGTGAAGCGCTCCCGGATCTCCGCGTCATTTCCGGAAATTCCTTGCAGTTCTTTTTTTGTCGCCTCATCGACCGCATCGGATGTGAGCCAGAGGTCGTAATTCTCGTTATATCCCATTCTATCTTCTCCTTCTTCTTTTACATTTTCCAGAAGCAGCACCTCTCCCGGGAATACGGTTATGTTGTCGCGGAACAGCTGCCCGGTCAGAAGATCTCTCCAGACGCCGGCCAGGATCAGGACCTCGTCCCTTCCTCCGCAGTTCGCCGCGGTAACCATCCGTGTTTCACCGTGTTCTCCGTAACGCTCGAACGCGTACATGCCGCCGAAGGCCGCGACGCTCCGGTAATGACCGCGGGCGTACACCCTGTGGGTGCGGCGGATGGCGATCAGCTTCCGGTACCAGTTCTGCAGATTCTTATTCTCATGTCCCCATGGAAAACAGCGGCGGCAGAATGGGTCCTCAAAGCCCTCCATTCCGGCTTCATCGCCGTAGAAAATACAGGGAACTCCCGGCAGGGTCATATTAATTACCACAGCCATTTTCAGACGGCGGATGGACCGCTCCAGCTGCTGCTCATTCATATGGAAAGCGGCTTTCTGCTCGCGTCCGGCACGCTCCGGAAGGTCATTCTCACCGAGTGCAGTCAGAATCCGGACGGTGTCGTGGGTGCCCAGGGTGTTCATCAGACAGTGGATGACCTCAGGCGGATAGTTTTCCAGAATGTTTTCAATCCGGTCCTGCATCAGAGATGCGTCGCCGCCCATGATATAGTCGATAATGGCGGTCCGGAATGGATAATTCATTACAGAATCCAGCTTATCGCCTTCAAAATAGTTTTTGCGCTCGTCGTAAGAGATCTTACTGGAGGCATCTTCCCAGACCTCTCCCAGTAGAAGGCAGTCCGGTTTCTCGCGCTTTACCGCCCTTGCCAGGGTTTTCAGGAAGTGGTTCGGCAGTTCGTCAGCCACGTCCAGACGCCAGCCGTCCGCGCCTTCTCTGAGCCAGTGTCGGGCAACGCCCTTATCTCCGCAGATAAAGCGGATCCAGCCCGGATCATTCTTATTAATCCGCGGAAGGGTTTCGATGCCCCACCAGGTTTCATAACGTTCGCCGCTGTGGAAGTAGTACCAGCTGCGGTAGGGAGAATCCGGATGGTTCCAGGCGCCGTTTCCGTACTGCCCGTAACGGTCAAAATACACGGAATCCGACCCGGTATGAGAGAATACGCCGTCCAGGATGACATGCATTCCCCGCTTATGTGCTTCCCTGCACAATGCCCGGAAATCTTCTTCTGTTCCGAACATCGGATCGATCTTCATGTAGTCAGTTGTATCGTATTTATGGTTGGAGTATGCACTGAAAATCGGACTCAGATAGAGACAGGTCACGCCAAGGCGCTGCAGATACGGCAGCTTCTCCATGATTCCCTTCAGATTCCCGCCGAAAAAATCATTGTTCAGGATCTTTCCCTGCGCATTCGGCCGGTATTCCGGAGTTCCGCCCCAGTCCCTGCGGATGACTTTTCCTTCCATCGGCACATAATCGCCGCTGTGACAGAAGCGGTCGACAAAAATATGATAAAACACGCCGCCATACAGCCACTCTGGTGCCAGATATTTTCTCCGGTAAACCGTCTGCTGCCAGGCAGCCGGAACATCGGTGATCATCGCGCGGTTTCCCCGCGGACTCTTCCCGGCGCAGATCCATCCCTCATCCGTCAGGATTTTAAAATGGTACCAGTAAAGTCCTGTATCATAGATTCTCACCGAGGTTTCAAACACTTTATAAGCGTCCGTTTCCGCCAGCGTATCAGACATATGCATCAGATACTCCGCCGTGCTGTGATTCTTATCAAACTCAATCACCAGTCTGGCATCCTGCGGATGAATATCCTCCGCCGCCAGAATCTGAAAACGAACGCGAGAGCCCGCCGGCACAGCGCCGGCCGAACTCTTGAACTGCAGATCACGTGAATTGAATATGACTTTTCCTTCTGTGTTCAACACAGGCATACCCCTTTTCCCGATTAACGAATTTAAATCCGGTCATCCCTCTTACAGAAGAACGGATGTGTGATGTATCCGGACAGAATACGGTCAGAATTGATGTAGACCGCCTTATCCAGAACGGCATAATTCAGACGAGCGCCGTCAGAAACTGTAGAATCCTGCATGACGACACTGTTGCTGACGATGGCATCCTTTCCGATATGCACACCTCTGAAGATGATGGAATTGCTGACATTTCCCTCAATGACCGCGCCGTCCGCAATCAGGGAATTGATGACATTGGCATGCGGTCCGTAATGGGTAGGTGCACTGTCGCTGACCTTGGTGATGACCGGGCCGTTCTCCGAATGGAAGAGCGCCTTTCTGACATCTGACCGCAGCAGCGACAGACTGCTTGCCAGGTAACCCGGAAGCGTATCCAGATACAGGGCGATTTCATCAACTCCGTATGCCCAGACGCCGCCCTCCTCGATCAGAGCCGGCGCAACGTCCTTTCTGAAGCTGAGATTTTTCTGTCCATGATAGCTGTCCATAATGTCCAGGAGATCCTCACGATCCATCATAAACGCACCGACTGCGCAGTGCCCGCCGAGCTTGCCCTGACGGGTAATATCAATTCCCAGCACACGTCCGTCACGGTCCACATCCATCCAGGTCCACGCGATGCCGTCCTGCGCATTCATCGGCCGTGTGGTGTACATAATCGTCATTCTCGCGTTATGTGCTTCATGGAACTGAAGCATTTTGTTATAGTCCACATTCATGACCGGCGTACAGCTCGTGATCAGAATGTATTTTTCCTTCACCCGGCGCAGATAAGACTCATTCTCCAGCAGCGCATTGTAACGGCTCCGCTTGAGCCCGTTTACATTCTGCTCCGTGGAAAACGGCGGAAGGAAGGTCAGGCCGCCTCTCTTGCGCTCCAGATCCCATACCGCACCGCCTCCGGTGTGCCCCATCAGGCTCTGATATTTTTCTCTTGCCACCATTCCGACTGAACTGATTCCGGAGTTCGTCATATTCGACAAAGTGAAATCGATCAAGCGGTAACGCGCTCCGAACGGAATAGCCGCCAGCGTTCTCTTTCTGATGAGTTCCGGCACATCGACAGCGCCGGTATCAGCTAAAATAATTCCTGCTGCATCCATAATCGCGCCTCCCTATTTAGTCTTCATCTTGTCTGCAGTAACGATTTCTCCCGGCTGCACGGTTGTGCCTTCCGGAACAGTAATATCTCTGGCGACGACGGTGAGATTTCCATCCTCCTGCGATCCTCCGACATGGCAGTTATTACTGATTTCCACATCTTCCGCAACAATGGAATATTCCACCTTTGCACCAGCATGAATTTTGGCGCCGCTGAGAATAACGCTGTCTTTAATCTCTGCGCCTTCTTCCACGTCGACGTTATCGAACAGAACGCTGTGCTCTACCTTTCCATCAATTTCGCAGCCGCTTCCCATAATGGAACTGGTCACATTGGCAGTACTTCCGAGGAACTGCGGTTCATTCAGCAGATGGCGGTAGTAAATTCTCCATCCCGGATCGTTCAGAACCAGACGTTCCTCTACAGACGGATCCATGCCGATCGCGTCCATATTTGCCGACCAGTAGGAAGCCAGTGTTCCAACATCACGCCAGTAGCCCTTATACAGGTATGCAAACATTCTCCGATTTTCATTCAGCATCTTCGGAATGATATCTTTTCCGAAATCGTTGGAAGAATCCGGGTCTGCCTCATCTTCCTGAAGATATTTAATCAGAATATCGGTTGAGAAAATGTAGACACCCATGGAAGCCTGCGTGCTCTTCGGATGCGCCGGCTTTTCCTCAAACTCAAGAATGCGGCCCCGGTCGTCGGTGTTCATGATGCCGAAGCGGGACGCTTCCTTCGGATCGACATCGATGACGGCGATCGTGCAGTCTGCGTGATTCTTGATGTGCTCCTGCAGCATCAGGTCGTAATTCATCTTATAAATATGGTCTCCGGAAAGGATCAGTACGTATTCCGGATCATATCTCTTGATGAATGCGATATGCTGATAAATGGCATTTGCCGTTCCCTTGAACCAGTCGGAACGCTGTCCGGTCTGATACGGCGGCAGTGTGTGGAGTCCTCCGAAGCGGCGGTTCAGATCCCACGGCTCTCCCATGCCTAAGTAATCATTCAGTTCCATCGGACGGTACTGCGTCAGGACACCGACGGTGTCAATGCCTGAGTTCAGGCAGTTTGACAGCGGGAAATCGATGATGCGGTAACGCGCGCCAAATGGTACGGCCGGCTTGGCGATATCTTCTGTCAGCGGCATCAGTCTGCTGCCCTGACCTCCCGCGAGGAGCATCGCCAGGCATTTCTTCCTCTTAATCATAGCCAAACCCTCTTTCTTTGCTTTGTTCTGTGCATTTCATTTTTTCCATTCACCCAAAATATAATGAATATCTATTTCCTGACCTGCCTGCGGCAGGCCTTGTTTTCAGCAGTCTGAAACCTGCACGGGAAGGCGGCTATTTTCCGTCCCCGGATCCGGATTTTTTCGCGGAAGCGCTCTTCCTGCGCGTTTTGGACGTCCCCTTCTTTCCTGCAGAAGCTTTCTTTTCCGCAGAAACTTTCTTTTCCGCAGAAGCCTTCTTAACCGCGGAGGTCTTCTTTTCCGTGCTGCCTGCAGCTTTCCCGGAGGAAGCCGTTTTCTTAACAGCTGCGGCCTTGGAAGCTGTACGTTTTGTCGATCTGTGATGAACGGCTGGCTTCTCATCGGAAAGTTCCAGGATCATGCCGCTTCTCGCCGGAAGAGACAGCTCAATATGCTGGTCGTATCCGTTGCAGGCACCCTTCTTTACCGGATAGCTGCGTTTCCTGCGGCTTCCTGTTCCGCCAAAACGGACCATGTCGGAATCGATCTTCGGGAGCGCGCAGGCTGCCTTCGGAACGCCGACATTGTATACCGGGAAGTCGCGGCCGGACAGGTTCAGCGCAATCACTGCAGTCGTCTTTCCGTCGGTTCTCATATAGGTAAACACGTTATCCGGCGCATTGTCCGCGTCGATCCAGATGAAGCCTTCAAAGGAATCGTCTCTCTTCCAAAGGGCCGGAGAATCCAGATAGTAATGGTTCAGCTCGCGGACAAAGATCTGCATCTTGTGATGTTTCTCATAATCCAGAAGCATCCAGTCCAGCTCTTTCTTCTCATCCCACTCGATGAACTGGGCGATTTCCTGACCCATGAAGATCAGCTTCTTTCCCGGATGCGTCATCATGTAGATGTAGAAGGAACGGAGTCCGTCAAATTTTTCATCGTATTCTCCCGGCATTTTATTCAGCAGGGAACATTTTCCATGCACTACCTCATCGTGGGATACCGGAAGGATATAATTCTCGCTGTATGCATATGTAATGGAGAAGGTCAGCTTGTTGTGAATACCCGCGCGGTAGATCGGATCGGTGGAAAAATAGGACAGGGTGTCGTTCATCCAGCCCATGTTCCACTTGAAATTGAATCCGAGTCCGCCGTCTCGCGGTGGTTTGGTGACGTTCGGCCATGCCGTGGATTCTTCCGCGATGGTGATGACACCAGGGTAATTGGTCAGAACGTCGCGGTTCATCTCCTGCAGGAAGTGAATCGCCTCATAGTTCTTATTCCCGCCGTCCTTATTCGGTCTCCACTCGCCCGGTTCACGGTCGTAGTCCAGATACAGCATTGCCGCAACTGCATCGACCCGCAGACCGTCCGCATGATATTCCTCGCAGTAGAAAAACGCGTTGGAAATCAGAAAACTCAGAACCTCAGGCCGTCCGAAATCAAAGGCTCTTGTGCCCCAGCCTTTATGCTCCATACGCAGCGGATCGCTGTCCTCATAAAGCGGATGTCCGTCAAACTCTATCAGGCCATGCGCATCTTTTGGGAAATGTGCCGGAACCCAGTCTAATATCACGCCGATTCCATGCCGGTGTGCATAATTCATGAAATATTTAAAATCCTCCGGTGTGCCGTACCGTGAGGTTACGCTGTAGTAGCCAGTAATCTGATATCCCCAGGAACCCTCATACGGATATTCCATGACCGGAAGAAGCTCGATATGGGTATAGCCCATCCGCTCTACATAAGGAATCAGTTCCTGTGCAATTTTCCGGTAATTCATGACCGTGCCGTCCGGATTATGCTTCCAGGAGCCCAGATGCAGCTCATAGATATTCATTGGGGATTCATAATGATTCTCATGGTCTCTGTGATTCAGCCACTCCTGATCATCCCAGGAAAAATCTTCTGCGCAGCTGCTGATCCGGGACGCCATCAGATGTCCTTCATCGACGGTGCCTTTTTCGCTCTCAAATGCATAGGGATCCGCTTTATACACTTCTTTTCCCGTATCAGAAGTCACGACATATTTATACAGATCGCCGATTTTTGCCTTTCTGCATAAAAGTTCCCACATACTGGAGTCGTCTTCCATCTGTTCCAGAACATCGGCTTCCGGATCCCAGTCATTGAAATCGCCGACAACCGCTACTCTCTCTGTCCGCGGCGCCCAGACTCTGAACCAGACTCCATCAGCCGGATCTTCTGCCGGATGTGCACCCAGGAACTCATAACTGCGGTAATTCCTGCCCTGATGATACAGGTAGCGCTGATAGGAAACATCGCTTTGATTTACTCCCATTCCTCTCCTCCTAAACACAGCAGAACCCTGTGTTTTTAAACATTTTCAGAATTTATCTCCTATTCCTGATTATAGCCTAACATAGACGGACATTCAAGAATATGATATACTTACTACAATTATATGAGAGGTTTTTTCTATAATTATAACAAAATTCTATAGTTCATTCCCGCGGACCTTTGTCCGCCTGAACGAAAATCTGTACTCTGCATAATTATGCAGAAAATAAAATTGCATGGGAGAGATAACAATGTCAAAAGAAACAACCCAGGCCAGAACCCGTAAATCCGCTGCAGCGAGCAGCACAAACACTACACATACATCCGCCGCTTCAACAGCGGCAGCAAAAAAGACAACAAGAAGCCGCAAATCTGCAGCTTCAGCCGCAAAGAAGAAGTCCGCGGCAAGAAAAGCAGCTGCAAAGAAAGCAACTTCAAGAGCCGCTTCTTCTGCAGCTAAGAAGACCACCGCAAAAACCACTTCAACAGCAAAGACTGCTTCCACATCCCGGAAACCAGCGGCAAAAACCGCCTCTTCCGCGAAAAAGCAGCCTGCGAAGAAGTCCGCTTCTGCAGCAAAAACAGAAGCAGTTCCTGAATACGTAAAAACGGTCCCGGCCCCGCAGCCAATCCACGTCCACGCGGAAGCTGCCGCTGAAAAAGAGCCGCTCGAATACGTAAAAACCACCCAGCCGCCGCAGCCGGCCCACATCCACGCGGAAGGCAGGCTCAGCGTCCGCGAAGAAGCCGGAAAGCCAGCCGTACACGAAGCTCCGGGAAAGCCACCCGTACACGAAGCTCCGGGAAAGCCAGCCGTACACGAAGCTCCGGGAAAGCCAGCGGTAAGAGAGGAAGCCGGAAAGCCTTCCCTCAGAGAAGAACCTGCAAAACCAGCTGTCCGCGAGGAAGCGGGAAAACCGGCAGTCCGGGAAGAACCGGGAAAGCCGGCAGTGAAAGAAGAGGCGGGAAAACCAGCTGTCCAGGAGTCTCCTTGCGGTACGGACCGCGCAGCAAAACGGGAAGACGCGGTCCGTGTGCTTTTTGTCACACCAGAATGTGTTCCGTTCGCATCCAGCGGCGGCCTGGGCGAAGTTGCCGGCTCCCTGCCTAAACAGCTCGCCGGCCGCGACGACATCGACTGCCGCGTCATCATGCCGCTCTACGACAGCATCGGCTGGCAGTGGCGCAGCCAGATGAAATACCTCGGGAACAAGTTCATCCCGGTCGCATGGCGCTCCAAATACATGGGCGTCTTCAGCCTGGAAAAAGACGGCGTAACCTACTACTTCATCGACAATGAAGAATACTTCAAGCGCGGCGGCCTGTACGGCTACTTCGACGACTGCGAGCGCTACACCTTCTTCTCCCGCGCCGTGTTCGAGGCCCTGCCGATCATCGGCTTCGACCCGCAGATCATCCACGCCAACGACTGGCAGAGCGCCCTGGTGCCGGTCTATCAGGACACGATCTACCACAGAAATCTGCGGACGATTTTCTCCATCCACAACGTGGAATATCAGGGCCGCTACGGCACCGACGTCATCCGCGACGTGCTGGGACTGCCGGAAGGCGCCGAGCATCTGGTGGAGTACATGGGCGACGCCAACCTCATGAAGGGCGCCATCGAGACCGCCAACCTGGTCAGCACCGTCAGCCCGACCTATGCCCAGGAGCTGAAGGACCCGTTCTTCTCCTTCGGTCTGGATCCGATCATCCGGCGCAATGAAGGCAAGCTGAGAGGCATCCTGAACGGCATCGACACACAGGTATACAACCCGGCGATCGACCCGATCATCCCGGCCGCATACAACGCCCAGAACCTTTCCGGCAAGCGGGCCTGCAAAAAACAGCTGCAGGAGGACTTCAGCCTTCCGGTTAAGGATGTTCCGCTCATCACCCTGATCAGCCGCCTGGTTCCGGCCAAGGGCATCGACCTGATCACCCGCATGATGGACGACATTCTCTGGAACAGCGAGGCACAGTTCGTTCTCCTGGGCACCGGCGAACACGGCTACGAGGAGTGGTTCCGCGGACTGCAGCACCGCCATCCGGATCAGGTGCGCACGCTGATTCAGTTCGACCGCGACCTGTCCCACAAGCTCTACGCCGCCGGCGACATCCTGCTGATGCCGTCCAGAAGCGAACCATGCGGCCTGTCCCAGATGATCGGCTGCCTCTACGGAGACATCCCGGTCGTCAGAAGAACCGGCGGACTGAACGATTCCATCAAGGACTGCACCCTCGGCGACGGCAGCGGCTTCGTCTTCGATGACTTCAATGCCGACCACTTCCGCAGCGCCGTCCAGAACGCCATCGACCGCTGGTACGACCGCGAGAACTGGCAGAAACTCGTCGCTCATGACCTGGATCTGGACTTCAGCTGGAGACGCTCCGCACAGGCTTATCGAGATCTTTACACAGAAGTGGCACACTGGTAGGGTATAATATCCGGGTGGGGACAAAACCCACCCGCCCGCTGGCGCGGGCTCCTGCAAGAAGGCAGCCGGGCGGCGCTTTGCCCAGTCTGAGAAGAGGTCCCATGTATACAGGATACGCAAAAGTCTTCACCAGTATGCGGCCTGGCAAAGCACAGAAATGTGTGTATACAAGATACGTAATACGCATTCAGACAGGCCTGCTGTCTCAGCGGCAGCCTTCCTGAAAAGTGGTCCTCTGCCACGCGCCGCAGCACATACGGCAGACGAACAAGCCCCCACAATTCACATCAATTGGAGTATATAGAAAGGGATTGATGACATGAGAAAAAACAACTTTACAACGACTAAACCGGCGAACCGAAAACTTACCACCGAGAAATCAGCAGACAAGGCGGCTGCACCGGCAGCAAAGGCCGCAGCTCCTGTAAAATCAGCCGCAGCATCCGGCAGCACTTCTTCCGCTCCTGCGGCTTCAGTCTCTTCTGAAAAATCTGAACCGGAAAAGACCTGGGAAAACGCGGCCGCTTACAAGGTCTCAAAGGAAACCTTCCGCGCAGAACTGGACGAGCTTCTGGAACTGGGCTTCCACACCGACTTCGAAAGTGCACCGGTCGAAACCCTGTACAAGGCCATTGCGACCCTTATCAACAAGCAGCTGAAGCGCCGCCGCTTCGAATTCCAGAAGGCGCGCAGAAAAGCCGGAAAGAATGTTCCGGATACCAAAAAGATTTACTACATCAGCATGGAATTCCTGATGGGCCAGTCCCTGAAAAACAATCTTTACAACCTGGACGAAACCGATCTGGTTGCAGAAGTTCTGAAAGACAGAAAGCTGACCCCGCAGGACCTCTACGACTGTGAGCCGGATGCCGGCCTCGGAAACGGCGGTCTCGGAAGACTGGCTGCATGTTACATGGATGCCCTCGCATCACAGGGCTACGACGCTGTCGGATTCTCCATCCGCTACGAATACGGCCTCTTCAAGCAGAAGATCGTCGACGGCTGGCAGGCAGAACTCCCGGATAACTGGCTGCCGGGCGGCTATGTCTGGCTGAACCGCCGCGACGAAGACACCTTCAAAGTCAGCTTCTACGGCGACTACGAGGAGTACTGGACCGATGACGGCCTGAAATACAACCTGAACAATGCCGAAGTTGTCGACGCCGTTCCTTACGATATGCTGATTTCCGGCGCCAATTCCCGTGTTGTAGATACCCTGAGACTGTGGAAGAGTGAATCCTCCAACGACAACGACTTCGATATGGCCTCCTTCAACAACGGGGACTTCAGCAGGGCCGCACAGAAAGAAAACCGCGCACACCTGATTTCCAAGGTTCTCTACCCGGCAGACAATGTCGAAGAAGGAAAGGAACTCCGCCTGAAGCAGCAGTACTTCATGGTTTCCGCCTCCTGCCAGAACATCGTCCGCAACCACTTCAGGGACTACGGAACACTGGACAACTTCTCCGATAAAGTTGCGATTCATATCAACGATACACACCCGGCACTGACCATTCCGGAACTGATGCGTATCTTCATGGACGAATACGGCTACGAGTGGGACGACGCCTGGGAGCAGGTTTCCAAGACCGTTTCCTACACCAACCACACCGTCCTCGCTGAGGCGCTGGAAAAGTGGAACGAGGATATCGTCCGCGTCATGATGCCGAGAATCTACAGCATCCTGAAAGAAATCGACCGCCGCTTCCGTGAAGACATGGAAGAAGTTTTCCCGGGCGACGAAGGAAAAATCGACTGGATGACTCCGATCGCACAGGGGCAGGTCAGAATGGCCAACCTCAGCGTTCTGGGTTCACAGTCCGTCAACGGCGTATCCGCCCTGCATTCAGAGATTCTGAAAGACGACCTCTTCCACGACTTCTACCTGGCCACACCAGAGAAGTTCACCAACGTCACCAACGGAATCGCATACCGCCGCTGGCTCTGCCAGTCCAATCCGAAGCTCGCAGGCCTGATTGATTCCTGCATCGGACCAGACTACAGAAAGAACGCGGATCTCCTTGAGAAATTTGCGGACTTTGCCGACGATCCATCCGTCGGAGAACAGGTACTCTCCATCAAGCGCGAGAATAAGGTACGGATGTCCAACCTGATCAAGAAGACCACCGGCATTGCCCCGGATCCGGATTCCATCTTCATCGTTCAGGCCAAGCGACTGCACGAGTACAAGCGCCAGCTGCTGAACGCACTGCGCATCATCTCCCGCTACCAGAAGCTGAAAGAAAACCCGGACCTCGATATGCGCCCAGAGACCTACCTGTTCGCAGCCAAGACCGCTCCGAACTATTATCTGGCAAAATCCATCATTCAGCTGATCTGCAAGATCGGAGAGGAAATTGAAAAAGACCCGAAGATCCGCTCCAAGATGCGCGTCATGTTCCTGGAGAACTACTCCGTCACCATGGCCGAGCACCTGATGCCGGCAGCCGACATCTCCGAGCAGATTTCCCTGGCCGGAAAAGAAGCCAGCGGCACCGGAAACATGAAAATGATGATCAACGGCGCCGTCACCATCGGCACCATGGACGGCGCCAACGTCGAAATGCATGAAGCCGTCGGCGGCGACAATATCTTCATCTTCGGCCAGAACGCAGAAGAAGTCCAGGACAACCTGCGCAGCTACGACTCCCGCAGGCTGTACGAGACCGACCCGGTCATCAAAGCCGCCGTCGATGCCCTCGGCACCGGATTCGCCGGCACCGACTTCAACAACCTGAAGCAGTACCTGATCCAGAAAACCTACAGCATCGCCGACCCGTACATGTGCCTCGCCGACTTCAACGACTACTGCCGCGTCCACAAAGAGATCCAGGACGCCTACGAAGACCGCAAGCGCTGGGCCCACATGTCCATCATCAACACCGCAAAAGCCTCCCGCTTTGCCGCCGACCGCAGCATCCGCGAATACGCAGACAACATCTGGCACACAAAGCCGGCAGAGTAAGCGGAGTAACCGGAATGTCAGATTCCTGACAGAACCGTGTCCACAACCGCATAGATACGATCAGCCAGGACACTGCGGCAGTGCCAGCTTTGGCCAGAAGGGTTCTTATTTATGTGGATCGGAAGGCCGCGGGGCGAAGCAGATCTGTGCTTCGCCCCGCGGCCTTCATTATTTTAAAGGAATCTATAAAAGAGTCCAATTTTGGTAGATTGTAAAATGAACTTGAACAGCTGAATAAAGTAAAATCCGGACTTCGCGGTTTTTAAAAGAGAAGTCCGAAGCGAAGTAGCGGAACACCGTGCTGATCGACCAGATATATTTCCGCAGAAGCTTAACGAATGCCTGACTGCTGCCATTAAGGCAATTTATTACCCGTCCATTCACAGTTAAAATCACCGCTTCATCCACCGCCCTAGCCGAATCGGCCGTTTTGTGATCATCGCGTGAAGATTTTTGCGGCGGTTCGTCGAAATGGCCTTTTTTGAAGAAAGCGCAGAACCGAATATATATTCGCTGGACGGTTAATTCGCAGAATTCACAGCCGGCTGGTCTTTTCAGAAGCAAAAGAGCCCGCTGGCAGGCCGGTTTATGTATACAGTATGCCGCAACGTCGATAAATGCGGCGGTAATGGTCAGTTTTCAGTACATCAGGCCCCTTGCCGGGTGGATTTTGTCTGACAAATCAGCAAAGGCGAAAGCACGGTTCTGCGTTTACTAAAATAATCGCGATTTCAACGAACCAAAAAAATACAATCATAAATACAATGAATAAACATTTTGATTCCAGTATTAATATGAATATATTCGTGGGAGCCAGGCGAAAAACTGCCCAACTGTCGGTATCCGGCCGAGATCCGGGACCGAGAATCCGAACTTTCGTATTCAGTATACATCAAGCCGCGCCCATCACATATTCATCCTAAATCCACCCCCATTCCTGCCAAGTCCTCCTATCTGCTCGTGACCCACGCCTCGCTCTTCCAACGACGCCAGCCTTCCGGCAATCCGGTATCTCAGCGATCCTGCAGTCCTGCAATCCGGCACACAGCATACAGTATACTTGTTTCCCTTCACGTCTGCTCCTTCACATCTGCCCCTTCACGTCCACCCTTTCACATCCGCCAGCACATATAAAAAACCGGACCCCGCAAGGCCTCAGGCCTCACAAGATCCGGTTTCTTCTGGTTCATTGGTTTTGTTGGAACTACTGGATATGCCGATGATCGTGAGCATACAGCACAGCAGCGATGAACCGCCCTGCTGCACCCTGAGTCGACATATGCATCTACTGCAGATTCAGCCTGCGGTCGAGCATGTACCAGGTCACGGCGTAGAAAATCGCCGCCATCACCAGCGTTACCGCGAGAGTGCCCCACAGAATGCCGTGTACTGCACTGACTGTATCTGCATTCATGGCATTGGTCAGGCTGCTGCTGAACGGGAGAACATTCGCGATGATCGACTCCAGAATGCTGACCGCAATGTACATCAGCAGCGCACCGACCACCGGATGCGCCGACCACTCATGGCCGACCGTGATGGACATGAAGACTTTCAGGACAAAAGAAATCCCACCGGCAATCGCAAGGAGGATAACCTGCCATGCGAATTTGCTAAACTCCGGGGAAAAATCCTGATGGGATTGGAAAATCTGGACAATGCCCTGATGAATCGACGTGTATCCGACCGCCGGTACGGTCAGGAAAATGATCGACAGGATCGCAAGGACGCCCGCCAGAACCATCCAGATCAGCGCGTTAATGGTCTTGGACGCAAGCTGCTGGCCCGTGCTGACCGGAAGGCTGAAACGCAGGTAGCCTTCCGTGCCGAGCAGGGATTTATAAAAGCCCGTATATAGTATCATGACCAGGGTGACGATGCAGACGGCGGCGACCAGGATAACGTATAAAACGGAGCTGATGCTCGTCATGATCATCGATCCGCCGCCCATGCTGTTCGGCATGGTCTGATTGTTGATTATCGGTCTGAGGGAAACTCCCAGAAGAACCGCCGCGCCGAGAAGTGCGCCATACAGCGGCAGCAGGACACGGCTTGTTGACTTGATATCATATTTTAAAAGTTTGCCTAACATCTAAATACCTCCCTGAATACATGATCCACGCTCTTTCCGGTTTCTTCCCTGAGATCATCCGCCTGCCGGTGCAAGACGATCTGACCGTTTTTCAGGAAGACAACGTCGTCCAGGACGGGTTCCACGTCTGCGATCAGATGTGTGGAAATGACAACCAGCGCTTTTTCGCTGTAGTTGTTGATGATCGTGCGCAAAATGTAATCGCGCGCTGCCGGATCGACGCCCGCAATCGGCTCATCCAGAAAATACACCGCTGCGTCGCGGCTCATCGTCAGGATCAGCTGCAGCTTCTCCCGGGTGCCCTTGGACATTTCCTTCATTTTCTGCTTACGGTTCAGATTCAGGCTGTTCACCATGTCCAGCGCCTTGCTGCGATTGAAATCTTTATAGAAATCCTGGTACATATCAATCAGCTGGTCCGTCGACATGTACGCCGGCAGAAAATCCTTGTCCGGAAGGTAGGCGACATGCGCTTTCGTTACCTTTCCCGGCTTCAGCCCGCCGACCAGGATTTCACCATCCGTCGGCTTCAGCAGGCCCGTCGCCAGCTTGATCAGTGTTGTTTTGCCGCTTCCGTTCGGCCCGAGCAGTCCGACAATCTGCCCGGCATTCAGCTTCAGATCGATGTGATCCAATGCCGTTATTCCCTTATAGGACTTTGTCAGCCCTCTGCATTCAATTACAGATGCCATAGTGATTACTCCTCCTCATTTCCTCTCCAGTTCTGAACCGCTTCGATAATTTCCCGGCGGCTCAGGCCGATTTCTGTCAGCTCCCTGAAAAAACGTTCGATGCACGCGGAGCTGAGTCGTTTACGCAGATTCTCGAGAACCTGCTGTTCGCCCGTCACGAACCTTCCATTCGTCCTTTCCGTATGCACAAGGCCTTCATTCTCAAGCTCGGCCAGTGCCCTCTGCATCGTGTTCGGGTTGACTCCCGCTTCCACGGCAAGATCCCTCACTGACGGAATTTTCTCCTCCAATTTATATTCACCGGAAGCGATCCTCCGTTCAAATACCTGTACAATCTGCCGGTACATCGGAATTCCGTCTTTAAATTCCCATGCCATGCACACGCCCCCTTTCTGCTGCAGCAAAATGTAATTCTGCTGCTTTCTGATAATGTTTTTCAAGCTGCAGTAGTTACGCTGTCTGCCAAATGCTGAAACAATGCTCAATCTGAAACCATTTCTGTCATCTTCTCTTCTGCTGATTTCGATTCCCGTTTCCTGATTCTGATTTCCGGTGCTGACACTGGATTCCCCTCAAAATCCCGGTTTTCTTACTCGCATATGTGCTGGCATTGCAATCCGCTTCCTTACAGATTAAAGCCTCAATTCTTTCAGCCTCACCACTGTATCACTGTACTACTGTCTTGGTACAGTCATTATATTAATGCATTAATACAGTGATGTCAAGAGGGCGATGAAATTATTTTTTAAGCCGGAACGGGGGCGAAGACCGGCAGGAGGCCGGAAGGACCAGGGAAGCGCGAGAAAGCGACAGAAACAGAGCGGAAAAGGCCGCAGGCGTAGACATGCCGCGGCATAACCGGCAATGTGGGCGAAGCCGCGAAACTGTGCGCGCAGGTATACTGTATACATATTCAAATATTATTCATGACGTATTGTATAAATTCAAACACTTTTATCCTGTAAGCAGTCGGAATTTGCTTATAAAATGCTGGATTCCCGAAATCAATTGTGCGCTATTCGGGAATCTCTTCCTGACAGACCTTTTCCCGAACTTTCAAAGCCAGAACCTTCGGGAAAAGGCTTTATAATGACAATCTCCCGAACTTCTGCGGTCAGAAGTTCGGGAGATTGTCAGACACGGGGATTTTTACAGAATACCGCATAAAACGGCCTTAATTATTATACTGTATGCCCGCATAAGCATTCATTTACAGTGATTTATATGCGTACTGCATTTCTCCAAGCACAATATGATCTGCATCCGTCTCGGGAAAACCACCTGAAATCCATTTTTCCCGAGCCTCCGTGAAAAGAACTCGGGAAATAGTAAATAACAGCGGATTTCCCGAACTTAACGCATTAGCAGCCTTACGCCGCCGGCTCTCCGCACCTTGCTTTTCTTCCGCGCTCAATTATGCCGCGGCAGCCGGCAGACCTGCGCAGGTGTATTATTTACTGCGGATTTACGCCGCGGCTGTTGGTTGCAGCTGTCCTCTTTCGTCTTGTTTCTGCTGATTTCACCTTATCTCGCGTCACCGGCTTTTCCGCTGCGGTCCAAAACCACCAGCAGAACTGACACAGCGCCAGAAAGGACCTGCGCGCCGCAATAGCTCCACCAGACCCCGCTCAGACCGGCGAGTCTCGGCAGGAACAAAGCGAGAATCAGCAGGAATACCGGCTCCGCGTAAACGAGCAGATAGGACTTGATGTTTTCGCTGGTCGCATAGAACACGGCGGAAGTCACGCGGACAATGGCAACAAACAGAAAGCCGATACAGAAGATCGGCGTCACGGCGGAGGCCATGCGGTTGACCGCCGCGGAGGAGCCGAACATGTAGCCGATGTCATTGCGGATCAGCAGGAACGCGAGAATGCAGAGAGCCGCGAGGATGCCTGCAGTCGTGTAAGCTTTTTCCTTCAGCCGGCGCATCGTCTTCCCGTCACCCGAACCGAAGGCCTTACTGATCAGCGGCTGACTGCCATCGCCGACGCCCTGCAGGACGAGGTAGACGATGGCTGTCGCGTAGGCAACACAGGCATAGACAGCGACGGCAGATTCGCCCCCATAAAGCATGGAAATCCGGTTCATAATAATCAGGGACAAAATCGGCGAAAAGGTCAGCCCGAACGGCGCGATTCCAGTAGTAAGAATTCTTCCGACCGCCGGAAGCACCCGGCACTCCGGGATTCCGAACAGCGGTGACCGGTGTTTAATCAGATAATAGAAGCCGGCGGCGGCAGTCACCCCCTCGCCCAGGATTGTTGCCAGACCGGCGCCGAACACGCCCCAGTCCAGTACCCAGACCATCAGATAGTCCAGAAAAATATTGGTCCCGAATCCGCTGAGCATTGCGCCCATCGCAAAGCCGGCGCCGCCGTAGTTGCGGATCATCGGCACGAGGCCGGTTCCGAAAATCTGCAGAACCGATCCGAACACAATTACACGGAGGTATGATCCCCCCATCGGAATCATGTCCCCCCGCGCACCCAGAAGGGAAAGCAGGGGCCGCATGAAAATCATCAGCAGGACCGTGGAAAGCACACTCGTCAGCAGAAGCATCCAGGACATACATTCCACGTGCGACCTTGCCTGCTTTTCATTTTTTGACGCATGAAAAATCATGTAATGCACGGCGCCGCCCATGCCGATGCCGGTGCCCAGCGCCTGCACGAATGCCTCCACCGGATAGGCGATATTAATGGTCGAAAGCCCGAGATCTCCGACGCTGTGGCCGACAAAAAAACCGTCCACAATGGAATACACCCCCGCCAGCGCCATCGACAGCACAGACGGGATTACAAATTTCAAATACTTTCTATAATTCATTCTTTCACCGCTAACCAGAAACCCTAGTAATAGAAATACTGCCTCGTGAGAGTGCGGCCGCTGCATAACAAAACCGGCCGTCCAGTCTCATCACTTCCGCTTCCCCGCACTGCCGGCGCCTCCCGGAAGACCAGCGGAGCGGCGGCCGTAAATAACAGAAAATCCCGTGACAGACGGCAGAAAGCCGTCCATCGCAGGAACATTCACCTTTATTTCATCTTAACAGATTTCCAGATGATCCGTCAAATTCTCCCCTAGTCCGGATGGTGTCAAGAGGTAGTGGGAGTTTTTGTTGACAGATCTCCAAGCTTTTTCTGCGAGCTGTACGCAGCCTATGCCTGGAACGCCTCCCGGCTCCCTTCGCGCATGCTCACGCTTCCGACTCCGCCGGCCCTCTCCGGGCCGTCGATCGTCTGGCAGCGAGGCGCTCAGAAGTCCATGCATAGGCTGCGTTACAGGCTCACGCTCAATCAGCTTAGCAGGTCTCTTGCCACTCCACAGCTCTTGATCAGCATCTGGGTTCCGGAAGCTCCATCCATGACAAAAGGCTCTCCTTCAAAATACTCCAGTCATGCAATTCCTCTTTCGCCTGTTGAATGACATGATCCGCATATTCAGCGTATTTCTCCCGAAGAACGTTCTCAGCTTTCTCCTTATGCAAATCCTCTGCTTTCAGTTCGCCGCCATTGATCAGGTACACTCTGATATCGCTCAGCCTCCCAAGCCCTTCATCGCTCCATCCCTGCGGCTCACGGCTAAACCGTTTCGACAGAATATGACTGACCAGTCCTTCTGTGCAGCTTCCCGGCATATCTTTCTTGAACCGGTTCACGATTGGCTTCCAGTTTCCGTTCAGATAGACGCCGAATCGGTTGACTTTTTCTGTCAGCCTCTTGTCTTCCTTCGCGTCATCCAGCAGTTCCTGTATGCATCGATCGGCTCTGCTTCGATCATTTTTTTGCACGGCGTCCATGATCACCGTTTTCACTCTTCTCTTTGGAAAACTGCCTGCCAGTGACCGCAGGGCCTTCTGGAAATGAAACCCATCCATAACGTGAACAACATTGCCAAAATCGTCCAGTCCGTTCCTGATCCAGTTTCCGCCGTCTCCGTGAAGCACGATCTTCTCCAGCACATCCATGTCATATTTCTTTTCGATGAACCCTTCTACGGTCTTCCACAAACGTCTGGTATTGAAATTCTCATCGACAAAGCTCACAGGCTCTACAGTCGCATTCCGATGGGTACCGATCGGTCGTATTCCTTCTGTTACGGTCACCAGCGGAACAATCCTGCTCCGCTTTCCCGGCTTCTTGCCTGCTTTCTGCATATGCACGTGGTCCTCATCAGCAAAAACATGGAGCACACTGACCTTTCGTTTCGCCTTCGGCACTGCGGCCTCTGGAACATTCACTTTCATGATGCAGTTCCTCACTGTCTGTCTGCTCAGTTCGCCTCCCGTCACGATATCAGAACTCTTCGCATAGGATACGTAGGCTGCATGCTCGGCCAGCCACTTCCCTATAACCCGGTCGACGCGTTCATACTTTGGTAGGCCGAGGATCTCATCCAGAAGGAATCGATGCTTCCCGCTGTTCTTGTCATAGTAATAGCTCCGATCGATTCCGATCGCGCCGAATTCTGTGTAGATCGTCCGCTTCCTGTCTCTGGCTTTGATCGTGAATCCGAGCTGTTTTCTGCCGGCTTTGTCATTTCTCAGTTCCTGATCGAGCCCCTCCGCAGCTGCACGGATGAACCTGGCGGTCGTTTCCTTGCAGTATCTCATGAGCTTCGCGCTGGTCTCTTCCCATTTCATTCCTTCGTGAGGTTTTAATGTTTCCAGAATATTTTCCAGGAATTCCGTTGCGATTTCATGTATAATAGATGCCATAGGGATCTCCTTTCGAGTGCATAGATGTAATTGTTTCACTATTATCTTAGCACTTGGAGATCCCTTTTTCAGTTTCTAAAACCCCACTAATACTTTACACCCTCCCTAGTCCGCGAGAAGTCAGACCATTACCAGAACTTTACTAATTTATTACTGGCAGAACAGCCCAGAATCGACAAAAACCACACGCCAGAGGAATTTCCCCGCTGCGAGCCGCCCATCTGTCGTGACCCGCCTTTTCTTCAGTAAGGCCTGCCCATTCAGACATGTCCGGTCTTTCTGCACAGCATTTATCCGCGCAGAATCTCCTCTTCAAGCTCCTGCATGGTGTCAACGATCGTCTTTCCTCCCTTTTCAATCAGAAAAGAGCTGTCGCGGAAGCCCCAGGTAACCAGAATATGGCGCATATCCGCGTTGTTGGCCGTTGCCAGGTCGACCTCCGAATCGCCGATGTACACGGCATTTTCACGGTCAATGCCCAGCTCGCGCAGAACCGCGTTCACCGTGTCCGGCGCCGGCTTCCTGCGGATTCCTTCCTTTTCACGCTCCCCGACAGCAATCGAGAAACAGTCCGGGAAATACTGCTTAATCAGCGTCTGCACGGCAAAATCACCTTTGTTGGAGACGACGGCGGTCTTGCAGCCATGCTCATGCAGATGATCCATCAGCTGAAAAATCCCGTCGTACGGGCGCGTGTTGATGGAGCAGTGATCCGCGTAATAACTGCAGAACAGATTGAAAGCCTTCTCCTCAACATCCGCGGCCGTCCCATCGGGAACCGAATGATGAATCAGATACTTCATTCCGTTCCCGAGGAACTCGCGGACCGCCATCCTTCCCAGTTCTGGCAGTCCGCACTGCCGCATCGCGTAATTCACCGCATTCGTTAAATCATCAAGCGTATTTAAAATCGTTCCATCTAAATCAAAAATTGCCAGCTGACAGCTCATTGTTCGCCTTTCTTTTACACCCAAACATTATTAATACACAAAACCTGACATTGGGCACCGTCCCTGTGTCCCGGATACGCACATCAGAGGATTTCCTGCAGCAGAGAAACTCGTCACTGCCTCAGCAGCGGGCAGCTTTTCCCTGCATCTTTCAAAACAAGCAGACAGCAGAACATGCCTGCTTTCACAATGGAAATCATAACACATTCTGCTGCTGAATCATATCTGTTCTGTATACGAAACTAAATTACATAAAACCACGCATCACTCGGAGAGAGCGTTTTGGCGTCTTCCTTGTCCGGTGCCGTTTTCTTTTCTTCTTTGTCGCCGCTGTCGATGGTGACCAGCTCCTCGGTTTTGACGTAAACGCGGGTGTGCGGTGCGACGGACTGGGTGACGAAAGAGTTTCCGCCGATGATAGAGCCCTCGCCGACTACGGTGTCGCCGCCAAGAATGGACGCGCCGGAGTACAGGGTGACGTTGTCCTCGATCGTCGGATGGCGCTTGGTTCCGTGGAGTTTGTGGCCTGCACGGGTGGACAGTGCGCCGATGGTTACGCCCTGGTAAACCTTGACGTGATTTCCGATGATGGATGTGGAACCGACAACAATTCCCGTTGCGTGGTCGATAAAGAAATACTTTCCAATCGTAGCGCCCGGGTGAATGTCTACGCCGGTCTCGCGGTGCGCATACTCGGTGATCATGCGTGGCAGCAGAGGCACATTCAGCAGGAAGAGCTCATGAGCGATACGGTATGCCGTAGTCGCAAAGAGTCCGGGATAAGCAAGAATGATCTCATCCTTATTGTTTGCGGCCGGGTCGCCGTCGTAGGTTGCCTGCAGGTCGGTATCCAGGTATTCCCTGATTTTCGGAATCTGGCGGAAGAATTCCAGACAGATCTGCTGTGCGGCTCTCTTGCGGACAGCCTTGGACGCATCCTTGAAATGCTCGTCGTACAGAAGGGCAACCTCAATCTGCTTGCGGAGATGATACATGACATCATCGATCAGCACCTCAACCTTGCTGCTCATGCTTCTGGTTCTGTAGGTCCCGTCGTTATAGTATGCCGGGTACAGGATGACCATCAGCTTCTGGAAGATGTCAATGACCACATCCTGGTTCGGCTGCTCGTAAACGTTCATATGGTCGATGTCGCGGCCTTTTTCATAGTCCTGAACGACCAGCTTCACGATATCATTCATTTCCTGGTCCAGATCCGCCTCGTCGATTTCTCCTTCACAGTATTTACAGAGGTCGCCGAGGTCGTACTTTTCCATTGCCTTACGTGCCCTTTCCCTGATATCGCTGTTTTCTCTCTTATCCTTATCTGCCATTACTTTTTCTCCTGTAGATGCGCCGCTGCACGGCGATCGTTACTATTGAACAACAAACATACTCATCAGTCTGTTTATACACATTTCTGTGAAAAAATACACAATTTTTCTTTCAGATTCCGATTCAGCGGACAAAAGGCACCCGGCCGGCGGGGATGCCGGAGGGGCGCTTTCTGACTCATCGGCCTCTTGGCGGGCGGATTTTGTCCCTAGTTATTGCCGGTTGAGACGCCGGTCCTGGCGATGATCTCTGAGCTGATGGCCTGACACTCTGCGGACGGGACGTAATTGCTCTGTCCGAAAGCCTTGGCGTGGAGCCATGCAGCGTTGGCGTAGAGGGTGGTCGGAACGGCGTACCAGACGCCGCTGAGGATGCCGCCGTAGTAACTCTTCGGCCAGGCAACGCTCTTCTGCATGTCATAGCCCGGCGCACGGAGAATCGCGGTCATCATGCCGGCGCGGCTCATGTTGGTGCGGATTTCCGGAAGAACGTTTTTCGACATCTTCTGAAGACCGATCGGGGAAAGCATGGCTTCCTTGATGACGGCCGCGACGATCGTCTTATAGCGTCTTGCGCGTCCGGTGTCGCCGCCGGAGGTCTTGCGGATTCTGCAGTAGGTTGCGGCCTGCACGCCGTCGAGACGCTGCCGGCCGGCATGAGTGATTCGGGTATAATGTCCGCCGACATTTTCTGCCGTTTCATTGCCGTAATGATTGAGGTCATGCAGTTCGTTCTGACGGACGTTTACGGTCACTCCTCCGAGGGCGTTTACCGTATCGGCAACGGCCTTCCAGTCGAAGATGACGTATTCCTGGATATTCAGATCCAGACTGCGGTTCAGAGCCGCACAGGTGCCCACGCCGCCGCCGTAAGCATGCGCATGAGTGATCTTATCCAGGGTCAGGCTGCCGTTCGGCAGAGCCAGTTTCAGATAGGAGTCACGCATGACGGAAATCAGACGGATACGGCCGTCAATTTTATGGATGCTCAGCACGATAATCGCGTCGGTGCGGCTTCCGTCGTAGCCCTCGCCCTTTCTGGCATCGGAACCGAGAATCGCGATATTCCGGTATCCACTCAGGCTCTCTGCGGCGGTTGTGCTGATTCCCCAGCTGGCATTGCTGGTGTCCTGCCGCTCAAAGTTTCCGGTCATGCTCCAGATGAACACGGTCATGAGGACGGCAAAGATCAGCAGCAGGATGAAAATTCTTTTGATGACAGTGCCGGCGCGCACTCTTCTGCGAGGCCTCTTTCTTCTGCCTCCGTCTGAACCGGATGAGCCATAAGAACCGCCTGAGCCATAGGAATCATATGCTCTGAAAGAATCCCCGGAGTCATAAGAATCATAGGGATCGTAAGAGTCCCCGGAATAACGGCTGCTGCGCGGAGCGGAAAAATCATCCTCATATCCGCCGTAAGTTTCTCCATATGAACCTTCTGCGAAAGATGCAGACGGACCGGAACAGAATTCATCGGGAGTTCCTTCTGACCGCGCAGAAAACCCCCTGCGCCGCTCTTCTGCGGCAGAAGACCGGGTGCGTCCGTGCGCACCATCCGAAAACAGATCTTCCTCCCATTTCTCAAAACCTGATTTCGGCTGACTCTTTCTGCTCTGTGAACGCAGATATTCCTGCTCCGCCTTCCAGCCTCGTTTCTGGCTGCGGTTCAGATGTGCTCCCGAAGGGGTGCGGCGGCGGGCATCCCGCCTGCGCGCCTTCCGTTCGTACTTCTCCGCCTGTTTTGCATATTCCGGATCCTCATACTCGCGGATGAGTTCCGGACTGTATCGTTCGTTTTGTAAGTCGGCCGTGTCATAACGGCGGCTCCTTCTGTTTTTTCTGTTCATAAGAGTAATTTTACCACTCTGAAAACCGCCGTTCAAACCTGCCGGGGGATATCCACGCAGCCTTCACGGAAATTCCACGCAGCAGTCAGGATCATTAATTCCTGCTTAAGCTTCTCTTAAGTTTCAGTTAAATTCAGGCCTGGCTTCCGCCGGAAACGGTCAGCCGGGAACTGCCGGATGAGCTTCCGTCCCCTGTTTATCTCTTGTGTTCTCTTTCCAGATCGGCAAAAAACTGCTCGTAATAGTCGTCTTCTCCGTCGAGCATCGGGGAATTCTCACCGCCGCCGTTGACCGAGCGCTTCATCTGCGCGTACATGGCCTCTCCGGCAGTCAGAACGTCCATTTCATAAAGCTCATAGCCCAGACTCCTTGCATATGCGCAGAAGGCGCTGAGCGGTTCCTTGTCCTTTCTGCTTTCCATCAGTTTCTGATATACTTCAGGATCTTTCAGCGCCTGCGCGCGGAGATCCGCTAACATTGTTCCTACGTCCATAATTTCTCCCTTCTGTCCGGAACGGCATTCCTGCCCGGCTGATTTTCCAGGCTGCGCCATTTCCTTCCCATTGTCTGCCTACTATTGTATACCAAACCATAGTAAAATATCAGCCTGCGAAGGATTTTTCTTTCCCGCGGCAGGCTGATACTTGTGCAGATGCAATTCGTTTTTCGTGTATATCGACCGGTCAGAATTCCGATATCCCGGATTTCTGCTGCTATTTCAGCGCAAACTGCAGCAGTACCGGATTGTGATCTGAATTTCTGAATCCCAGATCCTGCGTCTCCGTCTCGATAACTTTTACGTTTGGGGAAACGATGAAGCCGTCGATCATATAATACTGGAATTTCTTCGTCTGATTTCCCTTCAGCGGTTTGTCCAGGGATCTGCAGGTCGGAACATTGGTGTCCATCAGGAAGCGCCAGTTCTTTCCAAAGGATTTGACCGGCAGAGCGCCTGCGTGCCAGGTGCCTTTCAGTTCCGGATATGCGCTGCTGTCGATATTGGAGAAGGTCTGGTTGAAATCTCCTGCCGCAACGACGTAATTCCCCTTCTTATATTCCTGGTTCAGCACCTTTTTCAGAGCGCGGGTCTGTGCGGCCTTTCCTGAGCCATTGTCGTAGGCCTCCAGATGCAGATTGACCAGGACGAGCTGTTTGTCTGTCCCCTTCACCTTAACGCGGCTTACCATCAGGCAGCGCTTCAGATTGCCCAGACGTACCGGCCACTTAAAGGGGCAGGGCAGCTGGATGCGGGTGGAAGAAAGAACCTTCGTGTCCGATAAAGTCACAATTCCGCCATCCACCTTCCCGATCGGCGGCAGGGGATACGGAATAAATGCCACCTTGAAATTCTGCGCGAAGATATTCTGGTCATTCGGAAACGCCGACGCAATCTTCGTTACTTCGTTAATGTGATAAGAACGGCTAGAATTGCGATCCACTTCCTGCAGGAAGACAAAATCCGGATGCATCCTGGTCAGGGCGGTCTTCTGTCCCTGAATGTTCTGCAGGACACGGGACTTCGACGCCGTCTTCACATGCGAGCCGCCGTCCATGAAGAAATCCGCATTGTCGCCCAGCGCGCCGTATCCGACATTCCAGGTAGCGAGCTTCAGATTTTCCCCGCGCTTTACCGTCTGCTGCGCCGCCGTGCCGTTCACCTTCTGCGCAATTTTATGCTTCGGTCTATATTCCGTAATCGTCAAAAATGCAAGAAGCAAGAGGAAAAGCAGCACGCAGATCAGCACGATAATGCCTGTTCCCTTGATGATTCTTTTTGCCATACTCTTCTTTTTCATTGTTTACCTCTCTAAATACGCACTTCCTTCATATTTTTCTGATAATGATACACGAAAAACACCCTGCGGCAGAAGGCTCTGCCGCAGGAAATCCTTTACATTTACATTCTGTATATCCGTCCGGATACCCAGAATTCCCCGGCCATTTTTGCAAATCATGCAAGACCAGCCGAAATCCTATTCATCCAGATCTTCCTCTTTGCCGTATACCGTCATATCCACACAGTGCGGAGCGGAGGTCATGTCGTCCTTCTTTCCGACAAACCAGAGCTTATACACACCGGCTCTGACATGACGCGGATCAAATCCGTCCAGACCATCGGCATCCACTTCAACCGTTGCGCCGTCAACCGGCTGCGAAGTTTCAAACGTGTAGCCGTAGCAGACTTTCGCATCGATGGCCTTAATCAGGTCATAGGTTTTCCCTTTATATTCATCGGCCTGCAGTTCCAGCTTTTTATTCCCGATTTTGATGTAGAGATTCTGTTCTTTTCCGGCCGCGGCACGCGCATCCGCAAGCTTCTGCGCACGCTTCTTACGGCGGCGTTCCTTTCTTGCCGCGTCTTCTTTGGCGATCATATTGTTATAGTAATTTACCGCAGAATCAATATCGGAATCGAAAATCATGGTTCCCTTCTTCATGACGATGCCGCGCTGACAGAACAGCTGCGCCGTCTTGGCAGAATGGGTGACGAGCATAAAGGTGATGTTGCTGCCCATGATCAGCTCATTGATTTTCTCCGTGCACTTCTTACGGAATGAGGCATCTCCTACAGACAGAGCCTCATCGACGATCAGAATTTCCGGCTCAACATTGACGTTGATCGCAAAGCCCAGACGGGCCTTCATACCACTGGAATACGTTCTGACCGGCTGGTCCATGTACTCGCCGATTTCCGCAAAGTCAACAATTGCAGGTTCCAGACGCGCAACTTCTTCTTCCTTCATGCCCATGAGCTGGCCGCGGAAGTAAATGTTTTCTCTTCCGGTAAACTCCGGGTCAAAACCTGCAGTCAGCTCCAGCAGCGCACTGACACGCCCGTTGACATCAATTTCACCGCTTGTCGGGTATGCAACTCCGGTGATCATCTTCAGAAGCGTGGATTTTCCGGCTCCGTTGCGTCCCAGCAGCGCAACCGCCTCGCCCTTATGAACCTGAAAAGTGATATCATTCAGCGCCTTGATCTTGGTCGCGTGCTCTTTGACGCTCTTGAAGAACACAGAGCGCAGACGCTGCTTATCGTCGCGGAACAGTGTATATACCTTATTTACATGTCTGAATTCAATCGCAATATCCTTATCCATCAATTATCACCATCCCATTCTACAGTACATCCGGAATATCCTTCTTCAGCTTGTCATAAGCCCAGATTGCGAGAAGAACCATGATGATAAGGTCGATACAGAAATTGCGGAGCTCCACTGAGCTTTCCCAGAACCACTGTTTATAGATAAACGCATTTCTGTATCCGTTTGCGATAATGGTAACCGGATTGAAGAGCAGAACCTTTCTGATCACCGGCTGGGTAATGCTGTTGGCATCATACATGATTCCGGACAGCCAGAAGAGTGCCGGGACAACGGAATGAACCAGGTTCAGGAAATCCTTGCTCATCGCAGAAAGCATGCCGGCAAACAGCGACCACGCCGTAAAAAACGCAAACATCATCAGAAGATACAGCGGAATCTGCAGATAATACAGATCCGGCATATGACCCTCCAGCATGTAAATGACGATTACAGCAGCCTGCAGAATCATATTAATCAGAAGATCTGCCATACTCATAAAGGTCGGAATCGTATCAACCGGATATTTGATTCTCTTAACCAGATACTTGTAACTCCGGATTGACTTGGCGCCGTCCTGCAGTGTGTCACGCATATAGAACCACGGAATCATTCCGGCAAGCAGCCATAGAAAGAAGGTATATCCGTACATGTTCTTGTTGTGACGCAAACCGACTGAGAAAGCGAACCAGTAAACAAAAATCGTTACTGCCGGACGGATGACGGCCCAGGCCCATCCGAACGCCGCTCCGCGGTACTTTTTGATGATATCCGTCTTTGCCAGCTTGAACAGCTGTTTTCGAAACGCGACATGATCATGCGCGATTTCCTTAATCGTATCAATCAAATTGTTTCCCTCCTGTAAATCCCTGCATACCTGCAGACACTTTCCGCATATGCATGCGGCATCCCCGGCGGCTTCCTCATTTCTCTCTGTGACGTATGCCTGTGCGCTTCTCTGTTTATGCGCGGCTCATGCCTGCAGAAGATCCATGCGTCGAACCCCGGCGGACCCATGCGCGGCGGTCTGCCCGTGATCCTGGCTGGATGCAGAAAAGGCCGCAGGTCTGCCCCTCTGACTGGCTCCAACTCAAGTAGTATACATTGTATAGCATCAGAGTTCAAACCTGAAGTACTTAGGGTGAAAAAACGGAGAAAAAATGATAAAATATAGGGATGCATACGTATGGATTTACGTTTTTCCGCGCGTAAATCTGTACGTTTCGGAATAAAAAGTCATAATTTAATCAACAACCGATAAAGAAAGGAAGTGTCGTCTGACATGCAGGCACTGACAGGATTACTGCACAACCAGGTCCTCATCGCGACCGTCATCTCATGGTTTATCGCCCAGGGCGGAAAAATGCTCCGCCTCGCCGTAAAAGGCGAATTTACCGCAGACCGCCTTACTTCAAGCGGCGGCATGCCGAGCGCTCATTCCGCCACCGTCACCGGTCTGGCCGTTTCCACGCTGCTCGTTTACGGCACGGGAAGCTTTCAGTTCGTCATCGCCCTGTTCTTTGCCATCATCGTCATCTACGACGCTCAGGGCGTCCGCTACACCACCGGCCAGCAGTCCAAAGTCTTAAACCGCATGCGGCGCCGCGACCAGAAAGAAGGCCGCGGCCCCGTACAGGACAGCGACCTGGAAGAACACATGGGCCACACCGTTCCGGAACTGATCGCCGGCATCATTATTGGCATTATTACGGCGTGCATTGTCTGCGCGCTTTATCGGCACTTTTAGGCAACAAAAAAGAGCGGTGCCCCGCTCTCACCCCGCAGGATACATTACCTCATTTTCAAACAAGATCCATGTAAAGACGCATATACACATCCACATGATCCGCCTCATGCTCAACTTCGCACGCTCAGCAAGGCCCGAGCCCCGCATCTGCATATCCGGCTTCACAGAAAACTTCCCACATGGATGTGTATCACATCCGTACATTTCACCTGTTTTCAAACGCTGCAACGCTTGTCGTTATCCTACGTATCGCAGAACACCGTCCCAATGAATACCACCGACATTGTTGTAGTAGCGGGCTACGCTCACTTCGGTTCCCGTCTGGTCACCGGCCTGTGCATGGCCGCGGTTGGAATGTGCGGCTGCATTCATTCCTGATCCGATGTAAAGCTCTGTATGTGCACTTGTATCCAGGAGAACGTCTCCCTTCTTCAAGTTGCTGACACTTCCGATCTTACTCCACGGAATCCATTTAAATCCTTCTGCGGTGTAAACGGTCTTCATCAGTCCACAGTTCATTGTTGTGGCGGAAGAACCATACTGCAGAGTCAGTCCTGCGGCTCTGTATGCGGAAGTAACAAATGTGGAGCAGTCATAATCGGTATTTCCCCAGCGTCTGGAGAGTACCTGGCTGTATCCGTGGCTGTCATCATTTGCAGTCTTAACTGCCCAGGAAACAGCCTTGTTGATTACTGCAGAAACATCATCGGAGCTGCTGTCAGAACTGGAATCTGAATCTGAATCGCTGATCGACTTGCTTCTGGAGACCTCTTCAGAAGAGGTTGTCTTGACCAGTGCCTTTCCAACATATCCGGTCTTTCCGTTATAGGAAACCTTATACCAGATCCCTGTCACACCCTTTACGGTTACCGATGCTTTATTAGGAATGGTGCAGATTACCTTATACTTCATTCCCGCGCCGCTTCTCATGTTCAGGCCGCCCTTGGAATTTACGGTGCCCTTCTGTGTTGCCGCGTGTGCGGATACGGCACTGAATGCCATCACCATTGTGCAGATCAGCGCAGTGATAACGAACATCAGGAATGCATTGTGTTTCTTTTCTCTCTGTACCATTGACTTCCTCCTTGTAAATGATGATTCCATTATAGGAGGCCTGTCCTTAAGATTCAAGAGAAATCATAAGATTTATTAAGAATTACTTTGGATTTCTTAATGCTGACACTGCTCATTCACGTAATTGTCACATTTTAATCACATATTTAACATATAAGCGGTGAAAGCGTGCTATTTTCTATACAGTAATATGCAATTTTCTAAGAACAATTCTTAACAGAAATGAAATTTCTTAAGACAGAGATATCCGGCCCGGACCAGACCTTTTCCTGCTCCTCTACATCTTATAGAGTTCCCACCTCGCCTGCGCCAGAAAATATTTCAGTACATAAATCCTGAGCATATCTCCGATCAGGCTCTGGCAGGTGTAGTTATACGTGTCAATTCCTCCGATTTTCAGATCCTCAATACGCAATACCTTATCCACGTGCACCTCAACCCGGTCCCCTCTGCGGTCCGTATACCGGAACCGGCAGGGCACCGGCCGGCATCCCTCCCGCTTTCTGAACATCGCAATCATATCCACAGGCTCCGCAATAACTTTCATATCCTTACCCTCACACATCATCCCACATCAGTAATAGCTTTCACACTCATCTTTCCACTACCCTAATCATAGCAGATTTTCCGGGTTTGTCAAACATTTGTTCTTGATTTCGTGTGTATACATGAACTTGCGTTCTCAATCCGTGGCGGCCGCCGGCCCGGTGGATTTTGTCCTGCTGGCATAGTGTGATATACTTAACTCGATTGTATACATATCGCTGCAAGGCAATGAATGAAAAGGGGGCATTTCCTCATGTCTGAGAATCCGCATCTGCTGAAAAAGATCCATATGGACATTCCCTGGAACCAGGTAAAAAAGGACAACCGGCCGGCCGTAGAGGCCTCTCTGCACGATAAGGCAACGATCGTCAACCGCATCGGACTGATGATGCTGTCGGTCGGAACCGGAGCGTGGAGAGTCCGCGACTCCATGAACACAGCGGCGATGGCGCTGGGCATTACATGTTCTGTAGATGTCGGTCTGCTGACCATTAACTGCACCTGTTTTGAAGGCGGCGAACACATCACGACTTCACTTTCCCTGAAATCGTCAGGGGTGAACACCGACAAGCTGGCGGAACTGGAATCTTACTGCAGAGTATTCCATAAGGAGGTCAAAACCCGCTCGGTCAAGGAAATTCACCAGCAACTCGATGACATTAAAAATCTGAAAGGCAATTATTCTCCGCTCCAGGCTGGACTGGCATCGGCAATCGCATGCTGCGCATTTACATTTTTACTTGGCGGCGGACCGTTTGAAATGCTCTGCGCCTTCATCGGAGCAGGAATTGGAAATTTCATCCGCCGGAAAATGCTCGACCGCAAGATCGCACTGTTCGCGGCTATTCTGGTCAGTGTCGCCGCGGCATGCGCGGCCTATGTCTGCTCCATCAAGGCCCTGGAAGCCCTGTTCGGCGTTTCAGCGGCGCATCAGGCCGGCTACATCTGCGCGATGCTGTTCATCATTCCGGGATTCCCGCTGATCACCGGCGGCATCGACCTGGCCAAGCAGGATATGCGCTCCGGCCTGGAACGTCTGGCCTACGCGCTCCTGATCATCCTGATCGCCACCTGCGCCGGCTGGGTAACCGCCTACGTTCTGCAGTTCCATCCGGCGGATTTCCAACCGCTTCCGCTCGGTAATCTGTCCATGTGCCTGTTCCGGCTCATCTGCAGTTTCTTTGGTGTGTTCGGATTCTCACTGATGTTCAACAGTCCGTATAAAACCGCGATGACGGCTGCCGGCGTCGGCATGATCGCCAACACACTGCGCCTGGAACTGGTCGACCTGGCCGGCCTTCCGATCGGCCTCGCGGCATTTCTCGGTGCACTGACCGCCGGTCTGATCGCGTCTGTCATCAACAAAAAGATCGGAAAGCCGCGTATTTCCATCACAGTTCCATCCATCGTCATCATGGTTCCCGGACTTTACATGTACCGCGGCATTTACTACATCGCGCTTTCCAACATTACAGACGGCGCCCTGTGGCTGACCAGAGCCGCGCTGATCGTCATCGCGCTGCCGATCGGCCTGGTTGTCGCACGGCTTCTGACGGATCCGCATTTCCGCCACTGCAGTTAACTCTGGTCATATTTATACGGATATAAATAAGAACACCACCCTTCCACGATGCTGAAGCGTCGGGTGGAGTGCCGTCTAACGAACAGGCAATAAAACAAGCTGGTGCAGTTTTCTGCTGAGCCGGGGTGCCCGGCAGACAGAATCTGCACCAGTTTTCTGTTTTCATGCTGCGCTTCTCCTAGCGCAGACTCTTCAGTTCTTCCCCGAACGCCCGACAGCGCGCGCCGTAGGCACTTCCCTTTTCCCAGATAAAGTCAAAAGCATGGGTCATATGGACGCCGGGAATCTGGATTTCCTCAATCTGCCCGGATGCAAGCTCCTCCCGCACGGCGATCTCGTAAAGAAAGGAAATTCCGCAGCCTTCCGTCAGAAGGCCGATGATCGTGTGCATGTTCTCCACCTGAATCTGCCGCGGAAAATCGTCGATTTCAAGGCCCCGCACGGCCAGACAGCGTTCCAGAATATTCCGCGTTCCCGAGCCCCTCTCCCGGACCAGAAGCCGTTCTCTCAGAAGGTCAGAAAACGACTGGATCTCCGGCCTTTCCAGAGTATACTGCACACCCCGGACCGCAATGAAATTCTCCATACTGTAGGGAAAATGTTCATATTCATCCTGTGGATAATAGCCCTCCACCAGCGCCAGCTGAATTTCTCCCGCCCGCAGCAATTGCAGAAGCTGCGCCGTGTTCCCGAACCTTAAGCGGACATTTCTTTCCGGATGGCGGCGGATATACTCCGCAAGCGGCTTAACCACAGCATACTCCCCGACCGTCATCGTCACGCCCAGGGACAGCGGCAGATTCCCGGAATCCCCCTGGCGGATTTCTTTTGTCAATGCCAGCTCATCATTCTGCATCACTCGCAAACGGTCGCGCAGAAGCTCTCCCGCCGCCGTCAGCCGCAGCGTCTTATTCTCATACCGAAACAGCGTCACGCCATAATAGTTCTCCAGGTAATGAATATGCTGAGAAACCGCCGGCTGCGTGATATTCAGCGCCTTCGACGCCCGCGTATAATTCATCGTCTCGCAGACCTTCAGAAAAGTCTCCACCCTGTAATCCAGCATCGCGCACCTCCATCGATAATAATCTGTTATATGAAAATTATAATATATAATTTTCACTTATCAACAGGCCGCGGTATAATCACTATATCTCACAGGGTTTTAGAAAGAGAGGATAGGACAAAATGAACTGGATCAAGAAGAATATGAAGGGGATTGCCGTCTGTTTTATCATCGCTGTGCCGTCATGGCTGGCGGGGCAGCGTTTCCCCGTCATCGGCGGAGCGGTCATCGCGATTCTCGCAGGCATGGTGATCGCCATGTTCTGGGAAAATAAGGGCGGGGCAGAGGCCGGCATCAAGTGGACGTCAAAATTCATTCTGCAGACCGCAGTCGTGCTGCTGGGATTCGGCATGAACCTGGGCGTCATCGCCGCCACGGGAAAAGAATCCCTGCCGATCATCATCTGCACGATCAGCACATCACTCATCGTCGCCTGGATCATGCACCGCGTCATGAAAATTCCGGGAAATATTTCCACGCTTATCGGCGTCGGTTCGTCCATCTGCGGCGGATCCGCAATCGCCGCAACCGCACCGGTTATCAATGCGGACGATGATGAAATCGCCCAGGCCATCTCCGTTATTTTCTTCTTTAACGTGCTGGCCGCGATCTTCTTCCCGATGTTTGGCCACGCCATCGGCTTCAGCACATCAAGCGGTCACGCCTTCGGAATCTTTGCCGGCACAGCGATCAATGACACTTCATCAGTAACCGCAGCCGCCGCTACCTGGGACAGCATGTGGAAGCTCGGCAGCGCGACACTGGATAAGGCCGTCACCGTAAAACTAACCAGAACACTGGCCATCATTCCGATCACACTTGTTCTGGCCTCCGTCACGGCAAAGAAAGAAGAAACCGCGTCCGGTACCGGAAATTTCAGCTTCCGCCGCGCATTCCCGATGTTTATTTTGTACTTTATTCTCGCCGCCGTGCTCACCACCATCTGCGTGCATGCCGGCGTCAATGCAGATGTGTTTACACCGCTGAAACAGCTGTCCAAGTTCTTCATCGTCATGGCCATGGCTGCCATTGGTCTGAACAGCAATATGGTAAAACTGATCAAAAGCGGTGGAAAACCGATCCTTCTCGGCGCCTGCTGCTGGGCGGGAATCACCGCCGTCAGCCTGCTGATGCAGCATGTGATGGGAATCTGGTAGAAAGCTGATGGACTGACATCTGCGAACAGGCAGACTATGCTGGCGGATTGTCAGCCGTTGACAAGCTGGCAGTACGGGCAGCTGGCAGCATAGGCAGCTGGCAGACTGACGAGCGCCGGTGAGCTGGTCGATACTGACGACTGAGGATTGATGACAGGCTGGGTTTTGGCTGCGGTATACTGTATACTCACATGTAGTGACAGCAGGCCGGGTTTGGGCTGCATGGCTGGCCGGGCTTAGGCCGAGTGGCTGGGTTTGGCCTGCGCTATGTGAATGGCCGGGTTTGGGCTGCATGGCTGGCCGGGCCTGCGCTATGTGACTGGCCGGGTTTGAGCTGAGGTATACTGTATACACTCATACGGTGACAGATTGGCATATAATTACACAACAATCCAGCCTTTATCTGCTATTATCTGTCTGCTGAAAGAAAAACACATCCCTATCAGCTCATAGGATCATCACAGATACATCGACTTATACCACTTTATAGAAATGTGTTACGTAATTCGATGATTTCATCTTTTTTTCAACGGATTCCCGCGTGGAATGATCTTATCCGAATACAATCACATGAAAAGACAGAGAAAATGCCAGCTTCTTCCAGATTCTGAACAGAGCCGGATCATTTTCTCTGTCTTTTTCTTCTCCATCGGACAAAATCACCCTCGCAAGTGGAGATCCCTGCGTGTTGATGACATGGTATTCTGATTATTTACTACCCGTATTCACTTCCTCGATTCTTCCGTCAGCCTCCATCCGCCTCCGCGTTGAGGAATCGTGATTACCGTTCGATTTCCCAACAGATTTTTCAAAAGTCCTTTTCATAGACTTCATTCCGCCAGTTTGCGTCAGCTTTTTTGCAAAAATAAGGCAATTAACTGCCTGACACCCCACTCAATGTATATTGTATCCATTCCCCTAACCTGGATACGGGCCTGAAAGGTATAAAAAAGCATACCCATGAATATTCACAGGTATGCTGTCTGCTTATGGAGCTCCCGGCCGGACTCGAACCGGCGACCTGCACGTTACGAATGTGCTGCTCTACCAACTGAGCCACGGAAGCATCTCACGCGCTGACATAGATTATATCATAACCGCGTGGAAAACGTCAACGCCCGCAAAGAAGATAATCTGGACTGAACGGCGGTTTTTCTGCACTTTCGCTACAGTTTTTCCGAATCTGATTCGATTTCCTTCTCTTTATCCGTCAGTATCTGCTCAAGAGAATGGAGAGCCGGCAGGAAGCTGTCGCGGATCAGAATCAGCAATTCATCAACTTCCTCTTCATTATATAGATGTACAGATAAATTCCGTTTTTTCAGCATCAGCAGCCACACACTGCTGTCTGCGATCATTCCCGTTTTCGCTGCCAGCTTGAAAATATCGCGGGCTGAACCAGTTTCTGCTTCTACTACACCATTTTCTTCAAGGACGGCCTTAAGCGCTTTCCAAGCCAGTTCAAAAGTCAGATTAAACTGCCCGACAACCCCTGTGCGGTAAATTTCATCATTGACAGCCATCTTAAAATCTGCACCTGAAAGCACATCCAGACACCGCTTAAAGTTATCAATCTTTTTCATAAATTACCACTCCGTCCCTGAGGATTTCCTCCTGAAGCTCCGGAGAAATTTCCCCCTGCATATCAATCAGGTCAAATGATAACAGACTCCATGTTTTCTCCTGAACATTCCAGTAAAACCGGTCAAAATCACCGCCGTAAACAGCCAGATCCACATCGCTGTATTGGGTATTTGTTCCTCTGGCCCGCGAACCGAACAGCACCAGACGCTTCACATCCGCATCCCCGGCAAACCGCAGAACATCACGGAGCGCACGCCCGGGAATAGCAGGACACCTTCTGCTTCCGTCCATTTTCAGCCCTCCTTATACGTTTATTCTAACATATCCGCAGACAGTATTGAAAGATTCCAAACAATATAACTGCATTCCTATAATGGCCGCTGATAGAGCATCTCGAAGGGGCGCAGCCACAGTCGGAGCCAGACGACAAAACCCGTGAGAGGACTGCCGCGCATCGTATTGTTTCGTTTGCGGCAGTTCCCACGGGTTTTCGTATGCGCTCCGCATCTGTGGCCGCCCTAGAGAGCAAGCTCTAGAATGCGGCCATAATACTAAGAGTGCAGTTTATTTACTGACAGCTATTCCGTTTTTCTCCTCTTCACCGCCAGTACCAGCGCCAGAAGTGCTGCTGCTCCGCCGAAGAGAATCATCTCTGTTCCGAGCCTGGTCTGGTCGGAGGTCTGCGGTGCAGACGATGGTGTGTTCTGTACGGTGGTTCGCGGAACAGACGGCTTCTTCGGTGTAACCGTCTTTTTTGGAGTCTTCGGAGTCACCGTTTTATTCGGCTTGTTTGGCTTATTCGGTTTCGGATTATCCGGCGTATTCGGCTTCACCGGGTTGTCATCATTCGTGATGGTCACCTTGCTGCCGTCTGTTTCCGCCGTAACCTGCTGTGTCATTGTAAACCCGTTCGGCACAATCACTTCCTGCACAGTCCAGGTACTATTGTCATCTTCCAGCTTGTCCCAGCTAAAGGTCCAGTTATTGGCATCGTTCAGCGTAACCGGCTGACCATAGGCCGTACCGTTTTTCATCAGCTGCACCTGAACGGAATCCGGGCGCGTCCCGCCGTCATCGAGTTTCCAGACCTTCTGGACGGTGACATGGTGGTAAACCGGTGTTGGGGTTGGCGGGGTCTGCGGATCTTTTACCGTAACCACACCATTAATAACCTCCATCTGCTCTGCCTTTTCCGGATTGAAGCTGTCCGGTTTACACGTGTTCGTAATCGCATCATTGCGCAGGTAAATGTACTGATAATCGTTGTTTCCGATCTGATATCCGCTCGGCGCCTTCACCTCTTTCAAGCGGTACAGATAATTGTATCGAACGGAAGTGATGTCTTTTCCATCCACACTGTGCTTGTCTCCGAGCTGAACAGATCCATTGCTGTCCGTGACATATCTTCCGTTTTCACCGCTGCCCGGGATGACCTTCCATTCCTTTCCGGCTCTTCCCGTGTACTGTTCCAGGACAAATTCCGCACCGGCAAGGGATTTCCCTGTACTCTCGTCCGTCTTGTTTAATGTCAGTGCCGTATACTTTGTTGATGCGTTCGCACTGCTGCCAGTACTGTAAACCTGTGCCGTCTTCTCATCGGAAGATGCCGCATCATCCATTCCTTCCAGGGCGGCCTTATTGGTGACTGTGAATGTCGTCGGATCATGATTCGTCATGTTGACTTTATAACCATAGTCCAGGATATACGCCTGCCCGTCCGGGACTTGCAGGGTAATTTTTGTCTGGCGCTTATCTGGATCTGTCGTCTTATTCAGTGTATAGTCACTTGCTGCGACTTCGACTTTCTTTCCGTCCACCAGCTTATACAGATGAATCGCATCCGCATCTGCCTCGATGGATTTCACCGGTACCGGACCGGAAGACCAGGCCGGCCAGGTCAGAACGTCATTCACGGTAATCGTCTTTCCAGAATCGGAAAGCTTCACGCCCTGCGGATTGATCTTCAGGGAATAGGTCAGCATTCCGGTATCTGCGTTATATGCGCCGTCGGACTTTTCGAGTTTCGCTGTATCGATTTCTGTCTCCGCACTGCTGTGCGCCTCACTCTTATCATCCTTCAGCACGGCGTCATTTTTCAGCGTTTTCGACGTCTTTCCATCCATGAAGCTATCCGGATCGGTGATCTTCACGGCATAATACAGAACAACTCCGACCTGCTCATGATCATCATCGAAATGGAAGGCGGACTGTGGAATATCCACGGTGAGTTTATTACTGCTCTGATCATAGTTCACCTTCGTCTGATCATCGGAGAATAATCCCCTTCCATTATAGAGAGCAGACTCTCCGGAAGAACCCCAGCCGTTCGCTCTGGCCATACCTAAATAATTTGCGGCAATTCCATTCCTACAGATATTTACAGATGCCGGATTATAGGTGATCTTACCATCCCCGGCACTCCACTTCTGATCCGTAACCAGCTGTGTTCCGGCAGGCAGTGTATCCGTAAAGTGTAAGTCTCCCTGAGCATTTCTGTTGGCATTCAGCACTGCGCAGTAATACAGCAGGCCATCCTTACTGAACTTTTTCTTCAGCAGTCCTGATTCTCTGCTTCCATCATCCGTAATGTTATATTTATTCAGCTGAACATCACCGGATTCCGGCGGGACGTAATAGGTCGTTTTAGCTGTCGCCTGTGGACCACTATATTCACTCCCTGATCTTGTAATCCGTGCTGTATTATACATGACACGTTTACTGTCCGGATTCATATATTTCACTGACGTTGTAGTATCATAGGTGATAACTACACGACTGAGATCTGTATCCAGATTATTAAAATGGAATGAGAGTCCACTTGCGATGTAATTTTCAGCCGGGAAGATGCTGTCATTTCCAGAATAACTCCCGGCTGACGTCGAAGTAAATCCAGAATAATCTCCGGTCCATATTCCTGACCGATAATGTCCCCAGATCAGACATTCCTGTCTGCCCGAGCCCGAACCATATCCGATCGGAATGTTTACCAGTTTTCCATCTGTATCATATGCGGAAATCTTGATTCCTTTTACCTGCTCCGGAGTCATCCAGTAATCATCATCAAAAGTAGAATTCTTCATTTCCACTTTCCCATAATTATATGTGCTGAAATCATCCTCAAGATCATAGTATCTCTGTGACTTTTTCAAGTTATTCAGTGTAATTGTCCAGTGATTGACAAGCTGCCCTTTATCATTTACATCAGCCTTTGTACTACGTGTCCTGTCTACTGTCTTGCTGAGCGCTGTTTTATCCGGCTGGACATATTTTTTCTCTGCTGTAGCCGTCTTATATTTTCCATCAATAAGACTTGTAATCTTGATTGTGTTCTTAAATGTCGTCTTCGTATCCGAGTACTTCATCGGCTGATCATAGGCAAGGACAAACATGCCCAGGTAAGACGGAATCTCATACCATTTCCCAGACGCATCGGTAAAGCCGCTCTTCCCGCCCTTGCTGACAAAGGTTAGAGGCATGGCAACATTCTCATAAGTTTTCACGCCAAGTTTAATTTGATCCTCTTTCGATGCGGAAAGAACACCCTGCGGGTAAGCTATAACAGAACATTTATCCGTCGGTGAACTCTTCTGCGCACTGTTCGTCATGCTGTCGCTGATCACGCAGTGGTCCAGGCTCTTCTGTTCCGTTTTATCATCATTAAACCTGACCGTCCAGCGCAGCGCTGTGCGGTCCTTATCCGTATAATCGCCAAATTTATGCGGAGTCGGGAATGTGGTTTCGTTTTTTGCTTCCGGCGTACATTCAGCCTTCACATCATTTCCATTAAGATTTGCTTTTGCATAATTATGGAGTTTCAGGGTCTCATCACTGTTGAGATAATGAGAACTTTCCACAATCTCATAGGTAACAATATATCGGTCACCCGACGAAGCGGAAATGATCCTGCCTGTTCTCGGACCTCCAGGCGGGAAGATTGTACATGGCAGACTAGAAAGCGATCCAAAGATTGAGATATTATTACCGCTCCCTGGCCCGCTGTATATTCCTGTTTTTATATATCCATCATCAATCTCACTTGCTGGACATTCCCATTTTGTATTTCCGGCAGAATCGACAAGTTTAATCGATTTAACCTTTGTCCTCATACCATTAACATTATGGCCCTGCGGATCAAAATAATCATCCAGCTTAACTTCACCTGCTGGAGGTCTGGTTTTAAATGTCAATGTTAATGTGAAATTCCACGTAATTGAATGTTCTTCCGGGTCATATGTCCCTGAACCAGTCTTCTGCAGGTCAATCGAATTATCCTTCGGCAGGGAGTAATCTACCTGACAGGTTGTCGTGACTTTTTTATTTTCCTCGCCCTGAGGATATGCCTCCGCCTGATTTTCCTCATAATATCTCTGGTTATAGGTCAATTTGTCATAGTCACTGGCGGGAACCCACTCAACAGCGTCATAAGAAAAGATATAATATGCGCCTTTCTCCAATGACTCAGATGGTTTGGCCGGTATCATCTTTATCCCATCTCTGGCGCCCTCACCACCAAAGGCAGGTGTAGAAAATGACTGCATTCCCTTTGAATGCCCCTCTGCATCAAACAACTCCAATCTTGGAGATTCATAGTGATTGCTGTCATGGTCCTGTTCGGTCAGCCAGTGCGTGACACGATCATTCAGTACGATGGTCTGATCTTGATCCATGCCATTCGGAACAGTAATTTTGACCTCATAATGACATTTGAACCAGTATGCAACCGGGATTCCCGAGTTTACCGGTTCCATCTTTTTACTTGTACATTTTTTCGAAATCGTCAGCGGCCGCGTATCTTCAAATTCAAATGGAATGGTCACATTGTCATTAAACTTGACCCATCTCTCCTGAGACCCTTTGAATTTATCCGTCTCCAGATTTCCCCAGAGCGTGATATTACCGTCGATCTCCGTTCCATAGGCAGAGTCATCCTTATCAAAATGCAGCGTTATGATATATCCATTACCTCTGATGTCATATGTGCCGATTTTCTTATGCGCATCATTATAAATTATTCCATCATCGGAATTATGAAAGCTAAAATACTTGCAAAGCGGACTTCCTGTATAAAATACTGTCCCGTGCCAGACTTCATGATCATCGATCAGATCCTTTGTCGGGATTTTAAATGCCACAACGGCTTTAGCAGAAAGAGTCGTCTGTGAAGCCTCACTCTTCTTAAACAATGCTACACCGGCATCATTCGTTACCTCTTTATTCTCCTTGTCCAGAGCAGAAATACTGGTTCCCTCTTTCGTAATGTATTCCCTAAGCTCAGGAGCCTGATATGCAGGGTCCGGCTGATTATCATCCTCAGCCGCGGCCTTGCTGTCATCAGAACTTTGCGTACCCCCCCCTATTTTCAGAATTCAGCTGTGACTGCTGGCTGTCCGCCGTCTTCACGGCCTCCTGCGCGCCCTGATTTACAGCCTTCTCTTCCGCCTTCTGCTCCGCGGCCGCGCTGCCAGATTCACCACTTGCCGGGGAAGTTTTGTCCACGGACTGTGACGCCTCCTGCTGTGTCCCGCTCTCCGCCACGGCTGCCAGCGTGCCTGCCGGCATAAACGTAACGGCCATCAGAACGGCCAGCGTCAGAACCATCAGTGTGCGCCATGCCGATCGCTTCTCATGCCTGCCTCTCATTTTACTCTCCTTTCCTCAACATTGCATATTGCACAATCCTGCGGACAAAAGAAAAAGCCGCCAAGGATATACCCGGCAGCTGGCTGTCTCACGGCCTTTCGTGAGACCCTGTAGTTTTGCGTCCCGGCATCACTGCCGGTTTGCTATTTACTTATCCATACATTCTTTCTATTCCATTGTCGCAGAACCATTGCACTCTTATATAAACATCATATCATTTTTAAAATCAGGGTCAAGAATTTTCAGTAACTTTACAATAGCTTACCCAGGGCTGTTTCGTTCTTCGCCGAAGGTGCCCAAGCCTTCATTGTCATGGATTTCCGCCTCCAGTCCTGAAATCGATGGCCGCATTCCTGAACACTTCTCCAGACAAGGCGCAGATGTGTATCCAGTTATTCTTGTCAGACAATTAAATTTCGCATACATTCAGGATGTTGGCTTCCGGAACACGCATCGATTTCACAGTATTTTGTTGGTTGTTACCTTATGTTGAAGCTCGTGAGGCCTGGCGCAGCTGAAATGGAGTTGATACGATGATAAGCGATCTGTGAAGCGGAGATGATGAATAAGGCGAAGGGAATGGTGAGACAGGTTTGAGTGCGGTGTGGAATAAAGCAAAGTATACAGAATACAGAAATGCAGGGCATTCATAAAATATTCACCACACAATGTGCGCATTTCCATACAAAGCGCCCTTCAGCTGTCGGAAAATACCGTCAAAATCCGGGATTCCCGAGATCGATTGCGCGCAATTCGGGAATCCCTTCTTATCGGTCCATTTCCCGAACTTTCCAGGCCGGCACTTTCGGAAAATGGCTCTTAAATGGCGATCTCCCGAACCTGGAGACACAGGGGCCCTGAAGATTCTTGAACATCTGACTTTTCCCGAATCCGCATGTAAATTGATCCTGATTATTATACAGTATACGCGTATAATAATTCATGGATAATTATATACACACATTTATTGCCTGCAGCAACAACATACGACCCGCAACATCCTCGGAAAAAGCCTGTAAAACCTGATTTCTCCGAGGCCCTGAAAAAAAGATCGGGAAACAGCAGATTATAGCGGTTTTCCCGAACAACTTCAACTGCCAGAAACTAAAAACACTGCATTCCCAGCAATGGCCACCGACAATGTTTTACAGATGGTTCTATTTTCTAATTTTTTCATCTGACATAACAATAATCGCCTCTGATCAAACAGCCGGGTGATGAAACATCTCGAAAGACCGCAGGCGCAGTCAGAAACCCTAAATACTTAAGAACCAGAATAAATCGTTTAATACGAGAAAACTGCATTCTGATTGATGGCCGATTACGGAGCATCTCGGAGGGCTGATGCCACAGCCAGACGGCCGCACAGACACGCACACACTACAAAATCAGAGAAGACCTGCATTCCCAATAATGCCCGCCGATGAATCCTTTTGGAAGGCCGTTGGCACAGTCGGACAGCCGCATATACATTACAAAATCAGGGCAGGCCGCATCTTTACAGATGGCCGTTGAGAGAGCATCTCGCAGGGACGATGCCACAGCCAGACGGCCGCATATACATTACAAAACCAGGGAAAGACCGCATTTCCACTAATGGCCACTGACAGAGCATTTCGAAAGGCTGATGGCGCAGTCGGAGTCAAATGGAAGAAACGGCGAGAGTACTGTTGCACAGTGAACGTTTCTGTTTGCGACAGACTCCGCCGTTTCCCGGATGGACTCCGCATCTGCGGCCAGCCTGAAGAACAGCTCTGGAATGCGGTCATCAGTCTGAAAATGCGGTCTTCCCTATTTTATAACATTATACTGATTCCCCCGGAAGGCCGGATCAAATCTGCAGATACTCTTGAATTCACAGTACTTGCAGGCTGTGTCGTCCCCGTTTTTCATCGGATGGATGTCGATGATTCCTTCGTGCATCTCTGTGATGAGTTCGGTGACTTTATCGGCGACATCGTTCTGGAGTTCCTGGAAGTCTTCTTCGGAAATCAAGGTTCCGCTCTTTCCCAGTTCGCCGCTTTTCAGCATTTTTACGGCAACAACGGAAGAGGACTCTTTTGGCGCGAGTTCGCCGGCAACTTCGCGGACGGTCTCCGGGTCGTTCAGAAGCAGGCCGTTCAGTTTGAAATGGCTCTGGATTTCTTTCTGGACCTGCAGTTTTAAAGCATCCGACGGTGTCCCCGCCGCCGGTTTATTTTTAACGTCGATGCGCGGTTCCTGAATGTGGAAGTAGAACACGCCTGCCGGCTGACGCACCTGCTCTTCTGCGGCCTGCATGTAGACCATGAGCTGGAGGCTGTATCCGGCGCGGATTTCCTCGACGTCCAGCTTGTGTTCGCTTGATTTATAGTCAATGATCTTGATTCGGTCGTTCTGGAGAATGTCCAGGCGGTCGATCTGGCCTTCGATCAGCACGATGGTGCCGTCGTTCAGTTCGATGCGGATCGGCGGGATTTCTGCGCCCGGTCCGAAGCGCACTTCAAACTGACTGGCCTGCACAGCGCCCTGACGGACGTGCTCAACCAGGGCTTTCACGGTATCGATACAGGCTTCCTGCATGCGCGATGAGCGGTAGCGCTCGCGCCCGCCAAAGAAGAAAAGGCCCTCGCGGTACATTTCTGACTCCTGCCGGATGGACTGCTGAACGAGCTCGCGGCAGTCTTCTTCACTGACGCTGTCCCAGATGCCGCGGCGACTGAGCTCTGCCGTTACGTCCATGATGCAGCGATGGTACATGTCTCCGATTTCACGGCCGCCGGCCTCGAACACGCGGCGCTCTTCTGGCGCCAGACCAAACTGGACGTAATAGGAAAACGGGCAGCGGGAAAAACGCTCCAGGCGGGACGCGCTGAGGGCCAGATAATCCTTATTTTCCTTTCTGTGGAAGAGCAGATTCGTAAGTTTCGGATCCAGCCGCGGCGGCTTGTTCTGAAAGCGAAGTCCCTCTTCCATGCGCGCCGCCGCTTCCGGCATATTTTCCTGATACCAGCGCTGCACATCGCCCCAGATCGGATCGATTTTCACGCCTTCCCGGTATGCCTGGTTCAGTTTCTGCGTCAGATGTCTGAGGGTGCTGAGTTTTCCACCCACTTCGGCTTCATCGGAATCCTCATTCAGGATATCTCTTCTGACCGGAATCTCCGGGAAAAGTTCCTGCATCGTTCCAATCAGTTCCGACGGGCGGGTGTTTGCTCCCTCCATATCTGCGTTTGACCAGCTGATCCAGAGCACATCCGACGGCGAGCTGAAATTCCGGTAAATCGCCAGTTTCTCCTCCTGCACGCGGACACTGTCCACCTTGCAGATTTCCTGTCCAAAATCCGCCAGCGTTTCCAGCTCGTCCATGCCGAACAGGCCGTCGTCCTTCGGCCCCTCCGGAAGAACGCCCTCATTGGCTCCCATCACGATCAGAGCGCGCACGGAAGCGGTTCGCGTTCTCTGCATAGTTCCCATGACCAGGTCATCGGCCGTAGACGGCAGCACGCCGATTTCCACTTGCTGCAGACCCGCAGTAAGAAGTTCAATGAACAGATCCGGCTGGAATTCGTCGTCTCCCGCCAGCGCATCAATCTGGTCCAGGAGTCCCACGATCATGCTCCAGACCTGCGCCGTCTCATCAGCTGCCGTCTGCAGACCGTTTTCCTCCTGCAGCAGCATCAGCCGGTCCATCCGGTCTTCCAGATGCATGGTTTCCGTCAGGAACCCGTAAAACGCGCGGATGAACTCTTCGTTTGTCTGTTTCCGTTTCAGAATTTCTTCAAGTGGCATGAACAGCTGCGCCACACGGTCTCTGAGCGCGTCCAGCTTCTCCATGCCTTCTTTTCCGTACTCCAGCTCGCCCTTCTGGAAGGGTTTCTTCCACATGCTTCCGCGGATTCTGTATTTCATGACATAATTTTCAAGGCGCTCGATTTCATCATTGGAGAAGTCTGAAAGCCCGGATTTCAGCGCCCGCAGGATCTCTCTGGTGTTCCAGCGCTTCTGCACGGCGTTGAGCATCGCAAGGATGCAGACGGCGGCCGGAGCGTCCAGAATACTCCGCTTGCTGTCCAGGAACAGCGGCAGTCCATATTCTTCGAATACACGTCCTGCGGCCTCCGCCCGGGCGGCATCGTTGCAGACCACCGAAATATCCCTGTACCGGTATCCACAGTCCCTGAGCAGGTGCAGAATGAACGCGGCGGCGGATTCCGCCTCATTGTGCGGGTTGGCCGCCTCGGTCAGCAGCACGTGCTCCGTGTTTTTCCGATACGGCGCAATGACCGGCGCGAACAGCTCTTTTTCCAAATATGCAAGGGCCGGCGATGCCTTCTCCCGGATCAGGGAAATTCCGTCCGGCAGCGCTGCCGGGATCCGGGCAATTTCCCCGATCGGGCATCCCTCTGCATCCGCACGCTTCAAGAGATTGGCCTGCACCGTCTGGGTCAGCGAAAACAAGTCTTCATCCTTGCAGCGTTCATCTTTTGTCAGAACGACATTCACCGACTCCGCGGCATGCATGATGCCCTGCAGGACGTCCAGTGTTTTCGGCGCAAAACTGTCGAATCCGTAGACCCAGACGCGGCTTCCGGCAATCAGCTCTGACCGGCGCATCTGCTGCGCATAGAGATCTACATAATCTTCTGAATCCGTATATTTCCCGGCAATCTCTTCCTGATACCGCGTGTAGACCAGCAGCAGGTCTGCCATCTTCCGCTGCAGAAGACTGCCTTCCGGCACTTTCTTCATGAGTGTTTCCAGCGTTTCCGGCGTCACCCCGTACTGCTTCATCTGAGAAATGAAGTCGTTCGTCATCTCAATGAAGGAGCTGCGGTCCCGGCTTGCGCGGAAGACTTCCAGATTTTCTCCCTCTTCGGACATGATCCGGGTCAGGAGCATCTGCCGCCCGTATTTATCGACAAAAGGCAGCCGGGCTGCGCCCGTCTCTTTCAAGATGGTATGGCCGAGATGGGAAACGCTGTAAATATCAACGCCCAGCAGCACATCCGTCTCCAGGTACTTCGCCGCCTGCCGCTCCGCTTCCAACGTATACTGATCCGGAACGAGGACCAGGACACGCCGGTCCGGCCCGTATCCCTGTTCCCCGATTCTGCGGTACATGAACTTTTCTTTATCCAGGCTATCTCTTCCATAATAAATATTTAACATAACCGCTCCTGTTATTCATTGAACTGTTCAACCGGTCTGGATTCACGGCAGCGGCGGCTTCCACAGACTGTATGATTATGCGCTTCCGCCCGCATTTAATGCTATCATCTGCGCCGCCTGCCGTTTGAAACATTTTCGAATTCCGTATGGTAGTATCTTATCATATATTCTGCTATTCGCATATTCACAAGAAATCATCCGCAGAGAATGCAGGGCTGGAAACTCCTTCCCTGTTCCTGCCCAGATATAAAAGAACCTCTCCTCATGGCGGCACATGGTCCCATGCGGAGAGGTATCTGATTAATCCTGCAGCTGTTTCAGCTCTTCATTAATGAAATCGTCGATGTCTCCGTCCATGACAGCGTTGACGTTGCCGGTTTCCGCGCCGGTCCGGTGGTCTTTCACCAGAGTATACGGCTGGAAAACGTAAGAACGGATCTGGGAGCCCCAGGCGATCTGGGAAAAGTCTCCCTGCAGCTCCTTCAGCGTCTCCTTATGCTCCTGTTCTTTCAGCTCCATGAGCTTGGCGTACAGGATTTTCATGGCGACTTCTTTATTCTGATGCTGGCTGCGCTCGTTCTGGCAGGTGACGACAATATGCGTCGGCAGATGCGTGATGCGGATGGCGGAGTCGGTCTTGTTGACGTGCTGTCCGCCCGCGCCGCTGCTCCGGTAGGTGTCGATGCGCAGGTCTTCCGGGCGGATCTCTACGGAGAGATCGTCGTCGATCTGCGGCGTGACTTCCAGAGAAGCGAATGAAGTCTGTCGCTTTCCCGCGGTGTTGAACGGGGAAATCCGGACGAGGCGGTGTACGCCTTTTTCGAACTTCAGCAGACCGTAAGCGTTCGCACCGTTGACGAAGAAGGTGGCGCCTTTGATTCCGGCTTCTGTGTCATCCTGAAGGTCTACGATTTCAATCTCGAATCCTTTGGCGGATGCCCAGCGGGTGTACATTCTCAGCAGCATTTCTGCCCAATCCTGGGCATCGACTCCGCCGGCACCGGCGTGAATCGTGACGATGGCGCTGTTGTGGTCGTACTTCCCGGTCAGAAGGGTTTCGCGGCGGAATGCTGCGAATTCCTTCCTGATCTTCTTGAAGGAGCGGAGGATTTCTTTTGCTTCCTCTTCATCCTCCATCTCCTCTGCCAGTTCAATGTATTCTTCTATGTCACTCAGCTCCTGCTCAAGCTGTTCGTACTGCTCGATTTTCTTGTCGATTGCAGTTTTTTCTTTAATGATTTTCTGTGCGGATTCCGTGTCATCCCAGAAATCCGGTTCCAGAGTCTGTTTTGTAAGCTTTTCCGATTCCCTCTTCAGACCCGCCAGGTCAAAGGGACTCACCTACCTCTAAAAGTCCGGCCTTCAGATCCGGGAGCTCCTGCTTTACAGGCTCCAGCTTAAGCATGACCATTCCTCCTCTCTTCCTCGAGGTCCTTCTTCATGCAGCAGTTCTTATATTTCTTTCCGCTTCCGCACGGGCACGGATCGTTTCTGCCGACCTTCGGACGCTTTCTCTTATAGGTAACCGGCTTATTCTCTCTCTCCGGGATCTGATTTTCCTCATTCGGAGCACCCTGGAGATCGGAACGGTCATCGACATACTCGTCCTTGCGCTCTCCGCTGATTTCCGCAAGCGCGTGACGCTCGCTGCGGGTCTCGATGGTAACGCTGTAGCAGTATGTAACGGTCTCTGCCGTGATCTCGCCGATCATGGCATCGAACATGTCGAATCCTTCCTTTGCGTATGCGGCAACAGGGTCCTGCTGGCCCAGTGCACGCAGGCCGATTCCTTCACGCAGCTGATCCATGGCGTCGATGTGATCCATCCAGAGGTTATCTACGACACGGAGCAGGATCATGCGCTCAACTTCACGCATCTGCTCTTTTCCGATTTCCTCTTCCTTCTTCTCGTAGAGTTTCTCGAACTCATCGTAGAGGTCTTCTTTCAGTGAATCCTCCGTCATCTGAACGAGCTCATCTGTGGAATACTCTTCCTTCGGAACATACATCGGTGTGATGCGGCGCAGGGCCTTATTCATTGCGGCAAAATCCCACTCCTCCGGATACTTGGAGGCTACGACTGCCTGCTCTACGGCATTGTCGATCAGTGTGTGCGTCATGCCCATGATGTACTCGCGGAGATCCTCACCGAACAGCACTCTTCTGCGCTCGCTGTAGATGATCTCTCTCTGCTTGTTCATGACATTATCGTACTGGAGGACGTACTTACGGATACCGAAGTTTCTGCCCTCTACCTTCTTCTGCGCACTTTCAATGGACTTGGTCAGCATGCCGGCCTCAATCGGCTCATCCTCTTCCAGTCCCATTCTGTCGACGAACTTCTGCATACGCTCGCCGCCGAACAGACGCATCAGATCATCTTCCAGAGAAATGAAGAACTGTGTAGTTCCCGGGTCTCCCTGACGTCCGGCACGTCCACGCAGCTGGTTATCAATACGTCTGGACTCGTGACGCTCTGTACCGATAATGCAGAGTCCACCGAGCTTGACGACTTCATCATGCTCTTTATCATGTTCTTCCTTGAACTTCGCCTTATATTCGTTATAGGTATCTCTGGCCTTGACCATCTCCGGATCATCGGACTTGGTAAATCCTGTTGCAAAATTGATCTGCTCGTCCGTGAAGCCGTTCTTACGCATTTCCTTACGCGCATCGAAGTCCGGATTTCCGCCCAACAGGATATCGGTACCACGGCCCGCCATGTTGGTCGCGATGGTTACCGCGCCCTTGCGTCCGGCCTGTGCAACGATTTCTGCCTCGCGCTCATGCTGTTTCGCGTTCAATACGTTGTGCGGAATGCCCTTCTTATCCAGCATGTCGCTGATCAGCTCAGATTTCTCAATGGAAATCGTACCGACCAGAACCGGCTGACCAGTCTTATGTACTTCCTCTACACGTTTTGCGATCGCCTTGAACTTACCCTTTTCTGTCTGATATACAGAATCCTGCAGGTCCTTACGGATGACCGGCTTGTTGGTCGGAACAACAACTACGTCCATGTTGTAAATATCACGGAACTCGTCTTCCTCGGTCTTCGCGGTACCCGTCATTCCGGCGAGCTTGTCATACATTCTGAAGTAGTTCTGCAGGGTGATGGTTGCCAGCGTCTTGGACTCGGAACGGACCAGAACGTGCTCCTTGGCCTCGATAGCCTGGTGCAGACCATTGCTGTAGCGGCGTCCGTACATCAGACGGCCGGTGAACTCGTCGACGATGACGATTTCTCCATCCTTGACAATGTAGTCTTTGTCCCTCTTCATCATGTATTCCGCACGGAGGGCTTCCTGTACATTGTGGTTGATCTCCATGTTCTCCGGGTCTGCGAAATTCTCCAGGTCGAAGTAGTCCTCAGCCTTGGCAACTCCGGCATCGGTCAGGGCGATCTGGTCGTCCTTCTCCTCGATCTCGTAGTCGTCCTTCTCGGTCAGTGTTCTGACAAAATCATCCGCCCGGCGATACAAATCTGTAGACTTGGTTCCCTCACCGGAAATAATCAGCGGGGTTCTTGCCTCATCGATCAGGATGGAGTCGACCTCATCGACGATGGCGTAATGCAGCTCGCGCTGAGTCAGCTCTTCCTTATAGGTAACCATGTTGTCTCTCAGATAGTCAAAACCGAACTCGTTGTTGGTTCCGTATGTGACATCTGCGCGGTAAGCTGCTTTTCTTTCCTCTTCGGAAATACCGTGAATGACGCAGCCGACGGTCAGTCCCAGGAAGGTGTAAACCTTGCCCATCCACTCGGAGTCACGCTTTGCCAGGTAATCATTGACGGTGATGACGTGGACACCCTTTCCTTCCAGTGCATTCAGGTAAACTGGCAGTGTCGCTACCAGGGTTTTTCCTTCACCGGTTTTCATCTCGGCGATTCTTCCCTGATGCAGGACGATGCCTCCGAGGATCTGTACGTGGAACGGCTTCATGCCGACACTTCGGTACGCACCCTCACGGGCAACGGCGAATGCCTCCGGCAGAATATCATCCAGCGTCTCTCCATTCTTCAGGCGCTCCTTGAAATACGGTGTTTTTGCCTTCAATTCCTCATCGGAAAGCGCTGAGATCTCGTTATCAAACGCTTCAACTTTCGCTGCGATCTTTTCGATCTTTCTGATCTCTTTTTTATTCAGATCGCCGAAAATTTTCTCCATTAAACTCATTCTGCCTGAGTCCTCCTTTTCTAATCCTCTTCATCCGGCTTTGGGGTCACGCGCAGGTTGACTTCAATCGCCTTGCGGCTGTCCGCCTTGGTAACCCGTCCGGTAAATATCTGTTTATTTGTTTCATACGAGAACGTGTCGCCGGTTTTCGGCAGGCGGTCAATCTGACGGACCACCCATCCGTTCACCGTTGTCTCGTCAAAGTCAATATCTTCATCAAAATAGTCGAAGACCTTCTCGACGTTTGCCAGTCCCAGGACGCGGTAACTTCCGTCCTGCAGCGGCGTAATGTCTCTGGCCCCGACATCCTCGCGCTCATCGTAGATTTCTCCGACCAGCTCTTCTATTATATCTTCCATCGTGACCAGTCCGGTCGTACCACCGTACTCGTCCACGACAATCGCAATTTTGCTCTTATCGTGCTGCATGCGTTGAAGCAGCGCGAATGCCTTGATTGAGCCCGCCACGAAAACCACCGGCTTGATATAGTCGGAAATCGTCTTCGGTTTATGATACACGTAATTGTGAAAATCCTTCTGGCTGAGCACGCCCAGAATCTTATCCAGATCGTCCTCATAGACAGGAAGCTTGGAAAATCCGGTCTTCCGGAAAACGTCATTGACCTCTTCCTCCGTCATTTCCACATCCAGCGCCTCGATGTCCACACGCGGCGTCAGCACATCCCAGGCCTCCAGCTCATTAAATTCAATCGCATTCTGAATCAGTTCGCTCTGGTCGGATTCAAGACTTCCTTCCGTCTCCGCCTCTTCCACGATGGTAATCAGCTCATCCTCTGTGATTCCGCGGTCCGTCTCACCTTTAATAAGATGAAGCAGCAGCTTCTTCCATTCCCGGAACAGCCAGTTGACCGGCGTGAAAATCAGCACCAGCGCATGAAACAGCGAGGCGAAGAACATCGACAGCGATTCCGGAAACTCCTTCGCCAGAGTCTTCGGCGTTACTTCACCGAAGACCAGAACGATGACCGTCATCACAATCGTGGAAATCGTCGCGCCGTAAGAACCGAACACACCCACGAAGAAGACCGTCGCAACCGCAGTATTGGTAATGTTCGCGATATTATTGCCCACCAGAATCGTGGACAGCAGATCATCATAGCGGTTGATCAGTTTCAGCGCGCGTTCCGCCCGTTTATTTCCGTCCGAAGCCATATTCTTCAGCCTGATCTTATTCGCCGACGTAAACGCCGTCTCCGCCGCAGAGAAGCATGCCGATATCAGTACCAGCAGAATAATGACTACAATATATATTCCCATTTGATGGGATTCCATAAACTCCATCCCTCCCCAGACGACAGCCCTTCAGCATTGTGAATAACATGCTGACAACAAAAGGCCATCATTCAGATATACTATCATACACCGCATAGAAATGAAAGAAGAAATACGCTTCTTCAAAAACTCTACACCTTCCTTACCGCTTGAGATCATGCGGTTTTTCCGCCCGTGTCCCACGCAATCGTGGTATACTGAAAACAGTGCGGGCAGCCTCCGCAGCAGCCGTGGATACATTTTTGTTCCGGCTTCATCCGGACAAAACCCACCGCGGATTACTTTTTGGCCCTGCGGGCCCTTGAAAATCCGCGATTGCAAGGAAACACCCGCCTGCCGCGCAGTGTGTCCATTATACCCGATAACTGAAAACTACCGATCAAGAATATGTAAAGAGGAAGAATTATGTCGACCAAAAGCGATTTACTTGATTTATTGAAAAAAAATATAGGAAAAGCAGTCAGCGGCCAGCAGGCCGCCGATCTTCTGGGCGTTTCCCGAAACGCCGTCTGGAAAGCCGTCTCCCATTTAAAAGAGGAGGGCTATCCGATTGAAAGCCGTACCAAGGCCGGCTACTGCCTGACGGCTCTTCCGGATCAGCTGACCCAGGAAGCCGTTGAAAAAGATGTGCACGCTGATATTGATGTCATCGTAAAAGACACTGTCAGCTCCACCAACGACCTGGTGAAAGCCGGAGACTGGGGAGACCGCCCGGTTGTCATCATCGCCAACCGCCAGACCGGAGGACGCGGACGCCTGGGCAGAAAATTTGAATCTCCGGGAGGCGTCGGCATTTACATCAGCTTCGGCATGAAACCGTCTTTCTCTATTGCCCATTCACCCTTTGTCACCATGGCTGCAGCCGTAGCCGTCTGCCGCGCGGTGGAAAAGGTCGTCGGCATAGAAACGAATATCAAATGGGTTAACGACATCTATTACAACAGAAAAAAGGTCTGCGGCATCCTCACGGAAGCGCAGACAAACATGGAAACCGGCGTTATCGACCGGCTGATCATCGGCATCGGGATCAACTGCTTCCCGGGCAGTTTTCCGCCGGAAATCGCACATAAAGCCGGCTCACTGGCCGATCACGCCGGCGCTTTCAGCCGCAGCGCCCTGGCCGCGGAACTCATCAATCAGGTCTGCAGCATTATGAACGACGTGGAAGACCGCTCCTTCCTGACGGAATACCGCCGCCGCTGCTTCATCCTGGGCGAGCAGATTTACGTTCACCCGCTGAGCAGCGATAAGGAAATCCCGGCAAGGGCGCTGGCCATCGAAGATGACGGCGGACTGCTGGTGGAGTACCTGGATGGTGAAAACGCCGGAAACCGCGAAGTTCTGCGTACCGGGGAAATCTCCATCCGCCTGCATGACCAGGAAAACGTGCCGAGAACGTGACAGCGAAAAGGCGCGCTGCACAGTAATCATAAAGAAGCAAGGCTGTGCGGCGTGCCTTTTTTACTCAGTAAGGAAGTCAATCAGCCTGACAATGTTAATTCCATCAATATTATCGATTTTTCCCACAGCCACATCGTATCCCCGGCGCATCAGTTCCAGAAAGACGATATTTTCAATCGTTGTTTATTCATACCCTAAACTTCTGGTTCCGTAAAGTTTTCGTTATCAATACCCTAAACTTTAAATATAGCAAAGTTTTCGTTACAGATATACAATTACGAGTGCAGACCGTACAAGCAAAAACCAAAACGACCGCCGCCCCGGATGAATTCTTAATCCCTGAGGCAGCGGCCGCTGCATACTTACTTATTTATCTTCTTCCATGATTCCCTGGTCCAGGGTCTCCGCCGCGCCGAACATCTCATAATTCAGCGGCTCCCCGTCTTCCAGGCGGACGACGTATCCGAGTCCCGGCGCCGGAACCCACTCCCAGATTTCATCATCCGGGCGCTCAAACCAGCTCCTCATCAGCTGGGAAATGACGCCGCCGTGACAGACGGCAAGGGTTGCAGGGCCGTGAAGCACCGGCGGTTCTTTCTTTTTCGGCATGTCTTTCGGAAGCAGAACCTGCGGAAGACTGCCGTCTTCCCCGCTTTCTTCCAGACCATCCTGCAGCCTTGTTTCCGTTTTCCGGATTCCGGCTGTGCCGTTCGGGCCGCTGGCAGACTTTGCGCTGGCTTCGCGGGCCAATTTCTCACAGAATCCTTCATGCTTGGACATAAGAATGTCGCCTCCGGTCAGGACCCGCCGCGTGAAACTTCCTCTGGAATCGCCGCCTTCCAGATGTTTTTCATAAGTTGTATCGTTTACCCATTCCATGAACTCCGGATCATTCTGCAGTTCCTGGAAGGAATGTCCTTCAAATTTTCCAAACCGGTATTCCTGCAGTTCGCGGATTGTTCCGTGCGGCAGATCGCCGTACACTGCCTGCAGGGTCTGATCCGTGCGCTGAAGTCCAGTTGTGAATACCTGTGTGCAGACCGGAAGAGCCGGATACACCCCGCGTCCGCGCAGGGCTTTCAGCTGCTGCACGCCTTCATCCGTCAGCGGGATATCGATTCCGCCATAAAACCAGTGCTTCTGATTTCCTTCTGTAATTCCATGCCTCAGCAATACAATCTCCGACTGCATATTCTCCCTCCCGTACACACTTCATTCATCTCTCTGATGCTCAGCGCCCCTGATTTCCGCAGGATTTCACCGTTTCCGCAAGGCCGCAGAAGACCCGGACCACCTCATCCGCCCGGGACGCCAGAAGCTGCAGGCATTTTCCTGTCTGATCCCGCCACTTCCGCATGTCCGCGTCAATCGGCACAACGCCCTGCGTGATGTCCGCGCAGATCACGATCTGATCGTCCAGGCAGCCGCTGTCCAGCACCGCCTGAAGCTCCTTCTCAGGATTCCGTTTTTCCCGGATTTCCCGCAGAATCCAAGCTTCCAGGTGATCAGCCGCAGGAAACGATCCGGCCGCGTCCCTCAGCTCTCCGGCGCCGCCGGCAATGCATGAATCCCTGTAATTGTCGGGGTTTTCGCAGTTATAGATCTGAGCATCCGTTATCTTGTATCTACTTATAACATATTCTTTTTTGCCTTGGTACGTGCCGCCGAAAATTAGGATCATTTTTCCTCCAAAATCTTATTTTTACAGGCTTTTCCAGTGTTTTTACATGAAATATTCTGGATTTATTTGTTTGCTTTAACACATTACAGCGTTAAATTGTTTCATGAAATTTCTATATCTATGACATGTCTGCGGCCGGGGAACTGTCTGTGACCGGTCCGGCGGTATCTGCGACAGACCGGGGCATTGACCGCCATCCATCCACAGCCGTTCATGGCACACATATCTGCAGACCATCACAGTCTGACACGTCGTTTCAGCAGAACGCGGCAGATCCACAGGGATTCACAGAAGCCGGGCCGCCAGCTCGGCCTCTTGCGCATTAAATTTTGTCCCTACATATAGAGGAAGGCTAGCAGGAGAATTCCCGCCAGTTCACTGATGCAGATGGTGTATCCCGCGATGTCACCGTTCATTCCGCCCAGCTGTCTGCGCGCGTGGCGGCAGGCGAGCCAGCCGGCCGTCCACATGACCGCGAGCATCACGGCGGCAAAAATCAGTCCGCAAGGTACAAGCCCGATTTTTATGGATAAACTGCCGAAGGCTTCCGCGATTCCCTGATACAAAAATTTATCCGCCATATTCAGCCCGCCTGCGGACAAGATCATTGATGCAGAGTGGGGAAACAGAGTCTTCGTTCCGGCCCAGATCTTTCCGAATCCATGCAGCATGGCCGCCGTTGATGCGGAAATATGCATGGCCGCGTAACTTGCATAGGAAGGGCGCACGCCCCGGCGGAGCTCAGATGCCCGCAGATACGGATAAGCACCAAACAGCGCCTGTCTGTGAACGGCCAGCGCGCACAGGAGTATGCAGAATACAATCATCAGCACGAGGACCAGAAAATAAATGCCGATTCTGTACTTTCTCTTTTCCGGATCCGTGTTTCCCTGGACATACTGGCTGCTTTTAATCGGCTGATAGGCCAGAACCATCCGGCCGCCGCAGGCACGGCTGAACACCGGAATCAAAAACAGGAAAAAGGGAAGGAGGGAGGCCGCGTTCTGAATATCCAGACTGTCTGTCACCGCCCGCTGCAGGGCAGAGAAGATGCTGAACGAAGCCGCAAACCACACCAGCAGCAGGAATACCAGGCAGATCACCGCAAAGGCACCGACTCGTGAGTCTTTCAGAATCTTCTGCCGTTCTTCCAGCGGCCTGCGCGACATCACCGCATCGCTGACGTCCATAAACCCGTCCAGATGCATATAGCCGCAGAGGCGGAAAAGGAGAAATTCTGCCGCCGCCGCCAGAAGCAGGGAAGGCAGGCCGATCCACCGGAGCAGGGTCAGGCAGGCGGCCCATACGATTCCGATCACCGCGCCGATCACCGGCAGAAACATCAGCATCCTGTGGTTCAGCCGGCTGTCCCAGTGCTTGTAAGGGCAGGGGATCACCGTAAAATTTCCCCAGGCCATAAACAGCGCCGTGAGGTTCTTCTTATTCTTCTGCTCGTTATTCTGTTCATCCATATTGAAAATTCCTGTCTATTTCTATTACTTTCTTTAATAAGCTTATTTTTAACCTCTGAAATATTACTATCCGGTGTACCGCAGTATTGCGCGATCCCATTCTATTTCCGGATGCGGCGCCTCGCAGACGCCTATAAAATCAGCCCTTCCAGCACTTCACGATCCCGGCCGAAACCTCTTCAACCACCTCGCACCGCTTTGCCAAAGCGATTCCAATCTTCCCAAGCGCCCGCCGGTAGTCCTCCGTCACCGGATCATACACCGCCGCATCGGAAAACACATTATCCGACACAAAAATCGTATTCTCCGTCCGGTCCGCAAACTCCAGAAGCTGCTCCAGCACCTCATCCCCGGCCTTCCGGCTGATTCTTCCGCCCCGGAACATCACATTCGCCAGAAGCGCCGTCACACTGTCCAGCAGAAACACACCGTCCGCATCCGCATTTTCCAGCACATCCGGCACATGATAAGACTCCTCCAGCGTCTGAAATCCCCAGCCTTCACGCGCCTTCCGGTGACCGCGGATCCGTTCCAGATCCTCCTCATCCTGCGGGTCCATCACCGCCAGATAATACATTGGAACATGCTTTTTCTCCGCCATTTCCCGCGCAATGAGCTGCGCCCTCATCGATTTCCCGCTTTTTGCGCCACCGCTGATGAAATAATGCATGCTGCCTCCATATTCTTTCTTTTGGGACAAAATTTACCCGTTCAGGGGATCACGCCGGGCTGACGCGGCCGTACAGCAGCAGATATTTCGTCCGGTCCTGTTCCGGATCCTCCCGCCATCTGCCCGCTCACCAGTTTCAGTTTTTCCGGCAGATTTACTCACGCCCGCTGCCTGCCTGACTTTCCGCTCCGCCTGTATAATCGTGCTTCGTCATTTCATCCAGATATCCGCTGTCAATCTGGCCTTCTGCCAGCGTTCCCATCAGGTCCATTGACGCACAGGCAGCTTCCATGACCTTAAACATCAAAGGACAGCCGCTGCCTTCGCCCAGGCGCATCTGCAGGTCCAGGGAAGGATACAGACCCATTGCCGAAACCGCCGCCTGATATCCCGGCTCTGTGGAGCAGTGCGACGCAAACAGATATTTTGCCGTTTCCGGCGCAATTTCACAGGCCGCAAGCGCTGCCGCCGCCGAAATAAAACCGTCGACAACCGTCGGAATCCGGTGGGCGGCGGCAGACAGATAAGCGCCCGCCATCGCGGCAATCTCAAAACCTCCGAGCTGCCGGAGAAGCTCCAAACCGGCATCGGCGCGGAATTCCAGGATCTGCTCCCGGTCAGCCGGCACGGTCAAAACCGGAACATTCACGTCTTTTCCTTTCACCTGCGAAAGGAAATCCTGCAGTCCGTGCCCGGCATCTGCCATGCAGCGCTTCACCGCATCACTGACAACCTGAATTTTACGCTTCAGGCCTTCATCATTCAGGCCTCCGCCGCGGCCGACCAGCTCTTCTGCCGGCATTCCCGTCAGGCTGCAGAGCAGGGCAGAGGACGGCGTGGTGTTTCCAATTCCCATCTCACCGACGCCGAGGAGCTGGATTCCTGCGGAAGCTGCCGCGTCCGCCGCTTCCATTCCCGTAAGAACCGCCTGCAATACCTGCTTTTCATTCATGACCGGCTCCTTCAGAAGATCTTTTGTCCCCGCGGCGAGTCTGCGGTCGACGATTTTTCTGGTCATTTCACCGTCCTCCGTCAGCATCCGATCCGTGTAAAACTCCGGCGGGGCAGGGATGCGCATTCCCAGATCCGTCACCAGAAGATCAATATCAAAATACCTGGCCAGCGCTCCGATTCCGGTGATCCGCCTTGTAAAATTGACGGTCTGGCAGGTGGTGACCGTCTGCGGCGCAGACGCAACGCCCTCCGCCGTGACCCCATGATCCGCCGACATCAGCAGAACCGCCTGTTTTCTCAAAGGATTTCCCTGTGGTCTTCCAGTAATTCCGGCAACCTGAACAGCAATATCTTCCAGCCGCCCGAGACTTCCCGGAACCTTGGCCAGCGACTGCTCACGTTCCCGCGCAGCCTCCATGGCGTCTTCATCCAGAGGCCGGATGCGCCGCAGCGTTTCCAGCACCTTGTTCCGCAGTTCTCCCAATTCTGATTCCTGACTCATTTTCCTTTACTCCTGTGTTGATTATGTATGATGTTTTTAATGATTACTCAGGTTCTATCCATTTTATCAGAATCTCAGAAGAATACCAATCAGCGGGATTGCAGAGTATTTTGTTATCTGGTACAATTATTTTCACTGTGATTTATGCAGCCGCTGCAAGAATTAATGGTAACCCCTTGCGCATTGGCTTTTGTCGAGGGGCGTGAAAATGCATCACAGAATTATGCATTTATATTTCCAATGGCAGCTGCATCACAGAATATATTTTCTCAATTGACAAAATACAGGTGGCAAGTTTCATGAAAATCAGCAAACGCACACAAAGCAATCTCATTCTCTTCCTGACGGCCTTTATCTGGGGCTCGGCGTTCGTGGCGCAGAAGGTCGGCGGGGCGCTGGGGCCGTTTACCTACAACGGTGTCCGCACACTGCTGGGCGGGCTGGTGCTCATTCCGGCCGTCATTCTCTCCGATCGCGCGGATTCCGGCTGGCAGAACGCATCGAAAGAGGAACGCAAAGTGCAGTGGAAGGTAGTGCTGACCGGCGGAATTCTCTGCGGGCTGATGCATTTCATCGCATCTACACTTCAGCAGATGGGAATCGAACATACTACCGCAAGTAAAGCCGGATTTATTACCTCTCTTTACGCAATTCTGGTGCCGCTGATTTCCGTATTCCTCGGAAAGCGCATCCGTCCACTGGTCTGGGTCAGCTGCGTGGTCAGCGTAACGGGGCTGTACCTGATTTCCATGAAAGGCGGGCATTTCACGCTCCAGTTCGGCGATCTGCTGGTGCTGCTCTGCGCGCTCTTCTTCGCCTTCCAGATTATGGTGATTGACCACTTCTCGCCAAAATGCAATGGGGTCAAGATGTCATGTGTACAATTCCTGCTCTCCGGCACACTTGGCATAATCAGCATGTTTATCTTTGAAACGCCGCATGTCGCCGCCATTCTGCATTACTGGTTCCCGATCGTCTACGGCGGTGTATTTTCAACGGGAATCGCCTACACCCTGCAGATCATCGGCCAGAAACACACGCCGGCCACCGAAGCTTCGCTGATTCTCTGCCTCGAAGCCGTCTTCAGCGCCCTGACCAGCACACTGCTGCTTCACGAACTGCTGTCACCGCGCGAATACCTGGGATGCGCGCTGATTTTCGGCGCCGTGATTCTGTCCCAGCTGCCAGAGGGAATGGTGAAAAAGCCGGCGGCGCTGCTGAGGAAGAGGTAGGGGCCGTGATGCACGGATACCTGCTGCATTCAGACAGGAAAACCCCAGCACTGCCAGAACCTTCCGCACGACTGCCTCATCACTTTTTCGATTCATCACGTTAAAGCAGCTGGGTAATTTGTTCCATCTGTATGCAATTTACCGCTTTAAAATTTTAGCATTTTAAAGCGATAAATTGCACTAAATCCTAAATATACAGCCTGTTTTTCGTTGATATTACAAGGCATATGATTTATGAACATCAAATTTATATTAAATGTAAAAAATAACCGTAAATTTTCTTCCATGACTGCCGCAAATGGTGTATAGTGTACTTCAGTATGAACCAGGGAACAGCTGCTGCTTCAGTTAGGACGCCTGGGTTACGTAGAAGGAGGACGCAATGACCAAACGGACACAAAGTACGATTCTGCTCTTTATCACGGCATTTATCTGGGGTTCTGCCTTTGTCGCGCAGAAGATGGGCGGCGCGATCGGTGCCTTCACCTATAACGGAATTCGTACTCTGCTCGGAGGCCTGATCCTGATTCCGCTGATTATTCTTGCCAGCCGCGCGGACATCGGCGAGGCACAGAAGAGCAGGGAAGACCGGCGCGCAGAATGGAAGGTTCTGCTGATCGGCGGATTTCTCTGCGGACTGACACATTTTCTTGCATCCAGCCTTCAGCAGTTCGGTGTCGCCTATACTTCGGCTTCTAAATCCGGTTTCATCACCTCTTTATATGCTGTGCTCATTCCGATTTTCTCCGTCCTGATCGGAAAGAAAATCCGCCCGGTTATCTGGGTCAGCGCCGTGCTGAGCGTTGCAGGTCTGTATCTGATTTCCCTGAAAGGCGGCCGGATGACCTTCCAGAAAGGCGATATTCTGACACTCCTCTGTGCCGTGTTCTTTGCCCTCCAGCTGATGCTGATCGGCCACTATGCGCCAAAGTGTAACGGAATCAAGCTTTCTTCCATTCAGTTCATCATCTCCGGACTGATGGGAATAATCTGCATGTTCATCTTCGAAAATCCGCAGATTTCCAGCATTCTGCACGCTTGGAAGGCGATCGCCTATGGCGGAATTATGTCCACCGGAGTCGGCTACACACTGGAAATCCTTGGACAGAAACATGTCCCGGCAGCAGAAGCTTCTCTGATTCTCTGCCTGGAATCCGTATTCTCTGCAGTTACTGGCATTCTGCTGCTTCACGAAATGCTGTCGCCGCTGGAATTTACCGGATGCGCCCTGATCTTCGGAGCCGTTGTTTTATCACAGCTTCCGGGAAAGAAACCGGCCGACACTGCTGTTTCCAGCGGATACAGTCAGGCAGACGAAACTGCCTCTTCACAGAATGAGAACGATAACGAACGCCGCGCAGCCTGATTATTCATCTTTTCCGCTTTTCCGTTATTTTCTTCCCAATATTTCCGATGAATTGTGTATAATAGATTTATTCGTTATCACGCGTGTGTTTCTGTTCATACATGGCGGCCCTGAACGGACTGCTCCATGTACATTCGATACGGCAGGGCATACGCGGCCTACATCTTTATTCGCTATTCTTTGAGATAATAAAAGGAGCAATGTTCATGGAAAAGCTTTTCAAGCTGCAGGAACACGGCACGAATGTGAAGACGGAGATTGCCTCTGGAGTGACAACATTCCTGGCAATGGTCTACATTCTCGCTGTCAATCCGAGCATTCTGTCTGCAGCCGGAATGAACCCGACGTATATCTTTACAGCGACCTGCGTATCTGCAGGAATCGCAACACTCTGCATGGCCTTCTTCGCCAATTACCCGGTTGCTCTGGCTTCCGGAATGGGACTGAACGCCTACTTCGCCTACACGGTTGTCCCGGAAATCGTCAAGAGCGGCGTCACCAACGCCTGGCAGGTCGCACTGACCGCAGTATTTGTTGAGGGTATCATTTTCATCCTTCTGTCTCTGACGAACTTCAGAGAGAAGCTGGTTAATGACATCCCGTCCAACCTGAAGCACGCGATCACTGCCGGAATCGGCCTCTTCATCGCCATCGTCGGTCTGAAGAACGCCGGTGTCGTCACAGGAGACAAGTCCACGCTGATCAAATTCGGCTCCCTGGGAACTCCGCAGGTTGCACTTGCACTTCTGGGAATTCTGATTGTCGCTGTTCTTTACCATTTCAACGTCAAGGGCTACATCCTCCTGGGCATCCTGATCACCTGGGTTCTGGGAATGATTGCGCAGGCCACAGGCTGGTACGTCGTCAACCCGAAGATGGACATGTATTCCCTGTATCCGTCCTTCAGCTTCAGCAGCCTGATTCCTAAGGACGGCAACATCTGGAAGTTCGATTTTGCCTGGGCCGGAAACAACCTGCTCCAGTTTGCGATCATCACCTTCTCCTTCCTGTTCGTCGACATCTTCGACACGGTCGGAACCCTGATCGGAGTCGCAAACAATGCGGGACTTCTGGACGAGAACGGAAACCTCCAGAACGCCAAGGGAGCGCTGCTCGCTGACGCAGTCGGAACTGTATTCGGATCCATCATGGGAACGTCCACAGTAACCTCTTTCGTTGAGTCTACCGCAGGTGTAGCCAACGGCGGACGTACCGGACTGACTTCCGTCACCACAGCGATTCTCTTCTTCATTTCGCTGTTCTTCAGCCCGATTTTCCTTGCAATTCCATCCTTTGCCACAACACCGGCACTGGTATGGGTCGGCCTGCTGATGCTGCAGAACATTAAAGAAGTCGACTTCAGCCACGACATCGCGGACACCGTCGGCGCATTCCTCGCCATCATCATGATGCCGTTCACCTCTTCCATCGCGAGCGGAATTATGTGGGGCATGATTTCCTGGGTAATCCTGAAGGTGATCACAGGAAAGGCTAAGGACGTCAAGCCGGTTATGTGGATCTCATTCGTGCTTTTCGCGCTGTACGCCGTGAAGCTCGCTATGGCCCCGGCCGCTTAATCACACATACTCATAGCATACAGAAATTACCGGATTTCAGGGATTTTCCCTGGAATCCGCTTCTGTCTTTATGGACAAAATTCAAACTGACAAGGAGGCATTTTTCACATGTATTACGAAATGACTATTGCAGGACATAAACGACAGCTCCCGATCTGCCCGATCAGCGACACTCTGTCCATCGCCGGATTCGTTATGTTCGGCGACTCTGAGATCACGGTGGACGCCGCCAGACTTCTTCTGGAGAAGGCGCCGGAATTCGACGTCATCGTCACGGCAGAATCCAAGGGAATTCCGCTGGCACACGAAATGTCACGCCAGAGCAATTTTGCCGACTACGTCGTCATGCGCAAGGCGCCGAAGCTCTATATGACCAACGTGATGTCCACAGACGTCAACTCTATCACCACGGACCACATCCAGACGCTCTGCATCGGCGAGCACGAGGTAAATCTGATCAGGGGCCGCCGCGTCCTGATCGCAGACGACGTCATCAGCACCGGCGAATCCCTGCGTTCCATGGAGGCATTGGTCAACCAGGCAGGCGGAAACATCGTCGGAAGAATGGCCGTCCTCGCAGAGGGAGATTCTGCAGACCGCACAGACATCACCTTCCTGGAAAAACTCCCGCTTTTCCATTCCGACGGTACACCGATTGACTAGGAGGAAGATCCAATATGTCAGACATTAACTTTCATGCACTGCAGAACGGAAGCGACATCCGCGGCGTGGCAATCGGCGGGGTCGAAGGCGAACCGGTAAACCTCACCCCTGCGGCCTGCTCCTTGATCGCACAGGGCTTCCTGGTCTGGCTTTGTCAGAAGACGGGAAAGGCTCCGGAGGACCTGATGATCACCATCGGCCGCGACCCGAGACTCTCCGGCGAATCCCTGCTGCAGGCCTTCACAGACGGGCTGAAAGCTTTCGGCACGCGCACCATCGACTGCGGCCTGGCTTCCACACCGGCCATGTTCATGTCCACCGTATTTCCGGAAATCAGCGCGGACGGCGCGGTCATGGTCACCGCAAGCCACCTGCCCTTCAACCGCAACGGACTGAAATTCTTCAGTAAAGATGGAGGACTCGACAAAAAAGACATTGCAAGGATCCTGACTGCCGCCGAAAATAACGAAAAACCGGCAGCGCTCCGCGAAGGGGCATCTTCCGGCAGACCACATGCAGGCTCCGCCTCATCTGCTGCAGACGCTCCATCCGCTGCAGATCAGGCTGTTGCTTCAAAAGGCTCTCAGCCGGCCCTGATGGACCTGTATTCCGCGCATCTCCGCGGCCTGATCCAGAAGGCCGTTCCGGGAGAAAAACCTCTCTCCGGCCTGAAAATCGCCGTTGACTGCGGAAACGGCGCGGGCGGATTCTATGTCAGCAAAGTTCTTCAGCCTCTGGGCGCGGATACGTCTGCCAGCCAGTTCCTGGAACCGGACGGCAGATTTCCGAACCATATTCCAAACCCGGAAAATGAAGCAGCGATGGCAGCCATTACGGACGCCGTAAACAAGAATCACTGCGATCTCGGCATCATTTTCGACACGGACGTAGACCGCTCTTCCGCTGTTGATGAGCAGGGAAGGGAGATCAACCGCAATGGAATCGTCGCCATGGCCGCGGCTCTGATCGCGGACGAATACCCGGGCACAACCGTTGTAACGGACAGCATCACCAGCAACGAACTCACCGATTATCTGGAAAACCGCCTGAAACTGCATCATCTCCGTTTTAAGAGGGGATACCGCAACGTTATTAACAAGGCGGCGGAACTGAATGCAGAAGGAACTGATGCACAGCTGGCCATCGAAACTTCCGGCCACGCAGCATATAAGGAGAATTATTTCCTGGATGATGGCGCTTATCTGGCGACACGTATCATTATCCGTCTGGCGCAGCTGAAGAGGGAAGGAAAAGAGATTTCTTCCGTCATCGCCGACCTGAAGGAGCCTGAAGAGGCTGTGGAAATCCGCATGCCGATCACAGAAGAAGATCACAATGCCGCAGGCAGTGCGATTCTGAGCGCCGTAGAAGCCTGGGCAGAGGAGCAGGACGCCGCCGCTGGCGCAGCCGGCAATTCCGGCCTTCAGATTCATCTGGTCAAGCCGAATTACGAAGGCGTCCGCGTCCAGTTCAGCGGAAATGTTCAGGGCTGGTTCCTGCTGAGAAAGTCTCTGCACGATCCGATCATGCCGCTGAATATTGAAGCGGAGGAAAAGGGCGGCTGCAGACAGATTGCCGCAGAACTTTTCAAAGCCTTGGAGAATATCTCCGGAATGGACACAGGAAAGCTGACCGCATTCATCCATAATGAGAAGTAAGTGGAGAAAACCGTCTGCAGATTGAAACCGCTTTAACGGTAATTATTTTCCTTTTTAATTTCATATGGGCATGGATTTCGGACTTCACAGACACACAGACCTAACCCGAGATTATGTATAACAACCCGGCTGAATATCTCAAATCGAGATTTCAGCCGGATGTTTTTTATCCTATCATATGACCAACTAATGCAGCTTCGCTGCACGCATATAGAACCCATACCACGATTCATATCCGCTCCATCCAGCCATTGCTGCGCACAATACATGGAAATTATTTTCCTATTTTAAATCACATATAATCCCACCGGACAAACTTAAAGTCTATATCAATTCACTGAATATTACATAATTAATCTCTATCAAAGAACAAACAAAGCAGGAAACAACGCCGAACTGCGCAAGTAAAAGGGCAGGGCAGCCTGATCAGCATGCCCGATTTTTTCTCCGGATTTCTTCCTGGCGAGGCTTGCGGGCTGGCGGAATCGGCATCAAAATTTCAAGACCGAAAAGTCGTTTTCCAGAAGCGGGCCGGAACTTCCGCAGCAGTCAGGAGCAGCATCGCCAGGTTCACTTTTGCCGCGGCAGCAAGTCGATTTCAATAGAACAAAAATCTTTGCAGCGGTTTTCCTCAGGCTGAATGTGGGCGAATTTTCTCTGTCCGGCACCCCAAAAACTTTTCCAGATCACTTTCCCATGCTGAATATTTATCCGCATTTCCGCCAAAAAGATATAAGGGTTCGCATATGTGTTTTCATATCCTCCCATCCGAAGCTCTGGCGCCGTCAGCTTTTCTTTCAGAATGATTCCCTGCATATATGAAGAGAATCATTCCCCCGATGCAGCACCAAAAACCTGATTCTTTTCGCGCAGTCCCAGACAAAGTTCTGAGCGCATCTTCCACCGCCCCCATACCCGCATCGCATATCGCTATTAAGCTTTTTACTTGTAAATTTCTTTTCCCGGTAGTATGATAAATATCGGCGAACGTAAATAAGCGATACGTGTATTGTAAATGTACGATGAAGCACGGATACAAATGCATACATCGATCATACAGATATAGAAACCGCATCTGTATTCCGGCCCTATATATAGAAGCTGCTGTACTGTTCTCCGGGTGATCTTCGCCGGAACCTGTCAGATTCCGGCAGGACAGTCGTCCCGTTTTCAACCTGTACAGACAGCACCGGGCAAACATCGGAAGAAGCAGAACATCCTTCAGCAGCAAACAGATGGCAGATGAAAAGCTTCCGATCTGCATTCGGGCATCCAGTGTTCTATACGCTTATCCGGTTTCATCTGCAGCAGAACCTTCTGCGTTGCAGTTGCGTTGATCCACGTTCAGCTATTTTGTTTTTATTCATATTATGTAATTTTAATACGCACGCATATTATGCGGTATTTGTAAATCAGGAGAACTATATTATGAGAATTCGCAAGAACAAAGACTATGATCTGCAGCTCGACGGCATCGACCTGGAACTGATTACCAGCGTCTCGGACGCACTCGCGCATCCGGTACGTCTGCTCCTCTTCCGCTACATCATGCAGCAGAACCGCAAAATGAAAAACGTCTGCACCAAGGACCTGACCAGTGTATTTAACTACGCACAGGCGACCATTTCCCAGCACATGAAACGCCTTGTGAAGTCCGGCCTGGTGGAAGTAAAGAAGGTCGACCGCTTCAATTATTACTTTGCGAACATGGGCGTTTTAATGCGTTACTTAGATGCATCCAAGAAATTTTCCATCGTCAAACAGTAAGTATGTATTTACGAATTATTCCTGCATTATTTTTTCCATCCTGTCATTCATCCTGCTGAGCGAGCAGATGATCGACGCCGGTGAATGATGATGCAGGATTTATCTTCACAATAGTTTTCACTTAATTCAGTCTTTATCCGGAGTCGTATTGTACCGCAGTATCCATCCATTATTATTTGTGACGTAATATTCTGCAATTTATCATTTCTCAACTGCAAAAACGTCGTCCGGGAGTGCATTTTTTTGAGATCAGTCCGGTTTAAAAATGGGAAATCGGAGCAGGTTGATGATGTCGGACGCATCAGGTGCTTATATTCTTCGTCTGACGGAAAGACAATAAAAAACCGCTTTGGAATTACTCTGCGCATAAGCACGCTGTCAGATCATTCACAACGCGGTGTCTCCTTGCTGCTGCCCAGTGGAAAGATGGTGTGTTTTGTCCGGAACTGACGGATCAAAATTCCCGAAACATGAGTATATCGTATTCATTATGCCAGGCCCTGAGCGGCTGCTAATTCCGTGATGGACTGCTCATGGGAACTATCTCGCTTTCTCTTCGCTGTTGACCAGCACCAGTGTGAAGTAGCCGGTTTTCTCAGGCGCATCGGCGGCCTTCGCATAGCAGGCCTGATCGGGGAGGCCGCAGTTGATCACGACTGCGGAGTCGTCCAGAAGCCCGGTGTTTTTCAGCTGCTCCTTCCAAAGCGCGGAGTCGCGGCCTGGCTTCATCACGACTTTGGTGCCCGGGAAGCGGAGGGCCTCTTCAACGTCATCGTACTGCTCTGGGATGATCATCAGCGGCTGGTCAGGCTGCGTCAGCATGCGGCCGGAAATGGCGGCCGCGGCGGAAAAACTGTTTACTCCTGCCACGGTCTCCACAGGAAAGCCGGCCTCCTGCACCACGCCGCGGACATAGCCGTAAGTGCTGTATAGACTGACATCGCCGATAGCAAGCATGGCCGTGGTTTTTCCGCTCTGCAGACAGGAAACGATTTTCTCCGCATTCTCACGATGCTCGCGATCGCGCTGCTCCTGATCCCTGCTCATAGAAAAGTCCAGATACAGAAGCTCTTTTCCTTCAATATCCGCCGCCTGTGCAGCAATGTCCAGCGCCATGGTATGTTTTTTCATGGTCCTCGGAACGGCCAGCACCTCTGCTTTCTCAATGCAGCAGACAGCCTTCAGAGTCATCAGTTCCGGATCTCCTGGGCCCGTGCTGACCCCGTAAAATACCGGCTTCCCGGCGGCGGTCAGGGCATTGCTTATTTCCGCCCCGGATGCTGCCAGAGCACGAGTTTTCTGTTCACCCTCAGCCATTTCCGGCCTTCCCGGGCAGATTTTCTGATTCATTTCCTTCTTCTCCCTGCGTATTTCTATATTTATACTAATAAAATTATGTTTTTACATTGTATCTGAGATTGTATTATTGGGGTTCGTCGAAATCTTGATTATTTTATTTTTTGCAGACCTTCTGCTGCGATAATGTTAAATGGTCTGAAAACTATTTGCCTCAAAGAAACAGAGTATCTCTGAAATTCACACTCTCATACCCTTTTACTGAAGTTTTTCGAGCTTTTATCTATCGCAGCACCCGGAATAGCAATAGAAATCTGTCAGCCGCCTGCTGTCAGCCCGCCAGAACCGGCAGCTGTTCCATCCCCGGGCGCTGTTCACCGCAGTGACCATTAGGCCAGCTACTTGTGATAGGGTTCGTGACGGATAATCTTGAAGCTCCGGTAGATCTGCTCCAGCAGAATTACGCGCATCATCTGGTGCGGGAAGGTCATATCCGAAAATGACAGTTTGAAATCCGCTCTCTTGCTCACATCCGGTGAAAGTCCCAGACTTCCGCCAATCACAAACACCAGATCGCTGCGTCCTTCCAGACTCCAGTCCTCGATTTTTTCCGCCAGCTTCTCGGAAGACAGCTTCTTTCCCTGGATTTCCAGCGTCACAACCCAGGACGACGGACGGATATGCGAGAGAATCTCTTCGCCTTCCTTTACTTTTACCGCGAGTTCATCGGCGGGAGAGGGATTTGCCGCCAGCCTGGACTCCTTCAGTTCGACAATATCCAGGCTGCAGTAGCCTCCAAGCCGCTTGGAATACTCCTTTACCGCGTCCCTCCAGTAGGATTCTTTTAATTTTCCGATACAGATTACTGTGATATTCATAGCTGATGATTAAATATTTATATACTCAAGTTAAAGTTTCCTGTATTTTATATACCTGCACCGCAGCCCCGCATATTGGCAGTTTCAATTGCTGTAACGCTGTAATGTCAGCTTTTTTCTTTTGCACGTATTCAGTATACACATGTAAACACCCTCCACTCTCAGGACGTCAGCCTTCTGCAGCTCTCAGGGGCGTCGGCCTCTGGCCGGCTGGCTTTTGTCCGCGGAGCTATACGGTCAGCAGCGGGGTCGGCTCGCTCCGTCTGGCCACGGAAAGGTTCAGATCCTTGCCGACGTAATAGTCATCCTCGAACAGGATGTTCCGGACGGTCAGGAAGGCCTGCTCCGGAGTGTTGTTCTGGTGGCTGAGATGGGCAAGGACGATTCTCGGCATGTGATCGCTTTTATGCTCTTCCAGCAGCCTGCAGACTGTGTTTCCGGCGGTTTCGTTCGACAGATGGCCGTGGTCGCCCAGAATTCTCTGCTTCAGCGGGTAGGGATAAGGCCCGACACGCAGGATGTTCACTTCATGATTGGCCTCCAGCACAGCGGTGTCCGACGGCTGGATGTGCTGAAACATCTCGTCGGTAACGATTCCGGTGTCGGTCATGATCGACAGCATCCGGCCATCGCAGCGGAAGGTGTAGGCCACCGGATCTGCCGCATCGTGTGAGATCGGGAATGCCTGAATTTCAATGTTTCCAACGGTAAAATGCTGGTTCCGGTCAATGGCCGTCGCGCGGTCCTCCGGCAGTTTATCCCGGACACAGTCCAGAGTCCCGGCCGTAGAGTAAATTTCCGCATTCGACGCCTTGCGGCCCATCATACGGATGCTTTTCACGTGATCCGTGTGCTCGTGGGTCAGCAGAATGCCATCCACATCCGGCGCCTCCATACCGCATTTTTTCAGCCCCGACAGAATATGCTTCCCGGCAATCCCGACATCCACCAGCAGCGATGTACTGTCCGAACGCACCAGATAGCAGTTTCCCGAACTGCCGCTTGCAAATGAGCAAAACTCAAGTCCCATAAAATTCCGATTCCCCTCTCTCCGTTTTTATATTAAGCAACACTCGGATTATACCACATTTTCCCGGCCGCACCCTCAATGCACGTAAATTCCCCTGCGAACTTCCGGAAAACACGGTATAATAGGGCCCATGGACAAAATTCACCTGCCGCCTGCGACAGCAAGAGGCCGAGACACTGAAACGCGCCGCCCGCCAGCTCATGCCCGCGACAGTGAACACAGGCCGACGCACAAAAACGGCTGTTCAGCAGCAGTTACCGGCAGTCGAAACGCAGAACTGCAGACAGAAAGCCTGCAGAACAGAAGCATTAAACTGCAGCCGAATTTTACCCGGAAAGCAGAACACGGCGCACATAGAGTCCGGCAGCATATTACCGGAAACAAAACTGACAAATACAAACTTCAACATACACAGGAGACAGAAACAATGACCACATTGAGAATGTATACAGACGGAGCATGCTCAGGAAACCAGAGCGAGAAGAATTTCGGGGGATGGGGCGCCATCCTGGAATTCGGGGAACACCGCAAGGAACTGCATGGAGGGGAGAAAAACACGACCAACAACCGCATGGAGCTGATGGCGGTCATTCAGGCCTTTTCTGCACTGAAGAGGACAGGGCTTGATGTCGAGGTATTCTCTGACAGTTCTTATGTGATGAACTGCTTCCGGAACGGCTGGTATAAAAACTGGGAGAAAAACGGCTGGAAAACTTCGCAGAAAAAACCGGTTGAGAACCAGGAGCTCTGGAAGCAGCTGCTTTCGCTGGTCCGCCAGCATAATGTACAGTTTTTCCGCGTAAAAGGACACGTGAATATCGACTCTCCGGCCATTAATAAAGATAAGCTGTACCAGAAATTCGTGAGCTGGAATGGAGCGCGGTTTACGATTGAAGATTTTGAATATGTGACAAAAATGAACAACCGCGCTGACGAGCTGGCGAACATGGGTACAGATGAAGCGAAATTGCGCGGGTAAGCCCCCAAAATAGTAATTTTCAGCGTCAATTACCGCAGGAGTCTTCTTTTCAAGCCTCTTAAAAAGTGTTATAGTTGCAAATATGTGTGTTTGGTGAAGAAAACATCGTTAAAATCTCATCAAACTCACGGACAACTAAATCATGGAAACTTTTTAAGGGGTGTTTTTCTTGAAAAAAGGTTATTTCTACATCGCCGTTACTACCATCTTATTCAGTTCCATGGAAATCGCGCTGAAGAGCCTGGGAAATGCGTTCAATCCGGTCCAGATGACCTTCACCAGATTCCTGATCGGAGGACTCGTTCTTCTGCCAATGGCTCTGCACCACCTGCACAAGCACCATCTTAAGATCACACAGAGTGACCTTGTTCAGTTTGCTATGCTTGGGCTGATCGGTGTCACAATTTCCATGACGCTTTATCAGCTGTCTGTCGTCTATACACAGGCATCTGTCGTTGCAGTTCTGTTCTCCAGCAACTCGATTTTCGTTATGATTTTCGCCTTTATGTTCCTGGGAGAGCCGATTTACCGACGCAATATCGTGTCACTGGGTCTCGATCTTGTCGGAATTTTATTTGTCATCAACATTCTTCACATGAAGCTCAGTATCGCCGGGGTTATCTTCACGATGCTGGCAACGGTCACCTTCGCGCTGTACGGTGTCGGTGGAAAGAAGCCGACGGTGAAATTCGGCGGAACGGTCAATACCTGCATGTCTTTCCTGGCGGGCGGAATTGAAATGATTGCGCTGTCTCTTCTGACATACATTCCGGCTGTTGCGCATATGTTTAACGGACTTGGACTGACCATGTTCAGCAGAATCCCGATGTTCCAGGGTTATTCGCTGCATACGCTTCCGGCATTCCTGTTCGTCTGCATCGGCGTCACCGGAATCGGCTATGCCTGCTACTTCCTGGCCATGGAGAGTGTCTCCGTCAATACCGTATCGCTGGTATTCTTCTTTAAGCCGGTCCTCGCACCGATCCTGGCTTTCCTGATTCTTGGCGACCCTATGCCGGCCACCAAGATTATCGGAATCTGCTTCATTCTCGCCGGATCTCTGTCGAATATCCTTCCTCCGATGCTTGCCGGAAGAAAATCCGCAGACAGGCTGGATCAGGAGGCTGTACGTGCAGAATATGCGCTCAGCGAAGTGGAAGGGCGCGCGCTGGAAGGAAAAGAGCGTCTGAAAAAAAAGGAATTCGACCAGAAGGAAAGACGCCGCGCAGCCGCCGCGAAACGTGCTGCAGGGGCAGAGGCGTCGTCACACATGGCGGAATAATCTGCTTCCGGAGCCTTGTACTCATCTGCCGAGATTTCTGTACTCCATGCAGAAGAAAACGATCTGGGTCCGGAAGGATTTTCTGACCGACAGTTTTCTTGTTTCCCTTGCGGGTCTTGCAGCCGTTTTCGTTCTGATTCTCCTTTTGTCGAAAATGGCAATGCAGCCGGTCTACGAGAGCTACAAGCGGCAGAGGCGCTTCATCACGGACGCGGGACATGAGATCAAGACGCCGCTTACGGTCATCGATGCGGATCTTGCGGTTCTGGAAATGGAAAACGGGGAGAATGAGTGGTGCAGCGACATCCACAAGCAGGTCGGGCGCCTGACCGATCTGACAAACCACCTGATTCAGCTGTCCAAGCTGGAAGAGGCATCTCCGGAGGACCTGCAGAACTGGGCGGAGATGGACCTTTCCTCCAGCATTCAGGAAATGGCGGAGTCTTTTCAGAGCCGGACAAAGGTTGAACGCAAGGAGTTCAGCCTGGACATCCAGCCGGGAATCCGTTACTTCGGCGACGAGAAGGTCCTGAAGGAACTGACTTCCATTCTTCTTGACAACGCGATAAAATATTCTCCGGAAGACGGAAAAATCGCACTTTCACTGAAAAAGAAAAAGAAAGACATTTTCCTGACGGTGGAGAACACGACAAATCCGCTGAATACCAGCGATTTAGAGCATTTGTTCGACCGTTTCTACCGGGATGACGCTTCGCATAATGCGGAGACCGGCGGATACGGAATCGGACTTTCCATCGCAAAAGCGGCCGCGGAGATGCACCACGGGAAGATCACGGCTTCTTCTGAGGACGGCCATTCGCTGAAAATGACGGTTCTCCTGCGCTGAAAGAACGGGGCAGGGCAGAAGGCCAGGGACAAAATACTGGAAAGGCAGAGCACACCTGAAAGACCGGCCGCAGCAGACGGACAGGGCACAGCGGAAGGACAGCCGCAGCAGGGAATCCCCCTGGCGGGTGTTTTTTGCCGGATCCGCGGAATTGGTGAATCGACTGTAATACAATCGTTATATATATTGAAAACAGGGAGGACATGATGACATTAGGCAGAGAAAAAATTCATTTTCTGAACACGCCGACGCCTCTTGAACGGATGGACCGCGTATCGGAGGACCTCGGCATTGAATTCTGGATGAAGAGGGACGATCTGACCAATCTGGGCACGGGCGGAAATAAGCTGCGCAAGCTGGAGTATTTCCTGAAGGACGCGCTGGACCAACAGGCAACCATGCTTCTGACGGTAGGCGGCGCACAGACCAACCACGGACGCCTGACCGCCGCTGCAGCCGCGAAATTCGGCCTGAAATCGGCGATCGTCACGGTGGATGAATATCCGGGCGAACTGTCCGCAAATCTGCTTCTGGACGGCATTATGGACTGTCACGTCTATCTGGTGCATCAGAAGGAAGGGGAGGATGCCGACGAACTTCTGGATGAGGCTGTCGCGAAAGTCACGGCAGAATGGGAAGCAAAGGGTGAGAAGGTCTATTACATTCCGATGGGCGGTTCTAATGAACTTGGCGCGCTGGGATATTACGACTGCGCCCTGGAGCTCGACCAGCAGATTCAGGAAAAGCAGCTGAAAAATCCGCACCTCATCGTCACTGCGGGAAGTCTGGGAACCTACACCGGCCTGGCCGCGGCCATCGCCAATGAGCACCTCTCCATGAAGCTGTCCGGAATTTCCGTCCTGCCGTTTAAAGGCGCTGACAGCGAAGAAAAACGTAAAAACGGACAGAAGGACGCAAAAGCGTATTACGACCGTCTGAAGGCATATTACGGCCTTTCAGAGGATATTCCTGAAGAGGACTTCGATCTGATTACCGAATATGACGGCGGCGCCTACAACAATCCGCTGAAAAGCGTCCGCGAGGCGATGTATTACCTGGCAAGGAAAGAGGGCATCATCACCGATCCCTGCTACACCGGAAAGACCTTCTCCGGCCTGGTCTCCATGGCAAAAAAGGGCCTCTTCAAGGGAGAAACGGTCATTATGATCCACACGGGCGGAATTCCGGGAATTTACACAAAGCATCACCGCGTGGAGATGGAAAAGGAACTGATTGACCACATTCATATTCTGAATCAGTAACAAAAGAAATTCCGATATCAGCTGAATCCGGGCTGAATCGGAATTTCTTTCATTTCAGGCGATTCTCCGATGTTTTATTGTTCCTGTCGGAGGATCTGCCTTTTCGTGGTATTTTCCGACGTTTCCGGCTGCCGGCAACATGGTTTCATCACAATCCCCCTTCAGAATTCCACAGATCCTTCACGGCTTTCTTTAAGTAGATTTAAAGTTCATCCGCTATGATAAAAACATCTTCAGAAAAGAGTGCAGCGGGAAAATCCGAAACACGCGAGTATGCGCGCATGCGGCATTCTTCCCGAAGCCTCTGAAGACGAAAAAGGAGGTTGTGAAAGCAATGACACTGATTTATACAGGAAAAGAAAACAAGACGACAGGAATCGTCAGTGATACTGAAATATTCTACGGAAAATATTATTCCACATTAAAAGAAACGGAGGAATGGCTGGTAGACACGATCCGCCGCCATGCAGAGGAAACCCAGACTGCGGACGATATGCAGCAGATTCAGTACTGCAGCAGCAGAATCAAGTCGGCGGGAAGTATGATCGGAAAGCTGCAGAAAAGAGGACTGAAGCCGGATGCGGAGAATGCGCTCAGTGAAATTCACGATGCCGTCGGCGTCCGCATCATCTGTCCGTTCAATGATGATATCTACGCCGCCGCGGAGTGGCTGAGAAGCATTCCGGGAATCCGGACTGTCCAGTTGAAGGATTATGTCAGACATCCCAAGGCCAGCGGATACCGGAGCTATCACATGATCCTCTTCATCCCGAAGAGGCATGACGGCCAGATCTGCGGCGGGAGATACCAGGGTGAAGAGGGCGTTTTCGCGGAAGTGCAGATCCGCACCATCGCTATGGATTTCTGGGCCTGCCTGGACCACCAGCTCAGCTATAAGAAGGACAACAGCTCGAGTCAGGAACTTCTGCGTGCCGAGCTGAAAAGCTGCGCGGATGAAATCACGTCCGTTGACCTTTCGATGCAGACGTTAAGAGACCTGATCCGCACGAGCAGTGAAATGAGCGCATAGCAGCACACAGACATATAGCTGCACGCAGACACATAAGCATAAAGATAAAAAACAGCTCCTGAAACGAAGAAAGCGCCGGCAGGGATGAACCACTTGCCGGCGCTTTCTTTATGTATATACGGTTTTTACTCTCTATTTTCGGTGCAGTTCTTCACGGAACTGTTTGATGATATTTCTTTCTGCTCTGGAAATGGTCATCTGCGACACACCGAGCGTCTTTGCAATTGAAGACTGTGAACGGTTGAAAATAAAGCGTTCACGGAAGATGTACTTATTCTGGTCACTGAGCTTCTCCAGCACAGTATCGATAATATCTGCCATTTCCACCCGGTCGAATCCTTTTTCATCGAATCCGGTGTATTTTTCCAGAAATGCGCTTTCACCATCTTCACCGGCATCTTCAAAGGTCTTGTCCAGGGAATAGGTTCCGTATGCCTGGGAACCTTCCATGGATTCAATAATCTGCTCTTCCGGAAAACCTGTGTATTCCGCGATTTCCGGAATTGTCGGCTGTTTATGATTCTTACTATACAGCTCTTCCTTGGCCTTCTGGACTTTTGAGGCGATTTCCTTCAGACGGCGCGGAACCTTGAGGCTCCACTGTTTATCGCGGAAATACTTCTTGATCTCGCCCAGAATCGTCGGCGTCGCAAAGGAACTGAACTCAAACCCTCTGGAAGGGTCGAAACGTTCTACTGCCTGAACCAGAGCAAGCGCTCCTACCTGATATAAATCGTCGTAATCCACGCCTTTATTCAGGTATTTGCGGATGAGAATGTCGACCATATAAAGATGACTCTCCACCAATTCATTCCGTTTTTCAATTGTCGGGTTTTCTTTATATTTGACAAGCTCTTGCAGATCGGACATATTACACTCTTTTCGTCATTGTAATTCGTTTTCTGCCCTCTTCATCTTTGTCGAATGTCACATCATTCATCAGAGACTTGATGACAAAAACACCTACGTCTCCCTCCTGCGGACACTTACGGCAAGGAGGATTCAGCTTCGCAAGCGTATGCTTGCTGCAATCGTCTTTTACGATGATATCTATTTTACCTTTTTCTACGTCGCAGTCAACTTCATATTGATCGGAAAATCCGCTGAAGCCGTGGCAGGATACATTCTTGCACGCTTCGCAGACTGCAGTCTTTATATCTTCCGCAGCATCCAGATCAAAACCTGCCGTTGTGGCAATAGATGTGATGGCAAGCCGTACCATTGTCAGGTATTCTGGTTTTCCCGGGATGATAAATTTAATATGATCCATTGATTTACCCCTCATACTTTCCATTCGTTCTCATGCGGATTATCCGCATGATTGTATATACCCAGTTTTTCAAAAAAACAACCGGAAACATCAGAAGGGGACTGCCGTCTCTGGCGGCACACTGCTGTGCGTCAGAGACGGACGGCCCCGCTGCTGACATTTATTTCCCGAATGAAAACCCGAGGTTAAAACTTCATGGTTTCCTGTTTCTCTGCTTCTGCGGCATCTTCTGCAGCGGCATTATCTGCCTCTGCCTTTTCGATGTCGTTTTCTCCGATTACCTTGGCCATAGCGACAATCTTGCTGTCGTCGTCAACCTTCATAATCTTCACGCCCTGTGTAGCGCGGCTCAGGATGCTGACATCTGTCGCCTTGATGCGGATGACTACACCATCGGAATTGATCAGCATGACCTCATCCTCGTCATCGACGCAGAGTGCGCCGATCAGATAGCCAGTCTTGTCGAAGCGGCTCTTGTCATAGGTCAGCATGCCTTTTCCACCCCTGGTCTGGCGCTTGTAGTCACTGACGGCTGTTCGCTTTCCGTAGCCGTTTTCGGTAACCACCAGCAGTTTCTTTCCTCTGCCGACCAGATCCATGGAAACGACTTCATCATCGCCTTCCAGGTTGATTCCGCGTACACCTCTGGCATTTCTTCCCATCGGACGGACATCCTCTTCATTGAAGCGGATGGATTTTCCTTCACGGGTAACCAGAATGACATCGTTATCTCCGGAGGAAACCTTGATGTCGATCAGCTGGTCTCCGTCCTTCAGACTGATGGCAATGATTCCGTTCTGACGGTGTGTGTCGAACAGATTCAGGGCTGTCTTCTTGATCACGCCTTTCTTTGTCACGGCAATCAGATAACGGTCTTCTGCCTCGAAGTTCTTCACCGGAATAACCGCGGTGATTCTCTCACGCTGCATCAGGTTCAGGAAATTGATCGCCGGGGTTCCTCTGGCCGTTCTGGACGCTTCCGGAACCTGGTAAGCCTTCATCTTGTACGCCTTTCCGGTGTTGGTGAAGAACATCAGCCAGTCGTGGGTGGAGGTCATGATCAGATCTTTCACGAAGTCGTTCTTTCTGGTGGTCAGGCCTGTAATGCCCTTGCCTCCGCGCTTCTGCGGCTTGTATGTGTCTGCCGGAACGCGCTTGATGTATCCCAGATGGGTGAGGGTGACGGCAACGGTCTCATCCTCGATCAGATCTTCTTCATCCAGGTCATCGACATCGCGCTCGATCTTGGTACGGCGCTCGTCACCGTATTTTTCCTTGATTTCAAGCAGCTCGTCCTTGATGACGCCCATCAGCTTGGCATCGTCAGCCAGCAGGGAGTTATAGTAGGCGATCTTCTCCTGGAGTTCCTGATACTCTTTCTCGATCTTCTCGCGCTCCAGTCCCTGCAGACGGGCAAGACGCATGTCCAGAATTGCCTGGGCCTGGATCTCATCCAGTCCGAAACGCTCCATCAGACGTTCTTTTGCGTCGTTGTACGCGCTTCTGATGATGCGGATGATTTCATCGATGTTGTCGATCGCGATGCGCAGTCCTTCCAGAATGTGCGCCCTTGCTTCTGCCTTTTTCAGGTCGAAGAGGGTTCTTCTGGTGACAACCTCTTTCTGGAACTTCAGGTACTCATGCAGGATCTCTTTCAGGTTGAGAAGCTGCGGCTGTCCATCGACCAGGGCGATCATGATGGCGCTGAAGTTCTGCTGCAGGGCAGTGTGCTTATACAGCTTGTTCAGCGTGATCTGCGGGTTGGCATCCCTCTTCAGCTCGATGACGATACGCATTCCTTCACGGTTGGACTCATCACGGATTTCAGAGATTCCGTCGATGCTCTTATCCTTTACCAGTTCAGCGATGCGCTCGATCAGGCGGGCCTTATTGACCATGTACGGGATTTCCGTAACGACGATCTGGGAGCGGCCTCTGCTGGTCTCCTGAATTTCACAGCAGGCTCTGACCTTGATCTTTCCCTGTCCGGTTCTGTATGCCTCGCGGATTCCGGATTTTCCCAGAATTCTGGCGCCGGTAGGGAAGTCCGGTCCCTTGATGATCGGAATCAGGTCATCGACAGACGCGTCTGGATGATCGATCAGATAGACGGTTGCGTCGATGGTGTCGCCCAGGTTGTGCGGCGGGATGTTGGTCGCCATTCCTACGGCAATTCCGTTGGAACCGTTGACCAGCAGGTTCGGGTAGCGGCTCGGCAGAACCACCGGCTCTTTTTCTTCTCCGTCGAAGTTCGGGACAAAATCAACCGTATCCTTGTCAATGTCTCTTAACATCTGCAAGGAGAAATGGCTCATTCTGGCCTCGGTATAACGCTGTGCCGCAGCGCTGTCTCCGTCGATGGATCCGAAGTTTCCGTGGCCGTCGACCAGCGGATAGCGCATGGAGAAATCCTGCGCCATACGGACCATGGCATCGTAAATGGAAGAATCGCCGTGCGGGTGATATTTACCCATAACCTCTCCGACAATTCTTGCCGACTTCTTATATGGTTTATCCGGCGTGACACCCAGCTGAGACATTCCGTACAGAATTCTTCTGTGCACCGGCTTCATGCCGTCGCGCACATCAGGAAGCGCACGTCCTACGATAACGCTCATGGCGTAGTCGATGTAGGAGTTTTTCATCTCATCGTGGATCTCATGCCTGATTAATTTGCTGTCTTCTAAATTTTCCACCTGTTACTCCTTCTGCACTCTTTTTATACGTCCAATGTCGCGAGTTTCGCGTTCTGACGGATGAATTCACGGCGCGGCGGAACCTTGTCTCCCATTAGAGTGGTGAAGATTTCATCTGCGGCTGTGGCATCCTCCACCGTAATCTGAACGAGTGTACGGTGATTATAGTCCATGGTCGTCTCCCAGAGCTGGTTGAAGTCCATTTCTCCCAGTCCCTTGTATCTCTGAATGTCAACCTTTCCCGGCTTTCCTTCCAGAGAAGCGAGGAGTTCATTCTGTTCCTTGTCGGAATAGGTGTAGTAGGTTTCTTTACCTTTCTGCACGCGGAACAGCGGCGGCTGGGCCGCATAGACATATCCGTGCTCGAGCAGCGGGGTCATGTAACGGAAGAAGAAGGTCAGGAGCAGGGTTCTGATATGTGCTCCGTCGACATCGGCATCGGTCATGATGATGATCTTATGGTATCTCAGCTTGGTGATGTCGAATTCTTTTCCGATTCCGCATCCGAACGCGGTAATCATGTTCTTGATTTCCTCAGAGTTCAGCATACGGTCCTGACGCGCTTTTTCTACGTTCAGGATCTTGCCTCGCAGCGGAAGTACGGCCTGACGCTTTCTGTCACGTCCCTGCTTGGCGCTGCCGCCCGCGGAATCTCCCTCGACCAGGAAGATTTCTGAGAGGGCAGGGTCTTTTTCTGAGCAGTCGGCGAGTTTTCCCGGGAGGGAAAGCGTATCCAGGACGCTCTTTCTTCTGGTCAGCTCTCTTGCTTTGCGCGCGGCGGCTCTGGCTCTGGACGCGCGCAGGCATTTGTCCAGAATCTTGCGGGCCTGCTGCGGATGCTCATCCAGGAAGGCCGACAGGTTGGCGCTGGTCGTCGTGTCAACAAATCCTCTGATCTCGCTGTTTCCGAGCTTAGTTTTGGTCTGGCCCTCGAACTGCGGCTCTTCCAGCTTGACAGAAACAACCGCCGTGATTCCCTCACGGACGTCTTCACCGGACAGAGACTCGCTGTCCTTGATGAACTTGTTTCTCTTTGCGTAGTCGTTGAAGACTCTGGTCAGAGCGGACTTGAAGCCGGCGATGTGGCTTCCGCCTTCTGTGGTATTAATGTTATTCGCATAAGAGAAGATCGTCTCGGTGTAGCGGTCTGTGTACTGCATGGCGACCTCTACCTCGTGACCCTCTTCACGGTTTTCAAAATAGATAATGTCTTCATGGACGGCGTCCTTGTTCCGGTTCAGGAATTTTACGAATTCCTTCAGACCGCCCTCATAATGATAGACTTCCTTCTTTTCTTTTCCCGGGCGCTGGTCTTCCAGAGTGATCTTGACTCCCTTGGTCAGGAAGGCGGTCTCTCTGAGATGATGCTCCAGGGTTTCGAAATCATATTCTGTCGTGTCGAAGATTTCCGGATCCGGCCAGAATTCTGTGCGGGAACCGGTGTGATCGCTCGTTCCGATGACTTCCAGCTTCTTTACGGTCTTTCCCTTCGCAAATTCAATGCGGTAGAGTTTTCCGTTTCTCTCGACTTCTACGATCATTTTCGTGGACAGGGCGTTTACTACAGAAGCACCTACGCCATGCAGTCCTCCGGACACTTTATATCCTCCGCCGCCGAATTTTCCTCCGGCATGCAGAACGGTATGAATGACCTCAACCGCAGGAATATGCAGTTTCGGATGCTCATCTACCGGCATTCCACGTCCGTCATCTTCTACCATAATGGAATTATCCGGACGGATCGTGACTTCAATATTCCTGCAGAAGCCTGCCAGCGCTTCATCAATCGAGTTGTCGACAATCTCATAAACAAGATGGTGGAGTCCTCTGGCACTGGTCGAACCAATGTACATTCCAGGACGCTTGCGTACAGCTTCCAACCCCTCTAGCACTTGGATCTGCGACGCGTCATACTGCTTGGCAGCCGCCGCTTCTTCTTTATTGGTCATAGTTTTACCACCTCAATATTTCCTATAAAAAAACGATCTGCGGAGCAATTTCCGCAGATCTATATTATACAACGAAACGGCCTTTTTTACAAGTTTAGGCGGTTTTTAAAGCTTTTTTATTCTTTACCTTTCTTTTGAATCGTTACGCGGCGATTTTACGCCTTCTGAGATTATATTATATTTAATATTAATATATTTATACATGTACAATTCTACAGGAGGGTCACATGACCGTCCTGAACGGAAAATACGGTCGGATGTCCATAGGCCTGAATCAGATCCTCTTCTGCCTCAGTCATCGTGATGAAAATCTGGTTTTCTTCCAGCGAATCAATCAGATAGGATCTCCGGCTCTGGTCCAGTTCACTCATAACATCGTCCAGCAGAAGGATCGCAGTTTCTCCCGTTTCCTGCCGGATAAAATCGAGTTCTGCAAGTTTAAGAGACAGCGCGCAGGTCCGCTGCTGCCCCTGAGAGCCGTATTTTCTCGCGTTTACGCCGTTTACCAGGAATCTGAGATCATCCTTATGCGGTCCTCTGGTCGTGGTTTTCATCTTTATATCCGTATCCCTCGACTTTTCCAGCGTCTCTATGAGGCGTTCCTGCCGTCGCGAAGCATCTTCCTCATAAGGAACATTGGATTCATACTGAATGTCCAGCTTTTCCTGCCCATTGGTGATGCTGTCATGGATTTTTCCGCTGAAGACACTCAGACGGTCGATGAAAGCCTTTCTCATCCGCATCATATCCGCGCCGTACTGCACCAGCTGCATGTCCCACAGCGACAGCATGGAAGGGCGGACCGGTGTCTCTTTCAGACAGCTGTTCCTCTGCTGCAGCACCTTCTTATACCGGCTCAGACAAAGGTAATAGGCAGGCTGGATCTGCGCAAGTTCTTTATCGATAAATCTGCGCCGTTTTTCCGGTTCGTCCTTTACGATCCGCAGATCTTCCGGCGTAAAGGCAACGATAAAGATGTTGTTCAGCAGTTCCGAAGTTTTATGCAGCTGCTTTCCGTCCTTTTTTATATACTTTTTCGATTTCCGGCTGATACTGATGTCGATCCGGGTGTCCATCACGGCTTTCACGGCTTCCGCCCTGACCAGGGCTTCATTTTGTCCAAAACGGATCATCTCGCTGTCCCGTCCGGCACGGAAGGACCGGCCCATGGAAATCAGATAGACAGCCTCAATCAGATTCGTCTTTCCCTGGGCGTTCCTGCCGGTGATCAGGTTGATCCGCGGGTCGAATTCCAGATCCAGACTCTCGTAATTCCGGAAATTTTTCAGTTCCAGTTCTTTGACATACATAATGCGGCTTCGCCTCTGTTTACAGGGTTACAGACGAACCGGAAGAACCAGGTATTCGTACGCATTTCCTTTAACCGGGGTAACGACACAAGGGTCAATTCCGCTTCTGAATTTCATGATAATATCGTCATCCTTAATGGACTTCAGCATATCCATGAGGTACTGCGCGTTAAAACCGATTTCCAGATCCTCTCCGTTTTTCTCTACAACAAGTTCTTCATGGAGGTTTCCTTCTTCTCCGCGGGCGGAGATGGACATGATCTGATCCTGGATGTCCATGCGGATCAGGTTGTTCTTATCGTCTCTGGCCAGAAGGGAAGCGCGGGAGATGCTCTGCAGCAGTGCGCTGCGGCTGACCTTGAGTGTAATCGTGCTGTCTTTCGGCATGATTGCACGGTAGTCAACGAACTGACCATTAAAGAGTTTCAGCTCGACCATGAGGCCCGGGAACATGAAAACAGCCTTCTTGTTTTCCAGTTCAATATTCAGCATTGTGTTATTTTTAATATCCTTGATCTCTGCAATAATTTTTGAGAGATCATTCAGCAGCTTTGCGGAAATGACGATGGAATAGGGATTGATTTCCGGTACGCTGTGGTTGGCAATAGCCATGCGGTAGCCGTCAAGCGCAGCCAGATGCATTTCCTGGTCGTGAATGTCAATCAGAACGCCAGTGATGATTCCTCTGGAATCGTCTGTACTTGCTGCGAAGGAAGTCTGTGCGATCATATCTTTAAACAGAAGTGCAGGAAGCTGGATATGCTGTGCGTTGTTTCCCGGAGTTTCAAAACGCGGAAAATCGTCAGCATCCAGTCCGACAATGTTAAATTCAGAGTTTACACTCCTGATGACAGCGTGAAGTTCATCTCTTGTTGTAATAGTGATCTGCGACTCCGGAACGCTTCTTATAATGTCGGAAAAGAGTTTGGCTGGAAGAACGATGATTCCTGTTTCTTCTACGTCTGCTTCTAAAGTGTATTGAATGGAAATGTCTGAATCTGAAGAGGCCAGAAGCACTTTTCCGTCACTTGAAGCTTCCATCAGGATTCCTTTCATTGCCGGTATGGTTGAGCGTGTTGAAACTGCTTTTGATACAATGTTCAGCGCTCCTGCCAGATCCTGTCGTAAACAGCTGATTCTCATATGTTTAGCCTCCTTCGAAAAGCCATTTGTTTTATAATTTTAGGTAGTATTTGTAGTAGGGGGTGCGGATACTGTGGATAAGTCGGAAACACCTTGAAACGCACACAAAAATGCGCGCACATCCCATGATGATATTTTTGTGCAGAAGTCAGTGCTTATCCTTACTCCTGAATCTGTGACTTCAGTTTCTCTATGGTTGTCTTGACGAAATCGTCATCCCGGATGTCCTGCTGAATCTTCTCGCAGGCGTGCATGACGGTGGAGTAATGACGGTTTCCGAAAAGGTTTCCAATTTTATTAAATGAGTAGTCGGTCATATCACGGCAGAGGTACATGGCGATCTGACGTGGGAAGGCGATGGCCTTTGCGCGCGTGCTGGATTCCAGGTCAGACGGTTCCACATGGAAGTAGCGGCTGACGATGGTTTTGATTTTCTCTGGCGTCACGCTGTTGCTGCCATTCTGGATGACATCCTTCAGGATGCGCTTGGCGAAGGTCAGATCAATCTTCTCATGGGTAATCAGGGAGAAGCTGACGATTCGGTTCAGTGCTCCCTCAAGTTCGCGGATGTTATCCGTAATCTTCTCTGCAATCAGGCAGATGACGTCGTAGATGTCGTCTGTGACCTCCAGATTCTGGTTTTCCGCCTTCTTCATCAGGATCGCGACACGCGTCTCATAATCTGCAGGAGACAGGGAAGCGATGATGTTCCAGGAAAAGCGGGAGGTCAGACGCTCATCCAGACGGGTCAGCTCATTTGGCGGACGGTCGCTGGAGATGACGATCTGCTTCTGATCTTCAATCAGTGTATTAAATGTATAGAAAAATTCTTCCTGCGTCGTTTCCTTGCCCTCCAGGAACTGAATATCATCGATCAGAAGAACGTCGATATGGCGGTATTTATTCTTGAATTCCCGGGTGCGGTTCTCTCCGATTGCCTTGATCAGCTCGTTGGTGAACATCTCCGTGGAAACGTACAGGACATTCAGTTCCGGGCTGTTTTCCAGAAGATAAATACCGATGGCGTGCATCAGATGGGTTTTACCAAGACCCGATCCTCCGTAGATAAACAGCGGGTTATAGGCCTTTGAAGGCTCTTCCGCAACGGCAAGGCAGGCAGCATGGGCGTACTTATTGCAGGCGCCGACTACGAAGTTATCGAAGGTGTAGCGAGGGTTGAAAATACGCTGCTGCGTAAATCCCGGCTTTACCGGACTGATCACCTGCTGACGGTGCTTCTGCTCTTCCTCCATCTGCTCATACTCGGAAGCTTTCTTGATGACAATGCGGTAGGGCTGATTCATCACCTTCTGGAACGATTCCTCCAGCAGAGGCTTATAGCGGTTTTTCAGTATATTCGCGTAAAAATCGTTGTCCGACTCCAGATAAGCGATGTGCATCTGCTGATCGAGCTGGCGGATTTTGGTCGGCAGAAACCACGTTTTATAGCTCGCTGCCGTCGTATTTTCTTTTATGATGGCCAGAACTTCCTGCCAGATTTCTTTATTATCCATTTCTAAACCTCTCTTATGAAATCACTTCCATTCTAAAGGATAGAGGGCCGTCTTACAAGCGCTTATCAAAAAGTTTTCCACACTTGGATTTTTGATTTTCGTCAAAAACAGGCATCACAAAAAGTTTATCAACATGTTGTGGATAAAACTATGCATAAGTTGTCTATAAGTAATCCACAACTAGATATGGGACAAAAATCAATGCGCAAGGTGGGAAAGATTTTTGAGCCGGATAAAAAACGAAAGCAAAAAAACGCGGAAACGGCGGAAATCGGAAAGGTTCTGTTTGACACACATTATCGAAAAAAGTATAATAAAGAAACGCGCGCATATATTGCAATTTAGATTATGCGTATGGATTACATTTAGGAGGTAAAATTATGAAACAGACTTATCAGCCTAAGAAAAGGCAGAGAATGAAGGAGCACGGATTCCGCAAGAGAATGGCTACAAAGAACGGCAGAAACGTTCTGAAGCGCAGAAGAGCAAAGGGCAGAAAGAGCCTGTCCGCATAACAATGCGAAAGAAAAATGTGCTTCGCAGTCAAAAGGATTTTGATTCTGTTTATCGGAAGGGTAAATCGGTTCCGTCACGGCATATCGTCGTTCTGTACCGGAAGAATCGCCTCCCGTACAACAAAATCGCTTTTTTAGCAAGCAAAAAAGTTGGCAACAGTGTTCACCGGAACCGCGCGCGCAGACTCATGCGTGAGGCATACCGGCTTTCCGGCATGCAGATTCCGGACGGGTACGATGTGATTTTCGTTGCCCGGAAATCGATCACTGAAGCCAGCTGTCAGGCAGTGCGGTCGTCTATGGTTTCCGCACTTAGAAGAACCGGGGTAATGAATCATGATGAAAGGCATCAGACGCGCAGCCGCCGTCATTAAAAAGGTGCTTGCCAGGATATTGATCCTGATGGTCAGGTTTTATCAAATCTGCATTTCGCCGTTTTTTCCGCCGACGTGCAGATATATTCCTACATGCTCAACATATTTTATACAGGCAGTGGAGAAGTACGGCCCTTTTAAAGGAAGTTATCTGGGGATTCGCAGAATCCTGAGATGTCATCCGGGCCATCCCGGTGGGTTTGACCCTGTTCCATAGGGTGGAGGAAGTTAATCAATGAGTTTTTTTGGATTGTTTGCCACTCCTCTCGGCTGGATCCTTACGGCTTTATACCGTGTGATCGGAAATTACGGCATTACGCTGGTGGTTCTCACCTTGATCGTAAAGCTTTGTCTGTATCCGGCGTATAAGAAGCAGATTCTGTCTACCGCAGGTATGGCGGATCTGCAGCCGAAAATGAAGGAAATCCAGAATCGTTATGCCGGAGATACGGTGAAGATGAACGAAGAGATGTCCAAGCTCTATAAAGAGGAAGGCGCGAGCCCGATGGCAGGATGTCTTCCGATGATCATTCAGATGGTCATCATCATGGGACTGTTCACCCTCCTTCGTCTTCCGATGAACTACATGAAGAGCGAACAGATGTATTTCGCGATTCATGAATCGTTCCTCTGGATTAACGATTTATCACAGCCGGATCCGTGGATTCTTCCGATCTTATCCGGAATCGCGACATTCGTCGCATTCTATATGTCATCGGAAAACGGCGGTGTACCGGGTCAGCAGCAGAACGGAGCCATGATGATGGTCATGAAGTACGGATTCCCGATCATGATCGTCTGGCTTGCGAAAACATATGCTGCCGGTTTGGCGACATACTGGTTTATCAGTCAGTTCATACAGATTTTCTACAATATCCGTTTCAATCAGATTAGAAAGAAGATGAAGCGTGATAAGATGGAGGCTAAGCTGAAAAAGCACCTTGACCGGAAACCTGTACGAGCTGGTGAAGGAGTAAGAAGATAATGGACGTAACTGAAAAATGGGGAGATGACGTTGATTCCGCCGTCGCTCTTGCTCTCGCTGATCTGAAATGCACGATTGATCAGGTCGACGTAGAGGTCCTCGAACAGCCTTCAAGAGGCTTCTTCGGTCTGGGTTCCAAGCTCGCTCTGGTCAGAGTGACAAAGAAATCCGCGCAGGAAGCCGCGAAGGAGGAAAAGCCGGAAACTGCTCCGGCTGAAAGCGAGGCCGTCCGTGAGCAGCCGCAGAAAGCGGAACCGCAGGCAGAAGCAGAACCTTCTTCTGCGGAGCCGGAGAAAAAACGCGAGGAGACAGAAGCCGGAAGCAGTAAGCCTCATCAGCAGAAAGCATCCGGATACGCGAAAGAGCATCATCAGGAGCATCGTGATTCTTCTCAGAAGAGAAGACCGGATGCCCACCGCAGAAAGCCGGCCGCTCCCGTACATGGGGAGCTGCCAGAGCTGAATCTGCAGGATGATGTGAAAGATCTTCCGATTGTGGAAGAGCATCCTGCCCTCGATTTTCTGAAGGATGTCACATCCAAGATGGGACTGGACCTGAAGATGACCGCCAGAGCAGATGAAACGCATGTCCATATCGATATTTCCGGAGATGATTCCCGGACGATTATCGGAAAACGCGGACAGACGCTGGATGCGATTCAGTATCTGACCAGTCTCGTTGTGAATAAGGGACATAAGGATTACGTGAAGGTTGTCATTGACGCAGAGCATTACCGCTCAAGACGTGAGAAGACACTGGAGCAGCTGGCAGAGCGCCTTGCAAGAAAGGCCGTTCATACCGGACGGAGCATCCGCCTGGAGCCGATGAATCCGTACGAGCGCAAGGTCATTCATGCGACCCTGCAGCACGATCCGAAAGTCACGACCAGAAGTGAAGGACAGGATCCGTTCAGACGAGTCGTCATCGAATTGAAATAATATCGTGAATAACAGGGGCTGCCTCAGCAGGCAGTCCTTTTTTATGCTATGATTTAGTGGTATATATTTTCGAGGACAAAATACGAACAGGCAAGGGGAGAATGATATGGATGATACGATCGCAGCAATTTCTACTCCGCCGGGAGAGGGCGGCATTGGAATTATCAGAATCAGCGGGGAAGATTCGCTTTCTATCTTAAAACAGATCTTCCGCACGCCGTCAGGAAAACAGAATATGAAGGATCATCTTCTGGTCTACGGTCATATCATCGATCCGGAAGACGGGAAAGTGATCGATGAGGTTCTGAGCGTTTACATGAAAGCACCGAGAACCTATACTGCAGAAGATGTGGTGGAAATTGACTGCCACGGCGGCATCGTGCCGCTCAGGAAAATTCTTCAGCTGGTATACCGCTGCGGGGCGCGGCCGGCCGAGCGGGGAGAATTCACCGAGCGCGCCTTTCTGAATGGGCGTCTGGACCTTTCCCAGGCAGAAGCCGTGATGGACATGATTTCCGCCCGTGCGGACAAGACCTATGATTCCGCCGTCGGCCAGCTCTCCGGTTCACTTTCCGGAAAGATAAAGGAAATCCGCTCTATGCTGATGGACATCCGGGTGCAGGTCACAGTCAATATCGAGTATCCGGATGAGGATATTGAGATCATGACCTATCAGAAAATGAAAGACGATCTGAAGCCTGTAATCGGGAAAATTTCAGAACTCCTGAAGACAGCGGAAACCGGAAGAATTCTCAGCAGTGGACTGAAAATCGCCATCGTCGGCAAGCCGAATGTCGGAAAATCTTCTCTGATGAATCAGATGCTGAGAGAATCCCGGGCAATCGTCACGGATATTCCGGGAACGACCAGAGATACCATCCGGGAAGATATGAGACTTCGCGGTATTCCGATCAGCCTGATCGATACAGCGGGAATCCGTGAAACGGATGACCAGATTGAAGCCATCGGCATTGAAAAGTCGAGAGATTCCTGGTCGGAGGCTGATCTGGTTCTTCTGGTCCTGGATGCGGGAAGCCCGCTTTCTGGGGAAGACAGGGAAATCCTCCGGCAGGCGGAAGCCGAAAAGACCATCGTTGTACTGAATAAGACCGACCTTCCGCAGCAGATCACGGCAGAAGATGTGAACAGGCTTCTTCCGGGGGTCCAGCTGATTTCCGCATCGATGAAAGACGGAAACGGTCTCGATGCAATCGAAGATTCCATCGAACAGCGTGTTTATCAGGGAACTGTGACGGCAGACCAGAATGTCATCGTTACCAACGCCCGGCATAAGCAGCTGCTGGAAGAAGCCGGCAGCCATCTGAACGATGCGCTGCGTTTGGCAGACCGGAAAGAACCGCTTGAAATCATCGACCTCGATCTGGAAGCGGCCTATGAAAATCTCGGAGAAATCATCGGCGATGCCGTCGGTGACGATGTAATCTCCGAAGTATTCTCCAGATTCTGTCTGGGGAAATAGAACAGAAAGGCAGGAAAATGGACACATATTATATGGGAGAATACGATGTGATCGTCATCGGCGCCGGACACGCAGGCTGCGAGGCAGCGCTGGCATCCGCCAGAATGGGCTGCCGCACCCTGATTTTATCGATGAATCTGGAGGCCGTGGCCATGATGCCGTGCAACCCTTCGGTCGGCGGCACAGGCAAAGGCCACCTGGTCAGGGAAATCGATGCGCTGGGCGGCGAAATGGGCATTAACATCGACAAGACCTGTATGCAGAGCCGGATGCTGAACACATCCAAGGGACCTGCCGTGCACTCACTCCGCGCCCAGGCCGACAAGCATCAGTATCATATGGAGATGAAAAAGACCCTGGAAGAACAGGATAATCTCGATATGAAGCAGCAGGAGGCAGTGGATATCGATGTAAAAGACGGGCAGGTTCAGGGAATCGTTACCCGGACCAATGCCTATTATAAATGTAAGGCTGTCGTGATTGCGACAGGAACCTTCCTGAAAGGAAGAATTTTCATCGGTTCCAGCAATTTTCCAAGCGGACCTAACGGCCTTGCGCCTTCCTGCGATTTGTCCGAAAATCTGAAACGCCTGGGTCTGCCGCTGCGCCGGTTTAAGACGGGAACTCCGGCAAGAGCACTGTCGGAAACCTTCCGCTATGATGAGATGAAGAGGCAGGACGGAGATGAGGAAATCGTTCCGTTTTCCTTTATGAATGATTCTCTGGAAGTGGATCAGGTTCCCTGCTGGCTGACCTACACGAATGAGCGGACCCATAAAATCATCCGCGACAATTTCAGCCGGTCAGCCCTGTTCGGAGGGGAGATTGAAGGAGTCGGGCCGCGCTACTGCCCGTCGATCGAGGATAAGATCAACCGCTTCCCGGACAGAAAGCGGCATCAGCTCTTCGTTGAGCCAGAAGGGCGGCAGACCCATGAGATGTACATTCAGGGAATGTCCACCAGTCTTCCTGAGGATGTGCAGGAGAAGTTCTATCATACGATTGAGGGTCTGGAGGACATTACGATCACCCGCCCGGCCTACGCGATTGAATATGACTGCATCGATCCGCTGGAACTGAAGCTGAATCTGGAATACCGGAAGATCCGGGGTATGTTCTGCGCCGGACAGTTCAATGGAAGTTCCGGGTATGAAGAGGCGGCTGCGCAGGGTCTGATGGCCGGAATCAACGCAGCGCTGGAAGTTTCTGGAAAAGATCCCTTCGTTTTAGACAGAAGCGAGGCTTATATTGGCGTTCTGATCGACGATCTCGTGACCAAAGGTACTAATGAGCCTTACAGAATTATGACCAGCAGAGCGGAATATAGGCTGGTTCTGAGGCAGGACAACGCAGACGAGCGCCTGACGGAGAAGGGATATGCCATCGGACTGGTGTCCGAGGAGCGTTATCAGAAGTTCCTCCGGTCAAAAGAAATGGCAAGGAAAGAATTGGAGCGGCTGAAAGAAACCACGGTCGGACCGCATGACGCGGACGAGTTTCTGATTTCTATCGGAAGTTCTCCGCTGAATAACAGGGTATCTCTCTATGATCTTCTGAAGAGGCCGGAAGTGCATTATAAAGAAATGGCGGCCATCGATCCGGAGCGTCCGAAGCTCACGCAGCACGTCATCGATGTGATTGAAGTCAACATTAAGTATGAGGGATACATCCGCATGCAGGAGCGGAAGATCCAGAAGTTCAAGAAGCTGGAATCCAGAAAGCTTCCGGAGGATCTGGATTATGAAAAGATCGACAATCTGAGAATCGAAGCCCGGCAGAAACTCAGCCGGCTCCGTCCGATATCGGTAGGGCAGGCGTCACGTATTTCCGGTGTGTCGCCGGCGGACATCAATGTGCTGCTGATCTGGCTGGAAAAGAAAAGGAGAATGAAATAATGAAAGAACTGATACAGAAGATGTTTACGGAAGCAGGGTATGCCGTCAGTGATGATGTGGCAGAAAAGCTTTCTGTTTACATGGACGGCATACTGGAATACAACCAGCATGTCAATCTGACCTCCATTACGGATCCGGAAGAATTCATCACCAAGCATTATCTGGACTCCGCTTCGATTTCTTCTCTTCCTGAATTTCAGAATGCCGGATCGATTATCGATGTCGGAACAGGAGGCGGCTTTCCGGGTGTTCCTCTGGCGGTTCTGTTCCCGGAAAAGAAATTCACGGTTGAAGATTCCCTGCAGAAAAGGATCCGGGTTATTCAGGATCTATTATCCCGGGCGGGCATTACGAATGTCGAGGCTGTACATGCCAGGGCAGAGGACCTGGGAAAAGATCCCCTGCACAGAGAGCAGTATGATCTCTGCATTTCGCGGGCGGTTTCCAGAATGTCCGTGCTTGCCGAATACTGTCTGCCATTCGTGAAGGAAGGCGGATACTTTATTTCCTATAAGGGATCAGACCTGGAAAGGGAACTTCACGATGGGAAAAAAGCAGTTCAGGTTCTGGGCGGACAAATCGACCATGTGCAGCCTGCAGGAGTTGAAGGAATGCAGCATCAGTTCGTTGTTGTGAAAAAGGTGAAACATACACCGAAAAAGTATCCGAGAAAGGCTGGAACCCCTGGAAAAACGCCAATCCGCTGATCCGTTTCACGTGAAACAATTATGGTATATCAGAAAAGAAACTGGCATTCAATACATGAATCATATATAATGTTAGGTGACTAAAGTAAAAGTGTCAGGAGGCAGAAATTTTGGGTAAAGCGATAGCAATTTTTAACCAGAAGGGCGGAGTCGGAAAGACAACGACAAACATCAATCTCGGCGCCAGTCTGGCACAGTTCGGAAAGAAAGTTCTCATGCTGGATATCGATCCGCAGGGAAATACAACCAGCGGAGTAGGCGTGTCAAAGAAAGATCTCACCGACACGGTCTATGATCTTCTGATTGATAAAGACTACGATCCCCATCGGGCGATTCTTCACACAGGAGTAGAGGGACTGGACCTCATTCCGGCCAATGTGGATCTGGCTGGCGCAGAAGTAGAACTGGTTGCCATGGACGGACGGGAAAAGAGACTGCGCAACGCGATTGGAAAAATCAGCGATGAGTATGATTACATCTTTGTAGACTGTCCGCCGTCGCTCGGCCTGCTGACGATCAATTCTCTGAGTGCGGTACAGAGCGTGCTTATTCCGATCCAGTGTGAATTCTATGCACTGGAAGGTGTCAGCCAGCTGGTGAGCACAATTGAACTGGTAAAAAACAACCTGAATCCGAATCTGGAAATTGAAGGTGTAGTTCTCAGTATGTTCGACGGAAGGACGAACCTGTCCATTCAGGTCGTACAGGAAGTAAAGAAGTATTTCGGCGCCAAAGTGTATTCCACGGTTATTCCCAGAAATATCCGTCTGGCGGAGGCACCGGGCTTCGGCATGGCGATTACGGAATATGATCCGAAGTCAAAGGGCGCGATTGCATACAGAGAATTTGCAGAAGAATTTCTGGAACGGGAGGGTAAATAATGGCCTCTAAGCCAAAGAACAGAGGACTCGGCAAAGGCCTCGGCGCACTGTTTGCGGAACAGGCATCGATCGTAGATGAGACGGAGCATACTGTAGAAGATATTCAAAAGGATAAGAAGAATCCGGAGAATACAGTCATCTATATAGAAATCGGAAACATCAAGCCGAACCGCCATCAGCCGAGAAAGTATTTTCATGAAGATAAGATTGAAGAGCTGGCGCAGTCTATTCTGGAACATGGAATCATTCAGCCGCTGGTCGTCAGACCCGCTGAAGAAGGAACCTATGAGATTGTAGCCGGCGAGAGAAGATGGAGAGCTGCGAGAAGGGCAGGGCTGCAGAAGGTTCCCTGCCTGATCAGAGAGTTCACAGATGAAGAAAACATGCTGGTGGCGATTATTGAAAATCTGCAGCGTGAAGATCTGAATCCGATTGAAGAAGCGCACGGCCTTCAGCAGATGATGGAAACTTACGGGATGACCCAGGAAGAAGTTTCTAAAAGCATCAGCAAGAGCCGGCCCTACATCAGCAATGCGCTCCGCCTTCTGAAACTGCCGGAAGAAATTCAGGAGCTTGTGGCTTCGGGAAAGATTTCCATGGGACATGCGAGAGCACTGATCAATATTAAAAGCAAGTCCCTTCAGCTGGAGCTGTGCCGCAGAATTCTGGATGAAGGACTTTCCGTCCGGGACATTGAAAAACTTGCGGCAAAGAAAAACAAGAAAAAGGATCCGAAAAAACGCGTAAAAAGCGCGGACACCCTCGCCATGGAAGACAGACTGAAGAATCAGTTCGGCACAAAGGTTTCCATCGACCAGAGAGGGAAAAAAGGTGTGATCAAACTGGAATATTACAGCAGCGATGAACTGAACCGTCTGCTGGATATGCTGCTTTCAGAGTGATAGAGAGAATGTTTCATGTGAAACACTGAGTATATGCCCCAAATTTTCAGGGGCATTTGTCATATACTGAAGCTGGAAGTTAGAGGAAAAGATGGCAGAACTGAATTACAAAGAAATACTGACGAAAAAGGTTCCGCTGCCGATGTGCATCGTGAATGAGAACGGAAAAATCATAGATTCCAACTCCTATATGGATGAAGTGTTCGTATATGATGAAATCAAGGATTATGATTTTTTTGCGCTCACGGGAATCAAGATGGAGGAACTGGAAGCGTCTGCAGAAAGCCGTGTATTTAAAAAAATAGAACGGAACAATAAGATCTTCAGCCTGGTGACAAGCAGGGCAGACAGTGAGTCTGAAGATGACGAGGATGATGAAAGTTCCGGAGCCATTGTTGTATTCTTCAATGACATCACAGCATATGAGATGCTGAAGAAAGATTATAGTAATGAACGCGTCTGTGTGGCCAGGGTCAATATCGACAATTACGATGAGATGAAAGCCAACACGTCACCAGACATGCGGATGACGATTTCCTCTGAAGCGGATAAGATCATCCGCAAATGGGCGGGAAAAATCGGCGGCTCAATTGTGAACATGAGCCGGAGCGAGTATATCATTTACTTTGAATACCGTCATGTGGATGAAATGGTCCGGAATAAATTTTCCATTCTGGATGAGGTCAGAAACATTGAGACGCAGGCTGATTTTCCGATGAGCCTGAGCATCGGCGTCGGTATCGGAGGCGAGAGCATCACCGATACGAGAGATTACGCGGACGGGGCTCTGGATCTGGCGCTTGGCCGCGGCGGCGATCAGGCTGTTGTACGCAGAGTAAACAAGATCGAGTACTACGGCGGAAAACTGCAGACGGTAGAGAAAGGAAATAAAGGAAAGTCCAGAGTGGTTGCCCATGCGCTGAGCCGTCTGATCGATCAGGCGGACCGCGTGATGATCATGGGACACCGGAACCCGGATATGGATGCATTCGGAGCTGCGCTCGGAATGTTCCGCGTCTGCATGCTGAATGGAAAAAATTCTTCTATTGTAATTGAAGAAGTCAATGATTCCCTGCAGACGATTTTCAAGCAGGCAAAGGAGAAGGGAACCTACACCTTCCTGACGCACGACCGGGCGAAAGAACTGATTGACGAGAATACGCTTCTGATCGTCCTGGACACACACCGGCCGAGTTTTGTCGAATGCAGGGATCTGCTGGAGTGTACAGATCGTATCGTGGTCATCGATCACCACAGAAGAGCGGTTGATGCCATTGCGAATCCGGTCTTGTCCTATATTGAATCCTATGCTTCGTCTACAGCTGAGCTGGTTACGGAGATCCTGGAATATACAGGTAATAAGAGAGATCTGGATAAGCTGGAGGCGGAAGCACTGCTGGCGGGAATGACCGTGGATACCAACCGTTTTGCGGTGAAGACTGGTGTCAGAACCTTTGAAGCGGCGGCCTGGCTCAGAAGAGCCGGCGCGGATACGACAGAAGTCAAGCGTCTGTTCCAGACAGATCTGGATGATTTTAAAACAAGATCGCGAGGTCTTTCCTCTGCGCATATCGGAGAGGACGGCATTGCAACATCCATATGTCCGGGCTATAATCAGGAAGCACAGATCATCAACTCGCAGGTTGCGGATGAGCTCCTGAACGTCAGAGGCGTAAAAGCAAGTTTTGTTGCGGGCCGGGATGAAACCGGACAGACGGTGGTCAGTGCCAGATCGCTGGGTGATATTAATGTCCAGCTGATCATGGAAAAACTGGGCGGCGGCGGACATTTAACTACGGCCGGCGCACAGGTGGAGATGAGTCCGGAAGAAGTGCTGACGATGGTCAGAAATATTCTGGACGGTGATAAAGATAATGAAGAGAAGGGCAGGTAGACATGCAGGTAATATTAAAGAAGGATGTAAAAGGAACAGGTAAAGCAGGCAGTGTAGTAAAGGTAAGCGACGGATATGCGCGCAACATGCTGATCCCGAAGGGAATGGCTGTAGAAGCAACAAAAGCGAATATCCGCAGCCTTGAGAAAGAGAAGGCACAGCAGGCTGAAGAAGAAGCGGAAAAGAGAGCAGAGGCAAAGAAGCAGGCGGAAGTCATCAACGGAAAGTCTGTTGAAATCAAGACCAAGGCCGGAGAAGGCGGAAGACTGTTCGGATCCATTACATCCAAGGATATCGCAGAAGCTGTGAAATCCCAGCTGGGAATTGATACAGACAAGAAGAAAATCCAGCTTGACAGTCCGATCAAGAGCATGGGAACCTTCCATGTAACAGTCAAGCTGTATTATGAGATTCACGCAGAGCTGACAGTCAACGTAACGGAGGCGTAGTTAAGCAGTATGAATGGAAAAATTCCTCCACATAATGAAGACGCGGAGCGTTCTGTTCTGGGAGCAGGTCTTCTCAGCAGGGACGCCCTGGCGGATACACTGGAACTGATTCAGGAAGAAGATTTCTATAATAAAGCTAACGCTGCAGTCTTTCATGTCATGAAAGATATGTATATCTCCGGCAAGCCGATTGATATCGTCACAGTCTGTGAAGAACTGAAGAGAAGAAATGAACTGGATGCCGTCGGGGGAAGAAGCTATGTGGCAGAACTCTCCGGCGGAGTCCCGTCAACCAGCAACGCATCGGAGTATGCGAAGATTGTTGCAGAGATGGCATCCATGCGGGCGCTGATCAAGAGTTCCGAGGAAATCCGTGAAAAATGCTACCAGAGTCAGGATGATGCGGAAGATATTCTGGATTATGCGGAAAAGAGTATTTTCTCCATCGCGCAGTCCCGGCAGCGGAGTGATTATTCGCCGCTGAGTGAGGTGCTGATCAGCAACATCGATATGATCAATGAAGCCGTCCGCAATCAGGGACAGGTTGTCGGACTCACCACCGGTTTTCAGCAGCTGGATTCCATTACTGCCGGACTTCATCCTTCCGACCTGGTCATCGTTGCCGCCAGACCGGCAATGGGAAAGACGGCATTTGCTCTGAATATCGCACAGAACGCGGCAGTCAAAGGAAATGCCAAAGTAATGATTTTCAGCCTGGAGATGTCTAAGGAGCAGCTGGGACAGAGACTGCTCGCCATGGAAGCCCGGGTCGATATGGAGAATATCAAGAAGGGGAATCTGAACCGCGAGGACTGGGATCGGATTCTGCAGGCTGCCGATGTGCTGGCAGGGGCGTCTATTTTTATTGACGATACGCCGGATGTCGGTGTATTTGAGATTAAGAATAAATGCCGGAGAATGAAGGCCGAGAAAGGGCTGGACCTGATCGTCATCGATTATCTTCAGCTCATGCATGGAGAGGGGAAAGCGGACAGCAGACAGCAGGAAATCAGCAATCTGTCCCGTTATCTGAAACTGCTGGCCAGAGAAATGGACTGTCCGGTCATCGTACTTTCACAGCTTTCCCGTGCGCCGGAGCAGAGACCGAATCACCGGCCGATCCTTTCTGATTTGAGAGAGTCAGGATCCATCGAGCAGGATGCCGATATCGTCATCTTTTTATACCGAGATGACTATTATAACGAAGATTCTGATAAGCCTGGTGTATGTGAAGTCAATCTTGCAAAACACAGAAGCGGACCGACGGGAACGATCGAACTTACCTGGGTAGCCAGATATACCAAGTTCGCAGACAAGGCGTAAAGAATATGATCCGCAGATGAAGAGACCACATATATATGTGGGTCTCTGTTTCTTCCTGAAGCCCGGATATCCGGTATTTCAGGAAAATATGCTGAAATCACAAAATCAACATATACTTTGCAAACATAGGGATGTAACATAGGATAAAATAGATTGGATAACCCTGAGGACGGCAGAGATGAATTTTTACAGACAAAAAATCAGCGATTTCTTTCTGCGGGATACAAATATCGAAAACATCTTTATCAATGAATATCTTCCGGCAGCACCGGGGGACTATGTGAAGGTGTTCATTTACGGATATATGTACGCGCAGTACGGAATGGAAATCAGTGAACACATGATTGCCGAGCAGCTGGGTCTCAGCGAGAAACTGGTTGCGCAGGCATGGAATTACTGGGAAGATCTGGGCCTGATCCGGAAAAGCTTTGTCAATGGTGACAAGGATGTCAACTTGTGCATTGAATTTGTCAACCTGAAGGATGAGATGTACGGAACGGGATCATCAGAAACTGATCAGAATGAGGATTCACAGAGCGGTGTGGAAAATCTGCTGGATAATGATTCCCTGCAGAGACTGTTTTCACAGATTGAGAGTGATTTCGGCAGGAGTCTGAGTTCAACGGAGGTCAAGACGATTCTCGAATGGATCACCGAGGATAAGATTACTCCGGAAGTTGTGCTGTTCTGCGTACAGTATTGTCTGCAGAAGAATAAGACCGGAATGAAGTATATTTCGGCTGTCGTTCACGGATGGGCGTCGAAGGGTCTGAACACGGTGGATGCCGTTAAGGATTATCTGCAGGATGTGGATCAGAGATATTATCAGTACCGCAGAATCCTTCAGGCTCTCGGGTTTACCAGAAATGCAACCGAGGCAGAGAAAAATTTAATGGACAGCTGGTTCGATGACATGGGCTATAATATTGATAAAATATTAGAGGCCTGCAGCAAGACAGCCGGTATTTCCAATCCGAACTTCAATTATGTCGATAAGGTTCTGAAGAACTGGAAGACTGAGGCGGACAAGCAGAAGCGCGATGTCAACGCCAGAAAGCCGGTTACACAGGCTGTATTGAATCAGTACTATGAATACCTGAGACGTACAGAAGAAAAAGAAGCGCAGGAGCGTCTTCAGGAAGTCTATGAAAAGATTCCGCGCATTAAAGAAATTGATGAGGAAACACGCCAGCTGAGTTCGGATCTGACCAAAGCGATGCTCCAGGGCCGGGATTCGGAAGAAGCTGGAAAACGCGCACAGATGGACCGTCTTGCGGAAGAACGTGCGGTTCTTCTTACGGATCACAATTACGATATGGGATACACGGATATCCATCACCGCTGCGAGAAATGCGGCGATACCGGAATTACGGATCTGGGAGAGCAGTGCAGCTGTGTGGAAGAACGGATGAAAGAAGCAGAAGTCTGGCAGCATCAGTTAGGGTAGACAATGAGCGCAAAGAATACGAGAAGCAGAAGAAAGAAGAAAAAGGTCAGAATCAATCCGTCCAGAATGGTACTGACCCTGATCATGGTGCTCCTGCTCGGCGCGAGCGGGGTATCGGTTCACACCGTTCTGCAGCTGCAGAGTGAGCAGAACCGGCTGAAGTCAAAGAATACGCAGCTGAAGACAAAGCGTTCGGAGCTCCAGGAGGAGTTAAAGAGTGTGAACAAGGACAGCTATATCGAGCAGCAGGCGAGAACGCAGCTGCATATGATCAAGCCGGGAGAGGTGGTCTATGTATTAAAGGACAATTCTTCCGGAAGCAGCAAGTCCGGAAACAGTTCCTCTTCGAAATAGCCACCCGGCCTGTTCTGGGGAACAGACAGAGTATATCGTCTGCTGCAGACCAGGAGAATATCTGTGCAGAACGCGGCAGAATGAGTCTGGGGACAGCAGAGATAATGTGAGTGAACACAGGAATACAGTATGGATAAGATCAAGATAAATGAAGTGATTGTGGTAGAAGGCCGCGATGATACGGCAGCCGTCCACCGCGCAGTGGATGCAGAAACGATTGAGACACACGGATTCGGACTCAGTGAGGAAATGTGGAAACGTATCGAATCTGCAGATAAAAAGAAGGGAATCATCGTTTTTACTGATCCGGACTCTGCAGGGGAACGAATCCGTAAGAAAGTGACGGAGCGGTTCCCTGACGCAGGGCAGGCTTTCCTTCCGAGATCACAGGCCATGAAGAAGGATAATATCGGTGTGGAAAACGCAAAGCCGGAGGATATCCGGGAAGCGCTTTCCAAGGCACACTGTACCGTGTGCGGTCAGGAAGAGAAGAACACACCGTCCATCAGCTGGGAAGATATGCTGGAAAACGGCCTCTGCGGAGGCGCAGGAAGCCGCGCCAGGAGACAGGCGCTGGGCGATTTTCTCGGGATCGGCTACGGCAACGCGCGTGCCATGCTGAATAAACTGAACGGATTTAATATCAGCAGAGAGGAGTTTTATGGAGCTTTACAATCCATTAACGATCAAACTGTTAAAAAATAAATATGGATTTCAGTTCGCGAAAAGTTTTGGACAGAATTTCCTGATTGATCCGGATGTCATCGACGGAATCGCTGAAGGCGCTGCCCTTGACCAGGATGATTTTGTCCTGGAAATCGGGCCGGGCATCGGCGTGCTGACGTCGGAAATCTGCCGGCGCGCCGGAAAGGCCGCGTCGATCGAGATTGATCCGCACATGGTTGAGGTTCTGCATGACACGCTGGCGGAGTTTTCCAATGTCCATGTGATTCAACAGGACGTCCTGAAGGCGGACCTGAGCCGGATCATCGCGGAGGAACGCGGGAGCTGCAGCCGGGTGAAGGTGCTCGGCAATCTTCCGTATTACATTACAACACCGATTATCATGAAGCTGCTGACGGAACATGTCCCGGCGGAATGCATCGTCATCATGATGCAGAAGGAGGTCGCGGACCGCATCCGGGCCAACCCGGGAAGCCGCACCTACGGCGCATTGTCGGTCACGGTGCAGTACTACTGTGAAGTGTCTGAGGTGATGGAAGTGCCGCGCCAGTGCTTTATGCCGCAGCCGAAGGTGGATTCCGCGGTTCTGCGTCTGGATGTCCGCAGTAAACCGGCCGTTGACGTGAAGGACGAGGCGGTGTTCTTCCGCTGCGTCAAAGCGGGATTCAGCCAGAGGAGAAAAACGCTGCTGAATTCCCTGATGACGATGGGCGAGAGTAAGGACCGTGTCCGCAGCGCTCTGGAAGCTGCGGAGATCGACCCGAGAAGACGGGCAGAAACTCTGAGTCTGGAGGAATTCGGCCGCCTGTCGGATATGTTCGTGGAATAATAAAAGGGAAATGGGAGAGGGACCGGATCTTATTTCCGGAACCAGAGAGTGGAGTGAAAGCTGATGAATAAACTGAAGCAATTCTATCATAATCCAAAGGTCCGTAATCCATTCGTATGGGATCTGATTCTGGCTTTTGTATTTAATCTGATCATTGAAACACTGGCCAGACATACCATGCCGGGATATGGCGGACTCTATTTTATGGTGACCAGACCGCTTGCCTTTTTCGACAATGTTCTGATCATCTATGCAACGCTTGTTGTGTCAGCGCTGTTCCGGAGGAGTACGTTTGTATTAACGCTGATTTCTTCCGTGTGGATGGCCATCGGCGTGACGAACGGAATCATTCTGTCACAGCGTATGACGCCGTTTACGGTGAAGGATTTCAGTTCCATGGCCGACGGCGCGACGATCATGACCAACTATTTTTCCAAGATCCAGCTCTTCCTGATGTTCGGTGCGGTGGCGCTGCTGCTGGTTGTGTTTATCCTGCTGTTCATCAAGGGACCGAAGCGAACAGGAAATATACACTTTAAGAAGAGCCTGATCACTGTGGTTCTGATTATCCTGGCCGCATTTGGAGCGACTACTGGACTGATCAAGACAGGAAACCTGGCAACATTCTTCGGAAATCTGGCCTATGCCTATGAAGACTACGGAGTTCCATACTGCTTCATCAACACCTGGATGAATACAGGAATTCACAGACCGGCCAATTACAGCAAGAAAGCGGTGCAGAGTGTCCTCCCGAAAAAGGATCTGAATAAGAATGGCACGGTGAAATTCGAGAAGGATAATTCGGCAAATACAAAAAACAAGCCAAACATCCTCTTCTTGCAGCTGGAGTCCTTTGTCGATCCGACACTGTTTACCAACATCAAGTATTCGCAGGATCCGATTCCATACTACCGCAGTCTGATGAAGAACTATTCATCCGGAAATCTGACCGTTCCAGCCTGCGGAGCAGGTACAGCAAACACCGAGTTTGAAGTCATGACCGGACTCAGCATCAAGTTCTTCGGACCTGGAGAATATCCGTTCAAGTCCGTTCTGAAGGATGAGACGGCAGAGAGTATCGCCTGGGATCTGCGTGACATCGGATATTCCTCACACGCCATCCACGACCACAGAGCGATGTTCTACAACAGAAATACCGTCTTCAACAACATCGGCTATAACACATTCACTTCGGTGGAGTACATGCCGAACGTCGAGAAGACACCGAAGGGCTGGGAGAAGGATAAGATCCTGACCTCCCAGATTATGGGTGCGCTGAAATCCACCAAGAACAGAGACTATATCTACACCATTTCTGTTCAGGGACATGGAAAATATCCGTCCGAAAAGGTGCTGACAAATCCGAAGATCAAGGTCACGAAGGCACCGAATGAGGAATTGAAAAATAAATACGAGTACTACGTCAACCAGGTCTATGAAATGGATCAGTTCGTCAAACAGCTGACGAATACGCTTTCCAAATATAAGGAGCCGACCATCCTGGTTATGTACGGAGACCATATTCCGGCACTGGAGGTCACTTCCGACAATTACGCACTGCCGAGCCTGTATCAGACCCAGTACGTCGTCTGGAGCAACTATAAGATGAAGAGAGTCCATAAGAACATGCATGCATACCAGCTTGCGGCATATATCTTCAACCGCCTCGGCATCCACAACGGAACAACCATCGAGTACCATCAGCAGGTCAACCACCACAGCAAGAACTATCTGAAGAACCTCAAACTGCTCGGATATGATATGCTGTACGGAAAGCGCTATATCTACGGCGGAAAGAAATTCCCGAAGGGCGGCATGAAGATGGGCGTAAAGACCATCAAGGTCAATAAGGTTGTGGAAGTTTCCGGCAAGTACTATATCCAGGGAGAGAACTTCACCGAGCAGAGTAAGATCACGCTGCACGGAAAGACTCTGAGCACCAAGTACCTGACGCCTCAGCTGCTGGTTCTGAAGAAGAAAGTCGACCCGAGCGAGGCGAAGTACATGAAGGTCAGCCAGGTTGACAAGTCGGATAACACCATCATCAGTACGACAGAGTAGGAGTAAAGCATGCGGAGAATCATTAAAACATTCATCAAATGGATTTTCCTGCTCTTCATGCTGATCGTCATCATCATTGCAGGGATAAACGCCTGGATGTGCAGCCAGGAATCCCCGAACAAGACCATGACGGTGACGAGTAACAGCCAGACACTGACCGCTGCACAGAAAGCGAAGTTCAAGAAGCTGAATCCCCAGTGTATCATCGTGCTGGGGGCCGGCATCAAGAACAGTATCGAGCCCTCAGATATGCTGAAGGACCGTCTGGATACTGCAGTCATGCTGTATAAGGCAGGCGTCGCGCCGAAGATCCTTCTGACGGGGGACAACGGGACCGTCCAGCATAATGAAATCCACGTCATGCTGATGTACATGCGCAGAGAGGGGATTCCGGACAGCAAGATCTTCTGCGATCACGCGGGATTCTGCACCTACGATTCCATGTACCGCGCACAGTCCATTTTCGAGGTAAAGCGCGCAGTTGTCGTGACACAGTCCTATCATCTGTACCGTTCCCTTTACATCGCCGACAAGCTCGGCATCAGGGTTCAGGGGGCAGCCTCCGATCAGGGCTCATACAGCGGGCAGACCTACCGCAATTTCCGCGAAGTCCTGGCGCGGGTGAAAGACATGATCAATGTCGCCAGACACGCCAGCCCAACCGTGGGCGGCAGCAAGATTCCGATCACCGGAAGCGGCGTCAGCAGCCACGGAGAGTAGGGACAAAAAACAAACAGACAAGGAAGTACGGACATTTTGATGAGTCCGTAACTTTGACGGGGCAAATAAAAGGGGCTGTTGCAAAGCGCAACAGCCCCTTTGTCATTCCTTTTATTCAATGGTACTGTATGTTTATGGATTTTGAACATCAGACCAGACTTTGAATGACCTTTTTTATGTGATCGAGATTATTAGTATCGAGAAGTGCTATGTCCCCTGTATTCTTTATATATACAATTGCAGGTACACGTCAACATCAGAACGATGGGAGCCTATTCCAGTACCTCCGGATTCGGCAGCGCCTGCCGGATGGTCTCTTCAATCTGGTTTTCCGCCTCATTCTGGGCATGGCGGTCGAGACCTGCAGTTTCCACATATGGGTGGATCTGCACGTGCAGTTCTGCCGGGTGATAGACGCCTGTTTCCTCATAGATGTGATAGGCGCCTTCCAGGGTAACCGGTACGATCGGAACTTTCGCTTTAAAGGCCATTTTAAAGCTTCCGCGCTTGAAATGGCGCATCCGCGTCTTGCGGCTTCTGGTGCCTTCCGGGAAGATGACCAGGTTATACCCGTCTTTCAGTCTTTTCGCGCCTTCCTGCAGGCTTTTCATCGCTTCACGAGCATTTCCGCGCTTCAGGAAGAGACTTCCGATATTGCTGATCCAGCGTCCCAGCATCGGCACCTTTTCCAGCGAATCCTTCGCGATAAATCCGATCTGTCTTTCATTCATGGCCACCAGAAGCGCAAGAATATCTCCATATCCCTGATGGTTGGCGATGATCAGGAAGCCGTCCTGTTCCGGCAGATTTTCCTGCCCGGTGACAGTGACGGTAAGATGCAGTCTGCGGCACACGTCCTGCGCCCAGAGATAGGCTGCGTGTCCCGTGACCTCCCGGTCTTTTACCGGATCTCCGGTCTCCCTGGCCGCGAGAATGTCCTTTTCATAATGATTAAACGCACGCAGTGAATTGGCGACCCTGATTAATGCAGGGATATTCCGTAATTTGCTCATAATTATATCTCCCATTGTCACCAGTCCGACAAAAATAAATGGCCGGCCCGGATTTCTCTGAATCTTATCTTAGAATCTGTTTTAAGTATAAATAGAAACCGGTACAGAATCAAGAAAAGGGCAGTGGAGGGCCGAAAACATACGGTTTTCTTCGTATGCAAATCCAGGCACTTGTGGTATGATAGTACGAATGTGAAAACAAGGGAGGATAGACATGAATGCAACTGCATATAATCATTCGGAGCAGAAGATATACCGGTACCGGGGACGGATCATCGGCGGCATCTGCTTCATCGCACTGTTCTGCGTAATCGCGTGGCTCGTCATTCACGGATATACGCACGGAATCGATCACAAGGTCCAGTACTTCGCCTACAGCGCCAGAAACGGCTTTTCCGAACGTGTCCTGGTACCGATCACCTATATGGCCCATAAGTACTTTATCATCGCTGTGATCGCCGTTCTGCTGGCAATACCGCGCACCCGGACGGAGTATGGCCTGCCGCTGGCCTTTTCATCATCCCTGGGGCTGATTCCATACAAGATCCTGAAAACCACGATCGCCCGGCCGCGCCCGAACCCGGCCAGATGGCTCGTCATCGAGCACGGATACAGCTTTCCGAGCGGCCATTCCATGAACGGCCTGATCTTCTACGGCATGCTGATTTTCCTGATCAGAAGAAGCAGCCTTTCCCGGTATAAGAAGAATGTGCTGACCGTCGTGTTCGGCCTTCTGATCCCGCTGATCGGCTGGACGCGCCTGTTCTGCGGCGTGCATTACGTCAGCGATGTACTGGGCGGCTGGAGCCTGGGACTTGCCTGGGTGCTGCTTGTCTCCTGTCTCATTGACTTTTGCCGGCAAAAGATGACCAGCAAGAAGAAAAAACAGATTTCATGAAAAATACATGGGTAAAACCAAGCAAGTTACGGTATAATAACAGTAACGTGTCCGGGAACCGTCCCGGAGACGAATAAACCTGACTGAAACGTCTCAATAAGGAGGAAATTATGATTTACGTATGTGACACATGTGGATATGAGTACGATCCTGCAAAGGGTGATCCGGATAACGGAGTAGCTCCGGGAACAAAATTCGAGGATCTTCCGGATGACTGGACATGCCCGGTATGCGGAGTAGGCAAGGACGAGTTCTCCCCGAAGGAGTAGTTTTCAAGGGTTCAGAGAAACCACTCACTCATAACAGATAAAAAATAAAGGAGCCTCTGCAGCAGTGATCTGCCGCATGGCTCCTTTTTAATGCTTTATATGTTTTTAATCAATCCTGTTCAGTACCCTGTCTGTTATGCCGGTCTGCTAATCTTCGCTGTTCAGCAGATCTGTGTCGATCGGATAGCGGCCGAAAATTCTCGCCGCATCCATCAGGGCGGTCATGTTTTCTGCCGGTGTGCCGGTCGGCATCTGGCATCCTGAAGTCAGGGTGAATCCGCAAGGGGAATCCCAGGCGTCGCGGATGCAGGCTTTGGCGGCACGCAGGACATCCTGCGGTGTGCCGTAGCGCATGACATCAACCGGAGGTACATTTCCCATGATCGCCATCTTGTCGCCGAGGACTTTCTTTGCTTCCAGAAGGCTCTCGCAGTTGTCCAGGCTGAATCCGGAAATTCCGGTATCGCGCAGGTCTTCCCAGATCTTGCGGCTTGTTCCGCAGATGTGAAGGCCGCAGCCGGCTCCCTGGCTCTTGATGAAATCAATGTTCTTCTGCAGATACGGCAGGGAGAAGGTCCTGTACTGTTTCTCATTGATCAGGGAAGTGGAGCTGACCGGATCGCAGAATCCGATGCCGATGCCCATGTCGATGACACGCTTGATATAGCGGTTGTTGTTCTCCACGATGACATCCAGCAGCTGATGGATTTTCTCCGGCGCCTTGATCATGCCGATCATCAGATGTTCCGTTCCCATAACCATGGCAGCGATAGTAAACGGACCGGTGACACTGGCACTGATCGGAACAGTTTTTCCGAGCTTGTCCTTAACCATCTGAAGTCCCTTCAGGATGATTGGCAGACGACCGTCCTTGTCGACGTCAACGAGTTTCGCATTGTCGATGTCCTTCAGGCTCCTGATGGCCGGTGTCTTCAGCTGGGAAATATTGTTGTCAGAATAGGAAATTTCCGATCCCATGGCTTCCGCCATTCCGCGGAGCGTGGTGGAAAGTCCCGCGCTGTCGGAGTGGAAATTCTCCTGCAGCCAGACTTCCAGGTCGCACATCATTTCTGCGGAATGGTAGTATTTATCAATAGACATGCCCATCATCGGGGCCATCGTCTCTCCTGTATCCAGGGAGCAGGGAATACGGTCGACTTCCTTTCCCTGTGAATATAATTCACTTCTCTCCAGTGCTGTCAGTTCGTCTTTCGGTACTTCCAGTCCATGAAGATATTGTTTGATCTGTACGATCATTATTTCCTCCTTAGTTTACACCCATCATATCTTTGATTTTCAGCACAGCGGCATGTGCGTTTGGAGTGTACGCGTCTGCACCGATCAGGTCGGCAAACTTCTGAGAAATCGGGCCGCCGCCGATCATAACCTTATATTTATCGCGGATGCCGCGCTCTTTCAGTTTGTTGACCACTGTACGCATGCCTTCCATGGTCGTCGTCATCAGCGTGGACATGCAGATCAGGTCGCAGTGCTTTTCTTCTGCTGTATCAATGAAATTATCCAGCGGAACATCCTTTCCCAGGTCATAAACCTTGAATCCCGCTGCCTCGCACATAATCTTGACCAGGTTCTTTCCAATGTCGTGGGTGTCTCCCTCAACAACACCGATGACCAGGCTGACCGGCGTATCCAGCTTTTCCTGCTTGATATGCGGCTTCAGCACATCGATGCCCGCGTTCATCGCGAAGGAAGAGGTCATTACTTCCGGCAGGAAATACTCTTCCGTCTCAAACAGTTCACTGACGCGGTTCATGCCGTCAATCAGGCCTTCACGGATGGTTTCTGACGGATCAATTCCGTCCTCCAGAGACTGTTCGCAGAGTTCTTCAACGGCCTCATCATCCATGTCAACAACATTGTCGCTTATCTTCTTGAAAAGTTCTTTTTTGTCCATAATTTTCACGCTCCTGTTATGTCTGATTCCGGGACAAAGGCTATACCGGGCAAGGTAAGTAAATATCATCAGGAAACAGCCGGCTGAAACCATACTGCTTCCGCTGAGTATTATGTTTGTTAATAGTATTGTAACATGCAGTTAGTCGAGATGATCAGGGTCTTCCGATTCAATTTCTCTATTCTCATTCCGGATCTTCTTAACTTCTTCAACCTCGCTCTCTGCGCAGTCATACTCCCAGTTCCACGGGTTCTTCTTTGTGAATCCGTCTGCGAACGGTACGAAGATGGAAACCATTGCTACGATGAACAGGATCATGCAGTACCAGACGTATGGAACGATGTTCGTCGGGTTAATGGTTGCGGAACCCTTCAGGTAGTTGTTGGCCAGAGACATGCAGAGCAGGATCTGTGCGCCGTAAGGGAGGAATCCCTGCAGGCAGCAGGAGAAGATGTCCAGGAGGGATGCGGTACGTCTCGGGTCGATGTGGTACTTGCTGGATACTTTCTTTGCCAGCGGTCCTACAACAACGATGGAAACGGTGTTGTTCGCGGTTGCGCAGTCGATCAGGGAAGTCAGGAGAGAAACACCGACCTGAGCGGATTTCTTTCCTTTCATGACCTTCTCCAGTTTATCCAGCAGCCAGTTTATGCCTCCGTTGTGCATGACCATTTCTGCCATTCCGGCAACCAGCAGGGTCAGAAAGAATACTTCGTTCATGCTGGTGAATCCGGTCCAGATATTCTGGGCGAAAGTGAAGACGGTCAGTTTGCCGCAGCCGATGCCGATGATGCCGGCAAGGAAGATTCCGATGGTCAGAACCAGGAATACGTTCATGCCGACCAGGGCCAGAACCAGGACGACGATGTACGGCAGAACCTTAATGAAACTGAAGCTCAGGCTCTTCATCGCGACGATGGTGTCCGGACGGCCAAAGATCAGCAGCAGGACGATCGTGATGATTGCGGACGGGAGGGAAATCAGGAAGTTCATGTGGAACTTATCCTTCATGCCTACGCCCTGTGTACGGGTTGCAGCGATGGTTGTATCGGAAATCATGGACAGGTTGTCTCCGAACATGGCGCCTCCGATGCAGGCACCGATAACCAGAGGAATGCTCAAGTGGCCCTTGTCTGCGATTCCGATGACGATCGGAATGATGGCGCCGACGGTTCCCATGGAGGTTCCGGTGGCGGTACTCATGAATGCGGCGATGATGAAGATGCCGGCAGCCAGGAAGCGAACCGGAATGAAGGTCAGTCCCATATTAACGGTCGCATCTCTTCCTCCCATTGCAGCAGCGACGGTGGAGAATGCGCCGGCAAGGATGAAGATAATCAGCATCGTAATGATATCTTCTTTACCGACACCTCTTGCGAAGATGGAGAAACGCTCTCCCAGGCTTCCCTTTGTCATAAAGAAGGTAACCAGTACGGCGATGAACATCGCGGATACAGACGGGAACTGATAGAATGCCATCGATACGCCCTTAGCCTGCAGAAACAGTCCTGCGCCCAGGTAGATGGCAATGAAAACGATGAAAGGCAGAAGAGCGAGTCCGCTGCTTTTCTGTTTTCGAAGGTCATGATTGTCACTCATAAGATAACTCCTTCTTACATAATTGCATTAAACCAATAAAACAAATTCAACATATTCCGCCGGTACACTATGTTTCAGCAGAGTGTACCGTGTGCAGATAGAATAGCACAAAACCAGTCAGAACGTGATGTCGGTATAAATAAGCTTTATCAATAGAATCGGGAAGTATAAAACTTGTATAAATATACTGTATCATAATCAGGGCATAATGGGGAAACATTGTTCTGCTTGTTAAATGAAATACAAGATTCAGGAAGAGTTGCTTGTGGGAGAGAAACAAAAGTTTAAATATAGAATATAATAATAAACAGAAAATAAAATATAGACATTGTTGATTTTTGTGTGCGATAAATACAAAAAATCTGATTAAATTGTGTGGTCTTGCATTTACAACCAATAAAGTAGGATAATGGGATATAAAAAGTTGCACCATGGTACAAATGTCCGGATTCATAAATTGGAAGCTGAGGCAGATGTACAGGACATATATCCCTGAACTGCGGTCTAGTTGCAAGAGAATAAAAAGCATTCTGACAATATATCGCCGTGTATCCATGGTCAGACCGGGCGGAATGGTCATGGATGGGTGGAAGAAATGCTGAAATTTTTATCACAATTTCCGTTATATTCAAGAAAATCATTTTCGTCTGTAAATGGAAACGCCGAATCCCGAAGGTGTAAAGTGTCCGCGTGAGCATGCGCGAAGAGAACCGGGAGGTCTTCCAGGCACAGGCTGCGCTGCAGCAATTCTTGACGATAAAGGCGCCACTGTTTAAAATGGTGGAAGTGCGAAAACGCAGAATAAAAGGCCGCATGGATGCGGTGTAAATCATGTTAGAAATGGAAGTGGCAGGAATGAATAAACCAACACTGTTGATTATGGCCGCCGGAATGGGCAGCCGTTACGGCGGACTGAAGCAGATTGACCCGATCACCGATCAGGGCGAAGTTATTATGGACTTCTCCCTGTACGACGCGATGATGGCAGGTTTTGAGCGGGCAGTATTCGTCATCAAAAAGGAAAATGAAGAGGCCTTCAGAAAACTGATCGACGGACGCATTGATAAATACATGGATGTAGAAATCGTTTACCAGGAAATGGACGATCTTCCGGAAGGATATAAGGTGCCGGAAGGCCGTGTAAAGCCATGGGGAACCGGACATGCGATCCTGGCGGCGCGCCAGGTCATCGATGGGCCGTTCGCGGTTGTCAATGCCGACGACTATTACGGACCGACCGCCTTCCATCTCCTGTACGACTATCTGGAAAACGTAAAAGACACCGAACCGTATCAGTATGCGATGATCGGCTTCCAGCTGGAAAAGACCCTGAGCGAGAGCGGCACCGTGGCCAGAGGAATCTGCGAGCTGACGGATGACAATCTCTTGAAGAACGTCACGGAGCGCACCAAGGTCATGTCCAGAGGGGAATTTACAGGTTATACGGAAGACGATGGGAAGACCTGGACAGAAATCCCGCAGGGCAGCACCGTTTCCATGAATTTCTGGGGCTTCACCGGCGCATTCATGAAAGAGGCCTGGGAACGTTTCCCGGCTTTCCTGGATCAGATTCTGCGCGACAACCCGATGAAAGGCGAGTATTTCCTTCCGTCCATCGTCGAGGGACAAATTAAAGAAGGCAAGGCGCAGGTCCATGTTCTGAAGACCCCGGATAAGTGGTATGGCGTAACCTATCATGAGGACCACGACATCGTTGCGGCGGCAATCCAGTCCATGAAGGACAAGGGAGAGTATCCGGAAGTTTTATTCCGGAAGGAACCTGAAAACGTTGTCTGGAAAGAACTGCGTCCGAAGGACGAGTAGGCAGGAGACTCCTTGCGTGTGGGTTTTGTCATAAAAGGGGGCCGGCAGGAGAGAAAAGCCGGGAGATCCGGTACAAAATACTGAAAAACTGCTTGCTATTCAATAATCAGGTGATATAATAGACCAGTACACGTAAAATCCTTGCACCGTTGAGAAACGGTGCCATATAGTCCATAGGGAGGTGAAAGCTATGACGAATTATGAAGTAATGTTCATCCTCGATCCGACACTCAGTGAAGAGGAAAAGAAGGCTGCAATCGAGAAGGTTCAGGGCGTTATCTCTGAGCACGGTGAACTGGGAGACACTGATGTCTGGGGACTCAGAAAGCTGGCATACCCGATTCAGAAGAAGAATGAGGGATACTATGTAGTCACAGAGTTCAAGGCAGATACAGAATTTCCTAAGGAGCTCGACAGAAGAATTAAGATCTCTGACAAGATTATCAGACATATGATCGTAAATAAGGACGCAAAATAGTCTTTAAAGATCAGATGAAAGGGTGCGAACATGAATAGTGTTGTACTGATCGGGAGATTAACGAAAGATCCGCAGGTCCGTTACACATCCGGAAGTCAGATGGCAGTTGCAAGCTTCACGCTTGCGATTGACCGTCCGGTGAGAAACGGCGGAGAACGTCAGGCGGATTTTCCTAGGATCGTTGTATTTGGAAGACAGGCAGAGACCTGCGAGAAATATCTGGCCAAGGGCAGACTCGTAGCAGTCAGCGGACGCATTCAGACGGGCAGCTATCAGAATCAGAAGGGCGACACCGTCTATACAACAGATGTTGTGGCAAACCGTGTAGAATTCCTTGAGTGGGGCGACCGCCAGGGAAGCGGCTCAGGTCAGAATTACCGTCAGGGCGGAAATGACGGATATTCCGGCGGTTATAACAACGGCGGATATCAGAATCAGAACGCGGGCGGTTACGGCAATGGTGGATACGGACAGGGCCAGCAGGCTCCTTCATATTCTGCTCCGCAGCAGAGTCAGTCTGCACCGCAGGCACAGAATCAGCCGGCTCAGAATGACCAGGCAGATGATATGCCAGATTCCTTTGAAGCGATCGATGAAGACGTTCCATTCTAATGGAAAGGGGATAGAATATCATGGCTATGGATAACAGACGCCGCGGTGGCATGAGAAGAAAGAAAGTATGCCAGTTCTGCGCAGATAAATCAGAAGTTATCGATTACAAGGACGTTGAGAAGCTGAAGAAGTTTGTTACTGAGAGAGGTAAGATTCTTCCGAAGAGAATCACAGGAACTTGTGCTAAGCACCAGAGAGAGCTGACTACAGCGATCAAGAGAGCAAGAATCGTTGCTCTTCTGCCATACGTTGCAGACTAATTACTCGAATCTGGATGATTAGGCAGCTGACATGTGTTTCATGCAGCTGACGTTATAGAAAAGAATATGACCACGCTGGCGACACAGTTCAGCTGCGCGCAAGACGTGACACGGATAACCGCACAGGGGGATGCAGAGGAATTTCCAATGCACCGGCTGTGCGGTTTTTTCGTGCGCGGAATTAATCGTGCGGAGCGGGTCAGGATGGGCATTCCATTCGCCGGGAACCGCTTTATTGCGGATCACAGACGCAGAAGGCGGCGTAGAGGGGAACAGAGTACAGATTGTCCGACCAGCCGAAGTTTAATTCTGAGAAGCGGATGCTGTATGCCGGATGGTATTTTTCTCTGTAATTCTTCAGGCTCGTCGATCGTTTATGGCGTCCGGACTTTATCTCGATCGGAATGATGTTCTGTTGTATTACTTGGAAGCGCTTGTCTCTTCCTTCAGCACCTTGATGGTGACGGCGCTTCCTGCCTTTAATTTACTTCCGGCAGTAGTCTGCTCATAAACCTGTCCGAAGGAGGCGTCGCCGAAGCGATCGGCGTTCTTCTTCAGTTCATCGGCTGTCAGTGTTGTGTACTCGGTCTGGACGGTGAATCCGGCCTTTTCCAGAGTTTCCTTTGCTTCTGCTTCGGTCTTTCCCTTGACGTCCGGAACTTCGTTCATCGTCTCAGCAGTAATGGTTACCGATGCCTTTGCGACAACTTTCTTATCTGCCGTGCTGGTCAGGGCATAGCTTACCGTGTAGTTTCCGTCCTTGGAGAAGACGTAAGCCTCTGCCTTGCTGTAGGACATGGTTGAGGTCTTTCCGCTCGGATCCTTGATGGTTACCTGGATCGCGGATGTGCGGTCAGTGGATCCCTGCTTTCCGGTTACTCCGGATACGGCATTGCTGCTTCCTGTTTCTACAGTGCGGTCAGCTGCTCCGCTGATGGACGGTTTGCTCTGTGCTGCCTTGACAACGAATTTGAAGCTGGCTGTCTTGGATCTTCCCCATGGATCCTTAACGTAGTAGGTAACGACGTATGTTCCTGCGTTATCTGTGGAGAAGGAAGAGGTGCTGATCTTCTTATATGCAGAAGATCCGGCTGCTTTCATCTGCAGTTTTGCGACCTTCAGATATTTGGTCAGGTCCATAAAGGAATTCGGGTCTTTCGCTGTAACGCCGCTCTTCAGGTTGTAGGAAGCGCCCTGTGCGACAGCAGAGGCCTTCTTTACCTTGATTACCGGCTTCGGCATCAGATGGCGGAGCGGATTTCCCTTGGCCGGATCGGTCGGATCCCAGCTTCTTGTGGCATTTCCCGGGACCTTGATCGCCTTCGGCTTTCCGAGCGGGCCGGCCTTGCTGCTGGAGTAGATGGTTACCTTGGTTCCTGCAGGACAGTTGTTGTACATCCACTTTGCGTCCGCAGTGGAAACGCGGATGCAGCCGTGAGAGGCCTTCTTTCCGAGCTTGTTGAACTCTGCGCGGGCCTGGGCATTATGCTTCGGCGCGTAATACCAGACGCTGTGAATGAAGATTCCGCCGTACAGATGGGCGGTGTACTGTCCATAGTCAAAGAAACTTCCGTCCAGGGACATGGTCAGCCAGCGTTTCTTGGAGGATGTGCGCCAGGTTCCGTTATAGGTTGTGGTTTCCGGAGTTGTATTTACACCGGTTGAACACAGCATGGCGCGGACAGGCTTCCATTTTCCGCCCGTTCTCTTATAGGCGGTGATGACATTACGCTTCTGATTGACCTTCAGCCAGTATTTTCCGGAGGAAGCGGCGGATGCCGGCTCCAGGTACGCTGCGAACAGCGTGATGATCATGGCGAGAGCCAGTACAAGCGTAATGGTACGATTGTATGTTTTCTTCATGATAACTGCTCCTTGTACATTTGAATTTTATCGTGCTCCGCAAGATCCGCCGGTCTTCTGCTGCCCGATGCGGCAGGGTGGACAAAATTTTCCTTACCGGCGGGGAACACAAGTTCATTATAGCCCCGGAACGCCAGAATAACTACTGAATAAAAATTAAGAAAAAGAGGCCGCGGAAATGCGGCCCCCCTGAATGTGTGTCAATTCCTGTGCAGTGCCTATTTTACGTAGACTTTCGGCAGTCTCTGGCCGAATGCGCAGGTGATTTCGTAGTTGATCGTGCCTGTTGCGTCTGCGATGTCGTCTGCAGTGATCTCATTCTTTCCGTCACTTCCCATGACGATGACTTCATCGCCGACCTTGACATCCGGAACGTCGGTGACATCAACCATGAACTGGTCCATGCATATATTTCCGGCGATCGGGCAGATGTGGCCGTCGATCAGGACCTTGCCGACCGGGGAGTACGGACGCGGATAGCCGTCTGCGTATCCGATGCCGACTGTAGCGATCTTGGCAGGAGCCTTGGAGATGTATTTTCTGCCGTAGCCGACGGAGAAGTCTGCCGGAACGTCCTTCAGATGGACGATGTTGGCCTTGACGGACATAACCGGCTTGATGGACAGGTCTTTCGGGTCTACATCGTGGGACGGATACAGTCCGTAGAGAATGATGCCGGCCCTGCACTTATCGAAGTAAACCTCCGGCATTCTCATGATTGCCGCGCTGTTTGCGAGGGTGCGCTTAGGGATCTTTACGCCGGCCTTGCTGACTTCCTCATAGAAGTGATTGTAATGTGCTTCCTGGCCGTGTGCATAGTCCAGATCCTTTGCGTCTGCTGTGGAGAAGTGGGAAATCATTCCCTTAATCTTGAAGTTGGAGAGTTTTTCGACTTCCTTCAGCTCTTCCGCAGCGTGGTCGGTGTCATTCCACTGGTAGCCGATTCTGCCCATTCCGGTGTCTACGGCGATCAGGGCTTCTACGGTCTTGCCGGCAGCCTTTGCCGCCGCATCGATTGCCTTTGCGTTCTCAAGAGAGCAGAAAACCGGAGTAATGTCGTATTTTACCAGAGCGTCTGCATACATGTCCGGAGTCAGTCCCAGGCAGATGATTTCGCCTTCGATTCCGGCATTTCTCAGTGTTGCGCCCTCTGCAAGCGTAGCGACAGCGAAGGTGTCGACGCCGTTTTCGATCAGGACGTGCGCGGTTTCCACGCTGCCGTGACCGTAAGCGTCCGCCTTGATGACGCCGACCATCTTTGCATTCGGTCCGATCTTCTTCTGGATGCTCTTGATGTTGTAATCCAGGTTAGAAAGGTTAATTTCTACCCATGCAGGACGTAATGCTTCCTTATACATTGGTTCTACCTCCTTTAATACCTTCTTCATATTATTAAACATGTTGGGAATACGCTGAGTATTCAGTCATGTTTGTATACAAGAGAAGAGCAGCGGGATTCTTCTCCGTTTCAGCGTGAATTCACACTGCTCTTTTCAGACAAAATTCAATTAGATAAGAGGTTTGCGCTGGATAATGTCCTCACGAGCCGGTCCGTTGGAAACCATCGTGATCGGGAATCCGATCTGACGCTCGATCTCATTAACGTAATCCTGTGCCTCCTGCGGCAGATCCTCAAACTTGCGGATGCCTGTGATGTCGCACTTCCAGCCCGGCATCTTCTTATAAACAGCCTTGCATCTGGAGAGGTCTGTTACATTAGGGAAGTCCTGGATTTCCTTTCCGTCCATCTCATATCCGACACAGAGTGGAATTTCATCCAGATATCCCAGTGGGTCCAGAACGGTCAGGGCAACCTCAGTAGCGCCCTGCAGAGTGCATCCGTAGCGGGAAGCAACACAGTCATACCAGCCGACTCTTCTCGGACGTCCGGTTGTAGCACCGTACTCTCCGCCGTCTCCGCCGCGCTTGCGCAGATCTTCCGCCTCATCTCCGTGGAGCTCAGTGACAAAGTCTCCGCCGCCTACGGAAGAAGAGTATGCCTTGGTTACCGCAACGATATCCTTGATCTCATATGGCGGAACTCCGGCACCTGCGGCTGCATATCCGGCGATAGTATTGGAGGAGGTCGTCATCGGATAAATTCCGTGGTCGATATCCTTCATTGTTCCCAGCTGACCCTCAACCAGGATCGTCTTTCCTTCTTTCAGTGCCTTATGCAGGAAAGCGGAAGTGTGTCCGACGTAAGGACGGATCATCTCTCTGTATTCGCAGATGGTCTTATACAGCTCATCCGGATCCAGCTCCGGCTTATGATAAAGATATTTAATCAGTGTGTTCTTGATGGTGCAGACGTTGTTAATGCGCTCTTTCAGCTTGTCGTCCGGCATGAACAGCTCGTTGATCTGGAAACCGATCTTGGCATACTTATCGGAGTAGCATGGAGCGATTCCAGACTTGGTGGAACCGAATGCCTTTCCGGCAAGACGCTCTTCCTCGTATCCGTCCAGCAGAATGTGGTACGGCATAACGACCTGAGCACGGTCAGAAACCATCAGATGCGGCTTCGGAACTCCGTGAGAAGTCAGATCGTCGATTTCCTTCATCAGTCTCGGAATGTCGAGTGCAACACCGTTTCCGAGTACACAGGTGCAGTGATCATAGAATGCGCCGGATGGAATCATATGCAGAGAGAATTTACCATAAGAATTCTTGATGGTGTGTCCTGCGTTAGCTCCTCCCTGGAAACGGACGACGACGTCAGCATTTTCTGCCAGCATGTCTGTGATCTTGCCTTTTCCTTCGTCTCCCCAGTTTGCGCCTACGATTGCTTTTACCATAGTTGATATTCCTCCTATCCTACGATTAAACGTTGATTTCAGCCTTGCGTCCGAGGACGGACTCGTGTGCTGAAAGAATAGGCTTTATGACCCCGTTAAGAAACTCGGTTGTCTGCTCTGGTGCGCGTCCAACATAGTTTTCTGGCTTCAAAACCTTCTGTAAAGCCTCTTTGTTTGTATTAAAGAGAGGGTCTGCAGCGATCAGATCGAGCAGATTGTTCGGTTTGCCCTCAACTTTAACGGTTTTCGATGCCTGCATGGACAGTTCACGGATGCGCTCATGAAGCTCCTGGCGGTCTCCGCCGGCTTTTACCGCATCCATCATGATATTCTCCGTTGCCATGAACGGAAGCTCTGCCATGAGGTGTGATTCGATGACCTTCGGATAAACCACCAGGCCATCAGAAATATTGATGTATAACTCAAGAATCGCGTTGGTCGCGAGGAAGGCCTCGGACACACTAATTCTCTTATTAGCAGAATCATCGAGTGTACGCTCAAACCACTGTGTCGCAGCAGTAATCTGCGGGTTCATCGCGTCACTCATGACATAGTTGGCCAGCGATGCCATTCTCTCGGAACGCATCGGATTGCGCTTATATGCCATTGCGGAAGAACCGATCTGATGCTTTTCAAACGGTTCTTCAACTTCCTTCATATGCTGAAGGAGACGGATGTCGTTGGAGAACTTATGCGCGGACTGCGCGATTCCTGCCAGGACATTCAGTACACGGCTGTCTACCTTGCGGGAATAAGTTTGTCCGGAAACCGGGTAAACCTGAGAGAATCCCATCTTCTCCGCGATCTTCATATCCAGCTGGCGGCATTTCTCATGATCTCCGTTGAACAGTTCCAGGAAGGAAGCCTGTGTTCCGGTCGTTCCCTTGCAGCCCAGAAGCTTCAGAGAATCCAGAACGTAGTTCAGATCCTCAAGGTCCATAACCAGATCCTGCAGCCAGAGGGTGGCACGCTTTCCGACAGTTGTCGGCTGAGCTGGCTGATAATGCGTGAATGCCAGCGTCGGCTGATTCTTATACTCGTCTGCGAATACAGCCAGGCGGTCCATCGCGTTCAGCAGCTGAATGCGGATCAGTTTCAGCGCCTCCGACATGATAATAATGTCGGTGTTATCTCTGACGTAGCAGGACGTCGCACCGAGGTGAATGATTGGCTTGGCATGCGGGCACTGCTTTCCGTAAGCGTATACATGAGACATTACATCGTGAAGGACCTCTTTCTCTCTGGCCTCAGCCACTTCATAATTGATATCGTCCTTATGCGCTTTCAGTTCATCGATCTGTTCCTGTGTGATATCCAGACCCAGTTCCTTTTCCGATTCCGCAAGCGCGATCCAGAGACGTCTCCATGTCTTGAATTTCATCTCCGGCGAGAAGAGATACTTCATTTCTTTGCTTGCGTATCTCGTCGATAAAGGGCTGGTGTAGCTGGTTCTGTCTGCCATGTCCATTCCTCCGTTTCAGGTGCGGCGGCAAAAAATAACTGTTCAAGGCCGCTGCCGTCTTGTCGTTCTCGAACAATCTGAATTATATCATCTGAACGTGTAATCTTCAACACCGACACGAAAGGGTTACAGTAAAATTGTGCGATTACATAATATGTGTCTGTCCTGCATAAACATTGAAAATACAACATTCATGCAAGCGCATACTACAGAGACAGCCTGCTGGTGTTCATCCAGATGCCCATTTTTTCTGCGTCTTTAATCAGTTCATCCCGGAAGTCCGGATGGGCAATGTTAATCAGTGCTTCCGCGCGTTTCCAGGTGGATTTTCCCTTCAGTTCAGCAGCTCCGTATTCGGTAACGACGTAATGGACGGCGGCACGCGGTGTGGTGACGATGGAACCCAGCGGGAGCACCGGTTTGATCAGGCTTTCCACACTGCCGTCTTTCTTTTGTCTGGTGGAATGCAGGCAGATGAAGCTCTTTCCGCCGCGGGAGCCGTAGGCGCCCTGGACAAAATCCAGCTGGCCGCCGGTGCCGCTGATGTGCTGGAATCCGGCAGACTCTGCGTTCACCTGACCGAAGAGGTCCAGGTCGATGGCACCGTTGACGGAGATCATCTTATCGATGCTGCTGATGACGTGGACATCGTTGACATAGCTGACCGGCGCCGCGCAGCACTTCTGGTTGTGGTCCAGGAAATCATACAGCCGCTTCGTTCCACCGGCAAAGGCGTAGACGATCTTTCCCGGGATGGAGGAGTGGCTGCTGGTCAGTTTTCCGGCTTCGTACAGATCTACATATGCGTCGGTGAGCATTTCTGTGTGGGCGCCCAGATCGGTGCGGTCGGATTCACAGAGCATCTGGCCGATCATGTTCGGCAGGGCGCCGATGCCCAGCTGCAGGGTGCTGCCGCTTTCAATCAGATCCACGACCGTTTCCGCGATTTTCCGGTCCTTATCGTCAGCAGGGCGGGAGGTGATTTCCGGAATGTCCGGGTTATTTCCCTCTACAACCGCATCGACATCACAGAGATTCAGCTCCGTCTGCATGCCGTGTACGAACGGTATTTTACTGTTGGTCTCTACGATGACTTTTTTCGCGCCTTTCAGGTATCCGCGGATGTCTGTCAGGGCAGGGCCGATGTTGAAATTTCCCCATTTATCCATCGGCGTGGTCTGGATGATCAGCACATCTGCCGGTGCTTCTTCTGCCCAGTATTTCGGGCTTTCCCGGAAGAAAATCGGGGTGAACCAGCAGCGCCCGTTCTTGCTGTGTTTCCTGTCCAGTCCGCTGAAGTGGCCGCAGGTAAATTTTATCTGGTCATTATTTTCGGCTGCCTGATAAACTGCCGGCTCATGCATAGACAGCGTATTTACCAGTTCGATATTCTTCAGGTCTCCGTTTTTCAGGCGTTCTGCCAGAGCCTCGTCCACAGCGTAGGGAGCCGTGTAGCCAAAGCCGTAGCTTATGCGGTCTCCGTCATGCACGAGTTCCGCCGCCTGCTGCGGAGACATCTTCTTTTCCTCATATTTTGATGGAAGGTCTGCGAGTTTATACATAAATATACACTCCTTCATATATGTAGTTGATTGAATTTAGATTGTTGATTATTGATTGATGATTATTACTATTATACAGCATAATCGCAGTCATTAGAGCAGACTACAGGTTTTCTGTGCTGTATACTGTGAACTTCCAGTAAAGAATCCTCCTTTAATGTTGTTCCTTACAGGAACAACGGATAACAGCACTAGAGAGTGTGACGTGTAATATCGCTGGTTGAATCGTTTTCTTGCAGAAGCCAGTCTGCTGCATCGATGATGTTGATTCCTTCGTATTGATACGAAGGCTGGTGTGTTCTGGCTATGATCATACGAGGATATGCGTCCTTGATTTGCAGTAATGGGTCAACTTCACGTTTGAAAGTTTTTTCCTCAGATATATCATAGGCTGCTTGGATGTAAATTTTTTTCCCTTGATTAATAGCGACAAAGTCAATTTCTTTTTTGTATAAAACACCAACGTAAACTTCGTATCCGCGTCGCAGGAGTTGATAGTGATTCCATTGATAATGCCGTGAAGTTCGTTAATCTCTAGCGCAGACAAAATTCACACGGCAAGGGAAGTCCCCTGAAATGGCTGTGCCCGGGCCATATGCCGGGGCAGGCGGGAAAGTTGAACATGCACAGAGTATCAAAGATAAAGATGCTGAAGAATATAAAGCTAAATCAGAAAAACCACAAGGCTGCAGTCCGGAGAAGTGATGAAATCCGGTCTGCAGCCTTGAATGGTTATGTATGGTAATATGTTAGTCCGATTGCGGATTCAGTTAGCGCATGTCTTTCAGGAAAGCGACGTATGCGAGCAGAGCTTCATAAACATCGATCTTGCTGACGACTTCATTCGGTGCGTGCATGCCGAGAACGGCAACTCCGCTGTCGATGACATCCATGCCATAGTTGGCCATGATGTAAGCGATGGTTCCGCCGCCGCCGGCATCGACTTTGCCGAGCTCTGCGGTCTGGAAGTATACGTTGTTGTCATCAAATACTTTGCGGACTTTTTCGATGAACTCTGCGTTTGCATCGTTGGAGCCGTTCTTTCCTCTGACACCGGTGTACTTATTCAATACGATTCCCTTTCCCAGGTAAGCGCAGTTGTCTGTGTCCATTACGTCCGGGAAGAGAGGATCGAATCCTGCGCTGACATCGGAGGACAGCATGGTGGAGTTTCTCAGTGTGCGGCCGACTGCGGTCATGTGATTTACGCCGAGGGCTTCCAGAACTTCACCGACGGTCTCCTCAAAGAAGCGGGACTGCATTCCTGTAGCGCCCATGCTTCCGATCTCTTCCTTATCGACGAGCAGGCAGATGCAGGTACGCTCTATGGACTCTGGCAGCTCCAGCATTGCGCGGTAGGACGGGAATCCGCAGACGCGGTCGTCATGGCCGTAGCTTAAGATCATGCTGCGGTCCAGTCCCATGTCTCTTGCTTTTCCTGCCGGTACAACTTCGATTTCTGCAGAGAGGAAATCCTCTTCTTCGATTCCGTAAGTCTCCTTCAGGAGTTTCAGGAACATGTCCTTTACAGATGGCTTGTCGTCTTCTTTTTCACCCTTCAGCGGCTGGCTTCCAACCAGTACGTCCAGCTTTTCGCCTTCAACGACTTCTCCGGCTTTCTTTTCCATCTGCTTTGCAGCGAGGTGGATCAGCAGGTCCATAACGCCGAACACAGGCTCGTCGTCCTTCTCGCCGATGCTGATCTTTACAACGCTTCCGTCTTTCTTTGCGACAACGCCGTGCAGGGCGAGCGGACGGTTGACCCACTGATATTTCTTGATTCCGCCGTAGTAATGTGTATTCAGGAGGCAGAAACCGCCTTCCTCATAAACCGGGTTCTGCTTCAGGTCCAGACGCGGAGAGTCAATGTGTGCGCCCAGGATGTTGGCGCCGTTCTCCAGAGGGTCTGTTCCGATCTGGAACATCACCAGGCTCTTTCCTCTGTTGCTGCGGTAAACGCGGTCTCCGGCCTTGAGGCTTCCGCCGTTTCTAATGATCTCTTCCAGATCCTTGTATCCGGCCTTTTTAATCTCCCCGATGGCGTAGTCGTTGCACTCGCGCTCAGTTTTGCAGCAGCTCAGAAATGTTTTGTATTCTTCGCTGAATGCATTGATCTTCTTCAAATCATTTTCGTCATATTTTTCCCACGCATATTTACGCTCCATGACTGTGTTTCCTCCTTACCTTACTTCTTCTTTGTAACATATTAATTGCAGTATCGGCTGTGTCGGCCAGCGGACGCTGCGGTTAATCTTTGACTTATGTGTCTATTATAACGAATATATGTCTGGTATGTGTGAATGAAACTCTATATTACGCAATGAATTTTCTGTATAACAGCCCTCGTTTTCACGCGGCACTGCAGTGCCGTGTGCCTTTTCGGGACAGTGGTATTTCTTTTCCGTCTTTCCGAAAACAATATCTGTGCGGCGGGCGGAATGGATGACCGCTCCGCCGCTTCATATGCCTTGCAGGCACGGGGGGCAGTGTTATGTGAGGCGCGCATGTCTGTTTCCATGCGTACCGTTTTCAAGGCTATGCGGCATTGTCGCTGTTATCTTTTGCCGGAATCTGGTGATTCTTTACCTTCTTCTCATAGCGGCCGTACATCAGCAGCGCTGCAGCGGAGAAGATCAGAGGTCCTGCGAATGTCCAGACTGTGGTCATAAAGTCGCCCTCAATGGCCGGCTGGATGATTGCGAAGACATTGGCAAAAATCAGCATGGCGGATACCAGGAAGGCGAAGAACATGGTGGATCCGTGAGACTTGTACATGACAAATGGACGGTCCAGGTTCTGCAGTTTCTTGAATGCCGGGAAGGCAGCGGCGATGAAAATGTACGGAACGGTCATTCCTACATTTACCATGTCCGTCAGAATGACGAAGAACTTGGCCATGGCGTTTCCGCCGAAAGATACGCCGAAAATCATGATACATACGACGATGCACTGGATCTTCATCGCGTTGACCGGCATTCCGTCATAGTCTCTTGTAACTCCCATTTTGCCCGGCCAGAGCTCTGCCGGTGTTCCGTCGATAATCTGCTTCAGCGGGGAGTAGCTCAGTGTGAAGAACGCGCCCAGCAGAGAAAGCAGCATGATCAGTCCGTAAATTCTCGCGAAGTTGTGGCCCATAGCGGCAGCGGTTGATGCGGAGACGCCGATGGTCTCACCGAACATCTTTCCGAAGTTGCCCATGATGACATAGGAAACGTTGCCCAGATGAACGCCGTTAGTACCCATGACTTCCTTATAGTTGGTGAAGGATCCGACGAGCAGGATCAGAACGGAGTAGCCGACGACTACGACGACTGCCGCGATCATAACGCCCTTCGGGAAAGTCTTCTTCGGGTTTTCTGTCTTGTCAACCAGTCCTCCGACGGCTTCCAGTCCGCCGTATGCGAACAGGGCATAAACGATGAAGGACAGGATCATGATCGGATTGCCGGCGTAGGCCGCGTTCAGAGATGTTCCCAGAGAATGCATGCCCTCAAACGGCTGTGCGAAATGTCCGTGGTTGGCAATGATCATGAAGAATCCGCCGACAAGAACGACGATATTGATGACGATGACGGCAATTCCGCCTACATTGGTAACTTTCTGGATGTTATTCAGTCCCTTGCTGGCGACAGCGGTGATAAATATCATAAAGATAATTCCCAGAATTCCCAGAAGACGCGGGCCAGACAGCCAGTTCATGCCGAATAGCTTCCATGTAGCGGATGTGTCTTTTCCAAATAATGCGTTGGAAACCGGAACCCAGATGCCGGAGCAGATGTTTACCATCCAGAGTACGTAGGAGGTGTACCACATAAATGTTGCAACAAATGCGTACTTCGGACCTACGGATTTCTCCATCCAGGAGTAAATTCCTCCGGTTTCGTTCTTAAATGCGGAACCGTATTCGGCAACCATGAATGCATAAGGAACGAAGAATGTGATTCCCGCGAGGATGAACCACGGAATCGCGGCATATCCCATCAGATAAAACGATCTCGGGATGTTGTTGAAGCCGTAGACTGATGTAAAAATCATCAGAATCAAGGCTCCGAGTCCCAGTTTCTTTTCCTGTTTTTCCATATAAACCTCTCCTTTTTCAGTTTCCTTCATGAAAACTTCTATATGTTCGGTCAGTACGTAATTGCTGTCTGTTGTGAATATACGGATTATCCGACATATTAATTCATATATTCAGACTGAATCTGGTTCCGGCCGAGTTGGGTATTTTTACTCCACTCTATTTTCATGATCGTAAATGCATCTTCACTATTGTGAAAATTGCGATTGAATTGAGTGGGAACTTTCAGACAGATTGAAGCATAAGTGCTATGCTTCAATGATTATACAGTCCATACACGAGTATGTGCATAATCTTTTTTCTGACGGTCGACTGTGATTATACCAAATCTGGCAGCATTGTTGCTATGAAAATCAAAAGTTTTTTACATAATCAAAATCATTTAATGATATTTAATAAAGATTTGTTTTGAATAACAAAAATAATCATTGTATTATTATAAGTACAATATAACTTTCGTAAGATGAAGCAATGAAGCGGCGGGAGTCCTGCCGTGATATGGTAGAAGAATACCGCTGACAGCTGCTGTGCCTCCGAAAATATGCAGAAATAGTGCATAAACTTCTCGTGCAGCCGTGGAGCGTATCTATTTTTATGACATAAAAAACAGCAGCGGGAAATAAAAGCCCGCTGCTTTATGGTAATTTATTGGTTTACTGCGATAAACTGTGAATGCAATAAAGCGAAATTCAATTCACTTTAATTGTCAGAAAACGTACTTTATTACAGTTCATCGATATGATCTTCCGTGAAAATGATGTCCTTATTGACAGTCGTATAGAACAGCTGCTTCACTTCTTTATAGCTCTTCACGCCGAGCCCCATGATCCACATCAGTTTGGTAATCGCGGCTTCCAGAGTCATGTCGTAAGCCTCGATCAGGTTGAAATCATGCTTTACCTTTGCCCCCACCTTATAAACGGTCATATTGGAACCCTCATTGACAACCTGCGTTGCCATGACGACGATCTTTCCCTGATTCTGCACGTATTCATCCATGATTTTATAGAACATATCCCGCAGAGAGGCCGGAATTCCGCCGACTCCGAAGCTTTCGATCACGATGCAGTCGTAATGCTCGAACAGATATGGAAGAATATCCGGATTCATTCCCGGAATCAGTTTCAGCAGGAAAATGCTTTCACCAAGCTCATGATAAAATTTCACCGGTCTGCTCGACAGCTCTTCCGGCATATATCGGATTACGCGCCGGTCCTGGATGATCGCCGGGCAGGGGAAATTGATGCTCGTAAAGGCGTTATAACTCTTAGCCCGTTCCTTCTTTGCCCTCGTCCCGATAATGACCTTTCCGTCAAAAACAATGCTGACGCCGTGAGAACGGTAGTCCGCCGCATAGATGAAGCTGTCCAGTAAATTGGTCTTCGCATCCGTAATATCGTTGCTGATCGGTTTCTGCGCACCGGTAATGACGATCGGCTTCCTGGAATTCTGAATCAGATAGGAGAGAGCCGCCGCCGTATACGCCATCGTGTCCGTTCCGTGGCCGATGACAAACCCGTCGTAATCATCATAATTTTCCTCTACGGTCCTGGCCATGAGTTTCCAGTATTCCGGCGTGACATCCGTACTGTCGATCGAGCAGATCTGCTTGCAGTCAACGTCACAGACATCTGCAATCTGCGGAACATAGTCCAGAAGCTCTTCCGCCGTCAGCCCTGGTGTCAGTCCGTATTCCGTTTTCTTCGAGGCAATCGTGCCGCCCGTTCCAATCATCAGAATTCTTTTCATTTTGGTCCCTCTCATGTATTTCACACTCCATCTGCTGATTGCTCAGCACTCATCATCATATCATATTTTCTGCGGGGAAAAAGGCCAGACGCGCAAGAATACAAGGAGTTTGTTGAAATGCGTACGTATTTTGGGACATCTGTCAAACATGGGTAAATTTATGATGTTAAGCAGTACAAATTGAAAGCGGTAAATCCGGCTGTCATGTCTTCCTGCGCTTTCTCCGTGCTGACGAATTGTGTAAAAAATCCGGGATTGAAGGGGGGAGCCCTCCCCGGGAACCGGCGGCAGAAGTTCGAAGAGGCGGGCCTTCTAAAATCCCTGCTCTTTATAGAGATTATGAATAGGATTTATCTCTTCCGTCTTGCTATAATTGATAGTGGAATGTTACTAGACTTGGTCTATCAGAGGCGCAGGGCGGCCGCAGATGCCGTCCTGTTTCCTTGCGGATTATTTTTTGTCGGAAAAGAAGGAGGAAGACATGGATACATATTTCAACCCGGAAGACCTGGAGCAGTTTGGAAATCTCGGTGAGGATACGCCGGAACTCTGGAATAAATTTATGGAATATTATGGCGCGTCCATGGCGGACGGTGCGCTGACGGCCAAGGAGAAGGCGCTGATCGCCTATGGTGTTGCGCTGGCTCTGCAGTGCCCGTACTGCATCGATTCTTACACACAGGCTCTTCTGCAGATGGGTGTCAGCAGAGACGCGATTTTCGAGGCTTCTCATGTTACTGCGGCAATGCGTGCAGGCACAACGCTGGCGCACAGCCTGATCATGAAGAATATTGTAAACAAGCTTGAGTTTTAATCCGCGTCACAACGAAGAATTCAGGACAAGTTTTTGATGAATACATGCCGCGGGCCGGATTCCGGTTCTGCGGCTTTCCCGTATGAAGTAAACAGGAGAATAATGGCATGAAAAAAGACGGAAAAGAGTATTTAGATGAGATGAAGGACTTTCCTGCGTTTTCTGAGCAGGAAGCCTGTCAGAAATACTGCGAGACTCTGGATCACCTTGATATTATGCAGATCAATGTAGGAAAGAAATGCAATCTGCACTGTAAACACTGTCATGTTCAGGCAGGACCGGACCGCACGGAGCTGATGGATAAGGAAACGATGGACGCCTGCATTGCGGTCTTCAAGAATAATGGCTTCAAAACGATCGATATCACGGGCGGCGCTCCGGAGATGAATCCGAATACGCCGTATCTGATTGAAAAGGCGACAGAAGCAGGTGCACATGTCATCGTCCGCTCCAATCTGGTTATTCTGGAGGAGCCGGAGTACGCGGAGTATCTGGATATATATAAGAAGTACAGGGTTGAGCTGTTTGCTTCTCTTCCGTCTTATGCGAAGAGAGACGCAGACCGTCAGCGCGGTGCGGGGACCTTCGATGCCGTCATTGATATGATTAAGAAGCTGAACGCAGAAGGCTACGGCGTGGAAGATGGCCTTACACTGAACCTGGTTTACAACCCGGGCGGAGCTTTCCTTCCGCCGGACCAGGCTGCGCTGGGAGCAGAGTATGCGCAGAAGCTCGGAAGCGAGTTTGGAATTAAATTCAACGACCTGTTTGCCATCACGAATAATCCGATCGGACGTTTCGGCGATTTCCTGAAGAGAAGCGGAAATTATCCGGGATACATGAAACGCCTGATCAACGCCTTTAATCCTGCTGCAGCAGAAAACATGATGTGCCGCAATCAGATTTCTGTTGATGACGATGGCACCGTCTATGACTGCGACTTCAATCTGGCCCTTGGACTTCCGGCAAACGTTCCGGGAAATATCAGAGATCTGACCGATACGAAGCTGCAGAAGAGAAAAATCGTGTTTGCCAACCACTGCTACGCATGCACGGCAGGCGCCGGATCCAGCTGCGGCGGAACGACGACGGAGGAATAAAACGGTAACCAAGAAAACAAAATAATTTCTTATGATGACGGAGGCCGCTGCAGGATGAAAACGATTACCTGCACCGGCCTTTTATTGTCTGCCCGTTAGACGACAACAAGGTTCCCGGGCACCCACCCGATGCTTCTGATATGCTCCCCTTATGAGAGACAGTGAAAAAACAAAACACGGTTGTACTCATGAAGGGAGTATTCTATGAGTAGAAAAGGTAAAAAAATTTCCGAGGAAATCAAACTAAAATATGCCAGGCAAATTTCTGAAGGAAAAATGACTCGTAAAGGAGCAGCCAGAGAACTTGGTATTGATAGTCGCTCTGTCAGCGAATGGGTTCTCCGCTATCAGGAACAAGGAGAAATGGATTTCCTTGATACCGGCCATAACAGAGTTTATCCGCCGGAACTCAAACTCAAAGCAGTGACCAGCTATCTGAACGGTGAAGGCTCACAACGGGAAATTTCGGCACGATACGGTTTGAGAGCACGCACTCAACTACATAAATGGATAAAGATGTATAATAACGGCATAGACTTCACACGAAAGATGTCAGGAGGAAGCCGTATGACTACATCACGAAAGACAAGTAAAAATGAGCGCGTTAATATTGCCAAAGAATGTCTGGCAAATGGGAAGAATTATGGCGAAACAGCCATGAAATATGGCGTCAGTTACCAACAGGTGTATGCCTGGGTCAAACGATATACGGAACTTGGAGAAGCAGGTCTTGAGGATCGACGCGGCAGACGCAAAGCCGATCAGCAGCCGCGCAGTGAGATTGAAACGTTGAAGATCAAGCTGGCGCAGACGGAGCAGGAACTGTACATGACGAAGATGGAGCGTGATCTGTTAAAAAAAGTAAGGGAGCTGGAGAGAAAAGAACGCTTTCACAAGTAAGGCAGTCCCATCTCTACAGCTCCATAAAATACTGCACAAAAAAATACGGATATCCGGTTGAATCATGCTGCTCCATCCTTCATGTAGCAAGATCTGCTTACTACAAATGGCTCAGAGGTGACACGGGCAAACGGATCAGAGAAAATGAACGGATTGCAGGAATCATGGAAGATATCCATAACGATGATCCGTCCAAGGGCTACCGCCGAATCAGCGATGATCTTGACCGATATCATGGCATTCACATTAATGACAAGCGAGCACTGCGTATCTGCAGGGCAAAGGACATTAAATCTACGATCAAGTACTGTAATCATGGGTGTACACGACAAGCCAGTCACCCACAGTATATTGCAGATAATATCCTTAACCGCATGTTCACTGCTGATGCTCCGAATCAGAAGTGGCTGACGGATGTAACGGAGTTTAAATGGTATGAAGGCATCGTTGTGCACAAAGTGTATCTGAGTGCCATTCTGGATCTTTTTGACAGACGGATTGTGTCCTATGTAATCAGAGATAACAACAATAATTCGCTGGTATTCGACACTTTTGATAAGGCCATTTCTGAGAATCCAGGTGCACACCCATTATGCCACAGTGACCGTGGATTCCAGTACACGAACAGAGCATTCCATAAAAAACTTGAAGATGCCGGCATGACGCAGAGTATGTCCAGAGTTGCAAGGTGTATCGACAATGGTCCGATGGAAGGCTTCTGGGGAATTCTCAAGCGCGAACGATATTATGGCAGACGGTTCAAAAGCCGGGAAGAGCTGGTGACAATGATTGAAGACTACATCAGCTACTACAATAACCGAAGACTTCAGAGACGGCTCGGTGTTGTAACTCCGATGGAAAAACATCGGGCGTACCTGCGAGCCGCATAATGGAATTTTACAAAAAATGGAAAGAATGACCAGTAACCGGATGGCCACTGGTCAAAAATATTATGTTTTTTCACTGTCCTCTTGACGGGGAGCAGTTCATTCAGCGTCGTGGAAGGGTGGGGTTCTTATTTTATTAAAAACAATCGGCATATACATATACCACTTTATAGAAATGTGTTTTCGTTTTCCGAAATAGAGGGTATCCCTTGCTATGTGTCTTTTGTTACTGGACGCAGGCGGCTGCTGACAGAACTGTGATGTTTGTATGATAGCAATAAGGAGTTCGCTTGAATTTCTTAAGAAATCTAAAATAAATCTTAAGAAATCTAAAGAAAACCGTTGAATTCTGATTTTTCCAGCCGTATAATGGGGGCAGTTAAGAGAAGGAGGTGTAAATTTGACACACAGGTTGAAAGACGGCATTCCCGTTCTGCTCCTTATGACGGCTGTAATCGTCATTATGATCTTATTCAGTGCGGGAACTGCACATGCGGCAGCGAAGGGAAAAATCAGTGCTTACGGCGGGCTTCGTTTACGAAGCGGGGCAGGAACGAGTTACCGTATTCTGACCGTTATACCGAACGGCACGACAATTACATTGAAAAGCAAGACAGGAAACTGGTATAGAACTTCATATTCGGGTAAAGCCGGCTATGTCTCTGCAAGTTATGTGAAAAAGCTGTCCAGTTCATCAGCCACGGCCACGACATCATCGACAACATCCAAAACAGGATATGTCAGGGCGTCCGGCGGGCTTCGTTTACGAAGCGGGGCAGGAACGAGTTACCGTATTCTGACCGTTATACCGAACGGCACGACAATTACATTGAAAAGCAAGACAGGAAACTGGTATAGAACTTCATATTCGGGTAAAGCCGGCTATGTCTCTGCAAGTTATGTGAAAAAGCTGTCCAGTTCATCAGCCACGGCCACGACATCATCGACAACATCCAAAACAGGATATGTCAGGGCGTCCGGCGGCCTGAATCTGAGGAAGGGCGCGGGCACATCTTACGGTGTGATCTGCGTTATTCCGAACGGTTCTGCGGTTACCGTCAAGAGCAGCAGTGGAAGCTGGTATAAGGTCGTTTACAACGGCAAGACAGGGTACGTCAGCTCCAGCTACATTTCCTGGAGTAAATCGACCTCTACTCTGGTTAAACGATCCTCATCCCTGCCATCTGCCTCGACAGTAATCAGCAAGGCAGTAAGCTGGGCCATCGCAACGGCCAATGATAATAGCCACGGATACAGTCTTTTGGCGTCCAGACGCTGGGGAAATCCGGACTATGACTGTTCAACATTTGTTGCGAGCGCATATCGTGCAGCGGGCCTCAGCCTGACCTACGGAGGCTTATCCTCCGTCATGTACTGCGGTATCATGAAAACGATCTTTACTGCGGATGGATTTGAATGGATCCCATGGAGTAAGATCGGCGGTGTCAGCAATCTGAAGGCAGGCGATGTACTTCTGGACGCCAGTGCCCATACGGAACTGTATATCGGTTCCGGAAAGACGGCAGCGGCGCACTCCGACCGCGGTTATCCGCAGGCAGGAGACCAGACCGGAACAGAGGTCAGCGTAGCCGGTTACTATAACAACGTCGGCGGCGTAAGCTGGGACGGCGTACTGCGTTACGTCGGATAAACCGGCGGAAACAAAGCGATAATTGCATAGAAAAACAGGGATGGCAGATTCTGCTGTCCCTGTTCTTTTTAGTTCATTTATTTAAATGTTTTAAACTCGTAACCCTGCTTTTTCAGCTCCGGGAGCACCCTTTCCAGCGTTTTTATGGTCCTTGCCGGCGCGTGATCCGTGCCGCGTCCGTCATGCAGGCAGATCACCGCTTCATTACTGACCCTCGACAAAAGCCGATGCACCAGGGTATCCACGGTAACGCGGCCGCTCCAGTCTCCGATCATCACATTCCAGATGATCCGCTGGATGTGATGCTTTTTCAGTTCCCGGATCAGGGTCAGATTGTACAGTCCCCAGGGCGCCCGGTAATACTTTACATCCACCCCCAGACGCCTCATGATGTTCAGCGAGCGGGCGAGATCCTTTCTTGTTTCCCGCGGCCCCTGAAACATGGCGCATTTATGCGTGAGCGAGTGGCAGGCAATGCTGTGTCCTTCGTTTTTCATTCTCTGAATCAGCTCCGGGTTATTCTGCGCAAAATCTGCAACCGTAAAAAATGTCGCGTGAATCTGGTTTTCCGCCAGCAGATCCAGGAGTTTCCCCGTATAATTGGCGTCCGGGCCGTCGTCAAAGGTCAGATACAGGATTTTCTCCGGATGCTTTGAAAACTTGAAGCGCAGCGCGTTTGCGGCGCGCAGGGCAGCCGCCGGAATCCCCGCGTAAATCAGGTAAATGACGATCAGCACGACGACCGCAGGAAGGAGGTGGAATAGAATTTTTACCGTCATTCTTCCTACGCCTCCAGTCTTAAATCATCCAGAATAGAATCGATTTCTTTTCCGCGGTACTGCATGCGGATCTTGTGCATGTTTTTTCTTGCGTTTTCAATAAACGGAGTGGAGGAGATTTCTTCTACAAAATCCTGAATGCCTTTTGTATCATCACTTTTCACAATTCCGCCGATGTTCTCCTTCTCGATATATTCCGCGTTTTCCCGTTCATGCTGGAAAAACGGATCCAGCACAAAAATCGGTGTCTCGGAGTGAATAGCTTCAGACAGGGTCAGTCCGCCGGCCTTCGTCACAATCAGATCCGCGTTCTGCATGTACTGAGCAACTTTACTTGTAAAACCGACTGTCTGAATACGCGGGTACATCCGTTTCAGATGCCGGTAAAGTTCCTGATTGTGTCCGGTAATCACTGTAACCTGAAATTCCGGACGGCTTTCCAGTTCCTGCAGAAGCCTGTCAATTCCCGGGAGAATTCCCAGGCCGCCTCCCATGACCAGAATTTTTTTCTTCCATGGAGCCGGGGCCTCATGATGAATCTTTTCAAAACATGGATTCACCGGAATTCCTCCGACGTAAATGGATCTCGGGCTGACTCCTGCCTTTTTCAGTGTGTTCGCAGTATATTCACTTCCCACCAGATAAGCATCGGTGTAATCGGCGATCCACTCCGGATATGCCCCGATGTCCGTAATGCAGGTGATAAAGGGAATGCTCTTGTGGAAATACTTCTTATATGAGCTGACATACTTCGACGTCATCAGCCAGGTAGAAATAATCAGGTCCGGGTTATACTGTGCGATCAGCTGATAAATCGGCAGACCGTGGCGGACCTGTGTCCTCCATGGAAACCTGCAGGTTAATGTATCAACTTTCGCGAGTGTGTTATAGATCTGCGGACGGGAGTTTACCAGGTAGTTGAATCCCGTGTAAATCAACGGATATGCATGCGGATATATATACGGCATCAGGTCCACGACAGCCACTTCCGCCTGCGGATGCTGCTGCAGAATCTGCATCCGGACAGCATTTGCCGCAGATATATGCCCGTTTCCAAATTTAGCCGTCAGTATGAGAATTTTCATGTCTGTTTCCCCTTTCTCCAGGGAACTATGATAGAGGAGAAACCTTAACATATCCTTAAACAGGGATTAAATCGGCTTAAAACCTGCGTAAAGATTGCGTGTGGAATGTGTCGGAGCGGTGATGAGGAGAGAATGAGGGTGTAAAGTATTAGTGGGGTTTTAGAAACTGAAAAAGGGATCTCCAAGTGCTAAGATAATAGTGAAACAATTACATCTATGCACTCGAAAGGAGATCCCTATGGCATCTATTATACATGAAATCGCAACGGAATTCCTGGAAAATATTCTGGAAACATTAAAACCTCACGAAGGAATGAAATGGGAAGAGACCAGCGCGAAGCTCATGAGATACTGCAAGGAAACGACCGCCAGGTTCATCCGTGCAGCTGCGGAGGGGCTCGATCAGGAACTGAGAAATGACAAAGCCGGCAGAAAACAGCTCGGATTCACGATCAAAGCCAGAGACAGGAAGCGGACGATCTACACAGAATTCGGCGCGATCGGAATCGATCGGAGCTATTACTATGACAAGAACAGCGGGAAGCATCGATTCCTTCTGGATGAGATCCTCGGCCTACCAAAGTATGAACGCGTCGACCGGGTTATAGGGAAGTGGCTGGCCGAGCATGCAGCCTACGTATCCTATGCGAAGAGTTCTGATATCGTGACGGGAGGCGAACTGAGCAGACAGACAGTGAGGAACTGCATCATGAAAGTGAATGTTCCAGAGGCCGCAGTGCCGAAGGCGAAACGAAAGGTCAGTGTGCTCCATGTTTTTGCTGATGAGGACCACGTGCATATGCAGAAAGCAGGCAAGAAGCCGGGAAAGCGGAGCAGGATTGTTCCGCTGGTGACCGTAACAGAAGGAATACGACCGATCGGTACCCATCGGAATGCGACTGTAGAGCCTGTGAGCTTTGTCGATGAGAATTTCAATACCAGACGTTTGTGGAAGACCGTAGAAGGGTTCATCGAAAAGAAATATGACATGGATGTGCTGGAGAAGATCGTGCTTCACGGAGACGGCGGAAACTGGATCAGGAACGGACTGGACGATTTTGGCAATGTTGTTCACGTTATGGATGGGTTTCATTTCCAGAAGGCCCTGCGGTCACTGGCAGGCAGTTTTCCAAAGAGAAGAGTGAAAACGGTGATCATGGACGCCGTGCAAAAAAATGATCGAAGCAGAGCCGATCGATGCATACAGGAACTGCTGGATGACGCGAAGGAAGACAAGAGGCTGACAGAAAAAGTCAACCGATTCGGCGTCTATCTGAACGGAAACTGGAAGCCAATCGTGAACCGGTTCAAGAAAGATATGCCGGGAAGCTGCACAGAAGGACTGGTCAGTCATATTCTGTCGAAACGGTTTAGCCGTGAGCCGCAGGGATGGAGCGATGAAGGGCTTGGGAGGCTGAGCGATATCAGAGTGTACCTGATCAATGGCGGCGAACTGAAAGCAGAGGATTTGCATAAGGAGAAAGCTGAGAACGTTCTTCGGGAGAAATACGCTGAATATGCGGATCATGTCATTCAACAGGCGAAAGAGGAATTGCATGACTGGAGTATTTTTGAAGGAGAGCCTTTTGTCATGGATGGAGCTTCCGGAACCCAGATGCTGATCAAGAGCTGTGGAGTGGCAAGAGACCTGCTAAGCTGATTGAGCGTGAGCCTGTAACGCAGCCTATGCATGGACTTCTGAGCGCCTCGCTGCCAGACGATCGACGGCCCGGAGAGGGCCGGCGGAGTCGGAAGCGTGAGCATGCGCGAAGGGAGCCGGGAGGCGTTCCAGGCATAGGCTGCGTACAGCTCGCAGAAAAAGCTTGGAGATCTGTCAACAAAAACTCCCACTACCTCTTGACACCATCGGAGAGAATAATAAACTTGAATCTCTACACGTGAAGTGTTACCATGGACGCAATTTGTTAGAACTGTTTAATCGGGGGGAGATGAATAACCAAAATGAATTCATTAATCGATGTTGATCTGAATAACCGGAGCCGCGTCTGGTGGGTAAGTTTGTTTCTTTTTTTTACGATGTTCCTGATAGGGATGTTTCAGGAACTATACGACATGTTTCTGACTTTCCCGAAACATACGAGTAACCTGGCAGCCAGATATTATATGATGCTGGTGTGTTTTGCTCTTCTGCTGACATATTTCATACCGTTTGTGCTGTTCATACGTTATACCTGCAGAAGGCTTGATATTTCCGGACATCTGCCGCTGCTGGCCTTTTTCTCCGGATGGTTTATTCCGGGCTGGCTTGCCGGCAGCCTTAATGATCGTGCAGATCGATTGCTGAAGCTGATGATTTCGCCGCATTTCGATAAGGTTTGGGGTGATGCTGCAGAAGCGCCGATTGTTGAGGAAACGCTGAAGGTCCTGGTTGTGGTCTGGCTTCTCTATATCTTAGGGCGGTATCTGAAAAAGGATTTCCTGGTCGCTGGAATGGCCGTGGGGATGGGCTTTCAGATCGGTGAAGACTTTTCCTACATCGAGGACCGGATCACCGGAAGCTTTCTCCAGTATTCTACGGCAATTGGATATACGATCGATGACCGCATTTCATGGAGCCTTCCGTCTCACTGGATGTACACCGCCCTGGTGGCAGTCGGTGTATATTACATTTTCTTTGGGCGAAAAAAGGAGCAAAGTGCGCATGCAGTTCGAAATGGCATCTTACTGATCCTTCTCGCACTGCTAGAACATGCCTACTGCGACTCGCCGTTTCCGAACATGTTGTTACCAGATGCTGCAACGGACGCAGTTATGCTGCTGGCGTTCTATGTGATATACGTAAAAGCCGTGCAGGAGCAGAAGAAATTGAAATTAATCACAATCAGGGAAAGGAAGGTCAGGAAGAACGGTGAACGGGTGGAGTAAGAATCCCAGGTGAGCGTATTGTCCATGAGATGTATCAATAATGAACCGTCTTCCGTCCTCAAAATCGTTGAATTCGCGGAAATGAGAACACAAAAGGAGTTCGGTTTTTTCTATTCTGAAATCAGCTGTTTTCAGGAATTTGGAAACAGAAAAGTTGAAAGTGCGGTTGAGATTAGGTGCAGACAACCGTGGCAGATGATACAATAGTTTTATTAAGAAGTACGCAGAATTGAGGTGGAGTGATGAAATATTGTATAGAATGCGGAAGTCCGCTGGAACTCCGGACGATTCCGGATGAAGGGCCGGTTCCTTACTGCCCGATGTGCAGAGCTTTCCGCTTTCCGAATTTTAATGTTAACTGCAGCATGATTGTCATGAATCCGGAGCGTGACCGGATTGCGCTGATTAAGCAGTACGGCGGGGAGGAGTATATTCTGGCTGCCGGATATGTGCGCAAGGGTGAAGATGCGGAAGACACGGCAGCGCGGGAAGTGTATGAAGAACTCGGGGTTCGGGTGATGGAAATGAAATTCAATCGGACGCACTATTTTCCGCCGTCAAATACGTTGATGGTAAATTTTACGGTTACGGTGGAGAGTGAGGATCTGCATCCGAATGAAGAGGTGGATTCTTATCAGTGGTTCAGCCTTGAAGAGGCCCGTGCGAACATCAAGAAGGGCGGTCTGGCGCAGATTTTCTTGAACGGATATCTGGACGGACTGAAGGAAACCGAGTACCGTTTCCCGGACGCGGAAGAGATGAAACTGGTGTAAACTCCGATCGACTGCAGGACGGCCTGTTTGTAAAGGGGTCATCTCCCGGGCAGATTTCTGTATGTTTATCGTTATTATCGTTGTTATAAAACCCGCCGCGTCTGGAGCGCGGCGGGTTTTGCCTGCAGAGATGATTCTGCAGGCGGATTTATAAGGATATCCGTTCAGCGATGAAAGCTATTCTTCGTTTTCCGTCTGGTATTTTTTCATTTCCTTCAGCTCTTCATGAATCGGCCGGAAGTCGATCATGCAGTCTCCTCCGGAAATAGCAACTGGAATCTGATCATCAAAAGTATAGTAATCCGGGAAATTTTCGCTGGAAAAATCAAACACGGTTACCATTTCTTTTTCTGGATCAGCCATCCAGTATTCCCGGACACCGGCGTTCATGTACTTATCCAGTTTTTTGATCATGTCTTTCCGGCGGGTGGAAGGGGAAAGTACTTCCAGCACAAAATCCGGAGCGCCGTAAATTCTCTTGATCGTATTCTTTTTCTGGTCGCAGAGAATGATGACATCCGGCTGCACCATGGTCCGGTCATCCTGATCCAGCTGCACGTCCAGTGGGGAAATTCCAGGTGTACAGTTTTTATGTTCATGGCTGTCCATAAAGTTAATCAATTGAACGTATACGCGGCCGGCAATAATCTGATGCAGGAAGGTTGGCGCGGACATATCATAAAATACGCCGTCGATCAGTTCCACCCGGACATCGTCAGGCAGAGCTTCATAGTCGGAAACCGTGTAACTTCCCTGGCAGGGCCAGCGGGGACTGGCTCCTTGTCTTTCATAAGCGATGGATTTTTCACATACATCCGAAGAAGAACCGGGACGGTCCTTTTCGCCAGACATACTGTAAGGCCGGTCTGCAGCGGAAGGGATGCTGGCTGGGCGGTCTTCTGTTTTCAGGCCCTTTTCAATGGCAGCGGTCAGCTTATCCAGGGTGCTGCGTCTCGGATATTTTGTGGCGCCTCCGAGGGCTTTCTGCACGGTACCCAGCGGGACATCTGCGCGGTCAGCGAGCTCCTGATTCGTCCATCCGAGAAGCTGTTTCTGTTTTCTGATCTCTTCGATATTCATAGCGGGTCTCCTTTCTGTGCGGACTGGTTTATGCTGCGGATCATCCTCTGTCGCCGTTATAGTTGGGCTCTTGGACAGGTGGCTTTTGTCAACTCTATTGTAACCGATGTAAATCCAAAAAGCAGCCGTTAAAACCGAAATAAGATATAAATAAAACCGTTATGATTTGGCCAGGATGTCAGGAATGTTAAAGTGGGGGAGAAATATTCTTGAAATCCCACAGTTTTTCTGCGAAAATTGATTGTAATCAAGTTTTCTCTTCCTGACCTGGCATATAATGATCTCAGAAATCAGGAAAACAACTGAAACGACAGAGATATAGATGTTGGAGGAGAGAAAGATGAGTGTAAAAATCAATGGAACAATGACACTGGCCGATGTTGTAAAGGAATATCCGCAGACGATTCCGTATCTGAACGAGCTGCATCTCGATTACTGCTGCGACGGTCACAGCCCGATCAGCACGACGGTAAGGGAGAACAATCTGGACGAGGCAGAGCTGCTGGGAAAGCTGAATGAGCTGGCAGAGAAGGCGCCGCAGAACAAGAATTCCGCCGAGGATATCGAGCGCTTTGAGAAGCTCAGTGTTAATGAGATGCTGGACGATCTGGAGGAGACGCACCATGTCACGGACCGCCGTCTGATGAAGGACGCGGAGGACAGCCTGAATAAGATTCTGATTGCGCACTATCCGCATCACGGTGAGATGCTGACCGAGCTGCACCATAAGTTTGCGCTGCTGAAGGCGGATCTGGAGGAGCATTTCGCGAAAGAGGAGCGTTACACCTTCCCGATTATGCGTGCCAATCCGGAGCCGGATGCGGAGCAGGTACAGCTGGTAAAGGATCTCGAGGACGAGCACACGGCAGCGGGCGATGTGATCAAGGAGATTCAGGAGCTCACGGAGAACTTCACCCTGCCGGCTGACGCATGCCCGACCTTCGCACATACCTATGCCGTTCTGCAGGATCTGTTTAACGACATTTTCATCCATATCTTCAAGGAAAACTCCGTCACTTTCCCGGAGTACTATGAGAAAGCGTCCAATGCAGGAGCGTGCAGCGTCAGATAGATCGGCAGGAATTTCTGCGGTCAGCGCCGGTGTGAAGAGGATGGCATATGGACGACAAAACAAGAACGGATAACGATTACAGCAAGGAAGCAGCTGCAGCTGCGGTTCCCGCGATGTGTTCAAGCTGCGACGGGAACTGTCTGGACGATGTGGAGTTTCTGATGGGTCTTAATCCGCAGGACAGACTCCGCATCATGCAGGGCGCTGTCCGCCGCACATACGAAAAAGACCGGATCATTTTCCATGAAGGTGATCCGGTTGACGCGCTTTTTGTGATTCACAGCGGGAAGGTGAAACTCAGTTCCTGGGATGCAGAGGGGCGGGAGAAAATCGTCGGCATTTTTACCGGCGGGGATACCATCTGGGAAGGATTTTTTCTGAAAGACAGTCATTATTCCTTCTCCGGTACTTGCATCACGCCGGCAGATATCTGCCGGATACACCGCTCCGACCTGGAGGCCGTCATTCAGGATCCTGCTGTCTCTCTCCGGGTGATCGGATTTCTCAGCCAGAGACTTCATGAAACGAACGAGAATATCTCACTGTTGAACATAAGGTCTCCAAAAGCACGGCTGGCGGCATTTCTGATGCACCGCTGCATGTATATCGACAGCGATACCGTTACCCTCCGCCTGGACGACATCGCCTCCAGCATCAATCTCCGTCCGGAAACCGTCAGCCGGAAACTGAAGGAGCTGGAAAAGAGCGGGCTGGTGGAAAAAACCGGGCAGAGCAGCATCCGGGTTATCGATATAGAAGGGCTGCGGGAGGAGACGGAGTAGGCCATCGAATAAAAGATGTGGTTTGCATTTCATTACGTTGTGATGTAATAGAAACAGGCAAATGAGATTAGTGACAGTGAATACAAACGGGGCTGTTGCACTAAGTTAGGGAAACTGACTTGGGGCAATGGCCCCCCTTTCTACACATGCCGGGGCGGATACAGGCTTTATCCGTTTGGTATGTACCGCCGAAAGAAAAAAGATGGCTACGTTCAAATGGTCACCACCTATCAGTGCCATAACTGTAAAGGATGTCCGTGGAAAGCCGATTGTATCAAAGGGCGGAACTGGAAAACACCAGAGGAAGAGCGCTTCAAAAAACTGAATGTATCCCGAAAATTTGAAAGACAGCGTCTGAAAAGTCTGCGGAATATTACAAGCGAGGAAGGTACAATGCTGCGGATGAACCGGACTATTCAGGCAGAGGGCGCTTTTGCAACGCTGAAAGAAGATCGCGGCTTCCGAAAATTTCTGACACGTGGAAAGGAAAACGTGTATGCAGAGAGTGTTCTAATGGTAATCTCCCAAAATATTGATCATTTCCACCGCAGGATCCAAAGCGGTAGGTTAGGAGAACATCTCTATCCGTTAAAAACAGCATAGTAAAAAAGAAACGTTTCCTTAAGAAGGGAGAAGTATACCCTAAAAGGCCTGACCGGAAGGAAAAAACAATTTCCTCGGTCGGGCCTTTTACAAACAAGAAAAAAGGGCCCCTGCACTAAGGCATAAATATATGCTTAGTGCAACAGCCCCAACATGTTTTTTGTAGTATTTTATAACCATAATCATTGAAATTCCAACGAAATATCAAAATGAAAGTTTAACAGTTAAGAGCTAGAATAGCGAAAGCGGGGCCATTGCCCCAAGTCAGTTTCCCTAACTTAGTGCAACAGCCCCATGCACCAGGCCGTAGCCTGCAGCGCTTCGTCCCGTGCGTATTAAATGTCAACGCACGGTCTCAGCGGCAGGCCTGACAGGGGACCTTCCGCTGCTCTGTCTGCGCAGCTTCGCTGCTTGTCAGTCGCAGGGACAGGTCTCCCAGGCGATCGTTTGAAAAGTGTTCGAATCGCTTGATCTTATACGCAAAAAGACAGGCACAAGGCCTGTCTTTTCGCGTATGCACCAGAGGCGATTCGAACACCCGACGCACGGTTTAGGAAGCCTACGATAAATGTGTATTTTCCAATGCTTCCGCGGTACGTTGTCGTAGGGGGTGTCGTATGCTGAAATAATTTACTTGTATTTTTGCGGCGCTCTTATTTCTCTTTTCATCCTGAAGAGGGGCGGCTGAGCTTCAGCGGAAACCCCTGAAATAACTCAGCTTTCTGAGCTATTTGGCCTTCTGTAGTGAGATGTAAGCGGCTTTTATCAGTTTATCGATAAATCATACGCAACAACCATAAAACAGCTAAGAGAGTGAATATGAGCGTTACAAGCGATTCTGCTATAAATGAGTAATTTATTTCTATTCTTGAACACTTTTCAGTAAATCATACTCAATAAATGTTGAATGCTTCCAGATCATCCCTCTGTTTCTGCTGTGAAAACGTGTAATTTATTACTTCTCTTCTCCCAGCCCATATCTTTCTCTAATAAGGTTCAGGCGTTCTTCTATGTTACTTATATTCATAACAGCTTTTTCTAGCTGGTACTGAAAAAACTTGTTTTGCAATACTCCGCTGAAAACGCTGGGATGCTTCCACAGCATTTTATCTTCCGCAATCTTATTGATCGTATATATTGCGCTTCTAAGTTCATCCGCGCTCTCATAAAACTGAGCATACTCATGTGTATTTATGTTCATTTTCTCTTCTCCTTCTGTCGCGTGTGTGTCGCAGAAATTGATCCGGTTAAATGCACGCTTTTTAATGCATAAAAATGTAGAGTTTTGTATTATTAATACATGAAGAGAGGAGAATCCGTACCGAAACAGCGAAAAAAATTTTGGTTTTTTGGGCGGAAGAATCGGGCCTTCCTCGACCCGCGGCCCACGCACGCCCGGCCCAGTACCTTTTCGGCGGGGCGGGCTGGCTGCATGGTTGCGGATCCTCTTCATGTGCTTCAGCTCTGCAGCACATTCCTGTAATAGAAACGCGCTGCAGTCGCTCAGATTTATTTTTTTTAAAAAGCCTCATCCTCTTCATGTGCTTCTGTAAGTGCTCTCAGTTCTTTCTCAATGTGCTGATCCAGCTCATCAGGATCAGCGGCTCTGACCTGATCCCAGTTAATGCGGTCCACACTCTGATTAAAGAGAACAGCAACAGCACAGTCCGCGGCCTCTTCAGCCGTGTATCCTTCATCCTTATCGCTCATCATTGATAAAAGAAGCCATGCATTGCGCGCGCTTCTGTTGAATACGATTCTGAATCTGGATTTCTCAGGCTCTTCAAGTTCAGTATAGTATTCTGCTATTAATCTTGTTTCTGCATTCATGATCGCATCTCCTTTACTGTAAAGCTCCCGGGGCGGCTAAGTTCTGCAGCTCTCCGACCTGATCCCACTCAACGCGCTGAAGGGAAGAGAGGAAGGCTAAGGCCGCTAATGCTGAAAGCGCTGTGCTCTCAATATCTTCCTCAAGCGCGTATTTCTTTCTGTGCGCTTCTCCTTCCATGATCTTAAGAGCATAGCTCTGAATCAGCCTCTGGAAAATGTCGCGCGCGTTTGCGCGGTCCTCTGGATTTAACTTGACCAGAGTTTCTTCCAGAATGGAATTCATTAATTCTGTTTCCTGTGTCATTTTCTTTTACTCCTTTCTGCTAGCAGATACGCTCTGCTATAAGCTCTAATGAATCCGGGATTGCTTCCAGATCCTCTGTAACGGCTTCCAGTTTCTCAGCTATATTTGCTTGCTGTTCCAGTCTCTCTGCTATAATCTCTTGCTGTTCTGCTATTCTCTGAAACGCACATTTTTTAGAGTGTGCATCATACAGAGCACAAACCTCAGTACAAGCGGCAAAAGAGCAATTGGAACGCCCTGAGCGAATTGGACACATCATAATAGGTTTCTCCTTTCTATTCGGTTTATATCTGGTTATTATTCGGCGTTATATATCTAATAACGGTTGGGCCGCTGGGCGCTCTTCTTTACTCAATAGGGGCGGGCGGCGGCCCGGATCCGGATTGAATGACATTAACATTCATTCGCTAATGTCATTTGCTGTTGTCTTATGCTATTGTTGAAATTCCAATGCTTTCAGCTCTAAAAGACAACAGCGACATCAATTTTCCCTTATCCTTTTTTATATTCTGTATGCTGGCTATACCGCTATACTCTTATATATTTTTTATAAAGATATAAGAAATATTGTTGCCTCTGTTGTCTTTTTGCCTTTTGAACGTTGAAATTTCAATGTTTTTTAAAGACATTAGCATGGACATTAGCACAGACATTAGCACAAAACATACAGCCGCTAATGTCTCCGGGCGCACCTCTTCAGAGTTTAGAAGTCGCTGAAATTGAATTCTGGTTCACGCTCCCATGCTACCCCTCTCTTACCGCTCTTTCCTTTTTTGTGTGATTTACATCTTTTCCAGCCCGGAAGATTGTCCATGATAGCCGTGATTCTATTTGAATCTGATCTTTTGCAGTCGCTATAGTTTCCTTTTCCTAGAGCGCACTCCCACAGATCTTGTACTGTTATTTGCTCAGGCTTATCCCGAGAGAGAAAGTTAATGATTAACTCCTTGTATGGATCAACTTCCCTGTACTCTTCCTGAAGCCTAGCAGCTTCCTGTACACTCTCTTTCGGAAGGATCAGCGCGGGCTTGTTGTGCTTATATTTGTATAACGCCTCAGCCCATGCCTGTTCAAGAATCTGTTGTACTTTCTCTGGATCCTTAAAAAATGACAGCTCAGGCTTTTCCTCTCCCACCTTTACGGGGAGAAAGCGGCGGTTCCCGGAAACGTCAGTCAGGAATGATAATGAATTCGTAGTGCCACCAAACACACAGCGGCGCTTCCTGTGCTCCGGGTATTTCTTATAGGGCACACGATATACATCTTCCTGTCTGGAAAGAAATGATTTAACGGCTTCCACATCTGAAGATTTTCTGATTGCACTAAGCTCAGGTAATTCCATGATCCATTTTCCGGGAAGATACTCAGGTAATTTCTGAGAATCCAGAGCTGGGAGAGAATCACCAAACCATTCATCATTCAGTGCCAGCTTTCTAAAGAAGGTGGATTTTCCTATTCCCTGTGGGCCGGCTAGAATCGGGCAATAATCGAATTTTGTGCCGGGGAAGTAGGCTCTGGCTATCGCTCCAAACATGAAGAGGGTTAACACGTTAGCCTGATATTCTGTTGGCTCAGCTCCTAAGAATTTAGGAAGCAGCCACTTAATACGCGGCTCATGGTCCCACTCCGGGAGAGCATTTAAGCGCGCGCTGATTGGATTAAGGTGATACTTTCCAGTAATCATAGAAAATGCATCATCATACAGGCGCGGAACGTCTAAACCGTAGGTATCTGTTATGTGCGCTCTTGCATATGCATCATCTGAATCTTTCCAGAGGCCCATAGTATCTTCCGGATCTCTCCACGGAAGCTCTCCATAGTAAATAGGGGCACAGGCCAGCTCATCATATTTAATTTTCTGAGCAAGCACAGGATCCCGCTCCATAATTTTTCTGTAATTCGTTGCAGTTTTCTTTATAGCGCGGCCTTGTTTTGTTTCCTTCATATCAAGTTTCAGAGCTTCCGCATTTGCTATAATTGAAACGCCTTTCTCATATTTGAGCGCTGATGAGATAGCATGATCCAGCTCATTATCATCAAGAGGATTGCCTTCTGTGCGGCTCTCATTTAATTCCTCACATACAGCCCTGATCTCTTCATCTGTCAGCCCTTTTGCCTGAAGTGAAGAGGCCAGTTGAAAGAACTTCCATTCGCGGCTGCCTTTTTCAAATTTATCCGGGACCTTGTATTCTTCTGGGAAGCCTTCCGCCTCTGTGCTCCCGGCCTTGCTGTTTGTATTTTTTCCCTGAGTGAGTTTCAGCAGAGCATATACAGCCTCATTTGCTTCCGCTATTGGGGCCGCGCTTTCAATTTCTGTTTCTCCTTCTCTGTCTGGATCCAGTTCCCATTGATACTCTTTTCCGGTCTGTGGGTGAATGCTGGGCGGAACGATGCAGCCAGCGCCTTTTCCTCTGACATCTACCCCCGGAAGAACGCTAACAGCATTCTTGTATTTTGTGTCCGGGCTGATCTTGTAGAATCTGCCTTCACCCCCGCCACCTGTTAGCATTGTCAGAGTGTCCGGAAACTTGAAGCCGTGTTCCTCTTCAAATTTTCTGAGCGATTCAGGCCCATTCTCTTCATCATTATGACGGTCCAGATCGATTTCTATAACAATACTTCCATCTTCCAGCGGGAAGCCCATACAGGCGAAAATACAGCGCTTCTCAATATCACCTCTGCATCTTCTGTTGTACTCATCGAAATCATGTGCGGCTTTTTCTTTTTCCGGGCCATACATGGGGCGTTTTTCCAGAGGATATGTAGGTGTAAGAGGAACACCATAACGCATGTACTCTTTTACAGCATCTGTTATCTTTGTCATATCTCACCCCCTACTGCTGCAGCTCAATAATCCGGTCTGCTACATCCGCACAGAAGTATTTCTTCCCATTGCGCGGGAGCTGGTACAAATACTGATCTATACTGTGTGGATCAGAATATCCCAGAAAAGCTGCTACCTGTTTACGATTAATAAAGGCCGCTCCGCCTGTGATTTTCTTCATCTCAGCAACTAAATCAGTTCTTCTGCTCATTTATTTCACTTCCTTATCCTCTTCATCCGGGAACACATCTTCCGGATCCATCTCTAAGGCCTTGCTGATCCTGCGCTTCCATCCATCGAAAAACTTTTTATTACCATGTACTGCAGCATAAATATCTGTCGGCTGAATTCCCGCGTTCCTTGCTACTCTGTACATTGAAATGCCTTTCTCTTTCAGTACGTTCTTAAAAGTATCGTACATTCTTAAGCCTCTCTTTCTTCTATTTTCGAATTACTAGTCTTGACACGTGTCTTTTTACAGGTCTATTATAGATTCTAGAAAGGGAAAATAAAATTCCATTAGAAACGTAAAATCAGGAAGTAAATAAAAGGCGTTATGGAAATTGAAATGGTATATGATCCTATGAAATATGGAAATCTGGACACAAAACAATTCGGAAAGCGCTTTCAGGAATGCAGAAGGCGGAAATACTCTTCTGTAGAAAAGTTTCTGGATAAGCACCCGGAAATACAGGTAACAGCTAAAACAGTGAAGAATTGGGAACAGGGGCACGCGCTCCCGCGTGATACTAACATTCTGCTAGCCGCCTGTGATGCTCTTGATGTAGATGTTGATTATCTGCTGGGAAAACTGAAGGAGAGAACGAAAGAAATAACAGATATAGCTGCAGAAACTGGCTTATCAGAGGATTCTATTGAATGGCTTAAAGGCTCTGTTAATGCCGGCCCATATCATGGGGCGCATAATTTCATTGATTATGCCTTATCTCATGGGCTGTTTGATGTTGCTAAATCCGTAGACAACATAAGTAAACGCGGTCAGAAAAATGATGAAACACTCTTCTGGATGCTTCCGGAACAGATCAAAACGATTGTTAATGATAATATCCGTCCTTTTGATCCTGAACGTGAAGCCGGGAACAGAATTTATCTTGAAGGGGAAGCTATAGCTAAGCGGCTCTGTGATCTTGTTGGAAATGATGAAGCATTACGCCAGCAGATATTGAAGAGGTGCAACACCATTAGGAAATCAGGCGAATATGATTTACTTAAGAAAAACATTCCTGATGTAATCGATTATCTTAAATCGTATGGGATTGCTGAAGCTGTTGCGCGCTTGCGGCTTCCATCTGTATCAGATTCTGTTGCAGATGAAATAACTCTTATCTATAACACTACCTGTATTTGCTCTCATCTTCACGCAATCCGGAAGGCACTGGAACCATCAGAACGCTTTTCTATTACTGAAAAGTTTAATGATATTATCAGGGCTTATCTCTCAGGGAAGGCACAGAAAGGAGAATAAAGAATGCCGAAAAAGTACAAGTACACTCTCACCTTCACTTATGAAGGAAAGCGCTATAAAGTCAGAGCGGATTCTAAGCTAGAGCTGGGAGAGAAGAAAGCGAAAAAGATTGAAGAGCTGAAGCATGGGCGGAAGGTTGTTTCCGGTGATATGCGGCTGAACGTATGGGCGGAAGAATGCGTGAATACCTATAAAACCCGCCAGAATCCTGTTACGCGGAAGAAATACGTTCAGAGGATGAAGAGCACAATTCTGAATGAAATCGGTGATTTATCGCTGAAAAAGATCAGGCCGCTGCATTGTCAGAGAGTGCTAAACCTTCAGGCCGGCAAATCTCCAACACAGATCAATGAAGTATACAACACTCTGAAGTTCCTCTTCAGTCATGCTTACTCTAATCATCTGATTTCTGCTGATCCTACTCAGGATCTGGCTAAGCCAGCCGCTAAAAAGAGAGAGCACAGGCGCGCGTTAACGGCTGCAGAGCGGAAATACTTCCTTCAGGTGGGGAAAACTGACAGGCGCTATTATCTCTATTTACTCATGCTTTTGTGCGGCTGCCGGCCTTCAGAGGCCGCAGAGTGTCAGGGCCGCGACCTGTTACAGCATAACGGCGTGAATCTGCTGCATATACGCGGAACAAAAACAGCCAATGCTGATAGAACCGTACCTGTTCCAGCGGAACTCTGGGAGCTGATCTCTGATACTAAACCTTTTGAGTACATTGCATGTACCCGCGATGGAAATAAGATTGACGTGAGCGCGCGGCGGCGGATCTGGCACTCTTACTGCAGACAGATCAATATTGCGATGGGCTGCAGAGTGTATAGAAATGAGCTGATCCCGCCTTATCCTCTCGCGGCGGATATTGTCCCATACTGTCTCAGGCATGAATACTGTACTGAGCTGGCACGTAATGGGGTAGATATCAGGATTGCTCAGCGGCTTATGGGCCACTCTGATATAAAGCTGACTGCTAATATCTATACGAACTTACAGAACGATGATATCTCTAAAATTGCTGCACAGATCCCGGGCTGTGGACCAGAGGAAACTTCTGAGAAGGCCACAGGGACAGAGAAAGAATAAACCTGAAGATGAAATGAAAGGAGCTTTTATCATGCGTAACATTAAAAGATCAATTGACCAGTACAAGAACACATTCGGAAAGACGAATAACACGGAAGGAGCGTTCTATCTCAGCGACTATCAACAGATTCTGAGTATGAGCAATAATAATTTTGAACTTGTATCTAATGCACTCAGAGCCGGTTTTATGATTGGCTATAGGAAAGGGCGGAAGCATGAAGCATAGGGAACGCCTCTTCATGTATCTGAATCTGTACAGAATTGGTTCCGGGTGTCACAGGGTGTCCCACAGGGTGTCCCACCTAAGACCCATTTTTTTCACTAAAAATCGCTATTTTGTAACGAATGTTACAAACTTAAGAGGGTAAAGAAAAAGCCTGAAAGCATTGATTTTCCAATGTTTTCGGGCTTTATTTCTATGGTGCACCAGAGAGGAATCGAACCTCCGACGCACGGTTTAGGAAACCGACGCTCTATCCCCTGAGCTACTGGTGCGCATCAACAACGACTATTCTATCATTGATTGATGGGGTTTTCAATGGAAGAATGGTTCTGAGTGGTATAATGATATTTGGTATGTGAATTAATTTTTGGCGGTGAAGGAGCTATCGGATGAGCAATTTCTGGAAGTACAGGGATTATCTGCCTGCAGGCACGGGATATGCGTATTTCAGCCGGCCGCATCTGTTTATGCTTTCGATTATTTCGGCGGTGGTGCTGCTGGCCTATTTCTGGAGCAGGCATGTCAGTGAACGAAGCCGGTGGATTGTGCTGAAGATCATCCCGCTGGGAATGATCGGAATGGAAATTTTCAAGGATTATCTGCTGGATATTCAAGGCGCGGACATGATCGGCTATCTTCCGCTTCAGCTCTGCAGTCTGGGTGTCCTGGTATTTATTTTTGCGGCCTATGTGCACCGTCCGGCGGTGCAGCGGTTTTTCGGGGAAGTCGCGTGCACACTGATTGCGCCGGGCGCGATTGCGGCACTGCTCTTCCCGAACTGGAATCATTCCTACATGCTCTGGAGCATTTTCAGCATTCACAGCTATTCCTGGCACACCATGCTGCTAGTTTTCCCAGTGATTTACACTTCCATGTCGGTCATGCAGAAAGACGGACGCATGGTAATTTCCATTAAACACATCTGGTATGCCGTGGTTTTCCTCTGCGCCGTCGTTCCGCCGGTCATGTGGTTCGATAAGAAATACGACTGCAATTACATGTTCCTGAATTGGCCGTCTAAGGGCAGTCCGCTGGTCTGGCTCGCAGACAAGATGGGAAATCCCGGCTACCTGGTCGGTTTTGCAATTCTCGTGTTTGCAATACTCCTTGCGATTTACCTTTTGATCGAATTCCTCCGTATTGTGCGCAGCCACGTCGGCGGACACAGTTGCAGTCTCCTGCACGGCAGCCATTTATAATCTTCAGTTAGGCAAAACCCACCTGTGCAAGGGGATACTCTGCCTGATCTGCCGGCACTGCATCTCATCCGCTAAAAACATATAAACGCAGAACCGGACTCTGCTTCATTTACAAAATATTTCATTAACCGGAGTCTGCTGGTTTGTATATAAAAATAAAGAAAGAACTGGCGCGTGGCGGAAAGCCAGCTGCGTCAGTTCTTTTCATCTCAATATTTATTTCTGATCAAAATTATACCGCAGTACCGGATGTCTTGCGGCTCCGACTTCGTCTAGGCGCTTGATCGGCGTGGTCTGAGGCGATGCCGTAACGGTCTTCGGTGCTTTGATGATCTCTTCGTAGATCGTGCGGAAGGCGGCGATGGCGTTATCCAGGGTTTCTCTGGTCTCGGTCTCTGTAGGCTCGACCATAAGAGCTTCGTCTACGATTAGCGGGAAGTACATTGTAGGCGGATGGATGCCGAAGTCAAGGAGTGCTTTGGCGACATCCAGAGCGGAAACGCTGTCTTCTTTCTGGAATTTCTCCAGGCTCATAACGAACTCATGCATACAGATGCGGTCGTAAGCCATCGGATAGATATCCTTCAGTTTTTCCTTCATGTAGTTGGCATTCAGAACGGCGTTGTGTGCGAGTTCTGGAATGCCGTCTCCGCCGTTGACCAGCAGATAGGCGAGGGCTCTGACCATAATCAGGAAGTTTCCGTGGAATCCGGTTAGATTGCCGATGCTCTTGGAAGCGCGTTTGTAATGGGCGTCTTTTCCGCTGCCCTTTACGCGGCTTCCCGGAAGGAAGTCGGCGAGGAATTCCTTGCATCCCACCGGACCGCTGCCCGGACCGCCGCCGCCATGCGGGGTGGAGAAGGTTTTATGCAGGTTCAGGTGGATGATATCGAATCCGATATCTCCCGGACGGACGATACCGATTACGGCGTTCAGGTTGGCGCCGTCGTAGTAGCAGAGTCCGCCTGTCTCATGGACGAGGCGGGTGATTTCCATAATATTGTCATCGAAGATGCCGACGGTGTTCGGGTTGGTCAGCATCAGTCCGGCGGTTTTATCGCTGAGCTTGGATTTCAGGTCGTCCAGGTCGATCATGCCCTGATCATTGGATTTGATTTCCACGACCTTGAATCCGGCCATTGCAGCACTTGCCGGGTTGGTTCCGTGTGCGGAATCCGGGATGATGATCTCATCTCTTGCTGTTTCGCCTTTGTCCTGTAAATATGCCTTAATGGTCAGGAGTCCGGTGAATTCACCCTGTGCGCCCGCAGCCGGCTGGAAGGTGATGTGGTCCATGCCAGTGATCTCGCAGAGGTATTTCTCCAGTGTATCAATGACTTCCGTGCATCCTTCAACGGTGTCTGCAGGCTGCAGTGGATGGATCTCTGTGAATCCCTTCTGCGCAGCGGCGACTTCATTGATATACGGATTGTATTTCATCGTGCAGGAACCGAGCGGATAGAAGCCGTCGTTGACGCCGCGCGCCTCTTTTGCGAGGGCGGTGTAGTGGCGGTCCATCTCGTTTTCTGAGATTTCCGGAAGCCGCGGCGCAGATGCGCGCATCGGGACGTCCGGAAGCTTCACCTCGACATCGCAGTCAGGAAAAATATCCTGACCTCTGCCCGGAACGCTTCGTTCAAAAATCAGTTTCATGCGAGCACCTCCTTTGCGGTTTCAATGACCGTGTCCATGTCTTCCCGGCTGTTCAGCTCTGTTGTGCACCAGAGAATTTCATGGTCAGAAAGCTGAAGACCTCCCAGGATTCCCTTATCCTGGAGAGTAGAAAGCAGGGCGGATGGGTCGCTGCATTCCGTCACAAATTCGTGGAAGTATGGCTGATTTTTATAGACCAGAGGCATTCCTGCTGCAGACAGCCCCGCTGCCAGGTAATGTGCCTTGGACGTGCAGAGTTCTGCGGCTTTCTTCAGTCCGGCAGGGCCGACTGCTGCCAGGTAGATGGAAGCCTTTAGTGCGCAGAGCGCCTCGTTGGAGCAGACGTTGCTGCTGGCTTTTTCTCTCCGGATGTGCTGCTCTCTGGCCTGCAGGGTCAGAACATAGCCGCGTTTTCCCTGAGAGTCCGTCGTTTCACCAACATACCGGCCAACCATCTTGCGCATGTTTTTCTTTGTCGCAGCCAGAATTCCCAGGTACGGGCCGCCGTAAGCCAGGCCCAGCCCCAGCGGCTGGCCTTCTCCGCAGACGATATCCGCGCCGATTTCTCCCGGCGTCTTCAAAATGCCCAGAGCAATCGGATTGACGCTCATGATCAGCTGTGTCTTGGAAGCGTGAACGATTTCCGCAATTGCGTCCGCGTCCTCGATGATGCCATAGTAGTTCGGGTACTGCATCAGGAAGCATGCAGAGGCCGGATCTGCGTCCAGCATTTCTTTCAGCGCGGCTGTATCCGTTGCGCCGTCTGACGCAGGGACGGTTTTCACTTCCATATCACGTCCGAAGGAATAGGTCCGGATGACCTGCAGAATGCGCGGGTCAACGGTTTCGGATACATAGATTACGGAACGCTTCCGGTCGCGGGTCATGGCGCAGGCTTCCGCCGCTGCAGAAGCGCCATCGTAGAGGGATGCGTTGGAAACGTCCATGCCGGTGAGTTCGCAGATCATGGTCTGGTACTCAAAAATGGACTGCAGGATTCCCTGGCTGATTTCTGCCTGATACGGCGTGTAAGCGGTGAGGAATTCCTCCTTTCCGGCAATCGCGTTTACCGATGCAGGAACGTAGTGGTTATAGGCGCCGGCACCGCGGAAAATGGAATGAAAGACTACATTTTTGTCTGCCGTTTTCTCCATGATCCGGGAAACTTCCGCTTCCGATTTTCCAGGCGGAAGATTCAGGCCGCCCTTAACCCTGGCTTCAGGCGGAATGTCCTTAAACAAGTCGTCCCAGTCCTTACAGCCGATTTCGTGCAGCATGTCCTGCTGCTCTTTTTTCGTGTTTGGAATAAATGTGCCCATATATGGTTCACCTCTTACTCATCTTCCTCTTCTTCTACGAAACGCTCGTATTCATCCGCGTCCAGAAGGTCGTCCGTGTCTCCGATCTCTGTGATCTTGATCATCCAGGCCTCATAAGGCTCCTCATTGATCTTTTCCGGCGCATCCAGGAGCTCTTCATTGATCTCTGCAACAACACCGTCAACCGGCGCGAGCAGGTCGGAAACGGCCTTTACGGATTCAACATCGCCGAATGGGTCGCCGGCAGTGATCTCATCGTCAACTTCCGGCAGATTGACGAATACCAGGTCGCCCAGGCTTTCCTGCGCGTGGTCGGTGATGCCGATGTATGCGGCGTCTCCGTCGATGCGTACCCATTCGTGGGATTTCGAATATTTCAGTTCCTGTGGATTGTTCATTGTTCTTCTCCTTTTATTTACTTTCAACTGTCCTGGCAGGGGACAAAAATTACACGGGCAAGGGGACAGCCTGCCTGTCTGATCCGCGGCTGCATGGATCTGCCTTGTCACTGCCGGCACAGCAGGGACTTATGCCCGGCTGGTCAGTAATGATTTGGAGCAGCCCCCTGTGGCCCGGAAGAGATGAGCTCTTGCCGGGTGTGTTTTGTCGTCTATTTAGAACGTTTATAGAATGGAAGTTTGACCATTTCTGCGGCAATACGGCGTCCGCGGACTTCCACTTCAACCGGCGCGCCGATCTCGCGCTTCGCGGATTCGACGATGGCCAGGGCATAAGAGCCATTCAGGTACGGCAGGAATGTTCCGGAGGTTGTGACGCCGATCTTCTCGCCGTCGCGGTAGATGCTGCAGTCCTCGCGGACAATGCCTCTGCCGGTGACCTTGATGCCTGCGCGCCTCTGCTTCAGCGGGAGAGAAGCTTCGATGGCGTCCTTGCCGATGAATTCGTCCTTATCCATCTTTACGGCAAAACCGAGGCCGGCCGTTTTCGGGGAAATGTCGTCGTTCATCTCGTGGCCGTAAAGCGGCATGGCGGCTTCCATTCTGAGGGTATCGCGCGCGCCCAGACCGCATGGAATCAGGCCGTCATCCTTTCCGGCATCCAGAAGGATCTTCCAGATTTCCACGGCCTTGTCGGATGGCATGTAGATTTCAAAACCGTCTTCTCCGGTGTATCCGGTGCGGGAAATGATGCAGGGAATGCCCTGAATCTGTCCGTCGAGAACGGCGGTATAGTATTCCTGCGGGATGTACTTCTGGTCTGTGACTTTAGACAGAATCGCTTCTGCGAGCGGGCCCTGCAGAGCGAGCTGGCCGTAATCGTCAGATACATCGGCGAGCTGGACATCTCCCTGCTTGTGATCACAGACCCACTGATAGTCTTTTTCGCGGTTCGCGGCGTTGACGACCATCAGATAGTCATCATCAGAGAGTTTATATACAATCAGGTCGTCGACTGTGCCGCCGTGCTCGTTGCACATCGGGCTGTAGCGGGCCTGCCCGTCAGACATGCCGGAATAATCATTGGTCAGCAGATTATTCAGAAATTTCAGTGAATCTGGTCCCTTGACCGTAATCTCGCCCATGTGAGAAACGTCAAAAAGACCGCACTTCGTCCGGACGGCCATATGCTCCTTTTTGATTCCTGTTCCGTACTGAACCGGAAGACTATAGCCTCCGAATGGGACCATCTTTCCGCCGCATTCCACATGCGTGTCATAAAGTGGTGTTTTTTTCTCCATTCTTGTTCACCTCCATACTCATATTTTACATATGATAATTAGATAATAGCACGCCGGACACAAGGGTTCAATTCAATATTTGTGAAATAGGATAAATTATAGGAAAGAGAAATGTGTTAAAATTATGTCAAATGAACGAAGGAAAATCAGGAAAGCGGGAGGCCAGAAAACAGAGGAAAAAAATTCTTTTGGGTGCTGAAGGCAGAGGGAAAGGGAAAATTGTTGCTTTCGCATCTGCTTGTATAGAGAAATTCAATGGATGGTAAATAAATTTCATAGCTATTAAATGGAATGGAAGGTGCAGGGCACCGATGACGCGGCGGATTAACGATCAGCGTGGGGGGGAGTGCAGCATGACGGAACGAATTCGGGAGGGAAATCCTTCTGATACTATACCCGTAATCATAATCTGCAGTCGGGCCGGCATTCAGAATGGGGCGATGAGGTGTAGAAGACAGGTGGCTTTACCACTTTAATGCGCTGGTCTGCAAAGTTCATATAAGTTTTGCAGTTTTATTTGCATTTTTTCATATGAACTTTGCAGATATAATTGCGTTTTTCATAGGAAAAATGCAGATGAGCAGTTCAGAATCCGCGAGTGCCTTATTGAGATCGAAACGTCTTCAGAGTAAAGTGACACTGGCTGCATATATATTCAAAGCAGCTCATGCATTTCCATTGTATATGTGATTGTAATTTTTTGGGTCGTTTAAATCGTGATTAATAAAAAAAGCGCAGACCAGTGCTTTTATTCTGTTTAAGGTGTCAGACAATAGTGGCCGAGAAACAGATGAAACGGCGAGAGACTCAGATGCATTTGCAGCATTATTTTATCAGGCTGAAGATTTGTATATAGAAATGCATTTCTGCGACATAGGAGCAGCTGCAATTGAGGAGTCATTAATGAAAATCTTAGAGTTTTTCGTGATATATGTTACATTGCATATGTATCCGGTTCTGCGCTTTTACAAAAAAAGAGCGTTTCGACGAACCAGCCGGAAAATCTTCACGCAGATATCACAAAACGGGCAGGGCAGAGAAAATTAGAATTGAAGTCCGTTTTCGGATGGGCGGAAAATTGTCCATCTAAAGGAGACTGCCCTTTGTCACCATAATACTAGAATGCGCACATTTAAATTGTGCGCTGGACACCGGGACCGGTCCGGATTTATTAAAAAGAAGGAACACAGATGGAGAAAGGCCGGTCTTTCCTCCCGCTGTGTTCCTTTTTTACGTTGCTGCCTGCGCTGCTGCCTGCAGCTTGTCAGTCGCAAGACTAGTTTGTAACGCCGCAGCCTGCAACGCATCGAGCTGCGCTTTCGGCTTGCTCTCTGCGGCAGGCCTGACGGGGGACCTGTCATTGCTCTGCCTGCGCTGCTGTCGCAGCTTGTCAGTCGCAGGGATAGTTTGTAACGCCGTAGCCTGCAACGCATCGAGCTGCGCTTTCGCTTGCTCTCTGAGGCAGGCCTGACGGGGGACCTGTCATTGCTCTGCCTGCGCTGCTGCCTGCAGCTTGTCAGTCGCAAGACTAGTTTGTAACGCCGTAGCCTGCAACGCATCGAGCTGCGCTTTCGGCTTGCTCTCTGCGGCAGGCCTGACGGGGGACCTGTCATTGCTCTGCCTGCGCTGCTGTCTGCAGCTTGTCAGTCGCAAGACTAGGTCTCCCTATTCTCTCTTCCCGCCCAGTCCTGCGTCGTTGAGGATCTGGAGGATGAAGTCGATGGAGCCGCGGACGCCGAACATGGAGGTGTTCAGGGTGATGTCGTAGTTGGCGGCGTCGTCCCATCTGTGGTTGGTGAAGAATTCATAGTAGTCGGCGCGCTGTTTGTCGACCTGGTGCATCTGGCGGCGGGCGGTGCGCTCGTTTACGCCGTTGACTTCCACGATTCTTCTGATGCGGCGTTCTTCCGGCGCGGTCAGGAAGATGCTGACGTGCGGGATGTTGTTGCTGTGCATGACGCAGTCAGCGCAGCGGCCCATGACGACGAAGTCCTTTTCTTTTGCCATCTGAAGCAGGAGCTCGGACTCGGTAAAGAAATAGGCGTCGCGGGCGGAGAGTCCATGGTAGCGGTTGAAGCGGGCGAAGTGTTCCTTCAGGGTGAGTTTCTGCTTCTGATAGGAAAGTCCCGGATTTCCGGCGCCCATCTGCGCGTTGACGATGTCCGTTTCCGCTCTGGTCAGTTTAACTTTTCCTTTGGCGTCTGTTGTTCTCTGAATCAGGCGCATGAAGATTTCTGCATCGTAGTAGTTGATGTGCAGGGCATCGGCGATGCCCAGTCCGATATTATTGGCGGCGCAGCCGTAACTGTGGTTGATGCAGATAATCAGCCGGTTGTCCCGGGTGAAGCGGTTGTTCAGGTTCAGTTCGTTCATATCGACATCACGGTCGGATGCGATGAGGGATCCGGGCTCCGCAGCCAGTGCGCTGAACTCGTTAAACACCTCGTTATAGGCGCTGAGAGCCTTGAAATGGTCGTCTTTATCCTGGATGGTCCGGGCCATGTTTCCGATCAGCGCCAGTTCGCTGCGGATGATGTGCTCGTGCCCTCTGACCATTGCTTTTTCAATGATCGTAACATTACGATCCCGGTCGTTGGTGAATACGCGTCCCAGGGAGGATCCGCTCAGCTCGTAGACCAGTTTGTCGAGGTCATACAGGTGTTCCGCCAGGGTTCTGGCATCAACCGTTTTCTTGTTTTCCGGATTGGAATTTTCCGTGCTGCCGGTTTTCTGCTTATCCACAGGGGCAGCTCCTTGCGTGGTTTTCTTTTTGTCGTCACTCATGAACAGCCTCCTCTCTTAACGGAAAAACAGCAGAATATCAAGCAGGAATACCGGAAGCAGGATGCCGCAGGACCACTTCATGTAGCCGAAGAAGGACGGCATGCGGATACCGTTTTCATCGGACATGGACTTGACCATGAAGTTCGGGGCGTTGCCGATGTAGGTGTTGGCGCCCATGAATACGGCTCCGCAGGAGATCGCTGCAAGCATGGTTTCCGGCACGGTTCCGAGCAGGGTGGTGATGCCGTGGACGAACTGCAGGGAGCCGGCAGTGGTCAGGAAGACCATGTAGGTCGGTGTGTTATCCAGGAAGCTGGACAGAAGTCCGGTCAGCAGGAACATCTGATACGGCTTGTCGATGTCCATCTGCGGGCCCAGGTGCTTCAGCACGATCAGGGCCGGCTGCATGGTGATGAAGATGCCGATGAACATAATGGCGACTTCCTGAATGGCGCCCCAGGTGAAGTGGTTGCGCTTGCGGACGCCGACCGGTGTGGTTTTGAAGGAGAGCCAGGCGGCCAGCAGGATAATCAGGACTTCAATCACGCTGCTGAACGGGAACATCAGGCCCTTCACAATCGGAATGCCCTTTCCCTTGAAGGCAGGGGTGCCGGAAAGGATTCCGCTGAGCAGTACGGCAAAAATAATCATACCAAGGAAGAGAACGTTATGTGCCCCCTCAACCTCTAAGGTTGTGTCCGGCTTGCTCAGGTCCGGACGGAAACCCTCTTCGATGTCCTTTCTGTACGCTCTTTTATCAATATGATAGAAAATGAACAGAAGAATGATGGTATTCGTCATCATGATCGGGAAGAGGCGGAAACTCCACGTGAACGGAACGCCCTGCATGAATCCCATCAGAAGCGGCGGGTCGCCGACCGGAGTGAGACATCCTCCGATGTTGGAAATCAGGAAGATGAAGAAGATCATGATATGATGCCGGCGGGAGCGCCAGGAGTTCATCTGGATGACCGGACGGATCATCAGCATGCTGGATCCGGTTGTGCCGATAAAACTGGACAGCAGCGTTCCGATCAGAAGCAGAAGAACGTTAACGCGCGGCGAGCCCGCGAGATCGCCTTCAAAGCGGATATTTCCGGCTACGCAGAACAGGCCGAACAGAAGAACGATAAAGGTCAGATAATCATTTACGATACCATCTGCGGCAGTCTGGATGCCAGCGAATATTCCGTATTTTGCGGATAATAAAACAACGGCCAGGATTGCCCAGAATCCTGTGATAACAGGCATGCGCTTCTCCCACACTGATGGAGCGAGTATCGGGAAGAGCGCAATGCAAAGCAGCATTCCAACGAAAGGAATGCAGGTCCATAACGGTTCTTGCATTTAGAAGTCCTCCAATGATTTAAGTGAAAATTTATTCTATTCCATTAATAGTATATTTTTATGACAGTAAAATGCACAAAAAACACAAAAAACAATCGTGCACGTCTTATTTATTTCCAGTATACTATGAAAACAGCTGTGTATGTGTGTGTATGCACAATTTTTACAATAAAAATTGGCAATAATGAAAATAATGTATATTGCCTATACCTTCTGTATTAATAGGAAATGTGCAGAAGGGATAAGGTTCAGGGTCGCTGTTTTCCACATCGCTGCGCCCCTGCGCGGAAGCGTCGGCCGGCTGCCCGGAAAACCCGGCTGCCGTCTGACGAAAGGACAGTAAAAAAGCTGCAGGGAAATGACATTTTTCGTTTTCCCCGCAGCCTGTCTGATTCATTCAGTTATGCGATCGTATCCCGGAATCGTCCGGCTTCAGACTATGCGTCACGCAGCTGTGCGCCGACTCTGTTTTCCAGGGTCTTTACGATCTTGTTCATCTGCTTGTCGATCTGCTTTGCCTTCATTGTGCCCTTGTCGGAACCGATTTTTACGGTCAGCATGATCGACTTCTTTCCCTCCGGAATCTGGCTTCCGCGGTACTCCTCGACGAACTTCACCTCTCTGGTGTGCTTTTCAATCGCCTTCTCTATTTCCTGCCAGGTGACGGCCTCGTCCACGATGATGGACAGGTCCTTCTCAACCAGCGGGAATACCGGCAGGTGCTCGAACTCGTTGTCTCTGGACTTGTACGGGGTCAGCATGTCCTCATCGAACTCGAAGAGCGCGATCTGCGCGTGCTTGATGCCCGCTTCGGCCAGGGCGGATACGCGGACCAGTGCCAGCGTTCCGATCATTTCCTTTCCGGCCATAATGTTCAGCCAGACATTATCGTCTGCCCATGCCGGACGCTCAACCTGTTTCCAGGACAAAGGCTCAACCTGGCAAGTGCGCGCCAGATTTTCGATGACGCCCTTTGCCTGGAAGAACTGTGTCTTCGGGTCGTTTCCGACGATCATTCCGGTGACATAGTGCTTCTGCAGCGGCAGAGTCTCATCTTCTGAAGACTCGTGGTAAACACCCTGCTGGAATACTTCCGCAGATTCGAATACGCGGAAAGAATCGAAGTAGCGCAGGTTGGATACGGCGGTCTGCAGCATACCCGGAACCAGAGACGGACGCAGGTTGGCCTGATCCGGTGACGGCGGTGTAGCCAGGCGGATGGTGCTGTCCAGATTGACGCCGGCAGCCTTCATGTAATGCTCGTCTACCCACGGATAGGTGAATACTTCATAGAATCCGCAGCGGAACGCGAGATACTCGCGGACGTGGCGGTCAATACTCTCCTTCGGCTGGTTTACAGCGTGTTCGAAGTTGACCGGCAGCGGCTTCGCGGAGAAGCTCTCAAAGCTGTGGAGTCTTGCCATTTCATCCAGGATATCGTCCTTGATGGCGATGTCGCCGGTGGATCTCCATGTCGGAGCCAGGCAGGTATAAGTTGTTCCGTCAAAGTCAACGTCAAAGCCCAGACGGCCAAGAGTGTCCTTGACATCCTCTTCACTGAACTCTTTTCCGAGACGGGTGTCCATGAAATCTTTGGTAATCTTTACCTCGGCACGTTCGGTCTTTTCCGGATAATTCTCTCCGAAAGCGGTGAATTCAGCATCCGGGAAGAGCTGCTTGAACAGAGCCATTGCCTCTGCGAGGCCCTGATCAACACGCTGTGTGTCCAGGCCCTTCTCATAGCGGATGGAGGCGTCTGTCTTCTCATCAAAACGCTTTCCGGTCTTTCTGATGGCCTGTGCGGTGAAGTCGGCAACTTCCAGGAGCACGCTTGTGGTATCCGGGAGGATGGAGTCTTTTCTGCCGCCGCGGATTCCTGCAAGGGCCATCGGCTCCTCAGCGTCGCAGATGACCAGATCATAAGTGGTCAGGTCCAGCTGATTGTGGTCCAGAAGTTCGAGCTTCTCACCAGGCGCAGCGTTTCTGACGATGATCTTTTCCGTAACATGTGTGCGGTCGAAGGCGTGTGTCGGCTGGCCGACATCGAGCATGACGTAGTTTGTAATGTCAACGATGGCGTTGATGGAACGCAGGCCGGCTTTCATCAGCGCGGTCTTCATCCAGATCGGAGATTCCTTCTGCGCGTCAACGTTCTTGATTTCCAGAGCGGAGTAGCGCGGGCACTTGTCCGGAGCCTGAATCTCGATCGGGAACTCAGGAAGTCCCTTGATTGCATCTGTGTTGTCCGGCAGCGGCTTCAGATCAACCTTATAGATTGCCGCAAGTTCTCTTGCGATTCCGTAGTGGCCCCAGAGGTCAGGACGGTTGGTCAGTGACTTGTTATCGATCTCGATGACGATATCATTCATGCCGACCAGATCGGCGATGTTCTGTCCCGGAGTTCCTTCGCCCTGCAGGTCGACGATGGTCTCATCGCTTTCCGGCGGGAAGATGTCTGCCAGATAAACTTCAGAAGCGTTGCAGATCATGCCGTAGGAATACTCTCCGCGGAGTTTTCCCTCTTTAATGACAACCGGCTCGCCCTCGCCGTGCCAGATGACTTCTGCGCCCGGACGGCAGACGACAACGTGTTCGCCGTCGTACAGGTTAGAGCCTCCGCAGACGATCTGCACCGGTTCCTCTTCACCGATATCCGTGATGCAGATGCGAAGTTTGTCCGCGTTTGGATGCGGCTTTACTTCCAGAATTTTTCCGACGATGATGTCGTGGTATTTATCGGCAGGATTTTCATATCCCTCGACTTCTACCGTACGCATCGTCAAGTCGTAGATCAGCTGGTCGACGGACAGATCCTTCGGCAGATCCACGTATTTTTTAACCCAGTTTAATGAAACGTACATGTCAACCTCCTACTTGAACTGCTTTAAGAATCTGAGATCCGCGCTGTGGAAATAACGGACATCGTCGACTCCGTAGCGCATCATGACCAGACGGTCCAGTCCGATGTTGGTGTAGAATCCGGACCACTCATCAGGATCCAGACCGGCAGAACGCAGGACGTTCGGGTGGATGACTCCGCCCGGCATAACCTCGATCCATCCGGTGTTATGGCAGACACGGCAGCCTTTTCCGCCGCAGACCAGGCACTCCATGTCGATCTCGTAGCCCGGCTCGGTGAACGGGAAGAATCCCTCACGCATGCGGACATTGATCTTGCGGCCGAATACCTTGCTCAGAATGGCTTCGATCATGACCTTTCCGGAGGAGAAGGACAGATCGTGGTCAACAACCAGAGCCTCGTACTGGAAGAAAGCTCTCTCGTGACGGGCATCGGTTGTCTCGTTTCTGTAAACACGGCCTGGATATACGAATCTTGCCGGTGCGCCGTGCTTCAGCAGATAACGGACAGAAGCTCCAGTCAGATGCGGACGCATGCAGAGACGGTCAGCGCCGGAGTTGTTTTCTGTTCCTTCAAGCCAGTAGGTGTCCATTGTCTCTCTTGCCGGATGGTCAGCGGCAAAGTTCAGGTTATCGAAGGCGTATTTTTCACTGGTGATATCATCTTCGCTGAAAACCTCAAATCCCATGGAAAGAAAGGCGTCGTTCAGGTCGTAACACATCTGTGTGATCGGATGCAGGGCTCCCTGCTGCGGCATGATTCCAGGCAGAGTCAGGTCGATCGGCTCATCCAGAACGGATTCTGAGCTGAGCAGCTGATCTTCTCTCTCCTTCAGCTTGTCAGCGAAAAAGTTCTTGATCTCATTCGCTGTCTTTCCGACAGCCGGGCGTTCCTTAGGATCCAGAGATCCAAGGGACTTCAGTATCTGCGTCAGCTGACCCTTCTTTCCCAGGAGTTCTTGTCTGACTTCCTGGAGTGCATCGGAATCAGGAGCGTCTTTAATTCTGGACAGTCCGGCATTGCGGATTTCTTCCAAACGTTTCAGCATGATTTTGGTACTCCTTAATATATTTTTTGCGTTAATTTTGTTAAATTAGCCTATTGTATAGACTAGATTACACTGTTTTAAAGCGGGATACAACCCACCAAAATAATATTATAGCTGATTTTCTGCCATATTTCAGCATAGTTTTACGGATTTCCGGGTAGAGATAAGAAGATTTCAAAAGAGAAGACCTCTTGCGCGTCAGGTTTTGTCCGCGGAGGGTCCGGGCAGGCCGGCGGGGTTTGATCAAGATGCGGAATATGTTAAAATATTTTATCTGAGAAAGCGTTATTTTTAGCTGACGAACACATAAATAGAGAATAATAGTATACAATAGAGTACCAGGATAATTTCTGTTTTAGGGAAAGAGTGAAAGTATGGCAAAGCAAGAAATAGAGAAACCATTGTATGACGGACGTCAGATTACGGATCTGAAGGACATGATTACGAGCAGTGTGGAGCTGTTTCATGATCACGCGGCTTATCTGGTAAAGGATAAGAAGCAGGGAAAGTTCGTGCCGATTACGTATGGAAAGGTCGGTGAGGACAGGATCGCGCTGGGCACCAGAATGCTGGAGCTTGGACTGAAAGGCGAGAAAGTCGCGGTGATCGGGCCGACGAGTTATTACTGGCTGCTGACCTATTTTACGGTCGCAACCGGAGTCGGCGTCATCGTGCCTATGGATAAAAATCTTCCGCAGGGAGAGCTGCTGGGTCTGCTGGAGCGTTCCGGCGCAACGGCCATCGTCTACGATGAAAAATGCAGAAAGACGATCGAGCCGCTGATTAACAGTGCGGAAACCGCGGAAAAGACGCAGATGAAGTATTTCATCTCCATGGACAGTGAGGAGCACGAGGGAAATGTCCTGTCGATGAAGCAGCTGATTTATGAAGGAAAGCTGCTGGCTTCTGAGGGAAATCACGAGTACCGTGACGCGGACGTCGATCCGGACCAGATGTCGACGCTGCTGTTCACTTCCGGAACGACCGGACTGGCGAAGGGCGTTATGCTGTCTCACAGAAACATTGCCTTCAACGTCTACGCGATGAGTAAATATTTCTGTATTCCGGAACCGGGCATCGTCCTGTCGATTCTGCCGGTGCATCACGTTTATGAGATGACCTGCGACATCTGCACGACTTTCTATCAGGGAAAGACCATCGCGATCTGCGAGGGACTGCGTTACATCCAGAAGGACATGCAGGAAGTCCACGCCAATGTCATGCTGGGCGTCCCGCTGGTCTTCGAAAAGATGTATAAAGGCATGTTCAAGCAGGCGAAGAGACGCGGAGAGGATGAGAAGCTCCGCCGGGCGATCGACCTGTCGAAGCGCCTGAAGCTGTACAGAAACAAGCCGCTGATGAAGCGGATGTTCAAGGCGATTCATCAGTCCTTCGGCGGAGACATGAAGTATTTCATCGAAGGAGGCGCCGCTGCGGACCCATTCGTGCAGGAGGAATTCGAGGCCATGGGCCTGCCGCTGATTCAGGGCTACGGCATGAGTGAATGTTCCCCGATTCTGGCCCTGAACCCGACAGACAGAAGAAAGAACGGCGCTGCCGGACTGCCGCTTCCGGACACCCAGGTGCGGATTATCAATCCGGATGAGGACGGCATCGGCGAGGTCATCGTAAAGAGCCCGAGCGTCATGATGGGCTATTACCAGAATGAAGAGGCGAACAAGGAAGCTCTTCAGAACGGCTGGCTCCACACCGGCGACCTGGGCTACTTCGATGAGGACGGCTATCTCTTCCTTACCGGCCGCAGCAAGACCGTCATCGTTACCAAGGGCGGAAAGAACATTTTCCCTGAAGAGGTAGAGAATGTCCTGCTGCAGAATGAACTCATCAAGGAAGTCCTGGTACACGGTGTAAAGGATGAGCGCATCGGAAACGTCATGGTTACTGCGGACATCTTCCCGAACTATGACCTTCTGAAAGAGACAAAAGGCGAAATGACCAAGAGTGAAATCTATCATTTCTACCGCGACCTGGTCGATCAGATCAATGAAAGCATGCCGCCGTACAAGCAGGTAAAGCGCATTAACATCCGCGAGACCGAGTTCGTCAAGACAACGACCGGAAAGATCAAGCGCTATGGAAATACCCTGAGTCAGGATGACCTGAAGGCCGCTTCCGAAGGAAAAGCAGATGATCACGAGATCAAACTGATCGAGAAGCATGAGATGAAGGACTTCATCAAGGAAATCCGGGGCATGACCGATCAGCACATTATGCATAAGGATCTGGATCCGGTAACGGACATCAAGAGCCTGCTCCTGAACACACTGGAGAAAAACGCGAATGCGCCGGCATTCCTGCAGAGACTGGATGCAGATACACCGTATGAGGAAATCTCTTACCAGCGCGCCGTTTCCGACATGGAAGGACTGGGCACGGCTCTGATCAACCGCAACCTGCAGGATGATAAGATCGCCGTTTCCGGAAATAACACCTATCCGCTGCAGATCAGCCTTCTGACCGTGGCATGCGGAGGCGGAGAGGCCGTGATGATCAACAAGCAGCTGGATCCGGAAGAAATCATCCGTCAGTTGAACAAGACCGGCGTGGAAACCGTGATTTTTGATGAAAAATATACGGAGCTCTTTACCGAAATCGCAGAGAGCGGAAAGACACAGATAAAGACACTGATCCATTTCGGTGCAGAAGACGAAGAAAAGCAGGAGCATGAGGAGAAGATCCTCTCCTGGGCAGCACTGATCAAAGAAGGAAAGAAGCAGGTTTCCCTGGGCGACCGCCAGTATCTGGACGCGCCGGTTCTGGGAAGCGATCCGGCAGCAGTCTTCTTTACGTCCGGAGCTTCCGGCCACGCCAAGGCCGTAGAGCTGACCCATCAGAATCTGGTCCGCAATGTAATCGCGCTGGCCTCCATGATCCGCTTCAGCCCTTCTGACCGCGTGATTTCTGTGATTGCGCCGAACAACGTCTATCAGGCTGCGGCAGGAGTTCTGCTTCCGCTTTACCGGGGTGCCGCCGTCGTCAACTGCGGAGGATCCGACACGCTGGAGCAGGATATGAAAGATTCCGCATCCACGGTCATGCTGCTGGAGCCGGTTATGATGAACGCGCTGTTTGACGAGATTTGGGATCACATCGAAGGAGGCGGCGGAGACCGCCGTCTGGAAGCCCTCAGAAGGGTCGGGAAGATTCTGCCGTTCACGCAGAAATACGTTCTTCGTCCGTACGAATCCTATGTACGCGAGAAGTTCGGCGGAAAACTCCGCATGATGATTTCCGGCGGCAGCAAGCCGAGAATCGAGGTAGAGGAATTCTTCCGTGAGATGGGCATCAATGTCCTGCAGGCTTACGGCATGACCGAATGCAGCTCCGCGGTTGCAGCTACACCGGATGCCGCCCGCACGGTTCCGGTTGATTCCGTCGGCCACATCCTTCCGGGCGTACGGATTAAAGTCACCGGCAAGGGAAGCCGCGGAATCGGCGAACTGGCCGTCAAGGGAGCTTCCGTTGCGGGAGGATACATGGACGATCCGGAAGAAACGGATGCCGCCTTCAAGGACGGCTGGTTCTACACCGGAGATATGGGATATGTCGATGACGACAACTTTGTATACATCGTCGGAAGAAAACAGACGCTGGAGCGTGAGGCGGAAATCGACCGCAAGGCCCGCCAGAACGCAGAAGACGCCATCAAGGCCGCTCGCGGCACCGTTAAAGAGGAAAAATAGGAGGATTCATGCACAGTCAGTATTATCCGCAGCTCAGGATCGACCTGGGCAAACTGAGAGAAAATGCCGCCTATGCCGTTGACAAGTGTGCGCAGTGCGGAATTCAGGTCAGCGGAGTGATCAAGGGCATGCATGCCTTCCTTCCGGGAGTCCGGCAGCTTCAGGCTGCCGGAGTTTCCGCTCTGGCCACATCACGCCTGGATCAGGCCGCAGCCGTAAAGAAGGCCGGAATCGATCTTCCGGTCATGCTGATCCGCGTCCCGATGATCAGCGATGCAGAGGACGTCGTAAAATACTGCGACTATTCCCTGAACAGCGAAAAGTCCGTTCTGGAAGCACTGAATGAGGAAGCCGGCCGCCAGAATAAGATCCATAAGGTCCTGCTCATGGCAGACGTCGGAGACCTCCGCGAAGGCTGGTGGGACAAAAGTGAACTGGCAAGAACCGCTCTTTACGTGGAACACGAGCTTTCTAACCTGCATCTCGCCGGAACCGGCATCAATGTCGGCTGCTACGGCTCTGTTGTCGCAACCCCGCAGAAACTGCAGGAGTTCGTCGACATCACAGAAAAGGTGGAAAAGCAGCTGGGAAGAAAACTGGAAATCCTCTCCGGCGGCGCAACGTCAAGCTTCATCCGCGTTCTGGAAGGAACGATTCCGGACCGGATCAACAACCTGAGAATCGGAGAAGGCATTCTGAACGCCAGAGACCTTCCGGAACTCTTCCATGTGGACGTGGGACCGATGCATAAAGACTGCTTCATCCTGCGCACCGAAGTTCTGGAAGTCCGGGACAAGCCGTCTTATCCGGTCGGAGAACTCGGCGTAGACGCCTTCGGACGTGTGCAGCATTATGAAGACCGGGGCATTCGGAAACGCGCCCTTGTGGCCGTTGGAAAAGCCGATTTTGGCGGAGATCCCCAGGACCTGATTCCGCTGGAAGAGGGCATCGAAGTCCTCGGCGCGTCCAGCGATCACGCGATTCTGGATGTGCAGGACTTGAAAAGAGACCTGCACGCCGGAGATTTTATTGATTTCCGTCTGGATTATGCGAGCCTGGTGTATCTGACCCACAGTAAAGACGTTCGTCAGGTCTGCGTAGATGATCCGGACGGACTGCAGGACGACGACCGCCGCCCGGCCGCCTGTGATGAGAAAGGCAGGGAAAATATGCTGAAGCAGAAATACCCGCAGCTGCGGATCAATTTACATACGATGAAAGAAAACGTCGAGTACGCGGTTTCCCAGTGTAAGAAGCAGGGCGTGCAGGTGACCGGCGTGATCAAGGGAATGAATGCCCTGATTCCATGCGTGAAAACCATGGCAGAGGCCGGTGTTTCCTCGCTGGCAACGTCCAGGCTGGACCAGGCCGCTGCAGTGAAAGAAGCAGGAATCGACCTTCCGGTTGTCCTGATCCGGATTCCAATGATCAGCGATCTGGAAGACGTCGTAAAATACTGCGATTATTCGCTGAACAGCGACATCGACGTCCTGAAGGCACTGAATGAAGAGGCCGGCCGCCAGAATAAGATTCACAAGGTCATCCTCATGGCAGACGTCGGAGACCTCCGCGAGGGCTGGTGGGACAAAGAAGAAATGGCAAGGGCCGCAGTCTGTGTAGAAAATGACATGCCGAACCTGCATCTGGCAGGCGCCGGCATCAACATCGGCTGCTACGGTTCCGTCATGGCCACCGTTCCGAAACTGCAGGAGTTTGTCGATGTGACGGAAAAGATCGAGACAGCTATCGGAAGAAAGCTGGAAATCCTGTCCGGCGGCGCGACATCAAGCTTTGCGCGCATTCAGGACGGGACGATTCCGGAGAGGATCAACAATCTGCGTATCGGAGAGGGCCTTCTGATTCCGAGAAGCCACGAAGACGGAGATGCCGTGGACTTCGGACCGATGAAGGACGATGCTTTCACCCTGCGTCTGGAAGTTCTGGAAGTCAAGGACAAACCGTCCTATCCAGTCGGAAAACTGGGTGTGGACGCGTTCGGACGGGTTCAGCACTATGTGGACCGTGGAATCCGGACACGCGCACTGGCTGCCTGCGGAAACGTGGATTACGGCAGCTGGGAAGATATTTTCCCGATGCAGAAAGGTATCGAGGTAATCGGCGCATCCAGCGACCATACGATCCTGGATGTTCAGGACGCAGAGCCGCTGAAACCGGGCGATCTCCTGGATTTCAAACTGGACTATGCGAGCCTCGTGTTCCTGTCACACAGCACAGATGTGCAGATTGAATTTATCGACGAATAAATACATGCAGTACGCCAGGGAAATACAGAGCCGGATGAAGCAGAGGCCGTGTGCCGGAAGGCAGAATCCGGGTATTTCCTTGCGCGTTTGTGTTTTGTCCGGATTGACAAAAATACAGCATGAAAGTATAATACTATGGCTTACGTGTACCCTTACGGGAGGGTGCGCGCAGTCGCAGATCTGAAAGGAGTATATATACATGGCGGATGAAGTGATTTTAACCCAAGAAGGTTTCGATAAACTGGAAGCAGAAAGAGACCAGCTCGTCTCGGTTCGCCGTAAAGAGGTATCTGAGCGTCTGAAAGAGGCGATCTCTTACGGAGACCTGTCCGAGAACGCGGAGTATGATGCGGCAAAGAATGAACAGGCTGAGTTGGAAGAGCGCATCGCCAAGCTGGAGCAGATGATCCGCAACGCCAGAGTCATCAGCGATGAGGAAGTCAGCGGAGATGTTGTCAATGTCGGCCTGACTGTAAAGGTAAAGGATCAGGATACAGGCGATGTAGAAGAGTACACAATCGTCGGATCCACTGAGGCAGACCCGTTTGCGGAGCCTGCAAAAATTTCCAGTGATTCCGAGGTTGGACGCAGCCTGCTCGGCAAGAAGGTCGGAGACAAGGTAGAAGTTTCCGTTCCAGACGGGCTGCTGCATTACGTTGTAGAAGATATTGTCCGATAATTTTAGTGGGAGATGGAGTAGAACAGAATGAGTACGGAACAGAACAGCAACACAGGGGTTACCCCTGAGACAGAAGAGGAAATGTACGCGGAGAATCTGACTGAGCAGAGACAGATCCGCCGCCAGAAGCTGCAGGATCTGAGAGATGCGGGAAGAGATCCGTATCGCCACGAGACCTGGAATGTCACGGCGCACAGCAAGGACATCAAAGATAATTTCGTCGCCATGGAGGATGAGGAAGTTTCCATCGCCGGAAGAATCATGAGCAAGCGCGTCATGGGAAAGGCTTCATTCTTCGATATTCAGGACAAGCAGGGCAGAATTCAGTGCTACGTCCGCCGCGATGATATCGGAACTGACGAGTATAAGTGGTTCAAGACCTATGATATCGGCGACATCGTAGGACTGACCGGCAAAGTCTTCAAGACCAAGACCGGAGAGGTTACTGTCCACACTGAGTCACTGGTGCTGCTGTGCAAATCCCTTCAGGTTCTCCCGGATAAGTGGGACGGACTGAAGGATAAGGATCTGCGTTACAGACAGAGATACGTAGACCTGATCATGAATGAGAATGTCCGCGATACATTCATCAAGCGTTCCAAGATCGAGCACGAGCTGAAGCGCGTTCTGGAAGAGGACTACGGCTTCCTGGACGTCCGCACACCGATTCTGCAGACCATCGCAGGAGGTGCTGCCGCTCGTCCGTTCATCACCCATCATAATACACTGGACATCGACATGTACCTGCGTATTGCCACAGAGCTGTATCTGAAGAGATGCATCGTCGGCGGCCTGGACCGTGTTTATGAGCTGGGCGAGTGCTTCAGAAACGAGGGCATGGACCAGAGACATAATCCGGAGTACACTTCCATGGAGTGCTACATGGCTTACGGCAACCTGGACGATATGATGGAGCTGACGGAGCAGATCGTTTATAAGTGCCAGATGGCCATCAACGGAACGCCGATCCTGAAGTACGGCGACAAGGAATTCGACGTTACTCCGCCGTGGAGACGTCTGGACATGACCGATGCCGTTAAGGAAGTTACAGGAATCAACTTCCACAAGATCGAAGAGGATGAAGAGGCCAGAAAGGCTGCCATCGACTACGGCATGGATCCGGAGGAAGTAAAAGAGTGGACCCGCGGAAAGATCATCGCTGAGATGTTCGAGGACTACTGCGAGGACGCACCGGGACTCATGGACGGACCGGTATTCCTGACCGGACATCCGGTAGAGATTTCCCCGCTGGCAAAGAGAGATCCTGAGGATCCGAGAATCACCCGCCGTTTTGAGGCTTACATCAATGGATGGGAAATCGGAAACGCATTCTCCGAGCTGAATGACCCGATCGACCAGTACGAGCGTTTTGCTGAACAGCAGAGAGAGCGTGACGAGGGTATCGACGACGAAGCACACCCGATGGATATGGATTTCGTCAATGCTCTGGAAGTCGGCATGCCGCCTACAGGCGGACTGGGAATCGGCGTAGACCGTCTGATTATGCTGATCACCGGCGAGCCGTCCATCAGAGACGTCATCTTGTTCCCTACCATGAAGCCGCTGGACTAAAGGGAAATGGAATATACACCGCCTGTCAGAAGACCTGGCGATGGACGATAGGAATGAAAGCAGCAGACTGCCGGAGAGGCGGGCTGCTGCTTTTTTAGATGGAGACTGGCAGGAAATTCAGTTGCTGGAGATACGGGAGAAAAAGGAACGGGAGAGGGTGCGGCAGAGATGATAGTGGCATGGGTATACTGTATACATATTCATTCGATATTCATGATAATTGTGCATATTTATGTACATTTTGCTGGTGAATGTTCGGGATTTGCATATAAAATCCGGGAATTCCGAGACCTCTTCTGCGTACCTCGGAATTCCCGACTAATCAGGGCTTTTCCCGAACTTTCGATGGCCGGTTTTTCGGGAAAAGGATTCACAAATAGTAATCTTCCGATTCCAGCGAGTCCTTGGGATCGAAAAATTTGCGTGCAGGACTTTTTTCACATCTGCAGATAAATTAATCTCGATTATTATACAGAACGCGTGAGTAAATATGCGTGATATGATATATTCATGTGTTCCGCGCTTTGATGATCCAATGATCACCACATCTGGTTTCGGGAATTATTCCAAAAAACTGATTTTCCCGAGGCCAGAGAAAAAGGCTCGGGAAATGACTAATATCAGAGGATTTCCCGAACATCACTCATAAAAAAGAAGCTGCCGCGCGCCCCGTATCGTCCTGCACGGCAGCTTTTGAAAATCATTATGGCATAACCGTATTGCTTACCTTATGCACTTTTCGCGTACTGAAATCAAACCGGTACGTTTTATTCCCGTTAACATACCAGCAGTGCTTCTTATTGATGTCTATCGCGTAGATGCTCTTTGCCTTGAGCGTCTTGATTCTCTTTTTCCCAGTGCCGTCTGTTTTGATGGAATAGATTTTCATGACCTGATTTTTTCCCCGGGTACTGTAGGAGACGTAGTAAATGCGTCCGCCCTGCAGTCTGGCAATGTTGCTGCAGGAAGTGAGCTTTTTGACCGGGACGCACTTATGGCCGTCCATTTTGTAGATGTACCAGCTTCCGAAAAAGTCGTCACATGGAACATTACATTTTGCGCAGAGGAAATACTGTCCGGAGAAACTTTCTATTACACCGCCGGTAATTTTAAAGAATTCGCTGGTCTGCAGATCGAGGCCGTACACGCTCATCGGCTTGGAAATGCTGTCGATGAAGAGAATATTTCCGTGAATGGAATCGAAAGAAACTGGAGCGTCATAGTCTTCATCAGTAAATGTTTTTATGACTTCTGACTTATTGCTGCTGCAGCTGTATTTTACCAGGCATTCCTGGTCGTCCCTGATTTCTGTGAAGAATATGGTATTGCCGTCCGTTACGATCACCGGAGAACTGCAGTCTTCTGAAATGACTGTGCCATCAGTGTTGGTATCATCGTACCAGTCCAGTTCATAGCTTTCTTCTGAATCGTCGTCTTCATCGTCGTAATCATAGGAATCGTCATCGTCCTCATCATCGTAGTCATAGGAATCATCGTCGTACTCGTCATCGTAGTCATAGGAATCATCGTCGTTCTCGTCATCGTAATCATAGGAATCGTCGTCATATTCATCCTCATAGTCATAGGAGTCGTCCTCATCCTCGTCCTCATAATCATAAGAATCGTCATCATGGCAGCTGTTGAAGACGTCAAAAGTCCTTCCGCCGATGGATTCTTCTGCTTCGCCATTATCGGAATCGAAGTTCTGAAACAGGATTTTATAGGATGAGCTGGCTGACGTGCTGGAAGTACTGGATGCAGCAGATGTGTCGGCGTGCACGGGCCTTGCAGAGCCCATAAAGATGGTACAGGTTACAGCCAGCATGATGACCAGAACAGTTTGTAGTGTGCGTTTCATTTTCGTTCTCCTTAATAATATTCGCTATAATCGCTTTCGTCCATGTCGGTAACGAGTTCATTAGAAGAATCCAGAGGCCAGATCAGCCATCCGGAATCGACGTACTCGCCCTCCTTGTTGTTGTTTTCAAATTCATGGTCCAGCGTTTCGACCTTCATCCAGAGTGAGCCAAGTGAATCGTCCAGTGCGGAGAAAGTCACCGTTTCGCCTTCCGGAATCGTAAACAGCGGATCGGAGTCCCAGTTTGTGTCTGCATAGACATCCGGGGAATAATTATCGATCTCATTCATGTAGAAATTGTCTGTCGCACTTCCATAGACCTTGTATGGACCAGGCATCCGTTTCACTTTCCCGTTTTTCAATGCGTATGGGACCTTGCAGGTGAATGCATCGGAGAAAGCACCCATTTGGATGCTTAAGACGCATACGGCTGTCCCGTCCGGGCCCTGAACGACATGTCCGTCGGTCCGGAAAAATCCGTCATCGCTCACGTTTAATACATTCCATGGATCAATCACCGTGACGAACTTCCCCTTCTTATACTGGTACATGCGTCCGGAATCTCCGGAGAGCGTGGCATCAAAACGTGTGGTAAGGAAGGATTTTCCTCCGACGCTGATGATTTTCGCCTTGCATTTTCCGTAGTTGACGTTGTAATTCAGGGCGCCCGTTGTTTTCTTTCCGTTGACGTAGACTTTGAAGGAATAGACCCCGTTGCCGGATCGTTTCGTCTGCACCTTGACCCGGTCTTTTTTGCCGTCGTTCGTGATGTCGTGCTGAGATGAGAAGTAGATTGTTTTTACATGTGTCCGCGCCTTCGCGTGCACGGGCATCGCGGCAGGGACCTGCAGCGCCAGTGCCATGGCCGCCGCAAGTGCCATCGATAATAATCTCTTTTTCATGATCGTGCCTTTCTTATAATATGCAAATAATTCTTTCTACTGCAATTATACTATCATGTTTCATGTTTGTCATAAACCAATGTAAAATATGAGATCGGAGGCAATTTATCTATATGCTCAGGCGGACAGCGCCTCAATTTCCAAAACATTTTCTTCCAATTGTGGTACAATAATTCGGTGTATACAATCAAGGGGGATTTTCATGGAATCAAAAAACATCAAGAGTCAGAAACTCAGCCGCGCCGTCTTCTACTTCGCGGGAATGACGATTCTGTCCGCGGGCATCATTTTAAACACAAAATCGGGTTACGGCGTATCGCCGATCATTTCTGTGGCGTTCACGGCATCACAGATCTGGAACATCAACTTCGGCAATGCGTCGCTCGTCCTCTACATCATCCTCGCCGCAATTGAATACCGGCTGGAATGGCATCGGAACTTCAAGCCGTACGATCTGCTGCAGATCCCGCTCTCCATCATCCTGACGCGTCTGTTCAACCTCTTCGGCGTGATTTTCCCGGACGTGCAGTCCGTCCCCGGGCGCGCATTCTGCCTGGCCCTGGGCATCACCCTGACCGGCATGGGCGCCGCGATGAACCTGAACGCCCGCCTCGTCCCGAACCCTGGCGACGGCATTGTGCAGGCCATCTCCGACTGCAGCGGAAAGAGCATGGGCCTCTGCAAGAACTGCACGGACTTCGTCTGTGTCGCACTGGCGGCATCCATGGGCCTGATCTTCACCGGTCATCTGACCGGCCTGGGCATCGGCACCGTCTTTGCCATGATCGGCGTCGGCCGCGCCATGGCCCTGTACAACTGGCTTTTCCAGAAACTCGAACTCCGTCTCGTCGGACTGGCCGAGGCATAATTTCACCGTGGACAAAAGCTGCACGCGCAAGGAAACAGCTTGTTTTCCAGAATGATACCAACTGTTCACCAAGCCTTCAAGAAATAACTTATTATTTACACATCACTCTGCTATATTAATACTCGTCAAAGGGAAGTGCCGATCCCGATGACGAGTGAAATAAATCATAAACTCTCTTTTTCATGAAACATTGCAGGAGAAAACCCCGAGTCAGGAAAGACCTGAAGCGGGGTTTTCTCTTTATGTGATAAAAGGTTTGTTACAGCCTTCCGTGACGCTATTGAAGATTAACGCCTCAAAAGACAGAAATCTTCAGTAGATTCTTGTGAACCCGGTTGACCGGCGATATCACGCGTTCTCGTATTCTGCAGCTTCTTTTACAAAATCCCCGCTGTCCATGTCGTCCATGGCCTGGAAGATTTCTTCCGTGGTGTTCATGACGACCGGGCCGTACCAGGCAACCGGTTCGTTCAGCTTCACGGAACTCATGAAGAGGATTTCAATCGGCTGGTCGAGGGCGGTGATCTGCAGGTCTCCGTTTTCCGAGAGACGGGCGGCTGTCTTGCTTTTTACTTTTGTCCCGGAGATGTCTGCGTCGCCCAGCAGGGTGAAGACCATTGCGGAGCGGCCGTCAGGAACGTGGAAGGTCGTGGATGCGCCGGCGTCAAGATGGATGTCGTAGAAGTCCAGCGGGAGGTATTTTCCCTGGATTCCGCTGTGGGTCTTTCCGTCTGCATCGGTGTAGTTTCCGGTGATCAGGCGCAGTTTTCCGCCATCCAGCGGGAGTTCTTCAATTTCATCGTTCACAATGCCGTGGTAGGACGGGGCAGCTTTCATCTTGTCTGCTGCCGGGAGGTTCAGCCAGAGCTGGATGCCGAGCATGCGCTCGGAGGCCTGCGGCATTTCCGAGTGATAAGCGCCGGAGCCGGCGGTCAGCCACTGGGCCTCACCATCGTGGATTGCGGCTTTTGTGCCAAGATGGTCTTCATGTACCATCGTGCCTCTGGAGAGGAAGGTGACGGTCTCGATGCCGCGGTGCGGGTGCATCGGGAATCCCTTGATGTAGTCGGACGGATCGGTGGAATCGAAGGCGTCCAGCATGAGGAATGGATCATAGTCTGAGGTTGTGTTGTTTCCGAGGACGCGGACCAGGCTGACGCCTGCGCCGTCCTGGGTTCTGCTGCCCTGAACCTGTTTGGTTACCTGTCTGTATTTCATAGTTATTTCTCCTTTTTTCGATATTGGTTTGATTCTTATTCCTGGCCCGGGGCAGATGCTGAAATGCGCGTCCTGGGATTTTGGATTCTGCGTTTTTCGCGGCGGCCGGAGAGTGCGTTTTTCCCTTGGCCGGTCGGCTTTTGTCGAAGGAATAATCAGTCGTTCACTGCATCGCGGTATTTCAGGAGGAGGCGGAGGAGCTCGCGCTGCTCGTCCTTACTCCAGACACTGAATTTATCCCTGAACATCTGCTCGTTCTCCGGGTAGACCTTCTCGATCAGCCTGCGGCCGGAGCTGGTCAGCTGCACGATGCTGCGGCGCCTGTCGGCGGGGTCGTGCGCGCGGTGGACAAAATTCTGCTTTTCAAGGTTGTTAATGATGACAGGGATGGTCCCGGTGCTGCTCAGGATCGCTTCCTTTACCTGGCCGACGGTCAGATCACCCTTGTGGTAAAGCGCTTCCAGGACGGCGAACTGGCCCAGGGTGAGACCGTATCTTCCGCTGATTCTGGCGGTTTCCCGGTCCAGGTCGGTGACGACGCGGTGCAGGCCGATGATGGAACTGTCTTTCATAGGCATCTTCCTTTCTGTACTCATTTTCTTTACGGTGATAATATATCTAATTAGATGTAAATATCAAGAGGGATTTTTCTTCCCACAGCATTCACATGGCTTTCATACTTATTCTTATGTTTTACACATCACTTTGGTATATTAATACGCGTCAAAGGGAAGTGCCGATCCCGATGACGAGTGAATTAAATCATAAACTCTCTTTTTCATGAAACATTGCAGGGAAAAGCCCCGTGTTCAGGATAGCCTGAGCCGGGGCTTTTCCTGTAGATACACAGGTGCGCAGATGCGAAACGGCGCCCGCGCAGACAGGGGTTACTCCCGCTTGAACGGCAGGTGAGGGACAATACCTTCCACGAACGTGGATAACGGCATAGTCTGCAGCCAGACCTTTCCCGGCCCGGTTACGATTGTGTTGAAGAGGCCTTCCCCGCCGAGCATGACATTTCCAATGCCCTTAATGCGTTCGATGCGCATCGTGCAGCTCATATCCATAGCAGCCAGATACCCGCTGTCTATGACGATTTCTTCATTGGCCTGCAGTTCCTTCTGTACAAAACCGCCGTCGATTTCCAGGAATGCGTATCCGTTGCCGGAGAATCTCTGCATGATGAATCCTTCTCCGCCAAAGAATCCTGCGCTGATCTTTTCCTGCAGATAGATGTCCATGGACACGCCGGATTCACAAGCGAGGAATGCAGTTTTCTGTGCAATAATCGGCATGGTGCTTACATCGATCGGGACGATTTTTCCTGGGAAGTGTATGGAAAATGCAATCTCGCCGTCTGTTTCTGCCTGATACAGATTGGTGAACATGGCTTCTCCGGAAATTGCTTTTTTAAACAGTTTTCCGATTCCGCCGCCCTGTGTCTGCATCTTTATTCCGCGGCTCATCCAGGCCATAGCGCCTTTCTGACATTTCATCATTTCGCCTGCGCTCAGGCTGCACTCCAGAATAGAAAACGGAGCTTCCTTAATTTCGTACTTCATCGTTCCTCTCCTTTTTATGTTATTTCATGCTGCTGAAACGTTCCCATATTGTGAGCATGAGGCGTCGGACGATCACTGTGTTTGGAACTATTAGAATCCGGATACCCGGTAGATCAGCACTTCAATGGTTTTATTGTCGTCTCGTTTCTGTGTCATGGTGACGAGCAGGCTGCCGTCGTCCATCAGCTGTCCGTCTGAGAGCCACGGGTACGAAACGCCGAACAGGTCGCTGGTTTTTGCGTTTCCGATCCACCTGCCGGACGCGTCCCACAGATCGATGCTGCGCAGATTGCCGTCCAGGCCGATGTACCGGCTCTTCGCAAATGTGCTGAAGGTTATACTGCCGAGGCCGCTTCCATCACTGTCTTTCAATACGGTTTTCAGATTCCTGTTATAGTCGTAGACAAATACATATTGATTAGAGTCTTTTGCGGAACTGCCGGAAACCAGAATGGAGGAATCAGTGATGTCAATGTATCGGATGGTTTTCACCTGCTTAAACGGGAAGTCCTGCTTGACCACGCGGTCTTTCTGGAAGGTGACGCGTTGGGCTTTCTGCGCTTCGTTGAAGTAAGATATTCCCCATTTTCCTGATGGACTGATCACCATATAGTCGAGATCATCGTATTCAAATATCTGTTTCCCTTTGCGAAGTCCGATATACGGATCCATGAAATCACTCAGCCGGACGGTGCCGTCCCGGGATGCGTCCATATGGGTGTATTTGTGGTCTCCAAAGGAGCGTGTCTTCTGCAGTTTCAGCCGTCCACTTTGATAAGAATATTCCATCAATTTACTGTCGGAAAGAATATAAACCTTGTTTCCGTGTGCAGCGATCTGGGTATTAAAGGTCGATGACGTGGTCAGGGCCGGTTTGACAGGAATCTGAACAGCTTTCAGCTTAATCGAGCCGATCATTTTTGTATGTGTGCCGGTCAGAATCGCCTTGGATTTACTTTTTGTCTCCTTGCTGCTTTTACTCTTTGTCTGTGTGGATGAAGTTTTCTGTTTTTTGTCTTTGGAGGTATCGCCTGAAGACGTCTTTCCTCCGCACCCGCTCATGCTCAGCAGCAAAGCTGCAGCGAGAGCGGTGATCAGTATTTTCTTACCCCTGTTCATAGTTCTTCTCCTTTTTCATGCTGCTGTCCGATCCACTGCCTGCCGGCGGGCAGTGAGTTTTTGCAGTTTATTTATAACATGACAGCGTGTATGCTGAAAAGTACACTTGGGGTACTTTTTTGAGGAGTGGGTGAAAGTGCTGAAATTTCAATGTGTAGAGAGGCGTGCTGAGAGCTGCGGAAGGTGTTCACCGGTAAAGATCGTCGATTTTTCCGCAGCGTTCAAAGAGATCGACGTAAAGCATAAGTTCATCGCGGGACCCGATTCCGAGTTTCCGGTAAATATTCTTGTTATGTTTTTTGACGGTGTTCATGCTGATAAACGCCTTGTCTGGAATATCTGCAATCTCGTAACCGTTAATGTAGAGGTCGGCGATATTGCGCTCGGCAGGCGTCAGTTTTGCGATTCCGGACAGGAAGTTATCCAGCGATTCCTGGAGTTCCGCCGGGAGAGCCTGTGTACCTTCGTCCTCCATCTGGCAGAACTGCCGGAGAAGTTCGCTGCCGTCTGCGTAAACAACGCCGGATTTTGTGTGTACATAGGGCAGTGAGATCAGCTGCAGGAACTGTTCAATAGACTGCATATCTTCCGGAATCCGGATCATCGACACCTGAACGGGAAAGAGAGCGTCATAATCCTGGTATTTCCATTCTTTTGTAAAACGTTCCTCGATCATGGCACACAGTTTTTCTGCAGAATATTTTCCGGAACGGATCATTTTCCGTGTGCGTGTTTTTTGTCTGCTGCTCTGATCTGGAACCAGAATCGTAAATATCCCGCGTTCGCAGTCGTAGAAATTGGTGTATCCGGAAATAGAAAGCAGCCAGTCTGCGACGGCCAGACGGAGGCCATGAAATACATCGCTTCCGATCGAAGAAATCCGCAGGTATTCAATCTGTGAGAGCTTGATGATGACGGCGCATACAGAAATCTGGTTCATGAAATACGGGGCCAGATCCCGGATCAGCGCATGGCGGTTCCGTGTGTGTGTCACCGGGTGATAGCATTCATCTACGTTCTCCACTGTAAGGATATATCCGTACAGTCCAAGCGACTGATAGAACAGTTCGATCAGCTGGTGCTGCATGAACAGACTCTGGATCAGGATCGGTACGGCGGACAGAAAGAGAAGTGCAAGGGCGGCCCTTCTCTGCCTGAATGTAAGGCGTTCACGCTTCCGGGCAACCAGGAAGATGCAGAGGAACATGTATAAGACGCCGCCGATATACAGCGGAGGCATCAGCGGGCCATGACGGTACACGTTCTGCTGATCGTAGTAAAACGTACAGCGCAGGAACGGATTCAGTGCCAGAGGCAGCAGAATAAGCAGAATCTCCGGCAGAATCATAAGTGCCTTCTGCCATTTTTTTAAACTCTTCCACATGCCGAGCTGTGTAAGCAGGTAGCAGAGAAAGACGCATGCTTCACTCGTATGGATCGCAAGGAATGTGTAATTGGTAAAATCACGAAGCAGAAGACTGCAGGTCTGAGGATAAGAATTTACGTAAGAACTCCAGATATCAAGGACTTCGGAAATAAAATGCATAATGAGCATGACAAGCAGGACGCGGTTAGAGGCTCGCTGCAGATCTCGCCGGAACAGGATCGTATAGAGTGCGATCGCAGTGACCGCGGTCGCGCAGATATCAAAAGAAATATTGTACGTCATCGGCGTCCTCGCTTTTAAAATATGCTGAAGATATGATTCTAATGTTATATTATTCAGTGTATTTCTGTTGCAATTACAAAATAAAATGTCTAGTAATAATATTAATTTTACCAAACCTGGATTACGGCGTCAATAAGCGGCCTGCCGTTCCAGCCATGAGAACCGTCCTGGCGGGCAAGGTGAAGAAATATGAAAATGAAGATAAACTTGTAGATCGGAGACAATAATAAGGCTTAGAAAGGCGAAATTGCCGTGCGTGGATACAAAATACCGGCTTTTCACTTGCAAATCTCCATTTGTCTCCATACAATACATTTTTGGTAAATATGCAGAAACAACAATAAACGGGGGTACGCAATGAAAGACAAACTGGTGAATTTTCTAATGCTGACGCTGGGTACATGGATCGCAGCATCGGCCGTTTTCTTCTTTATGATGCCGAGTCATCTCGCAGTTGCGAGTGTTTCCGGTCTGGCGATCGTCCTGGTGAAACTGATCCCGGTCGGTCTGTCCGTCGGAACGTGGACGCTGGTGCTGAACCTGCTGTGCCTGGTGCTGGCTTATTTCTTTGTCAGTAAAGAATTTGCGGCCAAAACCGTGTACACATCCATTCTTCTTTCGCTCGTCATTGAGTTCTATGAGAAGGTGCTGCCGAACTATAACGGAATCATGCACGAGAGTTTTCTCGATCTGATCTGTTATCTGTTTGTAGTCAGTTTCGGCCTTGCCATTCTTTTTGTCAGAAATTCATCATCCGGCGGTCTGGACGTCATCTCCATGATGCTGCATAAGTATTTCCGGGTTCCGCTCGGGACAGGCATGGCCGTGGCCGGAGCGTGTGTGTCGATTTCGTCTTTCTTTGTTTATGACGCAAAGACCGGAGTGCTGAGTCTCCTGGGAACGTACTTAAACGGCATCATCCTTGACCATATTATTTTTGGCATGAAAAACCGTAAGAAAGTCTGCATCGTATCTGAACAAGTGGATGAAATCAAAGACTTTGTCCTGAATGAGATGCACAGCGGCGCGTCTATGTATCAGCAGATCGGCGCGTACAGCAACAGCGTGCATCCGGAGCTTGAGGTCATCGTGGAGCGGGGAGAATACAATCAGCTGATCAACCACGTTATGAAGGTCGATCCGGACGCGTTTGTGACGATTTATAACGTCGGAGAGGTCTATTACAAGCCGAAAGTCATTGAAAGGGAGCCGCAGAGAATCTGCAGAAAAAAGCCGGAAACTGCGGAATGATTTTTCGTGACCGCCGTCAGCCGGACACTCATATTCAATATAAACCAAAGTGATAGAGCAGAACTCTCGGAAATGATGCGTAGACACGTGTCTGCCGAGAGTTTTTGCGTTCTGTAGACCCAGCGGAGAGGTTATCAGCAGAGCGGCAGGTGGTATAATAACAGATAGTCTGTGACAGGTTCGGCAGTTTCCGCAGGACAAAATAATAACAGGCAAGGAATTACATGTATAATATGATCATCAGAAGGGAGATATAGTCATGATAGACAGCAGAGATATTAAACTGGCGCAGATTCTGGTCGGCTATTCCACAAGAATCCAGCCGGGTGAGAAGGTCTGGGTCAGCTACACGGGACAGGAGTGCGTTCCGCTGATCCGCCAGGTCATCAAGGAGATTTACAAGGCGGGCGGCCGTCCATTCGTTCACGCCAGCGATTCTACGGTTGAGCGTGAGGTCATTATGGGCTGCGACGAGGAGCAGCTGAGGATGATGGACGATGCGGAGCTGTACCTGATGAAGCAGATGGATGCCTACATCGGGGTGCGCGCGCCGGAAAACAGCGGCGAATTCACGGACGTTCCGGCGGAGAAGATGAATCTGTATGAGAAGATGATGCTGCCGGCCCTGAATGAACGCGTCGATCACACCAAGTGGGTCATTCTGCGCCACCCGTCCCCGGCCATGGCACAGAGCGCCAACATGAGCCAGGAGGCCTTCGAGGACTTCTTCTATCAGGTCTGCACGATGGATTATTCCAAGATGAATAAGGAAATGGATGCCTTGCAGGATCTCATGAACCGCACCGACAAAGTTCACCTGGTCGGTCCGGGAACGGATCTGACCTTCTCCATCAAGGGAATTCCGGCCGTGAAGTGCGCCGGCGATATGAACATTCCGGACGGAGAGGTTTACACGGCACCGGTGAAGGATTCCATGAATGGCGTCATTCAGTACAATACCCCGTCTGCCATCGGCGGATTTACCTACGAAGACGTCCGTTTTGAGGTGGAAAACGGAAAGATCGTCAAGGCCACATGCAACGATGACGAGAGAATCAACAAGTACCTGGATACGGATGAAGGCGCGAGATACTTCGGTGAATTCTCCCTGGGACTGAACCCATACGTGCTGAAGCCGATGAAGAACATTCTGTTCGATGAGAAGATCAGCGGAAGCATTCATCTGACGCCGGGTATGTGCTATGAGGACGCGCCGAATGGAAATAAATCGGCGGTTCACTGGGATCTGGTTCTGATCCAGCGGCCGGAATACGGCGGTGGGGAAATCTGGTTTGATGACCGCCTGATCAGAAAGGACGGAAGGTTCGTTGTTCCGGAGCTTGAGGGTCTGAATCCGGAAAATCTGAAATAGTTCACTTTGTATCAAACAAAAATAACGGGGAATGCAGACAATCCCCGTTATTTTTATGTTTTCTGTCCGCACATTTGTACGCAATTAAACTGAACGCATTCCAATCCGTTGAGGAATCGCGATTAGTCTATAATTTTAAAACGGATTGTTCAAAACTTCTCTCAGGTGTTTTGGGAATGCTGATTTCTGCGGTGAATGATATAGTAGATAAATACAGTAGATTTGGTCTAATGATGACCTGCAGTAATGATTATAGAGGATAAAGAACTGGATTTGGGTAAAATCAGCATCAGATTAATAATACCAATATGATGCGTTGGTTTTATTGATGAAAACAGGTGTGAAATGGATATTTTTATGTAATGTTGATATAAATGCAGAATACGGGAAACCCGGTGGAACGGTCGGGAAGCGTATACAGACTTGATTCTGCATGTCAGGATTCATATAATAAAGATACAGAAACAAAAAGGGGGAGCTTGCCTCGGCAGGCTGAGAGTAGGTGGAAAACCTTTACCCGGAACCTGATTTGGATAATGCCAACGTAGGAAAGAAAATGGATGATAACCGTGTTCTGCCGGCTGGCATAATGCGGTTTTTCTGATGCCGGAGAAAACGCGGTGGAAGAACCCGGTTTCCTGCGCGCAGGAAAGGAAGAATAAGAATATGCTGAAAGATTGTCTGGACAAGCTGAGAAAGAACAGCGCGCTGGTTCACAACATCACCAACTATGTAACGGTAAACGATGTCGCAAACGTCATTCTGGCATGCGGCGCAAGCCCGATCATGTCGGATGATATCGATGATGTGGAGGACATCACGAGCATCTGCGGAGGACTGAACATTAACATCGGAACCCTGAACAGCCGCACCATCCCGTCCATGTTTGCCGCGGGAAAGAAAGCGAACGAACTCGGTCACAAGGTCCTGCTGGACCCTGTGGGAGCGGGCGCCAGTAAGCTGCGTACCGATACCGCGCTGAAACTGATGAAAGAAGTGAAGTTCAATGTCATTCGCGGAAACATTTCTGAGATCAAGACCCTCGCCAACGGAAGCGGAACGACACAGGGTGTGGATGCGGATGTTGCGGACGCTGTAACAGAAGAGAATCTGGATGCCCCCATCGCCTTCGTAAAGAAGTTCGCGAAGGCAGCAGGATCCATCGTTGCGGTAACCGGTGCCATCGACCTGGTTTCCGACGGAGACAAGTGCTATGTCGTCCGCAACGGACGCAAGGAGATGGGCAGGATCACCGGAACCGGCTGCCAGCTTTCCGGCATGATGACCGCCTTCCTCGTCGCTAACCCGGACGATGAGCTGGAAGCAGCTGCTGCCGCAGTCTGCACCATGGGCCTTGCCGGAGAAATCGGCTGGACTTACATGCGCGAGGGCGATGGAAATGTCGCATTCCGCGGACATATCATCGATGCCATTTACAATATGACTGGAGCCCAGCTGGAAGAAGGTGCCAAGTATGAAATCCGATAAGCGTGACCATTTTGACCGTCACAATCTGACGGAAGACGATCTTCTGCTGTATGCCGTCACCGACCAGCACTGGACCGGGAAACAGACCCTGCATGAACAGCTGGAAGACGCACTGAAGGGCGGCGCGACCTTTGTACAGATCCGTGAGAAGCACATGGGCGATGCAGAATTTCTGGAAGAAGCGAAAGATTTCAAGAAACTCTGCGCACAGTATCATGTTCCTTTTGTCGTCAATGACAATGTCCAGGTCGGCATCGACTGTGACGCGGACGGCGTGCACGTAGGCCAGTCTGACATGGAGGCAGACGATGTCCGCAAACTGATCGGTCCGGACAAGATCCTGGGCGTTTCAGCGGAAACCGTTGAAGAGGCCGTGCTGGCAGAGAAGCGCGGCGCGGATTATCTGGGCGTCGGCGCAGTTTTCCCGACCTCATCGAAGGACGACGCAGAGGATGTCAGCTATGACACCCTGAAGGCCATCTGCGAGGCCGTGCACATTCCGGTCATCGCCATCGGCGGCATCACCAGAGACAACGTCACCCAACTTTCCGGAAGCGGCATCTGCGGAATCGCCGTCATCTCCGCGATCTTCGGACAAAAGGAAATTCTCAAGGGGACAGAGGATCTGAAGCGCCAGACGCTGAAGATGCTGGGACGGTAAGCTGCCTGCAGGGCGTAAAGAGCTGCGGACCAGAGGCGATGAAGCCCGGGCCTGCGCTCTGAGAAGCCGCAGAAGCCCGCGCTGCTTCAGGCAGGCGCCGGATGTGCATTTGGATCATCAGCCAGCCTTGGGAAAATAATCGGATAAGAGTAAAAAATAAAGCATGCGGAAAGAGACAGGAAAACCCTTGCCGCGTGCTTTTTGTCGTGGTATAAATACGGGATGGGATATAAAAAAGATTCTGAATATGTATGTACACGGAATCGTGCTATAATCGCCCTGTATGTGTAAAAAATGCCGCTGCAGGGCGGAAGAAAGGAATGAAATGAGGTATATCGAAATTCCGGACGGCAGTCCGGCCTTCCATCTGGCGTGTGAAGAAGTGATTTTCGATACGGAGCGGAAGGGAGATATTCTGCTTCTCTGGAAAAACAGCCCGGTGATCGTCTGCGGTGCGCATCAGAATATCTATCAGGAAACGAGTGTTTACCGCGCACACAAACGCGGTATTGAGATTTTGAGAAGGGTCAGCGGCGGCGGAACGGTTTATCACGATGAAGGAAATTTAAATTATTCAATCATTATGGATGAGGAGAAGTTTAAGACTTACGATGATCTTCTGCGTGGAATTCTGGCCGCGATGAACAGCGCGGGGATTCCGGCAGAAAAAGGAAGAATATGTGATATCAATGTCGGCGGGGTCAAGGTGTCGGGAAATGCGCAGAGAATTGCCCGCGGACGGATTCTACAGCACGGCACCCTGCTGTATGATGCGGACCTGAGCGTCCTGCGCCGTGTGTCCGGAAGGCAGGGAAGGCATTATGTCTCCCGCGCGACGCTTTCCAATCCGGCAGAGGTCGGGAATATCAGGGAGTTCTGGAATGGCGGCGGTATAGAAAATTTTCAGGGGGCGCTGCTTGCGCATTTTCCGGATCTTGAGAAACGTACAGAAATGACGGATGAACAGATTGCGGAGGCACGCCGCCTGGAAAGGGAAAAATACGGGGACTGGAAATGGAATTTCGGGAAATCTCCGAAGTTCACCTGCGATGCGGAATCCTGCGTAAACGGAAAACCGTGCCGGGTTTCCTATGGCGCAAAAAAGGGAATTATTCAGGAGATGGATCTTCAGGGAGACGGCGTTTCCACAGATGCCGGAAAAGTTTTTGAAGGCTGCCGGCTGGACGTTCAGGAAATCCTGAAACTGGCGGAAGAAGTAACCGATGCGCCGGAAGAACTGGCGGATCTGATCCTATAAAAGAAAGTATGTAAAAGTTTTTGAAAGGAAACAGACAGCAATGAATAAAGAAATAAAAATGCCGAAGCTGCGTGAGGAAATGAAGGACGGTGTTCTCTGCGCCTGGCTGAAGGAAGAAGGTGAATCCTTTAAGAAGGGCGAACCGCTTTATGAAATCGAGACAGACAAAGTCGTTAATCAGGTTGAGGCTGAAGAAGACGGCATCATGCAGAAGCAGATCGCGGAAGAAGGCGATGTGGTTGCCTGCGGAGACAAGATTGCTGAGGTGAGCATCGATGACTAAGCCGATGAGAAAGCCGGACTGGCTGAAAGTCCCGTACGATCCGAAGGCTGTAAAGGAAGTTGCTTCCCTGATGAAAGATCTGAAGCTGAACACGGTCTGTAACGAAGCCAACTGCCCGAATCTGGGCGAATGCTTCATGAAGCACACGGCAACCTTCATGATTCTGGGCAGCCACTGCACCAGAAACTGCCGCTTCTGCAATGTCACCCACGCGGCACCGGACCAGGTGGACCCGCATGAGCCGGAAAATCTGGCAAAGGCCGCAAAACAGCTCGGCCTTCACCACGTCGTCATCACGCAGGTCACCAGAGACGATCTGCCGGACGGCGGCGCGCAGCAGTTTGCAGAATGTCTGCAGCAGCTCCATGAGCAGTGCCCGGGAACGACCGTTGAGGTGCTGACGTCTGATCTGAAGGGTGATCATGATGCCCTGGACATCGTGCTTCAGGCAGGCCCGAACGTCTTCAACCATAACGTGGAGATGCCGAAGGAACTTTATTCTAAAGTCCGCCCGGAAGCGCGTTATAAACGCTCCCTGGATGTCCTGCGCTACGCAAAAGAAAATTATCCGGACATCCTGACCAAGACCGGCTTTATGCTGGGTCTGGGCGAGACGGACGAGCAGATCGACGCCCTGCTGGATGACCTGGTGGAGACGGGCTGCGATATCCTGACCATCGGCCAGTACCTGCAGCCGAGCCCGCAGCACTATCCGCTGCAGCGCTACGTCACACCAGAGGAATTCGATCAGTATAGGGAACTGGCCCTGAGCAAGGGGTTCAAGTTCGTCACTTCAACCCCACTGGTCAGAAGCTCCTACCGCGCCGCGGAGGCGGTAGAAGCCGTATCAGAAAGCAGGAAGTCATGATCTGGATTGAGACAGGAAGCACAGATGTATACTATAACTTCGGCCTGGAATACTATTTCACGGTCGAGAGTAGAATGCCGGAGCCGGTCTTCCTTTTCTGGCAGACTACCCCGACCCTGATGATCGGCAAATACCAGAATACAAGGGAAGAAATTGATCTTGATTACGCGAAGGCTCACGGCATTCACATTGTCCGGAGACTGTCCGGAGGCGGCACGATTTACACCGATGAGGGCGGCTGGCAGTATTCTTTCATCACCCAGGGCGATGCCGGAGAAATTGATTTTCAGAAGTACCTGGCGCCTGTCCTGAAGGCTTTGAGAGATCTGGGTGTTCCTGCAGAATTCAACGGCAGAAATGACCTGACCGCGGACGGCAGAAAATTTTCTGGAACGGCCCAGTACAAGCTTCAGAATGCAACCGTTCACCATGGATCGCTTTTATTTGATACGAACATTGAAGCTATGGTCAGGGCAACGACGGTCGATAAATATAAACTGATTTCCAAAGGCATCCGCTCGATCAGAAGCAGGGTCTGCAATCTCTCCGAGTTTCTGCCGGAGGGCATGAGTGCGCAGAAATTCAAGACTCTGATGGTCTCTGCGATTCTGGGAGACCGCGGATCTGTTTACCGCGTGACGCCGGAAGACGACGCCCGTATCCGCCAGCTTGGCGATGAAAAGTTCAGAAGCTGGGAGGCCGTCTACGGGCACGATCCGAAATTCCAGATGATCCGGCAAAAACGTTTCCCGGGCGGCCAGCTGCGGGCGGCCCTGAACGTAAAAAAAGGAAAGATCGACCAGATCCGCTTTACCGGCGATTTTTTCAGCGCGTCGGATATCCAGGAATTGGAAAAGCGGCTTCAGGGCGTGGAGCTCCGGAAGGAGAAACTTCTTCCCCTTGTACGGGAAAGCCTTTCAGATGGCGGAATCATGGGAATTACCCCAGAGCAGCTTGTGGAGACGATTACCGGGTAAGGGCAGCCCCTTGCCCGGGTGTTTTTTGTCTGAAAATAGATTGCGCGCGATAGATTTCTGCTTCTCTGGGTATGAGAAATACAGAGTGAATTGAGGGGTAATACCGGAGATAGAGAAAGGAGGCGGAGATGTTCGGATTTCTGAAATGGAGAACGATTTACCGCACGCATGACCCGCAGGAATATGAAAAGGCGGTGCAGCTGCTGGAAGATCAGGGCTACCGTGTGAAGACCTATACGCTGGATTCTGAGGTTCCGGCGGGCTGCGGCTGAGGAGGCTCCGTAGACGTGCGAGATTATAACCGCGCGAAGAACCGTCCGGATATGTCGAACCAGGTGTTTGCGATCACCGTTATGAAGAATGACCGTGAGACCGCCGTGCCATTCCTGCAGAATGCACTGGGACGGGAACATCTGATGATGGGGAAATAAGCGCTTCCCGCGGCATGGACAAAACATACTCCCGCAAGAGAAAATCTGTATATGAGGGACCGCCCCGGTATGGCGTGATTCCCCGGGATAGGCTATAATGGGAGCAGAAAATCTTGTTTGGAGGAATGGAGAGTAACCATGAATAAAGAAGAACAGGCAGTATATTATAAAAATAACGGCTGCAACTGCGCACAGTCCGTCCTGATGACGTATAAAGATGAGCTGAATCTTTCTGAAGAGGAGCTGAGAAAGCTCGGCTCTGGATTCGGACTCGGCATGGGCGGCATGGAAGCGACCTGCGGAGCCCTGTGCGGCGCGATGATGATCGCCGGACTGAAGAATGACACTGGAATTCCGATGAGAAAGATCGCAAAGGAAATGGTGCAGCAGTTCCGTTCTGAGGCCGGCGCAGTCAGCTGCGAGGATCTGAAAGGCGTGAAGACCCACCGCATGCTGTGCGCCTGCGATGACTGCGTGCGCTATGCTGTCCGCATCCTGGAAGAGGGCGTGCCGCAGATCGTGAAGGATATTGTTGAGGAGCAGGCGAAATAGCCGGAGTATCTGAATTTTAACAGTTTTCCCATGTCATTACGGCATGGGAAAATTTTTTTACAGACGGGTCATTTCCAAAGACTTTGATTGTATCACAAGGCACACAGAATCACTACAGAGGAAAAGAACCCGGCTGCTGTAAATTTATCGTTGAAATTAAAACTTACATCCAGGAAGAATTACTGACACCATCTGCGTTCGTCAAGACATTGACAATCCCAATTAACCGCGTTATACTGTAAAAAACTGAACAGGGGAGCTGGAAAGACCGGCTGAGAGGAAGCTGAAGAAGTGCTTCGACCCATAATACCTGATGTGGATAATGCCAACGTAGGAATAGGAGAATGAAGAATTTTACGGAAGTGATTGACCACATCGCTTCCGTTTTTTCGTGCCCGGAAACAGACGGGCAGGGAAAAGAGACAATCTCATAGTTTCAACGGGCGGAGGATTCCTCCGTCTATAGAGAGTGAACAGGGCGTTCATGAAGGGGTGCACCACCGTGGGTACATTCTTTCGTGTGCCCTTTTTTCTATACAGAAAACGGAGAAAGGAGAAGACATGACGATCACAGCGAATGGCGATTCGGTTCAGCTTGCGGACGGAACGACCCTGCAGGAGTATCTTCAGCAGAAGAAGTACAATCCTGCAGTTATCGTCTGCGAACTGAATCTGAAGATCGTCGATCGGGAAACATACGGGAAGACCGAGCTTCACGACGGCGACGTGCTTGAAGTAGTCAGCTTTGTCGGAGGAGGCTGATTCACCCCGGCACAGCGCCGGACAAAAATTTATGAACAAGAGAACAATATGAATCGGTAAAAAACGGTGAAAGGCTGCCGGCGATGAAATCGTTCATCCATCGCCGGTGCAGAATCCGGCAGCCCGGCGCGCTTCAGGAAGAACAAAAATTAATCAACATCGGATAAGCACAGGAGGATTGAAATGGAAAAAGATACATGGTCTCTGAACGGACATGAATTTACATCCCGCTTTATTCTGGGATCTGGAAAGTATTCCCTGGATTTAATCAAGGCAGCGGTAGAAAATGCCGGCGCGCAGATTGTCACCCTGGCCCTGAGAAGAGCCAACGAGGGCGGACTGGCCAACATTCTGGACTACATTCCGGACAATGTTACCCTGCTCCCGAACACATCCGGAGCCAGAACCGCTGAAGAGGCCGTACGCATCGCGCGTCTTTCCAGAGAACTCTGCAAGACAGATTTTGTAAAGATCGAGATCATGAGAGACTCCAAGTATCTGCTTCCGGATAACGAGGAAACCATCAGGGCAACGGAAATCCTTGCTAAGGAAGGTTTTGTCGTCATGCCGTATATGTTCCCGGACCTGAACGCGGCCAGAGACATGAGAGACGCGGGAGCAGCCTGCATTATGCCGCTGGGATCCCCGATCGGCTCCAACAAGGGACTTGCTTCTAAGGAGTTCATCCAGATTCTGATTGATGAAATCGACCTTCCGATCATCGTAGATGCGGGAATCGGCCGTCCGTCCCAGGCATGCGAAGCTATGGAAATGGGAGCAGCCGCAATTATGGCTAACACCGGGCTGGCAACGGCAGGTGATGTCGCAATGATGGCAGGCGCCTATAAGAAGGCCATTGAGGCAGGACGCGAAGGATACCTGGCCGGCCTCGGAAGAGTCAGAAGCAAGGGTGCCGCAGCATCTGACCCGCTGACGGGATTCCTGCATGAGGTAAAGCCGCAGGAAGCAGCAGAGTAACGGGAAATACGAGATTGGAGGAAAGATCATGAGTGAAGCCGATCATGTTAATGAAAGTATATTAAATGACGAGATCATCAGGCTGCAGAAGCATAACAATGTAGACCCGATGAAATACCTTCCGGGCATGGAAGTCCTGGACAAGTCCACGATTCTGGACGATGTGCTGGAAGCGCGGAAGAACTATGATTACAGTAAATACACCGCAAGAGATGTCCGCCGCGCGCTGGACCATAACTCCTGCTCGCCGGAAGATCTGGCAGCGCTGCTTTCACCGGCAGCACAGCCGTTCCTGGAAGAAATGGCAGAAAAAGCCCAGAAAGAGACGAGAAAGCATTTTGGTAATTCCATCTGCATGTTTACGCCGATTTATATCGCCAATTACTGCGAGAACTTCTGCATCTACTGCGGATTTAACTGTCATAATAAGATCAAGAGAGCCAAGCTGGATGATGAGGGCATCCATCAGGAAATGGCCGCCATCGCAAAGTCCGGCCTTCAGGAAATTCTGATTCTGACCGGCGAAAGCCGCAGAATGTCGGATGTGAAGTACATCGGCCGCGCCTGCGAGATTGCGCGTGAGTATTTCCGCGTTGTCGGCGTGGAGGTTTATCCGATGAATTCCGATGAGTACGCCTATCTGCACCAGTGCGGCGCGGACTATGTCACCGTGTTCCAGGAAACCTATAACCCGGATAAGTACAAGCAGCTGCATCTGGCCGGCAACAAGAGAATTTTCCCATACCGCGTCTGTGCTCAGGAAAGAGCGCTGATGGGCGGCATGAGAGGTGTCGGATTCGCGGCACTTCTGGGCCTGGACGACTTCCGCAAGGATGCCTATGCAACCGCCATGCACGCCTACTACATCCAGCGCAAGTATCCGCGCGCCGAGATTTCCTTCTCCTGTCCGCGCCTGCGCCCGATCATCAACAACGATAAGATCAACCCGATGGACGTTCACGAGGCACAGCTGCTTCAGGTCGTCTGCGCTTACCGCCTGTTCATGCCGTTTGCCAGCATCACAATTTCCACAAGAGAGCGCCCGGAAGTCAGAGACAACCTGATCAAGATCTGCTGCACCAAGACCGGCGTCGGCGAGCATTCCGACAAGGTCAAGGAGAAGGGCGACGATCAGTTCGAGACCGACGACCGCCGCAGCTTCCAGGAAGTCTACGACGCCATCGGAAATCAGGGCCTGCAGCCAGTCATGGCCGACTACATCTACGTATAAAAGCAGAGAGCCGAGGCCTTTATGAATACGCAAAACACACCTTTCAACCATACCATTTTCGTGACGAACCGGCATCTGCCGGTTCGTCCCTTTCTTTCACAGATTGACCGGATCTGCCAGCTTCAGCCCTGGGCCATCGTCCTGCGGGAGAAGGACCTTCCTGAAGAGGAATACATTAATCTGGCAAAAAGTGTCCTGGCAAGATGCGCACAGCGCCAGGTGCCCTGCATTTTGCACAGCTTTCTGCCGGCGCTGGAAGCCCTGGGCGCCGGCGCAGATACTGGAAATATCGATGCCGGGAAAGTAAACGACGGCAGCAAAAGCGTCAATAAAGAGAATGGATGCATACAGAATATATCCAGCAGTCAAATAACTCCGGCCGGCATCCACCTGCCGCTTTTCCGTCTGCGGGAACTTGCGGAAAAGGGCCGGCAGATACCGGATAACTTTTTGACCGGCTGTTCCGTGCATTCCCCGGAAGATGCCGTCGAAGCAGAGCAGCTCGGTGCAGCATATCTTTTTGCCGGCCATGTTTATGCGACCGACTGCAAGAAAGGCCTCCCGCCAAGGGGCCTCGGATTTCTCCGGGATGTCTGCGAATCCGTTTCCATTCCGGTGTATGCAATCGGCGGAATGCGGATAGAAGGCGCGTTCCCGGCGTGCCGTCCGGATCCGGTGCAGAAGAGAGAAATTGCAGAATGCGGGGCGGCAGGCATGGCCGTGATGTCAGGGGGAATGAGGCTGTAATCGCTGCCTTCCGGATCACCCGGCCGCTATATAAAAAATCAATGGGATAGGAAATACCAAAATGGCTATAATAGATAAGATGATCTGATGAAGACAAAATGACGTTTTCATTTGCATTAATGGGATTTTATTTGTTAATGGGTTACACCAACTCCTCCCTGTACAGCGACGGATGGCAGGTTTGGAGTAACGCAGGACTGCCGTACATCGACAAGAATGGAAACACCGTTCACTACGACTCCGCGACCAAGACAGTCACAGCCTACACCGCTTCCAAATAGTGGGGAAACAATCCGTATGGACCGGTGAACTTCATCGATCCGCTTGAAAATTGCACATCTGAGAGCCTCGTCCTTTTGGGCGGGGCTCTTTTTCTGTTCCCAGAGGACAAAATTCTGCCGCGCAAGGGGACACCGGCATCCGCGGCCGCCCGTCCGGTAATCTCTGCATCCGCTTCCTGCCGGCGGAAACTGGAAGAAAAACCCAAAATATGTGTTATAGACACATATTTGAATACAATATAGGCGTATTTGTGTATGTACACAAAATAAAACGAAATAATTTTACTTTATAATATAAAAAAGCTTGACTATACACAATCTTTTTGGTATATTGTTGGCATAGAAAACAAGTGCATAAGGATTAATGCACAGATTGTTTTATGGATTGATGAATTGCGGATGAGAAATTAAGAATCCGCAGGAAAGGATGGATTGATTATGGAGACTAAGAAGATGGATAGTTTGTATGAAGGTTATGATTATCAGGAGCCGGAAGAGTGGGTACGCCTCGGAGCTATGTAATTGCCCGCACGGTAATTGATGATTATGGTAGTTGATTGGTAGACGCCTGACCGTATGAATATTGATGGATTCATACGATCAGGCGTCTTTTTGTGTTTTTATGTTATTGTGTTATACAACTGCTGATCGAAAGAGGGCGGGGATGAGTATGTAAGTATACTGTATACTCGAATTCTGGACGTATTCTGGGAAGCGTTTTCATCTGCGGCAGAGAAAAAGGCACTGCCGCCCGGTGTACATCCGAGATTGGGGCGGCAGTGCCTTTCAAAAGGTTAAGAAGGAAGAAGAATCAGTATCCCATAAAGATGTCTGTCTTTACGTTTCCGGAATCAATGCCGAGGGAAGTCAGTCTCTCTGTAAATGCGGTGTTCATTCCCGGGGAACCGGCAACCAGGTATTCGGCATCGTCACCTGCATCACCGGCAAAGCCGTCAGTCATGCAGGTGAATTCTTCACGGGTGGTCAGGAAGTTCAGCTCGATGTCCGGAAGCTTTTCCTTCAGTTCTTTCCAGAAGTCTTCATAAGCGTATTCTCCGCGGTCATCGGAATACAGAAGGGTGATCTGATGACCCTTGATCGGATGCTCCATATAGCTTCTGAGAAGCGACCGGATCGGGGTAATGCCGATGCCGCCGGCGATGATCAGCGTTTTCGCGTAGTCTTCTGCATCCAGGGTGAAGTTTCCGAGCGGGGTTGCAACCATAATGATGTCTCCCGGCTGGATTTTATTCAGAAGAATGTCTTTGAATCCGGAATGGAGCTCCGTGATTCTCGTGGTGAACATCAGGAATCCGTCTTCCGGAGCGGATGCGATGGTGAATACTCGGGAATCTTTTTCGCCTTCCGGAACTTTATAGTCTTTCAGCTTCCAGAGAACATGCTGACCGGCTTTCCAGCTGAAGCCCTCCGGAATGTCCATGATGAAGCTGTATGTATCACTCGTTTCTTTCTTGATTTCTTTAACTTTTGCCTCGTAAAATTTCATATCAAACCTCCAGAATGAACTTTCTGTAACGAATTTGCATACTTCTTTCTAAACTTTCAGTCTCTTATCCTGCCCATAAGGGTTTAGAAAGGACATCTGTGTCTATGATCCGCTGTGTTGTACAACATTCTGTACAACGATTACTAATATTATAACCCATTTCGCTGGGTTTAACACACTTCATTCATGTTGAATGCGTGAATTTTTCTTAACTCGGGCGTATTTACGTGAACTGCTGCGCAGACTTTGGTATAATGTAGCGGATATTGTCACGCAGGAAGAGAATCGGAGGCAGATCCGGCGCAGGAAATGTCATTCAGTGAGATAAAGATGTTCTGGATGGCGCGGAATAAACTGCAGATTTACGGATTGTTGAACTTCTGTTTATGAATTCCTGTGCAGAAGCGAGTATCATAGACATTTAATCCTGATAAATGGAAGGAGAAAAATATGATTGCAATAATCCAGTCCATTGTCTTCGGCATCGTTGAGGGAATCACCGAGTGGCTTCCGATTTCGAGCACAGGACATATGATTCTGCTGAATTCCATCTGGCCGATGCAGGTCAGATCGTCATTCTACGATATGTACCTGGTCGTGATCCAGCTGGGCGCGATTCTCGCCGTTGTCGTGACCTTCTGGCATCAGATCTGGCCGTTTTCGACGAATAAAGAGGAGCATTACCTGAGGAAAGATGTCTGGTCGATGTGGTTCAAGGTCATCGTGGCCTGCATTCCGGCCGTTATTGTCGGGCTGAAGTGGGACGATGCGATTGAGGCCCATTTCTATAATTACCTCTGCGTCGCCATCATGCTGATCATCATCGGTGTCATGTTCATCCTCGCAGAGAACCACAATGCGCACACACGTCCGATCGTCCGCAGCATTGACCGCCTGACCTACCGCGCGGCTTTTGTCATCGGCATGTTCCAGCTGGTTGCGGCGGTATTCCCGGGAACTTCCCGCTCCGGAGCCACTATTCTCGGCGCACTCCTTATCGGTGTCGACCGTAAAACCGCGGCAGAATTCACCTTCTACCTGGCTGTTCCGGTCATGTTCGGCGCCAGCCTGCTGAAGCTGGCAAAATACGGATTTGCCTTCCAGGGCAATGAGCTGGCGGTCCTGATCGTGGGCATGGTCGTCGCATTCATTGTGTCCATGCTGATCATCCGTTTCCTGATGAACTACATTAAAAAGCACGATTTCAAGGTTTTCGGCTGGTACAGAATCATCCTGGGAGTGATCGTCCTGATTTACTTCAAGGCTCTGGCATAAGGAATCGCGTTCTGCGGGAAGCTTTTGATTAAAGATCCTGCAGACGGGTAGTAAATAACTGAACAATGAAAGTTAACGTACGCATAAGAGTGAGATTTTCATCCTGTGCGTACGATTTGTTTTCTTGCGGGGTGGCTTTTGTCCGAAAGGGGAGGAAGGTCCGCTGACGCTGGAGTGCCGCGTCGTCTTCCGCCAGAAGCAGGAGCTGGAGCTGATCGATAAGAAATTCGCGGATTTCTACCCGCAGGACGTCGGCAGCGAGGCCTGCGGCGCCAACAAGGATGCGCATATCGCGTATTACGGCGAGATCGTCAACGCGTATATTCTGTAGTTTTCAATGCCCGTCGGGAGTGGTATTCAGCCATTTCCCGGCGGGATTTCTGCGTTTCAGGGCATCGGCCCCTGGCCGGGAGAGTTTTGTCGACAAAAAAGAAATGCGCAAGAAGCTATAAAATGTGGTACAGACAACGGAAACTGCTCCCGCCTCACCCTATAATAAAAACACAGTTAAGGAATTGGTAATAACAAGGAATTGATAGGAATATTGAAGGGAGCAGAACGATGGGAAAGAAAATTACGGAGAGAGTAACATGGGTCGGCAAGGTTGACTGGGAGCTGAAGCACTTCCACGGCGATGAGTTTTCAACGGACAAGGGGTCCAGCTATAATGCGTATCTGGTCAGAGGCGATGAGAAGACGGCGCTGATCGATACGGTCTGGCAGCCGTATGACACGGAGTTCGTTGCGCGCCTGAAGGAAGAGATCGACCTGAAGGACATCGATTACATCGTCATGAACCATAATGAGATTGACCACAGCGGTTCTCTGCCGGAACTGATGCGCGAGATGCCGGAGGGGACGCCGATTTACTGCACCAAGAAGGGTGAGGCGATCATCCGCGGACACTATCATACGGACTGGAACTTCGTCAATGTGAAGACCAGAGACTCACTGGATCTGGGCGGAACGACGCTGACCTTCGTGGAGGCGCCGATGCTGCACTGGCCGGACACCATGTTTACGTATATGTCCGGGGACAATATTCTGTTCAGCAATGACGGATTCGGACAGCACTATGCGACGGAATCTCTGTACGATGACACGGTTGACCGCTCTGCGCTCATGTATCAGGCTGAGAAATACTACGCAAACATCCTGAATCTCTACAGCCCGATGGTCACAAAGAAGATTAAAGAGATTCTGGCGATGAATCTGCCGCTTTCCATGATCTGCCCGAGCCACGGCGTCATCTGGAAGAATGATCCAGAGGGCATTATCAAGCAGTACCTTGCCTGGGCAGACAAATATCAGGAGAACCAGATCACGCTGGTTTACGATACTATGTGGAATTCCACAAGAACAATGGCTGAGGCGATTGCGGACGGCATCCGCGAGGCGGACCCTTCTGTCCGTGTAAAGCTGATGAACGCGGCAAAGGACGATAAGAATGATATCCTGACAGAGGTCTTCCAGTCCAAGGCTGTTCTGGTCGGCTCCCCGACAATCAATTACGCCTTTTCCTACGCGATCGGCGGAATTCTGGAGATGATGAAGGGCCTCAAGTTTAAGAATAAGAAGGCTGCGGCATTCGGAAGCTACGGATGGAGCGGAGATGCGGTAAAGCAGATCAGCGAAGCGCTGAAGGGCGCAGGATTCGAAGTTGTTGATGACGGCCTGAAGAAGCTGTGGGTTCCGGACCAGCAGGCGATTGAAGAGTGCCGCGAGTACGGAAAGCAGTTCGTGAAGGAAATTGCGGAGTAATGTATCGATATAAATATAATGCGATGGTGAATTGACCATAATGCAGTTATTTATATAATATTCAATGTTCTATCAACAGAAAAGGGGCAGGATTTTGCGGAATCCTGCCCCTTTTTCTGTTGTTTGCCCGTTAGACGACAACAAGGTTCCCGGGCACCCACCCGACGCTTTAGGGTCGTGATATGCTCCCCTTATGAGAGACAGTGAAAAAACAAAACACGGTTGTACTCATGAAGGGAGTATTCTATGAGTAGAAAAGGTAAAAAAATTTCCGAGGAAATCAAACTAAAATATGCCAGGCAAATTTCTGAAGGAAAAATGACTCGTAAAGGAGCAGCCAGAGAACTTGGTATTGATAGTCGCTCTGTCAGCGAATGGGTTCTCCGCTATCAGGAACAAGGAGAAATGGATTTCCTTGATACCGGCCATAACAGAGTTTATCCGCCGGAACTCAAACTCAAAGCAGTGACCAGCTATCTGAACGGTGAAGGCTCACAACGGGAAATTTCGGCACGATACGGTTTGAGAGCACGCACTCAACTACATAAATGGATAAAGATGTATAATAACGGCATAGACTTCACACGAAAGATGTCAGGAGGAAGCCGTATGACTACATCACGAAAGACAAGTAAAAATGAGCGCGTTAATATTGCCAAAGAATGTCTGGCAAATGGGAAGAATTATGGCGAAACAGCCATGAAATATGGCGTCAGTTACCAACAGGTGTATGCCTGGGTCAAACGATATACGGAACTTGGAGAAGCAGGTCTTGAGGATCGACGCGGCAGACGCAAAGCCGATCAGCAGCCGCGCAGTGAGATTGAAACGTTGAAGATCAAGCTGGCGCAGACGGAGCAGGAACTGTACATGACGAAGATGGAGCGTGATCTGTTAAAAAAAGTAAGGGAGCTGGAGAGAAAAGAACGCTTTCACAAGTAAGGCAGTCCCATCTCTACAGCTCCATAAAATACTGCACAAAAAAATACGGATATCCGGTTGAATCATGCTGCTCCATCCTTCATGTAGCAAGATCTGCTTACTACAAATGGCTCAGAGGTGACACGGGCAAACGGATCAGAGAAAATGAACGGATTGCAGGAATCATGGAAGATATCCATAACGATGATCCGTCCAAGGGCTACCGCCGAATCAGCGATGATCTTGACCGATATCATGGCATTCACATTAATGACAAGCGAGCACTGCGTATCTGCAGGGCAAAGGACATTAAATCTACGATCAAGTACTGTAATCATGGGTGTACACGACAAGCCAGTCACCCACAGTATATTGCAGATAATATCCTTAACCGCATGTTCACTGCTGATGCTCCGAATCAGAAGTGGCTGACGGATGTAACGGAGTTTAAATGGTATGAAGGCATCGTTGTGCACAAAGTGTATCTGAGTGCCATTCTGGATCTTTTTGACAGACGGATTGTGTCCTATGTAATCAGAGATAACAACAATAATTCGCTGGTATTCGACACTTTTGATAAGGCCATTTCTGAGAATCCAGGTGCACACCCATTATGCCACAGTGACCGTGGATTCCAGTACACGAACAGAGCATTCCATAAAAAACTTGAAGATGCCGGCATGACGCAGAGTATGTCCAGAGTTGCAAGGTGTATCGACAATGGTCCGATGGAAGGCTTCTGGGGAATTCTCAAGCGCGAACGATATTATGGCAGACGGTTCAAAAGCCGGGAAGAGCTGGTGACAATGATTGAAGACTACATCAGCTACTACAATAACCGAAGACTTCAGAGACGGCTCGGTGTTGTAACTCCGATGGAAAAACATCGGGCGTACCTGCGAGCCGCATAATGGAATTTTACAAAAAATGGAAAGAATGACCAGTAACCGGATGGCCACTGGTCAAAAATATTATGTTTTTTCACTGTCCTCTTGACGGGGAGCAGTTCATTCAGCGTCGTGGAAGGGTGGGGTTCTTATTTTCCCAGCTTATGCCGTGCTTCCCGCAGGGAAATTCCGTGTTCTCTTGCATAGGCTGCGGCGTCATCATATCCGATTTTCCTGCGCCGGATACCGCGGCGGCTGTCCGTGCTGGTTTTCACGGTCACGCCGTTTTCTTTTGTTTCTTCTGTCCGGCTCAGGACGGCGCGCTGGAAGTAATGCATGCGCACACCGATGGTGGTCGTAAGACGCAGGATCAGATCCGTCATTCTGCCTGCGTCTTCCGGCCGGCAGATACAGGAAAATTTCACGGCCGGCCGGCTCTTTTTCATGACGATCGGCGTGTGGTAAACGTCCAGCGCGCCTTCTTCCAGCAGCCGGTCCATTGCGAAACCGAGTTCTTCGCCGGTCATGTCGTCGATATTTGCGGACAGTTCTGCGACGACATCCCGCTGGTAGTTTTCAAGCTCTGCGAGATCGGTGATCTGACCGGAAAGGTCGGTCATGATGCCGTAAGGGGCAAGGTCTGCGTGACGGCAGACAATGGAGCGGCCGGTATCATTGCCGGCTTTTGAAGAAGCGGAATCTGCGTCTGAAGATGCAGGACCCGCAGACTGGCTGCCGGAAGATTTTCCGCTGCTGATGCCTTCGCCGGATGTTTCCGCACCGCTGCCGCCTGCGGAATGCGCCAGGCCGATCAGGCTGCGGTCGATTTCGTCGCCCAGGAAGACCCGGATGCCATTGGCTTTTCCCGGGAATTCCTTGCTGCCGATGCCGATCCCGGTCTGGCGGACCTGCATCGGCGGCTGCGGCCCGAAGGCGTCGGCGAACTGCGTCAGCAGGGCAGCGCCGGTCGGGGTGCAGAGCTCGCCGTTGGTACCGTCGCTGTAGCTGACGCCGGCCTTCAGGATCTCTGCCGTGGCCGGTGCCGGAACCGGCAGAATACCATGTGCGCAGTGCACGTGGCCAGATCCGGTGTTAATTGGAGAAACCACGATGCGGTCCGGGTGAATCGCGGAAATCAGCAGACAGTTTCCGACTACGTCTGCCACAGCGTCCAGTGCACCGACCTCGTGGAAATGCACTTCCGTAACTGTCGTTCCGTGGACTTTTGACTCTGCGGCGGCGATGCGCTGATAAACCTGAAGGGCCTCCTGTTTTACCGCTTCTGGAATATCCAGCCCCTTGATGATCGCGGCGATGTCCGCCATACTGTGGTGGGCGTGATGATGGGCGTGGCCGCCGTGTTCGTATTCATGCCCGGTATGGCTGTGTGCATGTGTGTGCGTGTGCTCATGGGTGTGGCCGCCGTGTTCGTGGTCGTGGCCATGCAGCTGGTCATGGTCGTGCAGGTGCTCGTGTCCGTGGTCGTGCATTTGCTCGTGATCATGCTGCAGGCCGGCGCTTTCCGCAGCAGAGTGCGTGTGCACGGCGTCCGCAGAACCGCCGGCGTCTTCCTCATGCCCGTGGACCAGCACACGCATGTGCGTTCCGGTGATGCCGCAGCTTTCCGCTTTTTCCGGCTGAAATTCAACGCCCGGGATCTGCAGATTCTGCAGCGCATCCAGTGTGAGGTCCGGCGCGATTTCTGAAAGTGCGCCCATCAGCATGTCGCCGGCAGCGCCCATGCCGCATTCAATATATAAGGTTTTCATCGATTTGATGCCTCCTTAAGGTGAACCCGCCTGCCGCCCGGATCTGAAGCCAGAAGGCGCGTCAGGCAGGATAGATCAACAGAAATTTCCGTTTGGATTTCCTTTGTCCTGTGCAGGTGAAAGGCAGAACACAGCCTGCATTAACGCAGCAGACATGCGTTACTCAGCGGTTTTCCGAATGATGTTTCGGGCCGGCGTGATTGATCATGCTGGCCGTGTACGCCGCGCCGAATCCGTTGTCGATGTTGACGACAGAGACCCCGCTTGCGCAGGAATTCAGCATGGACAGAAGCGCCGTGACGCCGCCGAATGCCGTACCGTAGCCGACACTGGTCGGAACCGCGATGACCGGGCAGTCCGCCAGTCCGCCGATTACACTGGCCAGGGCGCCTTCCATTCCCGCAATTGCGATGATGACGCTGGCGCTCATGATTTCATCGGTGCAGCTCAGCAGCCGGTGGATTCCGGAAACCCCGACATCGTACAGCCGGCAGACCGAATTCCCCAGAGCCTCAGCCGTAACCGCCGCTTCTTCCGCAACCGGAATGTCACTCGTTCCGCCCGTTGCAATCAGGATGGTTCCGTTTCCTGTCGGCTTCGGGATTCTTCCCACGATTGCCGCGCGGGCGTCCTCGTAATATTTAAACGGAATATCCTTGGTGAATTTTTCCGCGGCCTCACTGCTCATGCGCGTGATGAGAACGGTTTTCTGCCCGTCATCCCAGAGCTGGTGGGCGATGATGTCGATCTGCTCTGGCGTTTTGCCCGCGCCGTAGACCACTTCACTGATGCCCTGCCGCAGTCCTCTGTGGCTGTCCAGCCGGGCGATGCCGATGTCGTGGAAGGGTTTTTGTTTCAGCTTCAGCAGCGCGTCATCCACCGACGCAGAGCCGTCCGCAACCTGGCGCAGCAGTGTTTTTACTTCATTTTCGTTCATATTACTTACTCTTTCTTCCCCGGAAATCCAGCGCCAGCTCCGGGAAATACGGATGCAGGGCCGTTTCGATTTCTGCTTTCTTCTCAACGGCCTTCGCGAACTGTTCTTTCGGCAGCTGAATCAGGCCGGTTTCTCCTCTTTTGCGGACGCGGAGGTCAGAAAAGCCCAGCTTGCGGAGCGCATCCTCTGCGTGTTCCACGGCGCTCAGTTTTTCCTGGGTGATTTCTTCTCCTGTCGGGATTCTGGTGGCCAGGCAGGCGTTGGACGGCTTGTTCCAGGTAAAGAGGCCGGCAGCCCGTGATGCCTTGCGGATGTCTGCTTTTGTCATGCCGCAGAGCTGGAGCGGGGAGAGGACGTGCATCTCCTGCAGGGCCTTTACGCCCGGGCGGTCGGATGGATCGTCGGATGCGTTGGTTCCGTCGATGATTGTTGTATAGCCATCGTCCGCGGCCATCTGCGTGATGGTTCCGAACACCAGATTCTTGCAGTAATAGCAGCGGTTCCACGGATTGTCGGTGACTTCCTTATGGGAAAGGACGTCCGCCTCGATGACGGTCAGACGGTCCTCTGCGCCGATGTCCCTTGCGACGCGTTTTGCGTCTTCATACTCAAAATCCGCCTGGAAGGGGCCGTGTACGTAGTAGGCGCGGATGTCTGCGCCTGCCTTTACGGCCGCGTAAAACAGGTAAGACGAATCGACGCCTCCGGAAAATCCCAGGGCAATCTTCGGATGCTGCTTGAAAAATTCAGTTAAGTTCATATCTCTTCTCCTTAATCCCTTTTTTGTATACAGTAATTCTACCATAAGAAGAAGGCTATGGTGAAGGGGTCTCTGTGATTCTGTTTTAATCAGAAGGCCGGTGAACAGGGTCATTGCTGTGTGTATTTATGCACAGAGGACACACAATTGCGGCGCGAAATCAGCTATGATATACTCACAGGACAGGAATAATGTCGTATAATGTATGCAGAAGGTTCATGGAGGATAATGGTATGCATATTCCAGATGGATATATTGCGCCGCAGGTCACGATTCCGGCGCTGGCAGCGATGCTTCCGGTGTGGAAGACATCACTGACAAAAGTGAAGAAAAAGGTCGGGGAGAAAAATCTTCCGACTCTGGCGCTGGGTGCGGCGTTTTCTTTTACGATTATGATGATGAACGTCCCGGTTGCGGGCGGAAGTTCGGCCCATGCGGTGGGCGCGGTCCTGATCGCGGTGCTGCTGGGCCCCTGGGCGGCGGTGGCTGCCGTGTCGGCGGCGCTTCTGATCCAGGCACTGTTTTTTGGAGATGGCGGGATTCTTGCTTACGGATTGAATTGTCTGAATATGGCGGTGGTGATGCCTTTCATCGGTTACGCGGTATACCGGGCCTTTTCCAAAGGGAGCCGGCCGGGTTCGCGGCGCAGCATTCTCAGCGCGGCAGCCGGGGGATACATCGGGATCAACGCCGCGGCGCTGCTGGCGGCAGTGGAGTTCGGTATTCAGCCGGCCTTGTTCCATACGGCATCCGGGGCGGCGCTCTACTGCCCTTACCCACTGTCCGTGTCGGTCCCGGCCATGATGGCGGCACACCTTCTGGCGGCAGGCCCGCTGGAAGCCGTCATTACCGGCGCGGCATCGGCCTATGTCGCCAAGGCGGCGCCGGACATGTTCCTGCAGAATCAGAAGGCGATGTCCGCTGAGCTGAGCCTGCAGGCGGAAGCAGCATCTTTCGGTGAGTCTGATCAGTCAGGCCAGACAAAAAAGTTCTGGGCAAGGTATAAGGCGCTTCTGATTCCGCTGATCGTGCTGATCGCCCTGACCCCGCTGGGTCTCCTGACCAGGGGAACGGCCTGGGGAGAATGGGGAACGGATGAAATTAAAAAGGCCGTCGGCTACGTGCCTTCCGGAATGCAGAAAATGGCGGAGTTCTGGAAATCCCTGATGCCGGACTACTCCATTCCGGTTCTCGGAAGCCGGGGCGGCTATATTGCTGCGGCGGTCGTCGGAATCGGGCTGATTTTCTTGCTCGTATTCCTTTTGTCGCAGGCGGCAAAACACGGAAGGAATGAGAAGGACAGGAATGAAGCGTAACACAGTGGAAGGAAACAGCAGGATTGTCGGACGGGGATTTCTGGCGCGAACGCTGATGAGGTTCTCGGAGCTGTTTGAAAATGAATTGTATAACAACCGCTATGCCGCCATGGACGGCCTCTGGCAGATGATCGACGCGCGGATGAAAATTCTCGCGTCGCTTCTGTTTATTATCATCGCGAATGGAAGCAGGAATTTTGTGGTATTAATTGGCATAGGACTTGCGGCGGCGGTATATGCGGGGGCCTCCCGGCTGAATATGCGGGATTATCTGCGCCGGGTGTGGCTCTATCTGCCCCTTCTGGTGTTTCTGCTGACGCTTCCGGGGGTGTCAAACTGGATGATTAAGGGAAGGCCGGTCGTTGCGTTCGGGCCGGTGTATTTCACGGCGGAAGGCCTGGAAACTGCCGCAAGGGCGGCGCTGAGGACGGGGGATTCGCTGTCCTTAGCCTTTCTGCTGCTGGCGGCGACCCGCTGGACGGATCTGATGGACGGCCTGTCGCGGATGCATCTTCCGGACGGATTTATCGCGATTCTGAACATGGCCTACCGCTATATTTTTCTGATGGCATCGGCCGGAACGGAGATGATGCAGGCCAGATATCTGCGTACAGTCGGAAAAATCTCTGCTCGGGAGAACCGCCGCTACGTGGGCGGAGCCTTCGGGCAGCTCTTCGTGAAGGTCCGGCGCATCAGTGAAGAGGTCTATCAGGCCATGGTTCTGCGCGGCTATCAGGGGTCCTTCCCGTCGCTGTCCCGGCGGAAGTTGAGGATGCTGGACTGGATGTTTATGGTCGTGAATGCAGTTATCCTTGGCATACTGTTTACAGGAGGATATATTTTTGAGTGAAATTTTTCATTTGAAACATGTGGCGTTTGCCTATCCGGCGGCGGAGCCAGTATTTCGGGATCTGTGTCTGTCGGTCTCTGCGGGAGAGCGGATCGCGGTTCTCGGGGTGAACGGATGTGGAAAGTCGACGCTGCTGAAGATGCTGGCCGGACTGATTGCGCCGGGGCAGGGCAGGATGGAGGCCTTCGGAAAGCCGGTGCATCTGGACCGGATGAAGCGGAAAGAGGCGGAAGAGTATCATCAGAAGGTCGGGTATGTATTCCAGGATTCTGATGTGCAGCTCTTCTGCGGAAGTGTCCGGGAAGAACTGGCTTTCGGACCGCTGCAGAAGGGGGAACCGGCGAAACAGGTAATGGAGCAGGTGCAGGAGCTTTCTGAGGAGCTCGGCATTGCGAAACTGCTGGATAAGGCGCCCTTTCATTTAAGCGGCGGGGAGAAGAAGAAGGTCGCGATTGCGAGCGCGCTGATTCTGCAGCCGGAAGTCCTGATTCTGGATGAACCGACCAATAATCTGGATCCGCGCTCCCAGACCTGGCTTCTGAAGGTTCTGCGGCGCCTTTCGGGGGAAGGGAAGACCCTGATTTTTGCGACCCACGCGCTGGATCTGGTTCCGCATATCGCAGACCGGGCCGTGCTTTTTGACGAGGCCCATACGATCTGCGCAGACCGGCCGGTGAAGGAAATGCTGGAGGATAAGGAACTGCTCCGCGGAGTCAACCTGGTCGATGCCCATTTCCATACCCATCCCTGGGATTTTGAGTAGATGAAAGAAACAAAATCAACAATCCAGGGCGCAGCGCATGGAAAAATGGTGTAAAATCAGAAACAGTGATGGATTCGCGTCTGCTCAGGCTTCAGCCGGGCAGCGCGTTTATGTTTTATAGATTCTAACAGTACAGAAGGGACAAAATGAATGAAAGAGATTAAACGGGTAGACATCATCGGAATGGGCGCACTGGGCCTGCTGTTCGGCACGCCGGTCAGAGAAAACGGAGGAGAAGGCCAGCCGCAGTATATCATGGACGCAGAGCGGAAGGCGCGTCATGAGAAGGAAGTATATACGATCAATGGCGAGGAGGTCCATCTGCATATGGTTACGCCGGAAGAAGCACAGCCTGCAGATATTCTGCTGGTGGGCCTGAAATATCCGGGCCTGAAAGCCGGACTGGAGACCGCGGCGCCATGCGTAAACGATGATACTATCATTATTTCCCTGATGAACGGCGTAGACAGTGAGGAGATCATCGCAGAGCGCTTCGGAAAGGATAAGGTCCTCTATTCCGTATCACAGGAAATGGATGCCCAGAGATACGGCAGCAAGATGGTCTATTCCCAGGCCGGCCGCCTCTTCATCGGCGTTCCGCACACTGCTGACGAGGAGACGCAGAAGATCCTGACGGAGAAACTCGACCGCGTCTGCGCCTACTTTGACAAAGTGAAATTCCCTTACAAGAGGGAAGAGAATATCCTCTACCGCCAGTGGTGCAAGTACATGGTCAACACCGGCTGCAACCAGACCACCATGGTCTTTGACAAGCCGTATGGAGACTGCCTGAAGGACGGCAGTCTGGAGTATGCCATCATGATCAGCGCCATGCGTGAAGTCTGCCTGATCGCCCAGAAGAAGGGCATTCCGGTCGGAGAGAAAGAGCTCCACGAGTATACCGACATTCTCCGCGGACTGGATCCGAACGCCGTTCCGTCCATGGGACAGGACCGCAGACAGAAGAGAAAGTCCGAGGTAGACATGTTCTCCGGAACGATTATGCGCTACGGAAGAGAACTGGGCGTCGCCACACCGGTGAACGACTATCTGAACCGGAGAGTAAAAGAGATCGAGGCGGAGTATTAGTCAGGAGAATCAGGATTTCCGATTCCTGAAAAAAGGAAAAGCACGGAGATGGGGGGCTGCAGCCCGCATGCCGGCCGCATCCAATCCATTTTGAGGGTGTAAAGTATTAGTGGGGTTTTAGAAACTGAAAAAGGGATCTCCAAGTGCTAAGATAATAGTGAAACAATTACATCTATGCACTCGAAAGGAGATCCCTATGGCATCTATTATACATGAAATCGCAACGGAATTCCTGGAAAATATTCTGGAAACATTAAAACCTCACGAAGGAATGAAATGGGAAGAGACCAGCGCGAAGCTCATGAGATACTGCAAGGAAACGACCGCCAGGTTCATCCGTGCAGCTGCGGAGGGGCTCGATCAGGAACTGAGAAATGACAAAGCCGGCAGAAAACAGCTCGGATTCACGATCAAAGCCAGAGACAGGAAGCGGACGATCTACACAGAATTCGGCGCGATCGGAATCGATCGGAGCTATTACTATGACAAGAACAGCGGGAAGCATCGATTCCTTCTGGATGAGATCCTCGGCCTACCAAAGTATGAACGCGTCGACCGGGTTATAGGGAAGTGGCTGGCCGAGCATGCAGCCTACGTATCCTATGCGAAGAGTTCTGATATCGTGACGGGAGGCGAACTGAGCAGACAGACAGTGAGGAACTGCATCATGAAAGTGAATGTTCCAGAGGCCGCAGTGCCGAAGGCGAAACGAAAGGTCAGTGTGCTCCATGTTTTTGCTGATGAGGACCACGTGCATATGCAGAAAGCAGGCAAGAAGCCGGGAAAGCGGAGCAGGATTGTTCCGCTGGTGACCGTAACAGAAGGAATACGACCGATCGGTACCCATCGGAATGCGACTGTAGAGCCTGTGAGCTTTGTCGATGAGAATTTCAATACCAGACGTTTGTGGAAGACCGTAGAAGGGTTCATCGAAAAGAAATATGACATGGATGTGCTGGAGAAGATCGTGCTTCACGGAGACGGCGGAAACTGGATCAGGAACGGACTGGACGATTTTGGCAATGTTGTTCACGTTATGGATGGGTTTCATTTCCAGAAGGCCCTGCGGTCACTGGCAGGCAGTTTTCCAAAGAGAAGAGTGAAAACGGTGATCATGGACGCCGTGCAAAAAAATGATCGAAGCAGAGCCGATCGATGCATACAGGAACTGCTGGATGACGCGAAGGAAGACAAGAGGCTGACAGAAAAAGTCAACCGATTCGGCGTCTATCTGAACGGAAACTGGAAGCCAATCGTGAACCGGTTCAAGAAAGATATGCCGGGAAGCTGCACAGAAGGACTGGTCAGTCATATTCTGTCGAAACGGTTTAGCCGTGAGCCGCAGGGATGGAGCGATGAAGGGCTTGGGAGGCTGAGCGATATCAGAGTGTACCTGATCAATGGCGGCGAACTGAAAGCAGAGGATTTGCATAAGGAGAAAGCTGAGAACGTTCTTCGGGAGAAATACGCTGAATATGCGGATCATGTCATTCAACAGGCGAAAGAGGAATTGCATGACTGGAGTATTTTTGAAGGAGAGCCTTTTGTCATGGATGGAGCTTCCGGAACCCAGATGCTGATCAAGAGCTGTGGAGTGGCAAGAGACCTGCTAAGCTGATTGAGCGTGAGCCTGTAACGCAGCCTATGCATGGACTTCTGAGCGCCTCGCTGCCAGACGATCGACGGCCCGGAGAGGGCCGGCGGAGTCGGAAGCGTGAGCATGCGCGAAGGGAGCCGGGAGGCGTTCCAGGCATAGGCTGCGTACAGCTCGCAGAAAAAGCTTGGAGATCTGTCAACAAAAACTCCCACTACCTCTTGACACCATCAATCCATTTTCAAACTCTTGACATCTGCCTTTTGTCAAAATACAATATACATAAGTGTGTGAAGACCAGGGGAGCCGAAAGGCTGAGAGGCGGCGTGCCGCGACCCTTGAACTGATCTGGATCATGCCAGCGTAGTGAGTCATTGTCGAAATGCTTGAATTTTACACGTAAGCAATGCCCTGCCGGCCTGGTCCGCGCAGGGTTTTCTTATGCTTTCAGTAATTAAATCAGATCATTGAATGTGAATGGAGGAGTTAAAATGCAGGCAAGTGTAGCGATTCAGGTACTTCCGGATGTTCATCCTGACGAGGAAATTGTACGGATTGTCGATGAAGTTATTGCATACATCAAGAGTACCGGACTTCATTATTATGTCGGTCCGTATGAGACGGTCATCGAGGGGGATGACTACGATCAGCTCATGGATATCGTAAAGGAATGCCAGCATGTGGCAATCAAGGCAGGCGCGCCAAAGGTTTCCGCCTATGTCAAGATTGAGTACAAGCCAGAAGGGGAGATATTGACGATTGATAAGAAAGTTTCCAAGTATCATCAAGAATAAAGGCCCGGCGGTTATCGCTATTCTCGTAATTATCGGACTCTGGGAGCTCATCTGTGTAACCGGATGGGTCCCGCGCTATATGCTGCCGACGCCCGGAGATGTGCTGATGTCGCTGATCAGTGACTGGAGTCTGCTCTGGGAGAACGCGGAAGTCACCCTTCAGGAGGCGATTTACGGTCTTCTGATCGGCATTGGGATTGGCTTCGTGTTCGCGGTTCTGATGGACATGTTCGACACGTTGTACCGGGCACTGTACCCGGTCATGGTGCTGTCTCAGACCATTCCGACCGTCGCCATTGCGCCGCTTCTGGTGCTGTGGTTCGGCTATGAAATGAAGCCGAAGATCATCCTGGTCGTGATCGCGTCCTTCTTCCCGATCGCAGTCGGCCTGCTGGACGGATTCAAGTCCGCGGACCCGGATTCCGTCAACCTGCTGCGCTCCATGGGCGCGGGCAAGCTGAAGATTTTCCGCTATCTGAAGGCACCGTCGGCGCTTCCGAGCTTTTTCTCAGGACTGAGAATTGCAACAGCATATTCTGTCGTTACGGCGGTCATCAGTGAATGGCTCGGCGGATTCAGCGGCCTGGGCGTGTACATGACGCGCGTAAAGAAGGCATACGCCTTCGATAAAATGTTTGCGGTTATTATCATTATCTCTGTGGTTTCACTGCTCCTGATGGCTGTGGTCAGCATTCTGGAGCGTGTCTGCCTGCCTTACCGTCATCTCGACGATGCGGAGAAGCAGTCTTAGCGGCGCAGAGGACAAAATTTAACTGTAGCAAGGGGAGTAATCATTCATGAAAAAGAAATCAATCATAAAGAAAATCCTGGTGGGCGCCCTCGCGGGAGCCATGGTTTTCAGCCTCGCGGCCTGCGGAAGCGGTTCCTCGAAGAAGAAGTCATCTTCTTCTGATTCCAATCTGAAGCAGATCACGGTCTGCCTGGACTGGACACCGAACACCAACCACACCGGATTATATACAGCAATTGAAAAGGGATATTTCAAGAAACAGGGCCTGAAGGTCAAGGTCGTTCAGCCATCCGATGACGGCGCAGAGCAGATCGTCGGCAGCGGCAAGGCCCAGTTCGGCGTCAGCGCTCAGGACACCATGGCCAACGCTCTGGTCGGAAAGAGCAAAGTGCCAATCACCTGCGTTGCCGCCATCCTGCAGTATAACACATCCGGAATCATTTCCAGAAAAGCAGACGGCATCACCAGCCCGAAGGGCATGATGAACCATAAGTATGCAACCTGGGATCAGCCGATTGAAAAGGCTATGCTGAAAGAAGTTGTCAACAACGATGGTGGAGATTTCTCCAAGGTCAAGCTGATTCCTTCCACCGTAACCGATGAGGCTTCTGCCCTGAAGAAGAAGTCCGTAGACTGCATCTGGGTATTCAACGGCTGGGCAACCATCGCCTGCAAGCAGGCCGGCCTGAAGGTCAACTTCTGGTATTTCAAGGACCTGAACAAGACCTTCGATTACTACACACCGGTTTACATCGCCAACAACAATTATCTGAAGAAGAACCCGAAGCAGGCAAAGGCCTTCATGAAGGCTCTGTCTCAGGGCTATAACTACGCGGCAAAGCATCCGAAGGAGTCCGCAGACATCCTGATGAAGGAGAATAAGGAGCTGCGCAGCAATAAGAAGCTGATCTACGCAAGCCAGAAGTACCTGTCCAAACAGTACATCGCAGATGCCAAACAGTGGGGCTGCGTTGATCCGACACGCTGGAACCGTTTCTACAGCTGGCTGGATCAGAACAACCTGGTGAAAGAAAAGCTGACCACGAACGAGGGCTTCACCAACGATTATCTGCCGGCAAAATAGTACCGGAGCAAGGGGATTATGAATAAATTACAAGTCGAAAATGTCAATGTGTCCTTCAGCGGAAACCAGATTCTGAAAGATATCTCGATTCATCTTGAAGAGGGAGAACTGGTCAGTCTGCTGGGCGTCAGCGGAAGCGGAAAAACGACGCTGTTTAATGTCATTTCCGGTCTGCTGAAGCCGCAGCAGGGCAGAGTTCTGCTGAATGGCGGAGATATCACTGGGAAACCGGGGCAGATCAGTTATATGCTGCAGAAGGACCTGCTGCTTCCGTATCGGACCATTCAGGATAATGTCGCGCTTCCGCTGCTGCTGCAGGGCATGCGGAAGAAAGAGGCGCGCCGGAAGGCCGCCGCGATGTTCGATGAATTCGGGCTCGCGGGAACGGAGCGGAAATATCCGTCCCAGCTGTCCGGAGGCATGCGCCAGCGTGCCGCACTGCTCAGGACCTACATGTTCTCTCAGGACGTCGCACTCCTGGATGAGCCATTCTCCGCGCTGGACACTCTGACCAAGACACAGATCCACCACTGGTACCTGCAGGTCATGGAAAAAATTCATCTGTCGACGCTGTTTATCACGCATGACATCGATGAGGCCATCCTGCTTTCTGACCGGATCTATATTCTGACCGGAAAACCGGGAGAAATCCTCGATGAAATCACCGTGAAAGAGAAGAAACCACGCGGAAACGACTTCCCGCTGACAGATGCGTTTTTGAATTATAAGAGGACGATTATCAGAAGACTGGAAGAATCCGGAGTTTCCGGCGTTTCGCTGGGATAGAGCGGAAAGGACGCGGCCGCAGGCTGACCAGAGCAGAACGCGGAAGCGGCAGATGAAAGAAATGAAAAAAGAGACGACTGTCTGGCCCTATAAGAAGAGGCCGTGCAGTCGTCTCTTTTAGTTTTTGCTTTTTGTTCCGCTGTTCCTCTGCTTTCTCTGCCGGACGGAAGTCTGCTGTGGGTTTAATAGGTTAAATCGTGGCGGGACTTCTTCTCATTAACACGGTAATGCAGGGCATCGATCAGCTGCTCCGGTTTTGCAAAGCGCAGAAGTCTTTCAAAGTTCTTCTTATCGTAGGCAAGCAGGCCGACCAGTTCCAGGAACGGGTTGAAATCGTCATCAAATACCGGCGCTTTGGAATCAAATCCGGTGGCTGCTGCAGCCTTTTCAACGAGCTGGTCGCGGAGCTCATAGTGCGTGTTCGGGTTTTCCGGCGGGTTGTTGATGTCATAGAGAGAAGGATTGATCATGTAATTCTCAACCTTGATCTCGTTGAAGACACCCTCCAAACCGGCAAAACGGCCGCGGCGCTTGAGAATACCGTCGGACAGTTTATCTGTGGTCAGCATGCAGACCGGGGTTCCGAAGGCGATTCCCGGAAGTCCGACATGAAGACGCGGGGTGACGATGCATGCGGCATTATGATAAACATAAAGCAGGATTTTTGCGACGGTCATGCGGTCGACACTCTTGAAAATCGGGAAGATCATGCGGCTGATGTTGTACACCGGCTTGTCTGCGCGTTTGCGGATCTTCTGCTCCATGTATTCCGGGACATCTACGCAGACGATGTAATCTCCGGCCTTTTTCTCTTTGATCTTCTGATTCGGAAGCAGGGTCATGGTCAGGCAGCCGGTAAAATACGCATCAATTCCGTATTTCTGCAGGAATGCAGCAGTGCCCGTGTCACGGCATCCGATCGGTCCGTGCTTTTTCAGGTATTCGACGACTTCATCCCGCATAAAGGTGTCATTTCTGAATGCTTCACGGAGATGAAAGGATAAGAAGATCGGATCAATGTCCTCTGATGGAGGGAAATGTTTCTTTTCCCACATCCACCAGGCGTTCATAAACAACTTTACCTTCTCCCCGTGATCGGAATGAAATTCATCGACACGTTCTCTCGGGATATAGTAGTCGATCTGAGGAAGAAAGCGCATGGCAGCAACGGACTGAATTTCATCTCCGATATTGGTAGATGAGTAACGAAGGCATCCGTAGCTGTTTTTTTTCATTAACTTGTCGAACATGGAATACTCTCCTTCCAGTGGTTGTTAGTAATTTTTATTTTCTGCCTGTCTTCATGCTTGCGATCAGGCGTTTGAACATCTCTTTCAGATCGACCTCTGCCGTCCAGCCGAGGGCTTCCAGTCTGGATGGATCCAGTCGGATCACCATCTCTGGGTTATAGCCGAATTTGGAAATATCATCCGGAATGTCGATGCAGACATGGGTGCTTCCGTCAGGATTCAGGGAAGCCGTGAGATCGGCCATTTCCCGGATGGAACAGGCGGTGTCCGGATTGGCCACGTTGTAGGCTTCTCCGGTATTTCCATGCAGGAGAACCGTCAGGATGCCCTTTACGGCATCTCTGGTATAGCAGTAGTTGCGTACCGTTCTTCCTTCCGTATGAAGGGAAATGTCTCTCTTTTCAATGACGCAGCGGGCGAATTCGGCGAAGACGCGGCCATCGTCATAGCGGACTCCCGGACCGAAGGTCTGGGCCAGGCGCACGATTTTAGCCGGCACACCGTATTCAGAAGCGTAGGAGGCGCAGAGGCACTCCACGATGCGCTTTCCTTCGGAATAACTGCTGCGTACGCTGGTGGAATCGATATATCCGTGTCCAGTTTCAGGCATGCTTTCCTGACCCGGGTCAGGCGTACCGTAGACTTCCAGCGAAGACAGATAGATGAAGCCGGAAACTTCTTTTTCGCGGGCAAAACGGAGCATGTTGTCGGTTCCGTCGATGGCCGCGTGGATGGTCTCTACAGGATGAGAGACAAAGTATTTAGATCCGGTAGGGCTGGCCGTGTGGATAATATAGTCGACGTCTCCGTCAAAGTCTGGATGCTCGGCGATGTCTCCTGTGACAATGGTCAGTCCGTCCTGGAAATCGGAAAAGAGCGCTTCGGCCTTCTTCTGATTGCGGACGAAAGCAGCAACCTTAATGCTGTCGCCGTAGAGTTTATTGCTCAGCAGCAGTCCTCTGCAGATCTGCGATCCGATCAGTCCGGTTGCTCCGGTGATAAAGAATGTTCTGCCGCTCAGCTTCTGCGCGTGGCAGAAGGCAGCCAGATTCTCAAGATCTTCAGCAAGAACAGGATCTTCTGTTTTCCATTTTTCTGTCATTGCTATTTTCCCTCCGGTCTTTTCTTGAAACGGCTGAGAATCGAACTGGAGCGCTTGGTGAGACCCAGTCCGAATGCCTGCTCGTTTTCATTGTACTGCAGCAGGGCACGGAAGATGTACACATCTTCCGGTGTAGTAACCTTGATGTTTCCGCGGTTGCCTTCAACCATATGAACCGGAATGCCCAGTGTGGTGCAGATTGTGCAGGCATCGACCATGTCCTTATAGCCTTCCGGTCTCTTGCGGATGAGGTCATGCGCTTCGATGATGTCCTTCAGGTGGAAGGTCTGCGGCGCCTGTGCGGCGAATGTTTCGCGGCGGTAAGGCACGGAATCGACATGTTCGCCGTTCTTGCTGAGAAGAATGGTTTCATAGCATGCGGTTGTCGTAATCGCATTTCCTTTTTCTTCAGCTGTTTCGATGTTCTTCGTGATGACATCGTGGTCTACGCAAGGGCGGACGCCGTCGTGAAGCAGGACGATACTGTCCGGATCATTTTCGCTGATTCCCTTCTGCAGGCAGTTGTAAATCGAATCCTGCGCGGTGGCGCCGCCCGGAATAACTGCTGCAACCTTGGTCAGGCGGTACTGGTCAACCAGTTCTTCTACATAAGGAATGTAATCTTCCAGTGTGGAAATATAAATCTTGTCGATCCGTTCATGCCACTGGAAGAGTTCTACGGTATGCACCAGAATCGGCTTGCCGTTGATCTCCAGAAACTGTTTCGGAATTCCGGCGCCCATACGGACACCGCTTCCGCCTGCAAAAATCATTGCTATATTCATTTACCATACCTCCATCTGCACGACTCTGTTATTCTGCGGATTCAAGCTCCTTCAGGCTGGAGAAATCCATTCTCCGCAGCATATGGTTGCTGTGTTTGATTGCATTAATACGCTTCAGATTCTTTTCCGGAACATTTCCGAGAAGGATCCAGTCAATTACACGGTCTGAAGCCTTGGAGTCAATATTGTCAAAGTGAAGCTGCACGTATTCTTCCACTTTCTTGTAATCGTAGTTTTTGGTTTCCATTGCTTCCATGAGTTCATCGAACGTATGGCAGACTTTTCCCGGAGCGGATTCTTCATACGGACGGTGGAATCCTCTGGAAAATGCGTACTGAATCTCATCGAAAGCAAAGAAGAGCATCGGTTTTCTCATCAGAGAATACTCAAAAATTCCGGAAGAATAGTCGGTGATCATCAGGTCGGTGATATAGAACAGATCATTAATGTTCGGATATTTATTCACATCGATCATCTTGTCCTTATATGTCTCCGGAATCGGAACAGCCTGTGATACCCACGGATGCATCTTAAACAGAACGACGTATTCATCTCCGCAGAACTTATAAAATCTGTCAAAATCGATCATCTCATACGGATAGTGTGCGTCGCTTCTGTTTTTTCCACGGTAGGTCGGGGCAAACAGGATGACTTTCTTTCCAAGGGTCTGCGGGAATTTCTTACGCAGTTTTTCCTCTGCTTTCTTCCGGTATTCCGGATCCAGGTACTCGTCCATACGCGGCATTCCGGTCGGCAGGAGCTGCTCCGGATTGATGCCGAATACTTCTGAATGGAAGTGGGCGATCCGGTCGCTGCTGGAAATGCCGTAGTCGTACTGACGGTGGCAGCTGACCGGTCCCGGGCAGCCGGTATGTCCCCAGCGGCTGTAGCCGGAAGATTTGAATCCGGCGCCTGCGTGCCAGAGCTGGATCAGCTTTGTGCGCGGACTTAAGGTCAGCCAGTCCAAGAACGGGCAGTGGTCGTCGATGAAAATCATGTCGGCGCGCGCAACCTTCTTGATCAGCTCGTACCAGCTCTTTTCACTGTAGTGTTTTTCTACCGCAGAACGTGCAGAGAACAGGATCTCATAGTTTTTATCGAGGCCGCGCTCCTGCATGCGGTGATAGACGCTGGTCAGGTTGGAACCGAGGCTTTCACTCTGTTCACTCATGAACATGACGGTGCGGATTGTACCGTCAAAGGATTTATCGAATTTTTTTGATTCGTAAGCGTAGTAGCTTTTGATCATGTTTCGGATCTTTCCTTTTGTCAGGAAAAGATGCTGTTTCTTCGGCTTGCCGGAAATTTCGTTTTCTTCTTCGTCCGGAAGATTGTAATCAGCGATGCCGGCCTTCTTCGTGTTCAGAACGCGCATTTCCAGGAAGAGGGCAGTATCATCTTCTGCAACCGAGAAATCGACAACGTAAGAACGGTTCTTGCCGCTGTACAGGAATTCTCTGGATTTGTCTGCAAGTTCCGGCGCGAGTTCCGGCGCGAGTTCCGGAATGGCCAGAATGTCATTTCCCTGGCAGACGGCAAAGTGATAGATCTCAATCGGAAGACATCTGCAGTAGCCCGGATTGGTGACGTTCAGAGAAAAATCGTAGGTGCTGTCGTCGATTTTCTTCAGCTTGTATCTTGCATTTGCCATGTAGAAGCTGGTGATGGCATAAAAATGAAGGTGTTTCGATGCGTCGATGTTCTCCAGACCATCAATATGGCAGGTGAAATGCATGATGATCCGCTCCCAGCTGATGTCCTGAATGGTGACATGGATCAGATGCTCGTCAACGCGGTTGTTCATCTTAATGTCCGGGTGACTGATTAACTTATGTTCTTGTGTACTCATTATCTTTCACTCATTTCTCTTTTTATCAGGCCTTCTGCGATCAGCATGTCGCTGTCACTGGTCAGTTTGATGTTCACCGGATCGCCGGGAACGGTGTGAATTGGAATGCCGTTCAGCAGGCAGATCTGCGCCGTGCCGGTGATCACGCGCCGCTGCTCCGGTGTCAGTTCTTTCAGCGATTTCTTCAGCACAGGAAGGCGGAAGCTGTCCGGGGCCTGTCCGTTGTACAGCTTGCTTCTGTCCGGCATGGAATCAACCTGGTCCCCGTTTTCAATCCACAGCATGGTATCGGTCGCCGGAATGGCGGCAACGACGGCAGGATGCTGGTTCAGTGCTTCCAGGCTGTCGTTGATGATGCTGCGGGTGATAAAGGGACGGACGGCATCGTGAATCAGAATTTTATCTTCCGTTTCAACCGGATGTTCTGCGTAAATCGCGTCAATGACATTCTCGATGGAATCCAGACGTTCCTTTCCGCCGTCGATAATGGTCAGTGAAGATGCGTCCACCTTCCAGTTTTCTATTAGCTCCTGCAGATAGTTTTTCCAGTTCGGATGAATCGCTATGTAGATGTAGTCGAATGCGTGGGACCGGACCAGTTTCTGAATCGTCCAGATGATGATCGGACGGTCGCCGAGCTGCAGAAACTGCTTAGGAATCGTGGCGGACTGCATCCGGTTTCCGACTCCCCCCGCCAGTATTGCTGCGTAAGTTGTCATTAGCTCCTCCAAAAACGGCCTCCATCACACGCTGTGTGGCATGACCGTCATTCTTATCAATAAACTTGTGTATAAATTCGCTGCGCCTGTCACTGCCCATATCTTCTGCCTGAATCGCGTCAAGCAGCTGATCGGTATCGCGGCAGACTCTTCCGTAGATGTACTCGCTGAATGGAAAGTACATCCCGCGTCCGTCCTCGTAATCTTCCAGGTCGTAGGCGAAGAAGATAATTGGTTTATTCACCAGCGCGTAGTCGAAGATCAGGGACGAGTAGTCCGTAATCAGAATATCGGTGATAAACAGGAGATCGTTGATTTCTCTCATCGGGGACAAATCATATGCGAATCCCGGATATTTCTCAAGATCATAGGCCTTTTCAATGCCAAAGCGGATGTTGTTATACAGGGCCGGATGCCATTTGAAAATGATCGCGTAGTCATCGCCGAGCGTCTGATAAGCCCGGTCCAGATCAAAACGCGAAAAATCGTAGGTCGCTTCTTCCACCTTTGTTCCCCGGTAGGTCGGGGCAAACAGGATGATTTTCTTATCTCTCAGTTCCGGATATTTCTCGTAGAATTCCTGTTGTTTCCCTGCAATGTAATCTTTGTCGAAGAAAATGTCTGTGCGGGGAATTCCTGTGGCGAGAACCCGGTCCATCGGGATGGAAAAGGCTTCGCTGAAGCAGGGTCTGCAGAAATCACTGCTGCAGATGGTCTTGGTGTAGCGCTTGTAGCCCTGGTGGATGTGGCGGATGTCTCCGCCTTCTCCGGTTCTGCTGTGGGCGAATTTCTTATAGGCGCCGGAACTGTGCCAGAGCTGCACCAGCTCCTGGTTTTTTCGTACGCGGATGTAGGCGGTGCTGGTGGTGTAGTCGTCCAGCAGCACGTATTTACTGGTCGCGATGTACCAGCACTGCGCCAGCCACTGGCCGAAGCTGCGCTTCAGCCGGCGGTCTCCCTTCAGGGATGTGACCTTCTCCCAGTGTGAATCCAGCGAATCATAGACGCATTTAAAATTGCCGCTGATGTCGCTGCGCACGTCGGAGATGAACAGAATCCGGTTTTTCTTCATCGGAAAGAGGGAAAACACCCGGTTCAGCACGGCCGATGCGCCGTAATATGCAATTTTTGACAGTATGCTCATTCGATATCCCAGCCAATCACTTTCCGCTCTTCGCGGATAATTTCTTCCGTAGACAGTTCACATTTCTTAAAGAGACTGGAGGAACCGGCCACAAAAATATCCGCGCCGCAGTTATAGAAGATTTCCGCGTTCTTGATGGAAATATTTCCGTCAACTTCAATCAGAAGGTCGTCTCTTCCGGTGGAAACGAAGTAGTCCTTCATTTCCTTGACCTTCTCGATGGTGGAGCGCACCAGTTTTTTTCCGGCGAATCCCGGATGAACGGTCATGACCAGAACGCCGTCCATATCGTCCAGATACGGATCCAGAACGTGATAGTCTGTTTCCGGGTTGATGGCCACGAATGAGGACGCTCCGATGCGCTTCAGAAACTGCAGGCATTCCGGAATTTTCTCATTGTGCTCATAATGGAAGGCCACGTGGTCGCCCTCACGGATGTCGAACCAGCTCATTTTTTCCAGCGGGTTCATCACCAGGAAGTGGTAGTCCAGAGGAATGTCCGACACCCGGCGCAGACTCTTCACATAGTCTGTGCCCAGCGCAAAATTCGGGACGAACTGGCCGTCCATGATGTCGACATGGAGAAATTCCAGCTTCGCTTCCTTGAACTCCGTTAAATAATAAAAGATTTTATCAATGCCGGCGCACATCATGGACGCGGCAATCTGTCCTTTTCTCTTCATTTCCGGCTCTCTTCCCGTTCTTTCAGCAGGCGGTCGGCTTCCTCGTGCATGACGAACATCAGGCGGGATTTATGAAGGCTCTTGTCCTGCAGGAAGCGGAAGGCTTCGTCGCCTTCGCTGAGCAGGTATTTCTTTGTGATCAGCCGTTCGAACGGGAATTTTCCTTCCTTCATCGATGCGGCTGCAGCCTTCCAGTCGTCGCCTTCCGCGCGGAAGGCGGAATTCCATGTTCCCTGAACCGTCAGCTGCCAGCGCAGAATCTTCCAGTACACATCCTTCGGAAGCGCCTCATCGCCTTTCGGGTTTCCCATGGCGACAACGGTACCGCCGGATCTGGCGCTCATAATGGCATCTTCCAGAGACTGGTTGGAGCCAACTGCTTCGAAGGTAACGTCCATGCGGCTGCCGCCTGTCAGTCTGTCCACCTCTTCGCGGATGTCCGCGGTGTTAATCGTCTTGAAGCCGAAGGATTCCGCGAATTCCAGGCTTTCTTTTCTTCTGCCGGCCACATAGGCTTCCGCGCCTTTCTGCTGACAAAAAGCAGCAATCAAGAGGCCGATGGTTCCGGTGCCGATCACCAGCGCACGGTCACCCTTTTTTACCTTTCCCATCTCTACGGCGTGGTGGGCGACGGCGGCAGGCTCAGACAGCGCTCCTGTGGTATAGGGAACACAGTCGTCCAGCAGATTCAGATTCCATGCCGGAACGACCAGGTACTCCGCAAAGGCGCCGTCATTTCTGGAACCAAAGTATTTATAATCGGCGCATGTCGCGTAACTCTTCTTTCTGCAGGCTTCGCACTGGAAGCAGGGAAGAAGAGGGAAAACACTTGCTTTCCGGTTCAGCAGCGCAGGATCGCAGCCTTCTCCGAGCTTTACGACCTGTCCTGCGAATTCATGTCCCGGAACCGTCGGGAAGTGGTAGGTTCCGGTTTCCATAACGCGGGCTTCATCACTGGAGCAGATGCCGCAGGCCATGACCTTCAGCAGGACTTCATTCTGTCCCGGCTCCGGAATTTCCCGGTCTTCATAAACCAGCTTTCCGACGCTGTGTAAGTTTAATATTTTCATTTACATCGTTCTCCTTATGCTTTTGCGCGGCAGCGCGTTTCTATTATCAATTCAATTTTCCCGGGCACCCGTCCCCATGCTTCAGCATCGGGAAAGGGCTGGGTTCTTCTTTCAGTCTGCAGTGTTTCCGGGTTCTGTCCGCTCTTATCTTGCGCGGGAAGTTTTGTCCATGTGGGAGAGCAGGAACTGCGCGATGGCTTCAGTGCAGTTTTCTCTCGGTTCAACGAACTTCTGCGCGAACTTCCGCACTTCTGAGAGGTGGAAGCGGTTCTCCCGGATGGCCTCCATAACCTCTCCGGCATCTTCCGATGCAAATCCCGGTGAGGCCTGATCGAGGTCAACAAAAAATCCGCGTCGATTCTGGTAAGACTTCCGGTCCGGAACGTAGCGGAAAACAGGCTTGTCAGCGACAGCCGCTTCCAGTACAAATGCGGAATAATCCGTGATCACATAATCAGCAACGGACAGCATTTCCATACTGGTAAATTCCGTGTCGGTCAGTGCGTCTTCCGAATGGATTCTCTCTTTCATCAGCGGATGCGGTTTAATAATAAGATTATAGCTTGTAAAGTCTGTTTTTTCAATGAGTCTTTGGATATAGGCGGTGTTCCGCTCCGGTGCGTTCTTGCGGAAAGTCGGGGCGTACAGGATGTTCTTTTTGTCTCTGGAAGCCAGGAAAGGATAGCGCTTGAGAATGCGCTCTCTCGTTGCCTTTACATACTTCTCTTGGCGCAGGAAATCCACACGCGGGAGCGGCATGACGACCATCTGGCGTGTGCGGCAGCGGTAAGCCTCCTGAAGCGGCTCCTTGCATGCCTCGCTGCTGACAAAGATGTAGTCATAGCCCTTATGCATGTTCATCACCCTGGCGAGCTCCGGACTGTAGCCCTCTTTCTCGCCCAGAACGGCGTAACCGAACTTCTTGAAGGCGCCCATGGCGTGCCACATCTGGACGATGGTCAGGCTCTTCCTGTGATGCAGGATGCTGGCCGGGATGCAGTAGCCATCGAGGGCGATGAGGCGGGACTGGGCAATTGCGTGCATCATTGGTCCCATAATATAGAAGATATAGCCGATTTTTCCCGCGGCGCCGTCTGGAATTCTGCGGCAGAGGACGCGGACGGTGACATCTGGGTTTTCTTTCTTCAGTTCGTCTGTGACCATCTGAAGGTCCAGGGACGGCTCGTCCGACTGGCGGCTGATCAGTGTGATCTGATTCTTCACCGGCGCGAGCTTGTGAAAGCAGTAAACCAGGTTCAGAAATCCCTTCCCGGCCTGGACTGCGCCGATTTTCGTGAAGAGGTCCGTCAGTTTCTTCAGAATGATGGACAAAACAACCGCGCCAAGGAGCATTCCTGCGTATCTGGACATCCGGTACATCGGAAAGTCCATAGTCTGCAGGAGGTTCCGCAGCGTGACATGGGTCAGATAGAGCTCCAGTGAATAGGAACCGACCAGACGGAAAAAGGCGTTCAGTTTCTTCAGATTTTTAATTCCGTGGAGAATCCAGACGAGCAGGTTCATCAGGCCCAGGGAATAAATCATCATGCAGAAGCGGAGTGCCGCTGCATCGCTGATATGCCGGTGGGAATAGATGCCGAACAGGATCGCAGCGGCGGTGAAAATGGCCATGGACGGCCATTTTACGCGCAGACCGCGCTGAATGTATTTTCCCATGAATGTTCCGAGTGCGAAGATGGAAACACGCGTCATGGCAATGTTAATATTCGAAGCGAATTCTGGTGCATGTTTCTCCAGCGCGAACATGATAATGTTGACCAGAGCGATGATGATCAGCAGGTTGATTCCGCTTGCGCGGCGGTCTTTTCCAACCAGCGCGTACATGATCGGGAAGGTCAGGTAGAGTGCGATCAGAAGACCGATAAACCAGATGGAGATTACGCCCTGTGAGAAAAATGTATAGAAAGACAGATCTTTCAGTACGTCTGATGCGCCCATAGACTGCAGGGCCAGATCCTTGATACACCAGAAAGGAATGGCGATCAGAAAATATGGCACCAGAATACGGTGCATTCTGCGTTTATAGAAGCGTTTCAGATCTGAATTTTTATGATAGGAATAGTACAGGCCCATTCCGGATAAAAACAGGAAGATTTCTACGCCGATACTGCCGATATAGGTGTTATAGCCGAGGAAAAAAGCACCTTTGGCACCGATTTTTGCTGCGGCAACTGTGCCGGATGCGACTGCCCGCTGGTAGGTTGCACAAAAGTGATAGAACATAATGGAAAGCATTGCAATGCCGAACAGCTCATCCCGGTGTCTGCTGATCCAGTTGAAATTAAACATATATATATCCTCTCTTGTCTTTTAATCAATCCTTATTAATGTTAAACGGTTTTTGACAGATGTCAATTCAATCCCCTCATTATTAACAAGGAATTCATAACATGATCAAATAAATGCGGACGCCCTGTTTATCTGTTGTGCAGAAGCGGCAGACAGGCGCGGTAAAAGCTCATGCATCCGGAGAAGAAACGGCAGTTTCGATAATGCCGATTGGAATACGGCGGACAAGATGGTAAAATATGAGATAAATCTAAAGATTGAAAGAGCATACATATGGAAGAAGGCCGGGAGGCGGATGTCTCCGGCGGCAGAAACTGTTTTACGCCAGAAAGGGCGCAGATATTACTTATGAAAAAACCAGAAAAACCAAAATTCGGATTGAAATGGAACAGGAAATACGCAGAAATTTCCCTGTATGTCATCGTCACCTGCGTAATTCTTTACATCCTATACGGCATGCTGTCCCATGCCGGGAACTTTATAGAGGCAGTGGGGAACTCGCTGACATGGATCGGGAGCATCCTGAAGCCGGTGGTGATCGGATTCATTTTTGCCTATCTGCTGTATCCACTCTGTGAGGGTGTCGAGAAGCGGCTGAAAACGAGAGAATTCTTCAGGGAGAAGCCGAGGGGAGCGCATTACGCCAGTGTCGCATTCACCGTGGGCGGAATTATTCTGGGCCTGATCCTTCTGGCCGGTCTTCTGGTCATTACCATCACCCAGCAGTTCAGTTCCATTCACAACGGCGGAATATCGCAGATTATCAGCGGATTTACCAATGGAGTGAACCAGATGTATCAGGGCGTTCTGAACTGGCTGAAAGACATGAACGTAAAATCCGCGCAGGCGGAACAGATCGTGCAGGCGATCCGCGGCGCTCTGACGAAAAAATTCGGCACATCCGTTGGAAATCTCGGAGGCACACTGAATAATATTAAATCCATCGGGACGACCGTCCTGTTTTCGATCCTGTTTACGGTCTATTTTATGCTGGACTGGCCAGGGCTGAGAAAATATTGGAAACGCGTGGCAGAGACCCTGTTCGGAGAACGCACGGCGCCGCGTCTGCATTATGTCTGGAAGGATATCAGCACCGTATTTTCCGGCTATATCCGCGGACAGATGGCGGATGCGATCTTCATGATGATCGCCGTCAGTGTAACCTTCACGATTGCAAGGATCCCGTACGGCATTGTCATCGGCGTGCTGACCGGTATCGGAAATCTGGTGCCATACCTGGGGCCGATCGTCGGCTACGGCCTGACTCTGGTTGCCGGACTGTCTTCTGGAAATATTAAAGTCGTCATCGTCGGATTTATCATTTTGCTGATCATTCAGGGGATAGACGGGGCCGTCGTCAATCCGCGCCTGCTCAGTAAGAATGTCCAGATTCACCCGATGCTGGTGCTGATCGGCGTGATTGCCGGAAACAAGGCGGGCGGCTTCCTTGGCATGCTGGTGGCCGTTCCGGTTACCGCGCTTCTGAAACTCTGGTTTGAGCGCGGCATCAGAATGATTCGTGAGAAGAAAGAAGAAAATAAGGCAGAAACTGCAGAAACCCGCAGCGGCGAAGCAGCCATTCCTTATGAAAATAGAGAAGAGGATGAAAGGAGTGAACAGTAAGATGGAAAAGAACTTTAAGGACAGGAGCTGCCGTGAGTTTACCGATGTTCTTTCCGGAAGTGATCCGGTGCCGGGCGGCGGCGGGGCATCTGCTCTGGCAGCTGCCGTAGGGACCGCCCTGTCCCGCATGGTCGGTTCCCTGACTCTGGGCAAAAAGAAGTACAAGGATGTCGAGCCGGAAATCCGCACCGCAATGGATGAAGCAGAAGATCTGCAGAATCAGCTGCTTGATCTGATTCAGCGGGATGCAGAAGTATTTGCTCCGCTGGCGGCGGCCTACAAGCTTCCGAAGGAAAGCGAGGAAGAGATTGCGCATAAGAATGAAGTGATGGAAAAATGCCTGCTGGATGCCTGCATGGTTCCGCTGGAGATCATGTCCTGCTGCTGCCAGGCCATCAATCTGGCGCAGTTCTTCGCGGAGAACGGCTCTCGCATGGCCGTCAGCGATGCCGGCGCTTCCGCAGCCATTCTCCGGGGCGCCCTGGAAGCTGCCAGCATGAACGTTTACATCAATACAAAATCCATGAAAAACCGCGAGAAAGCGGAGGAACTGGAAGGGCGCTGTGACCGTATGAGAAGAGATTACGGCGGACAGGCCTACAGCATCGTGCAGGATGTCATTGAGGCGCTGAAACACTGATCAGAAAGAGGTTTACTATAGCATAAAGAAGCATATGAGGTAAATGAGGAGAACAGCAATGGCAAAAGTATTAAAGGGAAAGGAAGTCATCGCGCAGTTAAACGATGAAGTAAAACAGCGTTCGGAAAAACTGCAGGCACAGGGCATTCAGCCTGAACTGGCCGTTGTCCGCCTGGGAGAGCGTCCGGATGATCTCGCTTATGAACGGGGACTGACCAAGCGGGCGGGCAAAACCGGCGTGCTGGTGAAATCCTGCGTCTATCCGGAGGATCTGACCCAGGAAGAACTTCTGAAGGAACTTGATGCGCTGAATCAGGACCCTTCTGTTCACGGGATTCTGATTTTCCGTCCGCTTCCGAAAACGATCGACGACAATGCGGTACGCGCGGCACTCGCACCGGATAAAGACGTAGACGGCATCACCGATGCATCCCAGGCAGGGGTGTACACCGGATCCGGAAAAGGATTCGCGCCCTGCACGGCAGAAGCCTGCATCCGCCTGCTGAAGCATTTTGAAATTCCGATGGAAGGAAAACGCGCGGTAGTGATCGGCAGAAGCCAGGTGATCGGCAAACCGGTTTCCCTCTTGCTTCTGTCGCAGAATGCGACGGTTACGATTTGTCACAGCAGGACCAGAAATCTGCCGGAAATCTGCCAGAATGCGGATATCATCGTGGCAGCGGCGGGTCACCCGGGAACCGTGACCAGAGACTGCCTGCGCAGCGGCCAGACGCTTGTGGATGTGGCCGTAAATGTCGGCGCTGACGGAAAAATGTGCGGTGACGCGGATTACGATGCCGCGCTGGAGATCGCGGACGCTGTTACACCAGTGCCGGGCGGTGTGGGAACCGTAACGTCCACCGTCCTGATGGATCATGTCGTGACCGCGGCAGAAAGCACGCAGAATAAGTAAATCATCAACAGAGCTGCAGAAAACAGCTAAATCAGGGGAAGGGAACAGAGATGGATTCGCTGTAGAAATAACAAACGATAAGGAGAGGAATTATGGCAGAATACATCAGTACCAGAGGCGGAGAGAAAGTACCGGCATCGAAGGCCGTGCTTGACGGAATCGGCACCTACGGAGGACTTTACGTCCCGACGGATCTGACGCCGCTGGACATCGATTTCAGCAGACTTGCGGAGATGAGCTATGAAGAGCTGCAGGCGCGTGTGCTTCACGCCATGCTGGATGATTATACAGAAGAAGAGCTGCAGAGCGTAATTGCAGAGACCCCGGACGACGCGTTCGATTCAGAGCACCCTGTAGAACTGAAGTGTATGGGAAATGCCGCTCTGGCAGAACTGTATCACGGACCGACGCTGTCCCAGCGCGATTACGGCGAGATGCTCCTTCCGAAGCTGATCATCCTCGGCGGACGGAAAAACGGCCTGAAAGAAAAGCTCGCGGTCCTCAGTGCGTCAGAGGGCGACCAGGGCGCGGCGGTGTTCCACGCATTTTCCGGCATGCCGGGCATGGAAGTCATCGTCTATTCCCCGAAAGAGGGCGTAACCCCGGTCCAGGAGAAACTGACCGCCGTACAGAAAGGCTTTAACCTCCACGGCGCAGGTGTGCGCAGCGGCGAGCCGGACACCCAGCTGAACGTCCGTGAGCTGCTGAACAATGTCGAATACCAGGAGAGACTCACCAACAACGGCTTCCGATTCAGCACGGCAGGCACAGGAAACATCGGCGTCATCGCCGCGTACACCGCCAATCTGTTCTATATTTACGGACAAATGGTACACGGAGCAAGGGTGCAGGCCGGTGAGCCGGTTACGCTCAGCATCCCGACGGGAAGCCTGGCAGAAGCCATCGCCGCCGTTTACGCGGAAAAACTCGGACTGCCGCTGGGAAAGATCGTCCTCGCCTGCAATGAAAACAGCATCCTCCCGACTTTTATGGAAGAGGGAAGCTACGACGCAGATGTTGAATTCACAGAGACGGAGACTCCATCCATGAACATCGCCGATCCGACCAATCTGGAGCGCCTGCTCTATGAACTGACGGGAGGCGACACATCCGCCACAGCCAATTACATGAATTCCATTCAGTGGATGGGCGGATACGACATCACGGATGAGATGAAGGAAAAACTGGATGCGAAATTCTTCTGCAGCTGCGTCAGCGACGAGGAGGTGGAAGAGGAAATGAAACGTGCCTGTGAAGAGGAGCAGGTCATCCTCGATCCCCATGCCGCGGCAGCATCCGCCGCTCTTCGGGTTTATCAGGACGACAGCAGCGACGATCACGCGGCAGTGATCCTCGGAACCGTCAGTCCGCTGAAATCCGCAGAGATTGTGCTGAACGCGCTGGGAAAACCGGAGACCGATCCGGCTCAGGCGGTCGATGCACTGGCAGAGATGATGGGAACAGAAGTTCCAGAAGCACTGAAGGGTCTGTTTGAAAAAGACAGCATCCATGATAAATCTATCAACGCAGAAGACGTCATGTCCGAGACGACAGCGATTCTGCAGCTGATGTAAGAAGGAGTTTTATGGAAGAAAAGAGCAAAAAGAAATCCGTAGATATGATTCATGGCACGCTGGGGAATAAGATGCTGAAGGTTGCGATCCCTCTGGCCATGACGGGAATCCTGCAGCAGCTGTTTAACGCTACCAGCGTCGCCGTACTCGGACGCTTCGTCGGGAAAAACGCCATGGCTGCAGTCGGCAGCAACAGCGCATTGATCGGCCTGCTGCTGAATCTGTTTATTGGAATCTCCATGGGTGCAAACGTCGTCATTGCCAGGTTTACCGGACAGAAAGATCCAGATGCTGTACACCGCGCGGTGCATACATCGATCCTGGTGTCCGTCATCTGCGGCCTCGGCATGATTCTGATCGGAGAACTTCTCGCCGGGCCCGTTGTACGGCTCCTGGGTGTTCCGAATGACATTTATGGCATGGCACTCCTGTATCTGAGGATTTATCTGATCGGCATGCCGGTCATCCTGCTCTATAACTTTGAATCCGCGATTTTCAGAAGCCAGGGAAATATCAGGACTCCGCTGTTCTGTCTGCTTATGGCAGGCTGCATCAACCTCGGCCTGAATCTGTTTTTCGTCATCGTTCTTCATATGAATGTTAACGGCGCAGCGACAGCAACCGTTGTTTCCAACTGCATCAGCTCCGGACTGATGCTGCATATTCTGCGCCGTCATACAGGTCCGCTGCATGTCCGCTTCCGCGATCTATGCATCGACGGAAAAATTCTGAAAGAAATTCTCCGCATCGGTGTTCCTGCCGGCATGCAGGGCATGGTCTTCTCCCTGTCCAACATCTGCATCCAGTCCGCGATCAACAGTCTGGGCTCCACCGTCATGGCAGCATCCGCGGCGGCCTTCAACATTGAGATTTTCGAATACTATATCGTAACCTCCTTCGGCCAGACCGGCACCACCTTCATCAGCCAGAACTACGGCGCCGGCCTTCCGGACCGCTGTAAAAAAGTATCCTGGATCTGTCTTTTCCAGGATCTCATCGCCGCAGGCGCAACATCCATCCTGCTGCTGACCTTCGGCAGACCGCTGCTGGCCCTGTTTAACACAGATCCTGCAGTAGTTTCCACCGGCATCATCCGCCTGAAATTTATCCTCGGCGGAGAAGTCATCAACGCCTTCATCGAAGTCCTGTCCGACATCATGCGAGGCTACGGCTACTCCCTCGTTCCGGCCCTGTCGACCCTGTTCGGCATCTGCGGTGTCCGAATCTTGTGGGTTTACACCCTCTTCGCCCACACCCACACCTTCAGCATGCTGATGGCCACCTATCCGGGAAGCTGGACCGTTACCGCCGTCATCGTACTGGCCGCCTACATCGTGCTGAGACGCCGGAAGGTAATCGCCTAGGATCTGCAAGCAAAACGACATTCCCCTGAAGAGTGAATAAAGAACAGAAGCCGCCCCGCGCAGCAGAGCATGTCCCTGCAGCGCGGGGCGGGGCTGTAATGCAAGGGGCCACTCTGCATGTACGCAATTAAAATGTGCGCGCTTCAATCCGTTGAGCAACCATGATTATTCTATAATTCCAGAATAAAATTTTCAGAACTTCTCCCGGGCGTTTCAGAAATACAGCAAAATCCGCGAATGGCAACGCCGAATTTTATTCATCGTTTTATTGATCGTCTTGAGTGGGGATTTTTCCTCTGTGTGGAATATGAAAACTGCGGCGGATGAATCTGAGCTTCCACAATGATTCGCAGGGCGTGATGATACGATACAATTCGCAAAGCCCCCGCAATGGAACGATCAGCAGGCACAGAAAAAGGGGTGCTGCCCGTGCTCATCTGAGCCAGGGCAGCCGCCCCATTTCATGCTTACTTGCCACAGATAGTGGAAGATATCTTATTTTACCTTTGCCTTTGCGGTATTGGAGGATGTACCCCAGAGTTCACCGCTGGTGATGGACTTATAGGCTCTTACCTTGTAATAGTAAGTTTTGCCCTTCTTCAGGCCCTTGTTGGTCCAGGAAGCGGTGGAGGCCTTTGTGATCGTCTTTACCTTAGCATATTTTCCGCCCTTGGTCTTGCGGTAGATGCGGTAACCGGTTGCGTTGTCCTTCAGCGCAGTCCAAGTCAGCTTGGCAGATCTCTTGCCGGCTTTTACCTTGAGTTTGGTGATTTTTGCCGGAGCAGTCAGCGTGCTTCCCTGGGAAGCGGCCTGTTCCTGTGCAGTTTTCAGCTGCGCCTGAGCGTCAGCGAGGTCTTTCTTCAGCTGTGTGATCTGGCGGGCAGAATCATTGGATGTGCTCTGTGCGCTTGAAGCAGATGCCTGCGCCTGTGCGAGCTGAGATTTCAGAGACGCAATCTCGCTCTTCAGGTTTGCGATGGTCTGCGCGGCATTCGGCTGAACGCTGTCACCTGCCTTGACGGTTGTTCCGTCTACGGTAACCGTACCTTTGTTACTGGCATCGTTTACGATCTTGGCGTTGGCGCCGGTCAGAGAAACGCTGCCCTTTGTGATGGTTACTGCGTTGCTGGAATCCTCAGCAGCTTTCTGGATATCTTCCTCTCCGACAGCGTAAGTGGTGGAGTTGCCGTTGGTGACGGTAGCCTGCGCTGTTGACGTATTTTTAACATATGGCGATGGATCTGCAGAGTATGATCCGCTGACAACGGTGAATTTTTCTGCTGCAACTTGGTCATATCCTTGCTGGATCTGCCAGTTGCCGTCCACTGTGTCGTCTGTCATTGTTAAGCTTACCTTGTTTGTTTCCGGTGTTCCGCCCCAAATATCGTATTCTATATTTCCGATGATATTTGAATTAGAAACACTTACTTGTGCTCCATCTGGATAATTAGTAGTTGCACAAACGTCAAAAGCGATTTTACCTGGAGTAACCTTGATTGTGGAATTTGTAATAGAGACCTTACCGTTGTTGTTGCTAAGTCCATACGATACTGTCGAACTGCTGGAGCCATCAACTGTAAAATTGTCCAATGTAAGATCACAATAGTTCTGAATTATCATTGCGGCGTTTGGAGAAGTAGCTAATAAGGTTCCGTTTTTGAGTGTGACGCTGTTTCCCTTTTCAAGATGGAAACACTGTGACTCTGTTCCAGTTGAACCAACTGCGGTGCCGTCCATGTTATATGTATGATTGTTGAAATCAATAGTAATGTTTTTATTCTGATCAGCTTTCAAAAATAATCCAGAGCCATTCGTGTTTGAGAGCAGCGTAATGGTTGCAGTTTATCCCGATTGAACAGCATTGAAGGCACTGACAAGAGACGAATAGGTTGTTGTCTGTCCATCAACTGTAAGTGAGGCAACCTTGTTCTCAGATTGATTCGTGTTAGGCGTAGTTGAGGCAGCAGGTGCAGTTACGTCGGCAAACGCCATGGCCGGCATGAACGCAACGGTCATTACGGCCGCCAGTCCGAGGACGGCGAGTTTCTTCTTTACCATAATTCTCTCCTTAATAATGTAAATCAAATCATAATATAGGTGATAGAGGTGCTGTTTTGCCTGCGCCGAGGATTCTGAACAGCATCAAACAGAACGCCCGGCCAGAAGCGCGGGAGGCCCATGCTCCGCCAGCAGGCGTTTTCTTCTTATATATCGGATATAATCACGCAGAACCTGATGAACGCGCAGAAATCGCGCGTAAAGATCATAAAGAAGCGACATGAAACGGTTACACGTCCCGTTTCTGCCGGTGTAGATGTCAGGATGACTAGATTGTAAATGTAAAACGCTCATCTTCATCATACATAACAGCGGGGGACCCCGCTTCCGTTCCTTTCAGAAATAATGGCCGGCGGTGTCAAGATGTTAGTTCATGTACAGACACCATAAAAATATCGCAACTCAATTTTAGCACTGGGGGGGATAAATGTATATATTTTTTTGAAAATTGTACAATTGTATTTTGAAATGTGAGTACATATCAGACTGGGGCATCGGTCCCGGCATTCACCTTGACAAGGGTAACTTTTGCCGCATCGGGGAGGGAGCTATGCTCCGGGGCGATCTGTATCTGCGAGTGCTTCAGAACGTTCTCTCCCTGAGAAGGTTCGCTCTCCGGTCCGGTGATTTATGCCGGAAACGTTCTGTGAATCGGCAGCGCCATCAGAAAATTGTACCCCCTCCGCGTGAAATGGTGTATGATGGAGAGGAGATAGAGGAATGCAGACCTTGGCGGCACGGCGGGAAACCACGCGCCGCCCTTCGTGTATAATGGAGGAAAATCGTGAAAGCAAGAATCATCGTAATCATACTGTTCTACCTGCTGGCTGTTGGACTGCCGGCGCTGCTGTTCTGGAAACTGTTTAAGACCGCGTGGCCGGACGGAAACCTGACCACAGGCGCGCGCGTGCTGCGTACCGTTATCATTCTTATGTTGTCGGCGGTTGCCGTAATCGGCATTCTGATCATCCGCAAGTTCCTGATCGTATAAGACTCTGTCGACAAAAGGGACAGCCGCAAGAGGCCTTCCGGGACTGCAGAATGGACGCATAAAAAATAAAATCAAAAAAGTAAAAAATAGTGTTGACAAAGTTGACTGCAGGCGGTAAGATATAGAAGTTCGCTCGAGAGAGCGGGCATGAACATAGAAAACTGCATAGACAGGAAATGCAAGTCAAGACAAAGAATGCAAACGCGAAAGCGAATGCGAAGAACCTTAAGAGGTTCACGACAATTTCCGAAAGAAAACAGTAATTTCAGCAGAACAAAGCTAAGCTTCGTTCTGAGGAAAAGGATGAATTCTAAGGATGATAAAGCAGAGATGCTTTAACATACAATATTAACGAAGAGTTTGATCCTGGCTCAGGATGAACGCTGGCGGCGTGCCTAACACATGCAAGTCGAGCGGGAAATGGCAATCAGAAACTTCGGTTGACGAGAGTCATGGAGAGCGGCGGACGGGTGAGTAACGCGTGGGCAACCTGCCCCTCACAGGGAGATAGCCGAGGGAAACTTCGAGTAATATCCCATGATGCCTTTTGATCACATGATCGAAAGGCCAAAGATTTATCGGTGAGGGATGGGCCCGCGTCCGATTAGCCAGTTGGCAGGGTAGCGGCCTACCAAAGCGACGATCGGTAGCCGGCCTGAGAGGGCGGACGGCCACATTGGAACTGAGACACGGTCCAGACTCCTACGGGAGGCAGCAGTGGGGGATATTGCACAATGGAGGAAACTCTGATGCAGCAACGCCGCGTGAAGGAGGAAGGCCTTCGGGTCGTAAACTTCTGTCCTCAGGGAAGAAAAAAATGACGGTACCTGAGGAGGAAGCCCCGGCTAACTACGTGCCAGCAGCCGCGGTAACACGTAGGGGGCGAGCGTTATCCGGAATTACTGGGCGTAAAGAGTGCGTAGGTGGCTGAGCAAGCGCGGGGTTTAATTTCACGGCCCAACCGTGAACCGCCCTGCGAACTGTTCAGCTTGAGTACAGGAGAGGAAGGCGGAATTCCTAGTGTAGCGGTGAAATGCGTAGATATTAGGAGGAACACCGGTGGCGAAGGCGGCCTTCTGGACTGAAACTGACACTGAGGCACGAAAGCGTGGGTAGCAAACAGGATTAGATACCCTGGTAGTCCACGCCGTAAACGATGAGCACTAGGTGTCGGGCTCGAGAGAGTTCGGTGCCGGAGCAAACGCATTAAGTGCTCCGCCTGGGGAGTACGCACGCAAGTGTAAAACTCAAAGGAATTGACGGGGACCCGCACAAGCAGCGGAGCATGTGGTTTAATTCGAAGCAACGCGAAGAACCTTACCAGAGCTTGACATCCTCCTGACCGGGGAAGTAATGTTCCCCTTCTCTTCGGAGCAGGAGTGACAGGTGGTGCATGGTTGTCGTCAGCTCGTGTCGTGAGATGTTGGGTCAAGTCCCGCAACGAGCGCAACCCTTGCTGTCAGTTGCCATCATTAAGTTGGGCACTCTGACGGGACTGCCGGGGATAACCCGGAGGAAGGCGGGGATGACGTCAAATCATCATGCCCCTTATGTTCTGGGCGACACACGTGCTACAATGGCCGGCACAGAGGGAAGCGAAAGAGCGATCTCAAGCAAACCCCTAAAGCCGGTCCCAGTTCGGACTGCAGGCTGAAACCCGCCTGCACGAAGTCGGAGTTGCTAGTAATCGCGGATCAGAATGCCGCGGTGAATGCGTTCCCGGGTCTTGTACACACCGCCCGTCACACCATGGAAGCCGGGGGTGCCCGAAGTCGGACAATGTCTGCCTAAGGCAAAACCGGTGACTGGGGTGAAGTCGTAACAAGGTAGCCGTATGAGAACGTGCGGCTGGATCACCTCCTTTCTAGGGAGACTGATTTTCTGTCTATGAGTTTTTATGGGCTTGTAGCTCAGCCGGTTAGAGCGCACGCCTGATAAGCGTGAGGTCGGTAGTTCGAGCCTACCCAAGCCCACCATCACATCGAAGGATGTGATATGTACCTTGAAAACCGAACAAAATGCGAATCAAACAATGCATCATAGAAAAGAGATCGAGAATATCAATATCAGCATAGAGATATGGTGAAAAGGGTAATCTACGATTTCAACCGAGAGCCAGAAAGCAAAAGATCAAGAGTAAATTGACAAAGATCGAAAGCGAACCAAACGCGGGCCAAAGAGGCCAAGCGAAAAAGGGCATAAGGTGGATGCCTTGGCACTGGGAGCCGAAGAAAGACGTGACAAGCTGCGAAAAGCTGTGGGGAGGAGCACATATCCGCTGATCCACAGATTTCTGAATGGGGAAACCCATCCTGTGTAATGACAGGATACGGATGAGTGAGAAAGACAGCTCATTACGAGGGAACCCGGGGAACTGAAACATCTAAGTACCCGGAGGAAGAGAAAGAAACATCGATTTTCCAAGTAGCGGCGAGCGAACGGGAAAGAGGCCAAACCAGAGACTTGTCTCTGGGGTTGCGGACTCATAAAGGATGGAGAATGTATAGAGGAAGAAGTATGGAAATGCTCACCAGAGAGAGTAAGAGTCTCGTACTTGAAATGCAGTCTTCACAGATGAGGATCCAGAGTAGGGCCGGACACGTGTAACCCGGTCTGAAGCAGGAGGGCCCACCCTCCAAGCCTAAATACTACCCAGTGACCGATAGAGAACAGTACCGTGAGGGAAAGGTGAAAAGGACCCCGGGAGGGGAGTGAAATAGAACCTGAAACCTTATGCCTACAATCGGAGGGAGCGAAAGTGACCTCGTACTTTTTGTAGAACGGGCCAACGAGTTATGGTGTGCGGCGAGGTTAAGCTGCTGGAGCAGCGGAGCCGAAGGGAAACCGAGTCTGAACAGGGCGAAAGTCGTATGCTGTAGACCCGAAACCGGGTGACCTATCCATGTGCAGGCTGAAGTGCCCGTAAAGGGGCATGGAGGGCCGAACTCATATCTGTTGAAAAAGGTTGGGATGACGTGTGGATAGCGGTGAAATTCCAATCGAACCCGGAGATAGCTGGTTCTCCCCGAAATAGCTTTAGGGCTAGCCTTGCAGCGATGATACCCGGAGGTAGAGCACTGAATGTTCGAGGGGCCTTCACCGGTTACCAAAAACTATCAAACTCCGAATGCCGGAGTATCAACTGCAGGAGTCAGACTATGTGAGATAAGTTTCATGGTCGAAAGGGAAACAGCCCAGACCGTCAGCTAAGGTCCCAAAATACAGGCTAAGTGGAAAAGGATGTGGGGTTGCACAGACAGCTAGGATGTTGGCTCAGAAGCAGCCATTCATTCAAAGAGTGCGTAATAGCTCACTAGTCGAGTGACTCTGCGCCGAAGATAAACGGGGCTAAAGTCTGATACCGAAGCTGCGGATAAGAAATTATGGTAGGGGAGCATCGTGCACAGGCAGAAGCGAGAGCGGAAGCGATCGTGGACCGTGCAGGAGAGAGAATGTTGGCATGAGTAGCGAGAGGCAGGTGAGAATCCTGCCCGCCGAAAATCCAAGGTTTCCTGAGGAAGGTTCGTCCACTCAGGGTAAGTCGGGGCCTAAGCCGAGGACGAGCGTCGTAGGCGATGGATAACAGGTAGAGATTCCTGTACCACCGAGGTCTGCTTGAGTGAAGCGGGGACACGGAAGGATGAGCTGAGCGTACCGTTGGTTGAGTACGTCCAAGCGATGAGGGAGCAGCTGCAGGGAAGTCCGCAGGTGTGGAACCAAGTCGTGATGGGGAGGAGAATGATCCGGAAGCAGTGACATTCACGCCGTCGAGAAAAGCCGCTAGCGAGGACTGAGGTGCCCGTACCGCAAACCGACACAGGTGGATGAGGAGAGAATCCTAAGGCGAGCGAGAGAACCATTGTCAAGGAACTCGGCAAAATGACCCCGTAACTTCGGGAGAAGGGGTGCTTGCGAAAGCAAGCCGCAGTGAAAAGGCCCAGGCAACTGTTTACCAAAAACACAGGTCTCTGCGAAAGCGAAAGCTGAAGTATAGGGGCTGACGCCTGCCCGGTGCTGGAAGGTTAAGGGGAAGTGTCAGAGCAATCGAAGCACGGAACTGAAGCCCCAGTAAACGGCGGCCGTAACTATAACGGTCCTAAGGTAGCGAAATTCCTTGTCGGGTAAGTTCCGACCCGCACGAAAGGCGTAATGATCTGGGCACTGTCTCGACAATGGACTCGGTGAAATTGTAGTGCCGGTAAAGATGCCGGCTACCCGCAGCAGGACGGAAAGACCCCATGGAGCTTCACTGCAGCCTGATATTGAGCCTCGGCGCTGCATGTACAGGATAGGTGGGAGGCTGAGAAGAGCGTACGCCAGTATACTCAGAGCCATCGTTGGGATACCACCCCTGCAGTGTTGGGGTTCTAACCGCGTATCGTAAACCGGTACCGGGACAGTGGCAGGTGGGCAGTTTGACTGGGGCGGTCGCCTCCAAAAGAGTAACGGAGGCGCCCAAAGGTTCCCTCAGCGCGGACGGAAATCGCGCGAAGAGTGCAAAGGCAGAAGGGAGCTTGACTGCAAGACATACAGGTCGAGCAGGGACGAAAGTCGGGCTTAGTGATCCGGTGGTACCGAGTGGAAGGGCCATCGCTCAACGGATAAAAGCTACCCTGGGGATAACAGGCTGATACCCCCCAAGAGTTCACATCGACGGGGGTGTTTGGCACCTCGATGTCGGCTCGTCTCATCCTGGGGCTGGAGTAGGTCCCAAGGGTTGGGCTGTTCGCCCATTAAAGAGGTACGCGAGCTGGGTTCAGAACGTCGTGAGACAGTTCGGTCCCTATCCGCTGTGGGCGTTGGAGATCTGCGTGGGGCTGTCCTTAGTACGAGAGGACCGGGACGGACTCGCCTCTGGTGTACCGGTTGTTCCGCCAGGAGCATAGCCGGGTAGCTACGCGGGGAAGGGATAAGCGCTGAAAGCATCTAAGTGCGAAGCCCGCCACAAGAATAGATCTCCCCCGTAAGGTAAGGTTCGTGGGAGACTACCACGTCGATAGGTCGGAGGTGTAAAGATGGTGACATCCTGAGCTGACCGATACTAATCAACCGAAAGCTTGGCCGGAAGGCCGCGAAAAGGAAAAGGCAGAGCAGAGTGAGAGGAGCATTTTGTTTGGATTTGAAGGCACGCAAGTCTTCAAAGAAGAAATCCGGCCGTGATGGCGGGGAGGACACACCTGTACCCATCCTGAACACAGAAGTTAAGCTCCCCAGCGCCGAGGATACTTGGTGGGAGACCGCCTGGGAAAGTAGGACACCGCCGGTTCGGTTCTAAAGTATTTATTCGTTTCATGTTTATCATTTCTCATGAAGCAGAGAGCTGTCAGCAGATTCGTCTGTTGACAGCTCTTTTTTAATCCTCATGATTCAGCCACTTATCGGTGGTATTTCTGGTGTATTCGATCAGTTCCTGGCCGATTTTTGGCATCGGTGTGGACTTGTTCATGATAAATCCGATGTCAAACTGAATCGGCTCGGACATCGGTCTTGCCACGATATCGGAATTTTCATCGAGCAGCGGCTGGTAGGCGTCCCGGTTTGCAAAGCAGATATAGTTTCCGTATTTTACCATGTCGAACATGCAGATAATCTGCTCGTGATTGGAAATTGTGCGGGGTACAACGCCTTTTTTTTGAAATTCCAGCATCATCAGCGGATAGATTTTTGAGTTTTTATCGGGAAGGGAGACGGACTCTCCATTTAGCATTTCGATATCGATTTTCGGGTATGCGGCCAGTTTGTGTTTTTTTGGAAGAATGGCGTAAACTTGGGCGCTGGTTATTTTTATGGTCTCGATGTCCTTTATCGGACTGTTTGGCAGGGCATTATAGGTCAGGTCCAGGCTCCCGTCTCTGATCATGGAGATGTGGTTGCTCATCGTCCCTTCAAAAATCTGGATCTGCGCCTGTTTCCGGCTTGAAAAGAATGTCTCGTACAGGTATGGCAGCAGATAGTGCGACAGGGATGGCGAGAGCCCCAGACGCAGTGTCTGCGCATAGGTCTGTGACATGTATTTCATGTCCTGTTCGGCTTTTTCACACTCCTGCAGAATATGCTGGGCATAGATGATAAACCTCTCACCAGCTGCCGTGAAATTCACATTCTTGGAATTTCTGGTCAGGAGTTCCACACCGAGCTGCTTTTCCAGACTCGTTATCGCAGCGGAAATAGCCGGCTGTGAAACATACAGTTCCTTACTGGCCTGTGTAAAACTGCCGTATTTATAAATTGCGGTCAGGTATTTCAGTTTTTTCAGGTCTAACATTGGCGGCTCCTTTCCCTTTACGGTCTCCGTCTGGGTGAATCTCCCGCTTTGGCGGATATAGAATACGATGACATTTATTCCGGTGAACGATTAATATTTTTGATGATAGAATATAGTCTAATTATACACAGTCATTTTCCTGTATGCAAATACAAGGATTCATAAACAATTGATGTGCGGAAAAACAGAAAGAAAAACCGGGGCACGGGATTCCCATACTCCGGTAAGCTTCTAAAAGAATAATCTGCTTAATATTTCAAAATGATACTTATTTTGCCTTCGGGCCTGCCTCAGCGATTTCCTTTGGCATGTTTGGATATTTTTCGGCGAAATTCTTGACGAACATCTCGGCAAGGCGGTCTGCCTGCTTGTCATAGGCATCTTTGTCTGCCCATGTGTCTCTCGGGTTCAGAACCTCGGAAGGAACGTTCGGGCAGGACTGCGGAACATCGACGTTGAAGCGGTCGTCATGGACGAACTCGGCGTCATTCAGTGTTCCGTTCAGAGCGGCGGTAACCATTGCTCTGGTGTACTTCAACTTCATGCGGCTGCCTGTTCCGTAAGGGCCTCCGGACCATCCGGTGTTGACCAGGTAAACCTGTGTGCCGTACTTATCCAGGCGCTCGCCCAGCATCTGTGCGTATTTCTCAGCACCAAGAGGCATGAACGGCTGTCCGAACAGAGTGGAGAAGGTCGGAACCGGCTCGGTGATGCCGCGCTCTGTTCCGGCAACCTTTGCCGTAAATCCGGTTACGAACTGATACATCGCCGCATTTCTGTCCAGCCTGGAGATCGGCGGGAGAACACCGAAGGAATCTGCAGTCAGGAAGATGACAACCTTTGGAATTCCGCCGTATCCCGGAATCTGGGAGTTGGAGATGAACTCAACCGGATATCCTACACGGGTGTTTTCTGTCAGGCTGCGGTCGGCGTAATCCGGCTTTCTGGTATCCGGATCCAGAATAACGTTTTCGGTAACCGCGCCGAACTTGATGGCGTGGTAAATCTCCGGCTCGCTTTCTTCCTTCAGGTCGATGCACTTTGCGTAGCAGCCGCCCTCAAAGTTGAAAATGCCGTTGTCGGACCAGCCGTGCTCGTCGTCGCCGATGAGCTTCCTTGCAGGGTCGGCAGACAGTGTGGTCTTTCCTGTTCCGGACAGACCGAAGAATACAGCCGTGTCACCTGTCTCAGGATCCATATTCGCAGAGCAGTGCATCGGCAGGACATTATCCTCGACCGGCAGCACAAAGTTCATTGTACTGAATACGGACTTCTTGATCTCTCCGGAGTACGCGGAGCCTGCGATAATAATGAAGTGCGCTTCATAGTCGATCATGATCGCTGCCTCAGAGTTGATGCCGAATTTCTCCGGATCGCACTTATATCCCGGCGCAACCAGCATGGTGAAATCAGCGTCGCCGAAGTTCTTCAGTTCCTCTTCCGTCGGGCGGATCAGCAGGTTGTGAATGAACAGGTTCTGTGATGCCTGCTCGTTGACAATGCGGAACTTGCGTGTGTACTTTGGATCTGCTCCCGCAAAACCATCGAAAATGAAGACTTCTTCCTGTGCAGACAGGTATTTAATCAGTTCTTCCTTGATTGCGTTGAATGTCTCGCGCGTTGTCGGAACGTTGACCTTTCCCCAGTCGATGAGGTCGTGAACACCTTCCGTATCAACGATGAACTTGTCATGCGGGGAACGTCCGGTGTACTTTCCGGTGTTAACTGCCAGCGCACCAGTGTCTGTCAGCACGCCTTCTTTTCTTTCCAGTGCCTTTTCTACGAGAACAGCCGGGCTCAGGTTTCTGTAAACATTTGGGGTAGTGATTCCCAGCTTTTCTAATCCGTAGCTTTCCATTTATTATCCTCCTTGAATAATCGATCCGGGCGGACGGGGCTGTCCGTCTGAATTTATAAATTCTGAAAAATCTCTACCTTATATTTTAACGCACTTTTTTAATAACCGCAATTCAGATATACATTTCCCTGAGGGTTCTTTCATATTTTCTTGATATAGCAGGATTTTTACAGGACAAAATACAAACTTTCAAGGGGAAAAGCTGTTGTATACATAAAAACTGTAAAATGCGGCTGAGAAAAATATTACTGAAAGGAGGGTTTGAGATAGGCAGCTTTAGTTAGATAATAAACTGTATATTACAAGATTGTACGTTAAATTGTTTGACTATATTTGCAGGATAAAGGTTCAGGCTCCATCCTGCATCTCGATGTGCAGAAGGAGCCTGTTTCTCGTTTTAAGATTTTATGATCCGTGTCTTCCTGCGCGTGCGGATTTTGTCAGAAGCGCGGAAGGCCGCAAAACTGGCAAAAGCGTGTTCTCTTGCGCGTTGGTTTTTGTCCGGAGCATGCAGGGAGGCCGGGAGGCTCTTACACAACTTCGACCGGCTGATGGCAGATGCCGTCAAATACGGTTCCGATCAGTTCGGCGTATGGAACGGTATCCTTCATGCGTCGGAGGAGCTTCTCGCCCTCGTCTTCCGGAACGGCGATGATCAGGCCGCCGGAGGTCTGCGGGTCGAAGAGGGCATCCTGGACGCTGAGCGGAACATTCTCGGAGAACTGCACAGCTCCGCCGATCCATTTGCGGTTGTTGTAGGCGCCGGCAGGAACGACTCCCATCTCTGCCATTTCCAGTGTCTGCGGCAGGTATGGGATTTTTGTGCTGTCCAGACGGATGCGTCTGTGGCAGCCGGCCGCCATCTCGTAGACGTGGCCGAGGATGCCGAATCCGGTGATATCGGTGCAGGCGTGGACGTGGAAATCGTCGAGCTGCTCTGCCGCGTACTTGTTCAGCATGGCCATGGATTCGGTCAGTTCCTTGATCGTGCTGTCCGTCAGGAGGTCGGCCTTGATGGCGTTGTTCAGGATTCCGGTGCCGATCGGCTTGGTGACGATCAGGACGTCGCCGTTCTGGGCTTCACTGTTCGGCAGGATGTGGTCCGGGTGTACGAATCCGCTGACGCAGAGTCCGTAAACCGGCTCAGAGAGGTGGACGGTGTGTCCGCCGCAGATGATTGCGCCGGCTTCCTTGACCTTCTCATATCCGCCCTTCAGGATTTCTCCGGTGACGTCAACCGGCATGGATTCCGGCACGCCCAGCACATTCATGCAGAGCTTCGGCTGTCCGCCCATGGCGTAGACATCGCTCAGAGAGTTGGCTGCGGCGATTCTTCCGTAATCGAACGGGTCGTCCACAACAGGCGGGAAGATATCCACAGTCTCGATCAGCGCCGTCGTATCATTGATTTTATATACAGCAGCATCATCCGCAGTATCAAATCCAACCAGCAGATCAGGATCATTAAATTTTGGTAATTGCCGCAGAACCTGCGACAGGGCGTCAGGCGCCACTTTAGCCGCTCAGCCGCGGTGGGTTGTAAGTTCGGTTAATTTTGTCTCTGACATGTGTTCCTCCTTATTTCTGCTGCAGAATCTGTCCTGCAGTTGCATTTTCGTATACGATCAGAAGCATCCGCGCGGTGCCCGTGCGGGCTTCTGCTTACTGAAAATAGATACCCGGACCGCTTGCGCGGTAAACGATTTTGCTCAATCCAGTCGTTCAATTGTATTAACAGAACGCAGTCTTGTCAATTGAAAGCCGCGATTTTCTCTTATTGTTTCTTTTTTGCTTATTCCATTATTTACTATTCTTAAAAGTGCAGATTTCTGCTTATAGGACAAAAGGAAAATCTGCAAGGAAACAGGTTTTTTTCAAAATTTCAGATTGACAAGCGGGAATGCAGAAAATATAATGATTGAGTGCGAAAAACAAATACATGGGGGTAGATAGGTGCTGGTGTGCCTCTTGGTCTTCAAAACCAATGTGAGGGGTTAGGAGCCTCTCGGGTGGGTTCAATTCCCACATACTCCCGCCAGATCTGATGAAGCCGTATCCGGAGAATTTCCGGCTGCGGCTTTTTCTCTGCTCTGGATACAACGCGCAGCGGTGTTTTCCCGTGCAGTCCTCCGCAGACAGACCGCCCCGTGAAAGGGAAAGAAGAGACTTGCGCATTCCCTTTGTGGTAGAATGAGAACAGCAGAAATAGTAAGAGAATTCCATCTGAAAGGAGCTGAAGAAGAATGACGATGAACAGCATGGAATTGAAGAAGCTGGAAGAGGAGAACCCGAAACTGAAGGACCTGGAAGCCGCGAAGGATGTGGTCTGGGTCAATCCGCATAAGCTGCCCTTTGCAGAAGCGGTGAAAAAGCAGGAACTGACTTCGGAGGACATTCGGGATGCAGAGGAGCGGCTGAAGAGGTTTGCGCCTCTGATTATGAAATGCTTCCCGGAAACGGAGAAGACGAATGGAATCATCGAGTCTCCGCTGACGGCGATTCCGGACATGCAGAAACACATGGAAGAAAAGTATCAGGTGCAGATTCCGGGAAGACTGTTCCTGAAGCAGGACAATGCCCTGGCAATTGCCGGATCGGTAAAGGCAAGGGGCGGAATTTACGAGGTTCTGAAGCACACGGAAGATCTGGCTCTGGAACATGGTCTCCTGAAAGAGGGAGATCCTTATGACAAGCTGGCCAGACCGGAGTGCCGGGAGTTTTTCTCGGCTTACACGGTTCAGGTCGGATCTACGGGAAATCTAGGCATGAGTATCGGCATCATGAGCGCAGCCATCGGATATAAGGCGATTGTGCATATGTCGGCGGATGCGCGGCAGTGGAAGAAAGATCTTCTGCGGAAGCACGGTGTAACCGTAAAGGAATATCAGGCGGACTACGGGGAAGCGGTAAAAGAAGGCCGCGCCCTGTCTGATGCGGATCCGAAGAGTTATTTTGTGGACGATGAGAATTCCCAGAATCTGTTCCTGGGATATGCAGTCGCAGCATCGAGACTGGAAAAGCAGTTCGCGAAACAGGAGATCACGGTGGATGGGGAACATCCGCTGTTTGTCTATATTCCGTGCGGTGTAGGCGGTGCGCCGGGCGGAATCGCCTTTGGCCTGAAACAGAAGTACGGAGATAACGTGCACTGCTTCTTTGTCGAGCCGGTACAGGCTCCGGCCATGCTTTTGGGCATGATGACCGGACTGCAGAATAAGATTGCGGTTACAGATATCGGCTTGAGCGGACTGACCGAGGCAGACGGCCTCGCGGTCGGACGTCCGTCGGGATTCGTAGGATCGGTTATGGAGCCGCATCTCAGCGGTGAATTTACGCTGCAGGATGATGATCTGTACAGATATATGAAAGACCTTCTGGATACGGAAGGGGTATTTCTGGAGCCGTCGGCCTGCGCGATGTTCACCGGACCGCGGAATCTGCTCGCGGCAGAAGAAACGGCGGAGTATATCCAGAAGAACGGCCTTGCCGATAAAATGAAAAATGCGGTTCAGCTGGTCTGGGCAACTGGCGGAAGCCTGGTTCCGGATGAAGTCCGTGAAAGCTATGTAAAGAAAGCAGAGTCGCTGAAATAGGAAAATCCCGATGGGAATGCAGCGAAATTTCCCTGGCGTAAGCAGAAAAATACAGGAATTTCAGTTTTGATATTGCATAAAATATAATAATCGTGATTATACTATATCGGTAATCTGCCCGATGAAAGGGTGTCCGTACTGCGTTATAGAATGGATTCTGTAATGCAGTACGGATTTTTGTTTCGGGATAAATACGGTAATAATAATGGGGTATACCCATATAGAGGAATACATGGAATAGAAAAATTGTATACAGGGAAATACCGGAGTCAGAACCGGCATAAAGTTCCGGAATGTCCAGAACGGCGCACACTCTGGCGCTTTTGTTTTGTCAAAAAGAATTGAAAGAGTAAATTTAAAGCGGAGATTGTTATTGAATTATCGAATATATGGTGGTACTATTGATGAGAAATAGTTTTATTTACGATCATCTATAGTATACTGGAAATAAATAGATGCGCAGAGTTTTAACAAAGAAATCTACTAGGAAATTCCGCGCATAAAAACATGACGGGAGAACGGAATCATGAATCAGGAACTTCTTCGGAAACTGCCTAAGGTGGATGAGATCTTAAGCGATGAGAGAGTGCAGCAGGCGGCTGCGGGACTTGCGCATGAGCAGGCGGCGGACGCGGTGAGGGAATCAGTCAATGCGATGCGTCAGTCGATTCTGCGGGGGGACAAGCTTGAGGAAAGCGATGTCTCGCATGACGCGGCGGTGGAAATGGTTCTCAAGCGGATCGAGCGGGCGGGAATGCCGTCCCTGCGGCGTGTCATTAACGCGACAGGCGTGGTGCTCCATACCAATCTGGGAAGGGCGCGTCTGAGTGAGAAGGCGAAGGAAGCCGTGATGGATACGGCGGACAGCTATTCGACGCTGGAATATGATCCTGCTGCAGGAAAGAGAGGCTCCCGCCACGTGCACTGCGAGAAGCTGATTCAGAGGATCACCGGCGCGGAAGCGGCCATGGTTGTGAATAACAATGCTGCGGCTACGATGCTGGCGCTGGCCGTGCTGGGAGAAGGCAAAGAGATCATCCTGTCAAGAGGAGAAATGGTCGAGATCGGCGGATCATTCCGTGTTCCGGAGATCATGGAGACCAGCGGCGCCTTTCTGAAAGAGATCGGGACCACCAATAAGACGCATCTTTATGATTATGAGCGGGCGATTAATGAAAACACCGGTGCACTGATGAAGGTGCACACCAGCAACTACAAGGTTGTCGGCTTTACCGATGATGTGTCCGTGAAGGAACTGCGCGGGCTGGCGGATAAGTATGATCTTCCGCTGCTGTATGACCTGGGAAGCGGTCTGATGGTGAATCTGGAGGAGTACGGCATCATGGAGCCGACGATCAAGTCCGGACTGGCGGATGGCGCGGACATCGTGCTGTTCAGCGGAGACAAGCTGCTGGGCGGTCCGCAGGGCGGAATCATCGTCGGAAAGAAGAGCATCATCGATAAGATGAAAAAACATCCGCTGGCAAGAGTTCTGCGTGTTGACAAGATGACCCTTTCCGCAATGGAAGCGACCTTTAATACGTATTTCGATGAGGAAAAGGCAAAAGAAGAAATTCCGGTTCTGAACATGCTGACGAGAGATCCGGAGCTTCTGCGTCAGGAGGCGAGAGACCTGCTGCAGAGAATTCAGGCGCTTGACGCGGGCTATGAGGCTGAGGTTGTCGAGTCCACGGGACTGGTCGGGGGCGGATCCGCGCCGGGAACCGAACTTCCGGGATTCGGCGTTGCGCTGAAGCATCCGTCTTTCAGTGAGAAGGAACTGGATGAGAAACTGCGTGAGGGCCTTCTTCCGATCGTAACACGGACTGTGCATGACCACATTCTGTTCGACGTCCGCACGATGACCGGAAAAGAGCGGGAAGAGGCCGCCGAAAAGCTGGGCAGAATCGCAGGGCGTTAATACTGCAGATGAAGAGGCCGGAAAATACAGAGAATACAGAGTCGTAACAGGAATAAGGGGCAGACATACATGAAAAATATTATTGTCGGAACAGCGGGGCATGTCGATCACGGAAAGACGTGTCTGATCCGCGCGCTGACCGGGACGGACACGGACCGTCTGAAGGAAGAGCAGAAGCGCGGAATTACAATTGAAAACGGATTCGCGGACATGATCTGCGGAGACTATAACATCAGTATCATCGACGTGCCGGGACATGAGAAGTTCATCCGCAACATGCTGGCGGGAATCGGCGGAATCGACATGGTTCTTCTGGTCGTGGCGCTGGATGAGGGCGTCATGCCGCAGACGGTCGAGCATCTTCACATCCTGGACATGCTGGGTATCCGCCGCGGAATCATCGTGTTTACCAAGCGCGACATGGTGGACGATGAGGACTGGATTCAGCTGGTGGAGGACGATACCCGGGAGCTGGTTAAGGGGACTTTCCTGGAAGACGCGCCGAGCATTGAAGTTGCTGCTTTTGAGGGCTATCACATTGAAGAGCTGAAGCAGCTGATTGTATCGCAGATTGACGATGCGCTTCTGAAAAACAACGCAGAAGAGCTGTTCCGTCTGCCGATCGACCGTGTATTTACGATTCAGGGCTACGGAACCGTTATCACTGGAACACTGATCGAGGGAACCATCCGCAAGGGCGACGAAGTCGAGATTTTTCCGGAAGACCGCAAGGTGAAGGTCCGCAATGTCCAGGTGCACAATGAATCCGTGGATGCGGCTTTTGCGGGGCAGAGAACGGCGCTTAACCTGGCGGGAATCGGCAAAGAAGAGCTGAACAGGGGAGACGTGCTGGCTTATCCGGACTCTCTGGAACCATCCATGATGGCGGATATTTATCTGGAACTGTTTGATGATATCGAGTATGAGGTTCTGAACAACAGCAGAGTGCACTTCTACTGCGGCTCGACAGAGGTAATCGGAAAACTCGTCCTGCTGGACCGTGACGCGGCGGAGCCGGGAGATACCTGCTATGCGCAGATCCGTTTTGAGAAGGAAGTGGCGTTCAAGAGAGAAGACCGCTTTATCGTCCGTTTCTATTCTCCGGTCGTGACCATCGGAGGAGGCCGTATTCTGGACGCACATCCGGCCAAGCATAAGAGAAACCGCGACAGCGTTCTTCATGCTCTGGAAATCAAGGATCACGGTGAGATGAAGGACATCGCCGAGCAGTACATTCTGGAAGGCAGCGCCCAGCTGCTTACAGAGCCGGTACTGGCGGCCCGGCTGAGAATCGGGAGAGATCAGTGTCATGACATCGTGGAAAAGCTGATCGAAGAAAAGAAGGTTCAGATCGTCGGGAAATATCTCATGCATGTGGTTTATCTGGATGGTGCCTATGAAGCCGGGGAGAAGATCCTTTCCGCATTCCATGAGAAGAATCCGCTGACGCCGGGAATGCTGAAAGAAGAATTCTATTCCCGTCTGATGAAGGATCTGCGCATTCAGGACAAGCAGGCCGGGCAGGGGATCGGCCAGTGCATGCTGGATGCCGGAAAAATCAGAGAAGAGGCCAATGCAGTGGCGCTGGCGGACTTCAAGGTGCAGTTCACTCCGGAGATGGAGAAGATCAGAACGCGCATGAAGAAGGTCTATAAAGAGGCCGGCTATGAAATGCCGTCTCAGGATCAGGTGCTGAAAGAGGAGCGTGACCCGAAGCTTGCCCGTCACGTTCTGGACGCCATGGCAGGCTCCGGAGACCTGGTCAGACTGGACGGCCAGAACCTGATGGATCCGGAGTTTTATCAGAAAGCGCTGGATGCCATGACGGAGACTGTAGACCGGCAGGGACAGATCACCCTGGCGGAATTCCGCGATCTGATTCATGCGTCCAGAAAGTATGCCATGATTATATTAGAGTATTGGGATCGTCAGCATATCACCGTAAAAATCGGCGATGCGAGAGTAAGAGGGTAAAAGATGGATTTTAAGCAGATCGAAGCATTTGTAAATGTCGTTAAATATCGCAGTTTTTCCAAGGCGGCAGACGCTGCATTTCTGACACAGCCGACCATCAGCACGCACATTCAGGCGCTGGAAAGAGAGCTGGGCGTGAAACTGATCGAGCGCCGCGGAAGAGAATCTGTTCCGACGACAGAGGGCGCGGATTTCTATAAATACGCGACGGATATGCTGAACACCAGAGAAAAAGCGATGCAGGAAATGAATGCCTTCGTCAAGGACGTTTCAGGAATCGTGACAATTGAAGCATCCAGTGTTCCGGCGGAATTCATTGCGCCGTCCATGATGGCGGAATTCCGCTCTGAGCATCCGAATGTCCGTTTCTTCTTAAATGAGTCGGACAGTGAAGAGGTCTGGGGGAGCATCGCCGGTGGCCGGGGAGAAATCGGATTCGTCGGCAGCAAGCGCAGAAATGCAGATATCGGCCGTGCGCTGCTCTGCAGAGACGAATCTGTGGTCATCACGCCGAATCAGGAGAAATACCGGGCTCTCCGCGAAAAATCTGCGTCCATCTCCTATAAAGATTTTATCCACGAGCCTTTCGTTCTGCGGGAAGGCGGATCTGCGACACGCAGCACGTTTGAAGAGCGGGTGTATGAACAGCACGGTCTGCATCTGAACTCTGCCGCTTCCGTAAACAGCCTGGATGCAGTCTGCCACTGTGTAACGGCAGGCGTGGGTGTATCGGTTATCCCGCGTTCCGTTGCAGAAAACCAGAAAAACGATGATTTCATTATGTTCCGTTTCGCGGATGATGAACTGAACCTGAAACGTGAATTCTACATGATCTGGAATAAGACCATTGCCATGGCGCCGGCGGCTGTCAGCTTCCGTGAGTTCGTCATGAGCAAGTTCAAATAGGCCGGTGTCTTTCGTTTCCGGGCCTGAAAAATAAAATGAATAGGAAAAAGGGGCGGGATTCTGCAAAATCCCGCCCCTTTTCGTCTGATAAAACAGTGGTAAACTTTGCACCTTTTGTCACTTGCTGTTCTTACTGGAGTTTTTCTTTTGCCAGAAGGGCAGCGCCCAGAGCTCCCGCAAAGCGGCCGTTTTCCATCGGATGAACTTCTGTGTGCAGTTCACTGGAGAGCAGGGAAGCAAGGAAATGGCTCTGGCTCAGGCCTCCGGTCAGGATGACGTAGTCCTGCAGTTCGCGGCGCTGGACCAGGGTTGCGACCTTCAGCGCGACGGACTGGATGATGCCGGCGGCAAGGTCTTCCTTATCCTTGCCTTCTCCCATGTAGTTGATGACTTCGGATTCAGCGAATACGGTACACAGGGAACTGATGGAAACCGGATGCCCGTTCGCATGGCCTTCCTCGGCCAGCTCGAACATGTCCTCGATCGTGACGCCGAGGCGGTTGGCCATGACCTCAATGAATTTTCCCGTTCCGGCAGCGCATTTGTCGTTCATCAGGAAATCAATGGCTTTTCCATTGTGGACGCTGATGAACTTGGTGTCCTGTCCGCCGATGTCGATAACGGAACAGTCTTTTCCGGCGAGCTCAAATCCGCCTCTTGCGTGGCAGGAAATCTCTGTGATGACCTTATCCGCGTAGTCGACGGAAATGCGGCCGTATCCGGTTGCGACGGTCCGGCAGCCCTCTTCGCTGTTCAGGTAAGGCTCCAGCTGCTTTTTGATGGATGCGGATGTAACTTTGCTGCTCCATCCGGTCGGAAGAACTTCACAGCGCATGATGTCTTCCGCTGCGCCTTCCTTCGGCGGAAGTACGCATACTTTGGATGCGGTAGAGCCGATATCTATGCCAATGTAATACATGTTTACCCCCTCTTAAATGGATTGTTCACGCTCTCTATTTTAACATAATCCAGCTGCTGTTCTTCTGCAATTTTCCGGATTTCCGGAATTTCTTCCGGCTGGATGATCAGAGAAACGCCGCAGCAGACGCTGAGCTGGCGCGGCGTCGGGGCGATCTGCGCCTTCAGGCCGGAAGATTTCAGAGCGTGATACATGGCGGTCCCGTCTGTGTGATTTTTAAACAGGATATAGTAATGCAGCTGCTGTTCTGTATCCATATCCGGCTCCTTTCTTTTTCAGGCAGATGCAAACAGCCGGACTGAGCGCCGGCTGTTTTTTCTTGCTTGTTGTTTTTGTCTGATTCACTAGCTCAGCATCTCGATGAAGGCCTCGACTCTGGTCTTCAGCTGCTGGGAATCGCTGTCGGTGTAGTCGGTCTCGATCTCCAGGAACGGGGTTCCGTCCTTCTTCATCTCTTTCTCGACGAAGTAGTCTTCTACATCGTAAGTTGTGCAGAACTTCAGGTGGATATCGATGACGCCGTCTGCGTGATAGTCTCTGGCGAGGCGCTTGATGTCGTCGATTCTTCCGGTGTTCGGTGTGAAGCATGCGCAGTTGATCTTCATGTAGCGCTCAGCCAGTGCGTGGATCATGTCGTCCAGGGTCTCGCCGGACTCGTCGACAAGATTCTCGAAGTAGCGGGTGCCGGTGCAGGTCTCTTCACAGACGATTGCCGCGCCGGAAGTCTCGATGATGTTGTGCATCTTCCAGTTTGGAACGGCCATCGGGGTGCCGGTAATCATGATTCTCTTGCTGCCCTCAGGAACGGCGGAGATGCCCTTGGCTACGCGCTCGTCCAGCTCATCACAGAGCTCGTTGACCTTCTGGGTGAACCGTGCCGGGTCGTCGTAGAAGGCGATCTGGGAAATCAGGAGGACATCCGTTCCGCTGATTGGAACAACCGGGTTCTGGCGCAGCTTGTACAGGCGCATCAGGGCCTTTCTCTTTTCATTGATCAGGTGGATGTTCTTCTTCAGTGCAGCGGCGGTGATCTTGTTTCCGGTGACTTCCTCAACCCTGGCAATCAGCGTCTTGATTTCGCCGGCCCATTTCTCGATGTCTTCTGGGCGCTTCATCTGCGGAAGGTCCATGATGTGCATCGGAACGTCCTGAGACAGAATTTCATAAGCTTTCTTCTTTCCGTCGCAGGTTGTCTCGCCGATGTACATATCGGCCAGACGGAAGAACGGGCAGGTTCTGGTCAGGCGGGCGCCGACGCTGGCCTTGATCAGAGGACAGACATTGGCAGGAAGAACCTGTTCGCCGCCCGGTACCCAGAACTGAGAACCTGCGCACAGGCCGGTTGCGATTCCGCCAGCAGCGAAGATTACCTCATCTGGTACGTAGGTGCAGAATGTGCCGAAGACCTTTCCGCCTTCCTCTCTGAATTTTTTCAGCTCAGCCGGGCGTACGCCGTGAACCTCGGCAATGACGAAATCGAAGTAATCCATTTTCTCCGGCCTGTTTTTCTGAGACAGGAATACGTCTCCGATTGCCTGCGGCAGGACCGCGCACAGGTTGTCATGATTCTCGACGTCCATGCCGAGCTCTTTCCACATTTCTCTGTAGTCAGCCATTTATCTTTCTCCTTGTATCTCTGTAACGTCGGTTGATGTGTATGTTTGTGTATATGTCCATTTCAAGACTAGCAAATAATTCAGAAATGTCTAATTGATATTTCCTATTCACAGCAATACAGGAGATTTTTAGAATAGAGACAAAACAAACATAGCAAGGTAATAGGTTATACATGTGACAAATGAAATTCTGCTTGCATAGAAATTGTTGATTGTTAACAAAAATACAATCGTGAAATTGTAGTATGTAATCATGATTAAAAAATATCAGGATCGTGTTCAGAAATGGTTGTCAATATCGAAAAAATCGATATAATAGGGGTAGACAGATATTTCCGGGATGCTGAATAAGGTGTTTGCTCTGACACTGAGGTATGTCGAGATATCGACCATCGGGAAAAGAATGACACCGCGGTTATGCGATGTTATGGAGGTGCAATATGGAAGAAATCTATGATGTGGTCATCATCGGAGCCGGACCGGCCGGCCTGTCTGCAGGTCTGTATGCCGGACGCAGCCAGATGAACGCGCTGATTCTGGAGAGAGGCCAGGACGGCGGACAGATTGCGATCACGGACAGCATTGAGAATTACCCGGGACAGGCTGTTCAGGGTGAGTCTGGACCGGAGCTGGTTGCCCGTATGGCAAAACAGGCAGAAGGCTTTGGCGCAAAAAGAGCGTCTGACAGCATTCAGTCAGTAGAACTGAAGGGTGATGTCAAAGTCCTGCATGGTGTAAAGCAGGATTATAAGACGCACAACGTAATCATCGCTTCCGGAGCGCATGCGCGCCCGATCGGATGCGAGAATGAGGGCGTGTTCACAGGAAAGGGCGTATCTTACTGCGCAACATGTGACGCGAACTTCTTTGAAGATTTTGAAGTTTATGTAGTAGGCGGCGGAAATTCCGCAGTTGAAGAGGCCATGTACCTGACCAAGTTTGCCCGCAAGGTAACCGTCATTCACAGAAGAGACGAACTGCGTGCAGACAAGCATGTTCAGGAAAAGGCATTCAAGAACCCGAAGCTCCACTTCATGTGGGATACAGTAGTTGTTGCTCTCCACGGAGAGGGACTGCTTTCCTCCATGGATGTAAAGAATGTCAAGACCGGCGAGATTACAACGATCGAAGCAGATCCGGACGACGGTATGTTCGGTCTGTTCGGATTCGTCGGAACGGTTCCGAATACCAAGATTTTCGAGGGTACCGGACTGGAAATGGACGAGCGCGGATACATTCCTACAGATCAGGATATGCACACCAATCTACCGGGCGTATATGCAGCCGGAGATGTACGTGTGAAGAGCCTGCGTCAGGTTGTTACCGCTGCCGCAGACGGAGCGATCGCTGCTGTTCAGGTAGAAAAGAGTATGTCCAACTATTAAACTGACCGCAGGGATTGATGCAGAACTGCCGGCGCCGCGGGAGCGGAGGACCGGCGGATATCAGAAATCAGAATATGATCGGCAGGTCCGGCCGCCCACAGACCGGGAACTGATGAAAATGAATACAGGAGGCATTACAATGGTAGAGTGCGATAAGAAAAATTTTGATGAAGAAGTTCTGAACTATAAAGACGGATATGTATTCGTAGATTTCTTTGGTGACGGATGCCAGCCATGCATGGCTCTGATGCCAAAGGTTCACGAGTTTGCTGATAAGTACGGCGACAAGATTAAGTTCGCTTCTCTGAACACTACACATGCACGCCGCGCTGCCATCAAGCAGCAGGTTCTGGGACTGCCGGTCATGGCAATCTACAAGGACGGCGAGAAGGTTGAAGAGCTCGTAAAGGATGAGTGCACACCTGAGTCCATTGAGGCAATGATTCAGAAATACATCTAGTCCGGATCTTCAGCGTCTCAGCTGACCAGGCTGCAGAGAAACAGGATTTCAGGAATTTACAGGTATTCCCTCAGCACAGGATACTTTTGCCGCAGGAACGAAGCAGAGAAGGTTCTGCGGGCCGGTTCCGGGACTTCTGCACTCCGCAGCGAAATGAGAAGAATGGAACAGAGCCTTCCGCACTCCCCAGCACAGAGTGCAGAAGGCTCTTTTTTACAAGGAAGGTGTGTGAAAATTATGATTACAAGCGAAAGACTGAAGCAGCTCGTGGACCGTCCGGTGGTGCGTCTCTATACGAGGCAGAATGATAAAACCCTGGAACAGCTGAGAAGGGACGGCAGGATCATCAATCAGAGATTATATGTACAGCTTCATCTCGGAGACATCGCACCGCTGTTTCTGGAAAGCTACGACTGGCTGACGGAGCGGGTCGCAAAAATTGTGCCGAAGCCGGACGACGTGCACGCGCCGATCTGGTGCTCAGTATGCCGGGAAAACTGTCTGAAACCAATTGAGGGAACGGTCGTCTATGTGATCGACGTGCCGCGCGAGAAAATCTGTCTGTTCGACGACGGAAAGTGGGATTATGTTCTGAACCGCATTTATCTGCCGAAAGACGAGGCAGATGATCAGGCCTATCATCAGCATCTGCGGGATCTGGGCGTCGAAAGCCGCTTTCAGATCATGCAGGGGAAGTACGCGGGCATGTTTCCTGAGGAAGAACGCAGAATCCGCGAGAGCTGGGAGCGCATCTTCGATATAGACGACTGGTCGCCGTTCCATGTCTGCGGAAATATCTGGGAAATTCGGGACAATCAGGTGAAGCAGATTCTCCGCCCTGAAGATCCTCAGATCCTGATTTAAGAGGGCGGACAGGCCGCATGTTCATCTGACAAAATTCACCGGGCAAGGGAACGCCTGCTTTGCTGCATAACACCGTGCTGCCGGCCTGATGCATGAAGACTAATCAGAAACCTACCGTGGGAATATGAATTGACAGAATAAGCAGGTATTGTGCGGCGATTATGTACTATTTGCAGGATTTATGTCTGACATAACAAAAATAAACCCTGCCTTTTAATAATCGCGATTGCAAAAATGAATCTGGGAAAAATCCATTGACTAAAGATTAACGAATTGATAATATGAATGTGAAATCCGATGAGGTATAGATTGTAACTATGCAATACGGGCTGATGTTTTCCGGGAGATCGCCGCTGCGGGCGGCAGCCGAAGGGGCAAGCAGCACATGCTGTGAAACTTTCAGGTAAAAGGACTGGAAAACGGACTGGATTCTGGATCTATGCAGGAGGACACATCCTCTTTCACATTGCAGACAGAAGGGACGACCGCAGAAATCAGAGCATTCTGCAGGGACGCCCCCCTTTTTTATTCATCGGATGTGCGGGAGACAGAGGGATCTGTCAGAAAGATGCGTTGTTTATGACGCGGAGAGGAGAAGGTCATGGGTACCGGATATATCATCATTACTAACAATCCGATGGTCGATGAGAAGTTCAGCAATACTCATGACGTTGTCTATAAAGAGGTTTCGTATCGGGAAATTCTGGAGGAAGCGATGAACTGGATCATGCAGGGCCATGAACTTCTGACGCATCCGCTTTCCGGCAGCGTGAAACCGAACGAAACCCCGTATAAATCTCTGCTCGTCAGGAAGCAGACAGGCAAGCCGGATGCACGTTCCATAGAGCTGATCGAACGCGCGGTGGAGACCTGCGATAAATTCGAAAAACGCACATTTACGTATAAACCGGGGGTTTATAAGGATTTCCAGCTGGTAGACATGACACTGATCGAAAGCGGCATGTCATCTGCTGATGAGTGGCTGTAATCCGCAGAATCATGTGGGCTGAAGCTGCTGAATATTAGATATATTAACGCTAGGACATTAATTCTAACACTACACTTAATCATTAACAATTCTTCTGAAAAGGAGGGAACCAGATATGAAGCTGGAAATGGGATATATCCACATTACGGATATCCAGTTTGCAGATGAGTCCAAGGTGCAGGACGGCATCCTCTACGTCAGCAAAGAGGAACTGACCAAGCTGGCACTTGAAGATGAACATCTCAAGACTGCGGAGTTCGATATCGCTAAACCAGGAGAGTCTGTCCGCATTACACCGGTTAAGGATGTTATCGAGCCGCGTGTAAAGGTTGAAGGAAACGGCGGAGAATTTCCTGGAGTAGTTTCCAAAGTTGATACCGTAGGATCCGGAAAGACCTATGCACTGAAGGGTATGGCTGTCGTAACCGCCGGCCCGATCGTCGGATTCCAGGAAGGCGTCATCGACATGACCGGCCCGGGAGCTGACTACACACCGTTCTCCAAGACACTGAACCTGGTTATGGTTCTGGAGCCGGTTGACGGAATCAAACAGCACGACTACGAGAGAGCTGTAAGAATGGCCGGATTCCGCGTTGCATCCTATGTCGGCGAGCTCGCAAGAGACCTCACACCGGATGAAACAGAGGTATTTGAGACATGCACCATCAAGGAAGGACTGGAAAAGTACCCGGATCTGCCGAGAGTTGCTTATGTCCAGATGCTGCAGAGCCAGGGACTTCTGCATGATACATACGTTTACGGCGTAGACGCAAAGAAGATCCTGCCGACACTGCTCAGCCCGACAGAGGTTATGGACGGCGCGATCATCTCCGGAAACTGCGTATCCGCATGCGATAAGAACCCTACTTACGTTCATCAGAACAACCCGGTTGTCCACGATCTGTTCAAGCAGCATGGAAAGAAGCTCAACTTCGTCTGCCAGATTATCACCAACGAAAATGTATACCTCGCAGACAAGGAGCGTTCTTCCAATTTCACAGCAAAGCTCTGCAAGATGCTGGATCTGGATGGCGTAATCGTATCTCAGGAAGGATTCGGAAACCCGGATACAGACCTGATCATGAACTGCAAGAAGATTGAGGCGGAAGGCGTAAAGACCGTCATCATCACGGATGAGTATGCTGGAAGAGACGGAAAATCCCAGTCCCTGGCAGATGCTGACGCAGCTGCAGACGCAGTCGTTACCGGCGGAAATGCCAATGAAGTGATTATCCTGCCGAAGATGGACAAGGTAATCGGAACTCTGGCATTCATCAATAAGATCGCCGGAGCCAGTGAAGAAACACTGCGTGAAGACGGATCTCTGGAAGTTGAGCTGCAGGTTATCACAGGCGCAACCAATGAGACAGGCTTCAACAAACTGAGCGCAAGATAAGAGGGGAGGAAGAGAAATGGCTAAACTGAGAGTCGTTCACTACATCAACCAGTTCTTCGCTCAGATCGGCGGAGAGGAGAAGGCTGATTATCCGGCTGAATGCAGACCGGGTGAAGTCGTAGGACCTGGACTGGCCCTGCAGGCTGGACTGAAGGACGAAGCAGAAATCGTCGGAACGATTGTCTGCGGAGATTCCTACTTCAACGAAAATATTGACAAGGCTACCGCAGATATTCTGGAAATGGTTAAGGAACTGAAGCCAGATGTATTCGTAGCAGGACCTGCATTCAACGCAGGCCGTTACGGAGTTGCCTGCGGAACTATGGCTGCTGCTGTTCAGGAAAAACTTGGTGTTCCTTCTCTGACAGGAATGTTTGAGGAGAACCCGGGCGCAGACATGTATAAGAACAAGGTTCTGATCGTTGCGACCAAGAACAGTGCAGCAGGAATGAGAGCAGCTATGAAGAAGATGGCTCCGCTGACTCTGAAGCTCGCAAAGGGTGAGAAGATCGGCGCTTCCTGTGAAGAGGGATATATGCCGAACGGTGTCAGAGTCAACTTCTTCGAGAAGAAGAGAGGTTCTGAGCGTGCCGTTGAGATGCTGCTGAAGAAACTGGCCGGAAAGCCGTTTACAACAGAGTATCCGATGCCGAGTTTCGATCGTGTTGCTCCGAATCCGGCTGTTAAAGATATGTCCAAGGCAACAATCGCTCTGGTTACGTCTGGAGGAATCGTTCCGAAGGGAAATCCGGATCACATCGAAAGCTCTTCCGCATCTCACTATGGTGAGTATGACATTACCGGAGTAACAGACCTGACAGCAGATACCTATGAGACTGCTCATGGCGGATATGACCCGGTTTACGCAAACGAAGACGCAGACCGTGTTCTGCCGGTCGATGTACTGCGTGACATGGAAAAGGAAGGCGTTATCGGCAAGCTGCATAATAAGTACTATGCAACTGTAGGAAACGGAACTGCTGTAGCATCCGCGAAGAAGTTCGCTGCAGAAATCGGAAAGAAACTGAAGAATGACGGTGTAGACGCAGTTATCCTCACTTCCACCTGAGGAACCTGTACGCGTTGCGGTGCAACGATGGTTAAGGAAATCGAGAGAGCTGGCCTGCCGGTAGTTCATATCTGCACAGTTACTCCTATTTCTATGACAGTAGGTGCGAACAGAATCGTTCCTGCTATTGCTATTCCTCATCCTCTGGGCAATCCGGAGCTGGATCATGACGAAGAGAAGGCACTCCGCCGTCATATCGTCGAGAAGGCTCTGAAGGCACTGTCTACAGAGGTAACAGAGCAGACAATTTTCGAGGACTAATGGAAATCCGCGGATGTTGAAATTCCAGTGAATGAAAGTTTAACATACGCGATTAAAAAATTTTGTGAAATATTGCTTTTTCCTATAGCTTTTTGAAGCGAATAGTGATATTATCAATGTAACAAAGTTAAGTAAACATGATTATTTAAATCAGAATAAAAAAGAAAGGAGAGAGATAATGGCTATTTTAAAAGACAAAAAAGTAGTGATTATCGGCGACCGTGACGGAATTCCGGGCGACGCCATCGCAGAATGTGTAAAAACTGCCGGCGGCGAAGTCGTATTCTCGTCCACGGAGTGCTTTGTCTGAACGAGCGCAGGCGCAATGGATCTGGAGAACCAGAGAAGAGTTAAGGAGTTTGCTGAGAAGTACGGCCCGGAGAACGTAGTTGTACTGCTTGGTGCTGCTGAGGGAGAGGCTGCCGGCCTGGCTGCTGAAACCGTTACAGCAGGAGATCCGACTTTCGCAGGTCCGTTGACGAATGTCCAGTTGGGACTTACAGTATACCATGTTGTTGAACCTGAAGTGAAAGAAGAGTTCGATCCTGACGTTTATGACGAGCAGATCAGCATGATGGAGATGGTACTCGACGTTGATGATATCATTGAGGAAATGACAGACATCAGAGATGAGTACTGCAAATATCTCGATAAATAGAAAATAAGTGGCGGAAGGGAGCTGTGATAAACAGCTCCCTTTTGTGGTATATACGAACGGGACATGTTTTATGATCGGATGTAATTTGCAGGATTCTGTATTATACTGGGATGTGTGAATAGAGATTATCAATTGTACAGAAGTATGACGGAATCTTATAATTTTTATTGAGAGGATTTATTTCCCTGCAGATATGCGGCTGGCGTATTGTTTTTATCAATAGCTTTAAAAGGCCTGCTGCAGAGGATTTTTCCGAAGGAAGAAACAAGAAACGGAGAATACAATGCGTAAGGTTTACTTGGATAACGGAAGCACATCATTTCCGAAGGCGCCGGGCACGGGTGAGGCGATGAGTGATTTTATGACCAATGTGGGCTGCAATGTCAGCCGTGGCGGGTATCAGTCTGCGTATGCCATGGGTGAGGTTGTCTATGAGACTCGGGAGCGGTTTGCAAAATTGTTCAACTTTCCTCAGCCGGGTAAGGTGGTATTTACCCCGGGAATCACTTACAGTCTGAATTATGTCATTCAGGGTCTGCTCCGGCCGGGAGATCATCTGATTATTTCCGCGATGGAGCATAATGCGGTTTCCCGTCCGGCATATAAGCTGAAGGAGCACGGTGTGGAAGTAACCGTGTGTCCCTGCGATAAGGAAGGATATCTGGATCTGGACGCGTTTGAGAAGGCGATTAAGAAGAACACACGCCTTGCGGTCATCAATCACGCATCTAATGTTGCGGGAACGCTGCAGGATGCCGAGGCCATCGGCAGAATCTGCATGCACCACGGTGTATATTTTGCTCTGGATACGGCGCAGAGTGCGGGAACGGTTCCGATTGATTTTCAGAAAATGCATCTGGACGCGCTGTGCGTGACCGGACATAAAGGCCTTCTGGGGCCGCAGGGAATCGGCGCACTGATGATGACGGACGCGTTCGCGCAGGAACTTCAGCCGGTGATTCTGGGCGGCACAGGCAGTGTGTCCCACCTGCAGACGATGCCGGATTTCCTGCCGGATAAGTTCGAGGCAGGAACCATGAATCTGCCGGGAATCGTCGGCATGCATAAGGCGCTGGAGTTCATCCTGGAGAAGACGCCGGAGAAGATCGGCGCACAGGAGCTCGACCGGGCGATGCGTTTTATCGATGGACTGAAAGAGATTCCGCAGGCGCATGTCATCGGACCGCAGGGAAGAGAAGGGCGCACAGCAGTTGTTTCTGTGGACTTCGATGAGATCGATAATGCAGAGATGTCCTCAATTCTGGACAGCGAGTTCGGCATCATGACGAGATGCGCACTGCACTGCGCACCGCTGGCGCACAAGACACTGGGAACCTTCCCGGAGGGAACCGTCCGTTTCGCGTTCGGATACTGGACGACGGAGGAAGAGGTGGATTACGCGCTTAATGCCATCCGTTCGGTCTACGCAGAATAAAGAAAAGCGATTGTTCGCCGGGATTTTCCGGCTGAATATATATTATTTTGAAACACAGGAGGTGCCACAATGGCAAAGATTATTGTAGATGCAATGGGCAAGCAGTGCCCGATTCCGGTTGTTATGACCAAGAAACAGGTAGAGAAGCTGGACGGACCGGCAGACGTAGAGGTTCATGTAGATAACGATACAGCCGTTCAGAACGTTACCCGTCTTGGAAACACACTGGGTGCACAGGTTGAGACAGAAAAGATTTCCGACAGCGAGTTCCATATTACTCTGCATGTCGGTCAGGATGCCATCGATGCTGCAGGCGCAGGCAAGGGCCAGGATGCTGTAGAAGCATGTGATGTCGTTGCGGGCAGAAACGTCGTATACGCCTTCACATCTAAATACATGGGAACCGGAGATGACAAGCTCGGCGAAAAGCTGATGAAGAGCTGTATCTACGCAATTACACAGCTGGATAAACTGCCGAAGGCAATGCTGTTCTATAACGGAGGAGCATTCCTGACAACAGAGGGATCTGATGTTCTGGAAGACCTGCAGAAGATGGAGGCAGAAGGCGTTCAGATCATCACATGCGGAACATGCGCTGATTTCTATGGAATCAAAGATAAGGTCAAAGTCGGCATTATCGGAAACATGTACGACATCGTTTCTACCATGAACGATGCAGGTCATGTCGTGAGGCCGTAACTGATGCGCAAAAAAGAAATGAAATTTATCGTGACCTTCCGTTCTACGACGGCGGCTATGGCGATGGAATCCATGGCAAAGGAAAAGGGTCTGCCGGGCCGGCTTGTGCCGGTTCCGCGCAGCATTTCCGCAAGCTGCGGACTCTGCTGGATGGTCCCTGTCGACCAGGAGGACACGATCAGAAATGCCATCGATGAGAAGGAAGCCGATGTACAGGGCTTCTATCACGAGGAGATGTTTTAATGCGGCAGAAGCTCATGAAGAAACTGCCGTACAGCTTCAGCGGCTACCCCTGTCTTGCTGTATACAGCAAGCGTAAAACCTGCGCAGTCTCGGTCAATGGAGAAAAGCAGCAGGTAATCGTACGGGTGCCGCTGAATACTTCAGATCGGAAAGTCCTGCATGTGGTGGAGGAAAGCCGCGGATGGATCGAGAAGCACGTCCGGCAGGTGCAGAACAGAATCGCACAGATGCCGGAAATCGAGCCGATATCCGTGAAGGAGCTTCGTGAACTGGCAGATCAGGCACTGGAAGTGCTTCCAAAGAAAGCGGAGACCTATGCCCGTCAGATGGGCGTATGGTACGGCCGCATTACGATCCGGAATCAGAAAACCCGATGGGGAAGCTGTTCTTCTCAGAGAAATCTGAATTTCAACTGTCTGTTAATGAAAATGCCGGAAGAAGTCCAGGACTATGTGGTGGTGCATGAACTCTGCCACCTGAAAGAAATGAATCACTCCCCGGCCTTCTGGGCAGAAGTGGAGAAGGTTCTTCCCGATTATCGCAGGCGCAGAGCCTGGCTGAAACAATATGGCTCTGTCTATATGGAAGCCATGAAAAAGGGCCTGCAGATCGAAGCAGAAAAGAACATCTGGAGACCAGAATAAGAATAATCGTATGTAAAGGTTCTGACAGGGGAACCTGTTATGTCAGGGCTGATTCAGGTTCAGAACGTTAAGCATGAACAGAAAGCTGCCGCACGAAGCTCACATGAGATCGTGCAGCAGCTTTTTTGCGCCCGATAATCAGATTTACGCCTAAAAAGTCTAAGATTCAGGCATAAATGATGGTCGGTTATTTTTTGTATCCCAGTTCATTCAGCGCCTTGCGGGCGGCTGCTTTGTCGGTCATCCACGGGCGGCGGCCTTCTTCATAGTACATGTAAGTTTCTCCGCCTTTTCCCAGTGTGAGGACCACATCGCCTGCAGAAGCCAGGGAAATGGCCTTGGCGATGCCTTTATCTCTGTCGTGGACAAAGGACCAGCGGCAGGAGGTTTTCTTTACTCCTTCCGCGATCTGTTTCGCGATGTCTTCCGGCTCAGAATCCCGCGGATCCTGTGAAGTCAGAACGACTTCCGTGCAGAATTCTCCGGCAATCCGTCCCATGACCGGGCGCTTGACCACATCACGCTTTCCCGGGCATCCGAAGGCGGCGTAAATCTTTCCGCCGGTTTTATCCGTGATTTCCTTCGCGTAATTGAAAATCTTCTCGTATCCGTCCGGTGTGTGTGCGTAATCGACGACAACCGTGAACGGCTGTCCTTCATCGACTCTGTCCATACGTCCGTCCACCTGCGGAATATCGCGCAGCAGAGGAATGATCTGCTCAAGCGGCATGCCGCATTCATGCATGGCGGCGACGGCACCCAGCAGATTGTAGACGTTATACAGCGCAGCCATATTGGTGCTGACCGGGTATTCTTTTCCGTCATAGCAGAGCGTAAAACTGCAGCCGTCAGCACGCTGGACGATGTCCTTTGCGAAATAGTCGACGGTTTCCGGTGTGCCCGGCTCCGAGTGGCTTCCTTCAATCGGGTAGCCGTTCTCATCTGTTTCCGATTCGCCCTGGTCCGTTCCGTATGTGACATAGCGGCAAGGGCAGCAGTCTTTCAGCCCCTGGATGGAGATTTCATCGTCGGCATTCAGTACAGCGACGGCAGAAGGCTTCAGATTGCGGAAAAGCCGCTTCTTTGCCTCAAAATAGTTTTCCATGGTCTTATGGTAGTCCAGGTGGTCATGGGTCAGGTTGGTGAACACCGCGCAGTCAAAATCCACACTGTCGACCCGGCCTCTGTCCAGCCCCTGGGAGCTGACTTCCATGGCCGCGGCCTGCATGCCGTGATCCAGCATTTCCTTCAGGTTTGCGTGTGTTTCCACCTGATCCGGCGTGGTCAGATTTGCCACGCGGGAATAGTCTCCGTAGCGAATGGCGATCGTTCCCATATAGCCGCAGGGGCGGTAATGGGAATAGATGTCGGAAATCACGCTGGTCAGCGTAGATTTTCCGTTGGTTCCGGTGGCGCCGAATACCGTCATATGACGGCTCGGCTGACCGAAGAAGAGGTCGCAGACGCGGTTCAGTTCCGCGTTCATGTCAGCAGCCTTAATATATACGACGCCCGGCTTCTGCTCCACGTCTTCTGTGATGACGATGGCAGCGGCGCCCTTCTCAGCGGCGGAACCGGCGTAGCGATGTCCGTCCTGCTCGTATCCTTTGATGCAGAAGAACATATATCCCGGCTTTACGGTGCGGGAATCCAGGGTCAGCCCTGTAATTTCCACGTCCGGCTGTCCGGAGAATAGTTCAGATAACAGCATATGATATTCCTCCCGTACTATTTTTCACTGTACTCTGTGTCGCAGTATGCGCAGCGGTAAATGCGGCGCTCCGGATCGACCAGATGGAAGATCTGATCGATGCCCTGCTCGGTAGAAGTGATGCAGCGCGGATTGTGGCAGGAGATGATGTTGGTCAGTGTCTCCGGAAGATTGACCGAACGCTTCTCGCAGACTTTTCCGTTTTTGATGATGTCAACGGTGACGTTACTGTCTACGTAGGCGATCATGTCGTAATTCAGGTCGATCAGGGAATCAATCTTGATGATGTCCTTGCGTCCTTTTTTATTGCTTGTTGCGTTCTGAATGATAGCAACTGTGCAGTCAAGCTTGTCCAGTTTCAGCATCTCATAGATGCGCATGCCTTTTCCGGCTGTGATATGGTCCAGTACGATTCCGTTTGTCAGTCCGTCAATGTTCATGATTTGCCTCCCGTTATTACCTTGCGCAGTTTCTTTTTGTCCTGTAGATGTGTCGTGCTATTTCAGTCCAAGCAGGTAGAGAATCAGTGCCTCGCGGATGTACTTTCCGCAGTGTGCCTGATAGAAGTAGCAGGCTCTCGGATCGCTGTCGACCTCGACGGAGATCTCGTTGACACGCGGCAGCGGATGCATGATGATCATGTCTTTCTTGGCCGGCTTCAGCTTATCCAGGGTGAGGATGTAGCTGTCACGCAGACGGACGTAGTCTTCCTCGTTGAAGAAACGTTCTTTCTGGACACGGGTCATGTACAGGACGTCGAGATCCGGCATTGCATCTTCCAGCTTCTCGTACTCTTTCCACTCGGCGCCGGCGGCATTCATCTTTTCTTTCATGTACTTCGGCAGGCGCAGTTCCGGCGGAGCGATCAGGATGAACTTGACTCCCTTATAGCGCATGAGGGCCTCGATCAGGGAGTGTACGGTGCGGCCGAACTTCAGGTCTCCGCAGAATCCGATGGTGAAGTTGTTCAGGCCGCCCTTCTTGCGGCTGATGGTCAGAAGGTCGGTCAGGGTCTGGGTCGGGTGGAAATGTCCGCCGTCTCCCGCGTTGATGACCGGAACTTCAGAGTGCTCGGAGGCAACCAGCGGCGCACCTTCCTTAGGATGGCGCATGGCGATGATGTCCGCGTAAAGGCTGACGATGTGAATCGTGTCCGCTACGCTTTCGCCCTTGGCTGCGGAGGAAGAGGAGGCTTCGGAGAATCCGATGACGTTTCCGCCCAGTTCCATCATGGCGGCCGTGAAGCTCAGGCGCGTTCTGGTGGAAGGCTCAAAGAACAGGGTCGCGAGTTTCTTATGCGCGCAGATGTCCTGATACTTTTCCGGATTCTCGATGATGTCATTGGCGGTCTTGATCAGATGATCAATCTCCTCAACGGTTAAATCAGTGATATTGATGATGCTTCTCGGATTGTGTTTTACCTCAAGCTTATCCATTCTGTTATTCTCCTCCTCTGATTCTATGTTTTACGTTGTCTGCCAGCTGTCCGGACGCTCTATTTCATCCAGCTTTCATCGGACGGATTGGCGCGGAATTTCAGGATTTTTTCCTTCTCTTCCGGAGTGATGTGACCCATCTCAACAGCGGCGTCCACCAGAGTGTCCAGGGTGCAGAGACTGTGGTTGACCACATTGTGCTCCTTCAGCTTGGCCTCGCTTGCGGAAAGACCGTAAGTGAAGATGCTGGCGATACCGACGACATCGGCTCCGGCTTCTCTCAGAACATCCACCGTTTCACAGGAAGATCCGCCTGTAGAGATCAGATCCTCGATGACAACGGTTTTCTGGCCCGGGATGAGGCGCCCCTCGATCTGGTTGTTTCTGCCGTGGCTCTTATGAGAACCTCTGACATAGCCCATCGGAAGGCCCATCATCTGCGCGGTGATCGCTGCGTGCGGGATGCCGGCGGTGCTGGTGCCCATCAGCAGTTCACACTCCGGATACCAGGTCTGAATCGTATCCCTCAGGCCCTGCTCGATCAGCGTGCGGACATAGGGCGTGGACAGGGTCAGGCGGTTGTCACAGTAGATCGGGCTCTTGATGCCGCTGGCCCAGGTGAACGGATCGTTAGGACGCAGGAATACAGCCTCGATTGAGAGCAGTCCGCGTGCAATGTCTTTTTCTGCAGTCATAGTGATTCTCCTTTTTGTATGTGTATGTTTATATGTTTTCGGACAAAATCCAGACCGGCAAGGGGATTCCTCACCGGGCTGTCCGGAAGTCTGCGATGTTTCGTGCAGTGTGGTTTTCCGTGGCGATCGTGTTTATCTCGCTGTGCCCAGGAAGTCTCTGACGCAGCGCTGATAGGCCTCCACCGGGTTATCGGCCTGCGTGATCGGACGGCCCACCACGATGTAGTCCGAACCGAGAAGCCGGGCTTTTGCCGGTGTGGTGATCCTGGTCTGGTCGTCAGCAGCGGAGTTTTCAAAACGGATTCCCGGGGTGATGGTCATAAAGTCTCTTCCGCAGGCCCGGTGAATCGTTCCCGCTTCCAGAGGCGAACAGACGACCCCGCCGAGTCCTGCGGCTTTCGCGTTCTTCGCGTACTGGGTGACCACTTCCGGAAGAGGGTGATCAATCAGAAGTTCCTTTTCCATGGTTTCCTGACTGGTGGAGGTCAGCTGGGTGACCGCAATCAGAAGCGGGGATCCGCCTTTTGATTCCAGGCCTTCTTTTCCGGCTGCCATCATTTTGATTCCGCCCGCGGCGTGGACATTGGTCATGTCTACCTGCAGGTCCGCGAGACAGGCCATGGCGCGTTTTACGGTATTCGGGATGTCGTGCAGCTTCAGATCCAGGAAAATCTTATGCCCGCGCTTCTTGATTTCCCGTACAATCGAAGGGCCCTCAGCGTAGAAGAGCTCCATGCCGATTTTTACGAACGGCTTCTGTCCGGTGAATTGATCCAGAAAATGGAAGGTGTCTTCTGCGGACGGAAAGTCGCAGGCGATAATAACGTCTTTACTCATGACCAGTCTCCTTTCGTATCTCATTTTCAGGTGTTTTCTGCTATTTATTATATCTCAAACCGGCGGAAAGATGGATTCCTGAAAGGGAATTTTCAAACCGTGTATTTGAGCAAACTTGCTTTATTATGTTAAAGCGCCGCGCCGATGATGTCAGTCAGGGAATCGATATGAAGCCCCTCCATGACAGATGGAAGATCCTCGATGATTTCCTTGCAGGCATAAGGATTGACCAGGTTTGCAGCGCCGATTTCTACGGCAGAGGCTCCGGCCATCATCATTTCAATGACGTCTTCCGCCGTGCTGATTCCGCCCATTCCAATGATTGGAATATTCACTGCATGAGCCGTCTGCCAGACCATGCGCAGGGCAACCGGAAGAACGGCCGGGCCGCTGAGACCGCCGGTCTGGTTGGCCAGAACCGGTTTTTTCTTCTTCAGGTCAATGCGCATTCCCATCAGGGTGTTGATCATGCTGATTCCGTCTGCGCCGGCGCCCTCACAGGCTTTTGCGATTTCCGTGATGTCGGTGACGTTCGGCGTCAGCTTCATGAATACCGGCTTGTGGGTGACACTCTTTACGGCAGCAGTCACTTCTGCAGCTGCCTTCGGGCTGGTCCCGAAACTCATGCCGCCATTGTGAACGTTCGGGCAGCTGATGTTGATTTCCAGGATGCCGACCTGGTCCTGCGCGTCGAGTTTTTCTGAGGTTTCCTTATACTCATCAAGGGAAAATCCGCTGATGTTCGCGATGAGCGGCTTGCTGTAGATCTTTCTGAATTCCGGGAGTTCATGGGCGATGACGTGGTCGACACCCGGATTCTGCAGGCCGACTGAATTCAGCATGCCGGAGCTGCATTCCGCAATGCGCGGAAGCGGGTTGCCGTAACGCTCGTGGAGGGTCGTTCCCTTAAACGAAATCGAGCCCAGAATATTGATATCATAGAGCTTTGCGAATTCCTGGCCGTATCCGAAGGTTCCGCTGGCCGGAATGACCGGATTGTCCAGCGTGATGCCGCAGAGCTCTGTAGAAAGCGGATTTCCGCCTGTTTTACAGTCATGAGACATAATCGATCTGTCCTTTCCTCTGTATCTGAACCGCCCGCCTTTTCTTAAGAAAAGGGACGGAAGAATGCTGCTTGTATTTTCCTACCAGATGACTTCGTCTTTCATGAGAATCGGTCCGTCGGTGCAGATGCGCTTGCTTCCGTATTTTGTCTTGCAGCTGCATCCCATGCAGGCACCGAATCCGCATCCCATGCGCTCTTCAAAACTGAGCTGTCCGTCCGGCATCTGTTCATAGACGGCCTTCAGCATCGGCTCTGGTCCGCAGGTGCAGACGTAATCGTAGTTCATGGTCTTCATGGCATCGGTGACAAAGCCTTTTATGCCGAAGGACCCGTCTGCGGTCGCGATGACTGGGTGAATGCCGAGATCTTCAAAAGGCTGAAGAGGAAGAATGTCTTCCTTTGTATTGAATCCGAGAGCAAGCTGCGGGGTGATGCCTTTTTCCTTCAGTTCTTTCGCGATGCCGTACATCGGAGGCATGCCGATGCCGCCTGCAGCCAGCAGGGTGTTTTCTGTGCAGAGGCTGACGTCAAAGCCGTTGCCGAGCGGCAGGAGCACGTCAAGCGTCTGGCCCGGAGTCATCTGGCTCATCGATTTTGTCCCGCGGCCCAGAAGCTTATACAGAATGGAAACCCAAGTCTCTCCGTGGTCGTAAATAGATATTGGCCGGCGCAGGAAAAATCCGTCGAGACGGATGTTGATGAACTGCCCCGGCGCGGAAATCCCGCTGCAGTTTCCGGAAAGCTTCATGAACCAGGTGTCGCGGGTTACCTGTGTGTTTTCTTCAATTGTCAGAATCTGTCTGTCCATAGCAGTCCTTTCTGATGCATTGTCTATCGGCGATTTATGATGGGTAAGGGGAAAGGCGGTTAATCCAGGCGTTTCAGCCCGCCCCGGTCTGCGGAAATCTGTCCGCAGCAGAAGGTCATGACGGCCTTTCCCTGAACGTCCCATCCGTCAAATGGGCAGGAATGGCCCATGCTCTTGAAGGCATCTGCGCGGAGGGTGTATGGCGTGTGCAGATCCAGGACGGTGATGTCCGCGGATCCCGGCAGGAGCAGGCCGCCGTCGGCTTTCTGTTCTGCCTGTGCGGTTTCCAGAGTTGTTCCCGGAAGGCTGAAGCGGCGTCTCGGTGCGAAGCACATCAGCTCCAGCAGACGGTCCATGCTGAGGATGCCCGGAAGGACGAGGCGGGAGTAAAGCACCGGGAAGGCGCTCTCCAGTCCCACGATGCCGTTGGCGCTCTTCAGAAGGCCTTTGGCTTTCTCTTCGGCGGAATGCGGAGCGTGGTCCGTGGCGATCATGTCGACGGTTCCGTCGATAACGGCGTCCAGCATGGCTTTCCGGTCCGCTTCGGAGCGGAGCGGCGGATTCATCTTGAAGCGGCCGCTGGACGGGTCGTCCGGGTTGATCTTGAAGAGGTCTTCTTCAGAGAGGACCAGGTAATGCGGGCCGGTTTCGCAGGTCACATTTACGCCGGATTTCTTCGCGTCGCGGATGACCTGGATGGATTCTTTTGTGGAAACATGGCAGACGTGATAGGCGCAGCCGGTTTCCTCCGCCAGCCGGCAGTCCCGCTCGATCTGCTTCCATTCGCTTTCCGAGCTGATTCCCTTCCAGCCGATGGACTCTGCGTAGCGGCCGGCGTGGATGGCAGAACCACCGAGAAGAGACTCATCTTCACAGTGCGCCGTGATTATCTTTCCCAGAGCCTGCGCCTTTTCCATGGCCTCACGCATGCGCTCCTCTGTCTGTACGCCTTTTCCGTCGTCGGTAAATGCGCAGACATGCGGTGCCAGAGCCTCCATGTCCGAGAGGGCGCTTCTTCCGTCCTGCTTCATCGTGATCGCGCCGTAAGGAATGGCGTGGATGACACTGTCCCGCTTAATGATGTCCGTCTGCGCCTTCAGCCCTTCTATAGTAGAAGGCTTCGGCTTCAGATTCGGCATCGGGCAGACACAAGTATATCCGCCGTAAGCGCCCGCCAGGCTTCCCGTGCGGATCGTCTCTTTATAAGAAAACCCGGGTTCGCGGAAGTGAACGTGCACATCTGCAAATCCGGGTACAATTGCGTAATCATCAGCGTCAAAGGAACAATCCGCAGCACTTTCAGAAGCTGCCGCGTTGTCGGAAGAATATACGCTGATTCCGTCTTCACTGACTAACAGATCCGCCTTTTTAAATGCGTGATCCAGATAAACGGTTCCATTCTTCAGCAGTGTTTTCATTTCTATCTCCTTCCTGATTCAGAGGGATCGAAACCCTTGCTCCTCGATTTTTGCCTAAACTTTCAATAAGGTATCACAGATGCCGGTTGTTGTCAAGCCTGCTGCGTCCCGGCCCCGATGCTCTGGAAGAAAGCGACGACGAGGTTGTGGTGATACAGCGCCGAGGCCAGAAACGAGCTGTTCAGCTGCGTCTGCAGCCAGGTCTGGGTGTCCGCGGCCAGAAGCGGCAGGGTCAGCTTCAGCAGGGACAAAAGGATACAGACATATAAAATCCCAAGGAGAAGCCCTGCGGCTCCGCCCAGGACTCCGTCCAGCGCTCCGATGACGCCGCCGTGATGGCTGCGGGAAAAGAGCGCGATGATGATCGTCCCGATGATTTTTACGCCGATATAAATCAGGAGCAGGGCCAGAATGGATATGACGATGCCGGTGATCACAGAAGCGGCGTATTCCGCTGTGGTATTGGCGGCGTTGTCCGCCGCGTTCTGCAGAAAATCCGGAAGAGACAGTGTCCCTCCTGATTCCTGAAAGCGCTTTAACAGCAGGTTCTTGAAAAAGGACTCAAGACCGCTGTCTATAGATGTATGATCAATCAGATACTGTTTCAGATTGTCGGAATATAAAAGGGAAAAAATCGCAAGGGCAATCCACTGGATCAGATGGACGACCGAGACGACGAATCCTTTAAATGCATGCCGGATGGCGGCGATGACGATGATAATAATGGCGATGATGTCGAGTATCATAAATCCGGGAGCCTCCCTGCCCGGTGGTGTTTTGTCCTGAAAAAAGCCGGAAACAGCCGTCTGCAGTCTTTCCCGGGAGAGCATCCGGAGAATGCCCGCGGCGGGGACTGCGGCGCCTGCTAACAGTATAGCGTGAAAAAAGGGGAATGTTCAATGAAATGCCGGGATTCTTCTGCATAAATATCAGTACGATTATCTTGAATACTGAAAAGAAGTGATGTATACTTTCTAGGTATATGAGCAGAAATATATTTATGGAAGAAGCGCTGAAGGAAGCACAGAAAGCAGCTGCTCTCGGGGAAATCCCGATTGGCGCGGTCATCGTGCGTGACGGGGAAATCATCGCGCGCGGGCATAATCTGACGGAGACACAGAAGGATCCGACGGTGCATGCGGAGATGAACGCGATTCGGCAGGCTGCGGCATATCTGGGCGGCTGGCGTCTGACCGGCTGTTCGATGTATGTGACCTGTGAACCCTGTGCGATGTGTGCGGGCGCGCTGGTCTGGTCCCGCATGGAGAATTTATTTATCGGAACGATGGATCCCAAGGCAGGAGCCTGCGGGTCTGTTTTCAATGTTGCGGAAAATCCGCGTCTGAACCACTGCATTCATGTGGAACGCGGGATCATGCAGGAAGAATGTGCGGACCAGCTGAAGCAGTTCTTCAAGGGGCTCAGGCTGCGCAGAAAGCGCGGCAGAAACCATCCAGCGGCAGAATCGGAGGAAATTAAAGAATGAAAAATACGTTTAAAAGGGCAGGCGCGGTTTTGAGTCTGGCGGTAATCCTTGCGATGTTCATGGCAATGTTTTCTTTTGCCGACTCATCCCTGAAAATCAATAAGACTTACCCTGCAAATAATGCAACGAGCACGACCAAGGAGAACATGTGTGTCAAAGTGTATTTTGACCGTCCGGTCGGAAATGCCGCATCCAAGAAGGCAAATGCGAATAAATTCAAGATTGCCGATAAAAACGGCCACAAGCTGCCGGTAAAGATCTACTACAGTAAGAGCAACACCAAATACGCGCTGATTCTGGTGGACACCGCCAAGGTTCCGCAGAAGGGTGATAAGGCGATTCAGGACAACCAGTACTACACTTGCACCATTTCCAGCGGATTCCGCGCAAACGACGGCTCTACGCTGAGCGCTGACAAAACCATCCGTTTCAAGACACTGAACCAGAGACGTTATACCGCAGGTTATATGGTGATGATGGTCCTGATGTTCGGCGGAATGATGTTCTTCAGCGTAAGACAGATGCGCAATCAGAACAACGGAACAGACGCAGAAAAGAAGAAGGACGAGTCTGAGGCACCGTTTAATCCGTATAAAGAGGCAAAGAAGACGGGCAAGGATGTACAGACAGTCATCGCCGAGCACGCAAAAGAAGAAAAGAAGGAAGCCCGCAAGCATAAGAATAAAAAGAAGAAGCTGACGGACGACGAGAAGTTCAGACTGGAAGAAGAGAAAGTCAAGAAGGAACTTCGCGACGACTACTTCCATGTTAATAAACCGATGCCGATCCGTGCTGCCGGTGCAAAGTACAGAACCGGAAGAGCGGCACGTGCGGCGGCGCTGAAGAAAAAGCGTGCGGAGGAAAAAGCTGCACGGAAGGCCAACGGCTATGGGAAAAACAGTAAAAACAACAAAAAGAAAGGCAGATAACCGCGGGAAAAGCGGAGAAATCGGAGAAGGTCGGATCCTTCTCCGTTCTTTTGCCAAAATTAATTTTTCGATCGATGTCGGTGCACCCGGGGATGCCGGATTTCATCCGGTGGACATGGTGATGCAGCAGATTGGATTCCATGATAACGTCGTGGTAAGTTTCCATCCGGATTACAGAAAGCCGCGGGGGAAACATGAAATCCATATCGCATGCAACCGTCCCTATCTTCCGGTGGACAGCCGGAACCTTGCTTATCGGGCGGCGGAGCTGATGTCCGCTGAGGCTGGCAGCAGTGTTCCCGGAGGAGTAATCGAGATCCGGCTGCGTAAGATGATTCCGATTGCGGCAGGGCTGGCCGGCGGGAGCGGGAACGCGGCTGCGGTCATTCACGCGCTGAATGTGCTGTGGCGGCGGAGAATGAAGCTGCCGGAGATCATGGAACTGTGCGCGCAGCTGGGTTCCGATGTGCCTTTCTGCGCAATGGGGCAGGCCCGTCTGAACCGCTGTCTTCCGCGTATCGTGCGGGAAGATCGGTTCGCTGCAGCGTGCGCGAGGGCCCGGGGAACCGGAACCAGGCTGCAGCCGCTTCAGGGAATCCGGATGCCGGCGGTTATCGTAAAGCCGCGCCACGGAGTTTCCACTGCAGAAGTGTACCGGGGGATTGACTCCTGCACCATTACGGAAAGGCCGGATAATGACCGCCTGATCAGAAGAATGCAGAGCGGAGATCCGGAAATGTTTGCGGAATTCATCAATGTCCTGGAACGCTACACGCTGAACGCCTATCCAGATGTTGCCGGGCTGAAAGAACGCCTGGCAGAAACCGGCGCCAGAGTCGTTCTGATGAGCGGCAGCGGTCCGACTGTGTTCGGACTGTATGATACGCTGGATCAGGCAAAAGCTGTCTGTGACCGGCTGCGCGGAGAGAAGATTGAGGCGTACTGGACAGAGACGGTGACGGAGCCGGAGAAAAGGCCATAAGCGCCGTGCGGCCGTTCATTTGTTTTTCAATACCAGATCACAAGTCGCATAAGCGATTTTTGCGAATATTTCACGTATGCTCTCGGTTTGGGGGTATACTTTCGCAAGTTTTTATAATACAATATACGGAGAACATTAAGTACATGGGGGTTAATATGTTAGATTTGGATTTACAGAGCCACAAGCCGCTTCGTGAGATTGTCTATGAACAATTGAAAATGCAGATTCTTGAGGGCAAAATCGAACCGGGAACAAGAATGATGGAAGTAAATCTTGCTGATGAGATGGGCGTCAGCCGTACTCCGGTAAGAGAGGCAATTCGTAAGCTCGAGAAAGACGGACTGGTCGTAATCGAGCCGAGAAGAGGCGCATATGCTTCCGAGATTTCCGTAAAAGACATCGTAGATACACTGGTTGTACGTGAAGAACTGGAAGGACTGGCAGCAGCGCTGACTGCGCAGAACATGACACAGGAAATCGCCGATCAGCTCCGCGGAACTGCAGATGCCTATGAAAAGGCGGTCCGTATGGGTGATACTCAGAACATCATCGAGCATGATGAGGAGTTCCATAGAGTGATCACAGAGCACAGCGATAACAAGTCTCTGATCCAGATCTACGGTTCCATTCAGAAGCTCGCGCTGAGATTCCGCTATTTCTATTATGATGATTTCTCCAGATATCAGGATATGCCGAGAGCACACTACCATATCGTAGAAGCACTGGAGAGCGGAGATGCCGAAAAGGCACGCCAGGCAGCAAGAAGACATGCCAGCGACCTGAAGGAATTCGTCATCCGCGAAGGAAAGACCGCCTTCAAGAGCCACAAGTCTCAGCTGAAGTAAATTTTTGCTGTTCATCTCATCAGATGTGGTTCCTGACCGGCAGTTTAGCGGACGAAGGCGGGAGATAACCGCCGCGCAGCCCGTCAGACACGCAGCATTGTGCGGATTACCGGGATTCCGGACGAGCCGGCGGGAAGGCAGCGCGCAGAAGCGGATTATAACTGAAGAATGAAGAAAGCGGATTTCAGAGCGCCGTGCGGCGTTTCTGAGGTCCGCTTTCTTATGCGCTCCAGTATCTGTGCGGGTTATGCGAGATGGAATACCGGGACGGCTGCGCGGAAATGGAAAGGCCGGTGACTGAAGTTCCCTGCTTAACTTCAGTCACCGGCCTCCGTGCATATCGAATTCGGCCTTCATCTGCTTCAACGATCTGAACCAGCCATCGGATTTCGACTGCTTCGTTCCGGCCGTTTATTACAAGCATGTCTACCCCAGTGTCGTGGTCAGTGTGACGGATTTTCCGTCTCTGGCGACGATGACCTTGATCTTGTCGCCGGATTTATTTTTTTTCAGTACGGACTTAAGTTTGTCGTAGCTGCGGATGACTGTTCCGTCTGCGGAGATGATGCGGTCGCTGACTTTGAATCCGGCTCTCTTCGCATTGCTGCTGGTAACGGAGGCGACGTAAACGCCGGCGCCGTCCAGTCCGTTCTGTTTTGCTTCGGACGCACTTAGCTGGACAACGGAAATTCCGATGGTCGGCGTGCTGCTGGTGCTTGTTCCGTTTGCGCCCTTGTGGGTCTTGATCAGAGTTTTTGCGACTTTTGCCGCGCGGTTGATCGGAATGGCAAATCCGAGGCCTTCGACATCAGAACCGGTGGATTTTGCGACAACAATGCCGATCAGGTTGCCGGAAGAATTGAACAGTGCTCCGCCGGAGTTGCCCGGGTTGATGGAGGCATCGGTCTGCAGCAGGTTCATCTTCTTTCCGTCGATGTTCAGGTTTCTGTTCAGCGCGCTGATGATTCCTGTTGTTGCGGTGTTGCTCAGCTCTCCCAGCGGATTTCCGATGGCGACGACACTGTCGCCGACGGACAGTTTGGAACTGTCTCCATAGGTCGCAGGAGTCAGGCCGACTGCGTTGATCTTCAGGACAGCGATATCATTGTCGGAATCTGCGCCGACAACCTTCGCCGTATAGGATTTTTTATTCCGCAGCGTGACTTTGATCTTGCTTGCTCCTTCAATGACGTGGTTGCAGGTCATGATATATCCGTTTGACTGGATGATGACTCCGCTTCCGGCACCTTCAGTAACGTAGTTCTGCGCCCATCCGTCTGTGGAAACGGAGGAAGTCGTAATGGAAACCACGCTGTCCTGCGTTTTCTCGATAATACTCTTATAGGAAAGCGTTTCCGTGGACTTTGCCAGTTTATAGTGGGTGGCGCTGTTATCGCCGCCGTAAATGGTCTTGTTATAGAGCATGATGCCGCCGAAGGTCAGTGCGGAGGTCAGTACCATGCACAGGATCAGAAGCAGAATCAGTGTACGTCTGGTGATGTAAAGCGGTCTGCCTGCTGCAGCGGAACGTTTTCCGCCGCCATGACCGAATCCGTTTCCGCCGTTTCCGCCGCCGTAGTAATTTCCGGAAGAATATCCGCCGGAATAGTCCTGCCCGCTGGTATAACTGCTGCTGTAGTCCGTATAGCCTGTTCCGTTTCCGGTCATGCCTGAGGGGCGGTCATCCTGCTGATACTGACCGAATCCGTCATCAAACTGCATTCCGGTATAGCCCCGGCTTTCGTTCTGCGGGGAATCCTGAGATCCTCCTGCAGTATAAGAAGAACGATATCCGTAATCGGAAGAATAGCCGGTGTTTGCGGCGTTATTCCCGGAGCTTCCGGCGTTCATGGAAGAATTTCCGAGGCCGCTGCTTTCTGTGGAATCGTTTCCGCTGCGGTAAGACTGTCCGTAAGCATCATCATTTCCCGATGCCTGCCAGGGGTCCGGCCGGCTGTTTTCCCGTTTTCCGGAATCGGAACTGCCAGATGCTCCGGAGGAGCGCCATGCGGCTGCCTCCTGGCCGGTTGGATTTTGTCCCTCTGAAGCGGGATCAACGTGACGCCAGCTGATATCGCCCGAGGCCGTGCGGCCGCCGGAATTGTCGGATGAACTGCCCGGATTCTGGTTTCTGAAATCGTTAAAATCATTATCCATGTTTCAATAACTCCTTTATGATGAATTTATTCTTGCGTTCGGAAGGCTGAACTGCCGGCGGCGGGATGGCCTTGGGCGATTCCGAATCCCGAAGGAGAATTTTTCTGCATACAGTCAGTATAATCAATGTATATGTTTTTTCTGTGTTCAAAAATTGGAAGAGCTATGTTAATATATTACATTAGCAGGTTGTTTATCCGCTGAATTTCAGCCGTTTCAGCATGCAGGACAGCGGCGGGGACACTGGCCGCGGCAGGAGGTGTGCGTGAAAGGGCTGAAGATGCATTCAGAGAAGAAAGGATGCGTAAACGTGAAAGACAGAAATGTAGAAGTGAAAATTACGGGAAAGCAGTTCGCCGGAACCGAGGCAGAGGATGTCGTCGAGTTTGTGACCGAAGGCAGTCTCCGCGCGGACGATGAGGGAGTCACCCTCACGTATCCGGAGAGTGAGCTGTCCGGTTTCCCGGGAAGCATAACGACGCTGCAGATCCGGGAGGATTCCATTCACATGCAGCGCAGAGATGAAGAGGGGAAAGTAAAAACCGAGATGCACTTTAAGCAGGGCGAACGCATGGACAGTCCGTATGAGACCCCTTACGGCACGATGAAGCTGGAGGTTCTGACGGACCGTGTAGACGCAGACCTGACCGATGAGGGAACAGGCAGTATTGAGGTTATCTACCTGGTCAGCCTGGAAGGCATCGCGGAAGGAAAGAACGCTCTTCATATTGATATTCAGGAGGTGCAGAATGAACGAGAAGCATAGACTGGCAGCGAAGATCATCGTGATCGCAATCTGCCTCAGCATGGTTGGAACTACAGTAATCTGGGCCATTCAGACATGGGTATAGGCGATAAGAAAACAAGAGAAAACAAGGCCGGAAGAGGGGCAGAATCTGCGGAACAGATCCGGAGGGCTTTCTCCTGGCAGTATCAGGTCGTTGCGGAAGGTGCGGTGGCAGGAGCTGCAGGAGGCGCGGTGGTTTCGGTTCTCCGTCTGCTGATGCATCAGGCGGAGCATTACCGGGATACGTTGATTCAGGCGGCAAAAACCAGCCCGCAAGAGCTTGTCCTGGCACTGGTTCTCCTGGCCCTGTGCTGTGCCGCAGCCTGTATTTCCGTCAGACTGGTGCCGCTGGCTTCGGGCTCCGGAATTCCGCAGGTAAAAGGTGAGATGCAGGGGCAGATTGATGAGCCGTGGCTTTCTGTGATCTTCAGCAAGCTAGCGGGAACGGTCGCCGGAATCGGAGCCGGACTGTCCATGGGAAATGAAGGACCGAGCGTGCAGATCGGCGCGATGGCGGGAAAAGGCACTGCGCGGCTGCTGGGACGTCCGGTCACGGAAGAGTGGATCCTGATGAGTGCCGGTGTCGGCGCGGGACTTTCCTGTGCGTTTAACGCTCCGCTCGCGGCGGTGATGTTCGTCCTGGAGGATATTCACAACAACCTGAATAAAGAGGTTATCCTGACCACGATGGCCGCCGTGGTGACATCGGATTTTGTGTCCTATCAGATTTTCGGCCTGCATCCGGTGGTGATCATTCCGGGTTCACGGGCGCTGCCGCTGAAGTATTACTGGCTGCTTCTGGTTCTTGGTGTGATTCTGGGCGCATTCGGTGTGTTCTTCAATAAATTTACTGATGTCATGCAGAACGTGTATCAGCATATTTCTAATAAGACAGTAAGGATCGTTGTTCCGTTTCTTCTGGTTATTCCGATTGCCTTCCTCAGGCCGGATGCTCTGGGGACCGGGTATGATCTGATCGAGGCATCTGCGGCCGGGAAATACATGGCTGCAGGAATGGCGGTCCTGATCCTCCTGAAATTCTTCTATTCCATGTGCTGCACGACATGCGGCACGCCGGGAGGGATTTTCCTCCCACTCCTGGTTGTCGGAGCACTGACGGGAGGACTATTCCTGAGGCTGTACTGCGGCCTGACCGGAGAAGAAGATGTCTACCTGACGAATTTTGTTTTGTACGGAATGGTCGGATATTTCGCGGCGGTGATCCGTGCGCCGATTACCGGAGTTCTGCTGGTTACAGAGATGACCGGAAACTTTATGAATTTCCTGTCCCTGACCATCGTGGCTCTGACTGCGTATATTGCCGCGCAGGCTATGCATGGAGAACCGATCTACGATCAGCTCCTGCACCGGATGCTCCGCACCAGAAATGAAAACCTGGATTCCGGAAGCAGACACCGCGCGCCGAAAGTCATCCTGGACAGTGACGTGCATATGGGAAGTCTGATGGACGGACAGCCGATCAGCAGAATGCATCTGCCTAAGGGCAGTCTGGTGGTAGCCATCCTTCATCAGGGAAATGAAATTGTGCCGGGCGGAAGCACTGTCCTCCATGCGGGAGACCAGCTTTCTGTTTTGTGTTCCGCGAAAAGTTCAATTCAGGTGGATGAACTGCTGGAAGAACAGTGCAGAACCACGCTGGGAGACTGGCAGAATGAAGACACCGCACATCCGGAACAGTGATGTGAACAGGGCTCTGCCCCCCGGTTTAAACGATTTTTATCACGCATTTCGTACATACTGACGAGATGCGTTTTTTTATGCGGCGAACAGCGGGAAAATCATCGCACAGGGGAAATATACAATTTTCAGAAGATTCCCCGTGGAACTGAATTTTGGTGAATGGTATTGAAGAATCCAGAATGCTGATATAAAATATCGATAAGCGAAGTTGTACATGAAAGACCGCAGAAACGGTCAGATTCACGAATTTTTATCTCAAGTGCAGGCCGCAGTGTCTGCATCTGTTGTTTTCAGATCCGATTCTATCTTTGATTCAGAGAAAAGATGATTTAAACATCAGAGGATATTGAGCAATGTATAAAACCGTGTGCAGATGCACGGAATGATGTATGTTTTCAGGATGTATGTATGGTATATGAGGAGGCGGGACATCCGCGCCGCAGGTAGTATGGAAGAAAATGTAAAAAAAGAGAGTGTAAACGAAGAAATGGTACAGGAGGCCGCTGAAACGGCAGCAGCAGAAACTCCTGAGCCAGAAACAGAAGAAAAGCCGAAGACGCGGCGCCGCACGACGGAGAAGGCGGCAGAGGACGCAGAGGCAGAAGCGGAAGAAAAACCGAAGACACGGCGCCGCACGACGAAGAAGGCGGCCGAGGACGCGGAGGCAGAAGCGGAAGAAAAACCGAAGACACGGCGCCGCACGACGAAGAAGGCGTCAGAGGACGCGGAGACAGAAGCGGAAGAAAAGCCGAGGACACGGCGCCGCACGACGAAGAAGGCGTCAGAGGACGCGGAGGCAGAAGCGGAAGAAAAACCGAAGGCGCGGCGCCGTACGACGAAGAAGGCATCAGAGGACGCGGAGGCAGAAGCGGAAGAAAAGCCGAAGACGCGGCGCCGCACGACGAAGAAAGCGGCAGAGGACACGGAGGCAGAAGCGGAAGAAAAGCCGAAGACGCGGCGCCGCACGACGAAGAAAGCGGCAGAGGACGCGGAGACAGAAGCGGAAGAAAAGCCGAGGACACGGCGCCGCACGACGAAGAAAGCGGCAGAGGACGCGGAGGCAGAAGCGGAAGAAAAGCCGAAGACACGGCGCCGCACGACGAAGAAAGCGGCAGAGGACGCGGAGGCAGAAGCGGAAGAAAAGCCGAAGACACGGCGCCGCACGACAAAGAAAGCAGCAGAGGATGCAGATGCAGAAGCCGGGACGGAAGACAGCAGTCATGAAAGCGTGCAGGAAAGCATGAGGATCGGCAGCCATACTGTCGTCGCTTCCGGAATCACGCTGGCCGCTTCTGATGAAAGGCCGGAAAAAACGGACAATACCATGAGCATTGATCCGGATAAAGAAGAACAAAACAGCATGGACAGGCGTGCAGAACGCAGGAAACGCAGTGTCCGCGCTGCCGCGCGCCACGTCCGCAGAGCTGGAGATGGTCAGAAAGCAGAGGAGAGTTATTCCTCGGACACAGGCAGTCATGCGGAAAACAGCGGTGAGGGCCTGGTCTATTCTTCCTTCCCGCTGAATGAGAAAGATCCGCATGCAGAACCGTCAGAGACAGAACATACCGGTTCACATCATGGATACGCTGCGCGTGAAGAAGGATCAGAAAACCATGAACATGAGCACCGCGAACACAGAGGGCAGGAAAATTCCGGAGAGCACGAGCACCAGCACGGACGGAGAGAACACCGCGAATATTCCCCGGAAGAACGTCCGGAAGTAACCGGAATCCTGGATATCGTGGACGGCGGATTTGGATTCCTGCGTTTTGACAATTTCATGTCCAGTGATCAGGATATTTACGTTTCACCGACACAGATCAGAAGATTTAATCTGAAAACCGGAGACGAGATTTACGGAATCAGCAGAAGACCGGGACAAAATGAAAAGTTCGGTGCGCTGCTGTATGTAAAGACGGTAAACGGAGATGACCCGGGAACGGCGATTCACCGTCCGCAGTTTGAGTCTCTGACGCCGATTTTCCCAGATGAAAGACTCCGGCTGGAGGGCGTGACAAACGATCTGTCCGTCCGTCTGATCGACCTGGTTGCACCGATCGGCAAAGGGCAGAGGGGCATGATCGTCGCGCCGCCGAAGGCAGGAAAGACGACCCTGATGAAGAGCATTGCCCGGAGCATTGAGGAAAATTATCCGGATATCAACCTCTTCGTCCTGCTTGTCGACGAACGTCCGGAAGAAGTCACGGACATGAAGCGTACACTGAAACATGGACAGGTCATTTATTCCACCTTTGATGAGATGCCGCAGCATCACGTGAAAGCCGCGGAAATGATGCTGGCCAGAGCCAAGCGCCTGGCGGAGCACGGAAAAGACGTCATGATCCTGCTGGACAGTCTGACGCGCCTGACCAGAGCCTACAACCTGGTTGTTCCGGCTTCCGGAAGAACACTTTCCGGAGGTATTGATCCGGGTGCTTTCTACGGACCGAAGCGTTTCTTCGGTGCCGCGAGAAATATTGAAAACGGCGGAAGCATCACAATCCTGGCAACGGCGCTGGTTGACACGGGAAGCCGCATGGATGATGTCATCTATGAGGAATTCAAGGGTACAGGAAACATGGAACTTCACCTCGACCGGAAACTGTCAGAGAAGAGAATCTTCCCGGCTATTGATATCTATAAATCTGGAACACGGCGTGAGGAACTGCTCATGAGCCAGGAAGAGCTTGAAGCCGTATGGCTGATGCGCAGAGCCATGTCCAGCCGTTCGACACAGGATGTCACAGAAGAAGTCATCGATAATCTCGCGCATACGAGAAATAATAAGGACTTCATTGAAATTATCCGCAAGGTATTTTATCAGGAGCAGAGATGAATCTGAAAAAGATATTTTTAAAGCAGGCCTGCCCGACCTCCATCGGAGGCCAGGCCATTATGGAAGGCGTGATGATGCAGGGGCCTTACCGCACGGCTGCGGCCGTCCGCCTTCCGGATCAGCGTATCTACATGAAAACCTGGAATCTGAACCAGAAGAAAGCCTGGCGCAGGATTCCCTTTATCCGGGGAATCATCAGTTTCTTCGGCTCGCTGGTTTTCGGAATGAAAATCATGACCTTTTCTGCAGATGTCGCGGAATATTTTGCTGAGGATGAAGAAATGCCGGAGAGTTCTCAGGAATCCGGCGCTGAAGAAGAAGGCGGGCCGGTGTATTCCTGGCTGTTGGAACATCTGGGAGAGCAGGGCGTGTGGAATCTGATGATGGCGGTATCACTGATTCTGGCATTTGCGTTTGCACTTCTGGTGTTTGCCGTTCTTCCGACTGCGGCGGTCAGCCTGCTGAAACCCTTTGTGCACAGTGCAGTCGGGCTGAATCTGATTGAAGGCCTTCTGCGTATCGCCATGTTTGTCCTGTATATCGCAGTGATCAGCAGGATGAAGGATATCCGGCGCGTGTTTGAGTATCACGGCGCCGAGCATAAGACGATTCACTGCTTTGAAAATAATCTGGAGCTGAAGCCGGAAAACGCACGGCAGTTTTACACCCTGCATCCGCGCTGCGGAACAAGCTTTCTGATGTTTGTCATGGTGGTCAGTCTGGTGCTGTTTTCCCTGCTCGGCTGGCCTTCCCTTGCCTGGCGTATTTTGTCCCGGATCCTGCTGATGCCGGTGGTGGCCGGGTTTTCCTATGAGCTGCTGAAATGGGCGGGAAAATCTTCTAATCCGCTGGTGGAGGCGCTCAGCATACCGGGTCTGCTGCTGCAGAAACTGACGACCAGGGAACCGGACGACAGTCAGGTGGAAATTGCCATGACGGTCATGAAGGCAGTGCTGAAGCCGGAAAGTGATCCGGAAATTGAGGGAATCTGCAATGCGGACGCAGAACTGCTGGAGGCCATGCATATCGACCGGGATGCAGAGAAAGACAGCATTGAGGGAGAAACGCCGGCAGGAGAGCATATAGAATCGTAAAGAAGGGTTTTGTTAATGAGTATGAGAGTAAAAGAACTGCTGGAAATCGGAGAAAAGCAGCTGAGGGAATGTGAAGTAGAAGATGCGGCAATTGATAATAAATTGCTTTACTGCTATTTAATGCATGTGCCGACTTCCCGGCTGATTCTGGAATATCAGCATATTCTGCATGATGAACAGTGCGATGCGTATTTTCATCTGCTGGACCGGCGCTGCGCGGGCGAGCCGCTGCAGTACATCACCGGAATGCAGGAGTTCATGGGGCTGCCGTTTGCTGTCAATCCGAGCGTTCTGATCCCGCGTCAGGACACCGAGATTCTGGCGGAAAACGGGATTTCTGTGATTAAAGAGAATAAACTGAACGGGGAGGAGCTTCCGCTGAAGAAAAAGCGCAGCTGGGAGATCCTGGATCTGTGCACGGGCAGCGGCGCGATCGGAATTTCTGTTGCGAAACTGGCCGGTCAGGCGAATCTGAAGCTGGTCTGCACGGATATCAGTGAGGACGCACTTGCTGTCGCGAGAGAAAACGCGCGCAGAAATCACGTGCAGGCGGAATTCCAGCAGGGCGATCTGTTTGCGCCCTTCAGAAAACGCTTCCACCGCAGACGCTTTGATCTGATCTTTTCCAACCCGCCCTATATCCGTTCCGCGATTATTCCCACGCTCCAGAGAGAAATCACAGAGCACGAGCCGATGCTGGCCCTGGACGGCGGCGAGGACGGCATGTCCTTCTACCGGCGGATTGCCGCAGAAGCACCGGAGTATCTGAAAAAACAGGGAATCCTGATGATGGAGATCGGCTTTGACCAGCTGGATGACGTCACATCCCTGCTGGAAGAGACCGGGCGCTATGAAAACATCCGCGGCCTGAAAGACCTGGCAGGAAGAGATCGTGTCGTATTTGCCAGTTTGAAGGGAGATAGGTAATTCATGAATAATCAGGATAAGCTGAAAGAGATTCTTCACCGGATCGACAGACGCGGCTATCCGGCATATAAAGAGACGCGGGGAGCATATGACTTCGGCGCGTACATTCTGAGGATCGTCCATGTGCAGGGCGATCCTTTTGCCGCTCCGTCCTATCTGGAAATCGTGGTAAAGCCGGAAACTGCAGATTTTCCGTGTGAGACATACGAGCGGAAATACCGCCGCACCGCGCTGGAAGACGCACTGCTGAGGCGCTTCTCCCGCGCGGCAGGGTCCATGTCCGGCCATTCCGGATCCGGAAAGAGCGGCATGGTGTCCTGTATGCGCTGTGGACAGGAAATTCTGGAGCGGAGCGCCTGCACCGTCGGAAATGACGGCAGCGTAACCGTCCGTTTTACGGCCGGCTTTCCGGCCAGAGGAAGGACCATCCAGTCCGGCCCGCTGATCCGCCTCCTCTTTCAGGAACTGCCCGGCGCCGTCGATCAGACGCTGCGCTGTGCATCCTTTGACGAAAAGAAAATGACAAGGGTCATGGACCTGGCTGATGACCGGCAGTACATTCACGACCAGCTCGGGCCTCTGGGCCTGACCGCCTTTATCGCAGACGGCAGCATTCTGGCGAGAGCCTCCGGAATCTCTCAGAAACCGATGAAAGGCGCGGTTCCGATGCAGGCTCCGGATTCTCTTGCAGTTGAGCTGACACTTCCGCACCGCGGAAAAATCCGCGGCATGGGAATCCGCAGGGGCATCACCCTGATCTGCGGAGGCGGATATCATGGAAAGTCAACCTTCCTGAAGGCTCTGGAACAGGGGATCTACCCGCATATTGAAGGCGACGGAAGAGAACTCGTCGTGACGGAGGATACGGCGGTCAAGCTCCGGGCAGAAGACGGACGGAGCATCTGCTGTACGGATATTTCCATGTTCATCGGCAGTCTTCCGGACGGAAGAGACACCAGAAGCTTTTCAACGGCAGACGCCAGCGGAAGCACGTCGCAGGCGGCTTCCGCAGCCGAGGCCATCGAAGCCGGCGCGCATACTTTCCTGATTGATGAAGATACCAGCGCCACCAATTTCATGGTCCGGGATGAACTGATGCAGAGAGTGATTCACCGGGACCAGGAACCGATCACGCCATATATCGAGCGGATCCGCCAGCTCTATGACAGCCTGGAAATTTCTACCGTGATCGTTGCCGGAAGTTCCGGCGCCTTTTTCCACGCAGCGGATACGGTTATTCAGATGGACCGTTATGTGCCGTACGATATCACAGAGAAGGCAAAAGCTGCAGCGGCGGAAGAGAAGAAGCCGCGCATCGCGGAGGAGCCGCTGGATCCGCCGTCTTTTTCACGGATTCCGGAAAGAAGAAACGATCTCCGCCACAGAGGACGGATAAAGATCCGGACAAACGGACTGGATGGATTCAGTCTGAACCATGACACGGTGGATCTGCGTTATCTGGAGCAGCTTGCGGATTCCGGGCAGGTCACCGCGCTCGGCCACATGACGGCGCAGCTGCTTGAAAAAGGTTTTGACGGGCGCCATACGCTGCAGGAAGTCCTGCATGCCTTTGGAAAACGACTGGAAAAGGAAGGGTTTTCTGCCTTCTGTCAGGAAGTCCCGGGCGATCTGGCGATGCCGAGAATGCAGGAAATCTACGCCTGTCTGAACCGCTGCCGGCTGCTGAATATCCGGTAATTCTCTTGCCTGTCAATTTTTGTCAAAGATACATCTTGACGAAGAGGGAGAAATCGTGATATCATTGATAAGCTGTTTATAGTAAAGCAAAATTACTGCTGGGGCACAGCCTCACAGAGAAAGAGGGGAATAAGCATGAAGGAAGGAATCCATCCTAAGTATGTGGACTGTAAAGTAACTTGCGCATGCGGAAATACATTTATGACCAAGTCGACCAAACCGGAAATGAGACTTGATGTGTGCTCAGCGTGTCATCCGTTCTTTACAGGACAGCAGAAGTTCGCTAACCGTGGCGGACGTGTCGAGAAGTTTAAGCAGAAATACGGCCTTAAGTAATCGACCTGCAAACGTAAGATCAGCCGGAAGTTTCTTCCGGCTTTTTTCATAGTTTAAAAGAAGATAAGGCGGATCCGCTGCTGCGCGGCGGCAGAAAATCTGCTTGCGAATATATGTTGACGCCGCCTGTTTTATGGTATAATATTGCGGCATTGGAAAAGATAAACAGGAAATCCCCTCCGCGCCGGGAATGGCACTGGAGAACGGGAATGCAAAGGCAGAGGAGAAAAGATGGCAGAGAATAAGTTGGGATACAAGCTCAGAGTTTTCAAGAACGCGAGCTTCGCTAAATTCAATGATGTAGTGAACACCGCTCATGAGCGCTCCGGCTTCAGCAAAGCACGCTGCGTGAGAGAGATTCTTCACTGCATGCGCAAGTTTGACGCTGGATATTATGATTACATCATTTTCCAGTTCTATAATCTGACAGATGCGCAGAGAGATACTTATCTGACTCGTTTCAGAAGCAAGAAGCTGATCTCTCAGTATAACGATGAGAGCTACGCACATATTTTCGATAACAAAGATGAGTTTAACAAGGTGTTCAAGGACTATATCGGAAGAGAGTCTATCGACATGCTTGAGGCTTCTCGTGATGAGGTTATCGATTTCTATAAACGCAAGAAGGATCAGAAGCAGAAGATCTTCGCAAAAATGCGTGACCTGACATGCGGAAGAGGAGCAGAACTCCTTGACCCGGATAATTTTGACGATGAAGAGGCTTTCTATGAGTACGTAAAGGCGAAGGGCTTCGGTACTCTGGAGGACTGCATTGTCAACCATCCGAAGCTGGCGGAGGTATATCCGTATTCCGTCAACTGCATGCGTATGATTACACTGATCGGCGATGACGGAAAGCCGCATCTGATCTATGCGGTTCAGAAGTTCGGAAATAATAAGAGAGTCGTTGATAACTACGGTGTTCACGGCCCTGTTGACCTGGAGGACGGAACCTTCCTGTATCCGGCTCATCCGGGAGAGACGACTTCCGACAAGCTGTATGAATATCATCCGTTCACCGGACATAAGCTGGTCGGCTTCCAGACTCCATATTTCAAGGAAGCCAAGCAGATGGTTCTGGAGGCAGCTATGGTTGTTCCGCAGATGCGTTATATCGGCTGGGACGTTGCGATCACCCCGACCGGTCCGGCGATCATCGAGGGAAACAACTACTGTGCGCATGACTTCTGGCAGCTGCCGGGTCAGACACCGAACGGAATCGGAATTATTCCTACACTGAAGAAGATTGTTCCGAGCTTCCAGTACTAGCGAATTGAATATGCCATCATGAACACGGTGCAGAGAACAGGTCTGCGCGCAGGCGGGAGAGAATTTCAGCGGTCTGAGATTTTGTCCTGCCTGAAAAAATAAGGTTTATGATGGCTTTTTGAAGTGCGTTTTTTCTCCGCAGAGACGGGGACGGAAGCGCACTTTTCATTTATGCGGAACAGGGAAGTTTTTCGGATGCCTCCCCCGGGCAGGCTGAAAGGGCGCTGCGGCAGCCCCGCACTGGCATGAGGATGACAATCGAAAATCAGTATGATAAAATATGAAGTTAGAGAATGCCGCTGAAGCGGCGGGCAGGAGTGAAGAACATGTTTGAAAAACTCGGTTCAGTCGTAGACAAGTACGATGATTTAACCAAGAAGGTTGCAGATCCGGATATTATTGCCAATCAGAGCGTATGGCAGAAATATATGAAAGAAATGGGCGAGATGGAGCCGATTGTCGAGAAGTATAAGGAGTATACCAAGGCAAAGGATGAGCTCGACTTCGCCAAGCAGATGCTGGAAGAAGAGTCCGACGAGGAAATGCGCGAAATGGCGAAGGAGGAGATCAGCGAGCAGGAAGATAACCTGGAGGAGCTGACGAAAGAACTGAAGATCCTCCTGATCCCGAAGGACCCTAATGATGACAAGAACGTAATCATGGAGATCAGAGGCGGTGCCGGCGGAGATGAGGCGGCGCTGTTTGCTGCGGATCTTCTGAGAATGTACACCCGTTACGCGGAGCGTCACGGATTCAAGACAGAGATCCTGAGCATGAACGAGATCGGAATCGGCGGTGTCAAGGAAGCCGATATGATGATCAAGGGCAAGGGCGCATATTCCCGCCTGAAGTTCGAGAGCGGTGTGCACAGAGTTCAGCGTGTCCCGGAGACAGAGACATCCGGAAGAATCCATACGTCAACGGCTACGGTTGCCGTACTTCCGGAAGTTGAGGACGTTGAGGTTCATATCGATCCAAACGATGTAAAGGTCGATGTCTACCGTGCATCCGGAAACGGCGGCCAGTGCGTAAATACAACGGACTCCGCAGTCAGAATGACGCATCTTCCGACAGGAATCGTTGTTACCTGCCAGGATGAGAAATCCCAGATCAAGAACCGTGAAAAGGCTATGAAAGTCCTGAAGGCCAGAGTCTACGATAAGATGCAGCAGGAGCAGAACGCCAAGATCGCATCAGAAAGAAGAGACCAGGTAGGAACCGGAGACCGCAGCGAGCGTATCCGCACCTATAACTATCCGCAGGGCCGTGTGTCCGACCACAGAATCGGCCTGACCCTCTATAAGCTGGATCAGATCATGGACGGTGATCTGGATGAGATCATCGACGCGCTGAACGCGGACTACCAGGCACGCAAGATGAACGAGTTTTAATCGGAGAAAGAAGGCAGAGGAAAATGAAAACCAGACTCCTCAAGGGAACAAGCGGGGACATTGACATTGCAGCTTCGATTATCAAGGAGGGAGGTCTTGTGGCCTTCCCGACGGAGACCGTTTACGGCCTCGGCGCTGATGCGCTGAACGCGGAAGCCGTGGAAAAAATCTACATCGCCAAGGGACGTCCGAACGACAATCCGACCATCGTCACCATCGCGGAACAGCAGGACATTTACGAACTCTGCCCGCATGTGACAGAAGACATGAAAAAGCTGATGGATGCCTTCTGGCCGGGTCCGATGACGATGATCGTGCCGGCTGCGGACATTATTCCGCCGGTAACGACCGCCAATCTGCCGACGGCAGGCATGCGCATGCCGGACAGCGATCTGACCAGAGAGCTGATCCGCCGCTCCAGGCCGCTGGCGGGACCGAGCGCCAACCTTTCCGGAAAACCGAGCCCGACAACCGCGCAGCATGTTATGGACGACATGGACGGCAGAATCGACGCCGTTCTGGACGGCGGCCCGTGCAGAGTCGGCATCGAGTCGACCATCATCGACATGTCCAGTGACGAACCGATGATTTTAAGGCCGGGCATGATCACCAGAGCCCAGTTCGAGGAAGTTCTCGGAAAGCGTGTTCTGCTGGATAAGACCCTGAATGTGAAACCAGATCCGGCACAGGGCGATTTCAAGCCGAAGGCGCCGGGACAGAAATACAAGCATTACGCGCCGAACGCGCCGATGATTCTGTTCCAGGGCGAACATGAAAAAGTCATGGCCGCCATTGAAGAAGAAAAGAAGAAGCATGAGCAGGCAGGTGAGAAAGTCTGTGTCATCGCTTTCTCGGAAAATCAGTCCGAGCTTGCCGCGCATGAGATTTACGCAAGGCTCAGAGAGGCTGATAAAGAAGATGTCGATATCATTCTGGCGACAGCCCTGCCGGAGCAGGGAGAAGGTTTTTCGGTCATGAACCGGATGCTGAAGTCGGCGGGATTTAATATTAAAGAAGTATAATTGCATTTTGATGAAAAAGGCAGGAGGAAGCAGTATGAAGATTGTTATCGCAAGTGACCATGCGGGCTTTGAACTGAAGCAGAAAGTAGCAGAACATCTGAAAGAAAGAGGCATTGAAGTAAAGGATCTTGGAACTTATACAGAGGAGTCCTGTGACTATCCGGTCTACGGCCATAAATGCGGAGAAGCGCTGATGGCGGGAGAAGGAGATCTCGGCATGGTATTCTGCGGCAGCGGAATCGGCATTTCCATGGCAGCAAACAAGGTAAAGGGCGTACGCTGCGCACTGGTACACTCCGTAGAAACGGCACACATGGCCAAGGAGCATAATAACGCCAACATCCTGGCAATGGGCGGAAGACTCACCGATCCTGACCTGGCCATCAAGATGACCGATGAGTGGCTGGACACGAAATTCGCCGGCGACAGCGAAGGCGGAGAGCGCCACGCAAGAAGAGTCAATGAGCTGAACGAGATGTAACAGAAGTACAGAAAGGAAAAAAGCAATGGGCAAGGTATATGTATTTGATCATCCGCTGATTCAGCACAAGGTTTCTCTTATGCGTATGAAGACCACAACGGTAAAGGAATTCCGTGAGCTGGCGACAGAAGTTGCCATGCTGATGGGATTTGAGGCCACCAGAGATCTTCCGCTGGAGGAAGTGGAAATCGAAACACCGATCTGCAAAACCAAGACGAAGATGCTGAAGGGCGAGGATGTAGCCATCGTTCCGATCCTGCGCGCCGGACTGGGCTTTGTTGACGGCATGCTTTCTCTGATTCCGAATGCGAAAGTCGGCCATGTCGGCCTTTACCGCGATCCGGAAACCCATCAGCCGGTTGAGTATTACTGCAAACTCCCGACCGACATCGAACACCGCAAGATTTTTGTCGTTGATCCGATGCTGGCAACTGGCGGCAGCGCATCTGCGGCGATTGATTTCATCAAGAAGCGCGGCGGAAAGGATATCACTTTCATGTGCCTGATCGCAGCGCCGGAAGGAATCGAGGCTCTGCAGAAGGCTCACCCGGACGTGGATATCTACATCGCAGCCAAAGACGACCATCTGAACGAGGATGCCTACATCGTTCCGGGACTGGGCGATGCCGGAGACCGTCTGTACGGCACCAAGTAGAGCAGCAGACGGCCGGAACTGTTACAATGTATATTATGCCGCCGCGGCCTTCCTGCCGGGGCGGCCTGATAATCTGAATGCGCGTATAACAGAGGCGCGGTTCAGACGCCGGGCAGGGCGTATATCTGCAAACAGAACAAAATGTCAACCTCGCGCCCATGAAGAATGGAGAAAAAGAAAAACGGGGACGCGGCGGTGGAAAGGAAATTTACCAATGATTCAGATTCCTGACAATATCAGTCAGTACGACAATGTTTTTGACGTACTGAAAGAGCGTGGCTTTATCGAGCAGGTCACCAATGAAGAGGCAGTAAGAGACCTCCTGGGAAAAGAAAAGATCAAGTTCTATATCGGATTTGACCCGACAGCGGACTGTCTGCATGTCGGACACTTCATGCAGATCATCATCCTGTCCTATATGCTGAAGTACGGCCATACACCAGTTGCACTTCTTGGCGGCGGCACAGGAATGATCGGCGATCCGTCCGGAAGAACAGACATGAGAAAGCTCATGGACACCGACACGATCGATCATAACTGCGAGCAGTTCAAGAAGCTGTTCGATAAGTTCCTCCCGTTCGATGACGAGGTACAGTATGTCGGAAACGAAGGCGTTTTCGTTCCGGGACATCTGACCAAGGAGCCGGAGAAAGGCAAGGCAATCAGCCTGAACAACGCCAAGTGGCTGCGCAACCTGAATTTCGTAGAGTTCATGCGTACCATCGGAAAAGACTTCAACGTCAATACCATGCTCCGCTCTGAGGCATTCAAGCTGAGAATGGAAAGAGAAAACGGTCTGTCTTTCTTCGAATTCGGCTACATGCTGATGCAGGCCTATGACTTCTTCGTTATGGCCAGAGACTTTGACCTGAAGATGGAGTTCGGCGGAAACGACCAGTGGTCCAACATTATCGCGGGCATCAATCTGACAAAGAAAGAAATCAACAAGGACGTATACGGAATGACATTTGCTCTGCTGACCAACAGCGAGGGAAAGAAGATGGGCAAGACCGGAAAAGGAGCGCTCTGGCTGTCTCCGGACCGTACATCCCCGTACGAGTTCTACCAGTACTGGAGAAACGTCGGCGATCTGGATGTCAATAAGTGCCTGCGCATGCTGACCTTCCTGCCGATGGATGAAATCGAGAGACTTTCTTCCCTGAAGGGTTCCGAGATCAATCGTGCCAAGGAAATCCTGGCTTATGAGGTTACCAAGATGGTTCACGGTGAACAGGCTGCTGAAGAAGCTCAGGAAGCAGCACGTTCCGCATTCGGCGGAGACGCAATGTCCGACAACCTTCCGAAGGCGGAGATGAAACGCTCCGAGTTTGAGGGCGAAGGAAAGGGAATTCTGACCCTCCTGAAAGAGATCGGCCTGGCTCCGAGCAACAGCGAGGCAAGAAGAAGTGTTGAGCAGGGCGGCGTTTCTGTAAACGGAGAGAAGGTTACTGACCCGAAGACCATGATCAGAGAAGACAGCTTCAAGGAAGACGGCACACTGATCCTGCGCAAGGGAAAGAAGAAAGTTGTTAAGGTTGTGCTGAAATAGCAGCTTTGAATAATATAATGTATGACAATTTAAGGTCAGGGGACTGTGATTTTACAGTCCCTTTTTCATTGCCTGTTCATCAGACGGTAACGAGGTTTCCGGGTACACATCCGACGCTCTTTCAGCGTCGCGGAAGGGCGAGGTCCTTATCATTGAATCCGCTACAGAGCTGAAAAGGGAAGATAATTTCTTATTTCGGAAAGAATTACGGTTAATTTAGAAGATTTTCAAGCGCTTTTAGCAGAAACAATAACAGCAAGAGTACAGAATATAGGGAAGGTATTAAGGAATATTGTGTCCGCTGAAAATATTTATGCTGAAAATGAGAAAATAATGAAGATATATGCCGCGAAATTTGTGCGAAATTTACACTGCTGCAGGAGTCTCAGAAATGTTGTGGGATGAGTACGAAAAAATGTGTCGCTTTCTTGAAATTTACATGATTTTCGTGGCTCAGTATTGTAAATGGAGTTCAATTGTGAGAGAATTTAATAAATGATTTATCTATCAAAAGAAAACGTTTGTCACAGACGAGATTACTGTGGAGATAAGGGTATGGTATTTCCGTATGTGCGGATACAGTATATCTGTAGGTCTGGATCTGCAGTCTGGAAATGCGGGACCGGAAAGGGAAAATAAGCATGAGCAGCAGAGTATGGGGGAAAAAAGCACGGAACAGGCAGGCGATTATGGATGCGGCGAAGTCGCTGTTTGAGAAAGAAGGCCTGCAGAGAGCAACGTTCAATGATATTGCAGAAGAAGCCGGAATGTCACGTACGACAATTTTCAATCATTTTCCGACAATTAATGATCTGCTGCTGGCGCTGGCGGATGAAGAATATCAGAATCTGGAAGACTACTATGAAACGTCCAGACTGGAAGGACGTGAGCTGATTATGAGTCTGATGAACCGGATGATTGATGATGCATGCAAATATCCGGTTCTGACCACCAAACTGATCACCACCATCCTGGTAACCGAAAATGAAAAGGAAATGTATAAAGGCCTTCTGAAGATGCTGGAAGATAATATGGATCCGGAACTCAGCACTGAAGAGAAACACAATCTCTGCACCATGCTGATCGGAGATTTCCTGGGCCTTCTGATGTCCTATTTCCTCAGAGATTACGATTTTGATGCAAACCACATGAAGCGCCGGTTCGCAATTCTGGCCTCAAAGGTGTTTTAATTCGGACGGACAGTGATGCTCACTGAAAGAACCGGAATTATCATGTGCAGCGTGTGCCGGCACTCTGGAATACAGAGCGGTGCGCGCTGTATTTATTGTCTGCCCGTTAAACGACAACAAGGTTCCCGGGCACCCACCCGACGCTTCAGCGTCGTGGAAGGGTGGGGTTCTTATTATGGTCTGCTTATCTGCTTTACAGCAGTTAACGGCAGCCGCCGTACCAGTGCGTGTCCGGTGCGTCTGCACCGCAGAAGTGTGGTATACTTAATATCTACCGGTCGTCCGCTCTGCGGCCGCCCGGAGAAGGAGTAACCGAGGTTAGGGAAAGGGAGATGCAAAAACGATGCCGGGATTAACGTCTGAGCAGGTCCGGGAAAGGATCAGACACGGAAAAGTAAATACACCGGTGGAAACGTCCACACATTCCGTGAAGAAAATCGTTCTAGAAAACGTGCTGACGTATTTCAATTTTATTTTTGTGGTCCTCGCGGTCATGCTGATTATGGTCGGGTCATTTAAGGACCTGTCTTTTATGCTGATTGTCATTGCAAACACGGTGATCGGCATTCTGCAGGAGATCCGGTCCAAGAATATCCTTGACAATCTGCGTTTTGACAAGATGCCGAAGGTGACGGCAGTCCGGGACGGGAAAAATATAGAGCTGCGCGCGGAAGAACTGGTGCTGGACGATGTGATTATGCTGAGTTCCGGTATGCAGATTCCCGCGGACGCCAGGGTGCTGGAAGGCACGCTTTCTGTCAATGAATCCCTGCTCACTGGAGAATCCGATGAGATCGAGAAGAAACACGGCGATTCCCTGATGTCGGGAAGTTTCGTGGTTTCCGGAGAAGCTCTGGTGCAGCTGGTTGCGGTCGGGGAAGACTCCTATCTGTCAAAACTGACGATGGAAGCGACACGGCAGGAGAAGAACGATTCCCGTTCTGACATGGTGAAGTCTCTGGACCGGCTGGTTCTGATCATCGGAATTCTGATCATCCCGGTCGGGGGTATTCTTTTCTATCAGCAGTATATCGTACAGCATCAGGCATTCAGCGCCAGTGTGATTTCCATGGTGGCAGCGGTTCTGGGCATGGTTCCGGAGGGGCTGTATATGATGGCGAGCGTGGCACTGGTTGTCAGCGCTCTCAGGTTGGCGCAGAAGGACGTTCTGGTACAGAACATGCGCTGCATAGAGACATTGGCAAGGGTCGACGTTCTCTGCGTGGATAAGACCGGCACGATCACGGAAAATCAAATGAAAGTCAGTGATTTTCAGCTTCTCAGAGACGATGTGACCGAGGAGGAAGCCGAGGCGCTGATGGGCGATCTTGCTGTCGGAATGAATCCGGACAACATTACGATGTCTGCAATTAAGGAAAAATTCACCATCAATTCCGGAAGAAAACCGGATCATATTTGCGGTTTTTCTTCAAAGTACAAGTACAGCGGAGTGACCTATAAAGAGGGAAGCCTGGTTCTGGGCGCGCCGGAGTTTGTCCTGACAGAAGAGCAGTACGCGCCGGTGAAGAACCGTGTGGACGAGGGCGGAAAAACGGGCGCCCGTGTGCTCGTGTTCGGTGTGACTCCGGAAACTCCAAAAGGACAGACGCTGCACCATGTTCACCCGATCGCGCTCGTCATGCTGCAGAATCCGATCCGCCAGGGTGCGCCGGAAACCTTCCGCTGCTTTGAAGAGCACGGTGTATCGGTGAAGGTCATCTCCGGTGATAACCCGGTGACCGTGTCAGAGGTCGCGAAGGAAGCGAAAATTGCCGGTGCAGAGAATTATGTCGATGCCCGGGAGCTGAGAGACGAACGTGACGTTGCGGATATTGTGGAGGATACCGTCGTATTCGGCCGTGTGACACCGGACCAGAAGCGCCAGATCGTGCAGCAGCTTCAGAAAAAAGGGCATAAAGTCGCAATGACCGGAGACGGTGTCAATGATATCCTTGCGCTCCGCGACGCAGATACATCGATTGCGATGGCATCCGGAAGCGAAGCGGCCTCCCATGCGGCGCAGCTTGTTCTGATGGATTCCGATTTTTCGAGGATGCCGGAAGTCGTGGCAGAGGGGCGTCGCGTTGTCAATAATATCATCAAGACAGCGAGCCTGTACCTGACCAAAAATATATTCTCGTTTTTCCTGGCGATGTTCTCTGTGGTCAGTGTATTTCAGTATCCACTTCAGCCGTCGCAGATTACCCTGATCAGCATGTTCACCATCGGTATTCCGTCATTCGTTCTGTCCCTGGAGCCGAATAATAAGGAAATACGGGGCAGTTTCCTGGGAAATACCTTCAAGATGGCAACCCCGGCCGGAATAACCATATTCATCAGTGTCAGCGGGCTGCTGGTTTTCGGTCAGGTTATGGAAATCAGTCAGGCAAGCATTTCCACCGCTTCGGCAGGACTGGTAGCCCTGGGAGAATTCCTGATTCTGGCCCGCGTCGCGCGCCCGATGAACACCCTGCACGCCGGAATGATCGGCATCATGGTAATCGGATTTTTCTCCATGATTCTGCTGCATCACGAACTGTTCGGCATCAGCCCGATGAACCTGAAATGCGCGGCATTGATGGTCGTATTCCTGCTGGCGACCGAGTGCATGTTCCGCTATTTCTACAAGCTGACCACTCTTCTGGGGCTCCTTCTGACAAAAAAGGGACGCGCAAGAGCAAAACAGTATCTGTCACGGAAAGTCGACAGCTGCAAACGCTTAAAAGAACAGCACAGAGCCAATGGCGGCAGCTGGAAGGATTTCTTTAAATAATGGGCCAGGAGATCCGGACTGAAGAAAAGAATTAATAAAAATTCAATATTTCTTATGAATATTTGGTTGCAAAACCGAACATCTGATTCTATAATGAAGTATCCGTTGTCTCTGACGGCGGATATATTTTTTTCTGTACAAAAGAACGGAGAGTTTGAGAATGAGTGAAGAGAACAAGCAGAAGAAGACGGCCGCCCGGCCATCCAAGAAGGCACCGCGCAAGCCGCGTTTCCGTGAAGCGGCAGTGTCTTTCCTCGGCCTGGTTATCGTGATGTCCATCGGCATTGCGAAGTTCCACGTCGATCCGCACGTTCCGATGTTTCTGGGTGTGATTATCGCCGCGCTGATGACCATGCGTCTGGGCTATCGCTGGACCGCCATCGAGCAGATGATGATTGCGGGAATCGATAAAGCCATGCAGTCGATCCTGATTCTGGCCATTGTCGGCATGATGATCGGTGTCTGGCTCCTTTCCGGAACGATCCCTACGATGATTTATTACGGACTGAAGCTGCTGTCGCCGAAGATCTTCCTGGTTGCCGCCCTGCTGGTCTGCTCGATCACATCGCTGGCCACCGGAACTTCATGGGGAACCATGGGCACCATGGGACTGGCACTGATCGGAATCGGAAAAGGCCTCGGCATGCCGGTGGGACCGACAGCAGGCGCGATTATTTCCGGAGCCTATTTCGGCGATAAAATGTCCCCGCTTTCGGATACGACCAACCTGGCGCCGGCCATGGCGGGCACCGATGTCTTCACCCACGTAAAATATATGATCAAGTCGACGGTGCTCGCCTATGCGGTATCGATTGTATTCTTTGGAATTTACGGATATACGCATGCAACGGGCGGTTCTGTGGATATGTCCAAGGTCGACCAGCTGATGAACGGCATCACGGCAACCTTCAATGTATCGCCGCTCCTGCTGATTCCGCCGCTGGTGGTTATTCTGTCTATTGCACTGCATGTTCCGGCGCTTCCGGGAATTACTCTGGGCATGCTGACCGCAGCAGTCATGGCGCCGTTCTTCCAGGGCCATCTGCCGATCTATAATTCCGACCTGGTCTTCCAGCATGTGGGCGTCACTTTCGGCGACATCATGAACGCCGCAAAGGATGGATTCGTCTGCAAGACCAAAGTGCCAGCGCTGAACGACCTGCTGTCCACCGGCGGTCTGATGAATATGTCCTCTTCGATTCTGATGACGATCATTGCGATGATGTTCGGAGGAATCATGGAGAGCAGCGGCCAGCTGGAGGTTGTCATCAATCAGATCACCCGTTTTGTAAAGAGTGCGGTTGGCCTGATTGCGGCTACAGAAGTAACCTGCGTAATTTCCAATATCGTCATGCCGGAACAGTATATTTCCATTCTGGTTCCGGGAAGAATGTTTGCGCCGGCATATCGTAAAATGGGTCTGCATCCGAAGTGCCTGTCCAATGCGCTGGAGTCTGCGGGAACAGTAAGCTCCCCGCTGGTTCCGTGGAATACCTGCGGAATGTTTATCGCCACGACACTGGGCGTGACGACGGGCGTCTACTTTAAATATGCGATCTTCAATCTCACCATGCCGTTTACGACGATCCTGCTGGCGGCTCTGGGAATCGCGGTAACAAAGATGACACCGGAAGAACAGAAACTGGCAGACGAGGGAAAGCTCGTTTAGGCGTTCTGCGCATATCTGTGCCGATCTGAAATGCATTTATAAGAAACAGAAAAGCCGGAGGCCCTGTGCGTGACCTGAAGGAGATGCGCGTTTCAGGGCGTCGGCCTCTTGGAGAAAGCAATCCGTTTTCCGCAGGCCTGCTGATGGGCGGCTGCGGAAAATATTTCCGGATAATCCGGGGAAACGGATTGCTTTTTCTTTTGTCATCAAGTATAATGTATCGGTGCGCAAGCACAATTCCGCGGGCAGGATGGAAAACGTCCGGAGCTTAGCGGGCTAATTCATATTAGTGATGCCGACCAGGATGCCTTATCGTCTTATGGACGTGTGCGCATAAAGCCATCCAGGAGGACATCTCAGTAGGCAGAACCGAAAACGTTGAGATTCACTCAATCCAGTAGGTAGAAAGGATCAGACAAATGAAATCATTCATTGCGAAGCCGGAAACGGTTGAACGTAAGTGGTACGTTGTCGATGCTGAGGGACAGACACTCGGAAGACTTGCTTCCCAGGTTGCTGCTGTTCTCAGAGGAAAGAACAAGCCGACTTACACACCGCACGTTGACTGCGGAGACAATGTAATCGTGATCAACGCGGAGAAGATCGCTGTTACAGGTAAGAAGCTGCATGATAAGATCTATGTCACATATTCCGGATTCCCAGGCGGAAAGAAAGAGGCTACTCTTCAGGAAATGCTGGACAAGAAACCGGAAGAGGTTATCAAGCACGCTGTTAAGGGAATGCTCCCGAACGGCCGCCTCGGAAGACAGATGTTCAAGAAGCTGCACGTATATGCCGGAGCTGAGCACAAGCATGAGGCTCAGAAGCCGGAAGAGCTGAAGTTTTAGGGAAAGGGAGGACATAGAGAATGGCTAACGTTCAGTATTACGGCACAGGCCGCAGAAAATCTTCAGTTGCCAGAGTCAGACTGCTCCCTGGAACTGGAAAAGTAATCGTAAATAAGAAGGATCTGGGCGACTACTTCCCGACAGAGCTGCTGAAGCAGGAAGCGGTAAGACCGTTTGCTGTTGCAGGATGCGAGGGGAAGTATGATGTTATCGCGCTGGTAAACGGCGGCGGATTCACAGGCCAGGCAGGAGCAGTAAGACTGGGTATCTCCAGAGCACTGGTTCAGGCAGACGCTGATGCTTACAAGGCTCAGCTGAAGGCTGCAGGATTCCTGACAAGAGATCCGAGAATGAAAGAGAGAAAGAAGTACGGACTCAAGAAAGCGAGAAAGGCTTCCCAGTTCTCCAAGCGTTAATTGCACGCATATACAGCAATGGTATAAAGAATTTTCGACAACAACCAGAGAAGCTTCCGGCACGATGTCCGGGAGCTTTTTTGTTTGCTGACATCATCCCGGGTCTGCTGAAAATTGACTTATAGACAGAATCGGGTAAAATATGTAGAGTAGCTGTATTATGCAATGAACTGGAGGCGGACATGGAAACGATCTGGGACGGATGCAGATTTGATTCTGCGCACAGTGTTCTGCTGATGATCGATATGGAAAAGGCATTTGTGGAACCGGGCGCGGCGCTGTGCATAGCGGGTGCCAAGGCTTCTGTGCCTTCCTGCATGCGTTCAGTGGAGTGGGCGCGGGCCTGCGGCATCCCGGTAATCTGGGTCAAGCGCATTTACGCAGCCGACGGGAGCGACATGGAGCCTCCGAGGAGAGAAGTTCTGGAAAAGGCCGGCTTCCGCCATGTTCTGGCACCGGATTCAACAGGTCTGAACAGCATCGAAGAGCCGGAAGGGCTGGTGCGGGATCCGCAGGAGCAGGTCCTGATCAAACCGAGATACAGCGCCTTTTTCCAGACGGGGCTCCATGAACAGCTGCAGAAAGCGGGGATCGATACCGTGCTGCTCGCCGGAACGACGACGCCGAACTGCATCCGCAGCAGCTGCTACGATGCCATGTCTTATAATTACCGCACAGTAATTCTGGAGAAAAGCTGCTCGTCAAGAAGTGAAGCGGTGCAGCGCGCAAATATGGAAGATATGGAGGCTGCGGGAGCAGTGATCTGCAGAGGAGAGGCGCCGCTGCCGCCGGTAAGAGCCTGATCAGCGGGTGATTCCGGCAGAAGAAAAAGCGCGGGCAGAGGAGCATAAAATAGAAAATTAGCAGAAGCGATTAAGGAGGAATAGAGATGAAGAAGAAAATATTAGCGGTTGTACTGATCGCAGGACTTATTTTTATGTACGGATGCGGAAGCTCCGGCGGAAACAGCAAGAGTTCATCGAAGAGCGGAAGGTCTTCCAAGCAGACCGAATCGACACAGAAGAAGTCAGATAATAATTCTTCGTCTTCTTCTGCAAAGAACGGAACGGGAAGCAGCAGTTCAGACAACAGCGCATCTGCGTCCAGCTCTGAGCAGAGCGGAGAAAATGATCCGGGAGATGCGGGAAACAATGACCCGACCAAAGAAACCGCGCAGAATAACACCGTTCAGCAGATGAAGCAGAAGTATATCGGAAGCTGGGAGGAGAAAGGCCTTCTGATGAGCGACGGAAGCATCGACGATTCAGACGGAAGCTCCGGCACACTGACTGTCAAGAGCGATGGAACCTACACCATGTCCCTGACCGATTCCAACGGAAAGACGACAGAGACCAGCGGAAACTGGAGCATCAACAGCGATAAGAAACTGGTTGTCGGCTCTTACACCATGGGCATCGATGACAACGGATACCTGCTCAGAGACAGCGGGCAGCGCGACGGCAAGGGTTTCCATCTGTACTACGCATTTAAGAGCAACTAGAAGAGGAGAAAGCAGTGAGAGATACAATAACCATCCATACTGCCGATATACAGGGCGCGATTTTTGATGTGGACGGCACCCTGCTGGATTCCATGCCTGCCTGGCATGATGCGGGCGCACGTTTCCTGAAGACACTGGGGATCGAGGCCGAACCCAATCTTGGTGATATTCTGTTCGCCGAGACCACATCGAGCGGCGCGGACTATATGATCCGGCGTTACCATCTTCAGATGACAAAGGATGAAGTGGCTGAGGGGATCATCGCGCAGATGGATGCCTTCTACCGTGATGAAGTCCAGCAGAAGCCGGGGGCGGTCTCTCTTTTGAAAACACTGAAAGAGGCTGGTATTCCGTCGGTTGTCGTAACTTCTACGGAAGGCAGCTGCATTGAAGAGGCTTTTAACCGTCTGGATCTGCACCAGTATTTCCGCTGTGTCTTCAGTGCGCAGGATCTTCACACCACCAAGAAAGAGCGGCAGATCTGGGATATGGCATCTGATGTTCTTCAGGCGCCTGCAGAAAAGACCTGGGTATTTGAAGACGGGCTGTATGCGATTGAAGCAGCCGGAAATCTGGGCTACCGCACGGCTGGACTGTATGACCGAATCAGTGAAGCGGATCAGAAAGAAATCCGTGAGAAGGCGGATCTTTATCTCCGCGATCTCCGTGATCTTAAGATCCGCTAAGGTGATTTTCAGGAAAAGAAAGGAACTGTAATGAGCATGCATAATAAAATTCTGATCGTTGACGACGATCCAAACATCCGCGAGGTCCTTCACGTTCTGCTGCGAAGTGAAGGCTATGAGGTTACAGAAGCCGAGAATGGAGAAATGGCGCTGGACTGCGTCTTTCACAAGGGAACTTACGATATCGTCATTCTGGACATCATGATGCCGGATATGGACGGCATTGAAGTCTGCCACCGGATCCGAGAAAAATCCAATGTCCCTGTTCTTTTCCTGACGGCCAAGTCGCAAGACAGAGACAAGGTAGAGGCTTACACGATGGGCGGAGACGATTTCCTCGTCAAGCCGTTCTCACAGACGGAGCTTCTGATGAAAGTAAAGTCCCTGATCCGCCGCAGGAGCGAGTATGATCAGCCGAAGTCCGCGGAAAACAACGGCCAGGAAGCCCTTGCCGAGAATGTTTTTGTCGATGTAAGGACGCGTTCGGTAAGAAAGAACGACAGCCGGATCAATCTGACGGATAAGGAGTTCGATATTCTCCGCTACTTCATGGAGCATAAGGGCGAGGTCGTCAAGAATAAGGACTTGTATGAGAATGTGTGGGGTGAACCCTACATGTCTTCGGCGGGAAACACCATTATGGTGCATATTCTGAATCTCAGAAAGAAGCTGGAGGATGATGTCCGCAAGCCGAAGATTATAAAGACTGTATGGGGGAAGGGTTATCGCATTGAATAAGGAAAAACAATCACTTCGTTCACTGATAAGAGCGCGCTGCTCAGAGCACCGGGTGTTTATTTCGCTGAATGTCAAACTGATGACGACGATTTTGATTGCGGCGCTGCTGACCATGGGGACCCTGCTGCTGCTTAATGTTTTTGAGACTACGATAGGAGATCAGTTCTTCCTCAGTAAAACGGTCAAGACGCATTTTGTCAATGACCGCTATCGGGATCTGCACCGGTATATAAAGAACAATAATGTCCGCGCAAAGGATGCCGGCTCGCTGAAAAAATGGGCGGTAAATGAATGGAATACCGCGATTCTGGTCTATAACAGCAAAGGAAATGTGTATTCCAGCGGATGGGCAGTAGATTCTAAAGGTACGATCCTTGATGCCGGTACTGCGTCGGGGTCTAAAAATTCTTCTTCCGGTCAGATCGGCCAGCAGGAAAGCAGCAATCAGCCGCAGGTGAAAGATCACAATCTGAAGATCAACACGAGTGATTTTAAAGAGGATCTGTACAACCGGAGAGTGCGCTTTGAAGATGGCACGTATTATGTTTATATCAATGTGTACCCGGAACGCGCGTGGCACAGGATCATGAGCATTCTGGAGATTATCCTCGCCGGTCTGGTATTTTTTGTCGTCGTGCTGAAATATAATAAGTATGTGATGCGCAGGGTGATCAACCTGTCGGATGATGTCAGCCGGATTGCGGAGGGTGATCTTCATCATAAGGTCGGCATGGAACAGAACGATGAGCTGGGCATGCTTTCGGTCAATGTGGACCGCATGCGTGCGTCCATTCTGGAAAAGATGGAGAATGAGCAGGCGGCGCAGAAGGCGAATATGGAACTGATTACGTCCATGTCGCACGATATCCGGACGCCGCTGACCTCACTGATCGGCTATCTGGATATTATTGAGGGAAAGAAGTATAATTCTCTGGAGGAGGTTCGTCAGTATATTGATTCCTGCAGGGACAAGGCTTTCCAGCTGAAAGATCTGTCGGACAAGCTGTTCCAGTATTTCCTGGTTTTCCGTGATGATCAGGACGATCTGGAAATGGAAGTCCTGGATGCAGGTATTCTCTTCCAGCAGATGCTGGGCGAGCATGTCTCAGAACTGCAGAGCTACGGATATAACGTGAACCTGCAGTACAATATTCCGGAACACGTTATGACGGAGACGGATGTGTCCTGTGTTCACCGTATTTTTGATAACCTGTTCTCGAATATGATGAAGTACGCCAGTGAGAAGTTCCCGATTGAAGTCAAGGGCAGTCTGATCCAGCATAAGGTCAAGCTGGTGTTCCAGAATCATATCCGTGAAGAGGCGAAGAAGGTGGAGAGCACCAAGATCGGTGTCAAGACCTGTCAGCGTCTGGTGCAGGATCTGCACGGTTCCTTCCATGTCATGGAAGAAGAGAAGATCTATACCACCGAAATCTTATTCCCGGTTATTCCGCCGTCGCAGCAGGCCGCCGCAGCCAAGGAAGCAGAGCAGAAAGAGCTTGTAGAGCGTGTGGAGGCTGTGCAGGAGGCGCAGGAAAAAGAGGAGCAAGAGGAGATAAAAGAGAATGGACAAGAAAGTAATTCCAGAGAAGAAGGAGATTCCCAGAATCACGGGGACGCTGAGGGCAAAGTCTTTAAAGATCCCGGAAGTGATTTATAAAGCTCCGGGAATGGTTGTTCTGGGACGCAGAATCAAGTCGGTTGTGTTTACGACGGATGTGGCGATCATCAGAAACTGCAATGCAGATGCGGTTCTGGCAGTATATCCGTTTACCCCGCAGCAGGTGATCAGCGAGGCCATTATCAATGCGGCTTCCATCCCGGTGTTCTGCGGCGTCGGCGGCGGTGTGACCAACGGATACCGCTCCGCGATGATTTCCATGGATGCGGAGGCGCAGGGCGCGTATGGCGTCGTGGTTAATGTGCCGATGAGCAACACCAACGTGACGCTGATTTCCAAGGTCATCGATATCCCGATCATTGCAACGGTCATCAGTGCAGAATCGGACATCCAGGCGCGTCTAGATGCCGGCGCCAGCATTCTCAATGTTTCTGCGGGAAAGAATACGGCTGCGACCGTTCGTAAAATCAGGGAAAAATTCCCGAAAGTACCGATTATCGCAACAGGCGGATCTACGGACGAATCGATCTGGGAGACGATTGAGGCTGGCGCCAACAGCATCAGCTGGACACCGCCGTCAAGCGCGAAAATTTTCGGCGGCATTATGGATTCTTACCGGAACGGCGACATCGAGAAGCTGAAGAAGCCGGAAGCGGGAGATGCGGCAGAGATCCTGAAGATTGTGGCCGGAAAAGTCGACATTAAGTAAAATGAAAATTTCTGTTGACAATTATGTATGAAAGTAGTAAACTCCTGAGTTTGACAGTTTTAAAAATGTAAAAAGTGCCGTAACCACTGAAAATTCAATGGTTATGGCACTTCTTTGTTCTGGCTGATTTGTAGTATTTTAGCTACCTTTTTGTGGCTTTTAAAATATTTTTCATTCTTTTGTTTGATATGAATTCGGCATCCGTACGAAAACCGCATGCTGCATGGAGCGCATCGGTTACATGGTTTCTGGTGTAGCGGGGAATATATCCCAGTCCTTCAACTCTGCGGTACTTCATCTCTTTCATCGTGCTGATCAGCTTGCGGACGCTGATATCTTCTCCCAGCTTTGTCTCAAGTACTCGATATACCAGCAGTGCGATAAAGCAGGTCAGAAAGTGTGCTTTGATGCGTTCTTCCCGTCTCAGATAAACAGGACGCGAATGGAATTCAGATTTCATGATGCGGAAGGATTCCTCAATTTCCCAGCGGCGCTTGTTGATCCGGAGAATCGTCTCAATATCATCTTCCAGTGTTGTGCAGACCGCATAGAATCCATCGTAGCATTCTTCTTCTGCAATCTTTTCGCTGTTTAGTGTTTTCACCTTCTTTTCGGCCAGGACTCCGTCCATGGTCATTTGCTGTTCTTCTATGAAACGCTTTGGGTCATGCGGATTCCGGGTTTCTCCCTTAGAACCTTTATCAATAATCTTAAGCGCTCTGTCAATCTGTTTTGAACGGATTGAGCGCTGATATTGTTTGTATTTCGGCGAATAGGAGACGATCAGTCTCTGCTCTATTTCATTCTCGTTAATCCATCGTTCTTTAAAGAACACGTCATTGAGATGCTTTTCCTCATCCAACGTATCCAGAGAGTATTCTTTATCGTCGTTCAGCTTTCTCCAGCCAGATGGATCCAATGCCCATTCCTTCAGGTAAGTCTTCATACGCTTCAATGACTGTGTCACAACATAGGAACGTTGGTTGCGATTGTTGAAACGGCGGTTTGCCTGAGAAGCAAGTCCGGCATCCGTACAGACGATGAACTTGGAAAGGTTGAAATCGGTCAGTATCTGTTTTTCAAGAGGAACCAGGGAAGGCTGTTCGTTATGATTTCCCGGGAACACACTGAGTGCTAACGGCAGACCGTTTCCGTCCATGAACAGTCCCATCTGTACGATTGGATTTGGTCGGTTTTCCTTACTTTTACCATATTGGCAGATTCCGTTTGCTTCCTCCATTTCGAAGAAAAAGTTCGTGCAGTCATAGTAAAGAACGGACGTGTCATGCATCTTCTGATTACCGTTGTACAGGGATGCCTGGATGAAGGACGACTCTTTCTGAAGGATATCCAACGCGCGATAGATATCATGAAGTTCATACGTTGGGGTTTCCAGAAGCCCTCGGGCATATTCCAGAGAGGAACGTTTGGAGCCGGGGTCCAGGATCCTTGCATAGACCAAGTTGCGAAGGATCTCTCCAAGGTCAGACTGGAAACGATATTTCTTTTGGATTCGCTGGCAGGTCTTGTCGATTCCAAGGTCATAGAACACTTTCTGAAGGAACAGATATCCACCGTCAAACGTAGTTCTCTGGCCAGACTGCAGCTGCTTTTTCTCTGAAAAGAGGATAGGAACTTCAAGGGTGCCCTCTTTTTCCTGTTCCGTGTATTTTCTGGCTTCTTCCTTGGCCCAGGCAATAACTTTGTCCCTGGAATAATCGTGTTCCGGAAGACGCTCCTGCATTGTGCCAAGTTTCACAACGATCCTGGTTGTAGACTTTCCATCGGGTTTGCGAAAAGACTTGATAATATACAGCTGCTCTGCATTTTTAGATTTCACGATATTGAGTCGCATGATAGTCCTCCAGATATTTAAATTCCAACGATTGATCAAGTTATACCTGTCCTTATTATACCATAAAATACTACAAAATACTACATAAAATTAAATAAAGTTTGACAAAAAAAGAAAGCCATTGCAAGGCTTATAGCGATTTTTGAAGTTTGAAACTGTCAAACTACCGTGTTCTGGGATATTTTTAAATAAATTTTATAAATCGGATTGACAAATAGAGAATAAAGGAGTATTATAATTGAGTCGCGTGAGACAAGGCGGCAGGAAAGAAATATGTTTATGCGCTATTAGCTCAGCTGGGAGAGCACCTGACTCTTAATCAGGGTGTCCAGGGTTCGATCCCCTGATAGCGCACTGACCTGAGAACCGTCCGATTTAATCGGGCGGTTTTTTCGTGTATGTTTTTTTATGTGGAGATGAAAAGTGAAGAATGCTGCGCAGCCGGGAAGGGCTCGCAGCTGCGGCAGGACCGCTTGTAAAGGCGCCGGAGCGCTTTCTGCTGAAGGGCTGCGAGGTTCTCTGATGTCCGGGAAGGCGTATAAAAATCCGCCGCGGAAACCGGCTGCTGTCTGATGCAGCATGGCGTTTCCCGCGGCGGGAGTAAAGGGAAGGGAGGATTTCGATATTATTACTTCCAGAACATCAGCTTCTCCAGGAAACTCTTCTTTTCCGGAGCGGCTGGCTGTGGCTTCTTCTCAGAAGCGCCGGATTCCTCTTTTAAGGCCGGTTCAGCTTTCGCGGCGGCATTATCCGAAACATGCTCTTTGCGCGGCGCAGAAGGCTGTTTTGGCTTTCCTCCAGGGAGATATCCGGTCTTGACGGCCAGCTCCATCTGCGCATCCTGCGCGTTGAGGCCGCGGTTTTCTGAGCGGCTGCTCATCATGGATGTCAGCCAGTCCGGAACACTGCCTGCTTCTGTCTCTGCGGAAGTTTCTACATTCTGTCCTTCCGCTTTTGCTGCTGTGTCGGCAGCTGCCACAGAGTCGGCCTCCTCTTTTCTGTTTGAGGCTTCTGTATTGCGGATCCACTGGTATCTGCCATTCGTCTGCAGGCGGCGGGCTTTCATATTGTCTGCCCACATCAGAGCAGTCAGATGATGGATCTTGGCCTGTACTTCTGCAGAATAGATCGGACATCCGACCTCGACACGGCGTTCGGTGTTTCTGGTCATGAAATCTGCGGACGCGATGTACATCTTCTCATCTTCATCCCTGCCGAAGATATAGATTCTGGAATGCTCCAGATAGCGGCCGACGATGCTGCGGATTTCCACATTCTCTGTTTCGTCTTTCAGGCCCGGAACGAGGCAGGTGATTCCGCGGATGACCATTTTTACCGTTACGCCTGCCCGGGAGGCATCGCGGAGTTTCTTGATGATGTCTTTATCCGTAAACGAATTCATCTTGAAGAACATGAATCCGTCTTTTCCTTTTTCAATCTCACGGTCCATCAGGGACAGCACCGTGCTCTTCAGACTTACCGGGGAGACAATCAGGGACCTGTAGTTTCCTTTCAGGTTTCCGATTCCCATGTTCTGGAAGAACTGCAGGGCATCTTTACCGATGTACTGGCTGCAGGTCATCAGGCAGAGGTCCGTGTACAGTTTTGATGTTTTCTCGTTATAGTTTCCGCTTCCAACCTGTGTGTAGGTCCGGATATTCTTTCCTTCTTTTCTGGTGATCAGGCACAGCTTGGAGTGAACTTTGTAGTTCGGTGTTCCGTAGATGATGTTGCATCCTGCCTTCTCAAACTCTTCCGACCAGTCGATGTTATTCTGCTCATCGAATCTGGCGCGGAGTTCGATCAGGACCGTGACTTTCTTTCCGTTTTCTGCAGCGCGGCAGAGAGCGTGAACCAGACGGCTCTTGCGTGCGAGGCGGTAGATGGTGATGGAAATCGATACGACATCATCGTCCATGGACGCCTCGTCGAGGAGGTCCAGGAAAGGATCCATGCTTTCGTATGGATAAGAGAGCAGCAGATCGTGCTCCTGAATCTGGCGGAACATGGAAACACCCGGCTGGATCATATTCGGAATGCGCTGCTGATAAGGCGGATAGAGCAGTTTTGCGGTCTGCTCCTCATTCAGCTTATCTCCGAGCGGGTAGGCAAAATCAAGCTTCAAGGGGGCCGAGGAATAGAAGACCTGGTCTTCGTTCAGCCCGATCTTTTCGATCAGGAACTTTCTCGCATCCAGAGAAATCTCATTGGACAGTTCTATGCGTAGAGGAGACAGATGACGGCGGTCACGCAGCATCTTCTTCATCAGATTACGGAAGTCGCTGGACAGCTCCAGGTCTTCATCCTCTGCGTGAATGTCCGCGTTTCTGGTAATGCAGAATTTTGTCTTCTCCAGAACTTCGTAAGTCGAGAAGGCGACGTCCGCAAATTCGAACAGAATATCACTGGTGGAGATGAAGCGGATGCCGTTTCCCGGAAGATAGAGAACATCCGGAATAACGGATGGCAGAGAGAGAATGGCCGGAATCGGCTTTTTGGTGCCGTTTTTCAGAAGAACACCGATAGCGATCGTCTTATTCTGCAGCTGCGGGAAGGGATGAAGTTTATCGATGATCTGAGGAGACAGAAGCGGCATGATTTCATGGCTGAAATAGTTCTCCGCATATTCCTGTTCGGAAGGAGTAAGTTCATCATATTTCAGATAATAGATGTCCTGCGTCCTTAATTCGCCGACCAGGCGGTTGAAGAGTTCGTCCCGCTTCTTATACAGGCGCCGCGCCTCCGTGTAGATGGCGTCCAGCTGTTCCTGCGGAGTCATTCCCGTCTTATTGTCACTGCCGTCCGCGCCCAGAGGGAGCATATCGATCAGGCTTCCAACCCTGACCATGAAAAATTCATCCAGATTCGTGGTAAAAATGGTCAGGAAACGCAGCCGCTCCAGCAGAGGAACAGTTGGATCCACAGCCTCATCCATGACCCTCTCATCGAATTTCAGCCAGGAAAGTTCACGGTTCTGCATATACACGTTTTTACTCTTTTTCATATTTAAGTTCTCCCTCCGTAATATGATGACTTAATCCATAAATCCCGCAAATGTTGAGTCTTTCCCGCTTTCATACAGCTGAGAAAGAAGGTAGCCCTCGCGGACACCGTTTCTGACGGTCAGCGCGCGCTGACAGCCAAAATAATCACTGATGCAGCGGATAGCGATGGCACCCGGAATCAGTGTGTGAATCCGCTCTGGATTGATCTTTAAAATGTCGTGCTGGCATTTTTCCGGATTCTGCAGATAATACTGCTCCCATTCCTGAAGATATTTTGTATTGTAGAAATCGTGGCCGCTGTTCTCCGGGAAGGCGGCGCAGATCAGTTTCTGCAGCGCTCTGGCGGTGCCTCCTTCGCAGCAGAGCAGGTCAGCGTCCCATTTCTCTGGGAACTTCGTGTTTTTCAGCTGCTTGTTCACGTATTTGCGGATCTGCTTCATTTCCGCAGCCGTCGGCAGGATGCTGTCGACAAAGCGTTCATACAGATTCAGTGAACCGATCGGAATGGACAGGGATGTTTTGATTTTATGATTCTTAAAGAATACGAACTCGGTACTGCCGCCGCCCAGGTTGATCTGCATGCCGCTGCTGACTTCTTTTCCTTTATGAGCCTGTTCGATTTCGCTCAGCAGTCCGTAGAATCCGCAGTTTGCTTCTTCCTCGCCGCTCAGCACCCGGATCTTAAATCCAGATGCCGTTTCTGTTCTGCGCAGAACTTCTTCTGTGTTGGTGATGTTTCGGAAGGATGCTGTTGCAAATACGTAAACCTTCTCCAGATGGATGCTTTCAATGATTTCCCGCAGTTCACAGAGCGTGTCGCAGGCACACTGAATACCCTCGCCGCTCATCTTTCCTTTCTTTGTCACATAACCAGCGAGAGAAGCCGTGTATTTCTTGTTCATGATTCTGGAAATCTGGCAGCCATGCTCCGTATTTTCCACATGATAGAGTACCAGACGAATGGTGTTGGATCCGATATCAATTATTCCGTACATATAGATAATATTCTCCTTTTCGTTAGTCCATTTTAGTAAAGATTTTATCGTTCATCTATCAAGCTTATGTAAAATTTTTGATATAACGATATCATTTCCGACAGCCCATGTCCCCTTGCGCGTGGACCTTTTGCCGGCAAAAGACAGCCACAAGGGGAATATGGTATGATAAAACCCGGAAACTTAAGAAAAAGATAAGAATATATTCAAAAATATCTCCGTACAGGAGCGATATACTTGATCATGCAGGAGGGAGAGAGATGACAGGAAATATTCTGGTCTGCGACGATGATAAGGAGATCGCAAGAGCGATTGAAATCTATCTGTCGCATGAAGGCTATACGATTTACAAGGCATATGACGGAATTCAGGCGCTGGAAGCCGTGAGAGAGCACGATATTCATCTGATCATCATGGACATCATGATGCCGAAAATGGACGGCATTCAGGCGACGATGAAGATCAGAGAGCGGAAAAACATCCCGATTATCATGCTGTCGGCCAAATCGGAGGACTACGACAAGATTAACGGACTGAATATCGGCGCAGATGATTATATTACCAAGCCGTTCAATCCGATGGAACTGGTGGCGCGTGTGAATTCGCAGATCCGCCGGTACAGAGATCTGGGAAGTATGAATAAAAAGAACTCCGCGTCGCTTCTGCGTACAGGAGGACTGGTCATCGACGATCAAGCCAAGCAGGTTTTTGTGGACGGGAAAGCAGTGGAGCTCACGCCGAAAGAATACGGCATTCTGAGGCTGCTTACGGCACACGCGGGACAGGTGTTCTCGATGGAGCAGATCTATGAGGCGGTCTGGAAGGAACATGCCTGCAGTGTAGAGAATACAGTTGCCGTGCACATCCGTCATATTCGGGAAAAGATCGAGATTAATCCGAGATCGCCGCGCTACTTGAAGGTGGTCTGGGGTCTGGGCTATAAAGTAGAGAAAATTGAGTAGATGGATAGGAATCAGAATAAAGAGGTGTTGATGATGGCATTAAAGGACTGGATAGACAGGAAGCGAAAGATGCGGGATACGGAAATTTTGAAGACGGTTCCGGAGCCGGAAGATGTTCTGGAAGAAAATAAAGATTTGCCGGAACCGGGGACAAATGCTGAAGAGGCAGGGAAAAGCGGGGAAGCAGACCGCGCGGAACAGACGGAGCCGGAACCTCATAAAGATCTGTTCTATGACGGACAGAAGCGTCCGCGCGCACGGAGTATCGTGCTGACGGTCAGCTGCGTTCTGGGGTTCCTGCTGTGTATGGCAGGGGGCATCATGGCAACGCTGACGATGGTTCTGGACGAAGTCGGGGAGCTGGGCATGAACTATCATTACAGCGGAAATAAGCCGACTGCCGCAGAAATTTCGGCGGCAAAGCATATTCTGCAGAGCCCTGTAACGGATGTGGAAAATAAGATGTTCACATTTATGGTAGTGTTGTTCGTATGTGCGCTGATCTGTGCAATCAGCGGGATCATTACCTGCGGAAAGCGCAAACCGGGAGGGGGTGTCTATCTGCGCGCATTCGACCGGGTGTGGGGAGATGTGCAGATCCTGGGAGGGGTTGTGGCGGGGCTGGTGATAATACCGATTGCCGGAATCCTTTCTGATTCCGGAGTGCGAGATGAGCTGTGGACGTTCATTACATATGTGAACAGAATCAAACTGCATCTGAGCAGTCAGGATATGGCGATGATTCACAAATGGATGTCGCAGAGCGAGTATCACAGTACCTTGGGGTCTGGGTTTACTCTCTCCGGGCCGTTTGCGCTGGTGCTCGTTATTATGCTCGCCGCAGGGGCGTTTCTGTTTGAAGAAGCGGTTATACTTTCTGTCGCCCGGAAACTGAAAAACCGGTGCTTCTGGAGATATACTCTGATCGGCACGGTCTGCAGGGAAATTTATCATGGTGCAGGAGTGTTTTTCAGCAGCCGGAAAAAAATAACGCGGACGGGAATGGTGACGGTGCTTCTGGTCATTGCCCTTATCGGAATGGTAGACGTTGCGACTCAGTCGGTGATGGGGATGATGATTTTCGGTGTGCTGACTTGTATCTTTCTTCCACGGGAGTTGAAGAGGCTGGAAGAGCTTAAAAAGGGCGTGCATGAAGTCCGTAATGGAAACATGGCGTACAAAATTCCGAATCTCGGAAGCGGCGCATGGGGGGAGATGGCTGAGGACATTAATTCCATCGCAGACGCGCAGGATGCGGCGGTGCAGAATCTGATGAAGAATGAACGGATGAAAACAGCGCTGATCAGTAACGTGTCGCATGACCTGAAAACACCGCTGACGTCAATCGTGACCTATGTGGACCTGCTGAAAACGGAAGGACTGGACAGCCCGAACGCACAGGAATACCTTGATGTGCTGGACCAGAAAACCAGACGTCTGCAGCGGCTGACGCTGAATCTGTTCGATGCGGCAAAGGCATCTTCCGGAGACATACCGGTACATCTTGCGGAACTGGATTTCTATTCGCTTGTCAGTCAGGCATATGGGGAAATGAAGGATGAACTGGACGCCAGGGATCTAACGTTTATTCTGCAGAACCATGCCGGCGCGTCAGTCAGAATAACTGCAGACGGACAGCTTCTGTGGCGTGTGATTGAGAATATCCTGACCAATATTAAAAAGTACGCGATGCCGCATACACGCGTATACGCAGATATTGAGGAAGAACAGAAGAGTTATTGCCTGAAAGTGAAAAACATCTCAGAGAATCAGCTGAATATCAGCGCGGAAGAGCTTATGCAGAGATTTACCAGAGGAGATGATTCTAGAAGCACGGAAGGCAGCGGACTGGGCCTTGCGATCGCGCAGGATCTTTCCCGTGTCATGAATGGAAGTTTTCAGATTTCAATCGATGGAGATTTATTTACAGCAGCTGTGCATATGCCAAAAGCGTAAATGTGCGGAAACATTTCTGTGACAGTTGCAGATTCCGAAACGTCCGGTTTTAATTTTCTGCAGATCGGCCTGGATGTGTCCAGAACACAAGCTCGCTCCCTATACTGGGGGGAGCTTGTGCTCTGGGATATTTTTAAATAAATTTTATAAATCGGATTGACAAATAGAGAATAAAGGAGTATTATAATTGAGTCGCGTGAGACAAGGCGGCAGGAAAGAAATATGTTTATGCGCTATTAGCTCAGCTGGGAGAGCACCTGACTCTTAATCAGGGTGTCCAGGGTTCGATCCCCTGATAGCGCATTTTTTATTGTCTGTGAAGAGAACGAAGGAATAAAAAGAGCTGCTGCACGGTGCCTGCCTGAGCCCGGATGCAGCAGCTCTTTTTATGTTCGATAACAGGATGTAAATAATTGCGTGTCAGGTCCTGTAATTTGTGTTCTTTATTTATTCAGCTCCGCTTTTTTATCATCAAGCAGTTTCTGAACCTGATCCAGTTCTTCCTGCGTTTCAATGTCCTGAATAAAACCTTCCAGGAAGATAAGTTTTTCTTCTGTTGTTGCCGGGAAGAACATTCTTACGTATTCCGGCTGTGTTACGATCGGTGTGTAGCGCCGTGAAAGAACGGTTCCGCTGTAAACGATGTCAGCGACCTTGATATAACCTTTTTTTGTCAGGTTGCGGAGCGCTGCCTGAACAGTGTTGCTGTTCAGGGAAGGATCGATTTTGTAAATCTCAGATGCAAGAAGAGGATCCTCCGAGTCCCACAGCACACGCAGGACATCTAGTTCTTTGTTCGTTAATTTCTTTAGTTTCATTGCGAAGTCTCCTTAAACAATAATATATAAGAAGATACAGAAATGAAAACGTTCTGTATCTAATAATACTACCTCTATTATAAATTCCGATGGAAGTGATAGCAATATCTTTTTGAAGTGATTTCATATAAAAATATTGCTATTGTATAATAAAAGTTGAGTACAATCGAATAAAAGTGACACGAATAACAGAATTTAATTACGATAAATATAAAAATAATAATAATTTTTCTGAAGCATTGTGCAGGAGACCGGCGTGAGAAAGATCGAAAAATACAGCTCCTGAGTGCGTGAATTTGTGAAATAAACAACAAATAGAGCGAGGAATATGAATTCTGGAGCGCCGACATCGTAAATATGCCCTGTATCCTCCGGGAAACACCGGTCCCGCTGACTTGTATACTTTTTGGAAAGCATGATATTTATACAGTATTAAAACATTGTATAAGTGTATTACTTGTCTGCATAGCAGTCGACGAGTAAACAAAAGATTCGTGAAGAATTTGTGATGTGAAGATGAAAAATCCAGAAATTCCCTTGCGCAAGTGACAATATTAATTTAGAATAGTATTGTCAATAAAGGTGAAATATATGCTTAAGTGGGTATATACAAAGGTCTTATTAACAGATAACGCTAAAGTGACAATATATATCAATTAATGAAGGGGCTGATACACATGTCACAGAAAAAAACGAAACAATCGGAATTTGATAAAGTTCTGAATTCCTGGGATATTCTCGTCATTGCATTTGGCGCAATGATCGGATGGGGCTGGGTCATTTCCACCGGAGACTGGATCACCCGCGGCGGCGTCATCGGCGCGGCGCTGGGCTTCTGTCTCGGCGGAGTCATGATCTTTTTCGTCGGCCTGACATACGCAGAGCTGACCTCTGCGATGCCGCAGTGCGGAGGGGAGCACGTCTTCAGCTATAAAGCGATGGGCCCGACAGGATCATTCGTCTGTACCTGGGGAATCATCTTCGGCTATATCGCCGTTGTATGTTATGAGGCTTGTGCATTTCCGACGATTGTCGCCTACATCTTTCCGTCGTTCCTGAAAGGCTATCTCTACACAGTAGGCGGATTCAAGATCTACGCAAGCTGGCTTCTGCTCGCGGCAGGCATTGCTCTGCTCATGACACTGGTTAACATCCACGGTGCCAAGACAGCCGCCAACCTCCAGACCCTGCTGACCGCGATTATTTTCAGCGTCGGCATGATTCTGATCGTTGTTTCCGCAGTAAGAGGAGACACCTCCAATCTGCTCCCGCAGATGTTTGCAGGAACAGGCGGATCCAGCAGCTTCAGCCACATGATGCATGTTGCGGTCATGACACCGTTCTTCTTCATCGGATTTGACGTCATCCCGCAGGCAGCAGAAGAAATTCAGGGATCACTAAAGAAAATCGGCAGAATCCTGATTCTGTCCATCGTCCTGGCGGTTGCTTTCTATTCCCTGATCATCATCGCGGTCGGCTATCTGATGAACCACGCGGAAATCGCCCGCGCCATGACCGGAAACGGCCTCGTCACCGCAGATGCTATGGTAAAGGGATTCGGCATCAAGGCAATGGCGAACGTCGTCATTATCGGCGGACTCTGCGGAATCGTCACCAGCTGGAACTCCTTCCTGATGGGCGGAAGCCGCGCGATGTATTCTATGGCAGACTCTAAAATGATCCCGGAATTCTTCGGAAAACTGCATCCGAAGTATAAGACGCCGGTGAACGCACTGATTCTGATCGGAATCATTTCCATGGCTGCACCACTGGCCGGCAGAAGAATGCTGGTATGGATCTGTGATGCCGGAAACCTGGCTTGCTGCCTGGCATACTGCATGGTATCGATTTCCTTCATGATCCTCAGAAAGAAACGCCCGGATATGCCGCGTCCGTATAAGATCCGCCACTATAAACTGGTCGGTACATGCGCGGTTGTCATGTCCGGTGCAATGGTCGCCATGTATCTGATCCCGGGTTCCGGAAGCACACTGGCTCCGCAGGAGTGGGCAATTGCAGGAGCATGGACCCTTCTGGGTGTCGTTTTCTACTTCAGAAACAAGCGTAAATACGGAGAAGAGTTCGGCCGTCATATCGATGTGGAAATCGAATATGCAGAAGAAGATCTGAAGAGCATGGAGAAGCAGGAGCAGGGCGGCAGCAATGTCGATGCACCGGCAGCAATCTCCTATATGAAGCCGGAGAAGCAGAAGCTCCGCGGACAAAAATCAAACGGCAAGAGAAGAAAAGCGTACGCTTCAAAATAACAGCGCTGCCTCCGGCAGACAGAAAACCGGATAAGTGGAAAAAGATACGAGTAAAAAGAAACACGTAAGAACAGAAAACATCATATATAAAGAAGACAATTGAATTATCCTGGACAGGAGCAGTTCCGTTCGTTCACGCCGCAGAAGCGCCGGGTGAATTCGGAAAAGGCTCCTGCAGGACAACAGAAAAACGCTGCGTCCGGCATCTGCCAGATACAGCGTTTTCACGTCTTCCGGGCAGGAAGGTTTCAAAGCTTGATTCTTGCCCGGATATAGTTTGTCTAAAAGGAATAATCGCTTCCGTTAATTAGCGAACAACCTCGGCCTTTCCGTAAGGCAGTCCCTGCAGGAAGTTACGAGCGTTCTCCAGAGTATCTGCTGCGATTGCCTGCAGAGCCTCACGTGTGAAGAATGCCTGGTGGGATGTAACGACAACCTGTGGGAAGGAAGTCAGACGAGCGACAACATCGTTGCTCAGGATATCGTCGGAGTGGTCTGTGTAAACAACCTCATCCTGTCCTTCGTAAACGTCCAGTGCAACTGCATGGAACTTTCCAGCTCTCAGTCCGGACAGCAGAGCGTTTGTATCGATGAATCCGCCACGAGCAGTGTTAACCAGCATTACGCCGTCCTTCATCATGGAGATTGCCTTGTCGTTGATCAGGTGGTATGTTCCGCCCTCTCCCATGATCAATGGACCATGAACAGAAATCAGGTCAGACTTCTGGAACAGCTCTTCCTTGGATACGTATGTCAGAAGACCTTCCTCTTCCAGAGCCTTGTTTGGATAAGCATCCCATGCGATTACTGTCATGCCGTAGCCCTTGCAGATTCTTGCCATGCACTGACCGATACGTCCTGTTGTAACGATTCCTGCGACCTTGTTGTGGAGGTCTGTTCCCAGCAGTCCGTTCAGAGCGAAGTTGTTATCCTTAACCTTGTTGTAAGCCTTTGCGATGCGGCGGTTAGCAGCCTGCAGAATAGCCATAGCATGCTCTGCAACAGCGTATGGGGAATAAGCAGGTACACGCAGAACTGTGATTCCGCACTCCTTGGCAGCGTCCAGATCAACGTTGTTGAATCCAGCGCAGCGCAGAAGGATCAGACGAATACCATTCTTCTTCATCTGCTCTACAACCTCACGCGGAGCCTCGTCGTTTACGAACATGCAGACAGCATCGAATCCCTGGCACAGGTGAACAGTCTCTGCAGTCAGACGGCTGTCGAAGTATGTGATGTCGCAGTTGTAAGCGCCTTCGCCCTTATCTTTGCCCAGCTCTTCGAAGAAAGTTCTGTCGTAGTCCTTAGTTCCGTAGAAAGCAACCTTCAGTGTGTCCAGGTTGTTGTCTGTAGGAATGATGTCAGCGAAGACTTCCTGCAGTCTGTTGTAATCCTTTTCCTCATCCTCAGGTGTGCCCTCAACCTTGATGTTCAGGACGTCGCCCTTCTTTGCACGCAGTGCGATGATTGCCAGTACATCTGTACCGGAAGCAGACATGCCGTTTGCTTCTATTGTTACTGTGCTCTTCAGGCCTGTGCACTCTGTAGCGAGAATTGCGGATGGACGTGCGTGGAGTCCCAGAGTTGCTTTGCAAGTGTACTTAAATGATTTCATCTTAAATCCTCCTCTGATAATTAGATGGTTGATTCAGTACTTTCTGTAAGATTACATATGAACTTTTATTATGTGATCATGCACGATATTGAATGTGAATTCATAAATACAGACTCTTTCGGCAGAAGGCTGTGGAATGTGTGAGTGAATTCCCGCACCCGTGCTGCACCGTCTTTCTGTCTATTCTGCTGATGCTGCAGAATGAAGGGCAGTGATGCGTGCCTGTCTGCAGATCCAAAGTTCTGGATTTATTATATTGAATCCTGCATGCAGTATCCTGTATCACGATTTCTTCCTTTATAATATACGTATCTGTAGAAAAATCAACAAAAGAATGCGTTGTATACAAACTAGAACAAGATAAGATTTTTACTTGTTAAGACATAACAAAAAATGTACATTGTATTTGTTAGAAGTACACATCAATTGTTTTGGCCAAAAGATTATGGGATTGATTTATAGTTTTGGAATATAAATATTGATAAAGAATATTGTATACATAATGCAAAGAATATGAACAAAGAGTAAAAATTATGCCGGTATACCAGTACGCAGATGTGGCGGAAGAGATTGGCAAGAAGTTGACGATCTGATTGATAATTTATTGACAGTATGTATAGATCATTAATTAATATTGACTGCGCCGTGCGGATTTCCATTAATTTCAACGTCTGCGGAAGGTGGTGGATGCTGCTTATATACATGCTCTGCGCATAGAGATGTTGTGATATTTACAACAATATACGAGTATACAGGGATGTTGGATTTTTGTTAAAAAAGTATCGTGTCAAGTGTAAGAATTTATACATCGATTGTTAACTTTGACTATAAAATAACAGTTTGGTTTATGATGTATACACATGAAAGTATATTGCGAAAATTATAAAAAAGGGGTAAAATGCAGATAGATTTTAAAAAGACGTTAGACCGCGCGGAACGTCTTTTAAGTGAATATTGGTTATCTTCTGCATTGACATGCACAGGAGGAAAATTATGGCAAAAGCGTTATTGATTGATTCTGTTGAAAGCTTTGAGCAGAGCTTACCATTGATCCGCGAGGCGGAGAATGAGTTTGCTACATTCACACAGGAGCAGGTCGACAAGATCTGCGAAGCTGCAGCTATGGCAGCAAGCAACATGGCAATTCCTCTGGCCAAGATGGCTCACGAGGAAACCGGATATGGTGTTGTAGTTGATAAGGTTATCAAGAACCAGTATGCATCTGAGCATATGTGGAACTACATGAGACTGAAGAAGTCCTGCGACATCATTGAAGAGAATAAGGCATTCGGAACAAAGAGAATCGCATCTCCTAAGGGAATTGTAGCAGCGATCGTTCCGACAACCAACCCGACATCAACTTGTATCTACAAGATCATGATGTGTCTGAAGACAAGAAATGCGATCATCATCTCACCGCATCCAAGGGCTAAGCAGTGCACAATCCGTGCTGCAGAGATTATGCGTGACGCAGCGATCGAAGCCGGCATGCCGCCTAATGCAATCAGCTGGATTAAGACACCGTCCCTGGATATCTCCGATATGCTGATGAAGGAAGCAGACCTGGTTATCGCTACCGGCGGTGCAGGAATGGTTCATGCAGCTTACTCCTCCGGAACACCAGCACTTGGTGTAGGACCTGGAAACTGCAACGTAGTTATCGATGATTCCGCTGATCTGAGAATGGCTGTTGAGTCCATCATCCATTCCAAGACATTTGATAATGGTATGATTTGTGCGGCTGAGCAGCACATCACCGTTCTGTCCAGCGTATATGATGAGGTTAAGGACCTGCTGAAGAGAGCTCGCTGCTATTTCCTGAATGATGAAGAAGCAGACGCAGTTGCAAAGGTATTCTTCAACTTCAAGACACACGGGGTTAATCCGCCGGCAGTAGGACAGACCGCAGTTCATCTGGCTGAGATGGCTGGATTCGAAGTTCCTGCAGACACGAAGGTTCTGGTTCGTGAGACAGATGATACATCTCATGACAACCCGTGGGCATGCGAGAAACTGACAACTCTGCTCGGTATGTTCAAGGCAGACACTCTTGATGAGGCATTTGACATCTGCTATAAGCTGGTTCTGGAAGGCGGAGCAGGACATTCCGCTGCAATGTATGTAAATCAGGAGCAGCAGGATAAGATCGATAAGTTTGCTGAGAGAATGAAGGCTGCAAGAATCATTATCAACCAGCCGACATCCTTCGGAGGCATCGGAGATCTGTACAACTTCGATATTCCGCCATCACTCACACTGGGACCTGGATCATGGGGAAATTCCGCATATGCAGGAAATACACAGTTCGAGCAGCTGCTGAATATCAAGACCGTTACTACAAGAAAAGAAAACATGCTGTGGCTGCAGCTGCCTAAGAAGGTTTACTTCAAGAGAGGCTGCACACCAGTTGCTCTGAGAGAACTGAGTGAAGTTTACCACTATAAGAGAGCATTCATCGTAACCGATGCGAACCTGTTCAAGATCGGCGCATGCGATGCCATCATCGATCAGCTGAAGGAGGAAGGCCTTGATGTTGCCGAGTTCTTCGACATTCGTGTTGACCCGCAGATTCAGGACGCTATGAAGGGTCTGCCGAAGATGCACGAGTTCGAGCCTGATGTAATCATCGCTATCGGCGGAGGATCCGCTCTGGATACAGCGAAGATCATGTGGATCATGTACGAGCATCCAGATGAGGAATTCCTGAAGATGGCTACGAACTTCATCGATATCCGTAAGAGAGTTCGTTTCTTCCCGCAGATGGGATCCAAGGCTCAGTTAGTCTGCATCCCGACAACAGCAGGAACAGGATCCGAAATGACACCGTTCACGATCATTTCCGATGCGAACACCGGAATGAAGTGGCCTCTGATCGGCTATGAAATGATGCCGCTGATGGCTATCGTAGACTGCGACAACACAATGAAGCTGCCGCCGAGAGCTACACAGGCATCCGGATACGATGTACTGACTCATGCAGTTGAGGCTTATGTATCCATCTATGCAACAGATTATACAGACGGATTCGCAAAGACAGCAGTAGAAAACGTCTTCAAGTATCTGGGAAGATCCTACAGATCCTCCTTCAAGGGCGCAGATCCGGATCCGGAAGCCCGCGAGAAGATGATCGATGCATCCGCACTTGCAGGAATCGCATTTGCAAACGCATTCCTGGGAATCAACCACTCCCTGTCTCATAAGATCGGCGGATGGTTCCACATTCCACACGGAACTGCAAACGCACTGCTCTTCCCATATGTCTGCAAGTTCAACGCTCAGAAGCATCCATATCACATGGGTACATTCTCCCAGTACAAGTATCCTCATGCATTCGAGAGATACGTTGAACTCGGTGAACTGATCGGCGTTAAGGGCAAGGATGACGAAGAGACATTCAACAACTGGGTCAAGGCTTGCGCAGATCTGAAGAAAGAGATCGATATTCCTGAGACCATCTGGGAATACCTCGTTCAGAATCATCCGGACAAGACTGCTGACCAGATCGAGCAGGAATTCCTGGATGTAGTTGACAGCATGTCCGAGTGGGCATTCCACGATGCATGCACAGGCTGCAACCCGGTATATCCGACCATCGAAGAACTGAAGCAGTGCTATCTGAGAGCATTCTACGGCGATGAAGGATTCATTGAGCGTTACGGAGACGTTCTGTCCGTTCCAGTCGACAACCCGGCAGATACTCACGCAGCTTACCCGAACGGACTTGCTGCAGAAATCGGCCTGGACAAGGTTGGAGGATTCAAATAAACCTGAAGGTTCTGTCCTATGGAATCCGGAAAGGTGGACCAGGGCGGATGCCGCGCCGCAGGGCGCGGCGCCCGGGTTCATCGATTGCTTGAATCTGACACGTTGTAAGGAGATGGATTATGAACTGGCTCAAATTACCGAAGAAAGTATATTTCAAACGAGGATGCATGCCGGTCGCTGTGCGTGAACTCAGTGAAGTATATGGGTTAAAGAGAGCTTTCATTATCACGGACGCAAACCTGTTTAAGAGCGGAATGATCCGTCCTGTTGAGGAATGGCTGAAGAAAGGCGGACTTCAGATTGCCGAGTTTTTCTACGGCGATGGAGAGCCTGACATGGCCACAGCCGGCAGCGGACTTCCGAAGATGCTGGAATTTGAACCGGATGCCATTCTTGGTATCGGCGGCGGTTCTGTCATGAATCTGGCGAAGGCAATGTGGGTGCTGTATGAGCATCCGGATGCTGATCTTTCAGATCTTGCAGACCGTTTCAGTAAGACAACGGATGCCGGTTTCCCTGAAATGGGCGAAAAGGCAAAGCTCTTCCTGATTTCGACAACTGCCGGAACAGGCGCAGAGTGTTCACCGTTTGCTCTGATCAATGACAACAGCGGAAAGAAACGCGTGATCGCAAGCTTTAATATGCTTCCTGAAATGGCTGTCATCGACAGTGATTTCTCTCAGGATGCCCCTCGCGAACTGGTGAAGGAAGCTGGTCTGACTGTGCTTGCACAGGCAGTGCGTGCGCACATCGATCCGCATGCGACCGATTATATCGTCGGGTTTGCCAGAGATGCAGTGAAGGATGTATTTGAAAATCTTCCGGCTGCACTTGCTGATCCGCCGTGTATGAAAGCTAGAGAAAATATGGCTAATGCAGCGACACTTGCCGGCATGGCTCTGTCGAACGCAGCTGACACACTGGATCCTGAAGCAGGATTATTCCCTGCGGAAAGTGAAAAAAATCTTACCGGTGACGCACTTGCGAAACTGGCAGATCTGTCCAGACATATCGGATGCGGAGACGGAGATGATAAGCAGGCAGCGGCAGCACTGATTGAGGCGGCTGAAAAGCTTCAGTCACTGTAACGATCTGATATGAGGCCATGATACTACCTCCCGTGAGAGAGGCAGATTCAGAAGGGAAAGTATCTGAGGATACAATCTTTTCATACTGCGCTGGCGCAGCTGTGGGTTTTCCCCGCCGCTGCGCTATTTTGTTACTGTGAATTTATTACTGCAGACAGAAATGGGGAACGTGCCGGCGCGGAAATGGGTTATCCCGGCGCCAGGACAGGAAACGATATGGAAAACCTTCCTGAATTCCAGTGTATCGACACATATTCATGATATACTGTGAATGTTCAGATGAGTTCGCTTATGGTTTAGGAGAGGAGGAATACAGCAATGCTGCATGAGGTAAATTTTAAGTCCTATAACAAGAGAGATACTGTTTATGGCTGGATCTATGTTCCGGCGGCAGAGTATAAGGGTGTCGTACAGCTGATCCACGGATTCGGTGAGCACGCGAGGAGATATCTTCACATGATATCCGCCTTCGTTGATGCCGGGTATATCGTTGCCTGCGATGATCATGTCGGTCACGGAAAGACGGCTCTGGAAAATAACAGCTGGGGCGACTGGGGCGATCAGGGCTGGCACACCATGATGGAAGATGAACATACGCTGACCGGAATCGTAAAAGAGAAATACCCGGATCTCCCGTATTTCCTGTTCGGCCACAGCATGGGATCTTTCATTGTCAAAGACTACATTACCAGGTATGCAGACGAGTTGAAAGGTGTAACGCTCTGCGGAACGGCCGGCGATTTCCCGGGCGCGGATGAGGCTGAAAAAACGCTGAAGGCGCTGATCGACAGTGGAAAGGGCGGAGAAAGTGATCCGGAAGCTGCAGGAAATCTCATGGGCTGGATGAATGAGCGCTGCGGAGAAGTGAAGATCGGAAACGAGTGGATCTGCGCCGATCCGTACGTCCAGTACGATCACGCAAACGACCCGTTTGACGCATTTACCCGTCCGACAAACAACAGAGCCATGTATGATTTTGTTGAGATGCTTCAGAATCTGAAGGGCAGATCCTGGGCAGAAAAAGTACCGGCTGATCTTCCAATTAACATTATCAGCGGAGACCAGGATCCGGTAGGCCTGTACGGAAAGGGCGTAAAGCAGATTTACGACGCGCTGAAGGAGACTGGACATCAGGACGTGCAGATGAAGCTGTATGAGGGATACCGTCACGAAATCCACAATTACAAGGATATCCGCAGCGGTGTGGAAGATCAGATCATCGGCTTCATGGATTCGAAACGTTAGCCGGACAGGGGTTATTGGAACTGAAGAAAATGTATTGACCAGAAGGACTGCCGGCAGTCAGCTGCAGAAAATGAACGGCCTTGCTGATTTGTTTTTGTCCGGTGAAATGCCGGAATGAGGTGAGCACAGATCCCGTGGTCAGAACAGGAGTTAAGGAATGAGTGTTAAATCAGATATCGAAATCGCGCAGGCGTGTGAGATGGAGCCGATTCAGGATGTTGCAAAGCGTCTTGGAATTGAGGAAGACTACATTGAAAATTACGGTAAGTATAAAGCAAAGATTGACTACAATCTGCTGAAGAAGAGGGCAGGAGACCCGGACGGAAAGCTGGTCCTGGTTACCGCGATTACGCCGACGCCGGCAGGAGAGGGAAAGACGACCACGTCGGTCGGCCTCGCTGACGCGATGAACCGGATTGGAAAGAAAGCGGTCGCCGCGCTGAGAGAGCCGTCCATGGGACCGGTATTCGGAATCAAGGGCGGAGCTGCAGGCGGCGGATATGCACAGGTTGTTCCTATGGAGGATATCAACCTTCATTTCACTGGAGATATGCACGCCATCGGTGCAGCAAACAATCTGCTTGCGGCGATGATCGACAACCATATCCAGCAGGGAAATGAACTTGGCATTGATGTGAAGAAGATCACCTGGAAGCGCTGCGTGGACATGAACGATCGCCAGCTGCGTAATATCGTCGACGGACTCGGCGGCAGAATGCAGGGCGTTCCGCGTGAAGACGGTTTTGACATTACGGTAGCCAGTGAAATCATGGCTGTCCTCTGCCTGGCGACGGATCTGGACGATCTGAAAGCCCGCCTGGCGCGCATCGTCATCGGATATACCTATGACGACAAGCCGGTAACGGCCGCGGATCTGAAGGCGCAGGGCGCCATGGCGGCTCTGCTGAAGGATGCGCTGAAACCGAATCTGGTCCAGACGCTGGAGCATAATCCGGTGTTCATCCACGGCGGTCCGTTCGCGAACATCGCACATGGATGCAATTCCGTAATGGCTACCAGAATGGCCCTGAAATTTGGCGACTACGCGATTACAGAAGCAGGATTCGCTGCCGATCTGGGCGCAGTGAAATTCTTTGACATCAAGTGCAGAATGGCCGGCCTGAAGCCGAGTGCTGTTGTTCTGGTTGCAACTGTCCGTGCGCTGAAGTTCCATGGCGGCGTTCCGAAGGATCAGCTGAATGAGGAAAATCTGGAGGCTCTGGAAAAGGGTCTGCCGAACCTTTTGCGTCACCTGGATAACATGAAGAATGTTTACGGACTGCCGACCGTCGTTGCCATCAATGCCTTCCCGACTGATACCGAGGCGGAGCTGAAACTGGTTGAGGATAAATGTAAAGAAATGGGCGTCAACGTTGCGCTGTCTGAAGTCTGGGCCAAGGGCGGAGAAGGCGGAGAAGAACTCGCGAAAGAAGTCGTCCGTCTCTGTGACCAGCCGAATGATTTTGACTTCGCTTATTCTCTGGACGGAACGATTGAGGAGAAAATGGAGCAGATTGCCCGCAGAATTTATCATGCAGACGGCGTAGATTTTGCGCCGAAGGCAAAGAAAGAAATCAAGAGGCTGACCGCACTGGGATTTGACAAGCTGCCGATCTGTGTGGCGAAGACCCAGTACTCATTCTCGGATAATGCCAAGCTGCTGGGCGCCCCGGAAGGATTCCGCATCACCATCCGCGACATCAAGGTCAGCGCAGGTGCGGGCTTCCTGGTAGCTCTTTCCGGAAACATCATGACCATGCCTGGACTTCCGAAACATCCGGCTGCCGAGAAGATCGATGTGGACAGCACAGGAAAGATCAGCGGCCTGTTCTAAGTGGTTCTGCTGAGAAATACATCTATTACGAGAAATAATATTGTGGAAGATTTACAATAAATGTTTTGTATGTGTGGCGAAATAAACAAAAATATTTGCAATACATGGTATACAAAACAGAAGAAACGTAGTAGCATGTGCGTATACGTTTACGAGTAGGCATGTATGCGTTAAGTATCGGATGGACGGGGAGTTGTCATCCGGGCGAAAAGCAGAGCTTGCGATATGCATGCCGCATCCCGCTGCAACATTGTGAAAGATCAGGGATCCTGCGTAAACAGGGTCCCTTTTTCTGTCCGTGCGACGCAGCTTCCGGATGTGCGTTCTTTTAAAAGAATTTTTCGGAGGTAGAAATGAAAGACACAGGCACACGTTTCAAATCATCAGCGAAAATGCTGAAAAACACCCAGGCGCTTACCGCAATTGCCATGCTGGGCGCGCTCTCTGTTATTCTCGGCTATTTCTCTTTCCAGATCGGGAATTTCCTGAAAGTCACTTTCGCCTTTGTTCCGCAGGATGCGGCGGCATTCCTGTTCGGACCGGTGGCGGCGCCGATCATGGGAGCGGTCATGGATATTCTGAATTACATGATCAAGCCGACGGGTCCATTCTTCCCGGGATTCACGATTTCTGCCGCAGCAACCGGCCTGATCGTTGGACTGGGACTTTACAAGCGTCCGCTGTCCGTGAAGAGAACGGCGATAACCCTGCTGATTAATGCTGTTTTGGTCAATGTACTGTTAAATACGCTCTGGCTGGCGATTCTGTACGGACAGGCATTCAAGGTCCTGCTTCCGGTCAGAATCGTCAAAGAAGCGATTATGTGGCCGATCCAGACTGCGTTGCTGTTTGCGCTGCTGAAAGTCGTTGACCGCGTCGGAATCCTGACCAGATTGGAAGGACGGTTCGCAGGAAGATAGTCAGTAAAGTGAATAACGGAAATAATTCCGGTCGGGGCAGAAAAAACCGGCCGGGATTTTCTGTGTTTAGAGAGAAAGACTGAGAATCCGTGTCGTGGAGAATCAGAGAACAGGAAGGAAACAACAGGGAATGTCTGAGGAAAAGAAGAAGGACGAAAATCAGAAAAGAACAATGACCTATGAAGAGGCGCTGACCTGGCTGAATGCGCCGAAGTATTCGCAGACCCGTCCGGGCCTGAAGCCGGTGACGGAACTGATGCGCCGTCTGGGAAACCCGCAGGACGGCCTGAAATACGTCCACATCGCAGGAACCAACGGAAAAGGCTCAACGGCAGCCTTCATCGAGCAGGTGCTGCGCAGCGCCGGTTACCGGACCGGTCTGTACACCTCTCCCTATCTGGAACATTTTACGGAAAGAATCCGTGTCTGCGGCGAGGAGATCGCAGAACAGGATGTCGCCCGCCTGACCGAAAAGGTAAGAGAAAAGTCAGAAGAAATGGCGGCAGACGGATGGACAGAGCCGACCGTTTTTGAGATGGTCACGGCAGCAGCCTTTCTGTATTTCCGGGAGCAGAACTGCGAGGCTGTGGTCCTGGAAGTCGGCATGGGCGGCCGCCTGGACGCCACCAATATTATTCATCCGGAGGATAAGGCGGTATCTGTCATCACCAAACTCGGCTACGATCATATGAAGTTCCTGGGAAACACGCTGGCGGAGATTGCCCATGAAAAAGCCGGAATTATTCTGGACGGGGTGCCGGCAGTTTCTGCGCCGCAGGCAGAAGAAGCCCGAAAAGTCCTGGAGCAGGCCGCAGAAGAGCATCATACGGAGATACAGTTTATCGACCAGAACCCGGAATGTCTGCTGAGGGAAGGTTCATCCGCCGCACTGAAGGCAGAGAGAAAGGGTCAGGCAGAAGTTCAGGCAGAAACCGACGAGATAAAATCCTTGCTCGGTCAGCCTTTGTCCCCGGTGATGAAGCATGCGGATCTGGATGGCCAGACCTATGTCCTGCCGGACGGCGAGGAACTGACGATCGGCCTGCTGGGCGTATATCAGATGAGCAATTCTCTGACGGCGCTGGCGGCGGTGCGTGCGCTGCAGAAGCAGGGCTGGAAGATTTCTGAAGAGGCTCTGCAGGAAGGCTTCCGGAAAACCCGCTGGAAAGGGCGGTTCGAGCTGGTCAGCCATCATCCTGCGATCATTATTGATGGCGCGCATAATCCGGACGGTGTGCAGTCCCTCAGAGAGAGCCTGGAAAATCTGTTCCCGGGCAGGAAATTCACCTTCATCACCGGCGTGCTGGCAGATAAGGATTATTCACAGATGTATGAAATCATCACGCCGATTGCGAAGCGTTTTCTGACGGTCACGCCGGACTGTGACCGGGCGCTGGCCTCCTCCGATCTGGCAGAGTTCCTGAAAAAGAGCGGCGTGGAGACGATCGACTGCGGAACGCCGGAGGAGGCTGTGGACCTGTGCGTATCCGATTATCCGGATGAGCGGATCTGTTCCTTCGGCTCCCTCTACTATATCGGAAGCGTCCGGGAGTACTGCGGAAAGCTGGGTCTGCGCTGAGTGAAGAGGAGGTGAAGCTTTTCGTAAGCTTACAGCAGTGTAAGATTATCGGGTGGGAATTGTGGTAAGATAGGGATAAAGAAAATCGAAAGACGTTTCCGGGCGCGGGCAGGGAAGAAACTTTTCCCGGGCAGATCCGGAAACAGAAAGAGGATGAAGATAATGATTTTAGGAATGACCTTATTGACCGGATTCCTGGCGATTCTGATCGTGATCGGCATCATCTGGCTGATCGGATGCGTCGTCGTAACAGCGGCCAGGATCTTTTTCCATCTTGCGGGACTGCTGATCCTGCTGCCATTGATCATAATTCTGTTTACAGCGGTGTTTTAATCTCACCGCTGTTTTTTCATGGAATCGGCGATGTCCTGCCAGCGTGAGGTGATCTCGGCGTAATTCTCGCGGAGATGCGGAAAGAGGCAGTTCGTGCAGTCCTTGATGCCGCGCTCGTTATAGCGGAAATTCCCGCCGCAGCGCGGCCCCAGCGTGTAGAGCGGACACCAGCAGAAGAGGCAGTTGAAATTCTCCGGATCCGCGCCCGGGTGGCAGGGAAAGAATTCACATTCCCGGTGCGAGAAATACTGATAGTTTTTTGTGGCAGGTCTCTTGTGGCGGTTTTCTCCCATGGCGGTTTTCCTTTGTCTGATGGAGCGTCCGGCCGGTCTCTGCGGACAAAACCCAAACGGGCAAGGGGTCTGCCTGTCATGAAAGAGGCTGTCCCTCCGGGAAATCCCGCTGCCGGCGGATACGCACTAATCTATTATTTAACAAGTCTGCTGTAATTGAATACACAGACAAATTATGGTAATATAGCTACGTATGATATTTAGTATCTATTCTAACTGGAGGGATTAAAGGTGTCAATTTTTACAGATCTGAAAGAAAAATTACAGAAGGATAATCGTACAATCGTGCTGCCGGACGGACCGGATCCGCGTATCATGGACGCAGCACAGAAGCTGACTGCTGACGATACACTGAAGGTTATCCTGGTAGGAACACAGGAAGAGTTTGATGAGGGCGCCAAGAAGGGCGGCTATGACCTGAGCAAGTGCCAGATCATCGATCCTGCAAAGTATGACGGCATGGACGAGATGGTTGCTGAGATGGTTAAGCTCAGAAAGGGCAAGATGACGGAAGAGCAGGTTCGCGAGGCTCTGTCCCACGGCAACTACTTCGGAACTATGCTCGTTAAGATGGGCAAGGCTGACTGCCTGCTCGGAGGCGCTACATACTCCACAGCAGATACAGTAAGACCGGCTCTGCAGCTGATTAAGACAACTCCGGAAGCACATCTGGTAAGCTCCTGCTTTATTCTTGTCAAGGAAGAGACAGGCGAGAAGCTGGCAATGGGTGACTGCGCAATCAACATTGATTACCAGGATTCCGTTGACAAGCAGGGCAATGTAACCAGAACAGCTGCTCAGAAGCTGGCTGAGGTTGCTGTAGGAACAGCAAAGACAGCCAAGGTATTCGGCATCGATCCTAAGGTTGCCGTACTGAGCTTCTCCACAAAGGGATCCGGCAAGGGCGGCACAGTAAAGCTGTCCCACGACGCTACAATCGAGGCACAGAAGATGGCTCCGGAACTGGCTATCGACGGCGAGCTCCAGTTCGACGCTGCAGTTTCCCCGGTTGTTGCTGAGACAAAGGCTAAGGGATCCAAGGTTGCAGGCCATGCAAACACCTTCATCTTCCCGAACATCGAAGCTGGAAACATCGGCTACAAGATTGCACAGCGTCTCGGCGGATTCGCTGCATACGGCCCGATTCTGCAGGGCCTGAATGCTCCGATCAATGACCTGAGCCGTGGATGCGACGCAGATGAGGTTTACAGAATGGCACTGATCACAGCTGCACTTTCTTAATCCCACAGGTATTTCGGATATTCGAGGCCGCTGCCTTCAAGTGATGTGAATTCACTTGAGGCGGCGGCCTTTTTTCGTGCAGCGATAAGAATAACATGCTCTCTGCGGATGTTTTGAAATTCGCGGTTCGGCGTTTCTTTAAATAATCGCGATTGTGCCGAACCAAAAAAATACAATCTTAACTTTTCGAATTGTTTATTTTTGTATTTGAATATTTATACACGGATGGCGGATAGAACATCGTTTTTTTTTCTGTAATAATCCGAAATATTCGGTATAATAGAGGGACAGGAGGTGAGGATCATGGAACAGCAGGAAATGAGAAAAAGGCCGGTCATGGGGCTGCTTATATCTATGGGCATTCCGATGACGATTTCCATGATCGCGAACTCTCTTTACAACATTGTGGACAGTATGTTCGTTTCGATGATCAGTCAGGATGCCATGACGGCGCTGTCTCTGATTTTTCCGCTGCAGAATGTGATGTTTTCCATTGCAGTGGGATTCGGCGTCGGCATCAACGCGGTCTGCGCCCGGCTTCTTGGTGAGGGCAGAAGAGATCAGGCGGGCCGTGCCTGCTCGGAAGGACTGTGGTTCAGCATTCTGCACGGTATTCTGATTACGGCTGTCGGCCTTCTGGCGTCCCGGCCCTTTCTGATGATGTATCACCCGGGAAAAGCGATCGTCCGTTATGGGATGACCTATGCATGGATCGTTTTTTTATTTTCCACTGCCGAGACCGTGCAGGTGGCCTGGCAGAAAATTTTTCAGTCTGCGGGCTGGATGGTGACCTCCATGGCGGCGATGCTTTACGGCGCGATTTTGAATATTATTCTGGACCCGCTGATGATTTTCGGCATTGGACCTTTCCCGAGAATGGGAATTTCCGGCGCAGCTCTGGCAACCGGCCTCAGCCAGACCTTTTCCATGATCTACTATCTGCTGGTCTATAAGAGAAAGAAATTCCCGGTTCGCGTGCACATGTTCCCGATCCGCTTTTCCTCGGAGAGGGCAAAGTCCATGTATTCCGTCGGTACAGCGGCATCGCTGAATATGCTGCTTCCATCCTTCATGCTTACCGGGCTGAATGCGATTCTGGCATCGTTCGCATCCGTCTATATTTTCGTACTTGGAATTTATTATAAGCTTCAGAATTTCCTGTATATGGCATCCAGCGGACTGATCCAGGGAATGCGCCCGGTCATGGCCTATAACTACGGAGCCGGAGAGAAGAAAAGGGTCTGGGAAATCTACCGCTGCGCGCTGAAATTGACCATTCTGATCATGGCCTTTGGAACTGCGGTCTGTCTGCTGTTCCCGGGCCGGCTGATGGGGCTGTTCTCCGCGGGCACAGAAGCGAAGAGGATCGGCACAGAGGCCCTGCGGATTATCTGCATCGGATTTCTGCCGTCGTCGGTTTCGGTCGTTGCATCGGGCTGCCTGGAGGCCCTGGGGAAAGGCGCAGAGTCTTTCTCCGTCTCCTTCCTGCGCTATTTTGCTGTCATTCTGCCGTGCGCGGCTGTCCTGTGCCGCTTTTTTGGCGCTGCCGGTGTCTGGAGCGCATTCTGGGCCGCGGAAGTAGTCACGGCATTCTTCGCCTGGGCGGTCTTCCGCCGCAGCTATAACCATCTGGACTGGAATCATGCGGGCCGCGGCACAGACAGAGAGTCCCCTTGCCGGGAAGATTTTGTCGACAAAAACTAAAGCGCAAGAGCGGAGCCGTTTAAAGCGGCCTGCTGAAGATTGTCGTCTGCGTCGTACTGCAGTTTCAGGGAGAAGGCCGGCGCGTCATCCATGAGAAGGCGCAGGAAAATGCGGTCGCCGTCCCAGAGCTCCAGCTTCCCGATCTGGTCTTTCGGGATCCATTTCAGAATTCCTTCATTGCAGCCGGTGAGGGTTCCGGTGAAGCCGTCTGCGGTATAGAGGAACATGTACTCAGCGGCATCGTCTGCATAAAGAAAGGTAATGATTCCCCGGAGCTTCCAGGATGTCAGAGTCAGGCCGGTTTCCTCGCGGGTTTCGCGGAGAAGACAGTCTTCCGGGCTCTCGTTCTGCAGGAAGTGACCGCCGACGCCGATCCATTTTCCTTCATTGATGTCATGGGCCTTCTTAACGCGGTGCATCATCAGGTACTGGTCATCCTGTTCGATGTAACAGAGTGTGGTAAGTTCGGCTTCTACGGTTCTGGACATGATTTTCTCCCTTTTTCTGCTTTTTATCTGGTCAGTAATGTGCCTATAGTATACGTCAAAACGATGAAAATGGAAATTTAAACAAGTTTAAGGAATAGAAACCACAAAAACTTCATGACAATGTGGTATAGTAGAATGTGGTTTTGTGCAGGGAATGTTTTTTTGGCCTTGCGCTGTTCCGTTTCAACTGCGAGGAGGGGTTGAGTATGAAAATTACAGTTCTGACAGAAAACAGCAGGCCTCAGGGTTCGGAACTCGTCAATGAGTTCGGACTGAGTCTCTTTATAGAATATGGAGAGAAGAATTATCTGATCGACACAGGGTCCGGCGATGCATTCTTGAATAATGCGCAGGCTCTGGGTGTGGATATCGCGAAAACGGATATCTGCATTCTTTCGCACGGACATTACGATCACGCAGGAGGACTGCCGGCATTTCTGCAGAAGAATGATTCGGCTCCGGTGTATATGATGGACACCGCGCCGGAGGGACATTATCTGCAGCAGAAGGACGGAACGCAGAAATACATCGGCATTCCTGAGGGACTGGCCAGTGAGCAGTCGCGCAGAATCCGCATGGTCAACCGTGTCTGCAGCATCGCGGACGGCGTTTATCTGGTGCCGCACACAACACCGGGCCTGGAGAAGATCGGCGAGAAGGCGGATATGTATAAGAAGCAGGGCGAAGAGTACGTTCCGGATGATTTTTCGCATGAAATGAGCATCGTTTTCGACGCGGATCCGGGGCTGGTCATTATCAGCAGCTGCTCTCACGCCGGAGCGGATCACATTATCAATGAGGTGGACGAGAATTTCCATCACGCGCCGATCTGCGCTTTCATCGGCGGCCTGCATATGATGGGCATGCACGGGGACGCAGAGATCTGCACGGTTCCGGAGCAGAAGATCCAGAGACTCGCCTTCTTCCTGAAAGATCACGGAATCCAGAGGGTCTGGACCGGACACTGCACGGGAGAAATCGGCTTCCGTCTGCTGGCCAAGTATATGGATCCGGATCAGGTGCAGAAACTGACGACTGGAAAAACGTTCAGTATTCCGTCTAAATAGCGCGGGATGAAAGAAAAGTGGGCAAGACAGATGTGGAGTGCCTGCCGGTATGCGGGGAGCAGAGTGTCCCGCGAGATGCAGAGCACACATCTGTTTTTTGTGCCTGCGCGTGGATTCTGCCGCAGAACATACCATGTCTGCCGGCAGATGGAGCAGCATCTGACAGACGGTTGCAGCATTTGGCTAGAAAGGGAAACTCCGCGGATACCGATGCGCGGTGTAAGGAAAGATTTTTACTATGAGAAGCAGAAAATACAGAGTAGTGAACAGAAAACGAATGGGGCTGTGTATCGCGGCGCTGGTTGTACTGGCTGTCGTGCTGGGAATAGCGCTTGCGCAGTCCGGGCACGGGATCGGATCGGTGAAGACACAGGTCAGCGGCCTGAAAGGACAGCTGAATCCGCCGGCCGGGTCCACACTGCAGACCACATTCAGAGTCTCTCCTGCAAAAAACCGCAGGGTTCTGCTGCAGACGTATGATTCAGCGGATAAAAAGTGGGTGACTGCGGAGAAGTACCGTACGGCTTCCGGGGATTCCGGGAAAGTGACGGTAACCTTCCCGTCTTCCTGGCAGGAAAAGACATATACCAGGTGGAGAGTCTATATTCCTGCAGGGCATGGCGGCCGGAAGTACATGAAGAATATTACGGTTACCCAGATGAACCGCGGAACAGCCGGGATTCACTGCAAATCTGCGGTCATTGTCAATCTTAAAACTGGCGCTGTACTGTATGGTTACAACATGAACAAGCGCCTGCCGAATGCCAGCACCACCAAGATGATGACGGCAATCATCACCATGACCCACGCGAATCCGAATGCCACGGCAGTGGTAACAAAATCGGTAAAAAACACGCCGGATGGAAATCTGTATAAGAAGCTCGGAGATCAGTTCCGTCTGTACGATCTCTGGCGCGCGATGCTGATTGCGTCCTCCAACGACAGCGCAGAGGCCGTTGCAGAGACGACTGCAGGAAGCGAGGAGAAGTTCGTCGCAATGATGAATGCGGAAGTGAAGAAGCTGGGACTGAAGAACACCCACTTTGAAAATCCGCACGGCATGGATACGACCGGCCATTACTCTTCTGCAAGAGATCTTGCCACCATCAACGCAAGAGCGTACAAACTCAAGGAGTTCCGAAAGATCACCATGGAAAAGTCGGTGAAATTCCGTGCACTGAACCATAAGAAACGTTATAACGTATTGACCACAACCAATGACCTGCTGCTGGAAAACTACCCGGGATGCCTGGGTGGAAAGACCGGAACGACAACCCTTGCCGGACAGTGCTATTCCGGTATTTATGAGTATAAGGGCGTAAAGTATGTGACCGTCGTTATGCACAGCAGCAACCGCTTCAAGGATGTCAAGAAGCTGTGTAAATACATCAGAACCTGGCAGGACCGGTAACAGAAAAATAAAACGGCGGGACACCCTCCTCCCGCGCGTTCAGCCGGAAGATCCTGGCAGAGAAGAACAGGAGTGGAAGGAATGAAATATTTTTTCATTGATTATGAGAACATCAAGCAGGATGCGCTGAAGGGAATCGAGCGGCTTTCTGAAGAGGACAAGGTGATCGTCTTCTACAGCGAGTATGCCCAGACGATGACGATTCCGATGCATCTGCAGATTAACAACAGCCGCGCGGAGTTCGTCTTCAAGGAAGTGCAGGTCGGACATAAGAATGACCTGGACTTCCAGCTGGCGACGGAACTCGGCGCGCTGGTCGGGAGCGGCATGGGAGATGAATACTATATCGTCAGCTATGATAAGGGATATCAGAGCGTGTGCCGCTACTGGCAGGAGCAGAAGGTCTGCGTAAAGCGCATTGAAAGTCTGGGCGAGGGCTGCCCGAAGAAGAAGGCTGCAGCAAAGCCGGGAAAGAAGCAGCATACAGGAGAGGAAACATTTTCTGAGCCATTCGCCGAGCCGTTCGAAGAGGAATTCATCGAGCCGCAGGAAAGCGAAAAGTATGAGTCGAAGCAGAAGCAGAAACAGAAGCCAAAGCAGAAACAGAAGGCAAAGAAACATTCTCCGAAGTCACAGAAACAGAAGAAGAAGGATACGCTTCTTTCACTGGTGAAGGAAGTTGTTCCAGATCATCATGATGCCAAAAGGGTAGCAGACATTCTCTGGGATAATGAAAGCAGGCAGGATGTCAACAATGCCCTGATGAAGGAATTCCCGAGCCCGGAGAACAAGCTGGCGGCCCAGCTGTATAAGCTGGTAAAGCCGCTGATTCCGGCGCATAAAGACAATTAGCAATTTCCCGGGGAGAAGTCTGCCCGCAGGGGGCGGTTTACATCAGGGAAAGAACAAGCCGAAGGGGCTGCAGCGTTTGCCGTTGCGCCCCTTTTATTGTATAATAAAATGAATTGTTTTTTGTGGAAAGGAGATGCCGCATGGGAGCTGTTTTTGGGAATATCACGGTCATGCAGTTCGCTGACCTGCTGATACTGTTTGGACTGCTGGTACTGATCATTGTGCTTGCAGTGCTCATTGCTGCGCATTTTTCAGGGAGCCGGCAGCAGCAGAAGCTGATCCTGTCGCATATTGACGGAACGATCACAGAGATAAGGGATGCTGTCGTAGCGGGAAATCAGGAAAAACAGCAGGAGACTTCTCCTGATCCGGAGGAAAAACAGGAAGAGAAACGGACGCTTACCGTGGTTCGTATTGATAATCGTATCGGATCATCATCAGAGAGGCCTGCGGTCAGAAAACCTGCCGTTGTCCGGATTGACGGACGGGTAGAGGCAGAAGCGGGCCGCGAAGGTGAGCCGGAAATTTCCGAAGCGCCGGAGCAGAAGGAAAGTACATCCGCGCAGCAGCCGGAATATGCAGCTGCGGCAGAGCCGGCAGGGACAAAAAAGACCGGGGCGGCGGAAACGCCGGATACGAGCCCGGATAACCGGCAGGCGGAGGATACCGGTTCTGAAGAACATCCGTCCAGAAACATCCGCTACCGGAGCCGGGACTGCGGGGTAGATAAGAATGGAAAGGCCTACTCTGTGGACCAGCTCAGGGATCAGATACGATAATTGCAAGGAAGATCGCCTATTTACGATCATCTGTTCCGCAGGGAAATCTATGCAGGGAACAGAAAAGAAAATCAGAAGTCAGGATAATCGGAGGATAGTATGGCAGAACTATATTGCAGAAATTGTGGACAGCCGCTTCGTGACACGGATAACTTCTGTCCGAAGTGTGGAACCCGTGTGGAGCGGGAAGACAAGCAGGAGGCCGCTCCTGCAGCCGGAGAAAAACCGGCACTTCGTCCACAGGAGAAGCAGAGAGAACAGGAAGCCGCGGCTGCTGCAGGGAAGACTGCACCAGAGACCCGTGCGCATGGAACGGACAGCCGCAGAAATGCAGGAGAAGTTTTCGGAGAAGAAGAAATCCGCAAAAATAGAGAAGCCTTCCATATTGACGATTTTGACTGGGGCAATAGTGATTATCCGTCCGGACATCCCCACAAGACAGAAGAAGTCAATTTCAACTGGCATACGTCTCCATCCGCTCCGGGCAGCCGTGCAGAGAAGACGGTGGCAGCTGACCGGAATGTGCCGGCAGAAAAACCTGATCATCCGGACCATGCCAGCGAAGTGCAGGATCCGGCGGCTGTGGGAACGGAGGAAACACAGATGCCTTCCTTCCGGGAAGAAGATGCTGTATCTGAGCGTGCGGAGCGTGATCTTGACGCAATCGATACATTTTACACATACAGCCAGAAGAATGAAGAGTTCCAGCAGGTGCTGAATAAGGAATACGACCGGATCAGAAAAGAGTCTCCTTCCATTCCTGCTTCTGCAGCACCGGAAGACCGTGCCGCAGAAAAGCGGGAGAAGGAAGAGCCGGAAGCATCTCCGGAGGAAACCCTGCATAAACTGGAGGAACTGGCCAAGAAGGCGCAGAGTGTGACCGAAGCTTCTTCACGTGCTGCAGAAGCGGCCAGTGAGATGTACGGTGAAGATTCACCGGAACAGGGAGAAAATAAAGAGAGCGGAGAAGGCCAGTGTCCGGAGGAAGAACTCCGGCAGAAGGCGGCAAAAGTCCAGGATCTCCTGGACCGTCAGGAGAATGACCAGAAGGGTCAGCCGGGCGCAAAAGACCAGAAGGCTGTGGAAGGCGCAGATAAGAAAGAGAAAAATCGTGCGCAGGAGGCATCTTCCGAGCCGGAACGTGCCGGCGGCGCTGCAGAACCGGCTTCTTCCGAAGCGTCGATGAATTACGTATTTAATCCGGAAGAAGAAGCGGCAAAGAAAAAGCAGAAAAAGAAGAAACGCCATATCGGTTTGAAAATCTTCGTTACCATTGTTATTCTGCTGATTATCGTGGAAGCAGCATTCCTGATTCTGAGAAAAGCCGCGCCGGACAGCGCAGTCTGCGTTCAGCTTGAGAAGATCTTTATGAACATCGCAGACATGGTTTACCACCACTTTGGATAAATACTGAAATAAAGCGGCCGGACAGGCCGGTGTATGACTGAGAGGAAGAGAGTTGTGAAAGTCGAGAAGGCAAAAAGAACGAGCGGCGGGGGAAACAAAACTGCGCTTATCCTGCTGATCGTGATCGCAGTGATTGCGGTACTGTCCCTTCTGGTGAACTTCATTACAGACTGGATGTGGTTCTCGGAAATGGGATATGTCAGTGTATTCCTGAAAAAAATTACAACAGAATTGATCATCGGAGTTCCGCTGTTTGCTGTGCTGGTAATTCTGATCGATCTGTATCTGCACAGACTGAAAAAGAACTATTTTAATAAAATTGTATCGAATGAAGTGACCGATGAGAAGCGGCTGAGTGTGTATACCAGAATCGTCGTGGCGATTTTCTCACTCATCATCGCCGCCTACACGGCGACGCATCTGTGGTTCGGCTCACTGCAGTATACCTATGCGACAAAGGTCAAACTGAAAGATCCGGTTTTCCATCTGGATATTTCTTTTTACCTGTTCAAGCTGGACTTTCTGAAACAGCTGAATGACATTCTGATTGTGGTGATTCTGCTGATTATCCTGATGAGCATCATCTATTACGTCATTCTGCTTTCCGTCCACAGTCCGGAAGTTTTTGAGCGTGATTATACGGCAGGACAGCAGCAGAACAGTGGAAATGTATTCTATACATTTGCCAATGGCTTCATGAATGGAGGCCTCGGGCAGCAGCCGAAAAGAATGGACCGGAAAAACCTGTCCGGCCTGGTTTCCGTTGCATCCGGGCAGCTCACCGTTCTCTGCGTCATCTTTTTCCTGATGCTGGGAATTGCCTTTTTCCTGCGTCAGTTTGATCTGCTGCATTCCCATACCGGAGTCGTCTACGGAGCCGGATTTACAGATATCCACATCCGTCTCTGGGTGCTCCGGATTCTGATGGTGCTGTCGCTTATCGGAGCGGCTGCGGCCGTGCATTTTATTCACCGGCATCAGATGCGGAAAGTCCTGCGGGTTCCAGTGATCATGCTGATTGTCGCCCTTGCGGGAACGGGAGTCGCAGCAATCGTGCAGAATCTGGTGGTTTCCCCGGATGAACTGAATAAGGAGACACCATATCTGCAGAGAAATATCAAATACACACAGAATGCTTACGATTTAAAGAATGTGCAGGTGAAGAAGTTTGCCGCGGATGAGAATCTGACTTCCGATGATATCAAGAATAACAGTCAGACCATCTCCAATATCAGAATCAACGACTATGATCCTGTAAAGACCTTCTACAACCAGACACAGAGTATCCGGCAGTACTACACCTTCAATGATGTGGATGTTGACCGGTATAAACTGAATAATAAACTGACGCAGACTTATCTGTCTGTCCGTGAGATTGATGAAAGCAAGATCAGTGACACCTGGCTGAACCGTCATCTGAAATACACACATGGATACGGCTACACGATGTCGCAGGTCAATGCAGTTACTTCAAGCGGACAGCCGGACGTGGTCGTAAAGAATATTCCGCCGGAATCCAAGGTTTCCGGAATTTCAATCAAACAGCCGCGAGTATACTTCGGCGAGATGACGAATGACTATTCTCTGGTAAATACCAAAGAAGACGAGTTCGATTATCCGGATGGAACACGGAACCGCTACACGAAATATAAGGGGACGGCGGGAATCCGTCTGAATCCGTTCGCCAGACTGATGTTCGCTATCAGAGAAAAGAGTCTGAAGCTGCTGGTTTCCACCAATCTGACCAGCAAGTCCAGAATCATCATCTACAGAAACGTAGAAAATCGTGTAAAGAAGATCATGCCGTATCTGAAATATGAGAATGATCCTTACGCGGTAACGGCAAACGGACGTCTGTACTGGATTATCGATGCTTATACGACCAGCACCAATTATCCGTATTCTGAGCCTTACAGCGGAACAACCGGAGCGAGCAACTACATCCGCAACTCCGTCAAGGTCGTTGTGGATGCCTACAATGGAACGGTCAGATTCTACGTCATGGATCAGAACGAGCCGATTGCAAAAACCTACCAGAAGATTTATCCGAAACTCTTCCGGAACTATTCGGAGATGCCGGCAGAGCTGAAGCAGCACATCCGTTACCCGAATGACCTGTTCGAGATTCAGGCGAAAATCTACAGCCGCTACCATATGAGCAATGTCCGGGTATTCTACCAGGATGAGGACCGCTGGTCCGTTGCAGATGAGATTTACGGAACCAAACAGCAGCAGATGACGCCGAATTACTATATTGTCAATCTGCCGGGAGAAAAGGATGCGGAATTTATAAATTCAATTCCGTTTACGCCGAAATCCAAGCAGAACATGACGGCGCTGATGATTGCCAGGAACGATGGAAAGAATTACGGAAAGATTCTTCTCTATGAGTTCCCGAAGAGCAAGACTGTCTACGGACCGATGCAGGTAGAAGCGCAGATAGACCAGAACACCGAGATTTCTCAGGACTTCTCCCTGTGGAGTTCGGCGGGGTCGCAGTACAGCAGAGGAAATCTCTTCGTCATTCCGATCAAGGATTCTCTGCTCTATGTAGAGCCGGTATACCTGGAGGCATCGAATTCAGCCATCCCGGAAGTCAAGCGGGTCATCGTCGTTTACGGCGACAAGATCGCCTATGAGAGCACCCTTGGCGATGCGCTTCAGGAACTGTTTGGCGACAACGGAGGCGCAGATACATCCAAGACCGTGAAGAGCGGCAAAGGAAAGAAGAGCAAGTCGCAGATGGACTACATCCGCGAGGCGCAAAAAGCCTATGACGCTGGCCAGAGCGCTCTGAAGGAAGGCGACTGGGCCGGATACGGCAAGCAGATGGATGCGCTGAAAGAAGCATTGGATCACTTAAAGTCATAACGATGAATTTGGCTGTTCACCCGCGGGGATATTCCCCCGCGGGATGATATAAATCAGCATGGAAAAAATGTAACATACTGCTGTTTTGAGAACATTGGAGGAATACAGATGTTTGCGTTTGATACAGAAAAAATGCTGTTCACGATTACCCCGGATCAGCATACGACAGAAAAGGTCACAGAAATTCTGCAGGCACATCCGGAAGTTGAATACGTGTCCATGGTCGGCATCGATATCGGCGGCCATGATACCGATGAGAAAATCCCGGTGAGTCTGTTCCTGAAGGATATGGATGACATGCTGGAGAACGGAGTGCAGACAGACGGATCCAGTGTTGTCCTGCCTAAGATTGCCAACCTCGGCAACGCGAAGGTCTGCATCATTCCGGATAAATCCGTAAATTGGTATGTTGACTACAACTACCGTAACATCTGCCACAGTGTCGGAGATCTTCCGGTGGGAACGCTGCGGATTCCGTGCTTCCTGATCCACAATGATGATTTCTACTGCGGATCCCGCTCCATCCTGAAGAAAGCAGTCAGCTATTTCAAGCAGCAGGTTATGGAGGAAATCAAGGCGCATCCTTATGTGCTGAACTATATTGACGGGGTAAACAGTCCGGATGACATCGATCACCTGACCATTACCAGCGCTACCGAGCTGGAGTTCTGGGTAAAGACCCCGGACGACAAGGGTGACCGTGAGCAGCTGTTTACCGCTCAGGTACTGAAAGAACAGTACTGGAAGAGAACCTACGGAGATGTCCGTACCGCTCTGGAGGAAACGCTCCGCATCCTGGATCATTACGGATTCAAGATTGAGATGGGCCATAAGGAAGTCGGCGGTGTTAAGGCGCAGATGGGAAATACAGGACATTACGATCATGTCATGGAGCAGCTGGAAATCGACTGGCGCTTCACCGATGCGCTTCAGGCAGCCGACAATGAGAATCAGATTAAATACGTTGTACGTGACATTTTCACCCAGCACGGACTGGATGTAACCTTTATGGCCAAACCGTTTGAAGGCGTTGCCGGAAGCGGAGAGCACACCCATATCGGACTTGCCGCCACCCTGAAGAACGGAAAGACCGTCAGCCTGTTTGCTCCTGCGGACATGAAGAAAGACTTCATGAGCCCGATCGGATTCGGCGCGCTTATGGGAATCCTGAAGAACTACGAGGTCCTCAACCCGTTCATCAGTGCTTCCAACGATGCACTGAATCGTCTGAAGCCTGGATACGAGGCTCCGGTCTGCATCGTCACATCCCTGGGAAAGAGTGTGGAAGAGCCGTCCAGAAACAGAACTGTTCTGGTTGGACTGATCCGCGATGCGAAGAAACCGCTGGCTACACGTTTTGAGCTCCGCGCACCGAACCCGAAGAGTAATACCTACCTGGTTCTGGCAGCCTCTTATCTGGCATGCATTGACGGAATTCATGCGGCTCTCGATCTTGAAAAGACACCGGATGAACTGGAGAAATCTTTGTCGAAATCCTACGGAGAAGAGGACTTCTATCTGGAGAAGAACCGTGAATACAGAAGTGAAGAGGATGTATTCGAGAACTTCACCGAGGAAGAACGCAACCGCCTGTTCGGCAAGGCACCGGCAACGGTATGGCAGAATCTGAAGGCCTTCGATCTGTACCCGGACAAAATGAAGATTTACAAGAATAATGACATCTTCCCGGATCTGATCATCGAGTCCTACCGCGCAGCCATTCTGGCACAGTGGAAGACCGAGCTTCACGACAGGCTGATTCCGTCCGTCATGGAATATGTCCGCGGATGCAAGCGTCTGCATAATTATGACGATTTCACGGACTATGACGTGAAGAACTGGAATGAGATTGATGCGCTCCGTCATGAACTGGCGAAGGACACGATCACCGATAAGGCGCTGCTGTCCAGAACCAAGCAGGCACTGGATGACGGTCTGTATGATGTCGCATCTGACCTGCAGCTGGAGGTCAAGGCAAAGAAGGAAAAACTTACCCAGCTGTATGAGAACTATAAGAAAAACCTTCTGTAGTCTGCGTCACGCGCGGAGTGCGGATTGTTATATAAAGCTGCAGTTAAAGCGGCGGAATGGAGAGAACTATGTTAGATATTAAGAAAATCAGAGAGAACTTTGACGGCGTCAAAGAACGTGTCGAGTTCAGAGGAAAAGGTGATTTCGGCCTGGATCATGTCCGTGAGCTGGATGAGAAGCGCCGTGAAGTCCTGGCAAAGGTTGAAGCAATGAAGAACCACCAGAACACGGTATCCCGTCAGATTCCGGATATGAAGAAGAAGGGTGAAGACACGACAGAAGTACTGGCAGAGATGAAGAAGCTGTCCGGAGACATCAAGGAACTGGACAAGGAAGTTTCTGCTGTTGAAGAAGAACTGAAAAACGCACTGCTGTCCATTCCGAACCTTCCGGACGAGCGTGTTCCGGCAGGCGCTGACGATACAGAAAACGTAGAAATGCGCAAGTTCATGGAGCCGACCAAGTTCGACTTTGAGCCGAAGGCACACTGGGATCTGGGAACAGACCTGGATATCCTCGATTTTGACCGCGGATCCAAACTTTCCGGAGCCAGATTTACGGTATATAAGGATATGGGAGCCAAGCTGGAGCGTGCGCTGATCAACTTCATGCTTGACACACACGAAAAGCAGGGCTACCGTGAAATTATTCCGCCTTTCCTGGTAGGACGTCAGGCAATGATCGGAACCAGCCAGCTGCCGAAGTTTGAGGATGATATGTTCTCTGTTCCGCAGAGAGATTCCTTCCTGATTCCGACTGCAGAGGTTCCTCTGACCAACCTGAGAAGCGGAGAGATCATTCCGGAGGCAGAGCTTCCGCTTTACTACACAGCATACACACCGTGCTTCCGTGCCGAGGCTGGTTCTGCCGGCAGAGACACCCGCGGAATCATCCGTCAGCATCAGTTCAATAAAGTCGAGATGGTCAAGGTAGTAAAGCCTGAGACATCCTGGGACGAGCTGGAAAAGCTGACCGCCAACGCAGAAGAGATTCTGCAGGCTCTGAAGCTGCCTTACCATGTTGTAAGACTGTGCTCTGGAGACCTGGGATTCGGCTCTGCCATGACCTACGACCTGGAAGTATGGATGCCGAGCTACAACCGTTACGTAGAGATTTCTTCCTGCTCCAACATGACGGATTTCCAGGCAAGAAGAATGAACATGCGTTTCAGAAGAGAAGAAGGCGGCAAGCCTGAGTTCGTTCATACACTGAACGGATCCGGACTCGCAGCAGGAAGAACAACAGCGGCAGTTCTGGAGAACTATCAGCAGGCTGACGGCTCTGTTGTCATTCCGGATGTTCTGAGACCTTACCTCGGAGGAAAGGACAGAATCGTTCCAAAGAAATAGTAAAGGTCTCTGATTGATACAGAGAGGTAATATTTTGAAGACATTCCGCAGGATATTCAGTAAAGTATTCAGTCTGATTTTTAACCGGCTGACCATCGTACTGGCGGCGATAGCCGTTCAGCTTACCTACTTTATCATGCTTATCCTGCGGCTTTCTGCATATGCGCACTGGGTCAACATCTCATTCCGTACACTTACCGTCCTGATGATTGCCTATATCATCTGGCAGGACAGAAATCCGGCCTATAAAATCGGCTGGATTGTGTTTATGGCGCTGTTCCCGGAAGTCGGTGCGGTCTTGTTCATCGTTTTTGGCGCAAGAATGCCGAGCCGGGGAATAAGGCGGCGTCTGGCCCGTCAGGAAGCCCTGCATAAGAATGACTTCCTGCAGGTCGAGCCGCTGGATATGCTCGGAGAAAACCGGGAGCGCAGTACGGCCCGCTATGTGGCGGAGCACGGCGCTTACCCGCTGTGGGACCACACGATGAGTAAATATTATCCGGTCGGGGAGAAGCTGTTCGATGATATGGTGGAAGATCTGAAGAAGGCAGAGCACTTCATTTTCATCGAATATTTCATTATCTCCAAAGGAACGCTCTGGGATGAGATATTTCAGATTCTGAAGGAAAAGGCATCGCAGGGTGTGGATATCCGCATCATTTACGATGACGTCGGATCCATGCACAAGCTCCCGCGTCACTTCTCCCGTCAGCTTCAGGATGCAGGCATTCAGGTCATGGACTTTAACACCATGAAGCCAATCGTTTCTCTGGTATACAACAACAGGGACCACCGGAAAATCATGGTAATCGACGGGTATATCGGATACAGCGGCGGCGTCAACATCTCCGATGAATACGCCAACCGCATCGTGCGTTTCGGACACTGGAAAGACACCGGCACAAGGATTGAAGGTGAGGCGGTGTGGAATTATACCGTCATGTTCCTGAACATGTGGCACGCTTTCCGTGGAACGGACGAGGACTACCGCGCATACGGCCCGCACATCTGGCATCCGGGAGAATTCCCGAACGATGGTGAAGTGCAGCCGTTTTCCGACAGTCCGCTGGACGATGAAAACGTCGGCGAGAACGTGTACTTTGAAATGCTGAATCAGGCGCAGGAATATGTTTACATCTTTACACCCTATCTGATTCTGGATAATGAGATGGAAACCGCCCTGAAACTCGCCGCCAAGCGCGGTATCGACGTCCGTCTGGTCATCCCGGGAATCCCGGACAAGCCGCTGGTCTATGCCATGTCACTGTCCTATGTCGGGCCGCTGATCAAGGCCGGCGTAAAAGTCTATAAATACACGCCGGGATTCATCCACGCAAAGAGCTTCCTCTGTGATGGTAAACTGGGTGCTGTAGGCACGATTAACATGGATTACCGCAGCTTTTTCCTTCATTTTGAGAACAGCACGGTCCTGTATCATACCCAGTCCCTCGACACCCTCTACCGCGACTGCATTGACACCTTCCGCAGAAGTGCACTGGTTACAGAGAAAGATCTGAAGAAACACCGCATCGGCGCCATGATCGGCTTCTTCATGCGCATTTTCACCCCGCTGTTCTAGCAGGGACAAAAACAACCCGGGAAACGGAAACGCAAGGAGAAAGAAATGGATATTCCGAAAAACGAACATCTGCAGGACTATCTGCGCCGGCATGCAGAGAGCCGGCCGGTGCGTTTTCATATGCCCGGCCACAAAGGCAGGCGGCTGTACGACCGCTTTGGATACCGGGATTTTCTTCAGGATTTCATTGATGAGGACATCACAGAAATTCCAGGCGCAGATGACCTCTTTCAGCAGACTGGTGTGCTGAAGGATCTGTCGGAGCGTTATCAGAAGCTGTACGGCTGCAGAAAATCATATCCTCTGGTCAACGGCAGCAGCTGCGGGCTGATCGCGGCCATCCTGGCTGCTGTGCCGCGGGGGGCAGGAATCCTGATCGCCCGGAACTGCCATAAGTCCGTGTTTAACGGAGCAGAGCTGGCCGGAGCAGAGCCGGCATACCTGTATCCGGAAATTGAGGAAAGCTTCGGTATAGCCGGAGAAGTCAGCCCCGACGAGGTAAGGAAAGGACTGAAGCAGCATCCGGAGGCGGCGGCTGTCGTCGTTACGAGCCCGAATTATTACGGGATTCAGAGCAATATCCGCGAGATTGCAGAGATCGTGCATGAACACGATAAGGTCCTGATCGTCGACCAGGCACACGGTGCGCATCTGCCCTTCTTTCAGGCACTGAAAGACGATGGAGTGGACGTGGATTTCCGATGTGAAAGCGCGGAAGAGCAGGGAGCCGATCTGGTGATTTCCAGTCTGCATAAGACCATGGCGTCATTCGGTCAGACTGCACTTCTCAATCTGTGCAGTGACCGGGTCTGCCCGGATGATCTTCTGCAGGCGCTGCAGAAAACACAGACCAGCAGTCCGTCTTATCTGCTGATGGCTTCCATGGATATCAATGCAGATATTCTGGAAAAACACGGAGCAGAATGCATTCGTGACTGGAATGAGCAGATCCGCAGATTCTATAAAGAAGCCGGCAGAATCAGAGGTCTGGAAGTCATGCAGGAGCCGATGCAGGATCAGACAAAATTAAACGTCAGCATGCGGCAGCTGGGGCTGAACGGGATGCAGCTGCAGGATGAGCTGATCAGAAGAAAGATCTGGCCGGAACTTGCTTCCGGCGATCTTGTCATGTGTCTGACCGGCCTGGGATCTGTATGGGAAGATGAGGCAGCGCTTCTGGACGCACTGGAAGATATCTCTGACCAGCGGAAAATCACAGCGGCCGAGGGTACAGAGAGCTGTGTATTGAATAAAAAAGACGTAAATACACATAATGTATGCAAAAAAGAACAACACGCCAATTTGTTCCGTTTATCTAAACGGAAGCATGGAAGCCGGCGGATAAAAGTGCCAATACATGAAGCGGAAGGAAAAGTCTGTGCGGCGCCTCTGATCCCGTATCCGCCTGGAATTCCAATGATCTGCACGGGAGAAGTCTATACGGAAAGTGTCATAGATGCGATCGAAAAAATAAAAAAACGCGGAGAAGAAATCCAGGGACTGGATGCTGAAGCACATGTTTTTGTATTTCTTTAGAATGACATTTGAAAGTTTCGGGTGTATACTGTAGGCGTATGGTTATAAAGGAATAATTCTATATATTCAAGAAAGGAAGGTTTCAGAGAGATGAGTTCATATGCAAAGCATTTGCATAGCATTAATGCTGGCCATTATAAGAACACGGCAGCATGTGAAACCGAAGTCATGCCTGTGCCGGACGTGGTAAAGATCCCACTGTCCCAGCACATCGGAAAACCTTGCGATCCCCTGGTAAAGAAGGGCGATGAAGTCAAGGTCGGACAGCTGATCGGTGATACAGATGCATTTGTAAGTGCGCCAATTCACTCCAGCGTCTCCGGAACCGTAACGGGAATCGATAAGTACCGTTCGGCCAATGGAGGCTACGACACACGTGTCGTTATTGAAACAGACAAAAAGCAGACCCCTTGGGAAGGTATCAAAAAGCCGGAAATTACGGACTTCAAGAGCTTTATCAAGGCAGTCAGAGACAGCGGCCTTGCCGGAATGGGAGGAGCTTCCTTCCCGGCACATGTCAAGTTCAATCCTAAGAACCTGGATGAGGTTGACACGCTGATTGTCAATGGTGCAGAGTGCGAGCCGTTTATTACTTCAGACCACAGAACCATGCTGGAGGCACCGCAGGATGTTATCGACGGTGCACTGACCATCATGAAGTACATGGGAATGAAGCAGGGCTTCATCGGCATCGAGGATAACAAGCAGGATGCCATCGCAAAGCTGAATAAGATGCTGAGCGAGCAGAATGTTGCCAACCTGAAGACATTCCCGCTGCAGGCTAAGTACCCTAAGGGAGCTGAGCGAGTACTGATCTATGAAGTTACAGGCAGAAGAGTGGATGCCGGCATGCTTCCTGCAGACGCAGGCGTAGTCGTATCCAACGTTTCTTCCGTAGCGTTCCTGGGACAGTATTTCCGTGATGGAATGCCTCTGATCAAGAGAAGAGTAACGGTTGACGGAAACGCGGTTGCCCAGCCGAAGAATGTCATGACTCTGTTTGGAACATCCATCAGAGATCTGGTGAATTTCTGCGGCGGATATAAGAAACCGCCTAAGAAGATCATCATGGGCGGACCGATGATGGGCCGTTCCACGATTTCCGATGAAGTTTCCATCATTAAGAATAACAACGCAATTCTCTGCTTCGACGCAGAGCAGGCTTATATTCCAGAAGAGACAGCATGTATCAACTGTGGAAGATGCCACGCGGCATGCCCGTTCAACCTGGCCCCGATGAAGTTTGCGGATGCATACAAGCATAAGGACGTAGAAGCTCTGCAGGAGCTGCAGATTATGCAGTGCATGAACTGCGGCAGCTGCTCATTTGTATGTCCTGCACATCGTCCGCTCGCTTTCATGAATAACCTGGCCAAGGGTCTTGTAAAGGAGGCAGGGAAGAAATAATGGAAAATAAAGTACAGCTCGGAACTTTGTCGATGAACTCTTCTCCACATATTGTGACGAAGCTGGACACGGCAAAAACGATGAAATACGTCCTGCTGGCACTGCTGCCGGCATTCTGCGTCAGCATCTATGTATTCGGAGCACGTGTAATCGCTCTGACAGCAGTCTGCGTCATTGCAAGTGTGTTCTTTGAGTGGGCGTATGAAAAACTCATGAAAAAACCGGTTACCATCGCAGACTTTTCTGCATGCGTAACAGGTGTCATCCTGGCATTCAACCTGCCTTCCGGATTCCCGTTCTGGATGGCTGTTATCGGCTGCTTTGTATCCATCGTCATCGTCAAGCAGCTGTTTGGAGGAATCGGAAAGAACTTTGCGAACCCGGCAATCGTCGGACGTATCGTTCTGATGCTCTCCTTCACAACACAGATGACAACATGGCCGGTTCCGCGCGGAGTCGACGGAACAACAGGCGCTACACCGCTGAACCTGATGGAAAACGGCGGACAGCTGGCAAGTCTGAAGGCACTGTTCCTGGGAACAACCGGCGGATGTCTCGGTGAGGTAAGTGCCCTGGCACTGATCATCGGAGGAGTATTCCTGATCGTAAAGAAGATTATCGATCCGATCATTCCTTGCTCCTTCATCGGTACAGTATTTGTATTTGCCCTGATCTACTATGGAGTCAAGGGAAGCGATGCCGGTGCTCTGCACATGGCACTCTATAATATCCTGGCCGGCGGAGTTATGCTCGGTGCGATCTTCTGCGCAACTGACTATGTAACATCCCCGATCATGAATAACGGAAAGCTGATCTTCGGTATTGGATGCGGACTGTTCACGATGCTGATTCGTCTGTTCTGCAACTATCCGGAAGGTGTATCCTTCTCCATCCTGTTCATGAACCTGTTCGTTCCACTGATCGACAGAACAACGATGAAGAGATACTATGCTAGTCTTTATGGAGGTGCGAAGAAGTAATGAAGAGTAATTTCTATAAAGAAAACGTCGCACCTGTCGTGGTACTGGTAGTCATCTGTCTGATCGTATCTGCAGCCCTGGCTGTAACATACGGAAAGGCACATCCGGTTATCGTAAAGAACGCTGCGGCATCTGCGAACCAGTCCAGAGAAGAGCTTCTTCCTAAGGCAAATGGATTCAAGAAGTATAACGGCAAGCTGACAACTCTGGAAGCGAAAAAGGTATACGTTACAGAAGCATATACAGCTACAAACAACTCCGGTGAGGTTATCACCGTTGTAACCAACTCATTCGGCGGTCCTCTGACCATGATGGTTGGTATTGATAATACCGGAGCAATTACGAACGTCAAGGTCACCGATCATTCTGATACACCGGGTGTCGGTACCAAGAACTGGAATTCTAAGACCAATATGGTTGTAAACCCGTATAAGGGTGTCAAGAAGCTGAATTCCACCAACGTAAAAGACGGACAGATCAAGTACATCTCCGGAGCATCTGTAACCGGTGAAGCACTGCATAAGGGTGTTTACTGTGCACTCCAGCAGGCAAAGAGCATGGGAGGTGCTAAGTAATGGAAAAGAAAGGCAGATTACATTATCTGACCGACGGAATCATTAAGGAGAACCCGGTACTGGTGCTGATTCTGGGTACCTGCCCGACACTGGCGACAACATCGTCTGTCATGAATGGTATCGGAATGGGCGTATCCACAACGGCCGTACTGATTCTTTCCAACATGGTAATTTCCGCGATCAGAAACATCGTACCGGATAAAGTAAGAATCCCGTGCTACATTGTAGTCATTTCCGGATTCGTAACTGTAGTACAGCTGCTGATGCAGGCATATACACCGGCACTGTATTCATCACTGGGTCTGTACATCCCGCTGATCGTAGTAAACTGCATCATCCTGGGACGTGCGGAAATGTTCGCAAATAAGCATAACGTATTCGATTCCATGCTCGATGGTATCGGAATGGGTATCGGATTTACATTTACACTGGTCATCATGGGTGCGATCCGTGAACTCTTTGGTTCCGGCACACTGCTCGGATTCCGTGTAATGCCGAAGAGCCTCCCGGGAATGTCCATTTTCACACTGGCATCCGGCGGATTCTTTGTATATGCTATCGTAATGGCAGCAGTAAACTATTTCTCAAAGGATAAGAGCAAGATCCGCAAGGACGTCGGCGATGTTGACCTGTTCCAGGAAGCACAGGATCTGAAGAAGAAGGAGGCATAGTGTCATGATAAAGTCATTAATTGTCATCTTTATCAGTATGATACTGATTAACAACTACCCTCTGGCTCAGTTCCTGGGAATCTGTTCCTTCCTCGGAGTATCCAAGGATCTGGACTCCGCCAAGGGAATGGGTTACGCGGTAATCTTCGTCATGGTTGTAGCAACACTTGCTACATGGCCTCTGCAGCAGCTGCTGAACGCTTTCGGCCTCGGCTATCTGCAGACCGTCGTATTCATCCTGGTAATCGCCTTCCTGGTACAGCTGATCGAAATGTTCATGAAGAAGAGCATGCCGGCACTGTACACGGCTCTGGGTGTTTACCTGCCGCTGATCACCACAAACTGTGCGGTACTCGGTGTTTGTATTTCCAACATCACAGATGGATACAACTTCATCGAGTCCATCGTTGACGCACTGGGCGGCGGCGTTGGATATCTGTTCGCAATGGTACTGATGGCAGGAGTAAGAACAAAGCTGGTCGATGAGGAGAATTTCCCGGAATCCTTCCGCGGAGTACCAATCGTACTGGTTACAGCATCAATCATGTCCCTGGCCTTCATGGGCTTCAGCGGCATGTTCTCATAAGGAGGCAGACTAGATGAGTATAGCAATTCCTATTATTCTGGTCGTTGCAATCGGATTCGTAGCTTCGATCTGCCTGACCTATGCGTCCCGTGTATTTGCAGTCGAAGTCGATGAGACAGCGGTAAAAATCCGTGAAGAACTTCCGGGCGCAAACTGCGGCGGATGCGGATACGCAGGATGCGACGACTATGCAAACGCTCTGGCAGCTGACCATTCCGTCCCTTGTAATAAGTGTGCAGTCGGCGGAGCTGCAGTAGCGGACAAACTGGCGCAGATTCTGGGCGTCAGCGCAGGAGAGGGTGACCGTCAGGTTGCTGTCGTAATGTGCAACGGAACATCAGAAGCATCTAAGAAAGTTATGGAATATAAGGGCATCAAGACCTGCAAGGCAGCAAAGTCTATTTTCGGCGGCATTAACCAGTGCCCGTTCGGATGCCTGGGATTCGGCGACTGCGAGTCCGCATGTCAGTTCGATTCCATCCATGTAAGAGACGGCGTTGCATGGGTTAACCGTGACACATGCACGAGCTGCGGCGCCTGCGTCAAGGCATGCCCGAACGGTCTGATCAGACTTGCACCGGAGAAGAACGTCGTGTTTGTCCGCTGCCATAACACACAGAAGGCAAAGGATGCGATGCAGGCATGCAAGAACGCCTGCATTGGCTGCAAGAAGTGCGAGAGCGTCTGCAAATTTGACGCGGTTCACGTAAACAACAACCTGTCTTACATTGATCCTGACAAGTGCAAGAACTGCGGAATGTGTGAGAAGGTATGCCCGACCGGAAACATCATTAATATGAGACTGGTCAAGAACGCGGCAAAGAAGAAAGCTGCTGCGGCTGCGCCGGTTCCAAAGAAAGCAGAAGCTGAAGGCACACAGCCAAACGCTTAGTTCATTCAGGGAACAGGAGAAACATCAGCTTCTTCTGTTCCTTTTTTTCGTTACTGCCTTTTAGATGAATACAGGTGAGGAAAAAGTGGATATCAAAGTAGATAACAAAATCAAAGTAATCGGCCACAAGAATCCGGATACGGATTCCATCTGCTCCGTACTTGCGTACACCAATCTGAAAAACAAGCTTGGCGGCGGAGAGTATGAAGCATGCAGGGCAGGAGAAGTCAGCGCAGAGACCCAGTATGTTCTGGACCGTTTCAAGGTTGAGGCGCCTGCGCCATGCTATAACGTCAGCAGCAAGGTGGAAGATCTGGATGTTGCCGAGGCTCCTGGAATCCCGCCGATGGCAAGCCTGCGTGAGGCCTGGAATGCAATGCGTGACTCCGGACTCAGTACACAGCCGGTTACAGACGATGAGGGAAAACTGGTAGGAGTCGTCACACTGAACGACCTGTCCAAGGGAAACATGGATGCCCTTGACGCGTATGTTTTGTCCAGAGAAAAGACTCCGGTAAAGAATATCGCTGCTGTTCTGGAAGGTGAGATTGTCACAGGAAACGCTGACGAGATCCTGACCAGGGGCAAGGTCCTGGTCGGCGCCGGCACTCCGGAAGCGTTTGAGAATAACCTGCTTGAAGGCGACATTGTCATGGTAGCAAACCGCGTTGACGCGCAGGTTGCGGCTCTGAATATGGGCGTAAAGGTTCTGATCGTCTGCCTGGGTGCAGAGGTTTCCAAGTCTGTTGCTGAACTGGGCGAGGCGAAGAACTGTGTCATCATCAAGACGAAGTTCGACACTTACGCTGCTGCACGCCTGATCATCCAGGCTGTACCGGTTAAGAATCTGATGACACCGGCTGATAAAGTCCGCTCATTCACTCCTGACACACCGGTAACGGAAGTAAAGGAGACCATGGATGCGACCCGCCACATTCACTTCCCGGTTCTCGATGAGAACGGAAAGTACATCGGCCTGATCAGCCGCAGAAATCTTGAGGTCAAAAACTGCGATAAGCTGATTCTGGTTGACCATCAGGAAACGACACAGTGTGTCGACGGCATTGAGGATGCGAAGATCATGGAGGTTGTTGACCACCATAAGATCGGCGACATCCAGACGAATGACCCGATTTACTTCCGCTGCGAGCCAGTCGGATGCTCGGCAACAATCGTAACGTCTCTCTATGAAGAGAAGGGCGTCGAGATCGATCCGACCACAGCAGGACTGCTGCTCAGTGCACTGCTGTCCGATACCCTGCTCTTCCGTTCCCCGACATGCACAGACCGCGATGTAGAGACCGGAAAGAAACTGGCAGAGATCGCCGGTGTTGATCCTGAGGAACTGGCTGAGCATATGTTTGAGGCCGGTGAGAATCTGGAAGGAAAGACGGCAGAAGACATCTGCTATCAGGACTTCAAACTGTTCGAGCACGGCAGCGTGCGTTTTGGCGTCGGCCAGGCAAGCTTCATGAGCGAGGCAAACATGAAGAAGGCAGAGGACATGCTGCTGGAGTACCTCCCGAAGACACTGGAGAAGGACGGCACGTCCATGGTATTCTTCATGCTGACCAGCGTAAAGGACCAGAGCAGCCGTATGCTCTATGCCGGAGCTGATGCTGAGAAGACCCTGGAAGCAGGATTCGATGCCAAGGCATCTGACGACAGCGAGCCGGGAATCCTTCTGCCGGGCGTAGTCAGCAGAAAGAAACAGCTGATCCCGAACATCCTGGGCGTACTGGATAAATAGGAGACGCGCAAGGGAAATCCTGTCATCCCGCGTCCGTATGCATAAATAAATGTCAAAAAAAGAACAGGACCGTTTCTGTCCGCGATGAAACATCATCCGGAGAAGCGGTCCTGTTTTTCTATGCGATCAAAATTCTGCAGAATCCAATCTGATGCCGGTCAGAGGAATCCATCCGGCCGGCATCGTGCGGATCTGTCCGCATGCCCATGCGGTGCTCCCTACAGCGGTGTCGTCATAACCTGCAGGAACTTCCGGTCTTCTTTATGAAGGTGCGGGAGCAGAGCCTCCTCTACACGCCGGTGGTAGGCGTTGATCCAGTTGATCTCATCTTCTGTGAGAAGGCTGCTGTCAATGGCATCGCGCTCGTACGGGCAGAGAGTGAGCGTCTCAAAGTACCGGTCTCCCGCATTTTCTGCGCAGCAGAGCAGTTCGTTTTCAATGCGGACGCCGAACTTTCCTTCCAGATAGACGCCCGGTTCATCAGACTGAATCATGCCGCTGACCAGAGGGCATTCCACTTTCGGGTCGATGATGTTCGGACCTTCATGAACGGAAAGGACATGGCCGATTCCGTGGCTGATGCCGTGATTGAAATTCAGGCCGGTGTCAGTCAGCGGCTTTCTCGCGAGTTTGTCCAGCGCGCAGCTGGAAGCATCCGGACCCAGGTGTGCTGTGGCCAGAGCGATATGGGATTTCAGAACCCGGGTGTACACTTCCTTCATTTCATCCGTCAGAGGACCCAGCGCGATGGTGCGGGTGATGTCCGTCGTACCGGTGGTGTACTGGCCGCCGCTGTCGACCAGAAGGAAGCCTTCCGGCTTAAGTTCAGCATCCGATTCTGCAGTCGGGAAGTAGTGGATCAGTGCGGCATCCGGGCCGTAGGCGGAAACCGTCGGGAAGCTCAGATCAAAGCACCCCGGCTGCTCCAGGCGTCGGCGTTTCAGATATTCTGCAGCATCCATCTCCGTAATCGTGTGCTTTGAAACGGTGGTTTTCAGCCAGTGGATGAACTCCACCATAGCACAGCCGTCATACACCATGGTTTCGCGGGTGGATGCGATTTCCACATCATTCTTTATCGCTTTCATCATCTGTGCAGGCGTCGGCTCATCGATAATGACATGGCGTTCCGCCGCAGCCTGGTAAACGGCCGCGCTGACCGTGTCAGAATCCATCCAGATTGTATGATCCGGCGGCAGTGTGCGGAGGACATTCTCGATTTCGTTGTAGTCACGGATGGTCAGAAACCCCAGATTCTCCTGCGGCTCATCGGAGTCCTCTGCTGCATCGTTGATTTCTGCGCCCGGCAGAAGGAAAAGCTGCGCCAGCTGATCCGGATTGGAGCTGATGAGCAGATAGGAATAGAAAACCGGCGTGCAGGCGATGTCCGTTCCGCGCAGGTTCGTCGTCCAGGCCGTTTCCGTCAGATCGGACAGAAGCATCCAGTCTGCACCGGATTCAACCATTTCACGCATCAGCCGGTTCTTTTTCCGGGATGCAGGAATTCCTGAGGAGGAAGGCGGCAAAACATAAAGCGCAGAGGGGTTAAGGGGCGGACGGTTCGTCCAGATGCTGCTGATCAGGTCGACATGCTCTTTCAGGGTGACGCCCATCGGAGAGAGCTGCTGCTCCCAGACATTGGCAATTTTGGCGCTGACCACGCGTCCGTCAAAGGCCAGGACCATGCGGCGGCGTTTCTTTACCAGCTGCATCAGAAGACCCAGCACGGTCGGGACGCCTTTCACGCCAATCTTCATCAGGGTAATTCCGCTTCCCTCCAGCTGTTTTTCAGCCTGCAGGAAGAATCGTCCATCGGTCCAGAGCCATGCATTTTCTCTGGACACAAGCAGCCAGGCAGATTCTCCGGTGAATCCGCTGAGGAATTCAATGGCTTTGAAATGCGCATGGGGAAATTCCGAGTTGTGCGGATCCGTCGGCGGAATAAAGTAAAAATCAATGTTCTTTTCCTTCATTTCTTGTTGAAGTGCAGTAATTTCATCTTTCATTATTGTGATCTCCATATATGTATAGTTTTTTGTTTTTATATGCGGCCGCAGGCAGGGAATTTCCTTGCCTTTTCAGCCTTTGTCCTGCTGAAAATCAGTGCAGGAGGCTGCGCGGAATACGGCGGTCGATGATGTATGCGACGATGCCGATGCCGATTCCGGAGGCGATTCCGGTGAAGACCAGAATCGGGAAGTAGAGGAACATCTTGATGTTCGAAACCACGAAACTGGCGACGAGCAGCTGTCCAAAATTGTGGGACACACCGCCTGCCATGCTGACGCCGATCATGGAAAATTTCCCGGTTTTCTTCAGCAGAACCATGATCAGGAGGCTGATCATTCCGCCGGCCAGCGAGTAGAGCATGGCCATGACGCCGGTGAAGAGCAGGCCTGCCAGGAAGATGCGGATCAGGTTGATGAAGAAGGCATAGCGGGCATCCAGCTCGTAGAGGGCGATGATGATGATCAGATTGGCCAGGCCGAGTTTTACGCCCGGAACGCCGACATTGATCGGCAGGATCGCCTCGATGTAGGAAAAAATGAGTGCGAGGGCGGAGAACATCGCGGATGCGGTCAGCCGCTGGGTGCGCCTTGTGTGCTGATTAGTGCGCGACGGCATCGTATCCTCCTCCTTCCTTGCTGCTGCCTTTTCCGACAATTTCCAGACTCACGCGGTTCGGAAGGCAGACGATGCTTTCGTTGGCGCGGGAAATCGGCTTATGGTGTACGCAGATCTGGTTCTTGCAGCTGGCTTCCAGCATTTGCGCGGTACCATTCTTTATGATAAACTTATTCGTATGTCCGTTCTGACGTATGGTAACGGTGCGGTTTACAGTCAGACTGTATTTTCCGTACAGTTTTCCGTTCACCTTGGCTTCGACATATTTTCCGGTGACATTGCCCCGGACGGAGAGCCAGGAGAACAGAAATCCGACCGCCAGAAGGGCAATCAGAAGCAGAATATCTGCTTTTTTTATGACTTTGAACATATCAAAACTCCAGAAAGGGATATATTCTATGAAAAAACTGATCACAGTCATTCTGACGATTGTCATGACTGCATGCATCATTATACCACAAACCGCCTGTGCGCCGCAGAAATCAAAGTCGGATTCTGTCCCGTCTCACACAAAGGAAAGCTACTATTTTGATACGATCTGCAAGATTACCATCTACAGCATGTCAAAAAACAAGGCAGACGACATTATCGCGAAGGCCTTCAAACGCTGCAGTCAGTATGAGAATATCCTGAGCAAGACCAAGAAAGGCTCGGATATCTGGAAGATCAACCACGCGGGTGGGCAGCCGGTTCAGGTGCATCCAATCACGGCGCAGATTATCAATGAAGGAATCAAGTACGGGGATGAGACGAACGGACTGTTCGACATCACCATCGGAAAGGCAGAGGATCTCTATAACTGGCATGCGGAAAAGCATAAGCTTCCTACGGACGCGCAGCTGAAACATGCGGTAAAATACGTTGGATATAAGCAGATTCATGTCAGCGGGAACACCGTAACCATGGGCACGACTGAGGGAGAAATTGACCTGGGAGGAATCGCGAAGGGCTGGATTGCTGACCATATCGGTGATTATCTGCAGGAGCTGGGCGTAAAGAGCGCGATTATCAGCCTGGGCGGAAATATCGTCTGCGTGGGAAACAAGGCCGGAAAGCCTTTCCAGATCGGCATTGAAAAGCCGTTTTCCGAGATGAGTGAAATCGTCGGAAGCACGACGGCAAGCAATAAGACGATTGTAACGTCAGGAATTTATGAACGCTATTTCCGCAAGAACGGAAAGCTCTATCATCACATTCTGGAGCCGACAACGGGACGCCCTGCGAATACCGACATCAGCGGCGTGACCATTATGGCCGAGGACGGACATTCCGTCGACTGCGATGCCATGGCAACCACCTGCCTGCTGATGGGCCGGAAGAAGGCTTTGAATTTTATCGAGAAGAAGAAAGGCTATGAATGCCTGATCATCACCCGCAGCGGGAAAATTTACAAGACGAGCGGATTTAAGTTTAAGAAGGAATCTTAAGCTGCCGGGCAGTATCCTTCTGAAAATGCATGAAACAGAATACAGGACGCAGAGCCTCTGACCGGGCCCTGCGTTTTTTCTTGTCCTCAGTTATTTTCTGTGACGGGAAATTCCTTTAGAATCTGCCGCCAGCTTCCTGTCATATCCTTTACTGCATCGGAAATCTCTTCCAGCGGAATCTGGTTATAATAGAAGAGAAGGCCGCATTTTCCCGGAGCGGATTCTGACGGAAGCGGCAGGATTTTCAGGCGGAGGGCTTCGGCAGCACCGCAGAGCCAGCGGGAAATTTCCGGCGCTGCCTGGTCTGGAACGGTTTCCGGAAGACGGACGACCAGCGGAATGTGGATGCCGGAACTCCGGTTCAGGGTGGTCAGGAAATCAGGAGCGCTGTGCTCCAGTGCGCGCAGAGCGGTTTTCAGTTTCTGCGCGTAGAGGGTGCGGAGCTTTTTCAGATGGATGCCGTAGTAGCCGCGTTCCATGTAGAGGGCCAGGGTCAGCTGTTCCGTCTTGGAACTGGTCTGGTCGTACTGGGATTTTATGCTCTGGAAAATTTCTGCAAGGGGCTCCGGCAGGACCATGTAGCTCATACGGATTGCGGCAAACAGGGTGGAGGAGAAGGAGCCCAGGTAGACGACGGGAGAGCCGGTCCGCAGCCCCTGCAGGGAAGGAATCGGTTTTCCGAAGTAACGCAGTTCGCTGTCGTAGTCGTCTTCCATGATCAGGCTGTGATTCCGCTCCGCCCAGTCCAGAAGCTGATAGCGCCGTCCGACCGGCATGACGCTTCCGGTCGGAAACTGATTGGAAGGATTGACATAGACGGCGGAAGAGACGTTCTCCGGCAGCTGCTCGATGATGATTCCATCCTTTCTGACGGGAATTGGCATAACGGAGTATCCGTTATCCCGGAAAATTTTCTGCACCGGCTGATATCCCGGATCTTCCGTGGCGATCAGATGGACATTCATTTCATTCAGAATCCGTACCAGGTGGCTGGTCAGCTGCTGTGTGCCCGCGCTGATGACAATCTGCTGAGGAGTACAGTTTACCCCGCGAGCATTGTAGACATAGCGGGAAATTTCTTCCCGGAGCGCCGGCTCTCCCTGGGGATCAGCTTCAGAGAGAAGCAGAGACGGGTATTCATTCAGAACCTTTGACATACATTTTTTCCACTTTGCATAATTGAAACTGGATAAGTCATAGCGGTATTTCGGCTCCCGGGTGATGGATTTCTGAAAGGATTCCCGGTGAGCCTCTGCGGACGGGCGGATCTGCGGTGCCGCGCTGCGCAGATCTTCCGCGTAGTATCCGGACTGGGGGCGGCTGGCCGCGTATCCTTCTACAACCAGCTGGTTATAGGCGGCCTGCACCGTGGTGATGCTGACGGAAAGCTGCAGGGAGAGAACGCGCAGCGAAGGCAGTTTTTCTCCCGGCTGTATCCGCCCGTCTTCAATCGCCGCCTGGAACCAGTGAAACAACTGTGTATACATTGGGTCCTTGGAATTGTGGTCAAGAACCAAAGATAATAGGTTCATTTTCCTTCCTCTCTTTAACTGTATGTGTAAAAATAAATAAATTTGCCTATTTCTATAATAACACTTCGGTGCTATCATAGTCTACACAAACAAGATAAAGGGAAGGGAGTTTTAATCATGCAGAACGGAAGAAGAGAAAGTAAACTGAACACACTGGTACTCACCGCAATGATGATGTGCCTGATTCTGGTTTCCACATATTTCTTTAAGATCCCGACGATTGCAACCAAGGGATATGTACATCTGGGCGATGCGGCAATTTTCCTCGCTGTCATGCTGCTCGGAAAGAAAAACGGCGCCATTGCGGCAGGTATTGGTTCCTGCCTGTCTGACCTGATCGGCGGATACGCTTACTACGCACCGTGGACCCTGGGAACCAAGTTCCTGATGGCCCTGGTCGCAGGTCTGTTCCTGGACCACGCCGCAAAGAAATATGCCGGAAGAGAAAAGCACCGTCATATTCTGTCCGCATTTGAGATCTTCGGCATGATCGTCGGAGGATTCGTCATGGTTGCCGGATATGCTCTGGCTGCAAAGGTAATGTACGGAACTTGGGCCATTGCCCTCGCCAGCGTACCGGAAAATATCGGCCAGTTCAGTGTCGGCATCGTCATCTCCATCGTCGTTGCCACAGCACTGCAGCACACACCTTTACGCCAGTATTTCACCAGCACAAGCATGTGTGTAAAAAGCGCAAATTAGTGTTTAAACCCATGTCCTTAAGGATAAGAAATTAAATAAGGCAGAAGAAGAGAGGCCGGTTTAATCAGGCCTCTTTTCTTATACGCAGAGGGCCGGCTGCAGAGCCCTTTTTTCAACGATACAAGTGCCGCAGGAGAGCCGCGGCCCGGAAAAGAAGACGGGCCGGAAAGGAAAGCACCATGGCGGCAGGATAGGGGACAAGAGAATGAGTACAGCACAGGGGAGACACGAACTGAATTATTTTACCATCGGTTCATCCATCGGCGGAAACCAGGAATGGTTCTGTGATCCGATGATGCGTCTCGGCGGATGCGCCGCGGAAACCGCCTGCGACAGTTCCATCTGGTTTTCACTGCATTTCGGCAGACAGCTCTATCCGTTCGATGTCCACAATCTCAGAAAGAAAGACTATAAAGCCTTTGGTGCCCAGATGAAACCTTACCTGAGACCGAGATTCCGCGGCATCGACCGCCTCAGCATTTATACAGATGGATTCGGCGCCTACCTGCGCCAGCACGGAGAGACCGGCATCCAGATGGAAGAGTTCTCCGGAGACATGCCACAGGAAATCGCCTTTCAGCGAATTGCAGGGCAAATTGACGCGGAAATTCCCGTTCCGATGCTGATGTTAAAACATCAGGACCGCCGTTTTGAGGATTACGTCTGGCACTGGTTCATCCTGGCCGGTTACGACGCAGACACCCGGCAGGTGAAAACCGTCACCTACAGCGAGGCGGAATGGGTGGATTTCCCGGCACTCTGGAACACCGGTTATGCGGAGAAAGGAGGGCTGATCCTCTTCCATCTTTCGGATGAGGAAGTCAGTCAGGCTGTATAAACTCCCGGAATGTGATAAAATATAGATAGTAACGGACAAAAAGTAATGCGCAAGGAAAAAGAACGATGCGGATAACGGGAGGCATATTATGGATCCGAGATTAAAGAAAATCGTAGACGCGTCAGATAATATCGTATTTTTCGGAGGAGCAGGAGTCTCCACGGAAAGCGGAGTACCGGATTTCCGTTCAGAATCCGGTCTCTACCACGCAAAACAGAAGTACGGCTATGCGCCAGAAGTCATGCTGTCACACACCTTCTATATGCAGCACACGAAGGAATTCTGGAAATACTATAAAGAAAATCTGATCCATCCGGAAGCAGAGCCGAACGACGCGCATAAGGCGCTGGCGAAACTGGAGCAGATGGGAAAACTGAAAGCCATCGTCACCCAGAACATCGACGGCCTCCACCAGAAAGCCGGCAGCAAGACTGTTTATGAAGTCCACGGCAGCGTCAACCGGAATTACTGCGAGAAATGCCATAAGTTCTATGATCTGGACTACGTTATGGATGAAAACAACTGCAGAGATGGCATTCCTTACTGCAGCTGCGGCGGCAGAGTCAAGCCGGATGTCGTTCTTTATGAAGAGTCTCTGGATGAGGCACAGATCACCGGCGCAGTGAACGCCATCAGCAATGCAGATGTCCTGATCATCGGCGGAACATCCCTGGTCGTCTATCCGGCGGCAGGCTTCATCAACTATTTCCGCGGCAGCCATCTGGTCCTGATAAACAAGTCGGAGACTTCCTATGATGATCGGGCAGATCTGGTGATCCACGATTCCATCGGCAAAGTCATGAAGATGGACTAACAAAACAGAAAGAAGCAAGGAGAAACTTGAATTTATGAATATCCTACTGGTGAATGACGACGGCATTCAGGCACGGGGAATCCGGGAACTGGCAGAGGAGCTTTCTTCCGCCGGTGACATCTACATCTGTGCTCCTGACCGGCAGCGCAGCGGAAAGAGCCATTCCATCACAATCGGCGAGCATGTATATGTGCAGGATGTTTCCTTCCCCGGTGCCCGTGAGGCGCTTCAGACCACGGGAACACCGGCAGACTGCACCAAGATCGGCCTGCAGTTCTTTAAGGACCAGGGTGTAAACATGGACATTGTCTACTCCGGAATCAATCTGGGAAGCAATCTCGGAGTTGACACCCTGTATTCCGGAACGGTCGGATCAGCCATGGAAGCTGCGGTCAGCGGATATCCGGCGGCAGCTGTTTCTGTAGGCGGCCATACGCCGGAACACTTCGAGGCCGCCAGAGCCCTTGCGCGGTGCGTTTTGTCGATGAAAGACGAGATCCCGGCAGATTCTCTGATCAATATTAATGTCCCGGATCTTCCGAAGGAAGAGCTGAAGGGGGTTCTGATCACGCGGCTGGGACACCGGAATTTCAAGGACGGCTTCCGGCTGCAGGAGGATGGCGGCTACAGACTCATGGGAAATCCACAGGACTTCAGTCAGGCGGATACGGCTTATGATCTGGCGGCGTTCGCGCAGGGGTACGCGTCTGTCACGCCGGTGTCGTTCGACCGGACCAATATGAAATGGCTGGCTTCTCTGCATGCTGACCGTTTTCAATATTAAATTCAGCCTATATCAGCCTGTATAGATAAAGAGAATAAAGATCGTGAAATCTGTTTGACCTGTTTAATTCTATTGTGGTCATGGGTATAATGGGTTGGTAACGAACAGATGAGTACACGATAAGAACCGAAAGAGGCAGAGGCGCGCAGAAAAGCGTGCAGAAAAGGGGTTAGTATATTTATGAGCAATGAGAAATGGACACATTCACTGAGCCGTATGACGGAGCAGGATGTGGAAACGCTCAGAAGTTACTGTAATGGATATGACTATCAGGGGGCCGGGTTTACATTCCTTGCCAACTATATCTGGCGGCAGGATTATGATCTGAACTGGGAGGAAATGGATTCCTACCTGATGTTCGAGAATGTCTTCCAGATGGAAGACGGAAGAGATGCCGGTGTCTTCGTCATGCCGCTGACGAAAACCGGAAGCTATGAGAAGGAAAGCCTGAGAAAGGCGATTCTGGAAGGCCGGAAGAGATTTACGGAGAAGGGAATTCCGTTCTCTGTGCGTCTGATTCCGGGCGGACTGAAAGAAATTCTTCAGGAGGCTGTGCCGGAGCTGGAGTTCGAGCATGACCGCGACGATGACGAGTATGTCTACGACCGCGGCAAGCTCACTACCCTGAGCGGCCGCGCCCTTCATAAAAAGAAGAATCACATGAACTATTTCAAGAAGAATTTTGAATACGAGGCAAAACCGCTGACGAAGGACATGAAGTCGGAGATTATCGCCCTGACGGAGATGATCCGCGACGGAAAGGAGCGCTCGGATGATGAGATGCGCAGCCTGTCCGAGGAGCGTCACGCGATCCATGAAATCATGAATTTCATCGACCGTGACGATGTTTATTCCGTAGGCGTTTTCATTGACGGACGTCTGCAGGCATACGCCATCGGAGAGCGTATGAGCCAGGACACAGCGGCCGAGCATTTTGAGAAGGCCAATCTGCAGTTCCGCGGTCTCTATCAGGTTGTCTGCAGCGAGTTCTGCAAGCAGCTGCCGGAAGAGATCCGTTTTGTCAACCGTGAGGAAGACATGGGACTTCCGGGTCTGCGCCACGCCAAGGAGGCGCTGAAGCCGCATCATATGTCAGAGATGTATAATGCCTGGTTCCCGGAGGATAAGGAAGAACTGCTGAACATGGGACTGATCGGAAACCAGCTGGAGGAGCGTCTGCAGAAGGAGGCTTCCGGAGAGGAGAATCCCTCAGCGTCCATGAGCGAGGATCCGCTGCGCACCGCAGAGGATAAGATCCGTAAGGACGCGGAATTCCAGGAGCACCGCGAGGAGAAACAGTTCCAGGACCATGAGTGCGGCCAGCTCGTTCCGGACGCGTCAGGAGTCTGCAGCCATTGCGCGGCAGAATGGACCTGCAGTCTGGTACATACTGCGTAGACAAAATATAAACGCGCAAGAGCGCATCAGGAGTATACACGTGAATATCAACATACCAGAATATGTCACCGAAGTGCTGAAGAGGCTTCATGACGGAGGGTTCGAGGCGTATGTAGTCGGCGGCTGTGTCCGCGACAGCATCCTCGGCCTTGCGCCGGACGACTGGGATGTCTGTACAGAGGCGGAGCCGGATGAAATGAAGGATTGTTTCATCGGGCTCCGTTCTGTTGATACGGGAATTCAGCACGGGACAGTAACCGCGATTTCACAGGGGAAGCCGGTGGAGGTTACGACCTACCGGATTGACGGGACCTACAGCGACGGAAGACATCCGGATGACGTGACCTTTACGCGCAGTCTGAAAGAGGACCTGGCCAGAAGAGATTTTACTATCAATGCGATGGCCTATGATCCGGAGAAGGGGCTGATCGATCCTTTTTCAGGAAGAGAAGACCTGAAACAGCATCTGATCCGCTGCGTCGGAGAGCCGGAAAAGAGGTTTTCCGAAGACGCGCTGAGAATTCTCCGGGCACTCCGTTTTTCTTCCAAACTGGGCTTTGAAATTGAAGAGGAGACAGCAGGAGCGGTCCGCGAGATGGCGGAGATGGTCCGGAAAGTCGCGAGAGAGCGGGTCGGCATTGAATTTACGAAGCTTGTTATGGGTACCGGTGTTTCCGAGGTTCTTCCAGACTATCGGACAGAGCTTCAGAAATGCGGGATTTTTCCGATGGCAGACGATCCGGTTCTTCAGAGAATCCGTGAACTTCCGGAAAAACTTACGGAAAGACTCAGCGTGGTGTTTCCGGAAAAGCTGCGGAAAGCCCTGCGGGACCTGCGTCTGGACCATCAGACGATCGGAAGCTGCGAACAGATCCAGGAAGCACTTCGGGAGACGGTCAGCTGCGATAATACAGAACTTCGCCTTCAGATGATGCGCTGGGGTAGACAGGCTGTTTCCGATATGCTGGATATCCGGAAAGTTTATCCGGAAAAAGGAAAATCAGCGCAGGATGCGGAAGAAGCCGGACAGGAACTTCAGAACATCCTGAAATCCGGGCAGGCCTGGAATCTGAAACAACTGGCGGTCACCGGCCGGGATTTCATCGATGCAGGGATTCCTCAGGGAAGACAAATCGGCGCCCTTCTGCAGAAGCTTCTGGTCATGGTTATCGAAGGAAAACTGGAAAATCAGAAGGATATACTGAAGGATGAGGCGCACGTCCTTTTCTGCAGAGAGAATTTATGATAGAATTAAAGACTAAGGATAAAGATCGCAAAAACTTTTATATACGATAAAAAACTGCATAAAGGATGGTAAGGATTATGGCGGAAACAACCAGACCAAAGAATTTTATTGAAAATATTATTGATGAAGATAATGAGAAAGGAACTTACGGAGGGGAAGTCTATACGAGATTTCCGCCTGAGCCGAACGGATTCCTGCATATCGGCCATGCGAAGTCGGTATGCCTGAACTTCGGTCTTGCAGAAGAATACGGCGGAAAGTGCAACCTGCGTTTTGACGATACCAATCCGACAAAGGAAAACGAAGTCTATGTCCGCCAGATCAAGGAAGACGTCAAGTGGCTCGGCTTTGACTGGAACAAGCTCTGCTGGGCATCCGACTACTTCGATAAGATGTACGAAGCCGCAGAAGAGCTGATCAGGAAGGGCCTGGCCTATGTGGACGATTCCACACCAGAGCAGATTAAAGAAGACCGCGGAACCCTGACCGAGCCGGGCAAAGAAAGCCCGTACAGAAACCGCAGCGTTGACGAGAACATGAAACTCTTCCACGAGATGAAAGACGGCGCTTACGGAGATGGAGAAAAGGTTCTGCGCGCTAAGATCGATATGAGTTCCCCGAACCTGAACATGAGAGATCCGATCATCTACAGAATCTCTCACGTCACCCATCACAACACAGGAGACAAGTGGTGCATCTATCCGATGTATGACTTTGCGCATCCGATCGAGGATGCGATTGAGGGAATCACCCATTCCGTCTGCACACTGGAGTTTGAGGACCACCGTCCTCTTTATAACTGGGTGCTGGAGAAAGTCGGCTTCTGGCCTCATCCGCCGAAGCAGATCGAGTTCGCCCGCCTGAATCTGACCAATACCATGACCAGCAAGCGCAAGCTGAAAAAACTGGTGGACGAGGGACTGGTCGACGGATGGGACGATCCGAGAATGCCGACCATCGCCGGAATCAGAAGAAGAGGATTCACACCGGCAGCCATCCGCGCTTTCTGCGAGGAAATCGGCGTATCCAAGTCCAACAGCACCGTTGACGTCGGCATGCTGGAGCACTTCGTCAGAAACGATCTCCAGAACCAGGTCGTCAGCAGAAATGTCGTAGAAAATCCGATCAAGGTCATCATCACCAACTATCCGGAAGGACAGAAGGAGATGCTGCCGGTTGAAAATAACAGAAACAACCCGGATCTGGGACAGCGCGAGATCCCGTTCTCCAGAGAACTGTGGATCGACGGCGACGACTTCATGGAAGTCCCGGTAAAGAAATACTTCCGCCTTTTCCCGGGCAACGAAGTCCGCTTCAAGGGCGCATACTTCGTCAAGTGTAATGAGGTCATCCATAACGAGGACGGATCCATCAAGGAACTGCACTGCACATATGATCCGGCGACAAAGGGCGGAAACAGCAGCGACGGCCGCAAGGTAAAAGGAACTATCCACTTCGTGGAAGCATCCACAGCCGTAAAAATCCGCATCCGCAACCTGGAGCAGCTGATGAACGTCGACGAGAACGGAGACTTTATCTTCAACGAAGCCTCCATGGGCGATACCTGGGGTTACGCAGAGCCGTCCATCGCAGATGCACAGCCGGGAGAGCGTTTCCAGTTCTTCCGCCATGGTTATTACATTGCGGACAGTAAGCTGACGACGGATTCGGAAAAGGTCTTTAACCGGATCGCGAGTCTGAAGAGCTCCTGGAAGCCGAATAAGAAGTAGTCTTTTCAGTGGCTTTTCAGCAGCTGCGGGAATCAGCTGCTTCCGGCGGCGAGCTCCGCATCGGACGAGACGGAGACAGGTAAAGGAAGACGTGCAGGAAATGTCGGCGGTCGTCGCAAACGGGTGACGGTAACGGTGCTCCGACCGCTCGTCATTTTAGCTGCACGTCTTCTGTCTCGTCAGCGATGCTTCGCAAAGCGTCATCACCGGATGCTGCCTTGATCCTGCTATTCAGATACTGAAAACGACTGATTTTATATCGGATTCCAGTGTCTGTTTCAGGATCTGCGATCGGGTTAAAGGGAAATTTGCTGCAGGCGCTGCCGGAGTCTGACCGGGCTGCGCTGGCTGCTTCAAAAACGGTCAGACGTAAATCTGATATTTAATGATATTTCAAGCTCTGTGATTTTTTTGCAGAGTTTTTTGTCTATAAGCGATGAGATATGCTGGAGAACATGGGTCTTGTCCAGAATTTATTCAGCAGGATTCAGAATACCGCCAGCGACAGCATCGGAAGCGGCGACATCACCGGATCTGCGAATTGATGATATGAAATTGACAACCGGCAGCCGCGAAGCTGCGAAAACAGAAAGGAAACACCATGGATACTGGAATGACAGCCCTCGCCATCATCATAAAAGCCCTCGCCGGTGTACTGGCGGGCATTCTGATGGGAAACGGCGCCGTATATCTGTTTAATCATATGCCGGCGAAGTGGTTCACGGACTACGGGGAGAAGCCCTGTGAGGAACTTTTGAATACGGACGGGCAGAGGGTGAAGAGTTACCCGTGGAAGTACGTGTTTTCCATGTTTTTTGCGGCGGCGGCTGTGTATGGATTCTGCAGGGACTGGAGATACGGGATTGCGGAGCTCTGTATCTTCTGGCTTCTTCTGGAAATCGCCATCGGGGATAAGAAGTACCGGATCATTTCGGACGAGCTGGTAATTCTCCTGGCGGTCAGCAGCATCGGCATGATTCCCTACGTAAACGGCTGGAAGGATATGCTTCTGGGTGCCTGCACTGGATTTTTCATTATGGGAGCCGGTGCCCTGATTGGAAGGATGGCATATAAAAAGCCGGCGGTCGGAGGCGGTGACATCAAGCTTTTTGCGGCGGTCGGACTGGCCGGAGGGGTGTACGGGATGCTTTCCATCTTCATCCTGACGGCGCTTTTGTCGGCGGGGCATCTGGTAATAAGGATTGCCAGAAAGACGGTGAAGAAGGGAGATGCTGTTCCGATGGCGCCCTATGTATTTTTGTCGGCGGTCATCTATTTCCTCTTTCTGCATGATCATATCGGAATCTGGGTCAGTTCCTGGATTTAGATGTGAGGGCCGGGTTTCAGAATGGATGGCCGGGGAAGTGTAAAATGGAATTTTCTGGATGAACCGGGATGCGCGGAGCGCGGTTACCCGGTTTTTCCTTGCGGAAATCTGTCAGAAAGGGTAAATTTTGTCCAGAAAAGTGTAGTCTGTGTGGAATTATGGCGCAGGAATAGCGGGAGCGCCGGAATTATGGTAAGATAAATCGGATAAGTGTCTCTTCCCAGATGACGGGAAGGACGGAGAATGAAAAGGAAATCAGAATGATTACAGGTAAACAGAGAAGTTATTTAAAGGGTCTCGCGCAGAAGCTGGATCCGACTGTATATATCGGAAAAGCAGGACTTTCCGAGATGGTCGTTAAATCGATCGATGATAAACTGAAGGCGTCGGAGCTGGTGAAGGTGAAGATTCAGGAGGGATGCACGCTGAACCCGAAGGAAACCTGCCAGAAACTGGCGAAAGAGCTGGACGCGGAGTTCGTGCAGGCGATCGGACGCCGCTTCGTCCTTTACCGCCGTGCAGAGAAGAAAGAGAAAAGAAAAATTATTCTGCCGCGCGCGTAAGGAGAAACGGGGTCGGAAATGACGGTCAGAAATGTTCTTCTGACAATTGAATATGATGGAACGCGCTTCTGCGGATGGCAGCGCCAGCCGAATGTGCGGACGGTGCAGGGGCTCCTGGAAGAGACGCTGACGCGGGTGCTGGGATTTCCGGTCTCTGTGGACGGAACCAGCAGAACGGACGCCGGGGTTCATGCCCTCGGACAAAGGGCAAGCTTTCAGGGAGAATACGGGCTGCCGGTCGAAAAAATTCCGCTGGTCGTCAACCGGATTCTGAACGGCAGAACGCCGGAACCGGGAGAAAACAGCGACCTGAGGATTCTTCGGGCGGAAGAAGTCCCGCCGGAGTTTCACGCCAGATACCAGTGTGTCGGAAAGACTTACGTCTACAAGATCTGGAATCTTGAGGAAATGCCGGTGTTCTGCAGGAATTACTACTGCCATACGGAGCGGCCGCTGGACCTTCAGGCCATGAATGAAGCGGCAGCATCGATTATCGGAAAGCATGATTTTCAGTGTTTTCAGGCAGCAGGATCCAATCCGCGGCTGACAACGGTAAGGACGATTTACGGCCTTCAGGTCAGGCGGGGAGAGGGCGCGGGAAGCGCCTCAGGCTCTTCTGACGGGCCGTCGGTGGAAATTGAAGTGACCGGCGACGGATTCCTGTATAATATGGTGAGGATTATCGCCGGAACACTGATTGAAATCGGACTTCACCGGATGGAGCCGGGAGCGGCGGCGGAAATCATCGCGTCCGGAGACCGGCAGAAGGCGGGACCGACGGCGCCTCCTCAGGGACTCTACCTGAAGGAAATCTACTATGATGCAGAGCGCATGAAACGCTGTGCAGGATGTCTGTAATCAGCCTGCAGATCGTGAAAAAGAGCTGGCTGTATAGTGAAGAGAAAGCAGCCTGATGTAATTCGGCAGAAAACGAGGAGAATATGGCAGATCGGGGATATATCGATAACAGAATGTCATGGGATGAATATTTTATGGAGATGGCGGAACTGACTTCGCAGCGGTCGACCTGTCTCAGGCGGCATGTGGGCGCGGTAATCGTGAAGGATAAGCACGTCATCGCCACCGGCTACAATGGCGCGCCGAAGGGACTGAAACACTGTGCGCAGATGGGCGGATGCCTGAGAGAAAAGCTGCATGTTCCGTCCGGTCAGCGTCATGAACTCTGCCGCGCGCTTCATGCTGAGCAGAACGCGATTATCCAGGCAGCGACCCTGGGACAGAGCATTGAAGGCGGAACCATTTACATTACCAACAGCCCATGCGGAATCTGCGCCAAGATGATTATCAATGCCGGACTGAAGCGGATCGTCGTCCGGGACGGGTATCCGGATGAGCTGGCAAAGGAAATTCTGGACGAGGCGGAAATGGACATTGAATACCTGCCGCATCCGGACGGACCGGAAGAAAATTCCGGAAAGACAGAAGAGGTGAAACAGGATGCAGATCACTAAATTTACCGTATTTCTCCTGTTCGGCCTGTCCTTTGTCATTTCTCTGGCGGTTACTCCTGTGGCCAGGTGGATCGCGCCGAGAATCGGCGCCATGGACATTCCTAAGGATTCACGGAGAATGCACACTCATCCGATTCCGCGCTTCGGCGGAATGGCGATGTTCCTGGGAACGATTATACCGATCCTTTTTTTTCTGCACAACCACTCCGGCATGATGGCGGCAGCGGTGGGCGGATGCATGGTCTATGCCCTGGGTGTGCTGGATGATCTGAAGAATCTATCGGCGAAACTGAAATTCGGTGTGGAGCTGTTAATTGCCGCTCTGATGTACGCCATGGGACTTCGGATCAAGCTGATCTCCAATTATTTCGGCAGCGGTGATCTGCACTTCGGAACGGCTGTATGCTTCATTGTCACCGTGCTGTGGATTGTCGGAATTACCAACACGATCAATCTGGTGGACGGACTGGATGGTCTGGCTGCCGGTGTGGCGATGATTGCGGCGCTGACGATCGCCTATGTTGCCTATATTCACGGAGATACCTATGGAATGATTCCGGTCTGCTGCGCGATGATTTCGCTGGCGGGAAGCTGCGCGGGATTCCTCCCTTATAACTTCTATCCGGCAAGCATTTTCATGGGAGACAGCGGCTCGCTGTTTCTGGGATTTATGATCGCGTCGATGTCGGTTGTCGGGCCGCTGAAGAGGTCTACGGTGATTGCGGTTGTCATCCCGGTCATCGTTCTCGGCGTTCCGATTTTTGATACCTTCTTTGCGATTTTCCGCCGCTGGATCAATCACAGACCGATTATGGAGGCGGATAAAGGCCATCTGCATCATCACCTGATGGCTTCCGGATTCGGTCAGCGCCGTGCTGTGCTGATGCTGTATGGAATCAGCGGTATTATGGGAATGGCTGCAGTTCTGGTCAGCCGCGAACTGATTAAAGATGCGATCGTCCTGATGGCAATCGCAGGTATATATCTGTATGTGTTCCTGACTGACCCGAACCACAAGCTTCCGCATATCAAGGCGGTTGATACCAACAGGGAGGAAAAGCAGCAGCAGAGAATGGAAAAATGGGACTCGAAAGAGCAGCAGAAGTACAGTGAAGGTTTTTCATCAGAGGCAGATCAAAACAAAAGAGACTCTTAAAGGAAACTTAAGAGAAGTTAAGGAAAATCGAATACATTTGTGTCACGAACACATATAAATAGCGTAATTCGTTGTGTGCACAACTGAATTACGCTATTATTTTGTGAAGAAACCGTGAAGACTCTATAATCCTTAAAGGGTTCTTAAGAAATTCCGTTATAATAGGACCATGTTGAACAGCGAAACGGAATCCGAGCAGTCCAAAGCAAGAAGGACAGAATGTACAGGATTCCGGATCAGTAATCAGGCTGATCTGTTAACTATTTTTAGAAGCGATAAGGAGTGTTTCACAAATGACATTTTGTATGAAAAAAATGACCGCAGGTTTGCTTATGGCAATCGCGATTGTGTTTGCAGCAGGATTTGGTATGCAGGCACACGCCGCATCGTCGACTACGATTAATGGACTGGCTGCCTACATGAGAACCCAGAATTCTTCACTGAGTGTTTCCAAGTCCAGACAGCTGGCTAACACATATGTAAATTACGCACAGCAGTACAATGTCAGCGCGAGAGTGCTGATGGCGATGTCCCAGTGCGAGAGCAGATTTACAGAGCGTGCATATAATCCGGCAGGCTACTACGGAATCATGCAGACCACCGCGCAGCTCGGAAGAACTTTCGGCGGAGTATCTGCGAGCAAGCTGTTTAAGGCAAAGTACAGCATCAAGACAGGATCTGCTTACCTGGCCTACAATCTCCGTTACTTCAACGGAAACTACACCAAGGCGATCACAGGCTACTGCGCAGGAACAGGTGCTGCGGCACGCGGTGCATCCACACGTCCGGCCAAGGTTCGTCTGGCTGTAAAGAACAACATCGACAACTACATGGAAAGCCACGGATACGATAATTAATCCGCAGAGCGGATCTTCATGTTCAATTGAATACTCTGGCACATGCCGCAGAACGTTTCCTTTTGTATGATTTTTCCCTTCCTTTCGGTGAAATGATTTTATGCGGCGGTGTCCTGGTAGAGAGGCTGTTTATGGCAGTCTCTTTTTTCATGCCGAAAATCGGGTGAGTGGCAGCGTACAGACGGCGGCTGTGGAGCAGGGAGAGATCTGCGAGGCTGATTGAACATCAGGCTGCATACAGATCATGAAAATGCCTGGAGATCTGCTCCCACTGGCTCTTGACACCATCGAGCAGAATGAAGAGTTTGCGAACAGGGTGTGATGATGTTAGAATATATCCACGTATGTTTGAAACAGCGGAACGGCGGGGAGCGGCAGAAGAGGCGGTTTTCTCTTGCCGGGTGGATTTTGTCCGACAGACAGTGAGGAAGTGACAGAAGTGAAGTTTGAAACGATCGCATTCAGGGACGGAAAACTGGTTATTCTGGACCAGACCCGTCTGCCGAATGAAGAAAAATATATTGAACTGAAGACGAAGGAAGACGTTTATGACGCCATTAAGAAGCTGATGGTGCGCGGGGCGCCGGCGATCGGAGATGCGGCGGGATACGGGCTGTATGTCAGTGTCCGGGACAGCCGTGCGGAAAGCCTGGAGGCGTTTAAGAAGGAGGTCGGCGAAACAGCGGAGTACCTGAATTCTTCCCGCCCGACGGCGGTCAATCTGAGCTGGGCGCTGAACCGCCTGCTGAAGCGGCTGGATTCCTTTACAGGAAGTGTGGAAGACGCAAAACAGCTGCTGCTGGATGAGGCGGACGAGATTTTCAAGGAGGACGTGGAGTCCTGCAGAAAGATGGGCGAGTACGGGCTGACGCTGCTTAAGCCGGGCATGGGCATTCTGACCCACTGCAATGCGGGAGCGCTGGCCACGGCCCGCTACGGAACCTGTCTGTCACCGGTTTATCTGGGGGAAGAGCAGGGCTATGGATTCCATGTTTACGCAGATGAGACACGGCCGCTGCTTCAGGGGGCCAGGCTGACTTCCTGGGAACTGAAAAAGGCCGGTGTGGATGTTACGCTGATCTGCGATAATATGGCGGCTTCTGCCATGAGAAAGGGCTGGATTCAGGCAGTTGTGGTCGGATGTGACCGGATGGCGGCCAACGGAGACGGCGCCAATAAGATAGGAACGTCGCAGGTCGCGATTATGGCTAAGGAGTACGGCATTCCATTCTACATGTTCGTGCCGACTTCGACGATTGATCTCGACACTGAAAGCGGCGGCGATATCGTCATCGAAGAGAGAGACGACGAAGAGCTTTACCGGATGTGGTACGAGAAGCCGATGGCGCCGGAAGGGGTAAAGACCTTCAACCCTGCCTTTGATGTCACGGACCATAAGTACATCACCGCCGTAATTACGGAGAAGGGAATCGCGCGGCCGCCGTACACGGAGAGCCTGCGGAGACTGGTTCATGAGCTATAAGGTTACTCTGCCGGAGTTTGAAGGGCCGTTTGATCTTCTGGTTTATCTGATCGAGAGTTCGGAGATGAGCATTTATGACATCCGGATTTCGGAGATCACGGAGCAGTACATGACTTATCTGCATCAGATGCAGGATTGGAATATAGAGCTTTCCTCGGAGTTTATGGTGCTGGCATCGGAACTTCTGAGAATCAAGTCGAAGATGCTGCTTCCGGGGGCGGAAAAGGAAAAGAAGGATCAGGGCGTAGTGCGTGAAGACCCGCGTGAAGACCTGGTTCAGCAGCTGCTGGAATATAAGCGGTGCAAGGCGGCGGGGAAGGCCCTGCAGGAGCGTGCCCGCGAGATGGAAGATGTGTATGTCAAGCCGCAGGAGGATCTGTCGGATTACACGGAACATCCGGATGAGTATCTGCGTCTGGGAACAGAAGAGTTTATCCGTGCCTTTTCTTCATTTCTTCACAGAAAGAAGCGGCTGGAGGACACAAGAAAGCGATATACCACAATGCGCCGGGAAAAGGAGACCATGGAAAACCGCATGGCCATGATCCGGGACGTTTTTCTGAAAACCGGCAGGAAGGATGTGCTGGATTTCCGCCAGCTGGTGCCGTCCAGGACACGCATGGACGCCATCGTCAGTTTCCTGGCTGTGCTTCAGATGGTGCGGGGACACTATCTGAACATCCGCCAGTGGGGGCTGTACGGCGAGATTGAGCTTTCTTCCGGAAGCCGGCCGCTGGAGCAGTTCTCGCCTGAAGAAGAGGCAGAAAGAGCCGATGAGGATGGAGCAGGAGAGAATACATCCGGAAAAGATGAGCATACAGAAGAGAAGGGAGATTCATGACCGGAAGCAGAGAAATAATAAAATCCGCGCTGGAATCGATGCTGTACGTCTGGGGGCGTCCGCTCCCGGCGAGGGATGCGGCAAAGGTCTTCGGCCTGACGGAGGATGAGGCGGTTCAGCTCTTTCTGGAGCTTCAGAAAGAGTATGAGGGCCGGGACAGCGGCATCCGCATCCGCAGAATCCGGAACTCCTTTCAGTTCATCACAGCGCCGGAGAACGCGGAGTTTGTCCGCAGACTCTGCACACCGGTTAAGGAGAAGCGGCTTTCCCAGGCTTCCCTGGAGGTACTGGCCGTGATCGCCTATCTGCAGCCGGTGACCCGCGGACGGATCGACCAGATCCGCGGCGTCAAGTGCGACCGGGTCGTGGAGGGCCTGATCGATAAAGGACTGGTCGAGAGCCGCGGGCGTTCCTCGGGGGTGGGACGGCCGATTCTGTACGGTACGACAGACAAGTTTCTGGAGCAGCTGGGGCTGGAGAGCCTGGACGATCTGCCGGAGATATCTGAAGAGGGCATTCTGAGACAGGAGAGGGAAGAAGAAAGTATTCAGAATGAGGAATTGGAGACAAAAATGAAGGAGCAAGGGAATGTAATCATGGTCGGCATGCCATCATGCGGGAAAAGTACGGTGGGTGCCGCCCTGGCGGAAGCATCCGGGAAAAAGTTCCTGGACGTCGATGATGTCATCGAAAGTCAGGAGGGCAGGACCCTTCAGGAAATTATCGATGCGGACGGAAACGACTACTTTTCAGATGCGGAGCGACGCGCGCTGCTTTCGATCGATGCGAGAAATACCGTCATCGCGACGGGCGGAAGCGCAATTTTCGCTGAAGATGCCATTGAGCGTCTGCGGAAGACAGGAAAAGTCGTGTATATCCGGATTCAGGAATCGACCGTAGAAAAGCGTCTGGATAATCTGGACAGCCGGGGCGTGACCATGGAAAAAGGGCAGACCCTTGCGGACCTGTACAATCTGCGGACACCCTACTATGAGAAACATGCAGACATCACCGTTGACGGTGACGGAAGAGAAATCGCGGATGTAGTTGCGGAAATCTGTAAAAAGCTGTAGAGTATAACACGCCGGAGGGTGTAAAGTATTAGTGGGAGGTTAGAAACTGGAAAAGGGATCTCCAAGTGCTAAGATAAAAGTGAAGAAATTACATCTATGCACTCGAAAGGAGATCCCTATGCCATCTATTATACATGAAATTGCAGCTGAATTCCTGGAAAATATTCTGGAAACACTAAAACCTCACGAAGGAATGAATTGGGAGGAAACCAGCGCAAAACTCATGAAGTACTGCAGGGAAACAACCGCCAGGTTCATTCGTGCGGCAGCAGAGGGATTTGATCAGGAATTGAGGAATGACAAAGCTGGCCGGAAACAACTCGGACTCACGATCAAAGCCAGAGGCAGGAAACGGACAATTTATACAGAATTTGGGACGATCGGGATCGAACGGAGCTATTACTATGACAAGAACAGCGGGAAGCACCGGTTTCTTCTGGATGAGATTCTTGGACTGCCAAAGTATGAACGTGTTGACCGGGTCGTAGGAAAGAAGCTGGCTGAAAATGCAGCCTGTGTATCCTATGCGAAGAGTTCTGAGATCGTGACGGGAGGTGAACTGAGCAGACAAACGGTAAGGAACTGTATCATGAAGGTGAATGTTCCAGAGACCGCAGTACCAGAGGTGAAGCGAAAGGTCAGTGTGCTCCATGTTTTTGCTGACGAGGATCACGTGCACATGCAGAAAGCAGGAAAGAAGCCCGGAAAACGGAGCAGAATCGTGCCACTGGTGACAGTGACAGAAGGAATCCGGATGATCGGCACCCATCGGAATGCGACGGTAGAGCCGGTAAGCTTCGTCGATGAAGAGTTCAATACCAGACGTCTGTGGAAGACGGTAGAGGGATTTATCGAGAAGAAATATGACATGGATGTGCTGGAGAAAATCGTGCTGCATGGAGACGGCGGGAACTGGATCCGGAATGGTCTGGACGATTTTTGTCATGTAGTTCACGTTATGGATGGTTTTCATTTCCAGAAGGCCCTTCGGTCACTGGCAGTCAGGTTTCCAAAGAGAAGAGTGAAGAAAGTGATCATGGATGCTGTGAAGGGAAATGATCAAAGCAGAGCTGACCGGTGCATACAGGAACTGCTGGATGACGCGAAGGAAGACAAGGAGCTGACAGAAAAAGTCAACGGATTCGGTGTCTATCTGAATGGGAACTGGAAGCCAATCGTGAATCGTTTCAAGAAGGATATGCCGGGAAGCTGTACAGAAGGACTGGTTAGTCATATTCTGTCGAAACGGTTCAGTCGTGAGCCGCAGGGATGGAGCGATGAAGGGCTCGGAAGACTGAGTGACATCAGAGTGTATCTGATCAATGGCGGTGAACTGAAGGCGAGTGATCTGCAGAAAAAAGAGCCTGAGAATATTCTCCGGGAGAAGTACGCTGAATATGCGGACCGTGTCATCCAGCATGCGGAAAAAGAACTGCATGACTGGAGTATTTTTGACGGAGAGCCTATTGTCATGGACGGAGCTTCCGGAACTCAGATGCTGATCAAGAGCTGTGGAGCAGTAAGAGAACTGCTAAGCTGATTGAACGTGAGACTGTAATGCAGCCTGATGCCTGGACTTCTGAGCGCCTCGCTGCCAGACGATCGACGGCCTGAATCCGGGGAAGGAAACAGCTGTGTGGAATGGAACCGTTCCGGGCATGAAATGCACGGAAACGGTGACAGGACACACAGGGCGTACCGAGGACGGGTCCGAAGGTACGCAGCCCGGAGAAGGCCGGCGGAGTCGGAAGCGTGAGCATGCGCGAAGGGAGCCGGGAGGCGTTCCAGGCACAGGCTGCGTACAGCTCACAAAACAACTTGGAGATCTGTCAACAAAAACTCCCACTAGCTCTTGACACCATCTAACACGCCGGAGGGTGTAAAGTATTAGTGGGGTTTTAGAAACTGAAAAAGGGATCTCCAAGTGCTAAGATAATAGTGAAACAATTACATCTATGCACTCGAAAGGAGATCCCTATGGCATCTATTATACATGAAATCGCAACGGAATTCCTGGAAAATATTCTGGAAACATTAAAACCTCACGAAGGAATGAAATGGGAAGAGACCAGCGCGAAGCTCATGAGATACTGCAAGGAAACGACCGCCAGGTTCATCCGTGCAGCTGCGGAGGGGCTCGATCAGGAACTGAGAAATGACAAAGCCGGCAGAAAACAGCTCGGATTCACGATCAAAGCCAGAGACAGGAAGCGGACGATCTACACAGAATTCGGCGCGATCGGAATCGATCGGAGCTATTACTATGACAAGAACAGCGGGAAGCATCGATTCCTTCTGGATGAGATCCTCGGCCTACCAAAGTATGAACGCGTCGACCGGGTTATAGGGAAGTGGCTGGCCGAGCATGCAGCCTACGTATCCTATGCGAAGAGTTCTGATATCGTGACGGGAGGCGAACTGAGCAGACAGACAGTGAGGAACTGCATCATGAAAGTGAATGTTCCAGAGGCCGCAGTGCCGAAGGCGAAACGAAAGGTCAGTGTGCTCCATGTTTTTGCTGATGAGGACCACGTGCATATGCAGAAAGCAGGCAAGAAGCCGGGAAAGCGGAGCAGGATTGTTCCGCTGGTGACCGTAACAGAAGGAATACGACCGATCGGTACCCATCGGAATGCGACTGTAGAGCCTGTGAGCTTTGTCGATGAGAATTTCAATACCAGACGTTTGTGGAAGACCGTAGAAGGGTTCATCGAAAAGAAATATGACATGGATGTGCTGGAGAAGATCGTGCTTCACGGAGACGGCGGAAACTGGATCAGGAACGGACTGGACGATTTTGGCAATGTTGTTCACGTTATGGATGGGTTTCATTTCCAGAAGGCCCTGCGGTCACTGGCAGGCAGTTTTCCAAAGAGAAGAGTGAAAACGGTGATCATGGACGCCGTGCAAAAAAATGATCGAAGCAGAGCCGATCGATGCATACAGGAACTGCTGGATGACGCGAAGGAAGACAAGAGGCTGACAGAAAAAGTCAACCGATTCGGCGTCTATCTGAACGGAAACTGGAAGCCAATCGTGAACCGGTTCAAGAAAGATATGCCGGGAAGCTGCACAGAAGGACTGGTCAGTCATATTCTGTCGAAACGGTTTAGCCGTGAGCCGCAGGGATGGAGCGATGAAGGGCTTGGGAGGCTGAGCGATATCAGAGTGTACCTGATCAATGGCGGCGAACTGAAAGCAGAGGATTTGCATAAGGAGAAAGCTGAGAACGTTCTTCGGGAGAAATACGCTGAATATGCGGATCATGTCATTCAACAGGCGAAAGAGGAATTGCATGACTGGAGTATTTTTGAAGGAGAGCCTTTTGTCATGGATGGAGCTTCCGGAACCCAGATGCTGATCAAGAGCTGTGGAGTGGCAAGAGACCTGCTAAGCTGATTGAGCGTGAGCCTGTAACGCAGCCTATGCATGGACTTCTGAGCGCCTCGCTGCCAGACGATCGACGGCCCGGAGAGGGCCGGCGGAGTCGGAAGCGTGAGCATGCGCGAAGGGAGCCGGGAGGCGTTCCAGGCATAGGCTGCGTACAGCTCGCAGAAAAAGCTTGGAGATCTGTCAACAAAAACTCCCACTACCTCTTGACACCATCAACACGCCGGTAAAATTTGACAACAGCGCACAGTACCGGTAAAATATGAATAAATATATCCTATCAACAGAAAGGCGTGATTATCATGAAGAGAATTAAAACGATCCAGACAAGAGATCTGAACAAGAGCATTGCAGACGGCGGCTGCGGAGAGTGCCAGACTTCATGCCAGAGTGCATGCAAGACTTCCTGCGGCGTTGCGAACCAGAAGTGCGAGAAGAGCCTGTAATGATTCATCAGTACAAGCTGAACGGATACAACATTGTTCTGGACGTAAACAGCGGTTCTGTACATTGCGTGGATGATGTCGCTTACGACATCATCCAGCTTTTTTGTGAAGCAAAAGATCAGGGAAAAGAGCCGGACCGTGCCTCTGTCAGGGAAAAGATTCTGGCAAAATACAATGACAGAGACGATGTTACGCCTGAGGACATTGATCAGACGATGTCGGACATCGACGAACTGGAGCAGCAGAAGAAGCTGTTTGCGAAGGATATCTGGGAGCCGAGCGCGGGCATTCTGAAAGAGCGTCATACAGAAGTCAAGGCGCTGTGCCTCCATGTTGCGCATACCTGCAATCTGAACTGCTCCTACTGCTTTGCCAGTCAGGGAAGATTCCATGGTGAACGCGCGATCATGAGCCTGGATACCGCAAAACAGGCGATTGACTGGCTGGTAGCCAATTCCGGCGACCACTACAACCTGGAAGTTGACTTCTTCGGCGGCGAGCCGCTGCTGAACTGGGATGTGGTCAAGCAGACCGTCGCTTACGCGCGTTCTCTGGAAAAAGAAAACCACAAGCATTTCCGCTTTACACTGACCACCAACGGTGTCGGAATCAACGATGATGTCATCGACTTTACGAATAAAGAAATGAATAATGTCGTCCTGAGTCTGGACGGCAGAAAAGAAGTGCATGACCACCTGAGAAAGTTCATCGACGGACGCGGAAGCTACGACGTCATCGTTCCGAAATTCCAGAAACTGGTCAAAGCCAGAGGGGACAAGGAGTATTATATCCGCGGAACCTTCACGCACAACAACGTGGACTTCACCGAGGACCTGTTCCATATGGCAGACTTGGGATTTGACCGCCTGTCCATCGAGCCGGTCGTCTGTTCCCCGGATGAGCCGTATGCGCTGACCGAGGAAGACCTCCCGGAGATTTTCCATCAGTACGAGATCCTCGCAAAATGGCTGATGGAGAGGGAAAAAGCCGGAAAGCCGGTCGTTTTCTATCACTACATGCTGGATCTTCAGGGCGGACCATGCATCTATAAAAGGATTTCCGGATGCGGATCCGGTACAGAGTACTACGCGGTTACCCCGTGGGGAGACCTGTTCCCGTGCCATCAGTTCGTCGGCGACGAGCAGTTCAAGATGGGAGACATCTGGCACGGCATCACGCGTGAGGACATCAAGGAAGACTTCAAGATGTGCAACGTCTACGCAAGAGAAGAGTGCAGAAGCTGCTGGGCGCGTCTGTACTGCTCCGGCGGATGTGCGGCCAACGCCTACCACGGAACCGGAAGCATTAAGGGCGTCTACGATTACAGCTGCAAGATCTTCAGAAAGCGTATGGAATGCGCGGTCATGATCCAGGTGGCAAAAGCACTTGGTGATCTGGAGCCGGACGCAGAATAAATCAGATGAATATATCCTGCAAAGGGCGGCGGCGTTTGCCGCCGCCTCTTCTACACGAAGGAGAGATTTCCATGAGAATCAATAAATACATCGCAGAAGCGGGAATCGCAAGCAGAAGAAAAGCGGATGAACTGATCCGCCAGGGCAAGGTAAAAATCAACGGAGCTGTCCTCACACAGCCGGGATACGACGTGCAGGACGGCGATGAAGTCATCGTCTGCGGACAGCCGGTCCGCCACGCCGAGCAGAATAAGGTCTACTATATGCTGAACAAGCCGGCAGGATGCATCACATCCGTGCACGACGATAAAGGAAGACCGACGGTCATGGATCTCATGCAGGAAGTGGAAGAGCGCATCTATCCGGTGGGACGTCTGGATTTCCAGACCTCCGGACTGCTCTTCCTGACCAACGACGGCGATTTTGCCTATCATCTGACCCATCCGAAACATGAGGTCGGAAAGACCTATGTACTCCGCGCAGAGGGCAGCCTGAGCCATCGTCAGCTCCAGCTTCTGAGAAACGGGGTGAACATCGGCGGCTTTAAGACTTCCCCGGCCCATGTCCGTGTTCTGAAGTGCAATAAGCATTCCACCGTGTTGGAAATGACGATTCATGAAGGAAAGAACCGCCAGATCCGCCGCATGCTGGAAGCCGTCGGAAGCCACGTGCTGGAACTGGAGCGCATCGCTTACGGAAATATCGTGCTGGGCCACCTGAAACCGGGCAGATTTCGCAGGCTCAGCCCGTCAGAAGTTGCCTATCTGATGCAGAAGGCGTAAAAACCTTCAGAACCAGTATTTACGAACCATCATTGAATCACAGAAATAACGCAGAAAGGAGGATGGCATGAAGAATAAGAAGTTTACCGTTCTGGAAGGCGGACTTTCCCATCCGGAAGACAAGCCGGAGAAATCTTCCCGGCCGTCCGGCACCCTATACATGGACCGCAGTGCACTGAGCTTTCAGCATGCCTGGATTACCGACACCCGTCTGATGGGCGTGGTCTGCCTGGGAATCTGCTGGAGAATCATCGGCGGCACGCATGATGAATTTCTGCAGTATTTCTACTTCGATGCCGTGGAATACGGGTTTGACCGTTTCGATTATCTGATGGACCCGGGCGATGAGGAGAAGGAAGACCTGGAAGCATCCTATATCGGCGGCCTCGGCGGTTCCAAGCTCGCCGTCACCGAACGAGAGGCCGTGCATCTGGTCCACCAGTACGCGGAATTTAACCGCAGAAAGCAGCTCGATCTTCCGGACGGTCAGCCGATGTACCAGTTCCTCCTTCTGTCAAAAGATAATCTGACAAGGATGGAAAGCCGCCTGCTCCTGGAAAAATCCTGTATCCGGCCGAGAAGCCGCGTGGAGGCGGTCAACTACTTTCTCATGCGTTACACCGACCGGGACTGGGACGCCGTGTCCGTCCTGACCGACGGAGAGATCAGCCATGATCTGCTCGCTGAATACGGCCACATGGGCGTCTTCAGCAACCATACAGAAGATGATCCGGAAGATGAAAACAGCCTGGACTGCCGGACCATTGTCTCAGAATCTGACGACTCCAGTGAATTCTACCTGCTGATGAGCAGGTTCAGCTTTAAGGGCAGAAGCAAGAAAATCACGGATTTTATCGTCCGGGAAAAGATGGAAATTACCGACCAGGAGGCATATCTGAATCTGCTCCATAAAGAGTACGTCATGGTATTCGACTACACCGGACCGCTGGAAAGCTTCGGACGCCAGTCCAGCCGGCTTTTAAAGCGCGCCATGATTGTCCAGGAAGACGAAGGCACAACCTATATGCTCTACCGTCCGAACAACGACCATGCGCTGAAGAGCGACTTCCATCTCTATGATGATCTGATCGGCATCTACTATATGGGAAACATCGGCCAGCTCGTCATTTCCAGCAACACCCCGATGGACGCGAAGACACTGGAATTTGACCTCCTGACCTCCCCGGTCGCCAGATATCTGAAAATGAAACAGAACCTGCTGTTCAGCGAGCCCGTCATGAATAACTTCCTGATGAGCGGAATGGCAGATTTTGAGGATTTTCTGGACCTGATCAGAGAGTAGCTGCGGCAGTTTCAGAACAAAAAGAATAAGCAAGGAGTGCATGATGACGGAACGTCTGTATCAGAAAAATGTATATCAGAAGACCTGTACCGCGCAGCTGCTGGAAATCGCAGAAGGCAGGCAGGGCAGCGCCCTGATCCTTGACCAGACTGTATTTTGTCCGGAAGGAGGCGGCCAGGGAAGCGACCGGGGAAGGGCCGTAACGAAGAATGGAAAAACACTGGAAATAACCGATGTGCAGGAGGAAGACGGCCGTCTGCTCCACTATTTTAAAGCTGAAAGCGGCGCAGAACTGAAGGAGGGAGATTCTCTTGCGCTTCAGCTGGACTGGGACCTGCGCTTTGATCACATGCAGAGGCACGCCGGCGAGCACATTCTGTCCGGAGCCCTGCACCGCCTGTTCGGAGCCTTCAATCAGGGATTTCACATGGGTGAGGACTGCATGACCATCGACGCGGCCTTCCGCCCGGAGGGAGAAGTGACGCGGATGGCGGAACTGGATTCTTTTCCGGACTATTCTAAAGTAAGCTGGGAGATGGCGCTGGAGGCGGAGCGCGAGGCCAACCGTGTGGTCTGGCTGGATGCACCGATTCAGGTCAGCTATTTCAAGAACCGTGAAGAGGCAGAAGCCATGCCGCTTCGGAAAATGCTGAATTTTGACGAGGACATTTCTGTGGTTACCGTAGGGGATCCTGCGCATCCGCTGGACTGCTGCCCCTGCTGCGGAACCCACCCGGACTCTTCCGGCCAGGTGGGCCTGATCAAGGTCTACAAGGTCGAGCAGAACCGCGGCCGGACCCGGATTTACTTTGATGCCGGAAAGCGGGCGCTGGAAAATTACCAGCGCCAGTATGATGTACTGACCCAGGCAGGCGAGCGGCTCTCCGCCGGCGAACAGGACCTTCTGGAAAAACTGGACCGCCTCATGCAGAAGGAGGATGAGCTGCATAATGAAGTTTATCAGCTCCGCCAGGCCAGGGTGAATGCGGCGGCGGAAGAGATCCGACAGAATCTTCATCCGGGCCTCATGAAAGAGCTGAACGACCTGTCGAACGATGAAATCCTGAGGGTCCAGAAGAAACTGAGAAAAGCCGTCAGCGGCGTGATTTTCCTTGTGAAGCCTGCGGAGCAGGCGGTCTTCCTTTTGTCCGACGGAAAGGGGACAAAAAATGACTGTGCGGCGATGGTAAACGAACTCGCGCGGCCGCTTGGCGGAAAGGGCGGCGGAAAGCCGCAGAGCGCCAGAGTCCGCTTCGACAACTGTGAGACGATGGAAAAATTCCTCAGGAGCGCGGCGGAATTCGCCGAGTTAGACAAATAGCTGTGGTTGTATATTGCGCCGGACTATAGATTTAATATAATAGAAGCAATAAATCCTTATCGAGAGCGGCTGAGGGAATAGGCCCGATGAAGCCCGGCAACCTGTTACGGGGAATCGTACAAGGTGCCAAATCCTACAGGAGCAGGACCCTCCTGAAAGATGAGGAAAGGTTTGAAGATCAATCCTTTTCTCGTATGGAAAAGGATTTTTTTTTACAAGATACTTATGCAAACTGAAGGGAGTTAGCAGAAATGAAGAGATTATTTACCTCTGAGTCTGTAACAGAAGGACATCCTGATAAAATCTGCGATCAGGTTTCTGACGCGATTCTGGACGCGCTGATTGCGCAGGATCCGGACAGCCGTGTAGCATGCGAGACAACCACAACTACAGGCTATGTTATGGTTATGGGAGAAATCAGCACCAAGGGATATGTAGACATTCCATCCACAGTAAGAGGAGTTCTGAAGGACATCGGATACGACCGCGCAAAGTACGGATTCGACTGTGAGACATGCGCAGTACTGTCCGCTATCGACGAGCAGTCCTCCGATATCGCTATGGGCGTTGATGAGGCTGAGGAATACAAGGAGTCTTCCGATAAGGATGATCTGGATAAGATCGGAGCAGGAGACCAGGGAATGATGTTCGGCTATGCCTGCAACGAGACACCGGAGTACATGCCGATGCCGATCGAGATGGCGCACAAGCTGGCACGCCGCCTGACCGAAGTCAGAAAGAACGGCACTCTGGACTATCTGAGACCGGACGGAAAGACGCAGGTTACCGTAGAATATGATGACGACAAGGTTAAGCGCGTAGACACTGTTCTGGTTTCCACACAGCACAGCCCTGACGTCACACAGGCACAGATTAAGAAGGACATCATCGAGCACGTCATTAAGCCGATCATTCCGGCAGAGTATCTGGATGACAAGACCCGTTTCATCGTCAACCCGACAGGCCGTTTCGTAATCGGCGGACCGCAGGGCGACTCCGGACTGACCGGCCGCAAGATCATCGTTGATACTTACGGCGGATACGCGCGCCACGGCGGCGGCGCATTCTCCGGAAAGGATCCTACAAAGGTAGACCGTTCTGCATGCTATGCTGCAAGATGGGTTGCCAAGAACCTGGTTGCCGCAGGACTGGCTGACCGCTGTGAACTGCAGGTTGCCTACGCAATCGGCGTCGCTGAGCCGGTTTCCATTTCCGTAAACTCCTTCGGAACAGGAAAGAAAGACGACGAAGAGCTGGCTGAGATCGTAAAGAGACATTTCGATCTGAGACCGGGCGCAATCATCAGAGACCTGGACCTGAAGAGACCGATCTACCGTCAGACAGCAGCTTACGGTCATTTCGGAAGAACCGACATCGACGTTCCATGGGAGCACCTGGACAAAGTCGACGAGCTCAAGGCAGAACTGTAAGAAAGTGCCTTCGGCATGCCCGTGCTCCGAGTTCTGTGCGAACAGGGGCAGAGCTTCGCATAGCGGAGGAAAGGCAGTTGAAACTGCTGCATTCTGCATAAACAGGGCTGAAGACATATACGAAAATAAACGGCATTCTGCGGGATGTCGTTTTTTTCTGTTTAACGGGGGCGGATACCTGCCAGCTGCAGCAGTTCTCTTTTTCGATCAGATTTTTATGTAGTGCAGCTTCTTTTTTGCAGGAGACCGCGAGTGCTTTCATTCACATCGCAGCTGCAGCAGAAACTATCGCATCAGTTTTATCCTTTGTTCAACCCGATCGGACAGAGAGTAGACTATTATCTCAGCAGAGACAGAAGATGACCGATTTTTCTCCTATTAATATCGTACAGAATACCTGAAAGTGGGGTGCTCAGCCTGGAAAGGTGAATTTCATTATAAAAGCCTTGGTAAAAGTCACGAAAAAACGGTTCTTATACCAAACCAAAATTTTTTTGGTAAGATAGAATGGTAAGCGTGATGTGTACCAAAAATTGTACCTTAAATAATACAAATTAAGAGACGAATTACCTGTTAGTTATAATGATGCGTAGCAATGTATAAACAATCAAGTAAAAATGAACGAGCATAACGGAAGCTACTGCCGATCAGGCAAAAAAGCAACTCTGAGTTTATTATGTCGGAATAGATCGATAAATACGCTGGTAATAATGGCAGAATTTGCTCTGATATATCAGACCAGATAACGCCTGTGATAATAGGTATTATGTAAAGAAGTATACTTTCGGTAGATTTTACCAAAGTATACAGTGTACTTGGTAAAATTTGCGATTTAAATGGAAGCGTACCAATAATTCCTGGTAAAATATATTTTTTGCTAAGATATTCCGCTGCTAGTGTCTGTATAAATGATGAATAACGTGAAATGAATGCACACTTGCAGACAATACAAGGACTTTGGGATACAGTATACTAAAGTTCATTCCTCTGGACGGTGGGCAGACAATTGAAGAAAATGGTGCTCGGAGCGGAATATTGTTGATTTACTCAGCGGAGACTGCTTTTCCCTCAAAGAGATCAGCATCTATGAAAAAACATGGTACAATTTCAGATGGTCGTACATTTACAAAATATCGCATTGTCTCTTATCTGCAGCTGAGCATCCGCGCAGTCTGATGATAAATGGGCCGCGAATATCACAAATATTAAGGAATAGAGGAGTTTATCTATGTCAAAAAAAACCGCAATGTTTCTGGTCGCGCTGACGTCCGCCTTCTGGGGACTGTCGTTTACGGCCTCCAATCTGCTGCTGAAGACAATGGATCCGATTATGATTCTGGAAGTTCGTTGGACGATTGCGTCTGTTATTTTTGCCGGGATGATTGCCGCCGGAAAACTGCGGATCAGCTTTCATAAGAAAAGCGTAAAATATTTTCTGCTTGCTGCTTTTCTTGAGCCGTGTCTGTATTCTATTTTTGAGACGTATGGCCTTTCACTGACTTCGCCGTCTGTCAGCTCGATTTTTATCGCCACGATTCCCTGTATGTCACTGATTCAGGGTGTTTTGTTCTTCCATGGAAAAGCGGAGCTGAAAAAGATCATCGCCATTGCGCTGGCCTTCCTGGGCGTTGCCGCGGCAACGGTTCTGGCGCCGGATTTTCAGGCCGGCGGAAGGATTTCCGGATATCTTCTCATGATCGGCGCAGTGTTTACCGGTGGACTTTATTCCCACGCCAGCAGCGCGGCAAGCCGGGACTATGAACCGGCGGCGATTACAGCGATGATGGCCTTTGAAGGCATGGTTTGGTTTCATTTGATCGGTTTTCTGAAAGGCGATGGCCTGCAGGCCTGGACGATCGCCTTCAGCACGCCGAAAAACGCCCTTGCCGTTCTCTTTCTCGGGATCTGCTGCTCCGCCGTCTGCTACCTTGCCTATAACGGGCTGCTGGCTTATCTGGAACCTTCCGCAGTCAACAACCTGTCCGGCAGCACCACCACCATCGTCGGCGTCGGCGCGGGGATTGTTCTGGCCGGTGATTCCTGGGGCCTGTACACGATCGCGGGGCTGGCGCTGACCCTGGCGGGGGTCTGGCTGACGAGCCAGGATTTAGGAAACAGTCGGAAATAGCATAATTGGTGTATGGATATTCGTGTATATGCATGTACTTTGTATTCGTCTAAGCTTGTATTTTTCTGGTTCGTTTAAATCATGGTTATTATATTTTTTGCAGAACCAGCTTTTTCCCCGAGGCAAATGTTCTGAAAACGTTTGCCGTATATTTCCGTACAGCTGCTCTGATTTTATATTTCTTCTGTTCTTTTGCGGAAAAATATCCGTATCTTTTCTATTATTAAAGGTTCTTTTGCTTTAATCCTCCATAAGCCTCCCGTTTATAATAATTTTTCAGTGGATGAGCCGTTTCGTCTGCACATTTATAAATATTCGGTTCTGCGCTTTCTCTCAAATTTTGAAAAAAAACGAACCACGAAAAATTCCATCACCGTTTCATCACATATCTGCCCCTTCGGCTGTTATCCGTTATACATCCTGAAAATCCAGGACGTTCAGAACGGCAATAAATTTCCTATATTTCAGCCGCAGAATGCAGAAGCCTTAGCAGCACGGAAATCATTGACAGGCCAGGGGAGAATGGATCTCAGATCAGAGGCAAATCGGGTACACGGGTATATTGTATACACGTGTAAGCGCGTTTCCGTCGCCAGTCAGTTTTCGCTGTTAAGTTGTCCGTGCGGCGAACTGTTATAAAACCAGCCCGTTTTCTTTTTGTCAAGCAAAATTCACGAAATAAAAATAAAAAACTTGTATCCTGAACACAACTCTGTTATTATTAATGATAAATTGGATGCCAATTTGTAGCTTGATAACAAAGGCGCAGAGCGTCTGCAGTGCCGGACGCTTTTTGCATTGAGAATGCTTATGTTTTGGGAGGAAAACTGATGGGAGTAAAAGTACTGAAGTTTGGAGGTTCTTCAGTGGCTGACGGAATCCAGCTAAAGAAGCTGAAGGAGATCGTCGAAGCTGATCCGGATCGAAGATATGTTGTGGTTTCTGCGCCGGGTAAACGATTTAGCGGCGATAACAAGGTCACGGACCTTTTATATCTGTGTAAAACGGAAATTGACAACCACATTCCATATGACCAGGTATTCCAGGTTATTATCGACCGTTACAGCGCAGTAAAGCTGAACCTCGGCATTGATGTGGACCTGAAGAGCAGGTATGAGGAAATCCGCAGAAATATCGAGGCCGGATGCTCTGTCGACTATCTTGCAAGCCGCGGTGAATTCCTGTCAGCGGTTCTGGTTGCCGCCTATCTGGGTTATGACTTTGTCGATACAGCAGGACTCATTCAGTTTGACTCCCGCGGAAGACTTCTTCCGGAAGAGACCAATGAGGCACTGAAGGCTGAACTTGCCAAACATGAGCGCGCAGTCCTGCCTGGATTCTACGGCACGCAGAAGGACACGGACAAGGTCCGCGTCTTCTCCAGAGGCGGTTCTGACGTAACCGGATCTCTGGTTGCCCGCGCTGTAGAAGCAGATGTTTACGAGAACTGGACCGATGTATCCGGCCTTCTGATGGCCGATCCGCGCATCGTGGAAAATCCGAAGCCGATCGACCAGATCACTTACGTGGAGCTGCGTGAGCTGTCCTACATGGGCGCCAGCGTTCTGCACGAGGACGCCGTCTTCCCGGTAAGAGGCGCAAACATTCCGATCAACATCAGAAATACCAACAAGCCGGAGGACCCGGGCACGATGATCACCACCAGCCGTCCGGAGAACACAGAACGTATTCTGAGCGGTGTAGCAGGAAATAAGGACTTTACCGTTATCGCGATCTATAAAAACATGCTGAATAAGGAAGTCGGCTTCATCCGCCGCATCCTGACCATTCTGGAAGACCTGGATGTCAGCTTTGAGCATATCCCGACCGGAATCGACACCGTTTCCGTCGTCATTTCCAATGATCAGCTGCCGGAGGGCAAGCTGGATGACGTTCTGGATGCGCTGCAGCATCAGATTAATCCGGACAGCATCACGGTTCACGATGACATCGCGCTGATCGCTGCCGTAGGTATCGGCATGAGCCGCCGCCTGGGAACATCCGCGAGACTGTTCACCGCCCTTGCAGAGGCCGGCGTCAACGTCCGCATGATCGATCAGGGATCTTCCGAGATCAATATCATCATCGGCGTACTGAACGAGGACTTCGAGAAGGCCATCCGCGCCATCTACAATGCGTTCAACTCCGACCGCGATGATGTTCTGAAGGACACCATGTCCAAACTGCATTAATTTTGAACCATACCCATTATCTATTCTGCCGGAAGTTTTACGGCAGGCTGCTGAAACCGCCTGTTGTGAGAGCTTCCGGCTTTTCTTCTGCCCGGATGTCCGGCAGTTTTCCTGTTGTATTTCTTTTTCTTCTTCACTTGACAAAATCCACGAGCAAGGATATACTTGTCGATGCTAATAATTAACTATGTTAAATATTAACGTGTGTAAACATTGAACAGGGTTAAAGAAGAAGCCGGATCGTTCACGCTGCTGAAGCAGCCGGCGGGCCTCTGGAAACCCTGCTGCCGTCAGCCGGCGGACAATGAAATACAGTATCGCAAATGCCGATGCCGCCATGTCCGGTAAATCAGAGATGGACGCGGAGGATCAGCGGGAAAGGAGTAAGAATGGAAGAACTGGAACGTGAATTTATCCGTTCCTGCATGCAGTTTCATAAAGTGAGAATGTATGAACTGGTTCCGGACTTAAACCGGGGAGAATTGATGGTTATGGGAGGTACCGCCCGTCTTCAGTGCCGGAATCCGGAGCATAAAGTTCGCATGTCCGATCTGCTTGCGGGTTCCCGCATGACGGCTCCAGGCCTTTCACGCGTTCTCAGAGGTCTGGAAAAGAAGGGCCTGATGGAGCGCACGCAGGATCCGAATGACCGCCGCGTGACGCTGGTCAGCTTTACAGAGAAAGGAAAAAATAAATGGTATGGTGACCATGAAATTCTCCATCGTTTCTGTTCCGAGCTGATCCGAAGAATCGGAGAAGACCAGATTCGCGAGATTATCCGCCTGAATGATGAAATATACCAGACGGCGGATGAAATTTATCATGAACAGCTTGCAGAAATGAAGCGGAAACAGCAAGAAGCCGGAGCAGAGCAGAAATAGCCGGCCTTATAGAAAAGCTGCAATTGGGGTTAAAGAAAGGTATTGAATGCGATAAACATTCAGGAGGCAGTCAGAGTTGAGATATTTAATCAAGAATTTGAAACCGTACTGGCCGGTGGTCATCCTTCTGGTGATCCTTCTGGCCGTGCAGGGATTCAGCGAGATGTCCATGCCGCAGTACACGCAGAACATCATCGATACAGGAATCCAGAACCGGGGTGTGGAGCACATCCTTCCGACAAAGGTAAAACAGCAAGAGTACAATGAAGCGCAGATGTTCATGACCACAGCCGAGAAAAAAGCCTGGAAATCCGCTTATCAGAAAGACGGAAACAAATATGTCCTTCACGCTTCGGAAAGCAGACTGGAAAAGCTGGACGACCAGCTTCTGGAACCGGTCGTCCTGACTTATCAGCTTGGTCATATTACACCGGCCCAGTTTAAAAAGATGGTCAGACGGCAGCTTACCGCAGCCCAGGCCGCGCAGAAAAAGGCCATGAAGAAGGCTGCATCTTCCGGCATGAGCGCCGCGCAGATTGCTGCAATGCAGAAATCCGCCCAGGCCGGAGCCCAGGCACAGAGCACTTCTTCCCAGCAGACCGATCCGTCTGCGCTTCTGAAGAAGCTGGATTCCATGTCCGTTCAGGAAATCGCGGATGCCGCCGGCATGAGAGTCCGTGTCTTCCATGCAAAAGACCAGAACGGAAACAAGAAAACCTACGTTGACATTCGTAAAACCATGCAGAAGATGATTGACAGCGGCCAGATGAGCAGCAAGCAGATTCATCAGATGCAGAAGCAGATTAAAAAGACCATCAACACCGTCGGCCCGAAGACACTGAAGTCCATGGGATACCGTTACGCATACGATGCAGAAAAGGATGCCGGTGTCCACGTCAACGCGGTTCAGATTTCCTATCTGTGGAGCGCCGGAAAGAAGATGTTCCTGATGGCGCTGCTCATGCTCGCCGCGGCGGTAGCCGTTTCCTACATTGCATCCAGAATCGGTGCAGGCGTGGGACGGGACCTGCGTGATAAGGTCTTCCGGAACGTCATCGGATATTCCAACGCGGAGCTGGATAAATTCCAGACTTCCTCGCTGATCACCCGCGCGACCAATGACGTGCAGCAGGTGCAGCAGGTCACCACCATGATGCTGCGTATGGTGCTGTACGCTCCGGTGCTGGGCATCTGGGGAATTGTCAAGGTTTACCAGACCCATGCAAACATGAGCTGGGTAATTCTCCTTGGAGTTGCCGTCATTATCGGCTTTGTCCTGACCCTGATGGCGATTGCGATGCCGAAGTTCAAGATCATGCAGAAACTGGTGGACAAGCTGAACGGCGTGTCCCGTGAGATTCTGACCGGACTCATGGTCATCCGCGCCTTCGGACGCCAGAAGAAAGAAGAGGAGCGGTTCGACCAGGCCAATGTCGACCTGAAGCGCACACAGTTGTTCACGAACCGTGTCATGACCTTCATGATGCCGTCCATGATGCTGATTATGAACGCCCTGTCCATTCTGATCACATGGGTTGCGTCTTCCCGAGTCGATTCCGGAACCCTGCAGGTGGGCGCGATGACCGCCTTCATCACCTATGCCATGATCATCGTTTCTGCGTTCATGATCATCACCGCCATGTCCATCATTCTGCCGAGAGCCGGTGTTGCCGCACAGAGAATCGATGAAGTTGCGACTACGGTCTCTTCCATTCAGGACAAAAAGGATCCGGAAGTCCTGGAAAACGGCAGGGGAGAAGTGACCTTCTCCCACGTGGACTTTAAGTATCCGGGCGCAGAAGCCAACGTTCTGTCCGACATCGACTTTACCGCAGAACCGGGAAAGGTCACCGCAATTATCGGCGGAACCGGATCCGGAAAGAGTACACTGATCAACCTGATCCCGAGATTCTACGATGTCACAGGCGGAAAAATCCTGGTAGACGGAAAAGACGTCCGCGACGTCACCATGAAGTCCCTGCGCGATGAAATCGGATTCGTCCAGCAGAAAGGCATCCTCTTCTCCGGAACAATTGCCGGAAATATCCGCTTTGGAAACGCAGATGCCAGCGATGAAGAGGTAAAGCGTGCGGCGGAGATCGCCCAGGCGGATGACTTCATCATGGATAAGGATGAGAAGTACGACAGTTACGTTTCTCAGGGTGGAAACAACGTGTCCGGAGGACAGAAGCAGAGACTTTCCATCGCCCGCGCCATTGCGAAGAAGCCGAAGATCCTGATCTTCGATGACAGTTTCTCCGCACTGGACATGAAGACCGATGCCAAGCTCAGAGAAATCCTGGAGAAGGAAGAACACGACACCACCAGAATCATCGTTGCCCAGAGAATCAGCACGATTCTGCATGCCGATCAGATTCTGGTCATGGATGAAGGAAAAATCGTCGGAAAGGGAACCCATCAGGAGCTGATGAAGTCCTGTGAAGTATACAGACAGATTGCGGAATCCCAGCTGTCTGAGAAAGAACTGGAGGAGATGGCATAATGGAAGAAAATAAGAATCAGATGCCGCGTAAGAACTCCGGAGGAATGCGGGGACCGCACGGTCCGGGCGCCATGGGCGCGGTTGAAAAACCGAAGAATTTCAAGAAATCCTTTAAGGAACTTCTGGCCTACATCGGCCACTATAAATTTGGTGTGATTGCCGTCATGATTCTGGCGGCGGGATCCACCGTATTCAATGTCGTCGGCCCTAAAGTCATGGGCCACGCGACTACGGAACTGGCGAACGGCCTGATGAGAAAGGTTGCGGGAACCGGCGGAATCGACTTTGGAAAGGTCGGACAGATTCTGCTGTTCACCCTGGCTCTGTACCTGATCAGTTCCGCGCTGAACTTCATTCAGGGCTGGATCATGACCGGCATCACCCAGAAGGTCGTTTACCGCATGCGGAAAGAGATCTCTGAAAAGATCAACCGCATGCCGATGAAATATTTTGAAAGCCGTCCGATCGGAGAAGTGCTGTCCAGAATCACCAACGATGTGGACACCCTGGGTACCGGTCTCAACCAGAGCATTACCATGATCATTTCCGCGGTGGCAACCATTGTCGGTGTTATCGTCATGATGCTGACGATTTCCCCGCTGATGACCCTGATCGCCCTGGTCATGATTCCGGTATCCGCACTCCTGATGGCAGCCGTCATCAAGATGTCGCAGAAATACTTCAAGCAGCAGCAGGCTTCCCTGGGCGTCATCAACGGTCAGGTGGAGGAGGACTTCTCCGGCCAGCAGGTCATCAAGGCCTTTAACCGTGAGAAGCAGACCATTGCCGAGTTCTCCAGGATCAACGATGAACTCTACGTTTCTGCCTGGAAATCCCAGTTCTTTTCCGGAGCCATGATGCCGCTGATGAACTTCGTCGGCTATCTCGCCTATGCAGGCGTGGCCATTGCCGGAGGCATGCTGGCGATCCGCAGCATCATCGGAATCGGAGACATTCAGGCCTTCATTCAGTATGTCCGCAATCTGACCCAGCCGATGGCGCAGATCTCCCAGGTCATGAACCAGGTGCAGTCCATGACGGCGGCTTCCGAGCGTGTTTTCCAGCTGCTGAATGAGGAAGAGACCGATCTGCAGGAAGACGCCCCGCTTCCGCTGGAGGATGTAAAAGGCGCTGTAGAGTTCGACCACGTACAGTTCGGCTATGATCCGGAGCAGGTGATCATCCATGATTTCTCGGCAAAGGTTGAACCTGGCCAGACGGTAGCCATCGTAGGCCCTACGGGTGCCGGGAAAACCACCATGGTCAAGCTGCTGATGCGTTTCTATGACGTAAATAAAGGGCAGATCCTTCTGGACGGGCAGGATATCCGTACATTCAGCCGCCTGGATCTGAGAAAATATTTCTCCATGGTCCTTCAGGACACCTGGCTGTTTTCCGGAACGATCCGGGAGAATATCCGTTACGGCCGCCTGGATGCCACGGATGAAGAAGTCGAGGCAGCGGCAAAGGCCGCGCATGCGGATCATTTCATCCGCACCCTGCCGGGAGGTTACGATATGGTGCTGAATGAAGAGGCATCCAATATTTCTCAGGGGCAGAAACAGCTGCTGACCATCGCGAGAGCCATGCTGGCAGACCGTAGGGTTCTGATTCTGGATGAGGCGACTTCTTCCGTTGACACCCGTACAGAAAAACAGATTCAGAGCGCGATGAACCGCCTGATGCAGGGCCGCACGAGCTTTGTCATCGCCCATCGCTTATCTACGATTAAAGATGCCGACATGATTCTGGTTATGGATCACGGCGATATCGTGGAACAGGGCACGCATGATGAGCTGCTGGCGAAGAACGGCGCTTACGCGGATCTGTACAACTCTCAGTTTGCAGAGGAAGAAGAGTAGAATCCGCAAGTAATCTGAAAATATATAAAAACCGGCGGAGAGAAACCGCCGGGGAATATGCAGGAGAATGCCGGAAAGACAAAGCCGGCCTTCTCTTGCTTTTTGTTTTTTGTCCAGAGAAAAATCCGGCAATTTCCGGCCCTTCACTCTGCGAACATAAAAATGCCTTGTCCAATGCACAAGCGCTACGTTTTCATTATTGGAAAAATAGTATATAATAAACAATAAAGTCTTATTTTCACTGTGTACATATGCACGGAAGGGGAAATAGGAAAGGAGGGAGGGCGTCGTGTTCAGACTGTTTCCTCAGGGAAAGCTGAAACACGGGTCCGGAAGAATATGAAAAAACTGCTTACAATCAGCCGTGAATATGGAAGCGGCGGCAGAGTGATCGGAGGCCTGGCTGCGAAAAAATTAGGCGTTCCGCTCTACGACCGCGAAATTATCGATATGGCCGTCGAGAAAAGCGGCCTGTCCAGGGAAATCATTGAGAGCGCGGAGCTCAGAGCAAAGAATAATTTTTCTTATTCGCTCGCTTCTGCGGTGAATTTCAGTGAGGGCGTGACGGGAGAGATGATCTCGGTGAATGAGAAGCTCTTTCTGACACAGTTTGATATCATCACGCAGATCGGACAGACCGGGGAAGGCGTGATCATCGGACGCTGCGCAGACTATGTGCTCAGGGATCTTCCGGGCGTGACCAATGTGTTCGTCCACGCGAGACTGGAAGACCGGATTGAGCGCGCGGTCAGTCAGTACGGCGACGATCCGGAGAAGGTCAAGCACATCATTCGTAACTATGACAAGGCCAGAAAGAATTACTATAACTATCATACTTCCCAGAAATGGGGAGATTACGTCAACTATGACCTGTCCATCAATACGAGTCATGTCAGCGATGAGACAGCGGCAGAGCTGATCGTGGACTATGTACAGAACCGCAATAACAAGCATTAATTGTTTATATTGTTGTGAGGGAAGGATTCGGGAAGATCTGCGCCGCAGGATGGAAAGAATGAGGCGGGCAGCGTCTTCCAGAGAGGAGGATTATCATGAGCAAGGAAAAAGAAGAAAAGAAATGCTGCAAGAGTGAAGAAAATCAGCCGACTGTGCAGGATGCGCTGAAAGCTGCAGGAGCCATCGTCGGAATCGGCCTGGTTGCCGGATTCACCCTGGTTATGGGTATGAATAAAATCATGAAAGAGATTTTCGTCAATGACGACTGGCCGGATGAAGAGTGGTCCAGCGACGACTGGGCAGGCGAAGATCTGGACTAGTTTCAGAGCTGCGCATCCGGCTGTAGAAAACGTTATCACCCCTCATTCATCAGAGGAAGAAAGGAAACAGTTATAATGACAGAACAGAAGGCATCTAAAGGAACGTACTACATTACTACTCCGATTTATTATCCGAGTTCCAAGCTGCATATCGGACACACGTACTGCACGGTCATGGCTGACGCGATGGCGAGATTCAAGAGACTGAGCGGCTACGACGTCCGTTTCCAGACAGGAACAGATGAGCACGGCCTGAAAATCATGCAGAAAGCCAGAGAAAAGGGCGTTACACCTCAGGAATATGTTGATGAGGTCGTTGCCGGCATCAAGGACCTCTGGAATACAATGGAAATCTCCTACGATGACTTCGTCCGCACGACGCAGCCGCGCCATGTGAAGAGAGTTCAGGCGATCTTCAACAAGATGAATGAAAAGGGAGATATCTACAAGGGCAAGTATGAAGGCTGGTACTGTACACCTTGTGAGTCCTACTGGACGGAGAGTCAGCTGGTCAACGGCTGCTGCCCGGACTGCGGACGCCCGGTTGAATGGGCATCTGAGGATGCGTATTTCTTCCGTCTTTCCAAGTATCAGGACCGCGTGCTGAAGCTCCTGGAAGATCCGGATTTCCTGAAGCCGAAGGAGCGCCGCAATGAGATGATCGAGTTCGTCAAGCAGGGACTGGACGATCTGTGCATTTCCCGTTCCTCCTTTGACTGGGGTATTCAGGTGCCGATCGATCCGAACAGCGTCATCTACGTATGGCTGGACGCGCTGACAAACTATATCACAACACTGGGTTATCCGGATGATCCGGAAGAATTCAATAAGTACTGGCCTGCAGACGTACATCTGGTCGGAAAGGAAATCGTCCGTTTCCACTCCGTAATCTGGCCGGCAATGCTGATGTCCCTGGATCTGCCGATGCCGAAGCATGTCATGGGCCACGGCTGGCTCCTGATCGACGGCGGCAAAATGAGCAAGTCCAAGGGAAATGTCGTCGACCCGGTATTCCTGATTCACCGCTACGGCGTGGATGCGCTGAAATACTTCCTGCTGAGAGAGTATACCTTCGGGCAGGACGGCGTATATACCAATGAAGTTATGTTGAAGCGCATGAATTACGATCTGGCGAATGACCTTGGAAACCTGCTGTCCAGAACCGTTGCGATGATCGAAAAGTACTGCGGCGGAATCGTTCCTCCTGCAGGAACGTTTGATGACATCGACGAGGATCTGAAGAAGACGGCCCTTAGCGTTGCGCCTGCACTGGAAGACCACATGAATGATTTCCAGTTCAATCTGGCGCTGGAAGACATCTGGGTTCTGGTACGCCGCGCGAATAAGTACATCGATGAGAAGATGCCGTGGGCAATGGCCAAGGATCCGGAGAAGAAGGAAGAACTGGACACCTGTCTTCACAACCTGGCAGAGGCACTGCGCATTATCTCTATCCTGCTGATTCCGTTCATGCACACCACATCCGAGCGCATGCAGGAGCAGCTGGGACTGACCGGTGAGAAGATCAGATGGGACGATGCTTTTTCCTTTGAGAAGATGGACGGCGAGAAGGTCACCAAGGGCGATCCGCTCTTTCCGCGTCTGGACATCGATAAGGAACTGAAAGAGCTGAACGAGATTCAGAAGAAGCAGATGGCCGAGGCAAAGAAGAAGGCGGACAAGGAAGCAGCCGACGTCAAACTGAAACCGGAAATTGAATTCGAAGACTTCGATAAGATCGACTTGAGAGTCGGAACAATCATGAAGGCCGAGAAGGTTGAGGGAGCAGACAAGCTTCTGAAATTCCGTGTACGTATCGGAAATGAAGAACGTCAGATCCTGTCCGGAGTTGCCGAATACTTCAAGCCGGAAGAACTGGTTGGCAAGAAAGTGATCGTCGTTGCCAACTTAAAACCGAGAAAAATCCGCGGCGAAGAATCACAGGGAATGCTTATTTTTGCAGATACCGGAAAGAAATTCGAGCTGGTTACCAGCAGTGCGGACGACGGCAGCAAGGTAAGATAGGGAGCGGGGGCTGCGGAGAGCAGCCCCTTTTTTCATTCTGTCAGACAGTAAATAGAAATAGATAAGGCAAATATTGATGAGCAGAATATTATTTGATGCACATACACATTTAAATGATGAAGGAATGACCGACGAGAGCAGGAGAAAACTTGCGGAGGAGATCGAAAATGAGTCCGATGTTCTGGGGCTGCTGGATCCGGGAAGTGATCTCGCCAGTTCGGAGCAGGCAGTCCGCGACGCCGCACGGTTTCCGTGGTGCTACGCTGCGGTCGGTTATCATCCCAGTGAAACGGACGGTCTGAATGAAGAAAACTTTCAGAAGATCAGAGCGCTGGCTGTACACAGCCGGAAGGTGGTCTGCATCGGAGAAATCGGTCTGGACTATCATTACGATGAAGATGTCGATCACGATACGATGCGATACTGGTTCAGAAAGCAGATTCAGCTTGCGAACGAACTGAAACTGCCGATTATGATTCACACCAGAGACGCCGACCAGGAGACTATGGACATTCTGAAGGAAGAAGGCGCCTTCTCAAAAGAAAGGCAGAGCTGCTTCCCGAAGCGTCCGGGTCCGGACGGAGAACTGCTTCCGGACAGCAGGGTGCTGATGCACTGTTTCTCCCAGAGTGTGGAAATGGCAAAGCAGTACATCAAACTCGGGGCAACGCTTTCCATCTGCGGTCCGGTGACCTTTAAGAACAACCGGAAAACGAGAGAAGTGGTGAAAGCCATTCCGATTGAATTTCTCACCGTTGAGACGGACGCGCCGTATATGGCGCCGGAACCGAAGCGGGGAAGGAAAAACAAGGCGCCGTACGTGAAATACACCTGCCAGAAAGTGGCAGAGCTGAAGGGTCTTTCCTATGAAGAGGCCGCGGAAATCACCTGCCGGAACGCGCTCCGCTTTTATGACATTCACGACCTGGAGATTCAGCCATGAAGCATCCTGCCGAAGAAAAATTCCTGAAGACGGTCAGAGAGCACGATCTGCTGAAGCCCGGAGACCATGTGATTCTGGGGATTTCCGGCGGAGCCGATTCCACAGCGCTTTTCTCCCTGCTGGCTGATTTTTGTCCGGGGATTCTGCCGGTGACGCTGCATCCGGTCCATGTTAATCACATGATCCGGGGAAAGGCGGCGGACAGCGATCAGCAGGCGGTGGAGGAACTCTGCAGAAGCCGGGGGCTCAGATGCCGGAGCATCCGTTTCGACTGCATCGGTGAGGCCCGGCGCGGAAATATGACAGAGGAAGAGGCCGGACGGAAGAAGCGCTATGAGATGTTCGATGAAAGTGCGGAAGCTCTGATTGGACAGGGCATTGACCGGACGCAGATTAAGATCGCGACGGCGCATCACGCAGATGACCAGGCGGAAACGATCCTGCTGCACCTGCTCAGGGGCAGCGGCGCGGACGGTCTGGCCGGCATGGAATACAGGCGGAAGGACGAGGCGGGCTTTATGCTGATCCGGCCGCTTCTGGACTGCCGGAAGAGCGAGCTGCGGGATTACTGCAGCGTGCAGGGCCTTGTGCCAAGGGTAGATCAGACCAATCAGGATCCTTCTTACGGACGGAACCGCATCCGGCTGGAACTTCTGCCCTATCTGAAGTCCTACAATCCGAAGATTGAAGACGCGCTGATCCGTCTCGGGAAGAGCGCCGGAGAAGACCGGGCTTATCTTCAGAAACAGGCAGAGGAAATGTACCGGAACTGCCGGATTGAGACCGATGCTCCCGGGACAGCCCTTCATCGGGGAAAAGCCGCTGAACTTCCTCATACGATGCGGATCCGGCTGCTCAGACTGGCGCTTGCGGACGCGGGGCTGACAGAAGACTTTACGGCGAAGCATCTGGAGGCGCTGGATCATATTCTGTGCAGCGGGGATCCTTCCGCAGAGACGGATCTGCCTCATGGCCTGACCGGACGCTGCGTCTATGACCGCCTGGAGATCGGTAATTTTCAGGAAGATCGTTCATCGGCAAAAGGCGATGGGAAAGAGAGCGGGCCAGCCGGAAGGGTCTGTGTTTTTGCGGCGGAAGACCTGCCGCAGGGACTTGTCCGGGGTACATACGCCTGCTTCGATGAAGAAAAACTGGTCCGTAAATATGGGGAAAACGCAGCCGGAAAGATCTGCTGGAGAAGAAGAAAGCCGGGAGACTTCATCGCGATACCGGGAGGTCGGAAGAAACTGCATGACGTGCTGATTGATGACAAGGTGCCGAAAAACAGAAGAGACCAGCTGTATTTTGCTGCGCTGGGGAGTGAAGTCCTCTTTCTGCCGGCATGGAAAAAAGGCTCTGGAAGGGCCAGATATTCCCATTCATACCTTGTGGAAGAAAACACAAAAAAAGTTGTTCTGGTTGAAAAAAATTGTCGTATATGATAGAATGACAACGCAATTTTATGCTGATAGAACAATGAAGAAGTTGTTTTTTAGCATATGAACGGAAAAAACGCCTTAAGAGCGTTATAAAAGAAGGGATACATACAATCAGGAGGATAGTGAGTTGAAGAAATTCGCCAGAAATTTAGTAATCTACCTGGTTATTTTTGGTATTGTCATGGGTGTGGCATATTTTGTCCGCAATGGCGGCACTTCCCAGCAGGAAGTTGCACTTTCGACAATGGCAAAATACCTGAAAAACGGCAAGGTTACTGAGGTCACCATCAAGGACAGCAAAGTTACCGCCCAGATCGGAAAGAACAAGCAGGTTTATGCTTACGCGAACAGCGCTCTGGAGCTGGACTGGCTGGAACAGAAATACATCTATAATAAGGTGGATTCCGGAGACATCGTTCTCCGGGCAAGTGGACCGGACCACGCGTCCGCTCTGATGAACGCGCTGCCGACGATCATTATGGTCGTCGCCCTCGGATTCCTATTCTATATCATGATGAATCAGGGCGGAAACGGAAAGGCGTTCCAGTTCGGAAAGAACCGCGCGCATATGTATAAAGGAGAAGGGAAGAAGATTACCTTTGCCGATGTTGCGGGACTGAAAGAGGAAAAAGAAGAACTGCAGGAGGTCGTGGATTTCCTGAAAGATCCGAGAAAATACAATGAGGTGGGCGCACGTATACCGAAGGGTATTCTGCTTGTCGGCCCTCCGGGAACAGGAAAAACCTATGTGTCCAGAGCGACTGCGGGAGAAGCGGGCGTTCCGTTCTTCACCATTTCCGGTTCTGACTTTGTAGAGATGTTCGTCGGAGTCGGAGCTTCCCGTGTCCGTGACCTGTTCGATCAGGCGAAGAAGAATGCACCGTGCATTATCTTCATCGATGAGATCGATGCGGTAGGACGTAAGAGAGGCGCAGGCCTCGGCGGCGGCAACGATGAGCGTGAGCAGACCCTGAACCAGCTGCTTGTTGAAATGGACGGATTTTCTGGAAACTCCGGAATCATCATCCTGGCAGCGACCAACCGTCCGGACATTTTGGACCCTGCCCTGCTTCGTCCGGGACGTTTTGACCGCCAGATTACCATCGGCGTTCCTGACGTCAAGGGCCGTGAGGAGATCATCCGCATCCATGCGAAGAACAAGCCGCTTTCTGATGAAGTTTCTCCGGAGATCATCGCCAGAAGAACACCGGGATTCACTCCGGCAGATCTGGAGAACCTGCTGAACGAGGCAGCCCTGATCACCGCAAGAAGAAACGGACGTTGGATCCGCATGGCGGAAATCGAAGAGGCAACCACCAAGGTTATGGCAGGACCGGCAAAGAAGAGCCGTGTCATCAGTGAGAAGGAAAAGCGTCTGACGGCTTATCATGAGGCCGGACATGCGATTGTCATGAGAAGCATTCCGGGATCGGATCCGGTACACCAGATTACCATCATTCCGAGAGGCCAGGCCGGCGGATTTACCATGTCTCTGCCGACAGAAGATAAGTACTTCATGACGAAGAATGACATGATGCATGAGATCATGCACCTGCTGGGCGGCCGTGTGGCAGAGTCGATCTATCTGGACGACATCTCAACCGGTGCCAGCAACGATATCGAGCGCGCGACACAGATTGCACGTTCTATGGTCACCAAGTACGGATTCAGTGACAGGCTCGGCCCGATCAATTATGCAGATTCGGATGAGCCGTTCCTCGGAAGAGATTTCAGCAAGACCAAGGCCTATTCGGAAGAGGTTGCCAACGAGATCGACGAGGAAGTCCGCCGTCTGGTAGGAGACTGCTATGCGAAGACAGAAGCAATTCTGAAGGAGCACTCCGCAGAGATGGAACGCGTCGCAGAAGCGCTGATCCGTGTCGAGACCCTCGATGCCGAGCAGTTTGAAGATCTGTATACCGGAAAAGAAGATCCGGAGAGCACCGAGCGTAAAGTCCGCGAGCATGAGGAAGAAATCCGCAGGGTCAACAAGGCGGAGGCGGAAGAGTCCAGACGCATCAGAAAGGCAGAGGATGCCCGCGCTGAAGAAATGCGTGAGGCTGTGCTGAACGGAGACAAGCTGAGTGATGATCAGGTCCGCCACCTTGTCGCAGATCAGAACGGACACATCATCGATCCGTATGCGCAGGACAAAACACAGGAGAGCAAGAGCAATACTGAGACAGGAGAAGAGAAATCTGTTTCAGAACAGGATACTATTTCTAAGGAATCGAACGCCGCGGCGTCAGAAGATGAGAAAACTGACAGCCAGGACGATAACGGCGGGATAGACGAGGAGTAAGATGAAAGTAGCAGTAAATGACTGCCTCAGTCTGGAATGCATGACACCGAGCATTCTGGCTGCCGGCAGACGTAATGTGGAGAATCGTGTGCGCTCGGTATCCGTAATGGATGCACAGGATGCGGATACCGCACTGAAGGAGAACGGCGTAAAGGAACAGCTGGTTCTGACTTCCTTCAGCGGAGTCGAGGGAAAAGACAAGGAAAGCACACGATGCGACATTGTTACGGCGCTGGGAGATGCCGGCGTCGCGGGCATCGTGGTTTTCCATCAGAAGAACGGACTGACTTCTGTGGGCGATACCGTAATTCAGGCTGCAGAAAGCACGGGAGTTCCTCTGATTGTCATTCCTGAGGACAATCCGTCCCAGTACAGTGACATCATCGAGCAGGTCATGGATAAAATCCGTTACGGAGATAATTTCAGAAACGGACTGATCAACAACACCGTTTATCATCTGCTGAACTTTGAAAAGCACACCAATTTCTACTCAGCCCTGAAAGAAGCAGCGCTGAGCAATGACTTCCAGGTTGTTCTTCTTTCCAAGGACTTCAACCCGATTCTGACGGTGGAGACCCGTCAGAAAGTTGCTATTTCCGATGCCATCCGCACCGGAAAAGAGCGTGATGTCGAGAAGTCCGGAATTTACACCTTCATCGATGTAAACGGCGTATTGACTTACTGGGGACCGATTTCCGTCAATGGTGAGGAGTATTTCCTGTTCATCGTCGATAATGATGATAACTACTCTGCTGCAGAGATTTCCAAGCTGGCAGAGATCATCGAGCTGGCCATGGGAATGTGGAAGTACACTCCGGAGCGCGATGTCAAGGCAGAGTTCATCAAGGCTCTGATCCGTGATAATAAGTCTCTGGCATACTCTCTGAAGGATGAAATCGGACTGGATCCGGACCGCATTCTCTGCGTATTCTATGCCAAGGGAATTGAAAATCCGCAGGGCAATGGCATTATCGCAGATTTCGAGAAGGAAGAAAACGTCGAAGTCATGCAGATTGCAGACACGGAAGAGACCTATGCCGTCATTCTGAATAATGACGACAGCGATGAAAAGGAAAAGGTTTCCCGCAAGATGGCCTGCCTGACCCTGTTTGACAAGCTGAAAGAAGGAAGCAAATCCGTCCGTATCTTTCACGCGACCGGCATCAACGGCATCGAGGGAGCGGGCGACGCATTCCGCCTGATCAGCGAAACCTGGACATTCGTAGAGAGTGTATTCCCGTATAAGAGGGTCTTCACCAAGTATGATCTGGCCCTCGTTTCCACCTGCATTCATCTGCAGGTACAGGGAGGCCACGCCAGAAAGATCTATTCCGATCTGCTGGAGCCGTTCAAGAGAGAAGTCGGTGAGAACAAAGCCCGTCAGCTCCTTGATACGCTTGAAACCTTTGTCCTGGACGCCGGCATGAACAGCAGCAAGACCAGTGTGTTCATGGGCATTCACACCAACACCGTTCAGTACAGACTGAAGCGCATCAATGAAGTCCTGGGTGCAGAAATTACAGGAAACCGTGTCATTCCGGGCCTGACGATCGCGCTGGCACTGAAGCGTCTGGAACGAGTAGTAAAATAGCTGATGACTGCAGAAGGGTCTGCAGGAATGAACATGGAGATATGGCGCAGGTGAACCGGAAAACGCGGATGCCGAGCGTCTGAAAGTGAGAGAAATCATGTTATTAGCATTCGATATCGGAAATACAAATACCGTACTCGGAGTTTTCAATGAAGACGGTAAGTTGATCACAAACTGGAGAATTGAGACAGATTCACACAAGAGTGCCGATGAATACGGCATGCTGGTCGTGGAGCTGTTCAGGCATGAAGGACTGAACCCGAAGGCGGTGGACGATGTGATCATCGCCACGGTTGTTCCTTCCGTCCTGTTTACCATCCGTCACATGGCGGAGAAATATTTCCATAAACAGGCGATTGTCGTAGAGTCCGGAATCAAGACGGGCCTTCTCATCAAGTACGATAATCCGAAGTCGGTCGGTGCGGACCGTATTGTCAATGCGGTCGCTGCCTATAATAAATACGGTGGGCCGCTGATCATCATCGACCTCGGAACGGCCACCACCTTCTGCGCCGTATCCGACAAGGCCGAATATCTGGGCGGCACCATCGCGCCGGGCCTGAAGATTTCTTCGGAGGTACTGTTCGAGCGCACTTCACAGCTCCCGAAGGTTGAGCTGGAAGATCCGGGCCACACAATCTGCCGCAACACCATTCAGGGCATGCAGTCCGGACTGGTGTACGGCCAGATGGGCAGTGTCGAGTTCATCGTCAAGAAGATGAAGAAGGAGCTTGAAGAAGTCTGTCCGGGCAAGCCGGTTAAGGTCATCGCCACCGGCGGCCTTTCAACACTGGTTGCAAGCGGCGTGGACTGCATCGACACGATTGACCGCCGCCTGACCCTGGAAGGTCTGCAGATGATCTACCATAAGAACCGCCACCATATTCGTCATAAGGATATCAGCAAATCCTACGATGAGGCGCAACAGAAACTCTAGTCCCAACAAAGGATTGCGAAACTGAGAATTTAGGCATGCAGCAATGCACGCAGAAGGAGAGAGGCTGCTTTCAGCCTCTCTTTTAACGCTTTACGACAAAAATCAATCAGCAAGGAAAGAAAGATATGTGGAAAGATAAAAAGCTCCCGCCAATTGGAAATGTACAGCCGGAAAACCCCTTCTTCCTCGCCCCGATGGCAGGGATTACCGATGCGGTTTTCCGCAGAATCTGCACGGAGATGGGCGCAGGAATGACCTACTCCGAGATGGTCAGCGCCAAGGGCCTCTATTATAAGGACAAGAAGACGGATGGACTTCTGTTCTGCTATCCGGAAGAAAAGAATGCCGCGCTTCAGATTTTCGGACATGAGCCGGATATCATGGCCTTTGCGGCGGAAAAGCTGGATTCCCGGCCGAATAAGATTCTGGACATCAACATGGGCTGCCCGGTGCCAAAAGTCTTTAAAAACGGCGACGGAAGCGCCATGATGAAGAAGCCGGAAGAGATTGAAGCCGTTGTTCACGCGGCGTCCTCACATACCAGCAAACCGGTGACGGTGAAAATCCGTATCGGAATCAATGAGGAGCACATCAATGCAGTGGAATGCGCGCTTGCCGCTCAAGAGGGCGGTGCCGCCGCCGTTGCCGTGCACGGCAGAACCAGGGAGCAGTATTACACAGGAAACGCCGACCGGAAGGTGATCGCCGCGGTCCGGGAGGCGCTGACCATCCCGGTCATTGCAAACGGAGATGTTCACGATGCAGAGAGCGCAGAAGCCATGATGGAAGAAACCGGCTGCGATTATGTCATGGTCGGGCGGGCCGTCCGCGGAAATCCCTGGATTTTCAGAGACCTTCTGAATGCCTGGGAAGGCCGTCCGGCCGATCCGAAGCCGGAGCTGGAGGAGAAAAAGAATATGATGCTCCGGCAGTTCAGAGATCTGTACGATCTGAAGGGCGAGTACCGCGCGGTCCGGGAGATGCGCAGCATCAGCGGGTGGTATCTGAAGGGCGTTCCGGGGAGCGCGGCCCTGCGCGGAAAAATCAATCAGATTACCGATCCACAGGAACTTATTTCTGCAATTCAGCAGATTGGTGAGAAATAACTGGGAAAAGGCTGGAAATAGAACAGTAAAGCATGTAAAATGATACAAGATAAAGAGGAAGCGGGAGTCAGTCCGGAAATGTTCAGCATGCCCGGCACCCGCTGAATTTATGCCTTTGTTACTTTATTGCATTAAAGTAGTAAAAAATTACAGTTTATTTCCCTGCGGCAGAAGGGATATGGGGTTTTCTTTTTGTCCGGGGAGAATGAGAGGGATTATGGTATTAAAGTTTTTCGATCAGGTTGACAGCATCATGTACTTCCCGATCCTGGTCATCGTTCTGGCCTGTGCGGGAGTATATTTTACGATCCGTACCAGGGGCATTCAGATCCGCAGATTCCCGGCGGCATGCCGCGCGGTGATGGAAAAGCCGGAGGACAAGAAAAGTATTTCATCTTTCCAGGCGCTGATGGTTTCCACGGCATCGCGAGTCGGCACAGGAAACATCATCGGCGTTTCGACAGCGATCGTATTAGGCGGCCCGGGCGCAGTGTTCTGGATGTGGCTTCTGGCCATTCTGGGTTCTGCGACAGCATTCATCGAAAGTACACTCGCCCAGATCTATAAAAGAAGGGATCCGCACACGGGCGGCTGTTACGGAGGTCCGGCCTATTACATTGAATCCGCCCTGCACAGTAAGAAACTCGCCGCGCTGTTTACGATTTTCCTGCTGCTGACTTACGGATTCGGATTCAATCTGCTCTGTTCCTACAACCTGCAGTCGACCTTCGCGGTCTACCATTTCTATGACGCAGAGACGACACCGGTTATTATCGGAGCGATTCTGGCGGTTCTGGTCGGCATCTGCATCATGGGCGGCGGAAAGCGCATCGTGCATATTACGGAAGTCATGGTTCCCTTCATGGGCCTGATGTACATCGTCGTCTCCCTCATCGTGATCATCATGAATATCACCGCGTTTCCGAAGGTTTTTGCGCTGATTTTCTCCGACGCATTCAGTCCGCGTTCCTTCGCAGGCGGCATCGGCGGATCCTGCATGGTTTACGGCATCAAGCGGGGACTGTATTCTAACGAAGCCGGTGTAGGTTCTGCGCCGAATGCGGCAGCTTCCGCAGAAGTTTCCCATCCGGTCAAGCAGGGATTTGTGCAGGTCCTGTCCGTGTTCATTGATACCATGCTGATCTGTACAGCTACGGCTCTGATGTGTCTGTTTACCGGCGTCGGAAGAAATACCGCAGATGCCGGTGCGCCGTACGTACAAAAATGTCTGCACGCAGCTCTCGGAGACTTCGGCCCGGCCTTCATCACTTTAGCAATGATCATGTTTGCCTTCACTACACTGATCGGAAACCTGTATTACTGCGATAACGGTGTTGCTTATCTGAATGGCAAAAAGAAGCCTGGTAGAAAGTTTATGTTTTTCTTCCACCTGGTCTGCGCCGTGATCGTCTTCGTCGGAGCCATTATCCCGATGAACCTGGCATGGGACCTGGCGGACATCACCATGGGATTTATGGCGCTGATCAATATTCCGTGCTGCTTTAAACTGGGCGGAAGCGCCATCCGTGCAGCAGAAGACTTCGACCGCCAGAGCAGAGAAGGGAAGAATCCGATTTTCCATGCAGCGGCTATCGGAATGAAGTCTGAAGATCTGGATTACTGGGATTAGAATATTGGTATAGTTGGAAGATGCCGGCAGAGCTTCGCAGATGATGCGCCTGCCGGTATCTTTTTGTATGTAAGCGGCCGTATGATCAAAAAGCAGAGAAGACCGAAACATGCAGACTGAATATTGCAGGACTGCAGGGATAAGCAGATGGGGCCATAGAACAATAAAAAAGGAGACCGGCGCCTCTACGCACCAGTCTCCGGTAAGTTTCCTTTCGGGCTGCAGATTATTTAAAATATCTGTTCAGCAGGCCCTGGAATGCAGCTCCGTGTCTAGCCTCATCCTTTGCCATCTCATGAACAGTGTCATGAATAGCATCGAGATTCTGCTGCTTAGCACGTGTAGCGAGATCCTTCTTGCCTGCGCATGCACCTCTCTCAGCCTCAACACGCATCTCGAGGTTCTTCTTTGTGGAGTCTGTAACGACTTCGCCCAGGAGCTCAGCAAACTTGGAAGCATGCTCTGCCTCTTCATGAGCAGCCTTCTCATAGTAAAGACCAACTTCCGGATAACCCTCACGGAAAGCAACTCTGGACATAGCCAGGTACATACCTACCTCAGAGCACTCACCTGTGAAGTTAGCCTGCAGGTCCTTGATGATCTCAGGATCTACGCCCTTTGCGATGCCGACAACATGCTGATCTGCAAATCCGGCATCCTCATCCATCTTATTAAACTTAGAAGCAGGAGCTCCGCACTGTGGACATTTCTCCGGAGCTTCTGGTCCCTCATAAACGTATCCGCAAATTGAACATACCCATTTCATAGTAAACACCTCTTTCTGAAATCTGAGAAGCGGCAGGATCGCCGCCAAGTGTATGTCTTGCCGCGAGAAAATATAATATCTTTAAAGCCTTTAGCATTTTCTCAGCCAGCTCCTATATTGTATCATACATTACCGTTTTTCTGTGAATTTACGATAAAGATTTTTGTTTCTATTTATCGACAGATGGGTATAAGGATGGAGTAAAATATAGAAATTAAAGAATAAACGCTTTTATGGAGGATAAAAATATGGAACTCAGAGATCGTGTAGACGCAGCACTGGATGAAGTCAGAGAAGTACTGAAGAGAGACGGCGGAAACCTGGAGCTGGTTGATGTAACACCGGAAAACGTTGTCAAGGTAAGACTGCAGGGACACTGCATCGGATGCCCGGGCGCTCAGATGACCCTGAGAATGGTTGTTCAGCAGATTCTGCAGCAGGCTGTTCCGGAAGTTACCGGCGTTGAGGCAGTTGACTAATTCATCCGGAAAAACGGAAGGGATGTCCGTCGGGAATAATCGAATCATAAACCGAAATAAATAACGGTTATTTTTAAGGGAGCTGAATGTCGGCTCCCTTTTCTGCCGTGAATATGATAAAATGGAAGTCAGCGGTATTTCTGGAAATCAGTGGAAATTTCTGCGACCGCCAGACAAAGCGCAATGCGCAAGAGACCAGACGTCTGCCGGAAAACAGGAAACGCAGAAATCCGGAAAACAAGTACAGGAAAACGGAGGGAGCGTATGGCGAATAAACCATCAGAAGAAAAACTGAAAGCGGCGGTCCGTCAGGTTATTCCCGCGGCAGAAGAGACATTGCAGAAACTGGTCCGGATTGACAGTGAGAAACAGGCTCCGGTCACGGCAGCTGACGGTACAGTATATCCGTTCGGACAGAGCGTGGAAGACGCCTATCAGATGTTCATGGAAACAGCCCGCAGCCTGGGATTTACCACAGAAGACGCGGACCATTATGGCGGACATGCAGAGATCGGAGAAGGAAGAGAGGTCTTCGGCATGATTGGCCATCTGGACGTAGTGCCGGCCAGCGGAAAGTGGAATTTTGATCCTTTCTGCGCAGAAATCGAAGACGGATACATGCTGGGCAGAGGAACTACCGATGACAAAGGTCCGATGGTGGCGGCACTGTATGCGGTAAAGGCCCTGCTTGACGCGGGATTCCAGCCGGACAGAAAGATCCGCCTGATCGCAGGCCTGGATGAGGAAACCGACTGGGACGGCCTGACCTATTATAGAAAGAAATTTAAAGACCCGGATTTCGGATTTTCGCCGGACGGCTGCTTCCCGCTGGTCAACGGCGAGAAAGGCATCCTGAATTTCGATTTTGCGCATAAGATTCATAAGACCCTTCCAGACGGACTGCAGCTTTCCAAACTGGAGGGCGGCACGGCCAGAAACATTGTGCCGGACCACGCGAGAGCGCTTCTTTCCGGCCTGACAAAAGAAGACTGGGACAAGATTAAAGCCGACGCGGAAGCTTTTTCGGAAGAAACGCACTTCCAGCTGCAGGCAAAGAAGACCGGGAAATCGCTGGAAATCAGCGCTCACGGAAAAGCCGCTCATGCCTCCTCTCCGGGGGACGGCCTGAATGCCATTTCCATCCTGATGAAATTCCTTGGACGGCTGGATTTTGTCAGCGATGACATCAATGAATTCATCCGCTTCTATAACGAGCACATCGGATTCGACACGACAGGAAAAGGCCTGGGCTTCGCAAAAGCCGGGAAATACGGCGATGACTTGACTTTTAACATCGGTTTGGTAAAATTCGACAGGGAAGCCGTCTCCGTGCTTGCAGACGTCCGCTATCCGGTTGACGGCACTGCAGAAGAGGTACTTTCCGCAGCGGCGGAACATCTGGATCCCTATCATGTCGGACTGGTCAACCGCGGCGGAGAAGAGCCGATGTATGAGCCGGAGGACAGTCCGCTGGCCATGGCGATGCTGGATGCCTACAGACAGTGCACCGGCGATCAGGATGGAAAAGCCGTCGTTCTGGGCGGCGGCACCTACGCCAAGCCGTTTAAGAATATGCTGGCCTTCGGCGCACAGTTCTTAAATGATCCGGATCTGATGCACCAGGCCAATGAGAAGATTCCGCTGGCGCGCTTCCATCAGAGTATTGAGATTTACGCGCATGCCATTATGACGATGGCGGATGCGGAGTTTCAGCTGTAAAGTATGCCGGGCAGGGTTCGGTGGCTTTTGTCAGAAAGTGAGTATATACGGGTGAGAGAAGTCGTAATCAATGGAATAAAGGAAACGGAGGCCTTCGGCAGGAAACTTGGAGAAGAGGCACAGCCGGGGGATATTCTCGCGCTGATCGGAGATCTCGGGACGGGGAAGACGACCCTGACCAAGTCCATCGCCAGGGGTCTCGGTGTGAAAGAGGATATTACGAGCCCGACCTTTAATATAGTGAATGAGTATCATTCCGGGAGACTGCCGCTCTATCATTTCGATGTGTACAGGCTGGATTCCGGCGCGGATATGATCAATATCGGCGCGGAGGAGTATTTTGATGCCGGCGGCGTCTGCATTATTGAATGGGCGGACCGGGTGGCGGAAATTCTTCCGGATGACACGAAGGTAATTTTTATTGAGTATGGAAATAAGGAAGGAGAGCGGCTGTATCAATGTACATTTTAGCGATCGACACGACCGGACCGCTGGGATCAGCGGCTCTGCTGAATTTAGATAATGAAAAGGTCCTGATGGAGGTCAGCCGCGAGGAGAAGGGACATCTGAAAAATCTGATGCCTCTGGTGGACAGGCTTCTGAAGGAAGAAGGAATCCAGCCGAAGGACATCGCTGCGGTGGCGGCATCTGTTGGACCGGGATCTTACACCGGAATCCGCATCGGCGTATCCTCAGCACGCGCCTTTGCGCAGGCTCTGGACATTCCCTGCATCCGCGTTGGCAGTCTGGACATGTTCGCTCAGAAAGCGGTTTCAAGGGACACTGCGGTAATTTTCAATGCCCGCAGAGGTCAGGTCTACGGAGCTGTATACCGCGCAGGCGGGGAAACCGTCATGAGGCCCTGCCCCTGCATGCTGGAAGACGTATACGACTGCGTGAAAGAGAATCAGCTGAATCCGGTATGGTATGGTGACGGCATCGATGCCTATCAGGGCAGTGAGAAATATGGAAAATATCTGGAGGGCGCAGAGTGTTCGCCAGAGGAGGAACGCTATCAGACCGCGGAAATGACCGCTCTGGAAGCGCTGAAACAGTACCGGGCGGGAGAGACATGCAAGGTCAGCGAACTTCTTCCAGATTACATGAGAAAAACGGAGGCGGAGCAGAAACTGCAGGACGGCACGCTCGCGAAGGCGCGTGCAGCCAAGCTGGCGAAGTTTCGCAGCCGTTAGAATTCAGGAGACAGAATGAATATAGAAGATTTGAAAGAACTGATCGGGGAACTGAAAGACGATCCCGACATCGATACGGCAGAGATACTGCTCAGAAACGCTGAACGCCATGATGTAAAGCGCTTGGCAGAGATCGACCGGATCTGCTTCAGCCAGCCCTATTCCGCGTCCATGTTTGAGCATGACATTCAGTACGGCGATAATCTGACCATCCTGACGGCTGTTGTCGATCAGGAAATCGTCGGATACATCGAGATCATGATCGTCCTCGACGAGTGTGAAATCCAGCGTGTCGCGGTTCTCCCGGAGTACCGCCGCCGCTACGTAGCATCCATCATGATGAATTCCATGCTGCATCTGACCGATTCACTGGGAATTCAGAGCCACACACTGGAGGTCCGCGCAGGAAATAAACCGGCCATCCGGCTTTATGAGCATTTCGGTTTCAAGCAGAACGGGCTCCGCAAGAATTATTACGGCGACGACGATGCGCTTCTCATGCTCAGAATCGGCGATCCCGAGCAGTTTGACCCGGAGAAAGTTTCTTAGGGGACAAAAAACAAACAGCAAGAGGCCTGCCGGGCCGGCATATGCTGTGGAATGCCGCTTTTTTCTGCCGGTGCTGAGCATAATCAGCAGACAGGAAAGCAGAATCATACAGGAAGAACAGTAAGAAGGACAAAAGATTATGTGGAATCAGCAATTTATCACATTGGGAATTGAATCAAGCTGCGATGAGACATCCATCGCTGTTGTCGCAGACGGGCGTCACATCCTGTCCAATGTCATTTCTTCACAGATCGCGATTCATACCAAATTCGGCGGCGTGGTGCCGGAAATTGCTTCCCGCCATCATCTGCAGAATATCAATGCTGTTCTTCAGCAGTCGCTGGACGAGGCGGGCATTACACTTTCCGATGTGGACCTGATCGGTGTGACACACGGTCCGGGACTGATCGGAGCCGTCGTTATCGGTGTCGCTACGGCAAAGGCCCTGTCCCTTGCCACGGGAATTCCGCTGGTTGGTGTCAATCACATGCACGGCCACGTCAGTGCCAATTACCTTCAGTATGAAGATCTGAAGCCGCCTTTCCTGGCTCTGATCGTTTCCGGAGGACATACCAATATCGTTGATGTAACCGATTACAACGAATGCAGAGTACTGGGCTCCACCAGAGACGACGCCGCCGGAGAGGCCTATGACAAGGTTGCGCGCGTGATCGGACTGGGTTATCCGGGAGGTCCGAAAGTTGACAGGGCCGCAAAAGAGGGAGATCCGCACGCGGTGGAGTTCAAGCGCGTCTACCTGGAAAAAGGCAGCTATGACTTCAGTTTCAGCGGCCTGAAGACCCAGGTGATCAATTACGTTCATACAGAAAAGATGCGCGGCCACGAACTTTCCGTTCCGGATATTTCCGCAAGCTTCCAGCAGGCCGTGGTCGATGTCATCGTGGACAAGGCTATAGCCGCTGCAGAAGAACGGAAGGAAGAGAAACTGGTCATGGCCGGTGGAGTTGCGGCCAATTCCTGTCTGAGAAGTGAAATGCAGAAGGCATGCGATGCGCATGGAATCCGCCTGTACTGCCCGAAACCGGTGCTCTGCACGGATAACGGCGCCATGATCGCGTCCGCCGCATATTATAAATATAAAAAGCACGGCGCAGACGGGCTGGACCTGGATGCCTACGCCAATCTGCCGCTGTAGAGAAATAAAGGAGATCAAATATGATTGTTTTGTCTGCAACAGACATCACAAGAGCATATGGTACAGATGTGATCCTGGATCACATCTCTTTTCATGTCAACGAGGGCGACCGTGTCGGCATCGTCGGCGCCAACGGCGCCGGAAAGTCCACCCTGCTGGACATTCTGGGAGGAGTCAGTGAGCCGGATGAGGGTCAGTTTTTCCTGTCCTCAGATGTTACTGTGGGCTACCTGCATCAGAACGACGACTTTGAAGACGACTGCACCCTGCGCGAGGAAGTGCATAAGATCTACGAGCGCTTTGAAAGGGCAGAAAAGGAAATCAATACGCTGACGCAGGACATCGCGCAGATGGCGGCAGACGGGAAGACGGATACCGATGAATATAAGCGCATTATGCAGCGCTATGGAAACCTGCAGGACCAGTTTGAACGGGACGGCGGTTTCAGCTATAAAAGCGAGATGCGGGGCATTTTAAACAGCATGGCTTTCGGAGAGGAATACTATGACAAGCCGATTTCATCGCTGTCCGGAGGCGAGCGCACCCGTCTGGCTCTGGCCTGCCTTCTGATGAGAAAGCCGGATGTGCTGATGCTGGACGAGCCGACCAACCATCTGGATATCGGCATGCTGAACTGGCTGGAGCAGTTCCTGAGAAACTATAAAGGAACGGTCATCATGGTGTCCCATGACCGCTACTTCCTGGATCAGCTCTGCACCAGAATTTTTGAGGTTGCGCACCATCATCTGACCTGTTACGACGGAAACTACACCGAGTACGCGCAGAAAAAGAAGCAGCAGAGAGAGTCGGACATGCGCGCCTATAAAAAGCAGCAGGAAGAGATCCGCCGCCAGGAGGATATCATCCGCAAGTTCAAAGAGCGAGGAACGGAGCATCTGGCCAAGCGTGCGGCATCCAGAGAGAAGAAGCTGACGCATATGGAAGTGCTGGAACGTCCGGAGTCGGAAGGCGCTTCGCTGAATGTGCATTTCCGCCAGGATTATGAAACCGGAAACGATGTACTTCTGGGAGAAGATGTCGGTGAGGCATTCCGCACGGAAGAGGGCGTAAGACGCCTGTTTCAGCATGCGGATTTTGACATCAAGAAGGGCGAACGGATCTGCATTGTAGGCCCAAATGGGATCGGAAAGACGACACTGCTGCGCCTGATGATCGGAGAAATCCGTCCGACAGAAGGAAAAATCCGGATCGGAAGAAACGTGAAATTCGGCTACTACGATCAGCGGCAGGAACAGCTCCACGGAGACAAGACGGTTCTGGACGAGGTTCATGATTCCTACCGCCTGTATAAGGAAAGCGAAATCCGTAATTTCCTGGGTCGTTTTCTGTTCAGAGGGGATCAGGTCTTTACCAAAGTCGGATCGCTGTCCGGAGGAGAAAAGGCGAGACTTGCTCTTCTGAAACTGATGATGAGTGGTTCCAATGTGCTGATGCTGGATGAGCCGACCAACCATCTGGACATTGAATCAAAGGAAATTTTTGAGGAAGCGCTGCGGGAATTCCCGGGAACGATTGTCGCGGTTTCCCATGACCGTTACTTCCTGAATCAGATCGCGACCAAGATTTACGAGCTGGGTCCTTCCGGAATCACCAAGTATGAGGGCGGATACGACTATTATGAGGAAAAGAAGGAAGAGACGTCCTCTGGAAAACAGTATCTGAATCAGATGAGAGACCTGGTCGGTGAGGCAGAGTCTGAGCGGCGGCAGGCCTTCGGCGAGCAGAATGGTAAGGATGGGCAGAGCGGGGAAGATTCCTTGCCAGATCAGCCTTTGTCCTCGGAAGAGGAGCGCGCGCTGAAGAAAAAGCGCCAGGCTGAGGAACGCAGAAAACAGAGAAAAATCGAGCAGCTTGAATCCAGAATTGCTGAACTCGAAGATGAAATCGAGGAAATTCAGCAGAAAATGTGTGACCCGAAAATTCTGTCGAACTCTAAGAAACTGACGGAGTTGGACAATAAACAGAAGGATGCGCAGACGGAGCTGGATCAGGCATATGAAGAATGGGGACAGCTGGAAGAATAGTCTGAAAACTGGCTTTTAAGCAGAATGTTTTAACCGCGATGGTTGATTCTGAAATAAAGATAATGTATAATGTTTGAAGTATTGGAAGATACTAGAGGAGGGCGAGACTATGGTTTTTGAGAAGATCAGAGACATAATCGTGGATCAGCTCAGCGTTGATAAGTCTGTGGTAACAATGGATACCAATATGACCAAGGATCTGGAGGCGGATTCCCTGGACGCTGTTGAAATCATCATGGCAATCGAGGAAGAATTTGACATCGAGATCCCGGATGAAGAGGCTGAAAAATTCCAGGTTGTAGGCGACTTAGTTAAATACGTAGAAGCGCATACTGCGGAATAAGCGATTGACCGCCTCTCATGAAGGCGGCTTTTTTATCTGTTAATTTGTTAAAGTTTTGTTGTTTTTTATCGTATGATTGAAATAACAAACTAATATAATAATTCGGGCAGATTGAAGAATAACTGGGTCCGGAAAAGAGTTCAGGATTCTCCGCTGCCAGAGGGAGGGTAATGTGAGACGAAAGAATTCTAAAATCTCCAACGCCGTAATCAGAAGGCTTCCCCGCTATCGGCGTTATCTGATTGAACTGAAGAAAAAGGGAGTAGAGAAAATTTCTTCCAAAGACTTCAGTGCTATGATCGGCTATACCGCATCTCAGATCCGCCAGGACCTGAATAATTTCGGTGATTTCGGTCAGCAGGGATACGGATACAGTGTTGCTGAACTGTATAAGGAAATCAGCAAGATCCTGGGTCTGGACAGAGACTACACAATGGTCCTGATCGGTGCCGGAAATCTGGGCCAGGCCATTTCCAAATATGCAGTCAGCCTGATTGAAGAAGGCTTTAAGCTGAGCGCTGCATTTGAAATCGACCCGAACCTGATCGGGAAAACCGTAGAAGGTATTCCGATTTACGACTATAAAGATATCGAAACGTATGTTGAGGAGAATCACATCGATATCGGTATCATCTGTGTAAACAGGGGAAATGCGCAGGAAGTTGCAGACCGTCTGTCTGCTGCCGGCGCCAAGGGCATCTGGAATTTTGCTCTGGTTGATCTGGAAGTCCCGGATACCGTTGCGCTTGAATCCGTGCATCTCTCGGATACGCTGCATTCACTGGCATATCATATGAATGATATCCGCCAGACGGGTGTGAAGGGTGTCAGCCTGGACGAGGATTAGTTTACTGGCAGACAGAATCAGATACATGAAATGGGGAGCACGATCGGAAAACGATTGGATTATGAAGAATTCGGGGAAATTAGTCTCATCTCTTTTATTTCTGATGGCAGACATCGGAAATGGATTATATCTCTTGAATAAAATCGAACATAGGCATTCTGGACCGCGGCATGCGGTCCTTTTTCTTTGCCGTTCCGGCAGGGCGCGGAGGCTGAGGCTGCCAGGATGCGGACATAAAAAAACAGCCTGCTGTTCCGAAATGAAACAGCAGGCTGTCAATCGTCCCTTTTAAATGACCGGGGTCAATTAAGCCTCAGCCGGAGCGCCTACAGGACATACGCCAGCGCAGGAACCGCAGCTGATGCACTTATCCTCGTCGATTACGTATGCAGCATCTCCCTGGGAAATAGCCTCTACAGGGCACTCAGCCTCACAAGCTCCGCAGCTGATGCAAACTCCGTCATTAATCTTATAAGCCATTGGTATTACCTCCTTGTAAAAACCTGTTATCTGTGTATACTATGGATTATAACAGAAAGGACCGGATTAGTAAAGTGAAAGTATATTCTTTAACAGGCCGCAGCGGTACCGGAAAAAGTTACCAGGCAATCAGTATTTGCAAGGCTTTGCGGATTGATGCCATCATAGACGATGGACTGTTCATCTATAAAAACAGAGTGGAGGCAGGACATTCTGCCAAACGCGAAAAGACCAAGGTCGGCGCGATCAAGGCGGCTGTTTTTGTGCGCCCGGAACACAGGAAAGAAGTCAGGGACCGCATTCATGAGATCAACCCGAAGAGCATTCTGGTTCTTGGAACATCGGAAGAAATGGCGGACAAGATCTGTGAAATGCTGGAACTTCCTGAAGTTTCCCGCAGAATACACATTGAGGACATTACAACGGAAGCGGAACGGGAAACCGCGAGAAAACAGAGAGACATTCAGGGGAAACACGTTATTCCGGCCGCGGCGCCGCAGCTGAAACGTGATTTTGCCGGCTACTTTTTCAATCCGATGAAAATCCTGAGAGAATCCAGGTTCTTCACCGGCAGCGGGAACACATCGGAAAAAACCGTCGTCCGGCCGACCTTCAGCTATCTTGGTGAATTCTTTATTTCCGATAACGTCATCACAGATATTGCGCATTGTGTGGCAGAAGACTGCGGATGCATCGCAAAAGTCCGGAAGGTCTATGAAAATGCAGCCACAGACGCGCTCTGCATCTCCGTCAGCGTAGATTACCAGGCCGGCGGAAATATCCTGAGTCAGGTTGCAGAATTCCAGAGTAAACTCGCCGAAGCCGTCGAAGAAATGACCGCCTTCATTGTTGAAAAAGTCGATGTTGAAATTCTTTCCATCAGGGAGAAAACCGCATGATCATAAAATGGAATGAAAAAGAACAGTCCGTCGAGCTGAAGCAGGCGGACTGTTTTCAGCTGGAAGACATCCTGACCTGCGGCCAGTGCTTCCGCTGGATGCATAATGAGGACGGAAGCTGGGACATTGCGGCTTCTTCCCATCTGATCCGTGCCCGTCAGGAAGGCAGCAGCGTCACCTTTCAGGGCAGCAGCCTGCAGGAATTCCAGAATTTCTGGGCTCCATATTTTGACCTGGGCAGGGATTACCGTTCCCTTCAGAAGCGTCTGACCAGCGGCGACCCCGTCATGCAGAAAGCAGTCAGCTTTGGCGGAGGCATCCGGATTCTGCAGCAGGATCTCTGGGAAACCATGGTGATGTTCATCATTTCACAGAATAACAACATTCCCAGAATTCAGGGCTGCATCGAGCGGCTGTGCAGGCTGTGCGGGAAACCTCTTGCGCATAACTTTTTGTCCGGCGGGGCGCTGGAAAAGCAGATTCCCGGCCCGGAGACACTGGCAGAAATGACCGCAGACGACCTGGCACCGGTCCGCCTGGGCTACCGCGCGAAATACCTGGTCCGGTCGGCGGTGCAGGCACTGGAATACGGCCTTCCGCAGACTTACGACGACCTCCTGAAATTCAGCGGCATCGGCCCCAAGGTGGCGAGCTGCATTCAGCTGTTCGGCCTGCACGATCTGTCCGCATTTCCGATCGACGTCTGGGTGATGCGGCTCATGCACGAGCTTTACGGCCTTGATCCGAGGGACAAAAAAGAAATGGCAAGTTACGCAGACGCTCATTTTTACGACCTGGCCGGGCTGGCGCAGCAGTATCTGTTTTACTATATGAGGAGCGGCCCTGGACAGTAATTTTTTGTCGATGAAAATGAAATAAAGGTTGACAAAAAAAGGGCAGAGCTCTACAATAGAGACAGTGATTAGCACTCGGATAAATGAGTGCTAACAATCCGGAAAGGGAATACCGTGAAATACAGCGGTAAATGAATCCGGATATCAATGCGAAAGCAGATTATCATATAGATCAGGAGGTAAGGAAGATGAGTTTTGGCATCAAACCATTGGGAAACAGAGTAGTCATCAAGAAGGCTGAAGCAGAAGAAAAGTCAGAGGGAGGAATCATCCTGACAAGCTCCGCACAGGAGAAGCCGCAGTATGCTGAGGTCGTTGCGGTAGGTCCTGGAACTAAGGATGAACCGATGGAAGTCAAAGTAGGCGATACAGTAGTATTCTCCAAGTATGCAGGAACAGACATCAAGTTCGAGGGAGAAGAGTATTCCATTATGAAGCAGTCTGACTGCCTCGCAGTAATTGAGAAATAAGATACACCCAGGAGGGAATTTCGATAGATCCGGCGATACAGAGGCCGGTCAGAGGAGGTAAGAACAATGGCTAAAGATTTAGTATATGGTGAAGACGCAAGAAGAAAACTGCAGGCTGGTGTTGACAAGCTGGCAGACACAGTAAAGATCACACTGGGACCTAAGGGAAGAAACGTACTGATTAACAAGAGCTACGGTGCTCCGCTGATTACCAACGATGGTGTTACAATCGCAAAGGAAATCGAGCTGGAAGACGGCGTTGAGAACATGGGCGCAAAGCTGGTTGAAGAAGTCGCAACCAAGACCAACGATGTAGCCGGAGATGGTACAACAACCGCTACACTGCTGGCACAGTCCATCATCAGAGAGGGATTCAAGAACGTAGCAGCAGGTGCTAACCCGATGGTCATCAAGAAGGGAATTCAGGGCGCTGTAGACAAAGCAGTCAGCGAGATCAAGAGAATTTCCCACAAGGTAGAAGGAAAGGAAAACATCGCACAGGTTGCTTCCATTTCCGCTGCTGACGAGGAGATCGGAAAGCTGATCGCAGACGCTATGGAGAAAGTCGGAAACGACGGCGTCATCACTGTAGAAGATTCCAAGACAATGGGAACAACACTCGAGGTTGTAGAAGGAATGCAGTTCGACAGAGGATATCTGTCCCCATACATGGCAAATGACACAGACAAGATGGAAGCCAACATGGAAGATCCGTTCATCCTGATGACAGATAAGAAGATCTCCAACATTCAGGAGATCCTGCCGCTGCTGGAGCAGATCGCAAAGTCCGGAAGCAAGCTGCTGATCATCGCAGACGATGTTGAGGGCGAAGCACTGGCTACACTGGTTGTCAACAAGCTGAGAGGAACACTGGACGTCGTTGCTGTAAAGGCACCTGGATATGGCGACAGAAGAAAGGCTATGATGGAAGATATCGCAATCCTGACAGGCGGCCAGGTTGTCAGCAGCGAACTCGGCATGGAGCTGAAGGACGCTACAATTGACATGTGCGGCAGAGCCGGCAGCGTCAAGGTTACAAAGGACGACACCACAATCGTCAACGGAAAAGGCGACAAGGCAGCCATCGCATCCAGAGTTGAGTCCATCAAGAAGCAGGAGTCCGAGACAGATTCCGATTACGATAAGGAAAAGCTGCAGGAGAGACTTGCCAAGCTGGCAGGCGGCGTAGCCGTTATCAGAGTCGGAGCTGCTACAGAGACAGAGCTGAAAGAGAGAAAGCTCAGAATCGAAGATGCCCTGAACGCAACCAAGGCAGCAGTAGAAGAAGGAATCGTTGCAGGAGGCGGCACAGCACTGTGCTCCACAATCCCTGCAGTTAAAGCATACGCAGACAGCCTGGAAGGCGACGAGAAGACAGGTGCCCAGATCATCGTCAGAGCACTGGAAGAGCCGGTTCGCCAGATCGCAGAGAACGCAGGCTATGAAGGCAGCGTAGTCGTCGCAAAAGTTAAAGACGCAGACGAAGGCATCGGCTTCAACGCAGCCACAGACGAATACGTCGACATGATCGCAAACGGAATCGTAGACCCAGCCAAGGTTACAAGATCCGCACTGCAGAACGCAGCATCTGCATCCGCAATGCTCCTGACCACAGAAGCAGGCATTACCGACATCAAAGAAGACACACCAGCAATGCCAGCAGGCGGCGCCGGCGGAATGGGCGGAATGAACGGGATGATGTAATGGCGCTTGCTCTCATGAGCGGGAGCGTAAGCGAACCGCGAATGATGAGAAGGCCTTATGCTGACGCGGCCTGAGAGATCGAGTCGAAGACGAAGATCGATCAGCCAGCCGCGTGTTGTATATACTGAATATCAAAGAAGCGAGTACAAGAGTGCCCGCTTCTTTTTTCTGTCCGCAAGTGCGCAAGCACGCCGCTCGATCAGCAAGCGGAACGTCGTATATATCGAATACTGAAGAAGCGGGTACAGAAGTGCCTGCTTCTTTTTATGTGCCCGCGCTGAGCAGCGGAAGGTGCATATATACTCATGTATATGTATGTATTTTGTGTTCATTTAAGTTTGTATTTTTCTGGTTCGTTTAAATCGTGATTATTATATATTGTGCAGACTCAGGGTTTTATTAATGATAAATGTTCTGAAAACTGCTGACGATTTTTGCGCGTGACGGCTCCGCCTTTCGCTTTCATTCACTCCTTTCTGGCAAATAATCACTGCTTTTCACTCTCTGGGACGATTCCCTGATTTTATCGAGTTGAGAATTTCCCGTTTTTCGTAGTTTGTCCGTAACAATTCTGATTTTCCCGCGTATTAATATATATTCAGTTCTGCGCTTTCTCTCAAAATTTGAAAATAAACGAACCGAGTGGGATTTCATCACAATCCCATCACATTTCAAGGATTTCCGCCTTAAATTATCAGGCAGCATGAAAAATCACGGGATCGAACAGGGTAATAATTTTCCTTTGCTTCATTTATTAAATACAGAGGTCCAGGTAATGCAGAAATCACCGCCTTTGATAACATTATTAATACCGGAAAGAAATGCATCGTTTCGTCTTTTATTCCGTGCGTGTGTTTTTCTTGCTTTATCGGTTGAAATGGTATAAAATACTTCTAATCTGAATCCCGGATGCAGACCGCATTCCGGCGTTTATGCGTACAATTCCGCCCCTATAAGGTATGAGCAGACGGGCGGCCCGCGGACATGATGTATTAATGAGTATCAGACTGCGGATGACTGAATTGGGCGCTTCAGAATTGAGAGAACATTGTGTTGCATTTTGATTGGAAGGCAGGAGGAGAGCATATGGCACAGTATTTTGATGAACCAAGCAGAACGTTTAGTGAGTATCTGCTTATTCCGGGTTACACATCCAGAGAGTGCATTCCGGCTAATGTCTCATTGAAGACGCCGATTGTAAAGTTTAAGAAGGGTGAGGAACCGGAACTGTCCGCAAATATTCCGCTGGTATCTGCAGCAATGCAGGCCGTTTCTGATGATAAAATGGCTGTTGCGCTTGCGAAGGAAGGCGGAATTTCGTTTATTTACTGCTCTCAGTCGATCGAAAACGAAGCTGCCATGGTCAAGCGTGCAAAGGAATACAAGGCAGGATTCGTAAGAAGCGACAGCAACCTGCGTCCGGACCAGACTCTGAAAGATGTTCTGGATCTGAAGAAGAGAAGCGGTCATTCCACAATCGCTATCACAGAGGATGGAACTCCGGACGGAAAGATCGTCGGAATGGTTACCAGCAGAGACTACCGTGTCAGCAGAATGGATCCGGACACGAAGATCTCCGAATTTATGACGCCGTTTGAAAAGCTGATCACCGCAAAGGATGGATGCACACTGAGCGAAGCCAATGACATCCTCTGGGATAACAAGCTGAACGCCCTGCCGGTTATCGATGATCAGCAGAGACTTGCATACTTCGTTTTCCGTAAGGACTACGACAGCCATAAATCCAATCCGAACGAACTTCTGGATGAGAATAAGAGATATATTGTCGGTGCTGCAGTCAACACCAGAGACTATGAGAAGCGCATTCCTGCCCTTGTAGAAGCCGGAGCTGATGTTCTTTGTCTGGACTCCTCCGAGGGATACTCCGTATGGCAGGCAGATGCGCTGAAGTGGACCAGAGAGCACTACGGCGATAAGGTAAAGCTGGGTGCTGGAAACGTCGTTGACGCTGAAGGATTCCGCTTCCTGGCAGAGGCCGGCGCAGACTTCGTAAAGATCGGAATCGGCGGAGGCTCCATCTGCATCACCCGTGAGCAGAAGGGCATGGGCAGAGGCCAGGCTACAGCAGTCATCGATGTAGCAAGAGCCAGAGACGAGTACTTCAAGGAGACCGGCGTTTACGTTCCAATCTGCTCCGATGGCGGAATCGTATACGACTATCACATGACACTGGCACTGGCTATGGGAGCTGACTTCATCATGCTCGGAAGATACTTCGCGAGATTCGATGAGTCCCCGTCCAACCGCCTGAACATCAATGGAAATTACGTCAAAGAGTACTGGGGCGAGGGATCAAACAGAGCCCGCAACTGGCAGAGATACGACCTCGGCGGAGACGGCGGAAAGATGAAGTTCGAGGAAGGCGTAGATTCCTACGTCCCTTACGCCGGCGGACTGCATGAGAACGTCAACCTGTCCCTGAACAAGGTTAAGGCAACCATGTGCAACTGCGGAGTTACCAACATCCACGACTTGCAGCAGGATGCCAAGCTGACACTGGTATCCGCGACATCCATCGTCGAGGGCGGCGCGCACGATGTCATCCTGCGTGACTCCAGTCAGAATACAATTCGATAATCAAATATTGTCAGACAACACAATAGTTAAATACGTCTGCTGGATTTCTGGTCCGGCAGACGTTATCGTTTTTATGAAACAGAGACATATTGGAGAAAATTATGGAAAAAGAACTGGTTATTGTGCTCGATTTTGGCGGGCAGTACAATCAGCTGATCGCGCGGCGCGTTCGTGAATGCAACGTTTACTGCGAGGTTCATCCGTACACGATGCCAATCGAGAAGATCAAGGAAATGAATCCAAAGGGAATCATTCTGACCGGTGGACCGAACAGTGTTTACGATGAGAAATCGCCGCACTATGATCCTGCACTCTTCAGCCTCGGCATTCCTATCTTAGGCATCTGCTACGGTGCGCAGCTGATGGCATGGTCCCTGGGCGGAAAGGTTGAAACTGCACCGGTCAGCGAGTACGGAAAGACAGAGACAATGATCGACAGAAGCGGCCGCCTGTTTGGCAACGTTTCCGAGAAGACCGTTACATGGATGAGCCACACCGACTACATCGCAGAGCCGCCGGAAGGCTTCCGCGTAACCTCTCACACAGAGGTCTGCCCGGTTGCAGCCATGGAAAACGATGAGAAGAAGCTGTATGCTGTGCAGTTCCATCCTGAGGTAACCCATACCGTTGAGGGACAGAAGATCCTCTCTGCGTTTGTTCTGGGCCCTTGCGGCTGCAGCGGAAGCTGGAAGATGGACAATTTTGTGGACAAAACGATCCTTGAGCTGAGGGAGAAAGTGGGTTCCGGAAAGGCGCTGTGTGCCCTCTCGGGCGGCGTGGATTCTTCCGTAGCAGCTGTTCTGATGTCAAAAGCAATCGGCAAGCAGCTGACCTGCGTGTTTGTTGACCACGGTCTCCTGAGAAAGGACGAGGCAGAGAGCGTCGACCGCGTATTTGGACCGGATGGACCTTACGATTTGAACTTTGTCCACGTAGATGCTCACGAGAGATTCTATGAGAAGCTGAAGGGCGTCACCGAGCCGGAGAAGAAGCGCAAGATCATCGGCGAGGAATTCATCCGCGTGTTTGAAGAGGAAGCAAAGAAAATCGGCGCTGTAGATTACCTGGTACAGGGCACGATTTACCCGGACGTCATCGAGAGCGGCCTTGGAAAATCCGCAACGATCAAGTCCCACCACAATGTCGGCGGACTGCCGGATTACGTTGATTTCAAGGAAATCATCGAGCCGCTGAGAATGCTCTTCAAGGATGAAGTCCGCCGCGCCGGTCTGGAGCTCGGCATTCCGGAGAATCTGGTTTACCGCCAGCCGTTCCCGGGACCGGGACTGGGCATCCGCATCATCGGCGAAGTCACACCGGAAAAGGTAAAAATCGTTCAGGAAGCAGACGCCATATACAGAGAAGAGATCGCAAAAGCCGGCCTCGACCGCAAGATCAACCAGTACTTTGCGGCCCTGACCAACATGCGTTCCGTCGGCGTCATGGGCGACTTCAGAACCTATGACTACGCCATTGCCCTGCGTGCCGTCGAAACATCCGACTTCATGACCGCAGAAGCCACCAACATCCCATGGGAAGTTCTGCAGAAAGTCACCAGCAGAATCGTAAACGAAGTAGAACACGTCAACCGCGTATTCTACGACTGCACAAGCAAACCGCCAGGGACAATTGAGTTTGAGTAGCCGAACCTGAGAGAGCGAGCCGCAGGCGAAGCTCGATCAGCTAGTGAGGCTCTCTGCTACAGCGGTCGCAGAGCCCAAGCCGAAGGCGCCGGGCGATGCGGGAACCCGCGGGGAGACCTGTCCCAGTGAAGTCGAGCGAATAGCCACTAAGAATTGAGCGAAGACTGAACTGCGGAAGGTCCTCCGCCAGACCTGCCGCCGAGACCATGCTTATCATTATGAAGGCATGGGACGAAGCGCAGCAGGCTGCGGCGTTATGAAAAATGTGAGATAATGTCAGTAGACAAGTACAGCAGCGCAACTCATAAATTACATGGGCTGCGCTGTTTTTGTGTGACAACGAAACGATGCAGACTATCTTTTATCCTTGAACTATTGAATTGTAACGTAATATACGTTACAATTGTGGGATGAGGTGGCTTTATATGGGAAAATCAGCGACACTTAATTTGAGAGTAGATCCGGAATTAAAACAGAATGCAGAAGCAATTCTCAGCAGACTGGGTCTTCCGATGTCAACTGCTGTCGATTTATTTTTAAATCAGATTGTTCTTACAGGCGGACTTCCTTTTGCGGTAACACTGCCGGATGTACCTGAAAATATTGATACGGCAAAAATGACGAGTGAACAGATTCATTCTAAAATTTTCAAAGGTTACAGTGATTATCAGGCAGGCAAAGTGCATGATGCAGAATCTGCCTTTGCAGAGTTCACAAGGGATCACAGAGAATGAATAAATATACTGTAAATATTACTGATGCAGCTCTGGCGGACATGGAAGAACTATATAATTACATAGCTTATGATCTTCAGGCTCCGGAAAATGCAATGAGGCAGTACAATAGAATTGCAGATTCGATCTTATCTCTGAAAGACTTTTCAGAACGATTTGGAATTTTTAAATCGGAACCGGGACAACATTGGCAACCATACAGAAGGTGGTCAATGCTTTTGACGAGAAGACAGGCAGTGATTTTGAAGAAAGCAGTTTATTTGCCTTAAGGTAAGGCCGCCGGGCATCCGATATCTTGAATTAACGGATGATAAACGCTATTAAAGTTAGGAGAAACCGATCCTTGGAAAGTTCAAAGGTAAAAGAATATAAATCTCAGATGCAAATCATCTTCCGCCGGGCGAAAGACCGCTCCGGCTTTGTAGACTGGAGGCACATGGGTGATCTCGGAAATGGCATTGCAAGCCTGATGGATGATGCCAGGAAGGAGCTGGCCGCACCGGAAGACCGGTGGGATCTTCTTGCCGTGGCAAATGCTGTCTTTCTCAAATGGGGCAAGACACAGATGGATGATGACGGAGACACAGCCTACATCATGGGCGATGTGACGGCAGCCTGGGACGATGTGGTCAGCCGCATTGCAGATGAGAAGGAGCAGAAGAAAGTTCTGGAGACATTCATGAAATACTGCGATGGCTCTGTGATCGACTACATGGAGGACTACCTCTATGGTTTTATGGACTCTCATTTCAAGACGCCTGAACTTCTTGCGATCAAGCGGCAGTTTCTGGAAGGAAAAATCCAGGAGGTGGAGTCCGGAGACAAGAGCGATACTCTGAAAGATTTCTATACCTCCGTCTACCGTGATTATCTTCTGCAGATTCTTGCCGATGAAGGTGTCCCAATCGATGAAGTGGAGCAGTATGCCGCGAAGTATCATACTTACAAGACAGATGACCGGCTTCTGGATATTTATGAATTCAGGGGCGAAGATGATCGGGAGATTTCGCTGCTCCGCAAATTGATTGATAAGCATGGCAGAAGGCCGATCCGGGGATATGAGTTTACGAGGTATGAAAACCGCCTGAAGAATATTTATAAACGCACAGGAAAGACGCAAGAATATAAGAAACTGCTGAAGAAGATGTTTTATGAGAACCCGGGAAACGACGAGCTCTATGACGAATACCGTAAGCTCTTCACAGACGAGGAATGGAAGCAGGAGATCGACGAGCATCTATTCCCTGTAGTGGCAGGAACTTACAATGCCATGTCGCTTTTTGAGAAAGAGAAGCGGTATGATCTTCTGATGGAGACGGCGGAAAAGCTGGAAGATCTGTCTTCATATGAAAAAGCTCTGAAAAAATTGTATCCGGATCGGTGCATGAATATTCTCGTTAAGAATGCCGACAGTGAAATGGATGGGGCGACCGAACGGAAGGGCTACCGGCATGTAGCCAGGATTCTGAAGAAAATCAAGAAGTATCCAAACGGAGCAGAAGCGGCGGAAAATCTGGCTGAGAAATACAGACAAGAATATCCCAGGAGACGGGCTCTCTGGGATGAACTGAGTAAAGTATGAGTTACATATGTATATTAAGGACGATATCTGCTATGCAGGAGAACTGGTGGATAATATCAAGGTGACAGACGCGAAGCCTTTACGGAGACATATGATGCTGGTTACCTTTTCTACAGGGGAGCAGAGGCTTTTTGATGCATCAAATCTCGGAGGACCTGCTTTCAAGCCTTTAGAGGATGACAATATCTTTAACCATCCTGTAATCTTCCATGGTGTGATTACCTGGGATAATGGTCAGATTGATATTGCGCCTGAGACTGTTTACAAGGAAAGCTATCCGTATTCCAATGTAGAAGCAGTGTAATCTGTGTTGTCAAATAGTTTTCAGAGAGACGGATTTGAAAGAATTCCCGGGATTGATCGTTTCATTGGGGCGTAACTTTGACGGGGATGCCGACCAAATTACAGAACGGATTCCAGAACTAGGTCTTTAGTTCCGGGATCCGTTTTCATACTCTTCGGTAGTACCGTACGCGCATTCAGGAGGCGTTTGAGTTCATTCTTTTGTTCTTCAGAAAGAATATTTGATAGAAAAATATTTTCTTATAAATTCGTAAATTGCAAGTTCAAATTGAACAGTAGCAGTTACGAAGCTGATTGAACCTTGTCAACTGAATATACCTGATCGAGAAACTTCTCGAATAGCTCCTCTGGAGTGCAGTAGCCTAGCGCCTTTCGGGGCAATGCGTTGATCTCATCTGCAAAGCTGCAGATTTGTTCCGCACTGTATCGCTCTATCGAGGCACCCTTGGGAATAAATCTGCGAAGAATGCGATTGTGCCGTTCATTCTGTGGCCTTTCCCAGGACGAATATGGATGGGCAAAATATACATATATACCATATTTTTCCATCTCACAAAGTCTGGCAAACTCATTGCCATTGTCGGCTGTAATGGATTGGAAGATCTCCGTGAAGTGCTCCTGGTATTCTTCACGCAACACTTCCAGAGCCGTCATGACAGAGTCAGCGTCCTTTCCCGGGATTTTGATGGCCATATAGTAATCAGTCTTCTTCTCAAGCAGAGTAAGGACAACCGATTCTTTGCCGCTTTTATGGCCTACTACCGTATCAATCTCCCAGTGACCACAGTGAATCCGTTCCATCACTTCCTCAGGGCGTTCTTCGATGCTTTTGCCCAGGATATGCTTGTTCTGGCGGACTCTGTGATTTTTGTGGGACTTTCTGGACAGTGCTTCCGGAACATCTGCAGGGTGAATCTCGAGATTTCCTGCCCAGAGCTCATTGTACAAAGTTTTTGTGCATGGAATCTGTTCTGCTGGAAACAGCTGCTCCCGTTTGGCATAACCCACACAGGCATCAAGAGACCACTTGTGATGTTTGATCTTTCCATACATCCATTCCAGGAAGGGCTGGGCACCCGCAATCTTGTGTGCCTTGTGACAACGGGATCGATTGATCTCATAGTTCTGCTGGCCACGTCTGGCGGAGTATTGTGGAAATCTTCCTCTGCTGCCCCTGCGTTCGCCTGTACCACGCCGAAGTTCGTACATCACAGTGGATGGAGAGCAGTCGATCTGCTGAGCAATCTTGCGGAGAGAGTAACCAAGCTTTTTGAAGATCCTGATACTGCATCTTTCTTCAAATCTCAGGTGCTGACCCCTTTCGCGATCGGGTGTAATCATGGTAGAATTAAGTTGATCCATAGTGGACTCCTTTCGGTGAATTTTTGTTTCGCGACTTTATTCTACCAGAAATCCACTATGGATTTTACTCTATTCAGCTGTTCAAGTTCATTTTACAATCTACCTTTCTTATAAATTATCGCATTGATCGATATATTTGTTGTCTTAATAACCGTGAGTTTTGTTACCATGAACTTTCACCCAAAATCTAAATCAGCAGAAGGGATCAAGATTCTCATCCAAAATTTTTTTCCTCTTTGTTTTCGGATGAGTGATGACCTCACCCCTTGCGACAACCATGCTGACGTTCCTTAATGCATGGAGGTCTGCAAGAGGATTTTCTTCGGTGACGATCATGTCCGCACACTTTCCCTTTTCAATGGAACCTGTGATGTCTCCGATTCCGGCAAGCCTTGCATTATTAAGAGTAGCTGTATGAAGGGCGAAAGCGTTCGATACGCCGACATATTTATGGAAATAATAAAGTTCTCTCCAGAAGTCGTATTGGGAGATCCAGGGGCATCCCACATCATTTCCGAGTGCTACTGGAATGCCATTTTCAATCGCTTTAACAGAGCAGTCTCTTATTCCCTCGAATACAATATTTCCATTATACTGTTTTACTTCAGAAGCATTTGAGACCGATCTGTCAAAAAGAGCATAGGGAAGTGCAGGTGACAAGGTCGTGGTAAGAAAGGCTCCGGTCTCTTTAAAGAGCTGGATAATCTCGTCATCAGCTTTCGCCCCATGCTCGATGGAATCTACTCCGTTTTGAAGAGCTGCCTTTAATCCTGATGGGGATTCGACATGTGCTGCCACGATAAAGCCGAGTTTATGAGCTTCATCGCATACGGCTTTTATCATTTCAGGTTTCATTTTCAGTTCACCAGGCACTCCCTTTTCCCTGGCATCGAGAACGCCTCCTGTGATCATAAGCTTGATCAGATCTGTTCCTGCATCCTTGCAGTGATGAACCTGAGCAAGAGCCTCATTTATTGTGGACGCAGCTATTGCAACAGAGCCTGCCATATGTCCGCCAGGCACTGAGATTCCTTCATTTGCAGCAAGGATTCTGGGCCCGCGCCTTTTTCCGCGGTTTATTTCATCCCGGATTTTTGTATCCAGGTCTCTTAAACCTCCGACAGTTCTTACCGTAGTGACTCCTGAAAGAAGCTCGATTTTAGCATATTTTCCCACCAGACTTTCAGCAGCTTTTGCCGAGACTGGATTCGAGAAAATCTGGTTTACAAGCTTCGTATTATCTCTCTGTTTCTTCTGCGGTTTCCCGTTTCCAGCCAGGTGGACATGCATATTGATAAGGCCCGGCATTATATAGCTGCCTTTAAGGTCGATCACCTGATATCCTTCAGTCGATTCTTCAGATGGTAAAATGTCAGTGATTTTTCCGTTATCTGTAAAAATAGTCAGGTTATTTTCTGGTGCCATGTCCTTTGTCCCATTTAAAATGATTCCATTTATGAATGCATATTTCATAGACATTTCTCCTCTTAATATTCCCTCTTCAGCAGCATTCTATGGATATTGTATCGGGCAGTTCCTGGACATGCAAGTGAATCATATTCCGCAATATTGAGCATTATGCTTGCGAAAAAACGTGCAGAATAAAACCGATATATAATCGTGATTACAGAGCCGAAAAGCGGGCAGCACCCTTGATCCGCGCACCATAAACTGCGGCATTTGCCAGCAGATCTCGAATCATGCTCTCCGGTCCGCAGCATCCAATCAGTTGGTTCATCTATACTCCTCCTCGCTTTCTATGAGCGCGGAATGGTTCACATTAATCTTTCTTAACCGCCAGGCAGTAATTAACATGCTCAAAGGCTTTCATATCTGCTCCGGCCTTATCGATCACAGATTGTTGAATATCTTTCGGTGTCAGAAGCTCGTAGATCAGGAAACCGTGTTTCTCCAGGAGTTTTTCAAGCTCACGATAGGAAAATGCTGACTGCATCGGTTCACCGGCGGCTTTTGCCATCATAAGGGTGTTCTGCACACGTTTTTCAGAAGCATGAAAGAAATTCTCATCCGGATAATCGAATACAAGTGTGCTGCCGTCTGCGCATAGACTGGAAAGTGCAGATAACATTGAGTCGATGGCTTCTGCTGAAAGGTAGTAGATTACACCGAGCCAGGAGAAAAATGATTTGCTTGTCCTGTCAAAACCACCTGCAGTCAGGCTTTCCTGCAGATTGTCTTTTGTAAAATCTGCAGGGACAAAGGTGAGATTGCAAGGAATCGTCCAGCCTGCGCGCGCAATTCTTTCCTTTTTATCCGCCTGGGTCAGAGGATGATCGACCTCGAATACCTGGTATTTTGATAAGAACTCTGTCTCCCGAAAAGCGAAGGTGTCCAGTCCTGCGCCGAGGATAATGTATTGCCTCGTGCCGGTCAGGGCTGCCGTTTTTAATGCCTGTTCGGTGTAGGCCGCACGGCAGAGCGGCGACGGCGCAATATGCGTAGTAATGAGCTTTCGCAGCAGTTCTTTCGAGTCCTGCTCTGCAGGATTGCTCTCTGGCTCAAAGAACTGCGCTCCGTCAAGAATATAGCCTTGAATGGCAGCATATTCTTCTGCTGTCATCAGTTCCCTGGCAAGATGATCCGTAAAAACTGGACGCTCTTCGTTTTCTGTGTGAAATACCCGGGAAAAGGAGCTCATCAGGGCGGTAATGCTGGATTTGTTATTCATTTTGTCCTCCTTTTAGTTTTTCTTTTTGAAAACGGATCCCAGAAACAGAGAATTGATTCTGGATTCCGTTCTGTAATTTGGTCGGTACCCCTGTTAAAGTTACGCCCCAACAAAACGATCAACCCCAACGAAAGTTACAGACCCGAAAAAACCTGCCTGGATATCCCAGACAGGCAATGATATATTTCGGATGAGCCAGATTACAACAGTACTGATAAATTCTAAGGGAGTGTAGAAAAAAGTGGTATTACTTGTTTACCTTGTTATACTTCTTATCCATTCTACAGCTTTTTTTCGATCGGCATCCGGATCTTTCTTTAATGGGTCATAAAAAACCGTTGTTCCAATAATTTCATTTCCGTTCAATGCATTTTTCATGTTTTCTATGGTCTTTCCATGATCACTGCCGGCACAGCAGAACAAGGCAATCTTCTTATTGTTTATCCACTGCTCTTCTAAAAAAGTTCTGATTGGCGGAGTCAGCGTATATGACCACACAGGTGTTCCGATAATGATTAAATCGTAATCTTCAACCCGATGGTCCAACGGCAGTAATTTGACCTTACTCTGACTCACAAGTTGTCTGATTCCCCACATAACGTATTTCGCACCGCTTGCATGTATCGGTTTTTCCGGCTTTAATTCCTCTATATCGGCATGTACCGCCTTAGCTATTGCTTCCGCAATCAAACGGGTATTGCCACTATACGAATAGTAAACCACAAGGGATTTCATCTCTGGTTCTCTCCTTCCGTCTCTAATAGCAACCTATGGTTATTATTCAGGCTTCAGTTTTCTTTCAACAAATCCTGTCTGTATGCCGAAATGCTTTGATCGCTTTGAAACTATTTCTTAACCATACTTCTGGCAAAAGATTTCGCCTCTTCCAGTTGTGCCTGACTTGCCTTGTTTCTTACATAGAAGGTTTCGGCTTCCACAGGAATTCCCTTTTCCTGAAGCGCGTTACGGATCAAATCAATGCTGTGTTTCGAGACCCAGGATGTGGAGAAAACAACAGCCCGTCCGACCTGTCCGACAGAAAGTGAGCCCAGATAATTCTTCAGGTTCTTATCAATTCCATAGGCGTAGAGCGCTCCTCCGATAAAAAGAACATCCGCTCTTTCCGTCAGAGCCGCCTCCGGCATATCGACAGAAACCGCCGGAACGCCCAGAGCCTCCGCAATCGCCTCCGCCACCAGCTTTGTGTTGCCAGACCGTGAATAATATCTTACCGCTGTATTCATAGTGTCCTCCTAATTAATGTTAATGGTTGGCACCCGGTTCTTCACGAGTGCCAATCATCAAAAATCCAGTTATCTGTATTTTATCATCCGTATGATTAATACTGCTCAAATACCTTTTTCATGTCAATGCCGGCGCTGTTGATATACTTCTGGTTGGTAAATTCGCGGATTCCATCGGCACCCAGTTCTCTGCCAAAGCCTGAAGTCTTGACGCCGCCGAACGGGATTGCTGCGGCCGCCATTGTCGGCTGATTGATGGATACAGCACCGGACTCCATCGCAGCCGCCATGCGGGCTGCATTTACAGGATCCTCCGAATATACGGAGCTTCCAAGTCCGAAGTCTGTTCCGTTGGCGAGGGCAATTACTTCGTCTTCTGTCTTCCAGGAAAAGAGCATCAGAACCGGTCCGAAAATCTCTTCATTGAAGATCGGATTCTCCGGTGTAACGCCTGTCAGGATTGTAGGCTGTACCCATGCGGAATCTGCAGGAACCTTCGGGCCTATCTCCGTAGCTGTCGCACCGTTTTCCACAGCCTTTGCGATCTGGCTTCTGATCTTGTCCGCCGCTTTCTTCGAGCAGACCGGAGCAAGCGTTGTCTCCGGGTTCAGCGGATCTCCGATCTTCAGCTGATCGATGGCGCCCGCAACAGCTGCCTTGAACTGGTCATAAATGGACTCATGAATGAACATTCTCTTATCGCCTGCGCAGACCTGGCCGGAAATGGTCATTCTTCCCATCAGAGCACCCTGCACGGCTTTCTGAAAATCAGCATCCGGCATGACAACCATGGCATCCGATCCGCCAAGCTCCATGACGCACTTCTTGAGGTTTCTTCCGGACTCTGCCGCAATGCTGCGGCCTACCGGTGTGGACCCGGTCAGTGTGATGCCACAGATGCGCTTGTCGGCTATCAGGGCATTGGACTGGTCATAATCAATAAAGAGATTGGTAAAGCAGCCATCCGGAAGTCCGGCATCCTTGTAGAGCTTCTCCATGGCCAGCGCACACTGCGGGCAGTTGGACGCATGCTTTAAGACGACCACATTGCCTGCCATGAGCTGGGCCGCAGACGGTCTTGTCATCTGGAAGAAAGGTACGTTCCAGGGCTCTACCATATAGATGATACCAAGCGGCTGGTAAATGCCGACAGCATCGCCTGCCATCTGGTCCGAGGTCTTGATGTAATGCGGCTTCAGCAGCTCCTTCGCATTGTCTGCGTAGTAGTCCATGATGTCCGCGCACAGGTTCATCTCCCAGGCCGCAATCGTGACCAGCTTACCTGTCTCAATTGTATTGATAGCTGCGAGCTCATCTCTTCTCTCTCTTGCCAGCTGGGCCGCCCTCTTCATAACAGCGGCACGCTCCTCAAAGCTCGTCTTCGACCAGGACTCATATGCCTTCTGTGCTTTCTGAAGCTTTGCCTCGACCTCCTCATTGGTCGTGTTATTGAATTCTGCGACTACTTCTCCAGTATAGGGATTTGTTGATCTGTATGCCATGATTTTTCTCCTTCTGATCTGGTTCCTATCATCATCCGTGTTTTGTTTTTGTCTTGTTTCATCTGACATGCATAGAATACAAAAAAACACCCAGTGAAGGAACATCACCAGGTGCCAATAGGAAATCAATTTGTGCCACTTGTTCGATTATGTAGTTATCATCGCCGCCACCGTTCCCATTGCGGGTGTTTTCCGCAATTTAGATTGGAAACAAATATTGAAAATCCAGTGTTTTCAGCGATTTTTTCGTTGCAATGCACTTTGCTTATGCTTAACGATAGACCACTTCTGCGTAATGGCGTGGCAGGCGCTTTGGGTAGGCTCCTTCACAATACCCCATTGTGATATAGACCTGCGGGGCGAAATTTTCCGGAATACCGAATGCTTTCTGCAGTGCCTGACCTTTTTCTGTTCCCATGGAATTCAGGACTTCGCCGACAATGCAGGTGGATACGCCCTTTTCATATGCGGCAAGTGCGATATTCTGCGCCAGAATATAGGCATCTGCAGGAGAGAAATAGAAGTTCTTCGGCCCGAACAGAGCAAGGACAGTCGGTGCGTTATGAAAAGCACTTGGTGCTGCTTCAATTTCCTCCTCTGAAGGCAGGGATACCACGCCTTTATTGAAACTTTCGATCACCGTCGTATGTGCCTTTCCGATATAATCGATCTCTTCACGATCTGTCAGAACAACGGTCCGGATGGAGTTTCTGTTTCCGGCATTCGGGCTGTATTCCATCACATCCAGAATGCTCTGAATCGTCTCCTTCGGAACAAGTCTGTCCTGAAATTTCCGTACTGAACGTCTGCCTTTCATTGCTTCCATAAGTTCCATCGATGCTTCCTCCCGTCATTATCGTTCTGTCTGTATCATCCTCTTCCTGTTATTCCAGGCCGGCTGTACCTACAGCTTATATCTGTGTGTTCCTATTTCCGGTTCAAGGCTTGATACCTCTACATGGACATCATCCAATGTAAAAGGGACAATTTCCTTTTCCTCTGGTCCGGAATGATATTTACGTAGAATCGGACTTGCCTCAAGCACCTTTCTGCGATGCTCTTCATCCTCCTGCATCCGGACCTTACCGCTGATGCGGATCCAATCCATGGTTTCATCATCCGCAACGGTAATTTCTACGTCAGGATGACGAGAAATTTCTTTCCAGGTCTCTTTTCCTCTGATCGTATCAAACCAGAGTTTCCCTTTTTCCTCATATTTAAATTCAAATGCCTTGACTTTAGGTTTTCCGTCTAGTCCGATCACACCGATATACTGCATAGGATGTTCTTTCAGCATTGCCAGTGTGACGGCCATTCCGTCATTCATATCAAGGTCTCTCAGAATACTCTTTTTCACCACTCACCTCTTAAACTTCTGACACAGCCGCTTTTGCAGACTCCTTATGATTATGCAGGAGCTTTTCCGTTGATGCAGTTTTATTCGTAACTAACAGGCCATTTTCTTCCGAAGCCCAGCACTGTGGATCTTCTGCATAAAAGCTGCCGTAGGTTCCTTTCGCCACTGCAGGGCAGCCGCGGCACCATGCAGCGAGTCTGCAGCTGGAGCATTTGCTGAACTTCTGATAGTCTCTATAGTCCTCAGCCTGATTAAGCCAGAGATCTACGAGTCTGTCTGTGAGAGCATTTCCGATTCCACTATCTGCCACACGGCGGCAGGCATATACTTCGCCAGTCGGAAGAATCGTCAGATGGCAGTTTCCACAATTGCATCCGCCATAGATCATCCCGCTTTCTGCCCAGTCCGGAATCTTGAATTCGCCTGTTTCATACTGGTAAAGCGTCCAGAGGTGGTCTTTACGGTTAAAATACGTTACACATGATGGATCATGCTCATAGTGCTTGTATTTCTGATCGACTGTTTTCAAGAATTCACGATATTCTTCCGGCGTGATTCCTGTCATCTTCTTCCCGTGTTCCGCCCGCTCTGCTTCTGCATAGAGAGCAGGAACTGAAGAAGGATCCGGAGCCGTCGGAACGTATCTCGCAAATGCATATACATCCGCCTTGTATTTGACGACTTCGTCGATAATGTCCGGCACTTCCTTTATGTTGACGGAAGAAACGGTTGTCATCACAACAGAGGTGATGCCTGCTTCATTGATCATTGGAATCTTCTCGAGTGTCTCCCGGAAGGAACCAGGCTTCCTGAACCAGTCGTGTGTCTTTTCCATTCCGTCGATGGACAGCTGGTACTTATCACAACCACACGCTTTCAGCCTTGCCAGATTTTCTTTTGTCAAATGGAAGGGATTTCCAAGGATTGTGAATGGAATCTGTTTTCTCTTCAGGAGTTCCATCAGTTTCCAGAAATCCGGATGGAGGATCGGATCACCACCGGTGATGTAGAAATATGGAAGCCGGCCGAATGTCCGGCAGAAATCCTCCGCATTTTCCACCACTTTCTGCATGTCTTCCCATTTCATGCTTTTTAGATCTTTGCAGGCATTCTCTGCGAAAATGTAGCAATGCTTGCATCTCTGGTCGCATTCTTCTGTGATGTGCCACTGGAAAGCAAAATACTGTGCCATAATCCTATTCCTCCACTTCCGGCTTTCTGTTTGTATGGTTATTTCAGGGGTTATAACGGATTACTTGGCTGCACCACATGCACTGGATGGCTCTTCCGGTTTGGCTGCACCACATGCACTGGATGGCTCTTCCGGTTTGGCTGCACCACATGCACTGGATGGCTCTTCCGGCTTGGCTGCACCACATGCACTGGATGGCTCTTCCGGCTTGGCTGCACCACATGCACTGGACGGCTCCTCCGGCTTGGCTGCACCGCATGCACTGGACGGCTCCTCCGGCTTGGCTGCACCGCATGCACTGGACGGTTCTTCCTTCTTTCCTGCTCCGCATGCTGTACCACATGCTGAAGAATTCTGCTTGGTTTCTGCTTTTTTGTTCCATCCGAATAAGTTTGCTAACATGGTTCATTTTCCTTTCTGCAGGTATTATTCCTGCTGTAAACTGCTGAGCTTTTTCTCTTGCTCACTCTTACTTTTGTTTACAAGTGCATATTAGCATCCGATATGCGGAAAGTGAAATGATTATATGTTATAATTAATGAGTAAATCGTATAAATAGAATCCGATTATACCCAGAGGAAAGAGAATAAAGAAAGGGGATTTCCTTATGAATATGACCCAGCTTGAATGCTTTACCACACTGGCCGGTACGCTGAACTATCTACGCACGGCGGAAGAACTGAATATGACTCAGCCTGGCGTCTCCCGGCAGATTCAGTCTCTGGAGCAGGAACTCGGCACCAGACTCTTTCACCGGACAACACGTTCCGTTTCTCTTACACAGATTGGTGCTGAATTTCTTCCAGAAGCCCGGCAGATGCTGAATACCTACTATCACGTAATGGAATGGATCAGCTCATTTCACGAGGGTGCGCATTATGCATTAAAAATCGGATACAACGACCCGCACGCTCTCGTTCCCATCCGGAAAATACTGGCACCTCTTCTGGCTGAAAAGCAGAATCTCTCCCCGGAACTTTCTCTCGATCAGACAGATGTCAGTCTGCAGAGGCTCGTTTCCGGCGATCTCGACCTGGTATTCGGCATAAAAGACGCAAAATTCAAGAATGATAAGATCTCCTTTATTCCTGTTCATGACGAGCATTTTTTCTGCGTCCTGAGAAAAGATCATCCTCTTGCTCAGAAATTCAAGAGGAAGCGCCGGAAAATCGTATCCTCTGAGGATCTTTTTCCCTACCGTCAGGTCATCAACATCCCGCCATATCTATTAAAAAACGCCTTTTCAAGGGGACATAAACTTCTCCCTGTGAACGACACGCTTCTCAACAGCATGGCTGCGAACAGTTCCGAAGCCTGTGCCCTCGTCCTTGCCGGGGCCGGATACTGCCTTCTGCCGGAATATATGCTGATTCCGGATAAGGAACTTATATTTCTGGAGTGGAAGGAGTCCCCGCACGCACCGCTGGGAATATATGCAGATGCGGAGATTTACCGCGATAAGAGGTCAACAGTAAGAAAATTTATTGAGAATGCTGCCAGGCTTTATAGTGAATAGGATCATTGGACAAAGGAAAACTTCTCCGCCAATTTCCGCAAGATGCTTACCCTGGAACAGTACCGCAGCCCGGAAATGGCACAGCTTCACCATGATTATCTTGCCGGGGGACCTTTGTCCTATATGGCGGCGATCTTCCGGAAACTGACGGATTCTGATGAAGCGGCCATGCAGCTGGCACTGGAGTTTTATGGACCGATGTATCTGCTGTACAGTGTTTATGATGAGGCAGAGGATAAGGATGCTGTTGCTCCTGTGCTGGAAGCGCATATCAACCGGTTTATCGCCAGGGTGGAATCCACTTACAGGAAGGACAGGCAGAGCTTATGACAGACGCGGAAGAGAAGCGCTGGGTCTTATGTCCCAGATGCGGAGCGAAAACACGATTGCAGATACTCAGGGAGACGGAACTGAAAGACTTTCCCTTGTTCTGTCCCAAATGCAAGAGGGAAAGCATTATCGATGTAAAGAATTTTGTTATTAAAAAGAAAGAAGCCAGACGCTGAGACGCAGTGCTGATCGCAGAAGCGGTCATGTGCTGCGTCTTTTTTTCAGGAGGGAAAGTATGAGATGTCCAGAATGTGGAAGAGAAATGAGAAAGGGCTATCTGTTCAGCAGTAAAGACGGGGCGTTCAGCTTTGTCGGATGGTCTGCGTTTCACCATGCCGATATTCAGCATTGGGGACGCAGAATCATTCTGCTGATGGGTTCTGGTCTGGTCGTCTGCTGCTTTGCGGCGGCACGGGACGGTCTGGATAAGACGATTCAGCATGCCATTGACGGCAGCTGCGCGCCGGGACTGTTCCCGCTCGTCAGCATACCAAATATTATTGGCTGCATCGGTGCGGCAGTGATTATTCTTGCCGCCATCACTGCCCTGATTGCCAGAAGGCAGCAGATGCGGGAGGTCTGCTTCTTTATGATGTCCGGCGGGGTAGTGCTGAAGATCGTAGTCGTAGAGCTTGCACGAATTATTCGGTGAAGAGGAGAAAAATCATGTCAAAGAAAAATATTATTATTCGGCCTGAAACCGAAAGGGATTACAGAAATGTTGAGAACCTTATTATAATAAAATCCTTGAGTTATTTGCGTATTTAGGGGACTAAATATATAAATATTAAAAAAAGAGTACCGTGAATCCGGGGTTTATGGTATGATTATCTCAGGAAAAGGGAGGTGAAGAATTGTATAAGAACATATACCCAAGAGAAAAATATCTGTCAAGGCTTCGTCCGTTTTATAACTCAGATATTATTAAAGTGATTACTGGAATTCGCCGATGTGGAAAATCCTGTATATTAAAGGCGGTCATGAATGAACTGCAATCTGCTGGCGTTGATCAGTCGCACATCATTTATCTTCCTTTGGATCGGCGTGGATACAAGCAGATCAGGACGCCCGAACAGTTAGAGGATCGTATCGAATCTATGCTTTCTGATGATGGGTTCTATTACCTTTTTATCGATGAGGTGCAGAATGTCAAGGGCTTTGAAAGTGTGGTTCAGGCTTATGAAGAAGATGGTTTCTCTGTATTTCTCACTGGATCAAATTCATATCTGTTAAGTGATGAAATTACCACCAAACTTACTGGCAGATATCTGACGTTTGAAACTTTCCCTTTGGATTTTCATGAGTATCTGGAGATGAAAGAATTTTTCCATATTGACAGAAATACGGATATGGATCAGGAATTCAATGAGTATGTTTTGAATGGCGGATTTCCTAAATCTCTTGAATTCGCGGATGTCACGGCTAGACAAACATACACGCGGGGAATCGTATCAGAGATTTTTGAAAAGGATGTAAAAACCAGGAGAAGAATATCTAATCTGGCAGCATATGAGAGAGTGCAGTCTTTTCTGATTGGCAATTATGCGTCACCTTTTTCTCTTGGGAATCTCCTGAAGGTTCTCGGAAAAGAAGGAATTCGTACAAAAGCTGCTACAGTTCGGGGATATATAGAGGATCTGAAGAAAGCAAAGATCATATATGAATGTAATCGTTTCGATCTTAAGAGTAAAAAGGCCGTTCGCAGGGATCAGAAATATTACCTCGCTGATATGTCTTTATACTTTTCAATGAATACAGATAATCAGCTGAATTACGGACCAACCTTGGAAAATCTGGTATATCTTTATCTCATCAGTAATGAATATCAGGTAAGCGTAGGCAGAATTGGAAAGCTGGAGTGTGATTTTATCTGCCGTGATAAAACGCAGAACTATGCGTATATTCAAGTTACATATTCGATGCATGGGGGGAGTGCTGAAGCCGATCAAAAGATCCATGAAAGAGAATATCGTCCATTCCGCAGTATAAGAGACGGTTACCCACGATTCATAATTTCCCTTGATAAATACAGAGATCAGTACGAAGGAGTACATCATATAAACGCAATAGACCTTTTTTTGGGAAAAGAAAAAATATAAAAAAATATAATAGGATATGTATGGTTGGAAAGAGTAAACGGAGGAACGCGATATGATTTCAGCAAAGCCGACAGAGCACCTGACCGGGGTGACTATAGAGGGTGAATATGAAGATCTTTATGAGATGGTTGAGAGCATATATCGGATGACTGGTCTTGAAGAGGATTACGATGACTGCTATTGGGGCGTGAAGAATCGTCTGCTGGGAATCTGCTATGACATCAGGCATGCCTTTCAAGGCGATCGAAATGTTAAACTGGTAGATAATGGCGCGAATGATGAGTTGATGAAATGGCATTCCATGGCTATGCCGCAGCAGAACCTGCATTATTCTGTGGAAGTGCTTTTCCCTGAGGCATTGTTTGTGGCATTCTCCGTGCAGGAGTTGTATTTACCGGCATCGGCAGACTATGGTGAAAGAGCGAGAAAGCTGCAGAAGAAAGCCGAACATCCGAGAAGATTTGTGTATAAATATGCGGATTATATCAGAGATCAGGCGATGCTTGGTATGCTTTCAAGTGTGATTTTGTCTGCGTTTGCAGAAGTGATCGGTGACGAAGATTTTGAGAAGGTAATGCGATTGAGAGAAAAATCCTGGGGAGACGAGTATGCGTATTATGCCACACAGTATGTCGATAAGTGTAATATTGAATACCTGAAGACCGCTCCGGCGAAGAGAAAAGATAAGATCAGAATTATCGCAAAGAGACTGCTTAAGAAACCAGATGCCTACATAAGATTATTAAGGAATTTGAAGAGTGCCTCGAGAGAATATGGATGCAGCATACATGAACTGCAGGATCCGCGCCTTGAATATCCGGACAATATTGTGTGGTAGATTAGATGACAGAAGTCTGTATCACGGAATGGATAAATATTATATAAATGATAAATTGTAATTCCAAATTATGTCGGCAGGCGTATAAAATCCCGAAATCGGGAATAAATCATAAAATAAATGAATAAATCCCGATTTCGGGATTTTTGTTGACATCATACTATATTTCAGATCTCGGACTCCGAAATTATATTCTCCCTAAACAGCGGTATGATTTGGGGTTTTCTCTTGAAAATGTAATCTATTTTGAGCTTAGAAGACGGGGATATGAGGTTTGTGTTGGAAGGATTGGAGGTGATTAACATGGCATGGTACCATGAAGCTGTATTTTATCATATTTATCCGCTCGGTCTGGCGGGAGCGCCGGCCAATAATGAGGGGGGAGAGCCGGTCCACCGGCTGAACACCCTTCTTCCCTGGATTGACCATATAAAAGAGATCGGCTGCAATGCCCTCTACATCGGCCCTCTGTCTGAGTCGCTGAGCCACGGTTACGACACGACCGACTATAAAAGGCTGGACCGGCGGCTGGGAACGAACGAGGACCTGATCAATTTCGTCCGGACCTGCCATGAGAAGGGCATCAGGGTGATCTTCGACGGCGTTTTTAACCACACAGGGCGTGAATTTTTCGCTTTTAAAGATTTAAGGGAGAACAGAGAAAATTCCAGATACAGGGACTGGTACTGCAATGTGAACTTCGGCGGCAACAATGAGTTCAACGACGGATTTTCCTATGACAACTGGGGCGGCTACAATATCCTGGCCAAACTGAACCAGTGGAATCCGGAGGTCCGGGACTACATTTCCGGGGTCATCCGATACTGGGTGGAGACCTTCGACATCGACGGAATCCGGCTGGACGCGGCTGATGTCATGGATTTTGAGTATCTGAAGTCTCTCCGCAGAACTGCGAATGAAGTCAAACCCGATTTCTGGCTGATGGGCGAGGTGATCCACGGAGAATATATCCGCTGGGTGAACGACGACATGCTGCACGCCGTGACCGATTACGCCCTGCATAAGGCCCTTTATTCCGGCCATAACGACCATAATTACTTTGAGATTGCGCATAATGTGAAGAGGCTGATGGACATGGCTGGCGGCGATCCGTTGCGCCTTGGTCTTTATAATTTTGTCGACAACCACGATGTAGCCCGCATCGCCTCCAAGGTCAATAATAAGGACCATCTCCGCCCGATTTACATTCTGCTCTACACGCTGCCGGGCGTGCCGTCGGTCTATTACGGCTCGGAATTCGGCATCGAGGGGCAGAAGGAACAGGGTTCCGACGCATCCCTCCGGCCATGCCTGCATCTGGAGGACTTCCGGGAGGCGGGACAAAAGAATACGCTGACAAGGCTGATCACTGCCCTGGGACGGGTCCGTCAGTCTGAGCCGGCGCTTTCCTATGGAATGTATGAAGAACGTTACCTGACCAACCGCCAGTACGCCTTCGCGAGGAAGCTGGACGGAAGAGACGTCATCGTCACGGTGAATAATGATGAAAACCCGGCCGCATTCGATGTCCGCTGCGACGCGGGAAGATACCGGGGCGCTCTGACCCGTGCAGAAGCCGTCAATGAAAACGGGCACATCCATGTAAGTCTCGATTCCTGCAGCGGCGAGATCTGGATTCCGGAAAATTAAGGGACAAAATTCATGCCGCAAATGAGCAGAGGAGAATCCCAGATAAGGGGACTGCGGCTGCCGGACGGGGATTATTTACCGGCCAGTATGTGCTATAGTTATAGCATATTTCATAAACGGCATTGTACATCTCAATGGCGAATGCATAAAATAGCAGGTGAAATCCGCAATTGTGAAGAAAGCAGGAGGCAGATCATGGATAAATCGTTCCCGGAAATGAAGAAATACTTTGGCTTTGGCTGTATGCGCCTGCCGGTGAAGGGCGGAAGTCTTGTGAATCTGCCGGAAGATGCGCAGAAGATCTATGATGATCTGAATCGGAAAAACGGCACACATAATTCCAATGCCAGCTATGCAATCCGCTTTGCGGCAGGGTTCGACGGAATCCGCATGGTGCTGTCCGGCATGAGCACGCTGGAGCAGATGAAGAATAACATTTCCTTTATGAAGGATTTTCAGCCGCTGACAAATATGACCTGTTGCAGCGGCCTCTGTTTCAGATATTCATCGATTATGCAGACGTTATCAGCATGAATTCTCGTAATCTGGTAATATTTTTGGTAGAAATATTTAAAATCTGCGTATCGTACCAAGTATGCAGTATTATTTAGGTAAGATCAGGAGAAGCCGTGTGTTTTTACCAAATACCCAGAGCGAGTATAGGTATTAAGACTGGGAAGGTGGGAAAATTTTAGTAGTTTTATCCCGTTAAACGAGGCAACATTCTGACATTTCGGCTTATCGTTGATTTCTCTCTTATATTTACTGAGCGGCTGTAGAAAATTTATACATGTTTATTTGTTATTATAAATCTTGGGAATCAAATAATGAGAATGTACATGTAAAGATACAGAAGTTTGGTATGAATCGTGATTATTTTTCAATACTACCAAAAATAATCCTCTGTTTGTAAAAAGATGGATTTTTCACGGGTTTTACCAATGGGATTTTGCATGACTTCACTCCAGTTGCGATTGAAGATGATTGAACTACATTTTCGGATAGAAACGTGGGAAATAATTAGCACAAGTGCCTGAAGCAGAAGATACACAGTCCGGAGCAGGCCGGCGGAGTCGGAAGCGTGAGTATGCGCGAAGGGAGCCGGGAGGCGTTCCAGGCATCAGGCTGCGTACAGCTCACAGAAAAACCCGGAGATCTGTCAGCAAAACTCCACGGCCATTTGATACCCTCTGAAACTCGCAGGTGATACGCAAAATGCTGTAGAATTGTTGTATAATAATAAGAAATGAAGGTGAGCAGCGGCGCAGGCCTGAACGTGCAGAAGTTCGGGCGAGACTGCGTGGCAGAAAAGGATTGAACAATCAGGAGGAGTTACGGATGACAGAATGGAGAAATTTTGATGAGCTGAAGTCCTTTCAGACACTGAAAAACGAGCAGAAGGTTGATCTTCCGGCAGTGATGGCCGGCGAATCCGGGGCAGAGCGTGTCAGAAAATACAGTGTTCCGATGGCGGAAGGTCTGCAGTATAATTTTGCCGCAAAGTCTGTGGATGACACGATTCTTTCGGATCTGGCAGAGCTGGCACAGGAAGCGGAGCTCGGCGATAAGTTTAAGGAGCTGTATGAGGGCGCAGTGATTAACACGGGTGAGAAGCGTCTGGTGCTCCATCATCTTACACGCGGACAGCTGGGCGGCGATGTCATTGCAGACGGCGTGAACAAGCGCGCGTTCTATCAGGAGCAGCAGAAGCGGATTGCGGATTTTGCCCGGGATGTGCATGAAGGAAAGATCGTAAATGAGCAGGGTGAAAAGTTCACCGCGGTTGTCCAGATCGGAATCGGCGGAAGCGACCTGGGCCCGCGTGCCATGTATCTGGCACTTCAGAACTGGGCAAAAGCCAATAAGCAAGATTACATGGACGCCGCCTTCATCAGCAATGTTGACCCGGACGACGCCGCATCGGTGCTGGCATCGGTTGATGTGGCGCACGCGATCTTCATTCTGGTCTCTAAATCAGGAACGACACTGGAGACACTGACCAACGAGACTTTTGTGCAGAATGCGCTCCGCGCTCAGGGTCTGGAGCCATCCCGTCACATGATTGCAGTCACCAGCGAAACATCCCCGCTTGCACATAACGATGACTACATGGCTGCCTTCTACATGGACGACTATATCGGCGGCCGCTATTCCTCTACATCGGCAGTCGGCGGCGCTGTGCTCTCTCTGGCATTCGGACCGGAAGTCTTCGCTGAATTCCTGGAAGGAGCTGCCGCAGAGGACCAGCTGGCAAAGGAGACGGATCCGCTGAAGAATCCGGACATGCTGGATGCCCTGATCGGTGTTTATGAGAGAAATTTCCTGGGATATGAGAGTACGGCAGTTCTTCCGTATTCACAGGCGCTCAGCCGTTTCCCGGCTCATCTTCAGCAGCTGGATATGGAGTCGAACGGAAAATCTGTCAACCGCTTTGGAGAGCCGGTATCCTATCCGACCGATCCGGTACTGTTCGGTGAACCGGGAACGAACGGACAGCATTCCTTCTATCAGCTCCTGCATCAGGGAAAGAATATTGTGCCGCTTCAGTTCGTCGGATTCCGGAAGAGTCAGCTGGGAGAAGATGACAGCATTCAGGGCAGCACGAGTCAGCAGAAACTCTGTGCCAATGTGGCAGCACAGATTGTCGCCTTTGCCTGCGGCAAGCCGGATGAGAACCGGAATAAGAACTTTGAGGGCGGCCGTCCTTCCAGCATCATCATCGGCGAGGAAGTAACGCCGCGCAGCCTGGGCGCACTGCTCGCGCATTTTGAGAATAAGGTCATGTTCCAGGGCTTTGTCTGGAATCTGAACAGCTTCGACCAGGAAGGCGTTCAGCTGGGAAAGGTGCTGGCAAAACGCGTGCTTGCTCACGACACAGACGGCGCGCTGGCAGAATACAGCAAACTTCTGGATATTTAGACCTGCAGGATCTGCTGCCGGGCGCAGCGGGCATCCGCAATAAGAAAATCAGACAGAAATATGCATGCGCAGACGGTATGAACGCCTTCCCGTCAAGGAAGGCAGGGATAACATCATCCTTTCCATTTATGATATGAAGAGCGGCAGGTTCACCTGTAAGCGTCTTATCGCTTTTCTGGCGCTAGATACAAATGGTGAAATCGCATTTGGACTGATGCAGGATGTGGAAGATCCGGGAAAACAGTAATGTGGGAACATTTTGGGATATCTTGTTTTAGAATACAGGAATCGGGTAATTACGTATAGTTGCGAAAATTATCAGGAGAGGACAAAATTAATGATGAACAAAGAATTTCCAAGAAAGGAAGCTGTACCGGACTTCGGCATTACCCATACGGAACTGCTGGAGCGGATCCGGGGGCTGAATACGGTTTTTGATACGGTAAGAGTCGTCAACCCATCGGTCCATCGTCAGATCGTCTATCATGCAGACGGCACACATGAAATACTTAAAGGTTACTGTTTTTCCTTCTGGAAAAGGCATGTTCCGTGCGCGAACTGTATTTCTGCAAAAACCTTTGCAACAAAACAGAGAGCATCCAAATTTGAATTTGTAGATAATGAAATTTATCTTCTTGTCTCAGAATATCTGGAAGTAAACAAAGAGCCATGCGTTCTGGAATCGATCCTGCATCTTAATGATCAGGTTATGATTGACGCCTGCGGGAAAAATGAGTTTGTTTCACGCATCACCCAGTTTAATGAACGTCTGTACAGAGATTCTCTGACACAGGTCAGAAACCGCAGGTATTATGATGAGCAGGTTTCCGGGCTGACGGTACAGGCCGCCGCGATGATTGATATCGACCAGTTTAAGAATATCAACGATACCTGGATGCACAAGGCGGGAGATGCGGCACTGCAGGCCGTTGCCAGTGCGATTTCCGGATGTGTGCGGAAAAGCGATCTGGTCCTGCGCTACGGAGGAGATGAATTCATACTGGCGTTTGAAGATATTCCGGAGCAAGTATTCCGAAAAAAACTTCAAGATATCGAAGAGGCGGCAGGTTCCGCGGAAATTCCGGGTTATCCCGGCGTCCATCTGACCATCAGCATCGGCGGCGTTTATGAAAAGGGACAGCTGAAGGATGAGCTTGAAAAAGCAGATGCAGCGCTGTACGAAGCGAAGGAAACAAGAAACCGCGTCGTGATCAGGTAATGAAAAAGAGCCGATCCGTGCGTTTGGTTCAGTTTGAAGTATAGTGATAAAAGGCACTTTGAATATTTCGTCTATTACCATACGAAAATAGCGGGAAGTTTTGACATTTTCCGCTATTTTTGTTTTCTGCATGCAGCATGAGAAATATCCGGAAAAGAACCGTCCTGCAAGTGAACATCGCAGAATGCCAGGCTGTCGGAAATGTCCCGGATAATAAGACGGCTTGTGGTCTCTTGCACGGCTAAGTTTTGTCAGGCTTGAAATTCAGCGGTTTTATAGTTCCTGAAAGAGAAGTATATTACTATAAAGCACATTCTTGCGATAATCTCCCATTCAATCTATGATTTCTGTGTTGAAAGTCACGGGCAGACAGAAGCCTTCGGCCTGCCGGATATTCTGAAACAGCGTGGATTACGCGGCGCGTGATGCCCTTGCGCGCGTAAATTTTGTCAGATGATGACTCATGCGCTACAATAATGACATCGATGAGAATTAAGAAAAGGCAGGTGCAGGGAAATGATTATCAATACAGGGCAGAGAACAGACATTCCGGCCTTCTACGCACCGTGGCTGGCAGAGCGGCTGAAGGCGGGATCTGTCTGCGTGCGCAATCCCTATAACCCGGTTCAGGTCAGCCGTTACCGCCTCGACCCCTCCGTCGTGGATGTGATCGGATTCTGCACCAAGAACCCGGCACCGATGTTCCCCTACATGAATCTGCTGAAGGATTACGGGCAGTTCTGGTTCGTCACGATTACGCCCTATGGCAGAGATATTGAGCCGAATGTCCCCGACAAGCACCGCCTGCTGGATGATTTCAAGAGACTGTCAGACGCTGTCGGCATCCAGTCCATCGGCTGGCGCTATGATCCGATATTCATTTCCGAGCGTTATTCTGCGGCCTATCATCTGCGGGCGTTTGAAACGATGGCCTCCGCGCTGGACGGATACACAGAAACGGTCGTCATCAGCTTCATCGACCTCTACCCAAAAGTCCGGCGGAATTTTCCGAAGGCCCGCGAAGTCACACAGGAGCAGCGCCTGATGCTGGGGAAGGCAATGATTGATATCGCCGCCGCACACGGCATGACCGTGAAGCCCTGCGCGGAAGGCGATGAACTGGCTCCTTATGGTGCCGACTGCAGCGGCTGCATGCAGATCCGCGACTATGAGAAGGCGATTGGAAAGCCTCTTCATGCGCCAAAAAGAAAGGGCGCAAGGAAGGAATGTGCCTGTTATCTGGCCTGCGATATCGGCGCCTACAACACCTGCCGCCATCTCTGCCGCTACTGTTACGCCAACGCGGAGGCCACAAGAGTGCTGGAGAACAGCCGCCTGCACGATCCCGAGTCACCGTTTCTGATCGGCGGCTATCGGGATGGGGATGTGGTTCACGATGTGCCGCAGGAGTCCTGGGTGGAGAGGCAGATGCGGATCAGTTTTTGATGTCTGGCTCAGGGTGTCCCTGAGAAAGAAAGCGGAGTGACGTATACAGTATACCTGTTTGTGTAATATTCATGCCGAATTGTATTTATTTCAACACAATGTATCTGCAATTGTTCGGGAATCGCTTATTAAATGTCAAATTCCCGAGGTTAATTTTATGTGGCTCGGGAATCTCCTCTTATTCGGCCATTTCCCGAACTTTCAGGGATTCATATTTCGGGAAATGGCATCGTACTGACGATTTCCCGAACTCGGGAGGTTCACCGATCGGGAAATTGTCAGAAGCGCAGTTTTGACTAGTCCGATATTATAATCAATCATGATTATTATACAATGCACACGAATTAATTTTCTTTTACTTGAATTTTTATCAATAATATATCTATATAGAGCGAATATGTCCTGTACACAGTTCGGGAAAAGCGCGTTTTAACTGTATTTCCCGAACTTTGAAAAAAGGAGCTCGGGAAAAAGCGGATAACATGGCAAATCCCGAACTTCGTTCAATCGTAGGCGTGCTTATTTTACGGTATACTTTAACTGCCTTCACTGCGGCGTACACCCTGCCAGATCCCCCGCATTCTAAAATATTTACCAGGGAGCAAGCACCAGAATGCGGTCATCTATGCAGGAATTCTATTTTGTTCGATTTTCAATTTATAAAATCTGTGCTTTTTGAATAAGAACTCCGTCATCCGCCATTAATCCTCGAAATGCGTTTTATATCTCGCGCTATCTATGGTATAGTGAACATAGAAACAGCGCCGGCGATGTCCGAAAATGTCAGAAAAGAGTGTCATTATTTAGGAAGGCCTGCAGAAATGAGATGGGAGGACGTTCATGCACGCGTTTATCGAATTAAAGGACGTAAGCAAGATCTACCATATGGGTGACGTGGAGATTCGTGCCGCGGATCGTGTTAATTTTTCCGTGAACGAGGGAGAATTTGCGGTCATCGTCGGACCGAGCGGCGCCGGAAAAACTACGGTGCTGAATATTTTAGGCGGCATGGATACAGTTTCTTCCGGTGAAGTCTGGGTGGACGGAAACAACATCGCGGAATATTCCAGAAAGCAGCTGATCGGCTTCCGCAGAGAAGAGATCGGTTTTGTCTTCCAGTTCTACAATCTGGTGCAGAACCTGACGGCGCTGGAAAATGTGGAGCTTGCCGTGCAGATCTGTAAGGATTACCGGGATCCTGAAGAGGTTCTGGATGGCGTGGGTCTGAAAGACCGGATGAATAATTTCCCGGCTCAGCTTTCCGGCGGCGAGCAGCAGAGGGTGGCCATTGCCCGGGCGCTGGCAAAGAATCCGAAGCTCCTGCTCTGCGACGAACCGACTGGTGCGCTGGATGACCAGACCGGCCGGCAGATCCTGCGCCTGCTCCACCAGAGCTGCAGAAAATACCATATGACCGTAATGATGATCACACATAATCACGCCCTGACCGCCATGGCCGACCGCGTAATCGAGATCAGAAATGGCAGGGCAGAGTGCGTGTACACCAACGCATCACCGCAGTCCATCGATGAAATTGTTTGGTAGAAATCACATAGAAAGCAGAGACTGCAGAGAATACAATGACTGCAGAGAAGGAGGAACGTTCATAAGATGAAAACAGCCGTCTGGAAAAACTTTTACCGCGAGATCAGGCAGGATCCGGGTCGATTTTTGTCGATTCTGTTCATTGTCATCCTTGGCGTGTCTTTTTTGTCCGGGGTAAGAGCCTGTGAGCCGGATATGCAGCAGAGTCTGACGGCCTATATGAACCGGCATAAATACATGGACGTGAAGATCCAGTCAACGCTTGGGCTGACGGACGTGGATGTTAAGGCGGCGCGGCAGACGGACGGAATTTCAGCGGCGGAGGGCGCGTACAGTGCTGATGTTCTGAGCGATTCCAGGAACCGGACGCAGGTCGTGCGCGTGATGAGCACGGTCCGGGGGATGAACAGTTTTACGGTGAAGTCGGGGCGGCTTCCGCGCAGGCAGAATGAGTGTCTGGTGGACGCAGAACTTGCGAAGGAGCGCCATCTTTCCATCGGCGATAAGATTCACATCTATTCAGGGACAAAAGACAAACTCAGCAAGAGTTTAAAATACAGCACGTTCACCGTCACCGGCACGGGCAGCAGTCCGGCTTACCTGACGGATGACCGGGGCAGCACGACCCTTGGAAATGGTACGGTAGACGGCTTTATTGCCGTGAAGCCGTCGGCTTTTTCTATGAGCACGTATTCCGCGGTTTACTGCCGGGTGAAGGGCGCGGAAAAATACACGACAGGATCTGCGGTGTATAAAGAAAAAGTACGTGCAGCGCAGAAGAATCTCAGGAAAATGGCGGCTTCCTGCTGCCGGATCAGGCTCAATGAACTGAAGCAGCAGGCGGTTCAGACCGTGCAGGCCTCTTATCCGGGAATCGATCGGGCATCGGCTGAGGCAATTGCGCAGAAACAGATGAAAAAGCTGGGATCGGGGAAATGGTATGTGCAGGGAAGAGCACAGGATCAGGCCTATGCGGAATATCTTCAGAACGCGGAGCGTATCGCGGCGATTGGAAAGGTTTTTCCACTCATTTTCTTCCTGGTCGCGGCCCTGGTCAGCCTGACGGCGATGACCCGTATGGTGGAGGAAGAGCGAGAACAGATCGGCCTGATGGAGGCATTGAGCTATGGAAGAGGCGTCATCATCAGGAAGTTCGCTGGTTACAGCCTTCTGGCGACGGTAACGGGAAGCATTGCCGGTGTTCTGATCGGCGAAAAAATGCTTCCCTATATCATTATCAATGCCTACCGGAATCAGTTCGTGAATATGGATCAGACGGTGATCCCATATGAGTGGAAGTTCTCGCTTCTTGCGGCCTTTGCGGCGGTTCTCTGCAATCTGCTCGCGACCTTTTGGGCCTGCGGTCATCTGCTGAAGGAAGTTCCATCCCAGCTGATGCGGCCGGAAGCGCCGAAAAACGGAAGCCGGATCTGGCTGGAGAGGATCACGCCGCTCTGGAAACGGCTGAGTTTCAGCAGTAAGGCGACCCTGCGGAATATTTTCCGCTATAAGAAGAGGCTGTTTATGACGATTATCGGAATTGGCGGCTGCACGGCGCTGCTTTTGACTGGTTTCGGCATCCGGGATGCAGTGACGGAAATTTCCGTGAATCAATCCGGACGGGTGCAGAAGTATGATGCCCAGCTGCTGATCAATCCGGACGCCTCTGCCTCTTCAAAAGCTTCGCTCAGCCGAACATTGAAGAATGTGCCGGAAATCGGAAGCACCGAAAAGCTGTATCAGGACAGCGTCACCTTGAAGAAAGACGGGAAGTCTTACAGCGGATACGTCATCGTTCCGGAAAATCCGGGAAAGCTGCATCAGTTTATTGATCTGCATGACCGGGTATCCGGGGAAAAATACCATCTGAACGATCGTTCGGTCATCCTGACGGAAAAGGCAGCAAGTCTTCTCAATGTAAAGAAAGGTTCCCAGGTTACACTGAAATTGAACGTCGGCACGACCGTCCGGGCCAGAGTCGGAGCCATTGCGGAAAACTATGTCCTTCACTATGTCTATATTTCTCCTGCTTACTATAAGCAGCTGACCGGAAAAAGCGCAGAAAGCAACAGCATTCTGCTGAACTGGAAGGGGAAAAACATCCATGAGAAGTCCATTCCTAATAAACTTCTCAGGAACGGTGCAGTCTCACAGATCAGCCTGACCAGCAGCGCAGAAAAGGCGATGAAAAAGACCGTCGATCTGCTGCGGACGGTAGTCGGGGTCCTGAGCGGCGCCGCGGCCATGCTGGCCTTTGTCGTGATGTTCAACCTGAACAGCATCAGCATCACCGAGCGGCGGCGTGAGCTGGCAACCCTGAAAGTGCTGGGATTCTACGACAGAGAAGTGTCCATGTACATTTTCCGGGAAAACATCATTCTGACCGGAATCAGCATCGTTCTGGGGCTTTTCCTGGGCGTCTGGCTGAAGACCTTCATTATGTCCACGGCAGAAACCAATGACCTGATGTTCGGCCGGACGGTCGCAGGGTCCAGTTTCCTCCTTGCTGCACTCCTGACGGTGGTTTTTGCCCTCATCGTAAATGGAATTTCCTCGATTTCCATGCGGCGCATCGACATGATCGAGTCGCTGAAGAGTGTGGAGTAGGAGCTGTGTGCAGAAGAGAGAATTGGATCCTTGTAGAAATAAATGACATAATTATGCTTTAGAACACAGCGATATTATGCTAATATATGTGTATGAAGGAGTGAGTATTATGCCAGAAATTGTACCGATCAAAGAATTACGGAATACGAATGAGATTTCCAGGCGCTGCCATGAAAGTCAGGAACCTATTTTTGTTACAAAACAGGGATATGGGGATCTGGTGGTTATGAGTATGGAAACCTATGACAGATTGACAGGAATTGCAGATGTTGACCAGTCCATTAAACATGCTGAAGAAGAGCTGGCCGCCGGCGGTCAGCTGCGCGATGCCGAAAGTGCGCTGAAGGAACTGAGGAGGAAACATTTTGGATAAGTATTCTGTTCGATTGTCACCGCAGGCGTATCGGGATATTGATGAGATATATACATATATCAAAGAAGAATTGTTTGCAGTTAAGGCTGCTGAGGATATCGCAGATCACCTGGAAGACGCGATTTTGAGTCTGAGGGAGTTCCCAGAGCGGGGTGCAGAGCGTAAAGTAGGAAGATATGCCGGGCTGGGCTATCGACAGCTTTTTGCCGATCATTATATTGTCATTTATCGTATTGATAAAAGCAGCAGAACAGTTATTGTCATGACAATAAAATATGCATACAGAAACTTTTAAACTGATAGAAAGTTTCTGTATGCATTTCTATTGTCTGCCCGTTAGACGACAACAAGGTTCCCGGGCACCCACCCGACGCTTCTGATATGCTCCCCTTATGAGAGACAGTGAAAAAACAAAACACGGTTGTACTCATGAAGGGAGTATTCTATGAGTAGAAAAGGTAAAAAAATTTCCGAGGAAATCAAACTAAAATATGCCAGGCAAATTTCTGAAGGAAAAATGACTCGTAAAGGAGCAGCCAGAGAACTTGGTATTGATAGTCGCTCTGTCAGCGAATGGGTTCTCCGCTATCAGGAACAAGGAGAAATGGATTTCCTTGATACCGGCCATAACAGAGTTTATCCGCCGGAACTCAAACTCAAAGCAGTGACCAGCTATCTGAACGGTGAAGGCTCACAACGGGAAATTTCGGCACGATACGGTTTGAGAGCACGCACTCAACTACATAAATGGATAAAGATGTATAATAACGGCATAGACTTCACACGAAAGATGTCAGGAGGAAGCCGTATGACTACATCACGAAAGACAAGTAAAAATGAGCGCGTTAATATTGCCAAAGAATGTCTGGCAAATGGGAAGAATTATGGCGAAACAGCCATGAAATATGGCGTCAGTTACCAACAGGTGTATGCCTGGGTCAAACGATATACGGAACTTGGAGAAGCAGGTCTTGAGGATCGACGCGGCAGACGCAAAGCCGATCAGCAGCCGCGCAGTGAGATTGAAACGTTGAAGATCAAGCTGGCGCAGACGGAGCAGGAACTGTACATGACGAAGATGGAGCGTGATCTGTTAAAAAAAGTAAGGGAGCTGGAGAGAAAAGAACGCTTTCACAAGTAAGGCAGTCCCATCTCTACAGCTCCATAAAATACTGCACAAAAAAATACGGATATCCGGTTGAATCATGCTGCTCCATCCTTCATGTAGCAAGATCTGCTTACTACAAATGGCTCAGAGGTGACACGGGCAAACGGATCAGAGAAAATGAACGGATTGCAGGAATCATGGAAGATATCCATAACGATGATCCGTCCAAGGGCTACCGCCGAATCAGCGATGATCTTGACCGATATCATGGCATTCACATTAATGACAAGCGAGCACTGCGTATCTGCAGGGCAAAGGACATTAAATCTACGATCAAGTACTGTAATCATGGGTGTACACGACAAGCCAGTCACCCACAGTATATTGCAGATAATATCCTTAACCGCATGTTCACTGCTGATGCTCCGAATCAGAAGTGGCTGACGGATGTAACGGAGTTTAAATGGTATGAAGGCATCGTTGTGCACAAAGTGTATCTGAGTGCCATTCTGGATCTTTTTGACAGACGGATTGTGTCCTATGTAATCAGAGATAACAACAATAATTCGCTGGTATTCGACACTTTTGATAAGGCCATTTCTGAGAATCCAGGTGCACACCCATTATGCCACAGTGACCGTGGATTCCAGTACACGAACAGAGCATTCCATAAAAAACTTGAAGATGCCGGCATGACGCAGAGTATGTCCAGAGTTGCAAGGTGTATCGACAATGGTCCGATGGAAGGCTTCTGGGGAATTCTCAAGCGCGAACGATATTATGGCAGACGGTTCAAAAGCCGGGAAGAGCTGGTGACAATGATTGAAGACTACATCAGCTACTACAATAACCGAAGACTTCAGAGACGGCTCGGTGTTGTAACTCCGATGGAAAAACATCGGGCGTACCTGCGAGCCGCATAATGGAATTTTACAAAAAATGGAAAGAATGACCAGTAACCGGATGGCCACTGGTCAAAAATATTATGTTTTTTCACTGTCCTCTTGACGGGGAGCAGTTCATTCAGCGTCGTGGAAGGGTGGGGTTCTTATTGTTTTCTCGTGTTTATCTACAGTCTGCACTGTGCGATGAAGTGTGCGTTTTCAGGCAGCTGCAGGTCCTCTTCCGGTGCCTCGAAGGACCACTTCTTCAGGGCGTCTCCTTCGCCGCGGGTGCGCTCGTTGACCGCGTAGAAATTAAACATTTCGATTCCGTAATTCAGATGTGTATCTGCTTCACCGGTCATCTCATCGTCAAGGCCGATCAGGCAGACAGCATTCTTTGTGAGGATAACGCGGTACGGCTGGCGGTTGAAGAAGGACTGTGCAACGCTCATGCAGAGAAGCGCGTCGTTCAGCTGCGGATACTGCGGAGCGACCAGGTCGATTTCTGCCTTGTTTCCGAATGTGCCGTCAAAAACAAACTCGTCAAGGGAAATCTTGGATGCTGCACGTGTCGCTGTCTTGTTGACCTTGACATCGGACGGGCTTTTGATATCCAGGCGGGTGCCCTTCTTGTCTTTATTTCTGTAGCCAAATCCGACGACGACAGCCAGTGTCTTGTCTGTGCTGATGCCGATCTGAGCCTTGGCCTTGTCTGCATCATTGATGGTCAGCCAGCATGCAGCCAGTCCCAGAGTCGTCAGCTTCAGGGTCAGTGCCTGCATAATGAAAGCGGCGTTTTCCAGATAATGGTCCTTCTTTTCAGAGAAGAGCAGCGCATACTGCGGGGAATGAATCATAAATCCATTGTAGCCGACGGTACTCTCAAACTTTGCTGCCTCTTCATGGTCGATAATATGAAATTCCGTTGCGATGCTGTCATCCAGCGCGTCACACTTGGAAACACTGTCCTTAATCTGCTGAAGTTCAGTTTCTTCAACATCTTCATCCGTGAATGCTCTGCAGGATTCACGCTTCATGATCAGGTCATAATAATTTAAATTCTCCATAGAATATGTTCTCCCTTCTGTCAGTTTTCTTTTTTGGGCGATTTCTCATCATTATTGCTCATACGTTAAGTATATAACATTTCCTGGAATATTGCCACAACTCACAGAGTCTCTTATGCCCGGTTTTTCTTTAGGTAATCGATATACTTATCGCCCCAGACTTCGATGCTGTCCAGCACAGGGCCGAAGGACAGGCCGATGTCGGTGAGCTCGTATTCTACGCGCGGCGGGACTTCCGGATAAACGGTGCGGCTGATGATGCCTTCGTTCTGGAGCTTCTTCAGCTGCGTAGAAAGGGTGGCCTGGGTGACTTCGATGTTTTTCTGAATTTCGTTGAAGCGTTTCGAGCCGTCTGAAAGTTCGTGAAGGATGAGGATAGCCCATTTTCCCTGAAGGACCTGCTGGGCGGTGACGAAGGGGCAGACGCCGAACAGACCGGCCTGATTGCATTTCTCTTTTTTCATTCTAGTTCTCCAATTCCAATGTAAAACATACCAAGTAAATAGAAAAATCCTTCTTGCACATTTGATTTTGTCCAATTATATTTATCATATAAAGAAAAGAAATCTAAAGCAAGTATAAAGTTTAAAGTTATGCAGAAAATACATGAATCGAGGGGATTAAGATGACAAAGAAAATGCCGGTTGTATTTTCCGGACACGGAAGCCCGATGGTGGCGCTGGAACATAATGATATTACTAAGGGAATGCAGGCCGTCGGTGAACGGGTTCTGCGGGATTTCGGGAAGCCGAAGGTGATTCTGGCGGTTTCCGGGCACTGGTTTGTGCCGGGGACGCTGATTCAGAGCGCGCCGGAGCCGAGACAGGTTTACGACATGTACGGTTTTCCGAAGGAGCTGTATGAGGTGAAGTACCCGGTAAAGGGCAGCGCAGAGCTCACGGACCGAGTAAAGACGCTGCTTGGAAGCGCGGTTTCCGAAGATAATAACTGGGGCATTGACCATGGAACATGGACGGTGCTGGTGCACATGTTCCCGAAGGCGGACATTCCGGTGGTGCAGCTTTCCGTCAACCAGGGTCTCAGCCCGCAGGAAAGCTATGACCTCGGAAAGAAGCTGGCCGCGCTCCGCGAAGAGGGATTCTTGATTTTCGGAAGCGGAAACGTCGTGCACAACCTCTTCTGTGTGGAATGGGACAATGAAGGCGGCACACCGGAGGCAGAAGGATTCAATGATTACATCCGCGAGGCCGTGCTCAGCGGTGATGCTGACAGCGTCATTCACTTTGACCGGCACCCGGACGCGAAATATGCCGTCCCGACGCCGGACCATTTCCTGCCGCTCCTCTACTGCCTCGGCGCGTCGGAAGGAGATTCTGCAGAGGTCTTCAACAACGTCTGCAATCTCGGGTCCATGGCCATGACCGGATACATTTTCGGCGGCAAATAAAAAACGCAAGGGGGAAACGCCCCCCCCTTCGCAAGTCTTACGATTACATATATCTACAAAGCTATTAATCATCATTCACCAATATTTTGAAACAGCAGGGAATTTGCTCAGTGCCTGCTGTTTTTCTTTTGCAGTTTTCCCGTGTACAGGCAGAAGGGGATCGCCATGAGCTGGGCGCAGACGGAAACGGTGATCATCAGCGGCATGCTGAAATCGTAGAGAATTCCCATCAGCCAGCTTCCCAGGAACCAGAAAATGCCGAAGGAACATTCGAAAATTCCGTATCCTGTTGCCCGGCTGCTTTTCGGGACGATCTGGGCGATGACGGATTTCATGATGGATTCCTGCGCGCCCATGCCGATGCCCCAGAGGATGACGCCCAGCATCAGAGAAGACATGGAATGCATACCGAAGATGAACACGGAGAAAAATGCCGACATGATCGTGGACCAGACCAGAACACTGACGCCCCTCTTATCGTACCAGAAGCCGAAGACCAGCGCAGAGACGGCATCGACGAGCATGGCAAGCGCGTAGAGCAGGGGCAGATTTCCCTGAGTCATAAAGGAACCGCCGGATGCGATATAGACTTTGGAAACATGCATGGCGATCAGAGAGTAGTCGATAAATCCGAAGGCGAAACAGCTGATTCCGGCGATGTAAATGCGGAAACTTTTCTTCATGTGGAAGGGCTCTTCATGAGCCGGTTCCGGCTCGAATTTTTCCGGGTTCGGGAATTTCTGACGCGTGAAGATCAGAAAGAGCAGGGTCAGTGCGCCCGGAACCGCCAGCATGGCAAAGCATAGGCGGTAGCGCTGGAAGGTCGTTCCGCTTGACTTCATCAAAAGAATCAGGTAGAGAAAGACCGGCCCTGCGAAGGCGCCGATCTGGTCCAGCACTTCCTGAATGCCGAAACTCTTTCCCACACCTTCCTGCGTTGCCGCGAAGGACATGATGGTGTCCTTGGACGGCTTTTTTATTGCCTTTCCCATTCTCTGGATGACCAGAAGGATGCAGGCGGCAATCCAGCCGTGGTTTCCAACCAGGGCCAGAGCCGGCACGCAGATCACGTCCAGCACATAGCCGGCAATGGTCATGAACCAGTATTTTCCAGTTTTGTCGGACAGTTTCCCGAACACATAGCGCAGGGAATAGCCGACCAGTTCGCCCAGGCCGGAGATAAATCCGATAGTCCCTGCGGAAGCGCCCAGTGCCGCCAGATAGGCGCCGCGGATGCTGTCCGCGCCTTCATGGGTCATATCAGAAAACAGGCTGACGATGCCAAACAGCAGAATAAACACCAGTGCCGCGGACCAGCGTTTTTTCGTATTCCCCCTGCCGGGTTGATTTTGTCGTGAATGCTTCATTGCTCTTTTCCTTTCCTGAGTTCTACTGTACCATAAATGAACAGGGAAGATATTAACAGATTATAGCATCGGGGAAAATTATGTCGGGCTGTGACAAATATAAAAAGCAAGATGTAAAATATAATTGACAAAATTGCGCATATATTGTGCTCTGAGGATACAGGAAAGAGATGCCTTCTGGATGCGGATTCATCCGCGGGAAAGGAGAATATTATGAGTACTTCGTTTAGCGCGGGATTGTCGGTTGGGTTTGCTATCGTGTGTCTGGTACGGCTTGTCTGGGTGTACAGGAGAAAGAAGGCAGGCCAGCTTTCTCACTATGATGAGAGGCAGAAACAGATACAGGCGAAGGGAAATTACATCGGATATATGACGATGATCGGAATGTCGGTGGCCATAATGTTTATTCTGGAATCCGGAAAGAAAGTGCTGTTTTCACCGGGCATGTGGGTCCTCATGACCATTATAATCAGCGGGCTGACAGGGATCATCTATATGATCGTCCGTGGCGCATACATTGAATATGATAAAAAGGGAAACACTCAGCTGCTGCTGTTTGCACTGCTCGGGGCTGCAAACATTTTGTCCGTGGTAACGCAGGGCACACATGGAAATCTTTTTGTGCACGGCGTTATTACCGTGGCATCCGGAGCCAATCTGGCCTGTGGTATATTCTTCCTGGTTATGTTCCTGGCGGTTCTGATCCGAAGATTTACCGATAAAGGGGAGAGTGAGGAGGAATGAAGAATCTGAGAATGAAAGCCGCCCGGGCGGCAAAGGATCTCTCCCAGGCGGAACTGGCGAAGCTCTGCGATGTCTCCAGGCAGACCATCAGTGCTATTGAAAAGGGTGACTATAATCCGACGATTCATCTCTGTATTTCCATCTGCAGGGCGCTGGATAAAACGCTGGACGAGCTCTTCTGGGAAGAGTAAAAATTTTTGATTGTCTATCCGTCAGACGACAACAAGGTTCCCGGGTACCCGCCCGACGTCTTCAGCGTCGGGAAGGGTGGGGTTCTTCTGGACAGCCTGGGGTCTGATCAGTCTTCTGCATCTGCGAGCAGACGGAAATGGTTTTTCCAGAAATCGATCAGACCGTCGTCCTTCATTTTCCCTAGTTCCTTCGACAGTGCGGTCCGGTCCACATTCAGGTAATCGGCCAGCTGCTGGCGGTTGAAGGGGATACTGACATCGAAGGAATGCTGCTGCAGGGACAGGGTGTTCAGGTAGGCCATGACTTTTCCACGGATGGTTTTCGGCGCTGTGTGGAAACTGCGGTTTGAGAGAATGAGATTCTTATGCAGGGCAATGCGCAGGAGATTCTCTGTCAGCTTTCCGAGAATATCAGGCGCGGAGCAGTTATGCTCAAGCAGGCGGCCAACCTCAAAAAAAGCGATGTTGCAGTCTTTTGCGGCGATGACGTCGACAGGAAGAATGATTCCTGGTGTCATTGCGTACATCTCTCCGAAACATTCTCCGGGATCGACTTCCGTAAGGATGCTGCGGTTTCCCCAGCGGTCATTCTGTTCTACCGTCACTTCTCCCTTTAAGACCATTCCCATAAAACGGATGTCCTGACCGGCAGACAGGATGCGTTCCGATTTCGAATAGCTTCTCTGGTAGTAATTCAGACAGCTGAAGGCCCTGGCAAGCTCTTCTTTTGTCATATCATGAAACAGCCTCGTTTTCAAAAAGAAATCCTCGTTCATCCTGAGACCTCCTGAATTCTGATTCTCTGCAAAATGTGGTTATAACCACGGTGTGATTTCAGCTTCCATGTTAAGTTTATCATGTAAGCGAAAGGAAGTGAATGTCATGAAGGAAGAGGCAGGAAGAATCTTTAAGATTGCAGAAGAAAACGCGCCGGTGCCGGGCTGTACGATTTCCAACACCGTCGGAAAAAGCGGCAGCTGCAGCATCACCCATTTTGCGCTGGCAGAGGGTACAGACATCAGTGCGGAGATTTACAGAAACCCGAAACTGTGGATTGCCGCGGGAGGAAAGATGACCGCCTTCGGGCGCAATGGTTTTGAAAAAACACTTGGGACAGGCGATGTATTTGTCGTGCCTGCGGATGTACCGATTGGCATACGGGCTGAAAAAGACAGCGTATATACAGAAATTACACTTCAGGAGGAATCAGAAATGAACAAGGTATTAAAGTCAGCAGAAGTATTTTCACTGAAGGATCTCATCCCTTATCAGGATGGAAAGATTGTAAACATGGATCTGATCAATGATCCAAAGCTGAAACTCGTGATCATGAGCTTTGATGCGGGCACCGGCCTCGAGGAGCACGCGGCTCCGGGCGAGGCACTGATCACCGCTCTGGACGGTGAGGCTGTCATCGGATATGAGGGTAAAGAGTACCGGATCAAGGCCGGGGAGAACTTTAAGTTTGACAAGCTTGGCAGACATTCTGTGACAGCAGACCATAAGTTCAAGATGGCCCTGCTGCTGCAGCTTGACTGATAGATAAATGAACCATATAACCATACAAATTTAACCATAATGAGGAGGAACAACTATGAAATATCGTGTAGATCAGGACACTTGTATCGGATGCGGACTCTGCAACAGCACATGTCCGGCGGTTTTTAACATGAACGACGAAGGCAAGGCCGAGGCAATCGAAGGTGAAGTTCCAGAAACTGAACTGGATGCCGCTGCGGAAGCCAAGGATGGCTGCCCGGTTGGAGCAATTGAAGAGGCTTAATGGCCGGAAATGACGAGAGCGGGGCTGCAAATGCGACAGCCCCGCTTTTTTGTATTTTATCAGACGCACCCGGCTCAGCCGGCCTGATGATGCGTTCGGGGCGGACTGGTTTGTGATGACCGTGTGAAGAATTTCGTGCGAATCCGGACAAAGCCGATATTCAAGAGGAAACTACGAAGCGAATATCTATGCAATGGCGGAAAATCTTTACAATTATTGATTTTTAAATAGACAGAAACTGTAGTACAGAAACTGTAGTATAATTATACTATAGGAAGCATTTGCAGACGGCCGGGACAAGGACAGTCAGGAAATGACTTCCCTGTGGTCTTGCCGGATGCGAGTGCAGTTTTTATTAAGAAAAGGGCACATCCGGGGTTTGATATAAGTAAGAAAAGAAAGAACGAAAAAGAGAGAATTAAAAGAAGCAGAAGAAAAGACGTTCTCCTGAGGGGCGCGGTGGCTGCGGGCGCAGTGTTAGGCGGCACAACGGTATATGCACAGGGAAATATCGTATACGGCGCGGAAACGCAGACTGCTTCTATCACAGGGCAGCAGAGTGAGAGTGTGCTGGAAGAGACCAGTACGTCCGCATCGAGAATTGAATCTCTTTCAGAATCCGCAAGCGGATCTGAGAGCGCGGCGCTGAATTCGGAGTCGGAAGCGGCAGGCAGCACAGAAAGTACATCTGCGTCTGCACAGAGTACATCCGCTTCGGATGCGCAGAACACGGCTTCCGCGGAGGATCAGGGGAAATCTGCGTCTGCTTCTGCAGTACAATCGAATAATGATGCAGGGTCCATGAGCGCGTCGGCAAGCGGTGAGGATTCTGCGGCATCAGAGAAGGCTTCAGACAGCACTAAGCTTTCTGAGGAGGGGTCATCGGCCTCTTCACAGAGCGCGAGTGAGTCGGAGGCTGTTTCGCGTGCAGCGGAAAATTCGGCCAGCACGTCAGCAGTGTCCTCAGGGCAGGCCTCCTCCATGGCCAGTCAATCTTTGTCTACAGCCAATTCCGAGCAGATCGAGCAGCTGCAGGAAATTGCGGAAAATCTGCCGTCCGGCATGAAAATTCACATCGCCGCAGTGACCGAAATGTCCGCAAAACTCCTTGCCTTCGGGCGCTATGAGAACATCCGCCTGTATCCTTGTGCGCGGGAATCCCTTATTGACGGACTGCTTGAAAAATGCGATTATTATCTGGATATTAACCACGGCGGCGAGATCGTTTCAGCGGTCAAGCAGGCCTTCCTGCACGATGAGCTGATTCTGGGATTCAGAAATACCCTGCACAATTCCTGGTACACGGCAGAGGAAAACCAGTTCAGCGATGCGGATGGCCTGTGCGATGCGCTGAAGCGCTGCCATTCAGACGGCGAAGTCCTTCAGAAACGTCTCCGCGCCCAGAAAACCGCGGCGATGGAGGAACGGGAAGAGATTTACCGGAAACTGTTTGAAGAATAGAATCATCGAACGATGACAAGCAGAAGAGTATAGGAGGAGAACATGCGGTTTGTAATTCAGCGCGTACTTGAGAGCAAGGTAGAAGTTGACGGAAAGACAATCGGAGAAATCGGTCAGGGCTTCCTGGTCCTGATCGGCGTTACCCACGGCGATACAAAGGAAACCGCGGATAAGATGGTAAAAAAGCTGATCGGCATGCGGATCTTCGAGGACGAGAACGGGAAAACCAACCTTTCCCTGGAGAAGGTCGGCGGCAGTCTGCTTCTGGTTTCTCAGTTTACCCTGTACGCTGACTGCCGGCGCGGAAACCGCCCGGGCTTTACCGACGCCGCCGACCCTGAAATCGCTGACGATCTGTACGAATACATCATTTCCGAGTGCCAGAAACAGGTTGAACACGTCGAGACCGGAGAATTCGGCGCCGACATGAAGGTCAGCCTGGTCAACGACGGGCCGTTTACGATTATTCTGGATTCCGCGGATCTGCATTAGTATGCTATAACAAAAAATATCTGGGAAATGCATGACTTAACACTAAAATAGTGTATAATGGTAACATTGACTTACAAGATTATGGATTGATTGATTATGTTACAGGAGGAAAATACGATGAGTCACAGAAAAGCAATGGTTATCGGAACGGGTCACGTTGGTTCACATGTGGCGATGGCACTTGCATTTGATCATACGGCGGATGAAGTTGTCCTGGTGGATAAGGACGAGAAGAAGGCAAAGGCGCATGCGCTGGACATCTATGACGCAATGAGTTTCTCCAGTCACAGTGTTCTGGTTCGCGCCGGAGATTATTCTGATGTAGAGGACTCTGACGTTGTCGTGATCGCCATCGGCGAGCCGAGAAAGCCGGGACAGGACCGTGTGGACATGCTGGACCACTCCATTATTATGTGTAAGGAGCTGATTGCTTCTCTGAAGCCATATAAGATTCCGGGAATCGTGATTTCCATTACGAACCCGTGCGATGTCATTGCGGATTACCTGAGAAAGGGCCTCGGTGTTGACGACTGCAGAATGTTCGGAACCGGAACCCTGCTGGATACTGCGCGCCTTGTCCGCGTACTGAGCCGCCAGACCGGCGTTTCCAGAGATTCCATTCAGGGCTTTGTTATGGGCGAGCATGGCGAGTCTTCCATGATTCCGTTCTCACAGATTCACATCGGCGCGCTGAAATACAGCGACTTTGACCTTTCCGATGAGGATGTCCTGACTGAGATGAGAAGAGGCGGCTGGGTCATCGTTGAAGGAAAGAACTGCACAGAGTTCGGCATCGGCCGTGCTGCTGCATACATGGCAGGCGTGATTTTGAGAGATGAGAAGAAGATCCTGCCGGCATCCGTCAATCTGCACGGTGAATACGGCGAGAATGACGTCCAGATCGGTGTTCCGTGCGTAATTGGCGGAGAAGGAATCGAGCGCGTTCTCGAGATTCCGCTGACCGATGAAGAGAAGGAACAGTTCCATCATTCCTGCGACGTTGTCCGCGGAAACATTGCCATTGCGGCGGCAAAATAAAAACGCAAGAATATATTCTGGCTGGCGGCAGTCATGGTGAAAGCTGCCGCGCGGCGGAGAAGGGAGAGGCAGGAAGAGAGGATAGAAAGTTCTGGGTTTATCCGAAAATTTCTCACAAACTCCCTTATCCAATTTCATAAATATGTTACAATACGGTTGGACTAGAAATTACGCGGTCTGCGCAGTCCGGCCGTTTTTTTCTGGATAAGTTTCTTATTCGTCTGAAGATTCGGGGCATCTTGGGCGATGGTAAATAGAGTTGTGTAAGAGTGAAATGAGGAGGAAGTTCAGAAATGAGTGAGCAGAAGAAGGTGCCGTATTTTGAAAATGGCCTCGCACAGCCGGTATTCCCGTTTACCGATGGAAAGACGGGCAGCAAGTATGATCCGCAGACGTCGGATATCGTGAGATACTGCGTTTACGTGGAGACGGATTTTGACCTCGATGGAGACGGAAAACGCGACCTGGTCAAGGCCTTTGTACAGCTGCCGAGAAGCGCCGCGGAAGGAAATTATAAGGCGGGAACGATTTATGAAGCCCGTCCCTACAGTTCCGGAATCCAGTATGACGCCTATGACCACATGAAGGAAGTTGATGAGGATGTTTATCCGAAGTACGATATGCTCCATGTCCATGATGCGCCGGCAAGAACTCCGGAAGGCTGCATCAGCGCTCTAGAGGCAGCGGAGAAGGCAGATCCGTCGGAATGGCATTATCAGGATCAGGGATACAAGGACGGCGTCACATACTGCTACGATAACATCGACCTGTACGACTATTACCTGATCAGAGGCTTTGCCGTTGTTCAGTCCGCAGGTCTTGGAACGCTGGGATCCGAGGGCTTCGAGGCCGTCGGAACGACTTATGAGAGGGATGCCTTTGCGGCGATCGTCGAGTGGCTGCACGGAGACCGGGCTGGCTATACCGACAGAGAGCATAATATCGAGACAAAGGCTGACTGGTCAAATGGAAAAGTCGGCATGACCGGCAGATCCTATGGCGGAACCATGCCTTTTGCCGTTGCCTCCACAGGTGTTGAAGGTCTTGAGACCATCGCGCCGGTTGCCGGAATCGCGGACTGGTACAGTTTCCTGAATCAGCAGGGCGCGCAGAGATACTGGCCGCAGGAAGTGCTGATGAGCTTCCTGTCCTACTACTGCTCCAGCCGTTACAACGATCCGAAACTCAGCGAAGAAGAAAAGAAGAAATTCGCCGGATACCAGTACCAGATGTCAAGAGACCAGATCAAGTGCGGGTTTGACTATGATCCGGAGTTCTGGGACGGCGGAAACTACACCCTGAACGCGGACAAGATCAAGTGCAGCGCCCTGATCATTCACGGACTGAATGATGAAAACGTATCCACCAAACAGTTTGAGATGATGAGATCTTCCTTCAAGAAAGCAGGACAGAACGTCAAGCTCCTGCTTCACCAGGGCTATCACATGACGCCGACCATGGTGCTGAAGGGCTACGGCTTCCTGGTTGACGGACAGACTTATGACGATGTTCTGAACCAGTGGTTCTCTCATTATCTGTTCGATGTGGACAACGGGGCAGAAAACCGCCCGGACGTCATGGTACAGAGCAACCGCGACCAGCATGTCTGGGAGACTGCAGATTCTTGGGAGACCGCACACAAGCTGATCCTGAAGAATCAGGACAGAGGACAGACCGTGATCGACACGGACTGGGAAAAGGCCGGTGTCAATCAGGATAACTTTGACGAGAAAATGAGTCTGACATCCTCTAACATGAATCAGCGCTACCAGAGCGAGAAACTCCCGCAGGATGTCACCATTCAGGGAACCGTAAAGGTTGATTTCAGCGCCGCACTGCACGCCGGAGACCCGAAAGATTCCTTCCAGGGAGAGAACGTCAATGACGTAGACAAGCTGAGTTTTGCTCTCGGAACGGACACCGATTTCATGGACGATGTCAAGATGACCGTCCTGCTCTGTGATGTCAGCAGCGAGAAGTTCGACAGCTATCAGACCGTCGATGCAGCGAGAAACGAAATCCCGCTGAAGATCGTAGAGAAAGGCGCCATCAAAAACGGCGGAGACCTTCCGGACTTCGATGTCATCGAGTTTGAGAGCGCAAATAAGAATTACAAGGTCATCACCCGCGCTTATATCGACCTCTGCAACCCGGATTCCGGATACGAGCCGCAGACTTCCTGGTCCAGCATCACGCTGAAGCCGGGCGAGTTCCACGATTACAGCGTATATCTGAACGCCCAGCGCTACACCCTTGCGGCAGGCCATCAGCTGGTACTGGTTCTTGACACCGAGGATCCGGTCAACTGCATGATGCATAAGCATTACGCGATCGCCATCGATGATGCGTCCATTCAGGCAGAAATCCCTGTAACCGCGGAAATCAGCGGCCTGAAGGGACTTCGCAAGTAAGAGCAGAGGGTCTTCTCTACGCTGCGCAGATTGACGGAACTGCCCTGAAGAGGGTAATCTGTTATCGGAAGGAGAAAGATATGGAACAGATTAAATTGACAAAAGAAAATGGCAAGATCGTTCCCTGCCTTTTTGAAATCCCGGAAGGCGCAGAGAAGATCGCGATCTATATTCACGGCTTTGAAAGCTGTAAGGAATGTGCAACGGCAGAACTGATGAGAAAGAGAATGCCTGAGGAAGGAATCGGTGTCGTTTCCTACGACCAGCCGGGCCACGGTGAAGCAGAAGCCCGGCAGGAATGGATTCGCATCGAAGACTGCAAGGACAGCCTGCAGACGGTAGAAAACTACATCCATAAGCAGTATCCGGAAGCGGAAATCCTGTATTTCGGGTCCAGTTACGGCGCTTATCTTACCGGACTTTACATCAGCAGCAGGCCGCATCTCGGACATAAATTCTTTATGAGAAGCGCAGCGGTCAACATGCCCTGGCTGCTTCTGGGGGCCCCGGGAAGCGAGCCGGATGAACAGGCCATCGCTTTACTAAAGAAGCAGGGATATCTGCAGCCCAACCTCGGCGTCGGAAACCCGGTGAAGGTTCCTCTGGGCATGTTCGAAGACCTGAAAGAAAACGACCTGTTTGAGAAATTCAATGCAGACGCCTTCGGACATACGTCCTGCCGGATGGTGCACGGAAGCGAAGATCCCGTCATCGATCCGCGCATGGCGAAGAAGTTTTCGGAGAAATTCTCGATTCCGATTACCTTTATGGAAGGAGAAGGCCATTCCATCAACCTGAAGCCGGAAGATCCAGATAAGGTCATGGACCAGGCACTGGAGTTTTTCCGCATTAATTAATAAACATTCATATTTATGAAGGCGTTTCCTGCATTACGGGTATATACTTAGATGAGAGTCAGCTATTCCGGGATGCAGGATTTTTCTTTTTTGAAAATTTTCGAAATGAATTCCGTCACTGCAGTGAAGTTACATCCAGGCAGAAAGCTATGGAATGCGGAAAGACTGCTGCTGAATAGAGACTTCTTCTCCTGAAAGGAAGAGAGCATTATGTCGTTAAGCTATCAATTCGCCGATTCCGCCTTAGTCCTGCAGCTTCTGCTGCTTCTTTTATATATCTTCAGCAAACATCTGCCGACCTACCAGAATTTCTGCTTTCGGAGACTTCTGGAATTCGGCTGTTATACAACATTTCTTGATATTGTAACCTGTACGCTTGACAGCAGCCGCGCAGTCACGTCACTGCCGCTGCTGCACATGCTCAGTATCCTCTTTTTCCTGTGTTTTGTCGGAAGGGTGTTCGTGCTGTATGAGTTTACCCTGGGCTTTACGGGAATAAAATACCGGATTTCAAAATGGAGAGACCGGCTGTTCCGGCTGCCGTATCTGCTTTTTTCGATTGCTGTGATCTCGGCACCCTGGACCGGATTTATGTACAGCTACGATTCACAGGGAATGTTCTTCCGTACGGCTTCCTATAACGTAATTTATCTGGTCTTCGGATTCTATATTTTTCTGTGCATTGCTCTGGTGCTGACCTACTGGAAACATATCTCGCGATCGCAGTGTGTAAGTTTTCTGGTTTTCTGCGGAATTCTGATCATCGGGGGATTCGTGAGGATCATCAACGACGAGGCACTCCTGATGAATCTGATTTACGCGGTCGGCATCGGTTTTCTCTATCTCACGATTCAGGATCCGAGTCGTCTGCTGGAGGGAAATCACCTGTACTTCAATCAGGCTGCGTTGACAGAATTGATCATGGATCACATCGAGCGGCAGAGGAAGATGGCGTTTTTCTGCATGAATGTCAACAATTATGAGGAAATCAAAGCAGCGCGCGGTGTGGGGCGCGGCGACGGGAAGGCACGTCCGGTATCGGAATATCTCCATACGGCCGCACATTCCATGCTGATTTTCTACCTTGGCAATGGACATTTTGTCCTGTGTGACCAGGGGGAAAAGAGTGAGGAAGAACTGCGGCGTGCGGCAGATGCCTGCATCAACGACTCGCTGGATACGGACGATGACCTGCTGACGATGAAGGTATCCACCGCATATATCCCTGAAAGAATGCCGAAAGTCGATGGACAGATGGTCGGTGCGGCGATTAATTACCTGTTTGCGGAGATGCAGAAGCAGGGGAGGACGTCCAGAATTGTCGCGGATAACCAGATTCTTCAGCGGATCAGGAGAAACAGTGAGGTGGACGAGGCACTGGAGCGGACCATCCGGGATGAATCGGTTCTTCTGTATTTTCAGCCGATTTACTCCTGCAGAGACCATGCCTTTACCTCTGCGGAGGTTTTGGCGCGCATCGATGACCAGAAACTTGGCTTTCTCATGCCGGGAGAGTTCATCGAGAATGCGGAGCGCAGCGGAAACATCGTTCAGCTGGATCATCTGGTATATAAGAAGGCGTGTCAGTTCATTCAGGATCACGATCTGAAACAGCTTGGAATGGAATACCTGGAAGTCAATCTGTCGCCGGCCTACAGCAGTCACGGGCGGCTGGCGGAGCTGCTGATGGAGACCGCGGAGGAGTTTTCCGTTTCCATGCGGAGTCTGAATCTGGAAATTACCGAGTCCGCAGCATCCGACACGGTGCAGATGCATGAACACATGAAAACCCTCTGCGATGCGGGAATGAGCTTTTCCCTGGACGATTACGGCACGGGATTTTCCAATGTGATGGAAATTATGAAGCTGCCATTCGAGATCATCAAGATCGACAAGTCCATCGTCTGGTCTTATTTCCGCGGCGAGAACCAGTATCTGAAGGGCATCATCCAGAATTTTAAGGAAGAAGGATTTCATGTACTCGCAGAGGGCGTCGAGACAGAAGAAATGAAGAAGGGACTCGAAGAGCTGGGCTGCGACTATCAGCAGGGGTTCTATTTTTCCAGGCCGCTGCCGGAAGAAGACTTCCTTGCGTTTATCCGCGCCCATCTGGACAAAAATAACAAGCAAGAGAATAAGCCGGAAAAATGATTGTCCGGGGCTTTCTATACATGGTATAATCTTACATTATATCCTGAGTTTGACAGTTTGAAAAGAGTAAAAAGTGCCATAAACGTTGTGATTTCAACGTTTTAGGCACTTATTTTTTCGGCTTGATTTGTAGTATTTTGGCTACCTTTTTGTTTTCTGCATAATTTTTTTCATCTTTTTATTCGATATGAATTCTGCATCTGTGCTGAAGCCGCAGGCTGCATGGAGTACGTCGGTGATATGGCTTCTAGTATAGCAGGGAATGTATCCCATCCCTTCGATTTTTCGGTACTTCATTTCTTTCATCGTACTGATCAGTTCGCGGATACTGATGTCTTCTCCTACTCGTGATTCCAGTACCCGGTATACCAGCAGTGCAATAAAACATGTCAGGAAGTGCGCCTTTATGCGCTCTTCTCTCCTTAAATAGACAGGCCGTGAACGGAACTCGGATTTCATGATACGGAATGATTCCTCGATTTCCCAGCGGCGTTTGTTGATCCGGAGAATATCTCCGATTTCGTCTTCCAGTGTTGTGCAGACCGCATAAAATCCATCGTAAAGTTCCTCATCCCGGATTTTGTCTTCATTCAATGTTCTCAGTTTCTTTTCTGCCAGTACGCCATCCATTGTGATCTGCTGTTCGTCGATGAAACGTTTTGGATCATGAGGATTTCGTGTCTCTCCTCTCGATCCTTTATCTATGATTTTCAGTGCTCTGTCGATCTGTCTTGAACGCACTGAACGCTGGTATCTGCGGTATTTCGGCGAATACGATACGATAAGCCGCTGCTCCAGTTCGTTCTCATTGATCCATCGTTCTTTAAAGAATACGTCATTAAAATGGACATCCTCATCCAACTCGTCCAAAGAGTATTCTGTATTGTCATGCTGCCTTTTCCAGCCGGACGGATCCAGGGCCCATTTTTTCAAATGGTCCTTCATACACTTTAAGGACTGTGTCACGATGTAGGAACGCCCGTTAATATTGTTGAAGCGGCGATTCGCCTGAGAAGCAAGTCCGGCGTCAGTACAGACGATGAATCGGGAAAGATCAAAATCTACCAATATCTGTTTCTCAAGAGGAATCAGAGACGGCTGTTCATTCTGGTTTCCCGGGAAGACGCTGAGTGCTAACGGCAGACCGCTTCCGTCTATGAACAGCCCCATCTGGACAATCGGGTTGGGTCTGTTTTCCTTACTCCTCCCATACTGGCAGATTCCATTTGCTTCCTCCATCTCAAAGAAAAAGTTTGTACAATCATAGTAAAGAACCGATGTGTTATGCATCTGCGAATTACTGTTGTACAGAGAAGTCTGGATGAAAGCGGACTCTTTTTGAAGAATATCCAGAGCACGGTAAATATCATGAAGTTCATACGTTGGCGGTTCCAGAAGACTGCGCCCGTATTCCAAAGACGAGCGCTTGGAACCCGGATCCAGAATTCTCGCATAGACCAGATTCCGGAGAATCTCTCCAAGATCAGACTGAAAGCGATACTTTTTCTGTATTTGCTGACAGGTTTTCTCAATCCCGAGATCATAGAATACCTTCTGAAGAAACAGATATCCACCGTTGAACGTGGTTTGCTGATTGGGTTCCAACTGCTTCTTTTCGGAAAGCGGGATTGAGATCTCCAGGGAACCTTCTTTTTCCTGTTCTGTGTATTTTCTAGCTTCCGCCTTTGCCCATGCAATCACTTTATTCCGGGAATTATCATGTTCAGGAAGCCGTTCCTGCATCGTACCAAGTTTCTTGAAGATCTTAGTCGTGGACTTTCCGTCCGGCTTGCGATAAGACTTGATAATGTACAGCTGTTCAGCATTCTTCGATTTAACAATATTGAGGCGCATAGCAGTACTCCTTGTGTTGGATTTTCAACGGTCAATCAAGTTACACCTAAATTTATTATATCATACAATACCAAACAATACCACAATTATTTTGATAAAATTTGACAAAAAAAGAAAGCCATTGCAAGGCTTACAGCGATTTTTGCAGAATCAAACTGTCAAACTCCCGAGCTGGGCTGCGACTATCAGCAGGGGTTCTATTTTTCCAGGCCGCTGCCGGAAGAAGACTTCCTTGCGTTTATCCGCGCCCATCTGGACAAAAATAACAAGCAAGAGAATAAGCCGGAAAAATGATTGTCCGGGGCTTTCTATACATGGTATAATCTTACATTATATCAATTAATGAAATGCAATAGTCTGGGGGAAAGAGAGCACCATGAAGGAGACCAAAAACTTTATTACGGAATTCAAGGAGTTTATCCAGCGCGGAAATGTCCTGGATATGGCAGTCGGAATTATTGTAGGATCCGCGTTTACGGCAATTGTAACATCGCTGGTTAATGACATGCTGATGCCGGTGATCGGCATGATTCTGAAAGGAATTAACATTGCGGGACTGAGCGTTACCATCGGTACGGCCACGCTGAAGTATGGAAATTTCATTCAGTCCATCATTAATTTCCTGCTGATTTCTCTGTGTGTCTTCATTCTGATCCGCGGCATCAACAGACTGCATAAGCCGCAGGAAAAGGAAGAAGAAGCTCCTGCTCCGTCAGAAGATGTGGTCCTTCTGAGAGAAATTCGTGATCTGCTTGCTGAGCAGAAGAAAGGAGAAAGATAATGAATCCGTTTAAACTGCATAAATGCAGCGCGATCGTAATGATTGTCGCAGCAATCGTCTGCATCTGGTCCGGACATAAGATGACATCACCGTCCGGAAAGGCTGAGGAAGAAGATTAAGAACAGAAAACACAGGAAGCCGGTCGGGGAAATCCCCTTCCGGCTTCCTGTGTTGTTTGGAAAAAATGCAAAATGCTTATGCAACTTTGGAGTTTGCTTTGTTCTTTGCGAATGCTGCTTCTGCTGCTTCGCGGATGATGTCTACGGCCTGGTCGCACTGCTCTTTGTTTACGATCAGTGGCGGAACCATGCGGATGACATCGTCGCCGATGGCGGTAATGAGCAGGTGGCGCTTGAAGCACTCATGCTTTACCTCTACAGCGTTTACGCTGCCGTCAAATTCAACACCGACGAACAGGCCCTGGCCTCTTGCTTCTTTAATGTGCGGAATTTCTTTTCCGAGGCGTTCGATGAAGTAGGAACCAACTTCCTTGGCATTGCCCGGAAGGTCGTTCTTCAGCAGTTCATCGATTTCTGCCAGTGCTGCTGCGCAGCAGACTGGATGTCCGCCGAATGTGGATCCGTGGGATCCCGGTGTGAAGGCCTTGGATACTTCCTCTGTCGCGCAGATTGCGCCGATCGGCATGCCGCCGCCCAGAGCCTTGGCCATGGATACGATATCCGGCTTGATTCCATAGTTCATATAAGACATGATGTTTCCGGTTCTGCCCCATCCGGACTGTACTTCATCCAGAAGCAGGAGCATATCGTGCTCATCACAGTATCTGCGGAGACCGGTCAGGAATTCCTTTGTAGCCGGGTGAACTCCGCCTTCGCCCTGAACCGGCTCAACCATAAATGCAATGGTATCTTCTGTACATGCGTCAATGAATGACTGCAGGTTGTTGAATTCTGCGTAGGAGAAGCCCTGCTCCATCGGTCCGAATCCGATCTGACATGCATTGTCCGGCTGACCTGTCGCGGACATGGATCCGAATGTTCTGCCGTGGAAGCTCTGTGCTGCAGTGACGATGTGGTATCTGGACGGACCGTACTTCTCGATTCCGTACTTTCTTGCCATCTTGATCATTGCCTCGTTGGCTTCTGTTCCTGTGTTCTGATAGAAAATCTTGTCCATTCCGATGGTTGTGCAGATCTTCTCTGCCAGAAGTGCCTGCGGAATGGTATATGGATAGTTAAAGGTCTGCATCAGATCGGCAGCCTGTTCCTGAACGGCCTTGACCACGTGCTCGTTGCAGTTTCCTGCTGCATTGACGGCAACGCCTGCGTAGAAGTCCAGGTACGGCTCGTCGTTCTCATCGTAGAGGTACATGCCCTCGCCGCGCTGAGCGACAAAGTCGAAACGCTCGTAAGTCTCGATCATGTACTTGTTAACCTTTTCTTTGATTTCTTCTGCTGTGAATCCTGTATCGCTCAGTTTCATCTTAATTCTCCCTTCAAACTCTCATAAACAATTCATCATTTTTTCTTTTGTTCTTTTGAACTCCCCTTGATGCTGTCATTATAGCAAGAACGTGTTCTAGTGGTGCTGTGACAGGGCACAATGTTTATTGTGCTTTTACACAAAAGTGCACACAGTTTTATTGTGGCAATCCACCGAAAATGGTTTATAATAGAATAGGGAACAAAAGGGGATACCCAAGGGAGTGAGGGGTTAATTATGTCTATTGATATGAAAGTACTAGTCGATCAGTATCCGGGGGATGAGCTGAAACTGGCCGCGGGGGCGACCGGCATGCACCGTCAGGTCACCTGGGTGCACATTTCAGAAACGCCGGAAATGGCGGAATATCTGAATGGCGGCGAGCTGGTAATTACCACGGGCGTCGGTCTGGATAAGTGGAATATTGAGGATGCGCTTTTAGATCAAGTGCGGCTGCTTTATGAGAATGAAGCGTCCGGAGTCATTGTTAATATAGGGGGTTACATCAGAAATATTCCGAAGAAGGTCTGTTCCTTCTGCAATGCTAAAGATTTCCCACTGTTTACCCTTCCGTGGAAGGTGCCGCTTGAAAAAATTATTCAGCCGCTGACTGAATATATTGTTCAGGATAATGTCAGTGAAGAGGAAATCAGCACAGCCTTTAAAAACGCGATTTTCTTCCCGGACCAGCAGGAGCGGTACGTGGTTCCGCTGTCCGAGCATCATTTTAATGTAGAGGACCGCTATGCCATCTGCATGCTGCGGGTTACCAACACATCATCCGATCCTTACGCGCTGGCGGAATCGATCCGCGAGCGGCTGTGGAACCATCTGCGGGAAATCTATCCGAAGTGCGCGGTTTTTACCGATGACCGGGATATTATCGCCGTTATTTCCACCCAGCACACCGAGCAGGTCAGGATTCTGGCAGAAGACCTGCTGGATCATGTCTGTTTTCTGCTTCCGCTGAACGATGAAAAAGTCTATATCGGAATCGGAAAGCTGACCAAGAGCATGCGCTGCATCCATAAGAGTTACCGGCAGGCGGAAGCCATCGTCAGGCTTCAGATGAAAGAATCCATCCCGCAGGATAAGATTTTCTTCACCGATATGGGTGCATACCGTCTGCTCCTTGGAATTGAAGACGACGAAATCAAGCAGGAATACTATAATCAGGTTCTCGGACCTCTGGTAAAGCATGACAAGGAAAAGGGCACCGATCTTACCGACGTTTTGAAACTCTATCTGCAGAACGACGGAAGCATCACCAGGACCGCCTCCAAGATGTTCGTGCACAGAAATACCGTAAACTATAAAATCAATCAGGCCTCTAAAATCCTGAACATGGATCTCGGAAGCCTGGAAAACCGGATGCAGCTGATGCTGGCCTTCCTGGTTCATGAGATGCTGTAGGAACTGAAGATGTGGAAAAGATTTTACGGAAGTTAAGCTGATGTACAGAGACAGCTATTCCGTAAAACGTTTTTCAAAATTACCGATGACTCTTGCGTGATCCACCAGAATGATGAAGGCGTGAGGGTCATATTTTGCTGCAATTTCTTTCAGCAGCGGCTCTTCATACTTGGAGATGACCGTGACGAGAACGTGGGAATCTTCATTGGTATAGGCGCCTTCACCGTCCCAGTCCGTGACGCCTCTTTTCAGTTCCGTCATGATGGCCTTTGCCATGCCTTCTTTCTTGGTGAAGATCATGGCTTCCATCTTGATGTTCTGGGTGTGGACCCTGTCGATGCAAAGGCCGGTGACAACCGCGAAAATAATGGAATAGAGCACGGTTGGGACATCATAGATGAAGAGGCAGATCGCATAAATGCAGACGCTGATAATAATGCCGATGTTGCCGACTTTAAAGTCCGGATGGGTTTTCGCCAGGCAGACACCGATCAGGTCCTGTCCGCCCTGAGAACTTCCGGCTCTCAGCACCATGCCGGCTCCGATTCCCGAGCCCAGGCCTCCAACCGTTGCGGCCAGCAGCGGGTCGGTGATAATCGGTTTGGAAGGCACAGGAATAATTGAAAGAAAAGCGGATGCCATGACGATGGACACCAGCGTCTCCAGACAGAAGCGCTTTCCCATGACCTTAAAGGCGATGAGGAAAAACGGTACATTGATCAGAAAATAGATAATTCCCAGGTAATCGAGTCCGCCGATCTGAGGTACGTGCAGAACCTGAACCAGAAGAAGACGCAGGAGCTGCGCGATTCCGGTGAAGCCGCCGCTGTAGAAATGAAGCGGGTTGATGGCGAGATTAACACCCGCTGCGTAGAAAATATTTCCGAATACGACCAGAAAGATTTTGCTGACAATTTTATTATGGCGCAGTGAACGGATTGTGCTCATGATAGTTAACTCCTTGCTCATTGGATTTTGTCCGGACTTTACCTCTGGACAAAAAATATTTTACAACGTATACCGCAAGAAAAAAAGGAAAATCCTTTCCGGGAAAATCTTCCCGATAAAGCTGGCTGTAAATTGGTAATCATGTTTGTATGCACTACTTCAACGTGTTAAAATAGTGGCAGTAAACAAAAGCCCGGCAGAAAAAGAGCCACGGGCGCTGGAAGGAAACAATAAAAGAGGGGTAAGAGCCATGATGAATGCAGAAGAAATCATCCGTTTCATCGGAGAGTCTGAGAAAAAGACTCCGGTTAAGGTATATGTAAAGGAAAAAGCGCCGATTGACTATGGAAATGCAAAGGTATTCGGCGATAAGGATAAAATCGTATTCGGCGACTGGAAAGAGCTGAAGCCGATTCTGGATGCAAACAAGGATAAGATCGAAGACGCGGTAGTAGAGAATAACTCCAGAAATACTGCTGTTCCGCTCCTGGACATGAAGGAAATCGACGCGAGAATCGAGCCGGGCGCAATCATCAGAGACCAGGTTTCCATCGGTAAGAACGCCGTCATCATGATGGGCGCAGTCATCAACATCGGCGCCGTCATCGGCGAGGGAACCATGATCGACATGGGCGCCATTCTGGGCGGGCGCGCAACCGTCGGAAATCACTGCCACATTGGCGCAGGCACGGTTCTGGCGGGCGTCATCGAGCCGGCCAGCGCAACTCCGGTTATTATCGAGGACGATGTTCTGATCGGCGCAAACGCAGTCGTCATCGAAGGTGTACACGTCGGAAAGGGCGCAGTCGTTGCAGCAGGAGCCGTCGTGATCGAAGATGTTCCGGACAACGCCGTCGTTGCGGGATGCCCGGCAAGAGTCATTAAAATGAAGGATGAAAAGACCTCCAGCAAGACAGGTCTTGAGGATATGTTAAGGAAGCTGTAATGGGAAACATGAAAGATAAATTGAATCAGGTCATGTACAAGGCGCAGCACAGCGCAATCCGGGAGTTTTCCAACCTTGCGAAGAAGACTCCGGGCTGCGTGGCGCTGACCCTGGGCGAACCGGATTTTGAAACCCCGCAGATGGTGAAAGACGAGGTGTTTGAGGCCTTTCTGCACCACGAGACGCACTACATTCCGAACAATGGAAGCCCGGAGCTGAGAGAGAAGATCGCGGCCTTTGAAAACGAGAAACACGGCCATTCCTACACGGCAGACAACATCATCGTCACTGCCGGTGCGGAAGAGGGCGTTTTCCTGTCTCTGTTCGGCATTCTGAACCCGGGTGACGAGGTCATCGTGCCGGTGCCGGCCTTTATGATTTACGAGGAAATCACCAAGATGTGCCGGGGAAAGTTTGTTCCTCTGGACACGTCAGACAACGCCTTTCAGATCGACAAAAATAAGCTGGCAAGTTTGATCACGAACCGCACCAAGGCGATCGTCCTGAATTCACCGAACAACCCGACAGGCTGTGTGCTGAATAAGGCGAGTCTGGACGCCGTGCACGATCTGGCGAAGGAGCACGGCTTATTCGTGATTGCGGATGATGTCTATCAGCAGCTGGTCTACAAGCCGGGCTGCCACAGCATCGCGGAATATGAGGATCTGAAGGATCAGTTCTTCCTGGTGCAGTCTTTCTCAAAGCCGTACGCTATGACGGGCTGGAGAATGGGCTATGTCTGCATGGACAGCGAAATCAGGGAGCGGGTGGAGCTGATTCACCAGTTTATGATTACGTCGACACCGGCTCCTTTCCAGAGAGCGGCGGTGAAGGCTCTGGATTTTAATCCGGAGCCGTTTCTGGAGATCTATAAGAAGCGCAGGGCCTTCATGCTGCGCAGGCTGAAGGAGATCGGGCTTTCCGTTACGGAGCCGGACGGGGCGTTTTACGTCTTCCCGTCGATTAAGAAGTTCGGCCTCTCTTCATCGGAGTTCTGCAGCCGGATGATTCAGGAAGTCAGGCTGGCGGCGACGCCGGGATTCGCTTTTGGAAGTGATGACCATATTCGTCTGACCTACTGCTACAGTGATGGAGAGCTGCACGAAGGCATGGACCGTCTGGAGAAGTTCGTACGGATTCTGGAAAGCGAGGGCCGCGGTTAATATGGTAAACTGGCTGCAAGAAGCAGAAAAAATCGAAGCTGAAATTATCGGATGGCGGCGGGATTTTCACCGTCATCCGGAAATCGGAAATAAAGAGTACCGGACCACGGAAAAAATCATCGAGATCCTCCATTCCTGCGGGATTGAGACGCGGCAGGTACTGAAAACCGGCGTCATCGGAATTCTCAGAAACGGGGAGGGCCCGGCAGCGGCCTTCCGTTCGGATATCGACGCCCTTCCGGTGACGGAGGAGGTGGAAGTACCGTTTGCCTCAGAGATCCATGGCATGATGCATGCCTGCGGTCATGACATGCACATGGCGTCTCTCCTTGGCGCGGCTAAACTTTTGTCGATGCATAAGGAGGCCTTCTCCGGGACGGCGGTGTTTATCTTCCAGCCGGATGAAGAGGGTGACGGCGGCGCGCAGAGAATTCTGGACACGGGCATTCTGGACGAGCTGCAGGTGCAGTCTGTGTTCGGCGCCCACTGCAATCCGTCGCTGCCGGCGGGGACGATCGGCGTGAAATACGGCCGGTTCTACGCGGCGGCCTGTATGTATGATGTCACGGTGCACGGGAAAGGCACGCACGGGGCGGAGCCGGAAAATGGCACAGACAGCCTCTATGCGGCGGCTAGGATGTGTGCGGCGCTGAAGGAGATGACCGGCCTGTATGACGGTGAGCGCGCGGTCGTGACAGTTGGCGAGTTCCATGCCGGAACCGCCCGGAACATCATTTCGGATCACGCTGATTTCAAGGGAATTCTGCGTACGGCGGGACTGGATCTCCGCGCGGAACTGGAGCAGAAAATTAAGGATACTCTGAGCCGGATCGCGGAGGACGCGCATGTTACCTATGATCTTCATATGGTGGACGGCTATGTCGGCGTCACCAATCACGACCAGCAGACCCAGCTGGTGCAGGAGGCCGCGGAGTCGGTGCTGGGCGCGTCCCGGCTGGAGGTCGAGAAGGATGCGACCATGACGACCGAGGATTTCGGATTTTACCTCCTGAAATATCCGGGGGCCTATTACCACATCGGCGTCAATTGCCCTTACCCGCTGCACAGCCCGAAAATGTGCCCGGATGAATCCGCCCTGGCGCCGGCGGCTGCTGTCCATGCCGCTGTTCTGCAGGCGGCGATGAGAGGATGAAAGGGTTGACAAAATGAAATATGGCAAGGTCATTCGGGGGGAATTTCTTTCCCGCCCGAATCGTTTTATTGCAAAGGTTATGATCGGCGGGGAAGAGACGGTCGTCCATGTGAAAAACACCGGCCGCTGCCGCGAGCTGCTTATTCCCGGCGCAGAAGTGTACCTGGAAGAGGCATCCAATCCGAACCGAAAGACAAAATACGATCTGATCGCGGTACGGAAATCGAACGGTGTCTTGTTTAATATCGACAGTCAGGCGCCGAACGCCGTGGTCAAAGAATGGCTGGAGCGGCAGCATATCGATAAAATCGTTCCCGAGTATCGCTTCGGCGATTCCCGGATCGATTTCTATCTGGAAAACGGCGGTCAGAAAATGCTGATCGAAGTCAAGGGCTGCACGCTGGAACGCGGCGGAATCGGCTATTTTCCCGATGCACCCACAGAACGCGGCGTCAAACACCTGCACGAGCTGATCAAAGCCAGAAAAGAAGGATACGCCGCCGCCCTCGCCTTCGTCATGCAGGCCGACGGCATGAAAAAGGTCCTTCCAAACGACGAAACCCATCCCGCCTTCGGAAAGGCCCTCCGCGAGGCACAGGCTGCCGGAGTAAAGGTCTTGTACCTGCCCTGCCATGTGGAGCCGGACAGCCTGGAGGGAGACCTATCCCTGTGAAATCGAGCGCAGTGTTCTTTAATAAATGGGCGAAGATTGAACAGCGGAAGGTCCCCCGTCAGGCTTGCCGCAGAGAGCGAGCGACAGCGAAGGTCGATGCGATGCAAGCTACGGCGTTATCCATTCTATCCCTGTGAAATCGAGCGCAGTGTTCGTTTACAAATGGGCGAAGATTGAACAGTGGAAGGTCCCCCGTCAGGCTTGCCGCAGAGAGCGAGCGACAGCGAAGGTCGATGCGATGCAAGCTACGGCGTTATCCAATCCTATCCCTGTGAAATCGAGCGCAGTGTTCGATTATAAATGGGCGAAGATTGAACAGTGGAAGGTCCCCCGTCAGGCTTGCCGCAGAGAGCGAGCGACAGCGAAGGTCGATGCGATGCAAGCTACGGCGTTATCCAATCCTATCCCTGTGAAATCGAGCGCAGTATTCGATTATAAATGGGCGAAGATTGAACAGCGGAAGGTCCCATAATGAATATATTTTCGTATATATGCATGTATTTTGTGTCCATCTGAGTTCGTATTTTTTTGGTTCGTTTAAATCATGATTATTATATATTTTACAGACCCGGGATTTCCCTGATGCTAAATGTTCAGAAAACTATTGCTGAAAACTGCAGTTGATTGACCCACTTCCATGTGTAATTCATGCATTGTTGGAAAAAGTTTACAATTATTTTCTCTCCCAGAAGGAATTTTGACTTCAGCTGTCTGTAAATTTCCAGTTCCTCATAGTATGTCCATAACAATTCTGCTGTTTTTCACGTATTTATATATATTCGGTTCTGCGCTTTCTCTCAAAAAGCAAAAAAAAACGAAACGCGTGAAATTCCACCACAATTCCATCACATTTCAGGGCTTTCTGACATTATATATTTAACATACCGAAAGATTCTGAAATTAAGAAAGGCAATAGTTTTCCTGTTTCACATAAAGATTCAAGAAAAAAAGAAATCATCGCTGCGGCAGATACTGCCGTTCGGGAATTCGAGGTAAGAGGACCGGTTTCCCGACTGCGGGAAATAAAAGTCGGGAAATCCTCAGATTAATAATGAGATCCCGACCGAAATAATGTAGAAAACGTGATTATAATACAGTATACCCGGGTATCCCAGTCACCGCCTTTACAACCTCTCGAAAGGCCGCTGCCACAACCGACGTCAGAGGAAAATATATTATAAAAAAACCCATTTCAGAATGACGGCCGGAAAAGAAGCCTCTCGTAAGACCGGTGGCGCAACAGGAGATAGACGAAAGGAATCGAGAGTGTTCTGACGCATCGTGTACGTTAACGTTTGCGTCAGAATCCTCGATTCATCGGATGATCTCCGTTGTTGCGCCCGGTCTGTAGAGCAGCTTCTGAATCCGGCCGTCTGGTATGAAATGGATTTTTATTGTCGCCCGTTAGACGACAACAAGGTTCCCGGGCACCCACCCGACGCTTCAGCGTCGTGGAAGGGTGGGGTTCTTCTTTTACACCGTGCACCTTACGATGTACATACCGTCCTGGTAGGTATCCACATAGATGTATCCGCGGTCGTCGACCAGGCAGTCTTCTGCGATGCCGATGTGTGGTCCAGGGAAGAGGGTGCCGTCTTCGATGTCGAACCAGGTTCCTTCTGGGTCTGGCGGCATGAAGTAGGCGATTTCTTTTGGAATGAACGGGTCGGTGACGTCGTAGACGCGCAGGCCGGCCTGGAAGTGGCAGTTGTAAACGCGGTCGTCTCTGTTTTCGTAGCAGTCCTGGCCGAAGGCGTCGAACATGTTGTGCGGGCCGAAGACGACGCGCTGTCCGTCGATGATGTTGAAGTTATCGCCGTGGCATTTTTTATAGCCTTCCGGGACTTCCGGATAAGGGAAGATGGAGATCAGGCTCGGGTTTTCCATGTCGCTGGTTTCTACCATTCCGATGATGTTCATCGGCTGGCTGGTGATTTTATGGAACATGCCGGTCTCGCGGTTCGGGTCGAAGTACCACGGACGTTCGCCTTCTGTGGTTACGATGGCGAACGGGCGGTCGCCGAGAGGCATAGCCGTGTGAACGGCTGCGCCGGACTGTCCGTTTGCGAAAGGCGGATTCAGCGGAATATTTCCGATCAGATGCGGACGGGTTTTATCCTTTACATCGATCAGGCAGAAGCCGACGTTCGGGAATGCAGCGTAGGCGATGTCGTTCTTTACGGTGACGGCGTGGCCGTTTGGAAGTTTCATGAACGGCTCGGTTCCAACTTCCGGAATATCGGATGCTTTTTTGTTTCCGATGTACTGGCCGTCTGCCCACCAGCTTCCAGCTTCTACCGGGTGTGTCGGATCGGAAATGTCCACGATTCTGAGAATGTAGCCGATGAAGTTGCGCTTGCTTCCGAGGACGTAGACGTAGTCGCCGCCGTTATAGAAAGAGCGGTGTGCGCCAGGGCCGTCTTCGCATTCAAACTGCCCCAGGAATTTCGGGTGCATCGGATCGGTTTTGATGTCGTAGATTTTCATGCCTCCCCAGTATGGAACTTCGTGGGTTCCGTGCAGAACGCGCATAGTTCCGCCGTAGAAGCAGAGGAGTTTTCCGTCAGCGGCCTGAATTTTTGCCAGGCTCTGTCCGTCGTGGATCTCGCCGATCCAGTCACCCTCCACCCATGTGGAAGTCGGGTTCTTCGGGTCGGTTACATCGACGATATTGAATCCGTTATCGCGGAAGCAGGCAGTATAGATGTAATACTTTCCTTCCGGGCTTTTATACATGGCCATCTGGAATCCCGGTTTCTTGTTCAGATCGGTGTAGCCGATGTATTCCATGTTTTTCATCAGCATTTCTGTTCTTCGACTCATTTCATATTCCTTTCTGTAATCTCTTGTCCCAATTGCTTTTGTCACTAATATTACGGTACTCCTGAAGATCCTTCTGTCTATGACTGTTTTCCGGCCATGAGTTTCTGCAGTTTGTCCACCAGGGCGCCGACGTAGAAGACACCCACGAGCATAGCGGCGCCGGTCTGGATGGTCAGGCTCAGCAGGGAAGTGCCGTGTGACAGGGTGTTTGTCAGCATTCCGATGGCCCATCCGCTGAGCCATGCCGGAAGGAAAAACAGCTTCGGCAGGTTCGCTGCTATAACAACAGCGAGGAAGCCTAAGACAAACAGGGTCAGAAACAGGAGCAGTGACGGTCTGAGCTTATCTGCAGCGGAAGATGCGGTAATGACCGCGCTGAGCAGGGCCCAGAGGTCTCCCGCGAGATAGCCCAGGGAAATTTTCAGGGCGTCGCTGAACTTGTTTCCGTTGGCACCGTAAATGCCGGCGCAGATCAGGGCTGTCGGTCCCACACTGATGTTCAGGTGCGGTGCCAGGACAGCCCAGACCGGCGGCAGCAGAGCGACCAGGAAGGCAAGAGATAAAATGTCTTTCCTTGATGATTTCATTTTGTCCACTGCCCTTAACGCATGGTGATATAGCCGTGGTACTGGGTCATATTGTCGGAGCGGGCGATGTCGGACAGGAAGATGCCGACGAATCCGTAGGATTTCTTCAGGTAAGGGAAGTCCTCTGTCTCAGCCCAGTCCGGCTTCTTTACGGTCTCTGCGGCCTTCTGAACAGCAGTGACCCAGGCGCTCTGGCAAGGGAACCACATTTCCACGATGCGGTCGAAGTCGCAATTGTTGACTTCCTTCATGATGTGGCTGGACAGGCAGCGGGTGACCTCATCCTGAGCGGTGAATGCCGGGATGAACTCTTCCTTCAGCCAGCGGTCGCCTTCTTCTCTGGATACGCCTTCCGGATAGCGGACCATGAACTGCCAGCGGTAGTTCGGACCGTCCTCGACTGTGCGTCCCTCACCCTTGAAGTCGTCTTCCCACCAGACCGGGATGAAGGCGAAGACAAAAGGTACCGTGCCAAGGGCTTCATTTCCCTTTACAGAGCGGGCATTGTCTCCTTCCATGTTCTCTTCTTCTGCCTTGACGATATTATGGGAATGGCCGGTATCCGGAAGGTTGTTCTGCCAGATGAGGACGTCCTTCGGGAAATATTCGGTCAGGGCCTTGTGATGGGTGAATTCGCGGAGGTCATTCGGGTTGGCCAGCCAGTAGTGCTCGGTCATCTGCATGCGGACGGTTCCGAAGCGCTCGCCGCCCGGAGGAGTCGGCAGGGCCTGATAAAATGCGTATTTGGATACGTATGGACCGAACTGGGAAATGCTGTCCGGAACATGATAGCGGTAGAGCCAGTTTTCCAGCTTGATACGGTAGTCTTCGTGGGCGAGGTCGACGTAGATGATGCTTCTTACAGGGTAAAAATCTGGTTTTCTCATTTATTCTAGTTCCTTTCTTCCTTGCGGATTGTTTTTGTCTGTCCGGCGGTCTGCGGTGAAAGAGGCCGGGTATGAAAAGGCGCCGGAGCGCGGAAACTGCTTTCCGGCGCCGGCGGTATAGGTTTAAAAAAATTATCTTTCTGGAACGATCGGCTGGATAAAGTCGTTGTAGGCTTTCTTGCGGGCCTTGAACTCCGGATCGGACTTGAAATCCTTCAGCTTTCCTTCGTTTTCTTTAATGTCGTCGGCATGGATGAACTTTCCGGACAGGGTGTCGTGTGCCTTGCGTTCATCTTCAGGATCAAAGACGAATTTAATCTTTCCGTCAACGACCTTAATTTCTCCCTCAAGGCCGCATGCGCAGCAGACTGCCTTGGTCGCATCGTCGTTCAGGAAGAAGTTGCGGTTGTGGCAGTGAGGACATACGCCAGGATCACCGACATACTGTGCGTCATCGTATCCCTTCAGGGTTTCCTTTACGAGATTGTATCCGACTTCATGAGCGCGGGCAACCTTTTCATCGTCCATGATAATGGACTTGGACCAGGAGAATGTGGCAGTGTCAACGATTTTCCACATTGGGGTGAGGGCCTGGTTTCTAAAGTCGCACTCAATTCTGGTCGCCCAGTCTGATCCGCCGACACCGATGTAAGCAACCGTCTTCGGCTTCAGGATTCTCTGGTCCGGAGCGGTGCCGCCTGTTTTCTCTGCAATCTCTGTACCAACGATATTCATCGCTGTATCGTTTCTCGGTCCCATGCGGTCCATCAGTGTATGAAAGAGGCCGGATGCGCCTTTTTCGAAAATCGGAATGGAGAAAACGATTGCGTCTGCATCCATCATCTTATCTCTGAGCCAGTCGAAATCATCCTTCAGGACACATTTTCCGCCCTTTCCGGTCATCAGGCTGACAACGCATGCTGTGCATCCTGTGCAGTGTTCGATATGAAGTTTATTTAAGTTGATGAACTGCAGCTCATCGGCACCAGCTTCTTTAGCGCCCATCAGAGCTTCTCTGCACATCGCGTCGTTGTTTCCATTCGGCGTTCCGCCGGAAATTCCTAATACTTTCATTATTATTCCTCCATTAAAGTTACATTATATTCTGCTATGCATCTTCTGTTATTCCGGCATTTCCGGAACCGGCTCTCTGCAGATGGCTCTTGACATTCTGTCTGACGGACCGTTCCACAGCATGGCGATAATCAGTGTCGGAAGATAGCATGGAATGAATCCTCCGAGTACGGAAATGAGGTAAACCTTCATTCCCAGATGCTGAAAACCGAGCACGCCGATACCGGTCATGGCGAAATCCAGGACAATGACGAATACTCCAGCCACAATCATGTTCAGCAGCAGGCCGAACTTGAATGTTCCCGGCTTCGCGTGTTTTACAGCAAATGTAAATCCCCATTTTGGAGCGGGAATAAACATGTTAATCAGAAAGGTCAGAATATATGCAATGATTGTATTCATTACAAACATCTGCAAAGTGAAATTGTGTGCAAGGTTAATCGCAATCAGTGTAATCACAATACTGAGGGGCAGATCCATGATCAGTGCATAGACCGCCGTAAGTTTTTTGCTCTTCTGCATAGTACTCTCCTGAATAGTATAATTCAATTGTTATTCTGATGCATCGGAAACTTACCTGGTACGTGAGAACGTCCTCTGCGTTTTCCTGTTATTATAATATCAAAGTCTTCTGTGGATGTATAATATTTTGTCTGACATACTGTACATAACCATATTGTTATGTATGGTCTGATTCTGCTTATATAGCAGAAATGCCTGCCCTCCATTCATCGTAAGGCAGGCATTTCCTGATGGCTTTATTTTGTGGCTCTATTTTCCCTCGGAACGGATGATTTCCGATAATATACTGACCGCTTTCTGCGTATGCTGATTTTCAGATTCTCTCATCCAGGCCAGGCAGATATGGTCATAGATCTCCATAGGAAGGGAGAAAACAGAAGGATCGTGTGCTGCATAAGACCAGGTGTTTATGATTCCGGCACCCTGACCGCAGTGTATAGCCGTCAGCATACTTGCGGTGTTGTGAACAAACTGAAGATGAGGAGTAAATCCGTAAGGAGACAGATACCCTTCTATATCTTTCGCAATGTTTTCTTCCGCACTGTCCCAGGGCGCATAGAAAGTAACATTGCGGAAGTCGTAGGGAGTCAGCTCTTCAGTATGCTCTGCCTGCATCACGACTGGGTGATTTCTGGAGCAGATCAGAAGTTTCTTCGGAGACGCGACGTCCAGACACTGGATTTCTTCCGCATCCAGAAGGCGGCTTCTGAGTGTTAATGCCAGATCGATTCCGCCGGTCAGCAGCATGGTCCGGATTTCTTTCAGTCCGAAGAAGTTAAAGGAAAGCTCGGCATCCGGATGCTTCTGGTCGAACTGCTGAAGAAGCGGAAACAGCAGGGCATCGATATCCCAGCCTTCCAGGATCCCGAGACGGACAGGCTCCCGTATGCCGTTTTCCAGGAGACCGATTTTCTGCTGAATGTTTCTGAGCTGCGCTTTTGCCTGGCTGAAGAAGTCGTAATACAGTTTTCCCGCGTCGGTCAGCTCCGTCCGGTGGTTGCTGCGGTTGAACAGCCGGACTCCGAGTTCCTTTTCCAGCATGGAAATCTGCCGGGAAACAGCAGGCTGCGAGACGAACAATTCTTCTGAAGTTTTGGTAAAGCTCAGATTGGATGCGACGGCCATAAAATAGTTGATCTGCTGGCTGTTCATTATTTCTTCGCCTCTTCCATATAGTTATATAAGGTAAATTTAGAAATGTTCAGCAGGGAACAGACTTCCTGACCGGATTTCTGAATCTTGAACACTCCGCGTTCGTTCAGGAAACGGATAAACTCAATTTTCGCATCGCGGTTCATCTGGTCCGGCGGCATGCCGATCTTGCGGATACCCTCAGAAATCAGGCTTTCCATTACGTCCTGGATGGAAATGGTTCCACTCTCTTCGGCCTCTTGCTGAATCGATGTTTCAAAATATTTGTCTTTTGTCATTCCCTGAATGGCCTGCTCCAGCGTGATCAGGTTCGTAATGTCCTGATTGATGCACATGGAATAGGCCAGCGTGCCGTCGTCATTGCAGTAATTGACGGTGGAGGAGCGGATCGTCCGTCCGTCATCCGTGAGGGAGATGGTGCGCGGATGCTTCTTGAAATTACTGTTTTCCGTCAGGTCGCGCAGGAAGGACTTGGTCGGGCCGTCGCCGACCTTCCTTCCCGTAACATGGCCGTTGACGATGTGTACAATTGTATGATCCAGATCCCGGGTGAAATCATGCACCACAACCTCCGTGTCCGGACCGAATTGCGCGGCGATCACATCCGCGGCGTCGCTCAGAACTTCTTTTATATCTCTTTCCATTTCGGCTGTTCCTTTCTGACAAAAAGTAATCTGACAAAAAGTCAGATGTTGACGAGTAACGTGTGCTTCTGAAAACCATTCTATCATAAAAAATCAGAAAAACAAAAAGTATAATTTTCTAAAAATAAGTTTGACATACGTTCTGCATGAGTTTATAATGACATCGAAATCAAAAAATAAGTTTGATAACATTCCAAAATGAAAGAAAGGAGAGCATCTTGAGAGCAGAGGAGACAATTCAGCAGATGCTGAACAGAAAAAATAATTTTATCTTCCTTGGTGAAGCCGGATGCGGAAAATCCGAGACGGCTTTGAATTTTGCCCTGAAGGTGAAAGAGATGACCGATAAGGAAGTGCATTTCTTCGATCTGGATCAGACGAAACCCCTGTTCCGCTCAAGAGATGTTCGCAAGGCTCTGGAAGCTGAGGAGATCTTCTTTCATTATGAAGAGCAGTTTCAGGACGCGCCGACCTCGACCGGAGGCGTGAATGAAACGCTGTCCGATCCAAATGCCGTAGCAATTCTGGATGTCGGGGGAAACGACACCGGTTCCAGACTGGTCGGAGAATACTCCGGCTGGATGAGTCAGCCGGGCACGCAGGTGTTCTTCATGCTGAATGTGTATCGGCCGTGGTCAGGAGAAATCGGAGAGATTGATCAGACCATGACCATGATCTACCGCGCGGCCAGAATCGGGCTGGAAAATACATCGGTTATCTTCAATCCGAATCTGGGAAGGACCACGACAGCGGAGGAAATTCTGGAGGGCGCTGAAAAATCAGAAAAAATGATCGGCAGCATTCTTCCGGTATCTTTCCTGGCAGTCAGAGAGGACTGCGCGGAGCAGGTAATAAAACAGAGTGATCTTCCGGTCTTTCCGATGTCCCTGATGATGACTTATGACTGGGATCAGAAACCGGCGGATCATTAAAACTATCCAATGGACGAAAGCGTCCGGAAGGATGAATAATCTTCAATGTGTGAGACGAGGAGGCTTGGAAAATGGCAAAAGGCAAGGTCGAAATCCGGATCGAGAGCTGCAAGAGCTGCGGCTACTGCGTGAAATACTGTCCGAAGAATGTACTGGAGCTTGGAAAAGAAGTAAACGCCAAGGGTTATCTGTATGCAGTTGCGGCACGTCCGGAAGACTGCATCGGATGCGCGCAGTGCGGAATCGTATGTCCGGACGCAGCAATTGAAGTATACAGAGAAGAAAACTAAGAGGGGGCATAATCATGGCAAGAATATTCATGAAAGGCTGCGAAGCCATTGCAGAGTCCGCCGTTCGAGCAGGCTGCCGTTTCTTCGCAGGTTATCCGATTACTCCGCAGAACGAAATTCCGGAATACTTTGCGAGAAGACTTCCGGAAGTCGGCGGAAACTTTGTTCAGGGCGAGAGTGAAGTTGCGTCCGTAAACATGCTGTACGGTTCCGCACAGACCGGAACACGTTCCATGAGTTCTTCCTCCAGTACAGGAATCAGCCTGTACAGTGAGGGAATTTCCTTCATGGCATCCGCAAGAATCCCGGCAGTTGTTGTCAACGTCGTAAGAGGAGGCCCGGGAATCGGAGCCATCCAGCCGGCACAGCAGGACTATCTGCAGGCAACCAAGGCATCCGGAAACGGAGGATTCCGCATGATCGTTCTGGCACCGTCCACCGTTCAGGAATGCGTAGACATGGTTTACGAAGCCTTCGACCTGGCAGAGCGTGACGATAACCCGGTTATGATCCTGGCAGACGGAGTCCTCGGAACCATGATGGAGCCGGTCGTTCTTCCGGACATGAAGAGTGATGAGGAAGTTGCCGTTCTGAAGGCAAAATACTATGAAAAGGCTATTATCGGCCATCCGATCACTGACAGAAAGCTCGGAAAACCGGGCGGAGTCGGCAGCGGACAGGAAATCCGCAACATTGAAGCAGCAGAGATGTACAAGACCTGGGAAAAGGACATCCGCTGCGAAGAATACATGACAGACGATGCAGAGATTATTCTGGCAAGCTATGGCATTTCCGCCAGAATCTCCAAGGCAGCCGTAAAGGATCTGCGTGCAGAAGGAATCAAGGCCGGACTGATCCGTCCGATCACCGTTTCTCCATTCCCGTATGACGTCTTCAAGAATCTGGACTACAGCCGCGTAAAGGGCATTCTGGACGTAGAGATGTCCATTCCTGCACAGATGAAGTGGGATGTGGAATACGCCGTTCAGGACAGACTTCCGATTCATGAGTGCCTGCGTTCCGGCGGACAGATTATGACCAAGGAAAAAGTCATGGAAGAAGCTCACGCATTGGTTAAGGAGGTGCTGTAGACATGATGAAAAAAGTTTACGCAAGAACAGAGGGTATTCAGAAGGATGTAGTATCTGGTTTCTGTCCGGGCTGCATGCATGGCACCGTTCATAAGCTGATCGGTGAAGTTGCTGAAGAACTGGGAATTATGGATAGACTCGTCCGTGCAGAAGGCGTTGGCTGCTGCGGACTGGGACAGAATTACGTTTCTTACGACACAACAATTTCCCCGCACGGAAGAGCCTGCGCCATGGCAACAGGCATGAAGCGCTCCAACCCGGATTCCATTATCTATACCTATCAGGGTGATGGAGATCTGGCGTCCATCGGACTGGCAGAGACCATGCATGCCGCTAACCGTAACGAGAACATCACCGTTATTTTCATCAACAACGGAATTTACGGAATGACCGGAGGCCAGATGGCTCCGACAACACTTCTGGGCATGAAGTCCACAACCACGCCGGGCGGAAGAGATCCGGAAAAGGGCCAGGGCTACCCGATGCATATGTGCGAAATCCTGAACCAGCTGACTGGACCATATTATCTGGAGCGTACAACCTGCATCGATCCTGCTCATGTCAGAAAGACAAAGGCAGCCATCAAGAAGGCATTCCAGAATCAGATTGACGGAAAAGGCTTCTCCATGGTAGAGATTGTCACATCATGTCCGACCAACTGGGGACTCAGCGCGTTGAAGGCACTGGATTTCCTTAAGGACGACATGCTGAAAGAATATCCGCTGGGCGTATACAGAGACAGATCAAAAGATGAGAAGGAGGCAGAGTAATGGAAAGAGATTTGATTGCCGCCGGATTCGGCGGACAGGGAGTCATGATGTTCGGAACTCTGCTTGCGCAGGGAACGACAGATGCAACCGATAAGAAGGTCACCTATTTCCCTTCCTACGGCGCAGAAATGCGTGGAGGCACAGCCAACTGCTATGTCGCAATCTCTGATGATGAAATTGGCGCGCCGGTTATGGATCAGGTCGACGACCTCGTTATTTTCAATGACGCTTCCCTGGAGAAGTTCATTGGAAAGCTGAAGAAAGGCGGCACACTGTTCCTGAACACATCCATCGTAAAGTCCCGTCCGGACAGAGACGATATTCATATCGTAGAAGCTCCGGTTACCGAGATGTCCCTGGAAATGGGAAATTCCAAGGTTCTGAACATCATCATGCTGGGCGTGTACGTCGGATATACACAGGTGATTTCCAAGGACGTCATTCTTCACGCGATTGAGCATAAGATCGGTGCCAAGAGACCGCATTTGGTTCCGTTGAATAATGAGGCCTTTGAAAAGGGACTGAAAATCGGACAGGCTGCAAGAGAACAGGAGAAATAGTCATGGGTATGGACATTCAGAAGATTTATCAGGAAAAACTGCGCACGGCTGATGAAGCCGTCAAGTGCGTAAAAAGCGGCGACTGGGTAGATTACAGCCAGACCTGTTCTTTCCCGACAGATCTGGATGCCGCCCTTGCAAAGAGAAAAGATGAACTGACTGACGTCAAAGTCAGAAATGCGATCTCCATGCAGCCAGTTCAGGTAGTCGAGCAGGATCCAGAGCAGAAGGCCTTTACCTACAATCTCTGGCACTGTTCGGGCATCGACCGCCATTACGTAGATCAGGGACGCGCATATCATATGCCGATGCTCTTCCGGGACTGCGGATCCTATTATCAGAACGGATTTGCACCGGTCGATGTCGCCATGGTTACCGTATCCCCGATGGACCGTTTCGGCAACTTCAGCTTTGGCCTGACCAACTGCTGCATGCAGGAGATGCTGGATGCGGCAAAGACGATTATCGCTGAGGTTAATCCGGAGATGCCGTTCATCTACGGCATGGAAAATGACCATATTAACGTCCGTGACGTGGATATGATTGTTGAAAGCAAGAGCCATATCGCTACAGTCGGCAGCCCTGCTCCGACCGAGATTGATAAGAAGATTGCCGGACAGATTCTTCCATTCCTGCATGATGGAATCACCCTGCAGCTTGGAATCGGCGGAATGCCGAATGCCCTGGGAACACTGATCGCCGAATCCGATCTGAAAGACCTGGGCATGCACACCGAGCTGATGAGCGACGGATATCTGAAGCTTTATCAGGCAGGTAAGATTACCAATAAGAAAAAGACACTTCTCCGCGGCAAAGGTGTATTCTCCATCTGCAACGGCTCCCGTGAGCTGTACGATTTTCTGAACGAGAATACAGATATCCTCTCTGCCCCGATGGCTTTTGTCAATAAACCGGAAACCATCGCGTCCATCGACAACTTCGTGTCCATCAACGGATGCATCAATGTCGATCTGTATGGACAGGTCTGCTCAGAAACGGTCGGAACACGCCAGATCAGCGGAACCGGCGGGCAGCTGGACTTCGTCACCGGCGCCTACCGCTCAAAAGGCGGAAAGGCATTCCTGACGCTTCCATCCGTATTTACGGATAAGAAAGGGAAGAAGCACTCCAACATCATCCCTAAGTTCACAGAAGGAAATGTGATCACTACGCCGCGTACGCAGGCCCCGATCATCGTGACCGAATACGGAACCGCGCAGCTGCAGGGACACAGCACCTGGGAGCGCGCTGAGCGGCTGATTGCCATTGCCCATCCGGAAGTCAGAGACGAACTGATCGCCGCGGCAGAAGAACAGAAAATCTGGAGACGTTCCAACAAGCGTTAAACATAACAGATAACTCCTCTATATAGAAGACAGAATGCCGTCTTCTATACATACATTATTAAGATAGATAGAATCAATCAAAATACGAAGTGTGAGTAATGGAAAAGAGTCCTCCGGATGCGGAGACTCTTTTCTGTTACCTGCAGGAGTGCAGAGAAAACAGGATTCCTGAATACAGACAGGCCGCAGAAAGGCGGAGGAACCCCGTAAACCGCATTCCCGCGGGGACAGCTCTCACACGGCTTCTAAAACGCCCTGAGACGCGTCGTAAACCGCAAGCCTGCAGATGTCTGCCTGTGTGAGGCCTGAGACCGTTTTTGTCAACCGTCAGAGGGCATTTCGAAAACCCTCAGTGGGAGGTAAAAGAGTGAATATTACAGAAAATTATAATAAAAATATGAAAAAAAGGTGGGCTTATCTCATCACCGGAGTTGTACTGCTCCTCTTCCTGGGACTGATTTACGCATGGTCGGTTTTCCGTGTTCCGCTGGCAAAAGAATTCGGCTGGTCCAGCGCCCAACTGTCTGTCACATTCTCCATTTCCATGATGATGTTCTGTCTGGGCGGTCTGGTTTCCGGAATCATCAACCGGAAAAGCAGAGTAAAACTGACCATGATCCTGTGCGCAGCCTTTCTTGCTGCAGGATTTCTCAGCGCTTCGACGATTCACAGCCTTGCCGGAATCTATCTGACCTACGGCGGACTGTGCGGATTCGGCGTCGGTCTTGGCTACAACACAGTAATCAGCACCGTTGTAAAATGGTTCCCGGATAAGCAGGGTCTGATCTCCGGAATTACCCTGATGGGATTCGGCTTCGGCGGCATGCTGCTCGGAACAGCAGGCGCATCCATGATCTCCGCACTCGGCTGGCGGGCGACCTTCCGCCTGTTTGGCATCGTGTTCGGCATCATGATGATTGCCGGCGCATTCATCTTAAGACCGGCCGGCGAAGATTTCCTGAAACAGCTGTCCGGAAGCGGAAAGCGCACCGATGCCGCCGTTGAAGAAATTCCAGCACAGCAGATGCTGAAAAGAAAGAATTTCTGGCTGTATTTCCTCTGGGCAATCGTTCTCAGCGCCGCAGGCCTTTCCATCATCAACAGTTCGACCGTATACGCACAGGAAGTCCTGCACACCGGCCTGACCGCAGCAGCCGCAATCGCCGGCATCGTCTCCGTGTTCAACGGAATCGGCCGCGTGATCTTCGGCCAGCTGTTCGACATGAAAGGCTATCGGGTCACCATGGTCTCCGTCTGCATCGTAACCGCAGCCGCGGCACTCCTGCTCATGCTCTCCTGGCAGACTGGATCCTTTGCCGCACTGGCAGCAGCATTCATCGTCGTGGGCCTGGCCTACGGCGGTGTAACCCCGACCAACTCCGCCTTCACCGCGCATTTCTTCGGCAGACAGAATTACGCCCTGAACTTCAGCGTCATCAACCTGAACCTGATCGCAGCCTCCTACCTGGGACCAATGGTCGGAAACGGCTCCTACATGCGGACCTTCTTCATGATCCTGCTCTTCTCCGCCGCCGCGCTGGTCCTGACGATTCTCATCCGTTCGCCAAAAGCTGCCCGCAAGGGCGAGACTGCGTAGCATGTGCCGGGAAACAAGTCGGTAAGTGCATTGGCGAGTGTGTGGGAAACGAGTGACGGGGACTGTGACTCCGGTATACTGCATAATAATCGCGTTCAATAAACAACGCCGCTGAAAAACATAGTTTAATGTTTCCATAAAATCAGCCGGGCAGAAGGTGAGCAGCTTGTCCGCTCCTCTTCTGCTCAGGCTTTTTTATTGAAAAAATGCATCTGGTGAATTGTGGCTGAGTGAGAGGATAACCTGTGTATACTCTGTATTTCTGATGCGTTTACAAATCACAATGTCTGAAAACACGATTATAAGGACGGCCAGCCTGCGCGTTTTTCGCCGGGCTGTTTGTGTACGGGGACAGGATATGATACACTGTATTTCCCGGTAACATGGACGAGAAGACGGAAAGTGTGCTGAAAGAAATGGAAGAAGATTTCGGCGCACTGACGAATGATGACGGTAATGAAGCGGGCTTATTCCACGGCGAACGGCCTGGACATTGCTGCCCGATAATAAACCGCCGCTGCCAAAACCGGAATAATCCGAAAATGCTGCGAATCTGTAAGCGGAAAGACAGACAGGTTCGCTGTATGAAGCAGACAAAACATGGAGATTTATTATGTTTTTTGTAATTTCACTGACGAACCAGATTATTGCTCTTTATGTCGCCGCAGCGGTTCTGCCGGCGGTAGTTCTGATGCGCTATATTTATAAAAAAGATACTGTGGAGAAAGAATCGCCGCGGCTGCTGTGGGCATGCGTAGGCCGCGGCGTTCTGGCCGTCATCGCTTCTATTGTATTAGAAACAATTGGCGAAGCGGTTCTGAACACCAGTGGGCTGAAGGCCAACACGCCGGCTTATACTGCGGTTCTGGCCTTTCTGGTCGTTGCGGTCGTTGAAGAGGGAACAAAATACTTCTTCATGGCCCGTCTGACCTGGCGAAATCCGGAATTCAACTATCGTTTTGACGGCATCGTCTACGCGGCGTTTACTTCTCTCGGATTCGCCGCCCTCGAAAATATTAAATACGTTTTCTCTTTCGGACTTTCTGTTGCACTTCCAAGAGCCGTGCTTTCTATCCCGGGGCATCTCGGATTCGCAGTTGTTTTCGGCGTATTTTACGGAAGAGCCAGATATGCCGCAAACCGCCGCCAGCCAGTTAAACGAACCGTCAACCTGATTGTTGGCTACATTCTGGCTGTCTTTCTTCACGGAAGCTACGATTTCTGCGCCATGCGGGGAACAGCCCGCTCCACCGGCTTCTTCATAGGCTTTGTCATTCTCATGTACATCGTCATCTTCAACCTGATCCGCCATGAATCCTGGTCGGACAGAGAGATTATGTATTAGGAGAAAATGAGTTGTTCCTTCTGCCGTGGATGATGCCCTGCCGAAAGGAAAGTAATGAATTTCCTTTCGGCAGGGCGAAGTGCTGAAGGAAAGAGGTATGGAAGAGCGTCAGCTAATTATCCGAATATTTGGTATCCGTCATCTCATTAACTTAGAACCCGTCATCCATCAACTCAAAACTCGTCATCAGGCAGCATTGGCGTTTCATCATCTTGACAGGTGAGGATTTTGCCGCTCCTGTTACACGTTAAGATTGGTAACGATTATTTTCTTTCTGGAGAAGGACAGAGGTAAAAACAACTTTTCTGATAAAAAATTGGGTTTTACGGTTGAATTTTCCCTGGCTTTGTAGTAATCTAGCCCTAATAGTTAATTACCTACTAGGGAAGTATGTATAATTGCTACGGTTTACCGGGTTTATAAATGGTCAGTGATCAGTCGGGAAAGCCGGGTGGATCCTGGAAAACAAGAAAATTTGAAAGCCGGGTGGATCCTGGAGAATAAGAAAATTTGAAAGTCTGGGTGAATCGGAGGGACCGGGAATATTGGAAAGGCCGAGATGCCCGGAAGGGCTGGAAGATCATGAAAACAGGCTCTGGAAAGTAGATCCCGGGAGGGGAAATCATGAAGGGAGGGATTGCGGATGACGCTGCAGCAGCTGAGGCAGATTATTACGATTGCGGATGTGGGCTCGATGAATGAGGCCGCGAAGCAGCTCTATGTTTCGCAGCCGAATCTTTCGGCAGTGGTCCGGGAGATCGAGGAAGAAGCGGGAATCACGATTTTTCTGCGGTCGAACCGGGGCATCAAGGTGACGCCGGACGGGGAAGAGTTTCTGGGTTATGCGCGTCAGGTCATTGAGCAGTATGCGCTTCTGGAGAAGCGTTATCTGGAACAGGACAGCAAGGAGAAGTTTTCTGTGTCCTGCCAGCATTACAGCTTTGCGGTCAAGGCTTTTGTGGAGCTGGTGAAGGAAGTCGGCATGGCGGAGTATGAGTTTGCGATCCATGAGACGACGACGTATCAGGTTATCCGCAATGTCCACAATTTCAAGAGTGAGCTTGGAATTCTCTATCTTTCGGAGTTCAACGAGGCGGTGCTGAAGCAGATGTTCCGGGAGAATGATCTGGTGTTTGAGCCGCTTCTGGATTGTGACACTTACGTATATTTATGGAAAGGACATCCTCTTGCCGGGCGGAAGATTTTGTCGATGGAGGATCTGCAGGATTATCCGTGCCTGGCTTTCGAGCAGGGCAGTCACAGTTCTTTCTACCTTGCGGAAGAGATGAAGAGTACGTATGAGTATAAGAAGCTGATCAAGGGCGATGATCGGGCAACGATGCTGAATCTCATGGTGGGGCTGAATGCCTACACCTTATGCTCGGGCATCATCAGTGAGGAGCTGAATGGTACGGATTATGCGGCGATTCCGCTGAAAGAATCGGAGCAGATGACGATCGGATATCTCAGGCATAAGGGCGCCAAGCTTTCGCGGCTGGGCGAGATTTATCTTGATAAGCTGGAGCACTACCAGGATGCTTCGTTATAATCCCGGGTTATAACAAGGCATCGAGAGTTCATATAACCATGTATACAGATGCAGTGGTAAGATGGTATTGCTTTATAGACAAAAAGCAAAAGGAAAGGAGGAAGCATGAATTTTGATACGAAACTTCTGCACGGGAAGTCGGTAAAGCCGTATGCGGACGGCGCGACGCTTCCGCCGGTCAGTCAGGTCAGCGCATTTCAGTTTGAGTCTGCAGAGAAGCACGCGGCGGTGTTCTCGCACAAGGCGATGGGCTATGCCTACACCCGGGTCGGAAATCCGACGGTTTCTGCCTTTGAGCAGCGGATTAATGAGCTGGAAGGCGGCGGCGGAGCAGCGGCCTGTTCTTCTGGAATGGCTGCGGTAGCGCTGTCGCTTCTGAATATGCTCAGCAGCGGCGATGAGATTATTGCCTGCAGCGGCCTGTACGGCGGGACAATCGGTCTGTTCGACGATTTTAAGAATTTTGGTATCCGCACCAGGTTTGTGAAGGAACTGACGCCGGAAACGATCGAGCCGCTGATTAATGAGAAGACACGGGTCATTTACGGAGAAGTGATTGGAAATCCGGGGCTGGATGTCATGGATATTCAGTCCGTGGCGGAAACGGCTCATGCGCACGGACTTCCGCTTGTGGTGGATAATACAACCGCGACGCCGTATCTGGTCAATCTGATTTCGCTTGGTGCAGATATTGTTGTTCATTCTTCCTCTAAATATATTAATGGCGGGGGGAATTCCATCAGCGGAGTGATTGTGGACAGCACGCATTTCCGCTGGGATGAAAAGCGGTATCCGGCACTGGCGCCGTTTAAGAGGTACGGCCCGATGGCGTATTTAGTGCGGATCCGGACGGATCTCGGGGAAAACCTGGGCTGCTGTCTGGCGCCGGCAAATGCTTACATGAATATCGTCGGCATGGAAACGATGGGGCTGAGGATGGAGAGAATCTGCAGCAATGCGCAGAAACTTGCGGAGGCTCTTGAGAAGCTTCCGGGAATTTCCAGGGTCTGTTATCCGGGCCTTGAGGAACATCCCTGTCGGAGCATTGTGGAAAAGCAGTTCCGCGGAAGAGGCGGAGGCATCCTGACTTTCCGTGCGGGATCAAAGGAAAAGGCATTCCGCATTCTGGATGCGCTGAAGTGCGTGGTGATCGCCAGCAACATCGGCGATCTCAGGACGCTGGCCATTCATCCTTCTTCCACGATATTTATTCATAATACAGAAGAACAGAAAGAAGCCGCCGGTGTCTTTGAAGATACGGTGAGGGTCAGCGTGGGAATCGAAAATCCGGAAGACCTGATTGAAGATTTCACGCAGGCCGTAAAGCAGGCGGACCAGTAAGAGATAACAAGGATTCAATTCAGAAATAGAGAAACATAAGGTTCAGGAGGAAAAATCATGAAGATCACAGTTTCAGGAGACCAGAAGGAAGTTAAGGACGGAATCACGATTTCCGAACTCATCGCACAGGAAAATGTCGAGACGCCGGAGTACGTCAGCGTTTCCGTCAACGAAGAGTTCGCAAAGAGCGCGGATTTTGACACACAGCAGCTGCACGACGGCGATGTCGTTGAGTTCCTGTACTTCATGGGAGGTGGAAGATAATGGGTTTCACCAATGAACAGCTGGAGCGTTATTCCAGACATATCATTTTGAAAGAAATCGGCGTCAAGGGCCAGAAAAGGCTCCTGAACGGAAGTGTTCTGATCATCGGCGCGGGCGGCCTCGGAGCACCTGCCGCTCTGTATCTTGCAGCAGCAGGAGTAGGAAAAATCGGTATCGTCGATGCAGATGTTGTGGACCTGTCCAATCTTCAGCGTCAGGTCATTCACACAACGGCGGATGTCGGCCGTCCGAAGGTGGAATCCGCTGCAGAAACGATGCGTGCCATCAACCCGGATGTCGAGGTTGTCACCTACCATCAGTTCATCGACAGCAGCAACATCCTGGACATCATCAAGGATTATGATTTCATTCTGGACGGAACAGACAACTTCCCAGCCAAATTTCTGATCAACGATGCCTGCGTCATGGCCAACAAGCCATTCTCTCACGCCGGAATCCTGCGTTTCAGCGGCCAGCTGATGACCGTCATCCCACACGAGGGACCGTGTTACCGCTGCGTATTCAAGACCATGCCGCCGAAGGACGCAATTCCGACCTGCAAGTCCGCCGGAGTCATCGGCGCGATGGCCGGAACCATCGGATCCCTGCAGGCCCTGGAAGCTGTCAAGTATCTGACCGGAGCCGGAGATCTTCTGGTCGGAAAGCTTCTGACCTTTGACGGACTGAAAATGAAATTCCACACCATCAACCTTCCGCCGCGCGGAGAAGGATGCGCTGTATGCTCCGATCATCCGACCATTACCAAACTGATCGATTATGAGCAGCCAGCCTGCGAGTGGAAGCCGGGACAAAATTAAAAGAGGCAAGAGTGAAATGAAAATCACATTGAAAAAAAGCGATTATGAAAAAATACTGGAGCATGCCAGAAAAGAAAAACCGGATGAAGCCTGCGGCCTGATTGGAGGAATTGACCATGAAGACGGCAGCAGAGAAATTCAGAAGGTTTACCTTCTGACCAATCTGGACCACAGCAACGAGCATTTTTCTCTGGATCCGAAGGAGCAGCTGAAGGCTGTAAAGGACATGAGAGAAAACGGCATGAAGCCGCTGGGAAACTGGCATTCTCATCCGGAGAGCCCGTCCAGATCTTCTCAGGAAGATATCCGTCTGGCATTTGACGGCAAAGCAAGTTATCTAATATTATCATTGATGGATGACAGTCATCCGGTGCTGAATTCCTTCCACGTTGAGGATAAGGTATCGACAAAGGAAGATTTGCAGATCGTTGAGGGCTGATCCCCTTGGCCGTTTGCTTTTTGTCACGGAAGAAGAGAAAGGAACCGAATATGGCAACAGATTATGCAGCATTGAAAAAAGGCGGATGGATGCGCCAGAAGCAGAAGAACCGGTTTGCACTGAGAGTTCATGTCATCGGCGGAAAGATGACGGAGGAACAGCTGATTGGAGTTTCTAAGGTCGCAGAGAAATACGGCCAGGGCTATGTACATCTGACAGCGCGTCAGTCCCTGGAAATTCCATATATGAAGCTGGAGGATATCGAGGAAATCAAGAAAGAGCTGGCAAAGTATAACGTAGAGCCTTCTGTCTGCGGTCCGCGTGTCCGTACAACGACAGCCTGTCAGGGTGCGGATACCTGTCCGAGTGCATGCATTTACACCTATGAGCTGGCAGAGGAAATTGACCAGAGATATTTTGCGAAGGAGCTTCCGGGAAAGTTCAAGTTTGGTATCACCGGATGCCAGAACAACTGCCTGAAGACTGAGGAAAACGATATCGGAATCAAAGGCGCGGAGCGTGTTGAGTGGATTCCGGATAAATGCATTCAGTGCGGTGTCTGTGTAAAAGCCTGTCGTGAGGGCGCGGTTTCGCTGGAGGACGGAAAGATTTCCATCGACCAGGATAAGTGCACATACTGCGGCCGTTGCGCAAAGTCATGTCCGATGGATGCTTATGAGGAGCATCCTGGATACATCATGAGCTTTGGCGGAATGTACGGAAATCACTTCCATAAGGGACGTCAGCTCACACCGTTTGTAGAGAGTCACGATAAGCTGATTCAGATGTGCGATGCGACGATCCAGTTCTTCCATGATCACGCACAGCCGGGAGACCGTCTGCAGTTTGCGATCGCAAGAGAAGGCGAGGATAAGTTTGACGCGATGATCCGGAAGGTTTATGCAACAAGCGAGGAAGAGGCACATGCACAGGCCTCCAAACCGCTGGAACTGACGGACTGGAAGCTTCGTCCGGATCTGCAGAAGAAGTAGTAAGAGAAAAGGGGATTGAAATGGCTGAGGAAAAAGCAGGAATAAAGATTGATGACACCGTGGATATTACAGACGTTGTCTGCCCGGTAACTTTTGTTAAGGCAAAGGTTGCGCTGGAGGAGCTGGACGAGGGACAGATCCTTTCTGTTCACATGAACGACGGCGAGCCGGTGCAGAACGTTCCGCGCAGCGTAAAGGAAGAGGGACACCAGATTCTGAAACTGATCGATAATGAAGACGGAACCTACGATCTGATCGTGAGAAAGGTTGGAGAGTAGGAGTATCCGCTGTCTTTTATGGGAGGCCGCCGCACCGGGTTCAGATGAACAGGGGGGCGGCCTCTTGCTGTCCTTCTGTTTCCCTGTCACCCGTCACTGGTTTTCCCGTCATAAGTAAAAACATAGAACCGGCTATCAGGAATCCGTATTATCCAAACTGGACAGAATGCGGTATGATAATAACTAATAAAGATATATTCCTACTAGAATTATGGTAATAAAATGTCCGCTCAGCAGGATGAAAGGATAAAGTGTGACGAGCGCATCCCGGGCGGACCTTTCAATTCAGGGGAACAGAAAGTTATTGGTTCAATTTACCGGAAGGGGAACGATCATGAGTCAGACAGCAGAACAGACAATGAAGGCAGAGCAGACCGTACAGGTTCCTGCCCGTTCTGAATCACGCAGATTCTGGAAGATGATTCTCTCCATGCTGAAAATCGGCGTGATCGGATTCGGCGGCGGAAGCGCACTGATTCCGGTGATCGAAGAAGAAGTTGTGCAGGAGCAGAACATCATTTCCAAGAAAGACTACGATGAGGACGTCATTGCAGCCTGCGTGACTCCTGGCGCTCTTCCGGTTGAGATTGCCGCTGGAAACGGACTGACCACATTCGGCCTGAAAGGAATGCTTCTGGCCGCTGCCGCGATGGCAGCACCGGGCGCTCTTCTCACCGTCCTTCTTCTGACGGTTTTCTCCGGATCCAGTGTCAAGTCACTGAACTTTGTCCGTTATCTGTCCGTGGGCCTGGGTGCGTTCATCTGCAGTCTTCTGATCAATTATGCGGCAAAAACACAGAAGACATCTTCCCTGGAGGGGAAGAAGACGGGAAGAGTTTCACTTTTGATTATGATTGCCGTCTTCCTGCTGACCTTTGGAAAAAATCTGTTCGGGATTCTGGGAATCAGCGGAAATCCGGTACTCAGCCTGTCCACCGTTGAGGTTCTGGGACTGGCCTTCTTCGGTATTTTCTATACCGGATGCAGGTTCACAAAGCTGAAGAGCACAGTCTGCATTATTACCGCGGTCCTTTACCTGGTTTTCACTGGAAGGACGGGAGCTGCCGTTCCGGGCATGCTGCGTATTGCGCTGTATCTGTTCATGGTGCTCCTTTCCGTGAAGGGAATTGCGGAAAGCATCCAGAATGACAGAAAGCACAGCCGCATCGATGCACAGGCAGAGATCAGCTGGAAAACACCGCTTAAGCAGACCGGTGCATGGCTGCTTCTGCTTACGGTTACATCACTTCCGGCACTGCTCTATATTAAAGGTTCTGCACTTCTTCTGGGAAAGGGAATTCTTTCTTCGCTGATTTCTTTCGGCGGCGGAGATGCCTACCTGTCCGTGGCAGACGGCATGTTCGTCGGACACGGCATGGTCAGCGCCCATGATTTCTACGGAACTCTGGTTCCGGCAGCCAATGTGCTTCCGGGATCCATCCTCTGCAAGATCCTGACCGGCATCGGCTATTTCACAGGCCTGGACGTAAGCGGAACCGCTGCAGGCGGCTGGCTGACCGCTCTGGCATGCCTGGGCGTCAGCGTATCGGCTTCCGGCCTCGTATTCTGCTGGATCCGCTGGCTGCTGTCCGAGTTTGAGGAAGTCACAGTATTCCGCGAGATCAGCCGCTGGATCCGTCCGATCATCAGCGGACTTCTGCTGAACGTAACCCTGACCATGATCAGAACCAACATCGACACCGGCGCAGCGCTCGGAAACAGCGCAGCAGCCACTGTGATCATCACTGCAGTCCTCACCGCAGCCAACCTCTTCCTCATGAACAGAAAACATGCGGGAAATGGTATTCTGATTGCGGCATCCGCTCTGACGGGCGCACTGCTGCTCACTGTCTAGCGCATTACTTTTTGCCGGCAAAAATGAACGTTACAAGGGATAAAGAGTTATGGAAAACCTGGAGATAAAGAAAATCAAAACCAATGTGCTGATTATCGGAGGAGGAACGGCAGGCTGTTACGCCGCCATCAAACTGGGCGGCGAAAAGCTGAAGGTCCTCATCGCGGAGAAAGCCAACATCATCCGCAGTGGATGTCTCGCGGCGGGAGTCAATGCACTGAACGCATATATTTCGGAAGGGCACACCCCTTCCGATTACGTGGAATATGCGAGAAAAGACGCCGAGGGCATCGTCAGAGACGACCTTCTGATGACGATTTCCGAACGGCTGAATGAGGTCACCGAAGACCTGGAGCGCCGCGGTCTGATCATCCTGAAGGATGAAAACGGAAAGTACGTCACCCGGGGCTGGAGAAACGTGAAGATCAACGGGGAGAACATCAAACCGCTGCTGGCAAAAGGGGCGGAAGCCCAGCCGAATGTCACGGTTCTGAATCACGTGAATATCACGGATCTGAAAACAGAGGAAGCCGATGGGAAGACTTCCGTTACCGGAGCGGTCGGCTTCTCCGTAAGAGAAGAGACTGCCTATGACATCGACGCGAAAGCCGTGCTGATCGCCACAGGGGGCGCGGCAGGACTGTACCGGCCGAACAACCCGGGATTTTCCCGTCATAAGATGTGGTATCCGCCGTTTAATACCGGCGCGGGATTTTCCATGGGAATCCGGGCCGGCGCAGAGATGACCACGTTTGAAAACCGTTTTGTGGCGCTGCGCTGTAAGGACACCATCGCGCCGACGGGAACCATCGCCCAGGGGGTTCACGCAAAGCAGGTTAACTCCAAGGGCGAGGTTTACGAAACGAAATACGGCCTGACTACTCCGCAGAGAATCTACGGAACCGTGGAAGAGAACCGGGCGGGGCGCGGACCTTGTTACCTGGCCACTTCCGGAATCACAAAGCAGCAGGAAGAGGATCTGTACAAGGCCTATCTGAACATGGCGCCGTCGCAGACCCTGAAATGGCTGGAATCCGGAAAGGGACCGTCTGAGCAGAATGTCGAGGTCGAGGGCACAGAACCGTATGTAGTCGGCGGCCACACTGCCAGCGGCTTCTGGGTCGACACCTCAAGGGAAACCACCGTACACGGGCTCTACGCAGCCGGAGACGCAGCGGGGGGCGCGCCTCAGAAGTACGTAACGGGAGCCCTTGCGGAAGGGGAAATCGCCGCAGAATCCATCGCCAGAAGGTTCAGGGACAAAAAAGACTCTGATAACGGTTCAGAGCAGGAGATTAATGAAAAGGAAGCCGCTTCCGCGATCCGGGAAATGCAGGATCATCTGAATCAGCCGGCCGGCATTTTAGACTGGCATCAGCTGGAGGAAGCCATGCAGAAAGTCATGGACGAGTATGCGGGAGGCATCCGTACAGATTACCGCTACAACGAAAGCCGGCTGAAGAAGGCCGATGAGGAAATCAAAAAACTGCAGAAACTGGTTAAAACACTTCCTGCAGAAGACATGTTCGATCTGCTTCATGTCTATGAGGTCAGAGAACGCCTGACCGTCTGCCGCACACTGATCGCCCACATGCGGGCAAGAAAAGAAACCCGCTGGCATACATTCGGAGAAAACGCGGATTACCCGGAGCAGTCCGATAAAGGCCTTCGCTACGTCAATTCCAGACTGAAGGACGGGAAGATCGAAATCATCTACCGGGATCTGGTGAAAGGAGGCAGTTATGAGCATACAGATCGATAAGAAAACATGTATCGGCTGCGGACGCTGCACGGAAGCCTGTCCGGGAAACCTGATCCGCCTGAATGAAGAGAAAAAAGCAGAAATCCGGATTCTGGAAGACTGCTGGGGATGTACATCCTGCATGAAGGTTTGTCCGGTATCGGCCATCAGCCTGTTCCTGGGAGCAGACATCGGAGGAGCCGGATCTGCCATGCGGATCGAAAAGGACGGAGATTTATACAACTGGATTGTGCACCGTCCATCCGGGGAAGAGACGGTGATTACCGTCAACCGGAAAAACGCAAACCAGTACTGATCCGGGAGGATCAGACAGCCGGAAATTGAAGCGGCCGGAATGGAATGGTCTGGCTAGAGGCTTCAGCCGGCACCGGGCGGAGCCCGCAGAGGCAGGGAAATCCCTTGCGCGTGTGGCTTTTGTCCAGAAGGAATATGAAGGAAGCTCCGGAAAGCCGGAGACAGAAGGAGTCAGCAATGAGTAATTTATCACATCTGGACGCTCTGGAAGCAGAAGCGATCTACATCATCCGTGAGGTTGCCGCGGAATGCGAGAAACCGGTAATGCTCTATTCAATCGGAAAGGACAGCTCCGTCATGCTGCATCTTGCACTGAAGGCGTTCTATCCGGAAAAGCCGCCGTTCCCGTTCCTGCATGTCAACACCACCTGGAAATTCCATGAAATGATCAAGTTCAGAGACGAGCAGGCGAAGAAATACGGCCTGGAAATGCTGGAATGGAAGAATGAGGAAGGCGTCAAAGCCGGGGTCAATCCGTTCGACTATGGCGCTTCTTACACGGATATTATGAAGACGCAGGCGCTGAAACAGGCCCTGACCTATTACGGCTTTACAGCAGCCTTCGGAGGCGGCCGCCGTGATGAGGAAAAATCGAGAGCCAAGGAGAGAATCTTCTCCTTCAGAAACTCTGCGCAGGCCTGGGACCCGAAAAACCAGCGTCCGGAGATGTGGAAACTCTATAATACAGAAATCAACAAGGGAGAGAGCATGCGTGTGTTCCCGATCTCCAACTGGACGGAGAAAGACATCTGGCAGTACATCCAGAGAGAGCACATTGAGATCGTGCCGCTCTACTTCGCGAAAGAACGTCCATGCATCAATTACGAAGGAAATCTGATCATGGTGGACGACCACAGAATCATTGACCACCTGAATCTGAAGCCAGAAGACATCATGCATAAGAAAATCCGTTTCCGCACGCTTGGATGCTATCCTCTGACCGGCGGAATCGAGTCAGATGCAGACACCCTGGACAAGATCGTCCAGGAGACGCTCAGCGCCGTGGAATCTGAGCGTACCAGCCGTGTCATCGATAAAGACGGCGGAGCAGGAAGTATGGAGAAGCGTAAGAGAGAGGGGTATTTCTAATGAGCGGTTTACTGAAATTTATTACATGCGGAAGTGTGGACGACGGAAAATCCACGCTGATCGGGCATCTGCTGTATGATGCCAAGCTGATCTACGCAGATCAGAAAAATGCCCTGGAGCTGGATTCCAAGGTAGGAAGCCGCGGAGGAAAGATCGACTACTCTCTGCTGCTGGACGGACTGATTGCCGAGCGTGAGCAGGGCATCACCATCGACGTCGCATATCGTTACTTCACGACGGATAACCGCAGCTTCATCTGTGCGGACACACCGGGTCACGAGGAATACACCAGAAACATGGCCTGCGGTGCGTCATTTGCAGACCTGGCCGTCATCCTGATCGACGCTTCCCAGGGTGTGCTGATCCAGACCAAGCGTCACGCAAGAATCTGCGCTCTGATGGGCATCCGCCACTTCATCTTCGCAGTGAATAAGATGGATCTGGTCGGCTACGACGAGAACCGTTTCCGTGAGACTGAAAAGCAGATCGGCGAGCTGAAAGACGAGCTGGATCTGCAGGACGTTGTGATTATCCCGGTTTCCGCGACCGAGGGCGATAACATCACCAAGCCGACGACAAATTTCGACTGGTACAAGGGGCCGACCCTTCTGCATCAGCTGGAAACGGTCGATGTGGGCGATGCAGCTGCTGAAGAAAAGGGCTTCTACATGCCGGTTCAGCGTGTCTGCCGTCCGAGCCACGAGTTCCGTGGTTTCCAGGGCCAGATCGAATGCGGCAGCGTGAAAGTCGGCGATGAACTGACTTCCCTTCCAAGCGGCGAGCAGGCACACGTAAAGAGCATTCTCGTGGCCGATCATGAGGAGCAGTCCGCCGTCACCGGACAGCCGGTCACCATCCAGCTGGACCGTGAAGTCGACGTATCCAGAGGCTGCGTACTGGAGTCCGGAAGCGGCCTGAGAGCATCCGATTCCTTTGAGACCGAACTTCTCTGGATGGACGACCAGTCGCTGAGCATCGGAAAGAACTTCCTGATCAAGCTTGGCACCAAGAAGATTCCTGGAATCCTGACAAAAATCAAGTACAAGATCGATATCAACACCGGCGAAAAGCAGAACGCAGACACGCTGAAAAAGAATGAAATCGCTGTCTGTGAAATCGCTGTTACAGAGCCGATCATCCTCTCCGAGTTCAAGGATCACAGAACCCAGGGCGAGCTGATCCTGATCGACCGTATCAGCCACATGACTTCCGCCTGCGGCATTGTTACAAAAATCAATGATCAGTCGGAGAAGAAGCATCCAAAGGCAACCCGTCAGATGAGAAGTTCGCTGAACTGGCAGACTTCCGGCATCGTCGAGTTCCGTCCGGGAGAAGACGGTTCCACGCTGGAGGCCGTTGAAGAGGCAGAGTTCAATCTGGTCAGAAACGGACGCCACACCTATCTGTATCACCCACAGGAGGGTGAAGACTATGTCAACGTCCTGAAGCACCTGAAAGAGACAGGAATCATCGTCCTGCTTGTCCTCGACAGCGACCAGGAGCCAGACGACAGCCTGAGCTCCGACGAGCGCTATAAGCTGTGGTCCGAACTGAGCGGAAATGGCGCAGCAGCGCATGATGCGACAGCCGCAGAAATCGCCCAGAAGATCTTCCAGATCACCAATGCCAACGTGACCATCGAATACAATAACTGGGTAATTTAAGAGAAGATAATTTACTTTTATGCCATACAGCCAGCATACGCAGCAGACTGCCGGAGCAGGGCTCCGGGCAGCTGATGCGGTACACACAGTTTTGCGGCTGAGGATCGGTCAGCCTCCCGACGAGGCGAAAGAGAAGCAGTCGCGTTCAGCTGATCCTGCCGCAGTCAGAGCACTGCTGCCGGCCTATCAATGCAATTTACAATACTTCAACATATTCCTTCACAAGGAGCCGCCGGCCGGGAAAGGCAGATTGCCAGCCCGGCCGGCGGCTTTCGTGCCTATAGGTGGCGGCGGCAGAATGTACAGTTTGGCTGGCGTTGTTTGTGACTTCAGATGGCCGGTGGCCGGTGCAGGGAAGGCGAGGACTCGGTCGGTGGGGTGAAAACAGGCCGGTTGGCAGCTTTTGATGTTTCAGAGAGAACGACGGGCAGAAGGCAGATTAACGGGCAGATAGACAGGTTGATAGATAGATATAAGTATACTGTATACTTTAATATGCAGCATTCATAAAATATTCACGTTAAATTGTGCGGATATTGATACGATGCACTTCCTAAAGGTCGGGAAAACAGCTTATAAATGTGGAATTCCCGAGACGTATTGCACGCAATTCGGGAATTCTTTCATATCAGGGGGTGTTCCCGAACTTTTGACAGCAGAGCCTTCGGGAAAATACCTTATTACAGCTAGTCTCCCGAACTTCCAGATGCAGAAGTTCGGGAGAGTCTCATGCATGAGGGATATATTTATTTTATAGTAAAAATATCGCGATTATTAAATAGAATATATGAATAAATATGTGTATAAGATAATATATATTTATTTGGGCGTATATGAGTATATTGCTGCTTTTGGCAGGCTCGGGAAAAAACACGATTAAGTTGATTTTCCCGAGGTCCTGAAAAATAAGCTCGGGAATTTGCCGTGAAAGGACCGGTTTCCCGACTGTAGGAAATGAGAGTCGGGAAACCCTCGGATTAGTATGGAAATCTCGACCAGCAGAATTTGTCAAACGCGATTATAATACAGTATACTTGTTCACTACCGCCGGCTGCACACTACACTACCGCCGGCTGCACACTACACTACCGCCGGCTAACACTCTACACTACCGCCAGCCAACACACTACACTACCGCCGGCCACATATTACAACATCGCCGGTCATACCACCATGCCGCCGCTGTCCATACAACCGCACCACTGCCGGCCACTCAACTACATCACCGCCGGGATACTACTGTATCTCTGCCAGACACATTATTATGCTGCATACAGTATACCTCGCTTTTTCACCTCACTTTCCTGCAATCCACACTTTATCTGGGACTGTTTTTTCGATATAATAAGAACATATTCAGTGATGCTGGCAGCCGGAAAAACAGAATATCCCATGGAGGCAGGCTGTGATCTGGCAGCAGAGAAAAGTGAATAAGAAAGAATTTGTTTTGGGGCATTGGCGCAGCTGGGAGCGCGTTTGACTGGCAGTCAAGAGGTCATGGGTTCGAATCCCATATGCTCCATTTTTTCGTGTAATTTTATGTAATAAAGAATAAAAGGGGAGCGGACACCATGTGGCAGAATTCTGCGGCAGAGAAGAGAGAAGGTGCCGAAACCATCAGCAGCCGAAGCAAGCCGGATTTTGCAGTCTGGCAGGCTGCCGCTCTGGAGCGGAGACAGCGTGCAGGACGGCTGCCGGCACAGAGTAAATCCTTACTGCTGCAGGCCCTGCAGCTAAGATGCCGCGTGTCCGCTGACAGAAAAGAGGCTTGGGAAGAATGAGACCATTATCAGAACGTACTGCGCATTTCACGGATTCAGTGATCCGGCGCATGACACGTATTTCCAATAAATACGGCGCGGTCAATCTGTCGCAGGGATTTCCGGATTTTAAACCGCCGGAAGAGATCCTGAAGAGACTGAGAGAGGTAACCGAGGAGGACTTCCATCAGTACTCCATCACCTGGGGCGCAAAAGACACGCGTGAGGCGCTTGCAGCCAAGCAGTCGCATTATATGGGCATGGATATTGATCCGGAGTCGGAGATTGTGATTACGGCAGGCTCTACGGAGGCAATGATGGCGGCCATGATGTCCATCGTCAATCCGGGCGACAAGGTCGTTGTATTTTCACCGTTTTATGAGAATTACGGAGCAGATGCGATTCTGTCCGGCGCGGTTCCTGTCTACGTTCCGCTCAATCCGCCGGAATACGATTTTGACCCGAATGTGCTGGAAGATGCCTTCCGCCAGGGAGCCAAGGCTCTGGTCCTCTGTAATCCGTCCAATCCGAGCGGCAAGGTCTTCAGCCGCGAGGAGCTCCTGACGATTGCGGAGCTGGCCGAGAAATACGATGCCTATGTCATCACCGACGAGGTTTACGAACACATTGTATATGCGCCATACAAGCACGTGTATTTTGCCACCCTTCCGGGAATGCGCAAGCGCACGATTTCCTGCAGTTCACTTTCCAAGACCTATTCCATCACGGGATGGCGTCTGGGATACACCATCGCACCGGCGGAAATCACCGACCGTATCCGGAAAGTGCATGACTTTCTGACGGTCGGAGCAGCAGCACCCCTTCAGGAGGCGGTCATCCCTGGCCTTCAGTTCGGGCAGGATTACTACGACGAGCTGCTCGCCGTTTACACCCATAAACGCGACCTGTTCCTGAAGGGCCTTGACGACATCGGGCTGAAACATAACATTCCGCAGGGCGCATATTACGTCATGGTTGACATTTCCGACTACGGCTACGATGACGATCTGAAATTCTGCGAGGACCTGGCCGAGAAGGTGAAAGTCGGTGCCGTTCCGGGTTCCAGCTTCTTCAGCGAGCCGGAAAACCGCTATATCCGCTTTCATTTTGCCAAGAAAGACGAGACACTCCAGGCTGCCCTGGAAAACCTTTCTGACATTGGAAAGCTGAAGAAATAGCCCATCCAGGGACCTGTGTTAATTTTTACTCAGTTTACGCCCCTGGAAATTTGTTATGACCAACATCTACTCCAGATTGGCTGAAATCTCGTAATAAGCATTGGTAAAAACCGTAAAAAATACGGTTTCTTACCAATGCAAAAAATATTTTGGGAAAATGGAATGATAATCATGATTCATACCAAAAAAATGCACAAATACGGATACAATGAAAATGACTTTTTGCATGATTTTATAATTATGAGAAAACATGCATAAATTTCCCGCAACAGTCTGGCAGATCGATAAGGGAAATGGGTTTACGGTTCAATTGTCGGAATATTGACTGTTATGAGTAGGTGAAAACATCAGAAATCATCTATTATTACCAACATATATAGAAATCTGTATAGTATGTATTGGGTAAAAATCGCCGGTTTCGATTGATTGTACCAAAACACTTCCGCGTATTTGGTACAATGTGGAGTTTTTGTCTGATTTATACCAAAATGAAAGCAGGATTGCAGAAAACAATGTCTGAAGTGCCTGCATAAATGATGAATATCAGATAATGAGACTGATGACAATGAAAACGCAGGGTCATATGTACACAGTATACGCAGATGGAGCCCGGCCCAGCAGCAAGAGCCGTGATATGCCCGGTTTTCAGATGCACAAGCTGCTGGCCTGTGCGTACTGTATACACGCTGTCTGGTATAACTCAAGGCAGAGTGATCGCGTGTGGGAATACGGTGAGCGCGGGAGTGTGGAATTTGCCTTCCCTGCAGATCAGACGTGAGAAGTATTTTGTATACACGCCCTGCTGAGCAGTATTAAATGCCCTGCTGACCGGTTGAATCATGCACATTCCTGTCCGGCAGGCTGGGCCGGGGCCGACTGATGGGTTTTCGCAGGTATCGCGTAAGCCGGAAATGACCAGTTCACGACTGATTCATTGCATTGTTTTACAGATATCCAAGCGACTTAAACAGGAACATCCAGGCAGTCAGACTGACGGAGCTTAAGAGCGTGGTCAGGATGACTGCGCCGGAGGTCAGGCTGCCATCGTGGCCGAAACCTTTTGCCATGACGAAGCTGGTGACGGTGGTCGGTGAACCGCACATGATGATGGCGGCCAGAAGTTCTTCTCCGCGGAAGCCGAGACGGACAGCCAGTGGAAGGAACAGAATACCGAGGCCTGCAAGTTTGAAGAAGGCCGCGATGCTGGTCAGTTTAATCTGGGACAGTGATTTTCCGAGGCTGAAGGATGCGCCGAGGGCGAGAAGGCCCAGCGGCGAAGCGGTATTTCCCAGGGTATCCAGGGAAGTGGCGAGAATTTTCGGCATCGGAATGCTCAGAAGCGACCAGAAAAGGCCGAGGAAGATTCCGATCAGAAGCGGGTTCTTCAGAACATTGAGAAGGGTGCTTTTGATCAGTTTCCCGCTCAGCGGTTCCCTGTCCGGCTTATAGAACGAAAGAATCAGCACGGCCATGATGTTGTAAAGCGGCACGGCTCCCAGGATCATCAGAGGGATTTTTCCAGCGCTCCCGTACATATTCTGGGCCAGCATGACGCCCAGGATCGCCGCGCTGCTCCGGTAGGCACTCTGAATGAATTCCCCTTGCACGTTTCTTTTTGTCCGGCAGAGAAGATAGGACAGCAGGATGACCAGGCCGATGCTGGCGCAGGTGGCGAGGAAGCAGTACAGCACAAAACGGCCGTCCCAGGCCTCGTAGAAGTTCTTGCTGGCGAGGCTGTAAAAGAGCAGGACCGGCAGCGTGACCTTGAACACAAAATTATTCAGTTTCTTCGTGAAATCGGGTGTCATAAAGCCGATTTTCCGCAGAAATATGCCCAGAGCCATCATCAGAAAGGCTGGTATAGTCGTATCCAGACAGATAATAAAGTTATTTAACATAGATCTTTCCCCTTTAGACGTCAGTTGGATACATTCTACCGCGATCGGGGAGAGAAAAAAAGGGGAAGAATGCCCTTGTTTTTTATGGGGATGTGCAGAATTCTGTGCTATGATGGACTCAGAAAATTAAATGTGCTGAAAAATGCGGGAAGTATGAGAATCAGGGAGGAAATGATGAGTAAACATATCGATGTAACCGCGCTGGGCGAGCTTCTGGTGGATTTTACGGCCAACGGAATCAGTGCCCAGGGAAATCCGACGTTTGAGGCCAATCCGGGCGGTGCGCCGTGCAATGTTCTGGCGATGCTGGGAAAGCTCGGCTGTGAGACGGCCTTTATCGGAAAGGTCGGAGATGATGCCTTCGGCCAGATGCTGAAGAAGAAGGCGCAGGAGCAGGGCATTAATCTGACAGGCCTGATGGTGGATCAGGAAATCCACACGACACTGGCCTTTGTGCAGAAGCTGGATAACGGCGACCGGGACTTTTCCTTTTACCGCAGCCCCGGTGCGGATGTCCGCCTGACAAAAAGTGAAGTGCAAGAGCATTCTCAGTTAATTGAAGACGCGAAAATCTTCCACTTCGGCACGCTTTCGATGACGGATGAGACGGTGGAAAATGCAACGGTTGAGGCACTCCGCATCGCGAAAGAAAACGGTTGCCTGATTTCTTTTGACCCGAACCTGCGTCCGCCGCTCTGGCGCTCCAGAATTTACGCGGAGGAAAAGATCCGTTACGGACTGTCAAAATGCGATATCCTGAAAATCTCGGATAATGAAGTGGAATTTCTGACAGGCAGGGACGGCACCAATATTGAGGAAATGAAGGCCGGAGCCAGAGAGCTGATTGAGGAGTATCATATTCCGCTGGTCTTCGTCACCCTGGGACCGAATGGTTCGCTGGCATTCAAGGACGGTGAATGTGTCTATCATCCGGGATATAAGATTGAGCCGGTGGAGACGACGGGTGCCGGAGATACCTTCTGTGCCTGTGCGCTGTATCACGTTTTGAAATACAGCCTGGAAGGACTGAATCCGCAGCGCCTGACCGAGCTGCTTTCCTTCGCGAACGCGGCGGCTTCTGTCATTACGCAGAGAAAGGGTGCACTGGCGGTAATGCCGTCGGTGGACGAGATTCAGAAAAGAATACAATCAGTAAAATAAAATTGTATTTTCAGATTATGGTCTGGTCTAGAATGTAGAGTAAAATTGAAAAACTGGTTTTTTGAAACACGATGCTTCAGCAAGGTGCTGAACAAAATGTATTTCTCTGATTGAAGTCGGGAAAATGAATGATGGTACAGGTTTTCCCGACTCCCGTTTACGCAAAGTCGGGAAAACCGTCTTCTAGATGATTTTCCCGACCGATTTCGGCTGTTTTGCATGAAAATGCAGAGAATAATTGATGAATAAGTATACTGTATACGCAAATCAACTCGTATCCTGGTCAGTTTTCTATTACCGATTTTTCAATTTACAGCATTATACGGACTTAATGCACCGCTGCGATGCCTTGACCATTCTGGCTTCGTCATGTACTTAAATTAATATATTTTTCGGAGAATGGCCGAAACTATTGAAATTATTGCAGATATACAGTATACTACTGAATAAATTGTTCCAGATAATGGATATTCCTGGACAGATAGTAAGGATGCTCTCAGCGAGCAGACTGCGGGTCGGCAGAGCCGTTTTTAGAACGAAAGGGATTTTTGCTCACCTGCTTTGTATACATAATACATTATAACTTATATTATCCCATTGTGCCTGTTACATCTTAAATCTTCTGACGATTTCGTTTATAGCATCGCATAAGAGATATTTGTATTAACTATACTGTATTCTGTATACAAAAGATAAAGAGGGTCTGTCGGGAAAACGACACAGATATCCATGTTCCGGAGCCAGCCGGGATGCGGCAGCAGGCCGTATTCCGATGGAATAGTCTGATATTTACGGAAGGACAGCGGATCTTTCCGGATTAAGAAATGCGTCAATTCTCCGGCGTCTGAGCCTGCAGCAGTCTGCAGCCGGCCGGGATCAGTATATGCTGTTGTAAAAGTAAAAAGGTTACAGGAAATCCTGAAAAAGGAGGTTTATTAATGTTAGAGTTTATTCTTGCTCTATTGCCAATCATCTGGCTGGTCATTGCGCTCTGCGTGATCAAGATGCAGGGCTATAAAGCCTGCATGATTGCCGTCCTGGTATCTGCCGTAGTGGGCATGCTGTATTTCAAGCTGAATCTGATGAATACAGTGACCGGAGCGGTGGAAGGAATTATCAACGCCTTATGGCCGATCTGCGCCGTCATTATCGCGGCTTTGTTCGTTTATGAACTGACACTGGAAACGAAGGCGATGGATTCCATCAAAGCCATGCTGTCCGGTGTGTCTTCCAATAAGATGATCGTTCTTTTGATCATCGTCTGGGGTTTCGGCAACTTCATGGAAGGTATGGCAGGATTCGGAACGGCAGTTGCCATTCCGGCGGGAATCCTGGTTGCCATGGGTTACGACCCGATCCCGACCGTTATCGCCTGTCTGATCGTCAACTCCACGCCGACAGCATTCGGTTCCGTCGGAGTACCGACGACCACGATCGCGCAGGTTACAGGACTGAATGCGACGGCAGTATCCGGTTCCATCGTGCTTCTGCAGTTCATTCTGACCTTCATTGCGCCATTCGTCATGATTATCATCGTGGGAAGAGGAGTGAAGGCCCTGAAGGGCGTATGGCCGATCGCGCTGATTTCTTCTCTGTCCTTCATCATTCCGCAGTACATCGCGGCGAAGTTCATCGGACCGGAGCTTCCGAATATCCTCGGTTCTGTGGTCTGCATGATCTGCACCGTCATCGCGGGAATTGTCTATGAGAAGAAACATCCGGATAAAGATGCAGAGCAGTCAGATGCCATGAAGGATCTGACCGTGAAGAAAGCACTGGTTGCATGGAGTCCGTTCATTCTGATTTTTGTACTTCTCCTCTTCACCTCCAGCATTTTCCCGGCTCTGCACAACCCGATCGCAAAAGTCGCGAGCCAGGTTACCGTATACACTGGAAAGAACCCGAACACACTGACCTTAAGCTGGCTGGACTGCCCGGGCGTAAAGATCTTCATCGCCGGAATCATCGGCGGCCTGATTCAGGGCGCCTCTTTCGGTCGGATTATGGGCGTATTCTGGAGAACCTTTAAGGCAAACATCAAGACCATCATCACCATCTGCAGCGTTCTTGCCACGGCAAAAATCATGGGCTACAGCGGCATGATCTCTGCAATGGCTGCATTCCTGGTTGCCGTAACCGGAAGCTTCTATCCGGCAATTTCCCCGCTGATCGGCATGATCGGAGGATTCGTAACCGGAAGCGGAACATCCACCGCGGTTCTCTTCGGAAAGCTGCAGACAGACACCGCTGCTGCCATCCACGTCAACCCGGACCTGCTTGCTGCCGCAAACCTGATGGGTGCCGGCATCGGAAAAGCCATTTCTCCGCAGGGCATTGCCATCGGCTGCGCTGCATCAGGACTTGCCGGACATGAGAGCACCGTACTCAGCCGCGTATTGAAATTCGCACTGGTTTACGTAGTCATCGCGGGAATCATCACCTATGTGATCGTCTAGGCGTTCTGAGGAAAATCGGAAAGAACATGGAATAGATATACGGCTGGCAATATCCGTGCCGGCCGTTTTTCTTGCGCCTGTAACGCAGTATAATATAGGGAGTAAAGCATACAGAAAGGAGATCCAGTATGGAGAAGCTGAATGTGATCGGCTTTCATGAGCCGGAGAAGGAATACGGATTTTTAAGCAACTGGTATGAAGCTGCGTTTACCATCGATGGAAAGACTTTTTCCTCCATCGAGCAGTACATGATGTACCGCAAGGCCATGGTTTTCCAGGATGGGGAGCATGCGCAGGAGGTGCTTGATCTGACCGATGCGCGGGAAATCAAGGCCATCGGCCGCAAGGTCAGAAATTACAATGACACCGTCTGGAACGGCGTCCGTCAGATCGTCGTCTATGAGGGCCTTCTGGCAAAATTCACCCAGAACAGGGAATTACGGGATAAACTGCTGGCAACGGGAGACGCCGTTCTGGCAGAATGCAACCCGGATGATCCGATCTGGGGAATCGCCATGGAAAGAGATGACGAGAACCGTTTCTATATGGAAAACTGGAAAGGCAGCAACTACCTGGGCTTCCTTCTGATGATGGTCAGAGAAAAACTGAAAGCAGAAGAATAAATACGGAAAAGAAAAGCCCCGGTAAATCCAGGCGGAGACCGCTGCGGAGAAAGTCCGCCTCTTTTGTTGTATACATGATGGATGAGCACTTTTGTAACCTGTGTTACAGAAGTGCTTTTTTAAGTGTGATAATCTGATCACAAAGCTTTCTGATCATCTATATTTAACTATTAATTGACTAGGTTTAAGGAAAATGGTACACTTGAAACAGTTGCAGTTCATACGCGGCTGAGTCTGAAAATAAAAACTGAACGCGGCTTGCAGCGGACAGGACGGGTAAAATAACGGCCGGCAGCTGTGCGCGTGACAGGACATGCGTCAGGCAGAAACGGAGCAGATCATGGCATACTTTCCATTTATGATGGATATCTCAGGGAAAACGGTAATCATCGCAGGAGGCGGGCACAGTGCGCTCTGGAAGGTACGTGCTTTTCAGGGCTTTGGAGCAGACGTGCTGGTTATTGCGCCGGAAATTTCCGAAGAGATAGAGCAGTTTAAGGGAATCCGTCTGATCAGAAGAGAAGTTCAGGAAAAAGATCTTGAACATGCGGACATTCTGGTTGCGGCTACAGACGACCGCGAATTGAACAGGAAACTGGCAGAACTGGCCAGAAGTCACGGCATTCTGGCGAATGCAGTGGATGACAAGGAAATGTGTGATTTTATTTTTCCGGCCATTGTCCGTCGGGAAAACTACACGGTCGCCATATCCACAGACGGAAAAAGCCCCCTGCTGGCAAGAGAAATCAAGAAGGCCATCAGCCGATCCATTCCGGATGCTTATGATAAGGCAGTCGGAGAACTCGGAGCTGTCCGCCAGGAAGTCAAAAGCAGGGCGGAAAGCCAGAGCGAGCGGCAGAAAATTTTTACCCAGCTGGCGGAAAAATACATCGGAAGCCGGAAACTGCGCATCGGCACCAGAGGAAGCGAACTGGCCATGATCCAGACGGAAATGGTCATGGATGCCCTGCAGAGCATCGGCATTGAATCCGAGGCCGTAGTGATAAAAACCATGGGCGACAAGGTGCAGAACAAGCCGCTCTGGAAATTCGGCGGAAAAGCAGTTTTCGTCACGGATTTTGAGGATGCTATTCTGAAGGGCAAGATCGATCTGGCGGTCCACAGTGCAAAGGACATGCCTGCTGCCTGTCCTGCAGGAACAGCAGTACTCGCCTGTCTGAAGAGGGAGGATGTGCGCGACGTTCTGGTTTACCGGAAAGGAACGAAGGAAGCAGACATCAAAGTCGCGGGAACAAGCAGTCTGAGAAGAAAGGTGCAGCTGAAGCGTCTGTATCCGGACCTTCAGTGTGAAGTCATCCGCGGGAATGTGCCGACCCGCCTGCATAAGCTGAGAACCGGGGAGTATGATGCGGTGATTCTGGCCGCTGCCGGAATTCACCGGCTGCAGCTGGATCAGGAACCGGATCTGGTGTACCGTTACCTGGATCCGGAAAACTTTATTCCGGCAGCGGGGCAGGCCATTATTGCGGTCGAAGGACCGGCAGAAGGAGATCTGGCCGGGCTGATCCGGGGAATCAATGACCGGAAAACCTTTATCGAACTGTCTGCGGAGCGGCGCTTTATGAAAGACATCAATGCGGGATGTCATGAGGCTGTGGGCGCGCTTGCACAGTATCAGGACGACGGAAGCCTGAAAATGAAAGTCATGAAAGACTACAGTGGAAAGCTTTTTGTGCACAGTATACACGCACAGGCGGAGCAGGCAGCGGACATCCTTGCCGGGAAAATTTTGTCGGATGATCCGGAGGCGGCTGCCGGAGCGGAGGATGGTCCGGAAGTGTCTGCCGGGAAAGCAGAAGGTCCGGAAATGCCTGGCGTAAAAACAGATAGCTTAGATGTGTCTGCCGGAAAAGCAGATGATCCGAAAATGCCTGGCGGACAATCGGAGCATCCGGATCGCGAAGCGGAGAAAAAATAAGGAGGCGGCAGTATGGGAACGGTATATCTGGTCGGTGCCGGCCCGGGGGACCCGGAGCTGGTTACGGTAAAGGCGCTGCGGCTGATTCAGAGGGCGGATCTGATTGTCTATGACAGTCTCGCGCCGGCGGATCTGCTGAAAGAGGCACCGCCGTCATGCCAGTGCGTGCATGTCGGAAAGCGGGCAGGCCGTCACAGCGCGGCGCAGGAGGAAATCAACCACCTTCTGATTGCCGGCGCGCAGAAATATGAAACGGTGGTCCGGCTGAAGGGAGGAGATCCCTTTGTCTTCGGCCGCGGCGGTGAGGAGGTGCTGGCGCTGCAGGAGGCCGGCGTTCCTTACCGGCTGGTGCCGGGCGTGACTTCGTCGGTTGCGGTGCCGGAGGCCGCGGGAATTCCCGTGACCCATCGGCGCCTGGCCAGGAGTTTTCATGTCATCACCGGTCATATCGCGGATGATGAGCTGGATTACGCTGCCTATGCGCAACTTGAGGGGACGCTGGTCTTCCTGATGGGGCTTTCCGCTCTGCCGCGCATCGCGTCGGGACTTCTTTCCGGCGGAATGGCGGGAGATACTCCGGCTGCCGTGGTTTCACAGGGCTTTACGGAAAGGCAGAGAGTGCTGCGGGCGCCGCTGTCGGAGATTGCAGAGAGGACAAAAGAAAAGCGCATGGGGGCACCGGCTGTGGTTGTCGTGGGCCCTTGCGCGGATCTTGACTTTTTGTATCATGCACCGTTCGGCATCATCGGTTCAGATTCTTTCTACGCGAGGATGGAGCGGGCCATGGACGGGGAGGCAGGAATGCTTTCTCATGTCATGCGGATCCGTCTTTCCGTAACGGAAGAAGGGAGAAAGCAGCTGAGAGAAGCGTTTTCCAGGATTGAAGAGTTTGACTGGGTGGTCTTTACCAGCAGGAATGCGGTCGCCATGTGCGAACGGATTGCCCGGGAGGACCGCTATCCGCTTCACCGCCTTGATCATCTGCGTTTTGCCGCAATCGGTCCGGGAACGGCGGAGCGGCTGAGGGCGGCCGCCGGACACGTGGATCTGCTGCCGGAAAGTTATACTAGCGACGCTCTGGGGCAGGCTCTTGCAGAGCAGGTCGGAAAGAGCGGGCGGGTACTGGTTATCCGCGCAGAAGGCGGACGGCAGGAGATGTTTTCTATTATGGACGAGGCAGGGATGGAGTACGAAAAAATCCGTCTGTACCGTTCAGAAGGGGAGCTGACCGTAAGTCCGGAAGAACTCGGCAGGACGGGAATTCTTGCCTTTGCGAGCGCATCCGGGGTGGACAGTATGTTCGCGCTTGCAGAGCAGGAAGGCTATTCCCTTGCCGGGAAACGTTTTGTCTGTATCGGTGAGGCAACGGCGGATGCTCTGAGAAAACGGGGCATTGAGCCGGAGTTCGTCACGCACCCGCATACGGCGGAGGAACTGGCGCGCAGGCTGAAGCTGATGCAGCGGTAAATATTGCTGAAGAGGTTAATGAGGAGAAAACAATGCAGAGAATGAGAAGGCTGAGAAATTCAGCCAGAATGAGAAAACTAGTTCAGGAAAACAGACTGAGTCCGGATGAGCTGATTTATCCGATGTTTATCGCGGAGGGTGAGAACATCAAGAATCCGGTTCCGTCGATGCCGGGGGTTTATCAGTGGTCCATCGACCGTCTTCCGGAGCTGCTGGATGATGTCATGGAGAGCGGCGTCAGAGGACTTCTGGTGTTCGGAATTCCAAAGCATAAGGATGAGGTCGGAAGTGAGGCCTATGACCACAATGGCGTTACGCAGGAGGGAATCCGATTTATCAAGAAGTATGCGCCGGAGCTGCTGGTCATTGCGGATGTCTGCCTCTGTGAGTATACATCACACGGTCACTGCGGCCTGATTAAGGATGGAATTATTCTGAACGATGAGACGCTGCCGCTGTTGTCCAAGGCTTCGGTAACGCTTGCTGAAGCGGGCGCGGACATGATCGCTCCGTCTGATATGATGGACGGCCGTGTTGCGGCAATCCGCAAGGCCCTGGATGAGGCAGGCTATATCAATACGCCGATTATGTCTTACAGTGCAAAATTTGCTTCGGTATACTATTCTCCATTCCGTGATGCGGCACATTCTGCACCGGCATTCGGAGACAGAAAGACTTACCAGATGGATCCGCCGAACGGCAATGAAGCGGTTCGTGAATGTCTGGCGGACATCGATGAGGGTGCGGATATCCTGATCATCAAGCCGGCTCTGGCATATCTGGATGTGGTTAAGGAAGTTTCCCAGCTTGTCCGTGTGCCGATTGCGACCTACAATGTCAGCGGCGAATACGCCATGGTCAAGGCGGCTGCAGGAAACGGCTGGATCGACGAGAAGCGTGTCGTTATGGAGAATCTGCTTTCCATGAAGCGCGCGGGCGCCAACATCATCATCACCTACCATGCGATGGATGCGGCCAGATGGCTGAGAGAGGATAAGTAGGGCTCAGCTGCTTTCATCAGGGAAGCAGGGCAGGTTGAAATAGAAATTGTTGTCACAGCAAAATGACGTATATTTATTGATGCGTTGTGGTATAATTTAACTTCAGATAGCTAAGAGTGTTTACCAACTTGTGCACACGAAAAACCCCGAAGCTGCAACTTCGGGGTTTTTGTATATTCTTCAGTCAGGTCAAATCGGGTTTTCCAACTATAGTTAAATCAGCTTCGCAACTGCAGCCTCTACATCCTTCATATCTGCTGTCGGCTCGAAGCGCTCCAGAACATTTCCTTCGCGGTCAACCAGGAACTTGGTGAAGTTCCACTTGATCTTCGGGTTGTTCTTATAATCCTTATCGAACTTCTTCAGCATGGCGCTCATGGCCAGGGCCTTCGGACCTTTTCCCATACCCTTGAATCCCTTCTGGCTCTTCAGGTAGGTGTAGAGCGGCAGCTCATTCTCGCCGTTTACCTCAGACTTCTTCATCTGCGGGAACTTTGTGTTGTAATGCAGGGTGCAGAATTCATGGATTTCCTCATCGGTTCCCGGTGCCTGTCCGAGGAACTGGTTGCATGGAATGTCGATGATTTCCAGGCCCTGATCGTGGTATTTCTCATACATATCTTCCAGATCCTTGTACTGCGGAGTAAAGCCGCATCCTGTCGCTGTATTGACAATCAGCATAACCTTTCCTTCAAACTGGGAAAGGGAAACTTCAGTGCCGTCCGGTCTCTGCAGGGAATATTCATAGATCTTGCTGCTCATGGTATTACCTCCTGTATATAATATTGCGTTCAATTCAATTGCGTTCAATTTATACTCGTATTATACCCATGCCGGAATCAGATGTCAAGGAATTAAATGTATTTTACCAGAATTTATCCCGGAGGGCAGGAGATGCAGATTTCAGGGCAGTGCGGACTTGCTGTTTATCTTTTGTTAAATAACGATGCATTTAGAAATGCTATACTGAGAATCAGATACAGACAAAATGCAGACTGGCAAGTGAGGAAATGGGATGACGATAAAAAAACGGCTTGCTCTGTCGAATGTGCTGATGATTCTGGTGCCAGTGGTGATCACGATGATTATCGCGCTGGCCTGCCTGGGGATGATTCTCTCCATGATTACGCACGGACAGGGGCTGAGTTTCGATGATAATGAAGATTTCTATCAGGCGGGAAGCGGCCTGGCGGCATCGGTCATTCAGACGCTGAAGACCAGCCCGGACAACCGCGCCAGCCGGCTGAATAAATTAACCAGTATGATTGATGAGCAGAATATGTCGCTAGTAGTGTTCTGCAACGGAAAGCCGTTTTATCAATACGGAAAGAAATCGTCGAGTGATGCGAAGCTGGTGAGGACGGTGGATAAGCTTGGAAATACGGCAATGGCCACGGATAATAAGCGGGGCGTTTATGCGCTTAAACGCCATATTGGGGACAACTACTACTCCATTTATATATTCAGCAAGGTCAGTCATCTGACTTACAGTACCCTGAAGAAGGCCATTATCACTTCTGCGGTTATTCTGGCTGTAGTCATTGTCCTTGCGATTTTCTTTACAGACCGCTTTCTGATCCGTTTTGTATTCCGCAGGATTGAGGATCCGCTGGACACGCTGGCTGACGGAGTTCACGCCATCGGGCAGGGAAATCTGGATTATCGGATTCACTACGACCGGAAGGATGAATTTCTGCCGGTCTGCCAGGACTTTAATAAAATGGCGGACCACCTGCAGATGTCCATTGAAGAGGTGCAGAAGCATGAGGAAAGCCGGAAGGTTCTGCTTGCTGACCTCTCTCACGATATCCGTTCTCCGCTGACATCCATTCTGGCCTATGTGGAAGGGCTGATGGACGGCATTGCCCAGACGGAGGAGATGAGAAATAAATATCTCCGGACCATTCACGACAAGGCGCTGGCCATTCAGGGCATGATCTCACAGATCTTCATGTTCTCAAAGATGGATCTGGATCAATATAAGCCGGTGATGCGGGAACTCGATCTGAATCAGGAAATTCATGATATGCTGGAAAAGGATAAGGATCGATATGAAAAAGAAGGGCTGTCGATTCATACCGACCTTCCGCCGGGGCCGCTTCTGGTTCTCGGTGATTCCGGGCTGATTCAGCGGATCCTCAGCAATATCGCCGGAAACAGCTTGAAATATAAAGAAGGGGACTGTGGAAATCTGAAGATCAGCCTGAAGGAAATCAGGAAGGACAGTGAGACTCACCCTTACTGGGCGCAGCTCACCATGGAAGATGACGGACCGGGCGTGCGGGAAGATGAACTGCAGAAGATCTTCAGCTCGTTTTACCGGAGCGATCAGGCCAGAAAGAACCCAGACAAGGGAAGCGGCCTGGGACTTGCCATTGTAGAGAAAGCAGTGTCCTCGATGAAGGGGCAGCTGCGGGCGGAAAACGTGAATCCTCACGGACTGCGCATCATCATAGAAATCCCGGAAGGAGCAGAAGATGAGTAAGATTTTAATCGTGGAAGACGATCAGGCAATCGCGGAAATTGAGCGTGACTACCTTGCGGTAAACGGTTTTGAAGTGGATATTGCAGAGGACGGAGATAAGGGTTATGAAATGAGCATGAGCGGGGAATATGATCTCATCCTTCTCGACTTGATGCTGCCGGGGATGGACGGCTTCACCCTTTGTCAGAAATGCAGGGAAAGCCTCGACATTCCGATCCTCATGGTTACGGCGCGCCAGGAAGATGTGGATAAGATCAGAGGCCTGGGGCTGGGCGCCGACGATTATATCGAAAAGCCATTTTCTCCGAGTGTCCTGGTGGCGCGGGTCAAGGCCAATCTGAAGCAGTACGAACGGCTGACGGGAAAGGATGGGCACCAGTCCAGAATCGATGTCGGAGACATCAGCATCGATACATCGTCCCACCGGGTTACGGTTAAAGGAAAGGAAATCCGACTGAAGAATAAGGAATACGAGCTGCTCCTGTTTATGGTTTATCACATGGATCAGGTGTTTGATAAAGAGACCCTCTACGAAAACGTCTGGGGCATGGACGCCATGGGCGACAATGCGACCGTTGCCGTGCATATCAACCGTCTGCGCACCAAGATCGAAGACGATCCTGCCCATCCGCGCCATATTCAGACCGTCTGGGGCGCCGGCTACCGCTTCAGTAAATAGCGGCTGATTTAAAGAATGTTTATTCCCATGTAATATGGGGTTGATTCTTCTCTGCTATCCTTTTTATCAAGGAGGATAGCGGAGATGTTTAAGAAATCTGTGAAAAACATGGTCTGCGGCATGTGTATGGCAGCCGCGGATTCCGTGCCGGGCGTATCGGGCGGAAGCATTGCCTACTTAATGGGCTTTTATCAGCGGCTTGTAGATGCGGTAGAGGGCATCACAAGCTGGAACAAAAAGAAAATACACAAGAATGTACCCTTTCTGCTGACGCTGGGATTCGGCTGGGTCATCGGGTTCGGCCTTTGCGTTTCTGTACTTTCGGCGTTTTTTAAAAGGGATATTTACGGAGCAAGTTCTTTATTTCTGGGATTTACGATTGCTGCAGCAGTATTTCTGATGATGGATCCGGAGGTCCGCTGCGGCTGGACGCTGAAGCGGGCAGGCTGTCTGATTCTCGGCGCCGCATCGGTCTGCGCGGCCGCTCAGCTCGGCGTGATCAGTCATTTCAGCTTCCAGCTGCTTCATTTGGATGCACTGACTGGGGTTCTTCTGTTTCTGATCGGGGCTCTGGCGATTTCCGCAATGATCCTGCCGGGCATTTCCGGATCAACGATTCTGCTGATCTTCGGTCTATATGTACCGGTTATCGATGCGGTGAAAAACACTATGCACATGGATTTCCGTTATCTTCCGGCACTTCTGATTTTCATTCTGGGTGTCTGGATCGGAATTACCGGCTTCATCCGTCTGCTGAAACGGCTTCTTGCGGCCCACGGAACCGCAATGAAATTCAACGTCGCCGGCATGGTGATCGGCTCCATTTATGCGATTATCCTCGGACCGCTGACCGTCCCCTCTTACGGCGGCAGTATGCTGAGCTTGTCCAACGGCAGGCCGCTTTTATTCCTTGCCGGTGTACTTTTGGTCGCCTTGCTGGAAATTTTCCGTGCGCGTTCCCTCAGACAAAAAATACAGCGCCAGGAGAAAGCCCTGTTTCAGAAACAGACGGGAAAACTTCCGCTGGAAATGCTGGATTATAAAAAAATCCGGCACGAATAGATGCCTTTTTTCAAAATTCTTATGAAGAAATGTTATGGGCGCGTAAACGGCATTTAAAACTATGCTAATAAACAGAAAAGACTGTGGAATCAGCATCCTGAACATGATATAGTGAACTTGTAGTTTACAATAAAAATAAAGAAAGGGCACGGAGGAGTGTGCTCTGCATATTAGAAGTAAGGATGTGATGATTATGGCAGCAATTAATTTTAATGAGAAAAAAGGCTTCATCTGCGATATGGACGGAGTGATCTACCACGGGAATATCATTCTGCCGGGGGTGAAGGAGTTTATAAAATGGCTTCAGGACGAGAAGAAGTCCTATCTTTTCCTGACCAACAACAGCGGATATACGCCGCGTGAACTGAGACAGAAGCTGAAACGGATGGGACTGGACGTTCCGGAAGAGCATTTCTATACGAGCGCTCTGGCCACCGCATCATTCCTCGCGGATCAGGCGCCGGGCTGCTCTGCCTACGTCATCGGCGAGGCAGGATTGCTGAACGCCCTGTATGATGCGGGGATTGTCATGAATGACGTAGATCCGGATTATGTCGTCATCGGAGAAGGAAAGAACTATTCTCTGGATACACTGACCAAGGCCTGCAATCTCGTCATGAACGGTGCCAAATTGATCGGCGCCAATTCCGATATTTCCGGACCGATTGAAAACGGCATCATGCCGGCCTGCGGCTCCCTGGTTTCTCCTGTAGAGATGACAACCGGCACAAAAGCCTATTTCTGCGGCAAGCCGAATCCGCTGATGATGCGCACGGGGCTGAAGAGGCTCGGATGCCATTCCAATGAAGCCGTCATGATCGGCGACCGCATGGATACAGACGTGATTTCCGGACTGGAGAGCGGCATGTCCACCGTGCTCGTCATGTCCGGCGTTTTCGACCGGGATATGATGGAGTCCTTTGCCTTCCGTCCATCTATGGTGCTGGAGGGCGTCGGCGATATCCCGAAAGCCGCGGCTTCTTACCGCGAGCCGGATTCCGGAAAAACTGCGGAAAAAGGAAAATCAGCTGGATCTGCGAGGCCTTCCGGAAAGTAAGGCCGCTGAATGTGCCAGAAAGACGGCAGCATTTTCCTGCCGCCGGAACGGCAGGGATCTGATGACGATCATGCAGATCAAAAGATGAATCGATATTAATTAACAGGCGCTGTCTACAGGACGGATTGATTCCGTGCCACAGGCAGCGCCTGTTTTGCGTTCAGGATCATCTGTAAGCGGTCAGGCAACAGATAAACCTGTAAGGTGAACAAAACCCAATTCTGCCCCGGCCAGATGACGGAAAACCAGCAGTTACAGGTCAGCTGGCCGGCAGGATTCCCGCTAATCCAGAAAATCAACCTTTCCGGTTTCCGTGTCATAAATCGCGCCGATGACGTCCAGGCCGTTTTCTTCCTCGCTTGCAAGGATCTCAAAACTGTTTTCGATCCGGTGGATGCTGTGGCGGACATTCAGCACGGAAGCGGTGCGTTCATCCGATTCATCGCCGATTGCGCTGCGGATTTCCTCCAGAATTGACTGGATGAATTTACAGTCTTCATCCGGATGCATGGCGGCCTCCACCGCGCCACAGTGGGTGTGGCCCATAACGACAATCAGCCGGGTACCCAGATGTTTCTGCGCGTACTCGATGCTTGCCAGCTGATGTTTATCGATGACATTTCCCGCAACGCGGATGACGAACAGGTCACCGATACCGGCATTGAAAATGCTTTCCGGAATCACACGGGAATCGGAGCAGGTGACGATGATCGCGTACGGCGACTGGCCGTTTTCTGCTGTTTCCTTTCTGATCGCGGGGGAAATATTACCTGTTGAAGCCGAGGCTTCCATATATGCGCGGTTGCCTTCCTCCAGACGGAGAAGAGCCTGATGCGCGTTTAAATTCTGCTGTTTTGCCATGTTCTCATCTCCTTTGTCTTCTTCTTATCGTATTCATATCTTACAACGTTTTCCAGAAGCATTCCAGTGTTTGCGCGAAAAGAATGAATATTGTCAGCAATTCCGGCGAGTGCCGGTGACGGTATTCCGTTGCCGCGGGTCTGCAGCAGATAAATATATGTATACTGTATGCCCCATAACCCTTGTGATTACTGACTGCCTGCTATGAGAAAATATGCCGGCAGGCGGCCGGACAGTTTTTTCCTTGTTGTGTAAATGATGAAATGGAACGTCAGGTCCCGGGATGCCGGAGAAGGCACAGAACATTGGAGACCTACTGGTGCTATCTGGGCGCGGATGCCGATGAAATGGACTTTCTGACTACCTGCCAGATGATCTATAAATACTGTTATCTGAAACCGGGCATGTCGGAGATGAAATCCCATGCACTTTCTCTGGGACTAGCGGACAGTATTCTGAAGCATGACAGGGACATCTGGTATAACTGCGAAGTCTCAAAAATCCTGATTGAAGACGGACGCGCTGTCGGTGTTATCGCAGATGGAAAAGAACTCCGTGCGGATATCAGATCACGTTGCATCAGGCTGCATACGGCTCACAGTAAAAAGCTTGGAGATCTGTCAACAAAAAAACCACTGCCTCTTGACACCAACGACCGGAAACTGAAAATTGACGAGAGACGTGAAATCCGGATATACTGTAGAAAACACAGGTGTAATGGAGGAGCTGATTATGCAGTATCGGAAGGACAAACACGGGGAAGCGGTTTCTGCGCTCGGCTACGGGTGCATGAGATTTACGCGGACGGCGGGAAATATCGACTTGGAAAAGGCGGAAAAGGAGCTGATGGAGGCCTACAGGCTGGGCGTCAATTATTATGACACTGCCTACGTTTACCCGGGGAGCGAAACGGCGATCGGGAAGATTTTCCAGCGCAACGGCATCCGCGAAAAGGTGAAGATTGCGGCCAAGCTTCCCCAGTACATGGTGACGACGCCGGACGGCATGGATAAGTATTTCGATGAGGAACTCAGCCGCCTGCAGACGGATTATGTGGACTATTATCTGCTGCACCACATGACCGGAATCGTGCAGTGGGAGAAGCTCTGCGCCCTTGGCATTGAGGACTGGATCCGGGACAAAAAGCAGTCTGGCAGGATCAGAAATATTGGCTTCTCTTACCATGGAAATACGGCGGACTTTCTGAAGATCCTGGATGTCTATGACTGGGATATGTGTCAGATTCAGTATAACTATGTGGACGAGTATGCGCAGGCCGGTGTGGACGGGCTGAAAGCCGCCGGCAGAAAGGGGATTCCAGTTGTGATCATGGAGCCCCTGCGCGGCGGAAAACTGGTGAATCTCCTGCCGGATAAGGCAAAATCACTGATCGCCGCGCAGCCGTCGGGATACTCGGCAGCGGAGTATGGGCTGCGCTGGCTCTGGAATCAGCCGGAAATCATGTGTGTTCTGTCAGGTATGAATTCTCTTGACATGGTGCGGGAAAACTGCCGGATCGCTTCGGAGGCCCAGGTCGGTGGATTCAGGGATGAAGATTTCCGGGTTGTCGGTGAAATAAAGGAAATCATCGCTGCGACGGAAAAAGTTGGCTGCACGGGCTGCGGCTACTGCATGCCATGCCCGCGCGGCGTGGACATTCCGGCCGCCTTCCGCTGCTACAACCGCATGTATACAGAAAACAAAGGCGCCGGCCGGAAGGAATACGCCCAGACCGTGGGCCTGCGGATGGATCCCGCTTTTGCCAGCCAGTGCGTCCAGTGCGGGAAATGTGAGACGCGCTGCCCGCAGAGCCTGCCGATCCGCAAAAAATTAAAGGAAGCGGACCGCGCCCTGCGGCCGCTTCCTTACCGCATAGGAATTTCAATCGCCCGGAAAAAGATGCTGCGGAAGATGAAGTAACGGGAAAGGGAAACTTTCTGACTGTCGTGAATGCTGCGAAGAATGAAGAAGAAAGGATAGCGGAGCTCTGCCATCCTGGAATGATCATCGTTGATGTTCAAGAAAAAAAGCAGAACAACTTATGTATACTGTGCACACGATGATCTGAATGTCCCATGTCAATGAATCGGCCGGGAATCGGCTTCTTATTTTTCGGACACAAAATTTGCATACAGTATACAGTAATTGCTTGTGGCGGCTTCACAAGAAGCGCGTGTAACGATTATTGTGGCAACACCACAATTTTAATTAGAATTTATTGTGAAATATTTATAAAAAATCCTTGACAATCAATAGCGCGTTGATGTATTATACATACAACCCATTTACATCGTAGGGAAAAATGAAATTCTGCCTCGGAGTGCATGAATGCATTCAACACGACAAAGTTTCATAGCGTGTTTCATTAAATGGGTTTATCGTTCATCCTGACCGACTTGATAATATCTGCAGAGTCAGGAGTGAAAGGGGTAATGAAACCGCTGCACAGAGAGGGATTAACTGCCTGGCAGATAATCCGCATCTGAGAAAGGGAGTTGGGGATTATGAGTAAAAAAGAAGAGCGTACGTCTTTGAAAAAAGACTAGCTCGGATTCTTTGAGGTCGTTGCATTGTCTGTAGCGATTATCGCGCCGACGTTTGCGAGTTCAATGAATCTGGGCATGATGGTCAGTTCCGCAGGTTCGGCCATCGGATTTGTATTTATTATTTCTGTATTAATGCTGCTCTGCGTAGCATTCAGCTTTGTGAAATTCGGTCAGCGCGTAGCATCGGCTGGTTCGGCATATACATATGTAAAAGCCGGATTGGGGGATAACGTTTCAACGGTTACCGGCTGGGGCCTGCTGCTGGCATACTTCACATTCACCAGCGGATGCTCCTCTGCATTCGGATATCTGTTTTCAGCCTTTATCAAGGAAGTATCCGGCGTCTCCGTTCCGTGGATTTACCTCGCGGTACTGGGAATTGTCGCCATCTGGCTGATTACCTATTATGACATTCAGCTTTCCACCAGAATCATGCTGTTTGTCGAGCTTGCGTCAACCATTCTTCTGGTTGTCGTGGCCATTTTCATTCTGACGAGAGTCGCAGCAAAAACCGGAATTTCCGCAATGCCGTTCAAGCTGCACGGTGCCTTCATGCCGGAGGGAAGTGCGGTAACTGCTGCAGGAATCGGCGGAGCCATCGTGCCGGCCGTCCTCTGCTTTGGCGGATTTGAAGGAGCTGCGTCACTCGGAGAGGAATCCAGGAATCCAAAGAAATATATTCCGCTTGCTATTCTCAGTACTGTAATTTTTGCCGGAGCGATCTTCATCATTATGGCATGGGCTGAGATGAATGGATTCGGTCTGACAAAGGCTGGACTGACCAAGTTCGCAAACTCTGGATCTTCTGTTGTTGAACTTTCTGGTATGTACACAAACAACGCTATTACCATTCTGGTAACGCTTGCTATCGTTGTATCTGCGTTCTCAACGGCACTTGGATCCATGACAGCATCGACACGTATGCTGTATGAGCTCGCAAAAGAGCATAAGGCACCGGCTGTGTTCGCCCGCGTGCACCAGAAACACAACACGCCGTATACATCCGACCACACGATCTTCGTGATCGCGCTGATTCCGCCGATTGCAATGTATGCAGCCTCCCATGGAGCACTTTCCGGAACTGATGTATTCGGTACCGTTGGAATTCTGGGACTGATTCTGACTTACGGCCTGACCTGCCTGAGTTCTGTCATCTATTTCACAAGACTCCGCGACGGTAAGCGTGAGTGGACATGGAAGGTAATCTTCCCGATTATCGCCATTGCTGTAATGGCATACTGCTTCTATGGAAACCTTGCCGGAAACTCACTGGCCATCATCACGTTCATCGTCCTGATCGCTGGCTTCATCGTTACCAAGGTTTACCAGCACAGAACTGATTACAGCGCAGCTGCATCTGCAAAGCAGGCAAAGGCCGCAGCCAAGAACGGACAGATCATGTAGGAACTGTGCAGGAGCTGTTGTCCAGGAAAAAGGCCAGCCGCTGTAGAAATTGATTATAAAGGCTGCAGTTTGCTGCAGTCAGGAAAAATATTGGTTAATCAATGGGCCGCGAAAACGCAGTGCCTGAAAAAAAGCAGGGCCGCCATTCATCCTACGCCGCTGAGGCGCTGGAGGGAAGGCGGCCCTGCTTTTTTGTCATATAGTAAGTCGCGGCCACGATGAGTGAGTGTTCAGTTCGCGGGAAGAGGAGTGAGGGTATACTGTGTACTGAGTTCGGACTATGGGAAAAGGTCACCCAGGGAAGTATGCATTGATTATGCAGGAAGAAAATGGAAATTTGACACGAACACAGTTCTCAAAATGAGTTGTTTTGGTATTTTTGATAAGAAGTTGAGGAATTTCCCAAAACACTATGTTCTTTTTGGGAAAAACGGCGTAAAAGTCGAAATGTTACCTAAAACCTAGGATTGCAGTGGATTTTATTGTCTGCATAAAATGCTTTGATGTGAACGTTTTTGCAAAATAAATCGAATAATGTTCGGATAATGAAAAGGAATGAGTATATAGTATTATTGAGTGCATATGGCGTTGTTCCTTTGCTATGAATAATCATGCTATAATATGATAAAATATAAAAATTGAACAAATATACGAGAATATATTTCTGGAATGGAAGAAAAAGTTGGGACGATCTGCATCTGGAAATGTATTATCCCAAAAAATAATGTCGTTGGTAATAATTGCTTAAATCCAGCCGTTTTACCAAGTATACATGTCAGACATAGGGAATAAAATTCCTATTGTGTAATTGTGAGATTCCATATAGAATATTTGACATAGATGTAAAAATATGGAAATCTAAGATATGGAATAGATCATCCATATTAAGAAAGCCAAGTTCAGTGATAAAGGGTATATCGAAATGCGTGATTCAAATACAGAGATGCTATATCATTTCAATATTTCGCAAACGACGGATTTCTCGGAAGATTTGAGCCAGGAAATAATGAGAGAAAAGAGAATACGAAAAGAATGCATCAAGGAAATGCGCCGCCTTGACGAGTATAAATATTTCCGGCTCTCATGCTATAAAAAGAATGGTGAGTTGTATTACTCTATGATTAGAAGGGAAGACAACAGCCTGGGAAAGAAGAAACGCTGGTATATGGGAAAAAGAGATGAAAATAACGCGAAAACAATAGAAAATATCATCTATTATAGGTATTTATATGAATATATTAAACGTTTAGATTGCAGCATTTCCCGAATTGAGAATTTGTTGGAAGTAATAAAATTGCTTAATCCGCAATCCATTTCAGCCAACTGGGGACAATCCTATTTTCCCCTGCCAGAAGAGTGCTATCAGATTTCTGGAAGCCTGAATATTAATAAATGGAGAGAAGAGCATCTGTCCGTGCACAGGATCAATAACCCGAAATACCCTCAGGATCTCAGGCATCAGGCTGATCATAATCTGAAGGTAAGGTCCAAGTCGGAGGTGATCATCTGTAATCAGCTGATCCAGAACGGTCTGGCGTTTGTTTATGAGCCGGATCTGAAGCTTGGAAATTACACGGTCAGCCCGGATTTTCTCGTCCTTTCGGAGAAAAAGAAAAGATTGTTTGTCTGGGAGCACATGGGACTGCTTGATGACTCGAAGTATATGAAAAACGCGCTTTGGAAATTACAGCATTATCAGGACGAGGGAATCATTCTCGGGCAAAATCTGATCGTAACATATGATGACACGGAAAGCGGCATTAATTCGGCGGAAATAGGTGAAACTATCAGGAAATATTTTATACAAGAAAAACATCAGGAAGAAGCTGTGAAGGACATGAATATGCAATAATATCAGGGTTTGATTCCATTAGGCAGAGGGACGATTCCGGCAGGGGCAGAATGTTGAAAAAATGAAAAACCAGGAAGCATGCCGATTATGGGCAGAACTTCCTGGATTATTTCAATTTTGTGTATTAGCGCTTTAACGCGGTGCGTGTTCGTCAGCGTGGGGCTGACCTTGCTGCTTTAGCACTTTAACGCGGTGCGTGTTCGCCAGCGTGGGGCTGACCTTGCTGCTTTATCGCTTTAACGCGGTGCGCGTTCGCCAGCGTGGAGCTGACCTTGCTGCTTTAGCGCTTTAACGCGGCGCGCGTTCGCCAGCGTGGAACTGACCTTGCTGTTTTATTACTTTAACGCAGTGCATCGCACCACTGTTCCTTCTATAATCTGCGAGGTCTGTGGGATCTGCTAGCTTGCGATGTCAGGTGAGGCTCCGTGTTCTGCTGGGTTTGCGAGGCCAGTAACGAAGCATGCAGCGAAGCCTGCAACGAAGCATGCAGCGAAGCCAGCGGATCTGCGTTTATCCTCGAATCGCATCCTTCATACTCTGTACATAGTCGCCGATGCCGGAGACGGCGTCGCGGCCTTTGGCGGCAACCTGCTTGACGATGGCGGAGCCGACGATGGCGCCGTCCGCGAACTGTGTCATCTTGGCGGCCTGTTCCGGTGTGGAGATGCCAAAGCCGACGGCGCAAGGAATATCCGTGTTATCGCGGATGATCTTCACGATATGGCCGATGTCGGTTGTGATTTTGCTGCGGGTTCCGGTGACGCCGAGGGAGGAGACGACGTAGATGAATCCAGTCGCTTCCTTCGCGATCATAGAAATACGGTCTTCGGAGGTCGGCGCGATCATGGAAATCAGGTCAAGGCCGTATTTTTCGCAGGTCGGCGCGAAGTCCGGGCGTTCTTCGTACGGGACATCCGGTAGAATCAGGCCGTCGATTCCGGCTTCTGCGGCGAGGGAGATGAATTTCTCCGTGCCGTAGGAGTATACAACGTTGGCATAGGTCATGAAGACCATCGGAAGAGTGACTTCTTCCCGGAGTTCTTTGACCATCTGGAAAATCTTATCCGTTGTCACACCGCCGGAAAGCGCGCGGATGTTGGCTTCCTGGATGACCGGGCCTTCTGCGGTCGGATCGGAAAACGGGATTCCGAGTTCGATCAGGTCTGCGCCGCGCGCTGCCATCTCCTTGACAATTGCTTTTGTCGTCTCCAGATCCGGGTCACCGCAGGTAATAAATGGAATAAATGCCTTTCCGTTCTGGAATGCTTCTTTAATCTTACTCATCGATATTCTCCCCTCTGTAGCGTGCGATTGCTGCGCAGTCCTTGTCTCCTCTGCCGGAAATGGTGACTACGATAATCTTGTCTTTATCCATCTCTGGCGCGATCTTCATGGCGTAGGCCAGTGCGTGTGAGGACTCGATGGCCGGAATGATGCCCTCCGTGCGGGACAGATATTCGAATGCGTTGACGGCTTCGTCGTCGGTGATTGGTACGTACTTGGCGCGGCCGATGTCGTGCAGGTAGGCGTGCTCCGGTCCGATGCCCGGGTAGTCGAGGCCGGCGGAAATGGAGTAAACCGGCGCGATCTGGCCGTATTTATCCTGGCAGAAATAGGATTTCATGCCGTGGAAAATTCCTTCGCGTCCGGTTGCGATCGTTGCGGCAGTCTCGAATGTGTCGACACCGCGGCCTGCTGCTTCGCAGCCGATCAGCTGAACATCCTTATCATCAATGAAGTTGTAGAAGCTGCCGATTGCGTTGGATCCGCCGCCTACGCAGGCGATGACGGCATCCGGAAGACGGCCTTCCTTTTCCAGAATCTGCTCCTTAATTTCCTTGGAAATGACGGCCTGGAAGTCGCGGACGATGGTCGGGAATGGATGCGGGCCCATGACAGAACCGAGGCAGTAGTGGGTATCGTCGATGCGGCTGGTCCACTCGCGCATAGCCTCGGAAACCGCGTCTTTCAGTGTTCCTGTTCCGGTTGTAACCGGTACGACGTCAGCGCCCAGCAGTTTCATCTTATATACGTTCAGGGCCTGGCGCTTTGTGTCCTCGATGCCCATGAAGACTACGCATTCCATGCCCATCAGAGCGGCTGCGGTTGCCGTTGCTACACCGTGCTGGCCTGCGCCGGTTTCCGCGATCAGGCGGGTCTTGCCCATTTTCTTTGCCAGAAGGGCCTGGCCCAGGACGTTGTTGATCTTATGTGCGCCCGTGTGGTTCAGATCTTCACGCTTCAGATAGATTTTCGCGCCGCCCAGGTCTTCCGTCATCTTTTTGGCAAAATAAAGCCGGCTGGGACGTCCCGCGTAGTCGTTCAGCAGGGCCGTAAGCTCGCGGTTGAATTCAGGATCGTCCTTATATTTATTATAGGCTTCTTCCAGTTCGATCACGGCGTTCATCAGTGTTTCCGGAATGTACTGGCCGCCGTGCTGGCCAAATCTTCCTCTTGATCTTGATTTCGTTTCAGTCATTTTTTCCTCCTGTATGCATGATGCAGTCAGCAGTTTTTTACCGCTTCACACAGTGCCTGCATTTTTTCTATATCTTTTACGCCGTCAGTCTCCAGGCTGGAGCTCGCATCGATGGCAAAGGGATGGAATTTCCGGATTGCTGCGGCTGCGTTGTCCGGTCCCAGGCCGCCTGCCAGAATGAAGGGGCGGCGGAATCCCTTGAAACCGGAAAGCAGGGTCCAGTCGAAGGGCTGGCCGGTTCCCGCACCGTTGTCCAGCAGGATCAGGTCAGCGGGGGATTCTTCAGCAGCCTTCAGATCTGCTTCCGAAGTGATTTTGAAGGCTTTGATGATCGGAAGGTCTCCGGCCCCGGCGTTTTTCAGCGCGTCCTTCAGTTTTTCGATGTATTCCGGCCCTTCCTGCCCGTGCAGCTGAATCAGGTCGATGCTGCCGGCCTTTGCGATGTTCACGATATCATCGATTTCTGCGTTGACGAAGACGCCGACAGCCTGGATTTCCGGGTCAAGCATGCCTTTCAGCGATGCTGCGTCTTCCGGCGCGACGCAGCGTTTCCGGGACGGATCGAAGATGAATCCGATATAATCCGGCCGCGTCTGATTGGCGTATTCGATGTCCTGCGGCCGCCGCATTCCGCAGATTTTCAGGCGCGTTTTCCCCTTGAGATAGTCCAGCATGGCCGGCTTGTCTTTTGCCCGCATCAGAGTCTCTCCGATCAGGACGGCATCGACATCTGCATCTCTTAAGATATCGATGTCCTGCGGGGTTTTGATGCCGCTTTCGCTGACAAAAAGGATATCGCCAGGGACCTGCGCCCGGTGATTTCTGGCGTTTCTCACATCGACGGAGAAGTCTTTCAGGTTGCGGTTGTTCACGCCGATAATGCGTGCTCCTGCGCGGATGGCCATCTGGATTTCCTGATCGTCGTGGGCCTCCACCAGGGAAGAGAGGCCGAGGGAGTCGGCGATTTCCCGGCAGCGCCGGAGTGTATCTTCATCCAGAAGGGCACAGATCAGAAGAACAGCAGATGCACCCAGAACTTTTGCCTCGTAGATCATGTATTCATCGACCGTGAAGTCTTTCCGGATGACTGGGATGTGGACGGCACTGGTGATTTCCTGAAGAATCTGCGTGCTTCCCATGAACCATTCCGGTTCGGTCAGCACGGAGATTGCGGAGGCGCCGGCGCGCTCGTAATCCTTAGCGATCTGCAGGTATGGGAAGTCCGCTGCAATCAGGCCCTTTGAAGGGGATGCTTTCTTGCATTCACAGATGAAGGAAATATCATCGGCGGCAAGGGCTTTTTCAAAGGGAAAGCCGGTGTCCGGGTCCAGGGCCTGTGCGCGCCGTTTCATTTCTTCTGCCGACACGCGCTTTTTCGCGTCTGCGACTCGTTTTCTCGTGGATTCTGCAATTGTTTCAAGGATATTGCTCATTTTACCGCTCTCTATTTATTCGATTCAGCAATGAATTCTTCCAGTTTCTTGTATGCTGCGCCGCTTGCAACCTGTGCTTCGGCCAGTTCGATTCCTTCCTTGATCGTGTCGGCTTTGCCCGCGGTGTAGAGGGATGCTCCGGCATTCAGCATGACGATGTTGTATTTCGGTCCCTTGACACCTTTCAGGATGTCGCGTGTGATTTCTGCGTTTTCCTGCGGGGTGCCGCCGACGATGTCGGATTTATTGCAGCGCTCCATGCCGAAGTCTTCCGGCTTGAGTGTGCCGTTTCTGTACCATCCATCGCGGAATTCGCTGAAGCTGGTCGGTGCGGAAGCGGAAATTTCATCCAGTCCGTCTTCGCCGTGGAAGATCATGCCGCGCTTGACGCCCAGTTTGGTCAGAACCTTGGACAGAGGCTCGATGAGGTAGGAATCGTAGACGCCCAGCATCATCATTTCCGGCTTGGCCGGGTTGGTCAGGGGTCCGAGGATGTTGAAGACGGTGCGGATTCCCAGTTCTTTTCGGATGGAGCCGACGTACTTCATGGATGCGTGATATTTCTGTGCAAACATGAAGCAGATGCCGATCTTGTCCAGAAGTTCGGTGCATTTCTCAGGTTCAAGCTGAATGTTGATGCCGAGGGCTTCCAGGCAGTCTGCTGCGCCACAGAGGGAGGAAGCCGCGCGATTTCCGTGCTTGGCAACCGGAACGCCTGCAGAGGCGACTACGAATGCGGAAGTCGTGGATACGTTGATGCTTCCTGCGTGGTCTCCGCCGGTTCCTACGATTTCCATGACTTTCTGGCTGTGGGAAACCGGAAGGGCGTGTTCGCGCATGGCTGCTGCGGATGCAGTGATTTCATCGATAGTTTCTGCGCGGGTGCTCTTGGTGGAGAGGGCCGCCAGATATGCGGCATTCTGCACCTGACTCGTTTCTCCGCTCATGATTTCATTCATTACTGCATAGGCTTCGTCATAGCTAAGATCACCTTTACCGACAATTTTCTTAATTGCTTCTGCGATCATTTCTTTCTCCTTTGTCTCTCAAAACTTATATGTATTTCTATATTCTATCTTGTCTGTTTATACTCTGCTGCAGCAGACAGGAAGTTTTCCAGCATCGGCTTTCCTTCCGGGGTCATGATGGATTCTGGATGGAACTGCATGCCGAAAATCGGGTATTCCTTATGCTGAACAGCCATGATTTCATCGTCGTCCGCTTCTGCCGTAATCTGAAGGCAGTCCGGCAGAGTGTCCGGATCAGCGGAAAGCGAGTGGTATCTTGCGACTTCGGTTTTGTCCGGAAGGCCCTTAAACAGGGTGGTGGACGTGTCCAGCCGGGCGATGGACTGTTTTCCATGCATCAGGGTTTTCGCGTAGCTGACTTTTCCGCCGAAGGCCATGGCGATGGCCTGATGGCCCAGGCAGACGCCAAGGATCGGGATGCGGGAGCCGAGCTTCTTAATGACGTCGATGCAGACGCCTGCGTCTTCCGGCCGGCCCGGTCCCGGGGAGATTACGATGGCCTCAGGATTGAGCCTGTCGATTTCTTCCACGGTCATGGCGTCGTTCCGGATGACCTTGATATCCGGGTTGATGGATCCGATAAGCTGATACAGGTTATAGGAGAAACTGTCATAGTTGTCAATCAGTAAAATCATCTGTTAGTCCTCCTCTTCTGCTGTCTTCAGCGCACTTACAACGGCGGCGGCCTTGTTCAGGCATTCCTGATACTCATTTTCCGGTACGGAAGCGTAAACGATTCCGGCTCCGCTCCGGATAAACACTTTATTATTCTTCTTATAGGCAATGCGGATGGCGATGCAGCAGTCCAGATTTCCGGTGAAATCAATGTATCCGATCGCTCCGCCGTAAATTCCGCGTTTATTGTTTTCCAGATCGTTGATCAGCTGGCAGGCTCTGAGCTTCGGTGCTCCGGAAAGTGTACCGGCAGGCAGAACCGAGTCTACTGCGTCCAGCGCGTCCATGTCGTCTCTGATTTCGCCTTTTACGGTTGAACCGATGTGCATGACGTGGGAATATTTCTCGATCACATGGTATTTCTCGACTTCCACTGTGCCGAATTTGCTGAGTTTTCCGATGTCGTTTCTGCCCAGGTCGACCAGCATGTTGTGCTCGGCCAGTTCCTTCGGGTCTTCCAAAAGTTCCTTTTCCAGCCGGTCATCTTCTTCCTTTGTCTTTCCTCTCGGCCGGGTTCCCGCAAGTGGGAAGGTGTGCAGGGTTCCGTCCTGCAGCTTGACCAGGGTCTCCGGGGATGCTCCGGCGACCTCCATGTCGGAACCGGAGAAGTACAGCATGTATGGGGAAGGGTTCAGCGTCCTCAGAACCCGGTAGGTGTTGAAGAGGGAGCCCTCAAAATCCGCTTCCAGTCTGTTGGACAGGACGATCTGGAAAATATCGCCTTCCTTGATGTAGTGCTTGGCTTTCTGGACCATGCCGCAGTACTGGTCTTTCGAGAAATACGGTTTGATTTCAGAAGTCATGTGGCCCGGAATGTCTTTCTTCGGAGTGCCGTTCAGGATCAGGTCCTTCAGATGCTGGATTTCCAGCTGCGCCTTGTTATAGGCGGCATCCAGGTCGCCATTCAGCGGCATGTTGGCGATCAGCAGGATCTTCTGCCGGTAGTTGTCGAAGCAGATGACCTTATCGAACAGCATCAGGTCCACATCCTGAAAACCCTCCGTGTCTTCCGCGTCCAGGCGGAGAGTCGGCTCAGAATACTTCAGATAATCGTAAGAGAAATATCCGACAAGTCCTCCGGTGAAGGGCGGCATTTCCGGAATCTTCGGTGAGCGGTTCTTCTCCATAATCTGGCGGATGTATTTTCTCGGATCCGCGTTCTCAATGGTCAGGTCGTCGATTTTCAGCACACCGTTCACTGCGCTGATCGCGCTTTTCGGCTCACATCCGAGGAAGGAGTAGCGGCCCCACTGTTTGTTGTCCTCTGCGCTCTCCAGCATGTAGCAGTGTTCGGAAATATTCAGCATTTTCCGCATGACCTGAACCGGCGTCGCCATATCCGAGAGCATTTCTCCCATGACCGGCGCGATATCATATTTTCCCTCTGCAGCAATCTTTTTAATTTCATCAAGACTAGGCGTAATGTTCAATCTGGTTTCCTTTCCTAAAGACCCCATTCAGCGGCAAAATTTACCCTGGCAAGAAAAAAGCCCCTGGCAGATAATCATTTTAATCTGCCAAGGACGAATAATCTTCAATCATCCGCGATGCCACCTTGCTTCGCATAATGCGCACTCTGGGGAATACCATCATATTCCTGGCAGCTGACGTGTGCCTTACGTCGCGGAATACTCAGACGGGGGAAAAGTTCATTCTGATGAACACCTTCTTCCGGCCTTTGACCGCGCCCTCAGCGATCCATATTGCATAACCTGTTTTCCATCTGCATTTCAGCTTCGCAGACTCTCTGTAGGAGCATAATTATCTTTTCTTCGCCTCATCGGTTTCTTGCTATTTTGTTTTCTGATTCAAATATATCACCAAAAGGTTGTTTGGTCAACCAAAACAGGAAAGGTATGGTGTATTTGTTTTGGTTCAATATTTAGTGCGTAACGATGGCTGTGATTCCGGGTTACAGACGCTTGATGAATATCTCGGCTTCCCGTTTGTAAATGGCAATGGCAGCCTCTGCATCGCCGTCTGCGATGTTCTGGTAATGAATAAGATTGACGTACTGCCGTATTTCGACTTCGATATGGATAAGGTTAGAAAATACGCGCATATGAGAAATCCAAAACTGAAAATCATTCCGATCAACGCCAAAACCGGAGAGGGTGTGAATCAATGGTGCGGCTGGCTGAGAGAGCAGGTCAGTGCCTGGAATGAGAAATAGTGTAATTTATTACCATGCTGCGTACAGATCACCAAACAACTTGGAGACCTGTCAACGAAAACTCCCATCAGCGATTGACAGTATCTCGTTATTTTCCCTCTTGACCGGAAGAAGCAAATACGCTATTCTCTAGATATCGGTTTTATCTTTCCGGACGGAATGTCGTCCAGAGAGAAATACCGGAATGAAAATCTGTCCGCAGCGCTGGCGGATCACGTGAAAGAACACGGTGCGCTGCAGATTTATACATGCCGACCGCCTGGGCAGCTCAATTCAATGGGTTGTTTTTTTTATTCTCTGAAATGGATATGGGGGATGACTTCCTCTGTACGGCAGTTTCGTTTTCTGCAATTATTCCGATGTTCAGGGAAAACAGGAAGACACCCCAACCTTATGTTCAGGTACGAGGCATTCTGTCATGTACCTGGAAGATTCGGAGGTCATGACATGATGAAACTTATCGAAAACAAATGGATGCGCGCAGCGGTTCCGGCTCTGCTGATTCACTGCAGCATCGGAACTGTCTACTGCTGGTCGTCCTTCAGCGGCGCTCTGGCGGAACGGATCGGCACTTCTCCGGCACTGATCGGATTTGCCTTCAGTCTGGCAATCTTTTTTCTCGGCATGTCTGCCGCTTTTGCAGGCCCATTTATTGAAAGAAACATTCACAAGGCAAGCCTGATCGCCTGCCTCTGTTTTACTGCCGGCATGGCGGGAACGGGACTCTGCATCCGCTATTCCAGTATGCTGGGAAGGGGACTGACAACAGCCGGAATTTTCCTGTGTTATGGATGCATTATGGGAATCGGTCTGGGAATCGGCTATCTTACGCCGGTAAAGACTCTGATGCTCTGGTTTAAGGATAATCCGGGCCTGGGAACCGGAATTTCCATTATGGGATTCGGCCTGGCAAAGGCAATTGCAAGCCCGGTCATGAACACGTTACAGGGGAAGATCGGCCTTGCGAATATGTTTTTTGTCCTGACAGGCGTGTATTTCCTGATGATGATGCTCGGTCATTTTCTCCTGAAAAAACCGGAGGGCTGGATTGAGCCGAGGGTAAAGAGCCATGTCAATCGCCTGCGTTTCTTTAAGAATAAAACCTATGCGGGCATCTGGCTGATGTTTTACATCAACATCACCTGCGGACTGGCCCTGATTTCTTATGAGAAGCCGATTCTGCAGCTGGCAGGATTCGGAATGGCGGCGATCAGCGTCGTTCAGTCTCTGACCGCGGCGTCCAATGCTCTGGGCCGAATCGGATTTTCCAGCTTCAGCGATCATCTGAAGGACAGGAATTCTGTGTATAAAGCGATTTTCCTGCTGTGCATCGGTGCGGCGCTTCTGGCATTTTCTGTTTCTGCTGTTTCTAAAGGAATTATGGTCATCGTATTTATCCTGCTTCTTGTGGTGAACGCCGGATACGGCGGGGGATTCAGCACACTGCCTGCGCTTTTGTCCAGCCGTTTCGGCATGAAGAACATCAGCACGATTCACGGCGTGGCGCTGTCCGCATGGGCCTTTGCGGGACTTTCCGGAAACCAGCTCACGGCACTGATTCTCCGTCTGACAGGGTCCTATGAGAATGTCATCATCGTTCTTGCGGGTCTGTATCTGATTGCTTTCCTGATCGCGCAGTTCGTAGTCGGAAAGGAAGAGGAGGATATCTGCGTTCCGGGAGGAGCGGCGGTAAGATAAAAAAGAGTTCCGGACTGACAGAATCCGGAGCTCTTTTTCTTTTAGAATTGTAAGTGAGTGTTTGAATATTGGTTGGATTGGTTTATTGGTATTGCCTGGAAAAGCTCATTGATTGATCATCCGGTCCCCGGCGTATTGGCTTTTGCCGGGACCGGGGTCAGAAAGAGGGGATTAACCCTCGATCTGAATGAGGTGATTGTCCTCGACTTCTGGCTTGTCTTCCTTCTTAGGAACACAGACGGTCAGAACACCATTATCGAATTTCGCCTTGATATCCTCTTCTTTTACATCTTTGCCGACGTAGAAGCTTCTGGAGCAGCTGCCCTGGAAGCGCTCGCGGCGCAGATACTTTCCGTCCTCATCTTTCTCGTCATTACTCTTGCTTGTAGAGGCCTGGAAGTTCAGGACTCCGTCTTTCAGCTGGAGCTTTACATTATCCTTGCTGAATCCCGGCAGATCCATCGTCAGCTCATAATGATCACCGGCGTCTTTTACGTCACTCTTCATCAGTGTCGGATCGGTACTGACGGTTGGCCAGTCCATGATATCATTAAAATCGTTAAATAAATTATCTCTGAATACGCTTGGGAACAACATAATGAAAACCTCCTTAATTCTTTACTCGTGTTTATACAGCCTGCGCTGTTGCTCAGCCGGAACTCTCAGCTGTTTTCAGTGGATTTAGCACTGTGTACCTGAGAGTGCTAAGCTGAATCTATAATAAGAACCCCACCCTTTCACGGCGCTGAAGCGCCGGACGGGTACCCGGGAACCTTGCGATCGTCTAATGAGCAGATCTACAAGCCGGTACCGCGTCAACTTGCAGCACCGGACGTGATTGCTTTAGGAATCTATGTAATGTCGAAAATATCGATCCTGAATGATGGCTTTAGGAAAAGCCTGATCTATATGCAGTCCGCTGATCCGGATGTCCGGATCTGGCGGCTGTTATCAAATTTATCTATATCTTCATCTTCATGCGAGGGGATTAACCTTCGATCTGAATGAAGTGGTTCTGTTCAACCTGAGGTTTCTGCTCCGGCTTTGGAATGCAGACGGTCAGAACACCATTGTCGAACTTTGCCTTGATGTCGTTTTCGGTAATATTCTTGCCGACGTAGAAGCTTCTGGAGCAGGTGCCCTGGAAACGCTCGCGGCGCAGGTACTTACCGTTATCATCCTTTTTATCATTGTTCTTATTGGTTGTAGCTTCAAAACTCAGTACTCCGTTCTTCAGCTGCAGCTTTACATCTTCTTTCTTGAATCCTGGCAGATCCATCATCAGTTCATAGTGGTCTCCGGCGTCCTTTACGTCGCTCTTCATCAGTGTCGTATCGGTGCTGACGGTCGGCCAGTCTATGAAATCATCAAAATCATCAAAGAATCCATTTCTGAAAATGCTCGGTAACATCATAACGAAAACCTCCTTTTATGTTCACACCCCTTCCGGATTTTCATCCTTCCGGAATGTTTCCATCTACTCTCTAATCTCTATCCCTTTGACAATTCTTATTATACTCATTTTGTTAGCACTGTCAACATGTGAGTGCTAAAAATTTTAAAAAAATTTGGGTATTCTGGAGAGAATCGCTGTAAAACGTTGGAATTCTGCGGTTTTTGAATTTAAATTATTCCAATGATTTCCAGATCTTATTCTGGATCTGTCGCAGGTTGATGGGAAATCACAAGTACGATTGAGAAATAAAGCATCATATTTGATGGCCGGGATAAGCAGACGGCGGGATTCAGCTTCTGAAATGGAGAGCTTTACTCATCCGGCAGAAAGATATCGCTGCTGTGGCGCTGGAAATGGTGATCGTCCACGATAACTACAGAGAGAAAAGTGGGTTATTAATTTCACAATATCGGCTTTTCCTTGAAACTCTACATCTATATGTTAAGATAAAAGATAAGAAAAGTTGGTTGATATTACAAGAAAAACAGGAGTTTTGTGGAGGGCAGACATTGAAATTTGAGGTTGAGAAGGAAGTATTCAAGCTTCTGCCGGAATATATCGTTGGAATCGTTACGGTAGACGGAATTGACAATCACGGAGAAAATGGGGAAATCGAGGAACTGCTCAGCAATGCGGTCAGCGAATGCAGCAGCGCCTTTGAAGGCATCAAGGCCAAGAAGGCGGACGAGGTCCAGCCTTACCGCGAGGCCTTCCGCAAGATCGGCATCAATCCGAACCGTTACATGTGCTCAATCGAGGCACTGATTGACCGTATCTCCAAAGGAAAGGGAATGCCGCATATCAACCCGGCAGTTGACCTGGGAAATGCGGTTTCCCTGAAGTATCGTCTCCCGATCGGCGCCCATGACAATGGAACGATTGAGGATGCGCTGATGGTCCGCTACACCAGAGAAGGGGACGTTTTTATCCCGTTTGGTTCGACAGAGCCGGACAACCCGAAGGATGGGGAGGTCGTCTACGCCTCCGGAAATCAGGTCCGCACCCGCCGCTGGACCTGGCGCCAGAGCCAGATCGGAGAAATTACGGAAGACACCACCGCCATCCAGTTCCCGATCGACGGATTCTCCGACTTCAACAGGGAGCAGGTAGAAGCCGCCAGAGACGAGCTGGCAGACCTTCTTAAGAAGTATTTCGGCGGAACCGTTCACACCGGTATGGTGGACGTGCAGAATCCGGTTTATGAGGACTAGCTTTTTCCTTGCGCATTGATTTTTGTCAACTATTACTGTGCAGGGAGATATTAAGATATCGTATACTATATAATAGAAGAAATATATCGGATATATAGTGAAGAATGTGAAAATGGAGGTAAAAGAATGATTGCAAATTCAATGATTCCGCTGGTGCAGGGCAATTCCGCAGTCAGAGCGATGTTTGAAAAGGGAAAGCAGATGGCTGCAATTTACGGTGAGGAGAATGTCTACGATTTCAGCCTGGGCAACCCGAACCTGTATCCGCCGGAAGCAGTAAAAGATTCGATTATTGATATCCTGAACACAGAAGATCCGCACAAGGTGCACGGATACATGTCCAACGCGGGATTTGAATCCACCAGAAAGGCAATTGCGGATAACCTGAATAAGCGCTTTAACACAGATTTCGGCGCAAAGAACATCATTATGACGGTCGGCGCCGGCTCCGCGATCAATGTTGCGCTGAGAACCATCCTGGACCCGGGCGATGAAGTCATCGTATTTGCTCCGTACTTCGTTGAATACAGAAATTATATTGCGAACTATCACGGCGTGACGATTGAAGTTTCCCCGAATCCGGAGTACGGTTTCATGCCGGACATGAAGGAGTTTGCCTATAAGATCAACAGAAGAACCAGAGCGGTCATCATAAATACGCCGAACAACCCGACCGGTGCGATTTACCCGGATACCGTCATCAAGCAGATCGGCGACATCCTGGCTGCCAAGGAGCGTGAACTGGGAACCACGATCTACCTGATCTCTGATGAGCCGTACAGAGAGCTGATTTACACCGACAAGCCGATTGTCTGCACATCCAAGTTCTATGACGATACGCTGATTGCCTATTCCTTCAGTAAGTCCCTGTCCCTTCCGGGAGAGAGAATCGGATACCTGGCCATTCCGGACATGTCCGACCAGTCTGCTGAGTTTATCGAGGCTGCAACGATCGCAAACAGAATCTGCGGCGATGTAAATGCGCCGTCCCTCATGCAGCTGACGATTGAGCGCTGCCTGGATGAGAAGGTAGACATTGACTACTACAAGAAGAATGCGGAAGATCTGTATGATATCGTCACATCAGCCGGTTTCGAGTGCGTCAAGCCGGAAGGAGCCTTCTATCTGTGGATGAAGTCACCGGTTCCGAACGAGAAGAGATTCGTAGAGGCTGCTGAGGAAGAGCACATCATCCTGGTTCCGGGAAGCTCCTTCGCAGGACCTGGAAATGTCAGACTCTCCTTCTGCGTATCTCATGAAATGATTGAGCGCTCCAGAGATGCCTTCATGAGACTTGGAGAGAAATATTTCAAGTAAGAATATAAAGAGAGGGCGACAGGACAAAAAGTGGCGGAGCAAGGCCGCTGCCCGGCTGTGTCTGGCTGATGACAGAGCCTGATCCAAGGCAGGGAACCGGCCGCCGTCAGAGATTACGCCTTTCACGTAAAAAGGGAACTGCCTCCTGTGAACATGAAGTCACGGGATGGCAGTTCCTGTTTTCTTGCCCGGCTATATTTTGCCGGAACATAATCTTCTAAATGTTGTAATCCCCAAGGATCTTATGCACGACTGATCTGCGGTAAGGCTTGAAAATCAGTCCCAGACCCTGATTGTAGGCTTTAAATCCCCATGTTGCGGCGAACATGTTCCGCTTCTCATGGCTGAGCTTATAGGTACGCTCTCTTCCGCCGAACGCCGCGATGCCGCCGTTCCTGATGGCGTGGATCATGTCGTTGTTACATGTGATGTCCTCATCGAAATCCGTGTAAGCAAGTCCGACGTACTTGGCAACGTGGGCGTCCGTGCCGCCTGTGCACGGAAGCTGGAAACGGTCGGCCAGTTCTCTGGCCTTGACGTTGGAAGACGGTTTCTCACAGGCATTCAGCCCCTCGACAAAGTCCAGATCGGCAAGGATCTCCGGATGTTTCCGGGTGTGCCAGGTGAACATTGCGCTGGAGCTCTTCATTCCGAATGGATGCGCGACGCCGAGAACTCCGCCGTATTCGTGGACGACTCTGGTCAGAACTTCCAGCCGCATTCCGCGGTATTGGAGAAGTTTCAGATTGACGCCGTCCGGCAGAATCACGATAAAGTGACCTGCGTTGCGGGTATCGTATTCGATGCCTTTCAGCACGACGAAGTCTTCCGGCATCTGCTCCCGGAATGTCTGCCAGTGGTTAAAGCCTCTATATGAATCATGATCGGTGACCAGCATACCGCCGAAGCCCTTACTCTTCAAGATCTCGGCATATTCCTTGATGGGAATTCTCGCGTCAATGGATCCTTCGGCGGTATGGCAATGCATGTCAAATTTCATCGCATCATTCCTTTCTGTAAGTCCGGTCTCTGAACCCGACCGGCTACCTCTATTATACACTGTTCTAAACCGCCGGAACGCAAAAATGAAGAAGAAATTGTGAAATCTTGGCAATATATGTAAAATGTGCTGCAGGCACTTTTTCTTTTTGTCCAGAATGGCGGCACATACCAGAGCGCTTATGGGGTATAATAATGAGAGACAAAAAAGACGAAGCAAGAAGCGGAACGGATATCGGCCGGTCCGTGCGATGTCTTGATGCAGCGGCTGCAGATTTCTGATCTGCGGCGGTTATTTATTTAGTAGACAGACCGGATATGTGCAAGGCCGGCAGAAAGGTGGAACAATTCATGGAACTGAAAGAATTATACAGAACTTGCAGAAGCTACCGCGCGTTTAAACAGGATCCGGTTCCGGATGATGTGGTAGAGGAAATGATGGAAGACGTGCGTATCGCCAGCAGCGCGGCCAATCTCATGCCACTCCGTTACGTTGTCGTTCGTGAGCAGGAAAATGTAGAGAAAATGCAGGATCTGGTCGGCTGGGCCGGTTATCTGAAAGGCGCCGGCACTCCGCAGAAGGGACATCAGCCAGTGATGTTCATCGCCCTGATCGAAGCGAAAGGCGCCGGTGCCTTCGCAGACGTGGATTTGGGAATCGCCGCAAATACCCTTGCCACAGCAGCCTGGGAAAAAGGATTCGGCAGCTGCATCCTCGGAAACATTAAAAAGGATGCCATCAAAGAACTTCTCGACATTCCTGAAGAGGATAACCTGCGCCTCGTCATGGCATTCGGAAAGCCAGAACACAAAGCCGAAATCGTCGAGATGAAAGACGGCGACGTAAAATACTGGCGCGATGAAAACGGCGACTACCATGTTCCGAAGCGCGCGCTGGATGAGATTGTGAAGTACAGATAGGGAGACCTACCCCCGCGAATCCAAGTGCCTTGCGACTGGCAGGCTGCTCTCCAGGCCGCTGGCGCAGATCCAGAAACATCCGGGAAATCGTGGGGACTGATGCAAACATGTAATGTACTATCAGTCCGCTTACGATTTCCACCGCCTGTCTCTGGCTGCATAGACAGATGTGGAAGAAATTACTTTCTGGTCGATGGGAGGAAGGAGAGCATCACAGAAACTTAAGCACTTTATTGCCTGGCAATATGTGTAAAATAACATGCAATATAACGTGTTGATCAAGTTGATTTGCTGACAGAGAAAAACCCTTGGTAAAAAACGCATAAAACGCAATTTTGTACCAACAGGAAAATATTTTGAGTAAGATGATATGATAATCATGATTTCTACCAAAAAGTTTTCCTTAAGGATGATAACGTCGGGGCAATTGATGCAAGTGATTTGATATATATACATAAATAGTGATAAATATAGAAATGAAAATCAACTGGAAGTAAGCGAGTAAAGAGGGAAAATGTTGGCAAGGGAAATAATTATGCTTATGGATGATGTTGTTGGAATAGTCTGTACATATACTTGATAAAAATGGCGGGAATCGCCTGCTTTTACCAACATAGTTTCCGTGTGATGTAATAGGTAGTTGGTAGATATCGGCAGTTTCAGGTCATTTTACCAAACTGATGCTATATCATTGGTAAGATCTTTGGTTTCGCCAGGATTTTACCTAAAAACGAGAAGCAAGGAAGCATAAATTTGCTTTTATCGTCTGCATAAACGGTGAATACGGCAATAGCTGAAACTATCGTGAGATTAAGTTCTTGTATGCAGTATACCTGTAACTAAATTCTTGCATTGAGTTACAGGCCACTGGTGGTTTGAATGGAAACGGCTGCGCCTGTAAATGATATCAGGTGCAGCCGCCACACATCTTCATTTTTCTATTTATCCCTTTGAGAAATTTTCACTCCACAGATAAAAAGCAGTGTATCTGAGAGAATGTTAATTCCAAGTAATATCGCATTGATGAGCATTTTGCAGTCATAGTGATATGCAGGTAAATCGCTGGAATCAAAAGGCATAATTTGACCGATTAATTGAGCTCCTATGATTGTAATTGCTGCGATAAGCACTGCAAACACAAGCAATAATGCATAAACCCGGTGCTTCTTCATAGAAAAAATCCCTCCTTAGAGCTCCTGGTTATTATCAATAAAGTAATCGCTCCAGGAGTCGTACAGATCGGCGCGCTCATCGTAGAGTTTTTTCAGTTCTTCTGGTTCTGGTGAGTAGTCGTCGATCTCGAACTTATCGAGGTCGCGCTTGATCCAGATGATGCGTCCGTTCTGTTTCATCAGGCTGTAGTTGGCTTTGCGGGTGACGATTCCGCTGCCGGCAGCGATGATGATGCCGTTTTTCTTGCAGAGTCTGCGGAGGCATTCGGTTTCTTTGTTCCGGAAATAGTCTTCACCTTTTTCTTTGATGATTTTCCGGCGGCTCATTCCTTCGTTTTTCTCAATGCAGGTATCCAGATCATAAAAATCGCGGTTCCTTGCTTTTGCCATTTGTCCGCCGAGATAGGTCTTTCCGGCACCCGGCATTCCGATGAGAATGTAGTTCAGCTTCTGGCTGCGGATTTCATAGATGGCCGTGTCGATGTCGTCATCGGAAATTTCCTTCTGCTGGAAGAGCTCGCTTGCCTGCTTGATCTCTGCGACCAGCATGGAAATTCCTCCTGCGCACGGAATATCGTGGGACATGGCGTCCAGAATGAACCAGGTCTTGTCCGGGTTGTAGATGACGTCGACGGCTCCGCAGCAGTGCGGGAATTCCCGGATGTCGATCAGGGAGCGGCCGTTGTCCGGATACATGCCGACCGGCGTAGTATTAATGATGATTTCCGCGTCCTTCGCTTTTTCGTAAATATTATCGTAGTTAAGTCCTCCGGTTCTGGAGGCAATTGCGATGTCTGCGGCTTTCCGGTCTTTCAGGACCTGACGGACGGTGTGGGATACGCCTCCGCTGCCGAGAATCAGGCATTTCTTTCCCGTGACATCGATTTCATTTCTGTCCAGAAGATAGCAGAACCCGAAGTAATCGGTGTTATAGCCCTTCAGTTTTCCAAACTCCCGGATGATCGTATTCACACTGCCGGTTGCCAGAGCTTCCGGAGAAATCTCATCGCAGTAATCGATGACCTTCTGCTTATATGGAAGCGTGACATTGAATCCGTCATAGTCGTGATCCCGGAGTCTTGATTCCAGTTCTTCTTCGCTGGTTTCCAGCAGTTCATAGGTGTAATTTCCGAACATCTGATGTATCGGCACAGAATAACTGTATTCCAGCCCCTTGCCGATCAATCCAAACTTTCCCATTTTACCTCTCCTCCTGCATTGCGTGACAGGTCCATTATACAACAATGGAATTGTATTCTCCACCTTTTCAGACATACTGTTCTGAATTAAGCCTGCGGTGTTCTGGCATTTCCGCAGACAGACACAATTTAATATACAGCATTTTTGCAGGGTGTTTGTGAGCAAAAAATCATTTTCCCACATCGTTTTTACACATGGTTCATCTTTATTTTCCCTCCTGCAGATACTATAATATATCTGTATAAGTATCTGAATATTTTTGGCATTTTTCAGATCATACTCGTATCATCAGAAAGAGGCATCTATGAGCAAGAAATTCAAGACCAGAGCAGGACAGCTGAAGCCTGTTCAGGAAACTGTAGAATACCGCGAATTCCGTTCCTTTATCGACGGCGTCACGGCTAAATATAAAGATCAGACATGTTTCATCGTGAAGGACAAACCGGCAAACCGCAAGGAGAAACCGACCTACAGAAACATCAGCTACCGTGAGCTCAGAAACCACATCAACTGGCTGGGAACTGGTCTGATGGCCAGAGGCCTGGGCGACAAGCGCATCGCCATCGTCGGCGAGAACAGCTACCCGTGGGCGCTCACCTATCTGACTGTCCTCTGCGGAAGCGGAATCGTTGTTCCGCTAGATAAGGGACTCCCGGAGGAAGAGGCCCTGTCTTCCATTCAGAGGAGTTCCTCTGACGCAGTTGTCTTTGACAAAAAGCACCTTCCGCTGATCAAGTATCTGCAAGAGAATAACGCCTGTGCGAAAGAATACATCTGCATGACGCCGCTGGAGGGATTCGATTCCCTGCAGGATATCATGGATGAAGGCGTCCGGGAATTCCAGGCCGGACACACATCCTTCCAGAACATCATGCGTGACCCGGATGAGATGGCCGAGCTGCTGTTCACTTCCGGTACAACCAGCAAGTCCAAGGCGGTCATGCTGTCACCGCACAATCTCCTGTTCGACGTTTATGCCATGATCCGCTGCGAGGACCTGCGCGAAGGAGATGTCAACATGAACTTCCTTCCGTACCACCACACCTTCGGATCCATCAGCGTTGTCACCGCTCTGCAGTGCGGCATCGTGAACGTTTACTGTGACGGCCTGCGCTACATCAAGCAGAATCTGAAAGAATATAATGTAACGATGTTCGTCGGCGTTCCGCTTCTGGTTGAGCAGATGTATAAAAACATCCTGAAGGGTGTGCGCAAGCAGGGTAAGGAAGCATCTTTCCAGAGAGGTCTGAAGATTTCCAGACGCTTACGGCGCATGCACATCGATGTCAGAAGACGTATGTTTAAAGATATCATCGGTGAACTGGGCAACCTGCGCCTGATCATCAGCGGCGCTTCTCCGCTGGATCCTGCAGTTGCAAGAGGTTTTGACGATATCGGCGTTCAGGTTATCCAGGGATATGGACTGACAGAGACTTCCCCGGTCATCTGCGCAGAGAACTATCTGAACCAGCGTCCGGGTTCTGTCGGAAAGACCATGGCAGGCATGGAAGCGAGAATCGTCAATGAAGGTCCAGACGGAGTCGGCGAACTGGTTGTCAAAGGCGCCAATGTCATGCTGGGTTATTACAATGATCCGGAAGAAAACGCCAAGGTTCTGGTTCACGGATGGCTGCGGACCGGCGACCTTGCCTACATTGATGATGACGGATTTATCTGGCTGACCGGCCGTGCAAAGAATGTCATCGTCCTGAAAAACGGAAAAAATGTCTATCCGGAAGAGATTGAAACCCTGATCGACAACCTTCCGTATGTTAAGGAAAACATCGTCATCGGCCAGCCGCGCCACCACGACGGAAACAACCGTGACCTGGCCCTCTGCGCCAAGATCGTCTACGATCCGGACTACATGAAGAACGCCTTCCACGCGGAAACCCAGGAAGACATCGAAGCCGTCATCAAGAAAGACCTGGATAAGATCAATGAAGAGCTTCCAGTCTACAAGCAGATCTACCGTCTGATCGCCACCGACAAAGAGATGGAAAAGACGACAACCGGCAAGGTAAAACGCTTCCGCGAAGGCGCCGTCCGTTACGATAAACCGCCAAAGGAGCAGTAGAAGAAAATATTGCAGAAAAACGATAAATAAAAACAGGAAATAGACAATGCATGTTCATCCGAGCTGAAATGCCGATGGACATGCATTTTTTGTAAAGGATGGATAATGAAATGAAGGGGAAGGAAGAGAAAATGAGTGGAAAAAAGTAGGAAAAAGGATGATTGGGTATACTGTATACCGATTGAGCCGGACTTCTCTTTATTATTAGATGGGAAGAAAATAGAATGCCAGCGGTTGGGAGCTCGTGGTGAGAGGATTGGTTTCCCGACAGCGGTGAAATAAAAGTCGGGAAACCTTCAGATTGGGAATGAAATCCCGACCGAGATAATTTATAAAAAATGATTATAATACAGTATACTCAAGTTCAGCGTCTCCTCTGTCTTTCATCAGTTTCTCTTTCTGCTCATCTGGTCCACACCAGCTTTTGGAACTCCATCTCGTCATCCTATATGTAAATTTTCAGTGTAATCGCCGTCCGCCCCTTCCTGGTCTCCCGGCCGACCTCGTCGAGTACGGCTTTCCCGTGATGGCGGAGAACCAGCTCATCGCCTTCTTCCAGCATCCGGTCGATTTTCAAAACTTCTTCGTGGTTGACCAGCACCATGCCGCCGCGGATGGCATCGGCTGCCTTGCTCCTGGCCAGCCCGAAGGCGGATGAAACCAGGCTGTCCAGGCGGAGGGAGGCGACGGTGTCGTGCTTCATTTTCACTTTCTGCTCCGGGATCAGCAGTTCGGAGAGCGGGTGAACGCTGACGGAAAGGTAGGTCCTTCCGGCCTTACCGAAGTTATCTGAGATGTATTCCGCCATGTCCTGCAGCACGATGATGTCCGCACCGTCTTCTCTCACCAGAATATCGCCGATAACATCCCGCTTCAGCCCCAGGCCGATCAGGGCGCCGAGATAGTCTCCATGGCGGAGGGCACGCCCGGATCGGGAGGCGGAAGAGTTTTTGCTGTGCTGCGCGCAGATGACGGAGAAGATCTGCTGCATAGCGTCCTGTTCACCGGCGTCGCCTTCCATGTAATCCGGGAGACAGGCCATGACCCGCCTCTGCGCGTCCGGATAGCCTCCCGTAAAGAGTATTTTACAGGCCGGATTTTCCTTCCTCATTTTCTGCCGCAGCAGGGCCTGCTGATGCGGGTCCAGAAAGCCCGTAAACGTCAGCATGTAGCGGTCCAGACATTGTGTAATACGGTCCTCTGCCTGTCCCAGCAGTATGTTTTCTTCATTCATTGTGATTCATCCTTCCATATTTGTATCCTGCCGGATTTCTTTTTGACAAAAAGTTCCTGAGCAAGAAAAAAAGCTTGCACTTCTTCTCCTGACAGGATATCATATTTATGAATTAAAGGGGAGTAGCTGGCGGTATCTCATCGGTGCCGCGGTAATCAGCGTCAGTACACGATCTGCCCGGAAGAAACATATCTTCAGCAGATCCGCAATTACTTGAAACAGCAAGACTTTTAAGGTGTGTTTGCCTTGAAAGTCTTTTTTGTTATCTTGAAACAAAGGCGTTCAGGAGGCTGTAAAGGACTTGAAAGGGTGCAGATGAACAGATCTGCAGCTTCCCCTGTCATCGAAAAGGAGAATCCGATGGAAAAAAAGAAACAGACATTTTACAACCAGTCTGCAGAGCAGGCGATGCAGTATTTCCATTCCGGAAAAGAGGGCATCTCTGACGCGCAGGCAGACAAGAACCGGGAAGAGTTTGGTGCCAACCGGCTCAGGGAAACGAAGAAGAAAAGTTTTCTTCAGGTTTTCGCGGATCAGTTTAAGGACCTTCTGGTCGTTATCCTGATCGTTGCGGCGATCGTTTCCATGCTGACGGGAAGTGTATCCAGCACCGTGGTTATTTTCCTGGTGCTGATCATGAATGCTATTCTGGGAACGGTGCAGTACTTTAAAGCGCAGAAGTCGCTGGAAGGGTTGAAGAAGCTGTCTTCGCCGGAAGCCAAAGTCATCCGCGAGGGAACGCCGCACATCATTGACGCGGCAGACCTGGTCTGCGGAGATATCATCACGCTGGAAGCCGGTGATATCGTCCCGGGGGACGGAAGAATCATTGAATCTTTCTCCCTGAAAACGGATGAGAGCACCCTGACCGGCGAATCCATGAGCGTGGAGAAACACGCGAAGGTGATCGACGAGGAAACCGTTGCCCTGGGTGACCAGAAGAATATGGTCTTCTCCGGATCCCTGGTCACATACGGCCGCGCAACGGCAGTCATTACAGCCGTTGGAAAGGAAACCGAGCTTGGACAGATTGCGGAGCTGATGAATGACACATCAGAAAAAAAGACTCCGCTGCAGGTAACCATGGATCAGTTCAGCAAAAAGCTGTCCATTGCGATCATGGCAATCTGTGCAGTTGTCTTTCTGCTGAGCATGTACAGAGGCATGCATATCCTTGATGCTTTGCTTTTTGCCGTCGCACTTGCGGTAGCGGCGATTCCGGAAGCGCTGTCTTCCATCATCACGATTTCGCTGGCCATCGGAACGTCCCGCATGGCGGAGCAGAATGCGATCGTGAAGGATCTGAATGCGGTAGAAGGACTGGGCTGTGTATCGGTCATCTGTTCGGATAAGACCGGAACGCTGACCCAGAACCGGATGACCGTGGAATATGCGGATGCAAGAGAAGACGTGGAAAATGAAATGATGATGGCGTCTGTACTCTGTAACGACACCAAGAGGGTGGACGGGAAGCTGACTGGAGATCCGACGGAAACAGCTTACTTTGACTACTATATTAAGGAACGCGGAGAAGAAGCGCTGGACAAGGTGCTGAATGACCATCCGCGCCTTGCTGAAGTGCCTTTTGACTCGGACAGAAAGCTGATGAGCACGCTGCATAAGGTGAACGGTGAGTACGTCATGTTTATCAAGGGTGCGATCGACGTTATCATGGACCGTACGGTCAATCTGACGGATGAAGAAATCGACGCGGTCAGAAAAGAGAACATGAAGCTGTCTTCGGAAGGCCTGCGTGTTCTGGGATTTGCGATGAAGACGATTCCGGAAAACAGGAAGCTGACTGTCGCAGATGAGTTTGATCTCGAGTACATCGGCCTGCTCGCCGAGGTGGATCCACCGCGTGAGGAGTCGAAGAAGGCGGTCGCCGACTGTATCGCGGCCGGAATCAAGCCGATCATGATCACTGGAGATCATAAGGTTACCGCTTCAGCCATCGCAAAGCGGATCGGCATTATGCATGAGGGCGACCTGGCCTTTACCGGACCGGAAATCGATGCCATGAGCGATGAAGAGCTGGATGAGAAGCTGGAGCACATCAGTGTGTATGCCCGTGTATCCCCGAGCAATAAGATCCGGATCGTCAATGCGTGGCAGAAAAAGGGAAAGATTGTTGCCATGACCGGTGACGGCGTCAATGACGGACCGGCCCTGAAGGCTGCAGATGTCGGTGTCGCCATGGGAATCACCGGAACGGAAGTCGCAAAAGATTCCGCGGCGATGATTCTGACGGATGATAACTTCGCGACCATCATCAAGTCCGTGCTGAACGGAAGAAATATCTATAACAACATCAAGAACGCGATTACTTACCTGCTCTCCGGAAACGCAGCGGCGATTCTAGACGTGCTGTTCGCATCGCTTGCCGGCCTGTCCGCTCCGTTTACTGCGGTGCAGCTGCTGTTTATCAACCTGATTACGGACAGCCTTCCGGCTCTGGCCATCAGCATGGAGCCGTCCAATCCGGAACTGATTCACGATAAACCGCGTTCCAGAGACGATTCTGTACTGAATAAGGAAACGCAGCGTGTGGTATCCGGAACGGGAATTCTGATTGCCATCGCCGTTGCCGTATCCTTCCTGATCGGCCTTGGAAAAATCCCGGCGATTTCTTCCATGATGCCGGAAGTCAGCTTCAACGCGACAACCGGATGCACCATGGCCTTTGCGACACTATGTCTTGCCCGTCTCTGGCACGGCTTCAACTGCAGAGGAAGAGAGAGCATCTTCAAGCTGGGCGTATTCAGCAATATGTATACGATCGGAGCCTTTGTTCTGGGCGCCGGACTGCTTCACTGCATCCTGCTGATTCCGGCCCTGCACAGCGCATTCGGCACATCCGGACTGAATCCGCATCTCCTCGGATGGGTCTGGCTGCTGGCCTTCCTGCCGACCGTGATCATTCAGATTTATAAGGCCATCCGCTACAGAGGGGAAGAGAAGATTTCAAGACAGTAAGGCGGACAGTTGGCAAGAAAGAATGCATGAATTCAGCATTTCAGGACATTAAGCAGCGACGGTCACCGGGAACTCCTGCTGTTGCCAGCAGGAGCGCCCGGTGACCCTGCATAATTCAATTGACCGCTGCCCTAAGAGGGAAAGTAAAACTGGAACTGCTCAGTAACGGAGATTTGTCAGATTAATAAAGCGGCAGTTTTTGGGTACTTTATGGATACGTCGAGAACTTATAGGACGCGCACGGCTGCTCTCCATTGCCGTGCAGCGTGCTCTCGACGATCGTCATATCTGCTCTGGTTATTTTTTCCTTAGGCTGCGCTTCAGAATACAGGACTGAGTCATTTTCTGGATTAAACAGACCGCAGCCCTGGAAAAATCGTTGGTAAAAACCGCGATAATTACATTTTTATACCAATGGAGAAAACGTTTTGGGAAGAAACGATATTAATCATGGTTCTCTCCCAAATATTGTTCTTACACAAGTACAATTATGAAATTGGATCAGTTGGAAAAAGCCGCGATTAATAATTATGCGTGTAAATGAATAAGAACTCTGTATTACCGTTGTGCGGGCAAATCGAAAATGGTATCAGTCACTAAAATACAGAGTATTGCGTGATTGCATAAGTAGGAAATAGTAATTATTTTACCTTCTCATAAGCCAATCAACCGTCAGTGATTGTAGGTAGTTGGTAAAAAACAGCGATTTCGATTAGTTTTACACAAATAATATTGTATACTTGGTAAAGTCTGTGATTTCGGAGATTTTTTACCAAAATAAATGGAAATCAGTACCGGAAACTTGAAATTATAACTGCATAAAAGGTGCATATGAGACGATGAGATGAAATGCGAGTATACAGTATACTCGATCCGCCGGGATCGGCAGTTTCATTTTACAAGGACCCAGCCCGGTGCTTTAACATCCCTGGAGTTTAACATCTCTGAATTAAAACATCCCTGAAATCTTAACATGTCTGAGATTATAACCATTAAGTCCGTATAATGGTGTAACTTGAAAATTTCATAAGGAAAGCCATGCTGGCTCCTGATATAATGTACAGCGCTAAAACAAACACCAAGGAGGAACCAACATGGCACAAATCAATCTCACTATGGAAAGAGCAGAATTACTAGAACTAATTGCAGGTGACCGCGAGAAAGCGCTCAAGCATCTTGCCGAGAAGATACTCGATCAGCTTCTGCTGGCAGAAGCTGAGAAGGAAATTATTTTTCCGCAGTTTCCGCTGCAGTTTCTTTGTTCAGCGCGTTTTTCTGCAGGTCTTTCTGCCCGTTTCCTTTCCCGGCAGCCTGAATCATGGCTGCTCCGATGATCGTCGCAATCGGTACGACGAGGCAGCAGCCGATTCCGCTGATGGACACGCTGATGAACTCGCTGGCCAGGGACTGGCTGTTGATGATGTAGCTGAAATGGTAATCGGAAATATACTGCATCAGAAGGGTCATGTATTCCGCGATATAGACATAGAAGATCGTGTGAATCGACGTGCTCATAACTGCCTTGCTGACCTGGAAGGAAGAGCGGAACAGTTCCTGCAGGGAAAGCGAGCTGTTGTTCTGATAAATCTCGTAGGCGGAGGCGGTCACGGCAACGGCGGTGTCGATGACCGTTCCCAGGAGCGCGATGATCATCGTGGCGATCTGCAGCTGCAGCATGCTGATGTGGACGTTTCTGGTGTAGCCGTTGGAGTCCGTGATTTCATACTGCTCGGCGTTGAAACCCTGTGCGTTGGCCTTGTGCGCCATAAAGAAGATCAGACCCAGGAGCGCCAGCACCGTCACTACAACAGAAATGAAGGATGCGACAGATTTCACGTTGAGTTCGTTCTGGTAAAACAGGGTAATGGCAGTGATCAGAACGCTGGTCAGGAAAATCACCAGGAGCGGATTGAAATTCCGGTAAATCAGAAAGAGCGTGCCGACCATAGCCAGGGCGTTGATGGCGGTGGATACAATCGATTTGCTGCCTTTGTCTCCGCAGATCGTAAAGATCAGAAGAAAGAGAACAACCGTTAAAATGATCAGCATCATGATTATTCATCTCCTTTCTGTCCATTGTCAGTTTTTCTGGTTATTAATACAGGGGTCTTCTTGCGCGTTTTGTTTTTTGTCGAAGGATCCCGTTCGATCATGTGCCGGCGTTCATACCAGCCGATGGCGATGAATGCGGCAGCCGGGATGGCCAGAACGGTTCCGATGCTTCCGGTCAGGAATCGCGCCAGCTCAAAGAACACGTTGTAGTGCAGGATGCTGGAAAAGTGGATTCCGTTGCGCATGTACAGGATAAATGCCGGGATGCAGGACGCGATGTTGGTCAGGAACATCAGATTGATCATGGTGCCGACCAGATCATCGCCTACGCTTCTGCAGGAGCGGATCAGGCTCCTTCTGGTGACGTGCTCGCCGGTCTGGACGATTTCACTGACGGTCATGACCATGGTGACGACCACATCCATGACTGCGCCGAGGCCGCCGACCAGCACTTCGGAGAGGAAGATCAGGTTGGCCGTGCCCTGGGAATACGGCTGACTCAGGTATTCCATGAAATCGAAGTCGATACGCCCGGAGAATCGCATGACCACAGCGGAGAGCAGGGTCACCGCGCCCACTGTGACGAGCGTTGCAATCGAGGCGATCAGCGTTTTTTCATTCTTTCCCAGCATGAAGAAGAGGAGCATGATCGTGAAGAAGACCGTCATCGGTATGGTCATAAACAGAATATTGTGGCCTTTCGTGTACAGAACCAGAACCCAGTAGAAGGCAGCCATATTCAGTACCAGGCTGAAAATCGTCAGGATGCCGAGCCTTCCGCCCACCAGCAGGAAGAGGCCGAACAGCGCGGCAAGAATCGTGACAATCAGGTAGTCGCGCTTGACACTGACCACATTGGCTTTCAGGCCCGACGAGCTGTGACGCAGGGTGTCGATGAAGATGCTGTCGCCCTTGTTGTATTTTGTGTCGTAAACCTGGGACTGACTGTATTCGCTGCTGAGATGGACCGTCTGTCCCTTATATTTTCCGTTCTTGATGACCGCCGTGATCTGCTGGCGGTACAGTTTTTCATCATATTCGTAGCTTCCGTCGCTGCCTGTCTGGGTCTTGATGTAGGTCTGCCGGGTGGAAGTGACATTGGCGATGATCTTGTGATAAAGGAAGTAATCGTTATGCATTCCCGTCCAGACGACCAGAATCACCGCGAGAAAGATCAGGATTTTCAGCAGGGTCTTCTTCTGCAGAAACTTCTCCTGGCGGATGTTCTGGAGGCTCGATCGGAGCAGTGAATTGGTATTATCTGACATTACAGCGTTCATCCTTTCTGCTGTGCATTTCTTGGATGTATTTCGTATACATCCCGAGTATTATAGGACGGAATTGTGAAGAATATGTAGAGGATCCGGCATGATTTGGACTGGACGTATTCCTGTGTTATACTTTACATTAGGAAAGAAGCGATTTACATCCTCCTTTCGGGACAAAAATTACCCGGCCAGGGGGACAGATGCATTGAGAAGAGAAAGAAAATGACAATCATAATTATGCTACTGGCTCTGGCAGCAGCGGCTGTCTCCATTCTGGTCCTTCTGAAAACGGAACAGATGCGGCGCGACCTAGACCGCTGCCCCCAGGAAACCGACCAGGCAGTCCGGGACGCCTTTCATTCCTACAGCGAAGGCATCTGGAGGAACATGCGTGATGCCTCGGATCTGCAGAATGAGCGGCTGGAAGAGCTGGATAAAAAATTTCGTGTCCTGGAAATGACGAATGAGCAGAAACTGGACAACATCAGGAACATGATGGCCCAGCAGCTGTCTACGATTAATGCCAGTCTGAACGAGCAGATGACCCAGATGAACCGGGAAAATTCCAAACATCTGGACCAGATGCGGCAGACGGTTGACGAGAAACTGCAGAAAACGCTGGAAGAACGTATCGGACAGTCTTTTCAGCTGGTGAACAGACAGCTGGAACAGGTCAGCCGGGGACTTGGTGAAATGCAGAATCTGGCCCGGGGCGTGGGCGATCTGAAAAAGGTTCTCTCCAACGTCAAGACCAGAGGAAATCTGGGAGAAATCCAGCTGGGAGCGATTCTGGACGATATTCTGGCGCCGGAACAGTATGAGACGAACGTTAACACGAAGGGAACGGGAAGAGAATTCGTCGAATTTGCGGTGAAACTTCCGGGAAACGGTGACCATCCGGTCTGGCTCCCGATTGACAGTAAGTTTCCGGCGGACAGTTATCTGCAGCTGACGGATGCCTATGAATCCGGTGATGCAGATGCCGTAAAGAGCGCAAAGAATCAGCTGATCCGCACGATGAAAAATGAGGCAAAAGACATCCGCGAAAAGTATATTGCGCCGCCTCGGACAACGGATTTCGGCATTCTGTTCCTTCCATCGGAAGGACTTTACGCCGAGGCGCTGCGCCTGGGCATGGCGGAAACCCTGCAGCGGGAATATAAGGTGAGCATCGCCGGGCCGACCACCATGGCAGCGCTTCTGAACAGCCTGCAGATGGGCTTCAAGACCCTGGCGATTCAGGAAAGGTCCAGTCAGGTCTGGGAAACCCTGGCCGCCGTAAAGACAGAATTTGCCAAATTTGAGGATGAACTTCTGCGGGCACAGAAAAACATCGACCAGGTCAATGAGCGCCTGAACCGCCTGGTGGGCGTGAGAACCCGCGCCGTCCGGAAAACACTGGATCAGGTCGGAAGGCTGGATGAAGGGGAAGCAGAAAAAATCCTTCATACGGATGATGAAGAGGAAAGGTAATGAGTATATACGCGATTGGAGATTTACACTTATCCATGGATGAGCGGATCGAAAAACCGATGGATATTTTTGGCGACTCCTGGTCTGATCATCCCAGAAGAGTACGGGAAAACTGGCTGAAGACCGTCCGTCCGGAAGACACGGTGATCATCCCGGGAGATATTTCCTGGGGCCTCAAGCTTGATGAAGCCATGGCAGATCTGGAGTGGATCCACAATCTTCCCGGATTCAAGGTTCTGACCAAGGGAAACCATGATCTCTGGTGGACTTCGATTGGAAAGCTGAACAAACTCTACGATGATATGCTGTTCCTGCAGAACCACGCTTATCACGTGCCGGGAACGGAAACCTGGATCTGCGGCACCCGCGGCTGGATCTGCCCGGGAAGCGATGATTTCACCCAGCATGACCGCAAGATCTATGACCGGGAGGCGATGCGTCTGAGTTTTTCCCTGGATGAAGCCGTAAAGGCAGGCGCTTCGGATATCATCGCGGCCCTCCATTATCCGCCGACAAATGATAAATTCCAAGAGTCAGAATTTACCAGAAGAATGTCAGAAGCCGGCGTCACGACCTGCATCTACGGCCATCTTCACGGAAGTGAAAATTTCCGCCGCGGCATCCGCGGGTACTTTAATGGTGTACACTACAAGCTGGTTTCCCTGGACAGCGTAAAATGCTGCCTGGTGAAGCTCCGCTGAAAATCTGCGTGAACACCTTCCGGCCATGCAGCCGGGCTGTTGAATATATTGAACCTTCAGCCTTGTTCCGCCGCAGAGCAAAAGAGGAACAGAAAATTGAATTTTACAGAATGAAGGAAACAGAAAGGAAGGACGAGATGAGCAGACGAGTAATACTGATTGTCATGGACAGTCTTGGAATCGGAGAAGAACCGGATGCAGAGCAGTATGGTGATCTTGGCTCCCATACTCTTCTGCACGCACAGCAGGGAACCCCGGGATTTTCCATCCCGAATCTTCAGAAACTCGGTATGGGAAACATCAGCGGCTGTGAAGCTTGCGGGCTGACTTTGCCGAATGAGAAAATCACCGGCGCCTATGGCCGTATGAGAGAACGCTCCAAGGGCAAGGACACCATCACCGGTCACTGGGAAATCGCAGGCCTGGAGACGGATATTCCGTTCAAGACCTACCCACAGGGCTTTCCGAAAGCGTTCATCGAGAAATTCCAGAAGGCGATCGGCATGGAAGTCATCGGAAACAAGCCGGCATCCGGAACGGTGATCATCGAGGAACTCGGACCGGAGCACGAATCCACGGGAAAGCCGATTGTATACACGAGTGCGGACAGTGTTTTCCAGATCGCCGCAAACACCGACGTCATTCCTCTGGAGAAGCTGTATAAAATCTGCGAAACTGCCAGAAGCATGCTGGTCGGCGGCTGGGCCTGCGGCAGAGTCATCGCGAGACCTTACATCATCAAGGATGGAAAGCGCATCCGCACCAGCGACCGCAGGGATTATTCCGTGTCTCCGAGCGGGCGGACTCTGCTGGACCACGTGAAAGAAACCGGCCAGACCGTATACGCCGTCGGAAAAATCCACGATATTTTCAACGGACAGGGAATTACGACATCTGTTCACACCACTGGAAATGAAAACGGCGTGGACTGCACCATCAAGGCGGAGAAAACGGTGGAAGACGGGCTGATTTTCACCAATCTGGTCGACTTCGACTCCCTCTACGGCCACCGCAGAAATCCAAAGGGCTACGGCGAGGCCATCATGGCTTTCGACCGCAGAATTCCGGAGATCCAGGCCGCAATGTGTGAAGACGACATTCTGATTCTGACCGCCGACCACGGCAATGACCCGATTCATGCAGGCACCGACCATACCAGAGAGTACGTGCCAGTCCTGCTTTACGGACAAAAAATAAAGCAAGGGGTCGACATTGGGACCCGCATGACCTTTGCCGATCTGGGGCAGACCGCGGCCGAATACCTGAGGACGGCGCCGCTGGCGCACGGAAAGAGCTTCCTGAGCGAGGTGCTGAAAGGGTAAATGAATCGTAATTAAACGATGCTATTGAAAATCAGAGGATTACTCAAAGAGGGGTATCATCATGGATATAATTGACATTATTGAGAAAAAACGGGATGGGGATGAACTGAACCGGGAGGAAATCCGCTATTTCGTGAAGGGATTCACGAATGGCTCGATTCCGGATTATCAGGCATCGGCGCTGCTGATGGCGATGTATCTGAATGAACTGACGGATGAGGAAACCTTCGAGCTGACGGACGCGATGAAGGATTCCGGAGATACGATCGACCTGAGCAGTGTGAGGGGCCATACGGTGGATAAGCATTCTACCGGCGGTGTCGGGGATAAGACGACGCTGATCGTTCTGCCTATGGTATCGGCCTGCCTGGTGCCGGTGGCAAAGATGAGCGGACGGGGCCTCGGATTCACCGGCGGAACCATTGACAAGCTGGAATCTATCCCGGGATTCCGCACGTCACTGACGGAAGAGGAGTTCTTGGAACAGGTGCAGCAGATTGGAATAGCGTTGACGGGCCAGACGGGTAATATTACGCCGGCGGATAAAAAAATCTACGCGCTCCGTGATGTGACTGGGACGGTGGAAAATATGAGTCTGATCGCCTCCAGTATTATGAGTAAGAAGCTTGCAGCCGGTAATGAATCCATCGTTCTGGATGTCAAAACCGGAAAGGGCGCCTTCATGAAGAGGCAGAAAGACGCACGTGAGCTGGCGGAGCTGATGTGCCGGATCGGCGAAAATGCCGGCCGGCGGACCTGCTGCCTGATCACTAATATGGATCAGCCGCTGGGTTACGCGGTCGGAAACGCGCTGGAAGTAAAGGAGGCTATTGATACGCTGAAAGGAAATGGGCCGGACGACCTGGTGGAGCTCTGCGAGCAGCTTGCCGGGATTATGATTTACCTGGGCGGGCGTGTCCGGTCGCTTGAGGAAGGGCCGATGATGGCACATGGCGCCCTGGCCAGCGGTGCCGCGCTGGATAAGTTCCGGGCGCTTGTAACCGCACAGGGAGGCGATCCATCGGTAATAGACGATCCGGACCACCAGTTCCCGCAGGCAAAGTTCCATCAGTCTGTCACGGCGAAAACCAGCGGCTATGTGCAGGATCTGGATGCCCATCTGGTCGGGCAGGCTTCCCGCAGCACCGGTGCCGGCCGTGAATCCCTGGATCAGGAAATCGACCCGAGTGCCGGAATCCTGCTTCGGAAGAAAGTCGGCGACAAAGTCAGTGTGAAGGATGAACTCGCTGTGGTTTACGCCGGTTCCAAACGCAAGCTGATCGAAGGTGTGGAAAAACTGGAAGCAGCCTATACGATTGGTAATAAGGCGCCGGAGAAAGAGCCGCTGATCTTGGACCGGGTGATGGGTGAAAGAATGTAACAATATAGTAGTCGACATTTTTGTTCGCGGATTTTAATAGAATTATTAAAAAGCAACGTGTGTATTGTGGCTTTTACACTTATACACCGTTGCTTTTATGCCATACTATAATTAGTTTTTCTATGAGATTATTAGGGGATCAGTTTGAACTTAAAGTGGTGTTCAAATCTTTTAAATCAGAATCCAACGTATTGAATTTACTTGAGGCTCGATTTTCGAATGTGTCCTCACTCATTGTAGGGAAATATGTAATTTGGCTGTACAAGGCATTTAAACTTTTATTTGTCGTTTGTATTTGATTGTGAAGCTTGGCGTATTTCTCAGGGTAATCAGATAAAGTTGCATATATTTTTTGTGACTTTTTATAGCTCTTTATCATTTTGCTATATAATGCTGCACCATCTCCTTCTGTGTAGTTATTAATACTATCACCGGGATCATACCAGTGATCCACATATTTCTCAGCCAGTTTATAGAGATTGTCACCACATGCAGTTGTAGTATTATAATAGTTGATCGCAGTGTTGTAATATTCGATTTCCTTTTCATAACGCGAATATCCAATAATAGCTCCGATTATGACGATTAAGATAATTAAGCTAATGATCCTTTTTCTTTTCTTAGAACCTGTTTTTTTCATCTGAGGCTTAGTGGAAGCAGGCTCATTTTTGGGTTGAATTTGGTGATCATTTTGATCGTAGTGTACGTTGTCTACAGCAGATTTTTCTTCTCTTTCAACGTCATCGACTTTAGTGGAGAGTGGTGCTCCGCAATGAGGACATGCAACAGCTTTATCAGAAACAGAGCCGCCACATTCAGGACATTTTTTTAAACTCATAATTTCCTCCTCTTTCATGAAACTTAAATAACATTTGCATATGAATAAGAATATCGAATTTTTAAAATTAAGTCAACGCCAATCAATGCAGAGATGGTGTCAAGAGCTAGTGGGAGTTTTTGTTGACAGATCTCCAAGTTGTTTTGTGAGCTGTACGCAGCCTGTGCCTGGAACGCCTCCCGGCTCCCTTCGCGCATGCTCACGCTTCCGACTCCGCCGGCCTTCTCCGGGCTGCGTACCTTCGGACCCGTCCTCGGTACGCCCTGTGTGTCCTGTCACCGTTTCCGTGCATTTCATGCCCGGAACGGTTCCATTCCACACAGCTGTTTCCTTCCCCGGATTCAGGCCGTCGATCGTCTGGCAGCGAGGCGCTCAGAAGTCCAGGCATCAGGCTGCATTACAGTCTCACGTTCAATCAGCTTAGCAGTTCTCTTACTGCTCCACAGCTCTTGATCAGCATCTGAGTTCCGGAAGCTCCGTCCATGACAATAGGCTCTCCGTCAAAAATACTCCAGTCATGCAGTTCTTTTTCCGCATGCTGGATGACACGGTCCGCATATTCAGCGTACTTCTCCCGGAGAATATTCTCAGGCTCTTTTTTCTGCAGATCACTCGCCTTCAGTTCACCGCCATTGATCAGATACACTCTGATGTCACTCAGTCTTCCGAGCCCTTCATCGCTCCATCCCTGCGGCTCACGACTGAACCGTTTCGACAGAATATGACTAACCAGTCCTTCTGTACAGCTTCCCGGCATATCCTTCTTGAAACGATTCACGATTGGCTTCCAGTTCCCATTCAGATAGACACCGAATCCGTTGACTTTTTCTGTCAGCTCCTTGTCTTCCTTCGCGTCATCCAGCAGTTCCTGTATGCACCGGTCAGCTCTGCTTTGATCATTTCCCTTCACAGCATCCATGATCACTTTCTTCACTCTTCTCTTTGGAAACCTGACTGCCAGTGACCGAAGGGCCTTCTGGAAATGAAAACCATCCATAACGTGAACTACATGACAAAAATCGTCCAGACCATTCCGGATCCAGTTCCCGCCGTCTCCATGCAGCACGATTTTCTCCAGCACATCCATGTCATATTTCTTCTCGATAAATCCCTCTACCGTCTTCCACAGACGTCTGGTATTGAACTCTTCATCGACGAAGCTTACCGGCTCTACCGTCGCATTCCGATGGGTGCCGATCATCCGGATTCCTTCTGTCACTGTCACCAGTGGCACGATTCTGCTCCGTTTTCCGGGCTTCTTTCCTGCTTTCTGCATGTGCACGTGATCCTCGTCAGCAAAAACATGGAGCACACTGACCTTTCGCTTCACCTCTGGTACTGCGGTCTCTGGAACATTCACCTTCATGATACAGTTCCTTACCGTTTGTCTGCTCAGTTCACCTCCCGTCACGATCTCAGAACTCTTCGCATAGGATACACAGGCTGCATTTTCAGCCAGCTTCTTTCCTACGACCCGGTCAACACGTTCATACTTTGGCAGTCCAAGAATCTCATCCAGAAGAAACCGGTGCTTCCCGCTGTTCTTGTCATAGTAATAGCTCCGTTCGATCCCGATCGTCCCAAATTCTGTATAAATTGTCCGTTTCCTGCCTCTGGCTTTGATCGTGAGTCCGAGTTGTTTCCGGCCAGCTTTGTCATTCCTCAATTCCTGATCAAATCCCTCTGCTGCCGCACGAATGAACCTGGCGGTTGTTTCCCTGCAGTACTTCATGAGTTTTGCGCTGGTTTCCTCCCAATTCATTCCTTCGTGAGGTTTTAGTGTTTCCAGAATATTTTCCAGGAATTCAGCTGCAATTTCATGTATAATAGATGGCATAGGGATCTCCTTTCGAGTGCATAGATGTAATTTCTTCACTTTTATCTTAGCACTTGGAGATCCCTTTTCCAGTTTCTAAACTCCCACTAATACTTTACACCCTCCAATGCAGATAATGATTGGCCAGGCTTTTGTTATGAAATCTTCAATTTGCACCACTTTTAGGACTTGACCTTCGGAGCCATCAACATATGACATATAATGAACCAAAATGTTGTATGTGTGTATACAAAAATCCTTTGATTTTATAATGCATCCGGCTGTATTTCGCCAGCTGGTGGACGGCACAGGCATCGGCTGGAGTCGGGATACTGTATACACGCTTGTATGTGTCACACAAGGAATTAACCCCTTGGCAGGTGGTTTTTGTCGAAAATGTTATAAAAATAACAAATAATCCATGGATATTTATGCGTTAATAACAACGACAGTGAATAAATATCCGTTGTACAAAATAAATACTTGTAAAATCGGGTGCATTTCATTGACAGAATGCTCTGCTGGCCATATACTTGTATACGTAAATACGAAAATAACGGAAGAGGTGATTACATGCTGGAACAATCTAAAAAGACACATTTACTTGAGCAGGCAAGTTACAAGTACACCCTGCAGGATGTGAAAAAGCCGAATCTTTACCGCGATATTTATGACTACGACAACGTGCCTAAAGTTGCGTTCAACCATCGCCGCGTTCCGATGAATATGCCGGAAGACATTTGGATTACGGACACGACTTTTCGTGACGGTCAGCAGTCCAGAGAGCCGTATACGGTAAAGCAGATTGTTGATCTGTATAAGATGATGGCCCGGCTGGGCGGACCATATGGAATTATCCGCCAGTCGGAGTTTTTTGTGTATACGAAGAAGGACAGGGAAGCGCTGGAAAAGTGTATGGAGCTGGGCTATAAGTTCCCGGAGATCACGACCTGGATCCGTGCGTCCAAGAAGGACTTTCAGCTGGTAAAGGATCTGGGAATCAAGGAAACGGGAATTCTGGTATCCTGCAGTGATTATCACATCTTCCATAAAATGAAGATGACGCGCCGCCAGGCTGTGGATTACTACCTGGAAACAATCCGCTCTGCTTTCGATGCCGGACTGATTCCGCGCTGCCACCTGGAGGACATCACCAGAGCAGACTTCTACGGATTTGTACTGCCGTTCATCACGGAGATCATGAAGCTTTCTGATGAGGCGGGCATTCCGGTCAAGATCCGCGCCTGCGACACGATGGGATACGGTATACCGTATTCAGAAGTTGCGCTGCCGAGAAGTGTGCCGGGCATCATTTACGGTCTGCAGCATTACGCCGGTGTTCCGAGCGAGATGCTGGAGTGGCACGGTCATAACGATTTCTATAAGGCGGTGCCAAACGCAGCAACCGCATGGCTGTATGGCGCATGTGCCGTCAACTGCACACTGCTGGGAATCGGCGAGCGTACCGGTAACATTCCGCTGGAGGCAATGGTATTTGAATACGCATCGCTGAGAGGTTCCATGGACGGTATGGATCCGACAGTCATTACGGAAATCGCACGCTATTACAGGGACGAACTGCATTACGATATTCCGCCGATGCAGCCTTTTGTCGGCGAGGACTTCAACGTCACCCGCGCGGGCATTCACGCAGACGGCCTGCTGAAAGATGAGGAAATTTACAACATCTTCAACACCAAGAAGCTGCTGAACAGAAAGCCTGGAGTTGTCGTCAGCAAGACTAGTGGCAATGCCGGAATTGCTTACTGGATTAATGAGCACTACGGCCTTTCGAAGGACCGCGAGATCGAGAAAGACGATCCGAAAATCCATGAAATCAAGAAATGGGTTGATGAACAGTACGCAGACGGAAGAACCACTGCACTGTCCACCGGCGAGCTGGAGAAACAGGTAAAGAAACACTGGGGCGAGCACCCATTTCAGAAATAGACAAAAGCGAATCAACCAAGGAGAAAAAACAGTGAAAATGGAATATAAGACAATCTCTCTGGCTGACCGGGTTTTCGACCAGCTGGAGCACAATATCCTGAACGGCACCTATGCCAGAGGAGAAATCATCAGTGAAAAGAGACTGACCGCAGAACTGGGCGTCAGCCGCACCCCGATCAGAGAAGCGCTGAACCGGCTGATGGCAGAAGACCTGATTGAAGAATCCACGAACGGCACGGTTGTTCTGGGCATGACCTTCGATGACGTCAGCGACATTTATGAGGTCAAGCGCCGTGTAGAGGTTCTGGCCACCAGAAGAGCAGCAGAGCATATCACGGATGAACAGCTTGCTGACATGAAGGAAATCATCGAAAAACAGGAATTCTACGCACAGAAAAATGACACCGACAAGGTCAGAGACCTGGATACTGAATTCCATGATCTTCTGTACGTTGCCAGCAAGAGCCGCGTGCTGAAAAGAATTCTGCAGCCGCTGCACCACAAGCTGATGCGTTACAGAAAGGCATCCCTGGAGCAGACGGAAAAACGTCTTGTGGAATCCATCGCGGAGCACCATCAGATCATGGACGCTCTGGCCGACCATGACGGCGATAAGGTCGAGACACTGATGCAGATGCATATCGAACACGCCTATAAGGGCGTTCTGCAGAGCTACGAAATTCTGACAAAGAAAAAAGAGGAAGAGCGCAAACAGGCTGCAGGTATTGTGGAAGGAGAGGAATAATGGGACTGACCATTGCACAGAAAATCATAAAAAATCATCTGGTAAAGGGAGAAATGATTCCGGGAAAGGAAATCGGCCTGAAAATCGACCAGACCCTGACCCAGGATGCAACAGGAACGATGGCATATCTGGAGTTTGAGGCGATGGGAATTCCCCGCGTAAAGACAGAACTCTCCGTTGCCTATGTCGACCATAACACCCTGCAGTCCGGTTTTATGAATGCAGATGACCACAGATTCATTCAGTCCATGGCCTATAAGCACGGACTGAAATTCTCCCGTCCGGGAAACGGCATCTGCCACCAGGTTCATCTGGAGCGTTTTGGAAAGCCGGGAAAGACTCTGATCGGCTCTGACAGCCACACCCCGACCGGCGGCGGAATCGGAATGCTGGCCATGGGAGCCGGCGGACTGGATGTAGCCGTTGCCATGGGCGGCGGTGCTTACTACATCAACATGCCGAAGATGATTAAAGTCAACCTGACCGGAACCCTTCAGCCATTTGTCACTGCCAAGGATATCTCTCTTGAAATCCTTCGCATTTTGTCTGTAAAGGGCGGTGTCGGATACATCGTAGAGTGGGGCGGCCCTGGAATTAAGCAGCTGTCTGTTCCGGAGCGTGCGACCATCACCAACATGGGAACGGAGCTCGGCGCGACCACATCCATCTTCCCGTCCGATGAGGTTACCCACGAATTCCTGAAAGCAGAGGGAAGAGAAGAAGATTACACGCCGCTGGCAAGTGATCCGGATGCGGAGTACGATAAGGTCATCGACATCGATCTGGATAAGCTGGAGCCTATGATTGCCTGCCCGCACAGCCCGGACGCGGTAAAGACCGTTGCTTCTCTGAAGGGAACCAAGGTTGATCAGGTCTGCATCGGTTCCTGCACCAACTCATCCCTGTTCGATATGCTGAAGGTTGCGGCTCTCCTTAAGGGAAAGGTCATCGATCCGTCCGTCAGCCTCTCCATTTCACCGGGATCCAAGCAGGTTCTGACCATGCTGGCAGACTGCGGCGCACTGTCTGACATCATCGCATCCGGCGCAAGAGTTCTGGAATGTGCCTGCGGCCCTTGCATCGGAATGGGATTCTCCCCGAACTCCGGCGGCGTTTCTCTGCGTACCTTCAACCGTAATTTCCTGGGAAGAAGCGGAACCAAGGACGCAAAAGTATTCCTTGTATCTCCGGAGACGGCCGTTGCCGCTGCACTGACCGGAGAAATCACCGATCCGAGACTCCTTGGCGAGATGCCGGAGATCAGTATGCCGGAATCCTTCAAGATCAACGATACCGCTGTTATCGATCCGGCACCGGCAGACAAGGCTGCAGACGTGAAGATCCTCAAGGGACCGAACATCAAGGAATGTCCGCTGGGAGAGCCGGCGAAAGAAACGCTTGATGCCGAGCTGATTCTGAAGGTAGAAGATAATATCACGACCGACCATATCATGCCGGCCGGTTCCAAGATTCTGCCGTACCGTTCCAACATTCCGCACCTGTCCCAGTACTGCTTCGAAGTTGTCGATCCGACCTTCCCGGAGCGTGCGAAGAAGGCAGGCAGAGGAATCATCGTCGGCGGCGAGAACTACGGCCAGGGTTCGTCCCGTGAGCACGCTGCGCTCGTTCCGCTCTACCTGGGCGTACGCGCAGTCATTGCCAAGAGTTTTGCCCGCATTCATGCCGCGAACCTGATCAACGCGGGAATTCTTCCGCTGACCTTTAAGAATCCTGCGGACTACGAGAAGCTGACCCAGGGCGACAAGCTCGAGATCAGCGGCGTTCTGGAAGGACTGGAATCCGGATCCTTCACACTGAAGGACCTGACTACCGGCGGGGAAATTCCTCTTGTGGGCCAGTTCACCGAACGTCAGAAGACCATGATTAAGGACGGAGGCCTCCTCCGCATGGTCGCTGCACAGAACGCTTAGACAAAAATCAAAGCGGCAAGGAGACAAGGAATATGACAAGTGAAAGAGACAAGAGAGCTGCTGAACAGGGCGGCGGACTGAAGGAGCTGATTAACATGAGTTTAAAGGAAATTAATGAGATGACAGTTGTAAGTGATGTGTGCGGCCAGTTCCGCACACTGCTGACAGAACAGCTCGGCCGCGTCATGCGTATGGAAGAGGCAGCAAAAAATAAGAAAGATTTCCGCAATCTGCCGGTTGTCACTATCGGCATCTGCCCGGGAGACGGTATCGGACCAAGCATTTCCGAGCAGGCAGTCCGTGTGCTGAAACATCTTCTCAGCGGACCGATTGAGGAAGGAAAGGTCGTTCTGAAACAGATCGACGGATTGACGATTGAAAACCGTCTGGCCCAGAAGAAAGCCGTTCCGGATGATGTTCTGGAGGAGATTAAAAAATGCGATGTTCTGCTGAAGGGGCCGACAACGACACCGAAGGGCGGTACACTGGAAAGCGCTAATGTTGCCCTGAGAAGAGAACTGGATCTGTACGCGAATGTACGCCCTGTTCAGGTTCCGGAAAAAGGCATTGACTGGATCTTCTTCAGAGAGAATACCGAGGACCTGTATGCGGTAGGAAGCCGCGGAATTGAGGTTCCGGGAAAACTCTCCATCGACTTTAAAGTAATCACAGAGCCGGGAACACGCCGCATTGCGAAAGCTGCCTATGATTACGCAGTTGCAAACGGAAAGACGAACGTCAATATCGTCACCAAGGCCAATATCCTGAAGAAATCCGACGGAAACTTCTCCAGAATCTGCCATGAAGTAGCGATGAAATATCCGACACTGAAGCTTCAGGACTGGTACATCGACATCATGACCGCCAAGCTGCTGGATGAAACCAGAAGAAAAGACTTCCAGGTATTCGTTCTTCCGAACCTGTACGGTGACATCATCACCGATGAGGCTGCAGAAATTCAGGGAGGAGTCGGCACGGCAGGAAGTTCCAATCTGGGCGATCAGTACGCTATGTTTGAGGCCGTTCACGGCAGCGCCGACCGCATGATTGAAGAGGGAAGAGGCCAGTACGCTAACCCTGCCAGCCTGATCAAGGCAACAGCTATGATGCTTTCTCACATTGGCTATGATAAAGAGTCAGAGAAGCTGGATCAGGCACTGGATGAGTGCTGTGAGAAGGAAAAGAAGGTCGTCATCACCGGACATAAGGACGGTGCGACCGGAGCAGAGTTCACCGATTATTTGATGAGCAAGCTGTAAACCTGCACGTTATTTTGTGCATGATTATTCACCAAGACTGCTAGAACGCAGTCTTGGTGTTTTTTTTACAATTAATTAGAACGCGGTTTAGAACATAGTATAAACCAGAGGACGGCATGCGCACATGCGAATATATATGCGTAATAAAAGTCTGAAAATTAAACGAGATATTTTTTAAGATGAGACTATTGATTGATAGATGGAGAAATAAATAATCGTGTTAAGAAAAATAAACGAAAAACGAAATCAACACAAGTATCTGAATAATACATAAAAAACAGGTTGCGTTTCATGTACTGGATATGATACCATATCGTTGTGTCAGAAGCAATGAACGTACAAAGCGTATGTTTATAATATTTAGTTCTTTCTGTCTTTAACGCGTTGAAGTAAAGAAATAGAAGTATGTAATGCAAAATGAAAACTGGAGGTTTAACATGCAAGAAACACAAGGCAGAAAGTACCCGATTGCCTTTTGGGTCTGCGGATGTACAGAAATTTTTGAGCGACTGTCGTTCTATCTCGGACGTTCGCTGATCCTGCTGTTTGTCGCAGCCACGATCGCGCACGGAGGACTGGGACTTTCGGATACCACCGCAGCAAAAATGCAGGCTGACCTGACCGCGTATTCCTATCTCGCAGGTATGCTCGGAAGTGTATTTGTTGACCGTGTCGTCGGCGCACGCTATACCACACCGATCGGCGCACTGATTATTGCGTTCGGTTATTTCTGCGGATCTATTGCGCAGTCTTCAAAATTGATTTACGTTATGATTTTCTGCGTAGCGCTGGGACTTGGATTCTTCAAGACCGGAGCGATGATCGGAAGAATCGTTAAGCCAGAGCTGCTGAATTCCGCGTATTCTATTCGCTATTCTTTAGTTAATATAGGCGCGTTTATTGGGCCGTTTGTCGCAGGAATTCTGTATGAACATGTCTTTGCGCATGGAGATGTGCTCGGATTCCGTCCTTGCTTCCGTATGGCGGCTATCGTCATGCTTGCCGGAGGCATCTGGTTTACTGTCGGAATCTGGTTGAAAGGCGGAGATGCCGGTAAGAAACCGTTTAAGAAAGAAAAGACTGCAGAAGAGCTGGCTCGCGAAGCTGAAGAAAGAGCAAAGAATAAGGGTGAATATAAAGAAAAGCTTACTCCGATTGAGAAGAAACGTATCTGGGCAGTCATCCTGATTTCCGCGTTCCAGATCGTCTTCTGGATCTTCTGGTACCTGGCATTCCTGCCGATTTACTACCACTGGACAGATAACCTGAACTGGACCATCGGCGGATTCCATATTCCGACCGCATGGATTGATTCTGTGAACTCACTCTACTGCGTCATTCTGGGACCGATCACAGCGACACTCTGGCAGAGATTGTCCAGACGTCCGCAGGGAGATATGAGTTTGTTTAAGAAACTTGCATTTGGTCTTTCCTTTATCGGACTCGGATACATCTACTTTGCCATTTTGGATGTTGCCAGAGGCAGCAGCAAACCGTCTGTACTGTTCCTGCTCATTTTCATGGCGTTCCTGACACTGGGAGAAATGTTCTTCTCACCGCTTGGAAATGCATTTATCGCTGAGTATGCGCCGAGCCGCATGCTTGCCATTCTGGGAAGTGTCTGGGGACTGGGAATTTTTGCAGCAGCAAAGCTGTACGGATATGTCTATGAATTCGTATTTGGCGGAAGATTCCAGTTCTCCCATGCCTGCATCGGCATCGCCATCGTTGCGTTCTTCTGCACGGTTGTGCTGTTTGCGATGGATAACAAGCTGACATCGCTGGTCAAGGATAAAAACAGCGATTCAAAGAACCAGACAAAGGAAAAAGCGGCCTAGGGGCCGATGTGGACAGAAAGGAGTATATCGTGACTGTTCCGGAAAGATTAGCTGCGCTCAGAGAAAAGATGGCGCAGAATAATATTGATTACTATGTAGTGCCGACAGCTGACTTCCATCAGACGGAGTATGTGGGAGAGCATTTCAAAGCCCGCGCGTTTATTACCGGATTTACCGGTTCTGCGGGAACGGCGCTGATTTCCATGAATGATGCAAGACTGTGGACAGACGGCCGGTATTTTATTCAGGCTGGAAAGCAGCTTGAGGGAACGACCGTTCAGCTGATGAAGATGGGCGAGCCGGATGTTCCGACGCTCCCGGATTATCTGAGAGAGGCTGTAAAAGACGGCGAGACGATCGGTTTTGACGGACGCGTAGTCTCCGTCAGCGAGGGTCAGGAGTACCAGCAGATTGCAGAGATGCATCATGGTCAGGTCAATTATTCCGTCGACCTGATTGATGAGATCTGGGAAGACCGTCCGCCGCTTTCAGAAAAACCGGCATTCTGCCTGGATCTGCAGTATACAGGAAAAAGCGCTGCGGAAAAGATAAAAGATGTCCGTAAGAAAATGGCGGAAGCCGGCGCAACACAGCACGTCGTGACGACACTGGATGATATCTGCTGGACACTGAACATCCGCGGCGATGATATTGAATTCTTCCCGATGATTTTATCGTATGCTATTATGACGCAGGAAGAGTACCATTTATATATTGATGAGAGAAAACTCTCCGATGAGATTAAACAAGGTCTGGAATCGGTCGGTGTCGTTCTGCATCCGTACAACGACATCTACGAGGATATCAAGAAGACCGGTGAAGATGAAGTCATCATGATGGATCCGTCCAAGATGAACTATGCACTGTACAGTAATCTGCCGGATGCTGTAAAGACGATTGAGTGCATGAATCCGGAAATGGAATTTAAAACTGTTAAGAATCCCGTTGAGATTGAAAATATCCGCAAGGCGGAGATCAAAGACAGTATCGCGCACATCCGCTTCATGAAGTGGCTGAAAGAAAACGTCGGAAAGATGAAGATTACTGAGATCAGCGCTTCCGACAAGCTGGATGAGTTCAGAAAAGAAATGGGAAACTTCATCAGGCCGAGCTTTGAGCCGATTTCATCTTACGGGCCGCATGCTGCGATCGTGCACTACGCGCCGACCCCGGAGACCGACGTTGAACTGAAACCGGAGGGAATGCTGCTGACCGATACAGGCGCAGGATTCTACGAGGGATCGACTGACGTCACCAGAACGTATGTCCTGGGACCGGTTACGGATAAGATGAAAGAAGATTTCACCCTTGTCGCAGTCAGCAATCTGTCCCTGGCTAACGCAGTGTTCCCGTACGGATGCACAGGAATTCCTCTGGATACCTATGCGAGAAAACCGTTCTGGGACCGCCGCATGAACTTCAATCACGGAACCGGACATGGAATCGGCTACCTGCTGAACATTCATGAAAGTCCGGCAAGCTTCCGCTGGAGATACCGCAAGGGAGATACTGCAGTGTTTGAAGAAGGTATGGTCATTACCGATGAGCCGGGAATCTATATTGAAGGATCCCATGGTGTCAGACTGGAAAATGAGCTGCTGGTCCGTAAGGATGCATGCAATGGTGACGGACAGTTCATGAGCTTTGAGCCGCTGACCCTGATTCCGATGGATCTGGATGCCATCAATCCGGATCTGATGACAGAGGAGCAGAAGAAAATGCTGAATGATTACCATAAAAAGGTATATGAAGTCATCGCTCCGCTTCTGGAAACGGAAGAAAAAGAATGGCTCGCAAAATATACACGAGCCGTGTAAAAAGTTGTTAAACTCCACACAAACATATTTTCACGCAGATCAGGAAAAATTATTTCCTGATCTGCGTTATTTTTGAAAATGTATTATTTTGATTTGATGAGTAATATGCAATCATATTGTACGGAAAAGAAAATTATCGTTTTTATACAAGAAATATTTCGCGTCGAAATGATAGGTAAAAAGGGGATATTTCATACATTGCAGAAATAAAATGTAATGGGTGAAAAATGGCGCATGTCCGATGATACCATGGCTTTGACGTATAATTGACAATGTGAATAAATATGCATGATACAGCATAAAACATATAGGCAACACTGTACTCTGTTCTAAGTGTCATTATCCGCGATATAGCAGTGATATACAGAATTGCAGAAGCATATAATGTAAAAAAATAAATAGTCGGTTATGCATAAACATAAGAGAAATACACAAAAAATATGCACTCTACATATTTACAATTGTGATAGATAAATGATATAATCAAGTCACGACGAAATAAGAACACAGGTGCATCGCGTTCTAATTTTAAATCATTTTCAAATCTTTTAAATTTCATAAAGATTTGATATACAGATTTTCGTTTAGTGGAGTTATATATTTTATCGTATTGTGTTTGTGTGGAGGTGTAAAATGCCTGAAACCAAAAGAGAAGGTACCCGCTGGCCTTCTGGGTATGCGGAAGTACTGAAATTTTTGAGCGAATGTCCTTCTATCTCGGACGTTCACTGATTCTGATGTTCGTTACTGCAGCAGTAGCGAACGGCGGACTTGGTCTTTCCCAGGTTACTGGTGCGAAGATGCAGTCTAACCTGACTGCGTTCTCCTACCTGCTGGCTATCCTCGGCGGATATGTCGTCGACAGATGGATCGGTCCTCGTTATTCTACAACGGTTGGTCTTCTGATCGTAGCTGCCGGCTATTTCTGCGGATCCATTGCTCATTCCGCAGGAATGATCTACGCGATGATTTTCTGCGTAGCATTCGGACTCGGACTGTTCAAGACAGGCCCGATGGTTGGTAAAATCGTCAAGAAAGAGGATCTGAAGTCTGCATATTCAATCCGCTACTCACTTGTAAATGTCGGAGCCTGTGTCGGACCGCTGATTGCCGGCGTTCTGTACACAAAGGTATTTGCTCATGGAAGCGTTATGGGATTCCGTCCTTGCTTCAGACTGGCATCCATCGTAATGCTTGCAGGCTGCGTATGGTTCACTCTCGGAATTCACTTCAAGGGTGGAGATGCCGGAAAGGTTCCGTTTAAGAAAGAACTTACTGATGAGGAGATCGCTCGTGAAAAGGCTCAGAAGGCTGCGCAGAAGGAAGTCAAGCTGACTCTGAACACACTTGAGAAAAAGCGTATCTGGGCAATCATCCTGATTTCTGCATTTGAAATTGTATTCTGGCTGTTCTGGTATCTGGCTTACCTCCCGGCTTACTATTACTGGGGGACAAACATGAACTGGACTGTCGGAAACTTCACGATTCCGCAGAGCTGGTTCGACTCCCTCAATGCTCTGTTCTGCATCATTTCCGGACCGATCACCGCTGCTCTCTGGCATAAGCTGGAAGCACGTCCGCAGGGCGACATGAGTATCTTCAAGAAGCTGGGTATCGCAATTGCCTTCCTCGGCTGCGGATACATCTACTTCGCAATCATCGACGCTGCACGCGGAAGCGCAAAGCCGACCTGCCTGCTGCTGATCATCTTCCTGGTATTCCTGACACTCGGCGAAATGTTCTTCTCCCCTCTGGGAAATGCCTTCATCGCAGAATATTCCCCGAGCCGTCTGATGGGAGTGATGCAGGCCGTATGGAGCCTGGGAATCTTCTTTGCCGCAAAACTGTATGCGAACGTTTACGCATTTGCGTTCAACGGCAAGTTCACATTCATTCATGCCTGCATCGGCGTTGCAGTTGTAGCATTTGCCTGCATGATCATCCTGTTCATCATGGATAAGCCGCTGCGTTCACTTGTTGAAAACAAAGATAAGGAAGCAGAGAAATAAGCAAAACTGAAAGATGTGTAAGAGACCGCTCTGCCCGAAGGGCAGGGCGGTTCTGATAAGAAGGGAGTGTGTAATAATGAGTATAATTCCAGAAAGACTGGCTGCTCTTCGTGAGCAGATGAAGAAAAACGGCATTGACTATTTTGTCGTTCCGACTGCAGACTTTCATCAGGATGAGTATGTAGGCGAGCATTTCAAGGCTCGTGTATTCATTACCGGATTTACGGGTTCTGCAGGAACTGCGCTGATTTCCATGAATGACGCCCGCCTCTGGACAGACGGACGCTACTTCATCCAGGCAGGAAAGCAGCTGGAGGGAACAACGGTTCAGCTGATGAAGATGTATGAGCCTGGCGTTCCGACACTGGCAGAATATCTGAAAGATACCGTAAAAGAAGGCGAGACCATCGGTTTTGACGGCCGTGTAGTTTCCATGGATGAGGGTCAGGAGTACGCGGATGTTGCGGAGAGAAATCACGCGAAGATCGAGTACACAAAGGATCTGATCGATGTCATCTGGAAGGACCGTCCGCCGATGTCCGACAAGCCGGCCTGGGAGCTTCCTGTTAAATATGCGGGAAAGACTGCAGAAGAGAAGATTGCTGACATTCGTGAGAAAATGAAGGATGCCGGAGCAGACGTTCATGTCGAGACTACACCGGATGACATCTGCTGGACACTGAACATCAGAGGCGATGATATCGACTATTTCCCGCTGCTCCTGTCCTATGCGATCATTACACAGAATGACTATCATCTCTATGTTGATGAAAGCAAGCTGAGCGATGAGATTAAGGAACACCTTGCTGCGCTGGGCGTTACCCTTCATCCGTACAATGATGTTTATGAAGACATCAAGATGGTTCCTGCAGGACAGTCCATCATGCTGGATCCGCTGAAGATCAACTACGCCCTGTACAGCAACATCCCGGACGGTGTTGAGAAGATCAACTGCATGAGCCCGGAAGAGACCTTCAAGACCGTCAAGAATCCGGTAGAAATCGAGAACATCAAGAAAGCCGAGATCAAGGACAGTGTTGCTCATATCCGCTTCATGAAGTGGCTGAAGGAGAATGTTGGAAAGATCAGGATCACAGAGATCAGTGCATCCGATAAGCTGGATGAGTTCAGAAAAGAAATGGGTAACTACATCAAGCCGAGCTTTGAGCCGATTTCTTCTTATGCAGAGCATGCTGCAATCGTTCATTACGCTCCTACACCGGAAACAGATGTTGAGCTGAAGCCGGAAGGCATGCTGCTGACCGATACAGGCGCAGGATTCTGGGAAGGTTCTACGGATATTACCAGAACCTATGTCCTGGGACCGATCACGCAGAAGATGAAGGACGATTTCACCCTGGTTGCCATCAGCAACCTGTCCCTTGGAAATGCTGTATTCCAGTACGGAGTAACCGGTGTTGCCGTAGATAACCTGGCAAGAAATCCGTTCTGGAAGCGCCGCATGAACTTCAATCACGGAACCGGACATGGTGTCGGTTATCTGCTGAACATCCACGAGAGCCCGGCAAGCTTCCGTTCCAGATTCATTGATGGAGATACCGCGATTATGGAAGAGGGCATGGTCATTACTGACGAGCCGGGAATCTATATTGAAGGATCCCATGGAGTGCGTCTGGAGAACGAGCTGCTCGTTTGCAAGGATGAAAAGAATGAATTCGGTCAGTTCATGCATCTGGAACCGATCACCTGGGTTCCGATGGACCTGGATGCGATCAACCCTGACTTCATGACGGATGAAGAACGTCAGATGCTGAACGACTACCACAAGAAGGTTTATGAGGTAACTTCTCCATATCTGAACGATGAGGAGAAAGAGTGGCTGAAGAAGTACACCAGAGCCGTATAAACTCGTCAGGATTGTCTATAAGTCAAGTCTGAGCCATTGAAAATGAATATATAGAAAATGAAAAGGACTGATGCCAGCTGCTGTGACGCGCCAGTATCAGTCTTTTTTTCGGCGTTATTGTTTCAGTTCCTGTTCCTTTCTGCGCTGTTCTTCCATGGAATCATGGATGGCTTCCGTCAGACAGTCGGTAAACATTCTGGAAACCTGGGATTCACTGCTGTTCTTATGGCCGATCCAGCCGATGCGGATCGGGTCTGCGCCGGCAAAAGGAATGCTGACGAGCTGGCTCATATCCTTGGCGTGGGCGAACGGAAGACCCGTGCCGATGGTGTAGGCGTCAGACTGCAGAAAGGCGTGGCAGGCGAAGGCACTGCTGTCCGTCGTAAATGACCGGTCCGGCATTTTCAGCGACATCATCTGATACTCTTCGGAGAAATCCGCCGGCGTCCCCGGAGGAAGCTCATAACACAGGTAAGGGAATTCTCTCAGATCCTCCTCGTGAACCAGGGATTTCTCTGTCAGCGGATGTCCCTTGCGGCAGAAGATTCTCGGGTAGATTTTTGACAAAGGGTGAAAGAGCAAGTGTGCAAGCTCCAGCTGGTGAAGCAGGAACTGCTCCGCATACCTGCTGATGGAGATTACGCCGACATCGGACCGGGAGGACTGTACATCTTCGATGACCTTCTGCAGATTCGTCTCCCGGTAAATGATGTGAAATCCAGCCTCTCCGGAATTATAGGAGAGACGAAGAACCGCATCCTGGACGAAGAGAAAACGCTGAGAGGAGACGGCAAAGGAAAGCTTGTTGGATTCGCTTTCCCCGTGGCTGTACATGGACTCGATCCGTTCCTTTTCAGAAAGCAGGGAAGAGGCGTAGCTGACGAAGCGGATTCCTTCATCTGTGTACTTAATTCCGTGCGTGGTACGTTGGAACAGTTTAACCCCGAGTTCATCTTCCAGCATCTTTACAGAGGAAGAAATTGCGGTCTGAGAAACATAGAGTTTCTGGGCGGCCTTGTTCATAGAGCCGCAGTTGTAGATTTCCACGATATATTGCAGTTGTTTGAATGTCATCCCTTTACTCCTTGCATCATTCATATTTTGTCCCAAGAAAAACCTGGAACAAGTTCGCATGTATACATATTAACACATCATTGTAAAGTTATGATACGATATATGTAAATAAAGAATACTGTTTATTCATAAAAGTTCTGAAGTTGAGAAAATGCGCAGAAAGGAGTGCTGAACATGAAAGATTTAAAGGATTTATCGTTTGCAACGAGACAGATTCATGTCGGAAAACAGAAAAATTCTGTCGGAGCACTGTGTGATCCGATCTACATGACCTCGACCTTTGCGTTTGATTCCGTGGAGCAGGGCGGGCGCCGCTTTGCCGGAGAGGAAGACGGATATATTTACACGCGCCTGGGCAACCCGTCTCAGCGTGCGGTTGAGGAGAAGCTGGCCTCGCTGGAAGGCGGAGAGGATGCGGCTGTAACGGCCTCCGGAATGGGAGCGATTTCTTCCACACTGTGGAGTATTCTGAAGCAGGGCGATGAAATCATCGCGGAGGAAGCGCTGTACGGCTGTACATTCTCGCTGATGAGTCACGGACTGTCGGAGTTCGGCGTAACGGCGAAGTTCATCGACATGAGCAGTCTCGACAATCTGAAAAATGCCCTCAGTGAAAAGACAAAGGTTGTATATTTCGAAACGCCGTGCAACCCGACGCTGACGGTAATCGACATTGAAGAGGCGGCGAAGATCGCGCATGAATATAACCCGGAGATCAAAGTGATCGTGGATAATACCTTCTGCACACCGTATGTCCAGAGACCGCTGAGCAAGGGCGCGGATATCGTCGTACACAGCGCAACCAAGTATCTGAACGGACATGGAGACATCGTTGCCGGAGCTGTTATCAGTGACGCGGAGTTTATTCAGAAGGTAAAGATGTTTGGCATGAAGGATATGACCGGTTCCATTATGAGCCCGTTCAACGCCTTCCTTCTGGCCCGCGGCATGAAGACACTGGATATCCGCATGGAGCGTCACTGTGCCAATGCCATGAAGATTGCGAAGTTCCTGGAGAGCCATCCTGCGGTAAAGAAAGTGTATTATCCGGGACTGGAGAGTTTTGAAGGTCATAAGACCGCGCTGAAGCAGATGGATCTGATGGGCGGCATGATGAGTTTTGAGCTGAAGGCAGACCGTGACCAGGTTGCTGCCGCACTGAACAAGCTGCAGCTCTGCATCGTCGCGGTATCACTGGGTGACGCAGAGACCCTGGTGGAGCATCCGGCATCGATGACACATTCCACTTATTCATCGGAGGAGCTCGCTTCCGCGGGAATTTCCGAAGGCCTGGTAAGACTGAGCGTAGGACTGGAGGATCCGGATGATATCATCGCAGATCTGAAAGAGGTCCTTGATCCTCTCGCGAAATAACGGCCGGGGAATCCGGAGCGACATCCGGAATGAGTTCCAGGTAGACGCCGGTGTAGCGGGCGGAAAGCATGGCACGGAGCTTGTCCGTTGCTTCCTTGAGCTGTTTGATGTTCATGATGTTTCCCTTTGTCGTCACATAGAGGGAAATCCAGAGGCGGCGGCCGGTGCGCACGGCATCGATAAAATCAACATCGTAAGGATAATCTTTCAGACCTTCTGCGGTGATGGTGCGGATTTCCTCGATTTTCTCCGCCGGAGGTGCCATGAGGACGAGCTCGCGGATGGCATTGATAAATGCCCGGGTCGGCTCTGGCAGCATCAGGGCGGCGATAATGCAGGAAATCACGGAATCGATGTAGGGAATGGTCCATTCCAGCAGGTGGAAATAGTGGAAGGGAATCTCCAGACCGAAGCCCAGGAAGGCGCCCAGGCTCAGGAAAACGTCGATCTTCCAGGTGATGACTTCAACCTTGATCATCGGAGTTTTCAGCCGCTGTCCCAGATAGCGCATCAGCAGCCATCCGGCGACGCAGAACATGGTCAGGGCAAATTCGAAATACAAGATCAGTCCGGTATCGAGATGGGATCCGCCGTGAAGGATGACCTGGATATTATCGTAAATGACCAGCAGGGTGACAAGAATAAGGATGGAACCTTTAATCAGAATGAAGAGGGATTCCACCTGCGCGAATCCATAGGGGATTTTTTCGCTGACCGGTTTATAGAGCAGCGGGATCAGAAGCTGGTAGATCACCAGGATCACCACGTCCATGCTGTCGTAAATTCCGTCGATCAGAATAGCCTGAGAGTGGGTCGCTAAATACATGAGAACTTCCGCAATGGCGACGATGACACCGAGAGTGCTGGATACACGGATGGCCTTCTTTTCATCCCGGATGCGCAGTTTGCTGTTTTGGGTACTGATAGTTTCACACCTTTCTGTTGCGTGTATGATGGTAAAATGATTTTTATAAGTATACCATAAATCTGCAGAGGGAAGAAGAAGGAAAGGTAAAATCCGGGGTAAATCTGTTTCCGCGAAAGGGTAGAAAGTGCCGCGGAAGATGTCGGCAGACTGAAGTTAAGAAAAAACGGTTCCGCAGCTGCATGGTGCAGGCGGAACCGTTTTCTGTATGGCGGAGAGATCGGGATTCGAACCCGAGGCCCGGTGAAGGGCACGGCATTTCGAGTGCCGCACGATCGACCACTCTGACATCTCTCCATAAAATTTTGGTGAAGACCACAACATAGATATTATAACGTCAGAAGCGGGCAACTGCAAGGAAAAATTGGGCTGAACCACTTTGACAGAATGCGGCATAAAAAGGGAGTGCGGGGAAACACGGATTCGTTTCCCCGCACTCTCCACTGCTATGGTCATGACGCTATGGTCATTTTTGGAATTCCTGCGGCCGGGAGGCCCTGGATTGCGGGCGCGCGTCCATACAGGAATAACCGGCATTTTTCTCTGCAGATATTCTGTCTCTCTGAATAAAATAGAGGAGCAGGCCTGCAGATGTTGTCGGGCGCGGACTTTCAGCCTTCCGCATCGATGAACATCATCCATGCAGAATGTTCCGCCCCGCGCCTGACGGGTGATATCCTTGATGCTGTTAGTCCAGCAGGAAGTCTGTAATATTGGTTCCGCCGTTAACCATCGGGCGTACCAGTTCTTCTTTTGGGATGATGCAGTCTACGACATATCCCTTTCCTTTTTTATGTTCTTCAAGAGCTTCTGCAAGCGCGTCTTTCAGTTCTTCTGTGCTGGAAACGCGTCTGCCCTTCAGTCCGTAAGCATCTGCCAGCTTGACGAAATCCGGGCCTCTGTCCAGAGTTGTCTCGCTGTAACGCTTGTCATACATCAGTTTCTGCCACTGGTGAACCATTCCCATGCAGCCGTTGTTGAAGATGATGGTGACAATCGGCAGGTTATAGTGCTCTTCCGTCGCGAGTTCATTGCAGTTCATGCGGAAAGAACCGTCGCCGGTAATGTGCAGAACCATCTTGTCCGGGTTTCCGACCTGCGCGCCGATTGCAGCGCCGAGTCCGAAGCCCATCGTTCCGAATCCGCCGGAAGTAAGCAGCTGTCCCGGATAATGGAAGTGGAAGTGCTGGATCGCCCACATCTGATGTTCGCCGACATCGGTTGTGACCATGACATCGTCCGGGAAGGTCTTCTGAATCGTGCTCAAAGCCTGCTTTGGCGTCAGTGTGCCCGGAACGTCATCGTATTTCGTCTCCGTCGGGAAAGAGAATACGTAAGATTTCCAATCCTCATGATGGTACTGCGGAAGTCTCTCGTTCAGCAGTTCCAGCACGCGCTTTGCGTCGCCGAGGATGTAGTGGTCCGTCTGGACGTTTTTATTGATTTCCTTCGGATCTACATCGATCTGGACCAGTTTTGCCGTTGCGGCAAAGGTTGAAGGCTTCAGGGCAACACGGTCACTGAAACGGCATCCTACAGCGATGAGCAGGTCGCATCCTGCGCAGGCTCTGTTGGAAGCCTGGCTTCCATGCATTCCGATCATTCCTGTAGCAAGCTGGTCAGAACCGTCCATAGCACCGCCGCCCATCAGAGTGATGGCTGTCGGCGCATCGACTTTGCGGGCAAACTCACGGAATTCTTCTGTGGCTTTTCCGCGTGTAACACCGCCGCCGCAGATCAGCATCGGCTTCTCCGCCTTGGAAATCATTTCAAGAAGCGTATCCAGATCTTCTTTTTCCGGTTCCGGTGCGCGGAAAGTATGCTTTCTCTTATCGACAGCTTTTGGTGTCAGGCGGGTGTACTCTGTCTTGGCTGCAGTGACATCCTTCGGGATATCGATCAGAACCGGACCCGGGCGGCCGCTTTCTGCGGTTGCAAATGCGTCGCGGATCGTCTCTGCCAGCTGGTCAACGTTCTGAACCTGGTAATTCTTCTTCGTGATCGGTTTCGTGATGCCCTTGATGTCTACTTCCTGGAAAGAGTCCTTTCCGAGAAGCGGCTTGGCAACATTGCAGGTGATGAAAACAACAGGGGAAGAGTCAAGATAGGATGTTGCAATTCCTGTCGTCAGGTTGGTTGCTCCCGGTCCGGAAGTCGCAAAACATACACCGGTCTTTCCGGTGGATCTCGCATATCCGTCTGCAGCGTGAGCGGCACCCTGTTCATGAGATGTGGTGATGTGTCGGATCAGCCCCTTTGCCTTGTAGCGGTAGAGTTCATCGTAGATATTCAGAATTGCTCCGCCAGGGTATCCGAACACCGTATCACATCCCTGTTCTAGCAAACACTCCATTAAAACCTTGGCTCCTGTCATTTCCATAGCTTTTCTCCTTCCTCAGCTCCCGCAGAATAAATATCCAATCCAATAAATTTCCGTCGGCTCTCATCCAGTTCCAATCAATCCAATCCTGAAATCCTGCACGTACGCTCCGGAAGCTCTTCCGTTATACATTCAACATTTTTCCAATTGGCAGATTTCCATGTCAATCCATTCATGGAAATCCGCTCTGCGGGATTCTCCGGGTCCCGCAGAAGCAGAGGCTCCAATCCAAGGCCCCGTGCTTCTTAAGCTCTCCATTTTCATCCAAAGTAAGTGGTCCGTTATACCAGGCTCAATCCAATCCACAAGGCCCGGGCTGTCCGGCGTCCGGTATCCGGCCGTCCGCCTTCTGACGTATTCACTGTTTTACGCATGCATGCCATAAAAAAACTGCAGCTGATGTTCCGGACATCAAACTGCAGTTAGTGTTTCCTGTTTCTATCGGAAGGAATGTTTCCAGGCATCCTTCCTAACAACTCAAGGTATTTACAGTCTGTTTCATCCGGCATTCTGTGGGCGCGTCAATAATGACCGCCTTAATAATGACGATCGCGACGACTAGAATGACGATGTTCAGTACTGCGTTCAGCATACCTTAGTCTCCTTTAATCACTTGCTTTAATGAACGGTTCTAGAATAGCACCCTGCTTTGCGTTTGTCAATGGATAATAAAAAGAATTACAGAAAATTATTGTACGATCATAAAATACGTTGAACTTTTGTCAAACAGATTTTCCAATGGTATAATAACTCATCAGATGTTATTACACACAGCAAGGAGGCAGAAATGGCATTCGTACGCAATATCGGTGAACCGGCAGCCGTTGAGGGATTTAAGGGCGGCAAGGGTCATGTCCTGGTAAGAAAGATCCTGAAGACCGATGAGGAAATGTATAACAAGGGACGTGTGTTCAATCACATGGTTCTGGAGAAGGGCTGCGAGGTAGGAAAGCACACTCATGAAGGGGACGCAGAGACCTATTATGTCCTGAGCGGTCACGGCAAGTATCTGAACAACGACGGAACGGTTGTTGATGTAGCTCCTGGAGACGTTATGTTCACCGGAGACGGCGAAACACACGCACTCTGGAATGAAGAGGATGAGCCTCTGGAGTTCATTGCCCTCGTTCTGTATAAGTAGTTTTGATTTGTGTTTTCCGCTGCAGCTGGCGGGAAATCCATAGAGCCCGGGTTCCGGAAAGTCACGTTTTCTGGAAAATCCGGGCTTTTTCCTTGGTGAAGAAGACAGGAAGGCGGAGTACTTTTTGTCTGCGGCTTATAGAACGCATTGTAAAATCATTGGAAATATTAATAGAGGTGTTTAACTCCAGCGCTGCGATGCTATATAATATCTGTAAACAAAAATATTAAAACTCTGCACTCGGGTGAGTGCACGCAAGAGAAGGAAATCGGCAGAATATGAAAAATTTAAGAGAGCTGGAAATCGGCGAAAGCGCGAGAATCCGGTCCGTTGGAGGACAGGGCGCGCTGCGCCAGCATTTCCTGGATATGGGTCTGATACCGGGCGCAGTGGTCCGGCTGATCAAGTATGCCCCGATGGGCGATCCGATGGAACTGCAGATTCACAGTTATGAGCTGACCCTCAGGCTGGATGACGCGGAGAAGATCGAGATTGAGCCGGTGACGGCGGACGCTGAGAAAGTCCGTGAGGACCGGGCAGAGAAGAAACAGACAAAAGAGATTCAGCAAGAGGAAGAAAAGGATCAGGAGTTCCTGGATCATCCAGGCCTCGGTGAAGGCGGAAAATACCACACCCGCGCAGGTGAGCATCCGCTTCCTGATGATGAGCGGCTGACATTCGCCCTGGCGGGCAACCAGAACTGCGGAAAGACAACGCTGTTCAATCAGCTGACCGGATCCAACCAGCACGTGGGAAATTTCCCGGGCGTAACGGTGGACCGGAAAAGCGGCGCGATTCTGGGACAGAAAAATACGGAAATCACGGATCTTCCGGGAATTTACTCGATGTCGCCCTACAGCAGTGAGGAAATTGTCACCCGTCAGTACATAATCGGTGAAAAGCCGCGCGGCATCATTAATATCGTTGACGCGACCAATATTGAGAGAAATCTCTACCTGACGATGCAGCTGATGGAGCTGGACGTTCCGATGGTTCTGGCGCTGAATATGATGGATGAGCTGACTGGAAACGGCGGGTCCATCCGCATCAATGAGATGGAGGAAGAACTGGGAATTCCGGTTGTTCCGATCTCGGCGGTAAAAGGGCAGGGCATTCAGGAACTGGCAGATCATGCGATTCACGTGGCGCATTATCAGGAGCGGCCGGGCAGACTGGATTTCTGCAGTCCGGATGAGCACGGCGGCGCGGTGCACAGATGCCTGCACAGCATCATGCATCTGATCGAGGATCATGCGGAGAATGCCGGAATTCCGATTCGGTTTGCGGCAACCAAGCTGGTGGAGGGAGACCAGAATATCCTTGAAGCTCTCCATTTGTCGCAGAATGAGAAGGAGACCATCGAGCATATCATCGTGCAGATGGAGGATGAACGCGGACTGGACCGTGCCGCTGCGATTGCGGACATGCGGTTCTCCTTCATTGAGAAACTGGTAGAGAAAACGGTGGTCATGCCGCATGAGAGCAAGGAGCATGAGAGAAGCCGGAAGATCGATAAAATCCTGACGGGAAAGTACACGGCGATTCCGGCATTTATCGGGATTATGGCCGCGGTGTTCTATCTGACCTTTAATGTCATCGGCGCGGGCCTGCAGAATCTGATGGCGATGGGGGTGGATGCCCTGACGAATCTTCTGGACCGGGGGCTGACCGCGGCAAATGTGACCGGTGCGGTGCATTCGCTGATTATCGACGGCATATGCAAGGGTGTCGGAAGCGTCATCAGTTTCCTTCCGATCATCGTCACCCTGTTTTTCTTCCTGTCGCTGCTGGAAGATACCGGATATATGGCACGTGTGGCATTTGTCATGGACAAGCAGCTGCGAAAACTCGGCCTGTCGGGACGAAGTATCGTGCCGATGCTGCTGGGATTCGGCTGCAGTGTGCCGGCGGTCATGTCCACCAGGACGCTGCCGTCGGAGCGTGACCGTAAAATGACGATCATGATGACGCCGTTCATGAGCTGCTCGGCAAAACTTCCGATTTACGGATTCTTCACGGCGGCCTTCTTCCCGGGGAAGGGCGGTCTGATCATGGTCTGCCTGTATTTTATCGGCATTCTGGTCGGCATCCTCATGGCGCTTCTGAGTAAGCGGACCCTGTTTAAAGGCGAGGCTGTGCCGTTCGTCATGGAACTTCCGAACTACCGTCTGCCATCGGCCAAGACCGTGCTGCAGCTTCTCTGGGATAAGGCCAGGGATTTCCTGGAGCGTGCGTTCTCCGTCATTTTCGTGGCGACGATCGTGATCTGGTTCCTGCAGCATTTCAACCCGCAGCTTCATATGGTCAGTGACTCAGAAAACAGCATGCTGGCTATGCTGGGCGGCCTGATTGCGCCGATTTTTGCGCCGATGGGCTTTGGAAACTGGAAGATTTCCACGGCGCTGATCACTGGCTTTATGGCCAAGGAAAGTGTAGTCGCAACCCTGAACGTTCTGGTGGGAACCTCGCAGAATCTGGTCCACATGCTGACACCGCTGTCCGCACTGGCCCTTCTGGTCTTCTGTCTGCTTTATACACCGTGCGTTGCGGCCATCGCTTCCATCAGAAGAGAACTCGGCAGCCGCTGGGCAGCCGGAATCGTGGTCTGGCAGTGCGTGATTGCCTGGATTGTTTCCTTTATCGTGTACGCGGTAGGAAGCATTCTGTAAAGGAATATACATGGAGAGAAATGCGGTCTGTTATTTACTGAGTTTCTGTTTGTGTATTTTTTGCCGAAATTCGTTCATCGTTTGCGGTTCGTGCAGATAGTAATGAATGGGATAAAGGAGAGTGCGGCGTTGCGATTCAGATTTTTTCCTGTAGTTTCAAAACGTCAGGGAGGAGTTTCAAAAAATCTGTTGCAGATAATATTATTTTTGCCATTTCAGAAACAAAAATCTCAGAAGTGATCATACCCCATAAAGTTGGACGTACAGTCCTGCTTGAGGAGGGAAGATCATCATGCACAAGGAATATGATTTAGAATTTAAGCTAAAAATTGTACAAGAACACATTAATCGTCAGGTATGAATTATTACGACGCAATTGAAAATGACGGCCGGAAATGGAGCCTCTCGAAAGACCGCAGGCGCAGTCAGAGAGATGAGAGGAAAACTGTGGGGCATGATGCACCAATTTGCATCATGCCCCACAGTTTCTCGAATTTCTCTGAAACTGCGCCCGGTCTGAAGAGTCAGCTTCATTTCCGGCCATCTAATGGAAATGCGTTGTTTTCACCTGTTAACTGCCGGCTGTTTTCTGTCTGTGTAGTTTATTCGTCTCTAAACATATCGTGCAGAATCTGAAGACCGGTTTCTGTTTTGAAGATCTTCTTTTCTGCGCTTTCGATCGCAGCCTTGTCGAGCTTGTCTTCATAGATGTTGACGAGGAAGTCTGCTTCTACCAGAATCTGGTAGTCATCGCCATCGATGGAATCATAGGTGTGATGATGACCGACCAGGTATTTTACACGGGAAATCTGGTCTTCTGAATATCCGCCGACCTTGCGCAGCAGTTTCTCTGCTTCTGCAGGGCCTTCTTCTTCCTGGTATTTTCCATTGCTGCTTCCGTATTTCTCTTCACTGACGTGGATGCCGATGTCATGAACGATGGCGGCAGTCTCAAGAACGTGCTTTTCATTCGGGTCGATGCCTTCACGTCCTGCGATCAGTGTCGCGAATGTATATACTTTAATAAAATGCTGAATACGCTGCGGATCTCCCTGATCATAGTTGATCATAGCGAGGATGAGGCGCTCATCTGGTCTGTTCATTTCTGCTGTTCCTCCTGCAATTTTCCGGACTTTCCCGGTGCATCTGCGCCGCGGAAGCGCGGAACTGAAATTTCAATAACACTATCAGTATAACAGAAAAATAATTTTCAGAAGGGCTTTCTTCAAAAATATATCCCTAACGTGTATAATAATATGAATGGCTGTGTATCGCTGAACATCTTCAGCCGATACGTCGGCAGCGGCAGAATGTGAACGAACGAGAGGGATGAGAGCGTGGCAGAGGACAGCAGAATAAAGAAAAAAGTTTCCGGTCCGGAGATCCCGGAAGCTGTCTATAAGAATTTTGAAAAACTGTTCAGCGATCAGTACCGGTATTTTGACTACCCGAGCATGCTCAGGAAGCTGAAGATTCCGATGCAGCTCTGGACGGAGGGCATGAATCTGGCAAAATCCGGGCAGTTTGAGCTGGAATCTGTAGATATCCGTTTTTTCCGGCGCATGGGCGGTGTGCAGTCCGGTGTCGCAACCGGAATCCTGCATAAGAAGCGCAGGGATATCAGTGTGTTTGTCTGGTTTACGCAGGACACGGTCACGGAAATGTCCTGTTATGACGACGACTGCATGCTTTCCTATTTTGATTCCAGTGATCACTGGAACAACCAGATCTGTGTGCATATGGCGGCGCTTATCTACTTGATGGGAAGCTATTTGTACGATCATAACCCGGGAGACGCAACGGATTCCGGGGCCAGCCGCCTGGTGGATAATTTCCGGAAAGACTATCTGCAGTCCTATTCCCGTCAGGAGCGGACGGCAGCAGAAAGTCAGCTGATTTCCACACAGCCGCTTCTGGATCTGGAGCCTTATGTCATGCTGAAGAACGGCACTCTTCAGATGATGATGCGTGTGGGAGCCGGAAGAAAGTATAAGATCAAGGACCTGCAGGAATTCTGCACATCGGTGGAGCAGCATCAGTCCATGCGTTTTGGCAGTAAAACGGAGTTTCTACTGGGGGATGACCGGTTTACCTCCAGAGGGCTGGAATATTACCGTTTTCTTCACCGCATTATCCGGCAGCACAATGCCGCGGATGAAAACGGGGCGGATTTTTCTGACCTGAGTGCGTCGGTACTTCTCTACGGAAGTATTCTGGATGATTTTTACGATATTCTGAAGGGCGATTCTGTCGAGTATAAGGTGTATGGCGGTGAGAAGTACAGGATTACACCGGATACCGGCGACCTGCATGTAAAGGTTCTCCTTCAGCCGGTCACTTCTGGAAGCGGGGTGCTGCAGGGCGTGAGAATGGAAGGCACCTGTCCTCTGATTTTCAAGGGACAGAACTATGCCTACCGTTTCGGCCAGCACCACCTGCGGAGAATCGGTCTGGATGCCGTAGAAGCCATGCAGCCGCTCTGGGACAGTCTGCGCAGAAACGGCGATCTGAGAAGCTTCGATTATGTATTCGGCAGACAGAATCTGGCGGTTCTGATGTATGATATTCTGCCCTGGATGCGTCGTTACGCAGCTGTGGAAGTGGAAGAGGAAGAAAAAATACAGGAATGTCTTCCGCCGCTTCCGGAGTTTACTTTTTATCTGGACGCGCCGGGACAGGATGTGACCTGCCGCGCCGTCAGCAGTTATGGAGATGAACAATACGATCTGCTGCAGCTTTCTTCTGCAGACACGATTTCAGAGAGCCGTGACAGAGAAAGAGAAAACCGAGTTCTGACGGAACTGAGACAGTACTTTCCGCAGAAGACGGAAGACGGCTCCATGCTTACCTGCGGAGGAGATTCCAATACGGTATACCGCTTTATGTCCGCCGGCGTAGAGCGCCTGATGGAAATCGGCGAAGTCAATGCCACGACCAGATTCCAGCGCGTCCGGATCCGGAAGAGCACCCCGGTAAAGATTGGCGTGCGTCTGACGGAAGGACATCTTCTGGACCTGAATGTAGAAGGCGACATGAGTCCGGATGAACTGACGGAAATCCTGCAGCAGTATCAGGAGAAAAAACGCTTCTACCGCCTGAAGGACGGCAGTTTTATCAATCTGAATGAAGAGAAATTCCAGCGGCTGAACGCGATTATGGAATCCCTGCAGATGAGTCCTAAGGAGTTCGTCCAGGGAAACATGCAGATCCCGGCTTACCGCACCCTCTATATCGAGAAAATGCTGGAAGATGCCGGCGATATCGAGGCCGAGCGCGACCATAAATTCAGAGAACTCGTGAAAGAGTTCAAGACCATTGACGACGCGGATTTTGCCGTCCCGGGCACACTGAAAGGCGTGCTGCGCCGCTATCAGAAGGTCGGCTACCGCTGGCTGAGAACCCTGGATAAATACGGCTTCGGCGGGATTCTGGCCGATGACATGGGCCTGGGAAAGACCGTACAGGTGATCGCAGTCCTCCTCGCGGCAAAAAAGAAGAGCAAGGACACAATGTGTCTCTGGTGGTTTCCCCGGCTTCACTGGTTTACAACTGGGAGGCAGAAATTTCCAAGTTCGCCCCGGAGCTGCGTGCCTGCACCATTACCGGAACCTCTCCGGAAAGAGCACGGAAAATCAAGGCGGCAGAGAATTACGATGTGCTGATTACTTCTTATGATCTGCTGAAGAGGGACATCGCGGAGTATGAGGACATCCGCTTCCGCTTTGAAATCATCGATGAGGCGCAGTATATAAAGAATCACATGACGTCTGCCTCCAAGTCCGTCAAGATCATTCAGAGCCAGACCAGGTTTGCGCTGACCGGAACGCCAATTGAAAACCGTCTGAGCGAACTGTGGAGCATTTTTGATTACCTGATGCCGGGATTCCTGTACCGCTATGATACCTTCCGGAATCAGTTTGAGAAACCGATCGTCCTCCATCATGACGATGATACGATGGAAAGGCTGAAAAATATGGTTTCCCCGTTTATTCTCCGCCGCTTCAAGCAGGATGTCCTGAAAGATCTCCCGGACAAGCTGGAAGAAGTGCATTATTCCTACATGGAAAAGGAGCAGAAGGAACTGTATCAGGCACGGGTCCAGCAGATGAGGAACCGTCTGCTGGCGCAGGATGCGAAAGACTTCCAGAAGAACCGTTTCCGGATTTTTGCGGCGCTTACACAGATCCGACAGATCTGCTGCGATCCGTCACTCTGTTATCAGAACTATAAGGGCGGATCAGCCAAGAGAGAGGCCTGCGTGGAACTGATTCAGAGCGCGGCGGAGCAGGGACATAAGATCCTGGTCTTCTCGCAGTTCGTGTCCATGTTGGATCTTCTGGAGAAGGATTTGGATGAACGGAAGATTCCGTATTACAAGATTGTCGGAAAGACACCGAAACTGGAGCGTCTGGAACTGGTAGACCGATTTAATGAGGGGGACACGCCGGTCTTTCTGATTTCCCTCCGTGCGGGCGGAACGGGACTGAATCTGACCGGTGCCGACGTGGTCATCCATTATGATCCATGGTGGAATCTGGCGGTGCAGAATCAGGCAACCGACCGTGCCTACAGAATCGGACAGAAGCGGAAAGTGACCGTATATAAACTGATTATGAAAAATACAATTGAAGAGAGAATAATGGAAATGCAGGATGCGAAAAAGCAGCTTGCCGAAGATATCCTGAACACGGAAGGAACCGGAAGCGGAGTTATTACCAGAGACGATCTTCTGGATCTGCTGGAAGAAGAGTTTTAGCGGAAAGACAGACACAATTGAAAAGGGAGCGGATTCCGAAAGGCTTCCGCTCCCTTTTCAATTGCATTTTGATTCTTTTGTAAACAGGAGGTTCCACAGATCAGACTGCAGATTTTCTGCCTGCCGCCCTGAACGGCATGAATGAACAGGACGAGTCTGATCGGAACCGCCGGATCCTTACCGGCGTTGGACTTAGTATACGCTCTACAAGAATAATAATCAAGCGATTTTTGTAATTTTAATGAAATTATTTATCATAATTTGTGTTCATTAAACAGTTTAGTCCACTTTTGATTTATCGTGGTAAAGTTCACAGGGGCTTTCAGCAGGGCTGGATCAGTGGTGACGGCCCCCGGAAATCATGGTCAAATCCCGAAGGCATTGACCAGAACCCTCTGCCTGTAAAACGAGGATCAGGCCTTGCGCTTATCCGCGGCGATGGCGTGTCCTTCCAGACCTTCTCCTCTTGCCATTCTGGCCGTGAGAGGGGCAATCTTCTGAGAGGCTTCTCTGGTCATGCTTTGGTGTGTGCAGACCTTCAGGAACATGCCGGTCCAGACACCTCCGGTGTAGCGGGCAGCCCGCATGGTCGGAAGAGTGTGGTTGGTGCCGGATGCGTAATCTCCGAAGACTTCTGCAGTATTTCCGCCGATGAACATGGATCCGTAGTTGACGAACTTTTCGTGGATGGCTTCCGGATCAGCGACATTGATTTCCAGGTGCTCCGGCGCGATCTCATTGGCAATTTCAACGGCATCCTCCAGCTTGTCCAGAACACGGATTTCTCCGTAGTCCTGCCAGGAAGCGGATGCATTGGCACGGTTTGCTTCTGGAAGAATCTTCAGTTCTTCATCTACATACTTCATGACGGCACGTCCCAGTTCTTCACTGTCAGTCAGCAGAATTCCCTTGGCATTCGGGTCATGTTCAGACTGCGCCATCAGGTCAGCGGCCAGAACATCAGGGCGGGCATTTTTATCCGCGACCACCAGAACTTCACTCGGGCCGGCGACAAAGTCGATGCCGACCTGTCCGTAGCACTGGCGTTTTGCTTCTGCAACGTACTGATTTCCCGGGCCGACAATCATATCTACCGGTTTGATGTTTTCTGTTCCATAGGAGAATGCGGCGATGGCCTGGGCACCGGATACGGCATAGATTTCATCGGCTCCTGCAAGATCCATGGCAACCAGGGTCTTCGGATTGATCTTTCCCGTTCCTCTTATGGCAGGAGAACAGGAGACGATACGCCTTACGCCAGCTTCTTTGGCTGGGGTGATCAGCATCAGCGCGCTGGAGTAAAGTGGAAAGCGTCCTCCCGGCACGTAGCAGAGGCAGGAACGGACCGGAATGACTCGGTCGCTTAAGTAAATGCCTTCTCTCGGGCTGAAGTCATGAACCTCGGTCAGTGTCTTTCTCTGGGCAGCCGCGAATGCCTGGATGTTTGCGTGTGCGGCCTTCAGATCAGAGAGTTCCTGCTCGGAAACCGCATCATAGGCTTCCTGGATTTCCTCTTTTGTTACACGGAAATCTTCCCTGTTATTATCGTCGAACTTTCTGCAGTATTTCTGAAGAGCGTCATCACCGTTTTCGATCACATCATCGATGATGTCCGAAACAGCGGTTCTGACGGCGCGGCGGTCCTGCGCGGTTCTCTGTTTTGACTCTTTGATAATCTTCATATATGTACACCTCTTGCTTATTTCTTTTGTCCGATCCTGACGGATTGTGTCCACTTTAATGCTTTATCGCTTTAACGCATGATAACATAAAACTATTGAACCGCAGAATCAGGATTCTGTCAAGTTATTTTACAACATATCTTTCGATAGTTTGTATATTAAAAACAAAAAAACATATAAAATTTGTGAAAAGGTACTGGACGAATCGGGAAAAACGTGTTAACCTAGCAATGTCATCATGATAGTGACAGTAGTCATCAGTATAATGACAGAAATGGAAAGGAATTCATTTACGATGAGAAACTTCTGGTTTGCAGCAGAATACTATTATTATTACTTTTTCTTTAACAAAAGAAGAAGCTGTTTTGCTGCAATCGCCAATCGGGCGTAAATCGGAATGAACTCATCACAGAAGTGATTGAAATCAAGCCTCGCAGCAAAGTCTGCGGGGCTGTTTTTTTAGGAACGCGGCTGGCTGCCGGATGAAATCAAAAAGCCTTACGCAGAAATCTGCAGGAAGTAAAGAAGAAGGATGTGCGCAAAAGCGCAGGGAGGATGAAATGATTGTAGTACTGAAACACGACACACCGAAGGAACAGCAGAATCAGCTGGTAGAATGGCTCGAGCAGCAGGGTGTCAAGGCAGACGTTTCTGAGGGCACATACCAGACTATTATCGGACTGGTGGGTGACGTCAGCAGAATCGATGTAGAAATGCTCTCCATGCTCGATATCGTTCAGGATGTCAAGCGTGTTACAGAACCATATAAGAAGGCAAACAGAGCCTTCCATCCGGAAGACACCGTCATCGATGTCAATGGAGTCAAGATAGGCGGCGGCAACTTCGCCGTTATCGCAGGACCGTGTTCCGTAGAGTCTGAAGAGCAGATCGTCGAGGTTGCGAAGCGTGTCAAGGCCGCAGGTGCCAACCTCCTCAGAGGCGGTGCCTTCAAGCCGAGAACTTCGCCTTACTCCTTCCAGGGAAAGCGCGCAGAAGGTCTGGAACTGCTGGAAAAGGCCAAGGAAGCAACCGGACTTCCGATCGTTTCCGAGATCATGAATGAAAACCACATTCCACTGTTCGAGAACGTTGATATCATTCAGGTTGGTGCCAGAAACATGCAGAACTTCGAACTGCTGAAGGCACTCGGAAAGCTCGACAAGCCGATCATGCTGAAGAGAGGACTTGCCAATACGCTGCAGGAGCTCCTGATGAGCGCGGAGTACATCATGGCAGGCGGAAATGAGAAGGTCATCCTCTGCGAGAGAGGAATCCGCACTTTTGAGTCCTACACTAGAAACACCCTGGACCTGTCTGCGGTTGTCGCACTTCACGAGAAGAGCCACCTTCCTGTTGTCGTAGACCCGAGCCATGCAACGGGCCGCAGAAACTTCGTTAAGCCGATGGCTCTGGCCGCAGCAGCATGCGGAGCAGACGGACTCATGATCGAGGTTCACAATAATCCGTCCAAGGCACTCTGCGATGGCGCACAGTCCCAGACCCCGGATATGTTCGATGACACCATGAATGCGGTAAGACGTGTCCGTGCAGCAGCATTGGAAGACTAATTATTACTATATAGATGTAATTTTTCGCGGCGCATCACTGCCGCAGGACAAAATACAACATGCAAGAAAAAAACGCGCGGCCGGAAGGTCCGGCTGCGTGAGGATCAGGAAGCATCTGATCGGAAAGGAGTAAGACAATGAAGGTTGGAATCGTAGGACTTGGGCTGATCGGAGGATCTCTGGCAAGAGCATTGAAGGCATCCGGAGCTGAAGTCTACGGCTATGATGTACAGCCGCTGACGCTTCAGTTCGTTCAGATGCAGGGAAGCTGCGATGAGGTTCTGGATGAGAATAACGTCAATGAATGTGATTACATCTTCCTGGCCATTCCACCGAAAGCGGCGGAAGACTGGCTGAAGGATCACGCAGAAAAGATCGGAAAGCGTGAAAAGCAGCCGGTTATCATGGACTGCTGCGGCGTCAAGCGCAGTATCTGCAAGATTGGATTCGAGCTGGAAAAGACAGCAGGAATCACCTTTGTCAGCACCCACCCGATGGCAGGACGCGAAAACTGGGGATTCAAGAACAGTGAAGAGGATATGTTTGAAGGTGCGGTCTGTGCAGTCATCCCGAGCGACCGGGACAGAAACAATCTGGACCTGATGGGAGAAGTCAAGGATGTCCTCAGAAAAGCGGGATTCAGCAGATTCTCTGTCATGACTCCGGATGAGCATGATGAGGTCATCGCCTTTACTTCCCAGCTGTCTCACCTGGTTTCCAGCTCCTTCGTCAAGTGTGATGACGGAATCCGTGAAGAGGCAGAGGTTGCCGGAGGCAGCTTCCGGGATATGACCAGAGTCGCCTTCCTTAATGAGCATGTCTGGGCGGACCTCTTCCTGGAGAACAGGGATAACCTCCTTGACAAGCTGAACCTTTTGATCGGGGAACTGCAGAAATATAGGGAAGCGCTGGAAAACAACGACCGCGATGAGCTTACCGATCTTCTGGCAGAAGGAAGAGAAGAAAAGGAAATTCTCGCAGCCAATGCGCAGTAGTTCATAATAACAGAAGAAAAAGCGGAGAACGGAAGGGAGCAGAAAATGAAACTGGAGGAAATCGGCAGTCGTGTGAAAAAGATTCAGGACGGCGGGAAACTGGCGGTGATCACGGATGAAAACGTGGGGCCGCGATACCTGCTGGACTGCACCAAATCGCTGAAGGAAGCGGGATTTCAGGTATACACATTTACTGTTCCTGCAGGAGAAGAGTCGAAGAGCGGAAGGGTTTACCTGGAGATGCTGAACAAGCTGGCAGAGATTCCGCTGACGCGCTCTGACGGTGTCGTGGCACTGGGCGGCGGAATGGTCGGCGATCTGGCCGGATTTACCGCAGCCACTTATCTCCGCGGCATCCGCGTGATTCAGGTCCCGACCACTCTTCTTGCGGCTGTAGATTCTTCGGTCGGGGGGAAGACCGCCATCAACCTTCCGGAGGGGAAAAACCTTGCCGGAGCCTTCCATCAGCCGGAACTGGTTCTGCAGGACGCGGAGCTTCTGAACTCACTGCCGAAGAGCGTTCTGCTGGATGGCATGGCAGAAGTCATCAAGTACGGCATGATCGCCGATGAAAAATTGTTTGCCGAGCTGAAGGATGTGGAAGCATCGTGGAAGAATCTGGAAAACATCGTAGAGACCTGTGTCTCCATCAAGAAGAAGTTCGTTGAGGAAGATGAATTCGACTACGGTGTCCGCCATCTTCTGAATTTCGGTCACACCATCGGCCATGCAATTGAGAAATGCAGTGATTTCCGCTTCAGCCACGGCCTTTCCGTAGCCAAAGGCATGAATTACATCACCGCCATTGCTGTGAAAAAGGGCTGGTGTGAGCAGTCTGTTTTCGATGAGCTTCATGCCATGTTGAAAGAATACGGATTCGATCTTTCCGTTCCTTACGATAACGATTCTTTATATGATATTATGTGTTCAGACAAGAAGCGGGAGAAAAACTCGATCGATCTGGTGATTCCAGAGCGTATCGGCAAGTGTGTCCGCAAGACGGTTCCGGTGGAAGATCTGAAGGAACTGCTTGAGATCGGCCGGCCGGCTGTCGACCGGGAAGGAAATGGAGCGGAGTAAGGGAAATGAAAGAAATTACCATTACAGCAAGCAAATCGGATGCGCACCGGGCGTGGATCTGCGCCTGTCTTTCCGGGATGACCGGCCATCCCTGCCGGGTGTCTCTTGAAGGCGGGTCCGATGATATTTCCGCAACCGTTTCCTGCATGGAGGCTCTGAAGAACGCCGGACGGGGCGGAGAGGCAGCGCTGCACTGCCGCGAAAGCGGTTCGACACTCCGCTTTCTGCTTCCGGTTACAGCGGCTCTGGGCGTGCACGGAAAATTCTATCCGGAGGGAAGACTTCCGCAGCGGCCCCTTTCTCCTCTCTATGAAGAGCTGGAAAAACACGGCTGCAGGCTGAGCGCACCGGGAATTGTGCCTTTTGAGATTGAGGGACAGCTGACCCCGGGAACCTTCACCATTCCGGGAAATGTGTCCTCCCAGTACATCAGCGGCTTATTATTCGCCCTTCCTCTTCTGGAGGAAGACAGCGTCATTGAAATCCCGGGCGGTCTTCAGTCTGCCGGATACGTAAAGATGACGGAACGGACACTTCAGCGTTTCGGAATTCAGTTTAAGGATTCCGGCAGCCGGATTGAGATTCCGGGAAAACAGACCTATTCCGGTCCTGACATCTATAAAGTAGAAGGCGACTGGTCCAATGCAGCCTTCTGGATGACCATGGGAGCGATCGGTGAAGAGCCGGTTTCCGTGCACGGCCTCCAGAGCGGCACCGCCCAGGGGGATTCTGCGATGCTGGCGCTGCTTCAGAAGTTCGGAGCCGACGCGCAGATGCAGGGAGATACCGTGACCGTCCGTCCGGCGTGCGGGAAGCTGCAGGGCATGGAAATCGATGCCGGAAACATCCCGGACATTGTTCCGGAGCTGGCGCTGACGGCCTGTCTGGCAGAGGGAACCACGGTGATTTCCCACGCAGAGCGTCTGCGGATGAAGGAAAGCGACCGCCTGACGGCTGTGTCCGCTGTACTGAACGGACTGGGTGCAGATATTGAAGAAAAGCCGGACGGCCTTGTGATCCACGGCAGCGGAGGACAAAAACTGACCGGCGGCGAGGCAGACGGTTTTCATGACCACCGCATCGTCATGATGGCAGCCGCAGCTTCGACGGCCTGCCAGAATCCGGTGACCATTCTTGGATCCGAGGCGGCATCCAAGTCCTATCCGACCTTTTTTGAGGAAATGAAAAAGGCGGGATTGGACGGAAAGGTCATCAGAAAATAGTAGAAAGGAAAGCTCTTGCCGGGTGGATTTTGTCCGGAGGAGCAGAAAATAACAGAGAAAAAGAAAGGAAATCAATCCTATGTCTTCATCATATGGAAAATGGGTGAGGATCTCAATCTTCGGTCAGTCGCATTCGGAGGCGATCGGCGTCACGATTGACGGACTGCCGGCCGGGATAAGGATCGACATGGCGGAGCTTCAGCGATTTATGAACCGTCGGGCTCCGGGACAGAGCCGGTATTCTACCCCGAGAAAGGAAGCGGACCGTCCGGAATTTATCAGCGGACTGGTGGAGGATATCACCTGTGGAACGCCGCTTACAGCGCTGATCCGTAACACCAATACCAAGTCTAAGGATTACGATAATATCCGGGATATTCCGCGTCCTGGTCACGCAGATCTGACCGCCCACATTAAATACAGAGGCTTTGAGGATGTTCGTGGAGGAGGTCACTTCTCCGGACGTCTGACGGCGCCGCTGTGCGTTGCGGGAGGAATTTTCAAGCAGATTCTGCAGCGGAAAGGGATAGAAATCGACGCGCGGATTGTGGAGATCGGCGGAAACAGTGAGGATCCGTACGCAGAAATTGACCGGGCCAGAGAGGATCTGGATTCGGTCGGAGGTATTGTAGAATGCAGAGTAACCGGCGTGCCGGCGGGAATCGGAGATCCGATGTTCGATGGTGTGGAAAATACCATTGCGCAGACCGTGTTCGCGATTCCGGCGGTAAAAGGAATTGAATTCGGCGCGGGATTCTCTGCAGCCGGAATGAGAGGCAGTCAGAACAACGACCCGTTTTACATGGATGAGGACGGAAAAATCCGTACCCGTTCCAATAACAGTGGAGGAATCTTAGGCGGAATCACGAACGGAATGGAGATCGTATTCCGCTGCGCATTCAAGCCGACACCGTCCATCGCAAAGCCGCAGGACAGCATCAGCTGGTCCACGGGAAAAGATGCGGTGCTGGAAATCAAAGGACGCCACGACCCGTGCATTGTGCCGAGAGCCCTTCCTTGTGTCGAGTCTGCCGCTGCGCTGGCTCTGATCAATTTAATGAATCCGGCAGACTTAATTTAAAGGACAGGAGACAGAATGGATATTCAGGACTATAGAAAGCAGATTGATGCTATTGACCGTGAATTGGTAGAGAAAATCGAAGAGAGAATGCGTATTTCGGAAAAAATCGCCGAATACAAGGATGAAAAGGGTCTAAGAATTCTGGACCCGATAAGAGAACGCACACTTCTGGATCATATTCAGGAGATTTCCTCTCCGGATCTGGCTTACTACAACCGTCTTCTCTTCTCTTCCATTATGGAGATGAGCAGAGACCACCAGGTCAGAACCCTTGATAAGCCGTCCCCGCTGGTTGAGCAGATCATGGACGCGATTAAAAATACACCGAAGAAATTCCCGGATGCACCGGCCGTTGCCTGCCAGGGCGTGCAGGGTGCGTATTCCCAGCAGGCCTGCGATAAGATGTTCAAGATGCCGGTGATCATGTACATGAAGAATTTCCGAGGCGTATTCGCGGCCATCGATTCCGGTCTCTGCCACTACGGCGTTCTTCCGATTGAAAACAGCACGGCAGGATCTGTCAACCAGGTTTACGACCTCATGCAGGAATACCATTTCCACATCGTAAGAAGCATGAGAATCAGAATTGACCACTGCCTTCTGGTCAACCCGGGAACCAATAAGGAAGAGATCAAAGATATTTATTCCCATGAACAGGCTCTTTCCCAGTGCGAGGACTATCTGAAGCATTTCCCGATGGCAACCCTCCACGTCTGCGAGAACACCGCGCAGGCAGCCAAAATGGTTGCTGAGTCCGGGAGGAAGGACGCGGCTGCAATCGGCTCTGTGGAAAACGGTGAGCTTTACGGACTGGAGTGTCTGGAAGAATCCATTCAGGACAGAGACAATAACTACACACGCTTCATCTGCATCGCCAAGGATCTTGAGATCTATCCGGGCGCAGACAGAACCAGCATCATGATCGTCCTGAAACATGAGCCGGGCTCCCTCTATCAGGTTATGGCAAGATTCAACGCCATGGGCATCAACCTGCTGAAGCTGGAGAGCCGTCCGCTTCCGAGCAGAGAATTCGAGTTCATGTTCTATTTCGATATCGAGGAATCCGTGTACTCGGAAGAGTTCGCACAGATGATCAACCAGCTGCAGGAAATGAGTCTGGAGTTCAGATATCTGGGAAGCTATGAAGAATATTAAAGAAAAACCATCCGTAATTGTTGTGGGCGGCGGCCCGGCAGGCATGACGGCGGCAATTGCCGCCGGCCGGGCCGGCTGCCGTGTTTTGCTGCTGGAGAGAAATCCTGTTCTCGGGAAAAAGCTTCTGATTACGGGAAACGGGCGCTGCAACCTGACCAACAGCCGGGACATGGAGGAGATCCGCGGACACGTGATCTCGAATCCGAGATTCTTGTATTCTGCCTTTCAGACATTTTCGAATCAGGACCTGCTGGAGCTTCTTGGAAGCGCGGGCCTGAAAACCAGAGAAGAAGACAACGGAAGGATTTTTCCGGCATCCGGCCGCGCGGAAGATGTCCGGGACGCGCTGATTACCCTCCTGAAGAGGTATTCCGTGGATATCCGCTGCTCCTGCCGGGCGGAAGAATTGCTGCTGGAAGAAAAGCAGCCGGAAGAGCAGACTGGAAAGAACTCTGTAAGGTTGCGCTGCAGCGGGGTGAGAACAGAATCCGGAAAAGAATATTATGCGGACTGGGTGATCGTAACGACCGGCGGTCTGGCCGCACCGGCCCTTGGTTCAGACGGCGACGGCTGCCGCATGGCCAGCTCCTGCGGACACAGGATTACGCCCTGCCGCCCGGCGCTGGTTCCCCTGATTCTTCAGGAAGATCTGAGCGGCCTTCAGGGGGTCAGCTTTCCGGATGTCCGCCTTCAGGTAAGAAGCGGCAAAAAGAAACTGGCCGAGGGGAAAGGCCCGGTCATGGTGACGCATTACGGTCTGAGCGGCCCCGCCGTTCTGAACTTGTCCAGTCATTTTTTGTCCGCGCTGAAGGGGAAAAGCCCGGAGGGCGCGCGCCTGATTCTGGACCTGCTGCCGGAGGAGAGCTGGGAAGAGACGGATAATTTTCTGCAGGAAGAGCAGAAGAAACAGCCCCACCGGAGGATGAAGAACGTGAAGTTCACCGGGATTCCGCAGGCAGCAGTAAGGGATCTGCTGGAGAAGAGCGGGATCGGTCCGGATGAAGAGGCCGGGATGCTGAAGAAAAAGGAGCGGAATCGGCTGCTTGAGAATCTTCATAATCTGGAGCTGACAATTACCGGGAGCCAGGGTTTCCGGGATGCCGTGATTACTCAGGGCGGAATCCGGACACAGGAGATCGACCAGAAGACGATGGCGTCGAAGAAATGCGCCGGGCTGAAGTTTGCTGGCGAGCTTCTGGACCTGGACGCGGAAACGGGCGGATACAATCTGCAGATTGCCTGGTCCACCGGATGGACGGCGGGAAGCACGATCTGCGGAAGGGATGTCCGATAGATTTCACGAATTTATGTATACAATATAATTCAATACATCTATACCAGAAAGACGGGTGTTTTATAGTGAGAGAACATGATAATTTGTTATCAATCTATAGAAAATCCGCCTTTTCTTGTGCGTTATCATAAATTTACAATGGTCCAAAAAAAGTACTTGAATAAAAGCTTATTTCACTGTACATTCCAATCGAAGATTGATACGATGATGAAAGAGTTAAGTCGGATACTGTATACCAGATTAAGATATGGAGGATAAAATGCGTGCAGATGAGAGTATTTTGGACCTGAAGCGTGACGTCATGTATGAGGTTGCCAAACTCGCCTTCGAGGGGGAGCTCGAGGAGAAGGCGGAGTTTATTCCGCAGAAGATCATCCCGGGTACCATTCCTCACTGGAGATGCTGCGTGTATAAGGAAAGAGAAATCGTAAGGGGCAGAGTACATCTGGCCCTGGGCAAGGCACCTGGTCCTGAGGATAATGGAAATGTCATTCAGGTTATCGAGGCGGCATGCGCAGACTGCCCGATTTCCAGCTACGTGGTTACCGACAACTGCCAGAACTGTGTCGGCAAGTCCTGTGTAAAGAGCTGCCGTTTTGACGCAATTCATCCGGGAAAAGAACGTTCGGTCATCGACCCGAATAAGTGTAAGGAGTGCGGAATGTGCGCGAGATCATGTCCGTACAATGCCATCGTGCATTTAAAGCGTCCGTGCAAGGCAAGCTGCCCGGTTAATGCTCTGACTTATGATGAGAACGGACTTTCCGTCATCGATGAGGAAAAATGCATCCGCTGCGGTCAGTGCATCCACCACTGCCCGTTCGCAGCAATCGGAAGTAAGGATGCCATCGTTCCGGTCATCGAAGCAATCAAGTCCGATAAGGAAGTTTACGCCGTTGCCGCTCCTGCGACAGAAGGACAGTTCGGCAAGGGCATCAACATGGCATCCTGGAAGAAGGCCATGAAGGAAGTCGGATTCACAGACTTTATCGAGGTCGGCCTGGGCGCTGACCTGACCACATCTGCAGAGGCAGATGAGTGGGCCGAGGCTGCAGAAAAAGGTGAAATGAGAACCACATCCTGCTGCCCGGGATTTGTAAACATGATCGTTCGTCATTATCCGAAGCTGAGAGATGCCGTGTCTACGGCAGTCAGCCCGATGTGCGAGATTTCCCGTTATCTGAAGGCCCGTCATCAGGGATGTGTCGTTGTCTTCATTGGACCTTGCGTAGCAAAGAAGTCGGAGATCGTCGATCAGCAGATCGAAGGAAATGCAGATTATGCCCTGATCTACAGTGAGATCGAAGCCATCATGAGAGCTAAGGACGTCAAGCTGGAGCCGGTTGAGACCGAATACCAGGAGTCCAGTGTTTACGGAAAGAAATATGCGACATCCGGCGGTGTTTCCGGATCCTGCCTGGAGTATCTGAAGGAAACCGGAAAGAACAGCGATCTGAAGGTTGCCAGAGTCAGCGGCGGCGCAGAACTGAAGAAGACCCTTCTTCTGGCTGAGCGCGGAAAACTCCCTGAGGAGTTCATCGAGGGAATGTGCTGTGAAGGCGGATGCTTCCACGGACCGAGCAGCCGTGACGACAGCCCGAAGGCTCTGCATACACGTAAGGAAATTCTGGACAAGGCAGATACACGTTCTATCGTAGAGAACCTGGAGAAGTTCGACCTGTCCGGATTCTCCCGTCACAGAGAGCAGCCGCTCTACGATCCGCTGGAGAAGGAAGCGGAAGCCGACGAGCAGATTCAGGAGTAGATGGAAGTCAGTTCCTGATGCATCAGACAGATGCTCAGCTGCAGGTTTGTTAATCAGAAATAAAATACCAGGGGACTTTTGCGGTGATTTCACAAAAATCACTGCAGAGGTCCTTTTCTTTTGATATAATGGCAGTACGTTTTGAGTAAAGAAGGGAGACTGCTATGATTTCGGCAAGACTGACCGATCTGAATGAGAATGAAATACTGAAATATCTGGGCTACCGCGGACAGGAGATCGATGATGCCCTGCACAGCCAGATCAGAAGCTGCATTGCAGAGGTTATGCGCGTATCTGTTCCGCGGATCGTCTGGAAGCGTCTTCCGGTTGAAGCAAGCGGCGGCCGGCGTCATGTGGAGGGGCTGACCCTTGCAGGAAACGACATGGCCCATCTTCTGGAAAACTGTCAGGAGGCCGTCCTGCTGGGGGCAACCATCGGAGCCATGGTGGAGCGTCTGCTCATGCGTTATGAAGTAAAGAGCATGTCCGATGCGCTGATTATGGATGCCTGCGCCAGCACTGCCGTTGAGAACGTCTGTAACAATTTTGAGCAGGATCTGAGGACAAAAATTGAAGAGCAAGGCATGTTCCTGTCTGACCGCTACAGTCCGGGCTATGGCGATCTCCCATTTTCCGAGAATCCGGATTTCTGTTCGATGCTGAATGCAGAAAAACGCATCGGTGTCACCCAGAGCCCGACGCATCTGATGATTCCGAGAAAATCGGTTATGGCCATCATGGGAATTTCCGATCATCCGCTGAAACTGAGAGAAAAGGGCTGTGAAAACTGCCCGATGTTCAGACACTGCAGATTCCGGGAGAAAGGCGTGACCTGCACGGGAGAGCCGCTGTAATAGTCGGAAGAGCAGTCTTGTATCAGAAGGTAAAAGGAAGGCCCGCAGGGGCCGGAAATAGGATAGACCGATAAGGGAAAGAGAGAAGATCAGCAATGAGTAAGGTAATCATTCTGGATGGAGCCATGGGAACGGAGCTGCAGCAGAGAGGACTGAAAACCGGAGAAAATCCGGAAGTTTTCGCCATGCAGCATCCTGAAGTCCTCCGTTCCATTCATCAGAACTATATTGACGCGGGAAGTCAGGTGATTTATGCCTGCACTTTCGGTGCCAACCGGAGAAAGCTGGAGGGAACGGGCCATTCCGCTGAGAAAGTAATTACAGAAAATGTAAAAATCGCAAAAGCCGCGGCGGCAGGCCGCGCGAAAACCGCACTGGATATCGGACCGATCGGAGAGCTTCTGTCTCCCCTTGGGACGCTGCGTTTTGAAGAGGCCTATGATATTTTTAAAGAAGAGGCAGAGGCAGGAGAAAAGGCCGGGGCAGACCTGGCCGTTGTCGAGACCCTGACGGATCTGTATGAGGCAAAGGCGGCTCTTCTCGCGATTAAGGAAAACACCGATCTCCCGGTCTGGGTGACGATGACTTTTGAAGATAACGGAAGAACCTTTCTGGGGGCCTCCGTGTCCTGCGCGGCGCAGACGCTGACTTCCCTTGGCGCAGATGCCATCGGCATCAACTGTTCCCTGGGACCGGAGGAAATTTATCCTCTGATTAAAGAAATGCGTGACTGGACAGATCTTCCGCTGATTGTTAAGCCGAACGCAGGACTTCCTGATCCGAAAACAGGTGAATATGCCATCGCCGCGGCTGAGTTTGCAGAGCAGATGAGTAAATATCAGGAGCTTCAGGTCAGCGCTGTGGGAGGCTGCTGCGGAACAACACCGGAGTTTATCGAAAGGCTTGCAGAGGCTTTCCGCGGAGCAGAAAGGCCTTCTGAAGAGGAGCGCCGGACACAGCGGGCAGGCAGAAGAGGCATCTGCTCGGCAGGATATATGGCAGAGTTCAATGGAAATGTCCACGTCGTCGGAGAGAGAATTAATCCGACCGGGAAAAAGCGTTTTCAGCAGGCTCTGAAAGATCATGACCTGGACTATATCATGGAGACCGCGATTGCCGAGCAGGATGCCGGAGCAGAAATTCTGGATGTCAACGTCGGCGTCCCGGGACTGGATGAGGCAGAACTGATGAAGGAAGTCGTGGAAGCCGTGCAGAGCGTTGTTTCCATTCCGCTTCAGATCGATTCTCCCGAGCCGGAGGCCGTAGAAGCCGGCCTCAGGGCCGTCAATGGCCGCGCCATCGTCAATTCCGTAAACGGAGAGCCGGAAAAGCAGGCGGCCATTCTTCCAATTGTAAAGAAATACGGTGCGGCGGTTATCGGCCTGACCATGGATAAGTCCGGCCTTCCACAGACTTCCGACGACCGTGTGCGGATCGCGGAAAATATTCAGAAGGCCTGCGGTGAATACGGAATTCCAAAAGAGGATCTGATCATCGACTGTCTGACTCTGACTGTTTCTGCGCAGCAAAGCCAGGCCATAGAAACCCTGGATGGTGTCCGCCGCGTTACACAGGAGCTCGGACTTCACACGGCTCTGGGAGTCAGCAACATTTCCTTCGGCCTTCCGGAAAGAACGCACGTGACAGAGAGTTTTCTGACCCAGGCCATGTACTGCGGTCTGGATTTTCCGATTATCAATCCGAACAGCCGCGCCATTATGGATGCTGTCGCTTCCTTCCGCGCATTGTCCGGGCAGGATGAAAACTGCATGGCCTATATCGAACGCATGTCCGATCCGGAAAGAAAGAAGGAAATGGAAAAATCAGCTTCCAAAGCATCCCCTTCCGCAGCAGGAACAGCGGCGCCGTCCGGCAGCATTTCTTCAGGACCATCCGATGCCGACCAGTCGCCAAAAGCCAGAATCGAACGGGCCATTCTCAAGGGAATGAAGAGGGAAACCAGGGACATCACGATCGAGTTGATGAAAACCATGGAAGGCATGGACATCATCAACCAGATGATCATTCCGGCCCTGGACATTGTCGGCGACCAGTACGAGAAGCAGATCCTCTTCCTTCCGCAGCTGATCAACGCTGCCGATGCCGCCTGCGCGGGACTGGACTACATTAAATCGAAGATCGCCGGAAGCGGGGACTCTGTCAGCAAAGGAAAAATCATCGTGGCAACCGTAGAAGGAGACATTCACGATATCGGAAAGAATATCGTAAAAGTTGTTCTGGAAAATTACGGCTATCAGGTCATCGACCTGGGACGCGATGTTCCGGTGCAGAAAGTCGTGGACACGGCAATCGAGCAGGATGTTCATCTGATCGGCCTGTCCGCCCTGATGACGACCACCGTGGTCTCCATGCGGAAAACCGTAGACGCCCTTCACGCCTCCGGCCACCCGTGTAAAATCATGGTAGGAGGAGCCGTCATGACCCAGGAATACGCCGATGAGATGGGCGCCGATTACTACGTCCGTGATGCCAAGGCATCTGCCGATGCCGCAAAAGAAGTGCTGGGCTGATTAGAGAGGAAAAGGAGAACTGCGATGAACCACGTAAAAGAAATACTGAAAAAGGGAAGGCTGCTGTTTGACGGCGGCATGGGCACATACATCTCCGCAAAGGAGCACACTTCCGGCCAGGGCTGTGAACTGGCCTCTGTCGATAAGCCGGTCCTGGTCTCCGCCATTCACAGAGAATATCTGGAAGCCGGCGCCCGCGCCCTGAAAACCAACACCTTTGCAGCAAACCGCACCATCTATGATGAGGAGACCTGCGGAAAAATCCTTCATGCTTCCTGGAATCTCGCGGTGAAAGCTGCAGAGCCCTTTCAGGCAGAAGTTTTCGCAGATTTCGGCCCGGTGACCGGGCGCTCTGCAGAAGAGGCGGCAGAAGAATACCGCTGGACAGCCGGAAAATTTATCGACATGGGCGCGGAGAACTTTTTGTTTGAGACACTTCCGTCACTGGACGGGGTGAAAGAAGCTGCTGCCTATATCCGCAGCCGCGTTTCCGATCCCTTTATCGTGGTGTCCTTTGCGCTGCTTCCGGAGGGATATACCAGGGACGGCCAGTTTGGAAATGATCTGATCAATGAAGCTGCAGAGAGCGGGCTCTTCGATGCAGTTGGCATGAACTGCGTGGTTGGTGTCCGTCAGATGGCGAAACTGCTTTCCGATATGACCTTGCCGGATCTGCCTTTGTCCATCATGCCAAACGCTGGCTATCCAACGGTTATCGACAACCGGACCTTCTATGACAGCGACCCGGTGTATTTCGGTGATGGCATGGCGCAGCTGGCGGCAGACGGGGTGAAGATTCTGGGCGGCTGCTGCGGCACGACACCACGGCATATCGAGGCAGTCCGGAAAGCGCTTGAGGCAGGCGGATTCACCCCTCAGACAAAACACAAAGCGGCAAGGGAGAAAAAAACAGACCCGGATGACAGTCTGTTCTGGAGAAAGCTGAAACGCGGAGAAAAAGTGATCGCGGTGGAGATGGACCCTCCGGCGGATACAAATCTGCTGAAATACATGGCCGGAGCCGCGCAGCTGGGTGTTGCGGGGACGGATATTGTGACGATTGCTGACTGCCCGGTGGCCAGGGCCCGGATGGATTCCTCGCTTTTGGCTTGTAAAATCAGGTCAGATCTGGGCATGGAAGCGCTTCCGCATATGACCTGCCGGGACCGCAATCTGAACGCCACCAAGGGCCTTCTGCTGGGCCTCAGCGCGGTTGGGGTGAGAAATGTACTGGTGGTGACCGGAGACCCGATTCCGACGGCGGAGCGCGATGAAGTGAAGAGCGTCTTCCAGTTCAATTCCAGAAAGATGGCGTCGTTCATTCAGGGCCTTGGAAAAACCGAGCTGCCTGCGCCTTTCCACGTTTTCGGCGCTCTGAACCTGAACGCCAGAAATTTTGAAGTAGAGCTGAACCGCGCAAAGGAAAAACTGCAGCGCGGGATGGTGGGCTTTCTCACCCAGCCGGTACTGAGTGATCAGGCCCTGGAAAATCTGAAACTGGCCAGAAAGGAACTGAATGGCGGCTACATCCTGGGCGGCATCATTCCGATCGTCAGCGAGCGGAATGCGCGCTTTATGGACGGTGAGATCAGCGGCATCAGCGTAGCGCCGGAGATCATCGAAAAGTATCACGGCCTGTCTAAGGAAGAGGCGGCAGAACTTGCTGTTTCCCTCTCCACAGACATCGCAGAAAAGATCGCGCCTTACACGGACGGATGGTATCTGATTACGCCGTTTGGACGCGTGGGACTGATGAAGAAAATTATCGCGAATATCAGAGGATAGAGATTGAAGAAACCGCCGCGCGGAATGGTTAGAAGCATAGAGCCCGCGCGGCGGTTTTTCTCATCCGCTTACAGGCAGACAATAAAATGAATCCCGGGATCCGTCCGCGGCTTCAGCGGCGTGCGGGTTATTTACTGGCCGTTGGGAAATGCCGGGACCGGGAGAAGAAAAGCTGACGAGTAACGTAAGCGTAGAGGATAATAAAAGGCCACCGGGAAAAACTGGGCCGCCGAAAATGCCGGCTGCGGGAAAATGCGAGACAGGCATGTGCAGAAGAATGCGAGGCAGCCGGGCGAGGGAAGGGAGAAGTGACGATGAGGGTATACTGTATACGCATACTGACGCAATTCCTGGAGATTTGTTCCCAGCTTCGTCTATTCATCATTTATGCAGGAGTCACGGGTAGGATTTCCGGTGATTTTGGATTTAATACGGGCAGGGAGTTGGGAAAATCGCTGAATAATCGTCGATCATACCAAATGTGCGGTGTCATTTGGTATAATTGGGCAAAATTGATGTTTCTTACCTAAAACTTACTTTACTGGTCGGGATGTATGTTGGTAAAAATGCGTAATTTGGAGGGCTTTTGCCCAAACACTTTGCAATTTATTCTGAAAAATCGTTCGTCATGTTATATTTTATGCGAGCCAGATGTATGTAATAGTGTATATGTATACGCGAAATTTTATAATCACAGATTTCGAAAAACAGACATTTGGCATGTGCTAAAAATTGTACAATTTGTTGGGATGAATCATGATTATTATTCAATTTTACCAAAATATTTTCCGCGTTGGTACAGGATATCGTTTTTCTTGATTTTTACCAACGAATTTCTGTGATTAGAGGCTTATCCGTGCTGTGAGAAATGCTGGGGGAATTTTTAGAGAAAAAGATGGGAGAAAATTTCCATATGTCTCGAGATATTTGACACCCATGGAATCTGGTAATAGGAAAACGGGCCGCCGCGCCATTGTTCGTTCATGTCTGGCGCGGCGGCCCTTGCTGTTCTTTATAGGTGTTTCTATTTTACTCGGACAGATTTTACCTTACTGTACTTCGTCCAGAGGGTTTTGCCATTAACTTTCTTATAGCCGCGGACTTTAAAGTAAAAAATACCGACGCAAGAGCACATGCTCTTCGCCGGCGGGGAAAATAATAAGATGATGGTCTGTGCTGTCTGTGTGAGTAAACAGGCAGGCCATTGAGGTCGTATTTACTTATTTACCGGATTATCGTGTTATCTCTGCCGCTGGCTCTTTTACTCTTTAGCTCAGTGAAGAGATTCTGCCGGTCCGGCGGCCGGCCTGGATAAAGAGGGGGGCAGACTTAACGGTCTGTCTCGTTCTTTCCATTCAGGCGTTCCTGGATATAGTCTTCTACGTCGTCACGCGGGATTTCCAGCGCTGCGGCCAGTTCTCCATAGAGAAGGTCTTCTGCACGCTTCATGAACTTCTTATCGATCTGTCCCAGGTGGCGGTTCTGCTTATGCGCGGCATCCATCTTCTTGCGGATGGATTTTGCCAGACGGATCAGGTCTACCGTCTTATGGGTATCGATGACGGACTGATAATGCTTGGTCAGCTGCTGTGTGCTGCTGCTCTTATATATTTCTGTATGAACTTCCGGGATGATGGAAATCAGATCGTCAGCTTCCTGTGCGGAAATGACCGGACGGCTGAAGACCTTTTCGTTGTCTACCGGCGCGTAAATCGTTCCGCTCTGATAGAGCGGCTGAAGAATGTAGTAATCCTGCTTTACTTGTGTGCCGCCGAAATCCGGTCTGGTGATATCCTTAACTTCGCAGACTCCTGTTCCTCCATACATGATCAGGTCGCCTATGTTATACATTCAACGAACATCCCCTTTCTATAAAATTTTTAAATACGTCAATACATTGTAATTTCAAGGCATACATCTCCTATACATAAAAAGTATAACACAGATTTACATTAATTGGAAGTATGCATTGTAAAAAATACTATACAAACATTACATACGGTGGTAAAATAACATGTTTATAGTGACAGCAAGGATGATACTAAATTTTTAACTTCGGAATTTAATAGACGAAATCGCGCGGAGGAAAGAAACTTTCCGGACGCGCAGAAAATACGGAGGAATGCACATGAGATATATTGAGGTCAGCTGTGAGACATCGGAGACGGGCATTGAGCTTCTGACAGCGGCGCTTGATGCCGCGGGAATCAGCGATACAGAGGTCAGTGACCCGCGTGATGTTGAAGAAATCATGGACAAGAAAGAATCTTATGAATGGGATTACATTGAAGAGAGTGTCGTTCACAAGATGGAAGAGGCGCCGCGTGTCTCCTCCTATTTCCCGGAAGGAGAGGAAGGAAGAAAGCAGGCAGACACGATGAAGGAAGTCCTGCAGAGGGTCGCAGACGATGTGAAAGCCGGCATGTACGGTCCGGATGTGGATCTGGGCTCCATGAAAATTACAGAACAGATCCGGGACGACGCAGACTGGAAGGATAAGTGGAAGGCGTATTTTAAGCCTTTTCACGTCAGCGAGCATCTGGTGGTCTGCCCGAGCTGGGAAAACTATGAGCCGCAGGAAGGTGAGAAAATTATCACCATTGACCCGGGCATGGCCTTCGGAACGGGAACCCATGAGACCACATCCATGTGCCTGGCCCTGCTGGAGAAATATCTGCAGGAGGGCACAAAGGTTCTGGACGCCGGTACAGGCTCCGGCATTCTGTCCATTGCCGCGGCGCTTCTGGGAGCAGGAGAGGTTCTGGGAGTCGATGTCGACCTTGACGCAGTCCGCGTTGCGCAGGAGAACATTTCTGTCAACCACTGTGAAAAGACCGCCAGGGCTGAATACGGAGACCTCACGAAGGGCGTGGACTATGAAGCGGACCTGATCGTCGGAAATCTGATGGCCGAGCTGATCTGCATGCTGGCAGAGGGCATCGCGGCACACCTGCATGAAAACGGCGTCTTCATCGCCTCCGGGATTCTGACGGAGAAAGAAGACATGGTTGAGAAGGCCGTAACAGAAGCCGGACTTTCTCTCGTCGAAAAGCAGGAAAAAGGCGAATGGAGCGCCATGGTATTTCAGAAGGAATCCTAAAAGCCGCCAGCTCTCAGGAGGGCGCGGCCTTTTAGCCGGATCAGAAGAGAAATTATCGGAAATGAGAATGGAGAAGGAATGAAAGCAGCCTTTCACACACTTGGATGTAAAGTCAATCAGTATGAAACAGAATCGATGAAAGAGCAGTTTGCGAAGGCCGGATTCACCATCGTGGATGAAGAGGAAAAGGCGGATGTTTACGTTGTAAACACCTGCACGGTCACCAATCTGGCCGACCGCAAGTCACGCCAGTTTATCCGCCGCTGCCGGAAAATCAACCCGGATGCCGTTGTTGCCGTTACCGGCTGCTATGCGCAGATCAAGCCGGAAGAAGTGGCGGAGATCGAGGGCGTGCAGATCGTCGCAGGTACGGACGAAAAACATGCCGTTCTTCCCCTTGTACAGGAATATTTTGCCGGAAAAAATAAGGCGCAGGGGGCTGAAGAAGGGAAAACCGGTGATGTCCTGTCCGCAGTAAAGGACTACAGCGAACTGAACACCTATGAGGAAATGGGTGAAATCTCCGGCATGGAGGGCAGAACCCGCGCCTTCATTAAAATTCAGGAAGGCTGCACCCATTTCTGCACCTACTGCATTATCCCTTACGCGAGGGGAACCATCCGGAGCCGCCGCAAGGAAGAAATCCGCGAGGAGGTAGAGCGCCTCGTCGCAAAAGGCTATAAGGAGATCGTGCTGACGGGAATCAACACCGCTTACTACGGGCGGGATCTGGGCTACGACGGTGCGGCCGAGCTGATCGGGGAGCTGAACAGCATTTCGGGAAACTTCCGCATCCGCCTGAGCTCCCTGGAGCCGACGGTTATCGACGCAGAATACGTAAAGAAGCTCTTCCCGTATGAAAAACTCTGCCACCACCTTCATCTGGCCCTGCAGAGCGGATCTGACCAGGTGCTCGACGCCATGAACAGGGGCTACAGCAGAGAAGAATTCCTGGCGATTGCAGAAGAACTCCGGAAATTCGACCCGCATTACGGGCTTTCCACAGATATTATCGTCGGATTCCCGGGCGAGACGGAAGAAGATTTCCAGGACAGCATGGACATCACCAGGCGTCTGTCCTTCTGCAAGACCCACGTCTTCAAGTATTCGCAGAGAACGGGAACACCGGCCGCAGAGAGGAAAGACCAGATCGACGGGACCGTGAAGGCAGACCGGAGCCGGCGCCTGATTGCAGAGGCCGGGGAGGCGGCAGACCGCTTTTTCCGTGCCTGTGAGGGTGATGAGCGCATTGTTCTGGTGGAAGAATTTGCCCAGGACCCGATCACCGGAGAATCCCAGGGCATGGAAAACGAGACGGAGGCTGCCGGTTCGGAGGTGCTCCGGAAGGGTGCAGACGGGCAGGCGGGAAGCCAGTGGGTGACCGGATATACAGACAACTACATCCGCACATATTTCCGCGGAGACCCGTCTATGTTCAACCAGTTCGTGAAGGTCCGGCTGCTGCAGCCGTTTAAGGACGGCATGCTGGCAGAAGCCGTTGCAGAATAGAGTCTGACAAAAGAAAAAAGGCAAGAAAAAAGCGCCGCCTTCAGCCGTTTCTGAAAAGAAACCACCAGAGCGGCGCTTTTGCCTTCTTCCCTTATGGTTTAGCCTGGCGGCCAGGTGAATTTGCGCTTTCCCAGGATATGCAGATGCAGGTGCTTTACCGTCTGCTGTGCGTCATCACCATTGTTGCTGACGACACGGTAGCCGTCGGTGATGCCCATCAGCTTGACGATGTCCTTGACCTTGCACATCATGTAGCCGAGGAGCTCCTGGTCTTCATCCGTGGTGTCGTCCAGAGAAGCGATGTGCTTCTTCGGGATCATGAGGACATGAACCGGAGCCTGCGGCTGAATATCCTTATAGACGCAGATCTTATCGTCTTCATAGACGATTTCTGATGGAATCTCGTGATTTGCGATTCCGCAGAATAAACAGTCTGACATACTCGATGCTCCTTTCCTCTGCCAATTTTTTCATACGGCAGATAATTCTATCTTTTATTATAGCATTGATTCAGAAAGGCGGCTGTATTTTTTCTGCAGTGGAATGCTGTCAAGAGCCAGTGGGAGTTTTGTTGACTGATCTCCAGTTTTTTCGTAAGCTTGTACGCAGCTTGTGCCTGGAACGCCTCCCGGCTCCCTTCGCGCATGCTCACGCTTCCGACTCCGCCGGCCCTCCGGAGTCAGGCCGTCGATCGTCTGGCAGCGAGGCGCTCAGAAGTCCAGACGTCAGGCTGCGTACAGAACTTACGTTCAATAAGCTTAGGATGTCACTTCCTGCTCCACTAGCTCTTGACAGCATCTGCGTTCAAAAAACTCTTGTAAAGATTTCTGCAAAATAGTATACTAATATAGTGTTATTGCTAGTGCTGTTCACTGCTTTAATAATAAAATGGGCGGGAGGTGAATCAGGAATGGCACAGGTATTCGTAAGAGAAAATGAAAGCTTGGAGAGCGCTCTGAAGAGATTCAAGAGATCATGCGCAAGAGACGGCGTCATGGCTGAGGTCAGAAAGAGAGAGCACTACGAGAAGCCGAGCGTAAAGAGAAAGAAGAAGTCTGAAGCTGCTAGAAAAAAGGCTAGAAAGTATTAGTCTTTTAAGCACCTGATCAGCTGAATCGAGGTGAGAGAATGGGCTTAAAAGAACAGTTGATGAACGACTTCAAGCAGGCCATGAAGGCACATGACAACGTCGCCAGGAATACGATCAGTATGGCAAGAGCTGCGATCAAGCAGTATGAGATCGATAATCGTGAAGAACTGGATGATCAAGGTATCGTGCAGATCCTGCAGAAGCAGGTGAAGATGCGTAAAGATGCCCTCGCTGATTTTGAAAAAGCAGGAAGAACAGACCTGAAAGATGCATATAACCAGGAAATCGAGGTTCTTGAGCGGTATCTTCCGAAGATGCTTTCTAAAGACGAGATCCGTGCGGAGGTCGAGAAGATCGCGTCCGCGCAGAACATTGAAAGATCGAAGAAGAGCATGGGCAGACTGATGGGCTGCACTATGAAGGAACTGAAAGGCCGCGCAGACGGCAATGATGTTCGTGAAGTTGTTTCTGATTTTCTTTCTGAAGAGTAAAATTGAATGTCCGGGCAGCGGGGAACCGCTGCCTGGTCTTTTTTTATAGAAATATAGATATTGATGACACAGAAGGGTATCAATAGTATAAAATAAAAAGAAGATCGTTTTCTGTCCGTAAGAAGATGCTGCTTCGGAAGGAGCTGCGGAAGGCAGCAGAAATCCGGCATTTTCCGGGCAGATCCCGCAGGACACGCAGATCAGGCAGATGCCTGCGGCAGAGACTATGAAAGAAGAGGAGAATACAGGATTTTGACAAGATTGACGGAAGATCATCGTTTCATGTTCCGCGCGTTTTCAGCAGCGCCGGAAGATACAGCCGGGCAGACAGCAGAACCGGGACAGCGTGAAGGGAAAAAGGAAGAAGCAGCACCACAGAAGACGGGAGGCAGAATTTCCCGCTCTCAGGGATTTACCCGCATTCCCGTTCCGGACGGACTGGACAGAGAAGAGCTTTTTGGAAACATGGACTATAACATTCATCTGATTCAGGATGCCGCATCCGCGCAGATTCTTCAGCGCGGCGACAATCTGCTCGTCAAGGGCGACAGTGAGGAAAGCACCGCTCTTGCGGCCGGCATTCTCCATGAACTGATGGATATGATTCAGAGAGGAGAAGTTCTCGATTCTCAGAAGGTAAATTACGTCATCCAGCTGAAGACACAGGGCGTATCCTATTCAGAGAATAATGTCGCGTCCGACATCATCTGCTTTACGACACAGGGAAAACCGATCAGGCCGAAGACGATCGGCCAGAAACGCTACGTGGACAGCATGAAGAAGCGCGATGTAACCTTTGCGATCGGTCCGGCAGGAACCGGAAAGACCTATATCGCCGTCGCGATGGCCTGCACTGCGCTGAAAGCCAAGAAGGTCCAGAGAATCATTCTGACCCGTCCTGCGGTAGAGGCCGGAGAAAACCTGGGATTCCTTCCGGGAGACCTGCAGGAAAAGGTAGATCCCTACCTGCGCCCGCTGTATGACGCCCTGTACGACGTTCTGGGCCGGGAGAAGGCCATTTCTCTTCAGGAAAAGGAAATCATCGAGGTCGTTCCGCTCGCCTACATGAGAGGAAGAACCCTGGATGATGCCTTCATCATTCTGGATGAGGCGCAGAACACCACGAGAGAGCAGATGAAGATGTTTCTGACCCGTATGGGATTCGGCTCCCGCATGGTTATCACCGGAGACGTCACACAGATCGACCTGCCGAGAGGAAAGAAGAGCGGCCTGATCGACGCCGAGCATATCCTGAAAGGGGTAAAGGGCATCGACTTCTGCTATCTGAAAGACGTGGACGTCGTCCGTCATGAGATGGTCAAGAGGATCATCAAGGCCTATGATGAATATTATCACCGCCATCCGGAAACCCGCGGCGATGACAGAAAGTAGAAGGAGGCAGCAGCATGCAGATCTATTTTGATCAGGAAAATCAGGTCTCTGAAGAACTTCTGGAAACCATGAAAAAAGCAGCATCCCTCTGCGTGAAGAAAGAAGGCCTGGATGAGGACAGCTGTGAGGTCAGCGTCAGCTTCGTCTCCGGGGATGAAATCCACACCCTGAACCGGGAATACCGCGGTGTGGACCGCGTGACCGATGTCCTGTCTTTTCCGCAGTATGAGGGGGCGGATGAGATCCAGGATGTCATTGACATGATCGGCACCTGCGAGCTCGGCGATGTCGTGATCTGCAGAGACCGCGCCCGGCAGCAGGCTGAAGAGTTCGGCCATTCCTTCGAGCGTGAGCTGATCTATCTCTTCGTCCACAGCATTCTGCATCTCCTGGGCTACGACCACATGCAGGAGGAGGAGAAAAAAGTCATGCGGGCAAGGGAAGAAGAGATCATGGATGAGCTTGGAATTCCGAGAAGAACAGACCGGAAAGAAGAGGGAGAAGGTGCCCTTACAGAAGAGCAGAAAACGTCCCTGTTCCGGAAGGCCATGGAAGCCAGCCGCAATGCTTACGCGCCCTATTCCCATTATCACGTGGGTGCGGCCCTGCTTGCAGAAGACGGACAGATATTTACCGGAGTGAATGTAGAAAACGCGTCCTATCCTGCCGGAATCTGCGCGGAGCGTTCTGCCGGGGTGCAGGCTGTGACCGCAGGATACAGGAAGTTTACCGCCATTGCCGTTGCGTCGCCGGACGGCGAAGCCTCCATGTGCGGAGTCTGCAGGCAGTTTTTTACAGAGTTTTCTAAGGATATGATTGTCATTTACGGAGAAGATGAAGCCCGTTTAAAGGCAGAGCGGCTATCCGCCTTGCTCCCTTCAGACTTTGTCCTTCCGGAAAAAGAGAGGTAAACGATTGAAATCAGGATTTATTGGAATAGTAGGAAGACCGAATGTCGGAAAATCAACGCTGATGAACGCAATTCTGGGGGAAAAGATCGCCATAACTGCTGATAAGCCGCAGACCACCAGAAACAGCATCCGCGGAATTTACACCAGAAAACCGGGAACAAACGGCAGCGATGACGAGGGCGTGCAGATGGTGTTCGTGGACACGCCGGGCATTCATAAGAGCAGAAACCGTCTGGGCGAGGCCATGGATGAAATGGCGGAAAACACGCTGTCCGAGGTCGATCTCATTCTCTTCCTCGTGGACGAACATTCCATGAAGGGACACGGAAATGAGCATATCGTCGAGATGCTGCAGAAGGTACATACGCCGAAGATTCTCGTCATTAATAAGACGGACCAGATGCAGCCGGAGGAATACCTGAAGATCTACAATACTTTCGAGAAAACGGGAATGTTCAGGGAGATCTACGGCACCAGCGCGCTCAGAGGCGACAACGTGAAGGAACTGACCCAGTGCATCGAGGACTGCATGCAGGAAGGCCCGATGTATTTTCCGGACGACATGGTCACGGATTACACAGAGCGTTTTCTGGTCAGTGAGGTGATCCGCGAGAAGGCGCTGAAGTATCTGAATGAAGAGGTTCCGCACGGCATCGCCGTAGAAGTCGAGTCCTTCAAGGAAGATAAGAATATCATCCGCATCAGCGCGGTCATCTACTGCGAGAAGAAGTCCCATAAGGGCATCATCATCGGAAAAGGCGGAAAGAAGCTGAAAGGTATCGGAAAGGCCGCCCGCGAGGAGCTGGAAGCGCTGCTGGGCATTAAGATCTACCTGGAACTGTTCGTCAAGGTACGCGAGGGATGGAGAGATTCACGTTCGGCACTGACGGAATTCGGCTACGTGGAGAAGAAATAGCACAGATGGCAGGGAATGTCATGGTCGAGGCGGTCGTTCTGCGGCAGTTCTCCATCGCCAATGGCCGGAAAATGGTCGTTCTGCTGACGGATCGGTACGGAAAGATCAGCACGGGCATGTGGGAGCGGACAAAAGGTAAAAAGACAAGGACAGAAGTTACGGCGCCTTTTTCCCATATCCGCGCCAGGATTATCGCAAGGAGAAATTCTTACGATCTCCTTCACGCAGAAATTGTGCGCACCCACTATGAACTCGGTGAGGATGTAGAGAAGTATCTTTACGCGTCTTATGCCCTGGAGCTTACGGACCGCGTTGTTTCAGAAAATGTTCCCGTTCCGGAAATTTTCAGGCTGCTGTCGGAGTTTCTGGATATGCTCTGCGCGCGCAGCGGTAAATACCTGACCCTTCTGATCGCCTATGAAATTCATCTTCTGGATCAGATGGGTGTCCGTGCTGAGCTTTCTCACTGTGTGAGCTGCGGAAGGCCGGATGAGCTGCAGTGGTTCAGTGTTCCGGACGGCGGGCTTCTCTGCAGAGCATGCAGGAAGAAGCTTTCTGAAAAGCAGCAGGAGCGTTTGATTTATAGGGTGGATTTTGGTATTATTAGAACCATAGAGTATTTTATGAACCATAACCTGAAGACATTTCGGAATGCCGCACTGAAAGAGCAGACGGCAGGGAAGATTCAGGAAGTCGTAAGGCAGTATTTAGCATATCATCTGGACATCCGGAAGCTGAAAAGCGAAGGCTTTTTAGAGGAGGAGCAGAAGAATGCAGGGAGGTCTGAACATGGGGATTACATTAGAAAAAATTGAACTGGTCAAGGACAGAACAGGCGTAACGTATAAAGAGGCAAAAGAAGCACTGGAGAAGGCGGACGGCAATGTTGTTGATGCCATCGTCGCTATCGAAGAGAATATCGACGAGATGACCTCCACCAGAAAAATCGGCGCCAAAGGTACCGCGCTCATGGATAAGGTAAAGGAAGTCGTAAAGCGCGGAAATGTCACGAAGATCGAGGTACGCCACGATGGAGACACCGTACTGAATCTTCCGCTGAATGCCGGCATCCTGGGCGTTGTGATCGCACCATGGGGCGTTCTCCTCGGCGTACTGGCTGCATTCGGATTCAAGTGCACAGTCGACTTAATCAAGGATGACGGGTCTGTAATCAGCCTCAGTGACAAGGCAGAAGAAATTGCTGCCGGCGCTGTAGAAGCCGGAAGCAAGGCGGCTCAGACGGTAAAGGAGAAGACGCCGGAAGTCGTTGAGACTGTTACAAACAGCGTTTCTGAGATGGTTGAGAAAGTCAAGGGAAGCGCGGATGATGACGAGCCTTATGTCGATGAGGAAGAGTTCGACGAGGAGTGGTTCCGCGATGATCAGCCGGCTGAATCACAGGATGAAAATTCTGAGGATGATGCTGAAGATGATCAGCCTGAGGAATCCGCTCAGGAAGAGCCTGCCCCGTCAGAAGATGAGGATAACGGCGCAGAATAAGAGAATGATGCTGCAGTTTATGCAGATGAAAGGATGCCGGGCTTGAAAAGTTCGGCATCTGCATTCACAAGCAATGGTTAATAGAAGCACAGAAAGTTGGGAATTATGAGCAGTGAAGTCACGATGGAAAAAATTGTAGCGCTGGCCAAGAACCGCGGATTTGTTTATCCGGGTTCTGCAATTTACGGCGGCCTTGCCAATACCTGGGATTACGGTCCTCTTGGCGTGGAACTGAAGAACAACGTCAAAAAGGCATGGTGGAAAAAATTCGTTCAGGAGAATAAATACAATGTCGGCCTGGACGCGGCGATTCTGATGAATCCAAAGGTATGGGAAGCTTCCGGACACGTCGGCGGTTTCAGTGATCCACTGATTGACTGTAAGAAATGCCATGCGAGATGGCGTGCGGACAAACTGATTGAGCAGTATGTCTTCGATAACAATCTTCCGGAGATTATCGTCGACGGATGGCCGAATGAAAAGATGGAAAGCTACATCAGGGAGCACGGAATCAAGTGTCCGGACTGCGGTTCTACAGAATTCACGCCGATCCGTCAGTTCAACCTGATGTTCAAGACTTTCCAGGGCGTTACTGAGGATACAACTTCTCAGATCTATCTTCGTCCGGAAACTGCACAGGGAATTTTTGTCAATTTCAAGAATGTACAGAGAACGACCAGAAAGAAGCTCCCGTTCGGAATCGGACAGATCGGAAAAGCCTTCAGAAATGAGATTACTCCTGGAAACTTCACCTTCCGTACCAGAGAGTTCGAGCAGATGGAGCTTGAGTTCTTCTGCAAGCCGGGAGAAGATCCGAAGTGGTTCGAATACTGGAGAGAGTATGCGCATAAGTTCCTGCTCAGTCTCGGCATGAACGATGACAAGCTGCGTCTGAGAGACCATGAGAAGGAAGAGCTTTCTCACTACAGTTCCATGACAACGGATATTGAGTACTACTTCCCGTTCGGATGGGGCGAGCTGTGGGGAATCGCAGACCGTACAGACTTCGACCTGGGCCGTCACACTGAGTATTCTGAAGAGGAACTGACTTACACCGAGGGAGAAGGAAAGGACAGAACCTCCTATATTCCTTACTGCATCGAGCCGTCTGTCGGTGCTGACCGTGCCGTTCTGGCCTTCCTCGTTGATGCATATGAAGAGCAGGAGATGGAGAACGACAAGGGTAAGAAGGATGTGCGTACGGTTATGCATTTCCATCCGGCTCTGGCTCCGTTCAAGGCTGCTGTTCTTCCGCTGGCTAAGAAGCTCGGCGATCAGGCAGAACCTGTATATGAAGAACTGTCAAAGTATTTCAATGTAGATTACGATGTTACAGGATCCATCGGAAAGCGTTACAGACGTCAGGATGAGATCGGAACACCGTTCTGCATCTGTGTCGATTTCCAGACGGCAGAAGACCACTGTGTAACCATTCGTGACAGAGATACGATGGAGCAGATCAGACTGCCGATTGATGAAGTCCGCAGCTATATTGAAGAAAAACTCGTATTTTAAGATTGTTTATGTAAAAGCGGCACTGGGGGATTCCGTGCCGCTTTTTTCAAAAGACGCTGTTGAATGCTTCCGGGGTGCGGCGTCTCCGGCAGTGATGCGTTAGTAGTGAGGCTTTGGTTTGGATAAGAAATTAGTCTATTCCTTAAATGAGGGATCCAGTGAGATGACAGAGATCCTGGGCGAGAAGGGTGCCAATCTGGCAGAAATGACCAAGATCGGCATTCCGGTTCCGTTCGGGTTCACGATCAGCACGGAAGCCTGCTCCAGATTCTATGAAAATGGAGGGAAAATGGATCCCGCTGTTCGCGCAGAGATCTGCGCCAAAGTTTCTGAGCTGGAAGATGTAACAGGGAAAAATCTGGGCGATCCGGAAAATCCGCTTCTGCTTGCGGTCAGGGGAAGTGCACCGGTGCCGATGAACGGAGCGCTGAAAACCATACTGAATCTCGGCCTGAACCGGGACACAGTGAATGCGCTGGAGAAAATGACCGGCGATAAGCGTTTTGCGCTGAATAACATGCTGGACTTCCTCGCTTCTTACAGCAGTCTGGTTATGGGAGTCGATGAAGATAAATTCATCGATCTGTATACTCAGAAAAGCGGACAGTTCTGCACGGACAAGGATGATCTCCTTTCCATCGGAGAGCTGGAGGATCTGGAAGAGGAATACCGGAATCTGATTCATGAAGAAACAGGAGCAGATGTCCCGGAAGACCCGATCGAGCAGCTGGAAAATGGTATTCTTGCACTTTTACGGCAGTGGATGTCACCGGATGTCGTCTCCTATCGTAAGATCCGTCAGATTCCGGATGAACCGGGAGAGGCGATTACCGTTCAGGCTATGGTTTACGGAAATGCAGGAAGCAGCAGCGGAACCGGTGTTGTACTGAGCAGAGATCCGACGAGCGGAGAAAAGCGTCTCTACGGGGAGTTCATGATCAATGCCAAGGGAAGCGACATGCAGAGAGGCATCCGCACGCCGATGGAGCTGAGCATTATGGGCGCGGCCTTTCCGGATGTTTACGACCGTCTGAAGCATATCTGTGAGATTCTGGAAACGCAGTATAGAGATCTTCAGTACGCAGAATTTACCGTGCAGAAGGGGAAATTGTATATACTCCAGACACGGAGAGGAAGAAGAACGGCTCAGGCAGCCGTGAGAACCGCAGTTGATATGGTCAGTGAAAACCTGATTGACCGTAAAACCGCCGTTCTTCGGATCGATCCGGTTTCGATTGAAAATCTGCTGGCACCCCGATTTGACCCGGAACAGGAAAAAGATGCCAAAGTGATCGCAGAAGGGATTGAAGCATCTCCGGGCTGTGCCTGCGGAAGGCTGGTGTTCAGTGCGGAGCAGGCCCTTCAGCTGCATCAGATCGGCGAACCGGTTATTCTGGTGCAGAAAGATACGGATGCAGAGGATCTTGCGGGAATTTACGCTTCCGCGGGAATCGTGACACAGCGGGGAGCGACAACCTCCCATGCTTCCGGCGCCGCCAGAGCCATGGGAAAGGCTTGCGTGACTTCCGTCGGGGATGACCTGGAAATCGCCGACGATTTAAACAGCATGCAGGCAGGAGATAAAACCTATTACCGCGGCGAATATATTTCGATCAACGGTTTCCGCGGCCGCGTGTATGAAGGGCAGATTCACATGATTCCGCCGGATCTTTCCGGAGATTTTGGAAAAATCATGGGCTGGGCCGATGAATTCCGTACCATGAAAGTCCGGACCAATGCCAATACGCCGGAAGAAGCAAAGCAGGGAATGGATTTCGGCGCTGAAGGAATCGGACTCTGCAGGAGTGAGCATATGTTCTATCAGGGAAACCGCCTGCAGCTTTTCCAGCGCATGATCCTGACCGAGGACCCGGAAAAACGCCGGGAAGTCATGGAAGAAATCAAGCAGATCCAGCGCGCGGACTATTATGAAATCTTCACCGTAATGGAAGGATTTCCGGTCAGCATCCGTCTTCTGGACCTTCCGCTTCAGGACTTCCTTCCGGACAGCAGAAGAGAGCTGGCGGCCTTTGCGGAAGAAGCGGACCTGTCCGTGGGAAGTGTGCAGAGAGTGGCAGATTCCCTGCGGGAGAACAACCCGATGCTGGGCCGGCGCGGCTGCCGGCTCTGCATCATGCATCCGGAAATTGCGGAAATGCAGACCGAAGCCATTATTTCAGCCGCAATAGAAGCAGAAGAAAAAATGAAGCGGCAGGTGGACCTGGAAATCGTTGTGCCGCTGGTTATTTCCGTCCACGAACTGAACACCGTGAAAGAGGTCATCAGCCGCACCGCACAGAAGGTCATGAAAGAATCCGGACATAAAATAGAGTACCGGATCGGCAGCATGCTGGAAGTGCCGCGTGCCTGCATGCGTGCAGATGCGCTGGCAGAAAGCGTGGATACCTTCTCCTTTGGAACGAATGACCTGACGCAGATGATGTATGGACTGTCACGGAGCGACACTGCAGGACTGATCAGCGAATACATTGATCAGGGCATTTTCCCCAATGATCCATTTAAGACCATCGACCGGGAAGGCGTTGGAAAAATGATGCAGCGTGCCATTACTCTGGGCCGCAGGGTCAAGCCGAATCTGAGACTTGGCGTATGCGGGGCGCAGACCGGCGACCAGGACAGTGTTCAGTTTTTCCAGGAAATCGGCATCAACTACGTTTCCTGTTCCCCATTCCGTGTTCCGGTTGCGCGGCTTGCCGCGGCGCAGGCAGCAATCCGGCTCGGCAGCGGAAAAGACGAATAGTGCGCAGACAGGCTGCGGGGTGTAAAATGTTACATCCTGCGGCCTTTTTTCGTATGCATTTTTATGAAAGTCAGGGAAAGGCAGAGAAAAATCCCGGCAGCTTTCTTGCGAGATAAATTTTTGTCAAAAAAACAAAGAGCAAGGGAAAAATAAATGCATGGGAAATGCATAAATATGTTGAGAAAATTTTCTGAATGGGGTATCATTTATATGTTGAGCGGAGTAATATTCACGAATACATGAATCTGTAATATATTAAGGAGGTTTGTAAAATGGGATGCACAACAATTCTGGTTGGCAAGAACGCAACTTATGACGGGTCAACTTTCATGGCCAGAGACGATGATTCCGGCTCTGATGATTTCAACATCAAGAAGTTTGAAGTCGTGATGCCTGAGGATCAGCCGAGGCACTATAAATCCGTACTTTCCAAGTTTGAGATGGATCTTCCTGATGATCCGATGCCGTACACGGAGACACCGGACGCCGTTCAGAAAGCCGGCGGAATCTGGGGACAGGGCGGAATCAACGCGGTCAACGTCGCAATGACGGCAACGGAGACGATTACCACCAACCCGGCAGTCCAGGGTGCAGACCCGCTTGCTTTAGACGGAATCGGTGAAGAGGATATGCCGACTCTGGTTCTTCCGTACATTCACTCTGCCAGAGAAGGTGTAGAGAGACTGGGCGCAATCCTGGAGAAGTACGGAACCTATGAGTTCAACGCCATCGGATTCCAGGATGTCAACGACATCTGGTGGCTGGAGACCATCGGCGGACATCACTGGATCGCAAAGCGTGTACCGGATGACTGCTATGTGGTAATGCCGAACCAGATGGGAATCGATTCCTTCGACTTCGTCGATGCATTTGGCGAGCAGAAAGATCATATGTGCTCTTCCGACATGATCGAGTTCGTTGAGAAATATCACCTCGACAGAACGATGGATGAGGACAGAGATTACGACTCTCTGAAGAACTGCACCGACTTTGACAGCCGCGCTGCATTCGGAAGCCATGACGATTCCGACCATACCTACAACACACCGAGAGCATGGTTCATCGAGCGTTACCTGAACCCGAACACCTTCATCTGGGACGGACCGGATGCTGATTTCACACCGATGTCCGACGATCTGCCTTGGTGCCTGCAGCCGGAGCATAAGATCACTATCGAAGAAGTAAAGTACACCATGTCCGGTTATTATCAGAACACCCAGTACGATCCATACGGCGGATACGGCCCGGATGAGTGGAGGGGAAAATTCCGTCCGATCGGAATCAACAGAAACAGTGTTTTGTCCCTGACACAGATCCGTCCGTACATGCCGAAGGAGATCCAGTGCCTCCAGTGGGTTGCTCTGGGTTCCTGCGCATTCAACGCCTTTGTACCGTTCTACACGAATATAGAGACCACACCGGAATATTTCCAGAACACAACAGCAAAGGTTTCCACAGACAACTTCTACTGGTCCAACCGCCTGATCGCAGCCATGGCAGATGCACACTTCCAGAGCTGCTCCAATTTCGTTGAGCAGTATCAGAATGCCGTTGCCTATAAGGCGCATGCGCTGATCCACGAAACAGATGCAGCCTATGAGGAAAAGAAGCCGTCCGGCGCTGACCTGCACAGATTCCTGGAAAAGGCCAACCAGGAAATGTCTGATTTCACACAGGAAAAGACAGACAAGCTGATGGATCAGGTACTTTTCACCGCCAGCATGGAGATGAAGAACAAGTACGCAAGATCCGATGCGTAATGGATGAGTTTCTCCTTTCAATAATGGAATGAATAAATGAGCCGCCGCCGCGCAGTTTTATGGACTGCACGGCGGCTGTGGTTTTTGCCTGGGCGGGTTGAAAGGTGATCAGTACGCAGCCGGCCGCCGGCCGCTGTCATCATCTCAGGGGTCCGATCCGCCAACATTTATTAATGGAGATCGCCGTCGACTGCCGGAAACGAGCAGCCAATCGCGCGTCGCTGTGCTCGCGCTCTTGGGCAGTCTTCGCATAGGACCTGCCGACGTTCGAACTTCGCGGTGAAGTGATGAATGTCCGCTCGTTCTCACGGGGCTAGGTCCAGAAGGCGGATCTCACCCCTTTCAGGGGTCCGATCCCCCAACATAACCACCATAAAAAAACAGACTGGCATAATACCAGTCTGTTTTTTTTATGGTGGAGATAAGGGGGATCGAACCCCTGACCTACGAGCTGCGAGTCCGTCGCTCTCCCAGCTGAGCTATATCCCCACATCGTTAACAAAAACAATTATAGTCCCGAACGAAGAAATTTTCAATGTAAAATTTCTGTATATTTAAATAAGCAGGAATGGATTTTTCTCAAGGGAGTGATGATGGTATACTAGACGTGTATATTATATTTTTTATGCGCGCCGGAGGGATGAATTTATGGAACTGTATATCATGAGGCATGGGCAGACGGATATGAATATTTCAGGAAAGATGCAGGGGCACATTGACTGTCCGCTGAATGATACGGGGAGGAAGCAGGCGGCTGCGGCCGCGGAAGTCATCCGTAAATATCATCTTTCTTTCAACAGGGTGATCACCAGCCATCTGGGCCGGACCAAAGAAACGGCGGAAATTGCTCTTGGTATTCCGCGTACGGAATTTGAAACGGATGACCGGCTGATTGAAATTGACTACGGAGACTGGGACGGAAAAACTTATGAAGAAATGGGACCGGAGATGCACGCTTTTCTTCAGGATCCGGTAAATATCCCTGCGCCGGAGGGAATCGAGCCGCTGGAGGATGTCACAAGTCGTGTCGGGGAATTTCTTACTGACCTTGCGGAACATGCCGGTCCGGAGGACCGAATCCTTGCAGTGAGCCACGGCGTTGCTATCCGGGCGATGTTCGGCTGGATCAGAAAGCTTGAGCGCCCGGGAAATGAAATCTGGCGGATGCCGGTGGACAACTGCGCGATTTTCCGCACAGTGATAAAAGACGGAAAATACTCTGATCCGGAGCTTCTCCGCTGAAGCTGCGGACAGAACAGATGAAGAAGAACGTGAAGAGGGAGAATCAGTTATGGAAATAAGGACTGCAAATATCAAGGATCTGGATGCCGTTACACAGGTAGAAGCGGAATGCTTTCCGCCTGCAGAGGCAGCCGGACGTGATTCTATGGAGCGTCGACTGAAGGCCTATCCGGACCACTTCTGGGTTCTGGAAGACGGCAGTAAAATGGTTGGTTTTGTCAATGGAATGGTGACAGACGAGGAGCATCTGGAAGACGAGATGTATGATGATGCTTTCCTGCATAACGAGCAGGGCGCCTGGCAGATGATTTTCGGTGTGGATACGATTCCTGACTACAGAAAGCAGGGCTGTGCGGCGATGCTGCTGATGCACGTCATTGAAGAGGCGCGGAAGCAGGGCCGGAAGGGCCTGGTGCTGACCTGCAAGGACCACCTGGTGCACTACTACGCGAAATTCGGTTTTGTCGATGAGGGTATGTCGGATTCCACCCATGGCGGAGTGGCATGGCATGAGATGCGCCTGACTTTCTAGCAGACCGGGACAAAATATAACTGGCAAGATTCGATTCTGCAGGAGAAACGTGATATCCGGGAATACTGTATACACGCGTGTATAAGCACGGTTATCGGCTGACTTATTGACATGGATTTTGCTGGTCAGCAAGGGCTGGCCGGCAGGGGAATGAAATACTGAATAGCAGAAAAAATGCCCGGCAGGGGACAGGCCAGGATGCCGAAAACATCCGGGAATCTCCTTGCGCGGGCTGTTTTTCTCGTCTTTAAAACCATTTATTCCGCTTGCAGATCCAGTACATGAGCAGGCAGATGGCGATACTCAGGGCGATGACATACGGGTAGCCGAAACGCCAGTGGACTTCCGGCATCTTCAGGTTCATTCCGTACCAGCCGGTGATCAGCTGAAGCGGCATGAACATGGTGGTGATGATGGTCAGGAATTTCATGATGTTGTTCTGCTGAATATCGACCTGGGACTGGTAGGCGTCGCGGACTTCTTCGGCAAATTCCTGGGTCCTGAGGATGACCTTGTAGAGGCGGTCGAATTTCTTGCTGATGTAGCTGAAGTCGCTGTCCATCTCCATCAGTTCGTCAGTGATGAATTCCATCAGCTCATAGTAGCGTTTCCGGCGGAGGATTTCACGGCGGAGTTTGCGGATTTCATCGATACCTCTGCGGTTTGGAGTTTTTTCGGCGAACAGTTTGTCTTCCAGGGCCTGTACTTCTTTTTCCAGACTCTGCAGGTCGAACATGTCGTTCTTGGAAATCCGCTGAAGGAACATGTTGGCTTCTTTGATTCCGGACGGCGCGTCGATCTCTTTTGCGATTTTCCTGAGATGCAGGGAGTCGGTCATGACGCAGCACTGCTGGGGGTCAGCGTAAAGGGTGACACGCCGGCGGTTGATGTAATGGAAGGTGATCAGATAAGCTTTTTTTCCGACGTTGACCGCATAATCGCGGCTGTCGCGCACTTCCTTGACTTCCGGTGTATCCGCAAGATCTGCAAATTCATTTTTTTCTTTTGCGTTGAAGACCTTAATCATTGGCTGCCCCCTTTATGTGCTGATTGAATCGGTTTACACGTTGTATGTGCCGTACTTGTCTTTATCTTCATCTTTGCCGTCGCGGAAGGAATATTCGTTTCCTGGAAGAATGGCGTTGGCGATGATGCCGGTCAGGGAGGCAATGGCCAGACCTGACAATGTAATTGTAAATCCTGCGATGTGGAATGTCAGCCCCTGTTTGCTGCCGAAGGTGAATCCCAGTCCGCAGACCAGGATCAGCGCGGCGATGATCGTGTTTCTGGTTCTGGTGAAGTCCACGTGATTTTCCACGATGTTGCGGACGCCGACGGCGGAGATCATTCCGTAGAGAATCAGAGAGATTCCGCCGATGGTTGCGGCCGGAATCGACTGGATCAGGAATCCGACTTTCGGAATGAAACCCAGCAGAACAGCAAAACATGCGGCAATTTCAATGACCTTAGGATCGTAAATTCCGGTCAGCGCCAGCACGCCCGTGTTCTCGCCGTAGGTTGTATTTGCCGGTGCGCCGAACGCAGCGGCCAGGCAGGTTGCGAGACCGTCACCGAGCAGGGTTCTGTGAAGTCCCGGATTTTCAATGTAGTTGCGGTGTGTGGTGGCGCCGATGGCGGTGATGTCGCCGATGTGTTCCATCATGGTGGCCAGAGCCAGCGGTACGATTGTGATAATTGCGGAAATGTCGAACTTCATCATGGTGATCGGCGGCGCGGCGATCCAGCGTTCTTTCGTGATTGCAGAGATATCGACGACACCCAGGGCACAGGCAACCACATATGACACGATAACACCCAGGATGATCGGGATAATTTTTGCCATTCCCCTGCCCCAGATGTTGAAGTAAATGATGGTTACCAGGGCTGCCAGCGCGACAATCCAGTTGCTGCGGCAGTTTGCGATGGCATTCGGCGCCAGAGTCAGACCGATGCAGATGATGATCGGACCCGTGACAATCGGCGGGAAATAGCGCATAACGCGGTGCGGCCCAAAAGCCTTCATAAACGCGGCGAGCACGACGTAGAGAAGACCCGCGCAGAAGACGCCTCCGCAGGCGTAGGGCAGCATTTTCTCATTCGGCGCACCGTTCTTCAGAAGAGGGGCGACCGCGGCATATCCGCCGAGAAAGGCGAACGAAGAGCCTAAGAAAGCCGGAACTTTTCCTTTAGTGATAATATGGAAAAGAAGCGTTCCCAGGCCGGCGAACAGCAGCGTCGTGGAGACATTCAGACCGGTCAGAAGCGGAACCATGACCGTTGCTCCGAACATTGCGAACGTGTGCTGCAGGCCGAGGACCAGCATTTTAGGCTTGCCGAGCTGGCGCGCGTCGTAGATTTCCACAGGTTTCCCCTTGGACTTTTTTGCTTTTGTCATAATTACGATCCTTTCATGAATACATGAGTTCCGGCGCGGACAAAACTTACCCGGCAAGGGGACATCCTGCAGCGCGGCCGTTTCTGCGTCCGGGCACAAAAAAAGCCTTCCCTGGCAGGGCGCCAGAGCAGGCTGGTTGAGTTCCGTACATCAATGCAGTGCCGCATGTTCATGCACCGTTCCTGAATCGGTATGCGGCGGCCCCCTGGCAGCCGAAGTTCAGTTCCGGCGCCGGTTGATATTGTTAGGATTATCATATGATAGCGGCGCGTGGATTGTCAAGAAGAAAATAACGAACAAGTGTTTACAATCTGTTCGCGTCATGATAAAATGGACACAATAGAGGAAAACGCCTGCAGATAGTGCCGATGGAGGTTAGGTATGGATAAGCACAGCGAATTGAAAGAACGGGAGAAGAAGATTCTGGAGTTTATGGAGGCGGAAATTATGGAAAAGGGATATCCGCCGACCGTGCGTGAGATCTGCCATGCCGTGAACATCAAGTCTACTTCTACCGCGCATAAGGATATTAACAGCCTGGTGGAAAAGGGATTTCTGAAGAAGGATCCGTCCAAGCCGCGGGCACTGATGCTGGTTCAGGATAAGATCAGCAGTGTGCTGGATGATGTTCCGGCGGAATCATCTGTGGAAGAGCCGCCGGTGGTAAACGTGCCGATTGTCGGACGTGTTGCGGCGGGGGTTCCGATTACGGCAGAAGAGAATATTGAAGGAACCTTTCCGATTCCAGCCCAGTATGCGGCAGGAACATGCTTTATGCTCCGTGTGAGGGGAACGTCGATGATCAATATCGGCATCATGGACGGAGACTATATTCTGGTGCGCAAGCAGAACACCGCGGAGAACGGCGATATCGTCGTTGCCATGATCGACGGCTTTGAGAGCGAGGCCACGGTGAAGACCTTCTATAAGGAGAACGGACATGTCCGCCTGCAGCCGGAAAACGACACGATGAGTCCGATCATCGTGCGGGACGTCAGCATCCAGGGAAAAGTGCAGGGCGTATTTCGTTACTTTAACTGATACGCTGATGACGGATAAATGTGCCAGGACACGCAGAATCTGTGCCGGCCGGAAGAAGACGGGCAGGTCCTGCAGAACCGGGGAAACAGCAGCCGGGGGAAATCTGCAGAATGCAGGGCCGGAAGCGGCGGAACTGCACGGACGATGCAGGCAGATAAACAATAGAAATTAAATGTAAATCATTGACAGAAACGGGAACATGTGATAGCATAGAACGGTAAATCAAGTAGAAGTTATCCGCTTCTCACCTTGCAGATGCTGTAGTCTGATAGAACAGGCACAGTTGTTTGCTGGTTTTCATTGATCGAAGATGGCATTTTAGCGTGTTTTCAAGGCGGGTACTTTACTGTGCCCGCTTTTCTGATGTAAAAGGAGGAAAATAAAATTAAGCAGGAAACTAGAATCAATAATGACATTCGCGCCAAAGAACTGCGAGTAATTGATACAGACGGTTCACAGGCAGGAATTATGAGCAAGCGTGACGCACTGGCACTCGCTGAACAGAGAGGGCTGGATCTGGTACTTATGTCACCAAACGCGCATCCGCCTGTAGCGAAGATTCTGGACTATGGAAAGTACCGCTATGAACTCCAGAAACGCGCTAAGGAAGCAAAGAAAAAGCAGAGAACCATCCAAATCAAGGAGATTCGGCTGAGTACGTTTATCGAAGAGCATGACGTCGACGTAAAAGCCAAGACTGCATGCAAGTTCCTGAAGAACGGAGACAAGGTAAAGGTCAGCCTCCGCTTCCGCGGACGTGAGCGCGATTACGTAAACAAGGGCCGTGACGTTATGAATTCATTCGCAGCAGCCTGCAGTGAATACGGCGTTATGGACAAGAAGCCGCAGTTCGAAGGAAGGAGCCTCACGATGTTCCTTTCACCGAAGCCAGCAGAGAAAAAATCCGGCGGCAAGCATAAGGACGAACAGTCCAGGTAAGCTGCTGTACTAAGAATTGGAGGGAATATCATGGCAAAGATGAAGTCGCACAGAGGCGCATGCAAGAGATTTAAAGTTACCGGAAACGGCAAGCTGAAGAGACATAAGGCTTATAAGGGTCATATTCTTACTAAGAAGACCGCAAAGAGAAAGAGAAATCTTCGTCAGTCCGCAATGGCTACAACCGCGGATGAGAAGAGAATCTTGAGATCCATGGGTAAATAGTTCTAGAAATTCAGGAGGTAAGAATAATGGCAAGAGTAAAGAAGGGCGTAAACGCTCATAAGAGACATAAGAAAGTACTGAAGCAGGCTAGAGGATTCTACGGCCAGAAGAGCAAGAACTACAGAGCAGCTAACCCTGCAGTAATGAGAGCTCTGGCTTCCGCATACGTTGGAAGAAAGCAGAAGAAGAGAGACTACAGAAGAATGTGGATCGCAAGAATCAATGCTGCAGCAAGAATGAACGGACTGAGCTACAGCAAGCTGATCAACGGTCTGAAGAAGAGCGGCATCGACATCAACCGCAAGATGCTCTCCGAGATCGCAATCAACAACGCAGAAGACTTCACACAGCTCTGCGACACAGCAAAGAAGGCTCTGGAGGCATAAGCGCATTACGCAGAGTCATACGATCAAGCTGAATATTAAATCCCGGACCACGGCAGGCTGGTAAACAGTCCGTCGGGATCCGGGATTTTTTCTGCCTTTCGGGCAAGTCGCAGCCAGCAAGTCGCAGCCAGCTTCCCGGGAACCCGGCGGAGCCGGCCGGGAAATGAGGACCCGCCGGGGATTGGTTTCGGATACCGGAGGGGCGCGGGCTGGGGAGACTGACAGGATGGTGTAAGTATACATTATACCTGGATAACGCCATTGCAGAGAACCATAAAGACGGTTGGTTTTCACGGTGCAGCAGCATGGGAGTTTGGAGATTGGAAGATGGGGAATTTATTTCCGGACTGTAAGGCGCGATATTTTGGATTGAATGGCAGAGGAGGGCTTGGAGCTTTGGAATATGATGGAAATGTGATGGAATTTTTCGAGGTTCGTTTTTTTTCGATTTTTGGGCGAAAGCGCAGAACTGAATATATATAAAAGCGAGTGGCATCTGGTAATTTCGCCTGCAAACTGTAAAATAATGGAATTATCTGGGCAGTTAATAATATACAATTCCTCAGAAATGGGAAATATGTGAGTCGTCTATCATACAGGAGAAGCAGAAACATGGAAATAGATGGGATCTGCTGTAATTTTTGAAAAAAGCTTTCAGAATATTTAACTCAAGAGAAAGCATGGGTCTGCACAAAATATAATAATTATGATTTAAACGAACCATAAAAATATAAAGTCAAATGGATACAAAACACATGCATATACATGAATGTTTATACGCTGCTTCTGCCCTCAACAGCATTTGCCTGTATGATCAGAGAAATATTAGCGGTAGTTTGTTGAATGTCTGCACAGAATTCATGATGTATGATTTTCAATGATAAGTAAAATGATAGCGCTCGGGTCATTTACGTATACCTTGCATGTGTATCGTCGAAAAATGCCGAAAAAAGTTGATTGCTTCAACGCGGCCTCTTCCTGCATGATATATGGAGGGTATCCGTGGATATTTGATATATGGAGGGATTATGGATCTAAGAGACGAAGTCATTTATATGCGGTCAGAGATGGTGTTAATGTCTGAAAAAATGAAGCTCGCTGAAAATGGGCATCCACAAGGCAGAATGGATATTAAGCGAAAAGAATCTTCGACTTACTACTGCTCCAGAGTGATGACAGGTGATAAATGGAAAGTCAGAGTTATCAACCAGAACCCGAAGCTCATCTGCGCATACTTGAAAAAGAAATACTACCGGCATCTGAAACCTGTGGTCAGGCAGAATATTGCTGCGGCGGACCAGTTTCTCGCGCACTACCGTCCTGTAAATGAAGTGTATAGGAAAATACGCGAACAGTACGCAGATCTTCCGGATGAATATTTCAATTTTTCCTGGTCCGCGCAGCAATGGGCCAGAGGATACCGGCAGCCGGAAAATTATTATGCGGACGGTCTGATCCACCGATCTGCTGACGGCGGAAGCTGCCGGTCTAAGAACGAAGTGATTATCCGTGATCACTTGTATCAGCATAATCTTCACTATAAATATGAAGCTGAACTGCTGCTGGAGGGAATTACCTTCCATCCGGACTTCACGATCATGAGGAAAAGCGACGGCCGCCTGATTTACTGGGAACACTGCGGAATGGTCAATGATCAGAGGAAAATTGAAGCGCATAAAAGAAAATTGGCAGTTTATGAGCGAAATGGAATTGTTCCCTGGAAGAATCTAATCGTTACTTATGATAATGAGGATGGAGGAATCAATGCCAGGCTGATTGATGCATATATACAGGCAGTCCTGCAATAAACAGTGGAAGGACATTAATTATTTTCCCACAAAGGGTAAAAGTGCGTTATAATTTTAACGAGCAATAGGCGTGGGGTGATGGTACAATGATTGTGTAGAACAGATAGAGAGTATCACAGGAGGAAACGACTATGTTTGAAGATAAAAAAGTTTTGATCGGGGTCAGCGGGGGCATCGCTGCGTATAAGACGGCATCTCTGGTCAGCCGGCTGCATAAGGCCGGGGTGGAAGTTCATGTGATCATGACTGAAAATGCGACGGAGTTTATCAGTCCGCTGGTTTTTGAGACGCTGAGCGGGCAGAGATGTGTAGTGGACACCTTCGATAAGAACCGGCAGTTTGAGGTGGAGCATGTTTCGCTGGCGAAACTGGCGGACCTCTTTATGATTGCTCCGGCGACGGCAGATGTGATCGCCAAGACGGCAAATGGGCTGGCGGATGATATGCTGACAACGACATTCCTTGCGAGCAATTGTCCGAAGATGGTGGTTCCGGCGATGAATACGCAGATGTATCTGAATCCGGTTACGCAGGATAATCTGAAAAAGCTGAAGCAGTACGGGATTCAGGTAATTGAGCCAGCAGAGGGCCTTCTGGCCTGCGGAGACACGGGAAAGGGAAAGATGCCGGAGCCGGAGGAGCTGTACCGGTATATTGAACATGCGCTTGCTTACCCACATGATCTGAAAGGAAAGCATGTTCTGGTAACGGCGGGGGCAACGCAGGAATCGATGGATCCGGTCCGTTTCATCACCAATCATTCCACTGGAAGAATGGGTTTTGCCCTGGCGAAGGAATGTATGCTGCGGGGTGCGGATGTAACGCTGGTCAGAGCATCTGCAACAGCTGAAGCTCCGGATTTCTGTAATATTATCAACGTGAAGAGTGCAGAAGATATGTTTAACGCGGTTACAGGATGTGCTGACAGAATGGATGCGATAATGATGGCGGCGGCTGTTGCGGATTATACTCCGGCTTCGGTCAGTAATCAGAAGATCAAGAAGCATGATGATGATCTGAGTATTCCGCTGAAGAGGACCCGGGACATTCTGCAGTATCTTGGCGAACATAAGAAGGAAGGCCAGTTCCTGCTGGGATTCTCGATGGAAACGCAGAATCTGGTGGAAAACTCTTCAAAGAAACTGAAGAAGAAACATGCGGATATGATCGCCGCAAATAACCTGAGAGACGCGGGGGCGGGCTTTGGAACGGCGACAAATCTGGTTACGCTGATTACGGAGGACGGTGCAGAGGAGCTTCCACTGATGGGTAAGCAGGAAGTCGCGCATGAAATTGTCAACAGAATGAAAACTGTGATCAAATAGAATACAGTATACACCGATGCCCCGCCAGCAAATGCCGCTCCAGTGTGTGCTGATACAGCGAATGTCGATTGCGCGTATGCCGATTCAGCACATGCTTATGCAGGGTATTTCGATTGAGGATATGCTGATTCATCGTGTATCAATACAGCGTATGCCGACTCTGCGTATGCCAATACAGTGTATGCTGATACAGTGCATGCCGGTTCACTTGCCGGGAAATTTTCGACCGCGTTTTAGACAAAAGCGCGTGATTGTATTTTGTGTTCTCTATTTCTGGCCGCTATAATGAATACATAAAAAATAACCGGCGGATATTTTACGCCGGAAACGTTAAAGGGACCGTCTTTTGATCTGGAAGCGGTTCTTTTTAACAGGCGGAAGAGAATGGAGAGATATTATGTATAAAGCATCAATTAAGCATAAGATGGGAAGAGCGGCTTTCGGAGCGGCTATTGACATGGCGCTGAAGGAGTACCATAAGGACCGTGACAAGGCTGTCGGAACTGTTTTCGGGTATGCGGAGAAGTACCTTGGTGACGCAAACATTAATGTCGATCTGAGCAGAATGAAGAGACTTCTTGCTGATCCGGACAGTGCGATCAGCCGCTACGTCGACCGCATCATTACAACCCTGCACCCGAATGTCCTGAAAACATTCATTCTGAACTTCCTCTATGAGGCTATGTTCTGCGGAACAAAGAAGATTCATGAGGCAAGAGCGAAGTATCAGTGTAATGTGCCTTGGCTGATCCTGATGGACCCGACCAGTGCATGTAACCTGCACTGCACAGGCTGCTGGGCTGCTGAATATGGAAATAAGCTGAACCTTACTTTTGAGGAGATGGACAATGTTATCGAGCAGGGTAAGGAACTGGGCATTTTCTACTATATGTTCACTGGCGGAGAGCCGCTGGTCAGAAAGGATGACCTGATCCGTCTGGCTGAGAAGCATCAGGACTGCGCATTCGTCGCATTCACCAACTCCACACTGGTTGATGAGAAGTTCTGTGAGGACCTGGTACGCGTCGGAAATCTGGGACTCGCTATCAGCCTTGAGGGATTCGAGGATACCAACGATGCCAGAAGAGGACAGGGCACATTCGATAAGATCATGCATGCCATGGATCTGCTGAAGGAGCACGGCTGCCTGTTCGGAACATCCATTGCCTACACCAGAAAGAACCTGGACCTGGTAACATCTGACGATTTTGTCGACATGGAGATCCAGAAGGGCGTTATGTTCACCATGTACTTCCACCTGATGCCGGTTGGAAATGATGCTTCTCCGGAGCTGATGCCGACCAAGGAGCAGCGTGAGTACATGTATCACCGCATGAGAGAGCTCAGAAATATGGAAGACGGAAAGGGCTACTTCTGCTTCGACTTCCAGAATGACGGAGAGTTCGTCGGCGGCTGCATCGCAGGCGGAAGAAACTACTTCCATATCAATGCGAACGGTGACGCGGAGCCATGTGTATTCATTCACTACTCCAACACCAACATTAGAAAGAACACCCTGCTTGAGGTTCTGCAGAGTCCTCTGTTCATGCAGTATCATAACCACCAGCCGTTCAATGACAACATGCTGCGTCCTTGCCCGATGCTGGAGAATCCGGAGATCCTGCCGCAGATGGTTAAGGAAGCCGGTGCCAAGTCCACAGACCTGCAGTCCCCTGAGTCTGCAGAGCATCTGACCGCGAAGTGCAAGGAGTACGCGAAGGAGTGGGCTCCAGTTGCGGAGAAGCTCTGGAACGGCGATCCGGAAACTGCCAGAGTCAACCAGGAGAGAGTTGAGGCAGAGAGAAGAAGAAGAAACGGTTAAGTTTTCTCCTTGCAGATTCTCTTTTTGTCAGGACAAAACAGAAACGTTCAAGGGATCAGCGTGTGCTGCGGCCGCGCCGGTCCCTTTTCTATGCGCTGGAAAAGAACTTTATCTTCAACATCGGGCTGTGATCTTGCAAGGATGTTTGGTTCGTGCTAACATTTAGCATCAGAAGACGAATGTTACAGATGTAGAATAATTGGAAAAGGTCATATATGCAGCAATTTCATCAGGGGAAAAGGGTAACTATGGGGCAGGGCATTCTGACAGCCGCGCTCTGCATGATTCTGACCTGTGCGGCAGTTCCGATTTCGGGGCTTTTTCACGGGGCGCATGCGGAGCTGGTCGGGCTGATTGTCCGGGACGGCATTGCGCTTCTGATTGGGGCATTTGTTTATTTCCGGTCCTGCAGCCCGGACGATGACCCGGCATGGAAAAGAATCTGTGGAAAGCGGAAGTGGTGGCATGTCGAGGAACTGATCGTTCTGGTCATTCTGGTGTTTTTTGGATTTAAAGCGGCGTCGTCGCTGGGAACGCTGGTGGATCATGTTCTTCATGCGGGTCAGACGAGTGTGCTGGAAAGTACATCGGCAGAAAATATTTTTCTGGTGATTCTGGCCTATGTGGTTGCAGCACCTCTGATGGAGGAGTTAGTGATCCGGGGGATTTTATTCCGGTCGCTGAGGATGAGATGTTCGTTTGCGCTTTCCGCGGTCTTGTCATCTGCTTTATGGGCAGTCTGGCACGGCAGCCTGCCGCAGGCGGTGACTGCCTTCTTGACCGGGTTGATTTTGTCCCTGCTCTATGAGCTGTACAGAAATCTGTGGATTACCATTATCGTGCATGCGGGAAATAATGCGCTGGCGCTGTATCTGCTGCATATGCCGATGAACACGAGCGGGATGCACGCGCTGACCAGCGGCACGGGACTGGTGGTTCTGGGCTGTGAGATTCTGGTGGCGGTGTATTTCTATTACAAGCTGCTGAAGGGTGAGCCGGTGCGCGGAAGGTTCGCGAGAAGATAGGCTGCATGTATCAAAATGAATTACAAGTTAGCAGCTTAAAATATGCGTAAAATCTGTTTCCCGTGGTATATTCTAAGTGAATTGAAGGAAGGGGTTGAGAATATGGCATATGCATTACATCATATGATTCCGATTATTGTTGCGGCGGTTGTTATGGCGGCGGTCGGGCTGCTGACCGTTGTATTTGCGAATAAAAGTCAGAAGATCAATGAGGAGCACGGCTATGACCCGGCATGGGATAAGAGTCAGTACATGTGCGCCGGATGCAAGTTCTTTTCTGCCTGCGCCGGTCATTCTACGATGATGCACCCTAAGGATGAGGAAGATTTTAACCGCCTGAGAGAGCAGGAAAAGCAGGAAGGCCGCGTGATTCCGTTTACGGAGAAAGCAGGCGCTTCGGCAGATGCCGGGGCTGCGGCAGCGATCAAGCGTTACACAGAACTGAAGGAAAAGAAATAAGTGACTGCAAGGCCCGGAAGGCCGAGCGGGCATTTTGAGATTTGAAATGAACAGATATCCGTCTGCAAGGATCAGGGGAAGCCTGAACTTGCAGGCGGTTTTTTGTGTAATTTCTCTAGATGAGGATTTATCGAGCAAAGCGAGATAAATCAATAAACCACCGGCTATGCCGGTGGTTGTGATTTACATCTGGCGGCAGCACAGTTTCCTGAACAGGCTTGGAGTATATTGGCGGAGGGTCATTCATCATGGGTGGAGCTTCCGGGACTCTGATGTTTATCAAGAACTGTGGCATTGCAAGAGACATACTACGCTGATCGAACTTGAGACTGCGTACCGTTCAAAGAAAAACATGCAGATCTGTCAAAAAACATCTCTGCAGATCTTGATAACATTGTTGTGTACATGAACGATGCGCAGTAACAGATATTGTGGTACAATACTAAATACATGTAAATTTTCTCGTCAGAGGTTGACAAAATGCTTTAATGCGTTATCATGATAAAGTAATAAAGCGCTAAAGCGGGCGGAGGATGTGCAGGTATCGGTATGATACGAAGCTGCCGGCGGGGCCGGCTGCGTTCACAGAAGCGGCGGATTTAATAAGCCGATGACCGATAGCCGATAAGCCAGCTGATGGCCGATAAAACGATAAATCCGTCGGCGGACTGATCAGCGGGCGCCTTGAAGAATGCCGCGGGCAGATGACCCAGGCAGAAACAGCAGTAGGAAATATAAGAGAAAAGAAGTAGTAAACAGTCAGAAGTTGATCATCACGGAGGTTGAAGTAGTGACAGCTGCAGGACAGACAACGGAAGAGAGAATGAGTATCGAGGAACGCGCGCAGATGCAGCTGCATGCGCTGTACCGCAGATACGGATATTCCCGGTATAAGATGGATAAGTTTGAGGAGTACGAGCTTTATCTGCAGAACCGGGATTTTATTGATTCAGAAGATATTATTGCTTTTCGTGACGGAAATGGCCACCTGATGGCGCTGAAGCCGGACTTGACCCTTTCCATCGTTAAGAATGAGCGTCACGACAGAGGCTGCACCCAGAAGGTCTTCTACAGTGAGAACATCTACCGTTCGGACAGGGAGACCCGGGCGCACCGGGAAATCATGCAGACCGGACTGGAGTGCATCGGCGATCTTGATCTTTATCAGATCGCAGAGGTTACGATGCTGGCGGCAGAGAGCCTTGAGGCGGTATCCGGGGATTATGTGCTTCAGGTTTCCCACATGGGCGTGCTGAAAGACCTGATGCGGGACATCTCCGATGACCAGACAAAAGAGAATATTACCAAGTGTATAGGAGAAAAGAATCCGCATGAGCTGCGTTCGGTGGCTGAGGCTGCAGGTGTGGAAAATGCGCTGATCGATGTGCTGGAAAGGCTGGTTTCCGCCTACGGCTCATGGGAAGAGGTTTCTCCGGTGCTGGAGAAGCTGCCGCTGTCCGATGCAGGAAAAGCCGCGCTTGCTGAACTTGAGGGGGTCTTCGATGTCCTCAGGGCAGACGGGCTGGATCAGAACGTACGGATTGACTTTTCCATGGTCAATGACATGACCTATTATTCCGGAATCTGCTTTCAGGGATTTGTGAACGGCGTTCCGCACAGCGTCCTCTCCGGCGGTGAATATGATCCGCTGATGAAGAGGATGAATAAAGAAGGCGGAGCCATTGGTTTTGCCGTTTACCTGGATTATCTGGACCGGCTGTCTTCAGAAAAGACGGATACGGATGTTCTCCTTCTTTACACGGAGAAGGACAGCCCGGCAGACGTTTACAGCGCTGCCAGCCGCATTATTTTCCGCGGAAACTCTGTTCTGGCACAGAGACATGTTCCGGAAAATCTCCGTTATGGAAGAATCGAATATGTAAGTAAGGACGACAGAGCCGCGCTTCAGGATGAAGTGGAAAAGGCGGAGAAAGAGAACGGAAAGGAGGCGTCCAGATAATGGGTCAGATGTTGAGAGTGGCGCTTCCTAAGGGAAGACTGGGCGATCAGGTTTACGACATGCTGGAGCGCTGCGGTTATGAGTGCCCGGAGATTAAGGACGGATCGCGGAAACTGATTTTCACCAATGAAGAAAAAGGTGTCCAGTACTTTCAGGTAAAGCCGACAGACGTTGTAAAATACGTAGAAAGAGGAGCGGCAGACCTGGGTATTGCAGGAAGAGACATTCTTCTGGAATATGAGTCCGATGTCTATGAACTTCTGGATCTTAAGATCGGAAAATGCAGAATGTGTGTAGCCGGTCCGAATGGATTCCATGAGAATCCGGAAAAGCGGCTGGTCGTCGCAACCAAGTTTAAGAATATCGCGGGAAACTATTTTGCCGAGCAGGGCAGAGACATCGATCTGATCAAGCTGCACGGCTCCATCGAGCTGGCGCCGATCGTCGGACTTTCCGATGTTATCGTCGATATCGTAGAGACGGGAAACACCTTAAGAGAAAACAATCTGAAGGTGTTAGAGACGATCATTCCGATCAGTGCGCGGCTGATTGCCAACAAGGCGTCCTTTCAGTTCAAGACGAAAGAGATCGAGACCATGAGAGACGCGCTTGCGGAGCAGGTGGAAAAGAAAGAAGCAGAGAAGAAATAAGGGGAAGACTATGACGTTTTTAGATCCAAGATTTTCATCACTAGAGGAATATACACCGGGTGAGCAGCCGAAGGACACAGTCTACACCAAGCTGAACACCAACGAGTCACCGTATCCGGCAGGCCCGAAGGTGGTTGAGGCGCTGACCGACCCGGAAAGGGCCAGAAGACTCCGCCTTTACAGCGACCCGGATTCCGCGGCCCTGAAAAAGGCACTGGCAGACCGCTACGACGTGACCGAGAGAAATGTCTTCGTCAGCAACGGTTCTGACGACATTCTGAACTTTGCCTTCTTTGCCTTCGGCCATGATGGTGTCATGTTCCCGAGAACCAGCTACGGGTTCTACCAGGTATTCGGACAGCTGCACGGAAGAGACTGTGAGCGTGTTCCTCTGACGGAGGATTTCAGAATCCGTCCGGAGGACTACATGAACACGGGGAAGATGGTGGTCATCGCCAATCCGAACGCGCCGACGGGAAGAACGATTTCTCTTGAGGACATCGGAAAAATCTGCGAGACCAATCCGGACCACGTTGTCCTGATCGATGAAGCCTACGTCGATTTCGGCGCAGAGAGCTGCGTTCCGCTGACGAAGAAATATGAAAACCTTCTGGTGGCGCAGACCTTCAGTAAGTCCAGATCTCTTGCCGGCGCCCGTCTGGGATACGCCATCGGTTCCAAGACCGTGATTTCTGATCTGGAGAAGATCAAGTATTCCACCAACCCGTATAACGTCAACAGCCTGACGGCTGCGGCGGGAATCGCGGCGCTTTCTGAAGAGGACTATTATAAAGAGAATGCGAGAAAGATCATGGCCACCAGAAAGGCCAGCACCGAACGTTTTGAGAAACTCGGCTTCCAGGTCATTCCTTCCCTTGCCAATTTTATTTTTGTCAGCAGCGACAAGATCGACGGAGGGAAGCTCTATGAGGAACTGAAGAAACGCAAGGTCCTGATCCGTCACTGGAACGACCCGCTGATTGAGAACTGGAACCGCGTCACCATCGGAAAGCCGGAAGAGATGGACATTCTGTTTAAGGAAATTGAAGACATTCTGAAGGAGGCGTAAGCATGACGAGAGCAGCAGAGATAAAGCGGGACACAAAGGAAACGCAGATCGCGCTGAAGCTTGAGCTGGAGGGCGATGGAAAGGGGACCATCGACACAGGCTGCGGCTTTCTGAATCACATGCTGGAGCTGTTCACGCGCCACGGAAATTTTCATCTGGACGTGAAGTGTGTCGGGGACGTCGATGTGGACTACCATCACACCACTGAAGACATCGGAATCGCCCTGGGAGAGGCCTTCATGGAGGCCTTGGGCGAACGGCGCGGAATTTACCGCTATGCGGACATTACTCTGCCGATGGATGAGGTGCTGATGCTCTGCGCCGTGGACATTTCCGGAAGAAGCTATCTGGGATTCGACGTGGAAATGCCGCAGGCGAAAGTCGGCGATTTCGACACCGAGCTGGTGAAAGATTTCTTCCTGGGCTTCGTGCGGAAGGCGGACGTGACCCTGCATTTCAAGGAGTTCGCCGGGGAGAACACCCACCACGTCATTGAGGCCATGTTCAAGGCCTTCGGCCGCGTAATGGATCATGCGACAGCGATTGATCCGCAGCATGAGGGAGAAATTCCATCGACAAAAGGGATCCTTTAGCAAGGGGAAAAATGAAACAAACAGCCGCAAGATGAAATTCCTGTGAAGTTGTGATATTCGCATCAAAACAAGGCATTTACGGGAGTTCGCGTGGTTGCATAAATATTAAATTTTGAGTAAAATAAAGAGGCATGCTTGTAGATTATTCTGCAGGGCTGCCGGGAGGCTGCTATGATTGCGATTATTGACTACGGAGTGGGAAATATCTTCTCGCTCGTGCATTCATTCCGCAGAATCGGCGCGGATATCACCCTGACGGGAGACCGGAAGGAGATTGAAGCTGCGGATAAGATTATTCTGCCAGGTGTCGGTGCGTTTGCGGACGCGGCGCAGAAACTGAAGGATACGGGACTCGGAAGTCTGGTGAAGGAACAGGCGGCTGAGGGGAAACCGCTTCTCGGTATCTGTCTGGGCATGCAGATGCTGTTCGAGCGCAGCATGGAATATGGAGAGCATCAGGGCCTGGGTCTGATCGAGGGCAGTGTGGTTTCTATGGAGCCGGTTGTCCCGGAGGGGTACAAGGTTCCGCAGATCGGCTGGAATGCCCTGCATTTTCCGAAGGGACGCCCGAAAAGCGAGATTTTTAAAAATATCGGAGAGGGAGACTACGTTTATTTTGTTCATTCCTATTACGGCACAGACTGCGACAGCAGCGTGATCGCCACAACGGATTACGGAGCAGAATTGACGGCTGCGGTACAGAAGGACAATGTCTATGGTCTGCAGTTCCATCCCGAGAAGAGCGGAGATGTGGGTCTGGACATCCTCAGAGCATTCTGTGAGATGTAGGCCTCAGGTTACAGGAGGTTGTTTTAACAATGAAGATCTTTCCAGCTATCGATTTGCAGGGCGGCAATGTGGTTCGTCTGCTTCGCGGAGATTACAGCAAGAAGACGGTTTACAGCGAGCATCCGCTGGATATTGCGCAGGAGTTCCAGGATGCGGGTGCACAGTATCTGCATGTCGTCGATCTGGACGGAGCAATTGACGGAACACAGCCTAATTTTTCTGCGGTAAAGGAAATTATCGAAGAAACCGATCTGCTGGTGGAAATCGGCGGCGGCATCCGTAATGAAGAGATTATCACAGACTATGCTTCCGTAGGCGCTCTGCGCGTCATCATCGGAACGATGGCCATCAAGGATCCGGAATTCACCGCACGCATGATCAAGAAGCACGGAGACAACGTTGCCGTCGGCATCGATATTTCCGGCGCCAACGTATCGATCAACGGATGGACAGAGGTTACCAAGGTTACGATCGATGAGCTGGTCAGAACCCTGATCGACGACGGATGTCATACCATCATCACGACGGATATTTCCAAGGACGGCGCGATGGGCGGCACCAATCTGGAGCTGTATAAGAAGCTGGTTTCCGATTACGGCGGCTACATCGACATCATTGCATCCGGCGGAATTTCCAGCATGGACGATCTGGGCGCGCTGGCCGAGATCGGCGTGGACGGAGCCATCATCGGACGTGCACTGTACACAGGCGCTCTGGACATCGGTGAAGTCATCCGCGAGTTCGACGAGTAATGAAAGCGGGCAGCAGAAAATCTGCTGATCACAGATAGAATTTCCCCTGCATCAGGGAAAGGCCGCAGACCTGTAAAACGGCGGGCGGCACAGCGGGGGCAGACAAAAATAAAAATACAAGAATCCAATTCTGCGCGGGAGATCTTATCAACAGGTCTCCCGCGTTCTCTATTCAACATAAGATAAAAGGGGCAGACGACTATGATTACAAAAAGAATTATTCCGTGTCTGGACGTGAAGGACGGAAGAGTTGTGAAAGGTGTGAATTTTAAGGATTTATCCGATGTATCCTCTCCGGTGGAACTGGGGAAATATTACAGTGACCACGGCGCTGACGAGCTGGTTTTCTACGACATCACCGCAAGCGCAGAGGGCCGTCAGCTCTTCACCGACATTCTGAAAGAAGTGGCCTCTACCATTTTCATTCCGCTGTCCGTCGGCGGCGGCATCCGGACCATCGATGACTTTGACCGGGTCCTGAAGTGCGGCGCGGACAAGGTTTCCGTCAACTCAGGCGCCATTGCGAACCCGGATCTGATTAAAGAAGCCGCAGAGAAGTACGGCGACCAGTGTGTGGTTCTTTCCGTTGACGCAGCGAGATCCGACGGGCATTACACCGTGTTCACCCGCGGCGGCCGTGAAGACACCGGCATGGATGCCCTGGAGTGGATCGCGAAGGGCCAGGAGCTGGGCGCCGGAGAAATCGTGCTGAACAGCATCGACACCGACGGCGTGAAAAAAGGCTTTGACCTGGAGATGCTGAAGGCCGTAGAAGAGATCGCGCACGTTCCGGTCATCGCGTCCGGCGGCGCAGGCTCCATTCAGGACTTCATCACGCTGTTTAAAGAAATTCCGGACATCGACGCGGGATTGGCCGCCTCGATTTTCCACTTCGGAGAAGTTTCCATCGCCGATCTGAAAGACCAGCTTGCAGCCGCAGGCATTCCGGTCCGTCCGGTCAGACGCGCAGAGAAATAATCCGTTGAACAGAGACAAAAGTAACACGGGACAAGGGAGTAATGAGCATGGTATCCATCGATGAACTGAAATATGATGAAAAAGGACTGATTCCGGCAATCGTTCAGGACGCAGAGACAAAGCGCGTTCTGACCCTTGCCTATATGAACCGGGAAAGCCTGAGGAGGACTCTGGAGTGCGGACAGACCGTATTCTGGTCCAGATCCCGTCAGGAATACTGGCATAAGGGAGAGACATCCGGAAATTACCAGCATATCGTAAAAATTATCGCCGACTGTGACCGGGACGCCCTTACTGTTCTGGTCAGAAAAGACGGCCCGGCCTGCCATATGGGGACTGAATCTTGCTTCGAGTACCCTTTGACCGAAGTGGAAGAAGAAGAGAAGAAGCTGGAAGAAAAGAAAAAGATCACGATGCAGTCCCTCTACGAACTTCTGGAAGAGCGGAAAATGACGAAGCCGGAGGGAAGCTACACTTCCTATCTGTTCGATCAGGGCATCGATAAGATCCTGAAGAAGGTCGGCGAGGAAGCGGCAGAGGTCATCATCGCCGCAAAGTCCGGCGACCGGGGGGAGACCGTGTATGAAACGGCAGACCTGGCCTACCATGTCATGGTCATGCTGGCGGAGATGGGCATTCCGCTCTCCGACGTGGAGGACGAGATGGCAAGACGCCGCGTGATCGACCAGAAAAAGAAGCAGACTTATGAGACGGCGCCGGTTTCTCCGGAAAACAGAGGAAAATCGGAGTAGCAGAAGCAGGAGGAAGAGATGGCTGAACGCATTCGCGGCCTGATCGGGCCGGCGGGAAAATATAATCTGCACACGCATTCGGTGTACTGTGATGGAAAAGACAAGCCGGAAGACATGGTAAAGCGGGCAGTTGGACTTGATTTTCAGCTGCTGGGCTTCTCCGGACACAGTTTTGCGCCTCACGATCTGGACTGCTGCATGACGGCAGAGGGAGAAGAGGCCTATCGGAAGGAAATCCTTGGTCTGAAAGAGAAATATGAAGGGCAGATCGACATCCGGCTGGGCATTGAAAAGGATCTCTACGCAGAGGATTCGCTGAAAGAGACCGGGATGAAGGCAGCAGAAGCCTTTGACTATGACTACATCATCGGCTCCACCCATTATGTAAAGAAAGACGGCGGTTATTTCAGCGTGGATGATACGGCGGAAATCATGGAACGCGCCATTGAAGAGCATTTCCGGGGAAGCGTCAGAGACTACGTGGAGTGTTACTTTGAGACGGAAGCGGACGTTCTGGAGAAAACCGGCGCAGACATCGTCGGGCATTTCGATCTGGTCTGCAAATTCAATGAAGGCGGGTACTACTGGGACGAGAAGGCTGAGTGGTACAGAGACTGCGGAATGGCGGCTCTGGAGAAGATTGCCTCCCAGAGATGCGTCCGTCGGAAGGGGATTTCGGATTTTCTGGGTGAAGAGGGAAAGCCGGTGTTTGAAATTAATATGGGCGGCATGGCAAAGGGATACCGTTCAAGGCCCTATCCGGATTTCTTTTTCCTGGACCAGATTCAGAAACTTGGATGCCCGCTGATCTTATCCAGCGACTGCCATAACAGGGAATTCCTGGATTACCGCTTTCAGGATTTCAAGCCGGAGTAGGCGGAGAAAAAAATATGATATGCATCAGAATAAGCTGCCCCGCATGGAAAAATTCCGGCGGGGCAGCTTATTCTTTCTGCCGTCAGAAAATGAAAAACAGGAGAAAAATCAGAACACTATGATAGACTGCAGCACAAAATGTATTGAAAACTATGCAGAAGTTACATAAAATTCGGCTTTGAAAGGGAGCGTTTTATGTAACTTCATCACAGAAACTCCTTAATTGACAATATATGCTAGAAAAGCTGTTGTCAAAAAAATAACTAGGTTTACAATTTACATGGAAATTTACGGGTAAAAATTTGTGTATATCACAAGTTTCACGCAAATCCCCGTTTTTCAACTTAATAATTCTTAGGAATCCATTAAGAAGAAATAAGCAATATGTAGTTTCTGTGTGGATGTCACTTTATCGCTTTACTTTCATAACAAAATGATTAAAATAGCTTTCAGCGAAGTTAGGAAAAGCTCCGCTGCAGATTCCCGATTCCGTCAGTGACTCCCGAAACAGTGCTGCAGAACTGTATTTCAGGGTGCGCGAACGCAGGATTCTGCTGGAAAAAGGAGGGAAAGCCGTGATTGATTTAAATCATATCGGACCGAGGATTATCCTCACGTTCGGAAATGGTCACGTCTTTCTGAGTGAGAGTGTCTGCTTTGAGATTCTGATCTGCGTGATCTTATCGATACTCGGCATCTGGATGGGAAGCAATCTGAAACCGGTCCCAAAAGGGAAACAGGCAGTTGCAGAGACCATCGTCGGGTTTATCTATAATTTTGCACACACGAATCTCGGCAAAGAAACAGGAGATGTATACGCACCGTACCTGGGAACGCTGATCATCTTTCTGCTGTTTGCCAACAGTCTGGGACTTCTCGGACTGCGCCCGGTAACAGCGGATCTGAACGTTACCGCCGCCCTTGCGCTGATGTCCTTCCTGATCATTCAGGTCAGCTCGGTAAAACACCTGGGCTTCAGAGGACGACTGCGTGAGCAGACGGATCCGTATCCGTTCATGATCGTCATGAATATTATCAGTGACATTACATTCCCGGTAACGCTTGCACTGCGACTGTTCGGAAACATCTTCGGCGGCATGGTCGTCGTCGACATGTGGCTGGCGTTCATGGGCAAGCTGAGTCTGAAATTCTGCTCCGTGCCGATCTTAAGGTGCGTGACTGGAATTCCTCTGAACTGCTTCTTCGATATCTTCGAACCAGTCATTCAGGCGTATATCTTTACTGTATTGACTGCTGTCAACCTGAACAGCGCTCTTGCCGGAGAGATGCCCGAGACAGCAGAGAAGCGCAGACAGAAGAAGCTGCGCCGTCAACAGAAACGTGAGCTGAAATCAGCTGAACAGGAGGCATAATAATGGGTGGACTTATCGCAATCGGTGCAGGACTCTGCATGGGTCTTGCCGCAATGGGTGTAGGAATTGGACAAGGTATTGTATCAAACGGAGCGATGCACGGAATTTCCCGTCAGCCGGAAATGAGCAACAAGATGGTTGCTTACATGATCGTCGCCATGGCCATCATGGAGACCGCGCTGGTATTAGGATTCGTTGTCGCACTGATTCTTTTAGCCAAGATTTAGTGTATTCAATGCACAGTATACGGACAAAAGGCAGCCGGGCCAGGAGTTTCCGGGACGGATGTACCCGGCGTTTCCTTGCCGGTCTGGCTTTTGTCTATAGAGTAATATGAAGGAGGTCAGAGGATGAAAGTTACACAGGGATTGTTTGAATTCAACTGGAATTTCCTGTTTGCGATCATCACCTTCCTGGTGCTGTTCGGCATCCTGAAGCACTTCTTCTTCGAGAAAGTGCATAATTACATGGAAGCCAGAAGCAAGTCTGTACAGGATACACTGGATCACGCAAGTAAGACGAGCCGGAAAGCAGAGAAGAAGCTGAAGGCTTATGAGAAACAGATTGCCGGTGCAGAGGAAGAGGGACGTCAGATCATTCAGGATGCCCGTAAAGAGGCACGAGTGCAGGCGGACCGCATTGTCGACGAAGCCAATGAAGAGGCGCATCAGGCAGTTATGCGCTCGCAGCAGGAAATTGAGCGTCAGCAGCAGGCTGCAAGACGCCAGCTGCGCAGGGAAGTCGGCGATCTGGCCGTAGAAGCAGCCGGCAGAATTATGGAGAAGGAAATTACTCCTGAAGACCATAAGGAGATCATCGATAAAGTATTGAAGGATGCCGGTGAGAAGAAGTAACCGGATCCGGAAGAGGTGAAACGGCTATGGAAATTGCAATCGCTGAAGTATACGCGAGAGGCTTGTACGGTGCCGCAATCGACAGCAAGAATACCGGAGAAGTCCGGGATGAGCTTCACCAGCTGGAGAGCATATTCAATGACAATAAAATGTTCTGCAGATTTCTGCAGGATCCGGCGATCTCTAAGGTCATTAAAAAACAGAAGATAGACGAGATTTTCAAAAATAAGATTACCGATATCAATGAGAATTTCCTCTGTCTGCTGGTAGATAAAGGCCGTGTCGCGCTGTTCCACCAGATCGTGAAAGAGTACGACGCAATTGATGACCATGAGAAGAACGTCGGTGAGGGCGTGATTGAATCTGCCGTTCCGCTGAGCGATGATGAGATGGACCGCTTTAACCGCGAGATTTCAGACTTCTATCATAAGAAGATCAGGCTGCATAATCGGATTAACAAGAGTCTGATTGGCGGCGTGAAAATTTACGCGGAAGATCAGCTGATGGACGCTTCGCTGAGAAGCCGTCTGGAAGAGCTGCACGAGAAGATTCAGAACGGATCGCTTTAACGGAAGCCATCTGAATGATGCGGCGGAGATAAGCCTGGAAAGTCGGGGAGGAAGATCGTTATGGATTTAAAACCTGATGAGATCAGTACATTAATAAAAAACGAAATAGAAAATTACAGTAGTGAATTAGATGTTTCCGATTTCGGCCGCGTTATGCAGGTCGGAGACGGAATCGCCAGAGTTTACGGCCTGCGTAACTGCATGTCCGGAGAACTGCTGAAGTTCCCGCATGATGTGTACGGCATGGCCCTGAATCTGGAGGAAGATAATGTCGGAGCCGTAATTCTGGGCGATGACTATGAAATCGGCGAGGGCGACATCGTCAAGCCGACGGGACAGGTTGTGCAGATGCCGGTCGGTGAAGAAATGATCGGCCGTGTTGTTGACGCGCTGGGCCGTCCGATTGACGGAGGCGCTGCCATTCATACGGAAGAATCCCGTCCGGTTGAGTGCCCGGCACCGGGTGTTCTGGACAGACAGCCGGTAGAGCAGCCGATGCAGACAGGAATCAAGGCCATCGACTCCATGGTTCCTATCGGAAAGGGTCAGCGTGAGCTGATCATCGGAGACCGTCAGACCGGAAAGACCGCTCTGGCTGTCGATACGATTCTGAACCAGAAGGGAAAGAATATGATCTGCATTTATGTCGCAATCGGACAGAAACAGTCCACGGTTGCACAGCTGATGCAGACACTGAAAGACCACGGTGCCATGGATTACACCACGATTGTATCCGCAACGGCCAGTGCCGCAGCGCCGATGCAGTACATTGCCCCGTACGCAGGATGCGCGCTGGGTGAGTATTTTATGTATAAGGGAAGGGACGTGCTGATCATCTATGATGACCTGTCCAAGCACGCGGTGGCATACCGTGCAATGTCCCTGCTCCTGAGAAGACCGCCAGGGCGTGAAGCTTATCCGGGAGACGTTTTCTATCTGCACAGCAGACTTCTGGAACGTGCCGCAAAGCTTTCTGACGAACTGGGCGGCGGTTCGATGACGGCAATTCCTTTGATTGAGACGCAGGCAGGAGACATTTCCGCCTACATTCCGACCAATGTAATTTCCATCACCGACGGACAGATCTTCCTGGAATCGGAGTTGTTCTTCTCTGGACAGCGTCCGGCCATCAATGCCGGAATTTCCGTATCCCGTGTAGGAGGAAAAGCACAGATCAAGGCCATGAAGAAAGTTTCATCCAAGATCAAGCTGATCCTGTCCCAGTACCGTGAGCTGCAGTCCTTTGCACAGTTCGGATCGGATGTAGATCCGGCCACAAAGAAGAGTCTGGAGCACGGCGCTACACTGATGCAGATTCTGCGTCAGCCTCAGTATCATCCGCTGGATGTCGCCGATCAGGTTATGATCCTGTATGCGGCCATTCACGATATGCTGGACGAAATTCCAAATGAGAGACTGGGACGTTTCGAAGAGGAGTTCTATCCGTATATGAACGACCGTTATCCGGAAATCGCGCAGGAAATTCATGAGACCGGCGACCTGACAGAAAAGGCGGAGAAGTCTCTGGTAAAGGGAATCAGCGCGTTTAAGGAGCAGTTTAAGAAGGAGATTGAACAGTAAAGGAAGGCAGGTGTGAAGTATGGCGGAACATATGCAGGACATTAAGCGCCGTATCCGGAGCATTCAGAGCACTGAGCGCATTACCAACGCCATGAAGCTGGTTTCTGCCTCCAAACTGAGGATTGCGAAAGCAACGCTTCTGCACAGTCAGTATTATCTTCAGCGTCTGATTGGATCCGCTCAGGACGCCTTTGCGGATGCCTCACAGGTGCCGCAGCGCTACATTCTGGGCAGGCGGGAAGTAAAAACGACCTGTTTTGTGGTCATCACAAGCAGCAGCGGACTTTGCGGGTCATTTAACGGAGATGTTATCCGTGCCGCCCAGGAAGCCGTTGACCACTGTGATCACAAGGTCAGGATGCTGTGTCTCGGATCCCGCGGCGAAGAATATTTCAGACGCCGCGGATACGAAATGCTGGACAGTAAGCTGGATGTAGACGCCTTTGCGGATAAGGTCGATTACAGTGCCGTGCACGAAATCGCCCAGCCTTTAATGCGCGAATTCCACGAAGGTAAGATCGATGAGATCGTCTTCGTGTCCACAGCTTACATCAATCCACTGGTGCAGAAAGTCACCACACAGCGGATACTTCCGATCGATGTGAATAAGCTGAAGAAGAAAGAAGATAAGGAAGTAAAGAAGAGCGGATTCCGCCACCCAGTTGAATACGACCCTTCTCCGGATGCCGTGTTTGCATACCTGGTTCCGGAATACGTCGAGCTTCAGCTGTACAGAGCAGCAATTGAGTCCGTGACCTGCGAACACGCCGCAAGACGTGAGGCAATGGAGAACGCCAACGACAATGCGTCCGATCTGCTGGATCAGCTTCAGACGCAGTACAACCGCGCTCGTCAGACACAGATCACCAACGAGATTATCGAGATCGTATCCGGTTCGGAAGCGATGGGTTAGAAATAGAGGAGGTAAGATCATTGAACAAAGGAAAGATTCATGAGATTATCGGACCAGTTATAGATATTAAATTTAAGCCGGACGAACTTCCGGAACTGATGAACGCCATTGAGATCAAGACGAAGGACGGCGGAAAAATCGTCGCCGAAGTCGCTCAGCATAAAGGAGACGACCAGGTTCGCTGCGTTGCCCTGTCCTCCACGGACGGACTGTCCAGAGGCATGGAAGCGGTAGACACAGGCGCTCCGATTTCCGTACCCGTTGGAAAGAACGTCCTCGGCCGTCTGTTCAACGTACTCGGTGATCCGATCGACCGCAAGGGCGAGGTAAAGTGCGAAGAAAAATGGCCGATTCACAGAAAGGCTCCTGCCTTCGAAGACCAGGATACATCATCCCAGATTTTCGAAACAGGAATCAAGGTCATCGACCTGATTGCCCCATATACACGAGGCGGAAAAGTTGGTCTGTTCGGCGGAGCTGGAGTAGGAAAGACCGTCCTGATTCAGGAGCTGATTCACAATATCGCTACAGAGCGTAACGGAATTTCCGTATTCGCCGGCGTTGGGGAGCGTACCCGTGAAGGAAACGACCTCTACGGAGAGATGTCTGCATCCGGCGTTCTGGATAAGACCGCCATGGTATTCGGACAGATGAACGAGCCGCCAGGGGCCAGAATGCGTGTCGCCCTGACCGGACTGACCATGGCCGAATATTTCCGTGATCACGAGAAGCAGGACGTACTGCTCTTCATCGATAATATTTACCGTTTCACCCAGGCAGGTTCTGAGGTATCCGCCCTGCTGGGACGTGTTCCTTCCGCAGTAGGCTACCAGCCGACACTGGCCAATGAAATGGGTGACCTGCAGGAGAGAATCACCTCCACCAAAGATGGATCCATTACCTCCGTTCAGGCGGTATACGTTCCTGCAGACGACCTGACCGACCCTGCGCCGGCCACCACATTCGCCCATCTGGACGCGACCACCGTTCTGGACCGTTCTATCACCGAGCTGGGCATTTACCCGGCCGTTGACCCGCTGGCATCCACATCCAGAATCCTGGATCCGCTGATCGTCGGCAAAGAACACTACGAGACCGCGCGCCGCGTACAGGAGATTCTGCAGAAATATAAAGACCTGCAGGATATCATCGCCATCCTGGGTATGGATGAACTGTCCGAAGAAGATAAGAAGACCGTTTCCCGTGCCCGTAAGATTCAACGTTTCCTGTCCCAGCCGTTCACCGTTGCGGAGCAGTTTACCGGCATGAAAGGCCGTTACGTTCCGCTGAAAGAGACCATCGCAAGCTTCCAGGGCATCCTCGACGGTAAATACGACGAGATCCCAGAAGAAATGTTCCTCTTCGCCGGCGGAATCGACGACGTCATCGAGAAATATAAGAAGTCGAGGGCCGACAGCCAGGTTTCCATGGCCGGAGCAGCAGACGAGGACGACGATGAGGACGACAGTGCAGAAGACGCTTCCGGCAAAAAGAACTAAGCAAGAGGCCGAAACGCTCTGAGAGTATATAATGCGGAGGAATCGAAATGGCTCGTAAAGTAAAAGTAGAGGTAATGACTCCGGAAGAATTATTCTACTCCGGTGATGTAAATTCCGTTACCGTACGGACAATCAGCGGTTCAGAAGGATTCCTTCCCGGACACGAGTGGTGCTGCAAACTACTGGCCGAAAACGGATCCCTGAAAATCCGCGAAGACGGCTCAAAAGTCAGGACAGCCGATATCAAAAACGGATACATCGAAGTCCGTGACGATATTATCGTGTTCTGCGACCAGGCGGAATGGAATAAATAACCGGTTATAATATAATAGGAAATCCCCGGACCTGCCGGCAATTCAGCGCCGGCAGGTTCGGGGATTTTTCTGCTGTCTGTCGGTCAGACGATAACAAGCTTCCCGGACAGACGGCTGTCACAACCGTTGTGCCTTAGGCGGCTGGGATCAAGGCTGTCCGTGTATATAGTTATACACGTGCCATCATCCTGTCTTGCTGACCTGTCTTGTCATTCTGTCTCAGGCGGCGAGACACAGTGAGCATAGTTCAGGCGGAAGCTGGGATCAGATTTCTCAGGACTCAGCAAATGAGTCGGCATCACAGAGCATGTTCTTCATTTGTTTTGACCGGGAAGATGTGGTGAAAATATCCAAAAACCGACAAATCCCCCAAAGGGGGATCTGCCGGTTGCGATATTTATTATTAAGAAAGAACGTTCAAGCAATGATCACTCACCACTTGACAACATCATTATACACTGAAACAGACAGGTGGAATGTGTTGGATTTGTGAAGATTTGATTCTTGCAAATGTTTTTTGACGAAATAGATAATCTATAATACATATTAGAATTGTAGGAATATGACGGCGGCCAGACCGGACCGGGAAAGCAGATAAATACAGCTGCGGAGCCCGTTTGAGTGTGATGTGTCCATAGATTTCTGCTGTATCTGTGGAATTTCTGTGAAATACAAGGAAGAGGTTTGAATTAGGGCTGTATTGATGATAGAATATGCAAAGATGTGTGCATGCAGAGGGTGCTGATCCACCCAGTGCGCATGGAATGATCATTTGTAAATTTAAGGAGTAATAGTATCATGACCAAAAAGAAAAAAATTGTAATTATCGTTCTGGTCATTATCGCTGCACTGGCAGTGATCTTCGGATGCCTGATCAAGAGCGGTTATTTTTCTGCGTCAAATTATCAGCATCTGAATTATGACAAGTATGTTAAGGTCGGAAAGTATAAGGGTCTGACTTATACCAAGACGAAGGCGACCGTAACGCAGAAAGAGATCAACGCACAGATCAAGTCCAATGTCCAGGCAAAGGCAACGACCAAGACCGTAAAGAAGGGCACGGTCAAGAAGGGCGACACCGTCAGCATCGACTATGTTGGAAAGATCAACGGAAAGACCTTCAGCGGCGGATCCGCAAGTGACTATACACTGAAGATCGGTTCCGGCACAATGATCGACGGATTTGAGAGCGGACTGATCGGTGAGAAGGTCGGAAGCAAGGTTAAACTTCACCTGACATTCCCGAAGAACTACAGCACCAAGAAGCTGAGAAACAAGAAGGTTGTCTTCACGGTTACGATCAACTCCAAGAAAGTCACCGAGACACCGACATATAATACAGCTTTTGTAAAGAAGTACACCAACTATAAGACCAAGAAGGCTTATGAGGCTTCCATCAAGAAACAGCTTCTGTCCAGCAAGGAGCAGCAGAACGAGTCCACCATCCAGAGCACACTCTGGCAGCAGATTCTCTCCAGCTCCAAGGTTAAGAAGTACCCGAAGCGTCAGCTGAAGTATGAGAAGCAGAAGCTGGATGATAATTATACCAAGGCTGCCAAGCAGTACGGCATGACCAAGAAGAAGCTCCTGAAAGCCCAGGGCATGACGGAGAAGGACATCACCACACAGGCAAAATCCACGGTCAAGGCCAAACTGGTCATTTACAGCATTAAGAAGAAGGAAAACATTAAGTTCACAGACAAGCAGTATAACAACGAGCTGAAGAAAATGCTGAAGAACGCCGGATTCACTGAGAAGTCCTTCAAGAAGCAGTATAACCAGACGATCGAAGAGTATGCTGAGGACAACGGATTCAGAGAGAGTATGATCCTGACCAAGATCCTGAAGAAGGTTGAAAAGTGGGGCAAGCCGCAGACAGAGTCCTCTTCCTCCAGCAGCAATTCCAGCAAGTCTTCTTCCAACAGCTCCAGCAAGTCCTCTTCCAAGTAAGGAATAAGGATTGAATTCCCTTTACTTTATAAGGGAAGCCGGAAAGGGAAAACTGAAAAGCGAACATGCGGGCTGCCGCCCCGGGAAAGAAAATGAACATCCCGGAGCGGCAGTTTTTTCGTGCTTTCCGGCGGATGACAGTACGCTGCCAGATTTCTGTCCACTTCATAAGAGACGGAGAAAGCTTTCTATTTCATAATCTGCCAGTCTGGACAACAGCCCGCTGATGGGTTTATATCTGCCCCTGCTGTCAGAAAAGATGCAGATTATCGCCTCTTCTTCCAGTAATGAGGAAGACAGGCCGTTAAATTCCGGCGGAGAATATAAAATCACGATAAACACATAGAAAACACTGTGGTAAAGTGCGCTATACTATAGTAAAATGAGTGGATGTGTTTTAAAGCTAACAGCTAAGAGCAGAGAAAGGCGGAGAAAATATGAAATGCCCATTTTGCGATCATGGCGGAACCAGAGTCATTGATTCCCGACAGACAGACGACGGTCATGCGATCAGAAGGCGCAGGATCTGCGATCACTGCGGGAGGCGGTTTACAACCTATGAAAAGGTCGAGGAGTCGACACTGATGGTTGTAAAAAAAGATGGGCGCAGAGAGGCGTTCAGCCGCAGCAAGGTCATCGGAGGCATCGTCAAGGCGACGGAAAAGCGTCCGGTTTCCATGAAGCAGATCGAGGAGATGGCGAGCCGGATTGAGCGGAATCTCAGCAGCCGGATGGATAAGGAAGTTCCGAGTGAAAAAATCGGCGAGCTTGTCATGGACGAGCTCAGAGCAGTCGACCAGGTTGCCTACATCCGCTTTGCGTCCGTGTACAGACAGTTCACAGACGTTGAGACTTTTGCCAGAGAGATCGACAAGCTCCGCGCGGAGCATAATGAACAGGAGGACTGGAAAGTGACAGCATTGCCTGAAGGAGAAATTATCCGCATCGCGATAGACGGACCGAGCGGCGCCGGAAAGAGCACGATTGCCAAGAAAGCAGCGGAAAAGCTGCATGTTGACTACATCGATACCGGCGCAATGTACCGCGCAGTCGGACTGAAAATGAGAAGAGAAAACATTCAGCCGGAAGATGAGAAAGCGCTGAAGGACATGCTGGGGCGCACAGAGATCAACTTCATCGACGGAAAGATTTATCTGGACGGAAGAGATGTGGAGAAGGAAATCCGCACGCCGGAAATTTCCGCAGCAGCTTCAGAATGCGCACAGGTGGGCGCAGTAAGAGAGAAACTGGTTGCCGTTCAGAGAAAGATCGGCCATGAAAAAAGCGTCATCATGGACGGCCGCGACATCGGCACCAACGTCTTCAAGGACGCGCAGTTCAAGTTCTACCTGACGGCAGAACCGGAAGAACGCGCCCGCAGAAGATATAAGGAGCTGCAGGAACGCGGAGAACACGTCAGCTATGAAGAAATCCTGAAGGATGTAAAAGACAGAGATTACAGAGACACGCACCGCAAGCTCAACCCTCTGAAAAAAGCCGACGACGCAATGGAAATCGATTCCACGAACATGAACATTGAAGAAGTCGTCGATGAGATCTGCACATCCATTCTGGAGCGGTGCAATCACGCCCAGTAAAGGGAAGGATCCTTTAACGCGTCTTGTATAATGACGGGTTCGATGGTATAATTTAAATTACGGTTCTGCGCTCCGATGCAGAATAAGGCAGAACCGGCGTACGTGTGTAAGAGTCATCTGGAAGATGACGGAAGTCAGCAGAAGGCGCATGCTCAGAAGGCGTAAGCAGTCTGCTTCCTGCGGAAATGTAAAATCTGCAGGGAAATCGGATCATAGACATGTAAGGCAGAAACGGTCAGGACTTCACGGGAGTTCGATCTGTACTGCCTGAATATGTACAGGTGACCGGCCGGACGGGAAAGGATGGAACGATACATGAGTATCCAGTCAATGCCGCCGGCTGAACGGCCGCTTGAGCGGGGTCTCTCCCTTGGCGTTCAGGCTTTGTCGAATATCGAGCTGCTGGCTCTGATTATCCGGACGGGAACGCGGGAGCAGTCGGCGCTGACTCTGGCGGAAGAAATTATCACGCTGTGTCCAGGAGGTCTGTATGATCTCGGGACACTGCAGAATGAGGATCTGAAGAAGATCCGAGGCATGGGCGATGCCAAGGCCATGGCCGTGCGGGCTGCCGCAGAACTCGGAAAGAGGATTGCAGCAAGCCGTCAGCCGGAAAGGGCCGCGGCGGGAAGCCCCCAGGAAACAGCAGATCTGTTTATGGAACGCCTGCGTTTTGAGAAGAAAGAGCATTTTATCTGCGTCTGTGTCAATCAGAAGTGTGAGATGCTCGGCTGGGAAGAGGTTTCCGTCGGGGAACTGTCCAGCGCGCCGGTGCATCCGAGAGAAGCGTTTCTGAAGGCCGTCAGGATGAGCGCTGCGGGCGTGATTTTCCTGCATAATCATCCGACGGGAGATCCGGAGCCGAGCCACGCGGACTTTCAGGTTACAGAGAGGCTCGTGCAGTGCGGGCGGCTGCTGGGAATCCGGGTCCTGGACCACATCATTCTGGGAGACGGGGTCTTTCAGAGCATGACGGATCTGGGCGTGATTCCGCAGGATTTCTACGAGGGCGAGCGCACAGGCGAGGACGGAGAGGCGGACTCCATAAATAAACGCGGCCTGCAGTAAACCGGCAGGCGCTGCATTATTGAGTTTATTCATTGGGATGTTCAGCATTCCGCTTAATACATACATATTGACATCAGTTGGAGGTATTTGCATAAGATGGGTATGTTTAAAATCATGACGAAGGACATGGGAATCGATCTGGGTACAGCGAACACGCTGATCTATATCAAGGACAGCGGAATCGTGCTGAACGAACCGTCTGTCATCGCGTTTGACAAGCGCAGCGGAAAGGTACTGGCTGTCGGTCTTGAGGCAAAAAACATGATCGGCAAGGCGCCGACGAATATTGAGGTCGTCCGTCCGCTGAGAGACGGAGTCATTTCCGATTTTGACCGGACAGCCGATATGCTGACCAAGTTTATCGAGAAGGTTGTTTCCTCCAATAAGGTAAAGAATTTCCGAGTTGTAGTCGGTGTGCCGAGTGGTGTCACAGATGTTGAGAAGAGAGCGGTAAATGAGGTTGTCCGTCAGCTGGGCGCTTCTGAGGTGTACATTCTGGAAGAACCGATGGCAGCAGCGATCGGTGCCGGACTGGACGTAGACAGCTCCAATGCCTGCATGATTGCCGACATCGGAGGAGGCACCAGTGACATCGCGATCATCGCTCTGGGCGGAATCGTTGCGTCAAGCTCCATCCGCTATGCCGGAGACAAGTTCAACGAGGCGATCATCAACTACATGAGAAAGCGTCACGCACTGGCCATCGGAGAGCGTACAGCCGAGCAGCTGAAGATGAAGATCGGATGCGCAGAGCTTCCTGTTGATGAGGACGGAAATGAAATCATCGAGACCACCAAGGCAAGCGGAAGAGACCTGATTTCCGGACTTCCTAAGACCATTGAGGTTTCCAATAAAGACATGATGCTGGCGCTGCAGGAATCTGTAGAGGTCATTGTAGACGGTGTAAAGACAACCATCGAGAAGGCACCGCCGGAAGTTGCCGCAGACATTGCCAACAACGGCATGATGCTTTCCGGAGGCGGCGGACTGGTCAGAGGTCTTGATCACGTGATCTCCAAGGCCACGGGACTGAAAGTCACAACTGCAGAGAATGCGTTCGAGGCGGTTGCGGCCGGAACCGGAATGAGTCTGAACGACATTGAAAAGCTGAAAATTTATGCGACAAGCGTTCGCAGAGGATAGAAGAGAGACAGGCGGCCGGCACGAACCGGCCGTTTGTCGTCATCGGGGGTAATTCTCTATGAGGTGGATCAGAGAACATAAAGTTGTTAGTTTTCTATTAATCGTTATTGTGCTGGCGCTGGGATTTATTATTTTTGCGGCAGCAACAGGCGGAGACGGCGGAGTAATCTCCAGCACAGCCGGTACGGCAGCCGGCAAGGTGATGCAGCCGTTTTCATCGCTGGGACATAAAATTCACAACGGTTTCGCATCCTTCGGTTCTGCGGGATCGCTGAAGAGTGAAAATGAGAAACTGAAAAGAGAGAATGAATCACTGAAGCGCCAGGTCGCATCGCTGACCATGTCGCAGAATGAAAAGAGCGATTTACAGTCGCTGAAAAAAGCGCTGAAATACAAGGGAACCGGAGATTCAACGGAGCTGGTTTCCGGCGATGTCATCGCCATGGACGGAACCAACTGGATGAACATGCTCACCATCAATCTCGGCCGGAATAACGGCGTGAAGAAGGGAGATCTGGTCGTCAGCGGCGATGGACTGGTCGGCACGGTAAAATCAGTCGGTGCCGGATGGTCTAAGGTTGCCACACTGAAAGATCAGGACCTGCAGCTCAGTTTTATGGTTAAGAGCAATCATAAAATCCTGGGTCTCCTGACCGGCAGCACAGCCAAAACCCTGACTGGATACACGCTGGACAGCAGCGCGACGATCGTCCAGGGCGATACCATCGTTACATCTGGAATGGGAAGCTACCCGGCCGGAATCACCATCGGAAAAGTTACGAACGTCCGTTATGACAGCAATCAGCAGCTGCAGAAGATCACCGTCGCACCAGCGGTTGACTTTGAGTCTCTGCAGCAGGTTGCCGTACTGATATAATGACCGGATTTTCCAGTCTGAAAGATTCCTGGAAGGGCATCATCGCATTTACGGCGGCACTGGTGCTGCAGCCGTTCCTGCACAGCCTCTTTCCGGGAATACAGACGCCGAACATCATTCTGATGCTGACGGCTGCGCTGACCATGGTATACGCAGATAATCTGCTCTGGATGGTCATGGGAATGATCTATGCCCTTTTGGAAGACGCGGTTTTCGGTTTGTTTTTAGGTATCGGCATGGTCTCCACATTCGGTGTGATCCTGCTGATCCTGTTTACCCGGCATCTGTTCAACAGCAGAAGCGCACTGGTCGCGCTGATCGTTTCGATTCTTGTTACTCTGGTCTATTCTCTCCTTTACTGGGGTCTGGCACATGCCGCTTCCAGTCCGTACAGTTTTATGACGGCATTGAAGACCATGCCGGAACAGATCGCGGAGAATACGATTGTATTTATGCTGATTTACTGGCGCCTGTCCGTAGACGAGCATAAGAGAAACAAGAAAAACTGGTATATCTAGTGAGGTTTAGCGAATGAATAGAAATCGCAGACATAATGTATTCAGTAACCGATACTATATGATCGTCGGCCTGATTCTGGTGCTGATGTTCATTCTGGCTCTCCGCCTGTTCATTCTTACCGTTGTTCAGCACGATAAGTGGGACAAAAGTGCATCCAGCCAGAGTACAAAAATGATCTATACATCCGCGCCGCGTGGAAACATCTATGACAGAAACGGCCAGGTACTGGCCAGCAACAAACAGATTTTTTCTGTCACCTTCAGTTCATCCAGCAGTGACTCGAAAAAGATCAACCGGAATATCCTCAAGCTGATGCGTCTTCTGGAAAAAGACGGAGACACTTACATCGATGAATTCCCGATCAAGATCAAGAAGAACGGATCCATGTACTGGACCTACGATAAACAGCTGAAAGACTGGCTGAAATCTGAGGATCTGAATGAAAACCTGTCCGCAGAGAAGGCGCTGCAGGCACTCCGCACCCGTTACGGAATCCCGACCAGCGAAACCCGCTACGAGGCGATAGAGGAACTGCAGAACACTTACAACGTCACCGTTCCGATTACACCATCGACCATGACCTACACCTATGATTCAGAGAAGACCAATTTCCTGAACAAGTGGGGCTGCTTCTCCAGCAAGCAGGCCTCAAAAGGTGTATCCGCAAGGAAAGCATTCGACACGCTCTGTAAGAACTTCAAGATCAGCAGCAGCCTGAGTGATAAGGATGCCCGGAAGATTCTCATCGTCAGAAACGAGATGAAATCCACCGAATCCTATATCGCGGCAACCGTTGCCAAGGAAGTCTCAAAGAAGACCATCGTCAAGGTGGGGGAGAACACCATTCCGGGTGCGTCCATCCAGTCGCAGTATAAGCGGTATTACCCGAATAAAAATACCGCCTGCCATGTGCTCGGCTACATGGGAAGCATTTCCGAGAGCAACAGCAGCTATTACGTCGACAAGCTGGGCTATTCCTCGACAGACCTGATCGGAAGTTCCGGCATCGAGTCCGCCTATGAGACCTATCTGCATGGAAAGAGCGGCGTAAAGAAAATCCTGGTCAACAGCAGCGGTCAGTATGTAAAGACAATCAGCAAGAGCAAGCCGAAGAAGGGCAAGGACGTCTACCTGACCATCGATCTGAATCTGCAGGAGGCTGCAGAAAGCGCCCTGAAGGGCGCCATCAGCGCGGCAGGTTCCCAGTGCCAGAGCGGCGCCACCGTTGCCATGGACACCAAGACCGGAGAAGTTCTGGCCATGGCCAGCTATCCGAGCTATAACCCGAATATCTTCGCGAGCGGAATTACAAGCAAGGCATGGAAATCCGTTCAGGCGAAAAACACCCGTGATTCCCTTGCGCCTGCGCCTTTGTACAATAACGCGACCATGGCGTCTGTAGCGCCTGGGTCTACCTTCAAGCCGATCACAGCCCTGACTGCGCTGGAATGCGGCCTGAATCCGAATCAGTATATCACCGACCCGATGTACATCGAACTGGGCGGCCATAAATGGGGTACTGCACAGTACAACGACGGCGGCGGATCCTACGGTGCCGAGAACCTGGAACTGGGACTGCAGCACTCCTCTAACACCTATTTCATTTCCATCGGAACCGGATACAACTGGGGTGCAAAAAAGTCGCTGGGCTATAAGAAGAAGATCACGATCCCGAGAATCATCGGCATGTCGAAGAAATTCGGCCTGGGCCAGAAGACCGGAATCGAGCTGTCTGAGTCGGTTACACCGTCTCCGACCAAGGCCCGCAAGCTCGCAACCTATAAGACGAGTCTGTGGAGCTACCTCTACAACAACGCGCATACCTACTTCCCGAAGGATGTATACACGAACTACAGTAAGCTGAAGAAGAACATCAACACCATCTGCAGCTGGATGGAGGACAATCCGTCCTACACTAAACTGATTTCCAGACTGTCCAGACAGACAGACATGAAGCAGGGCAAAATAGCAGCCGCAGCATCGGTCATTAAATACACCTACTTCGCCCAGGCCACATGGACGATCGCCGACCAGTTCAATATCAGCATCGGACAGGGAGACAACGCCTACACACCAGTTCAGATGTGCACTTACATCTCCGCCCTGGCCAACAAGGGCGTCTACAACCGCGCCAGCCTGGTATCTGGCGTAGAGAATAAGGGAACCGTGGACAAGTCTGCCGACCGCAGAACGATCAAGCTGAAGAAATCAACCATTCCGGCCGTCGTCAAGGGCATGAAGCGAGTTGCGAAATACGGAACCCTGCAGACCGTCTTCGGAAGCTATAAATACTCCGTAGCCGGAAAGACCGGAACCGCGGAGAACCAAGGCACACCGCAGCCGGCCAGCGAGATCAAGTATCTGAAACAGCACCTAGCGTCCTACAACAGCCAGGCAGGCACCAGCGTCACCTGGAAGCAGGTCGATAAGAATATCAAGAAACTCCTGCGCGAGCAGCCAGAGGTCTACTCTTCCGAGGAAGACGCCGCCGACATGGCACTCCGCATGGCCAGCAAGTACAAGATCACCACAAAGATGATCGACGCGGACAAGGGCTCCTACGACTACTATTCCTGGACCGAGACCTTCGCGCCGGCCGACAATCCGCGCATCGCAGTCGTCACCCTGCTGATTCAGGGAGGCACATCCATCCACGCGGCCCCGGTCAACAAGGCCGTCCTGACCAAGTACTTCCAGCTCTACGGCAAGAGCAGCGGAAAGACCAGCACCACAACACAGACAGGAACCAACACGGCGGATTAACCTCTGCCGTTTTCCCCCACGGGACAAAAAACACCCGGCAAGAGGGCGGAAAAGTCCGGATGGCGCAGCGAAAGCCTGCACATCTGAACACGGTAAACCGCGCGAAGCACGGAAACAGCAGAGCATATACAAGCATATAAAGAGAGACACAGATTCATTCACACATTGGAGGCAAAAATGGGCAAAGTCTACTTAATTGCATCGGGTAAAGGCGGAACAGGAAAAACCATGTTCTCCGTGAATCTCGGCGCGACATTCGCCCTTCACGGGCTCAGCGTCGTCATCCTGGACATGGACATGGGCATGCGCAACGTAGACCTGTACTGCGGACTGGAAAACAACGTCGTCTACGATGCCTACGACGTCATGACCGGACTCTGTAAAATCAAACAGGCCCTCGTCAGAGACTCACGCTTCGAGAACCTGTACATCATGGGCGCCACACCGATGCGCGACGACGGCACCATTACCCCGCTCCACTGCAAAGTCCTCTGTGAAAAACTGAAAGAGATGTTCGACATCGTCATCATCGACGCCCCGAGCGGCATCGACGACGGCCTCGTCACCGCCTCCGGCGGAGCAGACGCCGCCGTCATCGTGACCACACCAGAATATGCCGCCCTGAGAAACGCCGACTCCGTAGACAGAGAACTCCTCCAGCTCGGCATCCGCGAACGCTACGTCGTCGTCAACCGCGTCATCGCCGAACTCATGCGCCAAGGTTACACCCCAAAACTGGAAGAAATCACCCAGATGATGCGGCCGGAACTCATCGGCGTCATCCAGAGCGACCGCAACATCAACATTTCCACCAACTTAGGCGTCCCGATCGTCCTGAAACCAGACACCTATATCCGGAAAAACTTTGAGCTCATCGCACGGCGCCTGCTGGAGAACATACCGGCAGAGCCCGCCAGAGCAGATGAAATGCAGGATTTGCAGAAATAACAGAAGCAGCAGCAGACAGATATGAGAACTGTGCGGCTGCTTCTCGTCGTTTTTGCTGTCTGCTGCCGGCACAGAAAACGTAAAAAATAACGAAGAAAAGCGCACCGTATGCATATACGTTTGCGTTTTTCTTCGTTATAACACGAACGTTTTCTATTGCCGGCCAAATCGGAATGGTTTGAAGAACCCGGCTGCTTAGAATTCGATCAGCCGGCTCCTGTCCCTCACCGCCAGTATAAATCCCAGCGCCATCATATTACACAGAATCGACGTTCCGCCGTAGCTCAGGAAAGGCAGGGTGATTCCGGTAACCGGCATGATGCCCATGGTCATGGCGATGTTCTCGAAAATCTGGAAGATGAACATGCCGATGAAGCCAACGACGATCAGGGCGCCGTAGAGGTCAGCGGCTTCCAGGGCGATGCGCATGAAGCGGACCATCAGATAAGCGAAGAGGCCGATGACGACCAGGCCGCCGATCAGGCCCAGCTCCTCGATGATTACGGAGAAAATGAAGTCCGACTTCTGAACCGGAATAAAGTTCAGAGCCTTCTGCGTGCCGTGGAAGAGGCCTTTGCCGAAGACACCGCCGGAACCCATGGCGATCTTGGATTCGTAAACCTGATAGTTGGATCCGATGCTCAGGTTGTCCGGGTGCAGGAAGGAACTGATACGTTCCTTCTGATAGGTCGCCATCACCATATATGCCGGCGGAATCAGGCAGGCCACGATAACCAGGAATTTTGCGAAGACCTTGAGGTTCAGTCCGGCAAAGAATACCATGGCAAGCCACATGGTCATGAATACCAGCGCACTTCCCAGGTCTTCCTTCAGGACGATGCCGATGATCGGCGCAGCCAGAATACCGGCTTTGAGCAGACCCCTGAAATTGTAAAGTTCATCATGGTGTTTGTTCAGGTAGTCCGCCATAAACAGGCAGAACAGAACCTTTACGATCTCGGACGGCTGAACAGTGGTGAACCCCAATGTGATCCAGGAACGCGCACCGAACTGCGTGATACCGAGACCCGGCACGTAAACCAGAAGCAGCAGGAAGAGGGAGAAAATATACAGTTTCTTTATCATTCCCTGAAAGATCTGGTAGCCGATGGCCATAATAATCATCATCAGGCCGATGCCGATGACATAGGAGCCGCCCTGCACGATGGTGTTGCGGTTCCAGAACGGACTCGTGTCGATCGTCGTGCTTCCGATCATCAGAAGACTGAGGACCATGAAAGCCGCCACGATGCCCAGACATATTTTATCAGCGCCCTTGAAGCGCGAGATTATATAACGCATGAATTTCATCCCTTCCGATTATATGGAATACTTGACATAAAAACCACTAGAACATTATAATGTAAAAGATGTAAGTATATCAAGGCAGAATTGCAGAATGGTGTATCGCTATTAAACGATATGTCCGGCTGCCGGCGTAAGTCGCTTGTTTATCAGCGTTTACGACGCGCCCGGATGTGCATTTCCACCTATCTTAGAATATACAGAATATCACATTTACGGGCCGTTTTCCGGAAGTTTAAGAAAGATTTAAGATCTTTTTTTATTATACATTCTGCAGCACATCGTATGCGGAACAGAGGGCAGACCATGCCCATGACACGGACAGAGAGAAAGTCCGCGTGCCGGCGAGGCATGCGCCTTTCAGATGAGCCGTTTACATAACAGAAAATCTTGAACATCTTCAACCTTAGAACCTTTCGGGAGCGAGTCCGGAGCAATTTTAATACCGCCGGACTGTGTTTTGTTGCCGATCTGCGACAAAATCCAAACGCAGCAAGAGTAAAGCCGGCTTGAGAAAGCCGCTTTTTTTCTGCCTTCGAAGGAGATTTTTCTGAGAATAAGGATAAATTGTTAATCGGCAATAGACGATGTGGATGCAGGCGCCAGAGATGAAAAACTGTAAGCCTGTGGCAGGGCCAGCAGGAATCCCAGGGTATCGCAGGGAGTGCAGGCGCATGCAGCTTGCTGAACACGCGTCTCAGAAACCGCAGGGAGCACATACACAGGCAGAGGACGGCAGAATCGTAAGAGAGTTGAATAGATGGAAGGAGGTGCTTCCTTGACAGTACCAGTTTTCGGTCTGATCATCGGAATCGTCCTGGCGCTGGTTCTGGGCGTTTTGATCGGCTACATCATCCGCAAGAATGTCGGTGAGAAGGTCATCGGAAGTGCAGAGCAGCAGGCGAAGAATCTGATTCTGGATGCGAAGAATCATTCAGAGACGATCCGGAAAGAGATCACATTAGAGGCTAAGGAAGAAGCACACAAGATCCGTGATGACGCGGATAAGGAAGTAAGAGAGCGCCGCAGCGAGGTTGCGCGGCAGGAGCGCCGCATCCAGCAGAAGGAAGAGGCGGCGGACAGAAAGCTCGAGCAGTTTGAGAAGCGTGAAAAGCGCATGGCTTCTCAGGAGCAGGAAATCGAGAGAAAGAAGCAGAAGGCGGAAGAAACCCTGCAGCAGCAGGTTCAGGAACTGGAGCGTATTTCCGGATATACTGCAGAAGACGCCAAGCAGATTATTCTGGAGAAGGTCGAAAAGGACTGCCGCCACGAGGCGTCCAGAATGATCAAGGAAATCGAATCCCAGGCCAAAGAAGAGGCCGACGAGAAGGCAAAGAACATCATCACCGGCGCCATCCAGAGATGCGCGGCCGACCAGGTTGCAGAAAGCACCTTGTCCGTGGTTAATTTGCCGAATGATGACATGAAGGGCCGCATCATCGGACGTGAGGGCCGCAACATCAGAGCGATTGAGACACTGACGGGTGTGGACCTGATTATCGACGATACGCCGGAAGCCGTCATCATTTCCGGGTTCGATCCGATCCGGAGAGAAGTTGCGAGAATCGCGCTGGAGAAGCTGGTCATGGACGGACGTATTCATCCGGCCAAGATCGAGGAAATGGTCGAGAAGGCACGCCGCGAGGTTGCGCACGTCATCAAGGAAGAGGGCGAGCAGGCAACTTTCGAGACGGGCATTCACAATCTGCACCCGGAGCTGGTCAAGCTCCTGGGACGCCTGCATTTCCGTACTTCCTACGGACAGAACGTCCTGCAGCATTCCATCGAGGTTTCCCACCTTGCCGGCCTGATGGCGGGAGAGCTGGGGCTGAACGTCAAGCTCGCTAAGCGCGCGGGTCTGCTGCATGATATCGGAAAGGCCCTGGACCACGAGTACGAGGGAACCCACGTCGACATCGGAATCCAGATTTTGAAGAAATACAAGGAAAGCAGCGCGGTCATCAACTGCATGGCTTCCCACCACGGCGACTACGAGCCGAAATGTATGGAAGCTGTCCTGATCGCAGCCGCGGATGCCCTGTCCGCCGCAAGACCGGGCGCTCGCAGAGAGACGCTGGATGTTTACGTCAAGCGACTGGAGAAGCTCGAGGACATCGCAAACACGACGCCGGGTGTATCCAATTCTTACGCCATTCAGGCGGGCCGTGAGATCAGAATCATCGTCAACCCGGACGAGGTTCCGGATGATGAAATGCCGCTGCTGGCGCGCAATGTCTCCAAGCGCATTGAGTCTGAGCTCGAGTATCCGGGCCAGATCAAGGTCAATGTCGTCCGCGAGACCAAGGCCGTCGACTACGCGAAATAACGGAATATCATAGGAAGCCTTTCGGGACCGTTTCAGGAAACGAAAGGCTTCCTTAATACATGAGTGATTTTGGGATAAATTTTACACAGGACAAGGAAACAATGAAACACATGATTTACCTGGACAACAGCGCGACCACCCGCCAGGCCGATGAAGTCACCGACCTGATGGCAGACGTCGCGAAAAATACTTTTGGAAATCCTTCTTCCCTGTATTCTCTGGGAATGGATGCAGAAAAAGTCGTCGAGAAGGCGAGAAAGTCTTTTGCGAAGACCCTCGGCGCGGATCCTTCAGAGATCATCTTCAATTCCGGCGGAACGGAAGGGGATAACACCGTTTTAAGAGAAGTCGCTGACGCGAGAAAACATCAGGGAAAGCACATCATCGTCAGTGCGGTGGAGCACCCGGCAGTTCTGGAAAACTGCAATCGCCTGGAGCATGAAGGCTATAAGGTGAGCAGAATTTCGGTGGACTCCCTCTGCCATCTGAATATGGAAGAGCTGGAAGACGCCATCGATGCTGAGACGACACTGATTTCCATCATGGCGGTCAACAATGAGGTCGGCACCATCATGCCGATCCGGGACATCGTGAAGCTGGCCAGAAAGAAGGGTGGAAAACCGGACAAGGCAAGCGGCATTCTGGTGCACACGGACGCCGTGCAGGGCTACGGAAAAGTTGATCTGAAGGGCACTGGCGTGGACTTCCTGACGGTCAGCGGCCATAAATTCCACGGACCCAAGGGCGTCGGCGCCATGTACGTAAAGAAGGGAACCCTGATCCCGGCGTTTGTGCTGGGAGGCGGCCAGGAAAGAGGTTACCGCTCAGGCACAGAGAACGTGCCGGGGATCGCCGGACTGGGCAGGGCTGCTGAACTTGCACAGGAACATTTTGTCGATGGACAGAAGACCATGAAAGAGTGCAGAAGCCGCCTGCTGAAGGCCATTCAGGATCAGATCGATGATATTATCATCAACTCGCCGCTGGACGAGACTGGAGCGGATTCTGTACTGAATATCAGCTTTCTGGGCGTGCGGGGAGAGGTCCTGCTTCATGTGCTGGAAGAAGATGGCATTTACGTGTCCACCGGCTCTGCATGTTCCTCCAATCACAAGGGACAGAGCCACGTCCTCCAGGCCATGGGAAGAAGCCCGAAGGAAATCGAGGGCGCCGTCCGCTTCAGCTTCAGCCGCTATAACCGGCCGGAAGACATGGATATCGTCGCGGATAAGGTGAAAACCGCGGTGCAGCGCTTCAGAAGACTGGGAAGTTTCCAGTAATGCCCGCACAGGCTCATATATATAAGAAAGGAAAAAACATGAACGAACAGAATATTTTCATCGTGCGTACCGGCGAGGTCGCGCTGAAGGGAATGAATAAACCGTATTTTGAGCGTGTGCTCGTCCAGAGAATCCGGGCGGCACTGAAGAAGACGAATGAGCAGTCGAAAGAAGAGGGAAACGGCGGCATTGATGTCTACCGTCACGAAGGTCTGATTTTCATCAAGAGCCCGAAGACCATTCCGGAGGACACGATTATCAAGCTGGTGAGCCGGGTGTTCGGTGTAGCATCCATCAGCCCGGCCTGGGAGTGCGAGAGCAACCTGGACGCCATCGGCGAGATGGCCGTGAAGTTCATGCTGAAGCAGATCGAGGAGCGCGGCGTGAAGACGTTCAAGGTTTTTGCCAAGCGCGCGGATAAGACCTTCCCGATCAAGAGTCCGGAGATCGCGAGAATCATCGGCGCCAAAGTCCTGATTGGCTGCAAGGTCCTGAAGGTCGACGTCCACAACCCGGAAGTCCGCCTGCATGTAGACCTGCGCCGCGGCGTTTCCTATATATATGATGAGAAAGTCGCCGCAATCGGAGGACTTCCGCTCGGCACCAACGGACGCGGACTGATTCTTCTGTCCGGTGGCATTGATTCTCCGGTTGCCGCCTGGATGATGGCACGCCGCGGCATGCTGATCGAGGCGGTGCATTTCCACAGCTATCCATATACATCCAAGAGAGCCCAGGAGAAGGTCGAGAAGTTGGCGGGCATTGTGGCCAGCTATTCCGGACGCATCCGCATGCATGTGATCAACCTGCTGCCGATTCAGGAGCAGATCGTCCAGCACTGCCCGGAAGAAGAGACCACGATTCTGGTCCGCCGCTTCATGATGCGCATCGCCCAGGAGATCGCGAAGAAGAACCGCTGCATGATGCTGATCACCGGCGAGGATCTGGGTCAGGTTGCTTCCCAGACAGCAGAAGCCATCACCGTTACCGATGCCTGCGTGGACATTCCGGTTCTGCGCCCGCTGATCGGTATGGATAAGGTAGATATTATGGATAAGGCCCGCGAGATCGGGACCTACGAGACATCCATCGAGCCTTTTGAGGACTGCTGCACCGTCTTCCTGCCGAAGCATCCGACGACAAAGCCTAAACTGGCAAGAATCGAAGAATCTGAGTCCGCGCTGGATGTAGACGCCCTGGTAAAAGCCGCGGTAGAGTCCGAGGAAGTCGTGGAATGTGAGCCGGAGGTATAAGTAAACATAAAAATATGACAGATGAAGACCTGTGATGCATAATTAAGGAAAGATTAAGGAATTAATCATGTTTTGAAAGGCGTACATTCCATAAGACATGCATACAATTGACTGCTTAAAAACGCCTGAATTTCAACATTTAATGGGTATTTGCGCATCAATCTAATATCTTAAGTTTACTTAAGAAAATTGCCCCGAATGGCTTGTATAGAGTGCAAATAGACTTGACACATCGGCCCCAATGTGGGTATAATGTGTTATGAAATCTGTGGGAGAACAATAACGTTTTTTTCACAGATTTTAACCAAATGCGTGATTTACACATCCGGTTCTTGTCGTCCGGAGACGTGAAGATCATGCGTAAATTAAATCTCATTTTTATTTTATGGAGGTATAACATGACAAGAACGAAAAGCTCTAGAGCGCTTCTCAGTGTTGTACTTGCAGTACTGATGGTCGCAGCTTTCATGCCTGCACTGACGTATTCCTCCTTCGCTGCAACAGCAAAGAAGGCTACTAAGGTTACAAAGCTGAACCACACCGGTGCCAAAGTTTATGGTAAGGTTGGAAACAAGTACGTACTGAAGTACAAGCTGAGCCCGAGCAAGCTGACTTCCGCAGCAAAGAAGACAGTCTGGAAGTCCAGCGACAGCAGCATTGTTAAGGTTTATTCCACAAAGGGCAAGCACGCAGCTGTAAAGGTAAAGGGCGTAGGAACTGCTAAGATCACTGTTTACACAAAGGCAAACACAAAGGCTAAGGCAGTTTGGTCCTTCAAGACAAAGGAAGATAAGACAACCCTGACAGGCGTTACCGTATCCGCACCGAATGCGAAGGATCCGGCAACAGACCTGAAGGTTGGAACAACTCTGCAGGCAAAGGCAGCACCGGAAGCTAAGGACGTTACATACCAGTGGTATGCAGACGGAGCCAAGATTGATGGAGCTACATCCTCTGAGTTTACAGTAACAACAGACCAGATTGGAAAAGCAATCACTGTAAAGGCTGCAAGCAAGAACGAGGTTGAGTCTGCTGCTACAGCTAAGGTTTCTGCTGTAAAGGTTACAAATATTGTAATGAAGAAGGCAAATTCTGAAGGCAAATATGAGGATTCATTCTCTAATGGCGCTGTTGCTAATGCAGGTGATTCCTTCCAGCTTCAGGCAACAACCCTTGATGGGGTGAACAGCCTTTCTGATGCAGTCGATATTCAGTGGTATCGTAACAGTCAGTCTGCAAATGGATCTGCTGTAGAGACACCGATTGCAGGAGCTACAACAGATACATATACACTGACAAAAGATGACATCGGATACACTGTAACTGCTAAGGTAACACCTAAGACTGGTGTAACTGTTGCAGGCAACGCAAAGGGTGCTAATGAGACTGCATATACCATCGCGACAATTGGTTCTGCGTCTAAGAAAATCACTGGAACTGTAAGTGCAGTTATTAAAGTTGACGGAAAGAAAGTTGAGAATGCTACAGCAGGTGCAACTCTGACAGCTGAAGTAACACCGGCAGATGCTACCGTAACTTATCAGTGGTATAAGGACGGTGTAAAACTGGATGGAGCAACATCCGCAACCTACACAGCAAAAGATAAGGGTGCTTATACTGTAAAGGTCAGCGTTGCATCCACAGAAAAGACATATAGTGGAACTTCCGTACAGGCTTCCAATACAGTCAATGTTGGCGGAGATGTAGTAGGCGCTGCCACACTTAAGTTAGCCGACACTAAGAATCTGCTCACAGATGCTGAGGAAAGCCAGTTCACTTATGCAGGTGAAACCCTGACAGCAGAAGCTCAGAAGATGGGCGGAACAATCACTACTGGTGTTCAGTATAAATGGTATAAGAACGGTGTTGAAATTAAGGATGCTAAAACTAGCACATACACTGTACCAGCGGATACAGCAGCAGGAGATACCTTCTATGCTGAGGTTAGCAGCGGCGGAACAACAGTAAAGACAAATACTCTGACTGCTAAGGCTGCATTAACAGTTTCTCCTAAAGTAGCCGGTAGTGATAAGACTCTGACAGTAACTCTGGCTAAACCTTCCGATGCAGTTCTCGGAACAGCATACACAGCAACAGTCAAGGTTGACATTTATGATGCTCAGGATAACTATGTAAGCAGCACAAACATTGATGTCACAAGTGTTGATAACAATGGTGTAGCTACAGTAGAACTCGGAAGCGGAATCGTCAATCAGCTGAAGGCTGACTACACAGTTAAAGCTCGTGTAATTGTCAAGGGTGTAGGCAACTACATTGCATCTGCAGAAAGCAAAACAGCATCTGGTAGTGTGACTGTAGATTCAACATCTAATAATGTTACCTTTGGTTGGACTAATCCAGAAAGTGCTGAAGGTTAATCTCACCTGACAACAGTACACACAATTTATTCGACTTTCGAATTAACTTGCTTAAGGCAAAATCTCTTCGGAGGTTTTGCCTTTTTTACGTATGCAATGAAATGAGAGGATTAAGATGAAACGATTATCCGTAATCATCCTGGCTGTGGTCATGACGGTCACGATGATTCCGTTCTTCGGGTTTGCCGATGATTCGGCGTCTTCCAATGCACAGGATGTGAATGTGCTGAAAACGCTTGATGAAACGGATTACCCGATTGTTAAGGGAGTAAAGGAAACTACGGTGAATCTGAAAAATTCTTCGGATGAGAGCGTAGTTTCTCATGTACTGACCGTAGATCCAGGCAGCAATACGAGTTTCAAGGCAAGCTGTGGGGGCTACTATACGGAAGGAAGCACGGCAGAAACAAGAAAGGCAAAAGCTGCAAAGTGGTCCTCTTCCGACTGGAAGTTTATGACGACCACGGACCAGGCAGCAGATTATGAAAAAGCCACTTCGCAGAGAGTTCTTGCAGCTACCAATGCGGACTACTTTAACATGTCCACCTCGCAGCCTCTTGGCTCCATCATCATGGAGGGAAATAAAAACCTGAACGCTGGCAGCACGGAACCGTATTTTGCGGTTCTGAAAGACGGATCCAAAGTTATCCGTGACGCCTCAGTTCCGACAGATGATGTGGAGGAAGGCGTAAGCGGACCATGTTACCTGGTGAAGGACGGCAGCGTATGCACCGATGTACCGATGGATGTGATTCCGCGTAATTCTATCGGCATCAAAGCGGACGGCAGCGTGGTCATCGTCGAAATGGACGGAAGAATTGAAAAATCGGTCGGAGTGACTGCGCTTCAGCTCGGAAACTATCTGAAGTCCATTGGATGTGTCAATGCCCTGCTTCTGGACGGCGGCGGATCGGCAACGCTGGCGACACGCCGGGAAGGAAGCAGCAGTCTGTCGATCGCAAATACGCCAAGCGATGGAACCGAGCGAGTCATTGGATCCGCGCTGCTTCTGGTGGACAACGGTTCGGTTTCCTCAACCTTTGATCACGCGTCCATTACCCCGAAGAATGAATACTATACGCCGGGATCCAAAGTAAACTTCCAGGCTTCGGGCGTCAGCACCTCCGGAGATAAAACCGATATTCCATCCGGCGCGGAATGGTCTTTGGCGGAGGACAGTAAAGACTGTGGCAGCATCGACAGCGCTACAGGCGTCTATACGGATAACGGAAAGAACCCGGAGCGCCACACGGTTAATGTAGAACTGAAGTACAACGGAAACGTGCTGGGCACCGGAAAGATTATCATTTCCGCTCCGGATAAGATTAAGTTTGTAAACGATTCCCTGAATCTGGACTATGGAGAAAAGAGTGATCTGAATCTGCGTGTCTATGCAAACGGCCGTCTCCTGAACATCAAGGACGGCGATCTGGACTGGAAAATTGAGGATTCATCAGTCGGATCCATTTCAGGAAACACCTTTACCGCAGCAAAGAACAATGAGAAAGGAAATCTCTCGGTCAAATCCAAAATTACGGCTGTATCCAAATGGGACACTTCGGTTTCCGCGGATATTACCGTAGGGATCGGGACCGCGCCGCAGATCATTCTGGACGGCGGCGACAGTGACGGATTGAGTTATGAAAACATCCCATACACCCATCATACGTCCACGGCTCCGTACTATGCAGAAGAAACCAATGCCGGAAGTAAAAGTGATCTAATTGTCATTCATTATATGAGTGGCGATGTCAGCCGCGGCGGAATCGCATCCGCGCAGCAGGTGGATGTGGATCACGGAGAAGTCCGTTTTGGGCAGAAAGCTCTGAAACTAAATTATGACTTCACCAATATCAACGGTACAGAAGGAGCCTGCATCGGTCTGAAACATTCCGTTGAAGTTACGGGAAGTCCGACTTCCGTCGGCGTCTGGGTATATGCTCCAGAGGGTACGCCGAACCTGTGGCTCCGCCTGCAGTGTGTCGATGGAAACGGAATCCGTCAGAATCTGAACTTTACAGACGAAACGAAAAATGCCAAAGACGGGACTAAGGGTGGAATCAACTGGGTCGGATGGAAGTATCTCACCTGCTCGCTGAAGGACAGCAACGGCAACCCGATTCCGGGACCGATTACCATTCCGGAAGGTGAATTCCTTCGTGTGATGGATACCAACGGTTCCCCGCAGGATCCGAACCGCAACGGTGTGTGGAACTGCACCAAAGATTCTTCCGGAAATGTCTCTGAAGCAAAATACATCGGGCATTCCAAAGGCAGTCTGTATTTTGACAATTTACAATTTGTCTACGGAAACAACCCGGAAGACACGGATAATCCGCAGATTGCGACCATGTCTGTCGGTGAGCAGCTATCAGGCAGAAAATCACTGCTGAAGAATAATAATGTCACAGTGGACAGCAATACGGTGTATTTCGGATCCACGTTCTCGGATGTAAAAAACAGCCATACGTCTGGTATAGACTGGGCAAAAGTATACATCGACGGAACCGATGTAACCGACCGTCAGAATACCAAGTTCTTGCAGAATGATGGGGAGCTGTTTGTAAACGGAATCAAACTTCCGAACGGAGTGCATTCCATTACCATGCGTGTGCGGGACAAGAACGGAAATGAGTCAAAGATCACGAAGCAGTTCACGGTTAAAGGCGATAATGCCGGTCTGACCTCTGTAGCGGTAAAGCCGGAACAGGATCACGCGGTCCTCGGCAGATCAGTAAAACTGAATGTCACCTCCGGTGAACTGAAGAATCTGAAATCCATGTCTATGGACCTGAACCTGGGAACTAACTGCACGGTTTCCAATGTGGAGTTTAAAAATGGATTCTCCGGAACAAAAGAATACGATCAAAGCAGCGGAACATTGAAACTTACCGCGAATGCTCCGGATTCACTGCCGGACAGCGCGTCTGATGCAATCGCGGAAATCACGGTAGATGTGCCGCAGAAGCAGAGCAGTCCGGCATACCTGACCTATTCGGTCAGCAGCGGAAAAACAGAAAGCAGAACAACTGCTTCAGAGGATGTGCTGAATACGTTCGGAACAGGAACAGAGTCTCTGCCGATCAGGGCCGCGTATACGATTGATACGGGAACCGTCATGGACGGACAGCCTGCTGTGATCACGGTAAAAGACGCCTCCGGAAAGCCTGCAGAAGGAGTTTCGGTGATGCAGTACAGCAGCAGCGGCGACATAAACCTTGGAAAAACCGGCGCAGACGGCACACTTACAACTTCTGCACTCAGCAGTGCCGGAAAGGAATTCACCATCTACGCTTCCGGTGATGACGGCATGTCCTTCTCGGAAACATCCAAGTGTGTATCCGCGACAGGCTCCGAGGACGGAAAACCGTATCATATTGAGGCCGGCGTCTGTGACGATCCGGAAACGATGAAGAATCTGGTCTGGATGTCCAATCCGTCAAAGGCGAAAAAGAATGCAGTAGTGCAGTATGCGCCGGAATCGGAGTATACGAAGGACGGAGAAAAAGCATTCCAGTCCAAAGAAGGAAAATGCACATTGCTCTCCTATCTGGTCAGCGGCAATGCCAATTATTCCAACTCGGTGATGCTCAGCGGACTGAAGCCGGGTACCAAATATGTTTACCGTGTAGGAGACGGATCCATTTGGTCCGATGCGGGAACCTTTACGACAAAAAGCACCGCGCAGGAAGACGGCAAGGAGACAACCAGGTTCTTTGTCATCGGCGATACGCAGACTTCCGGAAATGATATGGAGAATCTAAACAAGATTCTTGGAAAGGTCAGCACCGGATACGACTTCGGTATCCAGCTCGGGGATTTTGTTGACGGTCCTTCAATATATTCCTACTGGGATAATATTCTGACCCCGTTCGATCAGCTGAACGGAACGGATACCCTGCATGTAACGGGAAACCACGAGGAAGACGGAGATCCGCAGGCATCCCATGTGAATACAATCTTTAACACCAAGAACAGGGATTACTACTCTGTGACCTATGGAAACGTATACGTCGCGACGATTGCCTTTTCCTCAGACGCAGATAAAATGCAGGAGGCAGCGGACTGGCTGGTAAAGGATGCTTCGGCAAGCAGCGCACAGTGGAAGATTCTGGCAATGCATCAGCCTGCGTACTATACCAATACCTCAGGTGGAAACGAGATCATCAACAAGATTATTCCGCCTGCATGTGACAAGGCCGGGATCGACTTTGTCTTTGCCGGACACGATCACAGCTACGCGAGAACCTACCCTCTTTACAACCGGGAGGAACCGGAGTCCGTACAGGAAGAGAAACTGAATCAGGGAGAAGCCTATTCCGGCAAGGGCACAGTGTACTACATCTGCGCATCGACCGGTGAAAAGTCCTACGCTGTAAGCAACAATCCGGACTTCCACTTTGCCAAGGCCGATCTGAATTTTGACCACGGTATCTACCTGAGCGTTTCAGCAGATAATGATCAGATGAAGGTCACGACATATGATGGAGACAAGGTGTATGATACCTTCACCAAGGAAAGCAGCTGCATAAAAGACGGACATACCTACTCACTGTACAGCAATGGCAAAGCGATCTGCTCAAGGTGTCACCGCGCATATCCTGTAACTGAAATCGGAAAAACCGGATATACCGGATGGCTGAAAGATAAAGAGAGCGGAAAGAATATGTATTTCATCGACGGAAAATACCAGACAGGCGTCGAAAAGATCGGAAGCCAGTTGTATCTGTTCGATGAACATGGCCTGGGAATCACCAGAACTCTGGACATTGCCGGCACCCAGTATAAGTTTGAAAACGGGAAATATGTATCGTCATCCGATTCGGACGCAGGAACAGTTGATTTCGGATTCTGCGGAGCAGATTCCTCGACTAAGGGTCAGAATCTGATCTTCGCCTACCAGGAAGGAAACAAGGTGCTGAATGTCGGCCTGAACCCGCTGATCAGCAATCCTTCCGGTAAGATGGAAGACTGGAAACAGCCAATTCTGGTTCCATGGCAGGAACACCGGAACGAAATTGTAAAGGCTAACGTCGGTAACGGGGTCACCAACCTCGGACAGTTCTTTATCTATAATGCTCCGGATTCTGCGGTGGAAAGCCTGAAAAACGCTAAAGCGGCACTGAAGGAAGTCCATCTTCCGGACAGCCTGACAGAAATCGGAAACTACGCGCTGATGGATAAGGAAAACCTGAAGTCCGTAACGATCCCTGAAAACGTGAAATCAGTCGGAAAAATGGCCTTCGCCTTCAGCGACGGCATTCAGGTTACCTGCAAGAATGCCGATGCCATGACCTTCGGCGACAATGTATTTTACAGCTGCGGATCATCGTCTATCCTGAGTCTGCCAGATACCAATTCCTGGAAAGAGGCGCTGAAAGCAGGAAAGATCTCCTTCCCGGGAACGATCCGGATCGGAGACCGGAATTATTCTGCGGGTTCCGGCGGAGGCGGTGCATCAGGCGGAGGTGCCGGTGATACGGCGGAGCTGCAGAAAACACTTTCTTCTGAACTCACAAGTGCCAGATCTATAGATATCTCCGGCTATACGGACGATTCTGTTCAGGCTCTGAAGGACGCGATCTCTGCTGCGGATAAGATTTTGCAGAAAGACAATCCGTCCAAGGAAGAATTAAGCAGTGCGGAAGATGCTCTGAAAGCCGCAGTTGCAGGACTGAAGCAGAAGCAACAAAGCGCCGGAGCAGAAGTGAAAGCGGTGAAAACAAAAACTTCTGTGCAGAACCAGTATCGGAAAGGGGCACAGATTCAGCAGATCCAGATCGCCGGAACGCCGGAAAAGAAAAGCGTTGCGATCACGGTAAATCCAAAGCAGTTCCCGGAGAAGTCCGATGTGTATGTTTACCGGATCGGTAAAAACGGAAAGCTCACGGCATTGGATCAATCCCCGTATCCCGTGAAGGACGGCAGAATTCAAATTACCGTTAATAACGGATCTTACGCGATGTCTTCTGTTCCTTGCGCATCGGATCTCCGTGCGGTGAAGATCACAAAGATAAAAACCAAGAAAGGAAAAGTATACCTGAAATGGACATCCGCTTCCGGTGCGGACGGGTACAGGATCTACCGCAAGGGCACGCACGGCAAGTATCAGAGAATCAAGATTCTGAACGCTAAAAAGCTGTCGTGGACAAGCCTGAGAATGAACCGGAAAACCTATACATTCCGGATCCGCGCATACGTTCGCGTAAATGGTCATACGTACTATGGGCAATACTCAAAGGCTAAAAAGATTAAAGTGAAATAACTGAAAGGTGAAGAGACCGTCTGCAGCGGCGGTCCGTCAGAAAATCCTTCCTGATGCAATCGATCAGGGAGGATTTTCAGCAACACGGCTTAGTCAATCAAGAGCAGAAATTAATTTATAAGTCGCACTTGTATCACTACTTCTGCCGGAATATACTGTAGGTGTTAATGAATTGCGATGTGCGCCATAATACGGCAAATTATGACGCGGAGTACCATTTTAGGAGTAAATGATGAAAAAGAGAGTTTTTCAAGGTGGTCTGATAGGTCTTGCTGCAGCAGTGACACTGGCGATGGTTCCCTGCACTATAGCGCAGGCAGTCAGTAATCCTGTTTATGCAGGAACTTCTAAATCCGTCTCTGTGCGGACACAGACACAGCTGAACCGCGCGCTGAAATCCAAGCGTGTGAAGACAATTAAGATAAGCAAGGGAAGCCGCTCCCTGAGCATTCCTAAATCTGCCAGAAGCAGCGCCTCAGTTCAGGTGAACGCAAAGAATCTTCAACTGAAGGTTCAGGGAAGAACCGGAAAAATGACCGTAAGCAATGCCAGAAGCGTGGATGTCAGCGGAACAGCTCCATCGATCCGTGTTCCAGCAGGAAACACGGGTATGATTCTGCGTCGAGGAGCACATATTAAATCAGTAGCGATCAGCGGAAATTCAGTTCGCATTCTGAGCTGCACCGGAGCCGATATCCATACTTCTGGGAAACGCACCAACGTACAGCTCAGAAGAGGCGCGGAAAAAACAGATGTCACCCTGCTGGGCAGCGGCGCTGTCTCTTCGGTGATGAATAATACGAACAGTGACGTTGATTTGAATGTTGATGATACCGATAACATCCTGCACGCAGGGTCCGTGTACTCCGGAGCTGATGAAAATTCCGGGAAGCAGGATTCTCCGCTTCCGAATGATAATCCTCTCCGGAATTATCAGGGAATGGTGAATGACGGTTCTCTGTCTCTGGAAATCCATGGCTGCGGACAGTACTCCAGTCTGTCAACCTCTGCGAAAGTTCATGGCTGGTACCATAATTCCGCGTCAGGAACGGATTTTGAATGCTACTTCCTGGTCTCCGGCGGAAAGATCAGAACCAGCCGCATCGAGAATAAAAACTTTGAGAAGAACTACAAAGGCGAAGCAGCGTTTGATATTGTCTCAGTGAACGATTCCAGCATGACAATCAAAAGCACTGATGACACTTATGGGGATAACGGCGTGACGTATACGCTTCCGTTTGACGCAGACACGGAGCAGTTCGACGCTTCTAAAGCGGTAGATCCGACCAATCCGATGCGCCAGTTTCAGGGCTCTGTTTCTTCTGGAAATATTACTTTAGAAATTCATGGAAGTGGTCAGTTTGCCTCCCTTTCTTCCGGAAATTCCATTCACGGATGGTACCGGAACAGCAGAACCCATACAGATTATGAATGCCGTTTCAACCGAAAGGGCAATACGATACGCGCTGTCCATATTTCCAATCGAAATTATGAGAAAAACTACCTTGGCGAGGCATCCTTTGTCATTCTGGACTATGGCGAGGGATTCCTGAAACTGAGAAGCACCAGCGACGTGTACGGTGACAAGGGCACAGAATACACATTCTGCAGTTACGGAAATTACGGCGATCCGGTAAATGCAGACAATCCTTTGGTTTCCTTCAGCGGCAGAGCGGATGATGACAACGGTGGCGACGTCAGTCTTGAGATTCACGGATCCGGCCAGTTTGCGTACATGTCGTACGGAAACTCTATTCACGGCTGGTATCACAACTCCTCGACCGGAACAGATTATGAATGCCGCTTCAATGTCTTCGGAGACAAGATCGAAACTGAACATATCGACAACCCGAATTACGAGAAGAACTACCTCGGAAACGCGCAGTTCAAGATCGTGGGGAAAACCGGAGACGGCATCACCCTGAAGAGCATGAACAACATTTACGGAGATGAGGGTAAGACATATACCTTTTCCAGCGGACAAAACGGGGACGGGCAAGAGAATACCGGCATGCCGGTCGACAGCAGCAATCCGCTCTATCCCTTCACGGGAATGACGAACAGTGGTACGCTCAACCTGGAAATCCACGGCAGCGGAGCCTTCTCTTCCTATTCTTTCGGAAACAAGGTTCACGGCTGGTATCATAATACAGCCACCGGTTCCGATTTTGAGTGTTATTATATCGTTGACGGTGACAGTATTACGGTTAAAGCGCTGAAAAGCAACCGGCTTAACCGGGGATGCCTTGGGAACGCTGCATTCCGGATCGTTTACGATACCGATGACGCGCTTACACTGCAGAGCACTTCAGACACGTACGGCGATAACGGCCAGACGTATGTTTTCTATAAGCCGGGACATGAACCGTCGAAATCAGACGTGAAGAAGAATCCGGACGAGAACAAAAACACGGCTCAAAATCAGCCGTCAGAAGAGACAAAAACGGATACAGCAAACCAGGAGGCTGAACCTGCACATACAGACACCCCAGAGGTATCTGCACAGGAAGAGACGCTGCACTAGGTTAAAAATGGCGTAAAAGCGAATTATATATTACAGGAAGCCGGAACGTACATAATCAACTTAAAAGGGGCTGTTGCACTAAGTTAGGGAAACTGACTTGGGGCAATGGCCCCGCTTTTGCTATGTTCATAGTTCAGAATTTGGTGTGCGGATTCATGTAAGATCATTAAGTGAAATCGCATTTCACTTTAACCTGTATATTTCACTAAATGCGCAATATATTTAACTTATTTTAGTTATAATTTAACTTTATGCAGCGGATTTCACTTATACGACCTTGAAATTCAACTTAATTCAATTTAAATATGAACATGGTCCGGGACGGGAAGCCGACACTCAGCGCGCTTCTGCTGTTTTCCCGCTATCCCCAGAGTTGTTTTCCACAGCTTTGTGTGACCGGGATCGTCGTCGACGGGAATTCCCTTGATGATGTCGTGATGCAGGATGAACGTTTTGTCGACAACGTACGTATTGAAGGAAATCTGCAGTACATGATCGAGGAATCCATGGCGTTTATACGGAGAAATATGCGAAAATCCACGGTCATTAACGAGAACACTGGCGAGCGTGAGGACAGGACGGAATACCCGCTGAGGGCTGTGCGCGAGGCGATTCTGAACGCGCTGCTGCATCGGGATTACAGCGTGCTGACAGAGAATAAACCAGTGCAGATCATCATGTACAGAGACCGGCTGGAGTTCTGCAGTCCCGGAGGATTGTTCGGCCGGATCAGCGTGGACCAGCTCGGCAAAATTCAGCCGGACACCAGAAACGCAGTGCTGGTATCGGCGGCGGAAATACTGGAACTGACGGAAAACCGGTATTCCGGAATCCCTGCAATGCGAAAAGCCCTGGCTGCTTACGGTATGCCGGAACCCGTATTTTAGGACCGGCGCGGAACGTTTGTCACTGCGTTCTACAAGGCAAAGAGCGAATCCGAACACTATGGAAATACGAATGTGCAGGAGCAAGAGGATCTCCTGGAATTTCTGCGGATACCGCGAACCCGCCGGGAAATTACAAAATTCCTAGGGCTCAAATCGCAGGCGTACGCGATGCGCCGCTATGTCACGCCATTGATTCAGGAAGGCGTAGTTGTGATAACGGATCCCGAAACACCGAAAGCCCGGGGGCAGCAGTATTATGTGAAATAGTTATAAAAGCAGGAGATTAATCAAAGGTCCGGACGACGTTCACAGGCAGTCCGGACCCTTAATATGCTATTCGTTAAACACATCGCTGTGTTTTCCTGTTCGTGAAGCGGTCAAAATAAGTTCTTTTTCGTTTATCTTGTAAATCAATAACCAGTCTGGCTGAATATGACATTCTCTGAAATCAGAATAATTGCCGGATAATTGGTGATCCCGATATTTTGGATCCAATGGAATTCCGGCAATAAGCTGATCAAGAACATTCTGTAAAAGATTCATGTTCAAGCCGCGTTTTTTGGCACGTCTGTAGTCTTTCTTAAATTTGGTAGTCGTTTTTAATGTCAGCATTCTTCTTGATCTAAATCCTTAAACAGTTCCTCGGCAGAATGATATGATTTAGCCTCTATCTCGCCAGAAGCAATTTTACGGGCTTCCTCCATGGCCTGGATTGTTGCTTCGTTATACTTTGGACGGCGGACATCAAACGGCAGCCCTCCAACCATCAGAGCCTTGCTGAAAAATATATTCACCGCTTCCGGCAAGGTCATTCCCAAACTGGAGAACAATTCTTCAAGCTCTTTTTTCTGAGTTGGATTCATACGCATATTAAAATTAGCAGTTTTGGTTGACATCATTCATCACCTCTGTATATATAATTATACACTTGTTTGCACAAATGTAAAACATTATTACACATTTAAACGCATCTTAGTGTGAAGCATTAGTTGTATCTCTGGGGATCACATTATGTCATTTTATCCATTTTGAGTAGATTATACTTTATCCGGAATTTCCACCTTGCTGTACCGTGTGCTTCTGCCGCCGCCCAGAACGCGGATGTACCCTTTGTCCTCTAACTGACGGAGAAGTTTCCCAGCTTTATACCGGCTGAGTGAGGTGCGCTCCAGAATCTGCGTCATGGACACGCTCTCGTTCCTGCGCAGATGATCATACAGTACCTGTTCTTCTGCGGACAGAGGTTCTGCAGCGCGGATCACCGGAAGGACAACCTTGATGGCGTGCCCGCTGATCGTAAATTCCGGCTGGACGGCCTTTCCCTCATAGGCTTCGCGGATGCGCGGGATGCCGATCCCCAGGATTTCCACCAGATGCAGACGGAAGAACACATTGCTCAGGATCGGATTACGCAGGGAAGAATACTGGCCGGCAAGATACTGCTTTTCGGTGATGTCTTCCGGAAGGCCTCCTGGAGAAACGATTTCTGCACGATCCGGGAAGAAATACATGCGGATTGGCTGCGGAACATCCCAGGTGCGGTGCATCAGCGCGTTGGCGATCACCTCGCGGAACGCGTCTTCCGGAATCAGTTCAACTTTTTCGCGGTAAATGCCGTCGATTTTCTCATATTGATATGCATCCTGATATATGCTTACCGCCTGCTGAAGAGCGAACAGAACCGATCGATTCTCCACGTTTTTACGCTTCAGAATGATACTGATGGAATCACCGAATCTTGCGGCATCGATGCCCGGAAAGTGATTTTCGTCAGCAAGAAGTTCTGCGGCATGATTGTAGCCCGCAGCATCGGAGTACAGATTCAGCGTCTTCAAAACCGGCTCGCTGACGGAAACGCCGATTTCATCTTGCAGCATATGATCCAGCACAGAGAAGTGAAGATCCTGCTGGTCGGCCGGCAGCTCCTCAAATCGGAGATGTTCGCCACGCAGGATCAGCCGTTTTAATTCTACCGTGTCCACTTCGACAGTTGCCGAGTCACTGCGTTTGTAGGCTTTTGATTTATACAGATACGGCGTATGTGTACCTTTTCGCACTTCGAGTGTAATGGTCTGATCTTCTTCATTAATCGACAAAGTGTACTCGGGCTGAGGAGTAATACTGTCATTTATCCTGTTTTCAATGTCCAGACAGGACTGTCTGGGATCCGCAAGTCCAGTCACAGTGCCGTTATCATCTACTCCGAACAGGATTCTGCCGCCGTCATAATTAGAAAACGCGCTGACGGTTTTCAGAAATGTATTTGTAACGTCTTTTTTGAATTCCAGCTTTCTTGTTTCCCTGATCATATCTATTCCTCGTAAATCAGTCGCTTTGACGGATCATGTATTACGTATAGTATACTATTCAAATCGAATCGATTCAAATAGAATAATAAACTGATCGATATTCTAATCGAAAATCAAACAAATAAAATACATTCTGATCGAAAGGAATCAAATGCTTTAACTATTACAGAACCTCCGATTATTCCTCCGTCTGGGAGCCGCCTCGTCCGGTAGAGAGAGCCACTCTATCTGCTTGGCGATCCTGTCGGAGTGATACATAGGCTTAAAATATAAAATCGAAATTTTTTATTTCACATTGCTTGTTTATATTTGCAAATGTGTATCGTATATGCTATATTCAAGACAATAACGAAAGGCAGGAGAGCATATGGAACACGGAACGGTACGCTTATCAGCGATTCACATTCAGAATTTCAAAAATGTAGTTGACGGGAACCTGGATTTCTGTAATCCGCGGCATCCGCATGATGCCAGTGTTCTCGGATTGTACGGACAGAACGGATCGGGGAAAACGGCTTTAATTGATGCTGTAACATTGCTGAAGCTGGCGCTGTCCGGGAAACAACTTCCACTGGATTTTGCCGAATACATTAACGTTGACGCTGATCACGCGGATCTGACGTATACATTCGATGTGAACACGAAATCCGGTGACTATACAGCGGTTTACTCGCTGGTTTTGACAAAAGGTATCGCCCCGCAAGGACAGAACACGATTCAAAGTGATCTGGTTAAGGAATTCAATGCGCAGATCTCTGCAGAGACGTTGTCCTACTCTTTCAGAAGCGGCAGCCGAAAGTACCGGATGGAAAGATTAATGGATACAACAGAAGATACTGCAGTATTTACACCAAAAAATAAATTTCGGTGTCTCATAGGAACCGGTACGGAGATTTCAGCAGAACTCGCCATATCGCGGAAACTAACGCGGCAATCGTCTCGTTCTTTTCTGTTTTCAGCAGAACTGCTGAACAAAATACGCAATCATGCTAAAAGTGTTTCCGAAAAACAAAAAGAAGAATACTCAAGACATGTACAGCTGCTGGAAGCACTGGTCGAGTACGGAAATTTTGGTCTGTTTATTGTCAGTACCCTTTCATCCGGCTTGATCTCATTAAAGGGAATGCCAATTTCATTTAAATACAGGGAGGAGAACGGACGTCTTTCCCTTGGCAGTATCGTTTTGCCGCTGGACAGTACACAGGTTGTTCCTGAGACCGTTGTCAGCGAAACAAAAAAAGTTATCGATAATGTAAATGTCGTGCTGAAACAGATCGTTCCGGGTCTTACGATCGGCATCCGGGAGTTGGAGAAGGTTTCTCAAGCGGACGGTGGAATCGGTGAACGCATAGAGCTTGTTTCCATTAAGGAGAATCACAAGATTGCGCTCCGCTACGAATCTGAAGGGATCAAGAAGATTTTATCCATTCTGCAGTTGTTGATCGTCATGTTTAACGATGCATCGGTTACTGTGGCCATTGATGAGCTCGACTCCGGAATATTCGAGTATCTTCTAGGTGAGATTCTGCGCGTCATCTCGGGATACGGAAAAGGACAGCTGATCTTTACTTCTCATAATCTGCGTCCTCTGGAAACGATTGACCGTGGTTACATTGCTTTTACGACTGTCAATCCGGAACATCGTTATATCCGGCCAGTGAACATCAAAAATAGCCACAATCTCAGAAGCTGCTATTTCCGAGATATTGCACTGGGTACAGATGGAGAGGATGTATATAACCCAACCAGCAACACCAGAATCGCAATGGCTTTCCGAGAGGCAGGTGAAGGAATTGAGTAGAAAGAAAGTTGTGTTTATTATCGTCGAGGGAAAATCGGATGAGACTGCATTGGGCTTAATTTTTGATCAATGGTTTCAACGACAGAATGTATTCATCCAGATTACTCACGGAGATATCACTTCAGATCGAAACACGACACCACAGAATATCACAGCAAAAGTCGGTGATATCGTAAAAGGGTATGCAGCAAGTGCATATCTTCGACGGAACGATTTCCAGGAAGTCATACATATTCTGGATATGGACGGTACGTTTATTCCGGATCAATATGTACAAGAGAACCCAGAACAAGATCATACCTGGTACACTCCACACAGTATAGTGACTGGCAGCCGAGGGTCCATCATCTTACGAAATCTGAAGAAGAGTGCATGCATGAACCGACTTTCTACACTGACAACGGTATGGAAATCTATACCATATCACGCATACTATATGTCATCTAACTTGGATCATGTATTATATGATCTGCAAAATAGTACTGATGTTGAGAAAGAGAAGCACGCGATGCAATTCGCAAAAAAGTATAGTCACGATCTCGGCGGATTTATTCAATTCATATCTGCATCGGATTTCTCGGTTTGCCGAACCTATACGTACCAGTCATCATGGGACTATATCAAAAGGGAGTTACATTCTCTGGAACGTCATACTAATTTAGGTCTTTGTTTTAAGGAATAATTCAACGGCCGAAGGAAGGACCGTTTTTCGTATTAGGCTGTGTTTATAATGAGTTGAATGCAGCCTGTTCTACTTTATCAGGACCACAGCAGATAATTAATTAATCACCTAACTGTTTAATCAATTCTCAAGCCTGGGATTCATGTATTCAGCCCAGCAAACCCAAACAACCTTTCACCACAATTTCCACATCCTGCCACCTCCATACTATTTCTCATTTTTATTTTATGGAGGTATAACATGACAAGAACGAAAAGCTCTAGAGCGCTTCTCAGTGTTGTACTTGCAGTACTGATGGTCGCAGCTTTCATGCCTGCACTGACGTATTCCTCCTTCGCTGCAACAGCAAAGAAGGCTACTAAGGTTACAAAGCTGACCCACACCGGTGCCAAAGTTTATGGTAAGGTTGGAAACAAGTACGTACTGAAGTACAAGCTGAGCCCGAGCAAGCTGACTTCCGCAGCAAAGAAGACAGTCTGGAAGTCCAGCGACAGCAGCATTGTTAAGGTTTATTCCACAAAGAGCAACCGTGCAGCTGTAAAGGCAAAGGCAGAAGGAACAGCAAAGGTAACTGTTTACACAAAGGCAAACAAGAAGGCTAAGACAACCTGGACATTCAAGGTTACTAAGAAGGCCGAGACAAAGACAACACTGACAGGTGTTACAGTTTCTGCTCCGAACGCTAAGGATCCTGCAAAGGAACTGACAATTGGAACAGAGCTGCAGGCTAAGGTTGAACCTTCTGATGCTAAGGGTGTTACATACCAGTGGTATGCAGACGACAAGGCAATTGAGGGAGCTACATCTGCTAATTTCACAGTTACAACAGATCAGATCGGCAAAGCCATCACAGTTAAGGCTACAAGCAAGAATGATGTAACATCCACTGCTACTGCTAAGGTTACAGGTGTAACTCTTAAAACAGCAGAGATGAAGACTGTTAATGATGATGCCGCAACAGCAAAGACAAAGCCGTATAACGACTCTACAACATACAATGTTGGTGAGACAGAAGCAGTTGTTCTTAAGGATGATGCTTCTACACCGAACACACTGGATTCTTCTGTAGCATCTTATCAGTGGTACAGATCCGGAACAGTTAACAATGCAACTGTTGATACAGCAATTTCCGGAGCTACATCCAGCACATATAAACTGACATCTGCTGATAAAGGCTACACAGTATACTGCATCGTTACACCGAAGGCAAATGTTACTGTAAAAGCTGCAACACAGTATGATGGCAAGACTATCAAGGTTAATGGTGGAGCAGTAGTTTCCAAGATTTCCGGCGTTGCTATTAAAGATGGCACAAAAACAGTAACAGGAAAGACAGTTCTGACAGGAACAGCTCTGACAGCATCTGTTAAGCCGGCTGCAGCAGCAGACGATGTAACATATCAGTGGTATTCTGTAAAGACTGCTTCTGATAAACCTGAAACAGTTTCTGCTATTTCCGGAGCTACTTCTGCATCCTACACACCGACTGTTGAAGGAACATATGAAGTACAGATTTCTGTAAAGTCTGGAAGTGTTTGGACATTTGCAGATAATAGTGCATATAAGGCTCGTGTAACAGTTAATGCTAAGGGAACTAAGACTGCTACAATCACAAGAGCATGGAACGCTGATGCAGCTGCAAGTCAGGATACAGCAACACCGCGTTCAGACAATCAGGTTGGAGATACACTGAAGGTTACTGTACCTACAGAACTCGTTAATAATGCCAAGATTCAGTGGTTCGTCGATGGTGTCAAGGATGCCAATGGTAATGATATCGCACTGGCTGACGAAGCAAACATCACAGCTGCAACAACAACACAGAAGATCCCTGCTACTTACACAGATAAGGACAGCAAGGCTCAGTCTCTGGTTGGACAGAAAATCTATGCAGTTGTAACAGGTACAGGCGACTATGCAGGAACAACTGCTAAGACAGACAGCTTCACAGTTGCAAAGAAGCAGCTCACAGCTATTGCACCGACAGTAACAAGCCCAGCTACAGTAACACTTGCTTCTTCTACAACACCTACAACTGTTACTCTTACTGGAACATTAGCAAGCAATGCTAAGACTACTCTGACATTTACATCTCCTTCTGCAGCTTATGAGATTGCGAAGATTGTTACTGACAACTCTGCGGCAAATGTAAATGGTAGCGTTGTTGAGGTTACTGGAACACCTAACTTCAATGTTACGGTATATTTCTGCAAGGCTGGAGACACAGCTAAGGATACTTCTTCCATTGCACCGGTTACATATTCTGTAAACATGAGTGGTGTTAAGGTTATTGGTTAATTGATATTTAGCTAATATAACTTATAGGCCAGCCTTCTTCGAGGGTTGGCCTTTTCGTATGAGAGGAAAATTATATGAATGATAATATGTATAAGGACAATTTGACGGATATCCGACAAGAACTAATCCATGAAGAGAAAATAATTATCAATAAATTTATGAATACTCATTTGGAACCAAGTATAAAAAATGTTGACAAGAAGCTTTCAGATTTTTATCACTACCTAAGTCTTCGGTTAAGTGCTAATCATGCTATGCAGGACCTTTGTCGATGTGCCCAAGCAAAAGGAATAAATAGTAATGAAATAGCTCTGAGTACATATAACTATTATGCAAGTGCTGTTTATTTATTCTTTGAATCTGCAATTCAGTACGGAAATCTTAAGGAATGCAATATAATCAAAAATATCGAAGGCTTAGAAAAAATTCACAGTGAAATATTCCATCCTGGTGAAATCGAAATCTGCAGCGACAATAATACTGACGTGGAGATACGGACAGGTTCAGATTTTTATACCAATATCAACAACCATTACACAGAGGAGACTCTTCTATATCGTATAAATCAAGTCCGCAAAAATTATACTAATACAATTAAATTATAAATCTGTTGTATTACCGTAAGACAGTAATACATCTAGCTGATCTCATGATTAGCTAGATGTTGTATTCTGAAATTTCAGTAATGTATTCTGGCATGGTGGTTTGCAGACATACCTTATCAGATGCCCATTTCTCGAGAGTATGAAACAATCTCTGTAAAAGTTCATTTCTGAGGCCTTTCATGATACAATCAAAATCATGGAGGGCCTTAGTTTATGGCAAAAAGAGAAAGAAAATCCGTACATCACGGTAAGCGTCAAAGCTAATGCACGTTGACTGCAGCAGTATTTACTGAGAAACTAATACAGCGGAAGGATACCCACACTTTAGGGTTCCTCCCGCTGTTTCACTGTCTTGCTGTTACTCAGCTTCAGTATCTGCTGTAGTCACTTTTTCTGGAAGTGTGTCCGACCAGGGAAGCAGTCTGTCCAGATCTGCTTCCGTCGGAGCATCGATCTGGGACAAAGTCTCCAGTACATACTTCAGATATTCGTAGCAGTTGAGATGGTTTGCTTTCGCTGTTTCAAGGATGCTGTACAGGATGGCGCTGGACTGCGCGCCGTTCTCCGTATTGGCGAAAAGGAAGTTCTTCCGGCAGATGACATAGCCTTTTATGCTTCTCTCGCTTAAATTGTTTGTCATTTCAAGTCTTCCATCCAGAAGATAATTACGAAGCGGGAATTCCTGATTGATGCCGTAGGTGAAGGCCTTGCCGAGCAGGGAATCGTGGACGACGATTTCGTTCTTTTCATGGAGCCAGCTGAAGAAGTCATTCAGAATCGGCTCGGCATGTTCTTTCCGGTAGGCTTTTCTGTCCTCGATGGACATGTCTGCACATGCTTTCTCTACGTGATTCAGTTCCCTGAAAAAGGCCAGCGCAACGTCAATCGTAGGTGTCTTCACCTCTTTGCCTGCTGCCTTTTTGGCATCACAAAACTTCCTCTGCAGATGTGCCCAGCACCCTACAGGGGTAATCGTACCCGCTTTTCGGGCATCATCCTTTGCCAGCTTCTGATAGACGGCATATCCGTCAGTCTGCAGATATCCGCTGAACCGTTCCAGAAATTTTTCCGGATATTCATACCTTCGGCCGGCACAGTATTCATAGATTACGATCGGCTCTCTGGCGTACTTTCCGGTCCGGTAGAGCCACATGTACCCGTGCTCCGGTTTACTGGTCTGTTGATCCTTTCCCCGTCCCCGGACAACCTGGAGTGTGGTCTCATCGGCATGGAGAATATCGTTTCTGATCAGATATTCCTTCAGTCTCTCGTAAAGCGGCCTGCCATATCGGTCTGCAGATTTGACCACCCAGTTGGAAAGAGTCTGCCTGGAAATATCCATTCCGAACCTTGCCAGAGACTGAGACTGACGATACAGAGGTGTTCCTTCTGCGTACTTTCGGTAGATGATCCATGCTGCAAGAGATGCAGAGAGCGCTGAACCCGGCATAAAAGACTTTGGAGACGGGGCATTGATGATTGTTCCGCCCAGTCCGCTATTATCGCAGTTCCGACAGGAATACACATGTGTAACGGTCCGCTCAATGTGAAATCTGGCAGGCTCCACAATGATCTCCTCATGGATGATTTTCTTCATCTCATGGAGCTCGCTGCCGCAGTTCGGGCAGTTCATCTCATCACCGGACAGCCTGTATTCCGTAACATGAACCGGCAGAGCCTTCTTCTGGTGGCCTTTCTTCTTTCTGGATTTCTTCGGCTTTCCCTTGATCTCCTGGGCAGTAGGTTCCGGCACGGCCGGATCTGCTTCTGCTTCGGCTTCATTAAAAAAAGAGAGCTGCGCATAATCGATGTCGGCAGTGTCCCTGGAACGGCCGTACTTGCGGTTCACTTCTCTCTGGTACAGCTCCCGCCAGTGATCCGCCTCCGCTTCGTTGAGCACAGACTGTTCTGCTGCTTTGAGCGCATATTCTTCGACTTCCTGCCGGGTCATTCCCGTGAAATCGACGTCCAGCGCCTTCTCGATTTTACGTTTTCTCTCTTCCTTAGTCATGTATATATTGTACCATTTTTCGGTACTGAACGCAAGCTCGAATCGTTGGAATTCCAATATGTACAGACGCTTCAACAAAAAGATTTTTGTCCGTTTACACGGTCACGAAATGCCGCCTTTTGATGTATGATTCCATGATCAAACCGCTGAGTAACCGGTTCAGATCGCTTCGTGGAATCTGGTCGGTGTCATCATTGCGAAAATTTTTCGGCCACTGAAAGGTACCACGCTCCCGACGCTTGTAGTAGAGGACGAATCCGTCTGCATCCCATTTCAGTGCCTTGATCTTTGCATGGTCTTTGCTGCAGAACACGAACAGACAGTCCTCATACAAATCAAGATCAAAGCTTCCTTCCACGATGGCTGCAAGTCCGTTAATCGATTTCCTCATGTCGACAGGGTGTGAAGCAAGAAAGACCTTTGTTTCATCGGTTATGATTTCACTCATAGTTCAGCCACCACCTTCAGAAGCGCAGCAGCAGCAGCCGGCGGAGTATCCGATGGCATGATCACTGTTGCTTTAGGGCATTTCAACTTGATGCACATCTCCTGATCACTGTAATCCGCTATTTCTGTGCGAACCCCGTGCGGCAGCTCCAGCCAGGAGAAGGGCTGATCTCTCATCGCCCTGTCATTATTGTATTTTCTGAGCCAGTAGTACATCGAGTTGATATTAATGCCGTTATTCTGGCACCACTGCTTCTGCGAGATATCACTGGATAGCATTTTCTCAATTCTTGCGTACCACAGTTTTTGATTTCTGATCCTTTCTTCACCATTCATATTTTCAGCTCCCTTCCGGTGATCTGCTGCTGGCCGGAGGGAGCAAACACATATTACTGCTAAAGTCAAATACTCCCACAGGCGGTCATCATCGATCACCTCATGGGAGTATTTTCTCAAACTGTAACAGTGAATGGTAGGTGCACTAGCTTTGACGCTTACGCTGTAGTCACTTTTTCTGGAAGTGTATCCGACCAGGGAAGCAGTCTGTCCAGATCTTCTTCCGTCGGAGCATCGATCTGGGACAAAGTCTCCAGTACATACTTCAGATATTCGTAGCAGTTGAGATGGTTTGCTTTCGCTGTTTCAAGGATGCTGTACAGGATGGCGCTGGACTGCGCGCCGTTCTCCGTATTGGCGAAAAGGAAGTTCTTCCGGCAGATGACATAGCCTTTTATGCTCCTTTCGCTCAAATTGTTTGTCATTTCAAGTCTTCCATCCAGAAGATAATTACGAAGCGGAAATTCCTGATTGATGCCGTAGGTGAAGGCCTTGCCAAGCAGGGAATCGTGGACGACGATTTCGTTCTTTTCATGGAGCCAGCTGAAGAAGTCATTCAGAATCGGCTCGGCATGTTCTTTCCGGTAGGCTTTTCTGTCCTCGATGGACATGTCTGCACATGCTTTCTCTATGTGATTCAGTTCCCTGAAAAAGGCCAGCGCAACGTCAATCGTAGGTGTCTTCACCTCTTTGCCTGCTGCCTTTTTGGCATCACAAAACTTCCTCTGCAGATGTGCCCAGCATCCTACAGGGGTAATCGTGCCCGCTTTTCGGGCATCATCCTTTGCCAGTTTCTGATAGACGGCATACCCGTCAGTCTGCAGATATCCACTGAACCGTTCCAGAAATTTTTCCGGATATTCATACCATTTTTCGGCGCTGAACGCAAGTTCGAATCGTTGGAATTTCAATATGTACAGACGCTTCAACAAAAAGATTTTTGTCCGTTTACACGGTCACGAAATGCCGCCTTTTGATGTATGATTCCATGATCAGACCGCTGAGTAACCGGTTCAGATCGCTTCGTGGAATCTGGTCGGTGTCATCATTGCGAAAATTTTTCGGCCACTGAAAGGTACCACGCTCCCGACGCTTGTAGTAGAGGACGAATCCATCTGCATCCCATTTCAGTGCCTTGATCTTTGCATGGTCTTTGCTTCTGAGCCAGTAGTACATCGAGTTGATATTAATGCCGTTATTCTGGCACCACTGCTTCTGCGAGATATCACTGGATAGCATTTCCTCAATTCTTGCGTACCACAGCTTTTGATTTCTGATCTTTTCTTCACCATTCATATTTTCAGCTCCCTTCCGGTGATCTGCTGCTGACCGGAGGGAGCAAACACATATTACTGCTAAAGTCAAATACTCCCACAGGCGGTAAGCGGTAAATAGCACGTGTACACAGTTGAAAAGCCACCGGCGTTCCGATGGCTTTTGGTGTATGCTATTCTGTTTTCATTTCTTCCGGTTTCGGTATTTCTGGTACTAAGCAGTTCTCCTTAACACGTTCGCTCCACGGCAGCAGATCTTCCACAAACTCCAGATTCGTATCATTCATATGTTCAAGCATATGTTCCAGAACATATTTGTAATACTCATACGGAACCAGGTTATTGGCCTTGGCGGTTTCTGCAATGCTATACAGCACAGCGCTGTTCTGAGCTCCCCGGATCGTATCGATAATATGCCAGCTGTTCCTGCCGGTGCAGAATGGGCGGATTGCCCGCTCTGCAGGATTGTTGTCAAGCGGCACATCCGGGTCATCCAGGAAGGTCTTCAGCGTGCTTTCCCGTTTCAGGGCATACGAAAGAGACTCCGCAATTTTACTTTTCGGAGCTGTTTCCGGTAGTTTTGCTCTGCACCAGTCGAAGAAGGCTTCTACATGTTTTCGCACCGTCAGATCACGTTCTTTTCGTCGTTCTTCACGGTCCAGATCCCACAGAGCATTATCCAGCTGGTAAATGACGGCGATCTGTTTTATGGCATAAGCGGCAAGCGTGTATTTCCTGGTTTGCTTTTCCTTCTTCTTTGCCGTCTTTACGATGGTCGCAAATCCGCGCCTCATGTGCACCCAGCAGGAAGCAAGCGTTACATCCGGATGATCCTTTGCGAACCTCTCATAGATCGAATTTCCGTCACAGACGAAAATGCCTTTGAATTTTCCTGCATACTCATGTACATAGTCTGCATTTCTTGTTTTATGGTAATCATACTCTACAACGGGATGTGCTTCATGCACGTTGCTGCGATAGACGATCATGTAGCTATCCGTACCGGCTTTTCGTCCGTCTTTGGTAACCAGCACCGGCGTCTCATCTGCATGGATGACATGATGGCTCAGCAGTTCTTCCTTCAGTCTGTCGTAAAGGAGCATCATGTAACGCTCTGTCAGCGTCATCATCCAGTTGGCCATATCCTGATGGGACAGTGGAAGTCCGGCATTGCGGAAAATGGTTTCCATCCGTGTAAGCGGAAGGTGATTGACATATTTTCCGTTCATAATGCCAGCTGCAAGAGACGGTGTTGCAATGCTGGTTTTAAGCAGAGTTTCCGGATGATCGGCACGGATAATCCGGCCGTCGGATCCACGGTATACGTGTACCACCTGTTCCACATGAACAAAATGGGCAGGCTCATATTCGACAATGGAATGTCTGTCCGGGTTCAGCTCTGTATATTTTCCGCCGAAGTATTCGTCCAGTTCCTCTTCTGACAGGGTATATTCCCTGACAACCTTCTGCAGTTTGGAAAGATCTGCTTTCCGTTTGCCTTTCGGTCTTTTTCTCCTGTGAGCTGGAACGAGGACACTTCCTTCTTCCGGATCCTCTTCTTCGGTATCACTCTCTGCCAGTTCTGAAGGATCTACAATGTCCATGGTTCCTTCTGCCTCATTGAACACAAACTGAAGCTGATGGTCTTTTGACTGCTCAGCTTCCTTCAGAATATCCTTTTCACTGCTTCTTCCGAAAATCATGTTCTGAAGCTTGCGGACGACATCGGACATATGCTCCATTTCTGTCTTTTGTTTGTCGATTTCCGTTTTTTGTTTTTCAATCAATTTCTGCTGATCGTCATTCGCCCTTAACAGCTTGAGAATCAGTTCTTCTTTCTCGGATAAACTCATGCTATTCAGTTGTTTTTTCGTGAGTTCTTTCATACCTGAATTATACCAGTTCCGGAGAATCAAAAAAAGCCCTGAAAGGCATATTTTCAAGGCTTTTTTTGCATGATTTCATCTTATTCAATTCGTTTGGGATGGACCTTTTTAACGGTCTGCTTCTGGGTTGTGCAGAGTCCCTCCATCAGCCAGCGGAACTGCTGCGGGGTCATCTTTTCGACATCAGATCTGTCCCGCGGCCACCGGAACTTTCCATCCTCCAAGCGTTTGTACAGGAGAAGGAATCCGTCTCCTTCCCAGAGCAGGCCCTTGATTCTGTCCGAACGTCTTCCGCAGAAGAGAAACAGCGTATTTTCCGTGAACGGATTCATCTCGGTTTCAGACTGGATGATCCCGGCAAGACTGTCAACGCCATACCGCAGATCCGTATACCCGCACGCGATATATACGGTCATCCCGTCAGTCTTTAGATCATTCAGCATGGCTAAGCACCTCCAGAATTGTCCGGACCTGGGTTTCCGGAGCATCATAAGGAAGTTCGAGAGCTACCTGATCGAAGTAAACGAAAATACGGGATTCCGATTTGGAAGCGGTTTCTTCCGGTTCTTTCTGGACACTGACTTCTGCTGGTTTGGAAGGAGCCGGAATCATCACGAATCTCGACTGTTCTTCCCTCTGCCGCTCGAATTCTTTCGCCGCGTGCCGAACAGGGGTGCAGCGGTAACCGAACGTATTGATATTGATATCATGAACCTCGCACCATTGTTTCCTGGTAAGCCGGCTGTTCTGAAAATCCGCCATGTCGGATGCCCACTGCTGTAATCTCAGTTTTTCGGAAACGTCCATTTCACACCACCTTGTAAATCATTGTAACACCTTATTGACAACATTTTACAAGCTTCTGGACAACAGTGGCAGGCACATGCTATTTGCCGCTTACATCATAAAAGCAACAAAATTCATCGAACAGGGATTTTGCTGTATCATACCCGATCTGGTCTGCTCTTGCCCCCATATATTGTCTGCATTCTCTGATAAAATATGAAACTTCACTTGGACAGTCGTTGCCATACTTTCTTTCAAGCAGAGTAATCATACATTTTGCAAAGTTTCCATTTTCGATACTATCTGCATCATACCATTTTCCTAATGGCCTTCCACTATCTCCAAATTCCCTACAAGCATAATCCTCAAGTTGGAGAGCAATGTTATTGTGAAAACTGTTCATCGTAATTGCCATCTAATCCTCCTTTTCATTTACATGATGCGTTTTTATACCAACTCAAAAATACTCAAAACTATGCATAAGAATTAGTATTTGTAACAATAGTCAGTCAGTTATATTAGTAAAAAATGGGGACCGAAGTCCCCACTTATATGCTCGATTCCTAACTATTTACTATCTGGGATCTCAATTGTGTTGGAATACAGTGTTCCTGCAATTCCAGCGCCGTATACAGCGACTCTTACCTTGTAGCCCTGCTTACTAAGTTCTGCTGATCCGTTACCAGTTTCGAAATCAACCCACTTATTATCTTTATTCAGGAACTGCCAATCATAAGTTACATTTCCGATTTTGGATGTATCGATTTTTGCAGTTGCTCCATCTTTGGAATCATTCAGAGCTACACTGAGTGTCTTTTCTGCAGCCTGTGTGTTCTTCAGAGTTTCATTATATTTTGCAAGAGCATCCTTGTATGTAAGCTCGTTACCCTGAACTTTTGTCTTTGCAGCGTCTACAATTGCCTTTGAATCAGCGTTCAGAGTATCATATGCCTTGTTTGCAGCATCAACAGCACTAGCATAGTCTTTCGTTGTTGTTTTCTCTCCGATGGCATCAATTGACTGTTCTACAGGTTTTGCTAATGTTTCTAATTTCTCTACTTCCTCTTCCGCATCTTTCAGGATCTTGTATGTATTCTGCGGAACAGCATTCTTCTGCACCTCAGTAAGCTTATTGTAAGCTTCTTTTGCAGCGTTTACTGTAGCAGCATAGTCACCCGATGTTGCTGTGGAGATGGCATTGATCTTAGCAACAGCAGCATCAACAGCATCCTTATCAGCCTTATCTACTACCTTAACAGTAATTGTCTTTATTGCTGTCAGTGTCTTTCCATCTACTTTTGCTGTTACATCATACTTAACTGTGTATTTTCCAGCATTCTTAGCGTCGATCAGATCATTTGTGCTCTTGACTTCTTTTCCGTCAATGTAAACAGTTGTGTTTCCACCCTTTGTTGTAGCCGGGTTGTCCAGAGTGTATGCTGCACCATTCAGCGTAGCTGTGATGTACTGCATCGGATCGATAGTTGTTGTAGCAGGTGCCTTGATGTCGATATCAACACTCTGATCCTTTGCGGTCAGTACAAGGCCGTCTGCAACCTTGATGTCGATCAGCTTTGTCTGTGCATATGCACCGTTGGAATCTGTAACGTTGATGACATAAGCCTTTGCAACCTTCTTGTAGAAGTTTGCGTCTGTAGGCTGTACAACAATTCCGTTTGCATCGATGAATGTAACTTCTACATTAGACTTAGCATCCTTGGAAAGTTTTACGTTCTGTCCATCCTCAGCATCGTTGTATGTAATCTGATCAAGTACATCGGCTGCTGGAGTAGCGGAGCTGGAGTAAACCGTTGCTTCTGTTGTAGCAATGGTCGGTGCCTGGTTGTTTGCAACAGTCATGGTAACAGTTTTCTCAACAGAAGCGCCGAGGTAATCTGTTACCTTGTATGTGATGTTGTATGTACCAGCCTTGTTCAGTACGATCTGGCTTGGATCTGCTGTTGTCTTAGCCGGTGTTACAGACTTGTCGGTTGTCTCCAGGGACTTTCCGGATGCATCCGTAATCTTTGCAACCTCGATTGTGTTACCCTTTGCTGCCTTCAGGAAAGCGTCAGCAGTCTTTGCCTCAGCTTTTGTATCTGCCGGGAAGGACTCATAATCATTAACAGCTGTGATTCCCTTATTGATCAGGTCATCTTCTGTCAGTGGAGCGTGATTTGCATCGATTGCAACAGAGAAGTTGTTTGCGGTTACTTCTGGATCCAGGTTCTTTACAGTTACGACAACAGTCTTTGTAGCGGTCTTTCCGTTAGCGTCTGTTGCTGTGTAGGTAACCTCAAAGTGCTTTGCCTGGTTGTTTACCTTTACCAGCGGAATGTCATTGTATGCATTGATGTATGCATTGATGGAATCGCCTGTGGAAGATACTTCCTTGATGGAAGCGATGGATACCGTAACATCCTTTCCGGAAGCGTCCTTTGCTGTGACATTCTTCAGCAGGTCAGCTGTTGTGATGGACTTATCAACCATGTTGTACTGTGTAGACAGTCCATAGGTTGTCTGAACCTTGCTTGTGTCGATGGTCGGAGCTGCTGCTTCTACCTTCTTGGTCTTGAAGGACCAAACTGCCTTGGCCTTCTTGTTTGCCTTTGTGTAAACAGTGATCTTAGCAGTTCCTACGCCCTTTACCTTTACAGCTGCGTGCTTGCCCTTTGTGGAATAAACCTTAACAATGCTGCTGTCGCTGGACTTCCAGACTGTCTTCTTTGCTGCGGAAGTCAGCTTGCTCGGGCTCAGCTTGTACTTCAGTACGTACTTGTTTCCAACCTTACCATAAACTTTGGCACCGGTGTGGTTCAGCTTTGTAACCTTAGTAGCCTTCTTTGCTGTTGCAGCGAAGGAGGAATACGTCAGTGCAGGCATGAAAGCTGCGACCATCAGTACTGCAAGTACAACACTGAGAAGCGCTCTAGAGCTTTTCGTTCTTGTCATGTTATACCTCCATAAAATAAAAATGAGATTTACTGCAGAAAACGTCACACGGTCTTCACAGAAAACGGTACTTTCTTGGCCAAGTGAATTTTTGTCGAAAAAGGGGGAGGAAATAAGGAAATTATATTCTGCAGAAAGTGAATGTATATTCTCGCTGTACAGATGAGCTGCATTATCTGACAATTTGTTTGCGAGAGCGGATTACGGATGATAATCAAAGCATAAAAACGGCACCTCGACAGCAGAATTGCCGGGGCGCTGAGATGGTTTAGGCTGAACAGTGGATGCTGTTAAGCGGTCGGCTCCAGATACCGCATGAACTGCTTTCCGATCTGCATCTGCGTGCTGCCGTTCGCTATGACCAGAATGATTCTTGCGTGAGTTTTCGCCTTCAGCAGTCTGGAATCCTGGCATAGGCTCCAAAGATGGAGCCGAAAACTGCGGAATTCGTGTAACTCATGCCCAGGCGGCAGCCGTGTAGTCTGCGTATCTGTAATTCGGGCAGGTGATGGAGTCGCCCTCGATCATGGGTCGCATATTTTGGGTACCGCAAAGTGATGGGAATGTCACGGACAGACAATACATAACATTTCTCCCTCTCCCTCGTGATATATCCGACAATCTGTTGTTTAATAATAAGAATAAACTGTAGATTGGCACAGAAAGGAGAGCCGTCATGAGTACACAGGAAAACAGAAGCTCGGGGAGAAAAGGACGCAGTCGGAAAAGCGCGGAGAGTGAGAAAGCCAGGAATGCGCAGAACATCCGCCGCATGCTGAAGCGGGAGCGGCGCAGGTGGGACGCACAGGGGCAGAACTCGATGACGATGGAGGATCTGTATGAGGAGTATATGCGGGTCTATGCGCCGTATGAGCTGAAAGGTTCGACGATGCGGGTGTATGAGGTGAATTTGAATAACCATGTTCTTCCGGCGTTTGGGAAGATGAAGCTGTCGGAGATTGACAACCGGATGATTTCGCTGTATTTCTGCAAGTTCTATAAGGACAGGCCGACAGTGGCGCGGAACGCGTTCCATGCGATGTGCAGCGTGATGAACTTTGGGGTGCGGATGCACTATTTACTGGCAAACCCTTGCGCATTGGTTATTTTGCCGAAGAAGGGGCTGCCGGAGGAGCGGAGAAGGTATTTAACGATGGAAGAGATTCCGGCGTTTCTGGAATTGTTCTCCCGGCATGAGATGATTGATGTGCTGGTGCCGTTTCTGCTGCTGACGGGGATGCGGGTCGGGGAGGCCTGCGCGCTGGAGTGGCAGGATATCGATTTCGCGGATGGGGAAATTATGATCAGCCGGGCGCTGTATGCGGCCAAGGGCAGAATCGAAGTCGGGGAGCCGAAGAGCAAGAGTTCAATACGTAAAATTTCGATTGGGGATGAGGTGATTCGGCTTCTTCAGGTGCAGTGGGCCCGGCATCTGATTGATCAGAGGGATGCGGAGCTGCGTGATTACCCGCTGGCGCACCCGGATCTGGTGTTTACACGGAATCATGGGGAGTATCTGTGCGATTCTGCTGTATGGCACGCGATGAAAAAACGAGTGAACAACACGCCATTTGCGTTTATGACGCCGCACTGTCTGAGGCACACGAACGCGACACTGCTGCTGAACCAGGGGGTGGATCTGAAAATCGTGTCGGAGCACCTGGGGCATACGAGTATCCGGGTTACAGCGGATGTCTATACCGATGTGCTGAAATCCAGCCACAGGAAAACGGCAGAGATGGTAGAGTCGGCAATCCGTGAGGCCAGACAGGGCGGTGATGTGGAATTGTAATGTTACGCGGCCTTTTTGCCTGATGTGGAAGTGGTCAGGCTCTTGACTGCTGACCACTTGGAATACAGGGTCGCTGCTCTGCCGTCTTTCTTCATGCTCTCGCTGCTTGCCGAGAGGCCGTGCCAGCTTCCGCTGGCATAGGCGCGGATGCGGACGTACTTGTATTTTCCGGATTTGCGGAGGGCTTTGACCAGCTTGCTGGCCGAGGAGCCGTTCACGGTATAGGTTTTTGTAGAAGAGGCGGAGAAGGACTTGCTGCTGGAGACTTCGACCTGGTATCCGCTGGCGGAATTATTGGCGCTTGTCCACTTGACCGTGAGTTTTTTGCCGGACTGGGATGCGCCGGTAATGCTGGCGGTGCGTGGAACTACGGTCATCCAGACGAGCTTAGTGCCGTTTCCGGAGTAGAGCGTTCCGTCCTTGAAGGTAACAAGATTGGCGTAGATTCCCGGTTCCACTGCGCCGCTGTAAAGGACTGCGGTGTATGCGGAGGACGGGACGATTGCGCCGTTCAGGGTTGTTACGACAAACGATGCGGAGCGTGTCTTTCCGGTGTAGGTTCTCTGCGCCGCCAGGACATTGGCCTTGACGGTGAGATTGGCAGTAATGGTTCCCGTTGCGCCGTTGTCATATTCGACTTTTACCTTGACCGCGTTGCTGCCGGCAGTGTCAGAAGCTGCAGCGGACGAGGAACTGCTGTCTTTCAGCTTCAGGGTCAGCGCCCGGGATGCGGAACTCCAGGTCGGAACGGCGAGCAGGGAAGAATCCGATGCGGATACGCCTTCCGCCTTATAGACATTGGAGTCGGACTTCAGGTTCGAAGTCACGATCTTGAGTGTCCATTTCCCGTTTGATGCAGAAGGTGCCGCGGTAAACGGATAGATTTTATTGTTGTAGACAGCGCCGAGGCTGACAGCCTTGCCTTCAGAATCGGTGTTGTCGCTCAGTGTCTGTCCAGACTTTGACATGTAAGACGGATTAAAGTGTGTCGCTGTCGCGGTCGGAAGAAGTCTGCTCAGACTCTTATAAGGCTCGGCAGAGTCGCGGTGGTGCACCGTATTGGCCTTGATTCCCGGCATCTGGCTGCTGATCTGCTTTGTGGTGATGAACAGGAAATCGTGACCGTAACTGTTGTTCGTGTCATTATCATCCCAGGTGGCATCTGCTTCATACCAGGAACCGGAAAGTTTTACCAGATTCCAGGCGTGTCCGCCGGTCTGCGCATTGCTGCCGACGTATCCCAGTGCAACGGCGGAGCTGATTCCGCACTTTTTCAGCAGATACGAATAAGCAAGGGCGTAGCCATCGCAGACGGCTTTTCCGTTGACCAGTGCTCCGTACGCCGTGTGCGACGGATCGTAGAAGAATGCGTCGGAGGCGTTTGCCGCGTCGTTGTAGGTAATCTGTTTACAGAGTTTGTCGTGGATTTCCATGGCAACGACAGCATCGGAATGATTGCGGTCAATGTCGCTGAGGAAATTATTCACGGCGCTGTTAAATTCGGATTTGACTTGTTTGTAACCGGATTCCGAATTGAACAGGCGGAGCGGCATTTCCTGCCTGGACGTTGTAGTTTGTCCAGAGGCGGAAAGGTCCATCCACATGACCCATTTATAGCTGTTTCCGATCTGCACCGGATCGTATACGAAGGCAGAGTCGCCGCCGTCCATCCAGAGCCAGAAAAGTTCAGCGTGGTCGTAAATCAGGCTCTGGTAGGCGAGAAACCAGTCGGTTCCTGTGGTATTGTCATCGGAAGCGTTTTTCGTCGAAGTGTAAACGACGATGTTTTCCGAGTACGGGTCCTGGGCCAGCGTCAGCATAGCGTTGTACAGTTTTTTCTGGCGTGCCGTCAGATGTTGATAATAGTAGTCCTTTGAACTGCCCTTTGTCCACTGGCTGGAGGTCAGGACGCTTCCCCTGGAAGAGGAGCGCGTGGCAGAGCGATAGGCTTTCAGTGCGGCGGAGGCGGTGGCCTTCTGCGGCTGGGCCTGTTTTCTGCTGATGCGGCTCAGATCGCCCGTTTTCTTCTTGATGGACGCGGAGGTTGATGTCTTTTTTGTCGTCTTCTTAGATGCCGCATAGGATGAGGACGACCCGCTGAAGACGGGGATCATCGAGGCGGTCAGACAAAAAGCAATCAGCAGAATCAGTATTTTCAAGGAAATACGGTTATTTTCTGCATTCTGCAAATGTTGTTTCATAGATAACTCCTTATTCCTGACAGGGTGAATGCTGCTTCCTGAGAATGTGCCGGTTTTAGTTCAGGCCGGCATCTCTGCGGTAGTAAGCATCGAGAATTTCGCTTTCTCCGGCAAGGCGTTCGTAAGGAAGGCCGACGACATTATCATAGGAACCTTCAATATGGTCGATGTACTGACCGAAGGCACCCTGGATGCCGTATGCTCCGGCCTTGTCGAAGGGTTCGCCGGTCGCGATATAGGATTCGATGTCATCATCTGTGTAGTTTTTACAGTAGACATCGGTAACCTCGCAGAAAATTCTTCTTGCCGGCATGCCGCATAAAATCAGCGAACAGCCGGTTGCGACCTGGTGCTTCTTTCCGCGGAGGCTGGACAGCATGCGGAAGGCGTCATCGTGGTCCTGTGGTTTTCCGAGAATCCCCAGGTCTGGATCATAAACCACGGTGTCTGCTGCCAGAATCAGAAGCGGGCCGTCCTGCTCGGCAAGGAGCTGTGCCCGGGATTCCGGTGTGTGTTCCTCATCCAGAGGATCGCTGTCTTCATCTTCCTGCTCTTCTTCCAGGATCAGGTCGTTGGAGTCCTGGTCTTCCGGATTCAGGTCCGGAATGGTCAGCATCAGCTGCCCTTCAACGGCGCGGGCTTTCTTAAAGGAAAGAAACATCACAGCATCTTCCATAGAGATCCCTTCTGGAAGTGTTTCATCAACAGAAGCCGGCATAATTACCGGGTTGATGCTATGCCTTCTTAAAATTTCAAGGCGCCGCGGAGAACCGGACGCCAGAATGACTTTTTTATCGTTCGTCATGATACGTTCCTCCTATCACATATTTTCTATTTTACAGGAGTAATGTGTATTTTCCATGGGTTTCGGGTGTAATATATTTTCCCGTTCGAAAAAATTTGCTATAATCTAGATATCTCCATGTGGTTTATGTGAGTTGTTTATCTCACCTATTGAGCACAAATGAAGATGCCAGATGGCACATAATGTTTATATTGTTATCATACCATATTCTACATCGTTTACACATGAGAGGGATCGAGCGTTTTTAGTGGAACAATTGGTGCTTTTTGTGCTGTAAATCTCTGAGACGCAGGAAGAACTCCCGGGATGGGCCCGGGATGACCGTAAATTCGGTAGGAGAAATGTTGATGCGCAGTAAGAAATATAATGATTTAGTCGAACAGGAAAGAAAGAGCAGCGGATACCAGAAGGCTGAAGAAAAAGGCACCGCTGCAGAGGCACAGAGCCGCGGCGCGGAGCAGAAAACGCATAAGCCGGCTGCTGAAGGAAGTAAGAAGGCTGCAGCAGGCACAGGCGGGCCGGGGAAACCGACAAAGAAAAAATGGCCAAGGCGGCTTCTGATCACGCTGATCGTCATCGCGCTTCTTGCCGGAGGCGGATATGCTGCCGCGCGTCACTACATCAACTCCAAGCTGAATAAAGTCAAGCATACCACCGTAAAGAAAAGCGAGCTTTCCTGCGTGGATGTAAAAGGATATGTAAATATTGCGCTTCTGGGTGTCGACTCCAGAAAGATGAATAAGAGCAACCTGTCCGATAATAACACGGACTGCATCATGATCATCAGTCTGAACACCAAGACCAACGAGGTCAGTCTGCTGTCCGTTTACCGTGATACCTATCTTCCGGTGGATGACGACGGCAATTTCGGAAAGATCAACAGCGCCTTCCAGAACGGCGGGGCAGCGCAGACCATGCAGAGTCTGAACGAGTCGATGGATCTGGACATTTCCAACTATGTCCTGTTCAACTTTAAAATGGTTGCAAACCTGGTTGACGAGGTCGGCGGAATTACCGTTGATGTTAAATCCTATGAGATCCAGCAGCTGAACAAGTATACGATTCAGACGGCAAATAACATCGGCCAGAAGAAATACAAGCTGGTCACCAAGCCTGGAAAACAGAAGCTTGAAGGTGTCCAGGCCGTTTCCTACGGACGCATCAGAAAGGGCGTCGGCGACGATTACAAGAGAACGAGCCGGATGCGTGTCGTTGTTGAAAAGGTCATGCAGAAGGTCAAGGGTTCCAGCGTTACCAGACTGAACAAGATCATGGATGTCTGCCTGAAGCAGTGTGAGACGAGCCTGTCCAACGAGGATATGCTCAGCCTGGCCATGAAGCTCTCCAAGATGAAAATCAAGCAGAGTGTCGGCTGGCCGTTCGAAGTAACGGAAGGATATGCCGACCAGCAGGCAGTCGTTTTCCCGGATAATCTGGAAGAAAATGTAATAGAACTGCATAAGAAGCTTTTTGGCCAAAAAAACTACACGCCGACGAGCACGGTGAAGGAAATCGCAGAAAAGCTTGCGTCCATCATCAGCACAGGATCGACATCCGGTTCCTCAGGTTCCTCATCGAACGCAAAGGCATCCAATAACGGCGGTAATCATTCTTCTTCCGCTGCATCTTCCGGAAATTCTGGTAATGCAGGAACTTCCCGCAGCGGAAACAGCACGGCATCCGGAAATTCTTCAAACGGAAGTCCGTCCTCAACGGCAGGAGAAACAATAGGAAATTCCGCAGCTTCAGCCGGAGGAACGGCATCTTCCGGCAGCACAGGGGAAGCTGAAGGCGGCAGCGGAACGGAAGCCGGACAGAACGGAAATCAGTAGTGAAAGGATTTAATCCATGAAAATCGGAAAGAATGGAAAAATAGAGAAGGAGACGCAGGATTACTTCGCGGAATACGTCAGCCAGATGGATCCCTCCCTGCGGGATAATTTTGTCAATCTCTATATCACCAGCGAACTGGAAAAGCAGCGGAAGCGTAAAAACAGAAAGTGGATTGTTCTGGCGGTTATTCTGGTCATCGCGCTGATTGTTCTTGCGTTTATGATCTTCACCGGAGACCTGGGGCACGGTGTTCAGACCGGAGAAAATCAGGTCACCCTATACGGAAGCGACACGCTGAAACAGAGCAGCCCGTATATCGGTGAACTTCACATCGAAGGAGAAATCGCCCAGAGCCAGTCCGTAACAACGTCCTACGACCAGACCTGGCTTCTGGCCCGCATTAAGGAAATGAAGAACGATTCTAACAACCGCGGTATTCTCCTGTATGTCGACACACCGGGAGGAAGCTCCTACGCCACCGATGAGATGTACACCGCGCTGAAAGATTACGAAAAAGAGACCAAACGTCCGGTTTACGCCTATATCGCGTCAGAAGGCGCATCAGGCGGCTATTACATCTCCTGTGCGGCAGACCGGATCATCATGAATCACGACGGCTGGGCAGGTTCCATCGGCGTAACCTCCGGCACCATCTATGACCTGACCGGGCTGATGAAGAAGCTCGGCATCAAGGCCAATACCATTCACGCCGGAAAGAACAAGACCATGGGCAGCTACACCCAGAAGCTGACCGCCCAGCAGAAACGTATTCTCCAGGGCCTGATTGACGATGCCTATGACCGCTTTGTCGGAATCGTTGCTGAGAACCGCGGCATGACAAAAGAAAAAGTCTGCAAGATTGCAGACGGGCGTGTCTACACCGCAGCGCAGTCGAAAAAGCTCGACCTGATCGACGACATCGGCACATTTGACCAGGCAAAATCACAGATGACGAGTTCAGAAAAAGGACTCAGCCAGGTTCCGGTACTGGACATTCAGGAAGGACAGGACAGCAGCCTCAGCCTCTTGGATCTTCTGGGACTGAAGTCAAAGCTCAGCGGAAGCAGCAGCTCCGGAGTCAGCGGAACATCCTCGTCTTCAGACACATCTGCATCCTCAGCAGCATCTTCCTCCGCCTCCGGTACCAGTACTACAGCCCAGGAAATGCAGCTCTTCCAGCAGCTCATGCAGACCAATGGACAGGTCGAAGTCATGTACCTCGCACCTTCCAGGAAATAGCAGAAAGGCCATTTTCAAAAAAAACATTCAAGAATCTGTAAAAATTACTTGCATCCGTGCGGCATCTGTGTTAAATTAATACATGTCGCACGGAGCGATAACAAAATATGAAAAAGTCATAGACATTTGGAGGATTGACCGAGTGGCTAAGGAGCTCGCTTGGAATGCGAGTAAGGTGTAACAGCCCCGTGGGTTCGAGTCCCATGTCCTCCGCCAGAAAGAGACAAGCATTTATGCTTGTCTCTTTTACTATATCAAAGACATGGGCGAGAACCCACGGAAGGGGACGTCCAGGGCATTCCCGTTCACAATCCCGGCCCTACGATACAAAATCCCGGAAACTGGGCATTATGCCATTGAAGAGCTCTGAAAATTGTGGATAATGGAAATTGTCCCGTCGGCGGACAAAGGAATAGACGAGAGCGGTCAGTCGGTGCGCGCAGACTGATCGCCAGTTTTATTATATTCGGGGATATAATTTCTGTATATCAGGGAAATTCCCCGTTAAGCAGGGAGGAACGTATGAGAGAGTGGCAGCAGACTCGCTTCAAAAGTATTTGTATGCCTGATGCTGTGTACTATCAGTCCATCTGGGCGGTGCGCGATCTGCACCGGATGGAGGAGCGTGTCGAAGAAATCAATGAAGATATCCGGTCTGGAAACATTCACAGTACGAGTGTGGCCGGCGGAAGTAAAAGAGATTGCAGCAGGGTCAATCCGACGGAAAAGACGGTCATGGAAAAAGTGCGGCTGGAGGCGAGGATTGAAGCAATCAGAAAGGCGCTGGAAGATGTGCCGCCCGCCTATCAGGACCATATTCTGGATAATGTGATCTATCAGGTGAATCCGACGGAAGTACCAAACCGTGTATGGAGAGTCTGGAAGCAGAAGTTTTTGTTTGGTGTGGCTCAGAACCTTTCATTGATGTAAAACATAACAGAACAGGCTGTAACAATGAGGGCGGACAGACGTGGATGAACGGAAAAATCCTGTGTGTTCGTTCTCTTTTTACTTATCTCATGGAAAAAGGCTGGGCTGACTTCCTGGAGGGATATTTTTGCCGGACGGTGAAAACGCAGTCATTGCAATGCATACACAAGATGTAATGGAAAAATCTGACAAAAATAGAAAATAAAGGTTGTCAGGGGAAGAATAATGTGTTACATTGATAGTGTCGAAAAGTGAATTCAGAGGAAAGGAGAATGCGTTGGAAAGAGGAAAGCGCATCTTCGGAATTGCCATGATCTGCGTCAGCCTGCTGGCGCTTTTTTCATGGGAAAAATTCGGAAGAGCACATTTTTATTACGATGATATCCTGGTGCTGCGCGGCAGTGTTCAGCGGGGAAGCACAATTACTCCGGATATGCTGAAGGTGGTGCGGACGGACCGTCTGCAGAAAGACATGCTGAGGCCGGACGATCGGAAGCGGATTCAGGGAAAGGCTGCCGCGCAGTTTATCCATAAGGGATCTCCGCTGTATAAGGAATATTTCTGCAGCCGGAAGCTTCTGACCGGCGGCAGATCCGGACGGTACAGGATCTGCATTCCCGAGCGATGGATGATCTCCTGTCCGGATGATCTTCATGCTGGAGACCGGATTCATATCCTTTCCGGCGGACAAAAGATAGCTGGTGCCAGGGTGTTACGGTATTCAGGAGAGGATCGCAGTCTGCAGGCTGTGATAGAAAAACGGGATGCTGCTGTCATTGAGAAAAAGGCGGCAGAAAACAGCGGACTGGTAATCTGCAGTGAGTAGAAGCGAGAGCTTCTTTTTTTATGCAATTTTTCAGATCAAAGAAGGAGGTGGTGTGAATGAGAGAAATCATTGCATTCTGTGGCGGTGACGATGGGGCCGGATGCACGATGGCTGCGCAGTCTGCGGCTGAAGTACTGGCAGAGAAGGAGCCCGGAAAGGTGCTGCTTGTCTCGGCATCCGGGAAATATGGAGATGACTATATTCTGAACCGCGAAAACAGATCGATGGACGATATCCGGGCAAATCTGATGAGCGGGAGTCTTCAGCCATCGGAACTGTATCCATGTCTTGTCAGGGAGAAGAATATCCGTGTTCTGCCTGCCTTAAGCGATGTTCTGTCCGCATCGTATTATCCGGAAACCTGTATGCAGACCCTGCTTCAGGGTGCGGAAGGCTTCCGCTATATTGTCATTGACTGCGGAAGCCGGTTCGATTACGGAATGTACATTTCCGGGGCGAAAGCTGCCGGGCGGAGGTATTTTGTGGTTACACAGCAGGAAAAATGTCTGCGGCGCTTTCAATACGCCGTCAGGGAAGTGCTTCAGCCGCTGCAGTTAAGCGGAGAGCTTATTCTGAATAAATATCAGCTGTCTGCTGCGCTTCTGTCCTGCGGTGAAATTGAGGCGCTGACCGGAATGAAGGCGGCGGTGCGCATCCCGTATGTATCGTATGGATGGCAGGCGGAGCTTGAGAAAGAGACGCTGATGTGCTGCTCCAAGTATTCCAGAGCAATGCGTCGTCTGGTCCGGCAGATCCGGGACGAAGAGGGAAAGAAATCATGGAAGAAAAGTTTAACCTTACGGAGTACCTGAGCAGAAGCGGAAGCAGCAGTCAGGAAGAATCTCACCGGGATCAGGCTTTCCAGGGAGTGCTGGAGTTTGTAAAGAGTAAGCTTGATGCAGAGTGGGAACATGCGGATGACGAAGTGCGTGGATTCCGGCTGGAAAAAGAGACAAGGGCAATAATCGGATATGAAGAGGAGGTCAGTTTCTACAAAGAAAAGATCCGTGGAATTCTGATGGAGCACAGGATGACGGCATGCGCGTTTCCCACTTGGTTCAGTGATCTTACCGAAGCAATTTTTGCCGAACTGTACGGACTGTCGGGGCTTGCTCCATGGGCGTATGACATGCTTCCCAAGTACCGCAGCTCCTCATCGGCAAAGTTAATCGGGTCCAGGATGTACTGCCTGATTGACGGAAAATCGGAGCTTCAGCCTCAGAGAATTCCGGATGACCGGAGGGAGAAACTGAAGAGGACACTCCTGATGGCGGCTCCGGAAGAGCGTGTGGAGTACGGATTTCATGAGGTTTATCTAAGGAATGGAATCCGTGTGACCATATATTCCGGGAAGCGGACAAAAGCGGGGCAGGATGTGATTGTTATGAGAAAGTATCTGATGAAGGAAAATCTGGATTTTCAGGATCTTGTACGGCTGAAGACGATTCCTCCGGGAGCGCCGGAATTATTTGCCTGTATGGTGAAGCTGGGCTTTAATGTCATGTTTGCCGGGGAAGTGCGGTCAGGAAAAACCACGCTGCTCCAGATCTGGCAGAAATGTGAGAATCCGTTTCTGGAAGGTCTGGCGGTGGCGTCGGATCCGGAAACTCCTTGGCATGAAATAATGCCGGAAGCACCGCTCATGCAGCTGCTTGCAGAGGGAGATGAACTTCTTGCAATGATGAAATCCATTCTAAGAGGAGACAATGATTATGTCCTTCTGGAGGAGATGAGAGATGCGTATGCTTATCGGATGTTTCTGGATATTTTATCGACGGGAACCAGGAGAAGCAAAGCTACCATTCATGATAATGACGCAGTAAGTGCGGCGTATAAAATTGCATCGAAAATCAGAGAAAAATTCGGTGGGAATCTGGATGATCTGATTGCGCAGGTTTACCAGAATATTGATTATGTTTTTGAGTGCTGCCAGGATCCGGAAAACCGGGCACATAAAATTGTAACCGGTATCGTGGAGCTCAGTTACGATGTGGAGAAGGATCAGGTCAGCGCAGTAAAAATATGTGAGTATGATTTCAGTCAGCAGAACTGGAGATGGAAGGCGAGAATCAGCCCTTCTATTCTGGAGAAAATGAAATCTCAGACGAAAGGAGCAGAGGAAATGAGACATTTGCTGAAGGAACTTGAAGAAATCAGTGCAATGGAGCAGGGAAGGGTATTGTTCCCCGCTTATTACTCAGGAAATCGGAACCGGAATCCGGGAAACGGATCGCCCGCGTTTCCGGAAATGATCGGACGTCCATATATGCGGGATGCTGGGAATCATAGCTGTGTCAGAGAGGATATCTGTGCATGGAATGGGTAGATCACCTGCTTGAGGCGGTGCTGCTATCAGGTATTCTGCTGACACAGAGCGGACTGCTGAAAACCAGTCTGCACGGGATCATGCGGAAGCTGCACAGAAGAAGAAATATCCAGATGCTGAAAAGTGCGGAGATTCATGAAGAATACGGAGTCGTGAAGGGAGCTCTGTACAGACTGATAGAAAGTACAGAGATGCAGCGCTTCTTTCCATCTCCTGATCTGTTTCTTGCAATCTCCGGCGTTCTCGGATGCGGAGTATTTTTTGCAGCGGTCTGGGAGACTGGCTGGAGAACAGCACTCGCTGCGGGGATATCCGCAGCGGCGCTGCCGTATCTGATTCTGCGGATGAAACTGGAATCTCGCAGGAGGGTCCGGTCTCAGGAGGGACTTGTGATGGTGCAGGAATTACTCGCCCAGTACAGGATCAGAGATGGAAACATACGGGAGGCGGTTTTTGAGGCGGCAGAATCCCTGGAAGACGCACCGAATCTGCGCACGGTATTGTACGATCTTGCTAAAGGGCTGAATCAGGCCTGCACAAAAAAGGAATGCCGGATGGAAACAGAGAAGCTCAGATATGCCATTGGAACAGTCTGGGGCAGCGCACTAGCGTCGGCTGTCTATTTTGCGCATGTTCAGGGGATGAATATCACGCATACGCTGGAAGATCTGGCGGAGTCGCTCGAGCGGAGCCGGAAAGTGTGCGAGCAGGCACGAAGAGAGCATCATGAATCAAAACTGCTGCTGATCGCGGCCGTACCGGGAACGTATTTGTGGACCGTGTTCTGTGCACTGAAGTATTTCGATATGACGCTGAAAAGTTATTTAAGAAGTCAGTTCAGAACACCCTTGGGGCTGAAATGCATTCTGATTTCTGTAATGCTGTACATTGCGGGAATCTGTTTTCAAGTGTTCTTAAGCGGTGAAAAACTGGATTTGAAATAAATTATGGTGAAAATGAATATTCGTCTTCATCCCTGGGTGAAGATAAAAAGACTGAGAAGAAGAAAAATCGCGGCCCGGCGGCGGGAAACGGCAAAAGATAGATTTCAAGGCATAATTGCTCTGACCAGAAGGAAATTTCTTCGCAGGGCATGTGACCGGGAAATCTTCAGCAGCTGCCTCCTTTTGAAAAATCTTGCGGTGATGAAACAGGATGCGCCGGTTTCAGCCGACTATATGCTGGAGCAGCTGAAGGATAACAGTTTTCTGCTGAGACATGTTTATGAAGATATGGTCAGAGATTACCGGAACGGAGAGTACGAGAACGCGTGTCTGAGGCTGAAAATGGAGGTCGGCAGCAGGGCTGCGGCCTTGTTTAGTCATATTTTGTCAAAATTGGATCAGGTGAATCCGGCAGAGCTTGTTTCATATATGCATGCATTCGAAGAATCGTTTGAAGAGGAGCGGATGACGCAGGCGATGAAAAGTAACGAGCGGAAGTCACTGATCTGTACGGCGGCTTCGATGGCTGCGGTGCTTTCGGTCCTGATGAATTTTACGGCAGTGGCTGTGTTTATGAATATGCATGACATGCTGCAGAATATCAGCATGTTCTAGGGAGGAAAAGATGAAAAACATCATCATTATCATCGGCACGATAATGCTGGGGGTAATCATTGTCAATACAATGATTCTCGGAGATTCCGGCGACAGCCTGAAGGGAGCGGCCGGAGAAGTCGTCGGCAGGGGAACGCAGATGATGCAGACGCTGGGCGGCGGGGATTAGAGCGGCGTTCTGCCGGACAAAAGGAAATGTACAAGGAGTGTGAAAATGAAGAGGTTAATAACCGGAATTGGAATGCTTATGCTTGGATGTATGATATTTCAGTGGATATCCAGTGGTCCGGAGAGTCTTTTGGGAACTTCGCAGCGCTGGATGCGAGGGCAGACGGAACATATCCGTTACCGCTGAACGAAGAGAATTCTATGAAGAATGTGATTACCGGGACGGCGTGTATGATTCTGCTGTTTGCCGTGATGCTGCAGTTTATCCATGTCCAGACGATGGTACATGATATGCATGAAGTGATGAATGCAACGGAAGTGTTCAGAGAACAGCTCCGCCTGGACGGCTGTCTGAGGGATGAAAATGTCAGAAATCTGAAGAAGCAGATTGTCTCACAGTCGAAGATAAAAACGGGAGAAATTCAGGTGCGTGGAAGCAGACGACCGGTTCAGCGAGGCGGCAGAATTCACTACAGAATTCGTGTTCCTCTGGGCAGGTCCGTGCTGGCGTATACGTTTTTCGGTGTTGGAAAAACGCAGGTCTGGTACAGGGAAGACCGGTATGCGGCAAGCGAATATATGGCTTCAGATAAAGGATCAGAGCGGAATGAATAATGTGGTTATTGCTATGGGAATATTGTTGTATATGTCTTCTTCCCTTCACCTGCAGATGCAGTGCGAACAGGCCTTTTTTGAAAAGAAAGCGCTGCACGCAGATGCAGATGAAGCGGCAGTAAGCGCAGCATTGACTGGAAGATGCGAGAAGAAAAAAACTAAAGGGAAGAAGAAAAATCTGTGCATGGTCCTGGAGGAGGGAAACGCTTATGCTGCAGTGAAAGAATCCCTTCTGCTGAATGAAAAGGAGGGAAAGAGGGCACGGATTGTCACGGTCTCCTGCAGTGGAAGAGACAGCCCGAGGGTTTACGTGAAACTTGAAAGGGACGGAATTCAGGCAGAGTCTTGCTATCAGTGGACCAGAAGAACAGGAAAAGACAGAAAAGGACGGGCGCAGTATGTTCTGCAGAAAGTTAAGGCATAAAAATAAATGATTGTGGAAGGGAGGAGCAGATGCTGAAGAGTACGATGCTGTATATGTCATATCAATACCTGAAGACGGAGTGCCGGATCAGGGGTGAACAGCTAAAAAAACGTTTTTCGCATTTCCAATCATAATTGTCCTGTGCTATCATATAGAAGGCTGTTTTTATGGAAAAGCAGTCAGGAGGTAGAATTATGACAGCACCGGATCCAATAGCGTTTACGATTTTTGGAATATCGATACGCTGGTATGGAATTTTGATTGCAACGGGATTTCTGCTGGCAATATTAATCAGCTGCCGGCGAGCTCCGCTGCATGGGCTGAAAAGCGACAATGTGCTTGACTTGGCGATCTGGATGATTCCGATGGCGATTATCGGAGCCAGGGCATATTACGTTATTTTCAACTGGGATTTATACAGGAATGACTGGACGCAGATTTTTGATATCCGGGCGGGAGGCCTGGCGATTCACGGAGGCCTTATAGCAGGAATTCTGACGGCAGTGTTTGTCTGCCGGCATGAGAAAGTCTCTCTGATTGAAATGGGAGATCTGATTTTTCCAACGGTCGCGCTGGGACAGGCAATTGGAAGATGGGGAAATTTCTTTAATTCCGAGGCCCATGGAAGACCGACGGACCTTCCCTGGGGAATCATGGTCAATGGCGTAAAGGTTCAGCCGACATTTCTATATGAATCGATATGGTGTCTGGCGTTGTTTTTCTTTTTACTCTGGGTGGACAACCGGAGAAAGTTTAAAGGGCAGACCATGTGTCTGTACGGAATGCTGTATTCGGTTGAGCGGTTTTTTGTTGAAGGTCTGCGTACGGACAGTCTGATGATCGGGCCGTTCCGTCAGGCGCAGGTGATCAGTGTCACTGCGTTTATCGTATGCTTTGTATTATACAGGGTGTGGAGAAAGAAATACGCGGGGATCGGACTGGTCATGAAGCCGGGATCCAGAGAGAGAAAATAATTCTAATAATGGCAGAAGGAGCAGATAGAAAATGAAATTAGGTATTGTAGGACTTCCGAATGTTGGAAAGAGTACGCTGTTCAATGCGATTACAAAGGCAGGAGCAGAGGCGGCGAATTATCCGTTCTGTACAATTGAACCGAATGTCGGTGTTGTAACCGTTCCGGATAAGCGTGTGACAAAGCTGCATGAGCTGTATAACTCAAAGCGGACAATTTACACAACGATTGAATTCTGCGATATTGCCGGCCTTGTAAAGGGAGCGTCCAAGGGTGAAGGCCTGGGAAATAAATTCCTCGGACATATCCGCGAGACTGCGGCAATCGTGCATGTTGTACGCTGCTTTGAGGATGAAAATATCGTTCATGTCAGCGGAAAGATCGACCCGCTCGATGATATTGACACCATTAACACAGAGCTGATCCTTTCTGATATGGAAGTTCTGGACCGCCGTATTGCCAAGGCTTCCAAGGCAGCCAGAAACGATAAGGAGCTGGCTAAGGAAGTTGAGATCATGAAAAAGGTATATGCTGTCCTGGAAGACGGAAAGTCTGCGCGTACCATTTCTGATGATCTGGATGAAGATGAGCATGCATTTGTTCAGAGTCTGGACCTGCTTTCATTCAAGCCGATTATTTATGTTGCAAACGTCGGAGAAGATGATGCGGCAACGGGAAACGAGTATTCAAAGAAGGTTGAGGAATTCGCTGAGCAGGAAGGCGCAAGATCAGTCACGATCTGTGCGGAAATCGAAGAGGAAATTTCTGAGCTGGAAGATGATGAAAAGGCGGAATATCTGCAGGAACTGGGAATTGAAGAGTCCGGACTGGATAAGCTGGTCAAGGCTTCATACAGTCTCCTGAACCTGATTTCCTTCCTGACTGCAGGAGAAGATGAGGTCCGCGCATGGACGATTACGGACGGAACCAAGGCTCCGCAGGCTGCAGGAAAAATTCATACGGATTTCGAGAGAGGATTTATCCGGGCAGAGACAATCAGCTACGATACCTTTATGAACGAGTGTGACGGCAGCATGACCAAAGCTAAAGAGAAGGGTCTGCTGCGTTCAGAAGGAAAGGATTATGTTGTAAAGGATGGAGATATTATCACTTTCCTGTTCAACGTATAAATACGATCAGAAATTAACAGAACGATAATCAAGCGCAACATGCAGAAACGGACTTTGTGTCCCGGTTTCTGCAACTGCGCTTTTTTCATGCAGAAAAACAGGAGGAGGAAAGGCAGTGAAAAGTGCGGCAGGAGGGTTCTGCATTATATTGATGACCGTCATCCTGTTTATCGGGATGGCGGACATTCATATGTATGATCAGACCAGAAGAGAAGTATCCAGAGCAGTGAATTATGCCTGTATGTCTGCGCAGGAAGAGGCACTTGAGCATAGATCCTCCTGCAGGAGCGAGGATACATACAGTCAGGTCTTTCAGAGGGCATTGCGGAAGAACCTGCCGAAGAAGCGGAACCGTTTTTACGAACTCAGAGTCTATACGGCCGACCCGGAAAAACATCTTCTGGATGTTGAGGTGATGGCGAGCTGGCAGTCATTCAGCGGACGGGTGAAGTCTTTATCTGAGCGGCGCACCGTAATCGGAGAAGAGACGGAGGAGGGCGTTCAGAAAACTGAGGAAAGAGGAGCTGTCAGCGGCGGCAAAAATAAAGGAGCGAGAGGATGAATCTGTATATCCAAAAAGAGTATTTCGGAGCACTTCTTCCGTTTATTGAAAATGAAAAAATTACAGACATTACATGGAACGGAAAAGAACTTTGGGTCGATGATCTGGAAAAAGGAAGACATCCCGTGTCATTAAAGCTGGAAACATCCTTTCTGGACAGTTTTGCAGCGCGGATTGCCAATCTGGCAAATGTGAACTTCAACCGCAGTCAGCCTGTACTGGAAGCAGAGACAGATAATTTACGAATTTCTCTGATTGACCCTTCCGTTACAAATACAGATTACACTCTTGCAATCCGAAAGACACCGGCGGTAAGGAGACTTTCTGAGCAGAACATGATTCAGGAAGACTATGCAAGTGAAGAGATTCTGCAGTTCCTGAAAGCGGCAGTCAAGGGAAGATGCAGTATCATCGTAACCGGGGATGTGGGAAGCGGAAAAACGGAGCTGGTGAAGTATCTGACCAAGCACATTGAACCATATTCCAGAACAATTTCTATAGAGGATAATTTTGAACTGAGACTTTCTGTAATCAATCCTCAGCTGGACTGTGTGGAGATGAAAGCCGCGGAAAATTTTTCTTATGAACAGGCGATCAAGGCAGCGCTCAGGCAGATGTGCCGCTGGATGCTTCTTTCCGAGGCACGGGGACGGGAAGTCAGTTATCTGCTGGAGGCGGCTTCTACAGGATGCAGTGTGATGACTACGATTCATTCTGATGATGTCAGGAAGCTTCCGGACCGGATTATGAATATGATGGGCAGTCAGGGAGCAGAGCGGAGAAATGACATATACAGTTTCTTTGATGTCGGAATCCGGGTTGATGTAAAGAATCAGGAAGAAGGAATCCAGAGAAAACTTTCTCAGATCTGTATACTGGATCGGAAGAAAGGCAGAAATCAGCTTCAGATGATTTACCAGGACGGCCTCTGGCTTGATCAGCCTTTGCCGCAGAACTTTATCTGCAAGCTGAAGCGGGAGGAAGCACTGCAATATCTCCCCGAATGTGTGATGAAGAAGGAGGTGGAAAGTAATGCGTTCAAATGCGCGAAGAAGGCCCAGAGGTCTGATGATTAAAGGGAGGCCGGGTACAAAAAGCAGAAACTTTCTTCCACGGGAAATTTCAGGATGGGGATTTCAGTATTCGATGAAGACCTATGTCCTGCAGAGCGCCATGGTTCTGGCGGCGATGGCAGCCGTTGGAAAGCTGTACATGCTCAGCACGGGAAGGCTTGTTATTCTGATCTGCACGGCAATGGCGGCTTTCCCGATGATTGTTAGATCGCAGTTCAGGTTTCTGGCATCAGGGAGGGATTTCCGTGAAGCTGTGCAGTACATGGAACAGATGCTGCTGTTCTTTAAACAGTCGCCGAAAATATTGTCGGCAATGAAAGACACAATGGTTACTGCGGAAGGTGCGTTAAAAGAGAGACTACAGGATGCGATCTTTATTATTGAACATGATTTCTCCGGAGATAACGTGTATGAAAAAGGATTTGCGATTATTGAAGAGGCGTATCCGTGTGCGCGGATCAGAACACTGCACCGTTTTATGATGCAGGTTGAAGGCGGAAACAGCCGGCATTATCAGCAGGGGGCGGATTCATTGTATTTTGATGTTCAGGCGTGGGTGGGCCGTGTTTATCAGTATCAGAAAGAACTGAAAAATATCAAGATGAAACTGTCGCTGATTATGATTATGTCCGTAGGAATTGCCGCATTCTTCTCAAGGCTGCTTTTGAAGGCGCAGCAGGCTCTGCCGGAGAAATATGAACTGCATCTGATTGAATCCGGCGTCTATCAGAATTCATCTCTGATTTACCTGCTTTTGTTTGTCGGCCTGTATATCCTGATTTCGTCCAGAATAACAGGGAACTGGCTGGTTGATGACCTTCACAGAATCAATCAGGAAGCTGCGCTGAGAAATCTGGATTATGTCGAGCATTATGAAGGAAAAAAGGAACGGAAGAAAGCAGTTCCGATGTCCTTCTGTGGAATCGGAATCGCCGTTGTTTCTGCCGTATGTCAAATAAAGGCCGGAATTGCGGCAGGATTGATCCTGACTGTGCTGATTTTTTACTGGCCGAATGTGCTGCTGAAGAAAAGGAGGAGAATGGTTGAACAGGCATTGTTAAAGGATTTCCCAATCTGGATGAGGGAAGTTTCCATTCATCTCTATGATATGGTTCCGGTCAGAGCCGTTGAAATGACGCTGCATACAGCTTCACCGCTGATGCAGCGTTTTTTAGGGCACTTTCTCGCCGCGATCGAAAAGAATCCTGCTTCACTGGAGCCGTATTTGAATATTTTTCAGCAGTATCACGCGGAAGAACTGACTGCGTCTTTCAAGACACTGTTTACGATTCAGAATCTGCCTGCAGAAGATGCGCAGAGACAGATCATGGAACTGGTCAGGAGAAACCAGAAGCAGCTGGAACAGGCAGAACGTCTGAGAAATGCAGATTATCTTTCCGGGATTACCCTGATCAGTATACTGCCGATGCTGATGATGTCGTTTTACCTGATCATTAATCTGCTGCTGATTCTGGCAGGATTTATGGGCTTGTCAAAGGGGGCATTTTAATGAGTGAATTTATGGCTGACTGCGGTGAACTTCTGATCGCTGTGGTGTTTACAATGCCGGTCGTATATGGTTTTGCATATTTTTGTCTGCATGTGATTTAGATTGATGCAGATTACAGGGAGGAATGAAATGACAGGGTTAATGGAAAAATATGGTACGTGGATTGTAGAGGCTGTGGCCGGTATAGGTATATTTGCCATCTGGCAGTGGCTGATTGCCAGTGGAATGGCGGGATTTGCCGTTTCTGTGATGGAAAGGATGGTCTAGCAGGTGAAAAGGTTTACCCAGGAGTATGGAATGTTTCTGGCTGCGGCAGTCATTGCGGTTGTTCTTATGATGCTGATGGTCAGAATGACAGGTTTTCAGAGCATGGGAGCCCGCATGATGAAACAGTCTGTTTCAGAGCACGGGTCCTATTTTCATATCGAGTGCAGAACGCCTGTGATGAAAGGAGGACGATAATGAAATCCGTTATTCCTACGATGCTGATGATTATCGGGATTGCAATTATGACGGCAACGGCGGTTTGTTTCCTGTCTTTTCAGATGCAGGTATCTGCTGCAGAGAATGTCCATGCTGAATGTATGACAAAACTTCAGGCAGCAAGGTGCAGCCCGCAGGCAGCTGCAGAATGCCAGAAGCGTATTTCCGTTCTGGGAAAAGACAGTCATCTGGAAGTGATACCGGAAGGAAGCCATGAGTCTGCCCTGGTGCGTCTGACCTATTATGCGGATATGCCGATTTTTCAGCTGTCCAGGAAAGGCGTAATACAAGGAAGTATACATGTGTGATTTATTGCCTGTTTTATCAGTGCCTAAGAAGGCGGGAGCTATATAAAAGAAATATTATCTGATCGTTGCTGTCTTATGGCTGAAGCTGTAGCAGGGAGGAAAGTATGGTCAAAATACGAGCAGATCCTGTGTCAAATACAGGATTCGAAAACGTTAATACAGTAAAATTAATTTTGTCTGGATCTTAATATCGGCGATAGACGATATAACTGAAAATTACGTGTACAACTATAATATAAACCGCTGCTTATGTATGGTGAAAACTGCCGGCATGACAGCACTTTTTTGTGGAGAAAAGGAGATCATATAACATGAATACATTTTTACAGGAATACGGTGTGATTATTGTTGCAGTACTTGTTACTCTTGCTATGGTAGGTATTGCAGTGTTTTTCGGAAACCAGGTACAGGAAGGAATTACGACTGTTCTGAATAAATTTATGAAGCTGGTAGCTGATGCGACACCGTCTACCGTGCATTAAAAATACGCGGTCGGAATACATTACAGGGAAATATATGGGAAGAGAGGCAGAACGGGAAGTCAAGACGCTCTGCCTCATTTTTTGTATTCTGATCTTTCTTGTTCTGACAGGAGCCGGAATGCCTCAACGTGAACATAAGCCGGACTACCGGTTTATTTCTGCTGAAACTATGTACACGCTTGAAGATTCATCACGGTGGAAAACGGATTCGGAGTGGAACCAGCAGCTTCGAAAATCCCTGAAAAAACACAGCGACCGTGACGCAAGATGGGTGTATATTTTTCAGCAGTGACGATGGCAAAGCAATGGCCGCCGGAACCGGGAGAATACTGCACGGTCTGCCGCGGCTGCGGTGGATAATTTTTCTCTTGCTGTTGGGAAATAAAGTTGTATTTTGGCAACAAAAAATAAAAAATAATCATTGCATGTTGACATATGAGAACAAAAAAGTTATTATTGAATCACAAATTGAGATAGAGGATGCGTCGGGCTAATAGTACGGCTTTTGAACATGCTATGCAGAGCAGGGGGCCGGAAAGGAGCAGACGCCGAGGGTATCACTGCTGCAGGGGTGATATATCCGGGCGGACAGAATAAGATCTGTCTGACTGTCGCATAAAGAATATATGCGGAGCGCTATCCTTGATAAGAACACCTGAATTGTTAGTTTTGGCAGAGATTTACGATGTGTATGCCCTGCACTGAAAAACAGCTTTGATCCAATGACGAACAGAGATGGGAGGTCTGGCTGTTAAATTGTGCGAATGCATTTTCTTCGTGTATGCTGACTGCAGTAATTCGGGAATGATAGTTATCAAGCAGCTGATTCCGTATCAGCTGCTTTTTTGTTCATCTCAATGCATTCTTTACTATTATCTGTTAAGAATCAGGAGGTTCTAAAATGGCAAACGAAGTTTTCAGAGGAATTGCAACTGCATTGGTTACACCGTTCAACGAGGATGGAAGTGTAGATTTTGACAGTTACGGAAAATTGATTGACTGGCAGATTGAACAGGGAATCAATGCTCTGGTAATTGCAGCAACGTCTGGTGAAGGTCCTACACTTTCCGACGCTGAACATAAAAAGTGCATTGAGTTTGCAGTAGAGCGCGCTGACCATCGTGTTCCAATTATTGCAGGAACAGGAAGCAATGACACGAACTATGGACTGCAGCTGACAAGATTTGCCTGCCAGGCTGGAGTTGATGCATGCCTCGTAGTTACACCATATTATAACAAGGCAACACAGAATGGCCTGGTGCGCATGTACAATGAATTCGCAGACGTATCTACAAAGCCGATTATTATTTACAACGTTCCTTCCAGAACGGGTGTTGATGTTAAGCCGGAAACTTATGCTAAGCTCGCTGAGCATGAGAATATCGCTGGAATCAAGGAAGCAAACGGAAATCTGTCTGAGATTCTGGATACCGTTTCTATGGTTGGTGACAAGCTCACACTGTACTCCGGAAACGACGATCAGATCGTTCCGATTCTGTCCCTTGGAGGAAAGGGATGCATCTCCGTGCTGTCCAACGTTCTTCCTAAAGAAACTGTTGAAATTACGGACCGCTGGTTTGCCGGTGATGTTGCGGGCGCTGCAGAGCTGCAGATTCGTTTCCGTGATCTGATTCGTGCACTGTTCTGTGAGGTCAACCCAATTCCGGTTAAGGCAGCAGTAGCAGCCATGGGAAGATGCAAGAATATTGTCCGTGCTCCGATGTATCCGATGGAAGAGCAGAACCGTCAGCGTCTTCTGGCTGCCATGAGAGCACAGGGGGTTGAGGTTAATGACTAAGGTAATTGTTACCGGCGCAGCCGGACATATGGGAAAGATTGTTGAAGGACTGGTAGAAGATGCTCCGGATATGGAAGTCGCTGCCAGAGTCAGCCCGAGCGGAAATGACGGAACCCTGCAGCACCTGGAGGACTATACCGGTGAAGCAGACCTGGTCATCGATTTTTCTCACCATGCAGGTACAAAAGAACTGATGGACTACTGCACAGCGCATAAGCTTCCTGCAGTCGTTGCTACAACCGGTCAGACGGACGAAGAAAAGGAAATGATCCGGAAAGCGGCAGAGCAGATTCCGGTGTTCTATTCTGCGAATATGTCGGTTGGAGTAGCGTTCCTTACGAAGATCGTAAAGCTTGCTGCACAGGTATTCCCTGATGCGGATGTGGAGATTGTCGAGGCGCACCATAACCGCAAGCTGGATGCACCGAGCGGAACGGCTCTGATGCTCGCTGACGCGGTGAAAGAGGTCCGTCCGGATGCAGAGTATCATTGCGGCCGTTCAGGACACTGTAAGCGAGAAAAAAACGAAATCGGCATTTCTTCTATCCGTATGGGAAATGTTGTCGGAGAGCATGAGGTTTTCTTTAACACAGGAAGCCAGACAATCAAGCTCCAGCATTCTGCACATGACCGCGCCCTGTTTGCGGAAGGTGCACTGGACGCAGCGAGATTTCTCCTGAAGCAGGATGCCGGTCTGTACGGCATGGATGACCTGATGGCAGATTAATTTGTAACAAAATAAAAAACATCAGGTATTAAAGGAGTAATATTTTCAAGGCAGAGCAAATTTACCGAAAGGAATAATGAACTTTCTTCCGAAGATTATAATTTGCTCTGCTCATTGATTTTTCAATGGTTTGGCGGAGATATGAACGGCAGGAATCTTGAGCATGAAAAATAAAAATCTGTTTTTCGTAAATTTCTTGTTGACAATGTGCCGATCCTTTGGTATATTAGTTCATGCAGTCGGCAAGAGCGTTGAGAGCGAAGGAAACCGATTGGAACGATATGGCGGTGTAGCTTAGTTGGCTAGAGCGTCCGGTTCATACCCGGAAGGTCGGTGGTTCGACTCCACTCGCCGCTACTTATATGGGCGCTTAGCTCAGCTGGGAGAGCATCTGCCTTACAAGCAGGAGGTCATAGGTTCGAGCCCTATAGCGCCCACCAATTTAATCTTTTACGGATAATCCGCAAAGACGAAATCATGGATATGGCCAAGTAGTTCAGTTGGTTAGAATGCCAGCCTGTCACGCTGGAGGTCACCGGTTCGAACCCGGTCTTGGTCGCCAATTTTAAATTATGTTGCATTTCATCGTTGAGTGTGGTATGATTTAACCTATGTGGTGGGTGTCGTCAAGTGGTTAAGACACAGGATTGTGATTCCTGCATGCGTGGGTTCAAATCCCACTACCCACCCTTTGAAATTTAATAACATCGTTGGGGTATCGCCAAGTGGTAAGGCAATGGATTCTGATTCCATCATGCGCAGGTTCGAATCCTGCTACCCTAGCCAACGGCGACATGGCCAAGTGGTAAGGCAAAGGTCTGCAAAACCTCTATCCCCCAGTTCGAATCTGGGTGTCGCCTCCATCTTAAACCTGTTGAAACAGTTGAGAATACTGGTTCGGCAGGTTTTTTTATACATTGAAGCGGGTGCGTTCCATAAAATAGAAGAAATGTAAAATCATGTAAGCATCCTGATGTCAGAATTTACGGCAATATTCGAGCGTGGAATGATCAGCTGTGTCAGGACAGTTCGGGCTGACTGAAAAGGAGAGGAAAGATATGAAAACATATGTCATACATGAAGCGGGTGGACCGGATTTTTTCTTTTGAGGAGCTTCCGGAAGCGCACAGATGGCTGGAATCCCGGCAGAGATATGGAAAGGCAGTTGTTCTGCTGTAAATATATATGTAAGAATAAAAAGGCACCTGAGCGCCCCAGAGCCGGTTTAAGGCTCTGGGCGGAAGCTCAGGTGATTTCTTCCTGCTGGCTGTATTTTGTCCGGGCTGACGCTATTTCAGTGCGTCTGCAACGGCGTCTTTCATCTCATTAACCCTGATGACCTGATCGTGGAGGATCGGGCGGGATTCCAGGCCTTTAAAGGATGCCGGAACCGGGACGCCGGTTTCTTCTGCGACTTCATCGATGCAGCGGAAGTTGTTTTCAGCCTTTGGAAGGCCGATGGATGCGGCAACACTGTCGGCGAATTTATACGGGCTTGCAGTGGAGGCGATGAGTGTCGGAGTATGATCACCGGTTTTACTGCGGTACTGCTCATATACGTAGTAAGCAACGGCGGTATGCGTGTCCATCAGATAATGGTTCTTCTTATACATTTCTCCGATGGCAGCGTCGGTCTGCTTCATATCGGCAGAGCCTGCGGAGAAGAGAGAAAGCTTATCCTTCATGGCAGAAGGAATCTCGTACTTTCTGTCCTTGTCCAGGCTTTCCATCAGTGAGGCGATTTCGCTGCTGTCATCGCCGCTGAGGTGGTAGAGCAGGCGCTCCAGGTTGCTGGATACCAGAATGTCCATGGACGGGGAGTTGGTCTGGTAGAAATCGCGGTTGGCATCGTAGACGCCGGTGGTCAGGAAGTCGGTCAGAACGCGGTTCCGATTGGATGCGCAGATCAGCTTCTTAACTGGAATCCCCATCCGTTTCGCATAATAAGCGGCAAGGATGTTTCCGAAGTTTCCGGTCGGAACGGTGATGTTGACCGAATCGCCGTCTTCGATGGCGCCCTGTTTTATGAGCTGTGCGTAGCCATAGACGTAGTAGGCGATCTGCGGAACCAGACGGCCGATGTTAATCGAGTTTGCCGAAGACAGGCGGATTCCCTGAGCATCAAGCTTTTTTGCGAAGTCGGAATCCTGGAAAATGGTCTTGACGCCGGTCTGGGCATCGTCGAAGTTGCCTTCGATGGAGAAGACGTGGACGTTCTTTCCTTCCTGCGTGCGCATCTGCTGTTCCTGAACCTGGCTGACACCGTTGTTCGGGTAAAAGACGATGATTTCAGTGCCAGGAACGTCAGCAAATCCCGCCATGGCGGCTTTTCCGGTATCGCCGGAGGTTGCGGTCAGGATGCAGATTTTATGGTCGTCATGCTGCTTTTTTACGGCTGTGGTCAGCAGATAAGGCAGGATGGACAGGGCCATGTCTTTAAATGCGGCTGTGCGTCCATGATAAAGTTCCAGGAACCATGCATCGCCGGCATGCTTTACCGGCACGATTTCTTCTGCTTCGAATGTATTCGTGTATGCGTTCTGGACGCAGGAGTGAATTTCTTCTTCCGTATAGTCATCGAAGAATGCGCCGATCACTTTTTCAGCGAAAGCGGTGTATGGCTGGTCCAGCATATCCTTTATCGCAAAAGGCAGTGCGGGAATTTCCTCAGGCACATACAGGCCGCGGTCAGATGCCAGACCGCGGATGACAGCGTCTGCAGAAGTCAGTTCCTGCTGCTCACCGCGAGTGCTTCTGTATTTCATCATTGGTCAATCTCCTTTTCCAATTCATAAAAGCATAGTCATATAGATAAATTTTGTGTTCATATCACAATATGCGATATGAATTTATTGTACTCTTATATGCATAAAGAATCCAGATTAATTTTTTTAAAATATTTTCAAGGAAGCTGTTGACAGGGGCACTGATTCCGTGTATTATAATATTCGTCAGTTTTCAAGAGCGCCTGATTGAAAAGTTCTTTTGAAGATTGCGTAAAACTTAAGATATGTCGGATTGGTCAAGTGGTTAAGACGTAGCCCTCTCACGGCTGAGTCCAGGGTTCGATCCCCTGATCCGATACCAACGAATAACTCTGAACTGTGTTTATGGTTCAGAGTTTTTTCATGCCCTGAATCTGTTCTGCCTTTTACAGTGCCGCAGAGCTTTCAGGCGCAGATTCGTGTTTTTAACTGGATGAAAAGTTTCCTGCAGCAGGACGCCGGCATGGATTTCGGCATAACGGTGTTTACTTGCACGTGTATATTTTGTCCGGAGCGTTTGAATTCCTTCGATGTTGGCAATAAATGCTTATAGAAATTATCAATTCAGTTACTGAAGGGAATTTGCCGGGAGGCTTGGAATAGATGAAGCAGAGACAGGTGCTGCTGCCTCTTTCGGAGGTGGCGTATTTAAAGCGGACGCTGATGGAGAAGTTCAATCTCTATATGCACATGCATGATACCTGAGGGGGCGGGCAGTCGTTCACCTTCGACGAGCCGGTTTCACAGGATGTGAAGAAGTGGATGGAAGAGTATTTTCAGAAAGAAGATCAGGTCGCGGATTTTGATGAGGATGACATGGGCCTGGTGGTGCTGACAAAAGGAAAGGGCCAGGGAACTGACCGGGCAGGCGGCCGTGAGGCAGCTGCCGGCGGCGCATGCACGCTGAATTTTGGCAGATAAGATGCGCTGCGCATGAAAAGGCAGGGCTGCGGCTGTATGAATATGGAAATAGAGAATTGCATCAGAAGGGGCTGTAGCAGCAGGTTGTACGCATTAACCTGAGGCTATGGCCTCTTTTCTCTGGATGTTGGGGTGCCATGTGTGCCTGGCATGTATATATAGAAGAATATCTGAAGCTGGGCAAGGTGTTGGGTAAGGCCGGGCGTGCAAATGCATGTCTGAATACAGATATTCAGTTTTTCTTGGGTCTGCACACTCACTTCCCGATATTCATCATATATGCAGGCGTTATAAAAGTTATATCTTTCACGGTTATTAACAAATGCAATTTTTGTGATCTCAGTCTGTCAGAACGGGAAGATGTTCTGGCTGGATCTGTGGCTGGTAACATGGGATAAATTTTGGACAAGCAAAACGCAGCTTGGATCTAAGCGCAGGTATTGCCAAAAATTGCTTGACACAGAATCGTCCCTGCTTTATGATACTTGTATCAGATACAGATACTAATAACGAAAGGCGGATAGATCATGACATTATCTATAGAGACAATTAAAAACAGAGTGAGCGTGCGGACATTCGACGGAAATCCTGTTCCGGAGTCTGTGCTTGATGAGATCAGGAAATATATCGGAGATGTTGAAAATCCATTTCAGGTACCCCTTGAATTCCAGATACTGGATGCAAAAAAATATGGTCTCAGCAGTCCTGTTATTATTGGAGCGGATACCTATATCGCCGGCAAGTATAAAAAAGGAATTCATGCAGAACTCGCTTATGGATATGCGTTTGAGAAAGTGATTTTGTATGCAGTTTCATTAGGACTGGGAACGGTATGGCTGGCCGCGACGATGGACAGAAAAGCCTTTGAGAAAGCAATTGAGCTGAATGAAGATGAGGTAATGCCGGCGGTATCTCCTGTCGGATATGCCGCAGAAAAGCGTTCGGTAAGAGAAGTCCTTATGAGAAAAGGACTGAAGTCAGATGACAGAGCAGCCTTTGAAACACTTTTCTTTAACGGTGACTTCCAGCATCCTTTGAAAGAGGAAAAAGCGGGACATTGGCTGACTCCTCTGAAGATGCTGCGGATATCGCCATCTGCAACTAATAAACAGCCATGGAGAGTCGTTACAGAAGAAAACAAGGTCCATTTTTACGAACAGAAAACAAAAGGGTATGCGAAAGAGAGTACAGGAGACATTCAGAAAGTGGATCTTGGAATTGCCATCTGCCATTTTGAAATTGCTGCCAAAGAAGCAGGCTTGAAGGGATGGATTACACAAAATGATACGGGCCTTGCGGTTCCGGACAGCACGGAATATATTGCAACGTATGAACTGGAGGATTAAATGGATACGAAATTTTCATCAGCGGTTCATGCTCTGATTCTTATCTCAGAGGCAGAAACACCTATGAACTCGGAACAGATTGCAAACAGTGTCGGTACAAATGCGAGTTACATCAGAAAACTTACGACCAGATTGAGAAAAGCAGGAATCATAGAAAGTCACAGAGGTGTCAGTGGCTTTACGCTGAACAAGGAAGCGGATGAAATTACTATGCTCGATATTTACAAGGCGGTTATGGAAACCGACGAAATACACCTTTTTGATATTCATCAGAATCCGAATGACCAGTGTATCGTAGGCCATAATATTAAACCGGTGCTTTCGAGTATGTTTCAGGATCTGGAAGGACAGATGGAAAGGCAGCTGTCAAGGCTGACACTTGCTGACTGTATCAATGATATGAAAACATATATTAGCGAGAACAGTAAATAACAAGGAGTAAAAATGAAAGCAGCGATACTGAACAAATACGACAAGTATGAAAGTAAATGATGAGAAGTGAAGGGTCAGGCTCTTCGTCGTTCTCAATAGTTACAGCGAGCCCGGGAGTGGAGGATTCCCGGACCCGCTGTTTTAGGTTTTAAATCTCATTTATAGTTAATTGCATTGATGATATCAATCGAGCTGTCGGGTATTTACAGTAAGGTGATTATTTCAGGCAGCTATAGGGAATGCGTTCTCTGATATTACCCTCCAATCACGACTCCTGCTGCGCCTGCGGCCAGGATATACACGATCGGATGGAATTTAAACTTCTTATAAGCAATCAGGACAACGGCGGCAAGAATGATCATTTTCCAGTTGAACAGGTTCATCAGGATGCCGGTTTTCTGGAAAACTTTGATGTTCAGCAGGGAAATTTTTGCGACCTGCAGGCCTGCGGCGCTGATCAGGGCAACGGAGGCCGGCCGGATGCCGTAGAAGATCTGCTGGACTGCTGCGGCGTTCTTAAATCTGTCCAGAACCCGCGCAATGATCAGGATGCAGATGACAGACGGCAGGACCAGGCTGCAAGTGGTGACGACGCTGCCCAGAACGCCCATGGCGGTAAAACCGACATAGGAGGACATGTTGACGCCGAGAGGCCCCGGTGTGGACTCGGACACGGCGACCATGTCGGCAATGTCATTGGTGGAGAACCAGCCCATGCGGGCGGACATATCGTAAAGGAAAGGGAGGGTGGCCAGGCCGCCTCCGACGGCGAAGAGGCCGGTTTTAAAGAATTCCCAGGACATCTGTAAAAGTGTAAACATCATTTTTCCTCCTTACGCATTGCGTTTTGTCACACGGCTGATCAGAACGCCCAGGGCGCCTGCGAGAACGACGTACAGAATCGGCGACAGGTGCAGGAAAAGGGAGCCTGCGAGGATGGCCAGGAAGATGGCGATGCAGAAGCGGTCAACCAGGGATTTCTTTCCCATTCTTACGACGGCATCGAGGATCAGGACGCAGACGGCGGCGCGGATTCCGCTGAATGCGTGGATGGCCCAGGCGCTGTGTGCAAAGTTCTTCAGGAATGCGGAAATGATGCAGATGATGACGATGGACGGGAAGATTACGCCCAGGGTTGCGAAAATTCCTCCGAGCGTTCCTGCGATCCGGCAGCCGACGAATGTGGCGGTGTTCACGGCGATGACACCCGGTGTGCACTGTCCTATGGCGTAGTAATCCATCAGCTCTTCCTCGGTGGCCCAGCCGCGCTTGTCGCAGACTTCCCGCTGCAGAATCGGCAGCATGGCGTAGCCGCCCCCGAATGTGGAAACGCCGATCCCTGCAAAGGTCAGGAAGAGGTCCAGGTAAAGTGCGGGTCTGCTCTTATGGGCTGGCCGGATTTCTCCGGAATTGATCTCTCCGCTCTTTACAGGAGATGATCCAGCATTTTTCAATGCCTTGTTTCCGGCGGTATTTAATGAAGTTGTGTGAAGTTCTGGATTGCTGCGTGCATTCATGACAGGTGATTCTCCTTTCCGCAGGGTATCTTGCGATGCATTCAGAAGTCCGGCGGGCTTATCGGGGAGACCGTGGAGCAGATGTCCGCGGCCTCCCGGCCCGTGGTTCATTCTTACTTGCTTTTGTAAGTTTATGCTAGCATGCTTTTTGGTATATAGTGTATATATAGTTGAGATGAATCAATATAATAAAGGTATGGGTATATGCGGAAAGGGGTGCAGATCATGGAACTTCGGCAGTTAAGGCATTTTCTGGTGATTGCGGAGGAAGGGAGTATTTCAGCGGCGGCAAGGCGTCTGCACCTGTCTCAGCCTCCTCTGAGCCGTCAGATGTCACTTCTGGAGGCAGAGTGCGGGCTGATTCTGTTTCACCGCGGAAGCAGGGAAATCACCCTGACAGAGGCAGGGCGCGTGCTTCAGCGTTATGCTTCGCAGATGCTGGAAACAGAAGATTCGATTTTTGATGAAATGAATGATTTGAAGAAGGGCCGCCGGGGCGTGGTGAGGATCGGCTTGATTTCATCGGCTGCAGGGGATGCGGTCTGCCGGATGCTCAGCCGTGCAAAAAGGAAATTCCCGATCTTCAGCTGCGACTGTATGAGGGAAATTCCTATGAAGTTCTGGACATGCTAGAGAGCGAGAAAATCGATCTTGGCGTGGTCCGTACGCCGTTTGCTGAGCCGCATCTTCAGAAAACTCTGCTCCGCCGGGACTGTCTGGCCGCGGTGGGACTGCCGGGGATGTTTCCGGAGGCGGAAGGGACAAAAACCATCCGGGTCAAGGCGGCTGACCTGGCGGCGCGGCCGCTGATCCTCTACCGCAGATGGGAGAAGATTTTCCGCATGCAGTGTGAGCAGGAGGGAGTCGTCCCGCAGATTTTCTGCATAAACGACGATGCCCGGACTGCGCTTCAGATGGCGAAGTCCGGGCTGGGAGCCGCACTGGTGCCGCAGTCCGCGCTTTCTGACGAGGACGGGCTTCTATGCGGGATATTGGAAGAAGATGTATTTCAAAGTGATGTGTATCTGGTCAGCAGGGAAAACCGGGACCTCAGTGAAACAGCAGCTGCTGTCCGGGATCTCATGGCCTCCTCTGCCGGCCGTTAAAAGAAATGTAAGGTGAAAACGTGACGTTTACGCAGTCTGACGCTCGTTCTCATTTTCATCCGCATAAACTTTTCCGGAATGATCGAAGGCGTAGACTTTCTCCTGGCAGCGGCGTCCGTGCTCGGCGACGCAGCTGATGCCTTCAATGTATCCGAAGCGCTCCTTATACTTTCTCTTGTTGTGAATGTAGAATCCGGCTCCGATCAGGGCCCAGGCACCTGCCATCATCCATTCCTGAACGGTCAGTGTGCTTCCGGAACCCGGAATGATGTACATGGCAACCATGAATCCGGATGTGATAATGGCTCCGTATCCGACGAATCTGCCATGTCTGACCTTGAATGGGCGCTTCATGTCCGGCGCCTTCTTACGCAGGATGACGAAGGAAACTGCGACCATGCAGTATGCGATGCAGCAGCCCAGGTTTCCGGCGTCGCAGATCCATACCAGCATTTTCTGGCCGGCAAACGGTGCGAGCATGGAAAGGAATCCGATCAGCAGGATTGCGCGGACCGGCATCTTATTCTTTCCACTCAGCTTTCCGAAGGACTTCGGAATCATGCAGGATTCTGCCATGGAGTACAGTGCTCTGGATCCACCGATCAGGAAGGAATTCCAGCTTGTGATAATTCCGCACATTCCGCCGATGATCAGAACTTTTGCCATTACTGCGCTATTGAAGGCCTTTGCGATGGCATCTGCAGTGACCAGTCCACCTGCGGAATTCATGGAGGCCTTCAGTTCTGCCGGGTTCAGCAGATTGCCTACGGCCAGAATGACGAATCCGTAAAAGACGACGGCCAGGATAATGGAGAGAATCAGGATTCTTCCGATTTTCTTCAGCGGAACATTGATTTCCGATGCTGCCTGTGGGATGACGTTGAAGCCGATCATGAAGAATGGTGTGACGACGGCAACGTTCAGTACGTGACTGAAGGCAGAACCAGCAGTATTTCCGACAAAAAGCTGCGGCATCAGATTGGAAGAATCGCCTCTGATGGCCGAGGATACGATCAGGAGAATGCCGACACCTCCGATGATCAGTGTCAGGACGGTCTGAAGGACAGCGGCTGCCTTGACTCCCATCAGGTTGACCAGTGTGGTTCCTGCGGCGATAAGCAGTGCTACGGCAAGCCAGGATGCGTAAACGCGGAATCCTGCGATTGTATATAAGTACCCCTTTAAGAATCCCGGGAAAATATAGGTAATAATCGATGGGAATGCGCAGGCTTCATAGCAGACAACGGCAATGTAGCAGAAAATCATCGACCAGGTGCAGACGTAGGAACCGGTCGGTCCGAGCGCCTTATAGCTGAAAATGTGCTCGCCGCCGGTCATCGGCATTGCTGTGGTCAGCTCTGCGTAGGTCATGCCGACAAAGTAAATGACGATGCCGCCGATCACGAATCCGAGCGCGGCTCCGAGAACGCCTCCTCTGCTGATCCAGTCACCGGATGAGATCACCCATCCCCAGCCGATCATGGCTCCGAATGCCATGACGAGGATGTCGCCGGAACCCAGAACCTTCTCGAACTGGGCATCGTTATTAGAACTAGACATAAAATATAACCTCCCTTGGTTATTGAATCGTGAAAATATTATTTTTGGATTTTATATAAGATATTCAGAATATCACCGCTCGATTGACAATACTATTCTATGTAAGTGTTGTCACGATGTCAAAGGAGATTGGAGAAAATTTAACAAGAGAAGAGAAAAAAGTATTGAATTTGTGTATGAACGACAATACAACCGGCTTCAGTTCTGGTGTTTTTGTAAATACATACCAATTTGCTAGGGGTTAAAAGGCGCGGAACGAGCTTCTGCCGGAGGCATAGTGACAAGGGAATGCGTCAGATAAGGCGGTCACTTGCCAGGCTGGCTTTTGTCCAGAAAACGGAATCGGGCAGATGGGGATGGGACAGACTGAAGATGAACAGGCAGCTGGAAAGGAAAGAAGAAAAAAATGCGGCCGGGCAGAGTGCCCGGGCCGCAGGATATTGGAAGGAAGTTTAACAGGCATAGATGCCTGAATCACTAACCAAACAGTGCCATGTACCAGCCAGTCTTGCTGAAGAAGAAGCTGCTGATCTGAACGAATACGATGAATGCCATGACGATCGGGCAGATCCAGCGAAAACAGAAGTTGACGAACTTGCGGCTTCCGTAGTTGGATCCGATCTGAACTTCATCATCCAGATATCCGTAATGCACCCATCCGAAGAGGATGGCCATGATCAGTCCGCCGAGCGGCATCAGGATGCCTTCTGCGCCCAGATCGAATACGTCGAGCCAGCTGCCCATTCCGAAAGGCTTCCAGAAATGTGTATTTCCGCCGAGCTGGTCATAGGCAACCAGGAATGCGCCGATGCAGGTTGTGCAGATGGCGAGGAGAACCATGCCGATTCTTCCGGAGGACTTGCCTTTCTTCAGACGGCTGTCGATCAGTGCGGCAACGCCGCCTTCCATCATGCCGATGGAGGAACTGAGTGCTGCGATGAATACCAGAAGGTAGAATATGAAGCCGAAGACCGGTCCGCCGGCTCCCATTTTCTGGAATACATACTGAAGGGAGACGAAGAGAAGTCCAGGGCCTCCTGCAGGCTGCAGTCCTTCCGCAAATACGGCAGGCATTACGCAGAGACCTGCTGCAAGTGCTGCGACAGTGTCCAGAAGAGGGATCATGAATGCACTCTTCTGAATGTCGTCTTCTTTCTGCATGTAGGATCCGAAGGCGATCAGGCATCCGGATGCGAGAGACAGAGAGAAGAAGAGCTGGCTTCCTGCTGCTGCCATGACTTTCAGCCATCCTGTTCCGGCGAGAATGGAGAAATCAGGCTTGAACATGAACTTCAGTCCGCCGACGGCGCCTTTCAGTGTGCAGCAGCGGATTGCTGTAATGAGAAGCAGAAGGTAAAGTGCCGGCATGGCGACCTTGGAGAATTTTTCAATTCCCTTGGATACGCCGCCCATAATGATGACAGCAGTGATAAACAGGAATCCGAACATCCAGGCGAGGTCGACACCGACATGACCGATGGAATTACCGAAGTATTTGGACGGGTCTGTTCCGTTAACGCCCCAGCCTGCATGGAAAATGTCGCCGAAGTTGACCACCATGTATTTCATGACCAGCCCGCCGAGAACACAGTAGAAGCAGAGCAGGAAGAACGGAACAATGGTTTCGAACACACCATTAAAGGTAAAGCGCGGATCGCAGTCGTGATAAGCGTCGACTGCGGATTTTCCGGTCTTGCGTCCCAGGGCGATTTCGCCGACCATCAGTGGGTAGCCGAGGAATACGGCCATGGCTATGTAGATAATAATGAAGGCGAAACCTCCGTTCATTCCCATTTTGTACGGGAATCCCCAGATGTTGCCAAGGCCGACTGCGGAGCCGACTGCAGCCATCAGGAAGCCGAAGTTGGAATTAAAGCTTCCACGCTGCGAAGATTTCTGTGACATAAAAATCCCTCTCTTTCATGAATAATAATGAATAAAGTAAGTTATGTTTATTGTACAAGAACAATATTCGATCGGTTCATATATTATGAACCAAAATTTAGGGATTTACAATAATTTATTAGAAAATTTTTTAGGCTATTTCGAAAGAATACGGAAAAATTAATTGTAGTCTGAATATCAGAATTAATTTTATATGAGCAGAAAAGATATCGGTGTATATTTATAGCAGATTCAGTCCGGCAGAAACAAAAAAGAAAATATCCGCCGGATAGCGGATATTTTCCTGGATTGGATTGATTTGTTTTACTTCACTTTATGCGAATATCCCGGAGAAAGGATGTCCGCATGGATCTGCTGATCCATAAAAGCTCAGGAGAGGCCGTGCATTTCATTTATACACGCCTTCTCTATACATAATGATTATACCACATTTTTTGCGTTAAAGTATACAAAAATCATGCGTTTTATGATACTATTTTTGTATCATATGGGAAAAAGGGGAAGAAGGCCTGAACGGGATGAAGAATCTTTTCTTATCCAGACAGGGAAACGGGAGGTTGGATTATGGATTTTCGCAATTTACAATATTTCCTGACGGTGGCGCAGTGCCTTAATTTTACCAAGGCCGCAGAAAGGCTTCATATGAGTCAGCCGCCTCTGAGCAAGCAGATTCAGAATCTGGAGCAGGATCTCGGTGTCAAACTGTTTGACAGGAGCAGGAGGCAGCTTCAGCTGACGGAGGCGGGACAGACACTGGTGCACAGAGCCGAGCAAATGCTGACGCTGGCGGACAAGACACGTCTGGATCTGCAGGAAATGACGGACAAGCTTGCCGGCTCCATCAATATTTCAGTGGTAGACGGCCGTGCGCCGTACTATTTAGCACGCTGGATTGCTGCTTTCCGTGAGAAGAATCCGATGGTCCGCTTTGAATTTGCAAACGGATCCAGCGATGACGCATTGGAAAGAGTGGATCAGGGACTTTCCGATCTGGCCGTCGCCGCGGCGCCGTACGATGAAGAGGAATTCAGCGGATTCAGCGTCGGAAAAACACCATGGATTGCGGTCATTCCGAAGGCCCATCCGCTTGCACAGCGAGAGGGGGAGGAACTTCCGCTTTCCCTTCTGAAAGGGGAACCGCTGATCGGTCCGCAGAGACCGTCCCGGGCGAGAGCGCTCAGAAGATGGTTCCGGGAAGTGGGAGAAGAGGCGAATGTTGTCTGCAGCACATCCAGCTACAGCGATACCATCGCGCTCTGTGAGCAGCATGTGGGGATCGGAATTTTCCCGCAGACCACCTATACACCGAACCCGTATATCGTCCGCAAGGTCATTACCGAGCCGTCCAAGTACATAGAATATGTACTCCTCTGGCAGAAGAATGCGCACGTCAGTGTCCTGGTAAAGGAATTTACCGATTTTGTACGCGAATACGTGGAAGAGTCCGCGAAAAACGTTCCGCTTCTGATGAACGGACAGAATGAATTCAAGATTCCGGACGATGCAGAGATGCTTTAATTCTCCGGACAAAAAGCAGACGAGCAAGGAAACAGAAGGGCAGATTCCGCAGCTTCAGGCAGAGCCGCGGGTATTCTGCCCTTTTTTGTGCTTTCCGCAAGCGGCAGCAGGCTTCCCGCTGTCTGGCCGGCCGATCCGGAACATGAAAAGTACAGGATTTCAATACTTTTGTGACTCTATATCAAAAAGCTATTATAAAAACTAGTAAAAAAATATCGTAGTTTAGCAGACTGAAGTAAAGAGTGCTTAAAATCACAGCAGCCTTCTTGCAGATGAGTTTTGTCTTGAAATGGAATCGGGTGTAAATGTTGAAATAATGGGAACTACAGGACATTGACATCTGTATTGGCGTCTTAAGGTATACAGTATAATTTGTGTTTGAAACACAAAAACAAAAGAAATATTTAGACAAAACTTGATTATATTTGATAATCTATTGACATACGTGTTGGGTTGGAATATTCTAAAAATATAAAAAATAGGGGAGATGAAGAGATGCCGGACATGACAGATAAATTGAAGCAATATTGCGATGCTGATAAGGTGCTGATTATCACCGGGCATTATGGCAGCGGAAAAACAGAGATTGCTATGAATTTGGCGGTTGACCAGGCCCAGAGAGAAAAAAGCAGACGCGTCGCGATTGCAGATCTGGATATCGTCAATCCGTATTTCCGTTCAAGAGATTATTCTTCATTATATGAAAAGTACGGAATCCGGATGATGGCAAGCTCGCGCTCGGCCTCAGATGCGGATCTGCCGACACTGCCGGCGGACATCAGAGCAGCGTTTGATCAGGAGGATCTTTTCACGATATTCGATGTGGGAGGAGATCCGGCCGGAGCGCATGTCCTCCGCGGATATACGAGGTGGCTGGCAAATGTTCCGCACGCGATGCTGGTTGTGGTAAATGCGAACCGGCCGCAGACGGACACGGCAGAAAAAGCCGCCGCATATATTGCGGAAATCGAAAAGGCCAGCGGGCTGAAGGCGGATGGAATCATTGACAACACGCATCTCTGCAGAGAAACGACGGCAGGAGAACTGGAAAAAGGCCGCCGGATCTGCGCGGAAATTTCTGAACATACTGGTCTGGACACGGTCTGCCACACCGAAGAGAAAGCGAAATTTGCTTCCGGTGAAAGTGACGTGTATCCGATCAATATATATTTGAAAAAACCCTGGGAAGTTTAATTCAGCTGTTGAACAGGAGGTGTACAGCATATGGAGACCAAGGTTACATTTAACACCGACAGATGTAAAGGGTGTGAATTGTGTGTAACGGTATGTCCAAAGCATATTCTGGCTCTGGATATGGAACACACAAATATTAAGGGTTATCATCCTGCGGGCATTACGGATCAGAGCCAGTGCATCGCATGTGCAAGCTGCGCAAAGATCTGTCCGGATTCAATCATTACGGTAGAGAAGTTTTAGAAAGGAGTGAACTGCTGTGGCTAAGGAATTATGGAAAGGTAACGAAGCGATCGCAGAAGCAGCGATCAGAGCAGGCTGCACGGCATATTTCGGTTATCCGATCACTCCGCAGAGTGAGATTCCGGAGTACATGTCCCTGCATATGCCTCAGTCCGGCGGAGTATTTCTGCAGACGGAATCTGAGGTTTCAACAATCAACATGCTTTACGGAGCCGGAGGAGCAGGCGCCAGAGTTATGACAACCACATCTTCTCCTGGATTTGCTCTGATGCAGGAAGGCATGGGCTATCTGGCAGGAGCGCAGGTACCATGCGTCATCTGCAACTGCATGAGAGGCGGCCCGGGACTCGGAACTATTCAGCCTGCACAGGGAGATTACTTCCAGGCAACCAGAGGCGGCGGAAACGGTGACTATGAGAACGTAGTACTGGCACCGAGCAACATGCAGGAAGCCGTAGACATGGTTCAGGAAGCATTCGATATCGCTGATCAGTACAGAAATCCATGTGTTCTGCTGATCGACGGACTGATCGGCCAGATGATGGAGCCGATCGAATGGCATGAGATCAAGCACAGAGATCTTCCGCCGAAGGACTGGGCTACAACCGGACGTCACGGAAGAGATCATCATAATATTATTAATTCCCTCTACATCGATCCTGTAGAGTGTAATAATTTCAATACAGAGCTTCAGAAGAAGTTCCAGAAGATGAAGGAAAATGAGTGCCGCTGGGAAGAAAAAGACTGCGGCGATGCAGAAGTCGTTCTGGTCGCATACGGAACCCCGGCCAGAATTTCCCTGTCTGCAATGGAACTGTTGAGAGAGCACGGCATCAAGGCCGGACTTTTCCGTCCGAAGACGGTATGGCCGTATCCATATGACGCTCTGAGAAAGATTGCAGAGCAGGATTCCGTAAAGAAATTCCTCGTTGTAGAAATGAGTGAAGGACAGATGATTCAGGATGTACAGCTTGCTGTTCAGGATCGCAAGCCGATCGAATTCCTGGGACACGCGGGAGGCGTAATGCCGACTGTAGAAGAGATCGCCGAGAAAGCGATGAAAGGTTTGAAGTAAGGGGGATCGTGATATGGCAATCGTATATCAGAAGTCAAAGGGACTGACCGATACAGAACTTCATTACTGCCCGGGATGCAACCACGGAATTATTCACAAGCTGGTTGCAGAGACGATGGAAGAACTGGGAATTATCGACAGTGCAGTCGGTGTATGCCCGGTAGGATGTTCTGTATTTGCATATAACTATTTTGCCTGCGACATGCAGGAAGCTGCGCACGGAAGAGCTCCTGCGGTAGCAACGGCAATCAAGAGAACACATCCGGATATGCCGGTATTCACCTATCAGGGTGATGGAGATCTGACATCCATCGGTGCGGCAGAAATCGTTCACGCAGCAGCAAGAGGAGAGAAGATCACGACCATTTTTGTCAACAACGCGACATACGGCATGACCGGAGGACAGATGGCTCCGACAACACTGATCGGACAGAAGACAACCACCAGCCCGCTGGGAAGAACCGTTGAGCAGGCCGGATACCCGATCCGTGAGGCAGAGATGCTGGCTACACTGGACGGAGCAAGCTATGTTGCAAGAGTATGTGTAACCGATATTCCGAACCTGAATAAGGCAAAGAAAGCAATCAAGACAGCATTCCAGCGTCAGCTGGATGGAGACGGCTTCTCCTTCGTTGAAGTTCTGTCTACATGCCCGACCAACTGGGGACTCTCTCCGGTTGACGCGTGCAAGTGGCTGAAAGAGAACATGGTTCCATATTACCCACTGGGTGTAATTAAAGATACGAGAGCGGAGGGATAAAAGATGAAGAAGCAGATTACAGTATCCGGTTTTGGTGGACAGGGTGTGCTGTCAATCGGTAAATCCCTCGTAGAAGCCGGAATGGATGAAGGACTGGAAGTTACCTGGGCACCGTCATACGGCCCGGAGATGAGAGGCGGTACAGCAAACTGCTCCGTCGTAATTTCCGACAAGCCGATCGGTTCTCCGGTATTTACACATCCGACAGAGCTGATTGCCATGAATCTGCCGGCACTGGAAAAGTTTGAGCCGAGAGTTGTTGAAGGCGGACTGATTATCGTCAACAGCTCCGTTGTTGAACAGAAGGTAGAAAGAACAGATGTCAAGTCTTTCTATGTTCCATGTGTCGACATTGCGACAGAACTTGGAAACACCAAGGTAGCGAACATGGTTATGCTGGGTGCCTATGTCAAGGCAACGGGCGCTCTGAAGGTTGAAACGGTACAGGAAATGATTAAGAACATGTTCACGGGACGTAAGGCAAAACTGGTTCCGATGAACATGGAAGCACTGCAGAGAGGAATGGAGTGCATTAAATAAGGCTGACAGCTCTGAGCTGACAGGGTTTGCAGGAAGATGTCTTTCAATTTGGAAGGCCTCTTCCTGTTTTCTTTTTGTCTGCATGCAGAAGGACTGACGCGGAGGAATGTCCTGGCTGAAACGGCGGAATGGGGTGCAAAACAGGGGAAATGAGTGTGTGAACAGGATTTTTCAGCATGAAACTGTAGAAATTAAGAAATATTAATAGCAAATCGCAGCCTTGAAGCACAAAAAAGTTTTGTGTATGATATAATAATTACAACTGTCTGGGGGACTGCGTGGAATTGAAGGGAAACGGCACTTGTGATCTGCGCGGAGCTGCCCATGAAAAAGAGTATGTTTGGAGAGGGGAAAGATATGTACTACACAGAGCATTATGCTGTCAGCAGTCATGATGTGGATGTGAATAATAATATCCGGCCGTCCATGGTGCTGCGGTTTATGCAGGAGACGGCAAACCATCAGATGAGGGACAATAAGCCGAGTTATTATGACTTGTTTTTTTCGGGAAAGTCCTTTGTAATCACAAGAATTTCAATTGAAATCTATGAACAGCTGCATCAGTATGATGAAATCGATGTCCGCTGCTGGGTCTGCGAGGGAAAGGCGGCAACCTATGTCCGCTGCTACCAGATCTACAGAGACGATACCCTGTGTGCGCAGGCCTATTCGGAATGGGCACTTACGGATATTCACAGCGGCAGGCTGATCCGCACATCGGAGATTGATTTTTCAAAGTACGAGGCGGGAAAGAAGCTGGAACTTGATCTCCCCCGCAGGTTCCATGTACCGGGAGATCTTGAAATGAAGAGGCTCGGGAATGAGCGTGTGCGTTACAGCGCTGTGGATCTGAACGGGCATATGAATAATACCTATTATCCGGACATGCTGTGGAACTGTATTCCGGATATTGAGCAGAAGATGGTCACGTCTATGAATATCCGTTTTATTCATGAGGCGCTTCTGAATTCGGAAATTGAAGTTTTCGGTGCGGAGACCGAACGTTCTTTCGCGAAGGATCCGCGTGCAGAGCAGGTATATGTGATGCGTTCGCAGATCGGGGAACGGAAAAACGTAGAGATGATTTTCGGACTGAAAACGCTGGAGCACCCGTTGTGGGATGACGATCAGCTGCAGAGTCTGATGCAGGAAGACACGCGTCAGAAAAATCTGCGGTTCCCGGCGAAGTAAATCAATCCGGGAATAAACAGAAAGCAGCAGGAATAAGTCTGAGTAAGGAAAAGCTGAAACAGCTATAGAGGAGAGATAGATATGAAGTTTTTAAAACGCGCGGGAATCATTGCGGTTGCTGTAATGGCTTCGATGATGATGCTTCTTCCGTCTGCGGAGATTGCGTTTGCGGAACCGACAGCCGGAGGGCAGAGTGGAAGTTCGTCTTCCAGCTCACAGCAGAGCCAGGGAACATCGACTTCCGGACAGTCTTCAGGCACATCTGGACAAAGTCAGAGCGGGACTTCCGGAAGCAGTACGTCAGGAAGTTCATCAACGTCCGGGTCCGGGAACTACAGTTCTAATACATCTGGGAATTCATCGACATCCGGCACAACTTCAGGAAGCACATCTTCCTCCTCGACTTCGGGACGTTCAACGATTTCCGGCAGTACGTCCACTTCAGGAAGCACGTCTTCCTCTGCTTCTTCGACAAAAGAGAGCAGCAAGGACACATCTTCCGGATCTGCAAAACATCAGGCAAGCAAGGCGGATTACAGCCTGAAGTCACTGTCCAGCTACTACTATGACAGCAATCATAAGCAGCAGAAACGTCATAAAGATGAAATCGCCATCAGCTTTACCGGCGGAGCGTCTGACAGCGTTTCCAATATGGACCGCATCGGAACGTATTATACCAATGAGCAGAAAGCCTATCCGGTTTCCTTCCTGATGGATACGGGAAATGCTTCTTCTGAGGCACCGCTGTCTGCTGTTTTCAGCAGCCAGGCTCCGGTTTACCGGATCATGGGTTCGGCAGGTTATGATGCTGCCGGAATCGGAAGCGGAGAATTCTCCTTTGGCGCATCTTCTCTTGCATCTGCGCTGAATACTGCAGTAAAGAGCCAGGACATTGTTCCTTATCTGTCCTGCAGCAATGTATCCGTAAGCGGATCCCTGAAGAAAGCATATAAGAATTTTGGGGTTGAAAATTATACGCTAATCACACGCTATGGAAAGAAAATCGCGGTATTCTCCGTTATTTCCAAGTCTGCCTTTGACAAGGCGGGAATCAGCGGCGTGAAATACAGCGACTACGTAAAGACGGCAGAACAGACCGTTAAGAAGATCCAGAAGAAAGAGGATCCGGATCTGATCGTCTGCCTGGCCAATACGACGGATTCCGATTCGCTTTCTGAGAGCAGCAGACTGAGCAGCATCTCCGGACTGGATCTGGTCCTGACCGGCGGCGGAAAGGGAAAGACGCAGGCATCTTCCGGAAAGGCAGCAGTCGTACAGAGTGCGGCGGCATCTTCTCTGAACACCGTCGTGTTCAAGACGAGCGGAAAATCCTATAAGTACAGCAAGGTCATCAAGGCTGATCTGAACAAGGTCTCCAAGAAGGCATCTGTAACTTCTGAAATCAAGAAGTTCAACAAACTCAGTGATTCCGCATATTTCTCAAAGTACGGTCTTCCGTTCAGTGAGACTCTTGCGGACAACGCGACGGATTTCGGAACGGTTTCTGCACTGTCGCAGAGTAAGACGGACCTCGGCTTCACGAATCTGCTGACGGACTCTTACATCTATGCGGCTCGTCACATGGCAGGCGTTAAACAGAGTAATATTATATCCATCATGTCTCCGAAGACGGTATCCGGTGTGTTTTCTAAGGGAACGCTGACATCCGGAGATGTGTATGCCGATCTTGGAAGCGGAAGCAGCAATGGAACCGCCGGACAGGGATTAAAATATTTCTATCTGACCGGAAAGGAACTCCAGAATGTCGCGGAGCTCACTTCATCGGAATATAAGAGTGATGCATCAAAACGGCTGTACTTTGGCGGAGTGTCCTATATCTACAATCCGCACCGTGTTCTGAGCAATAAGGTTTACCAGTTCCGTCTGGTCGATCAGAATGGCCGGAAGACAAAGGTGGATGATAATAAGCGCTACCTGGTGGTTGCTGATGAAAATGCAGCGGCAGTACTGAAGAATATTTCCAAAGGCCATGGACAGTCCCTGAGTGTTTCTATGAAGGACTCCAGCGGCCATGCGCTCAGCACGGTTCCGTATCTGAAAAACGGAAAGAAGACGGTTAAAGTCTGGGGGGCGGCTGCAAGATATGTGAAATCGATGGGATCCGTTCCGGCTAAGTACAGTAAGACTGGTGTCCGGATGGTTTATGACGGAAGCATTCTTCCAAGCCATCTGCTGAAGGAGACAAACGGTGTTGCCGGTATTCTTCTTGCGATTGCGGCCATCGTAATTGCCGTCGTTATTCTGCTGATCATCCTTCTGGTTCATATCTTCCGTGGCGGAAGAGGCGGAAGAGGAGGCGGATTCGGTGGAAGACGCAGACGCGACAGAGATATCTTCGGCGGAGGCGGACGCGGAAGAAGAACCCGCTATCCAAAACGCCGCAGAAAAGAGCGTTCGATTTTCACAAATAAGTAAGCGGACGGAAAGCAGAAGTCCGGTTTTTCGGGTCCCGGACGGATCCGGAAACGATCAATTCAAGGAATACGAGAAGACAGCCCGATATCTTTCAGGCTGCCTTTTTTATATGCCTGAAAGGGCTGGTCAGAAGGCTGAGTTTTCAGGCATTTTAGCGGAATTGCCGGAGTGGGGGCTGGCTTGTTCTTTTGTTGAAAAGTGGGGGAAAGTGGTGTAAAATGGTGTCAGATTTAACAGTGGGGAAGTGAATTCTCGAGCGATGTACAGATTAAGGTGCGTGTAAGCAGGCATCTGCCTGCAGAAGCGCGGGTTGGAAAAGGAGTGAGCCGCTGCGTGTTCATGGGCACCTATCACAATTCTATAGATGCGAAGAACCGTATGATCGTTCCGTCCCGTTTTCGCGACAAGCTTGACGGTGTCTGTATTCTTACAAAGGGAATCGATCCCTGCCTGGAAATCTATTCCATGGATGATTGGGAGAAGCTGGAAGAGAAAATCAGTGAACTTCCGGAATCTGATCCGGCAGTACGCTCCTTCATCCGTCATTTTTTTGCCAATGCAGCAGAATGTTCCTTTGATAAACAGGGAAGAATCGTTATCCCGTCCGAACTGATCCAGTATGCCGGAATCCAGAAAGACCTGGTTACCATGGGCGCAATGCGCAAGATCGAGGTCTGGAGCAGAGAAATCTGGGAAACTCCGGATAATGAAGGCCGGATGGATTCGGATGAGTTTGCGGAGGCATTGAAAAAATACAACTTTTAGGAGGAAGCATGGAGTTTCATCACGTTCCGGTCATGCTCCGGGAATGCATGGAAAATTTAAATATTGATCCTTCCGGGGTATATGCTGACGGAACGCTGGGCGGTGCCGGTCATTCCAGTGAGATCTGCAGACGGCTGAATCAGGACGGCATGCTGATCGGAATAGACCGTGACCGGGATGCTCTGCAGGCGGCCGAAGGCCGTTTACAGGAATTCTCTTGCCAGAAGATTTTTGTCCAGAGCAACTACTCTGACATCAAGGATATCCTTAAGGACAGAAATCTTCCGCCTCTGAACGGAGCGCTCCTGGATCTGGGGGTATCTTCCTTCCAGCTCGATGAGCCGGAACGGGGGTTTTCCTATATGCACGATGCGCCGCTAGATATGAGAATGAACCAGCAGGATAACTTCTCCGCCTGGGATGTTGTAAATACTTATAGTGAAAAAGAATTGAAGCAGGTTATTTCTAAATACGGGGAGGAACGCTGGGCGGCCAGGATCGCGCAGTTCATCGTCCGGGCCAGAGCGGAGCATCCGGTTGAGTCTACCGGGGAGCTGGTGGACATCATCAAGCGCGCCATACCGGCGGCGAGCAGAAGAGAGGGCCCTCACCCGGCAAAAAGAACCTTTCAGGCGATCCGCATAGAGGTCAATGATGAACTCGGACAGCTGAAACGGGCGGTGGATGCCTTTTGCGATGTACTCGCACCGGGAGGACGGCTTGCCATCATTACCTTTCATTCGCTGGAGGATCGGATTGTCAAACAGGCCTTTCAGAAGCGTGCCAATCCGGATCAGGGCATTCTTGCGGGGCTGCCGCCGGAGCTTGCCGGTGATGCGGTGAAACAGGCGGATATCCGCAGGATTACGAAGAAGCCGATTACTCCTTCCGATGAGGAGCTGGAACAGAATCCGCGATCCCGTTCCGCCAAACTGCGTGTAATCGAGAAACTTTAACGCTGATCAGATTTAGAAGTATACTCCTGCCGCGGGGCAGGTTTAATGCTGTAAAAACGGTCGTCACATGTAAACTGGATGAATTTGGAGAGATGATTGATGAAAAGCCGGGAGAAGAAAAGAGTTATTATCGCGATGGTCATTATCGGACTTATGCTTATCGTTCTGGTTGTGCTCACAGCGTTTGCATCTGAAATCAGAAGCGAGAACAACACGCTGATCACGAAAAACGAGGCACTTCAGGGAGAAGTGGACACGCTGAGCGTGAAGATCAAAACCAGCAACAGCGTGGATCACATCGAGAGCGTTGCAAAGCAGAAGTTCGGAATGGTCTATCCGACTTCCGACCAGCGGATTTACATCACATCGAAAGATAAACCAGCACAGAATTTTGCGGCGGTCATCCGCGAGCAGGCATATCAGTAAATCATGATTCGATGAAGCAAGCGTGCCGGACAACTGACTATCATCCAGGCTGTCCGGCAGTTTTCATTCATACGGAAGTGCAGATAGGGGTAATACATATCGAATGAGGAATATCTCAGCAGAAAATAAAAGAAGACTGGTCTGGGTTTTTGTGTTTCTGGCAGTGATGATGCTGATCATGCTGTTTCGGACAGCATGGATTCAGATCGTGCACGCTGATGAATACCGTGAAAAGGCAATCAGTCAGCAGACCAGCGACCTTCCTGTTCAGTCTAAGCGCGGATCGATTTACGATACCAACGGCAAGGTTCTGGCAAGCAGCGCAAACTGCTATGCGGTATGGGCACGTCCTGCTCAGCTGAAGAGCACCTATTCATCAGAGAAGATCACGGAACTCAGCAGAAGACTTGCGGTGATTTTAAACATGAAGGCATCTGCCGTAAAGAGCAGACTGACCTCGAATAAAAGCCTATGCCTGGTATCCCCGTACGTAACCCGGAAAACCAGTACACGGATCCAGAAACTGAAGATTACCGGACTGGAAACGGCCAGAACAACGAAGAGATACTACCCTCTCGGAAGTTCGGCGGCGAAACTGATTGGAAGTGTAAGCTCCAGCAATACCGGAAGAAGCGGGATCGAGCTGGAGTTTAATAATGAGCTTGCCGGAATCAACGGCCGCTCCATTAAGGAAACTGATATCAACGGAAATACGCTTGCCTTCGGAAAGAACAGAATTTACGGCGCGAGAAACGGCTACAACCTGACGCTGACCATCGATGAGGTTCTTCAGCATTATGCCACGAATGCCGTTGCGGCAGGAATGAAGAAGACACAGGCCAAGAAAATCATGTGCATCGTCATGAATCCGAAAACCGGAGATATTCTGGCCATGGTGACAACGCCGTCCTTCAATCCGAACGATGCCATGGAGCCGTCTTCCGCTTCTGCCCAGAAGAAGTTCAACAAGATGTCTTCCAAGCAGCAGTCAAAGTATTTAAGCGCCATGTGGAAAAATCCGATCGTCAGTGATCTGTATGAGCCGGGTTCCACCTTCAAGCTGATCAATACAACGGCGGCCCTGGAAGAGGGAAATGCGACTCCGAACACGAAATTCTACTGCAGTGGCTATACAAGGGTTGCGGGCACGACCCTGTACTGCTGGCAGAAAGCCGGACACGGTTCAGAGACACTGACCTCCGCGGTTGGAAACTCCTGCAATCCGGTTCAGGTCCAGCTTGCGCTGAAGCTCGGAAAAGACAAGTACTATAACTATCTCCACCTGTTCGGCATCACCGATAAGACCCATGTGGATCTTCCGGCAGAGACATCCGCGATGATCAAGGACAAAAATAAAATCAGCAAGGTGGATCTGGCAACCATGGCATACGGCCAGGGAATTGCCGTCACCCCGCTTCAGCTGATCACCGCGATTTCCTCCATCGGAAATAACGGCGTGCTGATGAAGCCGAGAATTGTAAAGAAAATGACAGATTCCAGCGGAAAGACGGTAAAAACCTTCCCGGTAAAGAAAGTCCGCCAGGTCATGTCAAAGAAAACAGCTTCGGAAATGTGTAAAATCATGGAGTACGAAGTGAATAAAGGAAGCGGAACGACTGTCAAGATTGCCGGATACAGCATCGGCGGAAAAACGGGAACCGCAAACAAGGCGGAGAACGGCGGATATTCAAGCGATACCTATTCTTCCTTTATCGGAATGGCGCCGATGAATAATCCGAAGCTTGCCGTTCTGGTTGTTGTGGACAGCCCGAAGGGGGTCCATTACGGCGCGCAGACAGCAGGACCGATTGCAAAGGCCTTTTTAAAGAAGGCCCTGCAGTATAAGGAGATTGCGCCGCATTATACATCTTCGGAAAAGAAGAGCCTGAGTTCGTCGATTTCCACGATTCCGGACGTCACAGGCATGTCTTCCGTGAAGGCAGAGGCAAAGCTGGAGAAGCTCGGCCTGAAGGTCAAGGAATCTCCGTCCGGAAGCGGAAAGTTCACGGTTAAGGCGCAGTACCCGAAGGCCGGAAAAGTCGTCAAGCGCGGCACGACCGTATATATCTACCGTGAGTAGCCGGTAATACCCGGGCAGGATCAGTCTGCCGGGAACAGATATACAGGAAAAAGGCGCAGAAGCGCAGGAAAGGCAGGAGAATGGATAATATTTCCATAAAAGAAATTATAGACGCGACACACGGAGAACTGATCGCAGGACCTTCTGAGGGTTTCATCACGGGAGTCAGTGCGGATTCCAGAGAGCTGAAGAGGGGCGATCTGTTCATTCCGATCATCGGAGAGCGGACAGACGGACATAAGTACATTCCACAGGTTGCGGAAAAAGGAGCCGCCGCTGTTTTCACCATGAAAAAAGAAGCTGCGGAAGGAGTCAGCGGACCGTCGGTCATTTTGGTGGAAGACTCTGTGCAGGCATCGCAGGACCTTGCCGCATATTACCTCGACCGTATTCAGGTAAAGCGGATCGGAATCACAGGCAGTGTGGGAAAAACTTCAACCCGGGACATGACGGCGGCCATCTGCTCCGAACGGTTTAAGACCGGCAGGGCGCAGAAAAACCTGAACAGCACCATTGGGACGCCGCTTGCCATTTTTGGCCTGGATTCCAGTATGGATGTTGCTGTTCTGGAGGAAGGAATGGTCGCAAGAGGTGAGATCCACGACATCTCCAAAATCGTGCGTCCGGATACCGCAGTGATCACCAATATCGGCATTCAGCATATTGAGTATCTGAAAACCAGAGAAAACATCCGCAGGGCCAAGATGGAAATTACGGATTTCTTCGGCCCGGAAAATACGCTGGTCATCAATGAGGACTGCGATATGCTGGACAGAACGGGAATCCACGGAGACTATAAAGTGATTACCGTCGGAAAGACAGACCGCCAGGATTTTTATGTTGACCAGATCGAGGAAAAAGGCGGAGAAGGAATCAGCTTCTGCCTGCATCACGGAGATGATTCCGTAGAAATTCATCTCGCTGTCAACGGAACACATAATGCCATCAACGCGGCACTTGCCTGCGCGGCGGCCTCAACCTTCGGCTGCACACTGGAAGACGCAAAGAAAGGCCTTGAGAAACTGCAGGACCTCACTGGAAAACGTCTGAAGTTTGAAAAGAACGGCCGGTTTACCGTCATTGACGATACTTACAATGCCGCGCCGGTTTCTATGAAATCCGCGATTGACACGCTGATGAACACAGAGGCGGACCGTCATGCAGCCATACTGGGCGAGATGTATGAACTTGGTGATGAAGCCGTTAAAGGCCACCGGGAGGTCGGCCTGTATGCAGCAGAGAAGAAGGTCGATCTTCTTCTCACCGCAGGTGATCTTGCGAAGAACATCGCGGAGGCGGCAGAAGAAAATGGATTGAAAAACGTGAAGTGGTTCCCGGATAAGGAGAAGCTGGAAGCGGCTCTTCCGGATCTGCTGAAGGACGGTGATGCCATTCTGCTGAAGGCATCCAATTCCATGCATCTTTCTGAAACTGCAGATAAGATTCTGGAGATGAAATAATCCGGAAAACGGAGCTGCGGGAAAGTCAGTCTCCGTGATTCTGAAAACAGGCGCCCGGACGGAATTTAAGAATTCTGAAGGCCGGACATTATCCAATGAAGTCGTGACACAGAGGGGGAACATTATGCATTTACTGCGTCCAATCATATATCTATGCGTATTCGCAGCGGGATTCCTGCTGTCCGTACTGTTTACGGGGCTGGAAATTCCGTTCCTGAAAAAGAGACAGCTGAGACAGTACATCCGTGAAGAGGGACCGAAGTCCCATCAGAAAAAGGCCGGAACACCGACCATGGGAGGTGTGGCCATTTATGCGTCCATCATTGTCACTTCCCTGGTTTTCGGCGCACTTGAGCTGGACAGCCTGAAAAGCATGCTGGCCGTTGTTGCCTTCGGCTTCTTCTTCGGACTGATCGGATTTCTGGATGACTTTATCAAGGTTGCGGAGAAACACAATCTGGGACTTCGTGCCTGGCAGAAACTCGCACTGCAGATTCTCTTTTCCATTCTGCTCTGTGTGTACATTATGAAATTTACCAATCAGGGAACCAATGTCTGGATTCCGTTCATCAACAGAGATGTCGCCTTCGGCATCTGGTACATCCCGTTCGTCATTTTTGTTATGGTCGCCATGACCAACAGCGTCAACCTGACCGACGGACTGGACGGACTGTGCGGCGGAGTCACAGCCATTGTCTCCTTGTTCTTTGTCATTGTCGGACATCACTTTTTGTCGCCGACGACAGAGATCTACTGCCTGGCAATGGCGGGCGCATGCGGCGGATTCCTGGTCTTCAACCACCATCCTGCCAAGATCTTCATGGGTGATACGGGTTCACTGGCACTGGGCGCCGGACTTACAGGCGCGGTTCTGCTGACCAAGGCGGAACTGCTGATTCCATTCGCCGGATTCGTATTCGTTATGGAATCTGCATCCGTAATTATTCAGGTTGTATCTTTTAAAACCAGAGGAAAGCGTGTGTTCCGCATGTCGCCGATCCATCATCACTTCGAGCTCGGCGGAATGAAGGAAACGAGTGTTGTGCACATGTTCTGGGCAATTGCGCTGATCTGCTGTGTCATTGCCTATGGAATTATGAGAATCGGCTAGGCTTCCGTATCTCAAGGGGGGAGAAATCAATGTTGAACGAGGAATTATCGAACAAAGCAAATATAGCAAGAAAAAACGTTCTGATTGTCGGCCTTGGTAAATCCGGCATCGCCGCAGCACAGGCGATGATACATCTCAAGGCAAAAGTAAGCATTCAGGATTCCAAGAAGAGAGAAGAAATCGACACGGGCCTTCTCAGCATGTTTGAGGATCAGGGCGTAAAGTTCTATCTCGGGGAAACACCGGAAGACATGACTCAGTTCGATATGCTGATTTTAAGTCCAGGCGTAAGCCCGGAGCTTCCGTTCATTCAGGCGGCAAAGGATGCCGGCGTAGAGGTGACCGGTGAGCTGGAGATCGCCTACAGAGTCGCGAAGGGCCGCTTTGTCGCCATCACAGGCACGAACGGAAAGACAACCACAACGACGCTGACGGGAGAAATTTTCAAGAGAGCCGGAAGAACCACCTACGTCGTAGGAAATATCGGAAATGCAGTCATCGCGGCTTCGGAGAAGTCAAAGGAAGACGACTGGATGGTTACCGAGGCCAGCAGCTTCCAGCTGGAGACCACCCGCTACTTCAAGCCGGTTGTTTCCGCAATCCTGAACGTCTCCCCGGACCATATGAACCGCCATCATACCATGGGCGCCTACATTGCCGCGAAATCCAATATTTTCGCCAACCAGACCGAGAATGATTATTTCGTCACCAATATGGATGACCCGATCTGCAGAAAGCTCATGGAGCAGAGCAGGGCAAAGGTTGTTCCGTTCAGTTCCACACAGCAGCTGGATTACGGTGCCTTCGTTCAGAACGGCCGACTGGTTCTGAAGAAAGAGGACGGAACGATTGTCGACTTCCTCGGCGCAGATGAAATGAAAATCATCGGCGACCACAACATTCAGAACGCCCTCGCCGCAGCAGCCGTTTCTTACTGTGCGGGAATCGATGAGAAGACCATCGGAGATGCGATCCGCGCATTCGGCGGCGTCGAGCACCGTCTGGAGTACTGCGGAAAGATTCAGGGTGTCGACTATTATAACGATTCGAAGGGAACCAATACGGACGCTTCGGAAATCGCGATCAAGGCAGTCGGAAAGAACATTATTCTGATTGCCGGAGGAGACGCAAAGGGACAGAATTTCGATGAGTTCGTAAAGTATTTCAAGGGCAGAGTCAAGCATGTCATGCTCCTGGGAAGAGACGCGCACTTCATCAGAGAGTCCGCAGAAAAGACCGGATTCAGCGCATTTACAGAGTGTAAAGACATGGATGACTGCGTAAAGAAGGCCTTTGAGATGGCAGAGCCTGGCGATACCGTTCTTCTTTCCCCTGCCTGCGCAAGCTGGGATATGTATGACAACTATGAGCAGAGAGGCGATCATTTCAAGGACTGTGTAAGGAGACTTGAGAGTTAATGGTGAAGAAACTGCTGAAAAGATGGAGAATACGTCCCTTTCTGAAGCGTAAGCTGGGAGACAGCGATTTCGGCATCATTTTCCTTACAATCGCACTGGTCATTTTCGGCGTGGTTATGGTGTTCAGCGCAAGTTACTATTATTCCCTGAATAATACCGGTTCGCCGTACGGATATCTGAAAAAGCAGACCGTCTGGGCACTGATCGGATTCGGTCTGATGTATGCCTTTTCCAAACTGGATTACCATTTCTGGCGCCGGGCATCCATCTGGATCCTTCTGGGCAGTCTGGTGCTGCTGCTGCTGGTTCTGACGCCTCTGGGAACGAATGTAAACGGCGCGACGAGATGGATTTACATCGGCCCGCTCAGTATTATGCCGGGAGAACTTGCCAAGGGAGCGATTATCGTCTATGTCGCGGCCTACTATTCCGCGAACACAAAGAGGATCAAATCCTTTACACAGGGTGTGCTTCCGATGGCAGCGGTTGTGGCGGTGTTCTGCGGCCTGATTGTAAAACAGCCGAACCTGTCTACAGCGATTACCCTGGCAGGCATTGTGTTTCTGATGATGGTGGTAGCCGGACTGAACCGCTTCTGGATCGTTTTAGCAGCGGTCGTTTCTGTCGGCGGTGCAGCGTTCGTCGTATCCGCGAGGGAGTTCCTGAGCGGAAGCAGCGCCTACTGGGCCAGACGTATCACCAGTTTCATGAACCCGTTCGCAGACGCGAAGGGAGACGGCTATCAGGTCGTTCAGTCTCTTCTGGCACTGGGAACCGGCGGTCTGAAGGGCCTGGGCCTGGGACGCAGCATCCAGAAAAACCTCTATCTGCCGGAACCGCAGAACGATTTCATCCTTTCCATTATCGGAGAGGAGCTTGGATTCATCGGTGTCCTGTTTCTGCTCTGCGTCTTCCTGCTTCTGGTCTGGCGCTGCCTGGTCATTTCCATGAGGGCACCTGACCGGATGGGAATGCTCCTTGCGGCAGGATTCGGAATCATGATCGGTGTGCAGGTTATCCTGAATGTGGCGGTCGTCACATCCTCGATGCCGCCGACCGGAGTTGCGCTTCCCTTTATCAGCTACGGAGGAAATTCACTCTGGATTTTCATGGGCGGAATGGGAATTACGCTGAATATTTCCAGGCAGATATCCGGCGGAGGCGAGATCGTCCGGGAAGATACAGAAGAAGTCCGCAGGACAAAAAGAAAAAGCAAGAGAAATAAACGATCTGTGCGCCGCCGCAGAGCTGCACAGTCATAACGTCGTAATGTTGAAGGAGAAATAATTTAAATGAGATTAATCATCACTGGTGGAGGCAGCGGAGGACACATTTATCCGGCCCTTGCGATTGCAGATGAAATCTGTAAACAGGAACCGGGATCGAAAGTCCTCTACATCGGAAATCATGTCGGACTGGAAACGGAAATTGTGCCGAAAACCGGATATGACATGGAGCTGGTTGCCGCGCGCTGGTTTGAGAAGACGCCGCTGGGAGTCATAAAAACGTCAGCGGTGACCCTTCACGGATCAAATCAGTCGCTCAGGATCATGAAAAAATTCAGACCGGACGCGGTGGTCGGAACCGGCGGATTCGTCTGTGTGCCGGTTATCCACGCGGCACACCGCTATGGATGTAAAGTGTATATCCACGAGCAGAACGCTTTCCCGGGAGTTGCGAACCGTTTTCTGGAACGCTACGTCACCCGCGTATTTCTGGGATTCGGCGATGCCTCACGGTATTTCAAACAGCCGCAGAAACACACGGTTGTCGGAAATCCTGTACGCGACAGGTTCTTTAATGTTGACCGTGCCGTCTGCAGAAAGAACCTGGGACTGAGCCCGGATGACTTTGTCATTTTCTCCTTCGCGGGAAGCCAGGGAGCCAACCAGATGACCCGGGTTATGTACGAAGTCATGAAGCAGCTGAACGGAAAGAAAAATATCGTTCTTCTGTTCGGAACCGGCACCCTGCATTACGGCTGGGTGCAGGACCAGATTAAAGAAGACGGAGTTCAGCTGCAGGATAACATCCGCATCATGGATTACATCAATGATATGGAAAATTACCTCGGAGCAAGCGACCTGGTCATCAGCCGCGCGGGAGCACTTTCCGTGGCAGAGACCTGCGTAACCGGACGCGCGTCCATTCTGGTGCCGTCTCCGAATGTTCCGGGCAACCACCAGTACTTCAATGCCAGATCGGTTTCCGACAAGGGCGGTGCGATCCTGATTGAAGAAAAAGATTTTACAATGAATAAAGTCATGCAGGAGATTTATCATCTGCAGGAACATCCGGAAGAACTCCGGGCAATGGAGCAGGCAGCAGAGAAATGTGCGCCGAAGAATGCCACAGAGAGAATCTATCAGGTGATCAGAAGTGATCTGGATGCCAGATAGCGCAGGGTTAGGGATCTGACCCGGGATTCCATTCTGCTTCTGCCGGAAAGCTTCTGTGATTGCGATAAAGATATTCAAGGAGGGGGCAGAATATGGACGATCGTGAACAGAAAAAAATAGACGATACGCAGCAGCGCTATCCGACGAGCCGGAATTCTGTTCACGTTGACTTTGACTGGGGAACAGGAGAGGAAAAGAAGGATTCTCCTTCTCCGGATGAAGCCCTGAATTTCTTCAGAAATCGCGGGGCCGGCGCGGAGGAAAACAGCGCTTCGGATTACTCCGGAAGGAGTGGCCAGGACATGGTGGAGCCCTCTGCGGAAGAAAACAACAGGGATGCAGATCTAGAGGCGCGGAGTCCGGAGGATCTGGGATTTCACAAAGTGCCGAGAAAAAAGAAAAAGCACAGGAAAAAGCATATCCTGCTGGACATCCTGATCGTCATCGCTCTTGCGCTGGGCCTTGCCGCCTTCCTTTTGTCGCCTGTATTCAACGTCAAAAACATCGACGTTCAGGGAAATCACTATTACTCAGACAGTGAAGTGATCAATATCGCGGATGCGCAGAAGGGTGAGAGCCTGTTCGCGCTGAGCGGATACAGGCAGATGAAGGACAGGCTGCTGCAGAATCCGTACTTTACGGAGGTGAAATTCCGCTTCCATCTGCCGTCGACCCTGGTTATCCGGGTGAAGGAAAGAAAACAGGTGGCGGCCATCAAGTACGGCGATCAGTATATCGTAATTGACGGAAAGGGACGGGTGCTGAGAATCACCAGTGTCAACCCGGACATCACGATTCTGAAGGGCCTGAAGCTCAGCCGGATCACGCTGGGAAAGCGAGTGCGGGCGGAGCAGAGCGGAACCCTGCAGTATATGCTGGATATGATTGCGGAGACGCAGAAAGGCGATTTTTATTTCCGGGAGATCGATATGTCTGGCGTTATCGTGAAAGCGTACATCACCAGAACACTTCTGGTAAAATGCAGCGCCTCGCAGCTGAAAAAGGCGGTTGCGGACGGAAATCTGCAGAAGGTCGTGAATAAACTTTTCAAGAGTAAAATTTACAGAGGCACGATCAGTATAGGAAAAGCGGATTACATGTATTTCTCGCCGTCAGTATCATAATGTAAACGGGCAGAAACGTGTGTATTCAATAGATAATGATAATGCAAAACACTAAATTATATGGTAGAATAAAACATACTATGTATCCAAGGAGGCAGTGGGGATGTTGCAATTTGAAAATGAACAGGATACGTCAGCTGTTCTGAAAGTAATCGGAGTCGGCGGCGGCGGATGTAATGCGGTGAACCGCATGATTGAAACCGGGCTCGGCGGAGTTGACTATATAGCCGTTAATACAGACCAGCAGGCACTGAAGAAGAGCAATGCGGAAACGAAGGTGCAGATTGGTGAAAAACTGACCAAGGGACTGGGCGCCGGCGGAAACCCGGAGATCGGCCAGCATTCTGCGGAAGAGACGCTCGATGATATCGTGCAGCTGATCAAGGGAAGCGACATGGTCTTTATCACAGCCGGAATGGGCGGCGGAACAGGAACCGGTGCGGCTCCGATCATCGCCAAGGCTGCGAAGGACATGGGAATCCTGACGGTCGGCGTGGTCACCAAGCCGTTTACTTTTGAGGGACGCAAGAGAATGCAGCAGGCAGAGAAAGGTCTGCAGTTCCTGAAGAAGTACGTCGATTCTCTGGTTGTCGTTCCGAATGACAAGCTGATTGAGAACAGTGAGAAAGATACCTCCCTGCTTCAGGCATTTGCGATGGCAGACGATGTCCTGCGTCAGGGTGTTCAGGGAATCTCCGATCTGATTTCCGAGGATGCGCTGATCAATGTGGATTTCGCGGATGTAAGATCGGTCATGACCGACCGCGGAATCGCACACATGGGAGTCGGCAAGGGCAAGGGCGAGAACCGCGCCAAGGATGCGGTTCAGGCAGCCATCGAGAGTCCGCTGCTGGAGACCAGAATCGACGGTGCCAAGGCAATCCTGCTCTACGTTGCAGGCGGCTACGATCTGGGCATGATGGAGGTCAACGAAATCGCAAGCCAGGTCGAGGAGCAGGCGGCAGACGATGCAATCCTGATCTTCGGTGCATCCGTAACCGAGGAAATGAAGGACGAGGTTTCCATTACGGTGATTGCAACCGGATTCGGAAGCTCCGGACTGGAAGACGGACCGGACAGCTTTACTGCGCCTAAGGGAATGAACAACCGCAGAACCGTAATGACAGACAACGGTCTGCGCGGCAAGGAAGTCACTCTGGATGACATTTTCCAGAGCACCCGCAGTGAGAACCCGGTGGATTCCAAGTTCGACATTCCGACCTTCCTGAATAATAACAAGTAAACCGGCGGAAATCAGCCATCCGGCAGAAGTCCGCAGGCAGAAGAGAATGAGTGAAGCCGGTTTCTGCCGGCTTCATTGTTTACTGAATCAGTGTGCAGAAGGAGGAATCCATGGTCACTTATGTCACATCGAAGGATAATCCGGTTTTCCGGGACTGCCGGAAACTTCTGCATAAGAAACACCGCCAGAAGGAGAAGCGCTTTCTGACGGAGGGCGACAATCTCTGCGCAGAGGCTGTCCGCTCGGATATGGCGCAGGATCTGATTTTCTGCGAGGGGACCCGTTACGCGAAACACGCGGAGGACTGGAATTTCAAGGCTTCCTATATTTTCAGCCGGGAGCTCTTCCAGCAGATTTCCGACACCGAGACCAGCATGGGCGTTCTGGCCGTCGTCCGTCAAAAAGAAATCAGCCAGGAGGAAATGGAGCGTCTGGAAAGTTCTGACGGGAACATCGTCATCCTCGACCAGCTCCAGGATCCCGGAAACATCGGAACGATTATCCGTACCGCGGAGGGCGCCGGATATGAGGCCGTGGTCTGCGTAAAGGGGACCGCGGATATCTACGCGCCAAAAACGGTCCGCGCGGCGGCAGGATCGATTCTGCGGCTTCCGCTTCTGTTTGAGGACAGCGCGGACAGCGCCGCGGAACTGGCCCACCGCCTGGGAAAGAAGATCGCTGTGACAGATGTCCACGGTGAATTTCCCTATTATGAGGCCGGACTTTCTGAGAAAACAGCCCTTGTTATAGGAAATGAAGGAAACGGCGTGGAACGGAAATTCCTCGACGCGGCGGACGTGCGTGTGACGATCCCGATGCGGGGCGGGCTGGAATCTCTGAATGCCAGCATTGCCGCGGCCATTCTGATGTATGAGGCCGTGCGCGGGAAATAAGAAGTATTGAAATGATGAGTTTACAGGGCAGGGCCCTGAGAACATAGTAATGAAGGTGGATGCAGTATGGCAGACAGTGTAAAAGTGAGGATCTTCGGACAGGAGTACAGCATAACCGGGGACAAGACGCCGGAGGAAATCGAAAAGATCGCATCTTACGTGGATGAGAAGATGAAGCTGATTTCCAAGGTCGCGGGCGGAGGAACTGTCAGCGGTGTGCCGGCTCTGACCTGTCTGAATATTGCAGAAGAATATTTTGACCTGCTGTCCAGAATGGACCGTCTGCGTACGGAAAAGGAAAAGGCCGTCAATGACAGCAAGCAGTATCTGCGGGCCATGGACGAGGCAAAGGATTCCTACGTCAAGGCGAAGGACCAGATGGAGAAGATGAAGTCGGAGCGCCAGAACGAGCAGACGGTGCGCCGCGATCTGGAAAAGAAGTGCGCAGAGTACGAGAATTCGATTTTTGATCTTCAGATGGAAAACATCCAGCTGAAGAGTGAGCTGGAGAAGATGAACCAGAGCGGCCTGACCGGAAAGTCCTCTTCCGACAGCGATGAAAGCAAGAAATAAAAGTAATTCAGATACACAGAAAGACACTGCCTATGAATAAACGAGTACTTGAAATTCTGGAATATCATAAAATCATCGGCATGCTGATGGAAGAAACCGGATCGGAGCTTTCGCGCGCCATGGCGGAACATCTGACACCGGGCAGCGACAGACGGAACATAGAAGAAGGACTGAGGTCAACCACAGAAGCGGTTGACCTTATTGTGCGTAAAGGAGCCCTGCCGACGGAAAGTCTGTACAACATCTCCGATGCCGTCAGCCTGGCCAGAAAGGGCGGCGTGCTGACGACCCGCCAGCTTCTGCAGGTCCAGTCGGACCTTCGAATCGCCCAGCAGGTGGTTACCTTCATGAAGGGCGATCTTCCGGAGCTTCCGCATATCCAGGAACTGGTCGATCTGATCCGGCTTCATCCCCAGCTGGAATCCGACATTTCCCGCTGTATTCTGTCGGAAGATGAAATTGCCGACCGGGCATCCAGAGAACTCTATCAGATCCGCAAGAACATTCAGCTGGTGAATGAACAGATCAGAAGGCGGCTTGAGAAAATCGCCGGAAGCGCTTCCAACCAGCCTTATCTGCGGGATTCTATCGTCACTATGCGTGACGGAAGATACGTCATCCCGGTAAAGAGCGAGCATAAGTCGAGATTCCCGGGAATCGTCCATGACCAGTCCAAGGCCGGATCCACCCTCTTCATCGAGCCGCAGGTCATCATCGACATGAATAATGAGCTGAAAGAACTGGAGCTTTCCGAACAGGAAGAAATCCAGAAAATCCTCAGAGATCTCTCTGAACACGTGGGAGAGGTCGGCATCGACTTGCAGCATAATCAGGAGCTGATCGCGGAACTGGACTTCATGATGGCCAAGGGAAAACTCAGCTGCAGAATGCAGGCGGCAGAGCCCCAGATCCAGCCGGGCGGACCTCTGATTCTGAAAGAAGCCCGTCATCCCCTGCTGGACCAGGAGAAGGCCGTTCCGGTTTCCGTGGAACTGGGCGGTTCCTACCACACCCTGGTGATCACCGGACCAAATACCGGAGGAAAAACCCTGACCCTGAAGACCATCGGCCTGCTTCAGCTGATGGCTCAGAGCGGCCTGCACATCCCGGCATCTTCCGAGAGCCGGCTGCCGATTTACCAGTATATTTTTGCCGACATCGGAGACGAGCAGAGCATCGAGCAGAGCCTGTCCACCTTCTCCTCCCACATGAAGAACATCGTCTTCATCACCAAGAAAGCAGACCAGAGAACTCTGGTCCTGCTGGACGAGCTGGGCGGAGGAACCGACCCGACGGAAGGCGCGGCCCTTGCCGTTTCCGTTCTGGAAGAGCTGCGGCAGAGAAAGGCCACGACCGCCGCGACGACCCACTACAACGAGGTGAAGAAATACGCCCTGTCCAGTGAAGACGTGGAGAATGCCTCCATGGAGTTCAACGTGGAGACCCTGAGCCCGACCTACCGCCTGATGATCGGCGTGCCGGGGCGGTCCAACGCCTTTGAAATTTCCAAGAAGCTGGGCCTTTCGAAGAAAATCATCGACCGTGCTTCCCGGATGATCGAGACCGGAGATCTGGAGTTTGAGGACGTCATTTCCGCCATCGATGAAGACCGCCGCAAGGCCGAGGATGAACGCCGGGAAGCGGATAAGATTTACGCCTCCATGAAGGAAGAGAAAGAGCGCTTTGAAGAGGAAAAGAAGCGTCTGGAGAAAGAGAAGGACGAGATTCTGGTGGAAGCCAGAAGACAGGCCAGACGGATTCTGAAAGACGCCCGAGACACTGCCCACGATGTCCAGAAGGACCTGAATAAGATCTCCAGAATGGAAAGCCTGGGCGAGCGGAATAAGGCGCTGGCAAAGAGCAAGCACAAGCTGAAAAAGAAAGAAGACCGCTACGCGGAACACATCGTCCAGAGAGTCAACAGCAATCCGGTGGATGCGTCCCAGCTGGCCGTGGGTGACCGGGTGGAAGTCCTGTCCCTGCACCAGAAAGGCGATCTTCTGACCCTGCCGGATGAAAAAGACCAGGTTGTTGTTCAGCTGGGCATTGCCAGAATGACCGTTCCGCTGAACAATCTGGTGCTGCTGAACGACGGCTCCGCCAAAGCGAATAAGAAAAAGACGATTTCTCACAGGAGCTCCTCCAACATAAGAAGAAGAAAGACGATGTCCGTCTCCACGTCCATCGATGTGAGAGGAAAGAATGCGGACGACGCCAGAATGGACGTGGAGAAGTACATGGATGACGTCTACATCAGCGGTCTGAAGGAAGTCACCATCATTCACGGCAGAGGCGAGGGCATCCTGAAACAGGAAATCAGAAGGATGCTGAAACGCAATCCCCATATTGCGTCCATCCGCCCCGGAACCTATAATGAAGGCGGCGAAGGCGTCACAATTGTTAAGATGAAGGATGAATCATAATGTATATCATCAGTGCCTGCCTGCTTGGACATAACTGCAAGTACAACGGCGGAAACAACAGAAATGAAGACGTTATCAAGTTCGCGCAGGAGCACGGCTGCATCGCCGTCTGCCCGGAGACAGAAGGCGGACTGAAGGCCCCGCGGGAACCTGCAGAGAGGCAGGGAAGCCGCGTCATGAGCAAGTCCGGAGAAGACTGGACGGAGTATTTCCGGCAGGGGGCCAGGCGTTCCCTGAAACGGGCAGAAGATGCCGCGAAAGAAGCAGGAGAAAGGATGGAAGGCGCCATTCTGAAGGCCAGAAGCCCGTCCTGCGGATATGGAAATGTATACGACGGAAGCTTTACCGGAAAAACCAGAGAAGGAGACGGCTGCTTTGCGCAGCTTCTCCGGGAAAAAGGAATCCCGGTCAAGACGGAAGAAGATCTTTAAGAGATAAAGGAGAAACAGAACATGGTCAACATTAAAGAAGAAATTGCAAAGCGCATTGCCGCGCAGGCGAGTGATCTGACACTGGAACAGATTATGCAGATCCTTGAAATTCCACAGGATCAGAAAATGGGAGACTACGCCTTCCCGTGCTTCCGTCTGGCAAAAATTTACCACAAGGCACCGCCGCTGATCGCAAAAGACATCGCGGAGAAACTGCAGGACGACCCGATGTTCGAGAAAGTCGAGCAGGTAAACGCCTACATGAATATGTTCCTGGATAAGGAAAAAGTCGCAGAGATCGCCCTTCAGGCTGCCCTCGATAAGGAACACTACGGAAAGAGCGAGGAAGGAAAGGGAAAGACCATCGTCATCGACTTCTCCTCCCCGAACATCGCCAAGCCGTTCCACATCGGCCACATCAGAACTACCGTGATCGGAAATTCCATTTACAAAATTTACGATGCTCTGGGCTATAACGTGGTAAGAACCAACCATCTGGGCGACTACGGAACCCAGTTCGGAAAGATGATCTGCGCCTATCGTCACTGGGGAAATGACGAGGACATCGAGCGCGATCCGATCAAGACCCTGCTGAGCTACTACACCAAGTTCCATGTAGAAGCAGAGAAAGATCCGGAACTGAATGAAGAGGCCCGCAAGACCTTCTATAAGCTGGAGCATGGCGGAGAAGACGAGATCCGCATCTGGAAGTGGTTCTCCGACCTCTCTCTCCGCGAGTTCAACAAGGTTTACGACATGATGGGCATCGAATTCGACGCCTACGACGGCGAGAGCATGTATTCCGACATGATGCCGGGCGTCATCCAGGAACTGAAGGATAAGGGCCTGCTGCAGGAGTCCCAGGGCGCCAACGTCGTCGACCTGTCCGACTACGACCTGCCGCCGGCACTGATCACCAAGTCCGACGGAACCTCTCTCTACTGCACCAGAGACCTGGCCACCGCAGAATATCGTAAAGACCATTACGATTTCTATAAGAACATTTACGTCGTTGCCTCCCAGCAGACCCTCTACTTCAAGCAGCTCTTCAAGGTTCTGGAGCTCATGGGCTATGACTGGGCCAAGGACTGCGTACACGTTCCATTCGGCATGGTTGCCCTGGAAGAAGGAACCCTGTCCACCAGAAAAGGCCGCGTTGTCTTCCTGGAAGACGTGCTGAATAAGGCCGTAGAGAAGACAAAAGAAATCATCAAGGAGAAAAACCCGAATGCGGATCCGGACTCCATCGCTGAGGTCGCAAAAGAAGTCGGTATCGGAGCCGTCATGTTCAACGAGCTGTCCAACAGCAGAATCAAGGACTACGTCTTCAAATGGGATCAGGTCCTGAACTTTGACGGAGAGACCGGTCCTTATGTCCAGTACACCCACGCCCGCTGCGCCAGCGTACTGCGCAAGGCCGGAGAGGACATGGTAAAGAAGGCCCTTTCCGAGCCGGTAAAGAGCAAGTATCTGACCGGAGACGCCGCATACGAGCTGATCAAGCTCCTCTATCAGTATCCGTCCGTCGTGCAGGATGCCGCAGATAAATATGAGCCGTCCATCGTCACCCGTCACATTATCGACATCGCCCAGGCCTATAATAAGTTCTACCACGATGAACACATCCTGGTTGAGGATGAAGACGAGAAGACCGCAAAGCTGGCGCTGACTGCAGCCGCAAAGAATGCGATCGCAAACGGTCTGGCGCTTCTGGGTGTCAAGGCACCGGAGAGAATGTAGTTCCGCCTGCTTCATATGTTTTAACCGGCTTCCGGCTGTGTATACAGGCATAAAAGGCCGGGAAGCTGCCGGAGAAGCAGAGAGCCTGCAAAGAAAGAAACAGGGCTGCCCGGCAGGGGGGAGTCTTCCTGCCGGCTGGTTTTTGTCCGGGGAAATAAGGAAAGGAAGTAAGCAATGCGTTACGTTGGAGATATTTACAGACCGCCGAGTGAGGCATGGAGCCTGCTCTGCCAGGTCACCATCGGCTGTTCCCACAATACCTGTACATTCTGCTGCATGTATAAAGATAAGCAGTTCCGTGTGCGCAATGTGGACGAAGTCATCGAAGACCTGGAAGACGCCCGCAGAAGATACCGCAGGATCAGGAGGATCTTCCTCTGCGACGGCGACGCCCTCTGCCTTTCCAACCGGAAACTCCTGGTGATCCTGAAGAAGATCGAAGAGCTCTTCCCAGAATGCGAGCAGGTCAACGTCTATGGAAACGCCATCGATGTCCGTCACAAGACCCTGGAAGAATTGAAAGAACTGCATGAGCACGGCGTAAAGATCATCTACATCGGCGCAGAATCCGGAAGTGATAAGGTTCTGAAAGCCATTAATAAAGGGTCTACCCGCGCAGAACTCATCGACGCCGTCCACATGATCGAAGCCAGCGGAATCAAAGCCTCCGTGACTTTCATTTCCGGCCTTGCCGGGCAGGAAGGCTGGAGAGAGCACGCCGTTGAGACCGGAACCATGATCAGCGAGATGAACGCATCCTATGTCGCCCTCCTGACCCTTATGCTGGACCCGCGCGCCCCGCTGACCCAGCAGGTAGAACGCGGCGAGATGAAACTGCTGGAGCCGGAACAGGTCATCGCAGAAACCCGCCTCATGCTGGAGAACATGAACCCGACAAAAACATGCGTATTCCGCAGCAACCACGCGTCCAACTACTTCTCCCTCGCCGGAAACCTGCCAGAAGATAAAGACCGCCTCCTGGCCGAACTCGACCAGGCCGCCCACAACGCCGGCCTGCTGAAGAGCGAGAATATGAGAATGCTGTAGGGAGACCTATTCCTGCGATTGGCAAGCGCACATTTATTATTAACTGCGCACAGACAGAGCAGAGGAAGGTCCCCCGTCAGGCCTGCCGCAGAGCTCAAGCCGTCAGGCGCAGGGCGATGCGCAGCAAGGAAACCGGGCAGGCTGCGGCGCTTGTCAGAGGCTCTCACGATTCACGAGCTGTCAGGCGAAGTGAGAAAAGATTATAGAAGGAGTATTACATATTGTCACAGAACGATAACAACAACGAACATAAAGACCCGATAAAAGATTATCTGGTCGGCAAGCTGAAGAATTACTTTTTTGATGAGCTGTCCAACGACTACCTGCGGAAGGCAGAGATCGCTGACTTCATGCGCGGCGTGCCGATTCCGCTGAACCGGGACGACCTCACCAAGATGACCGAATTCAGCACCGTAAGGATCGCCGATGCCATGGCATTTGTCATTGGCTGCGACCCGGAATTCAAGTACCGGGATGCCTACGTTAAGTACATTAATAAGTTCTTCCCGGACCAGTTCCCCAAGCTGCTGGTGCAGCAGGGCGCAGACAAGGCCAAGGAAGAGGATTATGAGACCGCCTGCGTCTACTTCCGTGCGGCCCTGATCCTGGACCCGGAATTCAAGGATGCCCAGTACTGCTACGCCAGAGCCCTGCACGATGCCTATGAGAAGGGAACCGGCGAGGAGTACGTCGGGACCTTTAAGGCCGAGTCCCTTCACGCCTTCGAGACCCTGGTACAGAAATGGCCGGACTTTGATGAAGGCTACTACTATCTGGGCTACGCCTACCTGAACTTAGGTCTCTACCAGAAAGCCGCGCTGACCTTCCAGCGCTTCCTCTCCCTGACAAAAAATGAAGAGGCAAGGAAAGAGGTGCAGGGACTCTCCGAGAAACTGGTGGAGCCTTGTAAAATTGAGGAAGGCTGCAACGCTATCATCAGCGGCAGACTGGAATCCGGCATTGAGATTCTGTCCGTTTATAAAGAGGATCCGCGCTACAACCAGTGGTGGCCACTCTGGTACTATCTGGGCGCAGCCTACCGGGCCCTGGGCCTGACTCCAGACGCTCTGGATGCCTTCCAGAAGGTTTTGAAGCTCTCCCCGAGCAACATCGAGACCATGGAGCAGCTGGTGGAACTCTACGAGGCCGACGGTTACGACGACAAGGCCGAGAAATACCGCAAGAAAATCGAAATCGTAAAGCAGAACCGCGAACTCGACCGGGAGCAGAAGCGCCAGAATGAGGGGATTAAGGTGAATTAAGGACGTGGATTGCCGATAGCTGCCTGCCAGGCAGATGTCAGGCGAATCATTTCCATAATAAAGAAACAGACAGTAGATCAGATTGCGATTAATCGGTTATGCTGGACAATACAGACCGCAGAGGGATGTGTTAATAAATGAACACTTCTGTCTGCGGCTTTTTATAGGATAATCGAGTCAGCTATTGTGTGAAAATTATTGTGATGGATGGAACTTACAGTACGTGTATTCAGTATATCTATTCATGCAATATTCCTTTTATTTTCATGCAAAACAGCCGAAATCGGTCGGGAAAATCACCTGGAAGACGGGTTTACCGACCTGGCTCAAATGGAAGTCGGAAAAAAGACCTTTGAAGCGATTTCTCCGACTGCAATCAGAAAAATATATTTTATTTAACACATTGCTGAGGCATCGTGTTTCAATAAATCAGTTGTTCAATTCACACCACGTTCTGGACTTGACATTATGGTAGATTGTAAAATGAACTTGAACAGCTGAATAAAGTAAAATCCATAGCGGATTTCTGGTAGAATAAAAGTTGCGAAACAAAAATTCACCGAAAGGAGTCCACTATGGATCAACTTAATTCTACCATGATTACACCCGATCGTGAAAGGGGTCAGCACCTGAGATTTGAAGAAAGATGCAGTATCAGGATCTTCAAAAAGCTTGGCTATTCTCTCCGTAAGATTGCCCAGCAGATCGACTGCTCCCCATCCACCGTAATGTACGAGCTTCGGCGTGGTACAGGCGAACGCAGGGGCAACAGAGGAAGATTTCCACAATACTCCGCCAGACGTGGCCAGCAGAACTATGAGATCAACCGGTCACGTTGTCACAAGGTGCACAAGATTGCGGGTGCCGAGCCTTTCCTGGAATGGATGTATGGAAAGATCAAACATCACAAGTGGTCTCTGGATGCCTGTGTGGGCTATGCCAAACGGGAGCGGCTGTTTCCTGCAGAACAGATTCCATGCACAAAAACTTTATACAATGAGCTCTGGGCGGGAAACCTCAGGATTCGTCCTTCTGATGTTCCGGAAGCACTGTCCAGAAAGTCCCACAAAAATCACAGAGCTCGCCAGAACAAGCATATCCTGGGCAAGAGCATCGAAGAACGCCCTGAGGAAGTTATGGAGCGGATTCACTGTGGTCACTGGGAAATTGACACGGTAGTAGGCCGTAAACGCGGCAGCGAGTCTGTCGTCCTCACTCTGCTTGAGAAGAAGACCGATTACTATGTAGCCATCAAGATCCCGGGTAAAGACGCTGACTCTGTCATGGCGGCTCTGGAGGTGCTACGTGAAGAATACCAGGAGCACTTCACGGAGATCTTCCAATCCATCACAGCCGACAATGGCAGTGAATTTGCCAGGCTTAAAGAGATGGAAAAATATGGTATAAATGTATATTTTGCCCATGCATTTTCATCTTGGGAAAGACCACAGAATGAACGGCACAATCGTATTCTTCGCAGGTTTATTCCCAAGGGATCATCGATCGAGCGCTACAGCGCAGAACAAATCTGCAGCTTTGCAGATGAGATCAACGCATTGCCCCGAAAGGCGCTTGGCTACTGCACTCCAGAGGAGCTATTCGAGGAATTTCTCGATCAGGTATATTCAGTTGACAAGGTTCAATCAGCTTCGTAACTGCTACTGTTCAATTTGAACTTGCAATTTACGGACTTGACATTATGTATTAATTACTGTAAACGCTGTAGTACAAAACATCTGTAATCACATGGAGAAATCACGTAAAGACCTGATTCTCTGAACTCATACATTGAGGCTGCGAAAATCATAATTTGTTTAATACATCAAATAAGGTGTAAAATTAATATTCTCTTGTAAATAAAATCGACAAAAATTCAGAATAAATCTGAATTATTATTAACAATTAATTGAATACAAATTAATTTATCTGTAGAATCAGATTCAGCAAAATATCCCGAGTATGTCCAACAGTAAAAAGAATAGATAAGTGTGATAGATATGCAATGTTATGAAATGTAAAATGATTGGAGAGAACGAATATGGCAAGAGTCGAAAGGGAGCAGAATTTTATCAAGTATGAGAAGCAGATGGCAATTAACGTAAATCAAGACGTGACAGAAGATCACATCGAGGTCCTGCTGTCATCGGTAAAGAATCTTGGAGATAAGGTTAGTCAGAAACAAAGAAAAAGAGCAGAAAGCTGGACCGTTTACGGGATCAGCCAGGAAGAAGCGTATAGCTTATGTAAGGAAGCACCTGGTAAATTCAAATCGGATGGAGAGAAAATCAAATTTTTGTTTGTCGATAAACATGGGAGAATACGACGCAATTCGCTAAAAAATTATGTCCCTTTTATTACACGATCAGAAACAAAGAAACTACTATTGAATGATATTAATACCATCGAGTATGAAGAGGGACATCTATATTTCAACACTGTTGACAAACAAAAGAGTAAAATGATAGGAGATCAGTCCTATGTCTATCAATATTTAAACAGGGATTTTTGCCATTCATCAAAAAAGCGGATCGTCAACATGAGTAATGTCGTACATCTGACAAGCTGCAATATAATTTTTGAAAATGGAGAAACTTGTGAAACATGTGCATCGAATTTTCATGAATTCCGCCATGCCTATAACGACTATCTGACCGAGCACTAGAAAAACTCCTTGCATTCTTGATAGCAGTAAAGTATAATAACTATGTTTGTGCGGACTGCGCATATGCTTTTTTAGTGGAGCAGGCGGAGCGCACATCCGTTAATTTTACACATCCGGCTTAAGCGCAGATGGTGCTGTCCATGAGGATGGTTTAATGCGGCAGTCGGCTGGATGGAAGTCATAACCAGGAGGATATTATTATGTCAGTAGTTTCTATGAAACAGTTACTTGAAGCAGGTGTTCATTTTGGACATCAGACCAGAAGATGGAACCCTAAGATGGCTCCGTACATCTTCACAGAGAGAAATGGAATTTACATCATCGACCTGCAGAAGACCGTTAAGCTGATCGACGAAGCTTACGATTTCCTGAAGGACGTTGCAGCATCCGGAAAGCCGATCCTGTTCGTAGGTACCAAGAAGCAGGCTCAGCACGCAATTGCTGATGAAGCTCAGAGATGCGGAGAATATTACGTATGCGAGAGATGGCTCGGCGGAATGCTCACCAACCACAGAACCATCGCTACCAGAATTGCAAGACTGAACGAGATCGAGAAGATGGAAGAGGACGGAATCTTCGAGAAGCTGTCCAAGAAGGAAGTCAGCAAGCTGATGCAGGAGCATGACAAGCTGGTTAAGAACCTCGGCGGAATCCGTGAGATGAAGGGTATGCCGGGAGCTATGTTCATCGTAGATCCTAAGAAGGAGAAGATCGCTGTTCACGAGGCAAGAATCCTGAACATTCCTATCGTTGGAATGGTTGATACCAACTGCGATCCGGATGATGTCGACTACGTTATTCCGGCTAACGATGACGCGATCAGAGCCGTCAAGCTGATCTCCACCAAGATGGCAGATGCCGTTATGGAAGGAAAGCAGGGCGAGAGCATGGATGATGCAGAGGCTGCCAATGCAGAAGGCGCTGAGGAAGGCGAGAAGAGCATCGAGGAGATCGCTGACGCTGAATAATTGCATATCCGTTGATTCTGAATGTACATCTGGAGGTAAGATAGATGAAGATTACAGCAGCATTAGTAAAGGAGCTCAGAGATAAGACGCAGGCAGGCATGATGGACTGCAAGAAGGCTCTGACAGAGACAGACGGCGACATCGATAAGGCTATGGACGTACTCCGTGAGAAGGGACTGTCCAAGGCCACCAAGAAGGCTGACAGAATCGCAGCTGAAGGTCTGGTTGCTGCCAAGTTCTCCGAGGACCACAAGCAGGCAGCTGTCGTAGAGATCAACTCTGAGACAGACTTTGTCGCTAAGAATCCGGAGTTCGTTGAGTTCGTAGACAAGATCGCTGAGATCGTTCTGAACAACGACGTTAAGGACGTAGAGGCTCTGAAGGCTCTGCCTTACGGAGAAGAGGGAACCGTTGATGAGGCACTCATCCAGAAGATCAGCAAGATCGGAGAGAAGCTGTCCATCAGACGTTTCATCAAGCTGCAGACACCGGGAAATGTTTACGTAGGATACGTTCACGGCGGCGGAAAGATCGTTGCAGTTACAGGAATCAAGACCGACGCATTCAATGAGACAGTTGAGAAGGTTGGTAAGGACGTAGCAATGCAGATCGCTTCCATGTCCCCGAAGTTCGTTATGGATTCCGAGGCTGACCAGGAGTACCTGGAGCATGAGAAGGAAATCGCCAGAAAGCAGCTCGAGGAAGAGGGCAAGCCGGCTCAGATGATCGAGAAGATCATCCCGGGAAAGATCAAGAAGGTCCTGAAGGAAGTCTGCCTCCTCGACCAGAAGTTCGTAAAGAACGGAGACCTGACAGTAGAGCAGTATGTTGCTGAAGAGGCTAAGAAGGCTGGTCAGGACATGGCTGTTACAGAGATGGTACGTTATGAGGTCGGAGAAGGAATCGAGAAGAGAAACGAGGACTTCGCTGAGGAAGTTGCCAAGCAGCAGGCTGAAGCAGCTAAATAAGTAAATATCAAGCGATAACCATACCGCCGAGTCCGCCATTTAGTGCGGGCTTAGCGGTATTTTTCTTTTTTGTAAGGACAAAAGAGATACGGGCAAGGAGCAGATTTATCTGTTTGACTAACCTTAGCTTTATTTGTTTGATGTTTGCTTTTTGTTTGTTTAAATGTTATGAGGAAAACTGGCCATGACCCATCCGGAAACACCGAAGAGCCGTTCCCAGAAATATTACAGAACGGAGAAATAATCGTATAATTACCCACTGATCGTGCTATACTATAAAGCCGTGAGTGAAATAATCAAGTGATGCAGCAGATCGTATGAGGTGAATAGAATGTTTATGCAATTGGCAGCAGTTGGAATGGGCGGCTTCGTCGGAGCCTGCGCCAGATTTCTGCTCTCTCTTATCCCGATGCAGAGCAGGGGAAATTATCCGATCAATACCTTTATCACCAATATCATCGGTGCCGTATTGATCGGCTTTATTATCGCTTATGCGAAGGATACCGACATGGATCCCAATAAGCTGCTGTTTCTGAAAACAGGATTGTGCGGCGGCCTGACGACATTTTCGACGTTTTCTGTGGAAGCCTGGGGCCTTCTGGAATCCGGGAGCTGGATTCAGGGAGGACTGTACATTATTCTTTCTGTTGTCTGCTGCATAGCCGGCGTATATGTCGGGCTCAGACTCGGTTAGAAGAATCTGGCAGTGCAAGTAAGTATATGCAGGCCGGGACAGAGCCGCCGACATCTGTTTTCGCTGATGCAGACGGGTAATCATACGGCCTCATGAAAACGCAGAGTCTGGAGCCGGACGTGTTCGATCAGCTGTTCAAGCTGATCCGCTTTCTGATGCGCCGTCCGATATACAGCATTGATGGTCCAGGGAATGGAATCCTCGATTTCGATATAGCGGAGATCGTCCGGCATCGTAAATCTGCGGTGGATGTCGACATCGATGCCGATTCCCTGTCTGTCCGCGCACAGAGAGTAAATCACTGCGCTTTCCATAGTTGTGGAGCGTATATCTGGCAGAAATCCGCTCTCGCGGCAGCGCTGGATCAGAAGGTGATAAGACGAGAATTTTTCGTTCAGGGTGATCAGCGGCTGGGACTTGAGATCCTTAATCTGAAGGACAGACCGGCTGCTGAGGGGGTGGCCGTCATAGACGATGGCTTTCATTTTCCGGCTGAAGATTTTCCTCTGGGTAATCAGAGGAGAGTTCATATCGCCGATGATCAGGGCCAGGTCCAGCTGGCCGGCAAGAAGAAGGGCTTTAATTTTATCATTAAAATCTTCAGAAAATTCTGCTGCGATGCCTGCGCCAAGGGCCTTGTTTTCCGGCCAGAGTAATCTGGTGGGAAGAACATTCGTCACCCCGCAGGAAAGGCCGATATGAAAGATGTTTTCATTATCGTGTATCCGTTTCATTTCGACTTCTATGGACTGGAGCATGGAAATCAGGTCCTTGCTGCGCTCGTAGAAATATCTTCCGCAGGCGGTTGGCTGAAGGCCGGAGCGATTTCTTATAAACAGGGTGTTCTGGACCTCAGCTTCCAGTTTATCCAGGGCTTCATCCCCTGAGGGGAAATATATAAGGCGTGCGCGGCTTTGTTTATGCTGCCCAGTTCATAGCAGGCGATAAAGTAATCCAGCAGTTTGGTATCCATAAAGCTTCTCCGATTCTTTCTATATGTTTATGTTCCTTTATGTCCACTGTTTCTTCAGCGGATTCAGATTTTTTTATCCTGATTGATTTCATTATACCGTTCTGACTTTGTTCGTTTCAAGATTATCAGCTCTATCAACTATCTGTTTATACCTGTGCCTGTACAGATGATAGAACATGCCTCACAGTTTTGATAAAGTATAGACAATTCAAAGAGAGAAAAAACCTGAGGAGGAAAAGATTATGTTTAAAGATCATTTTGGCTGTGTGCTGACCACCGTATTGTCCATCGTCATGGGCTTCATTATGGCGATTGCTGTCGTCATTGTCGATTCACTGGAGTTTAATTTTTCCGTCGTGTTTAAGATCATGGCGATGATTACATTTGTTGTCCTTGTCACGAGTATTTTTGTTCCATATGTAAAGTGGGGAAACAAGTCTGCGGAACTGATCGGCCTGAAGCCGGGATCGATCGGATATAAGCTGGTGGCGGGAATTATTCCATCCCTGATTTTAAATACTGCAAATACGCTCATCGTTTCCGGAGCCAACATTTTCTTCAACGAAGTAATTCCGGCTGAGGCGCAGTTCTCCGCATGGGTTCATGGAATCCGGAAAGACTGGCTGATCTGTTTCATTGTTTCCTATTTCACAGCCTTCGTCGCAGAAGCGGTCGGAAAATGGGCAGCAAAGAGAAGTGTGCCGCAGAATTCCGGCAGGGATGCCGTAAGAGAGATGGAATCTCTTGCTGTTTAAAATTTGTAAGAAGGAAAAGACAAAAATCATCAGTATTCAAGCTATAGAAATTAAAAGGAGATACCAATGACAAATAAATATCCAAATCTGCTTTCCCCGATCACACTGGCGGGAGTAACCTTCAGAAACCGCATCTTTTCTGCTCCGATGGGCGGAACAGATATTACGCCGGACTGCTGCATCGGTCCGAAGACAACAAAGTTTTACGAGCTCCGTGCCAAGGGCGGTGCTGCTGCGGTAACGGTTTCCGAGTGTGTGGTCCATGAAACGGATGGAAGTCATATGTTCCGCCTGAATCTGTCCACCCCGGGCAGCCTTCCGAGCTTCACGTATACGGCTGATGCCATCCGCCGTCACGGATGTATGCCGTCGGTAGAACTTTCCCATTCCGGCCAGTTCGGCGGAACTTATCTCGCGGATAAGAATAAGCAGCACAGCCTGGTGCAGTGGGGACCGTCTGCGAGAGTGAGAGAAGACGACGTGGAAGTGAAAGAGCTCACAAAAGATCTGATTGATGATATCGTCAGATCCTATGGAGAGACGGCTGCCCTTGCAAAACGCGCGGGCTTTGAGATGGTCATGATTCACGGCGGCCACGGTTGGCTGATCAACCAGTTCCTGTCGCCTCTTTTCAACCATCGCAGCGATGAATACGGTGGATCCTTTGAAAATCGTGTCCGCTTTGCGGTAGAAGTTGTCAAGTCTGTCCGTGAAGCAGTCGGACCGAAATTCCCGATTGAGTTCCGTATGAGCGGAGATGAATTCGTAGACGGCGGTTATCATCTGGACGAGGGAATTAAAATCGCTCAGGCAGTAGAAGACTATGTGGATTTGATCCATGTATCTGCGGGAACTTATCAGAAGACATTTGGAATCACCCATCCATCCTGGTTCGAGCCTCATGGAAGAAACGTGTATCTGGCTGCAGAGATCAAGAAGCATGTGAATAAGCCGGTTGCAACGATCGGCGGACTGAATGATCCGGAGATGCTGGAAGAGATCATTGCCTCTGGAAAGGCCGATGTAGTAGAAATGGCCAGAGCCCTTCTGGCGGATCCGCAGCTGCCAAATAAGATTACGGAGGGAAGAGAAGAGGAAATCGTCCGCTGCCTGCGCTGCTATACCTGCATGGCAGAGCGTGCTGCAACCTTTACCCGCCGCTGCACGGTCAACCCACTGATCGGAAGAGAAGACGAGGGCCTTGGAGAAATCATGCCGGCTCCGGTTAAGCGCAAGGTTCTGGTTGTCGGAGGCGGTCCGGGAGGACTTTACGCCGCATATACCGCTGCCAGAAGAGGACACCAGGTCATTCTGTGTGAAGCATCCGCTGAAATCGGAGGCCTCCTGAAGGGAGAAGAAGCTCTGCCGCCGAAGTTTGAGATGTTCCAGCTTGGCGGAACTTATGCGACTCTGGCGCGGAAAGCCGGTGTGGAAATCCGCCTGAATACCCGTGTGGATGCGGATTATGTAAAGAAGGAAGCGCCGGACGCTCTGATCGTCGCTGCCGGATCTTCCCCGATGGTTCCGCCGATTCCAGGCCTCAGAGAAAGCAGCCGCATGATTGTAGCAGAAGATTATTACCTGAAGAAAGATCAGGTTGGAGAGAACGTCGTTGTTCTCGGAGGCGGCCTTGTCGGATGCGAACTGGCTGCTGTCCTGGGTGATCAGGGAAAGAAGGTTCATGTCGTGGAAATGCGCGATGAGCTCTGCCCGGATGCCAATGTCCGCTACCGTCCTCTGCTGATGAATAAGATGAAGGAAGTCGGCATTCAGGTACATACGGGATGCACATGTAAGAACATCACAGACGATAAGGTCATCGGGGAAACAAAAGACGGTGAGCAGGTAGAGATTCAGGCAGATTCCATTCTCTGCGCCCTCGGCCTGAAGCCGAACACCGATATCGTAGAAGAACTCAGAGGCCTTGCTCCTCAGTTCGCATCCATCGGAAACTGTGTTCGTCCGAACACCATCACCTACGCAGTATATCAGGGCTATCACGCTGCTCTGGATATTCATTAATAATACGCTGCTCCTCTTAACTTCAACGAAAAAGACAGGGCGCTGCCTTGTCTTTTTTCTTTTGTCCGATCGGACAGCTGAAGAGGATTGACATCCTGCTCAGGAAAAGTATAGTGAAAACAGAAGGAATAAGCTATATTCAGGAGGCTGCCATGAAAAGGATTACGGTTCTGACATTCAGTCCGACGGGAACGACCAGAAAGGCCGCGGAGTTCATCGCGGAGAGAATCAGCGGAAAGCTGGAAATTCCGGCTTTGTATGATGATTTTACGCTGCCGGAGAATAGGAGAGATAAACGAGTATTTGGAAGGGAAGAGCTTCTGCTTATCGGTCTTCCGGTTTACGCGGGAAGGCTTCCGAATAAGATTGTGCCGGAAATCGGGAGTCTGATCAGGTCGTCCGGGGATACGCCAGCGATTGCTCTTGTAACTTTTGGAAACCGGAGCCCGGGGAGTGCCCTGAGGGAGCTGAAACATATATTGCAGGAAAACGGTTTCTGCACCATTTCTGCGGGAGCCTTTGCCGCGCCCCATGCCTTCGCGGAGATCGGAAGTGAACACCCGACGGAAGAAGACCGCAGCAAGGCGGAATCCTTAGTCGATGCGGCAGCGGAGTACCTGGCATCCGGAAAGATGCTGAAGCCGGTCGTGATCGACGGAGATCAGCCGCCGGAACCTTATTATATCCCGAAGGGAGAGGACGGAAGGCCGGTGAATTTTCTGAAGGCAAAGCCGAAAACAGATCTTCAGCGCTGTGACCGTTGCGGAATCTGCGCCCGGGTCTGCTCCATGGGGTCCATTTCAGCAGAACAGCCGGAAGAGGTCACGGGAATCTGCATCAAGTGCCAGGCCTGCATCAGGACATGCCCGAAGCAGGCGAAATATCTGGATGATCCGGGATTTTTATCTCATAAGAAGATGCTGGAAAAGAATTTCCGCGATCCTGCGGAATCGATCCTTTATCTGCCGGAGAGATAAGCGTCGGGCGGACAGCCGGGAAGCCTGCTGCCGTCTGCCTGATAAGACCATAAGACAATAAAAGAAGAGGCCGGCACCCGGGGAACTCGTATTCCCCGGAGTACCGGCCTCTTGAAATTCTGTTACCAGAAAAATTGAAACCCTTATTTTATGTAACAATCCGGTATTTTAGCCCATCTCTACCATTTTTTCGATCGGCTTCAGCGCTTCTTTGCGAACCTGCTCGGACAGCTGGATTTCCTCCCCGCCGGCTCCGGTCACGGCGCGGTAGATGTCCATCAGCGTGGTTGCCGCCATGTTATGGCAGACACATTCCTTGGACAGCGGATAGAAGACCTTGTCCGGGCACTTGAACTGCAGGTGCTGGACGATGCTGTGCTCCGTGCCGATGATAAACTCCTTATTGCTGCTTTCCTCCGCGTGCTTCATGATGCCTGTGGTGCTTCCGATGTAATCGGCATGCTTTCTGACTTCCTCCAGAACTTCCGGATGAACCAGAATCTCAGCATTCGGGTGAGCGGCTTTTGCCAGCTTCACGTCGCGCTCGATCATGCGCATATGGGTCGGGCAGCCGCCGTTGACGAAGATAAATTCCTTATCCGGGAGCTGTTCCTCACACCAGGATCCCAGGTTGCAGTCCGGGATAAACACGATCTGCTTATTCGGGATCTGCTTCAGAATCTTTACGGCTGAAGAGGACGTGACGACCACATCGACAGCGCGCTTCAGGTCAGAAGTCGTATTGATGTAGGCGACGATTGCCGCATCCGGATATTCTTCTCTCAGCTTCAGGACATCGTCTCTGTCCATCTGCGCGGCCATCGGACATCCGGCCAGAGAATTGGCCAGCAGAACCTTCTTATCCGGGGAAAGCAGTTTTACCGTCTCCGCCATAAACCGCACACCGGACATGATGATGGTCTTCTGCGGAGCCTTGGACGCCTGGACACTCAGACCGTAAGAATCGCCGATATAGTCGGCAACGTCCCAGATGTCCTGGCTCTGATAAGCGTGTGCCAGAATGCAGACATCATTTTCCTTCTTCTTCTCCATGATGGCATCCTGAAGTTCTCTAGTGTTCATTGTTTAACCTCCGAAAGCTGCTTTTTCCAATTCTTTCTCTTCCATCCATTCTGTGCGGACAAAATCTGACTGGCAAGGGGACAGGAAAGCCTGCGGCCGTTTCCTTTATCACCCCATGGCCTGTGAAATTGTTGAGTGAAAATATGAATTATTCCGTTTTTATGGACATATAAATAAAATAATAATCCGCACATCTCTTGTTCATTGATTTTCAGTATAGAACCACTGTCTTTACATGTCAAGATAAATGTAAACATTAATGTTGATAGGTGTCTTGTCACATGTAAAATCTAGTGCTATAATGGCGATAAATTGATAGAGATGCGGAATGCTCTCCGGCATCGGGCAGATGTATTCGGACTGACGGATCGGGTTAAGGCGTCAGACAGATGCATCGGAGGAACTGCGTCAGAAGAAGGTGCGGACAGATACACTGTGTATGACAGCCGGCAGCTTCCATAAATGCAGGGAGTAAATCAGGAAAGGGATATTATCATGTTAAAGACGGATATTTTAATTGTTGGATCGGGATGCTCCGGTCTGTACACAGCACTTAAACTTCCGAGCGATAAGAAGATTTTAATCATCACAAAATCAGACGCGGAATCCTGTGACAGTTTTCTGGCTCAGGGCGGCATCTGCGTGCTGAAAGATATTTCCGACTATGACAGTTATTTTGAAGATACCCTGCGGGCCGGCCATTATGAAAATGACCGGAAGTCCGTGGATATCATGATCCGCTCTTCACGGAAAGTCATTCAGAATCTGATCGACTGCGGCGTGCAGTTCCATCGTGACGCGTCCGGGCATCTGGATTTCACCCGAGAAGGCGCACATTCTCATAAGAGAATCCTTTTCCATGAGGACGAGACCGGCAAGGAAATCACCAAACACCTTCTGGCTGCGGCGCGTGCGCTGCCGAACGTCACGCTTCTGGAGCATACAACGATGATGGATATGGTGGAAGAGGACAATACCTGCTACGGAGCCGTCATTAAAAAGGAAAACGGCGAACTGGACATGGTCCAGGCAGATTATACGATCCTGGCTACAGGCGGAATCGGCGGACTGTATGAACATTCCACGAACTACCGCCATCTGACCGGCGATGGCGTTGCCATGGCCATCCGTCACGGACTCCGCCTGAAGAACATCAATTACGTACAGATTCACCCGACGACCTTCTACACGACCAATCCGGAGGACCGTTCCTTCCTGATTTCCGAGTCTGTAAGAGGCGAGGGCGCCAAACTCTATGATAAGAACATGCAGCGTTTCACCAATGAACTGCTTCCGAGGGACCTTCTGACCATCGAAATCAAGAAGCAGATGAAGAAGGACGGAACCAGACATGTCTGGGAGGATCTGCGCACGATTCCTTATGAAGAGCGCCACACGCATTTCCCGAACATCATCGAGCACTGCCTGAAAATGGGCTATGACCCGGATAAGGAGCCGATTCCGGTTGTACCGGCTCAGCACTATTACATGGGCGGCGTCTGGGTCAACCATGAGAGCAAGACTTCGATGAATCAGCTGTACGCGGTCGGAGAAACCGCATGCAACGGCGTACACGGGAAGAACCGCCTCGCCAGCAATTCACTTCTTGAAAGTATGGTTTTTGCCGGAAGAGCGGCAGACGACCTGATAAAGAGTTATGCGCAGGTAAAGCATGATCCTGAAGTCTTCCGCCGTGTCGATCTGTCCCAGTATGAGGATGAATCCGCACTGAAGGAGCTCTATGCAGATCTCGTCAAAAAAGAAATTGACAAGGCGGACAGAGAAATGAGAATCCGCGAGGCTGATGCGGAGGAAACGGCTGCAGAGGGAATTCATCCCCAGGCACAGGCCGGGAAGCAGGATGCTCATCACGGCGCCAGGGCCTAGGCCTCTTGAACAGGTAAATTTTGTCAGAAAAAAGAAAGGAGCGCGGCGAAGCCGCTGAAAACGAAGAGATGATGCTAGATCCGATAACGATGAAGTTAAATGCTGATCCGCTGATCTGCTCAGCGCTGAAGGAAGATATTACCAGTGATGATGTGTCGACGAACAGTGTCATGCCGGAAGCGAAGGCGGGAACGGTAGATCTGATGGCCAAGGGGGATGGAATTCTCTGTGGTGCGCAGGTATTTCAGAGGACCTTCCAGCTGCTGGATCCCCAGACGGAAGTAATCTGGGAGAAGAAGGACGGCGACGCGGTGAAAAGAGGTGAGCGTCTGGCTGTCGTAAACGGAGATATCCGGGTGCTTCTCTCGGGAGAGCGGACGGCCCTGAATTATCTTCAGCGGATGAGCGGAATTGCGACCTATACGCATCAGATGGCGGAAAAACTGAAGGGAAGTGGGATTAAGCTCCTGGATACCAGAAAGACGACGCCGAACAACAGGATTTTCGAGAAGTACGCGGTTACGGTAGGCGGCGGATGCAACCATCGCTATAATCTGTCTGACGGGGTTATGCTGAAGGATAATCACATCGGCGCGGCGGGCGGAATCCGTCAGGCTGTGGAGGCGGCGAGAAATTACGCGCCATTCGTCCGGAAGATCGAGGTCGAGACGGAGAATCTGGACATGGTGAAGGAAGCGCTGGATGCCGGCGCAGACATTATTATGCTGGATAACATGGATCACGAGCAGATGAAAGAGGCGGTAAAGCTGATTGACGGAAGGGCGGAGATTGAAGCGTCCGGAAATGTGTCCATGGAAAATCTGGAGAGTTTCAGAGATCTGGGTATCGATTATGTGTCCAGCGGGGCACTGACGCATTCCGCGCCGATTCTGGACCTTTCGCTGAAACACCTGCATCCAGTGGAATAGGGTGGAAATTCATCGTCAAAACGGGTATTGGAATCGGAAATATTGTATAATAGGAAGATAGAAAAAAGTGTGTGATGAATCTGGAAAGTGAGGTTGGTGTTTCTTGAACAATAAAGTACGCAGGGAAGAAATTAAGAAACTCCTGCTTGCCAGTGAACGGCCGGTTTCAGGCGGCAGAATCGCGAAGAAGTTTAAGGTCAGCCGCCAGGTGGTGGTCCAGGACATTGCGCTGCTGAGGGCAAACGGGCTGGACATTCTTTCTACGAACAGGGGATATGTTCTGCAGAAACAGAAGTCTGCCTGCACGCGGGTGTTTAAGGTCTGCCACACGGAGGAACAGACAGAAGAAGAGCTGAATATGGTTGTCGATCTGGGCGGCCGGTTTCTGGATGTATTCGTCTATCACCGTGCTTACGGGCTGATCCGCACGGAACTGCACATCCGCTCCAGACTGGATGTTGCTGCGTATATCCATGAAATTTCAACGGGAAAATCACGTGAACTGCTGAATATCACTTCGGGGTACCATTATCATACGATTGAGGCAGACAGTGAGGAAATCCTGGACCTGATTCAGGAGAAACTGCAGGAAAAAGGTTTCTTGGCAAAACTCAGTGCCTATGAACCGGTGGATTTTCAGAAACAGGCAGCGGGGCGCCAGGCGGCAGGAATGAAGGCGAGTGCGGCCGGTGCTGCAAGATCGTAAGGAAAAGGCAGTTTCAGAAAGACAGCAGATTCGGAACTCATTTCTGCACTTGTCGGCAGAGTGAGAATTCCGGATCTTTTTTTATGGGAAAAGAAAAAAATTCCTGAAAAATGGCAGGGAAATACTGTGATTTCTGTCTGCTGTGCAAAACAGGCATTCTTTCCGTTTTGAAATATGTTATACTTAAAATTAGTCGGAAAGCGGCAGGATCCTGCCGTTTTGAATAACTTGGAAAATGAGGAGGAATGACGTCATGTTTAAGGTAACAGCTACAGACAAGGCTCCGGCAGCAATCGGACCGTATTCTCAGGCAATCGCAGCCAACGGAATTCTGTTTGCATCCGGACAGATTGGAATTGATCCGGCAGCAGGAAAGATCACAGCAGACACCATCGAGGGTCAGGCAGAGCAGGCATGCAAGAATGTCGCAGAGGTTCTGAAGGCAAATGGACTGACATTCGATCAGGTTATCCGTACCACATGCTATCTGAGTGATATGGGCAATTTCAAGGCATTTAATGACGTTTACGCAAAGTATTTCACGAGCAAGCCGGCACGTTCCTGCGTAGCCGTAAAGGAAATTCCGGCAGGCGCACTGTGCGAGATTGAAATTACAGCGATCATGGATTAGTCATTTTGACCGGAAATACGATTTTATTATAGCAGAACAGAACGGAAGCGGGAGTTTTGGGACATTTTCGCCCTTCTGTTCTGTTTTTTGTTTGGATATCAGAAAAACTGTGTTATTATAGGGATGGTATGATGTGATTGACAACATATAACGAGAGAAGGGGTGTCAATGAGCAATTCAAAGAAAAAATATGTCTATGAATCGCGTTATCAGCAGATTTCTGTCGAGATTGCCAAGCGAATTGCGGAAGGATGGTACGCCGTCGGAGAAAGACTGAATGCGCGTACGACACTTGCCAGCAATTACGGTGTTTCTCCGGAAACGGCCAGAAAAGCTGTTCACATTCTCTGTGATCTGGGCATCATGGAAGTCCGTCAGGGAAGCGGCACTTACGTGCTTTCCCGTCAGAAGGCACAGCAGTTCCTGGAGCGCTATCAGAATACCGTTTCTGTTGAACAGGTCAGAGCGGAAATCAACGCCTGCGTAAAGAACCAGCAGAAGGAGATCGAACATCTGTCCAAGCTCCTGAACAAGCTGATCGGACAGACCACCAGAGACCGTGCGGGATATACCCTGGAACCCTATGAGCTCCACATTGACGAGCACTGCTATTATCTGGGAAAAACGATCGGTGAAGTGAACATCTGGCAGGAAACCGGCGCGACCATTGTCGAGGTTATGCGTGATGACACATTCATCGTTTCGCCGGGACCGTATGAAAAGATCCAGGCCGGCGATACCCTGCTGTTCGTCGGAAACGAGGAGTCCAGACAGAGGATGCTGAATCTCTTCTGTGCACCTCCGGAGAACGAGAAGAATTAATCGTTCAGAGTCGTCTCGTCATAGAGGAAACAGACATATTCATGATCGAAGGGATGTGGAATGCATGCCTTCTTTTTTATATAGATAGTCTGTTCATCAGACGACAACAGGGTCCCCGGGCAGCCGCCAGACGCTTCAGCGTCGTGGAGGGGCATTATGCCGGAAGCAGGGGAGCTGGGGATCCGGACATACGAAAAGCCGGCTGCTGAATCGTCATTCCGCAGCCGGCTTTAATAAACTGTCCTGATCGTATTCAATTTTACCTCTCAATCGTAATCTATCCGATAAAGAACATCCACATGTTCTAAAGGAATCATTCACAATTTTCCCAGCATAACTCATCTGCAGAAAATTTCATCGTCTTACGATTATTCCGGGCTTCAGCTCTCACCCTGAGGTTTGAAAACGCTCCATGCATCTTATTCTGTCATATTCATCCGGCAGGCCTTATTGCCTTACACCGTTCCACTCGATTGTGTTAAAAAGTTGATCTCCAGATGCCGTTTTCAACCGATGAGGCCTCGCCCATCTCTGTCACCCGGACCATTCATATAAAGAAGATTTCTCATCTTAATACTCATCTCCTTTCTGTTTGGGGATCATGATTTCCGGTTTCTGAAAACCGGTTTCCAGCCACTCCCGGCTGACTTCATAAAGCATTTCGGGTTAACCTCTATCTTGCTTTATCTTTTTTCCTTGATCCTTATCTTTGTCTAAAGTATAGCGCAGGATTGCATGTTTGTCAATGCAATTATTAAAAAACAACAAAAATACATTTGAAAGTTTGTGTATACATAATATATCCTATGCAGTCAGCGCTGCTGAAAGGCTGTCGGAAGGGCGTGTATGAGAAGAAAATCAGCTAACCCAGCGGGCCGCTGTGATTCACTGCAGTCTTGCTGGGTATGTATTTGTCGGAACTTGTGCTATAATCGTACAGTCTAATTGACAAGCGGTCCGGAAGGGCCGGAAAATGACTAATAATTAGGGGAAATGGAAGAATGCCGGAAAGGCACTTCTGTTCCTGTGTAAAGGAGAATAATTTATGGCAGGTTGTAATCATGACTGCAGTTCCTGTGGGGAAAACTGCGGTGAAAGAACGGAAATTCAGAAGCTGAAAGTGAATAAGCATTCCAAGGTCCGCAAGGTAATCGGTGTTGTCAGCGGCAAGGGCGGAGTCGGAAAGTCTTCCATAACTTCTATGCTGGCATCTGCAGCGCGCCGTCAGGGCCTGAAGGTTGCGATCCTGGATGCGGATATCACAGGTCCATCTATTCCGAAGGCATTCGGCGCAGAGGAAACACCTAAGGGAAATGCGGAAAACGAGATCTATCCGGTTGTGACGAAGACGGGAATCGAGATCATGTCCACCAACCTTCTGCTTCAGAATGATACCGACCCGGTTCTCTGGAGAGGACCGATTCTGGGCGGTGCGATCCAGCAGTTCTGGACAGACGTTGTATGGGGAGACATCGATGTGATGTTCGTCGATATGCCTCCGGGGACAGGCGACGTTGCCCTGACCGTATATCAGCAGCTTCCGGTTGACGGAATCGTCATCGTCACATCCCCGCAGCAGCTGGTTGAGATGATCGTCGAGAAGGCGGTAAACATGGCGGATATGATGAACATTCCGGTTCTGGGACTGGTTGAGAACATGTCTTACTTTAAATGTCCGGACTGCGGTTCCATTCACCACATCTTCGGCGAGAGCCACGTAGATGAAGTTGCGAAGAAGCATTCCATTCCACGCATATGCTCTCTTCCGATCGACAGCAGCCTGGCAGAGGCCTGCGACAAGGGAGAGGTCGAGTCCTATCAGTCCGAAGAGATGGACAAGCTTGCAGCTGAGCTGACAAAGTAGAAATTCGCAAGAGGCCGGGCTGCTGAAAGAACACTCAGGCAGAGAGCGCGATACGGCTCCGCATAATAATAAGCTGCGGGCGTTGCCATTTGGAATTTTTTCTGTACTTTCAAAACGTCGGAGAGGAGTTTTGAAAAATCTGTTCCGGAATCATAGTATAATCGTGATTCCTCAACGGATTGGAATGTGCGCACTTTAATTGCGGGATCATCTGCATACAAGGAATATAAAAACAGCGGGGATTGGCAGCATTCCCCGCTGTTTTTAATAGGAACGGAATTGAATGTTCGGAAAATTAAAGTGTATGACTTATTGAAGCTGACTTCCCGCAGTGTCTTTTTTCCCGAAAGAAGCTCATTCCGCCGGATAAGAATGCAAAGATAGAAATAATTTGCTATAATAAGGAAATAAAATTTCGGTAGTTGTTTTCTGAGGTGAATGATGAGTAAATACGTTATGGCGCTTGATGCAGGGACGACAAGCAGCCGCTGCATCCTTTTTGACAAAAAAGGAAATATTATCAGTATGGCACAGAAGGAGTTCCATCAGTACTTCCCGAAGCCGGGATGGGTGGAGCACGATGCCAATGAAATCTGGTCCACGCAGATCGGTGTAGCCGTTGAGGCAATGTCGAAGGCCGGCGCGCGTCCGGATGATATTTCCTCCATTGGAATTACCAATCAGAGAGAAACGACGATCGTCTGGGATAAGAAAACCGGGGAACCGGTTTATCACGCAATTGTCTGGCAGTGCAGAAGAACATCCGAATATGTGGACACTCTGAAGGCAGAAGGACTGACCGAACCGATCCGCGAGAAGACGGGGCTGATCCTGGATGCGTATTTTTCCGGCACCAAGCTGAAATGGATTCTGGACCATGTGGACGGAGCCAGAGAACGTGCAAAAAAAGGCGAGCTGCTTTTCGGAACGGTGGAGACCTGGCTGATCTGGAAGCTGACCGGCGGAAAAGTCCATGTCACTGATTATTCCAACGCGTCCAGAACCATGATGTTTAACATCCACACTCTTCAGTGGGATAAGGATATTCTTAAACTCCTGGATATACCGGAATGTATGCTTCCTGAGGTCAGGCCGTCCAGCTGTATTTACGGCACGACTGATCCGGTCCTGGTGGGCGGAGCCATTCCGATCGGCGGAGCGGCCGGAGACCAGCAGTGCGCGCTGTTCGGCCAGACCTGCTTTAAGCCGGGCGAGGTTAAGAACACCTATGGAACCGGCGGATTCCTCCTGATGAATACAGGAGACACACCGATCAAGTCTGAACACGGACTCGTGACGACAATTGCATGGGGCCTGGACGGAAAAATCACCTATGCCCTTGAAGGATCCATTTTTGTCGCGGGAGCAGTCATTCAGTGGCTCCGTGATGAGATGAAGCTGATTGATTCCTCCGAGGACTCGGAATACATGGCCAGGAAAGTAAACGACACCAACGGATGCTACCTGGTTCCGGCATTCACGGGACTCGGCGCGCCGTACTGGAATCAGTACGCGAGGGGCACCATTGTCGGCATCACCAGAGGCGTCAATAAATACCATATTATCCGTGCCGCGCTGGAATCCATCGCCTACCAGGTGAATGACGTTCTGGACGTCATGAATGAGGATTCCGGAATCCGGCTCACCTCCCTGAAAGTCGACGGCGGAGCGAGTAAGAACAATCTTCTGGTTCAGTTCCAGTCAGATCTGAGCGATCTTCCGGTCATGCGTCCGGACTGCGTGGAAACGACGGCGCTGGGAGCGGCATACCTTGCGGGACTAGCCAGCGGATTCTGGTCGGACAAAGAAGAAATCGCAAGGAACTGGAAGGTTGAGGAAATCTTCCACCCGGATATCACGCAGAAAGAGCGTGAAGAGGCTGTCCGGGGCTGGAAACGCGCAGTAAAATGCGCCTGCAGCTGGGCGGATAACCGATAATCGGCATTGAGAAAAGAGAGTTATGCACTATATTGAAATATTATTAATCGGAATTGGACTGTCGATGGATGCGCTGGCAGTTTCTGTAAGCAAAGGGCTGTCACTGAAGAAGGTCCGGCCTTCCCATATGCTGAAGGCGGGGCTGTGGTTCGGCGGATTTCAGTTTCTGATGCCGGTGATCGGCTGGCTGCTGGGAAGCGCCGCGGCGAAACTGGTAGACCGCTATGATCACTGGATTGCGTTCATTCTTCTGGCGCTGATCGGAGGGAATATGATCCGCGAAGCCATCTGCGGCGATGACGAAGACCAGAATGATGCGATGAACGCAAAAATAATGTTTCTGCTGGCCGTGGCAACGAGTATCGACGCTTTGGCCGTGGGAGTGACCTTTGCCTTCATGGATGTGAAGGTGATTCCGGCGTCGCTTCTGATCGGCTGCACGACCTTTGTCATCAGCGCGGCCGGAATCCGGCTTGGCGGGATACTTGGAAATAAGTTCGAGCAGCATGCGCAGATCGTCGGCGGCATTGTTCTGATCGTCATCGGCGCCAGAATACTGCTGACCGGAATCGGCTGGCTGTAGCCTGCAGAAACAGAATGAAGCGAGAGGGAAAGAGAGACTGTCATGCAGAAAGAAAAGTTAATGATCGCTGCTTCCAAGAACCAGCATAAAATTCAGGAAATGGAGAAAATCATGGCTGCCATGGGCATGCATGTAATTTCCAGAGAGGATGCGGGAATTCCAGATTCATTTGAGATCGTGGAGGACGGAACAACGTTTGAGGAGAATTCGTTTAAAAAAGCAGAGGCGATCATGAAGTTTTCCTCGCAGACGGCTGTCGCGGATGATTCCGGACTGATGGTGGATGCGCTGGACGGCGCACCGGGTGTGTATTCCGCGAGATTTGCCGGTGAGCCCTGCGATGATCAGAAGAATAACGAAAAACTTCTGCGTCTGCTGGAAAATGTGCCGGATGAGAAGCGGATCGCAAAATTCGTGTCGGTGATTACGGTTGTTTTCCCGGATGGGAAGACTCTGACGGCCAGAGGAGAATGCCCGGGCAGACTCCTGAGAGAGGGACACGGATGCAATGGATTCGGCTACGATCCGCTGTTTGTCCCGGACGGGTATGAGCAGACCTTTGCCCAGCTTCCGGCAGAGGTAAAGAACCATATCAGCCACAGGGCAAAAGCACTCCAGCATCTTGAAAAACTGTTGAAAGAGAAGGATCTTTAAAGTTATGACGAGAAAACGGTTTAGAGCCATGGTTCTGCTGGGCGTCCGTCAGCTGTGGGATCCGTATTATCAGGGCTTTGCCGCGCAGATTGCGTTTTTTCTGATCTTGTCCATCGTGCCGACTGTGACAATCGTGACGCAGATTCTGGGACTTTTCCATATATCTGCGACCTTTATGAACCAGTGGATTCACAGCTATGTCATGCCGTCGATGGTGGCAAAGCTGCGCGGGATGTTCGTGAATACGTATTCCACCGGAAATAACATTTTCCTGGTCGTTACAGCGCTGTGGGCGGCTTCGAGAGCCCAGTTCTCTCTGATGAGAATTGCCAATTACACATATTCCGGCGGGCGGACAACAGGAAATTACTGGAAAGAGCGCGTGCGTTCACTGCGCGTCATGCTGGTGTTTATTCTGACCATTGTATTTGTCATTGCCATTCTGGTCTATGGAAAGCTCCTCCTTCTGCTGATCTTCGGCAGGGTAGTTGAGCATTCCATCCTGACGAGTCTCTGGTCCTGGCTGAGATGGCCGCTGGCGCTGGTCCTGTATTTTCTGGTTGTCATGTACGACTACTATGTTCTGCCGATCGCAAGACTGGAAATCCGGGATATCCTGCCGGGAAGCGTATTCGCATCACTTGGCATGCTGATTATGACACTGTTCTATTCTATCTATGTCAATCTGATTGCGAATTACGATATCATCTACGGATCCCTGTCGGCGATTGTCGCGCTGCTGTTCTGGTTCTGGCTGCTGTCCTGGGTCATGGTGCTGGGCATTCTGTTTAATAAGGTCTGGTCTGATACCTTGGATCTGGCCCCGCATAAGCCTAAACGCAGAGGCGGAATTTCCAGGAAAGAGAAGGATTTTGTCGGCAAAGGGCAGTTCCATGCAAGGAGAAGAAAACGGAAATAGCAGAACAGCTGCTGTTTATAGGGAACATAAAATATGGTCCCGGGAGATAGTATTATGAAACGGATATTAGTGATTATCAATCCGAAGGCGGGAACCCTTCAGGCTGCAAAATATCTTGCGGACATCTGTGAGGTATTCTGCCGGGCGGGATATGAAACAATCATTGCGACGACATTTGGCCGCGGCGACGGCACGACGATCGCGAGAGAGCGTGCAAAGGATGCGGATATCGTTGTGGCAGTCGGCGGAGACGGAACCTTTAATGAAGTCATTGCCGGCGTCATGGAGTCTGGCGTCCGCAGACCAATTGGATATATTCCTGCCGGTACGACCAATGACTTTGCCAGCAGTCTGGGGCTTTCTTCGGACCTGATTCAGGCCGCAGAAGACATTGTGTCCGGAACGCCGCATTCCATCGACATCGGACGCTTTAATGGAAGATATTTTTCCTATGTTGCATCCTTTGGAGCATTTACCAATACGTCTTATGATGTCCCGCAGAATCTGAAGAATCTGCTGGGACACACGGCCTACATCCTGGAAGGTGCGAAGGACCTGCTTTCAATCAAGCCGTCTGAACTGAAGCTGAAGGATGAAGTCGGCGTGTACGGAGGAAAATATATTTTCGGTGCAATCTGCAATTCCACGTCCATGGGAGGGATCCTGACCTTAAGCAGCGATGTGGTAGATATGAGCGATGGAAAGTTTGAAGTTATGCTGGTGAGAATGCCTTCCAACCTGATCGAGCTGAGTCAGGAACTTCTGGCTATTTCCAAGCAGCAGTACGATGATTGTAAACTGATCTCTTTCTTCAGCTCCGGAAATATGGAAATCATCGCTGATCCGATGATGCCATGGACCCTGGACGGAGAATTCCAGGAAGGCGCGCATCATATCAAGATTGAAAACGTCCACAATGCGGTGGATATCCTGGTCAATGAAGAAGGAAGTGCTGCGCGGCGGAAGAAATAGAAGGAAAGACTTAAATGGCGTAAATCATTGCCCCGGGCGATGGGTATAAAATATCGAACAGAATCTGATCTGTATCTGATCCTATTCTTAAGAAATTGTGAAGCAGGCCCCTGCCGTATTCCGTTTCGGATGCGGCAGGGGCTTATGTTTTTCTTAAGAAATCCTCTGAGAACGATAATTTCGGCTGAAAACAGGCTGAAAAAGAGATAAATATCACAGAAATTCCGCCGTCTGGCAGCCTGAAGTGCATAAATACACGTTATTAACGATATAAATTAATTATCTCGAATTAATTCTTAAGAACTATTAATCGTCATAAAGAAATATAAATGGCTGAGTTTCAACGAATTAGCGGTGCCTAATTGTGTTGGTCTGGTGAAAAACTTAAGAAACCTGTTGACTTCTTAATGTATATTAGTTACAATGAAGCCATGTTTTGTAAAAGGACCGTTAAACATTCTAAAGAAAACAAAGAAAGCAGGGTTTCATTCATGTACCATATTAATAGCACTGAGACAGCGAATATTGATAACAGAAGACACCATGCGTTCCTGGCAGCGATGATCACTGTACTGGCCATGACGATGGTAATGGTGTTCAGCTTTTCATCCGTCAGTGCATTCGCTGCATCGGATTCTGACTCAGTCAGCAAGGTGGTCACAAATAACGGAAACAAGACAACTACTTATTATGTAAAGACAAGCCGCAGCGCTTCTGAGATCAAGGACGGCATCAGTGATTACCTGGAGAATAAGGATGACAGCATTCAGTCTGTAAGCTTTGATGACCAGGATGAGATCACCGTCACACCGCTCAGCGATAACCAGCGTGCAGCAAATGAAAATACTTCCTCTCAGAGCACTCTGAGCTTCAAGTCCTTCTGCAAGAAGGTTGTAAATGACAATGCACTGGATATTACAACCGTATCCAATGACAAGGAAGTCGTTTCCACAATTCCGTATGACACAATCCAGAAGACTTCTTCCGAGATGAGAAAAACAACAAAGAAGGTTACCGGAGGGGTCAAGGGTAAGGTTTATAAGAATTACAAGGTTACCAGAAAAAATGGAGAAGTAACAGATAAGACATACGTCTCCACAACAACCAAGGATCCTGTAGATAAGGTCATAACAACAGGAACCGGTTCTGTAAACGCAGTCGGAAGAACATTTTCCGGCACAACAGGCAAGAAAATCGTTGATTATGCCAAGCAGTTCGTCGGAAATCCGTATGTATACGGCGGAACAAGCCTGACCAACGGATGCGACTGCTCCGGATTCATTTATTCCGTATACAGACACTTCGGTCTGAACGTACCGAGAATCCCGTACACAGCAGGAAAGTCCGTTTCCCTGAGCAATCTTCAGCCGGGAGACATCATCATCTACAGCGGACACTTTGCAATGTATGCCGGTAACGGACAGGTTGTTCACGCAATCAACTACCAGTACGGCATCCGCGTAACGTCCATGTACTTCGCAAAGACACCGAGAGCAGCAAGAAGAGTTGTTACAGACGCTGAGTAATCGGAAAAATAATCAAGAAATATCACAGCTTCCATGCAGAAATGTGTGGGAGCTGTTTTTTCGTGTCAGCAGGCGGCAGAAAAATCAGCTTTAGATGATTGATTAAAGAAAATTATATATATCGAACTCACTATCAATACTACCTAGACCAGTACTGGGGCGGAAACAATGAACAGTGGGTTGAGCTTTCCGAAGGAAGAGACCTGACACTCAATCCGAAGCAGGAAGGTCCTGTACTGAACAACTTCGGCTATCCGTACGCTGAAATGGACGGCGAGCCGCTCGATTACTACAACGCAAAGACATTCGCATATACAATCAGTTTTGCGCAGGATAATGATTCCGACTGCTGCTAGTCAGAGCGTCATCATTATCAGACAAAAAATATAAAGAACGAGGCCCCGGCCTCGTTCTTTTCACAAGGAGAAAAGAGTTATGAACAAGCATACAGAATGGACATCCGGAAGAGTTCAGCGCCGCACACAGCGCGTGGTTCTCTTGCTTTTGATTTTTGTCCTGATGGCAGGCATGCTGCTTCCATCTGATGCGGCCTCGAAAATCAAGCCGAAGAAGCTGACGATCAGACTCAGCGCTTCCTCCGTTCAGGTCGGGCAGAAAGCCAGCGCCCGCGTGGTAAAAGCTGTGCCGCCCAAAGCCAGCAAGGCGGTTAAGTGGAAAAGCAGCAATGCGAAAGTTGCGAAAATCAGTCAGAAGGGCAGCATCACACCACTGAAGGCCGGAAAGGTAAGGATCACCGCGGTTTCAAAGCTGAATAAAAAGATATCCGCATCGGCAGTCCTCACGGTCAAAAAAGCGAAAACGACCGTCAAAACCGGCGTGGAGACCACCGACGGAATCACCATCGACCACGACAAGAAGACAGTTTCCTTCCAGGGAAAAGTGAATGGAAACTATCTGAAGGGAAACAAGACCATGCACTTCTCGGTTTCCAGAACGGGAACAACAGCCCAGTACGCCATGCTGAAGGCCCAGTGCCCGTATTACGCCGTTCCGAATGCATTTTATGAGGGCTTGCTTTCTATCGGCGGAAAACCATGGAGCACGGACAGAAATTATCTGGACGACGGCGAGAAGATCGGAGACACACTGTCAAAGATTGCAAACAAGGACTACAGCCATGTAAACGTCACCCTGACCTGGCCGGGGCAGGAGACGCCGCTTCCGCTCAGCCAGGTTCTGCTGGACGATAACGGAAATCATCCGGATCTGGACATGGTATTTACTGGAAATCAGAAAAACCAGATTGCCAGCGCGTCAGGCTGTATGATCTGCACCAACAGCTGCTATTACGGAACGATTTCCAACCAGGCAAACGGATACACTTCCGTCGGAAAATATCACATCGATGCCGCACACTTCCCGGCAGCGGATACACCGGTGACCGTAACGGTCTCTCTGAAATAATCAGTTGTTGAATCAGATGTGGAAGAAGACATTCCCGACTGCAAAAAGAAAAAGCCGGGAGGGCGCGCAGACAGGCGCTGCTCCAGGCTTCATTTCTGACGAAAAAATGGCGGCCACAAGGTTAAGGCGGCCGCCACAGAGTGTTCGTAATGTGTTACTGCAGTCCGATGGACACCTGCTGGATGAACTGGCGGGCGGTACGCGGGCTTCTTCCGTTGCTGCGGATGGCGAAGGCTTCTGCTTTTCTGCAGAGTTCGTCTTCCGGCGTATCGATGTTTTCTTCTGCTGCGAGTTTTTTTACGATCTCCAGGTAGAGGTCTTTTTCCGGGCGCTGGAAGGTGATAGTCAGGCCGAAACGGGCAGACAGGCTCATGGTCTGCTGCAGGGTGTCGTTCAGGTGGATGTCGCTTCCGGCGCGGTCTTCTGCCAGCTCTCTGACCAGATGACGGCGGTTGCTGCTGGCGTAGATGGCGATGTTCTCGGATTTGCCGGTTACACTGCCTTCCAGCATACCCTTCAGGCAGCTGAAATTATCGTCTTCTGTCGTGAAACTGAGATCATCGATAAAGAAGATGAACTTCAACGGTGTGTTATAGAGCTGGTCGATGATTTTCGGGATCTCGTGCAGCTGTGTTTTCTCGAATTCGATCAGGCGGACGCCCTGATCGGCAAAGGCGGCGGCGCAGGCTTTGATGGTGGAAGACTTTCCGGTTCCTGCATCTCCGTAGAGGAGAACGTTTGCGGCGCCGCGGCCTTCTGCCAGCGCGCGTGTATTCTCGTAGACCAGATGGCGTTCTCTTTCGTATCCGTACAGCTGATCCAGAGTCTGTGGGTCGGCGAATTTAACGGGAACGATTTCTCCGTTCTGAACCGTAAAGGAGCGGGCCTTTCGGAAGATGCCGTAGCCCTTCTCCGGTATTTCAGAAATAAATTTCTGATAGGAGGAGAGCAGATTGACACCGGAATTGGTCCAGCGGGGGAGCCATCCCTTTGCTTCTGCGGGGTCAAGTCCGCGAACCTTCAGATTTTCCGCAAGAGCCGCTGCTGCGTCGTCCGGTGAAAACTGGGAGATGTTCTGCAGAATCTTCAGGTCGCGCATTGCCGCGGCGTGAAGTTCCGGCGAGATTTCCTGCCCGGTAACGTTTTTCTTCAGATAAATGTTCTGATCGTTTTCGATATAATTCTGGATGAATTTTCCCAGATCGCCGTCCGCAGAAATAAATAATGCACTTGAAAAGGCTCCAATCTGAGTGATCTGATCATCCAGGGAGCCGTTTTCAACTGCATATAAAAGTTTCTGAAGCGCGGATACTGTCGGAGTATCCAATATGCTTCTGAAAACGGAGAGGGCATTGATCTGAAAACGTAATGTTTCTAAGTTCTTCATACTTCAAACCAATCCTTGCTGTTTCCTGTGTGTATTCTTTTTTCAGATGTCTCCCGGCTTTTCCTTATTTTTCAGGATTGTATCAATTTCTGTACTTCCTATTAATGAAATAGGAATAAAACCGACTACTTTCCAAGCCGCATCTGCTTTCTTTGACAAGTTCATGGTACAGCGATATTTGTGAATTGTCAACAACAATAATAAAAAATACATGTTGGATACATATAATTATATTAAATTAATCTCACATTAACGCGTTAATGTAATAAAGTGAAGCATACGGGCAGGAAATCGGAAATAATATCTGCTCAGAAAGAAGTCTTTTAAAACATGGCATTGCTTTTATGGAAATAATCAATGGACCCTGAGAGCAGCGGACCGTATATTTGGTATGTCTCACTTTTATTCAGTGATAACTTGTGTTAGAATAACGAATATGATTGACGTTTGACGGATTTTATGTGCAGAGAAGCAGATTTTCTTCCTTGCGCGGTGAATTTTGTCGAATGGAATGAAAATAAAAAGAAGCACTGATGAAGGACGGGAAGTTATGAAGAAGAATTTACCGAAAACCTATGATCCGAAAGCATTCGAGGACAGATTGTACTCGATGTGGGAGGAGAGCGGCTCTTTCCACGCGGAGAATACAGATGACAAGCCGCCGTTTACGATTATTATGCCGCCGCCGAATATTACCGGAAAGCTGCATATGGGCCATGCGCTGGACCAGACTCTGCAGGATGCGCTGATCCGCTATAAGAGAATGAGGGGCTACAATGCTCTGTGGCTGCCGGGTTCTGACCATGCCAGCATCGCGACGGAGGTTAAGGTTGCGAACAAGATCCGTGAGGAAGAGGGTCTGGAGAAGGAAGATCTCGGAAGAGAGGAATTCCTGAAGAGAGCCTGGGCCTGGAAAGAGGAGTTCGGCGGAAGAATTACCCGCCAGTGCAGAAAGCTGGGAGACTCCTGTGACTGGAGCCGTGAGAGATTTACACTGGATGAGGGCTGCAGCAGAGCGGTCCGCACGTTCTTTGTCAGACTGTATAAGAAGGGCCTGATCTACAAAGGAAATCGCCTGATTAACTGGTGCCCGAGCTGCAAGACGTCCCTGTCTGATGCTGAGGTTGAGCATGAGGATAAGGAAGGCTTCTACTGGTATTTCCGTTATCCGGCAGTTAATCCGGGGGATAAGGACATTATCGTTGCGACTTCCCGTCCGGAGACCATGTTCGGAGATGTTGCCATTGCGGTAGCGGAGGATGATGAGAGATATAAAGAGCAGGTCGGCGAGAAGGTTATTCTGCCGATCGTCGGAAGAGAGATTCCGATTATCGCGGACCCGTATCCGGATCCTGAGAAAGGAACCGGTGCCGTTAAGATTACACCGGCGCACGATCCGAACGACTTTGAGGTCGGCCAGAGACATGATCTTGAGATCATGAGCTGCATTAATGAAGACGGCACGATGAATGAGCTTGCCGGAAAGTATGCGGGTATGGACCGCTACGAGTGCAGAAAGCAGTGGGTTGCTGATCTGGACGCGGCAGGATATCTGGTAAAGACAGAGAAGATGACGATTCCTACAGGAACCTGCTACCGCTGCCATACCGCGATCGAGCCGATGCTGTCTGATCAGTGGTTTGTAAAGATGGAAGACCTGGCAAAGCCGGCTCTGAAGGCTGCCGAGGACGGAGACGTTCAGTTCGTCCCGCCTAGATTCGTAAAGACTTATAACCACTGGCTGGAAGATATTCACGACTGGTGTATTTCCCGGCAGCTGTGGTGGGGTCATCAGATTCCTGCCTGGTACTGCCAGGACTGCGGAGAGACCATCGTTGCCGAAGAGGATCCGACCTGCTGCCCGAAGTGCGGTTCCAAGAACCTGAAGCAGGATGAGGATGTACTGGATACCTGGTTTTCCTCTGCACTGTGGCCGTTCTCCACACTCGGCTGGCCGGACAAGACCAGAGATCTGGAGTACTTCTACCCGACTGACGTTCTGGTTACCGGATACGATATCATCTTCTTCTGGGTTGTCCGCATGATGTTCTCCGGACTTGAGGCCATGGGTGAGACACCGTTCCATTACGTCTATCTGCATGGTCTGGTCAGAGATTCCCAGGGCCGCAAGATGAGTAAGTCTCTGGGCAATGGAATCGATCCGCTGGAGGTAGTTGAGCAGCACGGTGCCGACGCGATCCGCTTCATGCTGAGCAATTCCATCACACCGGGCAACGACATGCGTTACCAGGAAGAGAAACTGATCGCATCCAGAAACTTCGCCAACAAGCTCTGGAACGCATCCAGATTCGTGATCATGAATCTGCAGGATGATGACGGAAACCTCCTCCCTGTTGCAGACGGAGAAAGCCTGGCCTTCGATCAGACAGAGGATTTCTCCGGCATTGCGCTGAAGGATGAAGATAAATGGATGATTTCCAGAATGAATGAGGCCGTCAAGTATGTCACCGACCAGTTCGAGAAATTTGAGCTGGGTCTGGCATCCCAGAGAGTCTACGACCTGATCTGGAACGAGTACTGCGACTGGTACATCGAGCTGGTCAAGAAGAGACTCTGGGGCGAGGATGAAGAGGATAAGAAGGTTGCGAGATTTGCGCTGCTTCTGGTCCTGAAGAACATTCTGAAGCTCCTGCACCCGTTCATGCCGTTTATCACAGAGGAAATCTGGGATGCTCTGCCGCATGCGGAGAAGGAGTCTGAGGGCTGCAAGAACGCATATCTGATCTGCGCACACTGGCCGGAGTACAGCGAATCCCGCTGCTTCCCTGAGGAGGAGAGTGCGATCGGCAGCATGATGGATATCGTCACTGCGATCAGAAACATCCGTTCCGAGGCAAATGTTGCACCGTCCAAGAAGGTAAGCGCTGTGATTCTCGCTGAGGGTAAAGGTGAGGAAGAACTGAAGAGAGAGCAGGCACACATCGCCGATCTCGGAAACCTGACTTCCATCTCCTTCATTCACGAGAACCAGGATGCACCGAAGAACGCAATGTCCAAGACTGCGGCTGCCGGACAGATCTTCATTCCGATGGATGAGCTCGTCGACTATAAAGAAGAGTTCGACCGTCTGACCAAGGAAAAGAAGCGTCTGGAAGGCGAAGTTCAGAGAGCAGAGAAAAAACTTTCCAATCAGGGATTTGTATCAAAAGCTCCTGAAAAAGTTGTGCAGGAAGAACGAAATAAGCTGGAAGAATATAAAGAAATGCTGAAGAATACGTCTGAACAGCTGAATACTGTTGCAGAACATCTGAATAAGTAGTATAGTATCTGGCTTGGCTGAGCAGGGAGCCTTGTATCCTCGCGAAGCCGGGCCGTTTTTTTTCAGGGGTTCGGGCGCGGAAGCGTCCGGAATATGCTTGGGGGAGCTATATGACCAGGGATATCGTACTGAGTGAGGATATCATTTTAAAGGAAATTATCGACATCGGTCAGGCGATGCTGGAATGCGGAGCTGAGGTGAGCCGCTGTGAGGACAGCATGAAGCGCATGTGCCGCGCCTATAACGCGAGGCAGGCGGACCTGTTCATTCTGACCTCCTGCATCATGGCTACTGTGCAGTGGCAGGACGGCAGGATGGTGACCCAGATCCGCATGGTGAAAACCGGAAGCATGGATTTTGACAAGCTGGACTATCTCAATGATCTGTCTCGTTACGTCGTTGCGCACAAGCCAAGTGAAGAAGAGCTGGCATCGCGCTTTCAGGATGTCATGAACAGAAAGTCCATGACCAAACCGGCATTTTTCATAGGTTCAGTACTGATAGCAGCCGGATTCTGTGTGTTTTACGGGGGCACGATGATTGACGCGGCAGCTGCCGGCCTTATCTCGCTGTTTGTCATGTACATCAGCCGGATCCTGCAGAGGCTGGAAGACAACGCCTTTGTGAAGGATTTTGTGCTGTCCTTTCTGGTGGGTTTTTCCTCGGATCTGGCCAGTGGTCTGGGGCTGGTCACCCATCCTTCGTCTATCACAATCGGCTGCATCATGCTTCTGATCAGCGGACTGGGCATCACCAACGGTATCCGCGATGTTCTTCACCGCGACATTATGTCCGGATTTCTGCGTGTTACAAGCGCCTGCATGGGCGCCGTGGCGATTGCCTGTGGAATCATGCTTGCCATGGTAATTTTCAGGAGGGTGTAGGATGACTCTGAATTCAAGCATTGCCCTTCAGCTGATTTTCTGTACCATCGGGTGCATCGGAGTCGGCTGCTGGTATAATATTAAGGGAAAACAGTTCGTTTTCAACGCTGTCGGAGCATTCCTGACCTGGGGAGTGGAAATCCTTGCCCATAATTTTACAAACAGCAATTTTATGGCAACTTTTGTGGCCGCTGTTTTTGTGGCAGCCTTTGCAGAATTCATGGCCAGAGCCTGCCGCGCTCCTTCCACGACCTTTTTAACGACAGGCGCCTTTCCGCTGGTTCCCGGAGCGAGCCTCTACAATTCTATGTATAATGCCGTGCAGGGACATTTCACCATGGCTGCCTACAACCTCTTTCAGGTCATTGCCGTTGCGATGGCGATTGCGCTGGGCTTTATCGTCGTCAGCATCCTGCGCAGATATATCCAGTTCGGAATTAAATATTACAGACACAGAAAACGTCTGCGGGAGCGGTCGTAGCTGCTGTGAGATTTTCAGATAGACTGCTGTACCGGGCGTCATGGCACGGGGCCGTGTTATTTTCTGGGGCTGCTGCATGAAGCATAAAGGAGTTTCATGCAGCAGCCCCCTGCCTTTATTAGCGGTAACTTCTGTAAATATTATCCAAGGATACGGGGATGAAGATGAAAGAAAAGAGAGAATGGATGTATGCAGTATACACGAATATCGCATTTAGTCGTCGTAAAGCAGTCCTCGTATGGCCTTCGTAGGTAGTTTATGCCTGCCTTCGCAGCAGCTGAAATTTTGAACATTTCCCGTTTGGTATTTCCGATTTGAGAAGGCTCCGCTTTCAAGTCCTTCAGGCCTTGCAGGCTGTCTTTTGTCAGACGGTGGAACCGGACCTGTATTTTATGTTATAATAATTATATATATGCCTCGGGCATGTGCTTGTAAGCAAGAGGGGGATTATTTCTTATTGTATCGCATGGGAATGGAGGATCAATATGTTTGACAGAAACGGAAAGGATGACAGCAGCTACAACGTGGATAACTACACGTTTGTAAAGGAGCATTCACCGAAGGTGGGAGAGCTGATTCAGAAGGAGTATGAGCGTCAGCAGCATAATATCGAGCTGATCGCGTCAGAAAACTACTGTTCTGAGGCCATTCTGGCAGCCTGCGGAAGCTGCCTCTCCTGGAAGTATGCAGAAGGATATCCGACCAATCGTCATTCCGGAAATGAGTCCCGTTATTATGGCGGAACCAAATATGTGGACGAGCTGGAGGAATACTGTTGTGATGAGTGGAGAAAGGTTTTCCACACAGATTATCACGTCAATGTTCAGCCGCACAGCGGGTCACAGGCTAATTTCGCGGCATATAAGTCAGTTCTGAAGCCGGGAGACACCATTCTGGCCATGAGCCTGGACAACGGCGGCCACCTGTCTCACGGATCATCCGTCAACTTCAGCGGAAAGCTGTACAACTGTGTATTCTATGATGTTGACGAGAACGGCAGAATCGATATGGAGGACGTGAAGAAGAAGGCGCGTCAGTACCGCCCGAATCTGATTCTCGCAGGTGCCAGCGCATATTCAAGAATCATCGATTTCAAGGCATTCTCCGAGATCGCGAAAGAGTACGGCGCATACTTCATGGTCGACATGGCACACATCGCCGGACTGATCGCCGCGGGCGAGCATCCGACTCCATTCGGCTATGCAGACATCATCACTACGACGACGCACAAGACCCTGAGAGGACCGCGCGGCGGCATGATTTTCTGCAAAAAGGAACTGGCCAAGAAGGTAGACAGTGCTGTCTTCCCGTATGCACAGGGAGGCCCGCTGATGCACATCATCGCCGGCAAGGCCATCTGTGCGGAAGAGGCGCAGACGCCGGAGTATAAGGCGTACATCCACCAGGTTGTGGTCAACTGCAAGGCTTTCTGCGATGAGTTCCTGAAACTGGGCTATAAGGTGGTCACAGGAGGAACGGATAATCATGTATTCCTGATTGATCTGTCCGATCATAAGTTCAGCGGAAAGGATCTGCAGGATGCACTGGATGAGGTCGGCATTACGCTGAATAAGAATGCAGTTCCGGGAGACAAGCGTCCGCCGAAGAAGACGAGCGGTGTCCGTGTCGGAACTGCGCCGATGACGACCAGAGGATTCAAGGAAGAGGATTTCCGGAAGACGGCAAGAAGAATTGATGAAGTTGTCCGCCGTCTGGATAAGGAATTCGCGGAATAATCTGGGCGTCTGGGACGTCTGAAGCCGCCGTATACGGCGGAATACAGAAAATGTAAAGGAAGATCGCATATATGAGGATAATTTTAGATGGAATGGGCGGCGACCACGCGCCGGACGCTGTTGTTGAGGGCGCGGTGCAGGCTGTCGGCATGCTGAAGGAAAGTGATGAAATCTGTATCACCGGTCCGGAGGCGCTGATTCGGGAGAAGCTCAGAAAATACGGATACCGCGGACGCAGAATTACCATCTGCGACGCGAAAGAGGTCATCACCAATGAAGAGGCGCCGGTTATGGCCGTGCGCAGGAAGAAAGACTCTTCCATTGTGAAGGGCCTGAATCTGGTAAAAAACGGAGAAGGCGATGTGTTCATTTCTGCCGGAAGTACAGGCGCACTTCTTGCCGGGGGACTGTTTATCCTGGGAAGAGTGAAGGGCATTGACCGGCCGACACTGGCAACCGTCTATCCGGTTCTGAGCAGCAGCCAGCCGTCACTTCTGACTGACGCCGGAGCGAATGCAGAGTGCAAACCGCGGAATCTGTTTGAATTCGGCGTTATGGGAAGCATTTATATGGAAAAGGTCATGAAACGCCACAATCCGACTGTCGGCCTGGTAAATTTAGGCACAGAAAAGGAAAAAGGCACACCGCTGACCAAGGAAGCCCATGAAATGCTGGCTCACAGCGATCTGAATTTTATCGGAAATATTGAAACAAGAGAACTGCAGAATGCTGTCTGTGACGTTATCGTTACGGACGGATTTACCGGAAACGCATGCATCAAGCTGACAGAGGGTCTCGGTCTTACGATCCTGCAGATGGCAAAGAATATGTTCATGAGCAGTCCCAAGACCAAGCTGGCGGCGCTGATGATGAAGGATCAGCTGTCCGGACTGAAGAAGCAGCTGGACTATAAGGAATACGGCGGTGCGCCGATTCTGGGTCTGAAGAAGGCGCTGCTGAAGATGCACGGTTCTTCTGACGCTCTGGCCGTACGCCAGACAATTCTGAAGGCTGTGCCGTATGTCGAGGAAGGCGTGGTGGAAACCATCGCAGAGGCTCTCGGCAGCCGTGCGGAAGCAATCCGGGAAGAAGAACAGAAAGTAAGGCAGTAAGGACAGACCGGCCGGCATCTGCCGGCCGGAATTCTGTTTTAACGGGAGGCAGAAATTGAACGAGCAGGAATTTGAAGAGATACTGCAGTATCAGTATCATGACATCCGGCTGCTGAAACGCGCGCTGACGCACAGCTCCTGGTGCAAGGAGCATCACCGTCCTCCGATGGAGTGCAACGAGCGGCTGGAATTTTTAGGCGATGCCTTTTTGGATGCCATAATCGGGACCGAGCTGTTTACCAGGCTCGATCATTCGAATGAAGGAAAACTGACAAAACTCAGAGCCCTGGTGGTATGCGAAAAAGCACTGGCAGAAGTGGGCAGAAAACTGAATATCGGAGAATACCTGTATCTGGGACATGGCGAGGAGATGACCGGTGGAAGAACGCGGGAATCGATTATCGCGGATGCTGTGGAAGCGGTCATTGCATCGGTGTTTTTAGACAGTGATTACGAGCATGTCCGGGATTTCGTCCTTCGGGAATTCCGTCCGCTGGTTGATCTGGCGCTGGAGGGAAAACTGTATTCAGACTATAAGACGCAGGTGCAGGAAATTCTTCAGAAAAACGGAACCGAGCCGGAGATCCGGTATGTTCTGGACCGGGAGACCGGGCCGGATCACGATAAGACGTTCTATGTCCACATGCTCTGCAACGGACAGAAAATGGGGTCCGGAAGCGGAAAAAGCAAGAAGGAAGCGGAGCAGAACGCCGCGAAGGCGTCTCTTGAGGAGGGTTACGTAGAAAATGTACTTTAAGAGATTGGAAATTCACGGATTTAAATCTTTTGCTGAACCGTCCGTGATTGATTTTAATGAGGGCATTACAGCAATTGTCGGCCCGAATGGAAGCGGAAAGAGCAATATCAGCGACGCGATCCGCTGGGTCCTGGGCGAACAGAGCGCCAAGGAACTCCGCGGCGGAAAGATGGAGGAAGTCATCTTCAACGGAACGGAAAACCGCCGTGCGAAGGGAATGGCTGAGGTTACGCTGGTAATCGACAACACCGATCAGTCGCTGAATATTGATTACAATGAGGTGGCGATCACCCGCCGGATGTTCCGGAGCGGTGAGAGCGAATATCTGATCAACAACCATGGCTGCCGTCTGAAGGATATTCGGAATCTTTTTGTGGATACCGGAATCGGGGTGGACGGATATTCGATCATTGGCCAGGGAAAAATTGCAGATATCATCAGTGACAAGCCGGCCAGCAGACGAAAGATTTTTGAGGAGTCTGCTGGAATCGTCGCGTATAAGAACCGGAAGGCTGAGGCGGAAAAGAAGCTGGAAGAGACAAAAATCAACCTGGACAGAATCGACGACATCGTTCAGGAGCTGGAAGGAAGAATCACAGGACTCCGCACGGAAAGCCAGAAGGCAAAACAGTATCTGGAACTGAAGAAGCAGTACAGAGAACTGTCGGTGAACATCATTCTGAAAAACATCAAGGATGATATGGAACATGCCGAGCAGTATAAGACGGAGTCTTCCGATCTTGCCGGAAAGATCAACTTTACAGAGGATAATCTGAAGAAGGTCAATACAGACGCGCTGGCTCTGGAAAATAAGGAAGCAAGACTGATCCGTCAGGAAGAAGATGCGCATAAAAAAATCCCGGAGATTATTGAATCCATTGGAAATTTTGAGCGGGAACGCCAGCTGAGACAGGAACGTCAGCAGAATATGGAAAAGGAAGAGTCCCGTATTCAGGACGAACTGAGTTCCGTGACCCGCCGCGTAGATGAGAAAAGGATCGAGGTTGAGGAGAGCCGCGGAAAGATCGCGGAACTGAATGCCAGAACACGAATGGCATCCAATACCCTGGAAGAAAAGAAAAATGCCTTTGAGCAGCTCGGAAGAAAGCGCAGAAGAGGAGCCAGCGTTAAGGATCTGACCAGTCAGCTTTATGATCTGCACAGCACAGCGGCTTCCAAGAAAAGTGAATCCAAGAGTGTAGAAAGCTATAAATCAACGCTGGAAAAGAGAAAGCGCCAGCTGAACAGTGATTCTGAGGCCCTGCTTCATACGAAACAGATGTATGAAAACAAGCAGAAGGAGATCGAAACCAGCGAACGTTACGCGCAGAATGAAAAACAGCGTCTGGAGAAAGAACTGAGTGAAGCAGAAAAACAGCGGCTCAGCCTGCAGCAGCAGCGAAGCGATCTGGAATCCCAGCTCAGCCGTCTGCAGATCCGCATCAGCGAGATGACCTCCCGGCAGAAAACCATTGAAGAAATGGAACACAGCTATGAGGGCTACAATTATGCGGTAAGATACATCATGCAGTCCGGCCTCATCGGCGTAGAAGGCGTTGCCGGAGATATGATCGACGTTCCGGACGGAATGGAGACGGCCATTGAAACCGCTCTTGGAGCAGCAAAGCAGAATATCATCATCCGGGATGAAGAATGTGCCAAACGTGCCGTCAATGTGCTGAAACATAATAAGGCGGGTCGTCTGACCTTCCTTCCGGTCAGCAGCATTGAAGGAAAGAATGCACAGGTCCCGGAAAGAATCGCCCAGGATGCAGGATTTATGGGACTCGCTGTCGACCTCGTTAAATTCAGAGAGCGTTACCGCAGCATTTTCCGCTATCTGCTGGGAAGAGTTGCCGTCGTTGACAATCTGGATGCCGCAATCCGACTGTCTAAGATCAGGGGAACGGGTCTCCGCTACGTCACGCTGGACGGAGAAGTTATTAATGCGGGCGGAGCGATTACAGGCGGAGTATACCGCAGAAAGACCGCGAACGTTGTCGGAAGGAAAAATGAGATTGCCCGTCTCCAGAATGACATCGAGCAGTCTCAGGATGAAATGAACCGTCAGCGCAACAGCAGTGAGTCAGCGGAACATGCTCTGAAATCCATTGAGAAGCAGATTCATCAGATCAGAGAGGAGCAGAGAGAAAACGACATCCGTCTGACTGCCGTCGCACCTCGTCTGAAATCGATCCGCGATGAAATCCGGAAGGCGGAAGAGCAGATTAAGAAGAACGATCTGGAAGTGGAAAACGCGGATAAGGAACTCCGTGAATCCGATGAAATGGCCAGGAATCTGCTTAATGAGAGCAAGGATGCAGAGCAGCAGATTGTTCAGCTTGAGCATGAACTGGAGAAGGTTAAGGAAGAAGAAGCAGAGATGCAGACTGCGCTGCAGCAGGCCAGAGAAGAAGTCTCCCAGCAGCGTATTGAATATGACCGCTGGAATGCAAAGCTGGAATCAGAGAAATCCATTGCTTCTCACGGTGAGAAGGAACTGAATGAACTGATCCGCCAGCAGCAGGAGAAAGAATCACAGGCGGATAAACTGGCAAGAGAAAAGAGCCACATGTCCTATGGAACGGCAGATGATGATGCCGTCCTGATCCGTCTGCAGCAGGAGAAGCAGACTGCAGAAGAGCTGATTTCCCAGAGCAGAGACGAAAGAAAGGAACTTTCCAGACAGAAGGATAGTCTGGACGAGCAGAAAAACCAGCTGAGAAAAGAATCTGCAGCTTACCGCGATGAGAAATATCAGCTGGAAATCAAGGCTGCAAAGAACGAGACGCAGCTTGAGCATCTGAAAGACCGTCTCTTCAATGACTTTGAGCTTTCCTACGCGCAGGCTCTGGATATGAAGTGGGACGGATTCGTATTAAGCGGCGCAGTGAAGATGAGCAACGAACTGAAGGACGACATCCGGAAACTCGGTGAAGTCAATGTCGGCGCGATTGATGAATATGAAAAAGTCAGTGAACGCTATAAATTCCTGTCCGACCAGCAGAGCGATGTCCAGAATGCTGCTTCTGAGCTGGAAATGATCATAGAAGACATGGATCATAAGATCATCCACCAGTTTACGACAACCTTCCAGGCAATCCGGAAGAATTTCACACGAATCTTCAAGGAGCTGTTCGGCGGCGGAGATGCGGAACTGATCCTGGAAGACGAGAAGCATCCGATGGAATCCGGCATTCAGATTATTTCCAGACCTCCTGGAAAGAAGCTGCAGAATATCAACCTCCTGTCCGGAGGAGAAAAGACGATGACAGCACTTGCACTGATGTTTGCGGTGCTCTGTGTCAAGCCGACCCCGTTCTGCATTCTGGATGAGGTTGAGGCAGCGCTGGACGAGGCTAATATTGCAAGATTTGCCGAGTATCTGAAGAACTTCCATCAGACGCAGTTCGCTCTGATCACTCATCAGAAAGCGACCATGGAGCATGCAGATTCGCTGTACGGAGTAACCATGGCTGAGGAAGGTGTTTCCAAGGTCATCAGCCTGAAGCTCGGAGAATATGATCCGGATGACTTTACAGAATAAAAGGAGGGACAGGCAGAAGATATGGCAGTATTAAAGAAGAAAAAAGGATTTTTCGGCAGGATGGCAGAGCGTATCGGCGATGTCATCATGGCGCATAATACCGTCGATGAGGATATGATGGATGAACTGGAAGAAGTTCTGATTACATCCGATATCGGTATGGAAACGACAGAAAAGATCATGGATGATCTCCGTGATCATATTAAGAAAGACTATATTCAGGCACCAGAGCGGGTAAAGAAAAAGCTGACCGAAATTATTGCCGGTCTCATGGATAAGGGAGACCGGCTGAAACTGAGCAGCAATTATCCATTGGTCATCATGATGATCGGAATTAACGGCGGCGGAAAGACAACCACCATCGCCAAACTTGGAAACCGCCTGAAACAGGAAGGAAAGACGGTTATGTTCGCCGCGGCGGATACCTTCCGCGCAGCGGCAGCAGAGCAGCTGACCATCTGGGGAGACCGGATCGGAATCAACACGGTTCATCATGAAGAAGGCGCGGATCCGAGCGCCGTTCTGTTTGACGCGATTCAGTCTGCGAAAGCAAAAAATATCGATGTTCTGATCTGTGACACAGCAGGACGTCTGCAGAATAAGAAGAACCTCATGATCGAGCTGGAAAAAATGAACAAGGTCATTGATAAGGAATACCCGGAAGCATCACGTGAGACCCTTCTCATCGTGGACGCAACAAACGGAAAGAATGCGGTTTCGCAGACCCAGGAGTTCAACGAGGCTGCTCCGCTGACCGGAATTGTCATTACCAAACTGGATGGAACGGCAAAGGGCGGAATTGCTATCACGATTGCCGATGAGTTCGATATGCCGATCAAGTATATCGGCGTCGGCGAGGGCATTGACGACTTGGAACAGTTCGATCCGCTGGAATTTGCAAGGGGGATTTTCGATGAGTAAACCGATTGTTGCCGTCGTCGGACGGCCGAATGTGGGAAAATCTACGTTTTTCAACATGCTTGTCGGCCAGAGAGTGTCCATTGTGGAAGATACCCCGGGTGTGACAAGAGACCGCATTTATGCGGAAGCCGAATGGAACGGAAAAAGCTTTGGCCTGATTGATACCGGAGGTATTGAGCCTTCCAGCAAGGATATCATCCTTTCCCAGATGCGGGAGCAGGCGCAGATTGCCATGGATATGGCAGACGTCATCGTCTTCATGGTTGATGGAAGAGAAGGCCTGACCGCGGCAGATGAAGAGGTTGCGCAGATGCTGCGCAGAACCGGAAAGAAAGTGATTCTGCTGGTGAATAAGATCGATAATCCATCTAAAATTCCGGATTCATTCTATGATTTCTATACGCTTGGAATCGGAGAGCCGATTCCGATCTCTTCATCCAACAAGCTGAATGTCGGTGATGTGCTGGATGAGATCGTGAACAGCTTCCCGGATGACGCAGGGATGGACGAAGAAGACAGGATTGGCGTTGCCGTCATCGGAAAACCGAATGTCGGAAAGTCTTCCCTGATCAACGCGCTGATTCAGGACAACCGTGTGATCGTAAGCCCGATTGCCGGAACCACCAGAGATTCCGTCGATACCCCGTTTACCTGGAACGGCGATAAGTACAACCTGATCGATACTGCCGGAATCCGCAGAAAATCAAAGGTGTATGATTATGTGGAGAAGTACAGCGTTATCCGTGCCATTGCGGCAGTTGAACGTGCCGATGTCTGCATTGTCATGATGAACGCAAAGGATGGCGTAACTGAGCAGGATAAGAAGATCGCGGGTCTTGCTCATGAAGCCGGAAAGGGAATCGTTCTGGTGGTCAATAAATGGGATCTGATTGAAAAAGAAACGAACACTATGCGCGATTTTGTCAGGACAGTAGAATCTGAACTGCAGTTCTGCAGCTATGCGCCGATTATCTTTACCTCGGTGACGGAAAAACTCCGTCTGAACGATGTTATGGCCATGGCCCATGCGGTAGCGCAGAACCGTGCGCAGCGCGTTCCGACCGGACAGCTGAACAGTCTGATTGCCGATGCCGTCATGATGAAGCCGACCCCTTCGGATAAGGGAAAGCATCTGAAGATTTACTACGGCGCACAGGTCGGCGTCAAACCACCGCTGTTCATGTTCCAGATCAACAGCCGGAAGCTGGTGCATTTTTCCTATAACCGTTATCTGGAAAACCGCATCCGCGAGACCTTCGGCTTTGAAGGAACCTCCATTAAATTTATTTTCCGTGAAAAGAGAGAAAAGGATCAGTAGAAATGAGCAGTCATGAACTTCTTATGATCATCATATCCGCTGTGATCGCGTACATGCTGGGAAGTATTTCTCCGTCTACGCTGATTGCCAGAAAGCATGGAATCAACATTAAAAAGGCCGGAAGCGGAAATGCCGGAACGACCAACACACTCCGCGTACTCGGGGCGAAGGCCGCGCTGGCAACTCTTGTGATTGATATCGGAAAAGGAATTGCAGCCGTCGGAGTCGGATATCTTCTCGCCGGACGTATCGGCGCCATGGTCAGTGCTCCTGCGGCATTTATCGGCCACTGCTGGCCGGTCTATTATAAGTTCAGAGGAGGAAAGGGTGTCGCCGTTGCCTTCGGTGTTCTGGTGGCCTTGAATCCGAAAATCGGATTCGCCCTCTTGCTGATTTGTGTTTTGGCCGTCCTCGTGACCAGAAGAGTAAGCTTCGGTTCGATCATTGCAGCCATTGCCTGCCCGATCCTTTGCTGGTTCCTGATGAAGGATTTCTTCTACATCGGCCTGGTCATGGGCATTCTGGTCCTCTTTAACCACAGAAGCAACATCATGCGGCTGATCCGCCATGAAGAGGATCCGGTAAGCATCAGCTGGTTTAAGAAGAAAACAGGCGGAAACGACGGCAGCGGAAATGAAAAATAAGGGCGAAAGCCTGAGCAGTATACAGCAGGAAAAAAAGATAAAAGGAGAGGGTATCATGAGTAAAGTTGCGGTGATCGGTGCCGGAAGCTGGGGAACAGCCCTTGCGATGACGCTGGCGCATAAAGGTCATGAAGTTTATCTGGTGGTGCACAGTCAGAAGCACCTGGATGCCATGAAGGAGTCCGGAGAGAATGGAAGATATCTCCCGGGCGTAAAACTGGAGCCTGGCATTCATCTGACGATGGACAGAGGAGAGGCGCTGGAGAGTGCCTGCGCGGTTGTTTTTGCCGCACCGGCACAGAAATTCCGCTCCGCGTTCGAACAGACGATTCCTTACATGGATGATGGAATTATCGTGGTTAATGCCGCGAAAGGAATCGAAAAAGGAACGCTTCTTCAGCTTCATATGGTCGCGCATATTCTCCGCCCGGATTTTCCGTATGTAGCAATTTCCGGGCCGTCTCACGCAGAGGAAGTCTGCCGCTTCCTGCCGACGACTGTCGTTGCAGCTTCAGAAAATCCGGAGGCTGCGGAATTCGTGCAGGATCTGTTCATGACCGACCGTTTCCGCGTCTATACGAATGATGATCTGGTGGGCGTGGAGCTGGGCGGAGCCCTGAAAAACATTATTGCTCTCGGTGCCGGTGTAAGCGACGGAATCGGATACGGCGACAATGCCAAGGCTGCGCTGATGACCAGAGGCCTGACAGAAATGATCCGCCTGGGTCTGAAGATGGGCGCCCGCCAGGAAACCTTTGCCGGTCTGACGGGAATGGGCGACATGATCGTCACCTGCACCAGCATGCACTCCAGAAACCGCCGCTGCGGAATCCTGATCGGACAGGGAACCGAGCCGCAGAAGGCCGTGGAGCAGATCGGCATGGTCGTTGAGGGCATTACGACCGCTGAGGCAGCCGCTAAACTGGCACGCCGTCATCATGTGGAAATGCCGATCACACAGTGCATCAACGCCTGCATGAAGGGCGAGCTGACGCCAAGAGAAGCCGTCGATCAGCTGATGACCAGAGACAGAAAAAATGAAATGAACTTCCGCTAAGGCCGGATCTGAGAACACGGATTCGTCCCTGGCGGAGAAGAGGAGAAATAAGAGAATATATGAGTACAACGTTTCATATCACGACATTCGGATGTCAGATGAATGAACACGATTCTGAGATTATGGCGGGACTGCTCAGCGATATGGGCATGACCCAGGTGAAAGAGCGGAAAGACGCAAATGTCGCGATCATCAACACCTGCAGTGTCAGAGATAACGCCGACAAGCGCTTTTTCGGAACGCTGGGGCAGCTGAAGCGCAGAAAGATGAACGATCCTGACTTTTACGTCTGCGTCTGCGGATGCATGATGCAGCAGCAGCGCGTCATCGACCAGATCAAGGCGAAATACCCATGGGTCGACCTGATTTTCGGCACCCACAATATCGAGCGTCTGCCGCACCTCCTGCGCAGCGTCATGCAGAATCACGATCAGGAGATGGAAATTCTGGACGGCGGAGCAGACCGGAAAGTTCCCGAACACCTTCCGATGAAGAGGCTGTATAGGGAGAAAGCCCTGGTTAACATCACCTTTGGCTGCAACAACTTCTGCACCTACTGCATCGTCCCTTATACCAGGGGCCGCGAGATCAGCAGACATCCGGAAGAGATTCTGAGAGAGATCCAGAGCCTTGCCGATGATGGCGTCAGAGAGGTTATGCTTCTGGGACAAAACGTAAACTCCTACAAGGGAGAATACGAGCTGCCGGAAACCGCGCAGAGAGCCGCCTGGAAGCCGGAAACCGAAGAAGAAAAGAAAGAAGCCGAGAAGAGCAGCGGATACTGCACTTTTTCCCATCTGATCCGCCTCGTTGCAGAAATAGACGGAATCAAACGGATCCGCTTCATGACCTCTCATCCTAAGGATCTTTCCCCGGAACTGATTGACACCTTCCGGACCTGTGATAAACTGTGCAAGAACATCCATTTGCCGGTACAGTCAGGATCCGACCGGATTCTGAAGAGAATGAACCGGCATTACGATAAAGAGAAATACCTGAGCCTTGTAGACCGGCTGAAGAAGGCTGTTCCGAGAATTACCATTTCCACGGATATTATTGTCGGTTTCCCGGGAGAGACGGAAGAGGATTTCCAGGATACACTGGATGTGGTCAGCCGCGTGCGCTACGACTCCGCCTTCACCTTCCTGTACTCCATCAGGAAAGGCACACCTGCCGCAGGTTATGAGGATCAGATTCCGGACGATGTGAAGCATGAGCGTTTCAACCGTCTTGTAGATCTGGTAAATAGCTGCAGCGCAGAAAAAAACAAGGCTTATGAGGGTACGGTGCAGACCATCATGATTGAAGGAAAGAGCAAGAGAAACAAACAAGCTCTCTGCGGAAGAACAGACGGCTTCAAGCTTGTCAATTTCTCCGTTCTGCCTGAAGACCTGCCGGAAAACATCCGGAGACGGGGAAGGTCCGTTACAGCTCTTGCCGATGCCTGGACCGGAAAATTCGCTGAAGTTGAGATCACCCAGGGGAAAACATTCAGCCTGGAAGGAAGACTGATTTCCGTATTGGATGAGGAGAACAATCATTAGAATCGAGGGAGAATAGAAAATGGGTAAATTTAGATACGGCATCGCGCTTCTGGCTGCCAAGATGTCCGTCCTTGCTCTGAAAATTACCAAACATAACGGAACGAACTTTCCGGGAATCGTCGCGCTGAAAATCTGTCCGGATTTTCTGAAATACGTGCATAAGCCGAAGACGATTATCGGTGTTACAGGAACCAACGGAAAAACGACCGTTTCCAACATGCTGAATGACCTTTTGACAAAACTGGGAAGAAATGTTCTGAACAACGGCATGGGTTCGAATATCAATACAGGAATCGCAACCTGCCTGATCAGCGGAGTAACGCTGTTCGGACGCGAGAAATACGATACCGCCGTTCTGGAGATCGATGAGCGTTCCGCCCGCGTGGTTTTCCCGTATGTCCAGCCGGATCTGATGCTGATCAGCAATCTGTCCAGAGACTCTATCATGAGAAACGGCCATCCGGAATACATTAAATACATCCTGGAGCGCTACATGCCGGAGAAGACCCATCTGGTCCTGAATGCAGACGATCTGATCGCATCCTCTGTGGCTCCGGAAAATCCGAGAGTTTACTACGGAATCGACAAGATGCCGGGCGATTTCACCGAGTGCCGCAATCTCATCAACGACATGCAGATCTGCCCGAAATGCCACGCAAAGCTGAAGTATAAATACATCCGCTACAGCAATATCGGAAAAGCATACTGTCCGAACTGCGATTTCAAATCGCCGGAGTATGACTGCGTGGCAAAAAATGTTAATGTCAACAGCATGACAATGGACTATGAGGGCGGTGGCGAGTCCGCAGAATTCCGTCTTCTGAATCCGAGCACTTTCAACATTTACAATCAGGTATCCGCCATCACCATGCTGCAGCAGCTGGGCTATTCCCTGGAAGAAATCCGCTCTGCCATGGAGAAGATTCACATCACAGCATCCCGTTTCGGCGTGCACCAGATCGGCGACAAAGCCGTCAGAAACATTCTCTGCAAGGAGAAGAACGCCTATGCTGCATCCCGCGTATTCGAGTACGTAGGCGAGCAGCCGGGTACCAAGGAAATCCTGATGTTCAACAACTGCATCGGAGACACCCATCACTGGTCAGAAAATACCTGCTGGCTCTACGACTGCGATTTTGAGTTCCTTGCCGACGATAAGATCAAACAGATCATTGTTTACGGCGACCGAGGACTGGACTATAAACTGAGAATGCTGATTGCCGGCGTGCCGGAAGACAGAATCACATACGTAAAAGATCCTGCAGACGGCGTCGGAAAACTGAAGATGCTGCCGAACGACAATATTTACGTTTTCTATGGAACGGACTCCTTCAACCTGGGCATGAAAACGACCAGAGAAGCAGAGGCTGCCGTCCGCGCCTGGAACGATGCCCACGGCATTTCCAATGTGGTTGATGAGAATGACAAGGAGGAAGCGTAATGAAGGCAGAAGTATTATATCCAGAAGTCGCAAACCTGTACGGAGAGCTGGGAAATATCCGCTATCTGAAGATGTCTGTTCCCGATATTGAAATTATCGAGACCGCGCTGAACGAACGCCCGCGTTTCCTGGATGAAGAAAATCAGATCGATCTCGTATACATGGGAACAATGACAGAGAGCGCGCAGATCGTTGTCAGCGATACAATGAACGAGTATCTGCCGGAGCTGAAAGCCGCCATCGAGCGCGGTCAGCGGATGCTCTTTACCGGCAACGCCATCGAGCTTCTGGGAACAAAGGTGCATGATAAGGAAAACGGAGACACAGAATTTCTGAATCTCTTCCCTTTCCACACAGAGCGTGATCTTATGCACCGCTACAACTCCCTGTACATCGGGAAATACGAAGATATCTCCATTGTCGGATACAAGAGCCAGTTCACACAGAGCTATCCGGACGGAGAGCTGCAGCCATTGTTCCAGACGGTACGCGGATGCGGTCTGAATCCGGACATTATGGAAGAGGGAATCCATTATAATAACCTTATGGCGACCTACATCATCGGACCTCTGTTCGTTCTGAACCCGAAATTTATGGTCCGCCTTCTGGAAGAAGCAGGACTGAAGGATGTTCATCCTGCCTTTGAAAAAGCAGCCATGGAAGCCTATGAAGCGCGCCTGGCCGAGTACAGCGAACCAGACCGCGGATTCATTTACTAACATCGGTTCGTAATTGGAGGAATGAAAAGCATTGAATTTAAGAAATAAAAACGGACTTCTGATCGTCATCATCCTTGCGGCGATGGTCATTAGCCGCATGCTGGACGGAGGGTTCAGCGATGCAAGATCCTGGCTGGTGGAAGAAATCCTGACCCTGCCGGGCATCGTCATCGGCCTGTCCTTTCATGAATTCGGCCACGCCTGGATGAGCGATAAACTTGGCGATCCGACACCGAGAGCGCAGGGCAGGCTGACTCTGAATCCGCTGGCCCATACCGACTGGTTCGGATTCATCTGCCTGATCTTCGCAGGCTTCGGATGGGGAATTCCGGTTCAGATCAATCCGAGATACTATAAACATCCGAGAAGAGATGAATTTCTGGTGTCCATTGCCGGAGTCGTCATGAACTTCATCACCGCCTGTGTTTTTGCGCTGATCATGCGCTTCATGATTCATTCCGGCGTTGTGCTGACGACCATGTCATCATCCGGCGTCACACTGGCCCAGATCCTTCTGGACATTCTCCGCTATATCGTTGTGGTCAACGTCAGTCTGATGGTGTTCAACCTGCTTCCGGTTCCGCCGCTTGACGGATTCGGGATCATCACCCAGATCTTCAATCTGAGAAAGTACAGCTGGTACTATCCGCTCTACAGAAGCGGATTCTGGATTCTGATGCTGCTGATTATGTTCAATGTCGTCAACATTGTGCTGAATCCTGCAGTCAGCGGAATCTTAAATCTGATCAGCAAGACCATTCTTGCATAGAAATTCATTGCGGGCGCCGCGGAGACAGGATTCCGGGCGTCCGTTTTTCACATGAGGAGGCATGGAAATGGGAAAAGGCAGAGATTTTATTACATCGTTCGGTTATCCGATTGCAGATAATGAAAGTGATTTCCGGAGATCCCTGAACGATTCCCTGCAGAAAACAGAGGCGGATGAAGTGATTCGTCTCTTAAACAGCCGCGCCGACCAGAATGAGCAGGAGTCAATCGACCATGAAGCGTTTTACCGGAGCAAGAACGCAAATCTTCCCCGGAGTCTCGCCATTTCCATCGGCTTTGAAGGAGATCTTCTGATCCGGACCTGCGACTGGATCAGCGCACATCCGCAGTATATCGGCAGAACCATTCTGGACCAGGGCTGTGATATCGGCCTGCTCTCCTTATTTATGGCAAAAAACTTCCCGGACAAGGAGATTACGGGAATCGATACCTGCAGTGAGGCCATCCTGCTTGCATCGCAGCTGAAAGACCGTCTGGGCCTTGAAAACATACAGTTTTATACGGCAGAAGACTGGGAGAAGAAAACAGGACGGGGAAAAGGGAAAAAATCCTCTGAAGCGCTGCAGTATGAGACAGTCTTTTCCTCCCGGACACTGCAGGAAAACCTGGACAGCAGACGCATTTCCGGCCTTGCTTTTTCACCTTTTGTCGAAAAGGTCAGAAAAAAAGAGAAGCTGTTCGTCCCTTATGCGAGGGTTCTGCATGGGCGCTGCGCGGAAAACGGAGGTCTTCTGTCCATTGAACGGCTGAATCAGCCCAGTGCGAGAGCAGCCTATATCAATGCCATGAAAAGAGCGGGATTCGACAGTGCTGCGGAAATCGGTGCCCTGGACGCGCGGGATCTGGACCAGCACGAGCGGCTGGGCATATTCTGCGCGGAGAAGACGCAGGACGGCAGGGATAAGAAAAAACAGTATGACGCGACGGATCTCGCCAGTCTCATGCTTCAGGAGCTTCCTCCGGAGCTGCCGGAATATCAGGGAGAAGACGCAGATGTCATCCTGGCGGCTGAACAGGCAGAACTGATCGAGGGAGCCTATCTCTTTCAGGAACGCCATGTAATCGGCAAAATGGCGCTGTATTCCTCCGGAACCGATGAGGAGAGCCTCTGGTACTATCAGGGAGTCTGGACAGGCGAGAGGGGAATTGCGCGCTATCCTCTGCAGATGAAAAGGGCGGCTCTGGAAAACCTCAGACTGCAGCTGAAGTCCATCCAGCAGTCCGGTTACACCGTCCGCTCATTTACCCAGAAGAAGGATGGCCGGGAGCTCGTCCTCAGAGACCCGAGAAGAAAATAGCTGTATACATGTTGGAAGCTGCATAATTGTTCATGCAATTGTGTTAAAATCATATCTGGTGCTTTCTGACAGGATCTGGCGGCTTCTGCATCATGCCGCAGGATCAGACAGAATATCTGAATAACGGAGGGAGAGAAGTTATGACAACAATCAGGGAAGAATATAACAGAAAGCTGGTGTCCGCCGATGAAGCGGTAAAATGCGTTCAGGACGGAGACTGGCTGGACTACGGTCAGGCAGTTTCATTTCCGAACGATCTGGACGCGGCTCTGGCAAAACGCGCCGGCGAGCTGCACGATGTCAAAATCCGCAGCGCGATCACGATGCGGCCGATAAAATCCATTGAAGCCGACAAGGACGGAACATCATTCACACTGAATCTCTGGCACTGTTCAGGCATCGACAGAAAATACATCGCGCAGGGCAGAGCCTTCCATCAGCCGATGCTGTTCAGAGACTGCGGCTCCTATTATGACAAAGGATACGCGCCGGTAAATATTGCCATGATCACGGTATCTGAGATGGATCAGTACGGCAATTTCAGCTACGGACTGTCCAACTGCGTAAGCCAGTCCCTGCTGGACGCGGCAGATACAATCATCCTGGAAGAAAATCCGACCATGCCTTTTGTCTACGGTATGGAGCGCGACCACATCAATATCCGTGACGTGGATTACGTTGTCCGCAGTACGACAGACGTCGCCACACTTCCGCCTCCGAAAGCCTCTGAGACGGATAAAAAAATCGCGGAGAATCTTTTCCCTTACCTGCATGACGGCATGACTCTGCAGCTGGGAATCGGCGGAACCCCGAACGCCCTTGGCTCCCTGATCGCAAAATCCGATCTGAAAGACCTGGGCATGCACACCGAACTGATGAGCGACGGCTACCTGGACCTGTACAAGGCCGGAAAGATCACGAATAAGAAGAAAGAACTGCACAGAGGAAAGGGCGTCTTCTCCGTCTGCAACGGATCCCGTGAACTGTACGACTTCCTGGATCACAATATTGACATTATTTCCGCACCGATGGACTACGTAAACAGTTTTGCCACCATCACAAAAATGGACAATTTCATTTCCATCAACGGCTGCATTGCGGTGGACCTCTATGGCCAGGTCAGCTCCGAATCCGTCGGAACAAGGCAGATCAGCGGCACCGGCGGGCAGCTGGACTTTGTCAGCGGCGCATACCGCTCCAATGGCGGCGGCTCCTTCCTGACGCTGCATTCCACCTTCACCGATAAGAATGGAAACGTACACTCCAACATCAAGCCGAAATTCACCGGCGGAGACATCATCACGACCCCGCGCACACAGGCCGACCACATCGTAACCGAATACGGTGTCGCAGGCCTCATCGGCCGCACCACCTGGGAACGCGCAGAAGCACTGATTTCCATTGCCCATCCGGCAGTCAGAGACGAACTGATCGCAGAGGCAGAGAAACAGGGAATCTGGAGACGTTCCAACAAGCGCTAGGTTTTTCCACCGGACAAAATAAAAACTACAAGAAAAAATTTTGAACAGGATACGGAAATCTTACCGGAGTATGATACCGTTCCGGAATCCAGTCAGGAAATGGGCGGTTTGAAAAATCGTGTGTTTCCAGTAAATCCGCGCGTCTGACCAGTGATTCAGACGCGCGGAACATTCATCTGCCAATTTTTAAATGTAAATTTTTTACAAGTTTAAAGAAAGACTTGCATTAAGAGTATGTGCGTGTTATTATAATTAGGCGTTCTGATTTTGGAGCGAGTAAATGAGGCCAAGTAGTTCAGTTGGTTAGAATGCCAGCCTGTCACGCTGGAGGTCACCGGTTCGAACCCGGTCTTGGTCGCCAATATATGCTGGCGTGGCTCAACGGTAGAGCAGCTGATTTGTAATCAGCAGGTTGAGGGTTCGATTCCCCCCGCCAGCTCCATTCAAACTTATTTGAACGTAGAATTATAAATATCGAGGGATGCCCGAGTGGCTAAAGGGGGCGGACTGTAAATCCGTTAGCTTAGCTTACGATGGTTCGAATCCATCTCCCTCGACTTTTGCGGAAGTGGCTCAGGGGTAGAGCACCGCCTTGCCAAGGCGGGGGTCGCGAGTTCGAATCTCGTCTTCCGCTCCAATAAATATGCGGATGTAGTTCAATGGTAGAACCTCAGCCTTCCAAGCTGATGGCGTGAGTTCGATTCTCATCATCCGCTCCATATGCTCAGATAGCTCAGTCGGTAGAGCAAAGGACTGAAAATCCTTGTGTCACTGGTTCGATTCCAGTTCTGAGCACTTTCACACAGCCCTCTGGAGCTTTGCGCCCAGGGGGCTGCGCTTTTATCTGCAGAAATATCCGGGCGCTGGATCTGCTTGAAAGACGGGCGGAGGTAGAAAATATTTGTCAGTCTTTTACCCGGACCATAGGGTTTTTGAAAAGAACAGGAAGCCAACACGAAGTGAAACTGTTCGAACGTTAGAATTCCAATCCATATAGCGGTCGTATGGAGAATTTCGTTCGATATAAGCAATTTAATTCAAATATTAAAAGCGTCAATTATTTACCCGGTTGAGATAAACAATTGACGCTTTATTATTGTCTGTCCGTTAGACGACAACAAGGTTCCCGGGCACCCACCCGACGCTTCAGCGTCGTGGAAGGGTGGGGTTCTTATTATTCGTTATCAGGAAATTACCCTCTGCTGTTGTGATCTGCTGCAGTTCAGCTTAACCCAGTATTTTCACAGCCGCCCGGGCAGCCGCCGCGGCATCATCCGTGTAGCCGTCAGCGCCGATTTCATCGCAGTATTCCTGGGTAACCGGAGCGCCGCCAATCAGGATCTTAACCTGATTGCGGATTCCCCTGCGGTCTGCTTCTTCCACAACGTGTTTCATTTCCGGCATACTGGTCGTCAGAAGCGCGGAGCAGGCGATCATATCCGCTTCTTTATCAATCGCCGTCTGCACAAAGGTCTCAGCGGAGATATCGGTGCCCAGATCGATGACTTCCAGTCCGCTTCCTTCCATCATGATTTTTACCAGATTTTTTCCGATATCATGAAGGTCACCCTTGACCGTGCCCAGAATGACGCGTCCCTTAGGCTCTGCTCCCGTGTCCTGAACCAGGTGCGGTTTCAGAATATCCGTAGATGCGACCATGCAGCGTGCGGCCATGATCATCTCCGGGACAAATACCTTATTTGCAGAGAAGGCTTCTCCGACCGCATTCATCCCCGCAATCAGACCCTCGTTCAGAATATCTTCCGGAGAAACACCAGCATCCAGAGCCTTTTTTGTCAGCGACACTACCTTTGCCTTGCGTCCTTTCTGAAGCGCCTGAGAAATGAGCGCCGTAAGGCTGCTGTCCGAAGATGCCGCTTCTGCAGGATTTCCAGCTGCCGGAGTGTCATCTGCAGGAATGCCGGCTGCGGCTTTTCCAGCGCCCTGCGCTGCCAGACTGCCGGAGGCAGAGACGGCAGCTGTGCCAGAGGCAGAAGCCGCGTTTTCCGTCAGCCCGGCCAGCCCCTTGCTGCTGCCCGTGGCAGCTGATTTTTGTCTGCGGACAGGAGCGGTATAGAAGCGCGGAAGGTGTATTTCCTCGTTGTATCTCTGAATTTCGCTGTCGATCACCGGATCTACGTGCGGGAAGACGGTGCCCGGGACGCCGTAGGTGATGCAGGGAATGAAGTGGCCGTAAGGACAGTCCTGATTCAGCACACGGCGTACATAAGACCGGATCTCCTCTTCCTCAGCATCCGCGCGGTCGATGGCGGCGCCGATTCCGCCCATCAGCACCAGCCGGCCGTTCATATGATCCAGAACTTCCGGGATATTGTTTTCCGGGAGCGCACCCTGCCAGACCTGAATGCCGATTTCCGCCATATCGTCCAGAATCGGGACCAGGTAGGAATCGGAGTGGTGGATGGCGATGACGCCGCGGGAGCGGATGTAGCCGTAGAAGCGCTCGTACGGCTCTTTAAAGAACTCCCTCCACATTTCTGGCCGGAAAAACAGCGCATCCTTGGCGCCCCAGTCATCGTGGGAAAGAATGGCATCCGGATGCAGACCGTCGATCAGCTCCTTGACGTACTGCAGGCGGTATTCCGTGATGGTTTCAATCAGATCGTGCATTTCATCCGGGTATTCGTAAAGATAGGCCAGGACGTCCGCGAAGGGAATCAGGAAATGGCACTGCTCAAAAATTCCTGTTCCCATGAAGCCGGTAAGCAGTTTTTCATGATCCGGGTCAGCGGCATGGGCTTTTGCGCGGCATTCTTCCCATCCGGTCTGGACATTGGCGTGGATGTCCGGAACGTGGACGTAGTCGCGCCAGTGCGTAATATCCTTGATCACCTTGGTCTCGTCTGTGACGTGCGGCATTGCGCCCGGCGCGTCCTCCGGCCAGTCGATGACCGTTCCCCAGCGGTCCCGGCTCGTCACGCCTCTTTTGCGGTTTCCTCTGAGATAGGCGTTAATCGGGTCGTAAAGAACCAGGTTGATCGCTTCATACTGGTCCAGCACGCGGTCAGGCTGTCCGTCTTTCTTCAGCAGCTGCAGAAAATTTTCTCTTGGTGTCATCATGATTCAGATTTCCTTTGTCTTATCGTAATTCGTAGTAGTGAACAGAATGCAGGCCGTGTAGGTCATCGTTTTTTCCCCGTAACTGTACTTCATGCCGGACTGCTCCAGCACGTCCGTAATCAGAAGTCCGTATGCTTCCATGGACGGATATGCGCGGTCCGGATGGCGGCAGGGCCGATCCGGGTAAGTACAGCGGCGGCAAAGGGTACACGTGCCAGAGCCCATGGGCAGGATGTCCCCGGCAGTTATTTTTGCCTGGCGGATGAGGGTGTCGAAGCGTTTTTTGTGGGTCCTTTCCAGATCCTTCATGGCCTCAAAATCGAAGGGATCCTTCAGCTTTCCTGTAGACTGGACCAGAATGCCTTCCTGATAGCGGGAAGCGCGTCTGCGGATATTTTCCAGGCTTCCGCAGGCCGGAGGACAGGTCCATCTGGTGTTCCAGGCGCTGCAGCGGTTATCTTCGCACATCCTGCGGACTTCTTCGCGGAAAAGAAGTGCGTTCCTGTTCAGTTTTCCGACATGATCAAACCCGATTTCCCGTGCGAGCTGCTCCAACCTGTCTCCGATCATCCGTTTCCTCCTGTGCTTGACAATTATTCTTTATCTTGTGTAAGATAAACATATTATACCCCATAAAAATTGTATAGAATAGATAGAAATAGCAGTTGAATATTTGGAATTTTGTTTCCGGCGGAAAGTCTTGCGCCGGAGGAGTGGAAATCGGAAAAGGAATCGCTAATGATTGAAGTCAGAATCCTGCAGAAGGGGCAGGAAAAAATACTGGAGACAGAAGCAGGAGAGAATCTTCTCCGGCTTCTTCAGAAAAATAAAATATTTATTCCGGCCGCCTGCGGCGGAAACGGGACTTGCGGGAAATGCCGTGTGGAGATTATCCGGGGGGAAGAGAATTCTGAAAAAGAATCGGTTCTGGCCTGCCGAACCCGGGTAGAAGAGAATATGACCGTGATGATGAAAGCCTGGTCGGAAGAGGATATTCTTACGGAGGGTGCTGAAAATCCTGCCGGGAGCGGTTCCCGGGAGGCGGGCGGATGCACAGGGGATACGGCCGGTCAGGAGGGATCCATGCAGAAGAATCTCCGTCAGGAGGCAGCCGGACGAGACCTGCCGGAAAGGCGCTATTCTGCGGCGATGGATCTGGGAACCACAACGATTGCTGCGGCTCTGGTCAGAAAGGACGATGACGAAAAGTCAGCTGTCATCTGCCGCCGGGGATCCTGGAACCGGCAGGCGGCCTATGGCGCCGATGTTATTTCCAGAATCCAGTATATTATCGAACATTCTGACGACGGACTCGGTGTTTTGATGGATACCGCACGGGAGCAGATCCGAGACATGATCCTGGACATGTGCAGAGAGAGCCGGGTTAACGCATCGCAGATAGACGATCTGTATATTGCGGGAAATACAATCATGCAGCACATCTTCTTTGGGATTTCTCCAGTCTCCATCGCGTCGGCGCCGTTTACACCGGAAACCCTGTTCCTGGAAGATGAATCGCCTAATTACGATGAACTAAAAGAGCCGTTTCCGGCTGCATGGAAAGAAGTTTTTCCATCCATGAAGGTAAACGGTGCGCCATGCGCGGCCGGTTATGTGGGTGGAGATATTCTGTCAGGCCTTTCTGCCTGCGGGATTTCTGAGGAAGAAGGCAGCAGCCTCTTCCTGGATATCGGTACCAACGGAGAAATGGCGATCGGTGGAAAAAACGGTCTTCTCTGCTGCGCCGTGGCTTCCGGTCCGGCCTTTGAAGGTGCGCAGATCGAGTGCGGCATGACGGCCTCCGCGGGAGCGGTGTCTCAGGTCTCCCTGAAAGACGGGACACTGGATCTCCGCGTGATCGGCGGAGGGGAGCCTTCAGGGATCTGCGGCTCCGGACTCATTGATCTTCTTGCGGTCCTGCTCGAGTGCGGGGCTGTGGACGAGAGCGGGTACTTTTTGTCCCCAGAAGAGGCGGAAGAAGAGGCAGACCCTGTGATAGTCCCTTACCTTCAGGAAGATGAGGACGGAAATGGAATGATCATCCTCAATAAGGAAAAGAATGTGCGGTTTACGGCCCAGGATGTCCGGAAGCTGCAGCTGGCCAAGGCGGCGGTCGCGGCAGGAATTGAGGTTCTGATGAAGGAGGCCGGCGTGCAGGCGGAAGAAATTTCGCATCTGTATCTGGCCGGCGGCTTCGGAAAACATGTAAATCTGAAGAGTGCGGCGCGGATCGGGATGTTCCCGGAGGCGCTGGCGGACAAGGCCGTGTATCTGGGGAATGCGTCTCTTCTGGGCATGGAGAAGGCGTGTGCGGACTGCAGAGCGTATGAGAACATGCAGAAAATCACAAGGCAGTGCAGATATCTGGAGCTGTCTGGAAATGCGGTGTTTAACGATGCCTATATCGGACTGATGATGTTCGGTGAAGAAACAGACGAGGAGGAATAATTTATGGAAGTCTACTTTCCTTTAATTCTGGACGGAGCGACAGGAACGCAGCTCCAGGAGCGTGGGTATGATGGATCGGTTTGTGCGGAGCAGTGGGTGCTGGAACACCCGGAGGCGATCATTGATCTTCAGACAAAATATATTGCGTCAGGGTCTGACGTGATTTATGCGCCGACCTTCGGCGCGAACCGGGTAAAGCTGGAAGAAAACGGGATTTTCAACAAGACGGAGGAATATAACCGGAAGCTGGTCGGACTGTCGAGAAAAGCGGTGCAGGAAGCCGGGGCGGAAGGGCGTGTCCTGGTTGCAGGCGACATTGCGCCGACCGGGAAATTCCTGGCCCCGATGGGAGATGCGCGTTTTGAGGATCTGTATGATATCTATTATGAACAGGCATCTGCACAGGAAGAGGCCGGTGTGGATATGTTTGTGATTGAGACGATGATGACGGTGTCCGACGCCCGGGCGGCACTTCTTGCGGTAAAGGCGGTCAGCGACAAGCCGGTTCTGGTTTCTTTTACCTGTGATGAAAAAGGAAAAACCGTTACGGGATCGGATATTGCCGCGGTTCTGGATATTTTCCAGGGCATGGGTGCGGATATTTTCGGCATGAACTGTTCCGTAGGGCCGGAAGACATGCTGAAGCAGATGAAGCGTCTTCATGGATACGCGCAGATTCCGCTGTCTGCAAAGGCGAATGCGGGTATGCCGAAAACTGTTGACGGAAAATCAGTCTATGACTATCCGCCTGAGCGCTTTGCTGCAGTGCAGTATGCCTTTGCCAATGCGGGCGTCTGCTGCTTCGGCGGATGCTGCGGAACGGGGCCGGAACATATCCGTGCCATGAAGAAGGCTTCTGAAGCATTTAAACTGACGCCTCCGGACCCGGAAAAACTGCGCGGCCGGCTGCCGCTGGCGACGGAAAAAGAAGTTTTCCCGCTTCCGGCGGACCTGCAGATTCCTGAGGCACTTTCCTGTAATGCGGATCTTGCCGCGGCGCTGGAAGAAGCAGAGGAAACAGAAGATACTGTTGTTGCTGTAAAGATCCAGGGACCGGAAGAACTGGACGATTTTGCCGATGCCCAGTATGCAGTGAAGAAACCGCTCTGCATACTCACGGAGGATGAAGAAACTCTGGAGGGAGCACTCCGAGAGTATCAGGGAAGGGCAATGTATGAAGGAAATCTTCCGGAGAAGGTCCTTTCCCGCATGGCGGAGAAATACGGACTGGTTTATTAACGGTCAGAATCATACGGAACACCGTTGCAAGAAGAACGGAAACAATCTTCTGCAGCGGTGTTTTTCTGCGGGGAAGAACAGCCGGTCAGAGGAAGGCTGCCGGTCTGATGCTGTGGCAGGAGCCAGCTTTACACCGGATGCCGTTCGCGCCGGTCAGGAAATACCGGCGGCCGCTGCCTCTCCTCCTGCTCCGGGTGCAGAATTTCCGGCGGATGGCTGCGGGCGGCAGCTCCGGACTTCAGGGAAAAACATCGTTTATACATTAAAATGTATAATATGCATACTCATCCTCCCGATAAAAATTTACGGATGTAAAATTATATGCACGGTAACCTGATATTGTAAACTTCTGTTCGCGATTTCCGCCTTCTTTTTCAACATCATCGAAATGCCTTGATTCAGGCGGTCCTGAGCCTTTTCCACATGGACAATTAAAATCGTATACAATTTCTTAAACAGGAAGTTGTGGATTGATGTAAATGGACTTATCGTTGAAATTTCAATATTATGTACGGAAAGTTCAGATTGTCAATAGAAAGTTATCCACATTTTTCTGCATGTGCATAAATCAAGTTTGTTCGTTTGGTAAACAGATGGATAAATGTGGAGAAACTGTTTTCGCTATTGGGTTTCGGGAAGAGGATTCTCATTTTCCACTGTAAAAGTTTCCACAGTGATTTGTTCTCAATCCCAGAAAGCAAATTCTGAAAAGTTGCAAGAATATACGCCGTGTATGCATAATCCAGCCAGCGGCGGAGGAAGTTATGCACGGAAGTTATCCGCAGCAACTAGGTATAGTTGGTGATGAAAATTCGGCAACAAGATCTGGTGGGTGGTGAGGATAAACAGGATTTACACTTGTCTGCAGCTTTTGTCCGGAATGAAAAAGTGGTTTTCCACACAAAATCGTGGAAGAGATCGGGAATGTTCGTAACTGACTGAGCGATATTCTGGATGATTTCCGAGAGTTGATGATATAATGTTCTGGAGTATAGAAAATTATCTGCAGCTGTGTGAGGCGGCAGGCAGTTTCTGACAGAAATGAAACATCAATTTGGAGGAAATGAATATGCGAAAATTAGTAGGGGTTCTGGATTTTGCGACGGAAGAGGAGAAGGATATGATCCGGAAAACCGCGGAGGAGTGCGGTTTCTCGGTTGAGCTGTATGATCTGCCGGAGGAAGCGGATGGAAAAGTCTCTGACTGTGAAGTTCTGCTCTGCCGCACGCCGCAGCTGATTCCGCAGGCAAAGGCGGCAAAATGGATCGCCAGCACGAATGCCGGTGTGGATCCGTATCTGAAGCCGGGCGTGATGACCGATGACAGCCAGATTCTGACCAACAGCGCAGGTGCCTATGGGGTGACGATTTCTGAGCACATCATCATGGTTACTCTGATGCTGCTGAAGCGCCTTCCAGAGTATCAGAAATATATGGAAAAGAAAGAATGGAAGGGCGGACTGAAGATCCGCTCGATCAAAGGAAGCCGCGTGACGATTCTCGGGACCGGGGATATCGGAAAAGAGACGGCTGCGAGAATGGCTGCCATGGGAGCCAGTGAGATCACCGGACTGAACCACAGCGGCCATCCGGCGGGAGAGCATTTTACCCGCGTTGATTCCAGCAGCCAGATTGACCGTTATCTTCCGGAGACAGACATTCTGATCTGCTGCGTTCCGGACACCCCGGAAACGAGAGGCCTGATTGGAGAAAAACAGCTTCAGGAACTTCCGGAAACGGCCTGCCTGATCAATGTAGGCAGAGGAAGCCTGATCGACCAGGAGGCCCTGGTGAAGGCGCTGAACAGCGGAGCCATTGCCGGTGCTGCGCTGGACGTTATGACGCCGGAGCCGCTTCCGGAAAATGATCCGCTCTGGAATGCGGAAAACTGCATTCTGACCCCGCATATTTCCGGAAATATGACGCTGGGATATACGGCATACCGCTGCATTGAGCTTTTCTGCGACAATCTGAGACGCTATGCGGCAGGAGAGCCGATGCACAATATTGTAGACCGGACACGCGGATATTAATGGCTGTATCGGAATCCGGGAAGGAATCCTGCGTCTGATTTGATTCAGCGGTCATTCATACATGAAATACTGCAATAAAAACCGCCTGTCCACAGTGCCATATCGGACACTGTGAGCAGGCAGTTTTTTGTTTTTCCTCGGGTTCAGGCTGCATGCAGCGCCAGCTTCTGCTAGAAGAAGGTTGGCGTCATGCTCCAGATGGAGATGCAGGGTTTGTCAGAACGATTCAGGTATTTATGCGGTTCTGTGGACTTGAAGGTGATGCTGTCTCCTTCGTTCAGAATAATTTCCTGATCGCGGATACGCACAATCAGCTCGCCTTCCAGGACAACGCCGCATTCTTCGCCTTCGTGGGAAACCAGGTCCACAGAGTCCTTCTCGATGCTCTGCCCCGGCTGAATACAGACTTTGCACATGTCCAGCGTGCGGGTCGGATCGGAAGGGGTGTAGAGTGTGTACTCAGTATGGCCCTTGTCCGTAATCAGCCTGCGCTGGGAGCCTTTTTTCAGTACGTGATGTGCCGGCGCCTCTGCTTCTTCAAAGAAGTAGGAAATACTGGTCTCCAGAGCCTGAGAAAGCCGCCAAAGTGTTACTACCGACGGAACTACCTTGTCATGCTCAATCTGGCTGATCAGGCCGGTGCTGACCTGGGAAGCCTCGGAAAGTGCAGCAATGCTCATCTTCCTTTTTCCACGGAGCTTTTTCAGGCGGGATCCGACCTGGATGTTTTCGATATCTTTTCCTTCTTTCATTTGTTTTGGAGTCCTTCCTTCTGCTGCATTCTGCGGATACGTTTTCTCTGTGGACAAAAAATAACTGCAGAGGAAACACGGACGGCTGCCCCGATAACCGCCCCCGCAGTGATGCACAGTACAGTGATATTCACATGATTATCGTATGTCTTTCCGGGTTCAGCGTTCCTCGAGGGCAAGGCGTACAGCGTGGAAAGCGCCGTGGATGCCGGCCTCATTTTTCAGTTCCGCAGTCCGGATGACTGCATCTCTGGATGCGTGGAAACAGTTCTTTAAGAACGATTCTTTAATCGGCTGAAGAATAATTTCTCCTGCTTCAGAAATTCCGCCTCCGATCAGGAAGGCGTCCGGATCAACAACTCCGGAGATGTAAGCCAGAGCCCTTCCGATCATTTCTCCCGCATATCTTGCGGCATCCATGCCGAAGGGATCCCCTTCCTTTGCGGCATCCAGAACATCCTTTGCGGTCAGGTCCGGAAGATGGCGGAGAAGCGAAGGGGTATCTGACAGCTTCATCTGTTTTTCCGCGCGGCGGACGATTCCGCCTGCAGCCGCGTACTGCTCCAGACATCCGCGCTTTCCGCATCCACAGTATTCCTTTTCTGAAGTGTTCATCAGGAAGTGTCCGATTTCACCGGCTCCGCCGAATGCGCCTTCCCGCAGATGGCCGTTCAGAATAATCCCGCAGCCGATTCCAGTACCGAGTGTGACCAGGACGATGTCCCGGTAGTCCTTTCCCGCGCCGTCGTAATATTCACCCAGCGCGGCGGCATTGGCGTCGTTCAGCGCCTGAATGTACACATTGCCGAAGCCTTTCTGAGCCAGCAGACTGCCTAACTGTTCCCGGAGATCAATAACGCCCCATCCCAGGTTTACACAGCGGTTGATGACTTTTCCGCCAATGACCGGACCGGGAACACCGGCGCCGATTCCGCCCAGAGAAGACAGGGGAAGCTGAAGATAGTGAAAGGTCTTTTCGGTTTCCTCCGCAATCTGCGTCAGAATGAAATCACCGCTGTTTTCCAGCATGGTTTCCGTTTTCCACTGGTAAACACATTCTCCTTTATCCGTGAAAAGACCGAATTTTATAAATGTCCCGCCGAGATCGACGGCAAGAATATAGGGATGTCTCATGGTTTCTGCCCTCATAAATTCCGGTGTCCGAGAGCGTGTTCAGAATGGCTCTCGTCAGGATTGTATTTTGCTTTTTCAGTTTATTCCTGCATAATCCATTATACGCTGATTTGCAGTGGACTTCTACCGGAATATAGAGGAAAAAAGATGCTTCTGCGTCATGCAGATCATGTTTTTTTTACTGTCTGGCGCAGCCGGCGTGTGGTTTGTAGATACATAAATCCTCCGATATCATAAATGAATTGCCATTTATACACAAAAAATCTAATAAAAACTATTGACGCCCAACAAAATCAGGGGTATAGTAAGTGCATAAATTAAATATAACACAGCGTTGATTGAGAAAAGTAGCGTTGAAAGCCGGTTACAGTGATGGAAGGATAGTGAGAACTTCTGACGCAGGCGCTTCGTGAAGAACACTCAGGAGCTTTGAACAGAACGTCATTTATCAGTTCTCCGACATCAGTAAGGAGAATGAGGACGGATGATCAGTAAGGGATACGAGTTGTGATCGTTATTTCACACGGGTTTGATAGAACTCAGAAAGGGATCATGCGTACAGCGTATGATAAATTAGGTGGCACCGCGGATAGCAGCTATTCGTCCTAACGTTTTAGGACGAGCTGCATGTGATATCCGGAGGTGTTTTTATTATGTGTTCAATTATCGGTTTTGAGAAAAAGACTTACAGCCCAGAAGAGATTCAGCCGTTCTTCCAGAGAACCAAATCCAGAGGTCCTGACATGACGCGTTTCATGGAGACGCCGTCCGGATACCTGGGATTCCACAGACTTGCGATTATGGGTCTGGATGAATCCGGCATGCAGCCATTCACATTGGGATCTGACTCCATCGTGTGCAACGGCGAAATTTACGGCTGGAGAAAGCTTAAGAAAAAACTCGATTCAAAATATCATTTTGTCAGCGAAAGCGACTGTGAAATCCTTCTCCCGCTTTACAACGAACTGGGAACAGACATGTTCAGAGAGCTCGGTTCCGAGTTCGCGCTGATTCTGTATGACGGACGTCAGGATAAACTGATCGCCGCCAGAGATCCAATCGGAATCCGTCCTTTATATTACGGCTATGACAAGATGGGCGGCATCGTATTTGCCAGCGAGGCGAAGAACCTGGAAGGCATGTGCGAGCGCATCAAGCCGTTCCCGCCGGGACATTACTACAAGGACGGAGAATTCCATTCCTACTTAGAAATTACACATGTAACATCCGTGGTTAAGGACGACCTCGATTCCGTCTGCGAGCAGATCAGAGCCAAGCTCATCCATTCTGTAGAAGAAAGACTGGACGCAGACGCACCGCTGGGATTCCTCCTTTCCGGAGGACTGGACTCCAGTCTGGTCTGCGCAATCAGCGCCAAGCTCCTGGGACGCAAGATCAGAACCTTTGCCATCGGCATGGAAAGCGACCCGATCGACCTGAAGTACGCGCAGGAAGCTGCCGACTTCATCGGTGCAGATCACACATCCTTCTACATGTCCAGAGAAGACGTCCTGGACGCACTTCCGGAAGTCATCAAGCTTCTGGGAACCTGGGACATCACCACCATCAGAGCCAGCCTCGGCATGTACCTCTGCTGCAAGAAGATTCACGAAACAACAGATGTCAGAGTTCTGATGACCGGAGAAATTTCCGATGAGCTGTTCGGATATAAATATACGGACTTCGCTCCGTCACCGGAAGCCTTCCAGCAGGAATCCGTAAAGCGTGTTCACGAACTTCATATGTATGACGTTCTCCGTGCAGACCGCTGCGTTTCTGTAAACTCACTGGAGGCCAGAGTGCCATTCGGCGATACTGACTTTGTCCAGTACGTTTTGTCCATCGATCCGGACATGAAGATGAACCACTATAAGATGGGTAAATATCTGCTCCGCCATGCATTCGAGAAGGATCACATCCTGCCGGACGACATTCTGTGGAGACAGAAAGCCGCATTCTCCGATGCAGTCGGCCATTCCATGGTTGACGATCTGAAAGAGTACGCCGAGCAGTGCTACACCGACGACGAGTTCCGCCGCCTGAGCAGCAGATATACCTACTGCCGTCCGTTTACCAAGGAAAGCCTGCTCTACCGTGAGATCTTCGAGAAATACTACCCGGGACAGGCACAGATGATCCAGGATTACTGGATGCCGAACCGTTCATGGGAAGGCTGCAACGTCGATGATCCGTCCGCGAGAGTACTCAGCAACTACGGAGCAAGCGGTAAATAGGGACAAAAGCAGAAAAGCAAGAATATAACAGGCTGACGGAAACAGGGAAGCCGCCGGCCCGGAAAGGATAAAGACAGACATTGTCCATCAGAAAATCGGGAAAGGGTACAGAGAAATGATAAGTAGAAACAGAACAGGAGGGAATAGTTTTCCGCATCCTCCCTGAGGACGCAGAAACAATCCGCTGAAACATCTCAGTAAAACCATTTCAATTATTGTATAAAGGAATACAGGAGACCAACCTTATGGAAAAAGATCTTGAAAAGATGCCGGAACTGTTCGGTTCCATGGTATTTAACGAGGAAACAATGAAAGAAGAGCTTTCCGAGGCTTCCTTTACGGCCTGGAAAGAGTGCGTAACTGAGGGAAAGACACTGGACCTGGCAACGGCCAATGAAATCGCCGAGGCCATGAAACAGTGGGCAGTTTCCAAGGGGGCTACACATTTCACCCACTGGTTCCAGCCGATGACAGGCGCTACTGCAGAGAAGCATGACAGCTTTATCCGTCCGACAGGCGGCGGAAAGATCATCATGGAGTTCTCCGGAAAAGAACTGGTCAAGGGCGAGCCGGATGCTTCTTCCTTCCCTTCAGGAGGACTGAGAAGCACATTTGAAGCCAGAGGATATACAGCATGGGACCCGACTTCCTTCGCATTCGTCAAGGAAGATTCCTTGTACATTCCGACTATTTTCTGCTCTTATTCTGGAGAAGCGCTGGATAAGAAGATGCCGCTGCTGCGTTCCATGGAAGTAGTCAGCAATTCCGCAGTCCGCATCCTGCGTCTGTTCGGAGACACAGAGACGAAGCGCGTGACCGCACAGGTAGGACCGGAGCAGGAGTACTTCCTTGTTGACAAAAAGCTGTACAACCAGAGAGAGGACCTGCGTCTTGCCGGACGCACACTGTTCGGAGCAAAGCCGCCGCGCGGGCAGGAGATGGAGGATCATTACTTTGGAATGATCAAGCCGAGAGTTTCTGCCTTCATGGAAGACCTGGACAGAGAGCTCTGGAAAGTCGGTGTCCTCTCCAAGACCAAGCATAACGAGGTTGCGCCGGCTCAGCATGAGATGGCGCCGATCTACAGCGATGCCAATACAGCATGTGACCACAACCAGCTGGCTATGGAGCTGATGAAGAAGGTTGCAGACCGTCACGGATTCGTCTGCCTGATTCACGAGAAGCCATATGAGTACGTTAATGGTTCCGGTAAGCATGACAACTGGTCACTGTCCACCGATTCCGGCGAGAACCTGTTCAAGCCGGGCAAGACGCCGAGCAAGAATGCCCGTTTCCTCTTGTTCCTTGCAGCTTTTGTCAAGGGCGTAGATGAGTATCAGGACTTCCTGAGAGCAACGGTTGCTTCTGCCGGAAACGATCACCGTCTGGGCGCTCAGGAGGCACCACCGGCAGTTATGTCCATCTTCCTCGGAGACGATCTGACGGCTGTAGTCGACGCACTGATCAACGATGACAAGAGCTATCACGACAGTAAGAAGAAGACACTGGAAATCGGCGTTGATGTCCTTCCGGAAATCCGTCAGGACAACACCGACAGAAACCGTACATCTCCAATGGCATTCACCGGAAACAAGTTCGAGTTCCGTATGCTGGGATCTTCCCAGTCCATTTCCGGACCGAACATCGTTCTGAATACCATGATGGCAGACGAGCTGGATCAGTTTGCTGACGAACTGGAGAAGGCGGACGACTTCAAGAAGGCTCTGTCTTCCCTGATCAAGCGTGTATTCACGGAGCATAAGAGAATCATCTTCAATGGAAACGGTTACACCGACGAGTGGATTGAAGAGGCTGAGAAGAGAGGTCTTGCTAACCTGAAGTCCTCCGCAGAGGCTCTGCCGGCATATGTTTCCGAGAAGAACGAGGCCCTGATGATCCGCCACGGAATTTACACGAAGGAAGAGATGGATGCCAGAGGAGCTGTTCACATGGAGAACTACGCAGCCGTTCTGAATATCGAGGGAAGAACCATGGTCGACATGTCAAAGAAGCAGATTCTGCCTGCAGTTTCCGCTTATGCCGCTAAGGTTGCGAAGAGAGCTGAGCTGAAGAAGGGCGCCGGTGCATCTGCATCCTACGAGTCCACGCTGGTTAAGGATCTGGGCGATCTGACCGACAAGCTGGCAGATAAGACTTCCGCACTGGAAAAGACACTGGATTCCGCTCCGGAAGGAGATAAGGAAGCCATGTTCTACTTCCACGATTCCGTACTTCCTGCAATGGCAGAAGTCCGCGAATACGCAGACCAGCTGGAAGTTCTGACAGACAAGGAGGCATGGCCGTTCCCGACCTATTCCGACCTGCTGTTCAGCGAGCGTTAATAGAAGAAAGATCTTTATATAAGGGATACATCTCAGGTGTTTCCTGACAGAGAAGCCGGCCGCCGTTCTGCGGCCGCTTATGAAAAAGGCATCAGTCGGAGAGATCCGGCTGATGCCTTTTAACAGCTTGTTATTAACTCCTTTTACTTTCTCTTTGTGAACTTGTCCACTATGCGCTGGATCTTGTCTCCATGCGGCATGTGGGCGATTTCTTCTTCGTTCAGGGCATGTACGGCCAGTGTCATAAATCCGTAAACAATCATGCCGACGAGGATATCCACAATGGTATTCAGGTACAGGCTGGAAGTCAGCTTATACATGACGAAGTTGGTTCCGAGAACCGCAGCACCCATGACGAGAGAGGCGATCAGCGGCTTTCCAAGGCTCCGGACAAGCTCGAGCTTTACTCCTGTAATGCGCTTCAGTGCGATGATGTCCAGGATAGAAGCCAGACAGTAGGAACAGGTTGTTCCGATGGCGGCGCCTCTGACGTTGATGGCGTGAATGCCGGTGAGTGTCCAGGTGATGCAGATTTTCAGCGCGATTCCGATGAACAGGTTGATGACCGGAATATGCTGCTTTCCCAGACCCTGGAGCATTGATGTGGCGATGCTGACCAGAGAAAGGAAGAAGAAGCTGATGGCGTAAATCTGCAGACAGGATGCAGCTGCCGGAGCGCGCCGTGCCTGATCGCCGTAGAACAGGATCAGGATCGGCTGTGCGATGACGATCATGCCGACGATACATGGCAGAGAGATCAGCTGGGAGGCGCGGAAACCGAAGATACAGTCGCGCTCCAGGAGATCATGATTCTTCAGTTTCCAGGACCTGGAAACCATAGGAACAATCGTAGCAGTCAGGGCCTGGATCAGAACCAGCGGGAAACTGATGATCGGAGCCGCCATGGAGGTCAGCTGGCCGTACAGGTTTTTTGCGGCTTCATAACTGTAGCCCATTCCGGTAAGACGGTTCTGGACGATGGCAACGTCGATCAGGTTGACGATCGGCATGATGCAGGCGGCCAGTGTGATCGGGAAGGCGATCCAGATGATGCGCTTCAGGATCTTCTTTCCGGATTCGTGGACGGTGCTGTGATCTTTTGCGGCCTTGCGTGCCAGAATATGGCGGTACATAAAGCGGATCCAGATCATAACCAGGAATCCTGCAAGTGCTCCGGCGGACGCGCCCAGGCAGGCTCCTGCAGCTCCCTTCAGACGCAGAGCCTCAATACCGGTATACCCTTCGTTCAGAGAGTTTGGAAGGATCATCCCTTTAAAGAGCAGGTAGGCGGCGCCGAGTCCGACGATGACGCGGGCGATCTGCTCGGCAATCTGCGACAGCGCCGTCGGCTGCATGATCTGCAGACCCTGGAAGAATCCTCTGTAAGAAGACATGATCGGGACGAACAGAAGCGCCGGTGCGGTTGCTTTCATAGAAAGCGCGGAAGTCTGAATACCGATGGCTTTTGCGATCGGGTCTGCGAAGAACCAGAGGATCAGGAATCCGGTGATTCCGATGCCCCACATCAGAAGACGCGCGATGTGGAAGACTCGTCCCGCTTCCTTATATTCTCCGACTGCGCAGCGTTCCGATACGAGCTTGGAAATCGCAACCGGGATACCGGATGTAGCGACGATCAGGAGCAGACTGTACACGTCGTATGCCGGTGTGTAGTCCGCCATTCCGGATGCGCCGATCCATCTGGTCAGAGGAATACGGAATGCAAATCCGAGAAGTTTAACGATGATTCCCGCGGCGGCCAGTATTGCGGCGCCGCCGACAGCTGAATTTTTTCTAGACATATGTTTTCCTTATTACTCTCAGAGAAACAGTTTTGGCAGGCAGGTCTCCCCGGTCCGGGCCGGGAGGTCAGGTTAGCCTTATTCCGCAGAAGCCCCTGCTTGAATGCATGTACGCATTCTTCAGGCAGACCGCTTTACCGAATTTCTACTATACCATGAATGACGCATCCGTATATGAATTTTTTGTGACTTTTCACCGTTTCCGGCAGAAAATACAGCGGGAAGCGAAAAATCGCCGTCATTTTCTTTTGGCCGTATGAAAAGCGTGGTAAGATAGACACATATTGCCTGAAGGGCAGGATCTGATGCCTTCCAGGCCTGCGTCAGCATGTATCTAAGAGAATCTATCAGAAATCAGGAAAAAAATCAATGAAATATCTGTATTCCTTTAATTCATTTATAGAGAAGCATATCACCTTCGTCGCGCCGAGCTGTGTCCTGCTGGGCGTTCTGGTGTCCAGATGGTTTTCAGACTACCAGTGGCTCGCCGCCTATTTCTTCATGGTGATGGCCTTCCAGGGCAGTCTGGGCTCCAATTTCAAGGCCCTGAAAGACGTCGGCCGCCATCCGCTGCCTGTTTTCGTGGTCCTCGCGTTTTTACATCTTCTGATGCCGGTTCTGGGCTACCTTCTCGGCATGATCTTTTTCCACAATGATATGCACCTGGTTACGGGAATTGTCATCGAGCAGATTGTGCCGGCCGGCATGATGGGAATGACCTGGGCGGAGCTGTATGGCGGAAACATGGCGCTGTCCCTGTCCATCATGGTTCTGGACACCCTCGTTTCACCCTTCCTGCTTCCCGTAGTGCTGTCGATGATTCTCGGCACCGTGGTTCACATCCCGGCCTGGCCGATGATGAGGAGTATGATCATCATGATCGTCATTCCGTCGCTTCTGGCACTGACGCTGAATCAGCTGACCCACGGGAAGGCGAAGGAGACGCTGCGGCCTAAGGTCACACCCTTTGCCAGAATTGCCATGATCTGTGTCATGACCCTGAACAGCACCAAGGTCGCGCCTTATCTGCTGCACCTGAAGCCGCTCTACCTTCTGGTTCTTCTGTTCATGCTGTTCATCATTGTATTTGCGTATTTTGTCATGTTCGCCATTACCATTCTCATGCGTGTGAGCGTTCCGAACGCCACAACCATGATCTTCAGCGGCGGCATCCGCAACATTTCAGTCGGAGCTGTTCTGGCAGCGCAGTATTTTCCGGGCGGCGCAATCTTCCCGGTTCTGGTGGGAACCCTCTTCCAGCAGATGCTGGCAGGAATCCTGGGGCACAGATTCGGCAAAATTCTCCGGGAAAGAAGCCGGAAGGAATTGAGAGCTGCATCGGCGGATAAAAGAGAATCGTAACGGAAATCCTCCTGGCTTCCTTGTGAAAAAACTAACAGTTGAGAGAAAAAATACGCGTTTTGTATTTTACGCGTATTTTTTTGTGTGTTAAAAACTCGTCAATCACTTAAAACGGCTAGATTTCATCAGTTGAACAAAGAATAAAAAGATTTCGTTAATAAAATATCAATTGTTTCAAAATCAATACAATGATGTATAATATAGACAAGGGAAATGTTCATGAACGTAAACAAAACTTAGAAATTTCTCCGGAACGATGTTCCGGAATCCGATAGAAGGGAGATGTCAGAGATGAGAATGAAGAAGGTTGTAGTAGCAGGCGGCGGTGTCCTGGGAAGTCAGATTGCTTATCAGAGTGCATATAAGGGATACGATGTCACGATCTGGCTGAGAAGTGAAGGCTCCATTGAGAGGGCACGTCCAAAGCTGGAGCATCTTCGCAAGGTTTACCAGGAGACACTGGAAGAGCAGAAGAAACTCATCGGACAGCCTCTTGGACCGAAACTGTATGCCAGAGGCCTGATCGATGATTTCAGCAAGGCAACGCCGGAAAGCATTGATGCGCTGAAACAGCAGGCGGAAGCAGCCTATGCAGATCTCCGTCTGGAAACAGATCTCGCGAAAGCCGTCCGCGGAGCGGATATTGTCATTGAAGCTATGGCAGAGAACCCGCAGCAGAAGAAAGATTTCTATGAACGTCTGGCTCCGCTTCTCTCGAAAAAGACTATCCTCTGCACCAATTCCTCCACCCTGCTCCCAAGCATGTTTGCAGAGGATACCGGCAGGCCGGAGAAATTCCTTGCCCTTCATTTTGCCAATGAAATCTGGAAGAACAACACGGCAGAAGTCATGGGGCATCCGGGAACTGATCCGGAAGTTTACCAGCGTGTCGTAGAGTTTGCAGCAAGTATCGGCATGATTCCGCTTCAGCTCCATAAAGAGCAGCCGGGATACATCCTGAACAGCCTGCTTGTTCCTTTCCTGAATGCGGCAGAAGAACTCCTGGTAAAGGGAGTCGCTGATCCGGAAACAATCGATAAGACCTGGCAGCTGGGAACAGGCGCGCCGGTAGGACCGTTCCGCATCCTGGATGTTGTCGGACTGCAGACGGCATATAATATTGTAAGCAATGCGCCGGACGCAACCGAGCCGGGAACCATGAGCAACCGGATCGCAAAACTGCTGGAGTCCTATATCCAGCAGGGAAAGACCGGAATGAATGCCGGCGAGGGATTCTATAAGTATCAGTAAGCCCCTGGTCCCGGAAGGGACTGTAAAGCGATCAGCGATGCTTCCGGCATTGGGGCGGCCGGATGGAATGGAGAGATTACCGGTTCAGCCGGGATCTACTATATTCAACTGAATCAATCGAATGCGGAATGCCGTCAGCGGGATGATCCCCTGGCGGTTTTCCTTTTGTTCAAAAAATATTAGCACTCTATCGAAATGAGTGCCAAAAAAGTCTTTACTTCTGGAATGGAGTGGGTATAATGAAAGCAGAGAGCAGAAAAAACGAGGCAGAAGCTCCGCGGAACTGCGCTTGAGTAATTAAAGAGGTGAAGGATAATGAAGGTTGAGAGGTATACGCAGAAACTGCAGGAGGCAGTAGAATCGGCACGGCAGCTGGCACTGGAATACGGCCAGCAGGAACTGATGCCGGAACATGTTCATCTGGCTCTGCTGCAGGACGAGCAGGGGACGGTCGACCGCATTCTGAAGAACATGAATGTGGATGTGACGGCCATGCAGAGCAGTCTCGGCGCTGAACTGAATAAAATGCCGAAGGTGTCCGGAAACGCGGATAATGTCTATCTGGGACGCCGCAGCGATCAGCTGTTTACGAAGGCGGAGAACCTTGCGTTTAAGAAGTTTAAGGATGAGTATGTCAGTACGGAGCATGTGTATCTGATTCTGCTTGAGGAGCACGGCACACCGTCCGCGCAGATTCTTCAGCAGTATGGTGTGACAAAGGATAACTTCCTCAAGGAGCTGATGAAGGTCCGCGGAAACCAGAGAATCACCAGCAACACGCCGGAGGACAGCTACGATGCGCTGGAGAAATACGGACGCGATCTGGTGGACCTGGCAAAGGAGAACAAGCTGGATCCGGTCATCGGAAGGGATAAGGAAATCCGTGAAATGGTCCAGATCCTGTCCAGAAGAACCAAGAATAACCCGGTGCTGATCGGTGAGCCGGGTGTTGGTAAGACCGCCGTTGTAGAAGGCCTGGCCCAGAGAATTTACGAGGGCAATGTGCCGGATACACTGAAAGATAAGACGATTTTTGAGCTGGATATGGGTTCACTGATTGCGGGCGCCAAGTACAGAGGTGAATTCGAGGAGCGTCTGAAGGCGGTTCTGAAGGAAATTGAGAAATCGGAGGGACGGATTATTCTGTTCATCGATGAGATTCATACCATCGTCGGCGCCGGAAAGACGGAAGGATCCATGGATGCCGGCAACATGCTGAAGCCGAAGCTGGCAAGAGGCGAGCTGCACTGCATCGGCGCGACGACGCTGGATGAGTACAGAAAGTACATGGAAAAGGATAAGGCGCTGGAGCGTCGTTTCCAGAAGGTCATGATCGGAGAGCCGACGGTAGAAGATACCATTGCAATCCTGAGAGGACTGAAAGACAGTTTTGAGATTTACCACAAGGGCGTCAGAATCACGGATGACGCGCTGATTGCCTGCGCGAAACTGTCTGACCGCTATATCACAGACCGCTTCCTGCCGGACAAGGCCATCGACCTCATGGATGAGGCTGCCGCCAGAATCCGTACAGAAATTGACAGTGAGCCGAGAGAGCTGGAAGAGATCAAGGGCCGTATCGCGGAACTGAACATCGCTAAGAGTTCCCTGAAGAAGGAAGATACCAGAAGTGCGAAGAACCGTCTGGAGAAACTGAATCAGGAACTGGCTGATCTGGAAGATCAGAAGAAGGCCATCACCGCCCAGTGGAGCGGCGAGCGTTCTGTTGCCGACCAGATCAAGAGCGTGAAGGAACAGCTGGATCAGGCACAGCACCAGAGTGAAGAGGCACAGAGAAGAAGTGACTGGGATCAGGTCGGAAAACTGGTCAACGGCACCATTCCTGAACTGAAAGCCCAGCTGAAAGAGCTGCAGGACAAGGTTGCGAACAGCAAGGACAGCCAGCTTCTGAAGATGGAAGTCGGCGAGAACGAGATTGCGGAAATCGTTGCAGACCGTACCGGAATTCCGGTTTCCAAGCTGGTCGAGACCGAGAGAAACAAGCTGCTGCATCTTCCGGAAATCCTGCATAAGAGAGTCATCGGTCAGGATGAAGGAATTGAAGCGGTTTCCGAGGCCATCCTGAGAGCCCGTGCCGGCCTGAAGAATTCCAACCGCCCGATCGGTTCCTTCATTTTCATGGGGCCAACCGGAGTCGGCAAAACAGAACTGGCCAAGGCACTGACGGAAGCTTTGTTCGACGATGAGAAGAACATGATCCGTATCGATATGTCCGAGTACATGGAAAAGTACAGCGTCTCCAGACTGATCGGAGCGCCTCCGGGGTATGTCGGCTATGATGAAGGCGGTCAGCTGACCGAAGCCGTCCGCAGACGTCCTTACAGTGTCGTTCTGTTCGATGAGATTGAAAAGGCACATCCGGATGTCTTCAACCTGCTGCTGCAGCTGCTGGACGATGGCCGCCTGACAGACAACCAGGGCAGAACCATTGACTTCAAGAACACGGTGATCATCATGACCTCCAATGTCGGAAGCCAGGAACTGCTGAACAACATCAACCAGGATGGAACCATCGACCCTGAGGTAAAGGAACGGGTAACCGGAATGCTGCATCAGTACTTCAAGCCGGAGTTCCTGAACCGTATCGACGACATCGTCGTATTCAGCCCTCTGACCGAGAAGCAGATCGGCGGCATCATCGATCTGAACCTGAAGGAACTGGAGGATCACCTGGCAGAGCGGGAAATCCATCTGGAGCTTACCGGAAACGCACGCAGATTCATTGCACATGAATCCTACGATCCGAACTACGGTGCCCGTCCGGTCAGAAGGTATCTGCAGAAGCACGTTGAGAATGAGCTGGCAAAGCTGATCATTTCCGGTGATGTGATCGACGGAAGCCAGATCACGATCGATGAAGAAGGCGGAAAGCTGACCTTCAATGTACTGGATCCTGTGAATGAAGAATAAATCTTCTGACCTGTATACACAGATCTGAAGAAAACTTAAAAGGGAAAAAGAAAAAATTAATTTGTAATTCCCTTTGAAATGGATATAATATTGGTGTAGGGCCTTTTGCCCGACCATTAAAAAAGCTGGAGAATGAGGCTGCCGCCAGGCGGTCTCATTTTTCTTTTGTTTTCCGGACAGGGAAAAGCCGTTTCCCGGCACAGAGAATGCGGCGGAAAACGGCCTTGTTTTTCTACGGTTCAATGGGCTTTGGACGATACTGTTCTGCTATTAGTTTACCGGAAGCATCTTCGCAAAAACAACGGCTCTGGCGTTGTGATATTCATAGGTGCAGGTGCTGAGCATGACGATGTGATCTTCTGCGGAGACCTTTACATTCGTATGCAGTACGGTCTTCTTCTGGATCCAGTTCAGATATTCCTGTTTATCCCTTTTTGTTTTGAAATTGAATTGATATCGCGGGCTGGAGGCAGGAATGGTTGCGGCTGCAAAAATTTTCAGCTTATAGTTCCCGTCCGGGGTGTAAAGCATCATGTCCGGATGCCGGGAATAATAGGAAGCCTTTCTGTAATCGGCGATGTGCCAGAACATGCTGTGGTCTTTCATCCGGTGGCCGTAGATGACGGTAAGAAAATCCTGAAAGGGGTGTTTATTTCGGAAGTCGATGAAGAGGCTTCCTTTGACATTCCATTTTCCGCTGATCAGGCGGTAAAGATAATACTGGTTGTCATCTGCCTGGGCAACCGGGTAGTTAATGACCGTTCCGTCCTGTTTCAGCCAGGCTTTGATATCCTTATATTTCTTCTGCAGAACCGCCCAGTCCGGGGAATCGGATTTTCCCGCGCTGCTGCCGTCTGTTCCCGCCGTTTTCTGGATCTGTTCATAGGCCTTTGTACCTGTGTGGTAGCGGTACCAGGCCCGGCCGAGCTGGATGCCGCTGACGGCCATCACGACCAGCAGAACGATGATCAGGATGTTCAGAAATACTTTCCCGGAGCGGCCTTGTTTATTCTTCCTTTGTCTGTTCATCGCTGTTCCACGCTCCCTGAGACGGAAGCTCCGGATTCTGCCTGTTCATGTGCAGGGGAAGCAGCATGGTTCCTTTCTGCCCCGAGCTGAAGGTGGTTCCTCATGGCCAGTGAACTTGCCGCCGGATCATGGGTCATGATCGCGCTGTAAATGGCACGGTGCTCCAGAAGGATATCGTTCAGGCTCTCCAGGGTGTACTGGTCCGGCGCCGCAAATTTCAGGTAGGTCTGGAACATGTTCAGCTGCCGCTGGAGAATGCGGTTGTGGGAGGACTGGTAGATAATCTTGTGGAAGGCCGCGTTGATGCTGCGCATCTTTTCGATGTCCCCCTTATGGGTGTAAAAGACCATGTATTCATAAATCTCCGTCAGCTGATCCAGTTCCTTATCGCTGATCCGCTCTGCCGCCCAGTCTGCGGCCTGCACCTCCATAGAGCTGCGCATCATCAGAATGTCAGAGATATCTCTTTCTGTCAGTCCGATGACAAAGGCGCCGCGGTTGGGAATCAGCTGCACCAGCCCTTCGGCCTCCAGCTGACGGATAGCCTCCCGGACCGGCGTGCGGCTGGCCCGGTATTTTTCACAGATGTGCTGCTCCGTCAGTTTTCCTCCGGCTTTAATCCGTCCGGTCAGAATGTCTTCCTGCAGTTTGGCGTATAGATTATTGGACAAGGGCTGATTGGAATCTTTTTTTCCCTCAAGGTATTGCTGTACAGACATAGATACTCCTTTACATTGTATACAATCTGTTATAATTATACAGATGGCAGGTTTTGATGTCAAGGAAGATCGCCGGGAGGCGATGGTGTCAGGAAACAGTGGGATTTTCGCTGACAGATCTCCAAGCTTTTTCTGTGAGCTGTATGCAGCCGGATGCCTGGAACGCCTCCCGGCTCCCTTCGCGCATGCTCACGCTTCCGACTCCGCCGGCCCTCTCCGGGCCGTCGATCGTCTGGCAGCGAGGCGCTCAGAAGTCCACGCATCCGGCTGCATTACAGACTCACCTTCAATCAACTCTGGATGTCTTTTACCGCCTCACTGATTCTTGACACCATCGAAATGCGGGAGGGTGTAAAGTATTAGTGGGGTTTTAGAAACTGAAAAAGGGATCTCCAAGTGCTAAGATAATAGTGAAACAATTACATCTATGCACTCGAAAGGAGATCCCTATGGCATCTATTATACATGAAATCGCAACGGAATTCCTGGAAAATATTCTGGAAACATTAAAACCTCACGAAGGAATGAAATGGGAAGAGACCAGCGCGAAGCTCATGAGATACTGCAAGGAAACGACCGCCAGGTTCATCCGTGCAGCTGCGGAGGGGCTCGATCAGGAACTGAGAAATGACAAAGCCGGCAGAAAACAGCTCGGATTCACGATCAAAGCCAGAGACAGGAAGCGGACGATCTACACAGAATTCGGCGCGATCGGAATCGATCGGAGCTATTACTATGACAAGAACAGCGGGAAGCATCGATTCCTTCTGGATGAGATCCTCGGCCTACCAAAGTATGAACGCGTCGACCGGGTTATAGGGAAGTGGCTGGCCGAGCATGCAGCCTACGTATCCTATGCGAAGAGTTCTGATATCGTGACGGGAGGCGAACTGAGCAGACAGACAGTGAGGAACTGCATCATGAAAGTGAATGTTCCAGAGGCCGCAGTGCCGAAGGCGAAACGAAAGGTCAGTGTGCTCCATGTTTTTGCTGATGAGGACCACGTGCATATGCAGAAAGCAGGCAAGAAGCCGGGAAAGCGGAGCAGGATTGTTCCGCTGGTGACCGTAACAGAAGGAATACGACCGATCGGTACCCATCGGAATGCGACTGTAGAGCCTGTGAGCTTTGTCGATGAGAATTTCAATACCAGACGTTTGTGGAAGACCGTAGAAGGGTTCATCGAAAAGAAATATGACATGGATGTGCTGGAGAAGATCGTGCTTCACGGAGACGGCGGAAACTGGATCAGGAACGGACTGGACGATTTTGGCAATGTTGTTCACGTTATGGATGGGTTTCATTTCCAGAAGGCCCTGCGGTCACTGGCAGGCAGTTTTCCAAAGAGAAGAGTGAAAACGGTGATCATGGACGCCGTGCAAAAAAATGATCGAAGCAGAGCCGATCGATGCATACAGGAACTGCTGGATGACGCGAAGGAAGACAAGAGGCTGACAGAAAAAGTCAACCGATTCGGCGTCTATCTGAACGGAAACTGGAAGCCAATCGTGAACCGGTTCAAGAAAGATATGCCGGGAAGCTGCACAGAAGGACTGGTCAGTCATATTCTGTCGAAACGGTTTAGCCGTGAGCCGCAGGGATGGAGCGATGAAGGGCTTGGGAGGCTGAGCGATATCAGAGTGTACCTGATCAATGGCGGCGAACTGAAAGCAGAGGATTTGCATAAGGAGAAAGCTGAGAACGTTCTTCGGGAGAAATACGCTGAATATGCGGATCATGTCATTCAACAGGCGAAAGAGGAATTGCATGACTGGAGTATTTTTGAAGGAGAGCCTTTTGTCATGGATGGAGCTTCCGGAACCCAGATGCTGATCAAGAGCTGTGGAGTGGCAAGAGACCTGCTAAGCTGATTGAGCGTGAGCCTGTAACGCAGCCTATGCATGGACTTCTGAGCGCCTCGCTGCCAGACGATCGACGGCCCGGAGAGGGCCGGCGGAGTCGGAAGCGTGAGCATGCGCGAAGGGAGCCGGGAGGCGTTCCAGGCATAGGCTGCGTACAGCTCGCAGAAAAAGCTTGGAGATCTGTCAACAAAAACTCCCACTACCTCTTGACACCATCGCTGGGTTTTCCAGGATTGAAATAATATTCAGGTAATGATATACTATACTTGAATTGTGCCCTCTGCAGGAGGAGCACGCAGCGTTTTGATTTTTTATTACACCATAGGAGGCAATAATGGCTATTAAAATTGGTATCAGCGGATTCGGCAGAATTGCGAGAGTCGTTCTTCGTGCGGCTATGAGCATGCCGGAAATCGAGATCGCGGGAATTAATAAGAGAAATGCAGATCTGGATTACATGCTGTACATGCTTCGTTACGATTCGACATTCGGCAGATTCCCAAAGCCGCTGGATAAGTATGAGAACGGACTCGTCATCGACGGAAAGAAGGTTCCGGTATACGGAGAGAATGATATTACTGCCATTCCATGGAGTGAGTGCGGCGCAGAGTACGTAATCGAGTGCACGGGCGCTTACACAACAACCGAGAAGGCAAAGGGTCATCTCAAGGGCGGCGCAAAGAAAGTCATCATATCCGCACCTGCTAAGGACGAAGAAACTCCGACTTTCGTATTCGGTGTAAACAATCAGGATTATACAACGGATATGGACGTTGTTTCCAACGCATCCTGCACCACGAACTGCCTGGCGCCTCTGTGCAAAGTCATCAACGATAACTTTGGAATTGAGTACGGAATGATGTCCACAATCCATGCTGCAACGGCAAAGCAGAAGGTTGTCGACGCGAAGTCTGAGAAGGACTGGAGAAGAGGCCGCAGCATCTTCGGAAATATTATTCCAACAACGACTGGAGCGGCAAAAGCTGTCAGCAAGGTTATTCCTGAGCTGCAGGGAAAGATGAACGGAATCGCTTATCGTGTTCCGACCATCGATGTTTCTGTTGTTGACCTGAACGTCATGACAAAGAAAGCAACTTCCTATGAGGAGATCTGCGAGGCTGTTCATAAGGCTTCTGAAGAAGGGGAGCTGAAAGGGGTTATTGAATATACGGATGATCAGGTCGTTTCTGGAGACTTCCTGGGAGACCCTTGCACATCTATTTTTGACGCAAACGAGGGTATCCAGCTGAATGACCGTTTCTTCAAGCTGATTGCTTACTATGACAATGAGTTTGGTTATTCCAGCAAAGCCCTGGAGCTCGCTAAATACATGTACTCTGTAGACCATAAATAATCGGTCTGAAGCTGCGCGGGAAGAGCATAGCTGTTGCGGAAAGGCGAGGACAGAGAAAATGAAGAAGACAATTGAAGATATTGATGTAAAAAACAAGCGTGTGATTGTCAGATGCGACTTCAACGTTCCGATGCAGGACGGCGCGATTACGGATGATTCCAGAATCCGCGCCGCTCTTCCGACGGTGAAGTATCTGATGGAGCATGATGCGCGCGTCATTCTGATGTCCCATATGGGTCGTCCGAAGGGCGAGCCGAAGATGGAATTCACCATGAAGCCGGTTGCAGACAGACTGTCTGAGCTGCTGGGAACGGACGTTGTGTTCGTCAGCAGCCCGCTGGTTGTCGATGATGCGGTCAGAAAGGCTGCGGATGAGCTGAAGCCGGGACAGGTCATGCTGCTGGAAAACGTCCGCTTCCGCAAGGAAGAGACAGAGAATGATCCGGCCTTCGCGAAAGAGCTGGCATCCCTGGCAGAGATTTTTGTTCAGGAAGCATTCGGAACGGCACACCGTGCCCACGCTTCTACAGCAGGCATTGCGGATTACCTTCCGGCTGTATCCGGCTATCTGATCGAAAAGGAAGTCAAATTCCTGGGAGATGCGGTTGAGTCCCCGAAGCGTCCTTTCGTTGCCATTCTGGGCGGCGCAAAGGTTAAGGATAAGATTCCGGTCATCCGCAATCTGATTGGAAAGGTCGACACCCTGCTGATCGGTGGCGGAATGGCCTACACCTTTTTCAAGTCCGAGGGCTGCGAAGTTGGAAAATCCATTCTGGATGAAGACAGCGTCGAGCTTGCGGCATCCCTCATGAAGGAAGCGAAGGAGGCCGGTGTCGAGATGCTCCTGCCGGTAGACATCGTCTGCGCGGATAAATTCGACAATGACGCAAATACCAAGATCGTTCCATATAACGAGATTCCGGCAGACATGGAAGGCCTGGATGTAGGACCGGAAACCGTAAAACTGTACGGCGAAAAGATCCGCAAGGCTGCAACGGTTGTCTGGAACGGACCGATGGGCGTATTTGAAATGGACAACTTTGCAAAGGGAACCAATGGCATCGCGGAAGCGATGGCAGAGTGCCCGGGAACGACGATCATCGGCGGCGGCGATTCTGCTGCAGCGGTCCGCAAGGCAGGACTGGCCGACAAGATGACGCACATTTCCACAGGCGGCGGAGCTTCTCTGGAATTCCTGGAAGGAAAGAAGCTGCCGGGAATTGCCGTAATCGAGGATAAGTAAAGCCTGCTGCAGAGTAATTTCAGATGAGTGATAGATGAGGCTGTTGCAGAATCTGCAACGGCCTCTTTTTATAAATGGACCGGTCTGTTGCAATCGGTCAGTTTGCAGAAAAAACTGGAAATTCAGAAGCGTGTAACCAGGCCGGGATTGGAGGTTATTATCATGAGCAGAACACCATTTATCGCAGGAAACTGGAAGATGAACAAGACCATGGCGGAGGCAGCAGAATTTGCCGATGCCTTTAAGAAACAGGAGATCCATTCGAAAGCAAAGATGGCATTTTGTGTGCCGTTCACAGATCTCGCGGTCGTAAAGAAGGCGTTTGAAGGGACAGAAGTCGGCGTAGGCGCTCAGAACGTGCATTTTGAGGATTCCGGCGCGTTCACTGGTGAGGTTTCTCTTCCGATGCTGAAGGAAATCGGTCTGGATTACTGTATCATCGGACATTCTGAGAGAAGACAGTATTTCCATGAGACGGATGAGAGCTGCAATAAGAAGCTGAAGAAACTGCTGAATGAAAGCAGTATTATTCCGATTCTCTGTGTCGGAGAGAATCTGGATGAAAGAGAGGCCGGAAAAGAAGAAGAGGTCGTTTCTTCTGAAATTAAAGCAGATTTTGAGGGAATTCCGGAAGAACTGGCAGAGAAGGTTGTTATCGCCTATGAGCCGATCTGGGCAATCGGAACGGGTAAGACGGCGGGTCCTGAGCAGGCGGAGAAAATGTGCGGATTCATCCGCAGGACCTTTGCTTCCCTTTACAGTCAGGAAGCTGCAGACAAGCTGATCATTCAGTACGGCGGCAGCATGAAGCCGGAAAACGCGGAGGCTCTTCTGGCTGAGCCGGATATCGACGGCGGCCTGATTGGAGGCGCCAGTCTGATCCCTGAGAAATTCGCAGCCATTCTGAACGCTGCGAAATAGAACAGGTTTCACTTGCAGCAGAAACTCCGGGAAGCGCGGCATGCATCAGAAATCCGCTGCATGATAGAACAGCGCCGGAATTCGTAAAAGAAAAACAGACAGAAACAGCGGGTCGGAAGCGTGATGCTCCCGGCCCGCTGTTTGTATGGCCCTGTTCGTCAGTCCCGGGCATGCATATGCCGCTGGTCTGATCCGGCAGACTGCCTTTGTATTATAGAACGTTCCGTTTCTGCAGGCTGCTTAATTGGCCGCTGATGCTGCCTGCTGGATGATGCGGAGAACCTTTTCCATCAGTACGAAACAGATTGCCATGTTCCGTCCGCAGCTTGCCGCTCTGGGACTTTCCGGAAAGGAATGGCTGGTACTGCTTTTGGCCTTTATCGTGCTGTTTACGGTGTCTGTTCTGCGGGAAAATGGAGTTTCCATCCGTGAATCCGTGGCGGCAAAAGCGGTTCCTCTCCGCTGGCTTCTGATTCTGGGACTGCTGGCTGCAGTTCTGATTTTCGGTGTTTACGGAGAAGGCTACTCGTCAAGTAATTTTGTATACAGGAATTTCTAATGAAACGATTATTCAATCACAAGAAAACAATTGCGCTCGTCCTCTTGTTTTTTGTTTTTGCCGCAGCAATGTTCATCTATCTGCTGAAAGTATTCGATATGAAAGATGACAAGCACGCGGAGCAGACCTTTGCAAGTTTCTACGCGCAGAAGAAAAATTCGCTGGACGGCGTATATATCGGAAGCAGTTCGGTCTACCGCTACTGGATTTCCACGCAGGCTTATCAGAAATACGGCATGCGGATTTTCAATCTCAGCACGGGATCGCAGCCGGTCGTTCTGCAGAAATACATCATTAAGGATGCGCTGAAAAGACAGCCGGATATGAAGGTTATCCTGATCGATATCAGAAGTATTGCATCAGCGTCCAAGACGCTGAAAGAATCGGATATACGCAGGGTTACGGACTCCATGCCGATGTCGGTGAACCGGATTCGGGCGATCAATGCAGCCTTGAACTATTTCAAGACCGAAGGAGCGGACATCAGCTATAAGAAGAGCTATTATTATTTTTCATTTCTGTTCTATCACAACCGCTGGTCCGATGACCTTTCCACTTCCGATCTGAATCCGAAGATGAAACAGAACCCCTGCATGGGATTCGTGTATGATTCGGCAAGTACAGAACGCTATGCGGTGAATCCGCCAGAGTATGTCTCTGGAACAGGCAGGCTCGATGCAGAGAAGAAGGAGGTCCTTGAAGACCTTCTGGATTACTGCAGTACATTGAAACAGAAAGTGATTTTCGTGTCTTCGCCGTATGAGATTCCGGAATCTGATCAGAAAGACCTTCATACTTGTGAGAAAATGATTCGTGATAAGGGGTTTACCTTTATTGATTTTAATTCGAAAAAGATGACCGGTAAGATAAATCTGAACTGGAGTACAGATTTTCTGAACACAAAGCATGTGAACATTAACGGAGCGGAGAAATACACGAAATATCTGTCTTCCCGGCTGAATCAGCATGTCACGTTCAGAAAGCATACGGATTCCGCGTCTGAGGCCGCCTGGGACAAGGCCGCAAAGGCGCTGAACCGCAGACTGTCTTAGTTCTGTAAGGAGATAATCAATGTCAAAGTACTATGAGAAGCATAGAAATGTGAGGACGCTCAATCTGCTCATGGGACCGGCTCTGTTCCTGCTGTGTCTGGTCATGCTGCCGCATTCTGTCTTTACAACGGCGGCATCCAGAGGCGCGGTGGGAACGGTCGTCTGGATGGCATACTGGTGGGTCAGCGGCCCGATCGATTTTGCAATTACCGGATTTCTTCCGATTGCGGTAAACGCATTTCTGCAGATGGCGGATATGGCAGCCGTTATCGCAAATTACGCGGATGAAATCGTACTTCTTCTCCTTGGTGCGTCGATTTTGACGGCGGTCTGGGAGATGACGGGACTGGATAAGCGTATTGCGTCCTGGTTCCTTCTGTTTATCGGAAACAGCCTCAGAAAACAGGTTGTATTCTGGTTTATTCTGACGACGCTGCTCTCATCGATTCTGCCGAATGCGGTTGTCTGCGCGGCCATCGCGCCGATTGCCGTGTCTATGCTCCACTATATCGGAATTCAGGATATCGGAGAAAACAAGCTGGGCTCCATGATCCTGCTGACCATCGCCTATGGAACCGGAATCGGAGGACTCGGAACGCCTCTCGGCGGTGCCATGAATCTGGTTACGGTCAGCTATCTGGAGGATCTGACGGGAAAAGAATATATTTATATGCACTGGGTCGTCCGTTTCCTTCCGCTCATGATCGTCCTGGTTGTGGTCAACATTCTGTACCTGCTGTTTTTCTGCGGGAAGGATGAGACCCTCGGCGGATCCAGAGAATATTTTGAGATGCAGTACCGCGCGATGGGAAAGATGAAGCCGGGGGAGAAATGGGGACTCGGACTGTTCGCAGCAGCGGCTGTCCTGTCCTTCTCCCGCCAGCTCTACCAGAACCTGCTTCCGAATCTGAAGCCGGCCTACGTCTTCCTGATCTGCGCCATCATTGCCTTTATCGTCACCAAGAGCGACGGCAGCCGTCTGATCGAGTGGAAAACAGCGGAAAAGCGCGTGATCTGGGAACTGATGTATGTGTACGCAGGCGGACTGGCGGCGGGCACGCTGATTGAAAAGAGCGGAGCCGCAAAGGCTCTTGGAACGGCGATGGGATCCATGAATCTGAACGGCGGATTTATTACCGTTCTCGTTATCGTCACCGTTACCGTTCTTCTGTCTGATGTAACCAGCGCGACGGCGACAGCAGGCGTTTCCATTCCGATCATCATCAATCTGATGAAAGGCATGGGCGTGAACCCGATTCCATACGTCTATATCGCATCCATCGGCATCAATGTTTCCTACATGCTCCCGACATCTATCCGCGCGATTCCAGTGGGATACGGACTGAAACCGAAATACATGTTCAAGAAGGGCGTGCTGCTGACTGTCATTACAATCGCGGCAATGTCTGTCGCTGCCTGGCTGCTGCTGAAATACTGGCCTGCATTCTCGGAGGCATAAGACTTCGGTTTTTTCAGGGACAAAAGAAATACGCATGGAAATCAGCCGGATGGCTTGCTAATCACAGAAAGATATGCTAAAATGAGATGCTATTTGTAAGAGGAGGTAAGGATTATGCATACAGTTTTGATGGTAATTCTCGCTGTCGTAAGTGTGTTATTGACGCTTGTAATTCTGCTTCAGGAAAGCAAGAGCGACGGACTCTCCAGTTCCATCGCGGGCGGCGCTGAGCAGCTTTTCGGTCAGAAGAAATCCAATGCTTATGAATCGATGCTTCATAGGGCAACGGTTGTACTGGCTGTTGTTTTCATTGTCGTTTCACTTGCAGTCTTAACACTTGGCTAAGATTCCGTCATGAAGAAAAGGGCTCCGCAGGAATGCGGAGCCTTCATGCGTTTTATAGAAAATATTTCAGGAGGTCAATATGCTGAAAATGTTTACGCTGCTCTGCTGCATTGCGGCAATCGCGGTTTCCGGCCTGCTACTGTTCTGGCTGAAAAAGAAAAACCCGATTGAGAGCACACGCGTACAGTATCTGAATGGCTATATAATCTGCGGGGTTTCCCGCTATCTGCGCACCGGCGTGCTGTATACTATCGTCGCTGCGGCTGTATTTTTTCTGGTTCTGCTGCTTCTTGCCGGTCAGATTACCGCAGGCATGTATGTGATCGGAGCGGTGATCGGACTGGCGGACGGACTGCTGGTATCTTCTGCGGTGATCGTGGGAAATACCAGAGTCGCAGCCGCTGCTGTTCACGGAGATATGAAGAAAGCACAGAAAACAGGATTTTACACAGCTGTAATCTGCGGTGCCGGCGCAGTGGGAATCAGCGTCCTGGGTCTTCTTCTGACCTACTGGTCGATGAACTTTACTCTGTTCACCGAGGGACTTCCGGGACTGCTTCTGGGAGTTTCCACCGTTGCTTTCCTGGGAAGAGCCGGCGGAGAAGTTTTTGCGAAAATGTACGATGTTGTTGATTCACTGATTGCCGGAGCTGCCGCAGTTATGCTCCTTGCGCAGTCTGCGGTTACCGATGCGGGAGTCAATGCGACATTTTCAGCCGGAAAAGCTGCCGTCATGGCCTTTGTCCTGATTGCTGCCGGAATTCTGACGGCCCTGATCTCTGTTTTCTTTGTTCGTAAAAAGGTAGATGCCTATGGTCACTATCTGGACATGGCGCTGATTGTTTCTTCCGTTGTCGTTGCAGCGGTATCTATATTTTTAAGCTGGAAGGAACTGGAGAACCTGACTTATTCCGGCGCAGTGATTTCCGGAATTGCCGCAGGACTGGTCGGAGAACTGGCAACCAGAATCTACACAGACTCTACGGATCATAAAATGAGAGAAATGGTCAGAGACGGCGGACGCCGCGCGGCAATGCTGGAGCGGCTGAGCCAGGGAATGTCTGCTTCGATTCTTCCGGTTGTCTGCCTGGCATTCGGCATCGGCATGGCCTACTATTTTGCCGGTAATTACGGAATCGGACTGGGCGCAGTCGGAATCGTCTCCGTCAGTTCGGTTATTCTGGTCCTCCATGGACTGGTTCTGTTGTCACAGACCAGCAGCGCTGTCATTTATGCAGTTGCAACAGAAGATGAAGCGGCCCGTGCCAAAAACCCGATGGATCGTTTCAAGGAGTCTCTGAGCCGCATCAGAAACGGAATTACGTCCGGTGCAGCCTGCATGACCGCAGTAGCGCTTCTGATTTCACTGTCCTCTTCCCTGAGGTTCAGCCAGGTAACCCTGATGAATCCAATGGTTGTCTGCGGCAGTCTGATCGGCGTCATGTTCCCGTTTGCCTTCACTTCCCGTTCGATGACATTTTCTGGAAGTGCGCTTAAGGATATGGCCAGCGACCTGCAGGGGCAGCTCGGCGACCGTGTTTCCTCCAAGATCAGTAAAGAGGATCAGAAGGAGATCCGTGAAAAAATCAGACCGTCTGCAAATTCCACGATGAGAGGACTCTATCTGTCCGGAATCATTACCGTTCTGGTTCCAATCGTCATTGCGGCAGCGGCCGGACAGGAAATGCTCGCAGGACTTCTGATCGGTGCCATCGTTTCCGGAGTTCTTCTGGGCGCGATTATGGTCAATGCAGGATCCCTGTTTAAAAACATCTCCGATTCCTCCGTTTATATTGTGATTAAACTGATGGTTATCGTGTCCCTGACACTCGGACCTGTATTCCTGAGCCTTTAACCGCCCAGCCGCCTGAGCAGGCGCAATGGAATGGAAAGGAGCAGTTATGTCAAAAAAGAAAAGAAAATCAAGACGAATGCGATCCGCATGGTTGAAGATGCGGGCATTCCCTATGATGAATATACCTATGAAGTAAAAGGCGAGTTTTCGGACGGCGTCTCCTCCGCACATAAGATTGGACTTCCGGTGGAGATGACATTCAAGACTCTGGTTCTGGTCGGTACCGATAAGCAGTATATGGTCTGCGTCATTCCGGTTGCCGAGGAGCTGGACCTGAAGAAAGCGGCCCGCCACTTTAAAGAGAAGAAGCTTGAGATGATCCACGTGAAAGAAATCAATAAGGTCACCGGATATATCCGCGGCGGCTGCTCACCGATCGGGATGAAGAAGCAGTATCCTACGGCAATCGATGAAACCGCGCTGCTCTTCGACAAGATCGGAGTCAGCGGCGGCAGAATCGGTCTGACGATCTGCCTGGATCCGGAGAAGCTTGCGAAGCTCGTCGGAGCAGAATTTACTTCACTGACAAAAGAATAAGGGGCAAGGGAAAAGCCGGGCATATGCCTGGCTTTCCTTTTAAATCGCAGAAGATTGCAGCATTCCCATCAAAAACTGGCAGTCTGAACAGAAGATGAGAAGCCCCGTATGAATAAAAGAGCAAGAGACAGAAAGGAAAGAGAATGAGCAGATCCATAGTAGACCGCTTCGGAGATTTCGCTGAAAAGAAAATCAGCAGAAATCCACGCGGAGCAAGAAGACTGCTTGCTTCCATCTTCAAACTGTATGGAAGCTATATGCGGAGGAAAAAATCCGGTCAGCTCCCGGCGAGGGGGCTTCAGATGCAGCACTGCAACCGCGTTATGGCAGGATCCCTGTCAGACACACGAAAAAGCGTTGTGGTCAGTATTTTTACGCCCTGTGAAGTCATGCATGCCATGGGGCTGCAGCTTGCCTTTCCAGAGGGACTGAGCTGCTACATGACGGCATCCCACTGCGAAAAGACCTTTTTAAACCAGGCAGAAAAATCCGGAGTACCGGAGTCCTTCTGTTCCTTTCACAAACAGTTTATCGGAATGGTAGAAAAAGGCATGCTGCCGAGACCCTGCTGCATCGTAAATACGACGATGATCTGCGACGCCAATCAGCTTTCCTTCCGCTATCTTGCCGATTATTTTCATGTCCCGCATTTTGTCATCGATGTTCCCAATGAATGGAGTCCGGAAAATCAGGAATACGTCCGTCAGCAGCTTCTGGAAATGACCAGATTTCTGGAGGATGCTTCCGGCGTTAAACTTCAGCAGGAAAAACTGGAAGAGTCCATGCGTCTGGCGCAGGAATCCCTGGATAATTACCGGGAAATTCTGAAACTGAAGGCAGACAGAAGCGAACGCGGAAGACTTACCGATCTCATGATGGACGCCTTTGAATATCACGTTCTTCTGGGAACGAAAGAGACGGTGGAGACCGGAAAGCAGATGATCAGAGATCTTCAGACTCTTCCGCTTAATCACGGAAAGGCTGAAGGGGTAAGAATCGCGTGGGTTCACGTCCTCCCGTACTGGCAGAAGTCCATGACGGAGATATTCAACCACAGCAGCCGGGTGGAAGTCATCAGCGGCGACATGAGTTACGACAATCTGGACATTGACCTGAAAGGAAAAGACCCCTACGCCGCAATGGCGGAAATGCTGCTGAAGGATTCCTTCAACGGTCCTGCAGAGCGCAGGATCGGTCATGTCCTGAACTACGCGAAGAGCATGCATGCAGATGGAATTATCTATTTCTGCCATTGGGGATGCAAACAGACTCTCGGGGCGTCTGCCCTTGCGGCAAAAACTTTTGAAGAAGCGGGATTTCCTGCTCTGGTTTTGGACGGGGACGGATGTGATCCGAGAAATATTCAGGACGGGCAGATGGTAACCCGTGTACAGGCCTTTATCGAACAGCTGGAAGCGAGAAAAAAATGATTGGATATACATGTAAATATACACCGGTGGAACTGCTCGCTGCCTTTGGTGCAGAGCCGGTTCTTATCAATGAAGAGGCAGAAGACTTTGAGTATGCGCAGGATCTGATGCACATGAATATGTGCGGAAGCATCAAGGCTCTGATTGAGAGTGTGCACAGACATCATCTCCCGGAACTGATTCTGGTCAACTGCTGCGACGGAACCAGAAGGGCCGCAGATGTCCTGAAAGACAGGACGGATTTTCTCTTTCTGATGGACATTCCGCATGCGGTGAACAGCTGCAGCCGGCAGCATCTGGTCAGTGAACTGAAGCGGCTCTGCAGCGCTTATCAGAAGTACAGCGGGAGAGCGTTTTCACTGGAGCGATTTCTTTCTTCCTTTTCTGTTCCGGAAGATGCACCATCTTCTCCATATATCGGCGTCCTGGGCGCCAGAGTGGGAGAGGGACTGAAAGAACAGCTCTCCGATCTGGTTCCGCTTCCAGTGCAGGATCTGACCTGCTGCAGCATCCGGGGACTGCAGCTTCCGGATGAGAAAACGATCGCCCGCTGGAAAAAAGCTGCAGAAGAGAATACGGAGGATTCCTCCTGGTTCGATGAGCTTCTGGACTGGTATGCAGAAGAACTGCTCCGGCAGATTCCCTGCATGCGCATGGAAGACATCACAGGCAGAAAGGCACTGATTAATGATCCGTATCTGAAGGGAATCATCTATCACACCGTGAAATTCTGTGATTATTACGGATTTGAGTATGAGCGGCTGCGGAAATCCGTCAGCATACCGATGACCAAGATCGAAACGGATTTCACCATGCAGTCAGAAGGCCAGCTGTCTACGAGGATCGGGGGATTCGTCGAGAGTATGGGTTTGAGAAAAGAAAGGACAATCAAGGGGATGAATCAGGGGGGAAAATACTTTGCCGGCATCGACAGCGGCTCGACCACAACCAACATTGCGGTGCTGGATCAGGATGGAAAGCTGCTGGACAGCGCGATCGTGCGGACAGGAGCAAAAGCGCAGAAGGGCGCACAGAAGGCTTTGGATTCGCTGAAAAAGGTGAATCCGGACGATATAGCGCTTATTTTTGCGACCGGATATGGAAGAATGAATATTTCATTTGCCGATGACAACATCACAGAAATTACCTGCCACGCCAGGGGGGCGCGGCACATTCATCCGGGCGTCCATACGATCATCGATATTGGAGGACAGGATAACAAGGCCATCCGCCTTGATGATAAGGGAGATGTTGTGAATTTTGCCATGAACGACAAGTGTGCCGCAGGAACGGGACGATTCCTGGAGAACATGGCCAAGGTGCTGGAGATCAGCCTGGATGAGATTTCCACTGCCGGGCTGGACTGGAAGGAAGATCTGACCATCTCCAGCATGTGCACCGTGTTCGCGGAATCTGAAGTCGTTTCTCTGATCGCAGATAATAAGCAGATTCCGGACATTGTTCACGGACTGGATAAGAGTGTCGCGGCCAAGACCATGACACTGGTCCACCGCACAGGCGGAAAGGGCCCCTACATGATGACCGGCGGAGGCGCCAGAAATGTCGGCGTCGTCCGCTGCATCGAGGATCTGGTCGGGGAGAAAATCTATGTTCCGGAAAATCCGGATCTCTGCGGCGCGATCGGTGCGGCGCTGTTTGCCATGGACGCCGCGGGAAAGAAACCGCAGCGCGGATAATCACGGGCAGGGAGTTCCCTTGCCCGGTCAGTTTTTGTCAAAAGGGAAAAGAAAGAAGGAATCAGAGATGAAAAGAGTACTTTCAATTCAGGACATGTCATATTTCGGGAAATGCTCCCAGACAGTTGCGCTTCCTGTGCTTTCTGCCATGGGAATCGAGACGGTTCCGCTGGTCACATCAGTGCTGACCTCTCACACGCAGATTCCGGGCTTTAAGGTGAAAGATATGTCATCGCTTATTCCGGAGGCCATTGAGCAGTGGAAGAATCTGCAGCTTCATTTCGATGCGATTTACACGGGCTATCTCGGAAGCCGTCAGGATGTGCAGTATGTACTGGAGATCCTGGACGCCTTCAAGGCTGAGGACACGCTCTTCATCATGGATCCGGCCATGGCGGACGGCGGAAAGCTGTATCCGGGATTCGATGAGGCCTATGCGGCGGAAAACCGGAAGCTGGCGGCAAAGGCAGATCTGGCGGTTCCGAATCTGTCGGAAATCTGTCTGCTGACCGGATCGGAGTATCATGCATCCTGCAGCAGAGAGGAATATCAGACCCTGCTGAAGAAGTTCGCAGACCTCGGCAGTAAGGAGGTTATGCTGACCGGAGCGTCCCTGTCTGAGGGCATGACCGGTGTTTACGGCTACAACAGTGAATCCGGCGAGTTCTACTCCTGTCAGAATGAGAAGGTCGGCGGCAGTTATCACGGAACCGGCGACCTCTTCTCCAGCGTGCTCGTCGGAGCTGTTCTGCGCGGGAAGAACTATAAAGAGGCGGCAGAGATCGCAAGCTCCTATGTACAGAAGACGGTCCGGAAGGCCTCTGAAGAGGATAAAGGACTGCGCTACAGCGTCCCGTTCGAGTCGACCCTCCCGGAGCTAATCCGCGTCATTGGACTGAATGATTAACAGCCGCCCGGTCTTGTGCGTGATGACGGCTTCTTCCTCATCATTGGCGATTTCATTGCTGACACCGCGAGTCGTCTCGTTCGACAAAGTATAATCGTCAAGGAGATATTTTACCTGGCGGAGTGTGATTCCTGTCACGCTGCTGCCGTAGGCGATGATGCTGATGTACTTGAAGCCGTTTCTCTTTACACGCACGGTTCCCGGGTCGGCGATGAATACACGGTTCCAGCCGTCCAGAATTTCAATATGATGGATTTTTCCGGTGAAGCTGGCGAGCATGCCGATGTTTCCCATGGTATGGTCAAAACGTCCGCCCAGTCCGCCGAGCATTGTAATATAATTGCAGTGATGTTCGATGGCCAGATCGATCGCGGCTTCACTGTCCGTCATGTTTTTCTTACATGGCAGTTTGATCAGGCCGGGAACATCCGGCTGCTGCGCGGAGTCGTAGTCACCGATATACTGAGTAGGATGGAGCTTCAGAGCATTGGCCGCGCGGATTCCGCCGTCAGCGCAGATCACTTCATCGTACTCGTTTTCATTTATGTGAATATGAGGAATTCCCTCGACATGCGCGGTGATGACCAGCGCTTTTCTGCTTGTTTCTTCCATCGTTTTTCTGTCCTTTCAAGATAAAATTCTAATCAATGCTTTCTTCTATGATTACACACAGATTCCGCTTTATAATGTGGTATAATACTTTTTACCGTCTGCCTTCCGGAAGAGCCGGAAAGCGAGGCAGTCTGCCGGATGCCTGTACTTGCAGCCCATCCGCCGGAAATCTCTGTTTACAGAAATTAAGGAGTGAAAGCTTATGACCTATAAAAACCGTATCGTAACAGAATCCAACCGGCTGATCATGAACATCTCCCGGAGCGAACTCAGAGGACGCTTCGGCCTGGTCATGCTCGCGGTTTTTCTGTATTTTCTGCTGACTGCCCAGGTACGGCAGTTCTTTATATTATTTATCCCGCTCGGCAGGGAGACACTGAACACTGCCGCACTCGGTGCATACGCAAAATATGCGGCATCCGGTCTGAAAGTATCTTCTCTCGCGTCTTCCTATGACCTGCTGACCCAGGGAGCCTTCGTATCCGGCTTGTGTGGATTTCTGCTCATGTTCTTCCGGCAGCAGAGTACGGATCCGGTTATGGTATTCAGCGGCTTTGAGACCCCGATGCGATACATAAAATCGCTGGAAATCAAAATTGTCCGAGACGTCCTGACGATCTGCGGTCTGATGCTCTTCATCGTTCCGGGAGTCATCTTTGCCATCCGCACCAGCCAGGCCAATTACCTGCTGATGGATGACCACTCAAAAACCGGTATGCAGTGCATCCGGGAAAGCTGGCAGCTCATGCGGGGAAATTCCATGAAGTTCCTCGGTCTCGTGCTGTCTTACCTTCCATGGCTGCTCGCTTCTGCGCTTCCATTCGCCATGCTCCTGTACTTCTCACCAAAAAACCACGTCATTCTCTTCCTGCTGACGACAGCATGCTACATTCCGCTTTCCGCGTCCTTTGCATACCTGCTCACGGGGATAACCGCTTTCTTTGATCTGATGACGGGGCACCTGGTGATCGACAGGCAGTAGCAGGTGCTGAGTATTATTATAGCCTGATATTGTAAAATCCACAATTCACAAAGCTGGCCGATTTTCAGAACCATCTTCGGGGCGGTCACAGAATCGGAGCCAAACGACAACTCGTGGGAACTGCCGCAAACGTCTACGTATACGGTGCGGCAGTACACGCACGAGTTTTTTCGTCTGTCTCCGGCTGTGGCACCGCCCCTCCGATAAGTTCTGTCTCCGGCCGGCAGTTGAATTGTAGATTATTGTATTCAGGTGGAAATAGTGCTCAGGAGATTGTTATTGGGTCAAGTTTTCGTAATGGTGTTAAACGAAAAGAATGTAATAGAAAATTACCCGGGATATAAGTTATTTTGTGCATACAGTATACTTATTCATCCAATATTCACTGTGTTTTCATGTAAAAAAGGCGAAATCGGTCGGGAAAAAGCTATTTGAAATGATTTTCCCAATACATTGTGTTCAGCACCATGTTTCAATAAATCAGTTTTTCAATTTGCAACTGACCCTGAGAACCTGGAGCGATAGTCATTTTAGAGAGGGTTTCTAAAGTGATCTGGAAGGACTGCTTCGGATCACAGATGATATGTATATTTTTATTCCAGAGAAAACGGTCATTTTTACTTGACAGATAACACACAATTCGGATCAGTGCAGAAAAAGTGTGATTATCCGAAGAAGAATGGGAATAACATTTATTGAAAAAATATATTATGATCAAAAAAACATTGACACAAAGTTGGATTTATGATAATTTGCAGGTAGATAGTAGTACTGGTTTATCCTTTGAGCTGTTCTTGTTCTATGGAAAAGACAGAATTAACAGATAACGATTAAGGAGGTGAATCCTGATGAGTAGGGCGATGAAATATGGTGTGTATAATATCATATACATTACAATTGTTGCAATAATAGGGATAATTGTACGTCACTTTTACAGCATACATATCCCTGACAATGTATCACTTGGGATTGGAGCAATTCTTTGTGTTGCAGGTATAATTGTACTATTGATTGAATCCAAAGACACTAAAGGTTCGTATTTCTACAGTCATGCAGATAACTGGAATGGAGGGGGAATACTTAATAGTGGCCTGATCCTGGGAATATCGGTATTCTTCATTGCCGTTACCGTTAAAACTGCTATCCTGTATATTCTTGCAATTTGTGTAGTAAACATGATCATACGGATGCTGGGCGATAAGACAAATGCACAGAGCCATACGGAATGATAACATTTGATTCCTGTCATTTCGAAATGTATAATAGCTATAGAATAGGATTGTCCGCAGGCAGGATGGCGGTCAACCCCTCATAGTTTTGGGTATGAAGCCGTCAACGTGTGTTGGCGGCTTCTTGCACATGATGTGCTATTTGCGTTTTGAAGTGATCTTTATAATTACAGAACCTTTACCCCCGCGCGGCTTTTCTCAGCATCTGCAGCAATCCCGCCATATCTTTCGGCAGCGGCGCCTCCGCTGTGATGATGCGGTCTTCCGCCGGATGCCGGAACTTCAGCCGCATGGCGTGCAGGGCCTGACGCGGGAAGATTTCCTGCAGGTCGCCGCCGTACAGAGGGTCGCCGGTGATCGGGTGTCCGATGGAGGACAGGTGCACGCGGATCTGATGGGTGCGTCCGGTCAGAAGGTGAAGCTGCACCAGGGTATGGCCGGTGTTTTCGTAGAGGCCCTTGATTATCTCACCGTTTTCCGGGGCAGGAATACGCTCCAGGACTTTGACTTCGGTGATGCTTTCCCGGCCGCCTTCCATGACGGCGCGGTTCGGCTTGTCCGGGTCCGGCATGCCGATGGGGCGGTCGATGGTGAACGCATCCTCTTTAATAATGCCGGAAACGATGGCGCAGTAGTATTTCTCGAGTTTGTTTTTCTGCATCTGCCGAATCAGTTCATCCTGAGCATGGGAATTTTTGCCAACGATCAGAAGCCCGGTGGTGTCCATGTCCAGTCGGTTGACAAAGCGGATTTTCCAGCTCTGCTTGTGGTCGTCCATGTATTTCATGATGCCGTTGGCCATGGTGTGGCAGGGATGACCCTTGGTCGGGTGGACGGTGTATCCGGCAGGTTTGTCGATGATCAGAAGGTCCTGGTCTTCATAGATGACGCCGAAGGGAATGTCTTCCGGCGGAAAGCCGCTGCGCTCTTCCGGGAGCACGGCACGGATCATGTCGCCTTCTTTCGGTTTCATCCAGCCCTGGAGAACTTCTCCGTTCAGAAATACCAGCTGCTGGGCGCGCATTTTTGCCAGAAGGCGGGAAGAGAAATCGAGATTTTTCTTCAGCATCCGGCGGATGCCCATGCCCTCGTCTTCTTTTTTTACTGTAAATGTAAATTCTCGTCTTTTCATGGATCTCTTTATCTCTCTTCAGTTTCAGAAAAATTGGCGTTATCGTTTCCCAGGAATTTTTCCTTGACCTTTTTCCAAAAGTCAAAATCCCGGGATTTCAGCATGTGCAGGGTCGTCGAACTGTAGCCGATCATGATGGTGTCCACATGGTTATATTCCCGGGTGAATCCGTCTGCCTGCATTCTGACGTGAGCATCTTTCCTCTCAGGTTTGATAAACAGGTATTTATCCGCAGGAAGAAAGAGGCTGGAGGTGAATGAACGGTAAGCGTTGGTATTCATCGGCGCGATCGGTGTAACCTGGAGAATTTCCAGACTCGGATCCACCAGGCCGCCGCCAAGAGAATAGTTGTATGCGGTACTTCCTGCCGGAGTAGACAGCAGGATTCCGTCGCCGCTGAAGTGCTCGATGAAGTTCTGGCCGATGGAGATGCTCAGATGCACCGTGCAGCCGACATTTCCCTTGACGATCATTTCGTTCATCCCATACCATTTACTGATCTTTCCTTCGTGCTGGATGGTCGCTTTCAGTGTTCTCAGATTCTGGATATAGAAGTTTCCCTGCTTATAGTTGTCAATCATCTCGTCGATCCGGTCCGGACTGGTATCCTGGAAAAAGCCAAGGTGTCCGGTATTGATGCCGGCTATCGGGGCTGTCGGGAAATTCAGTTCATGCACCAGATGCAGGAGCGTCCCGTCTCCTCCGATACAGAAGATCAGGGAGGTGTCTTTCTGCAGTTCAGGAATGACGTTGAATCCCGCTTTCTGCAGTTTTTCTGTCAGAACCTTCTTCAGATCTAAAGAGACTGGAAGCGGGTTGGAATAGATATATACATTCTCTTTTTTATACATTATACTTACCATGCTTTCCCCTCAGACCTTTCATGCCTGAAGTACTGAGATGTACCTTCTCTCGTACGCCAGTCCGTTGCCGGGAGCAGGCCAGGCTGGATTTCCGTAAGCCTGCCCGGCGCAGAGGCGCCGGGAAAGGACTGAGGAAGTGCAGTACGATTATTCCTCCATCAGTTCTGCAAACTCATCGACGAGTCCGGAGAAGACCTTCATCGCGCGGTCCACTGGTTCACGCTGTGACATGTCCACACCGGCCACTTTCAGGAGTTCAACCGGATAATCGCTGCTTCCCAGAGACAGGAACTTCAGATAGTCGTCTCTTTCCTTTTCGCCTCCGTTCAGAATGCGGTCTGCAATGGCGTTTGCCGCAGAATATCCGGTCGCGTACTGATAGACGTAGAAGCTGTTGTAGAAGTGCGGAATTCTGGCCCACTCATACTGAATATAGTCGTCGTGAGACAGGGCCGGTCCGAAGTATTCGGTGTTCAGCTCATCATAAGTCTTATTCATCCAGTCTGCCGTGAGGCCGCCGCCGTTCTCGGCGTACTCATGCGTCTTCTTTTCGAACTCTGCAAACATGGTCTGGCGGAAAAGAGTTCCCTTGAACGCGTCCAGATACATGTTCAGAATGTACTTCTTCATTTCCGGATCGCTCTCCGTCTTCAGAAGATGCTTCATCAGCAGGGTTTCATTGACCGTTGACGCAACTTCTGCGGTAAAGATGGAATGACCGCCGTAAACGTATGGCTGTGTCTTTCTGGTCAGCCAGGAGTTCATGGAATGCCCCATCTCATGAACCAGCGTGAACACGTCTTCCAGCGTAGAGTCGAAGTTCATCAGGACATACGGATCGCTGTCATAAGAACCGAAGCTGTAGGCACCGCTCGTCTTTCCTTCTGTTTCATAGATGTCGATCCAGCGGCTGTCGATGCCCTTCTGGAACTGCTGCAGATAGGCATCACCGAGAGGCGCCAGGCCTTCTTTACCGATTTCCACAGCCTGCTGGAAGCGGATCTTCTTTTTCGGCAGCTTTACCAGCGGAACGTAAATATCATACATCTTCAGCTCATCCAGGCCGAGAAGCTTCTTTCTCAGCTTGACATACTCATACATCTTAGGCAGAGCAGAATGTACAGAATCAATCAGATTATCATAGACCGATTCCGGGATTCTTCCGCTGGAAAGCGCAGCAGCCCTTGCAGAAGGATAATTACGCAGGCGGGCGGAAATCACGTCCGTCTTTACATTTGCGCTGTAATTGGCGGAGATCGTATTGATCATGCCCTTGTAGGCTTCATAGCAGTGGGTGTAGGCGTCTTTTCTGACCTGGCGGTTCTGCGAACGCATGAAGCTGATGTAATTTCCGTGGGTCAGCTCTGTTTCCTTACCCTCTTCATCTTTGATTTTCCCGAATTTCATGTCCGCGTCGTTCAGCATGGTGAATACCTGGTCCGGAGCGCTCAGGACCTCTCCGAGCTGTGCCAGGATGTTCTCTTCTTTTTCGGACAAAACATGATCTTTCTGACGCATAGCGGAATCAAGGAGATGACGGTATGTCTGAAGACGCGGCTCATCTTCGATAAACTGCTTCAGTGTTTCCTCCGGAATACGGATCAGTTCCGGCATAACGAAACTGGTCAGGGAAGAAACCTGGCTGATGGCGGCGGCGGCCTTGCTGTACAGAGCCTGCTGCTCAGCTGCCCGGTTGTCTTCATCCAGTTTCATGCGAGAATAGACGAAGGCACGCTCCAGCTTCTGCTCGATCCGGTCGCTTTCAATCAGCGCGTCGGCGAGGCTTTCTGCGCTGTCTGCCAGATGTCCTTTATATTTTCCGTATTTTTCTGCATCGGATACGGATTCCTTAAGATCTTTTTCCGCGGAAGCGTTATCCGGATACATTTTTTCAATATTCCACTTATCCTGCGTCTTTATTTCTTCTCTTGTTTTTCTTCTTGCCATTTTCTTTATTTGTCCTTTCCGGACGGCAGCCTGCCGGGATCTTCCGCAGCGGGACGGACGGCGGCAGAATCTGTGTCCAATATATGAAATCCGCATGATCTTCAGGCGGATAATTTATGTGTACATACATTCAATATTCTATACTAATGCCAGGGTTTATTCAATTCCTGCGCAGAAATGCGGGATGTTATTTTCATTTCTGTCTCACTGCTGTATAATATATCAATATGGGTTTAGAACCTGACCAAATAGTAAAGGGGCAGTTAAAGGAATGGATAACAGAAGCATCGGTATTTTTGATTCAGGAATCGGCGGGCTGACCAGTACCGCGTACATTATAGAAGAATTGCCAAAGGAGAGGATTGTGTTCTTCGGAGATACGGCCAGAACCCCGTACGGATCCAAGTCTCCGGAGAAGATCCGGCAGTTTTCTATGCAGATCGGGCAGTTTATGGCGGATAATGACGTGAAGATGATGGTCATCGCCTGCAACACGATTTCTGCGACGGCACTGGAGGATCTGCGTGAGAAATTCCCTGAGATTCCGATTATCGGAGTCATTTCTCCAACCGCGAGAGTCATTGCCAATCAGTGCAGACCGGAGGATCATATCGGCATCATGGCCACCAGAGCAACAGTAAAGAGCGGCGTTTATCTGCAGAAGATCAGGGAAAAGAATCCGTCTCTTACGCATCTGTATCAGAAGGAATGTCAGGCGATCGTTCCTCTGGTGGAGGAAGGCATTACCGGAAGTGTTATGGATGAGCTGCTTCACTATTACCTGGATGATTTTATCGCGGAGAATGAGCTGGACACGCTGGTCCTGGGATGCACGCATTTCCCGATCGTGGCGGCGAATATTCACCGGCTTTTCCCGGATGTCCGCCTGATCAGTTCGTCCAGGGAAATCGCTACAGCGGTCAGTATAGAACTGAAGAAAAGGAATATGGAGGCGGAGAAGAAGAGCGGTGAGAATGTCTTCTACGCCAGCGATATTTCAGACAGCTTTATGAATATGATTCAGCTGATTCTGGGAGAGAGCAAAGACAAACTGAATATCCAGTTTAAAAATCTGGATCTGTAAAACAGGCGGCTGCAGGACCAGGGGCCGCGGAGGACGGAAAGACGCAGGGAAAAGAAAAAATGCAGGCTGCGCAGGTTTCATGCAAAAAGATGGGAGGATGCAGAATGGATAAAGAGGCGCTGTTTGATCTTCTGGATATGGAGTCTGGAGAGGATTTCCAGTATTTTGAGAATATGGCCGAGCTGCTTGAGTCAGACGAGGACATTGACGAGGACGTTCTGTATGAACTGCTGGAGGACGTTGATCTGGAGGCGTTCGCAGAGCTGGCGGAGAATTACTTTGACCAGCTGGAGGAGGCGGTTCCGGATGAAGAGACGGATTTCTATACGCTGGTGGAGAATATCAAGCGGATCATCAGCGGTCTTGCAGATGATGCATCGGCAGAGGATGATTCAAACAGCCAGAGCGACATGCTGCTGCGCCTGGCTTCTGAAATCGTGAAGTTCAGAAACTGGTATAATGAAACGGATAATGTAGAGTGCATCAATTCAGAGTCCGGAGAGTCGCAGATGCTTCCGGTAAGAGACGCGCTGATCCTGGACCGCGCGGAGAAACTCGGCGGTCCGGCCTATGAACTGAATTTTCAGCAGGCAAAGGACTATGATCTGGATGACTTTGTCATGACCTTTACCGATATGACCAGATAGAATACAGAAATAAAGAAAGAAGGAGAAATACATAACATGATCACAACCAGAAAATTATCCAATGGTGTCCGGGTTATCATGGAAGACATGCCGCAGGTGCAGTCCGCGGCAATCGGCATCTGGGTGAAGACAGGTGCCGTGGATGAGACGGCAGAACACGCCGGCATTTCTCATTTTGTCGAGCACATGATGTTTAAGGGAACGCCTGACCGGGATGCCAGAAAGATTGCTTCTGATATCGACCGGATCGGCGGTCAGATGAACGCGTTTACAGGAAAAGAAGCGACCTGCTATTATGTCAAGTCGCTGTCTTCCAGCCTGTATAAGGCAGCGGACGTTCTCACGGATATGATCGAGCATGCGCTGTTTGACCAGAATGAGATGAACAGGGAGCGGAAGGTCATCGAAGAAGAGATCAAGATGGACGAGGATGCCCCGGACGATCTGGCCCACGACAAGCTGATCGAGGACATGTTTAAGGACGAGCCTCTCGGAAAGTCGATTACCGGTGATCATGAAACACTGAGCACGATTGACCACGGAGTGATGGATCAGTATGTGTGTGATCAGTACGTACGTGATGCCATCGTCATTTCTGCCGCAGGAAGTTTTGATCCGGATGAGCTCTGCAGCTATTTTGAGCATCACTTCATGAACAGGGGGCAGAGCAAGCCGCCGAGAAAGAAGAGCGAATCGCATTATGTGCCGCGTTACCACTTCGAGAAGAAGGAAATCCAGCAGACCCACATCTGCCTGGGAACCAAGGCAATCACCCTGGAGGATCCGCGTTCTTACGCCTTCCAGATTCTCAGCAATGCCTTCGGCGGCGGCATGAGCTCCAGACTGTTCCAGAATATCAGAGAACAGAAGGGCCTGGCCTACTCAGTTTTCTCCAACATGGGAACCTTCAGCACAGACGGATATTTTGAGATTTACGCCGGTGTCGCCCACGATCAGCTGGAGAAGACCGTAGAAGGTATCCATGAGGAACTGGAACGTCTTAAGTCGGATCCGATTTCCCAGGAAGAACTGGACTCTTCCAGAGAACAGATGAAATCTTCCTATGTCTTCAGCCAGGAGAACCCGACGGCCAGAATGGTGGTCAACGGGAAGAACAAGCTGCTCCTGGACCGCGTATTCCTGCCGGATGAAGTCATGGAGGGCTACGATAAGGTTACCCTTGACGATGTCGAGGAGGCCAGGAAGCTGATCGGCGACTTCTCTACCTATTCAGCGTCCGTAGTCAGCGGAAAAGACGCGGATGTAAAGGCGCTGATGGCGAAGTATCAGCAGAAATAGATCTTTCGGCAAAATACACCCGGGCAGGGGCGGAAGGAAAGTGACGGTAACAGAAATGCAGACCATAAATATGAATATTATCAGTAAAAGCGGAAGACTCCCGGAATATAAGACGAAGGGGGCATCCGGATTTGATATCCAGGCCTACCTGGATGAACCGGTTACACTGAAGCCGGGGGAAAGAAAGCTTGTACCGACAGGCCTCTTCTTTGAGATTCCGGAAGGCTGCGAGGCGCAGGTCAGAGCCAGAAGCGGCCTGGCCATCAAGCACGGAATCGGCCTGGTTAACAGCATCGGAACGATTGACAGCGACTACCGCGGAGAGATCAAAGTTCCCCTGATCAATTTCGGCGATGAGGAATTTACGATCAAGGACGGCGAGAGAATCGCGCAGGTTGTTCTGATGCCGGTGATCCGTGCGGAGCTTCATCTTTCCGATGAACTCAGCGACACGGACAGAGGAGAAGGCGGATTCGGGCATACCGGAGTATAGAAAGAGAAAACAGAAACCGTAAGAGAGCGGATTGTCCAGGAGAAACAGTCCGGCGGATCCCTTGCGGTTTTCTTTTTGTCCGGAAAGGAGGACAGCATGAGAAGCAGAAAAGACCTTGAAGCCGAGGAAAGGCTGGTGCTCTCGCGGCATGCCTGCCTGGCGGAGGAGAGCCGGGGCAGGGCAGAAGATGAGCCCCAGTGCCCCTACCGGACGGTTTTTCAGCGGGACCGGGACAGGATCATTCATTCCAAGGCCTTCCGCCGGCTGATGCACAAGACGCAGGTTTTTCTGGCGCCGGAGGGGGATCACTACCGGACGCGGCTGACGCATACTCTGGAGGTGTCGCAGGTTGGAAGGAGTATTTCCAGGGCTCTGGGGCTGAACGAGGATCTGACGGAGGCCATTGCGCTGGGGCATGATCTGGGCCACACGCCCTTCGGACATAACGGCGAGCGGATTCTCAACGCTCTGTATGAGCCGGGATTTTCGCATAACGAGCAGAGCCTCCGCGTGGTGGACAAACTGGAATTTCACAAGGGAAAACGCGGCATGAACCTGACTTATGAAGTGCGCGACGGGATCCTGAACCATCCGGGGAAAAGGGAGCCGCATACCCTGGAAGGCTGGGTGGTCAAACTCAGCGACCGCATCGCCTACCTGAACCATGATATCGACGACGCGGTCAGAGCCGGCGCCCTGAAAGAATCGGATCTTCCGGAAGAGACGCTCCGTGTGTTCGGGGAGAGCAAGGAAGCGCGGCTGAATACGATGATTGAAAATGTCATCACCACCAGCGACGGAAAAGGGTATGTCCGTATGGATGATCTCCATCAGGAGGCACTGGACCATCTCAGGACCTTTATGTTTGAGAAGGTTTATGACGGGCCGGTGGTCAGAAAGGAAGAACAGATTGTACATGTGGAAAAGGTGATCCGGTCGCTGTATCAGTATTATCTTTCCCATCCTGAGGAGCTGCCGAAGGAATATCTGGAGCTTCGGGAAGAGGACGGACTGGAAACGGTGGTGAAGGATCACATTGCGGGGATGACGGACCGCTACGCGCTGACGGACTACCGGCAGAAGTGCCTGAATGAGAGTGAAACACCGGTAATCTGGGTATAAAAGAGGATAGCAGATACAAGGGATGAAGCGGTTCTGGAAAGCGGTAAAAGAGGACTTCCGGAACGGCAGAAACAGGCCGCGGAACTTTTTCTGCTTTATTTCTAATTTATTTCAAAAAAATTAAAGGAAATCGGAGACGACAGCGAATAATAGAATATGGACGTATTACAGCGGAGGAATACATGGCGTTTTCATTTTCAAAGGAATCCATAGAAAATCTGAAGAACCAGATCAATATCGTGGATGTGGTCGGACGCAGAGTGAAGTTAAAACGGGCAGGGGCTAATTTTAAGGGTCTTTGTCCGTTTCACAATGAAAAGACCCCGTCCTTTATGGTTTCGGAAAGCCGTCAGTATTTCAACTGTTTCGGATGCGGAGCCAGGGGCGATGTCATCGCCTTTGTTGAGAAATACGATAATCTGGACTTTACGGAAGCCGTCGAAAAGCTTTCTGAAGAATACGGAGTCCCGATGGAAAAGTTTTCGCGGGCAGGAAACGATTTAAAGCCCTACTACGAGGTTAACCGCATGGCTGCCGCATACTTTTACCGGGCCTTCACCGGCGGTCCCAATCCGGGCTACAGCTATATGAAAGGCCGGCAGATTGAACCGAGAATTCTGAAGAAGTTCGGCATCGGATACGCAGACGGCCAGTGGGACAGCCTCTACCGCTATCTGAAATCCCAGAAGGTGCCGGATAAAATCATGCTGGAACTCGGTTTGGTTTCTCAGAGCAGGGGGAAAATATATGACAGATTCAGAAACCGGGTCATGTTCCCGATTATCAACACGTCGGGAAAAGTCATCGGATTCGGGGGCCGCGCGCTGGACAGCAATACGCCCGCGAAATATCTGAATTCGCCGGAATCCAGAGTTTTTCAGAAAAAGAATAATCTTTACGGCCTGAACATCTCCAGAAGAGATGCGGGAAAAGAACATTATCTGATTCTTGTGGAAGGTTATATGGATGCGATCGCCCTGTATCAGAGCGGGATTCAGAATGTGTGCGCGTCCCTGGGAACGGCGCTGACAGAAAATCAGGCAAGGCTTCTGCACCGCTATACGGACAGCGTCGTCCTTTCTTACGACGCGGATAATGCCGGAAGAAAGGCCGCGCTGAGAGGCATTGAAATTCTGAGAAAGGAGCGGTGTTCTGTCAGAGTTCTGCATGTCACAGACGGAAAAGATCCGGATGAATTCGTGAAAAAGAACGGAAAAGAAGCCTTTCTGAAGCTGATCGAGGGGGCGCTCCCCTATGCGGAGTATAAGCTGGATACGGCAAGGAGGCATTCTGACCTTCAGTCAAGTGAAGGAAAAATTGCTTATCTGAAGGAAGCCGCACAGATCATCGCCGCCCTGGATCCTGTCGAGCAGGAAGAATATGTGACCAGGGTCGCGCAGGAGATGCGGATTTCCAGAGATGCCATGAGCCGGGAAGTCGGCATGGCTGCACAGAACAGCCGGGGCGCCTACGCGCAGGACAGAAGAGAAGACGAGAGGGAGAGGCAGAAGAGAAAGGAAATCCGCTCCGGCGCCCGTTCCGTTCCATCGTGGGAGAGAACGCTCCTGAAGCTGGTGATCGATGATCCCTCTCGCGTGAAAGATCTGGATAAATATCCCGGAATGATGGAAAGCGGACTGTCAAAGGACGTACTTGCGATCCTTCTGCAGAATCCGGAGCAGAGGAAAATCGACGTCAACCAGCTGCTGGACACACTTCCCCAGGAAGAACGGGAAGTTCTGCAGCAGATTCTGAGTAATGTGGCCGTTGATCCCAGCCAGGCAGACCGTGTTTTTCACGATTGTGTCAGGACCTGGGAGATCAGCAGAATGACCGCCCGCGAAAAGGAACTGATTACCATGCTGTCCATGGCAGACGAAAACGAAAACGCAGATAAAATCCGCGCCTGGTCTTCCGATCTCATGCGAGTGCAAAAGGAGATCAAGCGCCTGCAGTCTGGAAAGTAAGAGGAGAACAGAGGATATATGAGTGATAAAGTGAGTAAGACAACAGCATCTGCAGCAAAAAAGACATCGAAGAAATCCGGTGCTTCCGCAGCAAAGAAAACTGCGGGAAAGAAGGCTTCTGCAGCAAAGAAAAAGGCGGCAGAAGATAAGAAACAGACGGATGAGTATACAGGTATGTCGAAGGAAGAGCTGGCGCAGATGAAAACAGATATTCTGCTGCAGCTTTCCAAGATCGCAAAGGGGAAAAAGGGCAAGGACAAAAATACACTGACCTACGAGGAAATTGACCAGGCTCTGGATCCCTACGATATCGACATTCACGATAAGAACGCCGTTGTGGATATCTACGAACAGCTCCTGGAGCAGGGAATCGAGCTGATCAATGACGGCGGAGACGATAATGACGATAATGATAATGACGACTCCGACGGCGTCGTTCTGAAGAAAAACGGAGAGATCGATGTCGACGCAACTGTTCCTAAGGGAATCGCCGTCGACGACCCGGTCAGAATGTACCTCAAGGAAATCGGAAAAGTGCCTCTGCTTACTGCCGATGAAGAGGTAGAGCTCGCAAAGCGCATGGAAGCCGGCGATGAAGAGGCAAAGAAAAAGCTCTGCGAAGCAAACCTTCGTCTGGTTGTCAGCATTGCCAAGCGCTATGTCGGAAGAGGCATGCTCTTCCTGGACCTGATTCAGGAAGGAAACCTGGGACTGATCAAGGCCGTTGACAAGTTCGACTACAAGAAGGGCTATAAATTCTCCACCTATGCGACATGGTGGATCCGTCAGGCCATCACCCGTTCCATCGCCGACCAGGCCAGAACCATCAGAATCCCGGTTCACATGGTAGAGACCATCAACAAGCTGATCCGCGTTTCCAGAACCCTGCTTCAGGAACTCGGCCGCGAGCCGACCCCGGAAGAAATTTCCAAGGAAATGAACATCAGCGTTGAGAAGGTCCGTGAGATCCAGAAGATCGCACAGGAGCCGGTTTCCCTGGAGACACCTATCGGCGAAGAGGAAGACAGCCATCTGGGCGACTTCATTCCGGACGACGACGTTCCGGCACCGGCAGAAGCCGCGGCATTCTCCATGCTGAAGGAGCAGCTGGTTGAAGTTCTGGGAACCCTGACCGACCGTGAGCAGAAAGTGCTGCGCCTGAGATTCGGCCTGGACGACGGACGTTCCCGCACCCTGGAAGAAGTCGGAAAAGAATTCGACGTCACCAGAGAGCGTATCCGTCAGATCGAGGCAAAGGCCCTGAGAAAGCTCCGTCATCCGAGCAGAAGCAAGAAGCTGAAGGATTATCTGGAGTAAATCATGAAGTGGAGCAGAAGGTTACAGACCATCATGGATGAAGTTACCGCAGGAGCTGCAATGGCAGACATCGGCACCGATCATGCCTATCTTCCGATCCGCCTGCAGAAGGAGGGCATCTGCCCCCATGTGATTCTCTGCGACGTGAGCAGCGGGTCGCTGAAGAAGGCGGAAGACGACTGGAAGGCGGAGCTTCCGGACATCGTGCCTGACCTGCGCCTGGGAGACGGCCTTCAGGTCCTGAAATGCGGCGAGGCAGGCAGCATCGTCATGGCGGGCATCGGTGGAATCCTGATCGCAGACATTCTGGAATACGACCTTGAGAAAGCGCGGACTTTTCCGCGCTTTATTCTTCAGCCGCGGAGCAATCCGGGCTATCTCAGATGGCGGCTTTCCGTCTGCGGCTTTCAGATCCTGCGCGAGCAGATCGCCCCGGAGGGAAAGCGCCTGTGTGAAATCCTTGTTGTTTCACCTTTGTCAGAGGGGACAAAAACCACAACGGAAAAGGGGAAGCAGCAAGAAGGCAGCCCGGCTGTAAAGATGCCAGACCTGCACGTATTCCAGAGCCTTCCGCCAGAGATTCAGGCGGAGTATTCCTACCCGGACAGCCTGGCTGCCGGAGAGCCGTACATGCGGGAATACCTGGCAAAAGAGCTTCAGAAGCAGGAGAAAATCCTTCAGAATCAGAAGAAAAGCGAGCATTCTGACAGCAGAGAAACGGAGGCAGCCGTGCTGCGGCTGAAGATGCTTCTGGATAAACAGGAGCAGATAAGAGGCTGAGCCTTCAGGCGGCAGAAATCCGTCCGGCCATGAAGCAGATTATTTCGGGAGGAAGAGAAAATGAAAAAACAGGAGATACTGAAGATCATTGAAGAAATCTGTCCGAGTTCGCTGCAGGAGGACTGGGATAACTGCGGCATGCAGGTGGATGCCGGTCCGGAGGAGGTTTCCCGGATCCTGCTTGCCCTGGAGGCGTCGCCGGCGGTCATCCGGGAGGCGGAAGAAAAACATGCACAGTTTCTCCTGACCCATCACCCGCTTCTGTTCTACAGTCTGAAGAAAATCGAGCCGGATGACACAGAGGGCAGAATGGTTCTTCAGATGGTGAGAGCGGGGATTACGCACTATGCCTGCCACACGTCCTTTGATATCATGCCGGGCGGAAACAACGATGACCTGGGAGCGATTCTGGGCATGCAGAACATCCGTCTTCTCGGTGATGATGAGAAGATCTGCCGGCGCGGAGAGCTGCCTGAGCCGCTGCCTTTCCGTACGTTTATCGGCTATGCGGCGGAAAAGCTTGGAATTGACCGGAAGTTTCTTCACGCATGCGGGGATCCGGACGCGATGGTGCAGAGGGCGGCTTGGTGCACCGGAGCCGGCGCAGAGTTTATCAAAACCGCAAAAGAAGCAGGCTGTGAACTGTTTATTACCGGAGACCTGAAGTATCATGACGCGCAAGCCGCCCTGCAGCAGGGAATGAACGTTCTTGACGCCGGACATTATGGAACGGAGAAAATTTTTCCGGCCAATATGGCAGAAAAGCTCAGGAGCAGAATTCCAGAGGGAGAATGTGAAATTCTGGAATCTGAACTTGATCTCAACCCGTTTCTATGTTAAGCTAGGACGATGTGGGCAGGCCAGACGGTCGCGTGCTTAGGCATGAGGAAAGTCCGGGCTCCACAGGGCAAGGATGCCGTGATAACGTCCGGCGTGAGTAATCATAGGGAAAGTGCAACAGAAACATACCGCCGAAACGGGTAATGCCGTGGCAAGGTTGAAATGGTGAGGCAAGAGCTCACCGGCGCTGCGGAGACGCAGCGGCCGTGTAAACCCCATCCGGAGCAAGGTCGGTGAACGTAAGGCGGCTGCCCGCCGCCGTTCAGTTGGTGGACCGCATGAGCGAGCAGAGATGTTTCGCCTAGATAGATGATCGTCAAATACAGAACCCGGCTTACAGACCTGTCCCGCATTTTATAAGAATTGAGGAGTTTAGATCCGCTATAGGATCGCGACGAGAGCTGCCGGGAGAGCAGCTCTTTTTTACTGCGGAGCGAACCGGCTGGTTAACAAGTGAAAAAAGGGGAGCTGCAAGGAAAAAGAATGCAGTTGGAAATTTGATAAATTCAAAGAATTGTATAATGAAGTTTACGACCTGAACTCGTAAAATACTGAGGAGGAAAAACATGCGTAAATCAAAAGACGAAAGTCTTTCCGGGAAGAAAGACGTGGAACTCGTCCGGGCCCAGCATGTCGAAGAAGAAATCCATAAGAGAGATGCAAGCACATCCGATAAGATGGGTGACCTACCGATTGGAAAACTGCTTCTGCAGATGTCCGGACCGGCAATTGCGTCGATGACAATCAACGCGCTTTACAATATCGTGGACAGTATATTCGTTGCGATGGTCAGCCAGAAGGCGCTGACGGCAGTTTCTTTCATCATGCCGCTTCAGATGCTGATGATCTCCCTGTTCGTCGGAAGCGGCGTCGGAGTGAACTCTCTGATAGCCAGACGTCTGGGAGCAAGAAATTATAAGGCGGCGGACCAGGCCGCGTCGACCAGCATCCGGATTGCCGTGATGAATGCGATGATCTTTCTGTTCGTGGGACTCGTCCTGATCCGGCCGTTTATGAGCTCCTATACGAGCGATCCGGTGACCTGGAAGTATGGAGTGGAATATGGAAGCATCGTCATGTGTCTGAGTATCTTCAGTTCTATCGATATGATGATTGAGAAGGTGCTCCAGTCCACCGGCAATATGATTGCGCCGATGGCGATCAGTATGAGCGGAGCGGTTGTAAACATTATTCTGGATCCGATTCTGATCTTCGGGCTCATCGGAGCGCCGAAGCTCGGTGTCGCGGGAGCGGCGCTGGCTACGGTTATTGGACAGTTCGTCGCCATGAGCATGGCATGGATTGTATTTTTCCGTAAAGACCGCGATGTCAGAATTCAGCTGAAGGGCTTTCATATTGACTGGGGCGTGGTAAAAGATATATACGATGTCGGACTTCCGTCCATCATTATGCAGTCCATCGGCTCCATCATGCTGCTGGGATACAACCAGATTCTGAGTTCGATCCCTACGGCGGTTGCGGTCCTTGGCGCATATTTCAAGCTGCAGTCCTTTGTGTTCATGCCGGTATTCGGCCTGAACCAGGGTGCGATGCCGATTATGGGATATAACTTCGGCGCGCGGAACAGAAAGCGGCTGATGCTGACCTATAAAAGGGGCATTGAAACGGCTCTGGTGATCATGTTCGCAGGATTCCTGATCTTCCAGATCTTCCCTTCGCAGCTGCTGAAACTGTTCAGCGCCAATCAGGCCATGCTGCAGATGGGCGTTCCCGCGCTGAGAAGAATCAGTCTCTGTTTTATTCCGGCGTCATTTGGAATAATGTCCTCGACCCTGTTTCAGGGCGTCGGACATGGTGTATACAGTTTGATTGTATCGGTCATTCGTCAGCTGGTATGCATCCTGCCGTTTGCCTACATCCTGTTCCATACACTTGGCGTAACGGCATCATGGTTTTCCTTTCCGCTTGCGGAATGCGCAGGATTTATCAGTTCTTTGCTGATGGTTCTGCATTTATATAAAAAAGAAATCAAGCCGCTGGATCAACGGCCGGAGGCGCAGTAGGCTGCGTAAAAGGGTAAATCCCTGATTTGACAATATCCGGAAGCCGTTGGAGAAGTTATCGGACAGCCGGCGGAAAGATAAGATAATGTTGAAAAGGGACGGCGGCCTTCTGATTTTCAGAGGACTGCCTGAAGAGGTGAAGGTATAAGATGAAGAGATTAGGAATCGATATTGGCTCAACTACCGTAAAACTGGTTCTGCTGAACGAGGATAATGAAGTTGTCTATGACCGCTATGAACGTCATAATTCCGATGTATTCCTCAAGGTTCATGAGCTTCTGAAAGAGATGTATGATGAGCTCGGTGATATAGAGTTCCGTCCGGTGATTACCGGATCCGGCGGACTTTCATTTGCCAAGCTGATCGGCATCCGTTTTGAGCAGGAGGTAATCACCTGCAGCAAGGCGGTTGAGACGCTGATTCCGCAGACAGACTGTGTCATCGAGCTTGGCGGCGAGGATGCCAAGATCACGTTCTACGGACAGACGATTGAACAGAGAATGAACGGAACCTGCGCAGGAGGAACCGGCGCGTTCATCGACCAGATGGGAATTCTGCTGCATACCGATGCGGCGGGACTGAATGAGGCAGCGAAGAATTACAAGATTATTTATCCGATCGCTGCCCGCTGCGGAGTATTTGCAAAAACAGATATTCAGCCTCTGATCAATGACGGAGCTGCGGTTTCTGACCTTGCTGCGTCTATTTTCCAGGCCGTTGTCAATCAGACCATCAGCGGTCTTGCCTGCGGCCATCCGATCCGCGGCAATGTTGCCTTCCTGGGAGGGCCGCTGACATTTCTGTCTGAGCTGAGAAAGAGATTCGTGGAGACCCTGCATCTGAAGCCGAATCAGGTCATTTTCCCGGAGAATGCCAAGAACTTCGTCGCAATGGGCGCGGCGATGCTGGCAGACCGTGAGCAGCCGGTCACCCTGTCTGAGGTTCTGCACCGCATCGATACAGCCGATGAGAGCAAGCTGTCCGATACCCATCATATGGACAAGCTGTTTAAGAATCAGGCGGAGTATGACGCCTTTAAGGCACGCCACGACAAAGCAAAAGTCAAAAGGAGAGATCTCAAGAAGGCAAAGGGCCGCTGCTATCTGGGAATTGACGCCGGATCCACAACGACCAAGGCCGCACTGATGGATGAAGACCGTTATCTTCTGTTTACGGAGTACAGGAGCAATGAGGGAAACCCGGTCGAGGTTGTCCGCCAGATTCTCACGGATCTGTATAAGGAGATGCCAAGAGACGCCTATATCGCGAACACCTGCGTAACCGGATACGGAGAAGGGCTGATTAAAGCCGGTTTCCGTGCGGACATGGGAGAGATTGAAACCATGGCCCACTATAAGGCGGCGGCATACTTTGAGCCGGATGTCGACTTTATCCTGGATATCGGCGGTCAGGACATGAAGTGCATGAAGATCAAGGACGGCGCGATCTATAATATCATGCTGAATGAGGCATGTTCTGCAGGATGCGGATCCTTCCTGGAGACCTATGCAAAGTCTGTGAACCTGGATACGCGTGCCTTTGCGAAGGAAGCGCTGTATTCGCAGAATCCGGTAGACCTGGGAAGCCGCTGCACGGTATTTATGAATTCCAAGGTCAAGCAGGCGCAGAAGGAAGGAGCGTCCATCGGAGATATTTCTGCCGGACTTTCCTATTCTGTTATTAAGAATGCCCTGTATAAAGTTATCAAGCTGAGAAATACGGATGAAACCGGAGATCATATCGTTGTTCAGGGCGGAACCTTTATGAACGATGCTGTTCTGCGTGCTTTTGAGAAGATTGTCGGAAAGAACGCCATCCGCCCGGATATCGCCGGACTGATGGGTGCCTACGGATGCGCCATTATCGCCCAGGAAAATTATGTGGAGGGGACACGGTCGTCCATTCTGGATGCAAAAGAGCTGGAAAACTTCCAGGTAAAGAATTCCAATGGACGCTGCCACGGCTGTGAAAACCAGTGCCTTCTGACCATCAACCGCTTCAGCGACGGTTCCCGCTTCATCACCGGAAACCGCTGTGAAAAGGGTGCCGGCGGAAATCCGGACGGCAGCGGACTGCCGAACCTCTACCAGTATAAGCTGAAGAGGCTCTTCCAGTACCAGCCTTTGTCCGAATTCGACGCAAGACGCGGAACCGTTGCGATTCCGCGAGTTCTGAATATGTATGAGGACTATCCGTTCTGGTTCCGCTTCTTTACAGAGCTGGGATTCCGTGTAGAACTCAGCCCTCTGTCCAGCAAAAAGATTTACGAGGGCGGAATTGAGACCATTTCTTCGGATACTGCCTGCTATCCGGCAAAGCTCGTGCACGGCCACATTCAGTGGCTGGTGGATCACGGCTATAAATTTATCTTCTATCCTTGCATCAACTATGAGCAGATTGAGGATAAAGAAGCAGGCAACCACTATAACTGCCCGGTTGTAGCAACCTATCCGGAAGTGATTGCTAATAACATGGACGATATCTTTAAAGAGAATATGGTCCGCTTTATGCATCCTTTCCTGCCTTACGATAATGACGAGAGACTTGCAAAAGCTCTGGTCAGAGAACTGGAGCGTTTCCACATTCCGGAAAATGAGATCGAAAACGCTGTCCGGAAGGCGAGAGCGGAGCAGCACCGCTTTAAGGATGATGTCCGCAAGCAGGGTGCCTATGCGCTGAAATACGCAAAGGACCATAAGAAAAAGTGCGTTGTTCTGAGCGGCCGTCCGTATCACGTGGATCCGGAAATCAATCACGGCATCGATAAGATGATCAGTTCTTTTGACTTTGTCGTTCTGACGGAGGATTCCGTTGCGGACAAGGTTCATCTGGACCGTCCGATCCGTGTTCTGGATCAGTGGGTATACCATTCCCGCCTCTACAAGGCAGCAGAATTCGCCGGAGAGCATGACAATGTCGAGATCGTGCAGCTGAACTCCTTCGGCTGCGGAGTTGATGCGGTAACCACCGATCAGGTAGAAGAAATTCTCCGCCAGCATAATAAACTGTATACGGTTCTGAAGATTGATGAAGTCAGCAACCTTGGATCCGCCAAGATCCGTATCCGTTCGCTGAAAGCTGCCATTGAAGAACGTGACAAGAGCGACGTGAAGTGTGATCCGGAAAGCCATCCTTTCGAGCGTACGGTATTCACCAAAGAGATGAAGGATGACTATACCATCCTGATTCCGCAGATGTCGCCGATCCACTTCCAGTACTTTGAGCCGATCCTGACGGAATACGGCTATCATGGTGAGCTTCTTCCGTCCGTAGATGAGAACTCTGTGGAAGAGGGTCTGAAGTACATCAACAACGATGCCTGCTATCCGACGATTGTGACCCTGGGACAGGTCATTTCCGCGCTGAAGTCCGGAAAATACGACCTGAACAAGACTGCTGTCTTTATGTCACAGACCGGCGGCGGATGCCGCGCCAGCAACTATGTCTCCCTTCTCAGAAAGGCACTGAATGACATGGGCATGGGACAGATTCCGGTCGTCTCCTTCAACTATGTGGGACTGGAGAAGAATCCGGGATTCAAGGTTACTCCGAAAATGCTCTTCCAGCTTGGCGTAGCCATTACCTATGGAGATCTTGCGATGCGTCTGCTCTACGCGACCCGTCCTTATGAAAAGAATCCGGGAACATCTGAAAAGCTCCTGGACAGCTGGTATGACCGCATTGTGGAGAACTCTCTGCATTACAGCAGAAAGAAGTTCAGGAGCAATGTCAATCAGATGGTTGCTGAGTTTGACGCCGTAGAGCGCCGCGATGTGAAGAAACCGAAGGTCGGCGTAGTCGGAGAAATTCTGGTCAAGTATCATCCGAATGCCAATAACCGGATTGTGGAAACCATTGAACATGAAGGCGGCGAAGCAGTCGTTCTGGATATGCTGGATTTCTTCCTCTACGGATTCTACAGCAAGATCTACAACTATAAGTACCTGTCAGGTACCTGGAAGCAGATGGAGATCAACAAGCGCGCGATTCAGGTCATCGAGTGGCTCCGCGATCCTGTGCGCCGGGCCCTGCGGGGAAGTGAGCATTACACCGAGCCGGCAAGAATCGAGCAGACTGCTGATGCGGCCTCTCACATCCTGTCCATCGGCAATCAGTGCGGCGAGGGATGGCTGCTGACTGGAGAAATGGTCGAGCTGATCCACAGCGGAGTAGAGAATATCGTCTGCCTGCAGCCGTTCGGATGCCTGCCGAATCACATCGTCGGAAAAGGCATGCTGAAACAGGTCCGCCGGATGAATCCGAAGGCCAATGTTGCGGCCATCGACTTTGACCCGGGCGCCAGCACCGTCAACCAGCTGAACCGTATCAAGCTGATGATGAGTACGGCGAGAAAGAACCTGAACGAGTCCATGACAGAAGAAGAGCGCATGAGAAATGAAAAGACCCTGGCGGAAATGAGAGCAGTCAATGCTGCCTGGGAAGAACACCATCAGCATGCCGTATAGGGACAAAAAGCATCCCGGCTAGGGAGACACTTGCAAGTGCTGCTGACCTGGTGTATAATATTTCGGTGCTTTTATAGATGAACTGAGTTTGATTTTTTGTATAGTTAAAAGGAGGCGTCTCCATGGGAAGACACGGAACGATTGCAGGCAGAAAGGCAGCGCAGGATTCAAAGCGCGCAGCTTTATTCACAAAGTATGCGAAGATGATCACTGTAGCGGCGAGAGACGGAGGAGACCCGGAATACAACGCCGGACTGCGTACTGCTATTGAAAAAGCCAAGGCAATCAGTATGCCGAACGCAAATATTGAAAGAGCGATCAAGAAAGGTACTGGAGAGCTGGAGGGCGTATCTTACGAATCTCTGCAGTTTGAGGGATACGGTGCAGGCGGAGTTGCCATCATCGTAGAGTGCCTGACAGACAACACCAATCGTACGACTTCTGCAGTGAAGTCCACTTTCGATAAGCATGGCGGGAATGTCGGAACCCCGGGATGCGTATCCTATATGTTCTCCAGAAAGGGCATTATCGTCATCGAGAAGTCTGATGACATCGATGAGGATGCACTGATGGAAACTGCTCTTGAGGCTGGCGCAGACGACATGATCAGCAATGAGGATAATTATGAGATCCAGACTGATCCATCCGCGTACAACGATGTTGATGATGCGCTGAGAAAGGCCGGATATGAACTGGTCGAGTCTGACATCGAGCAGGTTCCTTCCATGGAGAGCACTCCGGACGAGAAAGACCTGAAGAAGCTGAAGAAGCTTGTCGACGTTCTGGAAGACAATGAAGATGTTCAGAAGGTCCACACCAACTGCGCAGTTGATCTGGATACGGTTGAGCTGTAAGAGAAAAAAGATTGGAAGATGGGAAAATAATATCCTGTTTGTCCAGTAAATAGCCTGAAGATAAATTGTATGAAATCAGACTGCTGTTGCAAACAGCTTGGATTCATGCATTGAACAAGAGCACTGAGTTGTCAGTGCTCTTGTTTTACATTTACCTGACAGAATACGGATTTTAAGTTGAATATCCGAGGTATATGCGATATAATAAACATGAGCCTGGAACATACGTTTAGAGCATTTAATTGAACCTACAGCACTTAAACGGGAATCCGGAGTCTCTTTCGGACCATACAGCCGCATTTTCAGCGGACTATGGAAAGTTTGAGCAGGGTACCCACCTATCAATTTTGATAGGCGTCAATTAAGCTCTGACGGTGCCTCCGGGTTTTTCTATTGTCATAAAAAGCGGATGGGAGATAAGTTTATGGAAGACAGAATTGTGATCATTGACGGAAACAGTCTGATTAACCGTGCCTACTATGCGATGCAGCGGCCGATGATCACTGCGGACGGTGTCTACACACAGGGAATTTTCGGATTTCTGAATATGCTCTGGAAGATTCTGGACGATGTTCAGCCGGGATACGCCGCAGTGGCCTGGGACCGGAAAACTCCGACCTTCCGGCATAAAAGCTATGATGGCTATAAGGCGGGAAGAAAGGCCATGCCTGCAGAACTTGCCATGGAACTTCCATACATGAAGAAAATCCTGACCGCTATGGATATAAAAAATCTGGAAATTGACGGATTTGAGGCGGATGATATTCTCGGAACGGTTTCTAAAGAAGCAGAGGAGGAAGGACTCAGCCCGCTGATCATTACCGGAGATAAGGATGCCCTTCAGCTCGCCTCAGACAAGACGCAGGTCATGATTACCAAAAAAGGAATCTCTGAGTTTGATCTGTACGATGATAAGAAGATGATGGAGGTCTATGGCCTGACACCCCGCCAGTTTATCGATTTAAAAGGACTGATGGGAGACAAGTCGGATAACATCCCGGGAATTCCGGGAGTCGGACAGGTCACGGGACTGAAACTGATGAAGCAGTTCGGCAGCATTGAGAATCTCCTGCAGCACACCGACGAGATCAAAGGCGCAAAGCTCAGAGAAAAGATTGAAGATAATGTTCAGCAGGTCGTCATGAGCAGAAGACTGGCGGAAATCGTCCGCAATGTGCCGCTGGATATCGATGTGAAAAGCGATCTGAAAACCGGGAATCCGGATACAGCCGCAATGGCAGAGCTCTTTCAGGAGCTGGAACTGAAGACCTTCCTGAAGAGGATGGCGGACAGAGGACTCTTGGAGCAGGACACAAGAGAAGAAAGAACATATAAGACTATCCGGATTGAAACGGAAGAGCAGCTGTCCGGTCTGGATGAGATTCCGGAAGGCTCGGAAATCTGGCTTCTTCTGCTGGGAAACGATGATCACGTAGGAATGCCGAAGGAAGAGCTGATTGCTCTGATGTATGAGGATAAGTATTACGTCATCGATCCCGCCCTGGAATCTTCCCTGATCGAACTTCTGAACCGGAAACACTTCCGCTTTGCCGGGCATGATCTGATCCGGGCCTACTATCCTCTGATGCGGAAAGGACTGCGGGAATTTTCCACAGCCTTTGACACGCAGATTGCCCAGTATGTCCTTGATCCTTCCCGGAAAGATTACTTTTTGTCCTCTCTGGCGCTGGAATATCTGCAGATCACTCTGCCGGACAGCAAGAAGCTGGAAAAGAAGCAGAAGCAGATCACCATGTTCCCGGGAGGTCTGGACGACGAGTCTGTGGAATATGGAAAACATGCCCTGGATGCGGCGGTTCAGCTGAGGGAACTGCAGGAAAAGAAGCTGGATGAGGAGAATGGACGGAAACTGGCGGAGGAAATTGAATTTCCGCTGATCCGGGTTCTCGCGCAGATGGAAGTTACGGGAATTCCGGTGGATGCCGGGGTTCTTCAGGAAATCGGAAGTGCGCTGAAGGAAGAGACGGATAAGCTTGAGCAGGCTATCTACACGCTGGCGGGAGAGGAATTTAACATCAACTCCACCCAGCAGCTGGGAGAAATTCTTTTTGAAAAGCTTGGGCTTCCTGCCGGAAAGAAAACCAAGCGCGGTTACAGCACCAGTGCGGAAGTTCTGAAGAAACTGGAAAAGAAGTATCCGATCGCTTCGCTGATTCTGCAGTACCGGACGCTGACAAAGCTGCAGAGTACTTATGTGGAAGGGCTGGTGCCGCTGATCGGAGAAGACGGGAAAATCCGCGCACATTTCCAGCAGACGGTGACTGCAACCGGACGCCTGAGCTGTACCGAACCGAATCTGCAGAACATCCCGGTCAGGACGGATATCGGACGGCAGCTGCGCAGAGCCTTTACCGCGGAAAAGGGAGGACTTCTGGTGGGCGCCGATTATTCTCAGATCGAGCTGAGAATTCTGGCCCACATGTCCGGCGATGAAAACCTGATCCGCGCATTTAACGAAGGCGAGGACATTCACCGGACCACAGCGGCCAGGGTGTTTAATGTGGATTACGAAGACGTGACACCGCTTCAGAGAAGCCGGGCCAAGGCGGTCAACTTCGGTGTGATCTACGGAATGAGCAGCTTCGGCTTATCCGAGGAAATTCACGTTTCCCGGAAAGAAGCGGAAAGCTACATCCAGGATTATTTTGCCAAGCATCCGAAGGTAAAGATTTTCATGGATGCCTGCATTGAGCAGTGCAGGGAGAAGGGATATTCCGAGACCCTCTTCGGCCGGCGCCGCTACATTCGTGAGATCAAGTCAAAAAATTACATGTCGCGCCAGCTGGGGGAGCGTCTTGCCATGAACAGCCCGATTCAGGGAACGGCTGCAGACATTATCAAGATCGCCATGATCCGCGTGGAAAAGGAGCTCCGGGAGAGAAAGATGAAATCGCGCCTGGTGCTGCAGATTCACGACGAACTGATCATTCAGACAGATCCGGATGAACGCGAGCAGGTGGAAGAACTTCTGCAGAGAAATATGGAAAACGCGGCGGAACTTAAGGTTGCGCTGCTCTGTGACCGGAACGAGGGAACGTCCTGGTACGAACTGAAAGACTGATAAGTACAGGAGGGACAAAAAATGATGATCATAGGAATTACCGGAGGGATCGGCGCGGGGAAATCGACGGTGTCATCCTATATTGCTTCTCTGGGCTACCCGGTCTTCGATGCGGATGAAATCTCCAGGAATCTGACTCGGGACGGCAGTCCGGTGGTGGATGAGCTGGCGGAAGAATTCGGAGAAGAGATCCTGGATCGTCCGGGTGTGCTGAACAGGAAGAAACTTGCGGAAATTGTATTTGCCGACAGGGAAAAGAATAACAGATTGAGACAGATTGTCACAATGAAAGTCCGGGAAGCGGCGATAAAGTGGATCACTGAATACCGCAAAAGCGGAAATTATGGTATAATCTTTCTCGATATTCCGCTGCTGTTTGAAACCGGCTCGGAAGATCTCTGTGGACAGGTATGGTTCGTTACGGCAGATGAAGAGGTCCGCAGACAGAGGGTCATGGCACGCGACGGTGCGACAGCCGGACAGGTTGAGAAACGCATGCGCAGCCAGATGCCGGAGCGTGAAAAAGCAGAGCGTTCGAATGAAATCATTGATAATTCGAGAGGAGTGGAGGAGCTGCACCAGACGGTGGATGCGCTCTTGAAAAAGTATGATCGAACCTTCTAAGGATAATATTTTTTATCGTATTGTAGACTATGTCCGTGATCACATGGTGGCGGTTATCGCAGCTGTGATTATTATCATGGTTGTGCTTGGTGTCCTGATCAACCATTTTCACAAGGATACGGCAGACGAGACGACAACGGCCGGGAAACAGGCGGCGGTGAAAAGCAGCTACAGGCAGACCAGTACGGTCTATCTTCCGATGAGCAGGCTTCGTTCGCTGAAGTTCCTGTCTTCCAAAGATTCGGATACGTATTATATCGCGCAGCTTGTCTGCAGCAGTCTCTTCCGGCTGGATTCAAATCTGAATTTGGAGAAGGACCTGGTAAAGTCCTATCAGGCGCACCCTTCCAGCGGAAAAGTTGACATGACGCTGAAAAACGCGAAATTCAGCAACGGAAATACCGTGGATGCTTCTGACGTGAAGTATACCGTCAGCCAGATCAAGAAAGCGGGATCTTCCAGTCCCTACTATGCTTACGCAAAGAAAATCAGTTCGGTCAGTGGCAGCGGAAGCAGTGTGACAATCACATTTTCAAAGAAGAAGGATGCGGCTCTGGATAATCTGACCTTCCCGATTGTGGATTCCAGTACCTATTCCAGCGGAAACGCGTGGAAACCGGTGGGCAGCGGACAGTATAAGATCAGCAGTCTGGACAACGGAAGACTGTCTCTGGTTTTGAAGCCGAACAACCGGTATTATGGCAGCAAGGCGTCGAACACGATTCATTTCCGCAGACTCCCGAATCAGGACAATGTGGGAGGACTTGTCACGACTGACGCGATTACCGGCTTTTTGGATACATCGGAGGAAGCTTTCAGTGATGCTTCCGATAAGAATCTGAAGAGCACAAAGGTAAAGTCCCCGGAAGCGGAGTATATTGCCTTCCGCTTTAAGAATGCTGCGCTGAAAAAACGCCGTGTACGTCAGGCAATCTGCTACGCAATTGACTGCAGACAGCTGATTCAGGATGATTTCGGGACGAACTGCATTCAGTCAGATACCATTTACTTCCCGAATTTCCTCGGAGCGGGCAATAAAAAGGACGATTATATTTTTAACCAGTCCAAGGCAATTCTGATGCTGAGAAAAGCGGGATACAGAGACCGTGACCAGGACGGACTGCTTGAGGATAAAAAGGGAAAGGAAGTAAACCTGACCCTGCTGGTCAACTCTGATAATAAGAGGAGGACCGAGGCAGCCCAGAGCATCGCAGAAGAGCTGAAAAACATCGGACTCAACGTAACGGTGAAGAAAGAAGATAAAGCATCCTACCAGTCAGACCGCAAAAGTGGAAATTTTGATCTGCTGATGGGCGGATATATTTTCGATAAGAGCTATAATCTGAAAAAAATGTTTGACAAGGGCAATGAGTTGAGTTATTATAATAAAGCAGTCGCAAGTGAGGTCGATAAGCTTGAACAGACCCGGAGCGCTGCAGACCAGAAGGCAGTTTATCAGAAACTGAAGAAGGAATTGAAAAAGGATGTTCCTTACTACTGTATCTGTTATAAGACTTACTCACTGACGATGGTGAAGAGTCTCAAGTCTTCAGGCAAAACGGTTTTCTTCAGTCCGTACAGAAATGTAAGTACATGGAGTTATAAGAGAACCATCACACCGGATACGGCATCCGATACTTATAAGAAGTCGTAAACGGATCATACTAATGCATGATATGACGCATTTTGCGTCATTCATTGTGCGGCTGTGGCGGAATTGGCAGACGCGTACGGTTGAGGGCCGTATGGGCAACCGTGCTGGTTCAAATCCAGTCAGCCGCACCATTTTTTTATCTAAAATCATCTGAGCCGGCGTGATGGAATTGGCAGACGTGCAGGATTCAAAATCCTGTGGTGGCAACACCGTATGGGTTCGACCCCCATCGCCGGCATTTTATTCAGAATGAAATCTGAACTCCCGGAATGCCGGCATAAGAAGGCCTGGTCTGGGAGTTTTTGTTTTCCATTAATCAGATGACAACATTCTTTCCGGCTGCACGCCTGATGCTTTGCTGTCATGAAAGGATGGGGGCTTTATTCCGGCGGGGAAAAACTGCGGGGATATGCCGTGTACTTCAGCGGCGCGTGAAAAGGCTGCCATCTTGCCGGGCTGCGTTTTGTCCGAAAAGATGTTTTCTGCGGGAATGTTATTCCTGCAGCATTGCGCGAAGGACAGATTTATTGTATAGTCAGAGTGTTAGGCTAAAACAGTTATAACCAAGATAAATAAGCTCAGGAGGAAAAATTATGTTGAATACGGCCATGATGCTGGCTGCAGCAAACAGAAAAAACAGTTGGGTGAGCACCATTATCATGCTGGTCATCTTCTTTGCACTGATGTACTTCTTAATGATCAGACCGCAGAAGAAGAAGGAGAAGGAACAGCAGGAGATGAGAAGTGCTCTGCAGAAGGGCGATGAAGTTGTTACGATCGGCGGCATTGTCGGAACGGTCAATGCAGTAAAGAAGGACGGCAACATCGTCATCGAAGTCGGCTCTAACAGAACCAAGATGGAGGTTATGCCTTGGGGTATTTCCAAGACACTCACCAAGAAGAAGGGTGCTTCTTCCCAGAATGCAGCAAGACAGACTGCGAATAAGGAAGAGGATGGAGAGCGTACAGGAAATAAGGGCCTGAAGATGCTGAAGAAGAAGGAGCCGGAGAAGAAAGAAGAGCCGGCACCGAAGCAGAATCAGCAGCCGAAGAAGCAGGATGAGCAGGCAGACACATCCGCAGCCTCTGAGAGTAAAGAGGAAGAAGCTCCGGAAAAGAGTGAGAAATAGCATATTATCTGCTGAAGAAATCATGCTGCAGTGACAATCCGAATTGCCGCTGCAGCTTTTTTATATCGGTTCAGAAGGAGGCAGCAGGCTTCCCGGGGAAATTATGATTCAGTCAGCGTGAGAAACTTCGGAAATCGATCGATTGCTTGAAAGCACTGTAGAAACGTAGTAAAATGATTAAGTGCAATTATCAAGACAGTAACAATTCGTGTAAGTTGAAAGGAAGAAAATGAAGACGAGAGTAAAGAAAATCTTGAGTATCGTCATCATCGCAGTCGTTGTAATCGGCTGGTATGCGTCCTGTTTCGGTCTGGGTTCAATCAACAACCTGAAGGACTCTCTGAAATACGGACTCGACATTGATGGTGGTGTGTACGTTGTTCTGAAAGCCGATACAGGTCATATGAGTGATGCCAAGGTGAAGAAGGTCATGGATCAGACAAAGGAAGTTCTGAACCGCCGTGTCAATGCCATGGGTGTTTCTGAGGCCAGTGTCAGCGTAGAGGGAAAGAACCGTCTCCGTGTTGAAATGCCGGGTGTCAAGGATGCCAAGCAGGCCATCAACAAGATCGGAAAAACGGCCAAACTGCGTTTCACACTCGCGGACGGTACAACAATTATGACCGGATCTGACGTTAAGAACGCGACAGCCAGTCAGGACCAGGAAAACGGAGGCTATAAAATTGTGCTGAAGCTTTCCAGTTCCGGACAGAGCAAGTTCGCGGATGCCACAGAGAAAGCTGCAAACGGAGACGTCACGGCGACCGTGCAGAATCACGGAACGACAGTAAGCAATTCGTCGATTGTCATCTGGCTGGATAATGATATTCTGACTGCGCCTACAGCAAGACAGAGAATCGATTCCTCTACCTGTGAAATTACAGGAGGAACCGGCGGAATGAGCAAGACAGAAGCTACGGAAGAAGCCGCCCTGATCCGCGGAGGATCTCTGCCGGTATCTCTGCATGAGGTATCTTCTTCTGTACAGACTGCGTCCATCGGAGCAAACGCCCTGAATAAGAGTATTGTTGCCGGAGCCATCGGTCTCGGACTGGTCTTCCTCTTCATGATCATCGCCTTCAATCTGCTGGGTGTATTTGCGGATATCGCACTGGCACTGTACGTACTTCTCGTACTCTGGTCCATGAAGATGATCGGCGCCGTTCTGACCCTGCCGGGAATCGCAGGTATTATCCTCGGAGTAGGAATGGCCGTAGATGCGAACGTTATCATCTTTACCCGAATCAAGGAAGAGATTGGAAAGGGGCGGTCGATACGATCTGCCGTGGATGAAGGTTTCCGGCACGCGCTGGTAACCGTACTCGACTCGCAGATCACCACGCTGATCGCGACCATCGTGCTGTATGAGCTGGGATCCACAACGGTTAAGGGATTCGCGATTACCCTGATGATTTCCATCATCGTCAGCATCTTTACTGCAGTTGTGGTTACACAGGTATTCGTCAGCACACTTGCAGACAGCAGAGCAGCGAAGTACACATTCTTCGGATGCCATGCAGACGGAACCCCGAGGCGCTGGATCAAGCATCAGGTTCACTTTATTGAAAAGAGAAAGATCTTCTACTGCTGCAGCGGAGCCTTCATCGTACTGGGCCTCTGCTTCCTGATTTTCCACGGATTTAATTATGGTATCGACTTTACAGGCGGTACAATGATCCAGATGGATATGGGCCATAAGGTCAGCACGACAGAAGTGAAGAAGGCGGTCAGCCAGTATAAGCTGGATCCGACCATCGTTTACTCCGGAAAAGGAAATAAAGAGGTCATCATCCGTACAGGAAAGTCCCTGAATGCCAACCAGAGAGATGCCGTTCAGAAGACCCTGGAACAGAAGTTCAATCGTCCTTCCAATTCGGTTATTTCCTCTGAGGAATTCGGTCCTTCCATCGGAAGCGAATTGAGAAATAATGCAATTAAATCAATCCTGATTGCGGCACTGGGCATGCTGATTTACATCATCTTCCGCTTCAAGTCCTGGAAATATGGTGTTGCGGCGATTGCCGGAATCGGTCACGACGTGCTCGTTCTGATCGGTGTCTATGCAATCTTCGGAATCACGGTCGACAACCCATTCGTTGCCGCGGTTCTGACCATTGTCGGATACTCCATCAACGATACCATCGTTATTTTCGACCGAGTGCGTGAGAACAGACATATCATGAGAGGAAAACCAGTTATGGAGGTACTGGACACCAGTATCACCCAGACCCTCGACCGTTCTCTCATGACATCCATCACCACAGAGGTTGCGATCATTCCGCTGCTGTTCTTTGTATCCTCTGAGCTGGCAGCATTCGTTCTCCCGCTGATGGTTGGTGTCGCAGTAGGAACTTATTCTTCCATCTGCCTGTGCAGCCCGCTCTTCTACGAGTTCAACAAGCGTGAAGAAGCGTCACGTTATGCGCAGATTGCGAAGAATAAGAAGCGTATCGAGGCAAAGAAAGAAGAGCACAAGGCAGAAAAGAAGCGCGAGGAGGAAGCCGAGAAGACGCGTGAGGCACAGCGTGCTGAGCAGAAACAGGCATCCCTTCCGGAACATTCCTCAGCGGCAAAGCCGAAGAAAAAGAATAAAAAGAATCAGCAGAAGCACGTTTCTTATAAACGAAAGAAATAAAGCCGGTTTGTTCTAAAAGGATGAGCATTCATGAAGACAAAAGCAAAGTTTTTGGAAGAGATCCTTCAGTATAAACCATATAATACTGAACTGATCGGCAGGGCTTATGATAAAGCAAAGGAACTCCACGACGGCCAGCTGAGAAAGAGCGGTGAGCCGTATCTGGTTCATCCGATCGCTGTAGCCATTATTCTGGCTCAGCTCGGAATGGACGATGAGACTCTGGTCGCCGGGATGCTCCATGATACAGTTGAAGATACACCTTACACGAGAGAGCAGCTCGTCGAAGATTTCGGCGAAGACATCGCTCTTCTCGTGGACGGTGTCACGAAACTCGGAAATCTTAAGGTCGACAGTAAGGAACAGGCGCAGGCGGAAAATCTGCGTAAAATGTTCCTGGCGATGTCTAAGGATATCCGGGTTTTGATTATCAAGCTGGCTGATCGTCTGCATAATATGCGGACGATTGAATTCATGACGCCTGCTAAAATAATTGAAAAATCCCGTGAAACACTGGATATCTATGCGCCGCTTGCAGGGCGTCTCGGAATCTATACCGTAAAATTTGAATTGGAGAACATTTCTCTGAAGTATCTGCATCCACAGGAATACGCAGATCTTGAGAAACGCGTCAATACAAAGAAACAGCAGCGCGAAGAGATGATCCAGAAGGTTATAGCGGAGATTAAAGAGGCGCTGGACGGCATGCACATGAAGTACGACATCATGGGCCGTTCCAAGCAGCTGTACAGCATCTATAAGAAGATGACGGTGCAGCATAAACAGCTGGATGAAATTTTTGATCTGGTTGCGGTCCGCGTTATTGTGGAGACTGTCCGCGACTGTTACGCAGTTCTGGGCCAGGTTCACACCATGTGGAAACCGATTCCGGGCCGTTTTAAAGATTACATCGCAATGCCGAAGCCGAACATGTACCAGTCTCTTCATACTACAGTACTGGGAGATAACGGTGTTCCCTTTGAGATTCAGATTCGTACGTATGAGATGCACCGTGTTGCTGAATACGGTATTGCTGCGCATTGGAAATATAAAGAAGGAAATTCTTCCGGAAATCAGAATAAGGAAGACATGAAGCTGGCATGGCTGCGCCAGGCGATTGAGTGGCAGAAGGATCTTCAGGATCCGAAGGATTTCCTGGATACCCTGAAAATGGATCTCTTCTCCTCGCAGGTATTCGTATTTACGCCGAAGGGCGAAGTCATTGATCTTCCGGCAGGTTCCACGCCGCTGGATTTCGCATTTAAGATCCACACGGATGTCGGATGTCACTGCGTCGGAGCCAAGGTGAATGGAAAGATGGTCACCATCGATCATCCGCTCAGCAGCGGAGATATCGTTGAGATTGTCACCAACCCGAATTCTTCCGGACCAAGCGTGGACTGGCTGAAAATCGTAAAAAGTTCAACGGCAAAAAACAAGATCCGTTCCTGGCTGAAAAAGCAGAATAACGGAGATGATATCAGCCGGGGCCGTGAGGCTCTGGATAAGTATATCCGCAAGAAGGGTTATGAACCTTCCGCGGTAACAAAATCACAGTTCCTGAACCAGGCGATGAGGAAGATGAACTTTGCGACTCTGGATGAAGCATATAAACAGCTTGCCCAGGGTGGTTCACTGATCAGCCGTTTTGCTAAAATTCTTTTTGAACAGTATGATCAGGACCAGCAGAGGGAACAGGAGAAAAAGCGTGTAAAAGAAGAAGCGCTGCTTAAGGCTGCTGCGAAGTCTGATGTCAGGAAAAAGAAAAAACATCAGGATGCCGGAATTATCGTTAAGGGAATGGACGGACTGATGGTCAGAGTCGCGCACTGCTGCAACCCTGTACCGGGCGATGATATTATTGGATTCATTACCAAGGGCAGAGGCGTTTCCGTGCACAGAAAGGACTGTCCGAACATTACTTCCATGCCGGAATCAGAGCGTGCCCGTTTCATAGACGTGGAATGGAAGAAGGACGAACCGGAAGATCAGATGTATCAGGCGGCTATTACCGTTGTGTTCACTGACAGGAAGGGAATGTTCTCCGACGTATCCCGTGTATGCGACGAGATGGATGTCAACATCGAGAGTGTAAACGGCAGAGTGGATAAAGACGGACGCATGCGTCTGATGCTGTCACTTTCCATCCGGGATATTAACCAGGTTGAACAGATCATGAGCAAAATGCGCAAGATTCCGGATGTGATCAGCACGTATCGTTCAGGTGTGTAAATTCAGAATGCCGCCGGCGGGGCTGCTGGAGTCTTCGGAGATGTCGAGCATGAAGACGAGGCAGCCTTTTGCTGACTGCAGTCTGGACAGGAGAGAATATGGAAATCAAGCATTATGAGACAGGCCCGATTTATGTCAATACCTATCTGGTATACGATGAAACAGGAGAAGGATTCATCGTCGATCCGGGCGGATTCAGCCAGGAGCTTATGGACGAAGTAAACAGTAAGAATCTGCATATCGGATGGATTCTGCTGACACATGGACATGGTGATCATATTGGAGGAATCGAAGAATTCCGGAAGGAAATTCCGGGGGTGAAGGTCCTTGCATCGGTTCATGAAAAACAGACGCTGGAGGATCCGCGTCTGAATTCTTCCAAGATGATCAACCGCAGAATTATCGTTGAGCATGCAGACAAGTATGTGGAAGACGGGGATGAAATGCAGATTGGCGGGATGAATCTGAAATTCATGTTTACACCGGGACATACGCCGGGTGGACAGGTGATCCTTGTCGGAAAGTACTGCTTCTGCGGAGACACGGTATTCCGGGGCTCGATCGGCCGAACGGATTTCCCGGGAGGCGATTACGATGCAATCATCAAGTCCCTGCATCGTATTCTGGATCTTCCGGAAGATACGGTTCTTCTGCCTGGACATATGGGAGAATCGACGGTAAAAATTGAAAAGGAGACGAATCCATTTGCCTGATACGAATGAATTTACAATAAAAATAAAACTGTACGGTGTGGAAAAGACCGCGCTGATGCGTGAGCTCATTGATGAATTCCTGCCGCCGGAGCGTTATGAACTGATCGATCCGGAAAGCAGTGAGGAAGACTGCCTGAAGATCAATGAGGCGTTTAGCACAGACAGAGATGAAATCAAGCGGGAACTCTTCCGGAAACTGTCTGCACTGACCGGAAAGCGTCCGGACTGGGGCATTCTGACCGGTGTGCGTCCGGTAAAACTTGCCGGAGAACTCCTGCATCAGTACGGCGATCCGGAGAAGGTCCGGGAGATCTTCTTGAAGGAATACTTTTTGACCGAAGAAAAGGCGGACCTGATTACAGAAATGTATCAGTACCAGCAGGAGAGCCTGGGAAATCCGGATCCCCATTCGATTGGAATCTACATTGGGATTCCTTTCTGTCCGACCCGCTGCCTCTACTGCTCCTTTGCGTCTAATCAGGTTCCGGATGAGGAAATCGCGCGCTATCTTCCAGCTCTGCTGAAGGAAATCCGTTTCACCGGGGAGAAGATGAAGGCGCAGGGCATTCATCCGGAGTCTGTATATGTCGGCGGCGGAACACCGACAACGCTGACGGCGGAACAGATGGATCAGATGCTTTCTGAAGTTGAACGTTCCTGGGATCTGTCTTCTCTGAAGGAATTCTCTGTTGAAGCAGGCCGGCCGGATACGATCACGCTGGATAAACTGAAGGTGCTGAAGAAGCATCATGTCGGAAGAATCAGTATCAACCCACAGTCGATGAAACAGAAGACGCTGGATATTATCGGAAGAAGCCACACCCCGGAGGAAATCCGGGAAGCCTTCAGAATGGCCGCGTCAGTCGGATTTGACGTGGTGAATGCTGACCTGATTGCCGGGCTTCCGGAAGAAGAGCCGGAGGATTTTGCGGAAACTCTGGATGAGGTGCTGAAGCTGGGCGCGAATAATATTACCGTGCATACGCTTTCAGTCAAGCGGGCCTCGCGTTTAAAAGGCATTGATCAGGACTATCATTATAAAGTGGCGGGAATCGTCCGTCAGATGCTTGATCACAGCCGCGATGTTCTGCGCGCGGAGGGCTTCCGTCCCTATTACCTGTACCGGCAGAAACATATGGCCGGGTATTTTGAAAATACCGGCTGGTCCCGTCCGGGCACGGAAGGTCTGTATAATACGCGCATCATGGATGAGCATCAGAGCATTCTGGCTCTGGGAGCAGGCGGAATTTCCAAACGCTATTATCCGGCGATGGACAAGCTTGTCCGGGTTGCGAATGTAACCAATTATCAGCAGTATATCGACCGTATCGATGAGATGTGCCAGAGGAAGGCAGACGGATTCTTCACTTCCGACAGCATGGCCGAAAAAGATATTAAGAATCTGGGGTAGTAAAGGAGAGTGGAACTATGCTGACAACAGCGCCTAAGGGAACCAAAGACATTATGCCTGAGGAAATTCACCGCTGGCATTTTGTTGAGGGAAAATTTCGCCGTATGTGCGAAAACTATGGATATAAAGAAATCCGTACACCGGATTTTGAGCATACAGAGCTGTTTTTAAGAGGCGTGGGAGGAACAACGGACATCGTCCAGAAGGAGATGTACACCTTTAAGGATCACGCAGGAAGAAGCATCACGCTGAAGCCGGAGGGAACCTCTCCTGCTGTCCGCGCCTTCACAGAGCATAAGACCTTTGCGAACGTACAGCCGACCAAGCTCTGCTATGAAACACCGTGCTTCCGTTATGAGAAACCGCAGGCAGGCCGTCTGCGCCAGTTCCACCAGTTCGGCATCGAAGTGTTCGGAACACCGGACATGCTGGCAGATGCAGAAGTTATCTGCTTTGCAAAAGATTTCCTGAACGAGATGGGAATTAAAAATGTCCAGCTGGAAATCAACAGCGTCGGCTGCCCGAACTGCCGTCCGAAATACAGGGAAGCACTGAAGAATTTCCTCCGTCCGCATTACGATGAGCTCTGCGACACCTGCAAGAGCCGTTTTGAGACGAACCCGATGAGAATCCTGGACTGTAAGTCTCCGGAGGACCAGAAACTGGTGCAGGACGCACCGATGATGGTCGACTATCTCTGCGACGACTGTAAGGCCGCTTTTGAGGATCTGAAGGCCAATCTGGACGCGATGGGGATCGATTACGTGGTTAACCCGAAGATCGTCAGAGGCCTGGATTACTATACCAAGACCGCATTTGAGTTCGTTTCCACAGGAATCGGCGCGCAGTCTACGGTCTGCGGAGGCGGCCGTTACGACCACCTGGTTGAAGAAATCGGTGGACCGGAAGTTCCGGGTGTAGGATTCGGCCTGGGTATCGAGCGTCTCCTGCTTCTGATGGACGAAAACGGATTCCCGTTCCCGGAGCCTGCACCGGTCGATGTATTCATCGCGGTGATGGGCGATGCGGCGAAGCGTGAGGGTCTGCGCATCATGCATGAAATGCGTCAGTCCGGTCTCCACGCGGAAATGGACATCCTTTCCAGAAAGGTCAAGGGACAGTTCAAGTATGCAGCCCGTCTGAACAGCCGTTTCACCGTTATGATCGGAGATGACGAAATTCAGAAAGGCGTCGTTCAGCTGAAAGATATGGATGCCCATGAGCAGCATGAGCTTCCGCTGAATGAACTGGAAAAAAAGGTACACGAACTCCTCGGAAAGTAATCTGGGAAGTCCGCGGATTCAGATGCAGAGGAACAAGTCAATAAATCAATTATTAATATAATTAAGTCGTCCGCCGGTGCCTGCATTCGGCGGACAGATACACGTTATTCAGGAGTTAAGCAATGTCACAGTTACTAAAGCGCACACATATGTGTGGAGTTCTGACAAAAGAAAACATCGGCCAGGAGGTAACGCTGGACGGCTGGGTTGCCAGCCAGAGGAGCCTTGGCGGGTTAATTTTTGTCGACTTGAGAGATAAAACCGGGATCACGCAGATTGTATTCGATGAGACCATCGATAAGGATAAGTTCGATCTCGCGCAGAGCCTGGGAAGAGAGTATGTTATCGGCGTTTCCGGAAAGGTCCGCGAGCGTTCTTCCAAGAACCCGGACATCCCGACCGGAGATATTGAAATTCTGGCGACAGATATCGTACTGTACGCCTCTTCAGAGACCCCGCCGATCTACATCAAGGATGACGACCAGGTCAGCATGGATCTCCGCCTGAAGTACCGTTATCTGGACCTGCGCAAGCAGAAAATGCAGAGAAACCTGACCTTCAGACATAAGGTCTGCAAGATCGCAAGAGACTATTTCGATGAGAACGGATTCACAGAAGTCGAGACACCGATGCTCGTCCGTTCCACACCGGAAGGCGCCCGTGACTATCTGGTTCCGAGCCGCGTCAACCACGGAATGTTCTATGCACTTCCGCAGTCCCCGCAGCTGTTCAAGCAGCTCCTGATGGTCGGCGGAACAGACCGCTACATGCAGATTGTAAAGTGCTTCCGCGATGAGGACCTGCGGGCAGACAGACAGCCGGAATTCACCCAGATCGACCTGGAGATGAGTTTCGTTGACATGGATGACATTCTGACCATGCAGGAAGGCTTCCTGAAGCGCGTATTCAAGGAAATGCTGGACGTCGACATCAAGACTCCGCTTCCGAGAATGCAGTACTGGGATGCCATGAATCGTTACGGTTCCGATAAGCCGGACACCAGATTCGGATTCGAGCTGCATAAGCTGAACGACATCCCGGCTGTAAAGAACAGCGAATTCAAGGTCTTCAGCAATGCGCTTTCCCAGGGCGGCGATGTCCGCGGAATCTGCATCGATGGAGGCAGCAAAGAGTACAGCCGCAAGAAGATTGACAAGCTGACGGAAGAGACAAAGCATTACGGCGCAAAGGGAATCGTCTGGATTCGTGTAGAAGACGGTGAATTCAAGTCTTCTGTAAACAAGTTCTTCAGCCAGGATGAACTGAAAGAGATCGCAGATGAATTCGATGCAAAGACAGGAGACCTGATCCTGATCGTTGCCGATCAGCCGAAGGTTGTCTATGACAGCCTGGGATTCCTGAGACGTCATATCGCCGACCAGATGGGCCTGCTCGACCCGCATCAGTATAATCTGCTCTGGGTGGTCAACTTCCCGATGTTCGAGAAGAACGAGGACGGAGAGGTCACGGCCATGCATCATCCGTTTACCCATCCGAGAACAGAAGATATCCCGCTGCTGGATACCGATCCGATGCATGTCGGATCCGATACCTATGACATCGTTCTGAACGGTGTGGAAATGGGTGGAGGAAGTATCCGTATTCACGACCGTGATCTTCAGCAGAAGATGTTTGACATCCTGGGAATTACCAAAGAAGAATCTGAGCGTAAGTTCGGATTCCTTCTGGAAGCGTTTAAATATGGAGCACCGCCGCACGGCGGACTGGCATACGGACTTGACCGTATGATCATGCTGCTGACCGGTGAATCCTCCATCCGTGAGGTTATGGCCTTCCCGAAGAACCAGAACGCACAGTGCCTGGTCAGCGATGCGCCGAACACGGTTGACGATGAGCAGCTTAAGGAGCTTGGAATCGCAGTAACAGAGGAATAAATATGAAAAAGAAGCCGGCGGCCGTGCTGGGCGGGACATTTAATCCGATTCATCTCGGACATATATCTATCGCGGAGGCGGCCGCAGAAGAACTTCATCTGCATACCGTCTATCTCATGCCGGCCCATGTCAGCCCCTTTAAGCTGAACGAGCTGCATGTGTCGGATGAAGACCGGCTGGCCATGGTCCGGATTGCCGCGCAGAATCATCCGCGCCTTTCCGTTCTGGATTACGAAATCCGGAAACAGGGCATTTCCTATACCTGGGATACGCTGGAAGAATTGTCCCGGATCCATGAAGACACCGACTTCTGGTTTATTGTCGGCGGGGATTCTTTCCTGCAGCTGAAAAGCTGGAGCCATGGTCCGGAAATCTTAAGCCGGTATGGTATTATATTAACGATACGTCCGGGAATTTCCAGGGAAGACTGTCTGCAGATGAAAGAACAATATGAGAATCAGTATGGCGCGAGAATTTCCCTGGTGCATAATGACCCGCTGGATATTTCTTCTACGGAAATCCGCAGAAGGGCGGCAGAAGGGAAATCACTGAAAGGACTCGTGCCGCGGGAGGTAGAAAAATATATCTATGATCACCGATTATATCGATAAGGATAAAGTTATTCAGTATCTGGACGAGCATTTGTCAGAAAAGCGCCGCCGTCACATTAAAGGCGTTGTGGAAACTGCCGTCAGCCTTGCGAAACAGTACGGAGCGGATCCGGAAAAGGCAGAGGCGGGAGCGCTCTACCATGACATGTTCAAGGAGAGAGACCTGGACGACCTGATTGACCGGTACGGCCTTCCGCAAAAGTATAAAGGAAAGCGGAATCTTGCCCACAGCAAGGTTGCCGCGGCAGTAATGGAAAACGAACTCCACGTTACCGACCGGGATCTGATCAATGCAGTCAGCTATCATACGACCGGACGTCCGGCAATGTCGCTTCTGGAGAAAATTTTATTCCTCGCAGACGCCATTGAGCCGTCGAGAGATTATCCGGGAGTTGACGAAGCAAGAAGACTGGCGTATAAAGATATTGACAGGGCTTGCCTGTATTCGCTGAGCCGGTCAGTGGATTTTGTCCGTTCGCAGGGAAAATATCTGGACGAGGACACGCTGCATGCCAGAGATTATTATGAAAACCAGTTAAAGGAGAGAAAAATGGACAGCAGAACCTTAGCGATTGAAGCAGCGAAGGCAATGGATGCCAAGCTGGGAATTGATGTAGTGATTATCGATGTGGCGGAACGATCCTCGTTTACCGACTACTTGGTTGTCGCATCCGGAAGTTCCGAGCGGCAGGCAGAAGCGCTTGCCGATGCCGCAGAAGACCGCCTTGCTGAGCTTAACGTTTTGTCCCGCAGCACAGAAGGCAGAAGAAACACGGGCTGGATTCTCGTGGATTTTGGTGATATTGTCGTTAACGTATTTACAGAAGAAATGCGTGCGAAATATAATATTGAAGGGGTCTGGGGAGACTGTGACCTCGTGGATTGGAAGTAGTATTGTTTTACAGGGGAAGAAGAAATGGAAGAAAAGTACAATTTTAGTGAGATCGAGAAGAAATGGCAGAAGTACTGGGAGGAGAATAAGTCCTTCAAGGTCACGGAAGATCCATCCAAGGAGAAATTCTATGATCTGGAAATGTTCCCGTACCCGTCCGGAAAGCTGCACATGGGTCATGTAAGAAACTATTCCATCGGAGATGTCATCGCCCGTTTCAAGACGATGCAGGGATACAATGTTCTTCATGTCATGGGCTTCGATTCTTTCGGACTGCCGGCAGAGAACGCGGCGATCAAACATGGTATTGCCCCGGACAAGTGGACGTGGGATAATATTCATGAGATGGAAGACGAGCTGCGCCGTCTCGGACTCTCTTACGACTGGGACCGCGAGGTACAGACTTGCAGCCCGGAATACTATAAGTGGATGCAGTGGATCTTTATTCAGTTCTATAATAAAGGTCTTGCATATAAAAAAGAAAACCCGGTGAACTGGTGCCCAAGCTGCCAGACCGTACTGGCAAATGAGCAGGTTGTAGACGGCTGCTGCGAGCGCTGCCACACACCTGTAACCAAGAAGGACCTGTCTCAGTGGTATCTGCGTATCACAGACTACGCGGACAGACTTCTGGATAATCTGGACAAGCTCCCGGGATGGCCGAACAAGGTAAAAGTCATGCAGCGCAACTGGATCGGAAGATCCGTCGGCGCAGAAATTGATTTTAAGATTGTGGATTCCGATAAATCACTGAAGGTCTTCACAACCCGTGCAGACACATTGTTCGGAGCGACATTCATGGTAATGTCACCGGAGCACCCTTACCTGATGGAGCTGGTAAAGGGCAGCGAATACGAGAAACCGGTGAATGAATATGTCGAGAAAGTCAAGCACCTGAATGACATTGAGCGTACGTCCACCACACGCGAGAAGACAGGTGTATTTATCGGACGCTATGCGGTAAATCCGGTAAATGGAAAACAGATTCCGATCTATATTTCCGACTACGTACTGATGAGCTACGGAACAGGAGCAATCATGGCGGTTCCGGCTCACGACCAGAGAGACTTCGATTTCGCGAAGAAGTTCGGCCTGGACATCATTCCGGTAGTCGACAGCGACGATCCGGAGATCGATGTCAATAATCTGACCCAGGCATTTGATGCAGAGGGAACGATGATCAATTCCGAGCAGTTCAATGGAATGAACAACCGCGAAGCGATCGGCAAGATGATCGACTGGCTGGACAGCGAGGGAATCGGAAAGAAGACGGTCAACTACAAGCTCAGAGACTGGCTGATCTCCAGACAGAGATACTGGGGAACGCCGATCCCGATGGTTTACTGCGAAGACTGCGGATGGGTTCCTGAAAAAGAGGAGAACCTGCCGGTTCTGCTTCCTAAGGATGTAGAATTCACCGGAAAGGGAGAATCCCCGATTACGACATCCAAGTCCTTCGTAGAATGCACATGCCCGCGCTGCGGAAAGAAAGCAAGACGTGAAGTCGACACAATGGATACATTCCTCGACTCTTCCTGGTACTATCTGCGTTATACAGATCCGCACAACGACAAAAAGGCATGGGACAAGAAGAAAGCCGATTACTGGATGAATGTCGACCAGTACATCGGAGGCGTTGAGCACGCGATCCTGCACCTGATGTACGCGCGTTTCTTCATGATGGCGCTCTATGACCTGGGACTGGTCAGCAAGGAGGAGCCTTTCCGCAATCTGCTGACACAGGGCATGGTAAACAAGGCCGATGAGAACGGCGTCTTCAAGAAAATGAGTAAATCTGTCGGAAATGTCGTCAGCCCGGAAGAGATTCTGAAGAAATACGGCGCAGATACAGCGAGACTGTTCATTCTGTTTGCTGCACCACCGGAAAGAGAACTGGACTGGTCAGATGAAGGTGTGGACGGAAGCTACCGTTTCCTGAACCGTGTCTGGAGACTGGTTTATGAATTCGTCAGCCAGAACGGTGATAAGGAACTTCCTGTTGAGGTGAAGTCGGATCTCGACAAGAACTTGAACTATGTATTGAATACGACGATTAAGAAAGTGACCGATGACATCAGCAAGCGTTATAACTTCAACACTGCTATCAGCTCCATCATGGAATTGGTCAATGAGCTTTACAAGGATAAGGACCAGAAGGATCTGAACCCGGGACTTTATGCCAAGGCTGTCAGAACCGTTGTCGTCCTGCTCTCCCCGTTCACCCCGCATATCTGCGAAGAAATGTGGCAGAATCTGGGCGGAGAAGACACACTGACACACCACGCATGGCCATCTTATGATGAGAAGGCACTCGTCAAGGACGAGGTAGAGATTGTTGTTCAGCTGAACGGAAAAGTCAAGGCAAAAGTCAGCGCTGCAAGCGGACTGTCCAGAGAGGAACTCGCTGAGATGGTTCAGCAGGATGCAAGGGTTAAGGAACTTCTTGAAGGCAAAAATATCGTGAAGACCATTGCGGTACCGAATCGGCTTGTAAACTTTGTCGTCAGGTAGAGAGGACCTTAATGAGAGAGAATAACAAGAACAATGCCCAGGAGAAGAATACCCGGGCAAAAAGAAACGGCCAGAGGAATAACCATTCCTCTGAGCGCCGTTTCAACAGCCGCAAGTCCGGTGAGAACAGAAAAGCGGACGCGGCGGGAGATCGTCTGGGCCGGGAGCTGGGCCTGAAGCCGAAGACACAGTCATCTGCAAGGCACACGGCCAACATCCACAGGGGCGCAAGAACCAGAAATGATACGCATGCGCGCAAAAAGCCGGAAAGCATAAAGATTTTCCCGATCGGCGGTTTGGATGAAATCGGAAAGAATATGACCCTTCTCGAATACAAGGATCAGATTCTGATCATCGACTGCGGAATGTCTTTTCCGGATGACAGCATGTACGGAATTGATGTTGTAATCCCGGACTTCAGCTATGTTGTAAAGAACGCAGCCAAAGTCAAGGGACTGATCATTACCCACGGACACGAAGACCATATCGGCGGCGTGCCGTATCTGCTGAAGCAGATCAATGTTCCGATTTACGGAACACCTCTGTCACTGGGACTGATCAGAAACAAGCTGGAAGAGCACGGAATCAGAGGCAATCTGAATGTCATTCACGCCGGAGACACCTTCAGGGTCGGCGCGTTTGAGATTGAAGCCATTCATACCACGCATTCTATCGCGGACGCGGTATGCTACTTTATCAAAACGCCGGCTGCCAGAATCTTCCACACAGGAGACTTTAAAATCGACTACACACCGGTCGACGGAGATCCGATCGATCTGGGAAGACTGGCAGAAATCGGAGATTCCGGAGTCGATTTGATGATGTGTGATTCCACCAATGTCGTACGTCCGGGCTATACCCGTTCCGAGCGCGTTGTAGGAGAATCCCTGGACGGAATTTTCCGTGAAGCGGAAAACCGTATCATCATTGCGACATTCTCCTCGAATGTCAACCGAATCCAGAAGATCATCGAACTGTCTGTGAAGTACGGAAGGAAATTTGCCGTATCCGGCCGGAGCATGGATAATGTCGTCAAGCTGGCCATGGAACTGGGCTATTTGAAATTCCCGGCAGGCTCCTATGTGGAACTGAACCAGACCAGAGGAATTCCAGACAGTAAATTAACGATTATTACTACAGGAAGCCAGGGCGAACCGCTTTCCGCGCTTGCCAGAATGGCAGCCGATGAACACAGAAACGTAAAGCTGAAGAAGGGTGATACGGTAATCCTGTCATCCACACCGGTTCCGGGAAATGAAAAATCCGTTTCCAGAGTCGTCAATCAGCTCTACCAGAAGCAGGTACATGTCATCTATAACGAGAATGCGGATATCCACGTTTCAGGACATGCCTGCCAGGAAGACCTGAAACTGATGCATTCCCTGATCCGTCCGAAGTTCTTTATGCCGGTTCACGGAGAGCACAGACATCTGATTATTCACCGTCAGCTCGCCGAGCAGCTTGGAGAAAAGAAAGACCATATCTTTATTCTGAGCAATGGAGACCAGCTGACCCTGACAAAGAAGAGGGCCATCCGCTTTAAAAATGTGGTTCCTGCAGAAGATATCATGGTCGACGGACTCGGTATCGGCGATGTCGGAAATATCGTTCTGAAGGACCGTCAGCTCCTCTCAGAGTCAGGACTGATTCTGGTTGTTGCCGGCGTAGACACCGGAAGCGGAACACTGGTTTCCGGACCGGAAATCGTTTCCAGAGGATTTGTATATGTCAAGGAGAACGAGGGACTGATTGCAGAATCCAGAAAGGTTGCGCAGAATACGATCGAAAAGAGTCTGGCAGGAGGATTCCAGGACTGGAACAGTCTGAAAAACGATGTGCGTGACGACCTGCGCCGCTTCATTTTCCAGAAGACCAGGAGGAGTCCGCTGATTCTGCCGGTCTTCCTGCAGATCTAACGGGAGGAAAGAATGAACGTATATGATCAGGCCCACGGTCTGGCTCAGGCCATAAAGGAGTCAGAGGAATTCAAGCAGTACGACCAGATGCAGAAACTGGTTGACAGCGATCCGGAACTTTCAAACATGGTAAAAGAGCTGCAGAATCTCCAGCTTCGTCAGCAGTCCATGCAGATGAACGGTGATCAGCCGTCACCGGAAATGATGCAGGAGATCCAGCGTATTTCCGCCATGATGATGTCCAATCCCGCTGCCGCGCAGTATATGCAGACAGCAATGCGTTTTTCGCTGATGATGGCAGACGTTTATAAGATTGTCGGCGAGGCCATCGGCATGGACATGTCGCAGCTTCCGGATATGATGAAAAACCTGTAAATCAGATTTTTCACCGGTCAAAGAGAAATACACCAGCAATCAGAACGTCCGGCTGTTGCAAATCACCGCAGTTCTGATATAATATATTAGATTTACTAAAAAAAATAGGGAGTGAAAAACCAATGATTACAGCAGGAGATTTCAGAAAGGGCATGACGTTCGAACTGGACGGAGAGCCTAACGTTGTTGTCGACTTTCAGCATGTTAAGCCGGGCAAAGGTGCTGCGTTCGTAAGAACAAAGTATAAGAACATTATTACCGGTGCGATCCGTGAGACGGCATTCAACCCGACAGAGAAGTTTAATGAAGCAAGAATTGAGACCAGAAAGATGACTTATCTCTACAATGACGGAGATCTGTTCTATTTCATGGACCCAGAGTCATTCGAGCAGATTCCGGTAGGAAAGGATCTGATGGGAGACGCAGTAAAGTACATTCGTGAGAACGATGAAGCTACACTCCGTTTCTATGAGAATTCCTGCTTCGCCGTTGAACCGCCGAACTTCGTAGACCTGACCGTTACAGAGACAGAGCCGGGAATCAAGGGCGACACAGCTACGAATGTAACCAAGGCCGCAACCGTTGAGACTGGCGCAGTCATTCAGGTTCCTATCTTCATTGAAGAGGGAGAAAAGATTCAGATCGATACGAGAACAGGAGAGTATCTCGGAAGATCCAAGGAGTAATGAACCGTATAAGGAAATGCATGAGGAGGGACGTAGATGTTTTATTTACGTCCCTTTCTTGTCCATGCGGATATTTTTGCCGAGCAGTAAACCGATTCTCGGAGGAGCTTCCGCAGGACTGTTTCTGGATAGAGAAATAATGGAGTTTGTGTATGAACACAGGAAATAACAGCGGACATGGAAAACGTATCGTCCTGGTCATCGTGCTGATTCTGATTCTCATCGCGGCAACGGCAGGAATCTGGTACATTTCATCAACCCGGCCGGAGAATAAGAATTCCAGCAAGGTGCAAGTCGTCACGATCCAGCAGGGAACCGGCGCTTCCGCCATCGGACAAATCTTAAAGAGCAAGGGGCTGATCCGCTCTGCCGCGGCATTCCGGATTTACGGAAAACTGAACGGAACCGATGCGAAGTATCAGGCCGGTACCTACGGCATCAGCAGATCCATGAGCGTCAGCAGAATCGCGCAGATCATTGCTTCCGGAAAAACGAATACCATCAGTGTAACCATTCCGGAAGGCCTGACGGAATATCAGATTGCAAAGAAATTTTCATCTGCAGGTCTGGTAAAATACAGCAGTTTTGTGAACGAACTGGAAAACGGTGATTTCCGCTCCGAGTTCAGTTTCCTGAAAGGCGCCCAGAAAGGAAACCATCAGATGGAAGGCTATCTTTTCCCGGATACTTATGCGGTAGCGCCGGGCACGAGCAGCCATAAGATCATCGAGATGATGCTGAAAAGGGAGCAGACCGAGCTGAACACGCTGAAATTCAGCAGTAATGTGAAGAAAGGATACAGCGTTAATAAGGTCATGACCATCGCTTCCATTATCGAGAAGGAATGCCAGGCTGATCAGGACCGCGCTAAGGTTTCCAGCGTTATCTACAACCGTCTGAAGAAGAATATGCCGCTTCAGATGGACTCTACGATTACCTATCTGCTGGATCAGACCGGAAGCCATAAAACAGAAGTCACGTATAAAGACCTGAAGATTGACTCCCCGTATAATACATATAAGAATACGGGACTTCCTCCGGGGCCGATTGCCAGCCCGGGAAAGGCATCCATGGAAGCCGCTCTGCATCCTGCCAATACTAAGTATCTGTACTTTGTTGTCAGCAGCAAACTGGACGGAAGCCATGTCTTCAGCAGCAGCTACAGTCAGTTTGAAAAAGACAAGGCCGCATACAGCAAGGCGCTGAAGAAGCAGCAGAGTAAGTAACAGATCTGATTAGAATACAGAAACGATACAGACAGAAAGGAAGATCGTTTTGGAGATAGAAATTACCAGCCCGCTGGTGGAAGATTTTCTTCACCAGCATTACCGGCCGCTGAACAGCAGTCTTGAAAAGCTCCGGGAAATATCCAGGGCAGATAAAGTCCCGCTGATCAGAAGAGAAACCGAGATGCTCCTTTCCACACTGCTGGAACTGAAGCAGCCGAGGAAAATTTTGGAAATCGGAACTGCAATCGGTTACTCAGCCGTATATTTTGCGACTTTCTGCCCGCATGCAGAGGTATACACGATAGAAAAGGATGAGTACATGTTCCGCGCCGCCCGGATCAATGTCCGCCAGTCACGTCTGGAGAACCAGATCCATGTTCTTCACGGAGACGGTGCAGAAATGATCGATCTTTTGAAAGCCAACGGAATCAAAGATTTCGACATGGTATTTATCGATGCGGCAAAGAGCAAGTACGGAGAATTCATGGATCATGCACTGACGGTATGCAGGGACGGTGCCATGATTGTCTGCGATGATATTCTGCAGAACGGACTGACATTGATTGACGCAGACATGGATCCGAAACGTGAGAGAAAACACCGGACCAATATCCGTCAGATGAGAGAATTTATTTCTAAGATTATGGACGACCCGAGACTGTCCACTTCCCTGAATGCGGTGGGAGACGGAATGTCGGTTTCCATCTATCACGGCGATGAAGAATAGAAACAGGACAGTCACAGAAAAACGGAGAGGCAGAGAATGAAGAAGAAACTGGAACTGCTGGCACCTGCCGGTGATCTGGAAAAACTGAAGACGGCGATCCAGTACGGCGCCGATGCAGTATATTTTGGCGGGGAAATGTTTTCCCTGCGTGCAGGAGCCGGAAACCTGTCAATTGACGACATCAAAGAGGGGCTAGAGTACGCCCACAGCCGTGGAAAACGCTGTTATATGACGATTAATATCTATGCGCATAACACAGATATCGATCCGCTTTACCGCTATCTGGAAAAGATTAAAGACCTCGGAATCGATGCATTTCTGATTTCTGATCCGGGAATCATTGAGATGGTAAAAGAAGTTATCCCTGGCGCGGAAATCCATTTGTCCACACAGGCCAATATGACCAACTGGAGAACCGGTAAGTTCTGGACAGAGAAAATGGGCGTACAGCGCCTGGTTCTGGCCAGGGAACTGAGCTTCCGGGAAATCCGGGAAATTCATGAGAAACTTCCGGATACGGATCTGGAGGCCTTCGTTCACGGTGCCATGTGCATCAGCTATTCCGGCCGCTGCCTGCTCAGCAATTTTATGACTGGAAGAGATGCCAACCGCGGAGCCTGCGCCCACCCATGCCGCTATAAATATGCGCTGGTGGAAGAAAAGCGCCCGGGACAGTACTGGCCGATTGAAGAAGATGACCGCGGCTCCTATATCATGAACTCTAAAGATCTCTGCATGATCGCCCATATTCCGGAGCTGGTGGAGGCAGGAATTTCAAGTGCCAAGATTGAAGGACGCATGAAGAGTATCTTCTATGTGGCCACCGTTGTTCACGCCTACCGCCAGGCGATTGATGCCTACTATGAGGATCCGGAGCACTGGACCTTTAAGGAAGAGTGGATGGATGAGCTGAAGAAGGCCAGCCACAGAATGTTTACGACCGGTTTCTATTATGGAAAGCCGTCCGGAAATGAGCAGAACTACGAGAGCAGCGCCTACATCCGGGAGTACTCTTTTGTAGGAAAAGTTCTGGATTATAATGAGGAGACCGGTTACGCGCTGGTCGAGCAGAGAAATAAAATGTCTGAAGGCGATGAAATTGAAGTTTTCGGGCCGGAGATTAGTTTCTTCACACAGACCATTACAGACATGAGGGATGCGGAAAGCGATGAACGCCTGGAATCCGCTCCGCATCCGCAGCAGAAACTCCGGATGAAAATGGACCAGCCGGTTCGTCCGGGCTGGCTGCTCAGAATGAAAACCCAAAAATAGGCTCACCTGGATAAGCGGATTCCGATAAGAAAAATCGAGGAGATGGAGATTTATGTTACAGGACCCTTTAGCCGTCCGAATATGCATTATTGCGTCGGTCGCGGCATTTGTTTTTAATGTGCTGGTAGAATTTACCTACCGTTCGATAGAAAATTTCAGCAGGAGCAAGTGGGACGAACTTCCTGAAAATAAGCAGCCGCTGATGAGAAAATACCTGGACCAGCCATTCCGTTACAGGGGAACGGACAAGCTGCTGCAGGTGCTCTGTGTTGCCGCAGGATCAGTCTGTCTGTGGATGGTATTCCTCCCGGACTGGAAAACAGCCCTGATCCGCCTGGCGGTCTATCTGGCCGCCCTGATTGCCGTTTTGTTTTTTGCGGGACGGACAGCAGACCAGCACGCAGAGGGAATGGCAGCCGTCATGTGCAGTTTCCAGAGAGTGCTCTGTATCCTGTTTTTCCCGCTGACCTGGCTGCTCAGAGTGCTGAGTAACATTCTTCTGATGATTTTCCGTCAGAACAGGAGAGAAGAAGATGAGCAGTTCTCGGAAGAGGATGTCATGTCCCTCCTTGAAGAAGGGCAGAAAAACGGTGCGATTCAGGAAGAAGGCCGTAAAATGATCGGCAGTATCTTCCAGTTCGATGATGAGCTCGCCTATGAGATCATGACACCGAGAACGGATGTGTTTATGATCGATATCGATGACACGCCGGATGAATACCTGGATCAGCTGATGAGCATGCGGTATTCCAGAATTCCGGTCTATGAAGAGGAACCGGATAACATTCTGGGAATTCTCCATATTAAAGACTTCCTGATTCAGGCAAGGAAAAAGGGATTTGAACATGTGGATATCCGCTCCATTCTGAGAAAGCCCTATCTGGTTCCGGAAACGAAGAATATCGCCGCTCTGTTTATGGAGCTGCAGGCCACACGCCAGCATATCTGCATTCTGATTGATGAATACGGTGGCTTCAGCGGCATTGTCACCATGGAGGACATCATCGAAGAGATTGTCGGAGACATTGATGACGAGTACGATGTCGAAACAGAAGATATTAAGGAACTTCCGGATAATACCTGGCTGGTCAGCGGAAATGTCGCACTGGATGATCTGAATGAAGAAACCGGATCGGATCTGGAGTCGGATAACAGCGAAACCCTGGGCGGATTCATTATCGACCTGATCGGAGAAATTCCGAAAGACGGCCGGAACAGCCGGAAGGTGGAATATAAAAACTATACATTCACCATTCTCTACGTTAAAGAACGCCGCATCGTCCAGGTGCGCATGGTAATCCGCCCGCCGGAAGAAGAGAACGAGGATGAGAGGGTGTAAAGTATTAGTGGGAGGTTAGAAACTGGAAAAGGGATCTCCAAGTGCTAAGATAAAAGTGAAGAAATTACATCTATGCACTCGAAAGGAGATCCCTATGCCATCTATTATACATGAAATTGCAGCTGAATTCCTGGAAAATATTCTGGAAACACTAAAACCTCACGAAGGAATGAATTGGGAGGAAACCAGCGCAAAACTCATGAAGTACTGCAGGGAAACAACCGCCAGGTTCATTCGTGCGGCAGCAGAGGGATTTGATCAGGAATTGAGGAATGACAAAGCTGGCCGGAAACAACTCGGACTCACGATCAAAGCCAGAGGCAGGAAACGGACAATTTATACAGAATTTGGGACGATCGGGATCGAACGGAGCTATTACTATGACAAGAACAGCGGGAAGCACCGGTTTCTTCTGGATGAGATTCTTGGACTGCCAAAGTATGAACGTGTTGACCGGGTCGTAGGAAAGAAGCTGGCTGAAAATGCAGCCTGTGTATCCTATGCGAAGAGTTCTGAGATCGTGACGGGAGGTGAACTGAGCAGACAAACGGTAAGGAACTGTATCATGAAGGTGAATGTTCCAGAGACCGCAGTACCAGAGGTGAAGCGAAAGGTCAGTGTGCTCCATGTTTTTGCTGACGAGGATCACGTGCACATGCAGAAAGCAGGAAAGAAGCCCGGAAAACGGAGCAGAATCGTGCCACTGGTGACAGTGACAGAAGGAATCCGGATGATCGGCACCCATCGGAATGCGACGGTAGAGCCGGTAAGCTTCGTCGATGAAGAGTTCAATACCAGACGTCTGTGGAAGACGGTAGAGGGATTTATCGAGAAGAAATATGACATGGATGTGCTGGAGAAAATCGTGCTGCATGGAGACGGCGGGAACTGGATCCGGAATGGTCTGGACGATTTTTGTCATGTAGTTCACGTTATGGATGGTTTTCATTTCCAGAAGGCCCTTCGGTCACTGGCAGTCAGGTTTCCAAAGAGAAGAGTGAAGAAAGTGATCATGGATGCTGTGAAGGGAAATGATCAAAGCAGAGCTGACCGGTGCATACAGGAACTGCTGGATGACGCGAAGGAAGACAAGGAGCTGACAGAAAAAGTCAACGGATTCGGTGTCTATCTGAATGGGAACTGGAAGCCAATCGTGAATCGTTTCAAGAAGGATATGCCGGGAAGCTGTACAGAAGGACTGGTTAGTCATATTCTGTCGAAACGGTTCAGTCGTGAGCCGCAGGGATGGAGCGATGAAGGGCTCGGAAGACTGAGTGACATCAGAGTGTATCTGATCAATGGCGGTGAACTGAAGGCGAGTGATCTGCAGAAAAAAGAGCCTGAGAATATTCTCCGGGAGAAGTACGCTGAATATGCGGACCGTGTCATCCAGCATGCGGAAAAAGAACTGCATGACTGGAGTATTTTTGACGGAGAGCCTATTGTCATGGACGGAGCTTCCGGAACTCAGATGCTGATCAAGAGCTGTGGAGCAGTAAGAGAACTGCTAAGCTGATTGAACGTGAGACTGTAATGCAGCCTGATGCCTGGACTTCTGAGCGCCTCGCTGCCAGACGATCGACGGCCTGAATCCGGGGAAGGAAACAGCTGTGTGGAATGGAACCGTTCCGGGCATGAAATGCACGGAAACGGTGACAGGACACACAGGGCGTACCGAGGACGGGTCCGAAGGTACGCAGCCCGGAGAAGGCCGGCGGAGTCGGAAGCGTGAGCATGCGCGAAGGGAGCCGGGAGGCGTTCCAGGCACAGGCTGCGTACAGCTCACAAAACAACTTGGAGATCTGTCAACAAAAACTCCCACTAGCTCTTGACACCATCCGAGGATGAGGAAGATTAGGCAGACGCGCAGGATTATGCTATAATTTCATCATGAGAAAGGAAATGCCATGGAAGAGGAAGAACGCCAGGACATTGCGGAAAAACTGATGGAGCTGATTGCAGAAACTGCGGAATCCGTGGACGGAGTCAGCAGCATGTGCAGCACCTTCACAGAAGCCATCGCGGACAACCTTCCAGTAAGTCGTAAATCCCGTGTTAAAGGAGTAAAGCTGGATGAACGCGGAGGAAACATAATCGCAGACATCTATCTGAACGCAGAATACGGACAGAGCATACCGGAACTCGCCTGGAACGTGCAGAATGCCGTCAGCAGCCGGGTCTCTGAAAAATTATCAGTTAAACTGAAGAAAATCAATGTACATGTACAGGGCGTCACAAGCCGCCACAGTCAGAACAGGGAAGAGGAACAGGAATGAACAGAACGCACGGAGAGATGAGCAGAAAGCAGGCCAGAGAGTGGATGATGCAGGTCTATTACCAGATGGACGTTTTGAAGGACTTTGATCCAGATCATGAGGACAGCATCCTGACACAGAAAAAGATGGATGAGCAGGAAGAGTACTGCAGAAGGCTGTACCGGCTTCTGATTAAGCATAAGAGCCAGCTCGACCATTACATCGACAGCTTCAGCATCGGCTGGAAAATCGAGCGTATGGCCAAGACTGACCTGGCAATTCTCCGTCTTGCCACGGCTGAAATTCTCTATATGAAAGATATTCCTGTTGCGGTTTCCATCAACGAGGCCGTCGACCTGGCAAAGAAATACGGAACAGAAGAGAGTCCCCGTTTCATCAACGCGATCCTGGCCAAGGTCGCAGATGCCGATATTCCGGAGGAAGAACCGGAAGATCAGAAGGAAGAGGGAAACGAGTAATGCAGGGAGCAGTACTGGGAATTGACACGAGCAATTACAAGACGTCGGCCGCACTGGTTTCAGCAGACGGCCGCTTACTCTGCGACCGCAGACGATTCCTGGATGTTCCGGAAAATGAGCGCGGGCTGCGGCAGCAGAACGCGCTCTTTCAGCATGTGCTTCATCTTCCGGAACTTCTGGAAGAGCTGTTTTCTGAATCGGGCGTTACTTCGGAGCAGCTGGCCGCGGTAGCAGTCAGTACCCGTCCGCGCCCGGTGGAAGGCTCCTACATGCCTGTTTTTCTGGCAGGAGAAGGGACGGCGAGAAGCCTTGCGGCGGCCCTTCATCTGCCTCTGATCCGGACCTCCCATCAGGAGGGGCATATCCGTGCGGCGGCGCAGAGTTCCGGTATGGAAATCCCGGACCGCATGATTTCTTTCCACTTCTCTGGCGGCACGACAGAAGCGGTTCTTCTGGACCAGACAAAAAGAAATCAGAAAGAGGCCGGCTGGTATCAGAAAGTGGGCGGCACAGAAGACCTGGCTGCCGGACAGGTACTGGACAGAATCGGCGTCCAGCTCGGATTTTCTTTTCCCTGCGGGCAGTATCTGGATCAGATCGCTGTGGAAATGGAAGCATGCAGGATTCCAGATCATGAATTATTCCGGCTTTCTTCTATCCGCTGTAAAGACGGGTATGTGCATTTCTCCGGCCTGGAAACAGACTGCAGCAGAAGGCTGGAACGGATTCTGAAAATGGACGATCAGGAGCTCAGGGATATTCTTGGTGAAGAGGGAATGAACAGCCTGGAGAATCACAGGCCGGGTAACTCCCTGCCGGACTCTTTTTTGTCGACGCTTCCTTCGGAAGAAAAGAGAAAAGCGGCAGGGCTGATGATTCTGCTTCTGATGAAGAGAATCACCAGAGCAGCGGCGCTGATGACCGCGGATCTTGCGGAAATTCATGACGTTCACACTTTTCTTCTGGCGGGCGGTGTCGCGTCCAGTCAGTTTATGAGGACGCATTTTCAGGAGGAGCTGAAAAGAGCGCAGGAAAAACAGAAAAACCGGCATCGGCGGAAACAGAATCAGGTCTGCTTCGGAACACCGCAGATGTCATCGGATAATGCAGTCGGCGTGGCCTTTCTCGGGCTGGATGCATTGGAAAAAGACAGTCAGCTGAAGTAAGGCAGAAAGGAAGGCAGTATGGCACTGAAACCCATTACCGTGTCGGAACTGAACCGTTATCTGTCCAGAATCATTGAGACGGATCCGATTCTTTCCATGGCAGCTGTGAGAGGAGAGATTTCTGCGCCGAGGAAATCGGCCAGCGGACATCTGTATTTTACGCTGAAAGATGATAGCAGCAGAATCAGCTGCATGATTCCGGCGGATGACCTTGAGGAGATGCATCTGGAACCGGCTGACGGCATGGAAGTTACGGTCAGGGGACGTGTGCATGTCTATATGCGCGGCGGAAGTTATACACTGATTGTAAAGTCCATGGAGGCAGAAGGAGAAGGAAGTCTTCAGATCGCCTTTCAGAAGCTGAAGGAGAAGCTGGAGAAGGAAGGCCTGTTCGATCCGGCGCATAAGAAGCCGATTCCGGCTTTTCCGTCGGCGGTGGGTGTCATCACGTCAGGAACAGGCGCGGCCGTCAGAGACATCCTGAAGAATCTGACCATGAGAAACGATTTTGCGGATATTCTGGTCTTTCCGGTCCTGGTTCAGGGCGATCAGGCGGCCGCAGACATTTCCTCAGCCATCCGCTATGCGAACTGCGCACATCCGGAACTGGATGTGCTGATTGTGGGACGAGGCGGCGGTTCTATTGAGGATCTCTGGGCCTTTAATGAGGAGCCGGTTGCCCGGGCAATTTACGACAGTAAAATTCCGGTGATTTCTGCAGTAGGACATGAAATTGACTTTACAATTTCCGACATGACGGCGGATCTGCGGGCGGAGACACCGACCAAGGGCGCGGTGCTGGCCGTGCCGGATACGCATCTGCTGAGAGAGGAACTGGAAAAGACAAAGCAGATTCTGAACTGGAGAGCCGGGGGCAAACTGCAGAACGCGGAGCTTGCGGCATCAGAGCAGAAAAACAGGCTGATTATGGGTATCCAAAGCCGCATCCAGAATGCGGAACATGAACTGAAGCAGCTCAGCATCCTGCTGAAGGCCAATCATCCGGGCAGAATCCTTGAGCAGGGATATTCCATGCTGGAAGATCAGGAGGGGCATGTGATTTCGGATATTTCGCAGCTTCAGACCAGCAGCCCGGGGCATGATCATCCGGCACTTTACCGCCTGATCATGAAGAATGGAATGGCGGAAATTGCGGTGATCCGGAAAGAAGATTCGAAGAAAGCAGAAGATGCCGGCAGGTCCCGGTAAGGACGCAGACAGGAGAATACGATGAGCAAGAAGGAAAACGCAGAAGGATTCGAAAAATCAATGGAGAAACTCCGTCAGGCGGCGGATCAGATCCAGCGTCCGGACATCAGCATCGAGGACGCGCTGAAATGCTATGAAGAGGGAATGAAATGCTACGATTCCTGCATGAACATACTGGAATCCGCAAAACAGAAGATTGAAACGGAAGAAGTTCCGAAAGCATAAAAATATTGATGATACCCGGATTTTTCAGATCAGTCAGGAGGCGAATATGAAGATTCAATATGACGAATTGAAAGATTTAGTGGAGCAGCACCTGCTGGACTTTATTCCGCAGGTTAATCCGCTCAGCCAGACGCTTTATGATTCTATGGAATACAGTCTTACAGGCGGCGGAAAGAGGCTGCGGCCGGTGCTGCTGCTGGCTTCATGTCAGTTTGCGGGAGGGGATCCGGTGAAAGCGCTGCCCTACGCCTGTGCGATGGAGTATATTCACACCTATTCCCTGATTCATGATGACCTTCCGGCCATGGATGACGATGATCTGAGAAGAGGGCGTCCGACCAATCATATCCGCTTTGGTGCAGACATTGCGACCCTGGCCGGAGACGGGCTGCTGAACACGGCTTTTGAGCTGATGTTTAAGGACATGTTCCTCTACTTCGACAAGCCGGACCTGCTGAAACGCAGAGTTTCCGCGGCTTACCGGATTGCTGTGGGCGCAGGCGTGCAGGGCATGGTTGCCGGACAGGTATCGGATGTGGAATCGGATCACGGTCAGAATTCTTCCCCGGAGATGCTGCGGCACATTCATATCAATAAGACGGCGGCGATGATCATGGGCGCCGTATCCGCGGGACTGGAGCTCGGAGGAGCCGATCAGGAAATGAAGGATCACCTGCGGAAGTATGCGGAAAATCTGGGGCTGGAGTTCCAGGTTGTGGATGATATCCTGGATGTTACCGGAACCGCAGAACAGCTGGGAAAGGATCCCCATCAGGATGAGGCAAACGGAAAACTGACTTATGTTTCCCTGTACGGCCTGGACGGAGCGAAAAAACGCGCATCCCAGCTGACACAGATGGCCCTTGCCGAACTGAAGGATTACGGAGAAGAAGCGGATTTCTTCCGTGATCTTGTGGTAAAATTAGAAAAGAGAACGCATTAATTTCTGCGCTATGCAGAAAGATTCCGCACGGAAGACGGTATGTGCGGAGCCCCGGAGCGCACCGGGAAGTTTTATGAAAACGGAGGAGTATAGCGGATGAAGAAACTGGAAGACTATCACTTTCCTGAAGATCTGAAGACGATGAACAATCATGAAATGGAGCTGCTCTCAGCAGAAATCCGTGAATTTCTGATTGAGCATGTGTCGAAAACCGGAGGACACCTGGCGTCCAATCTGGGCGTTGTGGAGCTGACGGTTGCGCTTCACCGCGTGTTTGACAGTCCGAAGGATAAAATTATCTGGGACGTCGGCCACCAGTCCTATGTGCATAAGATTCTTACAGGGCGTGCGGATCAGTTCGATCACCTCCGCATGACCGGCGGAATGAGCGGATTTCCGAAGAAATGCGAAAGCGCGCATGATGTTTACCAGACCGGACATTCCAGCACCTCGATCTCCGCTGCGGCAGGAATGGCCGCGGCCAGAGACATCCGCCACGAGCACTATAGTGTGATTGCCGTGATCGGAGACGGATCCCTGACCGGCGGCATGGTCTACGAGGCGATGAATAACATTGGAATTTCCAAGTCCAAGGTGATTATCATCGTCAATGACAATGGCATGTCCATTTCCAAGAATATCGGCGGAATGTCCGAGCACCTGACCAAGCTGAGAACCAGCCGGAAGTATCTGCAGACAAAAAGCAGCGTCAAGAGGAAAGTCCAGGGAATACCGCTGATCGGCCAGGGCGTTTACGAGGGCATGGCTGCAGCAAAAAACTGGATGAAATACGCGCTGATGTCCGGCGGAATTCTTTTTGAAGAACTGGGATTCACTTATCTGGGTCCCGTGGACGGACACGATATTCCGGCATTGCGGGGTGCGCTGACCCGGGCCAGAAGAGTGGACGGGCCGGTGGTTCTTCATGTCATGACGCAGAAAGGAAAGGGTTACCGCAACGCAGAGAAAGATCCGGGGAAATTCCACGGTATCGGGCCCTTTGACCCGGAAACCGGTGCGGTTCTGCATCCGTCCGGATGCACCTGGTCCAAGGTATTTGGAAAGACGATGGATCAGCTCGGTAAGGAAGACAAGAGGATTGTGGCCGTGACTGCCGCCATGGAGGACGCGACGGGACTTTCCGACTTCGCGAAGCATTATCCGAAGAGATTCTTCGATGTGGGCATCGCAGAGGCTCATGCCGTCACCTTCTGCGCGGGCCTTGCCACAAGTGGTATGAAACCGGTTGCCGCAATTTATTCCAGTTTTCTTCAGCGTGCATATGACCAGATTATCGAAGATGTCTGTATCCAGAATCTGCCGGTGGTTCTGGCGATTGACCGTGCCGGAATCGTCGGTGCAGACGGAGAGACCCATCACGGTGTGTTCGATCTGAGTTTCCTCTGCGGGATACCGAATATGCATGTATTTTCACCGGCGGAGGGCAGGCAGCTTCCGGCCTTGCTCAGGTATGCTTTGTCCCTGAACGCGCCTGCGGCGGTGCGTTACCCGAGAGGCGGATGCAGCTGTGACGGAGACCTTCCGGAGTATCAGGGCGGAAACCAGAGAATTTCAGAGGGGACCGATGTTGAAATCTGGGCGGTCGGCCCGATGCTCAGCCATGCACAGGCGGCGGCGGAAATCCTCGAAAAGCAGGGGTATTCCGTCGGGATCATCAGTGTTCTTCAGGTGAAGCCGATGGATCTGTCTCTGCTGAATCCTGAGGTGAAGCTTGCGGTTACCCTGGAGGACGGCATAGTTCTGGAGGGCTTCGGGGCCATGTTCCAGGAGAAGGCACCGTGCGGCCTGCATGTGTTGAGTCTGGGATGGCCGGATAAATTCGTGAGCCACGGCTCTCCGGATGACCTTTACCGCATGTACGGACTGGATGGCGCAGGAATTGCGGAATCCGTATGTTCGGCGCTGAAAAATCTGCAGAAATAACAGGAGTGAATATTGGATAAGAAAAAGAAAAAAGAAAGATTAGATGTCCTTCTTGTTCAGAAGGGATATTTTCCGTCCAGGGAGAGGGCACAGCGCTCGATTATGGCCGGGGTCGTGTTCGTCGACGGACAGCGGAGCGACAAGGCAGGAAATAAGATTGATCCGGACGCGGAGATTGAGGTTCGGGAAGATGTCTGCCCATACGTCAGCCGCGGCGGATTCAAGCTGGAGAAGTCCATGGAGCTGTTCCCGATCGATCTGAAGGGGAGGATCTGTGCAGATATCGGTGCTTCTACGGGCGGTTTTACGGACTGCATGCTGCAGAACGGAGCCGCAAAGGTTTATGCCATGGATGTCGGCTATGGCCAGCTTGCCTGGAAACTGAGGAGCGATCCGCGCGTTGTGAATATGGAGAAGTGCAATGTGCGCTATCTGGACCCTGCGCTGGTGCCGGATCCCATCGATTTCATCAGCGTAGATGTGTCATTTATTTCCCTGAAGCTGATTTTTCCGACGGCGGCAAAAATCATCCGCAAGGGGGGACAGATGGTGTGCCTGGTCAAGCCGCAATTTGAGGCCGGGCGTGAGCAGATGCGCGGCACTGGCGGCATTGTCAGAGATCCGGAAATCCATAAGGAAGTTATCCGGAAAGCTGCTGCTTATGCTGTTGATAATGGGTTCACACCAAAAGGTTTAACCTTTTCTCCGGTAAAAGGCACAAAAGGGAATATTGAGTACTTATTGTATATTGAATACAATAACAAATCCGATAATTTGGGTGACATTCCAGTCGATTCGCGTTATAATGAGGTTACTGTTGAAAGCATTGTCAGACAATCTCACGAAGATTTGTAAGTATTTTCAGTGAGTGCCCGCAAGAGTTTTCATTATACTTGTGAAATAAATGGCATAGTATTTTGTCTGTGCAGTCTTTTGTATGTGAAAGAAGAAGTACGTATCAATGTAATGAAAGGAGATTCATTATGGAACTTTCCAAGAGAGTGCAGGAGATGCAGTTCTCCCCGATCCGTAAGTTCAACCCGATCGCTATTGAGGCAGAGCAGAAAGGCAAGAAGGTTTACCACCTGAACATCGGCCAGCCGGATATCGAGACTCCGCCGGAGTTCATGGAAGCCATCAGAGCATATGAGCCAAAGGTTATCGCATACGGCGAGTCCGGCGGACTTCCGGAGCTGCAGGACGCGATCATCGGATACTATAAGAAGATCGGCGTTGACCTGGAGAGAAAGAACATCATCGTAACAACCGGAGGATCCGAGGCGCTGATGATGTCCTTCCTGAACATCCTGAACGAGGGCGACCAGGTTATGATGGCAGAGCCGTTCTACACCAACTACAACACATTTGCTCTGGAAGCAGGCGGAAGCGTTGCACCGATCACAGCAAGCGCAGACGACGGATACCAGTATGCAAAGAGAGAGCTGCTGGAGAAGTCCCTGACACCGAACACCAAGGCAATTGCCTGCATCTCCCCGGGAAACCCGACAGGAAACGTTCTGACACTGGACGACATGAAGGTTATCTGCGAGTTCGCAAAGGATCACGATCTGTGGGTAATGGCCGATGAGGTTTACAGAGAGTTCGTATACGACGGAAGAAAGCTCGCTTCCTTCGGACAGCTGTCCGAGTACGCAGACAGAGTTATCCTGATCGACTCCGTATCCAAGAGATTCTCCGCATGCGGAGCAAGAATCGGCTGCGTAATCTCCAAGAACGACGAGTTCATGAGCGGAATCATGAAGATGGCACAGGGCAGACTCTGCTCCTCCACAATCGACCAGATCGGAGCAGCAGCACTCTACAGCGTTCCAGATTCCTATTATAAGGCAGTTAATGAAGAGTACTGCGCAAGAAGAGATACCATCCACGCAGAACTCATGAAGATTCCTGGCGTAGTCTGCCAGAAGCCGGGTGGAGCATTCTACATGACCGTCAAACTGCCGGTTGAAGACGCAGAAGACTTCCTGATGTTCCTGCTGACCGAGTTCGATGATAATGGCGAGACTGTTATGTACGCACCGGCAAGCGGCTTCTACGCAACAAAGGGCATCGGAAAGGATGAGATCAGAATTGCTTACATCCTGAAGAAAGAAGACCTGAAGAGAGCCGCAGAACTCCTCGGTCTCGGCCTCAAGGCTTACAAGGCAAAGGGAAATAAGTAACGGCATCGTATATATACCAATATATAGGCTAAAAGAGACGGGTGCAGACGCATCCGTCTCTTTTCATGTGGTGCTTTGCCCATGCCGATGAGCCGAAGGCGAAGTGCGACTGGCTCTGCAGCACTGGCTGGATTCTGTGAATGAAATCTGGAAGATGAGAAATTAATTACTTGGCTGGAAGATGTGGTTTTTCAGTGTACATGCCGGATACCGGGTAAAGATATGGAAATATGATGAAAATGTGAAGGAATGGTTCCCGGTTCGTTTTTTTTCAAGTTTTGAGAGGAAGCGCAGAACCGAATAATTATAAATGTCCGGATCAGGCAGAGATGTCCTGGAAATATTACAAAAATCTGGAACTTTGAGAGCGGTTAAAGAGGGCAAAGGCACTGGAAAAGGACAGCGTCGAAACTATTTGTTGCCGAAGGGCGTCAGAAATCGAAAAATGGCGGATATATGCGGAATTTTACACAGTAAATTTTCAGAATACTTATTGCGAGGAAAAGCCGGGTTCTGCAGAATATAGGATAATCATGATTTAAACGAACCAGAAAAATACAAACTTAGATGAACACAAAATACATACATATACATGAATGAATATCCATTGATGAAGGAAAGAAGATCCATCCGTTCAAGAAAGTTGCTGACTACAAGGCATCGAAGGCCCGTGTCTACACCAGGAAGAATCTGAAGACGTACCATAATTACAAGTATTATGTTGCGGCGTACAAGATCAAGAACGGAAAGAAAGTCGTGGTAAGAAACAGCGTCACGGTTCACTCCGTTTGCGGAAACACCAGCGCGCGCTCCACGAATGTGAAGTCCGTAAAGGTGAAGAAGCATGCCATTACCCTGAAGAAGGGCAAGACCTATAAGGTGAAGGCAACGATATCCAAGGTGAACAAGAAGCGCGCGTTCCTCGACGCGACGCATTGCGGACTGCTCCGTTACCTGACAGCAAACAGCAAGATTGCGGATGTAAATTACAATACAGGCGTGATCAAGGCTAAGAAAGCCGGCAAGACGACGGTATACGTACTCGGTGTCAACGGAATTCGAGACAAGTGTGTGGTAACCGTTAAGTAGTCCATGCTGTGAATTTCGCAGACAAATACGTCATTTCCGCGAAACACATTGAGTACTGCTTACTAACATGCTATGTTAGAAGAGAAAAATAGATGATCGGAGTCATCTGATAGAGGGACTGCAGTTCCAGGCCGCGATATGCCTGGCTGCAGTCCCTTTTTTCGTGCTGGAATCTGTATCTGTACTTCAGTATAATGGATATAAAGGGCGGTAACGCGTGCATTAAGAAGTGTTCGGGGGAAAAGCCGCGGATACGCCCGCAGGCCCGTCAGAGCCGCAGAAATGCGCTGCAGAGGGGCAGATGATCCGAAGGATAGAATATTACCAGCTTTACAGATACAGATAGGAGGCCTTGCTATGCTGCTTTTGTCTAAGAAAGATATTGAATCGGTTGTATCGATGCAGGAGATCATCGACGCGGACATTCAGGCGTTTAAGATGGTCAGTGAGAGGAGTGCGGATATTCCGCTGAGAACCAGGATTCCGGCGCCGAAGGAGGATGGAAATTTCCTGTTTATGCCGGCCTATGCGGAGCAGATGGACGCCGCGGCGCTGAAAGTTGTAAATATTTTTCCGCACAACCGTGAGAAGAACATGGACACGGCGCCAGCGCAGATCCTGTACATCGATGGAAAAACCGGATATATTACGGCCATGCTGGATGGAAATTATGTCACTCAGGTCAGAACGGGAGCGGCGTCCGGCGCGGCATTTCAGCTTCTTGCGCGGAAAGATGCCTCTGTCGGCGCGCTGTTTGGCACGGGAAGTCAGGCGGAGCAGCAGCTTTCTGCCATGCTTACCGCATGCAGTCTGAAAGAAGTCCGGATTTTCAGCAGAAATCAGGAGCGCCGCGATGCGTTTACTGCAGCGATGCAGGAGAAGTTCGGAGGAAGCGGCGTCAGGCTGGTCAGTGCGCAGTCCTCTGACGAGGCTGTAGAAGATGCGGACGTGGTGATTACTGTTACGTCCTCGCCAGTTCCGGTGTTTGACGGAAGCCTGATCAAGCCAGGCTGCACGATCAGCTGTATCGGCACCTATGAGCCGGAGAAACATGAGCTGGACCCTGCCGTGCTTCCGAGGGCTGCTAAGATCTACTGCGACTCTGTGGACGCTGTGCTGGCCGAGAGCGGGGATCTTCTGATTCCGCTGAATGACGGAACGATCAGCAGAAGTGACGTGACCGGCGAACTGGGACAGGTGGCTGCAGGAAGCCTTCCGGGGCGTGAGAACGATGAGGAGATCATCGTGTTTGAATCCGTCGGCGTAGCGGTCCAGGATCTCTGTGCGGCAAAAGCCATCCTCGCAAGAGCAGAAGAAGCAGGTGCCGGAACACGCTGGGGGTAAAATAAATACAGGAAATATAGAATAATAAGAAAATTAAATACATGAAATAAAGGAATAACATTCACGGATTCGCCATGTTCTGTGAATGTTATTTTATTGTGTTGGAAATTAAACATATAGCTATATGACGAAAACATGAAAATAATTTAAAAACAGGAACGTCCTGAAGAGCTGTACAATTGTTTATATCATAAAGTAAATTCATTTATATCTGAAAATTACTTCAAGATCTTGAAAACTGAATTAGAATTATTTATAATAAAATCATGAATTTCTTGTGGTATTGCCATTAATTATACATAATACTGTACTAATTAGCGTGCAATATAGGTAGTCTGGATATTTCTGCTGGCCATTATCTTGTTTTTAATTATAAAATAAGGTCAGTTGAGTACGGAAGATATTATTCAGGAAATGTATGGAAATATGCATTGTGTTTAGAAAGGAGTTTCATTATGCACTCGTTTGCTGGGTTAATTTATTCACTGTATGAGGTTTTGTGGGGGCCGCCGATGCTGATTCTGCTGATCGGTACGGGAATTTTTATGACGATCAGAACCAGAGGCTTCCAGTTCAGAAAATTCGGCCTTGCCATGAAGAATACCGTTGGAAAGCTTTTTGACAAGACAGATGTAAAGGAAGGATCTCTTTCTCCGGTTCAGGCGATGACAACAGCCCTGGCCGGAACAGTAGGAACCGGAAACATTGCCGGAGTAACCGGAGCGATCGCCCTGGGCGGCCCGGGAGCGGTTTTCTGGATGTGGGTGTCTGCCATGTTCGGTATGGTCACCAAGTTCTCTGAGGTTACGCTCTCTGTACGTTACCGTGAAAAGAACGAACTGGGCGACTGGGTCGGCGGACCGATGTACTACATCAAGAACGGACTCGGAAAGCACTGGAAATGGCTGGGCGTGCTCTTCTCCCTCTTTGCGGCTATTGCGGCAATGGGAATCGGAAACATGACACAGATTAATACTATCGTAACTTCTGTGGGTTCCATCTTCACGCAGTTCAACCCGGCTACAACAGCTGCACAGCTGAAAACTATTTATCTGGTAGTCGGCATTATCGTTGCGATTCTGACCACACTCGTTCTGTTCGGAGGACTGAACAGAATCGGAGCAGTAACGGAAAAGCTGGTTCCGGGAATGGCGATGCTCTACGTTCTGTCTGCTCTGGTTGTCGTTGTCTTCAATTATAAGAATATCGGACCGGTGTTCGCATCCATCTTTAAGTTTGCCTTCAATCCGCAGGCTGTAGGCGGCGGACTTGCCGGAACAGGCATCAAGATCACCATGCAGATGGGTATCGGAAGAGGAATCTTCTCCAATGAGGCCGGACTCGGATCCGCGCCGATCGCGTACGCTGCTGCTGATACGGACCATCCGGTAAGACAGGGTATGTTCGGTATCTTCGAAGTATTCGCAGCATCCATGGTTATCTGCACATTTACGGCACTTGCAGTTCTGACTTCCGGAGTGGCCGGTCAGTTCTACGGAAAGAGCGCAGGAACCAACATGGCCATTTCTGCATTCAGCACAACCTTCGGAGGAAAGCTTGCGGCGATCATTATCGCGCTGTGCATCACCATGTTCGCACTGTCCACCATCCTGAGCTGGAGCCTGTATGGAACCAGATGTGCAGAGTTCCTCTTCGGAACGAAGATCATCAAGCCGTATCAGGTTGTATTCGTTGTCTTTGTCGTCATCGGAGCGGTTACAAAAATGGATCTGGTATGGACAATTGCGGACGACCTGAATGCCATGATGGCCATCCCGAACCTGATTGCCGTCATCGCGCTGTCTCCGGAGATTATCAGACTGATTAAGGACTTCCTCAGCGACGAGCCGCAGTACACCTGCGAGAGACTGGAAGCAGAGGCAGAGAAGAGACGTCTTGCAGAGTACCATCTGGAAAAGAAGGAAGCAAGAAAGACAGGAACAAGATAATCACAGACAGATGATAATCTTGCCGGGGAAATTTTGCCGGATATAGAAGTTTCGCTTCTGAAATAATAAATAGAATCATGAAAACAGGCAGGAATGCCGGTGAGTCTGCAGCAGGCAGAGTTCATCCGACTCCTGCCTGTTCTTTTTCTACTATAATATATATCGATAATCTGGCGCGCAGATCATTGCACAGGTGAATGGCTTCGAATGTAAAAGAGACCGCGGATCAAATGTAAAATAAAGTGCGTTTTACAAAGATCAAGTCGAAAAGCGTTGAAATCAAGCCATAATTTCTTATTTTACATGGGTTTTACAAAGACAAGATTTCTTACTTTACATAGATTTCGTAGACTGTTAACTGTCGAAGGGAGAGAAAAGAAAGAAGAAAGCCCTTCGGAATGCACTGATTGATCATAATGCTTTTTGCAATATGAGAAAGGAGAATAATGATGTTATCAGGCGAAAAATTGAAATCACATGGAAAGTTAAAGGCTGCGGCAATCCTCGTATTGATTGTTGCGATCATGATGGCCTTCACGGCATGCGGAAGCTCCTCTTCCAAGAAGAGCTCATCAAGCTCCAGCAGCAAGATCTCAGCTTCTGGTTCTTCTGCTCTGCAGCCACTTGCAAAGCAGGCAGCAGATGACTACATGAAAGCTCATTCCGGTGTTTCCATCACTGTAAGCGGCGGCGGAAGCGGCACTGGTCTGAAGCAGGTATCTGAGGGTTCCGTTGATATCGGAAACTCTGATGTAGAAGCAAGCGAGAAACTGGATAAGACAGCAGCTTCCAAGCTGAAGGATCACAAGGTTGCACTGGTTACTGTAGCACCGGTTGTTAACTCCAAGCTGGGTGTCAAGAACCTCACAACTGAGCAGCTGATCGGAATCTTCACAGGAAAGATCACAAACTGGAAAGAAGTCGGCGGACCGAACCTGAAGATCATGCTGGTAACTCGTCCGGATTCCTCTGGTACAAGAGCTCTGTTCAAGCAGTATGCAATGAACGGCAAAGATGAGGCTTCCAAGTCTGCACTTGAGACAGATGACTCCGGTACACTGATGGAAACTGTTGAGAAGAATAAGGGTGCGATCGGATATGTTGCACTGTCCTACCTCACAGATACAAAGAAGGCTGTTGCAGTAAGCATCGATGGTGTTGAGCCGACTTTGGAGAATACCTACAACGGAAAGTACAATGTCTGGGGTTATGAGCACATGTACACAAAGGGTGACGGATCCAAGACAGCACAGAGCTTCATCAAGTATCTGAGCGGCAAGAGCTACGTAAAGAACGTAGAGAAGATGGGATACGGCGCAATCTCCAAGCTGACCGACAAGGCGGCACAGAATCATGACAAATAATGCTGCCAAAAGACAGCGCAAAGAGAAAGCCTGCAAAACACTCGTAATGCTTTGCGGGCTTCTCATTATCGCTCTCGTTATTATCATCGCGCTGTTTCTGGTTGTAAAGGGGAGCGGTACATTCGTTCAGTACCACCACAGTATTGGCGAATTCCTCTTTTCTAAAAACTGGGCTCCGTCTGACGTTCCAGGTCAGGGCGGCGGACATGTCGGAGCATTCGTTTACATCATGGGAACGGTTTACACCTGCGCACTTGCACTGGTAATCGCTGTTCCGTTCAGTCTGGCAGCGGCAATCTTCCTCTCTGAGATTTCACCGAAATTCGGAGCGAAATTCCTGCAGCCGGCAATTGAAATCTTTGTCGGAATTCCTTCGGTTGTATACGGCTGGGTCGGCATGACCGTTCTGGTACCGTTTATTTCCAAGAAATTCCACGCACCGATGGGAGGCTACTCCGTTCTGGCTGCCGGCATCGTTCTGGCGATTATGATTATGCCGACCATCACCACACTTTCCGCGGACGCGCTCCGCTCACTTCCACCGCGCTGCAAACTGGGTGCTCTGGGAATGGGAGCGACGAGATGGCAGTCCATTTACACGATTCAGGTACCAATGGCAAAAAGCGGAATCATCACAGGAATCATCCTGGGACTGAGCCGTGCAATCGGTGAGACCCTCGCGGTTGCCATGGTAATCGGAAAAACACGAGTACTCCCGAAGGGAATCCTCTATCCGACCAACAACCTGACGGCGGCCATTGCGGCAGACATGGGTAATACCGCTAACGGCAGTGAGTACAACCTGGCTCTGTGGAGCATGGCCTTGCTGCTTCTGATTTTGTCCCTGGTATGTATCGCATTGATCCACCTGACACTGAAGAAGAAGAAAGAATATTAACCGGAAAGGAAGAGTGTATATGAAAGAAAAAAATGTACATGCAAGATCGCGGGGCGTCGATCACTTCATGACCGGTGTGTTCTACATCGTCGGTGGAAGCGCGATTCTGCTGCTGCTGGTTCTGGCAGGATACATTATCATTAAGGGAATCAAGAGCTATTATCCGGGTGTCATGGGATTCACTGACGCGGGCATTGGAAATCAGCTGTTCAACACCATTTATCTGGTTGTTCTGTCGCTGATCGTCAGTGTGCCTCTGGGAATGGCGGCAGGTACATATCTGTCAGAATATGCCAAACAGGGAAAGCTGACCGAGATTATCACCATGTCCATCGAAGCGCTGAGTTCCCTTCCGTCCATTGTAATCGGCCTGTTCGGATATCTGGTATTCATCCTGATGACAGGCGCACAGAGCAATCTGTTCGCCGGCGCCATGGTTGTCACGATCCTGAGTATCCCGCAGATTACCTCTACGACGAGAGATGCGTTGAAGGCGCTGCCGGACTACTACAGAACAGGAAGTATCGGACTGGGAGCTTCAACATTCCAGACCATCTGGCATGTTCTGATTCCGGCCTGCATTCCGAGAGTGGTTACCGGAATCATTCTGGTTGCCGGCCGTGGATTCGGTGAGGCAGCTGCACTGCTCTACACCACCGGTCAGAGCACGATCATCGACTGGAGCAACTGGAATCTTGCTTCTTCCACATGTCCGCTGAATCCGATGCGTCCGGGCGAGACTCTGGCGCTTCATGTATGGATGATGCGTACAGAAGGAAGCATGGTACAGCATTCCACTGAAATTGCGAACATTTCTTCCATGATCCTGGTTATCGCCGTACTGATCTTCAACCTGGCAGCACGTCTGATTTCCGCAAGAATCGTGAAGAAGAACCGCGGAGCATAATCTCTGAACAGAAAAAGTGCACACATTGTAGTGGTAATACTTGAGGAGTATATTGAAGATGAGCGACCATAAGGATAAAATTGTCGTTGATCATATGGATCTTTACTACGATGATTTTCATGCGCTTAAGGATATCAATCTGAAGATGCCGGAACATGAGATTACGGCGTTTATCGGACCATCCGGATGCGGAAAGTCAACCCTGCTGAAGTCCTTGAACAGAATGAATGACCTGGTCGAGGGCTGCAAGATCACAGGAAAGATCACGATCGACGGAAAAGACATTTATGATAAGAAAGTCGATGTCAACCAGCTGAGAAAGCGGGTCGGCATGGTATTCCAGCAGCCGAATCCGTTCGACATGTCTATTTACGACAATGTCGCATACGGACCGAGAATTCACGGAATCAAAAATCGTTCCCAGCTGGATCAGATTGTTGAGAAGTCTCTGCGAGGCGCAGGTCTCTGGGATGAGGTTAAGGACCGTCTGAAGAGAAACGCCATCGGCGTATCCGGAGGACAGCAGCAGAGAATCTGCATCGCGAGAGCCCTTGCCGTAGAGCCGGACATTCTTCTGATGGACGAGCCGACATCCGCTCTGGACCCGATTTCCACAGCGGCAATCGAGGATTTGGCCATGGAACTGAAGGAGAATTACACCATTGTTATCGTTACGCATAACATGCAGCAGGCGGTTCGAATTTCTGACCGCACGGCCTTCTTCTATCTGGGGGAAATGGTGGAATTTGCGCCGACAGATCAGCTGTTTTCCAATCCACAGAATCCGAAAACAGAAGAGTACATCACGGGGAGGTTCGGTTAATGAGAATTCATTATCGGAAGCAGCTTGAGACGCTGCATCTGCAGCTGATTGAAATGGGAGCTGCAGCAGTAGACGCTATTGAAACGGCCATGCGTGCCGTATTTGACCATGATCTTGCACTGGCAAAGAAGACATCCACACTGGAAAGCAGCATGGATGAGGCAGAGAGGGAGATTCAGTCACTTTGTCTGAAGCTTCTCCTGGGCCAGCAGCCGGTTGCCAGTGACCTCCGTCAGGTTTCCGCAACTATGCACATGATCTCTGACCTGGAGCGTGTCGGCGATCTGGCTGAGGATATCGCAGAAGTTGCACCATATATTAAGGATGATGAGTTTTTGGAACAGGTTAATCTGAAAGAAATGTCAGAAGCGGCATGCGCAATGGTTTCCGACAGTCTGAATGCATATGTAAAGCAGGATGCCAAGCTTGCTCACGATGTCATTCAGAGGGATGATGTCGTCGATAAAGAACTGAATTTCGCAAAGCAGAAATGGGTCGAACTGGTGTATAAGGGGGAAGAGGCGAAAGTCAGACAGTCTGCAGAGGAATTTGCGGATATCCTGATGATTTCCAAGTACTTGGAGCGTGTCGCCGACCATGCGACCAATGTTGCGGAATGGGTTATTTACGCCGTTGACGGTATCCTTCCTGGTGATGAAACGGAGTATGAAAAGGATTCCAAAAATAAGGACGAGTAGAATTCTGGAAAAACCGGCAGATAAGGGGTAGAATAAAACGTATGGGAAGTGGTCATTTTTGATCACACTGTACGTCAATGCCGGTAATTCAGAATAGTATAGGGAAAAAGGAGTTAAACGTGATTTACTGTGTCGAAGACGATGATTCCAGCAGAGAACTGATTCTTTACGCCCTTCGCGGAGCAGATTTCACCGCAGAGGGATTCCCGGACGGAAAGTCACTGTTCAAGGCACTGCAGAAGGAACTTCCGGATCTGATTCTGCTGGATATCATGCTCCCGGAAGAAGACGGAATTTCCATCCTTCAGAAGCTGCGCGAGTCCCATGATACGGAAGATATTCCGGTCATCATGGAAACTGCTAAAGGAACCGAATACGATAAGGTCCGGGGCCTCGATCTCGGCGCGGACGACTATCTGGTCAAGCCATTTGGCATGATGGAGATGCTTTCACGCGTGCGCGCGGTACTCCGCCGCAGCGGAAAAACGTCGCAGAAAAATGTTCTCCGTCAGGATGCGATTGAGCTTCAGGAAGGGTCACACCGCGTATATTCCGACGGTCAGGAGATCACATTGACACTGAAGGAGTATGAACTGCTGCATCTGTTCATGAAGCACCCTGGCAGAGTATATACCAGAGAAGAACTTTTGCGGCAGGTCTGGGAAGAGGATTTTGCAGGTGAGACACGCACCGTAGACGTGCATATTGGCACGCTCAGAAGCAAGCTCGGAAAGGCCGGGCAGCAGATTGAGACGGTCCGCGGTGTCGGATACCGGATGGGAGCATCACGATGATTAAGAAAATACATCGATCAATATTACTGGTCTCACTGATCGTGCTGCTTGCTGCAGCGGGACTGATCATGGGGGCTATGTATCCGTACTTTCAGAATGTAGAAGCGGATGAGCTGAAGTCGCAGACAAAACTTGCTGCGCAAGGAGTCGAGCTGGACGGAAAAGCCTACCTGAAGCATTTCGACAATGCAAAGGTAAGAATCACCTGGATCAGCAAGAGCGGTAAAGTTCTCTATGATAACCAGGCAGACCCTTCGACCATGGGAAACCATAAGAACCGTGTCGAAGTTAAAGAAGCCATGAGAACCGGATACGGCGAGAGCCGGAGATATTCCAAGACGCTGACCGAACAGCTGTTCTACAGTGCGCAGCGTCTCCCGGATAACACGGTGGTCCGGCTGTCCGCATCCCGGCATTCCGCCTTTTCACTTCTGATCGGAGTAATTCCGGCTATCTGCTTTGTTATTCTTGCAGCGATTATTTTGTCCCTGATTCTGGCGTCGCGCCTGGCGAAGAGAATCGCAGCGCCGCTGAATGACCTGGATCTGGATCATCCGCTGGATAATGAGGATGAGTATGAGGAAATAGCGCCTCTGCTTGACCGGATCTACCGCCAGCAGATCGAGCTCGGACATCAGAGGGATATTCTGGATGAGAAGCAGACGCAGATTGATACCATCCTGGAACACGCGCAGGAGGGAATGGTTCTTCTTACGCAGAACGGCAGAATTGTGAGCATCAACCATGAGGCTTCAGAAATTCTGCAGACCGGTCAGAACTGCACAGGACATGATATTCTGGCTTACGGCCGTGAGGCAGCGCTTCAGGGACTTCTGGCCAGAGCTATTCAGGGGGAGACTCTGGAAGAAAAACTGGCGCTCGGTGAAGAGGTTTACCAGGTAAATGCATCACCAATCCTGGAGCAGGAAAACGTCGTCGGCATCGTCATTCTGTTCTTCAATATCACAGAGCGTGAGAAGAATGAGCAGATGAGAAGAGAGTTCACAGCCAATGTCTCTCACGAGCTGAAAACACCGCTTCATGCGATTTCCGGCTATGCAGAGCTGCTGATGAATAAGATGGTCAAGCCGGATGATGTTCCGGAATTCTCGAATAAGATCTACACAGAAACCCAGCGCATGGTCCGTCTGGTGGAGGATATTATCCGCCTGTCACACCTCGATGAGGGCGTGCCGGATCTGACCGCAGAAAATGTAGATATGTTTGAGATCTCTCAGCAGACCGTTCAGGAGCTTTCCGCAGAGGCAGACGCCGCGAAAGTGAAGATGGAGGTTACCGGAGAAAGCACCAAGGTCTGTGGATATCCGTCTCTGCTGCATGAGATTGTCCGCAACCTGGTGGAAAATGCGATCAAGTATAACCATGCGAATGGTGATGTACGGGTCAGCGTGGAATCGAAGGACAGCCGCTGCATCCTGAAGGTCGCCGACCATGGAATCGGCATTGCCCATGAAGATCTGAACCGGATTTTCGAACGCTTCTATCGTGTGGATAAAAGTCATTCCAGGGCGAGCGGCGGAACAGGCCTCGGTCTTTCCATCGTCAAGCATGCCGTGCAGATTCACCGTGGAACCATCAGCGTAGACAGCAAGGTTGGAGAGGGAACGACCATTACCGTATCTCTTCCGCTGGCAAAGCGCGAGGTCAAGGTACTGAAATAGCACGGATAAAGAGTATATAGCAAGTCGTAGTTATAGAAGCAGACCGCTGGTCTGTAATTACTTACCATAGCTGATAACATCAATAAAGAGGCTTCGCTCCGGGAAATTTCGCCCCGGTGCGGGGCCTTTTTTCTGCCTTTCCTGATGAATGCGAATAATTCAGAGTATTTCGGTGGATAACCGAGTAAGATTGGAGTAAAATAATACATAGCAAGAGAATATGCGGTGCAGAAAGAGCGCTGCAGGAAACAGGGGTAAGAAAATGAAAGAAAAATTTACAGGAAGCAGTCAGTATGTCGCATCGGACGAACTGATGACCACCGTGAATATTGCCATGAGTCTGGAAAAACCGCTGCTGGTAAAAGGTGAGCCGGGAACTGGAAAGACCATGCTGGCAAAGGCTGTTGCCGACGCGCTGGGCATGGAGCTGATCACATGGAATATCAAGTCCACAACCAAGGCACAGGACGGACTTTACGTCTACGATGTTGTCCAGAGACTGTATGACAGCCAGTTCGGCACAAGCGGCGTGGATAATATCGCCCAGTACATTAAGTACGGAAAACTGGGAGAAGCCTTTCAGAGAGAGGAACAGGCCGTTCTTCTGATCGATGAGATCGATAAGGCCGACCTTGAGTTCCCGAATGACCTGCTCTGGGAGCTGGATCAGATGGAATTCTATATTCCGGAACTTCATAAGACCGTGAAGGCAAAGAAACGTCCGGTCGTCATCATCACTTCAAACGCAGAAAAAGAACTGCCGGACGCCTTCCTGCGCCGCTGCATTTTCCACTATATCGAATTCCCGGATGCAGAGGAAATGAGAAAGATCCTGGATGTTCACTTTGATCATCTGGATGAAGAACTGGTGGATCAGGCACTGGCCTCCTTCTATTACATCCGCACACTGCCGGGGCTTCAGAAGAAACCGAGCACGTCAGAACTGATTGACTGGCTCAGAGCCCTGCAGTACGGAGGCGTGACCGCTGAGCAGATTAAGAAAAAGATTCCGTACGCAGGCGTTCTCCTGAAGAAGGATAAGGATCTGGAAGTCCTGCGCCGTCAGATGGAGAGACGTTAACATACAGGAATCAGAAAGGAAATGAGAAAAGAATGTTCATCGAATTTTTCTATTATCTCAGATCCCGGGGAATCAGAGTTTCACTGAATGAGTGGATGACTCTGCTGGAAGCCATGCAGAAAGGACTGCATCACTCGTCTCTGACCGGATTTTACCATCTGTGCAGAGCGATTCTGATCCATGATGAGTCCGATTTTGATAAATTTGATCAGGTCTTTCTGGAATTTTTCAAGGATGTGGAGTATCCGGGAGATATCCCGAAAGAATTCATGGATCGCCTGAATAATCCGATCGTTGATGTGAAAGACGTAAAGATCGATCTGGAAAAGCTGGGTCTGCCTCCGGAAGAGATGGAAGACATCCTGGCCTTCATCCAGGACCGTCTTCACCGGCAGAATGAGGAACACAACGGCGGAAATACCTGGATCGGAACCCACGGCTACACACCGGCAGGCAATTCCGGCTGGCATCCGCACGGGATCCGCATCGGCGGAAAGGGTAAGTACCGCACAGCGAGAGCTGTTGCCGGAGAACGGAAATTCCGGGATTTCAGAAAAGATAATACACTGGATACCAGAAGCTTCCAGGTGGCCTTCCGCACATTAAGAAGTCTTTCGGCAAAAACCGACACACAAGAGAGAGAACTGGATGTGGATGCGACCGTTCGGGCAACCGGAGATAAGGGCGGACTTCTGGATATCCGCTACCGGCCGCCGAGAAAGAATACCATTAAAGTTCTTCTGATGATGGATTCTGGAGGCTCCATTGAGGACTACGCGAATCTGTGCAGCATGCTGTTCCAGGCTGCAGTGAAATCCAATAACTTTAAAGAACTGCACATTTATTATTTCCACAACTGCATCTTTGACAGTGTGTACACGGGGCCGGAACTTCGTAAAGATGAGAAGGTTTCCGTCGACTGGCTTCTGAAGCAGTATGGGCCGGAATACCGCGTCATTCTGGTGGGCGATGCGATGATGGATCCCTATGAGCTGCACGGTCATGACTATAACTGGGCACTGCGCACATTCAGCGACTATTCAGGATACGATACCTTCCTGAGAATCTTGAAAGCCTATCCGCACTGCGTATGGCTGAATCCGCAGAAAGAACCGGCTCATCCTGGCTACTGGTTCAAGACCTATCTGGAGCTGGAGCAAATCTTCCCGATGTATCATCTGTCCCAGGAAGGACTGGAAGCAGCCATGCACCGGCTGATGCAGCGTTCCTGACAAAATCAGATGAGCAAGGGAAAGAAAAGCGCGTTTCAGACCTGTCCGTCTGCCTTCCGGCGGCCGGCGGTCTGCTCTGAATATGATGTTAAAAGAAAGTCATACTATTGACATAACAGAAAGGCGGTGTCAGTCATGTATCGGGGGTATGACAATGAGGCAACGTGGGCATATGCGTCTTATCTTCGCAATGATCTCAAGGCATACCGGAAATACCGGATTATTGTAAGAAACCTGCGTCTGCGCTATGGAGAAGAAAATCTGCTGACTGAGTTTACGAAAGTCCTGATCTATCAGAAAGACCAGTTTTCCAGTCAGGAGAAGAATGAAAATCCCTATCTGAAAAGAATTCACGATGAAGACTGGGAGACGATCGATTATCCGGCTGTTGCTTCCGCATTTATCGGGCAGCAGAATTAGAAAAAAAGGGCGGCTGTCCTCTGCCCGGATGAGCTTGAGGCAGCTGCCCTTTGGAACATTCCTTATTCGCTTTCTGTAAGCGTGATTTGTAAATCCAAGGCCTGAAGAATACGGATAAGAGTTACCAGATTTGGCAGTGTCCGGAAAGTTTCAATACGTGCAACGGAAGACTGCGGCATGCTGCAGCGTTTTGCAAGTTCCCTCTGGCTGATGCCGCGACGATTCCGGACTTCTACCATGTGATGAATCAGGCGCACGATGGCTTCAGCCTCTTCTGGGTCTCTGCCTTTCAGCGCGTCGCTGTTCTTAACGAAGTCTTTGTAATTCATTTCCTTTGTCATAGCTGATCTCTTTTCCTGTTTCCCATATGCTACGGGTGCAGACATTCATATTATAAAACACAAACAGGATTTCAGCGGAAATCCTGTCTTTCGGCTTGTTGCCCTTATAACTATATTGTGCAACGGAACCCTTTGGATGTCAATAAAAAAGATGCAAATGTCACTTAATTAATCTTCAGTATAGGTTAAGGGAACTTAATGATTAATGGCCGTGCAGAAACCCGGGGGTTAACATGTTAAAGGTTTCATGCACGGCCATGTTCACTGCAGTAGAGAAATCCGCACGTGCCGGCAGTTCCCTTGCTGCGGTGACTTTTGTCCATGACAGATACTAACGTGCCAGAACCAGCGGAGAGAAAATGATGTACATCAGGACAACGATGGAAAGTCCGACGGTGCACCAGATCTTTCCGTGTTTCCATGGGGTCAGATCCATGACATGTGCATTCTGGATCCGGCGGTCCGTGGCTGCCGGCGCAAAGCGGATGCAGAGTCCGTAGACTGCGCATTCCAGCAGGAAAAGTCCGAATACGACATACAGGTAGTGGATATGCCTGAAGCAGGGAAGAACACGGCTGATGCCGTAAAGGACGATATGAAGAGGAACAACGATCTTCGGAGCAATTGCCGGTGCTTTTTTCGTGAACAGTCCGAAGAGAAGCGCAGTCAGAATCGGCATGGAGAAGAATCCCCAGCATTCGTTAATGAAATTCAGAATGCCCGTGCTGAAATACATGATGAAAGGGGAAATCGCGATAGATGCGAAGCCAACGATCGTTCCGAACATCTTTCCGGTATGGACCATTTTCTTATTGTCAGCATCCAGATGAAAGAGCGGATGGTAAAAGTCCAGGGTGAAAATGGTTGATGCCGAGTTCAGTACGGAATTGAAGGAGGATAAAATAGCACCCATCATGACAGCGGCAAGAAATCCGATCAGCGGTTTCGGCACCACGGTCATCAGCAGTCTCGGGTAAGCCTGGTCCGCGGAAACGCCGACATGGACGTGATGGCCGACACCGAACAGCTGGTAGGCAATAACTCCCGGCAGGACGATGACGAATACATCCAGACATTTGAAGAATCCGGCCCAGATGGAGCCTTTCTGTGCTTCTGCCAGGTTTTTGGCTCCGAGCGCACGCTGAATAATGGACTGGTTAGCGCCCCAGTAAAAGAGATTGTTGACCAGCATGCCGGTAAACAACAGCGGCCATGGTACCTGCGGCGGAAGAGCGGACGGTTTTGCCCATGCATTCATTTTAGACGGGGTGGCAGTCAGCAGGTGGTGGACACCGGCCATGAATCCGCCGCCGTCCAGTTTTCCAAGCGCGAACATGGCCAGTACAGGAACCATGAATCCTCCGATGATCAGACCTGCGCCATTGATGGTATCGGAATAAGCAATTGCTTTCAGTCCGCCGAAAACAGCATAGGCCATACCGATCAGACCGGAAAGAATACACATCAGAGCAATCGCCTGGAAATAGGTGAGGTGAAGGATTCCCGTTACATTGAACATGGATACCAGCGCGACGGAGCCGGAGTAAAGAATAACCGGAAGCATGGTGAATACGTATGCAATCAGAAACATGATGGCGAACATCCGCATGGTAAAATCGTCATAACGGATCCGGAAAAATTCCGGAAGAGTAGTAATTCCGCCTTTCAGCATACGCGGAAGAAAGCCGAAGGCCAGAATCGCCAGCGCAAATGCCGCAGTGGCTTCCCAGGCCATCGCGCTCATGTTTCCTGCGTAGGACTGACCGTTTGTTCCGACCAGCTGTTCTGCAGAAAGATTGGTCATCATCAGAGAACCTGCGATTACGATTCCCGGAAGACTTCTTCCGGCAAGGAAATAACCCTCCTTGGTGGATAAATCATCATTTCTTGTCTTGTACCAGGATAATATGGCCACAAATGCCGTAAATCCGATAAATTCTGTAAACATCAGCCACAAAACAACATCATCCCTTTCATAAAAATTACGGCCGTTTCCGGCCAGTCTCTAATCCTTGAACTGTGCTCTGTCAAGTCAGACAGAAAAAATGGTCTGCATATCAGACCCTGATGGCCTGATATGTAGCGCTGCTGATGAAACGAGTAGAATATCGATATCCCGGAATTTATTATAACACATATACACATATAAATCAAATTACTACGTTAACTGTAAATAAAATGCGTAAACGATAAAAATATATTTTTTTAAAATTTGAATAATGTGTTCGCGGCCGTTTCCGTGTCCAAACAGCTTGACATTTAGTCAGAATCTTTATAAACTAAAATCATGATTAGGAAATAGATGCAGACGATTATGGTGATTAATGATTGTCTGTCAGCAGGAGATATCAAGGCTCCCGGGACTCAGCCGCCGCTTTCGGGGCTGGGAGGAGCAGGAGTTTTACAGAATATGTGTGTAATGGAGGACAGAAGTGGGAAGACCGCAGCTTGATGAGAAGACAAAAAGAGAAAATATCAAGAAACTGATAAACTGTGCAAGATCTCTGATGGATGAACGCGGCATTCAGAATGTTACGATTCGTGCTATTGCTGACCGTGCAGAGATGAACAGTGCAACGATGTATAATTACTTCCGTGATCTGGATGAACTGATTACCTATGCCTGCATCAGTTACTTTCAGGAATACTGTGAGCGGCTCTATGCAGAAAACCAGTATCTGTCTGAAAATGAGCCGGAAGAAGTTTATCTGATGACCTGGGATCTGTTCTGCCAGTATGCGTTTATACATCCGGAAGAGATGTATCAGCTCTTCTTTGGGAAATACAGCGGCGAGCTGAAAACCGTCATCCGGAAATACTATCAGTGGTTCCCGGAAGAAACAGAGAATCTGTCACAGAACCTGCAGGAGATGATGGAAGATGCAGATATGTTTAAAAGAAATATCCATGTCCTCCGTCCGATTCTTCCTGAAGGAACCAGTGAAAAAGATCTGAAGATCGTGAATGAACTGACCGTTTCTTACCTGCAGATGCTTCTTCGTGAGCTTTCTGAGGATCAGAGAGGAAGGTATACGCCGGAAGGACAGAAACAGCGCATGATGGAAGCCTGTGTATTCCTTCTGGATAATATAACGGAATCACAGAATGATGAAAAATAATCGAGCGGTGATCTGAACAAAAAATGTTCTGATTCAATGCTGAAGGAAAGGTCTGAAGCCCGGGCAGTGGGTTTCAGACCTTTTTGCTGTCTTGAAATCATACCGGCAGGGACATTCCGGGTGTGCATACGATGCTTTGGCATGGTGAATCAGAAGGGCATACTTTGGAATGATGAAAGATGATGAAAAATAATTTATACATAATGATACAATAATAAAATATATATCCATATACGATGCGAAATAATATTTACGATACTATTACGGAATCGAAAGTAAAAATAATATTGAAAATATCAATTAAAAATCTTGATTACTAAAGCTTTATATATTATAATCAGGATTGTTAAAAGGTTGTTTATAGATGGAAGAAATAGACGGAAACTTGTGAGATTTGTCATAAGGATTTAAACGTGATAAATCTGCAGTTCTGTGAATGAAAGACATGTAAAATATATACATGAATGACAATAAATTGGAATATTCTCGCATGCGATGAGAAATATAGAAAACTGAAACCCGAAGTCATTTCAAATGAGGAGAAAGGAGACTGTCGTGAAACTGACGATTAACAACTTTCCGGTGAAGGAAGTTCTGCTGGGTTCTGAAAATTCATTTAACGATGGAACACTGACCATTGACAAGCAGGGAGCAATTGATTATCTGAAGGAAATGGATGAGCATCTTACAGATGTAGATCTGGTTATCGCACATCCGGGAGATGATACAAGAATCGTTCCTGTAGTAGAAACTATTGAACCGAGAATCAGAAAAGATGGAAGAACGCTTTTCCCGGGAGTAACGGACGATGTCGCTCCGGCAGGCGATGGTGAACTGAATGCATTGAAAGGATGCTGCGTAACTGTTGTCGCAAAGGAATATGGTTCTTTCGGTGACGGAGTCATCGATATGGGCGGAGAAGGTGCAAAGCACACATACTGGTCGAAGCTGATCAACATCTGCCTGGTTGCGGATACTGATGAGGAGTTTGAACGTCATGAGCAGCAGAAGTGCAACCACGCGCTTCGCTGGGGCGGACACCGTCTTGCTGAATATATCGGAAAGACCATTAAGGATCTGAATGCAGCGGATGCAGACAGCACAGAAGAATACACATTTGATCCGATTACCAAGAGAAAAGACAATGGCCTTCCGAATGTTGTCCTGGTTCTCCAGCCGCAGTCACAGATGGAGGCTCTGGGATACAACGACCTCTGGTACGGATGGGATTTAAATAAATTCCTCCCGACTTATGTCAGCCCGACAGAAGTTCTGGATGGTGCACTGATTTCCGGATCATTCATGCCGTCTTCTTCCAAGTGGTCAACTTATGAGATGCAGAATTTCCCGACCATTAAAGAGCTGTATGCCGAGGACGGGAAAAGCTTCAACTTTATCGGCGTAATTCTGTCCATGCTGAATGTAGCACTGGATCAGAAGCAGCGTGCTGCAATTATGGTAGCGAATATGGCCACCAATCTGGGTGCGGACTACGCACTGGTCACAGAGGAAGGCTACGGAAACCCGGATGCAGACTATGTCGGATGCCAGGTTGCCCTGGAAGATGCAGGAATTCCATGCGTCGGAATTTCCAATGAGTGCACAGGCCGTGACGGTTTCTCTCAGCCGCTGGTAACACTTGATTCAAAGATGAATGCACTTGTTTCGACAGGAAATGTATCGGAATTGAGTGAGCTGCCGGCATGCAGCACAGTAATCGGAAATCTCGAGGCAATGAACAGAGACGGAATGTCCGGAAGCTGGGGCTATGATGAAAAACTCGGAAAATCCGCAAGAGATGACGGATCCATCATCATGGAGGATAATAACTGGTTCTGCGGAGATCACATTTCCGGACTGTCTGTAAAGACAATGGCTGAGTTTTAACAGGGGAGGAGAACGATGAAAAAAGTAATTTGCTACGTCAATCAGTTCTTTGCCGGAATCGGCGGCGAGGACAAGGCAGACCAGACTCCTTACATCGTAGAAGGAACAGTCGGCCCAACGGCGGAGATTAATAAAAAACTTGAAGATGCGGAAGTCACACATACACTGGTATGCGGAGATAATTTCATGGGTTCCCATACAGATGACGCCATCAGTCAGCTGCTTGGAATGCTGGAAGATAAGGAATTTGACTTCTTTATCGCAGGTCCTGCCTTCCGTGCCGGACGTTATGGAGTTGCCTGCGGAAATATCTGCAAGGCTGTAGAAAATCATTTCCATGTTCCTGCGGTTACATCCATGAATGAAGAGAACCCGGGCGTCGAGATGTTTAAGAAAGATGTCATCATCTTCGAAGGCGGCGCAGGCGCAGTCAAAATGAGAAAAGACCTGAAGGTCATGATGAAGTTTGTCAATAAGATTCTCGCTGGCGGAAGCAACGAGGGCGCTGTTGCAGAAGGTTATTTCCCAAGAGGATGCCGTCATGAAAAATATCTTGAGGATAAGCGTGAGAATACAGCAGCATATCGTGGCGTGCAGATGCTGATGAAGAAAATTAAAGGTGAGCCATATCAGACGGAACTGATTATTCCTCCTAAGGATGAAGTTCCGATCGCTCCGCCGATCCAGGATCTGTCTAAAGCGAATATCGCACTGGTTACAACAGGAGGAATCGTTCCTGTCGACAACCCTGACCGTATTCAGTCCGCTTCTGCAACAAGATGGGGAAAATACGACATCAGCAAGGATGACCGTCTTCAGGCAGGCGTCTACAAGACAATCCACGCAGGATTTGACCCGGCAGCAGCCAATGCCGATCCGAACGTCATCGTTCCGCTGGATGCGATGCGTGAATTCGAGAAGGAAGGAAAGATCGGAAAACTGCATCCGTACTTCTATTCGACAGTAGGAACCGGAACAACAGAAGCAGAGGCATCGAGAATGGCCAAAGAAATTGTTCCGCTGCTCCAGGAGGATCATGTCGACGGCATCATTCTCACCTCCACCTGAGGAACCTGTACGCGTTGCGGTGCAACGATGGTAAAAGAGTTTGAGCGCGCTGGATTCTCGATTGTTCATATGTGCAACCTGATTCCGGTATCCATGACGGTCGGCGCAAACAAGATCGTTCCGACGATCTCTATTCCGTATCCTCTGGGTGATCCGAACACACCTCCTGAAGAGCAGATGAAGCTCAGAAAACACAGAGTCGGTGTAGCACTGGATGCCCTGGCAACTGATGTAAAAGAACAGACGGTATTCAAGGTTCGCTATTAATATCGGAGGTGTGAGATGAAAGAAAAAAGAAATCACACCGTCCTGATCTGGTCACTGCTGCTTTCCGCAGTAGTGGCCGGTTGGGCAATCTTATTTGCGAAGAATTTCGGCGTTATTTCAAATGCCATATTTTCTTTCCTGACTACAGATTTTGCCTGGCTGTATATGCTTGTGGTGCTGTTTTTCGTAATCTTCGTCTGTGCCATTGCATTCAGTAAATTTGGAAAAATCAAACTTGGAAATGATGATTCCAAGCCAGAATACAGTACAGTCTCCTGGTTTGCCATGCTGTTTGGATGCGGTATGGGAGTAGGTCTGGTATTCTACGGTGTTGCCGAGCCGATGTCTCACTTTGTCAATCCGCCGGCGGGTTACGGCCTGAAGGCCGGAACAGACGCGGCAGCGCAGTTTGCGATGAAGTCAGCATTCATGCACTGGGGTATTGAACCGTGGGCAGTATATTCGGTAATCGGACTCGCACTGGCCTACTTTATGTTCAGAAAAAAGAAGCAGGGAATGGTGTCTACGACACTTGATCCGCTTCTTGGAGAAAATAAACATATCGGGCTCAGACGTGTGATCGATATTCTGGCCGTGTTTGCTACACTTGCAGGTGTTGTAACTTCACTGGGTCTGGGAACACTTCAGATCAACAGCGGTCTGAATTTCCTCTTCCATGTTCCGGACGGATTGATGACACAGATTGTGATCATCGTGATCATTACCGCAATCGTCGTATGGTCTGCCGTTTCCGGAATTGATAAAGGAATCAAGATGATTTCCGATGCGAATCTCTATATCGCGCTCGGCATCATGGCTCTGGCCTTTATCGTCGGACCGAAGGTGGAGATACTGAACAACTTCACCAATGCCCTGGGCCAGTATCTGAATTACTTCATTACAGACAGTCTGCATATTGAACCGTACGGAGACAACAGTTGGCTGGCATCCTGGAGAATTTACTACTGGGCATGGTTCATTGCCTGGGGTCCGTTCGTCGGCGTATTCATCGCCAGAATTTCCAAGGGCAGAACCATCCGTGAGTTTATCATGGGTGTTGTGCTGGCTCCGTCCCTTGCATCCCTGGTCTGGTTCAGCATCTTCGGATCGCTGGGACTGAATCTGGGAATGAAAGGTAAACTCACTATGGCAGAAATGCGTGCCATTGCCGCAAAGCCGGAAACCGGACTTTTTGTCGTACTGAATAAGTACCCGCTGGGATTCGTTATGTCGCTGGTTGCGATCGTGCTGCTGTGCACCTTTTTTATCACGTCAGCGAATTCCGGAACTTTCGTCCTGTCCATGCTGACTTCTGACGGCGATCTGAACCCGCCGAACAACAGAAAGATGCTGTGGGGCGTACTTCAGGCAGTAACTGCTGTCGGACTTCTGATGGCAGGCGGACTCAAGCCGCTTCAGACAATTTCCATTGCGGCGGCCTTCCCGTTTATCTTTATTATGATTACAATCTGTATCGCGATGGTGAAGTCCCTGAAGACAGATCCTTCCGCGGTGCCTGAATCCACAGAAGAGAGCGCGTGAACTCAGGCAGATGATTTGTAAATATCTATTAGGCAATACGGATTGGCAGGCGTTTTCATTCCCGATGGGTGAAAGAAATAACAGTGATTTTCTTGCAGGGTTTCCTTTGTCAGACACAAGAAATCCGCATGAAATTGCGTAAAATAAACAAGATTTTAAATCAAAAAAAGTAATAGTTACAAGTTTGTCAATTCGCAGTTGCTAATAGAACCAATTTATTGTATATTTAGAAATATGAAGGGAGAGTCGGACAGGTGCTGTATATCCGGCTCTTCTGTGTGCTGTAATACATACGGAAGCGGGTTCTCTGCTGCCGTTTCCGTGTACTTAAATGTAATGAATGAAATTGCAGAATATTTTCTTTCTGCAGAGGAGGATAATCAATGAACAGTGTCATTTTAGGTTCCAGCTATGTGCTGGCGCATACACCGGATATGGTCATTCATAATGGTACAACCCAGACAACAGAGAGAATCGTCAATCCGGACGGCGACTATCTTAAAGAGCTGCCGAAGCATATCCGTTCTTATGAGGACGCGGTAAATTACTGGCCGAATCAGGTATATATCGGAAATGCAACACCGGACGAGCTGAAGGAAGTCAAGTTCCCGTTCTTCGACAAGCCGTTTGAGAATGCGTCCAGATTCGGAAAGTACGGCGAGATCATGCCGGAAGATGAGTTCACCATTCTGATGCAGATCTGCGATGTCTTCGAGGTTGTCAAACTGGATAAGGACTTTGTCGCTGCGACAAAGGATAAACTGGCCAAGGATCCGATGGTCGATGACTCCATGATAGCACGTGTGGAAGACGGATATGAACTGTCTGAAATTCAGGGATATGTAGATAATAAAGAGGCTGAGGGCCTGTACATTCAGGATAAGCTGGTCGGCTGCGTCAAGCAGGCACATGATATCGACGTCAACCTGTCCGCAGAGGTTATGCATGAGAACCTTGCCGAGAAGGCATCCAGTGTTCTGTCCCTGCTGTACGCGGTAAGAAATGCCGGAATTAAGAAAGAGGATGTTGAATACGTTATCAACTGCTCCGAGGAAGCCTGCGGAGACATGAACCAGAGAGGCGGCGGAAACTTTGCAAAGGCAGAAGCGGAAATCGCCGGACTGGTCAATGCGACAGGATCCGATGCAAGAGGTTTCTGCGCAGGACCAACACATGCTCTGATCGAGGCAGCATCCCTGGTTAAGGCAGGAGCATTCAAGTGCGTTCTGGTTACAGGCGGCGGCTGCACGGCAAAGCTCGGAATGAACGGTAAGAATCACGTAGAAAAGGGCATGCCGGTTCTGGAGGACTGCCTGGGCGGATTCACCATCGTCGTTGCTGAAAATGACGGCGTTCATCCGGAAATCAACCTGGATATCCTTGGACGTCATACAGTTGGAACCGGTTCCGCACCGCAGCATGTTATTGGAAGCCTGGTGGCAGATCCTCTGGAAAGAGCAGGACTGAAGATCACCGACATCGATATTTTCTCACCGGAGATGCAGAACCCTGATATCACCAAGCCGGCAGGAGCAGGAGATGTTCCGATGGCAAACTATAAGATGATCGGAGCACTTGCCGTAAAGCGCGGTGATATTGAAAGAAAACAGCTGGTGCAGTTCACGAAGGATCACGGACTGGTCGGATGGGCACCGACACAGGGACACATTCCTTCCGGAGTTCCTTCAATCGGACCTGGATGCGATGCAATCATGGATGGAAAGATCAATCGTCTGATGATTATCGGTAAGGGATCCCTCTTCCTTGGAAGAATGACCAACCTGTTCGATGGTGTTTCCTTTGTCATCAACGGAAATACAGCATCTGCAGAGTCTGAAGAGGCAGGCGTTTCCGAGAAGGAAGTCAAGAGCCTGATTGCAGAGGCAATGAAGAATTTTGCTGAATCTCTCATGGACGGGGAGGAGAAGTAAAATGGCAGACAAGATCAATAAGATGATTGCAGACACCTTTCTGCAGATCGCGGACGGTCTGGAGACAGGCAGTTTCGGCAAAAAGCCGAAGATTGCGCTGACCGGCATGGGAAGCGAACATGGAGAAGAAAATGCCATGAAGGCTGCAGTCGCTGCGGCCAGAGAGGGCATTGACGTATATTATATCGGTTCACTCACACATGAAGGAGTTACCACGGTTTCTGTTCCGGACGATGAGGCCGGACATAAGAAGATGGAAGAACTCCTTCAGAGCGGCGAGGTTGACGGTGCAGTTACCATGCACTATCCGTTCCCAATCGGTGTTTCCACCGTTGGAAGAGCCGTTACACCGGGATTCGGAAAAGAAATGTACATCGCGAATACGACAGGAACTTCCAGCACAGACCGTGTGCAGGGAATGATCCGCAATGCGATTTACGGCATCATCACCGCCAAGGCCTGCGGATGTGAGGATCCGACCGTCGGTATTCTGAACGTGGACGGCGCAAGACAGACCGAGATGGCACTGAAAGAACTCGATGCAAACGGTTATCACATCACATTTGCCGAGTCTTCCAGAGCGGACGGCGGCTGTGTCATGAGAGGAAATGACGTGCTCAGAGGAACACCGGACATTATGGTCACGGATTCACTGACCGGAAATATTCTGATCAAGATGCTGTCCTCCTACACGACCGGCGGCAGCTATGAGGCAATGGGTTATGGATATGGCCCGGGAATCGGCGAGGGCTATGACCAGCTCGTCATGATTATTTCCAGAGCGTCCGGAGCTCCGCTGATCAAGGGCGCACTGACCTTTGCCGGCGAACTCGTTAAGGGAAATGTCTTCGACGTCGCAAAACAGGAATTCGAAGCTGTCCGCAAGGCAGGATTTGAAGAAGTCCTGGAGAAATACAAGCAGCAGCCGAAGGAAGCTGCCGAAGAAAAGGTTGAAATGCCGCCGAAGGAGATCGTAACTTCTCAGGTACAGGGCATTGAAATCATGGATTTGGACGACGCCGTTCAGCTTCTTTGGAAGAATAAGATTTACGCAGAGAGCGGAATGGGATGCACAGGTCCGGTCATCCGCATCTCCGATGCCAACCTGGACAAGGCGAAAGAAATCCTTGAAAAGGGCGGCTATATCAGCTAGAATCCTCTGATATTAATTGAATGATTCAGTTCGTTACAGGACTGCCGCATGCGCAGAATGGCGTATGCAGCGGTCCTGTTTTAACTTGGACAAAAAAATAAGCCGGCAAGGTAAAACCATGCCGATGCGGCCGCAGGGGAGCTGACTTCTTGCCCGTCTGCATTTTGTCCGCTGGATTATAATGCACCTGCAGCTGCAAATACGAGGGGAATGGTAAAGATACAGCTGACGGTGGAAATGGTCATGAGGCTGATGCCGCTGGTTGGATCCATGTCTTCCTGCACGGCGAAGAGAACGCACATGCTGGCGCTCGGACAGGCGGAAAGCAGGACGGTCGCCCAGAATGCGGTTCCGTGCAGGCCGAAGAGCGGGTAGAGCAGCGCGCAGCCCAGAGGAAGGACCAGATTTCTCAGAATCAGCGCAGCGAATACAGGAATGTTAAAGGCCTCCCGATTCCAGTGAAACTGCGCCAGGCTGTCGCCGACAACGAACATCGCAAGCGGCGTGTTGGCATCGGAAATATAGGAAATCGCCTGCGTGACCGGACTTGGGAGAGAAACAGAAAAGAGAAAAATGAGAATTCCCGCGATGATGGCGATGATGTTCGGGTTCAGCATGATTTTCAATAAAACCGTGGAAAATTTCCGCTTTCCGGTCTGTCCGTGACTGCGGTAGAGGTTGACGCCGGCGGACCAGGTGAATATGTTCGATGCAGCCAGCATCGGAGCGGCGTAGAAGACTCCGGCGCTTCCCAGAACGGCCTGCGCAAGAGGGATGCCGAGAAAACCCATATTCGGGTAGATGCTGCCGAATTCCGTGATTGTGCGGATTGCAGGATCCTTCACTTTCAGGAAGGAAAGATGGGATACTATGCTGGAGATCAGGAAAAACAGCATGGACATGAAAAATGCGATCATGAGGCCGTGGAGACGGTTTGCAGAAAATGGTTTCTGGAAGGAATGGATGATCAGACACGGGCTGATGACCAGAAAGAGGATGTTCACCAGCTGTTTAGATGTTTCAGCGCTCATCATTTTCAGTTTATGGATCAGAAGTCCTGTCGCCATGAGTAAAAACATAATGATGATTTGTGTGATCAAACTTCCAGTCTGCATAAAAACTCTCCTTTTGAATGTATGTATGTGGCAGGACGCGGCAGGCGGCCCTTCCTGGGTCAGTCAGATGTCCATGCGGTGCTTTCTGCTTAAGCGGTGACCAGCAGGACACAAAATGCGCGTTGCTACTATTATATGACAAAATACGGCCATCAACAAGAATGGATGGTCAGGAAGCAGCAGGAGACGTTCGGGAAAGAAGATACAGCTGAAAGAGATATTATAAAGAAAATGAATTTCCGCCCGGCAGTAAAAAAGATAAAACACATGGTTATGCGGTCATATTCATATACAGTTATCGCATTTCTGCTATGGAAATATTGAAGTACGGCATACATCTGCAGGGGTGTACAGCGCTAAATATATTGATGAAAAAATGATGTGCTGAAATATGTACATGTACGCGATACTAGAACGTAGTACAGCGAGAAGCGTGTGTTAAAGTTTTTACAATGCGTATAGACATAATTATATTTGTAAAAATATAGTTTTCAGAAGTTTACAATTTAGGGCGGTTTTTTCTTAGCTGAAAGATATATGAATATATATTTGACTGTTAAAGTATAGATAATATTAATGATGAGTAAAAAAATTCCATTTATGTCGGTATTGTGAAGGGTGTGTGTTAATTCTGTTGTCTTGAAATGAATACATAACGTGTATGTAAATAGATACAAATATATGAACGAATTATATAAATTATCTGATGCGATCGTATCTGCTGAACAGATATTGAAAAAGCCGGGCAGATAGAATCTGCCCGGCATATAGAGAAATAAAGAGGAGAAAGTCTATTTATTCTTGAATTCCGGATCACGCTTTTCAACAAAAGCGGTCATTCCTTCAGTCTTATCCTCGGAAGCGAAGCACTGTGTCATTGCTTCGATTTCAAAACGGCTGCCTGTATTCAGGTCGGTGTCCAGACCGGCGTTGATTGCTGCTTTGGCCTGACGGACTGCGATAGGAGCCTTGGAACTGATCTTCTTCGCAAGCTTTTCTGCTTCAGGCATAAGCTCTTCAGGAGCGACAACTTTCTGGACCAATCCGATGCGGTATGCCTCATCAGCGCGGATGTTTGTTGCGGAGAGAATGATGTATTTTGCCATTCCCTTGCCTACAAGACGCGGCAGACGCTGTGTTCCGCCGAATCCAGGGATGATTCCCAGGCCGACTTCCGGCTGTCCGAATACTGCTTTTTCAGAAGCAAGACGGATATCGCATGCCATGGAAAGCTCACAGCCTCCGCCAAGAGCAAATCCGTTTACAGCAGCAATGAAGATCTTCGGCATATGGTCGATGGTGTTCATGACCTTATGTCCTCTTTCTGTGTAAGCGTGACCTTCATTCGTTGTGGCGTCCTTCATCTCCACGATGTCTGCACCCGCTACAAATGCGCGGCCTGCGCCGGTTACGATAACAACATTAATACTGTCATCCGGTGCGATATCTTCATCCAGGCATTTCTGGATTTCCTTCAGTACTTCAGTATTTAATGCGTTCAAAGCCTTTGGACGGTTGATGGTGAGATATCCGATGCCATCTTTAACTTCATATGTGATGTTCTCGTACATCTTCAAAGTCTCCTTTCCGTGTGTCGTGTTTGTTACAATGTTAACAAATCTTCTATAACATACTATATATGAAAATGTAGAAGAATGCAATTAGAATAGAAGACTTTTTAGAAAATATATTAGGCGCAAGTTTTGCAAGCGAAAATTTTCAGATTTTAAAATTTTGCACTTGTTAAAGGAATATCAATGTGATATACTAGGGCCAAGAGATGAGATGAGAGACCGCAAGGTTGTAAGCGAACCGCCGGAGATCTGATCGGGAGATTGCAGAACCGGATTTAATGAATCAGCAGAAAACCTCGGCTTCCTCGACCAGCAGCTCTGATTGATGCTAAGAGATTCTGAGATCTGAGGGCCAGGGTTCCTTGTTTGGAATATCTCGTCGAATGAATAAAACGTATATCATTAGTTCTGTGGAAGTTTTTTAGGAGGATTATCATGAAGGTAGCAATCTTTGGAGCTGGAACAATGGGTTCCGGTATCGCACAGGTCATGGCTGCTCACGGTCACACCGTACTGATGTATGCCAGCAGTGTTGCTTCTGCACAGCGTCATAAGGACAAGCTGGGCGCTTCCCTCGAGAAGAAAGTTGCCAAGGGCAAAATGAAGGAAGAAGACAAGAACGCAATTCTGGACAAGATTCTCGTTGAAGAGAAATCTGCAGCTGCAGACGCTGATCTCGTAATCGAGTGCGTTAAGGAAGAAATGGCCACAAAGAAAGCTCTTCTGGGTGAGCTTGATGAGATGTGCAAGCCGGAAACAGTATTTGCTTCCAATACATCTTCACTGTCTGTTACGGAAATGGGAAATGGACTTAAGCATCCAGTGATCGGAATGCATTTCTTCAATCCTGTTCCGGTAATGAAGCTGGTTGAGGTTATTCGCGGAGCAAACACAACTCAGGAAACATTCGATTTCATCTACAACCTTGCAAAGGAAATCGGCAAGGATCCTGTAGAAGTATCTGAAGCTCCTGGATTCGTTGTAAACCGTATTCTTGTTCCTATGATCAATGAAGCAGTAGAAGTTCTGTATCAGGGCGTAGCTTCCAGAGATGATATTGATAAGGCCATGAAGCTCGGAGCAAATCATCCGATGGGACCTCTTCAGCTGGCAGACTTTGTAGGTATTGATATCGTTCTTGCGGTTATGAATACAATCTACACTGAGACAGGCGACTCCAAGTATCGTCCGTCCCTCCTGCTGAAGAAGATGGTTCGTGGAGGACTGCTGGGCATTAAGACCGGTAAGGGCTTCTATGACTATTCTAAATAATTGTTGATTAAAGGAGATTAAAGCTATGGATTTTGAGCTGAGTAAAGAGCATCAGATGCTCCAGAAGTTATACCGCGAATTCGCGGAAAACGAGGTTGAGCCGATTGCTGCGGAAATCGATGAGGAAGAGAGATTCCCATCTGAGACAATTCCAAAGCTGGCGAAGATCGGCATGATGGGTATTCCTTATCCGAAGGAAGTCGGAGGAGCAGGCGCAGATCAGATTGCTTACGCGATGGCAATTGAGGAAATCGCGAAAAAGTGCGTTACTACTTCCACCATCGTTGCTGCACATACCTCACTTTGTACATATCCTATTCTGCACTTTGGTACAAAAGAGCAGATTGAGAAGTACGTTCCGGATCTGGCAAGCGGCAGAAAGCTCGGAGCTTTCGGTCTGACAGAGCCTGAAGCAGGAACCGACTCCGCTGCACAGCAGACAGAGGCAGTTCTGAACGGAGATCATTACGTACTGAACGGAACAAAGTGCTTCATCACCAATGCATCTGAAGCTGATACATTCATGGTTGTTGCAATGACAGACAAGTCCAAGGGCAACCACGGAATTTCCACATTCATCGTTGAGAAGGGTATGCCGGGATTCTCCGTAGGCCCTCACGAGAAGAAGATGGGTATTCGCGGAAGTGCAACATCTGACCTGATCTTTGAAGACTGCATCGTTCCTAAGGAGAATCTGCTGTATAAAGAAGGCAAGGGCTTCAAGGTTGCAATGAACACGCTGGACGGAGCTCGTGTTGGTGTCGCTGCTCAGGCACTTGGTGTTGCTGAAGGAGCAATTGACGAGACCATCAAGTACGTTAAGGAACGTAAGCAGTTCGGAAGAAGAATCAGCCAATTCCAGAACACACAGTTCGAACTTGCAGACATGCAGGCAAAGACAGATGCCGGAAAATGGCTGGTATACCGTGCAGCATGTGCTAAGCAGAACGGAGATCCGAAGACAGGATACTATTCCGCAATGGCTAAGATGTACTGCGGCAGAAACGCTTCTGATGTAACCCGCCGCTGCCTGCAGCTGTTCGGAGGATATGGATATATCCGTGACTTCCCGATCGAGCGTATGATGCGTGATGCGAAGATCACTGAGATCTATGAAGGAACATCTGAAGTTCAGAAGATCGTTGTTTCTCGTGCTATGGGAGTGAAATAGTCGTAGTTATGAGTGATTTCCAGAAAATGTATGCTGAAAAACGGATAACGCCGCAGGAGGCAGCGGAACAGCTGGAAAGCGGTATGCAGATTGCAGCTGATATTGCAGTTGCACAGCCGTACAGGTTCTATGAAGCCGTAGCGGATCGTGTCCGCAAAGGCGAATTGAAAAACATGACTCAGCATTCTCTGCTGGATACCAAGACAGCTTCTTTTATGACTGATCCTGAAGTTGCAGAGAATTACAGAGGAGTCGACTGGTTTGGAGGCGTATTCGGCCGCAAGGCAGTAAACGCAGGAATGATGGACATCATGCCGGGATATTATCGTGATATTCCTGAAATCATGGGGGACATCGTTCAGCCGGATGTTTATGTCGGAGTTGTATCCCCGATGGATAAGCACGGATATTTCAGTACCGGATGTGATCATTCCATTACAGATGGAATCCTGAAGTCTGCAAAGAAAGTTTTCCTGCAGGTAAATCCGAAAATGCCGAGAAGCCTGTCTTCTACACAGCTGCATATTTCTCAGGTTGACGGACTGTGGGAAGACGATGAAGATCTTCCGGTTGTCCAGCCTGGAAAAGTTGATGAGATCAGCAGAAAGATCGCGGAGTTCATCGCTCCGGAGATTCCGGACGGAGCCACACTTCAGCTCGGAATCGGATCCATTCCTGATGCGGTAGCAGAGGGACTGAAGAATCATCTTCATCTGGGAATTCATACCGAGATGTTCACCAACAGTATGGTTGATCTGATTAAATGCGGGGCGGTAGACAATTCGATGAAACCGATTCACAGAGGTCATACCGTTGCGACATTCGCGTTCGGATCCCGGGAAATGTATGATTATATTGATGATAATCCTGCATTTGAAATGCTTCCGGTTAATTATGTGAATGACCCAAGAGTCATTGCACAGCATCCGAACTTTATTTCGATCAATGCAGCTGTACAGGTTGACTTTTTCGGGCAGGTCTGTGCAGAGTCACTCGGTACCAAGCATATCTCCGGAACGGGAGGACAGGCTGACTTTGTCCGCGGTGCTGTAAAGTCTGAAGGAGGAAGAAGCTATATCGCATTTCCATCCACGGCTGCACACGGTAAAATCAGCAGAATCGTCCCGACGCTCACTCCTGGAGCGCAGGTATCGACCAGTAAGAACGATGTAGACTGCATCGTTACCGAGTACGGAATCGCAAGACTCAGAGGAAAGACTCTCGGTGAGAGAACCAAGGCTCTGATTGCGATCGCTGATCCGAAATTCCGCGACGAATTAACATTCCAAGCGAAGAAAGAAAACATTATCATATAAGAATTGATAAGGATGGTTTTAAATATGAAAATTCTTGTTTGTGTCAAGCAGGTTCCTGATACATCTGGTGTAGTAGCAGTGAACCCGGATGGAACCCTGGACCGTGCGTCCATGGAAACAATCATTAATCCTGATGACCTGAACGCAGTTGAGGCTGCCCTTCAGTTAAAAGACGAGACCGGATGCAAGGTCGTAGTCGTAACGATGGGACCACCGCCGGCAGAAGGAATGCTGAGAGAGCTGGAAGCTATGGGTGCTGATGAAGCATATCTGCTTTCCGACCGTGCATTCGGAGGATCCGATACATATGCAACATCTCAGATCATCGCAGCTGCACTGCATAAGATCGGTATCGAGGATGACGATGTAGTTATGTGCGGACGTCAGGCTATCGATGGTGATACCGCTCAGGTTGGACCACAGATCGCTGAAAAGCTGAACCTGCCTCAGGTTACTTACGTTGGTGACATTCACGAAAAGGGCAACAAGATCACATGCAAGCGTATGCTGGAAGATGGCTATATGACGATCGAAGTCGAGACACCTTGCCTGCTCACCTGCATCAAGGAACTGAACGAGCCTAGATACATGTCCGTTGGCAGAATCATGGATTCCTATTCCATGCCGCTGACTGTGCTCGATAACGAAGCACTGAAAGATGAACCTCTGATCGATCCTACTACGATTGGTCTGAAGGGATCTCCTACAAACATCCTGACATCATTCACTCCGCCGCAGAAGGGCGCTGGAACAATGCTGGAAGGAAACGGTGCAGAAACTTGCCAGAAACTTGCTGGTATCCTGGCAGAGAAGCACATCATCTGATGAAAGGAGATTATAAGAGCTATGCCTACTTACAGTAATACAAATACAGCTGCTTATAAGAACGTTTGGGTCTTCTGCGAGCAGCGTGAAGGCAAATTAATGCCGACTGATTTTGAGCTTATTTCCGAAGGACGTAAGCTGGCAGATGAGCTGGGAGTAAAACTCTGCGGACTTCTGCTTGGACATAATGTTGATGGAATCGCTAAGGAACTCGGCGGCTATGGTGCTGATGAAGTTCTGGTAGCTGATGATCCGCTTCTGGAAGTTTATACAACAGACGGATATACCAAGGTTATCTGCGACACAGTAGAAGATCTGAAGCCGGAAGTACTGCTCTTCGGAGCTACAAACATCGGCCGTGACCTGGGTCCTCGCTGCGCAGCTCGTCTCCACACTGGACTGTGCGCTGACTGTACACACCTGGATGTAGATATGCCGCTGTACCTGGATTTCCTGAAAGCGAACTCCACTCTGCCGGAGAACAGACTTGATCTGATTGCCAAGCATACCGTAAAGGTTCTTGGCGAAGACCATGATACAACAAGAGACCTGAAGATGACTCGTCCGGCATTCGGTGGACATCTGATGGCATCCATTATCTGCCCGCGTTTCCGTCCTGCAATGGCAACGGTTCGTCCTGGTGTACTTGCCAAGGCTCCGTTTGATCAGGCAAAGGCTGATGCAGTCAAGGTTACACCAGTTAAGTTTGAGCTTTCCGCTTCTGACATCCATGAAGATGTAAAGGAAGTTGTAAAGGCTGCAAAGAAGCTGGTTGACCTGGTTGGTGCTGACTACATCGTATCCGTTGGAAGAGGTATCAGTAAAGACGTTGATACAGGAATCAAGCTTGCTCAGGAACTGGCTGACGTACTCGGCGGAGTTGTCGGCGGATCCCGTGTAGCAATTGACTCCGGATGGCTTTCCGCAGATCATCAGGTAGGACAGACAGGTAAGACTGTACATCCAAAGATCTATGTAGCACTGGGAATTTCCGGATCCATTCAGCATAAGGCAGGAATGTCTGATTCTGAGTGCATCATCGCAGTAAACAAGAACCCGGATGCACCGATCTTTGAGGTTGCTGACTATGGAATCACCGGAGACCTGTTCAAGGTTACTCCGCTGCTGACAGAAGCAATCAAGGCAGAGAAGGCTAAGAAGTAATTGAAGATCTTCGTAAGAAATTTTCGAAGATATGGCGTGAAAACGCAAAATAATAAGTTTATCCGCAATCGGAAAGATTGCCCGTTTATTTAGAAATTAACCGCGTTGGGGGCCGGACGTGGCCCCCGAAGGAGGTAACTATGGAAACTAAGGATGTTGTAATCGTAAGCGCTTGCCGTACAGGTATTGGTAAATTCCTCGGAGAATTCAAGAACACATCTGCAAGAACACTTGCTATGACAGCTGGAAGCGAAGCAATCAAGCGTGCCGGCATTAAGCCAGAAGATGTTGATGAGATCGTTATGGGTGAGTGCTTTACAGCAATGCAGGGATCCCTGCCAGCTCGTCAGGTTGGTATGAGAATCGGCATGAGAGAAGACAGTGATGCATGCACAGTTAACCAGAACTGCGCATCCGCTATGAGAGCACTGGAAATCGCATGCAACGATATTCAGCTTGGAAAGACAGAGATCGGCCTGGCACTTGGTGTTGAGAACATGACCATGGCACCGTTCGTACTGCCAAAGGCTCGTATGGGATACAGAATGGGTTCCATTCCTAATGAAGGTGGAGCAGAGCTGTATGATTCTATGCTGCATGATGGACTGTATGACTCCCTGAGCAACGGCCACATGGGTGTTACTGCAGATAACGTAGCAAAGAAGTATGGAATCACTCGTGAAGAGTGCGATAAGCTGGCTGTACAGAGCCATACAAGAGCTGCCAAGGCTACAGAAGAAGGAAAGTTCAAGGACGAGATCGTTCCTGTTATCCAGAAGAAGAGAAAACATGGTAAGGAGATCGAGCTCGTTCTCGATAAGGATGAGCACTTCATCCCAGACTGCAACTATGAAACAATCAGCAAGTTTAAGCCTGTATTCACAAAAGACGGTGTAACAACTGCTCCGAACGCATCCGGTATCAACGACGGTGCTGCTGCTCTGATCGTTATGTCCGCTGATAAGGCTAAAGAGCTGGGAATCAAGCCGATGGCTAAGATGCTGAACATCTGCTACGCTGGTGTTGCTCCTGAATACATGGGAATCGGACCTGCTTATGCAATTCCAAGATGCCTGAAGGGTGCTGGAGTTGACTTCAAGGATGTTGATTACTTCGAGATTAACGAGGCATTCGCTGCTCAGTTCCTCGGCGCTAAGAAGATCCTGAAGGATGAGTTCGGCATGGACGTTCCTGCTGATCGCTGCAACCTGAATGGTTCCGGAATCGCTCTGGGACATCCGGTAGGCTGCTCCGGAATCAGAATCATCGTTACAATGCTGTATGAGATGAAGCGTCATCCAGATTGGAAGATCGGCTGCGCATCCCTGTGCGTAGGCGGTGGTCCGGCTATGGCATCACTGTGGGAGCTGTGTGACTAATCCAGTCAGAAACAATCCTCAGAACTTATATAGTGCGGTGTGAAACCACCGTGATAGCTGACAAGCGCTCCGGTATTTATACCGGAGCGCTTGTTGTTTTTGTCTGTTCTCTGTTATGATGTTGGAAGAGAAAAGATGAGGAGGACAGAATGAATAAGGAACTGAAAATTGAGGATTTTAAAGCGATTCCACGATGGAGTGACAGGAAAATACATTCTCCTTTGCTCAGACAGCTGCAGCTGGAAAACGGGAGAAGGCTGCCGCTGCTGTACTTTCCGGAGCTGGAAGCGGGAGGTATGGTCAGAACCGGATTTACAACCCGGATCGGTGGATTCAGCAGAGGCTGCTGTGCATCCATGAACATCAGTTATGACCAGTGTGACGATCCCTGGGATGTTGACCGCAATGTGAAACTGGCTGCAGAGGCGATGGGATCTAAACCTTCGAAGATGGTCTACACGGAGCAGCAGCATACGACCAATGTTCAGGTTGTGACGGAGAAAGATGCCGGAAGGGGAACCGTGCGTCCACGCGTCTGGGAAAGCGTAGACGGCCTCATTACCAACGTACCGGGACTGGTACTTACCGCGTTCGGTTCAGACTGCACAACCCTGTATTTTGTCGATCCTGTGCATAAGGCCATTGGCCTGAGCCATGCGGGCTGGAGGGGGACTGTTGCCGGAATGGCGCAGAAGACGCTTCAGCTTATGGAAGAAGAGTATGGAACTGATCCGAAAGATGTGCTCGCGGCTGTCGGTCCGTCGATCTGCAGAAGCTGCTATGAAATCGGCCAGGACGTTGCGGATGAGGTACGCCGCCAGCTGCCGGATTTTGCTGATGAGGTTCTGGATGTGTATCCGGAAGATAAATTCCGCCTTGACCTGCATATGCTGAACAAGCTCATTATGGAGCATGCAGGGGTTCTTGCCGATCATATCTATGTGACAGACATCTGCACCAGATGCAATCCAGAGCTTTTGTTTTCTCACCGCATAATGGGCAGCCAGAGGGGGAATAACGCAGCAATGCTGATGCTGCGGACGGACTAACGCTGACTTCTCCGCCTGGACAAAAACTTCCGGGCAGGGAGCAGAAGCGAAAACGTGTTCTCCCCGGGATATCAGCAGCTCCAATCCGGATTTTTTTGCAGTGTGGAGCAGTGTACTTGTTTGCGAAATGCGCAACGAACACGTGATTTATTATCAAACAACGCAAGGAAGAAATGTAATATAATATAGGTGTTGGAAGAAGACAAGTGTTGAACATATCGAATTTGCAATTGTATCGTTGTAATACATTTTAATTTCGCGATGTGAATTCCGGTATCTGTCAGGAAAATGCCGGAATTCACAGAGAGAATGACAAGCGGGGAGGACTCCAAAATGCTGAATTTTATTCGGGCATATCGTGAAAGAAAACATGCAGAGAAGCATGCTGCAGTAAAACTGAATGAGGAAAGTACCTTTACAGTGGACATGAATTCCTGTTCAGCGATTCCGGAAATTCACTGCCGGAGCAACAGAAGAATGCCTGCACTGAGAACAGGTCAGGGTGTAGATGTGACTTCCCCGGTCTGCAGACAGTGTCATGTCGTTTACGATGATGTTGCTATTCCGGAAGTGCATCCGGTACATTAGTTCCCATGGGTTGAGCAGTCAGCCCGCTGAAAAAGAAATACCACGATCCTGAGAATTCTCATGAGAATATTTCAGGTTCTTTTGAAACCCCAAAAGGCCGCTGCCAAAGCTGTGCAAACAGTTTTGGCAGCGGCCCCCCTTTTTTGTTTTCGGTAATCAATAATGCTGTTCGTGCATATCAGCACAGCGATTAAATAATATTGATAAAGGCTGTGATAATCAGGCTGTTGATAAAGTCAGCAAAGAGGCTTCCGACGATTGGAATGATCAGGAAGGCCTTGACGGACATGACGTACTTATCGCAGAGTGCCTGCATATTGGCCATTGCGTTCGGTGTTGCTCCCATGCCGAAACCGCAGAGTCCGGATACGATGACTGCCGCATCGTAGTCTTTTCCGAGTACACGGAAGGTGACGATGTCTGCGTAGAAGATCATAAACAGAGTCTGGGCCAGCAGCAGGACGACCAGAGGAAGAGCCAGAGCAGCGAGCTGCCAGATCTGCAGGGTAATCATCGCAATTCCCAGGAAGAGGGAAAGCGCAATACCACCGAGATCATTGATTTCACCCATACAGACTTTGATTTTTCCCGTGTATTCGCCGATGTTCCGGATCAGTGCTGCAGCGATCATCGCGCCGATATAGACAGGGAAGGTCAGTCCCGTTTTTGACAGCACATAGGAGAAGATCGTGCCTATTCCGATTGCAATGATGAGCTGGAATACTGCAGTCGGATACATGCTGACCTCACGTTCATGCTTCTGCTCGTCTTCTACGAGAACACTGTCATCTTCCTCATGAACGGTTTTCAGGAGATCGTGTTTTTTGATCAGATGGTTGCCGATCGGGCCTCCGATCAGACTTCCCATGATCAGTCCATAAGTCGCGGCAGCGGTAGCAATGGTGGTTGCACCTTTGACACCGAAATCTTCCAGAACCGGGCCGAAGGCGCCGGCCGTGCCGTGACCGCCGACCATTGGGATGGAACCGGTACACATGCCGATGAGGGCGCTGACATGGAGCGGTTTGGAAAGCCCGACGGCAATCAGATTCTGGCTCGTAATGAGAATGATGACCAGAACCAGAAAAACAGCCAGATCTTTTCCGCCGCTTTTCAGGACCTTCATGTTGGCCTGGAAACCGACGGAGGTAAAGAAGAATACCATACAGACTTCACGCAGCGTGTCGTCGAATGTGACATCGACGATGCCGCAGCTGTGGAGAATGCAGGTGACAATGGCAAAGACCAGGCCTCCGACTACCGGAGCCGGGATGCAGAAACGCGTCAGGAAAGTGATTTTCTTCCGCAGCCAGGCACCGAGAAGCAGGGCGGTCACCGCCAGAGCCAGGGTTTGATACATATCGAATTTTATTGTGTGCATGAGGCCTCCAGATTATTTTGTTTTAACGGTAATTCCCTTACTCTTATAGTAGTCGGCAGCACCTTTATGGAAAGGAATCGTGATGCTCTCGACTGCCTTTTTCGGAGTGTAATCGAGATTGGCGCTGACTTTTCCCTGCATATGAGTTTTATATTTGAATAATAACTCCGTAATCTCTTTTACCGTTGCCTCTGGAAGATTCTTCTTGACCAGGAAGACGCAGCGGACACCGACCGTCTGTATGGCGGCAGTCTGTCCATCGTAAGTATTGGCCGGCACCCTGCTTTCGACCAGATATGGATTTGCCTTGAGAATACGCTTCTGATGCTTTGCGTCAATGGACAGCAGGCGGATCGGCGTAGTCTTATTTAAATCAGCAATAGCATCTGTTTTTGCGCCAGCTGTAATAAATACCGCATCAACTTTCTTATCCTTCAGTGCCTGCATGGCCTTGCTGTACTTCCAGTGCTTTACATGGACCGTTTTTGAAGAAAGGCCGTAGGCGGAAAGAATTTCCTTCGCGTTCTGGTTTGAACCGGATTCCTTTTCCTCTGTATTGATGGTCTTTCCTTCAAGATCATCAATTGTCCGGATCTTAGAATCTTTTCTGACTACGATCTGGCACTGCTCCGTGTACAGCCCCGCAATGGCGCGGAAATTCTGCATCGGCTTATCACCCTTGTATTTTCCTTTGCCGTAATACGCCGCTGTGGCCATGTCGTTCTGCGCCAGGGCAAGCTGGATGTAGTCTCTATTCAGCAGACGGAGATTCGCCGCTGATCCGGCTGTGATTTTCGTCTTGACCTGCAGTGCTGAATCATTGTGATTCAGGATATTGCCGAAATGAGCGCCGAATTCCTGATAGACACCGCCTGTATGTGCAGTACCGAATTTCAGCCCGTGAGACACGTAACGGCAGCCAGTCATCGATACAACCATTGCAGCCGCACATACCCCGGTCAGAATCATTTTTATTTTCTTGTTCATATTCTCTATCCTCCTCAGCCTGAGTTGAATAAAAAGAAAGGGCCGCAAGCAGCCCCCGTGCAGTTTTGGTATATAGACGTATATAATCTATCACAATTCTTGATTATTGACAAAGGAATACGGGCAGATTTTTGAAAAACATAAGGAATTCTGTTAAAATAGTAAAGGTCTGAGCGGTGACTCAGTGGACCATGATAAAAGGCTGTCGTATTTTCAGAAATGTCCGCAGATCTGCGGGAACTTCAGGAGGTTGAAACAGATTGAATACGAACGATTTCGGAAAACACAATAAGGAAAACAATAAGGAAGAGCAGCCGAAAGTGCTTACCTTTCTGCAGAAAGCCGGCGAGCTGCTGGAAATCGTCGCTGCGGCCTTCATGTGCATAGCGGTGATATTTGCATTTATTAAGATGGTCCCTGTTCTTCAGCAGTTCTGGAAGGGGAATTCACTCAGCTCAGATTTCAATCATTTCATAGAAAATATGTTTACGGTTGTCATCGGAATTGAGTTTTTGAAAATGCTCTGCCGCCCGGACGCGGATAATGTCCTGGAGACATTGATTTTCCTGGTTGCCCGCCATATGATCGTTACCGATACAACGCCGGTACAGGATCTCGTTTCCACGATCAGCATTCTGCTGCTTCTTATCATGAAGAAAATCATTCAGGATCCGGGATGTTTGAGGAAGATGTTTTCTGATAAATCGGAAGCCTGCGGAAAGGGACGTGAAGAGAAGGATGACCTGCCGCTGTCGGATGCCGACAAAGCCTGAATGGGCAAGAGGACAGACGAAAGCGGAAGACTGGAAACGGAAATACAGAAACAAAATACAGAAAAGGGAACTACTGAAAAGAGGAATACGATATGGAAGATTATTTAGTGCGCGCTGCAGCAGCAGACCTGCATATCCGTGCCTTTGCGGTACGGTCAACCAATCTGGTGCAGAAAGCGCGTGAGATTCATCAGACTTCACCGGTCTGCACAGCGGCGCTGGGACGCCTTCTGACGGCAGGCGCAATGATGGGAAGTATGATGAAGGGGGATAAAGACATTGAGACCCTGCAGATTCGTTCAGACGGTCCGATAAAAGGGCTGACCGTTACATCGGACAATCATGGAAATGTGAAGGGCTTCATCAATAATCCGCAGATTGAGATTCCGCTGAAAGATGAAAAAGCCGGAAAGCTTGATGTCGGAACGGCGGTCGGAAGCGGAGTCCTCAGCGTTATCATGGATCTGGGACTGAAAGAGCCTTATACAGGACAGTGTGCATTGCAGACGGGAGAAATCGGCGATGACCTGGCTTACTATTTTACCATTTCTCAGCAGACCCCGTCCGCAGTCGGCCTGGGCGTCATGATCGACACAGACTGCAGTGTGAAGGAAGCCGGAGGCTTTATTATCCAGCTGATGCCGGACTGCCCGGAAGAAAGTATTTCAAAACTGGAGAAACGTCTGGCGGAAATCCACTCCGTCACAAAACTGATGGAGCAGGGGATGACGCCGGAAGAAATGCTTGAGGCCCTGCTTTCAGACCAGAATCTTGAGTTCAACGGAAGCATGCCGGTACAGTATCACTGTAACTGCAGCAGAGACCGGGTTCTCCGCTCCCTTGCGGCCATTTCCACGAAAGATATCCAGGAACTGATCGAAGAGAACAAGCCAGTTGAGATGGAATGCTATTTCTGCCACTCTAAATACAGCTTCAGTCCGGAAGAACTGAAAAAGATTCTGGAGCAGCGCAGAATACAGAAAGCAGAAGATAAAGAAAAGAAGGAAGCGGAATAGCATCCGTCAGAACGTGCAGAAGCGGCTGTCTGACGGAACGGCAGGTCTGTTTCCGTCAGAGATCTTTCCTTGCGCGTTTGAATTTTGTCCGTATGCCTGAAGAGGTATTAAAATATTAAAATGATCAGAGAGGAGTATGAAAAATGACTTACGATGAGCTGCTCGCGAGTGCGAGAGAAAGTATTGGAGATAAGTGCAAGGCATGTCCGGTATGTGACGGAAAGGCCTGCAGGAATAAGGTTCCGGGGCCTGGAGCCAAGGGACTGGGACTGACGGCGATCGGAAACTTTGACGCATGGAGAAATATCAAGGTAAATATGGACACACTCTGCCCGAATGCGGATATCGACACAAGTCTGGAACTGTTTGGAAAGAAGTTCAAGTTCCCGATTTTCGCCGGTCCGGTTGGTGCGGTCAACCTGCATTACGGCACAAAGTATAATGATGTTTCCTATAACGATGTTCTGGTTTCTGCCTGTGCAGAAGAAGGAATAGCCGCATTCACCGGCGACGGTACGGATGCAAACGTTATGAAGGCCGCAACCAGGGCGATCAAGGCTCAGAATGGTCTGGGCGTTCCGACGGTTAAGCCGTGGAACATGCCGGTTGTAAAGGAAAAAATGGCCCTCGTCAAGGAGAGTGGAGCATTTGCCTGCGCCATGGACATTGACGCTGCCGGACTTCCTTTCCTTAAGGGTCTGGAGCCGCCTGCAGGAAGAAAGAGCGTGGAAGAGCTTCATGAGATCGTAGAAGAAGCCGGCGTTCCGTTCATCGTAAAGGGTGTCATGACGCCGAATGCAGCCATGAAGGCTCTGGCTGCCGGCGCATCCGGAATCGTTGTTTCCAATCACGGCGGACGCGTTCAGGATGATACGGTTCCGACTGCCGAGGTTCTGGAAGAAATCGCAGATGCGGTCAGCGGACAGATGAAGATCTTCGTTGACGGCGGAATCCGCACCGGTGCAGATGTATTCAAGGCTCTGGCTATGGGCGCAGACGCCGTTCTGATTGCAAGACCGTATGTTACAGCAGTATACGGCGGCGGCGCGGAAGGCGTGAAGTTCTACACTGAGAAGATCGGAAATGAACTGGCTGATACCATGATGATGTGCGGTGCCAATACACTGGATGACATTACAAGAGATATGATCTACTATCTCTAGTCAGAAACGGCTGAAGCAGATAGATTACCGGTACTTCCGGTCAATGAAAAAGAATAACAGAAGCTGGAAACTTCCCCTGTGAGACTGCGGGCGCGGCTCACAGGGGAAGTTTTCTCCGTATTGCCGGCAGCCGAAGATCTGGCCGGGACAGTGAGAATCGCGGCCACAGAAAAAGACGCCTGCGCTGCATTTGGGAGTATGCAGAACAGACGTCTTGTTGTTTTTATCATTTTCCCGCAAGGGGGATATGCGGGTTATGATCTTGAAAAGTTAATTATTTGCCCAGAATCAGTCTGGTGACATCATCACCGACTGCTGCCGGATTGTCGATGGTCAGTCCGCTCAGCAGAACGGCCTGATTGTACAGCAGGCGGGTGTAAACCGCGGTCATGTCCTTATCGCCGGCAGCGAAGGTATCCGCCAGTTTCTTCATGACGTCGTGGTCTGGGTTCAGTTCCAGAACACGCTCTGCCTTGACGCCCTGATTCATCGGCATCTTATTCAGCGTCTTCTCCATCTCAAAGGAGATGCCGCCCTTGCTGGACAGGGATACCGGCGCGTCGCCGAGGCGTCCGGACAGCTTGATTTCCGTAACCTGATCGCCCAGGGTATCCTTCATGAACTTCAGCAGATCCTCATGTTCCTTATTGAGCTCCTCCAGCTTCTTCTTCTCATCCTCAGACTCGTTCTCACTGAAATCTTCCTCGGAAATGGAGCGGAATGCCTTATCCTTATAGCTTCCCATCATGCGGACAACGAATTCATCGATTTCTTCGGTCAGATACAGGACTTCAAGGCCCTTGGCCTTTGCAGCCTTGACCTGCGGCAGCATGTCAATCTTATCAATGGTTTCGCCCGGTGCGTAGTAGATGTACTTCTGATCTTCACCCATCTTTGCGATGTATTCATCCAGGGTGACCAGTTTCTTCTCCGTGCTGGAATAGAACAGGACCAGATCGGACAGAACATCCTTATGCATGCCGTAGTCCATGTAAATGCCGTATTTCAGCTGACGGCCGAACTCGTGGAAGAACTTTTCATATCCTTCACGGTCTTCCTTCAGGAAGTTCAGCAGTTCATTCTTGATCTTCTTTTCCAGTGTCTTGGCGATATTCTTGACCTGACGGTTCTGCTGCAGCGTCTCACGGGAGATGTTCAGAGACAGATCTTCAGAGTCGACCAGTCCTTCGACAAAGTTAAAGTAGTCAGGGAGCAGATCTTTACACTTCTCCATGATCATGACGCCGGAAGAGTAGAGCTGCAGGCCCTTCTCAAAGTCGGTTGTATAGTAGTTAAACGGCGTATGGGAAGGAATGAACAGCAGAGCGGTGTAACTGGACACACCCTCAACCTGCGTTCTGATTACGCGGGCCGGATTCTGATAATCGCCGAACTTGGTCTTATAGTAGTCGTTGTATTCTTCCGGTTTTACCTTGCTCTTCGGGCGCTTCCAGATCGGTTCCATGGAGTTGAGGGTTTCCAGTTCCTGATAGGTCTCCATTTCAGGCGGCTTCTTCTCCTTGTTTTCGTCTTCCTTTGCGTCTGTATTTTCTGCTTCCGCGCTTTCATCCTTCTTCGGACGGGTCTTGCTGACCATCATCTGAATCGGATAGTGGATGTAATCGGAGTACTTTTTGACCAGACGGCTGAGTTCGTACTGATCCAGGAATCTGGAGTAATTCTCACCGTTCTCTGTATCTTTCTCATCCTCTTTCAGGTGCAGAACGATGTCTGTTCCGACTTCATCCTTCTCAGCAGGCTCGATGGTATATCCGTCTGTGCCGGAAGATTCCCAGATGTTTGCCTGGTCAGAACCGTAAGCGCGGCTCGTAACCGTTACATGATCAGCAACCATGAATGCGGAATAGAAACCGACACCGAACTGACCGATGATATCCGTATCATTGGAAGCGCTATCCTCGCTGTTCTCTCCATTCTTCTTCTGCATTTCCTGCTTGAATGCAAGACTTCCGCTCTGCGCAATTGTGCCCAGATTGGATTCCATCTCCTCAGCGGTCATTCCGATACCGTTATCACTGATGGTCAGCGTCCGGGCATCCTTATCCGCGGTCAGATGAATCTTGAAATCCGATCTCTGAATACCCGTGTCACCGGACTGCAGACTCTTGTAATAGAGCTTGTCCAGAGCATCGCTGGCGTTACTGATCAGCTCTCTTAAGAAAATTTCCTTATGTGTGTAAATGGAATTGATCATCATATCCAGCAGTTTCTTAGATTCTGCCTTGAATTCCTTTTTTGCCATTCCTATTCCTCCTCATGCCCGGAGCAGGGGGATGCCTGCCCGGGATCTATACATTTATCTGGTATGGCTGCAGGGCCACATCATGTTCATGTGTTAGCACTCGATATGAATGAGTGCTATTAACATATATTAATATACCACGAACAGAGGGATTGTCAACCGTTTCAAGGGACAAAAAACAAAGCGCCCCGCCCGGGTAAATTCCCGGCGCGGGGCGGTCAGCAAGGAGACGCCTTGCTTTGTTTTCTTTTGTCTTACTGACTATGCGTGAACGATGACCGGCATTCCTGCATGAACGTAAGAATACAGCTGTGCTGCTGCACCTGACGGCATGTTGACACATCCGTGACTTCCATTCGTCTGATAGATGCCTCCGCCGAAAGAGGATCTCCATGTCGCGTCATGCAGTCCGATTCCGCCGTTGAACGGCATCCAGTAGCTTACATGAGAACTGTAGTCTGATCCGTCGGCGTTCTGGCCCTTCAGATTGACGTTCGTAGCCTCATAGTTCAGGACGAATACACCATAAGGGGTTGCGTGGTTCTCAGCAACATTTCCCGTTACGACAGGTGTCGAGAGGACTTTCTTTCCCTTAATGACACAGTAAACTGTCTGTGTAGAGATATTTACCTCTACATAGGAATTACCGATGTCATTGCCGCTGTTCTTAATCTTGGAAGAAACGTTCTTCGAATAAACCGCGTCATGTGTAACATTCTTATCATTCTTCAGGTCAGAAGCAACAAGCTTTTCCATCTTGGACTTACTGATGTTATAGCCGTAATTTCCTCCGGCAACAGTATAAGTGCCGCCGCCTGCAGACTTCAGCTTTCTGGTTGAGCCAACTGTGCTCAGCTTGGAAGAAAGCGTCTTATCAACAAAACTCTTTACTGCGGAAGTCCTGACGGTCTTATTGTCTCCGCTGAACTTCAGCATACTCTCGAGTTCCTTTGGAGTAAGCGTGTAGCTGTTGTTCAGACCCTTATAGGTAATCTTTACGCCCAGATGTTTCTTGCAGAAGGCCTGGCGGTTAAGGACATGCTTACTCTTGCTGGTGTACTTCGGCTTAGAGTAATAATCCTTCTTCTTATATGTAAAGGTGGATTTTCCGTCTGCAACTGCCTTTGCAATCGCATTCTTCAGTTTTGTTTTATCCAGATTGTCACCGTAAACTTCCTTGACGATTTTGAACTTGCGGTTCTTCATGCTGACATAGGCATTCTTCGTCTTGGTTGTGTACTGATCGTTCTTGACAATGCTCATGTTATTGAACGTCTGCTCAAAACTGCTGTTGCTCATGTCCGGCTTCATAGCGATCTTTACATGGCGCTTGTTCTTATCAAACGCACGTGAAATTCCCTTGGAGAATCCCGGATGCAGGGCATTTTCGACTTCCTTGGAAATATTATACGTGTATTCCGAGTGATTGAAAACGGCAACCTGCTGGCCCTGATACATGACCTTCAGAGATTTACCCTGCCACTTGCTGACCACTTTCTTTTCTGCCTGCTTGGCAGTAAGATTATCAACACTGATTCCGTTGATGGTGCTTCCGGCAGGGAAGACCGACGGACTTACTGCATGATGAACCCAGATGCCCAGAATAATCAGAACGGCGATGACAATTACAGCGATGATCGTCATCCGTTTTGAGTTATAACGGACATTTGGCTTCTTGCTGCGTTCTGCTTTGACTGATGGTTGATTTCCTTGTTCACTCATTTCCCTTTACCTTTCTTTGCTCAGTGCATGACAGTATATACCATCGAAACGGCTATTTCAATCATTTACATCTATCTTTAGATTTCTTTACTTTTACAGCGTTTTAATAATTTGTTCATTCATACAATTCACACGTGCGCAATTGAAATTATGAATCTCAGCAGGAATTTCCAGACATTCAAAAGCCATGTCTGGGCATTGTAAAAGAGCAGGTTCGGATCACTATTTTCAGTATAGCTTTACAGGGAGAAGATCCTGTGAATAAACGGTGTCGGCAGGGGGTGCGGCAGATTGCTGCCGTGTGAAGTGGACCAGTCGCTGATTCAGTCGTTGGAGGGGATCTCAGAAGAAGAGTTTATGGAGAACTATTATGAACCGCTGGTGAAATAAACGGCTGTCTAGAGTTGTATTATTGCGTAACCGGGAGCAGGATATCTTCTGTCGAGAAGACAGGGGGTGCTGCCGGGGAGGTGTTGCCCTAAGTTCGGAAGAAAACGGCCGGAATCTATAAAATTGCGGCCGTTTTCTGTTACTCTGTTCCCTTCAGTGTCTGGAAGTTCGATGTTTAAACTCAGGTAAGTTATAGAACCATGGATATTTAAGTGAAAAAATAACTGTTTTCTTAAAGTCCTCTGGTGATTATTTATGCGAAGGTTGGAACTAATCATTATGGCCATATCGATCATCCTCCTCTTGTTTATCAATATAACAGAGGAAAATAGCAGTCACAAGCAAGGGAAGATGACATAATTGGTTAATAAGAGTTGCATCAGACCAGATCTGGCAGATAACGATTGCACCGTCATCGAAATAATGGTATACTGGATTAGTCGCATAGAGATGCGTGCCTATAGCTCAGCTGGATAGAGTAGCACACTCCGAATGTGAAGGTCGCCGGTTCAAATCCGGCTAGGCACATTAGAATAACAGTGTCAGAAACGTTGGAAAATCAACGTGTTCCGGCACTGTTTTTTATTGTCTGCCCGTTAGACGACAACAAGGTTCCCGGGCACCCACCCGACGCTTCAGCGTCGTGGAAGGGTGGGGTTCTTATTGTAGTTCAGCGTCTGAATATTTTGAAATCAGGTGTTTTTATGCCTTTTGCAGGGATCGTAATGCTTCGTCCATGTCCAGATACTCTGCCATGCCAAGAGTATAATGTCCTATCTAATGGATAGTCTGGATAGTGACAAAAGGCACTTTGGATTTTTTTGTTTCCGTTAAGTCGAAAAATCGAAATTTCTCAACGCGGAAAGGGAGTTTTTACTTCCTGTAGACGACTTTCCTTGTTTACTAGTGCAGAAATGACAGGTTTCTTTTGTATTTGCTTTGATGATATGCATGTATTGAAAGAAAACGATTGACATATATTAATAATACAGAATATATTGCTTTATATCGGATGAAAATAGCGGGAAATCCTGCTAATCTCCCGCTATTCTTGCATGTTCAGATGCTTATGAATGCACAATTAAAATGTGCACATTTAAAATCGTTGAGGAACCGCGATTATTTTATAATCTCGGAACAGATATTTCAAAACTCCTCTCAGGTGTTTTGAAAATACAGGAATACATAAGAACCGCAACGCCTCATCTTTTAATTTATGCTGTCACTGCTGCATGGGCTATGAAAATTCCTGAGTGACGGATGTCTGCCGGACACCTCGATAGTGCCTGAAAGCCGGATTTCTATGATTTTCTCCTTCTGCCCAGGAACGCCATCAGCGCTCCCATGCTCCCGAGAAGGGAAAGCAGCCACAGCAGCAGGGGCTGATGATCGGCTGTTTCGGGCGCGGGATCGTCAGGTTCTGTGCAGTCTTGGATTTTCTCTGCGGACGGTTCCGGGACGGGATCGCCTTCGATTTCTGAAATGCTGGTGTTATCGCTCTCTTCTGTATGGGAAGGAACAGAATGGTCTGTCTTTTCGGGGTCTGGCTCTGCTGGCGTGTCTTTGGGATCCGCTTCTTCCGGAATTGGATCTATGGATGGGAGTTTTTCTGGCTGCCCTTCCGGTTCGGATGGCTGGTCTTCCGGCTCTGGATCTGGAAGCGGCGGGATGATGACCGGGTCCTCGGGAATTGAAATTTTCCGTTTCCCGAACAGGGTCACCGGATGCGCCGGCATCAGGGCGTTCTGATCCACTGTAGACTGTGGATGAAAGAGCGGGGTCAGGAACCAGTCGTAATCACGGATGCAGAATTCATCTGCAGGCGGCTGCTTGCTTGTGCTTTCATTTTTGTCCTCGGAGACAGTGAACAGCTTTTCCTGATGGAAGCGGCTGGTATGGAGGCTTCCTTCTTCGATGAAGAGCTGCAGATTGTAGCGGACCGGGCGGTAGATGAGGGCGGCGTCAAAGGCTGACGGGAAAGAGAGCACCTTGTACTGGCCGCTGAAGTTTATGGACTGGAAACTGCCGGCAGGAATGGATGTCCCTTTTTTCAGAAGCTGGTAACCGGTCAGTTCGTATCCGGGATAGCGATAACGCATGGTTTTCAGAAGCGTATGAAATCCGTTTTGTTTCAGATGGTCAGTGTGGACGGACCGGGGCGTGTTTCCCTGCGGCGGGAGGAATTGATGATGGATGATCACTGGGTGATCGGGAAGCGGGCGGGCCTCCAGGTAAATCGGGTGGCCCTGAGAAAAGGAGAATCCGGAAAATGAGGTCATCGACATAACAGAGGTTTCGTCCATGTCGACTGTCAGAGGATCGCCATCGCCCAGAACCCAGCTGCAGCGGTCGTCCCAGACCATTCCGGCTGAGGAAAGCGGGGCATCGGAAAGCCCGGAGCAGGCGTAATTTTCCGCCCTGCCGCTTTGTGAAAGCTCTGCGGGAATGATAAAATGAAGCTCCACAAGATCGCGGTCATAGTAGATATTCTTGATGATGCGGCCATTTTCCGTGCTTTTGACCACTGGGTTTACGCTGCGCAGGTGAAAACCCCTGAAGTCAGGAATTCTCCCGGAAAGCGGATTGTCCGGGCGGATTACCCGTTCTTCTGTAATGACGTAGCGGCGGAGTGATTCTGGCGTATCTGCAGCGTCTGTTATCAGCTGCTGCCAGATGCGGAGATGCTCGGAAGAAGGGGTGAAAGATGGGGGATTCTCAGAAGCGGAAGAATCAGGATCAGAGCCGGAAGATGAATATTCCGCAGCGGCGGGCTCACGGCTGCCTCCACATTTCAGAGCTGCAGACTTCTTTTCCGGTGATTCTGTGATTACAGAAGAAGGACCTGAAGAAAGATCTTTCTTCTGTCCGCTGTCATGCTTTTCTCCTGCGCATACGGCCGCATTCCCCTGCGTGTCTGCATCTTCCGGGCAGTTAACCGGATGCGGAAGCTGCGGATATGTGGACTGCTCCGCCGCGTGCACGCCGCTGAACAGCCCGGAAGCAGTAAAAATGAAAAGAAAAATAATCAGCGGGATCAGCCTCCGTAGCTGAGCTGCGGCGGGAATAGAAAGCTGCCGCTTCAGTCGGATCTGGCTTTTTGTACGTACCATAACTTACCTCCTTATAAATATCGCGTATGGGCGGAAGGGCTGGTGTACAGAAAAATACAGAGTGAATGGAATATCACAGGTTTTGTTAAGCTTGAATTCATGAAATTTTCTGGGGGAAAGGATATTCCGTTAAACACATACACCGGCCCCTTCCAGAATAGACGAGTTCGGCGCGGAAGCACCGACAAAAACCAAGTTAGCAAGTCAGAAGACAAAAAGCAAGCAAAATTCAGAAAAGAATAAGACTTAAAAGAAAAATATTTTATTTTCACATTTAAATGTAATTTGCGACTATATTTATCGGGCGTAATTGTTGTAGACGACAAATCCTGAGCAGCAAGGGAATGCGAAGAGTAAAAGCCGCATGGCAGCCGGGACAAAAGAAAAAGCCGGCCCCCGTTAGGCCGCAGGGCCGGCTGCAGCAAGGAGACTCCTTGCACGTTTTTATTTTGTCCGCGCTAGAGCAGCTGATTTCTTGTTACTGCCCGAATGAGCCAGGTCAGGAAGAAGGAAATCAGGAATAAAACGATGGCAATGAGGATAAACGACATTGGTCCGTATGTGTACGGGTTGAAGCCGTATATCTTCATCAGCCAGCGGATTCCGATCATGTGCAGAATGTAAATACCGAATGTACACTGGTCGATTTTTCGAATCCATGAGTCCGCGTCAATCCGAATTCTGTTCATCAGGGAAAAGAATCCTGCGCTCTGTCCGACAACCAGGATGGACGCGTATCCGCAGAAACTGTCGGTGATGGTGGTTTTTCCGAGAAATACGGTGGTGACGGCAATCAGGGCCACGGAGCATCCGATGGTCAGAAGCAGGGACAATGGAAGCTTCATTTTATGATGGTACAGCCAGTATCCGATGAAGAGGTAGACCGGGTAGACGGTCGCTGTCGGGATGCCGAATCCGAAGCTCTTGAGAAATAGCGGAATGACCGCAGTGAAAATGAGAAGCATCAGGATCAGATACGGGACCAGTTTTTCTGCGTATCTTGTGATCAGCTTATAGAACGGCATCATCAGGTAGAGGCCGATGATCATGTAGAGATACCACATGTGCGCCCAGCTCTTGGCAAAGAACAGACTGCGGATCCATCCGGTAAAAAGCGTCGGCTGCAGTCCGAATTTATAGTCTAACAGCTGGAACAGGAAGGTGAAGACGACCAGTGTAAGCAGCATGCGTTTGATGTATTTTCCAAATAGTTTTTTCAGAGGAATTTCCCGGTCCGGATCAAGCAGAAGGACTCCTGTGATCATCAGGAAAACCGGGACACACCACATCAGCAGGTTCTGAAATACCTGTTCAAAACGGACATTGGCTGCTGTCATATCGTCCTTGAAATAGATTGAGGACGCGAACAGGGAGTGCAGAATGATGATGAAGAATGTCGCGATAATGCGCATATAGGAAAACTGGTCGTAGTACGGATGATTTCCCGGCGCTTCAGAGCCGCTGCGATGTTCGTTCTCTTTAATAGAAGTTTGACGCGTCATCGCCTACACATCCTTTACTGCTGCTTCCATTGGATTGGCCGCTGTTACCTTTGGAACCGCTGTTCCCTGAATGTCCCGTATGGCTGCTTCCACCGGTGCTGCCGGAATGTCCGCTGTATGAAGAGGATGATCCGGTGCGGGCGGAAGATGAGTAGCTTCTGCTGGAAGTACTGCTGTTCGAGCCGGAATTGACGGATGAACGTGCTGCAGAAGAAGCCTCGGAGCCTGCCCGCGCTCCTGCTGGTGAAGCAGTCTTTGCTGTTTTCTGCGCACGTCTTTTTTCTGCGCGTTTCTTTGCTTTTTCTATTGCGAGACGGCGCTTTCTTGCTTTTTCCTTTGCTGCCTTTTCTTCCTTGGTCAGCTGCGCGTCAGTCTTTATGGATTGGATCTGCGCCAATGCGGACTTTCGTATTTTCTCTGCGTCAGACAGAGAATCGGTTTTCTTGATGCGGTCATCTGCATGCCCGATTATCGCAGGTGGGTGCTTCAATCCTCTGAAATATTGAAATATTTACTGAGCTGTATGATTCAGCTGTTCTTTCTATGATACATTGACCTTAACATTTTGTCAAAAATTGACGAGTTGAAACAGATAGGGAGGGTGTAAAGTATTAGTGGGAGTTTAGAAACTGGAAAAGGGATCTCCAAGTGCTAAGATAAAAGTGAAGAAATTACATCTATGCACTCGAAAGGAGATCCCTATGCCATCTATTATACATGAAATTGCAGCTGAATTCCTGGAAAATATTCTGGAAACACTAAAACCTCACGAAGGAATGAATTGGGAGGAAACCAGCGCAAAACTCATGAAGTACTGCAGGGAAACAACCGCCAGGTTCATTCGTGCGGCAGCAGAGGGATTTGATCAGGAATTGAGGAATGACAAAGCTGGCCGGAAACAACTCGGACTCACGATCAAAGCCAGAGGCAGGAAACGGACAATTTATACAGAATTTGGGACGATCGGGATCGAACGGAGCTATTACTATGACAAGAACAGCGGGAAGCACCGGTTTCTTCTGGATGAGATTCTTGGACTGCCAAAGTATGAACGTGTTGACCGGGTCGTAGGAAAGAAGCTGGCTGAAAATGCAGCCTGTGTATCCTATGCGAAGAGTTCTGAGATCGTGACGGGAGGTGAACTGAGCAGACAAACGGTAAGGAACTGTATCATGAAGGTGAATGTTCCAGAGACCGCAGTACCAGAGGTGAAGCGAAAGGTCAGTGTGCTCCATGTTTTTGCTGACGAGGATCACGTGCACATGCAGAAAGCAGGAAAGAAGCCCGGAAAACGGAGCAGAATCGTGCCACTGGTGACAGTGACAGAAGGAATCCGGATGATCGGCACCCATCGGAATGCGACGGTAGAGCCGGTAAGCTTCGTCGATGAAGAGTTCAATACCAGACGTCTGTGGAAGACGGTAGAGGGATTTATCGAGAAGAAATATGACATGGATGTGCTGGAGAAAATCGTGCTGCTTGGAGACGGCGGGAACTGGATCCGGAATGGTCTGGACGATTTTTGTCATGTAGTTCACGTTATGGATGGTTTTCATTTCCAGAAGGCCCTTCGGTCACTGGCAGTCAGGTTTCCAAAGAGAAGAGTGAAGAAAGTGATCATGGATGCTGTGAAGGGAAATGATCAAAGCAGAGCTGACCGGTGCATACAGGAACTGCTGGATGACGCGAAGGAAGACAAGGAGCTGACAGAAAAAGTCAACGGATTCGGTGTCTATCTGAATGGGAACTGGAAGCCAATCGTGAATCGTTTCAAGAAGGATATGCCGGGAAGCTGTACAGAAGGACTGGTTAGTCATATTCTGTCGAAACGGTTCAGTCGTGAGCCGCAGGGATGGAGCGATGAAGGGCTCGGAAGACTGAGTGACATCAGAGTGTATCTGATCAATGGCGGTGAACTGAAGGCGAGTGATCTGCAGAAAAAAGAGCCTGAGAATATTCTCCGGGAGAAGTACGCTGAATATGCGGACCGTGTCATCCAGCATGCGGAAAAAGAACTGCATGACTGGAGTATTTTTGACGGAGAGCCTATTGTCATGGACGGAGCTTCCGGAACTCAGATGCTGATCAAGAGCTGTGGAGCAGTAAGAGAACTGCTAAGCTGATTGAACGTGAGACTGTAATGCAGCCTGATGCCTGGACTTCTGAGCGCCTCGCTGCCAGACGATCGACGGCCTGAATCCGGGGAAGGAAACAGCTGTGTGGAATGGAACCGTTCCGGGCATGAAATGCACGGAAACGGTGACAGGACACACAGGGCGTACCGAGGACGGGTCCGAAGGTACGCAGCCCGGAGAAGGCCGGCGGAGTCGGAAGCGTGAGCATGCGCGAAGGGAGCCGGGAGGCGTTCCAGGCACAGGCTGCGTACAGCTCACAAAACAACTTGGAGATCTGTCAACAAAAACTCCCACTAGCTCTTGACACCATCACAGATAGGCTATTGGTTGATAAAAATAGAATGAAGTGATACAATTGAAAGAATATATACTGAAGATATTAGGGTTGGACTAGCCGCCAGTATTCTGGCGGTTTTTCTGGCCCTTTGAATAACTGGCAGGACGTATTGAGGAGGTGAAACTATGCATGGATTATTTCATCATGAACATGATGCACAGACAGAAGATGATATCAGTGCAGCATCCGGAGCAGAGCTCAGAGATCAGCAGGAGAAAGCAGTTTACCATGTTTCACTGGTCAACATGTTTTCGAATATCGGACTTTCCATTATTAAAATGTTCGCAGGAATACTGGGCCATTCCGCGGCCATGATTTCAGATGGATTTAATTCCCTGTCCGATGTAGCAGGAACACTGATTGTCATGGCCGGAGCGCGGGTTTCTCACCGCGCCGCAGATAAAAACCATCCCTATGGGCATGAGCGTTTTGAATGTGTTGCTTCCATTGTCTTAGGAAATATTCTGCTGATCGTCGGCCTTTCCATTGGAAAGACTGGCGTACAGTCGATCATGCACCCGGAGAAAATTGCCGTCCCGACCATGCTGCCGGTGATCGTCGCGGTCATTGCGATTGTAGTGAAAGAAATTCTGTACCACTTTACCATGCGTGCGGCGAAAAAAATGAATTCTGTCTCACTGAAGGCGCAGGCATGGGACCACCGCTCTGATTCCCTGGCTTCTGCGGGAGGTCTGGTCGGAATCGTCGGCGCCCGTCTGGGGATTCCGGTACTGGATCCGGCGGCTTCCATTGTCATCGGCATCCTGATTATCAAGGCTGCGGTTGATGTGTTCCGGGAGACGATCAATCAGCTGGTGGACCGGGCATGTCCGGATGATCTGGTGGAGCAGATGTATGCGGAAGTGGAGTCTGTTCCGGGAGTCATGCATGTAGACGACCTCCGTTCCCGTCAGTTCGGTGCTAAGATTTATGTCGATGTGGACATTACGATGGACGGACATCTGAGCCTCTATGACGCTCATAAGACGGCGCGGGAGGTCCACGATATTCTTGAAAAAGGCCATCCTGAGCTGAAGCACTGCATGGTTCATGTCAATCCGGATGAGGAGAGGGACCACGGGCATAAAGATTTATAAGGGCGGCAGGGGTTTTGCTGTCGGCAGTAATCAAGAGGAATGACAGGAAAGCGAGGGCCTCCTTGCAGTTGATTTTTGTCCCGTCTGCATATATACTGAATAGAGATGAATTGTCACTCCCGTACAGCTGGAGGGTATTCTATGAGAAAAAAATGGATCACGTTCAGTCTGTGCGCGCTGGCTGTGTATGTGCTGGCGATGGCGTACAGTGAATTGGATGATGAGATGAATGAGAAGGAAGAGTTATAAATTTCTTTTCTGAAACTCCGCGGCTTTTGCTGGTGCAGGAGCTTAGCGGAGTTTTTATTTTCAGGCCGGCGGCAGGACCGGGATGGAGAACAGCTTATGAAGAGGACAAAAAGAAAAGCGCAAGGGAGAAAGTCGTCTGTGCGCCGGAATACATTTGCGCTGAAGCAGTGGTTCCGCGGGCATTTCGATCTTTCCTGGTCCGGCAGAGGAAAAAGAAAAACGATCCTTCTGATTCTGCTTGCCGTACTGGTCTGCGGAGGACTGATTTACTGGCGCGCAGGGATCATTCATGGAAAATATAATGGTCTGGACCAGGCGCAGGCCTATGCTGTAAATCCGTACAGCAGTTCTGCCTATTACTGGAAGAATGGTCTGAAGAAGTATAAGGATGCGGAATGGACGTCCAGAAACGGAATTGATGTCTCCGCCTATCAGGGAGATATTGACTGGGCGAAGGTTAAGAAGGCGGGAATCAGCTTTGCGATGATCCGTGTGGGCTACCGCGGTTCTACCGATGGTGCCGTCAGCCTGGACAAGCGCTTTGCGAGCAACCTGGAAGGCGCAGAAAATGCCGGCCTTGATGTCGGTGTGTATTTCTATTCTTCCGCGGTTAATACGAAGGAGGCTGTTGAGGAAGCAAAATGGACGCTGAAGCAGATCCGTCATAAGGGAATTACAATGCCGGTGGCGTTTGACATGGAAGAGGATTCCTCCAGCAGAACGTATAATCTGTCTATGATGCAGAAAACCAAAATTACCGACGCTTTCTGTTCTATTGTGAAGCAGAACGGGTATAAACCGCTGATTTACGGAAATCCGACATGGATCAACAATTCTCTGGATCTTTCCTATCTGACAAAATACGATCTCTGGATCGCGCATTATACCAATCAGACAACCTTTCAGCATAAGTACATCATGTGGCAGTATTCGCAGAGCGGAAAACTTCCGGGAATTTCGCATTCCGTGGATATGGATATTCTGATGGTGCAGGCAGGATAAGTGGAATAAATTCCATGTTCTGTGATTAGATTCAGTGGTATAATTTCAATATACAGAATAATCAAGTATGTATTTGCAGGCGTTATGTATGCATTGTAAATATGGTTTTCACTGCAGCTGCAATGAAAACTGGGATTTCTGAACAAGCGGGCAGGAGTAATCGTAATTATATTATGCGGATGGATGCATCTGTCAGACAGGAGGGCAGTAATATGGCATTATTTGACAAGGACGCAATTCTGGATAAGGCAAAATCTGCGGCAAAGCAGGCTGGAGATGCGGCGAAGCAGGCAGGTGAGGCGGCAAAGCATGCCGGAGCTGTCGCGAAGGAAGCCGGGAAACAGGCCAGTGATGACGCGAAACTGAAGATTGAAGTGACAAAGCGCAAGAATATGATTGCATCGGAAAACAGACTGATTGATTCCGAACTTCAGAAAATCGGACAGATTTATTACGTGCAGTATAGGAATGGAGAGACTGAGTTTGTCGGTGAGGCAGGAAATCTGGCCAGGGAAATTGATTCACATAAGGAAAAAATTGCTGAGCTTGAAAAAGAGATCGAGGAGCTGCAACAGGATTAAGCGGAAGAGTACAGGACGTAAACGGTTGAATTTTCAATGGTTATGTGAATTCCAGGCTGGCTGAGTGCCTGTCTGTTTCAAAAACCCTCATCGCCGGGTAAAAGACTGACAACGGTTTTCTGCTTTGGCCTGGCAATGCGGACAGCAGAGCAGGACTGCAGGCGGGTCAGGACTCGTTCGCTCTGAACGATCCATATGTAGACAGCACGGACCGGTAGAGTTCCATCAGAAAAAATGATAAAGACAGAAAAGCGGTACCGCCGGTGGATTTCCGGTGATACCGCTTTTTACATATCGCTGGTGAGCAGGAGAGAGATCGTCATGAATGATTTCGATCCTTTCAGGCTCCTCAGCAGCTGACAGCCAGTGGCTGAAAAATGGTCTGCAGAATCAGTTCGGGCTGCGTAAAATTACAGATCAGATTTTTTTACTTCTGCGATTTTCTGAACAACCTTTGTGATCATTTCCGTTGCTTTTTCCATATCCTGGACGACAGCAAACTCGCTTCTTCCGTGGAAGTTGCTTCCGCCAGGTCCCAGGTTCGGGCAAGGAAGTCCTCTGAAGGACAGGAATGCACCGTCTGTGCCGCCTCTGATCGGCGCAGTGTCCGGCTCGTATCCCATTTCTCTGATAACAGACAGCGGAATTTCCGTCAGTTTAGGATGCTGCTCGATGATTTCGCCCATGTTGTGGTACTGCTCAGTGTTTTCAACAACAACTGTTCCTTCGCCGTATTTGTGGTTCAGGAATTCAGCTGTCTTATTCATTATGTCCGCACGCTTTTCAACCAGATCCCAGTCAAAGTCACGCAGGATGAAGTTCATGACAGCCTTCTCAACGCCGCCGCTCATGGTAACCAAATGGTAGAATCCTTCTCTTCCTGCGGTGTATTCTGGACGCTCGTCTCTTGGGAGCATGTCATCAAATTCTTCTGCAACGTGCAGCGCATTGATCATTGCATTCTTTGCAAATCCAGGATGTACGCCGACTCCGTTTACGGTAACCTTGGATCCCATGGCGCTGAAAGTTTCGCTCTGGCATTCGCCGAACAGATCTCCGTCGATGGTGTAGGCGCAGTCTGCGCCGAACTTGTCCAGGTCGAACAGGTCGCTGCTGCGTCCGATTTCCTCGTCCGGTGTGAATCCGATGCGGATTGTACCGTGTTTAATGCTGCTGTCATTATGCAGGATCTCGGCCAGGGTCATGATTTCTGCAACGCCGGCCTTATTATCGCCGCCCAGAAGTGTTGTTCCGTCAGAAGTAATGATATCGCATCCGATGAAATTCTTCAGGGTTTCAGCGTCAACTTTGATGCCTTCCTTCTCGTTGATAATCAGGTTGCCGCCCTCATAGTGATGCATAACCGGTTTGACATTCTCATTCGGTGCGTCCGGGGAAGTATCGATGTGCGCGATCAATCCCAGAACCGGTCCATCGTAATTCTCAATGTTGGCCGGAATAGTGCCCATTACGTAGCAGTGCTCATCGACGTCGACGTCTTCAACACCCAGAGTTTTCATCTCGTCCGCAAGAGCGTTCGCGAAATCGAACTCCTTTGGATTACTCGGGCATGCGTCGTTTTCTTCCGTCGAACCGGTCGGATACTTGACGTATTCCATCAGTCGTTCATATGCCTTCATTTTTTTCACTCCTTCATTTATATAGATAATATTTAAATCGTTGTCATTGTCTGTCCCGCAGGCAGTCTGTCCGTCAATCCGGCGCTGCTGCCGTATGGCAGGGCAGTGTTATCTTCTGACAAAATCCACAGAGCAAGGCAGAAAACCGGCTGCACGGCAGTCCGTAAGTTCCTTGCGTCTTTCTTTTGCCGACGCTTCAATTATATGACTGGGAAAGTAAATGCGCAAGGATTCTGACAGAAAAGTGCCGGACAAACACGGGCGATCATTTAACGTAGTAAAGTATTTGTGTGAATACACAAGAAAAACAGGCGCCCGGATGTGAAATTTCCGGATGCCTGTAATGGTCTCATCCTTTATGAAAGTATCTATGTAAAACTGAGTATTTCAGTATCAATCCTGTCCATCTATGTAAAACTGAACAATGTCAGTGCTGCGCTGTGATTATATTCCCTGTGTTACCATGGATTTTCGGAGGAGCCCGAACCGGATCCGTATTCGCTGCTTCCGCCGCTCTGGCCGGATGAGTCAGAACCGGAATCGAATGGGGAACTGGAATCGGAGTCTGAACCGGATCCGTACTGAGAATCTGAGCTGGAATTGGAATCGGAGTCAGAGCTTGAGCTGGATCCGATATTTCCCTGCGTCTTGATGATCTTAGCTGCGGACTTGGCGGCTGTGTTGACCGGAACAGCGAAGCCCAGGCCTTCTACGTCAGAACCTGAGGATTTTGATTCAACAATCCCAATCAGGTTTCCGGAGCTGTCGAACAGACCGCCGCCGGAATTTCCAGGGTTGACGGACGCGTCTGTCTGGAGCAGGGTCAGTTTCTGGTTGTTGATCGTAAGTTCTCTGTCAAGAGCGCTGACAATTCCTGTAGTTGCCGTATTGCTGAGTTCACCCAGGGCGTTTCCGATGGCAACGACAGAGTCACCGACTTCCAGCTTGCTGCTGTTTCCGTATGTTACTGCAGTCAGGCCGGTGGCTGTAATCTTGATGACTGCCAGGTCATTATCGGAATCTGTACCAATCAGTTTCGCGGAATAGGATTTTCCGTTTTTCAGCGTGACTTTGATGCTGGAGGCATCTTCGATGACGTGTTCGCAGGTCAGAATATATCCGTTAGACTGGATGATTACGCCGGAGCCTGCACTGCTGGTCGTCTGCGAAGATGCACTGGAGAATCCGCTGCTGTCAGATGAAGAGGAGGTAACGGTAATGGAAACTACAGAGTTCTCCGCCTTCTTCACGATGCTGTCGGTCGTCAGAGTTGTTTTTGAACTTGTCAGTTTGTAATTTGTCGCGGATGTGCTGCTTCCTGAACTTCCAAAGTAATTGGTATACAGGGCATATCCTCCGACGGAAACGGCGGACGTTGCCAGCATGCATCCGGCCATCATCAGAGCCAGTGTTTTCTTCTTGATCGGCTGCAGGTGTGACGTGCCGGATGAGGAAGGACCGCCGCTGAAATTGTTATTGGAATAGTATCCCCGGTTTTCATCAAACGGCGGATAATCACGGAAGCTGCTGTTATCGTAGGAATTACCCCAGTCCTCGCCGCTGTAATTCTGGTTATAATCGTTGTGGCTCATCGGGTCATTTCCCTGCTCGTACGGATCTCCGCTGCGCTGTCTGTTCTTTCTCCATCTCAGCATGACCATCACCTCGTTCCCTTTCTTTCTGAATGATGATTTCACATCTCGTTTTCTGTAACTTATGGCTTTATTGTAATCGGGGGTCATGTTCATCCTGCGTAGAGAAAATATGAATTAAGTTAAGGCTGATATCACAGAAGGCACAATTTTTTCACATTTCTTCCGTTTTGTGATGATCGGAATTGCTATTGTGATGAAAGAATGGACAAATCAGGTGTCAGGGTCACGATCTATATTAAGTTAGAGATCACGAATCCTAAAAGGGTATTTTATTACCGATTAGAATTATAGGCTTAACATTGATAGAATATATTGGTGCAGATAGTACGCCGGAACTACAATATATGAAGAGAGTTATCGCATGTTCACGGAGGAGGAGATTATGATTAAGACTAACTCTGCTCTGCGCAAGTTTATGGTTACGGCTCTGGCAGTGCTGACAGCAGTCGCATTCTTAGGCATGAACCCGTCTTACGCAGCAAAGAAGTTAAAGGTTTCTCCGTCCAAAAAGACAATTTATGTCGGAAAGACGGTAAAACTGAAATCAAATCAGAAGGTCAAATGGTCTGTTAAATCTGGAAAGACCATTGTCAAGCTGACATCTAAGAAAACTACTTCCGTAGTTGTAAAAGGTCTGAAGAAAGGCAGTGCTTCTGTAACTGCTCGGGCTGGAAAGCAGAAGGCTTCCATCAAGATCACGGTTAAGAAGGCTGCATCCACTTCTAACGTCAAGGCTCAGCCGGCAGAGAAGACCAGCAAGGTCTATGTATCTGCGGCTTATGTCCGCGCAGCGATTGCCGGTAAGCAGAAAGAAATGAAGAAACCGGTTGTTCTGGAAGTCGGCTGGGGAACAGAGAAGGATGATCCTGATTATGGTGCAGGTCATATTCCTGGAGCTATCCACTTCAACACAGACTGGATTGAGAACAATGAACTCGATAGAGAATCCCAGCGCTGGGATATCCGTAAGTTCGATTCCATCAAGGCTCAGCTTGTCAAGCTCGGTATTACGACTGATACACCAGTAATCGTTTACGCGAACGGAGCGACAAACTCCGGTGATGACCGTGTTGCATTTGCACTTCTGTGGGCTGGCGTAAAGAACGTCAAGTCCCTGGACGGCGGCTATGGCGCATGGACCAAGGCAGGATATCCGACAGAGAAGAAGAGCAACAACGGAAAGAGCGCATCTGCATTCGGCAGATCCACAGCAGCTCATCCGGAATGGATTGTCGACACCAATACAATCACAAAGGCGGACAGCAAGTATAAGCTGGTCAGCATCCGTTCCTATGAGGAATACATCGGCCAGACCAGTGGCTATGGTTATATCCAGAAGGCCGGCGAGCCTAAGGGAGCGATCTGGGGTCATGATACCGATGACGGTTCTTACGTAAACGCTGACGGAACCGCTGTAGGTCCGGACACCATTGCCAAGTACATTCAGCTTTACGGAGCAACACTGGATGACAATCTCGCCTTCTACTGCGGAACCGGCTGGAGAGCATCCATTCCGTTCCTGATCATGTATCAGAATGGTTACACCAACATGACCATGTATGATGATGGATGGTTTGTATATCAGCAGCATGATAACCTTCCGGTTCAGATCGGTGATCCGGCAAAGGGAAATGTCACATACACAACAACGGACAAGCTTCCGACCACATACACAGCCCTGGGCGGACTGAAGTATGCGAAGGACAGTGTCACAGCAACCGCGACAGGAACGGTTGACAATGCTCTGTCTGCTACAGGCGGAAAACTGGATAATAACGTAACCTACACATCCAGTAACGAGGACTATGTCACCGTAGCAAAGGACGGAACGGTAACGGTTAATAAGATGCCGGCAGTCGGATCCACGACTCAGGTTACCATTACAGCAACTGGAATTCCGGAAATGGCAAACAGTAGTGAAAAGCATGCGACAGCATCCTACACGATTACGCTGAAAGACCGTGCAAATGATTATACAGATGCTGATGCATGGAAGAAACTCGGCATCACCTATGACCAGTATAAAGCTCTGGATTCTTCCAAGACTCAGGTCCTGGATCTGAGACAGGATTCCATCAAGCTGGATAACGGAACAGACATCGGCTTCAAGGCTGGACATCTGAAGGGCGCCGTTCAGGTTGCATGCTTCCCGATCTCTACAACCGAGCAGGAAAATCTCCTGTCAACAGCAATCAAGGATAAGAAACTGGATCCGTCCAAGAAGATCGTCGTCATCTGCAGATCCGGAAACCTCGGAGCCAAGAGAGCAATTTCTATTCTGAAAGAAAACGGATTCAAGGACGTTACCTACATCATCGGCGGAGCACAGGGTCTTCTGACAGACCATGCCGCTGATCTGGTAAAGTAGCAGGGGAACAAAAGAAAAAATAATATTGCAGGAAAGAACATGCGCAGCGCCGTCAGCAGTCTGGACAATCCAGGCTGTCAGCCGGCGCATCTCTTTATGTCTGTAGCGGACTGAACAGAAAGAAGGAAGGCAGACAGGCTGGCCGGATCTTTATCCTGTGCAGAATTCGCTGGCAGAGTCTGCCCGATTGATCAGACATAAAAACAGACCGCCGCTGGCAGGGATGATGCACCCTGCCGCGGCGGCCTGTTACTTCTATTCATTACGTAAAATCATTAGTCTCGTCATTATGGAAACTATCTAGGAACAACGAATCCCTTTCCCAGAGCATCGTCCGGATCGATGAACCATGTTGCTTCTCCGCAGAGGTAAGCAGCGCCTCTGACCTGAGGGATAACTGCATCATAGTCAGCAACCTTGGTCTCTTCCTTGATGGTTCCGTAGAACTTGGTTCCGATGAAGGACTCGTAAACGAATTCTTTGCCAACCGGGAGCTCTCCGAGAGCGTGGAGCAGGGACAGCTTAGCGGATGTTCCTGTTCCGCACGGGCTTCTGTCGAGCTGCGGATCGTTCGGGTCACCGAATACAACCAGGTTGCGCAGGTCTGCGTCTGGTGTATCTGTGGTGGAGTAGTTCTCAACCAGGTCTACTGTTGTGATATCCAGTTCAGGATGTTGGATTTCTACTGTCTTGTTGACTTCATTCAGCATGAAGCTGGAGAACTTGGTCAGGAACGGAGCCGTCTCCGGGCTTACCTTGATGCCGAAGTTCTTCTCTGTATCAACCATTGCGAAGAAGGAACCGCCGAAGCAGATATCATAGACAACGTCTTTTCCTTCATATGTTGTGTGCAGATCCTTCTTATAGCGGAATGCCGGAACGTTCGTCAGTGTTACGCCTGTAACCTTGCCGTTCTTAACGTCGGCAACTGTTCTGATCAGTCCTGCAGGAGCTTCCAGAACAACCTCTGTCTGAGGCTCTTTCATCTCCATCAGTCCGCCTTCCAGGATTGCTGTGACTGTTCCGATGGTGCAGTGTCCGCACATGTTCAGATAGCCGCCGCCGTCCATGAAGAATACACCGAAATCAGCTTCCGGGTTGCATGGCTCGGTGATGAAAGAACCGAACATGTCATGATGCCCTCTAGGCTCAAACATCAGTGCTGTTCTCAGGTAGTCATAATGCTCTTCCAGATAGTGCTTTCTTTCGATCATTGTCTTGCCTTCTGTCTCCGGGCAGTCGATCGCAACACGGCAGTACTCACCCTCTGTATGAGCCTCGATTGTTCTGATATGGTCTACATACTTGGAATAGTCAATCTTCGGTGTTAATTTCATCTTTCTTACCTCCTTGCGCGATTGTTTTTCAACCGTAATCTCTGTTAAAACTATAACGTAGAAAATGGATAAAGTCAATACAGAAAACTCTAATAAAAAGAATCATTGATACTTGACATTTCAGCATTTTCGTGAAAGAGACAAGTATGTGTTATGTACTGTGTTCTAGTCCTGTTTTTTTATTATTTTCTGTGTGAATCGGACAAAAAACAATGAAGCAAGAAGCCTGTTCCTGTTTGTGTATAGAGAAAAACAATCGGAAAGGCGTCTGGAAAGCACGGGAAAACAAAGAAAAAGGACAGCAGCTTTTGTTCGCTCATACGTGTAAAAAATGACCAGTTAAGGGAACACTTTATCTTTGCGAAGTGTTGTATGCAGTATGCAAGAATAGGCGAGCTGGGAAGAAAAATTGACAGCTGCTGCGGACTTGTCCTGTATCCTTTGTCAGATCGGGGGCCTTATGGTTTTACATAAGGTTTACAGGACTGCGGTAGAAGCATAATTCTGTATACAGTCAGCCTCAAGGACGGAAAGATCACCCTGCAGATTTCCAGCAATAAGTCCATGAAGGGCGCAAAAACATATAAGGCAGCGCAGACAGCGGTTGCGGATGAGAAGGATGACAGCGGAAATACATATACATCCAATAAGGTAACCGTGTCCGGACTGAAAGAGGGAACAACCTACTATTACCGCTATGAGCCGGAAGACGGAGAGTATTCTTCGGTACGTTCTCATACCGTAGAACCGTCAAAATCTTTCTCCTTTGCCTTTGTCGGCGACCCGCAGATCGGTTCTTCCAATGAACTGAAGGGTCAGGACAGCAAGGAATTCTACGATGCTCAGTCCAATGCAGTAATGAATGACTCCTTCAACTGGTCGGTTACGCTGAATCAGATCCAGAAGAGAACGAACGGAAAGACTGCATTCATCATGTCTGCAGGAGACCAGATTCAGACGACAAAGGCAAAGTCCCCGAACAAGCTGGGGTCCAAGAATGAGATTGAGTATGCCGGATATCTCGCACCGAAGACACTGCAGTCCGTTTCTGTTGCGACAACGGTAGGAAATCACGATGCGGACAACCCGAACTACACCTATCATTTCAACCGCGCAAATGCAAGCAGTCTCGGTTCCAACGGAGTAACCGGCGGCGACTACTGCTTCACCTACGGAAATGTTCTGTTCATCGACCTGAACACGCAGAACACCAACGCGGCTGAGCATAAAGCGTTTATCGAGCAGGCGGTAAAGGCGCATAAGAACTGCAAGTGGAGAATCGTCACTCTGCACCAGGACATCTACGGATCTGCTGAGCACTCCAACGAGCCTGAAATCACCAACCTGAGATACACACTGATTCCGTACTTTGAGGAGAATAAGATTGATCTGGTCCTGACCGGACATGACCATGCTTACTCCAGAAGTAAGATTCTGAAGGGCGGAAAATCCACCGTTACTTATGACAGCACCGCATTTAAGAAAATGCTGACGAATTTCTCCTTCTTTCGTTTTTTATGAACGTGAAAAGTTCATCCAAGGTCCAGTTGTTAGATAACAACGGGCGTTCGTTCCAGAAAGGTGTCGTGACGAAGGTTCTGGGAAGCTCCGGAGGAACCCAGCAGGTCAGAATCCGTCTGACGACCGGAAAGCTGAAGGGGGAGGTCATCACCGCCAGGAGCACCAATTCCTACCTGTATGGTGCGAAATGTAAGGAAGGAAGTCACGTCGTCATCCTGCTCAGTCAGGCGAAAAATACGTCAGATGCTTCCGTGTACAGCATCGACAGAGGCTGGAAAATCTGGCTCATGGTCGGCATTTTCATTGCGATCGTCGTGCTGATCGGAGGCCGGAAGGGCATCGATTCCATTGCCGGGCTGATATTTACGATCTTGTGTCTGTTTTTCGTCTTCTTGCCTATGGTCTACCGCGGATTTTCACCGATCTTTACGGCGATCCTGATCTGCGCACTGACGACCTTCGCGACGATGATTCTGATCGACGGCCTGACACGGAAATCGATTGCGGCGATCCTCGGTACCATTATCGGCGTCATCGGAGCGGGAATTTTCGCCTGGATTTTCGGTGCGGTTACGGACATCGGCGGCCTGAACGTCTCCGATATCGAGCAGCTGATTTATGTGGGACAAATGACAAAAATCAAGATTGGACAGCTGCTGTCCGCCGGCATTCTGATTGCCGCCCTCGGCGCAGTCATGGATGTCGGAATGTCTGTGGCATCCTTCCTTTCTGAGCTTCATGACAAGAATCCGGATCTGAGCGGGAAAGAGCTGTTCAAGTCTGGTATGAATGTCGGAAGAGATATGATGGGAACCATGACCAACACCCTGATCCTGGCTTTCGCGGGCGGATCCATCAATACCCTGATCTACGTCTATGCCTACGCCTATCCCTACAGGGAAGTCATCAACATGTATTCAGTCGGCATTGAAATTATGCAGGGCCTGTCCTCGAGCCTGGGCGTCGTTCTGACCATACCGGCGACGGCACTGATTGCGGCATTGTATTTCGGCAGAAAGAAGATAGAGAAAAAGGCCGATAATTAATCCCGGCCGTCAGGGCTTGGAATAATATGGTATACTTGACTGGACAGAAGACAAAAAGAAATGAGCCAGGAGAAATGATTATCTAATGAATTTATTCAGTCGTATACCGGGAAATTTTTTCAGCATATTAGCGTCTCCTAAGAAAGAACTCTACGTGGAGGCGCTTTTTGTGCTGCGTCAGGCCTTTAAAACGGAGCTGGTCATCAAGAGAAAGGATCTTCTGGCGATGTTTATGGATTCGCTGGAAGACCAGTTTAACGAAGCGGATTTTACGGAAGAGGCCGAGGAAGAGGGAGAGACGGATGCGTCCGCACTGTCTGCCAAGGCTCATCTTCTGTTCAGCCGTCTGAGGGAGACCGGCTGGGTGGAAACAGAATATGAACCCCGGTCCTTTGAAGAAAATGTAACGGTTCCCGGATACGCGATTTCGGTCATCAATCTTCTGTATGATCTTTCCAATGAGAAGGTTAAGGAATACAACAGCTATGTGTATGCGACCTATGCGGCTCTGGAAAACGCGAAGCGGACGCCGGATTATGTGTATCAGGCTCTGCAGACAGCCTACCAGAATACGGTTCGGCTGGTTGATGAGCTGAAGGGGCTGTTTAATAATATCCGCAGATATTTCTCCTATCTTCCGGGGGAAAATGACGTGAACGCCTTGCTGCATGAGCATTTTGACGAATATAAGGAGGAGGTGATCGACAAGGTGTATTTTCCGCTGAAGACGATTGATTCCGTGCCTCGCTTCAAGAATCCGATTATGAAAATCCTGAATGGCTGGCTGAATGACGATGAAATGATCGGGCGGATCACCCGGCAGGGGCTGAACCGTCAGGTGCTGGAGGACGAAGAACAGGGACGGGATGAAGTTCTGCGGATGATCCAGTATACGGTCGATACCTATGAAGGCATCGAAGAGATGATCGCGCAGATTGACCAGAAACATAATGAATACACCAATTCTTCCGTGGAGCGGATCCGTTATCTGATGAATACAGACCGGAGTGCAAAGGGAAGGATCATCGACCTTCTGAAAGCTTCCGGTGACCCGAAGCTCATGAGGGAAATGGAGAAGAGTCTGAATGTCTTTTCCGTTAAATACGCCGGACAGAAATCCATGTATGACCGGGTAAAACGGACGAAAAAGCAGGAAAAGAACTACCGGAAACTGGAAAAGCCGAAGGACAGTCCGCAGGTATTCAGCGGATTCCTGGAAGATGTAAGAAACCAGTATTCCAATAAGAAGATCGATGCTTATATGGAAAAGTGCATGGACGGACGCGACAGAATTACGACGGAAGATATTGATATTCTGGATTCGGAAGATTTTATTCTGTATCTTCTCTGTACGATCAGAGGAAAAGAACGGACGGCGCCATTTACGATTGATTTTGAAGAGGGAAATACAAAGCGGCAGGGCTACAGTGTGCCGAGAGCGGTGTTTAAGCGGAAAGTGAGGAAGCAGTCATGATATTTCAGGAAGAATATGAAAAAATGTCTTCAGCGGAGCAGAAAACATTTAAGGAAATTGTCAATGAACTGCTTGCCCATACTTATCTGCTTTCCAGAGACTATAATTTCGATGAAGACGTGAGTACCGTCAATCAGGACTATATTTTTGCCGAGCGGAACTTTGAAATGATTCAGGATTACCTTCATTATGCGGGCTTTCAGCTGGATAAAGACACGACCTATGGAGTGATCGCCTTAAGCAGCAGCTTCGAAGGAAATCTGGAACGCTTTAATAAGCTGACCACGCTGATGACCTATGCGCTGCGGCTGATCTATGAAGAAGAGCGGGAAAAACTCCAGCTGATCAATGAAGTCTTCACGACGGTGGGGAATCTGGTGAACAAGCTGATTACTCTCGGGGCGATTCCCAAGAAACCGGCCAATGTGGATATGGAAAAGGCGCTCAGGACGTTGAAAAAATATAACATCATCAAGAAAGTTGACGGTGCCTGGTCCGATGCGAGGACACGGATCCTGATTCTGCCGTCCATTCTGTTCATCGTTTCCAACGAACAGATTTCCAATCTCAGCGAGCTGATAAAAACAAAGGAGAACACGGATGAAGAAACTGACGAGATTACTGCTGATTAACTGGTACGGATACAGTTTTGAGCTGGTCGATTTCGGCATGATCAATTTTCTGACCGGAAAAACCGCATCTGGAAAATCGACGATTATCGATGCGCTTCAGCTGGTTCTTCTGGGAGAGACAAGTGGAAATTTCTTTAATAAGGCGGCGAATGAAAAATCCGTCAGGACACTGAGAAGCTATTTATACGGGGAGAACGGAGATAATGGAGATACTGGATTTAATTATCTCCGTGAGGGTCCCTTTAGCAGTTATGTGGTTCTGGAAATCGAAGATACGGAAAAAGAAAAGATGCAGATGATCGGAATCGGTGCAGACTGCCATGAAGATCTGAATTTTGATACCCAGTGGTTCGTCGTGCATAATCATGGGATTCCGGAGACGAACTTCATCAAGCCGAAAACAGAAACCCCTTACCGGATTACCGAACTGAAAAAGTATTTCAGCAGCCAGCCGGGAAAGTGGAATGTGGAGTTCTGCCAGTCCAATAAGCGTTACCGGGATGTCACCCTGGCCGTGTTCGGCAATATCAAGGATAAGTACCGCACCCTGCTGAAAAAGTCTGTCCCTTTCTCACCGATCACGGACATCGAAAAATTCATTACAGAGTCCATCTGTGATGTAAAAAATGAAATTCATGTAGAAGAGATGCAGTCGGATATCCGGCAGTATAAGAGTCTGCAGGATGATATCGACCGGACGGAGAAAAGGGTGGCTGCGCTGGAGAATATTTCCCGTGTTTCAGCTGAATTTGACAATGCTGTGGGAAGAAAACTGCAGCAGGAATACATCGTTATCCGTGCGGAACAGGACGAGAAGAAAGCAGAACTTCTGCATCTGAAGCAGTCTGCAGAGAAGAAAGAAGCAGAACTTCAGGAAATCCGCTCGCAGATTCAGAAGTTTACAGAAGAAATATCCCGCGCCGGACAAATCATTGAAGGCAAGAAGAAGGAATATTTCTCTTCCGATGCCATTAAAAAACGGGATGAGCTGACGGAAAAAATCGAGCGGCTGAGCCGGGAAATCGACGAAATCGAAAAACGAATTCAGTGGCCGTCAGAAATACGAAGAATTACGGAAGTGTCTGGGGCAGCGCTCTGGAGGGGTTGGAAGAACGCAGAGTTCAGGTGGAAAAGGAAGACCGGGACTGTGTACAGAGCATGCAGGACATCAGCCGGGATACCCTTGCGGAGTTTCCTTTTGTCCGGGTCTGTGAGCAGATGGAATCTCTGAAGGGAAGAATCGCAGAAAAGAGGCGTGAGACGGCAGGAGAGCTGCTGGCGCTTGAAGAGGAGATTGAGGAGCTCTCGCGGAAAGAGAAAAACTTAAAGAAGGGCATTAAGCCCTATCCGGCGAGCGTGACGAGGCTCCGGGAAATCCTTCAGATTGAGCTGAAGAAAAGATCTGGGAAGGATGTCCGTGTCCCGGTGTTCGCAGACCTTCTGGAAATCCGCGACCCGCAGTGGGCCAACGCCATTGAGGGATATCTGGACCGTCAGAAGTTTAATCTGCTGGTTCCGGAACAGTATTTTCGGGAGGCGGGAGTGATTTACAGCCGCGCGAAGAAGGACGAACACCTGTTCGATGTGGGGCTTGTGGACCTTGGCAGGATGCGAAAAGAATTCCGGAAGCAGCCGATGAAGGGATCGCTGGCGGAAGAGATTCAGACGAAGGACCCTGACGCGCGTCTCTATGCCGATTTTCTTCTGGGAAATGTCATGAAATGTGAAGACGTCCGCAATATCAATCAGCACAGGATTTCCATCACCCGTGACGTCATGCTGTATAAGGGCTATGTGACGCGGAAACTGATCCCGAAGCGTTATGAAGTTCCGTTTATCGGAAGGCGGTCCATGGAAATCCAGCTGCAGCAGCTTCAGAAACAGCTGAAAGAGAGCAGAAAACGTCATGATATTCTGGCGGAAACGAAGAAGGTTCTGGATCTGGCCGCAAAGCAGGGCATTCTGGAGCATTATGAGGCGAAGCAGTATGCAGATGCCGCCGGCGAGATTCCGTCACAGGAGCAGAAAAGGAAAGACCAGAAGGCCTTGCAGAAGGAGCTGGACAGTCTGGACTTAACGTATCTGGAACGTCTGAAGAAGGAAATCAGCCAGATGGAAAAAGAGCAGGCAGAACGGCAGAACAGAAGAGACGGGTTGAATTCTTCTGCAGGCATGCTTCAGGAAAAAGTCCGTCAGCTCAGAGAAGAGCAGATTCCGTTCTGTGAGAATGCGCTGAAAGACGTTCAGGAAAGGATGAATGAGCAGTTTGACGCGCAGTGGATGGAAACTTCAGGAGAACCGCATTATCAGGACGTTCTGCGCAAGAGAAGCAGCAGTACCCAGCTGTCTCTTCGGGAAAGCTACGCCAGAACCCTGGAAGCAACCAAAACGATCATCCATCAGCTGAGCGATAAGAGAAAGGCTCTCCGCGGGGAATATAACAGGGAGTACAAGATGCCGTATGACATTAACCGCGAAGATAATGAAGAGTACGATCAGGAGCTTCACACCCTGAAAGGCATCCGTCTGCCGGATTATCAGGATAAAATCAAAGATGCCGAGCAGAAAGCCTATGAGACTTTCCGCCAGGATTTCCTGTCCAAGCTGAAATCCAACATCGAGACTGTGCAGGAGCAGATCAGTGAGCTGAACAATTCTCTGCGTCATTATGTATTCGGCACGGATCGCTACCATTTTACCTATCAGCCGAGAGCAGAATACAAGTCCTACTATAAGATGATCATGGACCCGATGCTCCTGGACATGGGCGCAGGAGAAACGCTGACCACGGCGAACTTCAATGATAAATACAAGAATGAGATCAAGAGCATGTTCGACATGCTGATTCTGAAGAATGCCGACGTAAGCGCGGACCGGCGCGCAGAGTATGAGAGAAACATCAAAAAGCTGACGGATTACCGGACCTATCTGGTGTTTGATATGATTGTGACCAATGATCAGGGTGAGCAGCAGCGCCTGTCGAAGACGCTTCTGAAAAAATCCGGCGGAGAAACGCAGATTCCTTTCTATCTGTCCCTGCTGGCATCCTTTTCCCAGGTCTGCAGAATCAACAGCCGCACCAGCAGCAATACAATCCGCGTAATTATCCTGGACGAGGCCTTCAGCAAGATGGACGGAGAGCGCATACAGGAATGCATCCGCTTCCTGCGGCAGTCGAAGCTGCAGGCGATTTTCTCCGCGCCGACGGACAAGATCCCGGACATCGCGCCGCTGGTGGATACCAACATCGCCGTATATAAAGAGGGACATGATTCTTTCACGCGCCATTTTGACCCGAAAGAAATCGAAAATGAGGAGTTTTAATGGATTATCAGAAAGTAATATTGAATATTCTTCTGGACAAATACGAATCCAGCAAGGCCTTCAGAACCGGAGAAACGACCCGCAGAATCATGGTGCATCTCTCTAAAGTGAAGCCGCTGAAGAAGGCCTATGAAGACGTCGACAGGAAGGCTCTGCTTCACGATGCCCTGCGGAAGCTGAAAGACCGCGGTCTTCTGGATTTTTCCTGGGAGAAATATGAAGAGGGCAATCTGGTGGACGAGATCTGGCTGAATCTGGAACCGTCCATGCTCCGTGAAAGCTGCCGGGCTGCGGGCCGTGTGCCCCTGACCGACTTTCTGCGCAGCCTTCTTTCTGAGATCGATGCCTTTCTGGACCGTTTCCCGGATTCGTCAGTGGCTCCGGGCAGCGCGGATCTTCTGCGTTTTCTGCAGGGACAAAAAAAATACATCCAGGAGAAAATGCGTGTGCCGCGGTATTTCTTCCCGGACGATATGCAGAAAAACCATGACCTGTTCCGCTTTCTTCAGGAGATGATGGAAAATGACGGGGAAGAAATGGAGCGTGTTGTCAGCACGCGGCTTTACGGAGACAGTAAATATTTTGAACGAGAACTGAAATCCAGGATCCTGTCTGTTCTCCGCAGTGTCGCGAAGAAAAACGGGGAGGAAGAGACGGATGATGTTGACCTGCTGCTTCAGCGGGGCATCGGCAGATGGCCGGAAGTGCTGGAATTTCGCGGGCCGGTAAAAATCCTGCTGAAAAATGAAGAGCCGGAAGTCAGCCCTTCAGGTGGAAAAGCAGAATGGATCGATTTCAGTGCCCAGAGATATGGGGCGTATGTGAATTCGGAGACGGTCCGGCAGACAGTCTCTGCGGAAGCCGGACGAATTTCCCGGATGCTGACCATCGAAAACAAGGCCAATTATGTCTGGTATATGCAGACGCATCATGATCCTCGTGAACTTGTTCTCTATCACGGAGGATGTTACAGTCCGATGAAGGGAAAATGGATCAGGATGCTTGAAGAGGCAGTCAGACAGAGCAGCCCCGACGCGGAATTCTTTCACTGGAGCGATATTGACGCCGGAGGATTCCGTATTTTTACCAGACTGCGGGATAATCTGATCCCCCATCTTCAGCCGCTGAAGATGGACCTGAAAACACTGAAGCAGTTTGAGCCCCAGGCAGCGGAAATCGAAACGGATCATTATCGCGGAATTCTTCAGCGGATGCTGGAAGACCCGGAGTATGAAATCTTTCATGAAACGATCCGGTACATGCTGGAAAAGAATATCCGGCTGGAACAGGAGGCGGAAATCGTATAGATTCCGTCTCTTTTTTTGTTTATAAATGACAATACCACTCTCAGGTAAAATTGCTTATGTGAATTTTTCCCGAAACCCCTTGAGAAAAAAGGGGAGTTGAGTATACTAACATTTTAGAAAAAGAATTTTATAAGGATAGAATTCAAATTATACAGATGAGTAAACATCGGATTCCGCGCGGATTGTTCAGAAAATACGTGGGTGACGGTTTATTCAGAAAAACCGTGTATTCTGTATACACGTGTTAAGAGCATGCGATTCACCAGGTAAAATTTTACTTAATTAAAGAAGTTTCTGAATTCGCAGGGGAAGAAACTGGATATCTGAAATGCAAGATAGCGGGCTGCTTCTGCGGACAGAAAAAGAAAGAAGGCAGAGTATGAATCAGGCAGTAATTGCAGGAATAATTTTCCTGGTTGCGATTATCTGCATCATGACAGAGAAGGTTCACCGTACGACGGCGGCCATATTGGGCATGGTGCTGCTTCTGGCATTTAAAGTCATGACACTGGACCAGGCGGTATCGTACATTGATTTCAATACACTCGGGGTTCTGATCGGTATGATGCTCTTTGTCGGCGTCATCAAGCACTCAGGACTCTTCGAGTATATATCCATCAAGGCTGCAAAGAAGGTAAACGGCGATCCATGGAGGATTATGGTCATGTTCGTTATTCTGACAGCGATCTGTTCCGCATTCCTGGATAATGTTACTACTGTACTTCTGATGGGCCCGATGACAATTACTATTGCCAGACTTCTGGAAGTAGACCCGGTGCCGACTCTGATGGCACAGATCTTTGCTTCTAATATTGGTGGTACCGCAACCATGATCGGAGACCCGCCGAACATTATGATCGGCAGCGAGGCGCATCTGTCTTTTGCGGCATTCCTGCTGAATACAGGAGTCCCGTGTGTGATCATTCTGGTGGTATTATTTGCGATGCTGAAATTCTTCTATGGAAAGGATATGCATGCAAGTGATGCGGCCATCCACAAGGTCATGCTGCTGGATGAAAAGAAGGCTATTGCGGATCCGAAGCTGATGAAGCAGAGCATCGTCATGATCGTCTTGGTGACCATCGGATTCATGTTTCACGATCAGTTCGGATATCAGACAGCCTTCGTTGCACTTGCTGCAGGCGGCATCATGATGCTGATCGGACATGTTGACATCGATGAGGTTGTAGCAAATGTAGAATGGCCGACCCTGCTGTTCTTTACCGGACTCTTTGTTCTGGTCGGCGGACTGGAGAAGACAGGAATTATCTCCGCACTGGCAAAACTGATTATGAGCGCAACCGGAGGTCATGTCATTGCCACGATGCTGGTCCTTCTCTGGGCATCCGCACTGCTGTCTTCCATCCTTGATAATATTCCTTTTGTCGCTACGCTGATCCCGTTTATTCACGCTCTTGGCGCGCACGGAATGGACACGCAGCCGCTCTGGTGGGCGATTTCACTGGGCGCATGTCTCGGCGGAAACGGAACCCTGATCGGTGCGTCCGCAAACGTTGTGCTCAGCGGCATTGCAGGAAAGCATGGCTATCCGATTAGCTTCCAGTCTTACCTGAAGAAGGGCTTCCCGGTGATGATCATGTCCATGATCGTATCTATGATCTGGCTGCTTCTGCGTTTCGGATTCACTGCATAGCAGGAAATGTGTGAAATCCTGTTCCGGCAGGCGGGAAGCGATGTATAATAATATATACAGAAGAAAAAGAAATCTGAAATATTTAGAAAGGAACGGCAATGATCATTAACAGAATCACAGAGAGTATGGCAAACACAATGCTTCGGCAGATGGGCGCAGTAGAGATCAAGAATGCGCCGGCCTATGTGAATAAAGTTAAATTCAAGCTGGACGGTGATACAAACGCGACCTATATTTACGAGATCAAGGAAAATGAAGTCATCTATCTCAACCGGGTGCGTCCTTATGCCATCTATCTTGGCGAATACAAGGATGAGCAGGAGCTGGTCAGCGCGATAAAGGAAGATCTGGAAATGCTGAAAGAGGCGCATGTTTCTCCGCATTTCCGTCAGTATGTCAATATCGTGCAGAAAATGCAGGGCCTGGGAGGACAGGTGGAAAATCTGTTCATGAATGTGGCAACTCCTGAGGGGTCGATGGATCATCTGGAGAAAATTCTGGATGTCCTGGCCGAAGAAATTGATCGTCTGCAGGAATACGGACATGAAATGGATCTGAAGACATTCGCTAAAAAGGTACAAGAAGGCGAAAAAATGGAGGATGCGTATAAAGAAGCGCAGCTTGCGGCGGAAGAAAAGGAGAAATAGTACCGCGGCAGCAGACCTCATGAAAAATAAAAATAACCGGAAGGCCGCCGGGAATCACCAGACAGAATCCCGAGCCTTCCGGTTTTTTAATGTTTACATGACAGTGCTGAAGCTGGACGGATGCTTTTCCCTGCGGTCGGAAGTTTTCCTTCATGGGAGTCTCAGATGCATCTGAAGGCGCCTTGTATTCCGTTATTCCGCCGCTGCATCCTCCTCTGCGGCACCGGCTTCGATTTCCGAGCTTTCTTCCTCCAGCTCGTCCCCGGCTTTAGCAGCGGACGGTTTATCCTCGAGCCTTGACTCGACGTGGTGGAAACCGTTCATTTCCGGCATCAGTTCGTCGGCAATAATCCGCAGCATCTTGTTCAGTTTATCAACGTCTTCCGGCGGAAAACGGTTTTCAATCCGCTCACTGACCAGATCGACGTAATTAAAGATATCGCCGTAATTTTCCTTGTATTTTTTCGTGACAATCAGCGTGTACTGCCGCTTGTCGTCCTTATTCTGCCGCTTGTAAATGTAGCCTTTCTTTACCAGGCGGTTGATCCGGTAAGCCGCATTCGGCGGGGACATCTGCGCCATCTTCGTGAACTCATTGATGGTCGGACGGTGCAGAGCAACGATGATTTCCATACAGATGACCTCTGACGGGGAGAGTGCATCCTTGCTGTCATTGTTAAATTTTGTAAACAGACGTTCATACAGCGATAGCTTGAATTTATCATATACCCTTGAAAAATTGCTCGCGAGCATAAATACACCTCTTTGTTAATGGATTGTTGTTTGATTGTCTATGGTCTTTATGTTAAATTATACTACAATTAATCTGAATTTACACAGTCCTGAGGGGCAATTACAGAAAATCCTGTTTGAAATGCAGCATGGGCCAGGGACAAAATATGCCTGCTGCGCAGACAGCAAGAAAGAAAAAATAATCCGGCATCCTGCAGCAGAACAGGTGCTGGACAGAAATACCGGTAATATTTTATGGAGATACCGTGTTTACTGCCTTCCGGGCAGATGGTGAACCATTTTCCGGATATTTTCAGATGGTTCAGCGCGAGAAGAATTATGCGCGACGGAATACGAGGGAGGCGTTGTGGCCGCCGAATCCCAGGGAATTGGACATGGCGTATTCCGTCCGGATGCTTTCGGCCTGGTTTGGAGCGCATGCGATGCTGCATTCCGGATCCGGTACTTTGTAGCCGATGGTCGGCGGAGCGATCTGGTCCTGAAGGGCAGAAACCGTAAGAATGGCTTCGACCGCACCGCTTGCGCCAAGGAGGTGACCGGTCATGGATTTGGTGGAGGACATGATCAGATCATTCGTGTGATCATCGAATACGGTTTTTACCGCACGGGTTTCTCCCTTGTCGTTTAATGGAGTTCCCGTTCCGTGGGCATTGATGTATCCGATGTCAGATGGGGAAATCCCGGCATCGCGGAGCGCCATGTCCATGCATGCCGCGGCGCCGCTTCCGTCTTCCAGCGGGGCGGTCATGTGGTGCGCGTCACAGCTTGCGCCGTAACCTTTGACCTCCCCTAAAATCGCTGCTCCGCGCTTCACGGCGTGTTCATATTCTTCCAGCATCAGGACGCCGGCGCCTTCACCCATGACGAATCCGCTGCGTTCCCTGTCAAAAGGAATGGAGGCTCTGGCAGGGTCCTGTGCCTTGCTCAGCGCTCTCATGGAATGGAATCCGGCAATGGCAAGGGGAGTGATGCAGCTTTCTGTTCCGCCGGCGGCCATGACCTCTGCGTAGCCGTCCCGGATGTAATGGAAGGCTTCTCCGATGGCATTAGTGGAGGAAGCGCAGGCTGTCACCAGGCAGGTGCAGCTGCCCTTGAATCCCAGGCGGATGGCCGTCATTCCGGCCGCCATATTGGTGATGCTCATCGGGATGAACAGAGGAGAAACCCGGTCAAATCCTTTTTTCAGCGCCTTGGAGTGCTCGCGTTCTATAATGTCCAGACCGCCGATGCCGCTGGAAATATTGACACCGCAGCGGAGCGGATCTTCCTTTTCCATATCCAGGCCGCTCTGCCGGAAAGCTTCATCAGCTGCTGAGATGGCAAACTGGGTGAAGCGGGACAGGCGGCGGGCTTCCTGACGGCTCATCAGGGCGGAAGGGTCGAAGTCCCTAACCTCGCCTGCGAATTTTATTTCAGAATCAGAAGCATCATAGTGTGTGATTTCACCGATTCCAAGTTTTCCTTTCTTTGCGTTTTCCCACATTTCGCTGCTGCTGTTTCCGATCGGGCTGAGTCCGCCCATGCCGGTAATGACAACACGTCTTTTATTGTCTGTCATATGTATTCCTCCTCAGAGCCCTGCTCTGTTTATTCTTCCTTCTTCTCTAATCGTAAGGATTCAGTTCCTGCATGATTTCCTTAACGGTCTGCATTTTATTGATCCTGCCGATGTTTGCGCCGGTGAAGAAGAGGCCTTCTTCATAATTTCCGTAATAAGCTTCAATCAGGGCGTGACTGATGCAGTATTTTGTTGTTCCCGGATTGCAGATGCGGATGCAGTTGACGCAGCGCTGCGGCGGAACGCGGCTGCCAGATTCAACTTTTTCAATGAGCGGGGTCACAATCGCTCTTCCCGGCATTCCGACAGGACTGGTGATGATTTCTACGTCATCGGATGACGCCCTCAGCAGGATATCTTTAAAGCCCTGGCTGGCATCGCCTTCTTCTGAAAGAGCAAATCTCGTTCCGAGCTGGACGCCGGCGGCGCCGAGATCGAGCATTTTCTTCACGTCGCTGCGGTTGTAAATTCCGCCTGCGGCAAATACCGGAATATCTCCGGCTTCTTTCATGACATCGCTTACATTTTCTTCCAGTGATCTGGCCGTGCCATTATGCAGTTCTTCAGCTTTGAATCCCAGATGTCCGCCTGCTTTGCTGCCTTCAACAATCATGAAGTCGGGACGCCGCTTGTGGTGGCGGAGCCAGTCCTTCATGATAATTTTTGCCGCCCGGCCGCTGGAAACGATCGGCGCAATCATGCAGCTTCCTTCTGGGACGTATTCCGGAAGGGAGAGGGGAAGCCCTGCACCGGAGACGATGGCGTCAGCTCCGGCTTCAACAGCGGCCCTTGCCATGGCTTCATAGTCCGATGCCGCCGTCATAATATTTACCGCAATGATACCGTTTCCTTCAGCGATTTCTCTGGCCTTCTGAATTTCCTTATTCAAGGCGCGTTTTCCGGCTTCCACAGGATTTTTATAGAAATCCGGCTCGCGGAAACCGATTCCTGCCGCTGCGATTACGCCCATTCCGCCTTCTTTTGCGACGTGGCCGGCCAGATTTCCCATGGAAACGCCGATTCCCATGCCGCCCTGAATGATTGGCAGCTTCATGTGGTCTGAAAGATTATTCATGATTCTTATTCCTCCGTGAGTAAGTATTGATTTCTATAATTCTGTTGCAATCGCTCCATAGGTCAGGCCGGCACCGAAGCCGACGCAGACGATTTTCATGCCCGGCTGAAGCAGTTTCTTTTCCTGCATTTCGCCGAGCGCGATAGCGATGCTTGCCGCAGACGTGTTCCCGTAGTCGGCGATATTTTTAAAGCATTTCTCCTTGTCCAGATGGAGTTTTGACGCTGCACTGTCAATGATACGTTCGTTTGCCTGATGGAAGATGAACCAGTCGATGTCTTCCGCGGACAAATCTGACTGCGCAAGAATTTTCTCTGTGGCCTCCGGCACCTTGCTGACGGCGAAATGGTAAACTTCCTGTCCGGCCATAGAAAGGGCAGGATCAAAGCGGCTGCAGTAGAGCGCATGGTCGTTGTAAATCAGACCGGAAAGGCTCTTAAAGAAGCCGTCCTCCCGGTATTCTGCAACGGCAGCGCCTGCGCCGTCTCCGAAAAGCACACAGGTGGACCGGTCTTTCATGTTGATAACCTGAGACAGGCGCTCGCTGCCGACAATCAGAACTTTTCTGCAGCTATGCGAACATAACAGGGCGTTTGCGGTGATGCAGCCATAGATAAAACCGGAGCATGCGCCATTCAGATCCATGGAAAGGATGTCCTCCCGCATGCCGAGGCGGGAGGCGGTTTCATTGGCGACAGACGGGGTCGTCCGGTCCGGAGTCGCGGTGCAGACGATCACCGCATCGATTTCTGAAGGGTCTGTCCCGGCGTTTTTCAATGCCGTTTCAGATGCTTCCACGGCCATGTCGCAGTTGCTTTTCTTAAAGGCAAAATTTCGTTTATGGATCCCGGTTTTTTTCCGGATCCATGCGTCATTGGTATCGACATACTGCCGCATTTCCTCATTGGTAACCGTGGTTTCTCCCCGGGCGGCGCCAAAACCTGTGAATTTCAGTCCGGCCATTTTATTCTCCTTTCCTGATTTCATCCGCACCGACTCGGCGGAACTTTTTATATCTCGTCTGCAGCAGATCAGAAGGACGCTTCGGAAGAAGCTCAAGGAGTGCCTCCGAAAGGGCAAGATCGACGCCCCGGTAAACGATGTCCGGCGTATTCTGCGCACCGCCGTAAGGCTCACTGACAATCCGGTCACAAACCTTCAGATTCTTCAGGTCTCCTGCCGTAATTTTCATTTCCTCTGCCGCTTCTTTCCATCTGGATGCGTCTTTCCAGAGAATACTGGCGAATCCCTCCGGAGACAGTATGGAAAAAACACTGTTTTCCAGCATGATAATCCGGTCAGAGGAGGCCAGAGCCAGGGCTCCTCCGGATCCGCCTTCTCCGATAAATACAGAGATGGTCGGAACCTGAAGGCGGCTCATGGTCATGATGCAGGAGGCGATTGCCGGTCCCTGACCGTGTTCTTCGGCCTCTTTTCCCGGGTAAGCGCCCGGCGTATCCACAAAAGTAATGACCGGGCGGTGGAATTTTTCCGCCTCTTTCATCAGGCGTTCTGCCTTGTGATATCCTTCTGGATTCGGCATTCCAAAGCGGTATTTCAGATTCTCTTCCAGGCTTCTTCCTTTCTGCTGGCCGATGACGGTGACAGGAAGCCCGTGAAAGGATGCGATACCGCCGATCATGCTGGCGTCCTCACCAAGACAGCGGTCGCCTCTCAGCTCCATGAAATCCTGAAAGAGCGCATGAATATAGTCTTTTGCCGTCGGCCGGTCAGACCGCCTTGCGATGCTGAGCCGGTCTGCAGCGGAAAGGGAAGTGCTGGCGTGCAGTGCGGATTTCTCCCTTCCTGTGGATCCTGCAGAAACCGCAGCATCTGCAGTTCCCGCAGACCCAGCAGATTCTGCAGATCCGGCTTCTCCTGAAAAGTCTGCTGTTTCTGCAGCATTCGCCGTTTTTTTCTGCGCATGCTTCCCTTTACCGGACGTATTCTGTATACCGACAGCTTCATCAAAACGTTCTTCAGAAAAAGAATATTGTTCAGGGATGAAGTTTTTCCTCTTGCTGCTGTCGTGCAGGCGGAGTATCTGAATCAGGCTTTCCCGCATGTCCTTCCTCTGGACCACGGCATCTACAAAACCGTGTTCTTCCTGAAATTCTGCCCGCTGGAAGCCCGGCGGCAGTTTCCTTCCTATAGTGTCTTCAATCACCCTCGGCCCCGCGAAACCGATCAGGGCGTCCGGCTCTGCGAGCTGAATGTCCGCAAGCGCGGAAAAGCTCGCCCAGACACCTCCGGTGGTCGGATGGGTGAGAATGGAAATATAAAGAAGTTCGGCTTCTTTGTGTTTGGCCACCGCAGCGCTGGTTTTGGTCATCTGCAGAAGGGAGAGCATGCCTTCCTGCATGCGCGCGCCTCCCGAGCAGCAGAAGAGAATCAGCGGAAGCTTGTGTTTTGTTGCATATTCGCAGGCCCGGGTGATCTTTTCACCGACAGCCATGCCCATGCTGCCCATCATGAAATAACTGTCCATGACGCCCAGCATGACCTTGAAGCCGCCGATTCTGCAGGTGCCGGTCAGAACCGCGTCCCGGAGATGCGTCTTTTCCCGCATTTCCTTCAGCTTTTCATCATATCCAGGGAAGCCAAGCGGATTCGATCCCTGGAGACTTCGATTTAACTCCCGGAACGTGCCTGCGTCCGACGTAAATGCGATCCTTGCCGGTGCGGACAGTTTGGCGTATCTTCCGCAGTGCGGGCAGACATACAGGTTGTTTTTCAGCTCCGCGCGGGTGAACTCTTTCCCGCATTTTCTGCAGGGAAGGAGCTCAAAATCATGTTCGATCTCAGCTTCCGGTTTTCCAGAACGGACCAGTTTCTGGATGGTCCGGATAATCGCTTTTCTTTGTGTAAATGCGTTTTCCATAATCCCTTCTGCTTTCTGTTTCAGATGTTCCATGGACAAAAATCAATCGGCCAGGAGTGAAATGTGCGGTGGTCTGTCATGCGGTTCCGGCTAGTCTGGCAGGTTTTCTTCTTGCGCAGTTTCTTTTTGTCCCTCGATATCGGCGATCGTACCTGCTGTCCGGAGTGTGCGGATCATCGCAGGCAGTTCTTCTTCTGCGAATCCGGTGGTGTAACTTCCCCGCAGGAATTTCCGGTTGTAGAGGATCAGCTGCTGGATGTCCAGGGTGGTCGGAATGCCGCGGATGATGGTCTCTGCCAGGGTCCGGCGCATTCTTCGGACGGCCTGCACGCGGGTGTCGGCGTGGACGATGATCTTGGCGGCGAGAGAGTCGTACCATGGGGAAATCGTGCTACCGCTGAAGAGGGCGCTTTCCACGCGGACGCCGCAGCCTCCCGGGAAGTGAACAAAATCAATGGTTCCCGGAGCCGGTGAAAAACCGTTCGCCGCATCTTCTGCGCAGATTCTGCACTCGATGGCGTGGCCTTTAAAGTGGATATCTTCCTGGCTTATGTTCAGCGGGGCGCCGGATGCGATGCGGAGCTGCTGCAGGACGATGTTGACGCCGGTGATCATCTCAGTGACCGGGTGTTCGACCTGGATTCTGGTATTCATTTCGATGAAGTAAAACTGTTCCTGGTCGTCCATGACGAACTCGACGGTGCCTGCGCTCTCATAACCGCATGCTTTCGCCGCAGTGACTGCCGCGTGACAGAGTTTTCTGCGGGTCTTGCTGCTCAGGCCGAAGCATGGCGCTTCTTCCAGCATTTTCTGGTTTCTTCTCTGGATGGAGCAGTTGCGCTCGCCCAGGTGAATCACGTTTCCGTACTGGTCGGCAAGGACCTGCACTTCCACGTGGCGGGGATTGACGATCAGTTTTTCAACGTAAACCGTTCCGTTTCCGAAAGCGGCCTCGGCTTCCATACTGGCCGCGCGGTATGCTTCTGGAAATTCCTCTGCATTGTCTGCACGCCGCATGCCGCGTCCGCCGCCTCCGGCAGATGCCTTGATCAGGACCGGAAAACCGATTTCTTCTGCGATTTTCCCGGCTTCCTCAATGGAAGAAACCGGGCCGTCAGAGCCCGGAACGACGGGGACTCCGGCTTTCTTCATCATTTCCTTTGCTTTGGCCTTGTCGCCCATTTCAGAAATGACCTTAGAAGACGGGCCGATGAACTTCAGACCGTTTTCCTCACACTGTTTCACAAAATCCGGGTTTTCAGACAGAAATCCGAATCCCGGGTGTACGGCGTCGCAGCCGGTGAGTTTTGCGGCGGTGATGATCCGCGCCTGATTCAGATAGCTTTCTGAAGGGGAGGCGGGTCCGATGCAGACGGCCTGATCGGCCATCATGACGGGAAGGGAGTCCTTATCGGCCTCTGAATAAATGATCACCGTCTTTATTCCGTTGTCCATGCATTCGCGGATGACTCGCAGTGCGATCTCCCCGCGGTTTGCAATCAGTACTTTCTTCAGCATTTTTCGACCTCGAATAATACCTGGTGGAATTCGGCCATCTCGCCGTTTTGGATGCAGACTTTCTTTACCGTCAGGTCATATGGCGCTTTCAGTTCGTTCATGGATTTCATCGCTTCGATGATGCACATGACTTCGCCTTCTTTTACGTGCTGTCCTTCGGTTACAAAAGGGTCTGCGTCCGGGGCTGACGCGCTGTAGAATACGCCGACCAGAGGGCAGAGAATTGTTTCTGCCTGATTCTGCGGAATTTCCGCTTTCACGCTGCTGTCGGCAGATTCTGCATCTGCAGTCTGACCGGGAGCCGCGTCAGCCGCTGAATTTCCGCCGCCGGCCTGCCGGCCTGTTTCTGTGTCTTCAGAAGAGGATGCTGCAGCTGATCCGGCAGTATCTGCAGGCTTCACCAGCGGGCTGGAAGAAAGGGCAGGGTTTCGGTTTTCCGGATTCCGGCTGCTGCTTTCCTGCGTCAGACCAGCCGGGGCACTTTCACGTTTCACTGAAAGTTTAATTCCCGGCATCTCCACATCCATGGAGATGAGGTCCGAATGGTTGAAATCCCGGAGGATTTCGCTAAACATTTCCATACTTTCCATTGTGCGCCTCGAATTACTTCTTCAGCTTGTCTACGAGTTTTACAATGTCGCTGACTTTTTTCAGGTCCGGGAGTTCGTCATCCGGAATCTTGATGTCAAATTCTTCTTCCAGGGCCATGGAAAGTTCAACCGCGTCCAGGGAATCGATGCCCAGATCCTCATCCAGTCTGGATTCCAGATCAATCTTATCTGCTTCAACGCTCAGAGTGTCAACCATTACTTCTTTGATTTTATCGAATGTCATTTTTAATCTCCTTTTTTTCTGACTGCCTGACTGTCAGCGCAGCAGGATTGCCGTGATTCAGACGCTTCCGAGACGGATCTCTTCAGGGTCTTCTGGGCAGGAAGCCGGGGATTGGTTCCCGCGTTTCCCTCCTGTGCCGGAAAGCCGGCTTCTTCTCAAGCTGCGCTTATGCAGGGGGTGCCTGCCCGGGTATCCGGCTGATGATCCGATGGGAAGCGGCGGAAGAATTGCTTCCCTGTGTGTGGTATCCGGCCCTCACCCCTGCGCCACGCATGCTTAAAAAATCTTATTTAAAAATTATTATTTAAAATAATTTAAATAACGAGCTGAGTATAGCACCGGGAGTGGGAATTTGTCAAATGAATTTTTATCTGGGCGTGAGATTGTAGAGTTTTCCGCCTCTGTCAGAGGGATTCGGAGAACTTGAAGGGTGGTTTGTAATGATTACAGGAAGCACAGATGGGAAGGGTAACTATTCTCCTGTTAGGTTTTGATGAAAATGCGAGAGTCCGATCTGGATCAACGGTTTTTAGACGATTTGTGATGAATGTGTGAAGAAAATTGGAGCGGTTCGTCGAATTCCGTTTTTTGAGCAAAGCGCAGAACCGAATATCTATGCGTGAATGGATATCCGGAGAAATCTGCAACATTCTCAAGGCGGGAATGTAATAAATATGTATGTTTTGTGGTATGATTATATCTGGGCCTGACCGCCCGGTCCGGCAGGATAATTCTGCCGAATATTTTTTCAGGAGGAAATGTTATCATGGATAATGATTTTGATTCCGCGCAGAAAGGAATGGCTGCGTATATAAAGCAGATGGATATGACACGGAGAAACACCGATGAAGAAGCGCAGGAATTTGCCGTTGATGAAGAACCTGCACAGAAAAACAACGGTCAGCCGGAGGGCGATTCATACCGCCAGGCTGTGAATTCCCTGCAGGACTGGCAGAGCCAGCTTTCCGGCATCCAGGCCGGCGACCTTGATGAGTCGGATTTTGACCGGGAAGGCGAGAAGATCCAGCAGGAAGTCCGCAGCCGTGCGAAACAGCGGGCAGCCGCGATGAGCGAGGAGGAAAAGCGGGAATTTCTGGACAGTCTGACCGATGCCGAGCAGGACATGCTGGCCGCTTCGCCCCATGCCGTCATTTCCGGCTGGCAGAACGATGAGCTTTACCATCTGCGCCTGTCCGAGCGTTACTACACACTCTATCAGCAGGAAAAGCAGGAGAGTGACCGCAGCCGCTGGCTTCTGATGATGTCCGCCTGCTATCTCCAGCTGGCGGGCCAGTACGCCAGCGATTACGACCGTTTCCAGCGTGCCTTTGAGGTGAACACCAGGCTCGGGCCCTTCTGGTCCTCGCAGATTGCCGATCTTGACGATGAGGCAGATATTTTCCCGATGATCCAGGAAACCAACGAGATCGTCAGCACCTACGCAGAGCTGATGGACGGTCCAGATAGGACAAAATCCACCCGGTAACGCCGACATCAAGAAAGCCCCGCCTGCCGCAGAATTTGCGGCCGCGCGGGGTTTTGGCCGTTACATCAGTTTGGTGTCTTCCAGTTTACGTTCAAAGTATGCATTCATCCGGATAACCGGTTTTCTCAGGACCAGTCCCAGAAGCAGCATCGGAATCAGCCAGCAGCAGAGCTTCAGAAGCGACAGCCAGTATGTATTTCCGTACATTCCGGCGATGCACTCTCTCATGGCGGTCATGCTGTGGACGAATGGCAGGAAGGGGTAAATCATGCGGAAGGCCTTTGGTGCCATCTCTATCGGGAAGGTTCCTCCGGAGCCGGCAATCTGAAGTACCATCAGAACAACGCAGATGGCTTTTCCCACATCTCCAAAAGACAGGGTGAAGGTGTACATGATGTTTACGTACACGAAGCTGGTTACCCAGCCGGCCAGCAGGAGCAGAAAGGGATGCAGACACTGAATCTGCAGATAGAGGACATCTCCCAGTGTGATCAGCGTTGCCTGAATCAGTCCGATGATGGTAAACAGAATCAGCCGTCCAAAATAGAATTCATGGGGCTGGAGATTCTTGATCAGCCGTCTTCTGCTCTTTGAAAGCTCGGTTTTCATCAGTGCGATGAGCATGACGGCGCCGACCCACATGGCCAGGGTGGAATAGAAGGGCGCCATTGCGGAGCCGTAATTTTCCACCTTGTAAACGGCGACTTTCTGCACTTCCACAGGAGCGGAAAGGAAAGAGCCGATATCAGATGACGAATTTCCCATGATTTTCGTCAGTTCCTGAAGGGAGCCGGTGGCGATGACGCGGCGGATGCCTTTAATGACTTTTCCGAGCTGCGCGTCGGCGTTCTGAAGCTGAGCAGCAGATTTTTTCAGCTGGCTGTTCAGATGTTTCAGGCTTCCGGATGTTCCGGCGCTGACGGAGAGCGCATTGGAAGACACAGAAGAGAGAAGATCTTCTGTCTTATCCAGGGAATCTGCTGTTTTCAGAAGGGATGAATAGGCCTTCTGAAGATCCGTTTTCCAGCTGCTGTCGTATTTCTTATCCAGGCCTGAGACGGCAGAGTGGATCCTGTTCAGGTCATTTTTTACCTTGCTGCGATAGGAAGAAAGGTCTTTCTGTCCACCTGAAATGGCCGTCCGGGTGTTGGAAAGGTCAGTCTTAAGCTGCTCCATCAGGGAAATGATGCTGTCCATGCGGCCCAGAATTTTCGCGTTGGCACGGTGGGCGGCGGTCATGGAGGCAGGGACTGCGTCATCCAGGGTCTGCAGGTTGCTTCTCACGGTCTGGTATTTCGTCAGAAGTGTGCTGACGTCACTCTGAATATCCGCAATGGAAGAATCTGCCGATTCTGCGCTGCTATTCAGGTCGGAAAGGGCAGAATCAGTCCGTTTATCCAGCTGCGAATAGACCTGATCCAGTTGTTTTGTGAGCTGATCCATTCCGGAGAGCGTTCCTTTCAGTGAAGCGGAAGTCAGATCTGTTTTCTTCTTGATTTTTTTAATTTTGTCTCCTGTATTTCCTGTGTGAACGCCGGAGTTTTTCAGAATCGAAGAGGTCGTGTTCAGGATGGAGGACAGGGATCCGGTCATGTTTGAAAGTGAGCGGATCATAGTCTGCGTCGAATGCAGGGAGGAGCGGGCGTCTTTCAGATTGCTCTCGAAATTGGTCAGAAGCTGTGTGCCGCTTGTGGTCCCGGTGAGTTTCGACAGGCTGTCCATCAGGTCCAGTTCTACCTGAACGATGGTTGACATAAAGTTCTCACTAATACTCTGTTTGATTGTGCTGGCGGTTTTATCGGTTACTTTTGGCGCGATGGCGTTTTCTTTCTGGTTGACATAATAGTGAATGCGTGTAGCGTGGGCATTGCTGCTGAACATGCTCATCATGTCGTCACTGAAGCTTTCTGGAATCACAATTGCCGCATAGTAATCCCCGCTTTTTACGCCGTTCATGGCTTCCCTGTCTGTGGTGAAGACCCAGTGCATTTTCGTGTTTTTCCGGAGTTCATTGGTTACAGATTCACCGACATTGATCTTGAGAGGGATCAGCTCGCCGGTGTAGCCTTTGTCGGAATTGACGACGGCGATCTTAATCTGGTCGGTGCTGCCGTAGGGATCCCAGCTTGCGGCGATGTTAAACCAGGCATAGAGGCAGGGAACAACGGAAAGACCCATGATGACGATCAGGGCGATGACATTGTTCTTCAGACGGCTGATGTCGCCCATGAAAATTTTTATGATGTTTTTCATTAGTCATCATCTCCTTTCCGGCGTTTTCTTCTTTTCGCGGCGGCGGTCCGGATGCGCTGCAGGAGTTCTTCCTGAGGAACATCACGGATGCCGAGGCGGTTGATCAGGTTGTCGTGGATATATTCCAGCACGATCAGATAAAGCGCGATGACCACCAGGGAAATTACCCAGAGGGACAGGAAGAGAAGTTTATGGTTGATGGCAAAGGCCAGGATCAGGAAGAACAGCGGGATGATGAGGATGGCGCGAAAGCCTCTTCTCACCCGGCGCGGGTATTTCTGCTCGAAGCGGATGCCCCGGTCCAATACGGCCTGGCGTCCTTCCTGTTCTTCGGTCAGGATCTGCAGCATCTGGCTTAAACTTGCCTGGCTTCTGACCGAACTTTCCTTTTCACAGCTCATAAATCCGGTTCTGGCAAGACGGTCGTCGAACAGGTTGTTCAGATTCAGAATGGCCCGGTGAACAACGAGACCGAAAAACAGAGCCATCCCCGCAAAAATCATCAGGATGCCCAGATTCTTCCAGTATGTGTGGTCGTAATATCCGGCGATGGTTTCCCGCAGGGCATTGATACTGTAGGAAAACGGCAGCAGAGGATGAAGGCGCTGGAAAAACAGCGGCGTCATCTCAATCGGATAGGTTCCCGAGGAGGCCGGAATCTGCAGGATGACCAGAAGCACACAGAGTGCTCTTCCTATGTGATTGAAGGTCAGACAGAGCGAATACTCGACGGAAACGAAGACGAATGAGCTGATCAGTGAGGCAATGACGAACCAGACCGGATGCAGGCACTGCACTTTAAGAAGATACAGGTCTCCAATTGCGATAATGGCTGCCTGTATGAGCCCCAGGAAGATAAAGAGAAGCCATCTTCCGAAATAGGCCTGAGCAGCCGTAAGTTCCGGGATTTCATCGTCCGCGTCGGCACGCAGTTTGATAATGGCTGCCAGGATAATTCCACTGACCCAGATCGCCAGATCGGTGTAGAAAGGCGTCATTGCAGAACCGTAATTTTTCACTGGGTAGAGAACATGGCTCTGCATCTTGATCGGGTCAGCCAGGAAGGACGAAAGCTCCTTCTTGTTCGTGTTTGTCAAAGACAAAAGCTTTTTATATGCCGCGGAAGAGACCAGCGTGTTCAGATCCGTCCGGATCTGGTCCAGGTCTTTCTTTGCGGCCGTCAGTGTGCTTTTTGAAGCGGACAGCGCGCTGCTGGTGTCGCTTAAGCCCTGGCTGACGGCCTTCAGCGTGCTTCTGACCTGCCTGTTGTCAGACGGCAGATCTTCGAAAATATTTTTTGCGCTGTCACAGGCGGAAATCGCAGAGTTGAAGCTTTCATTCACCGTTTCCGTGCTCCCGTTGTACAGGCTGTTTCTCATCTTCTGAAGGTTTTTGTTTCCGTTTGATGCAAGACTGCTGATCGTGGAATTCAGATTCTCTGCCTGTCTGTTGGCCCTGCTGACTGCAGAATTAGCAGAGTTCAGCGCGGAAAGGATTTTTCTGCATTTTGCGTTCTGCTCATTCAGAAGGGTAATCTGCCGGGTGATATCAGAAGAGAGCTTCGTATCGGTTTTCAGCAGTTCATGCAGGCTTTCCATCTGGTCGATCATTTCCTGATTAGAATTAATAATGGCCTTCATCTGCGCAATTTGAGAATCGACTTCTGCGCTGGCCCGGCTGATGGAAGAGGTCAGCTTTCCGGAGAATGTCATCGTATCATTCTGCAGGCTGTTGATGGCTGCAGCAGCGGTATCCGCAGAGCTGCTGAGTGTTCCTGCATAGCTTAAACTGCTTTTTCTGGCAGCTTTCAGAAGCTTTTCTGTATGATTGACCGTGGTCAGGGCATCAGACGATGTACTGTCCAGCTGATCCAGCAGTTTATAGGTCGAGGAGATGGTTTTCTGTGCATCTGCGCAGTTACTCTGGAAACTGCTGATGGTTTTCTGGGAATCAGAAAGATTGTCCGATGCAGAAGAAAGACTGGACAGGACGTTGTTTTTTGCATTGGTCAGCCTGCCGCGGGAGTCCACGACGTAAGTTCCCAGCGCCTGCGTAATGGTGTCCGAGACGACGGATACGAAGGTCTGGTTGATTTTCAGCTGGATGGTGGATGCACCGGTGTCCGTAACCTTCGGCGCTACTGCGTTTTTCTTTTCATTGCTGTAGTAGATAATCTGCGGCCGGTGAATTTTTCCGTTCAGAATGCTGAGAATCGAGGAGGAAAAATTACTCGGGATGACGATTGCCGCATAGTATTTTCCGCTCCGGACGCCCCGCATGGCCTGCCGGCTGCCGACGAACTGCCAGCCCAGCTGGACATTTTTCTTCAGATTGCTGACTACCATACTGCCGAGCGCAAGGTTCGTCTGCTGATTCTTTGCAGACGGGGAGAGGGCAGATGCATTTAGTGTTCCCCCCTGATCCAGATTCACAACCGCGATTTTGATGTTTCTGGTGTGGCTGTAGGGGTCAAGATTGGCCGCAATGTTGAACCAGGCATAGAGTGCCGGGATCAGGCACACGCCGATAATGACGACGAGAGCGATGAGATTGGATCCGAGCCGTTTCAGGTCCCGGAAGAAGATTTTCCAGATCATGGACAAAATATACTCCTCCCCTGATATTTTCAAGGCCGCACCTGCTCTGGATGCAGAGGGCGCTCCGAAGCACAGTGCCGGCCAGAATATTCACGTTGTTCTTTTGCTGTTTGTTTTTGTCCGGGAAAAGAATGGCGAAAGAAAATCTGCTTTGAATCGTTCAGTCCTGTAAATATCAAATTATTATAACCTATGTTCTGGATGTATATCAAGATATTACAACTGAACTGTGTTTATACAATCGGAGAGGATTGTATGAAGGCGGGTCTGACCAGAAGCAGCCGGAGTCCTGATATTAAGTAATTTCTCCGGACAAAAAATACACCTGCAAGGGAAATCGCTGTCTGTAAAATAAAAAGAACATGATGACAGCATCCCGCCCTGGAATTATCTGCTATACTTTGGGTATAAAGACAGAAAGAGATTCCGGGACGGGATTTCTTTCTGAAAATCGTTTTAAGGGAAGACGCGTCGGGAGAAGAAAATGGGAGCACAGGAGATCAAGGCAGAGAAAAAACGGATCCGGGCACTGGTGAAGGAGGCCGTTAAAGCGCTGGACAGGGAATACAGCAGACAGGCGGATGAAAAAATCCGCGAAGCGATTCTTTCCCTTCCGGAATACCAGAAGGCAGATACAGTCTTCTGCTTCGTCAGCATGGATACGGAAGTAGATACGCATCAGCTGATTCAGAAGATGCTGAAGGACGGGAAGCGGGTCGCTGTCCCGCGCTGCCATGGCCTCGGGAAGATGGACGCCTATGAAATCAACAGCCTTGAAGAGGATCTTAAGCCGGGAACCTGGGGGATTCTGGAGCCGAAAGAATCCTGCGCCATGATTTCTCCAGAAGAATTCCAGCTGGCGATTGTACCCTGCTGCAGCTGCAGTCACGACGGCAGGCGGCTCGGCTACGGCGGGGGATTCTACGACCGCTATCTGAATAAAACAGAAGCCCTCCGCGCAATCGTCTGCCGGGAGGAAATCATGAGAGAAGACATCCCGACGGAAGAGCACGATCTTCCGATGGATCTGGTGATTTCTGAAGAGGGCATCTGGAGGCTGCGCTGACACCCTCGCTTCTTGAAGAAATCTTTACATGAATTTTAAAGGAAAATACACACAATTCTAGCTTTTGTGGATATAATGAAGGGGGAAAGGGAATTCATTCTTTTCCAGAAAGTTAAGAAAAAACACCTGTCAGGAGGTGATTCCTATTTCACGTAAAGTTTTGAGTGAGAAGGTAACGGTACGCTGCGCAGGCATGGCATCCAGTGATGTCACCGGATCCTGCTATCTGGTCGAATGTCCGTCCGGAGAGAAGATCCTGCTGGACTGCGGAATTTATCAGTCGGGAAATATCGTTGAAGCGTACAAGATCAACCGCCGGAAATTTCCCTTCAGGCCGAAGGATATTACAGCGGTGATCGTATCCCACCTGAACGCGGATCATTTCTGTCTGCTGCCTAAGTTTGCGGCAGAAGGCGGTGACTGTCCGTATTACATTTCTGAAGAAAGCGTCGAATTCGTCCGACCGATTCTGGAGAACTCGGCGAGAATTATGGAACGTGATGCAAGGATCCTTTCAAAAAAGAATTCTGCGGCGCAGAAACCGGTCTATAACATGGAAGATGTCAGTCTGGCGCTTCCGCATTTCCGGGGATGCGAAGAAATGACCATGCACAGGATCACGGATCACGTCAGTTTCCGTCTTGTACCTGCGGGACACATTTTCGGGTCCTGCCAGATTGAACTCTATATCACCCTTCCATCAGGGACGATGAAAAAGATCTGCTATACCGGCGATCTGGGCAACTCCCTGTTCGAGCAGCCTTTTGTCGAAGATTATCAGCCGGTCGTGAAATGCTCCATGCTGATCGGAGAAACCACCTACAACGATCCGAAGCGTTCGGCCAAAAAGTGCCAGCGGCGCAAGGATCTGGAACTGATGGAGAAAACCATCCGGGAAGTATGTATTGAAAATAACGGAATAGTCTTAATTCCGACCTTTGCCATGCAGAGAACGGAAACCATGCTGTATATGCTCTGGAAAATCTTCCATGAAGATAAGACCTTTAAGATACCTATCGTAATAGATTCTCCGCTGGCCGTTAAATTACTCGGCTGCTACAGCAGAAGTCTGCGGGGAAAAGAAAAAGAAAAGTTCGATGAAATGATGAGCTGGGAAAATATACGCATCATTGAAGACCGTGATGAAAGTCTTGCCTGCATCGCCGATCCGTCGCCAAAAGTCGTCTGCTCTGCATCCAGCATGCTGAGTCAGGGCCGCTCCGTTCAGTATCTGAAGGAAATCCTGCCGCGAAAGAACTGCTGTATTCTGACCTGCGGCTATATGGTAGAAGACAGCCTGGGTTGGAAAATCAAGCACCGCTCGGAACAGCGGACACTCACCATTGACCATAAGCCCTGCCGCTGCCGCTGCAGCGTCAAGAGTCTGGACAGCTTCAGCAGCCATGCTCAGTATCCGCAGCTGATGGATACCTATGTCGATGCCGCTGAGCGCGGCTGCAGCCTGATCTGGCTCGTTCACGGCGACAAAGGAAAACTGGACATGAAAGCTGCCCTGGAAAAGAGAATTTCCAAGATCTGCAAGACGACCAGGATTGCAGCAACAAACAGGGATACGGTTGCCCATGTGTAACCGTATCCCTGAATGCGTTTTTGATCATTTCTATGCCGGGAGACGGGGCTGCTTGCCTGTGTGCGTGCGCATTCATGTTTCGTACAGCAGTCCCGTCTGCTGTGCAGAGGAGAGAATGAATACGCCTAGCAGCAGCATCCGCCTTCGTCATCACCGCCATCGTCACAGCATCCGCCTTCTGGCTCTTCAAACCATCCGAAGTGATGGCTGCGGTCGCCGAAAATGGTGAAGTACTTGCTGAATCTGGTGTGCTCCAGCATGGCACAGGTATTTCCGGAAACGGAAACCGGCAGATCTTTATAGAATCTGTGGTTCATGTCCAGATCCCAGTTATGTTCATGTCCTTCGATGCCGCCATTGTAGCGGACAAACTGGCCGTAGTTTTCTGCGGCGTCTTCGATGTAATCCGGAAGTTTGACGGCGCGGATCGTATCAGAAGTGTAGCCGATATTTCCGACCTTGGCTTCGATTTCTTTGTTGTTGATCGGTGCCGGTGTGCAGGAAACGACGCGGTAGTCGTTCCAGCCTGTTTTATACAGCATTCTGCGGAAATCTTCTACGTACATGCTTCCGCCCAGGCACTCACCCAGAAGTACAGGATCGTGGTTGATTTCATCTGGAACTCTTCTGTCTGCAAAAATATCACTGAAGTAGAGTTCTCCGCCCTTCTTCAGAACGCGCCAGATTTCGCTGAAAACCTTCTGCTTTTCATCGGCAAGATTGATGACACAGTTGGAGATGACGACGTCGACAGACCCGTCTTCAATTCCCGCGCTTTTCAGATCCTCGATAAATCCTTTTTTGAACTCAACATTATCAAATCCCCATTTTTCAGCCATTTCCTCTTTATATTTATTCGCAATGGCGAGCTGGTCGTCGTTCATGTCGATGCCGATAACGTGTCCTTCTGGCCCGGCGAGTTTTGCCGCAACATAGCAGTCACGGCCTGTGCCGCAGCCCAGGTCCAGAACGGTGCATCCTTCAAGTGCGTCCGGAAGCGGAGATCCGCAGCCGTAATACTTCGTGAGGATCTCGTCCGGCAGCTGGGCGGAAATTGCTTTCACCTGATCGCTCATGCCGTGGGAAGAACAGCAGCAGACCGAAGTCTCCAGCTGGCCGTTCTTTTCCGTGCTGACACTGCTGTAATATTCCTTCACTGTTTCGTGTGTATCACTCATTTCATATCCTCCTGTCTGTAATTAATCACTTTCTCCATTCTACTATATTTTCCGGGGAATAAACAGCTAAAGCAGAGGGCAGCGTTATTGATATGACTAATAGTTAGTGCGGATGGGATTGAGAGCATAATTGGAATTGTGAAGAATAGGATTATAATACAGTTATATGGAAATAGCACATCGTAATGGAGGCAGAATATGGAAACAGCAGATAGAGAAGCTGTTTGCATGTGAGTATGCGCGAAGGGAGCCGGGAGGCGTTCTACGCAGAGGCTGCTGCAGCTCACAGAAAAACCCGGGCATCCGCACAGATTTTGTTCGTGTGTGGTAACCCGGGTTTTCTGTTCATGATTCAAAGAAGGGAACAAATATTTTCTGTCCAGTTAGGAGTTATAAACTTCCTCGTCCAGTTCGCCTTCTTTCTTGTTGACGATGACGTTTACTGTTGCGTCGCCGATAACGTTCAGCGGGAGCAGTGCCATCTCAACCGGACGGTTGATAGCTACAACCAGGGCGTAGCCGATGAGGCAGAGTTCGTTGGTCCAGCCCATTCCGGAAAGAACGGTGAAGATCATTGTGGTTCCTGCGATCGGAATAGCCGGTGTACCAGCTGCTGCGCAGATGGACAGGAAGGCCATGACGACCATGTTGGCAGGCGTAACGTGAATTCCAGCTGCTGTAGCGATGAAGGTTACGGCGAACATGTGCATGACGGTGGTACCGTTCATGTTGATGGTCATACCAGTTGGCAGGACAAAGCTTGTGATTTCCTTGCTGCATCCGAGTTCTTCTTCACAGGTCTTGGTGTTGATCGGAAGGGTAGCAGCGGAGGAGTTGGTGGAGAATCCGAATACGCCGACTTTGGCGATCTTCTTCATGAACTTGAACGGATTCAGGCGGGTTGTCAGCCAGATGCCGATCGGGTAGATGGTGCATACCAGGACGAAGAGGGTGAGCATAGCGCCGATGACGTATGCTGCTGCCGGCTTCAGGTATTCTGCTCCGTAGATCGCGAATGTACGGGAAATCAGGCAGAAGATGGCGAACGGTCCGACCTTGTTGATCAGGAAGTTCAGGTACAGGGTGATGATTTCATTCAGAGACTGGAGAACTTTCTTCAGCGGCTCTGTCTTTTCACCGAGCTTGTTCATGCAGAGGCCCAGAATAATTGCGACTACAACAACGGCCAGAATGGAGTTGTTTGTGCTGCATGCTTCTGTGATATTGGATGGAACGGCATTTACGATTACGGCAATCGGGTTGAATGCGTCGATTGTCTGCGCTTTTGCCACGGACTTAGGCAGGTGAATGCTGAAGAATCCGGCATTCTTCATGAGAAAAGCGACCAGGCAGGCAAAGAATGCGCCCGTGCAGTAGAACCCGAAGAATCCGATCAGGGTCTTTCCGGCGATTCTTCCGAGCTTGGTGGAGCTTGAGATGCTGTTCATCGCAAGGCTCAGAGAAACCAGGACCAGAGGAACGATGGCAAGCTGCAGTCCTTTCATGAACAGCTGTCCGATGATGTAGAAAATACCGATGGCATGAACGCCTTCTGGTACGGTGATGTCCTGGAAGAGGAGCATGTTGATCGTATTCCAGGTTTTCGTCTGTCCGGTATCCACCAGGTGCTGGTGGAGGAACATGAAGAGTAATCCCACGATGAGTCCGCCGATCAGGGCGATCATCATTTTCTTTATGACAGAAGCAGGCTTCTTGTCTGTTTTACTTTTTGCCATAGTATTTCTCCTTTACTCGAATGTCTGGATGGAGATGCCTTCATCCGTGAATGCCTTGCGGATTTTCTGAACGAAGAGAAGAGCCTTTTCGCCGTCTCCGTGAACGCAGAGAGTCTGTCCCTTGATGTCCAGTTCTTTTCCGTTGATTGATGTAACTTTTCCTTCTTTTACCATGCGGATGCAGCGGCGGATAGCCAGGTCCTCATCGGTGATCATTGCGCCTTCCATTTTGCGTGGAACCAGGGACAGGTCATCCATGTAGGCTCTGTCAGCAAAGATTTCACAGCAAGTGCGCAGGCCTCTGTCTTCTGCAATCTCTCCGAGAACGGCTCCTGCGCAGTAGTAGATGATCAGGTCCGGGTCGTAGTCCAGGACTGCGTCTATAATTGCGTTGGAAATCTGTTCGTCGTTCTGGCACTGGTTTCCCATAGCCCCGTGCGGAGCAACATGGTGAAGCTTCAGACCGTATGTTTTTGCGAAAGCGCCGAGAGCGCCGATCTGGTACTTTACGTAGTTCTTGACTTCATCATAGGAAAGGTTCATTTTTCTTCTGCCGAATCCCATCAGATCCGGATATCCAGGATGTGCGCCGAGGGCAACATGGTTTTCCGCTGCCATGCGGGCAACCTTATCCATGACCATCGGATCGCCTGCATGATATCCGCAGGCAGCGTTTGCGGCGGTGATCAGAGGAATGATGCCTGCATCATTTCCAATGGTGTAATTACCGAAGCTTTCGCCGATATCACTGTTCAGATCGATTTTATACATGTTATTCTCCTTCTGTTTGGAGCAGAAGATTCCGACATCCGCCTGACAGAAAACAAAATATTTGGTTTTCTGCTGTTTGATCGGGGAAAAGGCAGCGGATTCTGACTCTGCAGAGTCGGATCTTTTCTGCTCATAACGGCTGTTTGGCCGAAAAAATACAAGATCAGATAAAATTCCGGCCGGGAAGAGGGAATGAAAGAAGAGGAGTGTGTTCTGTTTCTGAACATCCCTTCTTTCCGGCCTTAATAAAGGTAGAGTTACTTGTTGACTACGTTGATCGGATTTCCGGAGAGGAATGCATTCAGGTTGTCAACCGTTGTGTTCATGATGCGCTGGCGGCTCTCTTTAGAGCCCCAGGACATGTGCGGGGTGATGATGCAGTTCTTTGCTTTCAGCAGCGGGTTGTCGCCCTTGATCGGCTCTGTGGATACGACATCCAGGCCGGCTGCGGCAACTTTTCCGCTGTTCAGTGCGTCGGCCAGATCCTGTTCAACGACCATCTGGCCGCGGCTGTTATTGATGATGATAACGCCGTCTTTCATCTTGGCGATGTTTTCTTTGTTGATGATTCCCTCATTGAACGGGAAGAGCGGCATCTGCAGACCCAGGACATCGGACTCTCTGAAGAGGGTGTCGAGGTCAACGTACTTTACGCCCATTTCCTTGGCTTCGTCACGCTCTTTTCCGTCGAATGCGATGACGTTCATGCCCAGTGCGCGTGCGATTGCCGCGGTGTGGATGCCGATATTTCCGCATCCCAGAAGTCCGTAAGTCTTGTCGGCAAGCTCGATCAGAGGGTAATCCCAGTAGCACCAGTCTGCGCAGTTCTCCCATTTTCCTTCATGAACGGTCTTGGAATGATGACCGATGTGGTGGCAGATCTCCAGGAGCAGCGCGATAGCGAACTGGCTTACAGAACGCGTTCCGTACACTGGTACGTTGGAAACCGGAATGCCTTTTTCCTTTGCGTAAGCGATGTCGATGACATTGTATCCGGTTGCCAGAACGGCGATGAACTTCAGATTCGGGCAGCGGTCGATGGTTGCCTTGGAAATCGGTGTCTTATTGGTGATCGCGATGTCCGCGTCTCCGATTCTCTCTGCGATTTCGTTTTCATCGGTGAGGCTTGTGCGGTCGTAAATAGTTGTTTCTCCGATAGCTTTCAGGGCGTCCCAGCTCAGGTCCCCAGGGTTTTCTGTATATCCGTCAAGAATTACAATTTTCATTGCGCAGCTCCTTTCCTTGCTGTGTGAATTTTGTCTGATAAAAATGGATAATTGCTATTGAAAATTCCGTGTGCCGTTGAGCTGCTGGTTCAGATCCATCAGTTCTTCCATGGCACGGCGGTAAACGTTATGCGTTGTGCGGATGTCCATCTTGATGAAATGGATATGGGTTCCCGGCATGGACTGGGCCAGAAGCGGAAGGTCCGTGCTGATGACGGTTCCGATCTTCGCGTATCCGCCGATGCCCTGACGATCGGCCATCATGATGATCGGCTGGCCGTTGGTCGGTACCTGGATGGAACCGAAGGCGATGCCGTCGGAGATGATGTTTCCGTCATGCAGACCTTGCAGAGAGTGCTGGATTCTCAGGCGCGCGCCCATGCGGTCGAAGTCGTTGGTGATTTCTGCGTCAAACCAGTAGAAGTCCAGCTGATCGTCGCGGGTGAACTCGAAATCCTGAGGCCCCGGAAGTACGCGGAGTGTGATCGTCTTCGCGCCGAATTTTTCCGGCCAGGCGTTACGCTCGTCCATATCCGGATATTCGGAGACTGGTTTCAGGAATCCGATCTGATCTCCTGTTTTCAGGTTTCTGCCTTCCAGTCCGCCGATGCTGTTTTTCATCAGTGTGCTGCGGCTTCCCATGACGACTGGGACGTCAAGGCCGCCTGCAAATGCAATGTAGGCTCTGCATCCGTGTCCGTTCATGCCTTTAAAGGACAGCTTGTCGCCGGCTTTTACAGAAACGGCCTGATACATCGGAAGCTTCTGTCCGTTTAATCTCGGCTGAAGATCGCCGCCTGTCACGCAGATGACGTTGTCCTGATCAAACCTCAGTGTCGGGCCGGTAAAAGCGGCTTCCAGACCGGCTTCACCATTGGTGTTTCCCACCAGGATGTTTGCGATAGCAAATGATCTGGTATCCATCGGGCCGGCAGGGGAAATACCGAATTTCTGGTATCCGGTTCTTCCGTAATCCTGTACGGTTGTCTGCATACCCGGAGATTCTACATAGATGCTCATTTCTCTGCCGCCTCCTTTTTATATGCTTTTACCTGGTAGGTTCCGGCTTCGACGTCCTTACGGATCAGGTCGTATTCGGATCTTGATACCGGAATGTATCTGGTCCATTCTCCTGCGTAAACCAGGAAGGGATCCTTTCTGGAGAAGTCTGTGATATTCAGCGGAGTTGTTCCGATGATGTTCCAGCCGCAAGGCTGATCGAACGGGATCAGGTCAGACAGGTTCTGCTGAACGACAACGGATCTTCCAGGAATCTTCAGTCTTGGTTCCGGGCGTCTCTTGAAAGCGAATGGCTCTTCAAATCTTGCCGCATATGGATGACCCGGCGCAAAGCCGAGCATGTAGACGTAATATAAATGTGAGGAATGCATCCGGATGACTTCTTCTGTGCTGCATCCCTGAAGACGGGCACATTCTTCCAGGTCCGGTCCGAGTTCGCCTTCATAGCAGATCGGGATTTCCTTGACCAGGGTGTTTTTGTCCTCGATTTCTGGCATGTCGTCCGCATGTTTCTGAATTTCCTCGCAGAGATTTTCATAACTCAGAATCATCGGGTCGTACTGAATCATCAGAGAAGAATAGGAAGGGATCACTTCGATAATTCCTTCAACAGGATGTTCATCCAGACTTTTCTGAAGGCGGAGCACCAGACGGTTTACATCCAGACTGATTTCATCGCCCATAACGACGCTGACAGCAGAATCTCCACAGAGTAAAATCTTACAGTCCACGAGATCCTCCTTTCATAATATTTTTCAGTTATAGATGGGATATGAGGACGGAGCAGAAATGATTTCTTTTGAATTGTCGGAATACAGTTCCTGCTCTGCTTGTCAACTTTCTGTCAAGGCAAATATATCAGATAATCAAATCTGCGTAAAATGAATATATTCAATGTAATATATACGAAAAATAAATGAATGCATATGAACTGGGGTGAAAAGAATAAAAAACGCCGGATTTGAAAACATGATTTCCTGAATTAGAAAAGAAAATTCACGGTGGCTTTGAAATCTATGTAAGATCTTTATATCTGTCCGGCGTTTGTTTTTGATAGCAAATCTGATTTAAAAATCAAGATTCAAAAATCCGGATACTGTCCTTGTAATCCCGGTAACTGTCGCGAAGGAAGGTCCGGAGCGTAAAGGTGAAATGCATCAGTGACTCGTTGACCGATGCGTTTTCAAATTTATTGCGGATCATATAGGTCACGCGTCTCGGCGGCTGGACCTCATTTCCGATGCGGCTGACATAGATATCCGACTGACTCTGGAGTTTACGCACCACAGAGAACGGTGCGATGGCCCAGGAGCCCGGTGCTTTCAGCAGGCACTGAAGCAGCAGATAGGTATCCGCTTCGATACCGGGGCGGCGGTCTTTCTGCACCCACTGGTTATGCCAGATTTCATAGCGGGACTCCCAGCTCAGGTAGATTTCATTATCCAGGTTCAGTTCATCGGTAAGAATGACCGGCTTTCTGACCGCGAAACTGTTATTCGGCTGAACGATGAACATATCTTCCTCGAGGATCGGTTCTGCTGTAATGCTCTTGTAATCCAGATAGTGGAAGACAAATCCAAGATCGATCTCATGATTTTCCAGCATGTCGTAAAGCTGTACAGAGTAATGGGTGCTGATATTCATGCAGAGTTCATTTCTCTTCGTATTCCACAGAGTTTCATATAGAGGAAGGAGAATCGCGCTGTTAAAGGTGTCGGTGCAGCCGATAGAAAGGTAGTGTCTCTGATTTTCTTCGCCGGCTTCTTTCATTTTTCTCCAGAGCGCCATCCAGCGCTCCGCAAGCGGGATAAAGTTTTCTCCGGCCGGAGTCAGGGAAATCTGCTTTTCTCCTTTTTCACGATTGACCAGGGGATAGCCCAGCTCGTTTTCCAGCTGTTTTAATCTCCGGCTTACGGTCGGCTGGGAAATGTAAAGGTTTTTTGCTGTCCGGGTAATATTTTTGGTGTTTACCAGCATGAGAAAGGTTTCAATATCTGTGTTATTCATGAGTTCGCCTCACAATCTTGTAAAAAGGAAAATTTAGTTTATGCTTTTGGAATAGCTTCCCTGCATTCAATGTTGTATAATACGTGACGCGTATAATATATCTTAATTTAATTCATTTTTCAACTATGTACATTTGTGTTATTGTTTTCACAGGGGAAAGGCAAGATGCCTTCAGGCATCCACTTATTATTGAATAGGAGGATAATACCTTGAGTAACGAGATTAAAGGTGTATTCTTTGACGATGAATACCAGAAGACTTTAGAAAATAAATTCTGCTATGCAGATGCAGATCCTGCAGACGGACACCGCCTCTTCTTTGAGAATTCCGGAGGATCCCTCAGACTGAGAGATGCCGTAGAGAAGAAAACCACGCTGGAAGCATTTCCGGACTGCCCGGAGAGAAACCGCGGCAGAGGTTACGGACTTTCCTATTATGTTTCAGAGGGAACGAAGGAAATCATGGAAGTCATCTTCGGCGCTCATTCCGGAGCTCTGATATCCGAACTTACTGCTTCCCAGTGCATGTTCCAGGCTGTTACAACAATCCTGGAAAATGCAGACTGGGGTAAGAATGCGGTTACCTCACTTCTTGAGCACCCTTCCGCTCATGACGCAGTAGAATATGCATGTAAGAAGACCGGAAGAGAGTTCCGCGAGGTTCCTGCTAATCCTGAAACCGGCGGAATCGATGTAGAAGAAGTTCTGCGTCACGTGGACAAGGACACCGTTCTGGTCAGCATCATGGCCGCTTCCAATATTTCCGGAAACATCATGGACATCAAGGAAATCTCCAGAAGAGTTCATGAGATCAACCCGGACATCTACGTGGTCAGCGATGCCGTGCAGCACGCACCGCACGCCCTGATCGATGTAGAAGACTGGAATGTCGATGTCTGCAACTTTGCGCCGTATAAGTTCTTCAGTGTGAGAGGCTGCGGCTACGCTTATGTTTCACCGCGTGTTGCTTCCATGTTCCACCCAAGATTAAAGTGCAAGGATGCGGATATCTGGCAGCTGGGTACACCGGCACCGGGCAACTTCGCCGCCATGATGGCAGTAATTAAATATGTCGCAGAGATCGGACTTCATTTCTCACCGGAGCTGAAGACCCTGAGAGAGCAGTATGCAGAAGGCATGAAGCACATTCATCTTCAGGAAAGAGCCCTTCTGTACAGAATGCTTGAGGGAAGCGATGAGGTTCCGGGACTCAGACATATCCCGGGCGTCATGGTTTACACCGACATTGAAGATCTGACAAAGAAAGACCTGATCGTTGCCATGGGCATCAAGGGAATTGAACTGCCGAAGCTCGCAGAGACTTATCTGAACCGCGGCATCACCGTGTTCGAGCGCATGAAGAGCAGCCCGTATTCTGAGCGCATCATCAACACACTGGGCATCCAGGAAGCCGGAGCCATCCGTGTTTCCCCGCTGCACTGCTACGGACCTTCCGATATCGATGAATATCTGAAGATCACCGCGCAGATCGCTAAAGAAGCTGGAAATTAATATCATATACACAACTCCTATACTTTTACTTCCGATAAGGCTGCGGAGGCGGCAGGACGACCTGTTCCGCCGCCTCCAGTTTTTTCGGACAAAAATCACCAGGCAAGAAGTAAGCCTTCGCATTAGTAAATCTATAATTTCAGAATATTGTAATAAAAAATAGAACCGGATCTGCAGAAGAAAATCCTGATTAAGAAAGGTTCTTCTGTTGGAAAAACAGGAAAGGAGCGGTGATGAACCGGCATCACAGCGTCAGATGAGAAAATCAGAAGAGAGAATACGCGCCGTTCTGGATGAGAAAAGTTTTATTGAACTTCGTGAACACACTGGCGGCGCGGCAGGAGGATATGGCCTGATAGAGGGCAGACTGGTCTTCATTTACGCCCAGGATCCGGATGATCAGGGCGGAATCATGACCCCGCGTCAGGCAGAGAAAATAGAAAAGATTTATGATATGGCTGAGAAAATGCACGCGCCGGTCATTGGACTGCTGGATTCAGCCGGTGTTCAGGTCGCAAGTGCTATGGACAGCCTCATGGCATTTGGACGGGTGCTCAGGAAAAAATCAGAATTAAAAGGAATAATTCCGATGATCACGGCTGTATTTGGAAACTGCGGCGGCAGTCAGGCAGTCTGTGCGCAGATGTCAGATTTCCTGCTGCTTGAAAATCAGGCTCAGCTGTATCTGATCCCATCCGATGCCGTAATCGGAAATAAGGATGAAGAGCTTCAGTCCGCGGATCATCAGGAAAAATCGGGAAATATTGATTTCAAGGGAACTACTGAGGAGCTTGCAGAAAAAATCCGCAGCCTGATTTCCTTCCTTCCGAAAGATAATCTCGGAGGATATGAATATGAACCGGCTGAGGACTCTTTAAACCGCGCCGCAGAGAATTTCTCACAGCTGCACGGCGAGAATGCAGTAATAGAGCTTGCGGATGACCGGATCTTCTTAAGAAGAAAAGCGCTGAGTGAAAGCGGAATTGCTTCCGGACTGATCCGGATGAACGGGCAGACGGTCGGAGTCATTGCCAATGAAAACCCAGAAGTTTCTGCAAAGGGACTGAGAGAAGCTGCAGAGTGGCTGCGCTTCTGCGGGGCTTTCCGGATTCCTATGCTCACGATCTGTGAGGCCTCGTCCTTCAATAGGGATGAAAGGAACGCAGCACATCTGCTTTCGTCCTGCCGCGAACTGATTTTCGCAAAAGCATGTGTCGAATCGGGAACGGTCACCATTATCAAAAAAGCTAAAGGCCTTCCGGGAATGCTGTTTGCAGGCCGCAGTGCGGACAGCGATCTGATCCTTGCAGAGACAGATGCGGAAGTTAAGGTCATGGACAGCAGGGCGGCCGCGGAAATCCTTGGCGGAAATGCAGAAGAATTTGATGCGGAACAGAACAGCCTTCAGGCGGCGGAGAACCGCGGACTTATCGATCTGGTCGTAAGGCCGGAGGAGATGAGGCAGCAGGTATGCGGAGCATTCGAGATGCAGTTTTCCGGCAGTGCCTATTCCCTTGCTGATCAGGCTTTGTCCGCGGAAAGGAAGAGAGCATGGAGCATCAGAAAGTAGAACTGGATGGTGAACTGCTTGCGGTGATTGCCGCTGCTGCGGTTCAGGCTTACCGGGAAGACTGCGGAGCAGAAAATGTTCTGGATGACGACATCATCGTCCGGTCGATCCGGCGGATAAGAAGATTGAGGTAGAATAATGAAAGAATATATTATTACAGTTAATGGCGTGTCATACGAGGTGACGGTTGAGGAAAAGGCTGCCGGAGGAAAGAGAAGGTCCGCTGCAGCTGCTCCTGCAGTTCAGAAAAGCAGAGAAGTTCCTGCAGCAAAACCGGAAGAGTCTGCGCCTGCTTCTGCTCCTCAGCCATCTGCAGCTCCTTCTCCTGCGCCAGCCGATGACGGATCTGCCGAGAATGTGGCTGCCCCGATGCCGGGAAAAGTCCTGCGGGTGCTGAAACATGAAGGTGAGACCGTAGAGGCGGGAGAAACCGTTCTGGTTCTTGAAGCCATGAAAATGGAAAATGAAATTCAGTCTCCGGTTGCAGGAACCATCGTTTACACGGCAGCAGAAGGTGAAGCTGTGGAGATGGGAAGCACACTGGTGAAGATTAAATAGGAGGCGGACATGGGAAAGGTAAAAATTACGGAAACCGTACTCCGTGACGCGCATCAGTCGCTGATTGCAACCAGGATGCCGAGTGAGGAGATGGAGCCGGTTCTGGATCTGATGGATGAGATCGGTTATTATTCGGTCGAGTGCTGGGGCGGCGCGACTTTCGACGCCTGCCTGCGCTTTTTGAAGGAGGACCCATGGGAGCGTCTGCGTATGATGAAGCGGCACTTTAAGCACACTCCGCTGCAGATGCTCTTCCGCGGACAGAATATCCTCGGCTACAATCATTACGCCGATGATGTGGTAGAATATTTCGTACAGAAGTCGATCGCCAACGGAATCGATATCATCCGGATTTTCGACTGCCTGAATGATCTCAGAAATCTCAGGACGGCAGTAAATGCCGCGAAAAAGGAGGGCGGACACGTGCAGATCGCCCTGTCTTATACGCTGGGCGAAGCGTATGACTTAAAGTACTGGGAGACGCTGGCAGGAAGAATTGAGGAAATGGGCGCGGATTCCCTGTGCATCAAGGATATGGCGGGCCTTCTGGTTCCGCAGGACGCGGAGAAGCTGGTAAAAGCCCTGAAGAGGGGAACCTCTCTTCCAGTCGATATTCACACCCATTACACGTCTGGAATGGCAGCGATGTCCTGTCTGAAAGCGGTAGAAGCCGGAGCGGACATCATCGACACAGCTTCTGCGCCATTCGCTCTCGGCACATCCCAGCCGGCAACGGATGTCATGGTCAGGGCTCTTCAGGGCGGCCCGAATGACACGGGACTTGACCTTAAGAAAATCATGCAGGTTTCTGACTATTTCAAACCATACCGTGAGGAATGCCTGAAAAACGGACTGATGAGCACCAAGGTTCTGGGCGTCAATGTCAATACGCTGAAATATCAGGTTCCGGGCGGAATGCTGTCCAACCTGATCAGCCAGCTGCATCAGGCAGGGCAGGACGGAAGACTGGAGGAAGTTCTGGAAGAAGTTCCGCGTGTGAGAGAAGATCTGGGCGAGCCGCCGCTGGTAACTCCGTCCTCACAGATCGTGGGAACCCAGGCCGTTCTGAATGTCCTGACCGGAGAACGCTATAAGATGGTGCCAAACGAAACAAAGAAGCTGGTCAGAGGCGAGTTCGGTCAGACCGTGCGTCCGATGAAGGAATCGGTTGTGAAAAAGATTCTGAAAGCGGGAGAAGAACGCATTACAGACCGCCCGGCAGACCATATTTCTCCACAGATGGAGAAATTCATTGAAGAAAGCGCGCCATGGGCGGAGCAGCCGGAAGACGCACTGTCCTATGCGCTGTTCCCGCAGGTTGCTGAAGAATTCTTCAAGTACAGAAGAGCCCAGCAGACCGGTCTTTCCGCCATGGCGATGGACAAAAAGAATAAAGCGTATCCGCTTTAGAAGCAAGGAGTGATATTCGAATGAAAATCGTGATTGCGATAGATTCTTTTAAAGGCTGCATGACATCTTCGCAGGCAGGAGAAGCCGCAAAGACCGGAATCCTGCGCGTTCTTCCGGATGCTGATGTAATTGTGCGTCCGATGGCAGACGGAGGCGAGGGCACGGTAGATGCCCTTGCTGCCGGTCGGGTAAAAGAAGACGCCGCTGCAGAAGTTCAGGGGCCTCTGGGGGACCCGGTCAGCGCTAAGTATGCGGTTCTGGACGGAAGTACTGCCGTCATGGAAATGTCCGCAGCATCAGGAATTACCCTGGTCAGAAAAGATCAGCTGAATCCATATAAAACATCGACCTATGGCGTCGGACAGATGATTAAAGACGCCCTGGACCGGGGATGCAGGGAAATCATCCTCGGAATCGGCGGAAGCGCGACCAATGACGGCGGCGCAGGAATGCTGCAGGCACTGGGCTTTGAACTTCTCGATGAAGAGGGCAGTCCGATTCCCCTCGGAGCAGAAGGACTTGGAAAACTTTCAGAAATCCGCACAGAAAACGCGGATTCAAGGCTTTCTGAATGCCGGATTCGTGTGGTTTCTGACGTGGGAAATCCACTGACCGGCGAGCAGGGATCCAGCGCTGTGTTCGGCCCGCAGAAAGGCGCGACGCCGGAGATGGTAAAGCAGCTTGACCAGTGGCTTTCCCATTATGCAGAAGTATCTTCAGCATGCGTGAAAGATGCCGATCCGGATTATCCGGGAAGCGGCGCGGCAGGCGGGCTGGGCTTTGCACTGAGAACCTTCCTGAATGCAGAGCTGGTTCCGGGTGTCGACCTGGTTCTTGATTTCACCGGCATGGAGGAAGTCGTAAAAGACGCAGATTATCTGATTACCGGAGAAGGGCAGCTGGACCGCCAGACCGTCATGGGCAAGGCACCGTCTGGAATTGCCGGCCTCGGGGAAAAATACGACATTCCGGTACTGGCATTTTCTGGAAGCGTGACCGATGACGCCAGATACTGCAACGATCACGGCATCACCGCCTTCTTCCCGATTCTCCGCCGCATCTGCAGTCTGGAAGAGGCTATGGACACAGAGACTGCGCAGAAGAACATGGCCGACACTGCAGAGCAGGTTTTCCGTGTAATTTCCGCGGGACAAAAGTAATCCGGCAAGGAACTATCTGACCGGCCGGCAGACGAAAAGTGCCGGCTGGTCAGGATTAATAATACCTTCTCTGCCTTAATAGAAAAATACGCATTAAATTAGTTGTTTGAAATAATATTGATTTGGAGAAAAGAAATATGAATACATTTGGTTTAGAGAAACTGGGAATTATCCATCCGAAAGCAGTATACCACAATCTCTCTCCGGCAGAGCTGACACAGATCGCCCTGAGAAGGGGAGAGGGCATACTGAGTGATACCGGTGCCCTGGTGGTTCAGACTGGTAAATATACGGGCCGCTCCCCAAAAGATAAATTCATCGTGGATACAGAAGGGGTTCATGATCAGATTAACTGGGGAAAGGTCAACGTTCCGATCAGCAGAGAGGCCTTCAATCAGATCAAAGGCAAAATGGCCGCTTATCTTCAGGACCGGGAAATCTTCATTTTTGATGGAATGGCAGGAGCCGATCCGCACTGCACCAAGAAGTTCCGCATCATCAATGAGCTGGCCAGCGAAAACCTGTTTATCCGGAATCTCCTGATCCGTCCGACCGATGAAGAGCTGGAAAATTACGGCGACGCAGACTTTACGATCATTGTGGCACCAGGATTTAAGTGTATTCCGGAAATCGACGGCACCCATTCAGAGGCCTTTATCGGAATCGATTATGAGGCAAAAATGGTTCTGATCGCAGGTTCTCAGTATGCGGGAGAAATTAAAAAGAGCGTCTTCTCCGTCATGAATTATCTGATGCCGTTTGAAGACGTGCTTCCGATGCACTGCTCCGCCAATATGGATCCGGAAACAGGCGATACCGCAGTATTCTTCGGCCTTTCCGGAACAGGAAAAACCACACTTTCCGCGGATCCATCAAGACTTCTGATCGGAGACGATGAGCACGGCTGGTCCGATCGTGGAATTTTCAACTTCGAAGGTGGATGCTATGCCAAGTGCATTGACTTGGAAGAAGAGAAAGAGCCGGATATCTATCACGCCATCCGCTTCGGAAGCGTCGTGGAAAACGTTATCCTGAATGACCGCCATCAGCCGGATTACAGCGATAACTCCATCACAGACAATACCCGTGTCGGCTATCCGATTGAATATATCCCGAATGCAGCGATCCCGGGCGTCGGAGGAATTCCGTCGGTGATCATTTTCCTGACTGCAGACAGCTTCGGCGTCCTTCCTCCAATCAGCAGACTGTCAAAAGAAGCCGCGATGTATCATTTCGTAACCGGCTTCACCTCCAAAGTCGCAGGAACAGAGCGCGGCATCACCGAGCCGGTTCCGACATTCTCAACCCTGTTTGGTCAGCCGTTTATGCCGCTTGATCCGAACGTTTACGCGAAAATGCTCGGTGAAAAAATCGAAAAATACCAGACCAGAGTTTATCTGATCAACACCGGATGGACCGGCGGATCATACGGCACAGGCTCCAGAATGAAACTGCGCTACACCAGAGCCATGGTCACCGCTGCACTCAATGGAGAAATTGAAAACGCCGAATTCAAACACGACGATTTATTCAATCTCGACATTCCGCAGTCCTGCAGCAATGTTCCATCCGAAGTCATGAATCCGCGCGACACCTGGGCAGATAAAGAGGCTTACGACCAGACCGCCCGCCGTCTCGCCGGAATGTTTAAGAAAAACTTTGATGAAAATTATCCAGACATGGATAAAGAAATCGCAGAGGCCGGCCCGAGAGGTTAGGAGCAGGACAGCTCGTCCATAAATCAGTCTATGGACTGCATAACGGACGTCATTGCAGACTCTATATCAGAGCGAAGTACGTACTGAATTACATGGTTCTTCTGACAGGCAGCAGATGAACAAGGACAATAAAACAGAGCCACGGCGCAGTAGGAGAACCGTGTCATGGCTCTGTTTTTTCGTGTTCTTCTGTTACCCTCCGGTGTTTTACAGCATCTTGTTATTATCCATGATGAAGGGATGCGCCGTCGGCTGATTCTGATCCACATCATAGGTCTTCAGCAGATAGGCCTTCAGATCCTTCTTCGAGCTGAACTTTACCGCCTGATAAGGCGACTCGAACGCCAGCTTCTCAATAAACAGGTATCCGCTGCCCGACTTCACCAGCACGCCCGTGTGGCCGATGAAGAGGTAATCCTCGCTCTTGGAAAAATACGAGTGCATGACCACAGAAATCAGCTTCGCCTTCCCGGTCTTGAAACTCACCCCACGCTTCTTCCATGCCGCCAGCAGCTTCTTCTCATGAACACTCTGCTTCTTTGTCAGCGTTGTCGTCACCGGCGCGTAGAAGGACAGAAACTGCTTCTTCGATGCTGTAGACAGGAAGGGATACGGTGTCTCCGACAAGGCCTCCTTGTCAAGGAATAAGGTGGTGTATTTATCCTTTGCGTAATTCTGTACCGCAATTTTTCCGTTCAGCAGGCTGTAAGCAGTGATTCTGCAATTGTTACCCGGAAAGGTCGTGTACTTTTTCTCCCAGAGCTGGGACTGCTTCACATCGTTGTACTTCGGAAGCGTGTTTTCCATCGTCTTAAAACCGGATTTAACCAGTCCCGTTCCTTTGATCGTTTTGTTATAGTCATTGACATTCTTCAGGAAATTAGAGATGTTCTTCTGGGAAATCCCTGCGGCAGAAAGCGCCCTGCTGACCTTCTTCTGCGATGACTTGTCATACATATTCGAGTAGGAATATGTGAAGGATGAGCTGGCCGATGTCGATGCCGATGAGCTTTTCGCGGATGAAGCGGAAGTGGCTGCATGCGCAGTAACAGGAAGCGCTAAAGTGGAAAACAGCAGCGTCGCGGCGGTGATTCCGATGAGGATTTTTCTAGATACTTTTCTGCTTGTATGATTCATAAAGGCCTTCTTTCAGGTTTGATTGTCTGTTCGTCAGTATAAGCATATGCCCAGAAGCGGGAAAAGCTGTAGTTATTCCCAGTGATATTAATCTGCTGAGGATATCGGCGCCAGTATGCCGGCAAAAATCTCCTGCTCCCGGCTGAGCTTCTGGAAGATATCTTTCAGCGAAGAAGTGTCCAGTGGCCCTCCTGTGCAGCAGACTTCAAAATGGTCACCTGAGAGCACGGTATAGAATCCGGTTTCGTGGAAACCGTTTCTAAGATAGAGCGCCTTGCGGCGTTTTCTGATCCCATAATTTTCCGCGGCCGGGTCCAGAAACTCAAAATCGAGAACCGACTGCCGCGGCAGATTACGGGCGATGATCCTTGCGATTATTTTTTGTCCGAGACCATGAGAGCGCATGGATGGCATGATGGCCAGGTAGGTGTGATAGGCGGTATGGCGGTTGACCAGAGACTGAGAAAATCCCGCCAGTTCTCCGCGATAGTACCAGGCGAGCGCCTCTCCGCCGATCACGCGGCAGACCCGGATCATTTCCGGGATGGACATGTATTCGCTGGAAGGGAAGGCCTCCAGGTTGAGCGCCTCAAGGTCCGGAATTTCCGTCGATGAATCCTGCAGCCGGAAACATCTTATGGAGCTGCTATCGTCTGTGCCGGACTGCAATTCCGCCGCTCCCTGATTCTGCGGGTTCTCGTTCTGCTGATCGGTCATGTGATTGCCTGTGAAATGGCTGTTTTCCGTCGTTTTCATGTTCTTCGATTCTCCTTATTTTATGGATGTGCCGACTGCTTCGGGAATGCTGCGAAGCTTCCAGTTATTACTGTACAGCGCACTTCCGGTTTCCGGCATAGTCAATTATCAGTTGATGAGATTAAAATCATTATAGCTTCTGCGCACAGGGAGTGTCCAGGGATGGAGAATCCATCGGCCGGGGATATGCACTGTATACTGTATTTGGAATGCGGCAAAGTATCCCTGGCAAGAGTCAGGACAAAATGTGAAATTAGGAGTCAATTTCCCACAGGCTTGAAATGAAGGAATTACTGTGCACCGCCGGATTCAGCGTGAAAATCAGTCCTTCTGCCAGCTTATCAGTACCCCGGATTCTGTGAAGTATTCTGCGGGAAGGTCAGAATAAATCGTGTTGAGATGTTGAATGATGTGGACAGCATCTGTACGGGAGTAATTATGTATACAGTGTTCCAGATCACTGATATTATCTTCCAGGAGGGGTATGGCCTTTAGAAGATGCTTTTTTCGAATAAGCCGGCAGATCATATCCTGGTCATCCGTGATATTTATGAACTTGTCCCGCTTGGCATTGCCGGTTCGGGGAATCCAGTGGTAATAATTGATCGTGATTTTCCGCTTCCGGCGGGTAATCTGACCGGGAGGAAGATTCTTCAGCTCCTGCCGCCACATTTTCAGCTGATGTTTCATATCGTTGAGTAAATTTTCAAGCTGTATCTGAAAGTACATTGTCCTTCCTTTCTATAATAGGGTGTTGCTGTAAATGCCGATAGCTATGAGCACGCTGCACGGTAAAATCAAGCAGCCGTGTCAATGATTCAGGGAGTCATTGACGGTGAGTTCTGGCAGGCAGTCCTGCAATACACTTTGATGCTATATTTGCTATCTGTATATCCGATGTTAATAGGAGTTTTGATTTTTTTGTTTTGGGATTCGTGTAATTGGCTCCTCCAGTAACAGAAAAGAGCACTTTCTTTGTCTTGCGTGCAATTATACTGGTGTAAATAGATGCGAATGCATTATTTGACGTAAAATGCGATGAATTATGTGTTATAAAGTCGTAATAATTAGTCAATATTGCAACTTCATCTATTTCAGCACCTGTATATTTCCATATTCTAGCACATAATCGTGCTGATAAGAAGTGTGTTTGTGGAATAATATGTATACATATATAATAATAGACAGTTTATTCAGATTTTATAAACTAAACGACGGCGTGTGAGCTGTAAAAATTCAGGCAAGAAAATAAAATGGTATACAAAAGGTTTAGTAGATATGATTAATAAACAATTTGTAAACAAAAAAATGGAAACTCCTTCTTCTTGTTTGCGTTTTCGCTGATATTGATGGTTCCAAAACGTGTCCTCGGTCGGAATTATAGTATGTGAGAAAATGGCAGAAGTAAGAAGTATATGGTATGAGATACCATCTGAGAATACAGTATACTTGACAAAATGTTATGAGCAAGTCTTCAAGAGGGCAGCGGGACAATTGGCTGTTCTGCCGCTTGAAGATATACGAAGCGATCTCTTTTCCATTCCGAAAACGAGATCGCCTCCGATCATAAAACAGGTTCATTTCCGACCAGCACAGAGAATACATAAGTCTGGTCGGAAATGTACAGATAAGAAGAATTGGTCATTTCTGACCAGCCGCCGAAGAGTAAAAAAGCTGGTCAGAAATGTTCATTGTTATAAAAAGGGTAACATTCCCGCCGGCAATGTAACATATTGCTGCCGGTCGGGAATGATTAAATGAAGCGATCTCCTCTCCATATCAGAAAAAGGAGATCGCCTCCGAACCCATAGAAGGAAGCCATCGGGATTGTCTCACGCGGAAAACAAGATGTCAAACTTCCGGCGTGGCACAGCCCGATGGCATCCGATCATACCGCGCAGGGACGCACTGAAGAACTGTAATTGCGCCCCCGCGCTTCCCGGCTCCCGGAAGGGAAGCAAATAAGAACCCCACCCTTCCACGACGCTGAAGCGTCGGGTGGGTGCCCGGGAACCATGTTGTCGTCTGACGGATAGACAATAAAAACATTCCCGTCAGACCTTTCGAATTCAAAGGGTCTGACGGGAATGCACCGATCTGAAATTAAATTTACAGCAGCTCGCTTTCGCGTTCGTCTTTGCGGCGCTGTTTTTCGTCTTCGCAGGCTTCCTGGTAGTCCTGCTGGGTCCAGGCGCTTCTGAGTTTCTTCGCACGTTCGACCTTGCGGCGGTTTCTTTTTGCCGCACGAACTTTCAAAACCGCGGAACGGTAGTAGCGGTAGAGGATGTCAACGACGATGAATCCCAGCGCGATACCGATGCAGGTGGAGAACAGCAGGAGGGTCTGGTTAATGGCCATCTTTTTATTGTACTTTACGATGCCGTACATCATGTAGTAAAGGTTTGGTCCAGGGATCAGCGGGAATGCGCAGGAGGACAGGAAAATTGTCGCCGGCGCTTTATTGACTCTGGCCATGATGATGGCGTACCAGGCAACGACCATGGACGCGATCAGGGTCGCGACAAAGTTGCTTGGGTCAATTTTATAAACGATAACGTATGCGGCCCATGTGAAGAAGGCGCCGAGTCCGCAGTAGAAGATCTGCTTGCCTTTGACGCCGAACCAGATGGCGAATCCGGTGCAGGCGATGGTACAGGAGATCAGCTGTACGGCGACATTTGGGTTCATGTACATTACAGCACCACTCCTTTCAGCAGAATGATTGCGAGGGCGATTCCGGCGGCCAGGGCGGCTGCGCCGAGCATGGAGTTCAGGATATTCAGAAATCCGGAGAAGATGTCCTTATGCAGGAGATCGCGGAATCCGTTGGTGGTGCCCAGTCCCGATATCAACAGCATGACGACTCCGATGGTTATGCGGCCTGAGTGGTTGCCCATGCCGAAGTGGCAGGACAGGATGATGTAAATTTCCACCAGGAACATGATGACGAAGTTGTATACAAACGGATTTTCTTCGCGGTTTGCCAGGACGAATCCTAAGAACACGACCAAAATGGATGCGATGGTTGCGACAATGGTGTCCATGAAATCGCAGCCGAAGAATACGCCGAATCCTGCACCTCCCATGATGCCTGCGAGGTAGGTCATCCATTTTGGCTGAGGTTCTCTGCTCATGACCTCTTCGAATTTCCTGTGAATCGTCTCATGGTCCGGCTTCTTCTTAACGACGTATCTGGACAAGTTGTTCAGGTAGTCGAGACGGTCGTAATTGGTTGCCGAACGGCTGATATGGCGGATCTGGGTGATGATGTCGCCTTCTTTGGTCTCAATGGTCGCCTGAAGATTGCTCACGATAACGAACACGTCGTAGCGTACGAACCCGTACGCGCGGCACATGCGGTACATACTGTCTTCCGCCCGGCTGACTTCGGCGCCGCAGATCAGCATGGCCTCGCCGATATCCAGGATTCCCTGAAGAATCTTGGCATAATCATACTCTCTTTCCACTGTCTGTCCCTTCTGCAGCATTCTGCTGTAAACTCCTTTTCCTAATAACTGATAATTGCATTCTGCGCAGCCTGATAATCGGACAAAAGAAAAGCTGGCAAGAGGCCGCTTTCCAGTGCCCACATATAGTCTGCGCGGGTGTTGTCAGAATCGCTGAAACGTACTGTTTCCAACGGTATCAGCGATCAATACCACTATAATAGCGAGAAGATCATGCAGTGTCAATGATTGATAGAAAATTGACGTGAGTTTTGGAAAAAGATACAAAAAATCCAGTCTGCCGCAGGCTGCAGGGATCTGCAGGCTGCGGCAGACTGGATACAATATACAGAAACGCCCGGGCCGGGAAGGGGAGAATGAAGTGTCTTTCCCTTTCCGGCCCAGGCTGTGCTGCTGCATCGTTTCCGGACAGGTGTTTTTGCGTTATGAAACAAGCCGAAGCCGGCCGGGAGCGTCAGCAGGTGGCATTTTTCGCAGCGCGGCAGAGCCTTAAGCTTCCTGGCCGGCTGCTTTTGTCACGCGGGAAGCTGCATTCGGAAGGGCACCGAACATGGCGATGACGAGCACGACTGCCAGAATCAGCATAAACAGGAAGGCGCTTCTGGAACCGGTCTGGATGCCACGGGAAAGCCCCTGGGCTGCCTGATGACGGGCAACAATAATGGATACAACCGATGTTCCGAGTGCGCCGAAGAGCTGCTGCATGGTATTGAATACTGCATTTCCGTCGGCGGAAAGCTCTGGCCTGAGTGCGCTCATTCCGTTGGACATTCCATTTCCGACGCTGTTGGTCTGACCGAAGGCAAATACGATGTAGGTGAACATCATGATGAGAACGGTTGGATGGCCGTGGAAGAGCAGGTTGAACAGAAGGACAGAAGCAAACATACAGAAGGCACCGGTCAGAAGCGGAAGGCGTGCGCCGAAGCGGTCGTAGATGCGTCCGGAAATTGGTGCGAATACGGCTGCGAATGCACATCCCGGGAGCAGAATACAGCCTGCGGCCAAAGCATCCTTACCGAGCGCAATCTGTGAGAAGTTCGGAAGGATGAAACCGATTCCCAGACAGTTGAACTGCATCAGAACAAAGGCCAGAAGCGCGCAGTCGAATCTTCTGGAATGAAAGACCTCAAGGCTGATTACCGGGGAAACAGATTCACCGGCGGATTCTCTTCTCATCTGCTGACGGGAGCGGAGGATAAAGAGCACCATCGCAAGGACGAAGCAGATCAGAAGTCCGAGGACACCTGCGGAAAGGAAGGAGCTGCTTCCCAGATTTCCAAGCATCATGACCAGGCAGGTAAAACCTGCAGCCAGGAGAATCCATCCGAAGAAGTCGAAGGATCCTGCGGATTTTTCTTCCTTCGGATTGTTGTGAATGCAGATGAGTCCGAGGATCAGCGCAAGAATCAGCACCGGAGTCAGTGTGATGAAAATCATTCTCCAGCCGAAGTATTTTACGATCAGGCCGCCAAGAGATGGCCCTACAGCAGGTGCTGCAGCAGGAATCAGAGATGCGACGCCCATCATGGTCCCGCGGCGGGCCGGGTGAACCTGGGTGAGTACGATGTTATACATCAGAGGAAGCGCAATTCCAGTTCCGACGCCCTGAAGCAGGCGGCCGGCCAGCATCAGAGAGAATCCCGGCGTAAAGGCGCAGAGCAGGGTTCCTGCAATAAATGTGGATGCTGCGGTGATAAACAGCTGGCGGAGGGTAAACTTCCGGTTCAGGAAGGAAGAGGTCGGCATGATGATCGCGAGCATGAGAAGATAGCCCGAGGTGATCCACTGCACGGTAGAAGTGCTGATGCTGAATTCATTCATCAGGTCAGGGAAGGTAATGTTCATGGCCGTTTCCACGACGACACCGCAGAAAGACATGATGCCGGAAGCAACGACCGATAAAACGATCTTTGCGGGGATTTTCGGTATTTCACCATGGCGGGTTTTGCTAATTGACTGGTTATTCATGTTTCTCTAATACTCCTTTTGAAATGGTACGAGTCAGCCTGCAGGAAAGCAGACTTCAAGTTAAGATTAAGTTCGTTCAGAAAGCGGCAGAATAGCGTATTCTGTATACGCGCGCAGCTCATGACAGTCGGACGATCTGTGCGGCGGTATTTCGCGGCCTTCAGGCTGACTGTGAACTACTGACTTCAGACTCTTCTATCAGATCTTCTTTTTCAATCGGATGTTCATGCATCAGCGTATAAGTTCTCTGAATGACAGATATCGTCGTGCGCATATCTTCTTCCGGAATTTCAGAAAGAAGTGCGGCTAATTTCCGATGATAGCTGGTTCCGTAAATGTAGAACAGCTTTCTTCCGGCCTCCGTCGGGTGTACGGTGCAGGCGCGGCGGTCCTGCTGATTCTTTTGTTTGGTGACAAAACCTTTTTCTGCGAGTTCATTCACCAGCCTTGTGATGCTCGGCATGGTGGAATGCATTTTCCCTGCGATTTCGCTGACGCGGATACCGTTTTCCGGGGCGCTGCAGACGTATTCCATGATGTGAATATGCCTTGGTGTCAGGTGGTCCGGAAGGTCCGGCATCATCGCGGGGATCTTTTTTGCGATGTGAAAGGAATCGATAAAACGTTTTGTCAGTTCGATGTCCATAACAGATCTCCATTCTCCATTACGGGCTGCCTGCCAGGAAATTTTGATTTTCCCGGTATATTCCTTATTTTGGGGCCCCGCCAGAGAACATACTGAAGAATAAATCCAGTATATTCTGTGGGTCAGGGGAAAGGCAGCCAGATTGTTGCTCTAAGTAATTATTCAAGGTACTTATCTATAGTAACTAATATGGTAGGGCTTGTCAAGGGTATATTGTATACATGGTGCAGCGTTTAGTCTGTATAATGATGTAAATTGAAAAGCCGGGAAATGGTTGTTTGAAGCGATTTCCCCGACTCCAATTAAAATAATATGTTTGGTTTGGCGCATTGATGACGCATCGCATTTCAAAAAATCAGTTTTTCAATTTACACCACATTTTGGACTTGACCCCACCACATGGATCTGACTATCAGGCCGCTGCAGGGCGGAATTTAAAACGTTCCCGCCATATAGGTCCGTCCCCCAGTCGCACAGGGCATTGATGACCGGCGCGAGAGTGAGCCCTCTTTCCGTCAGGGAATACTCCGTCTTCGGTGGGACGACCGGGTAGACTTCGCGGTGGATCAGGCCGTCCGCTTCAAGTTCGCGGAGCTGCTGTGTCAGCATTTTGGCTGTGGCCTGAGGAATGTAACGGTGGAGCTGGCTGTAGCGGAGTACACCGTCGTCCAGAAGATGATACAGAATGATTGCCTTGTATTTTCCGCCGATCTGGCTGAATGTCGCCTCGACAGGACAGTTATAAAGTTTTCCGTTTGTATTTTTATTCGTTTTATGTGCGTTGGACCCTTGAGATTTCAAGTTTTGTCCCTCCTATAGTTTCTAAAAGGATAGTATATTACATTAAAGTGCATTCTTACATAAATCAACTGTTGATGATATTGTTATACCACGACAAAGGGAGAAGGCGCAAGGCCGTCCCTAATGTAACCATACCATTCATAAATGTCTTTAAAACGATCTGCAGGGATTTCTGCAGGTCGTTTTTTTCTTCTTCGGTGAGATTCTGCAGGGCGAAGCGGTTGATGTCTTCTGTCATCTTCCGTACTTCCTTCATCGGTCAGCAGAACCTGGACTGCCCGCCGGTCATCAGGATCCGGATGGCGGTGGATCAGGCCCTGCTTTTCCAGGGATAAAGCGTATACATGTCAAGGGGACTTCCTTGCACGTGTGTTTTGCCGTATGATGGCGGCGGTATTAATATTCTTTATCCCCTGCATCAGTTAATTGTATATGTCTGGATTGCGCATTTTCTGAATATTGCAATTGACAAAGATATTCACTTGTGTATAATTATATGTACAAAGAGTGAACGCGTTCAATGAATCGGTTTAACAATTTTATACGTACAGGCTTCAATTGCATAAAAAAGTTTCGAAGCAAAACGTTATGAGAGGGGAAGTTGTCACTATGGTTAATCAGAAATGTTATGAACTCGGCAGTGCTCCGTCCGTAATCCGTGAGCTGTTTGCTTATGGTCTGAAGAAGGCCGCAGAAGTGGGCCCGGAAAATGTCTACGATTATTCTCTCGGTAATCCGAGTATCCCTGCGCCTCCAAAGGTAAACGAGAGTATCCATAAACTGGTGGATACAGAAGATCCGATCAAACTGCACGGATATTCCATGGCTGCGGGCTTCGACGAGGTCAGAGAAGCCGTTGCCGCAAACCTGAGAAAGCGCTTCGGCATGGACATCAGGAAAGAAAATCTCTTCTTCACCTGCGGAGCTGCTCCTGCTATTACCGCTGTCTGCAGTGCGCTGAGGGTTTCCCATCAGTCAGAAATGATCGCGATTGCTCCGTATTTCCCGGAGTATAAGGTGTTCGTAGAGGGCGCCGGCGCCAAATTCAAGGTTGTTCCGCCTGATCGCGAGAATTTCCAGGTGGACATCGATGAACTGGAGAAATGCATCAGCGATCAGACACAGGCCGTCATCGTCAATTCGCCGAACAACCCGTCCGGTGTCGTTTATACGGAAGAGACGATCCTGGCGATCGGAAAGGTTCTTCATAAGAAGGCTGAAGAGTACGGCCATCCGATTTATATCATTGCTGATGAACCATACCGCGAGCTGGTTTACGGCGGCGTCAGGGTTCCGTTTATTCCGACGCTGTATGATAACACCATCGTCTGCTATTCTTATTCGAAGTCCCTGTCGCTTCCGGGTGAGCGTATCGGCTATGTTCTGGTTCCGGACGGCTGTGCGGACAGTAAAGAGGTGTTTGCTGCGGTTGCCGGCGCGGCCAGAAAGAACGGACATGTATGTCCGCCGACCCTGATTCAGCGTGTGATCGAACACTGTGCAGATGAGATGCCGGATCTGGAGGCCTATAACAAGAACCGTGAACTGATCTACAATTCTCTGAAGGACATGGGTTATGAGTGTGCCAAGCCGGACGGCGCCTTCTATCTGTTTGTCAAGGCTCCGAACGGCGATGCAAATGCATTCTCAGAAAAAGCAAAGCTCGAGTATAACCTGTTGGTTGTTCCGGGAGATGGATTTGGATGCAGCGGATATTTCCGTCTTGCGTACTGCGTAGATCATGAGATGATCAAGCGTTCGCTCCCGGCATTCCAGAAAATGATCGATTCATACAAATAATTACAGCATCCTATGAAAGAGCTGCACTTGAAGCATCTGCCGGATCAGGGAATTCTGCGGGGACACGGTGATTCTGACCTTTCCTGTCCGTTTTCTCTTTTCCGGCGGACAAAGTGCAGACGTGAAAGGAATAAACGGGTTTAATTATGAAACGTAAACAACTGAATATTGTAATGATCATGGGACTTGCTCTGTTTGCAACCTTCTTTGGAGCAGGAAACCTGATCTTCCCGCCTTATCTGGGAAGAAATGTCGGATCAAGCTGGATGACCGGGTTCATCGGTTTCTTCATCATGGATGTCGGTCTGGCAACCATGGGTGTTCTGGCCGTTGTCATGAATCAGAAGGGCAGTATTGACGGAGTCGTTGATAAGATCGGCCATATCCCGGGTGTGATCTGTGTAACCGCGATTATCCTATGTATCGGGCCGGGACTCTGTATCCCGAGAACTGCGGCAACTACTTATGAGCTTGGAGTCAAGACGATGATCCCGTCTATGAACCACTGGGTATTCGGAGCAGTCTTCTTTGCGATCGTCCTTGCTCTGACGATTCGTCCGAATAAAGTTGTGGATATTGTCGGAAAGTTTCTGACCCCGGTGCTGCTGGCAGTTATGGTTATCATGATTGTCAAAGGAATTGTCGCACCGATTGGACATCCAGTTCATATTGGAGGAGAGGTTCCGTTAAAGGAAGGCATGCTGTCTGGATATCAGACGATGGACGGAATCGGCGGCATGCTGATGACACTGATGCTGATTACTGCTGCAAAAGGGTATGGATATACGGATAAAAAGTCGGTTTCCAGTCTGATCGCAAAAGCCGGAATCGTTTCCGGTGTTCTCCTGATGCTTGTCTACGGCGGACTGACCTTCCTGGGAGCAACCACATCGGGAAACAGCGCATTTGCAGGACTTGAAGAGGCACCGCTTCTGGTTGCCATCACCAACCGACTGATGGGAGGAGCCGGAGTAGGAATTCTGGCAGTTATCGTCTTCCTGGCCTGCCTGACCACAGCAATCGGACTGACTTCAGTAGCCGGAAACTATTTTGAGGAGCTGAGCGGCGGAAGACTGAAATATTCCCATCTGGTCGTTGCGATGACGATTTTCAGCTATCTGTTCTCTAATGTCGGACTGACAAAAATCATCAGTATTTCAGCTCCGATTCTTCAGATTATGTACCCGACTGTTCTGGTTCTTGTTCTGATGTCCTTCTTTGAGAAGGTGATTAAAGATCGTATGACCACCGGTTTTGCCGCTTACACAGCACTGGTTTATGAAATTCTGGCACTTGCGGCATCGATGGGTGCGCCGTTTGGATTTGTCAACAGTCTGCCCCTGTCAAAATTCGGCCTTGGCTGGATCCTTCCTGCACTGATCGGAGGGGTGGTCGGATCATTTTTCCATGGAAAACACTATGCAGAAACGATTGCAGAGCTTGACAGCGCATCTGGAAAAAAGCAGTATAGAAAGCCTGCTTCCGATGATGAGATGAAAAAGAATAAACGTGAAGCAGTGTAAAAGACAATAAAACAGACCCGTCAGTTTCTGTTTCCGAAAACCTGAACGTACAGACGGCAGTTTATGCGGACAGCAGAGATGGCGGAAGTGAAAAGCGGGAGTGAAAAGCGGGAGATTCGTGAACATGCGGAAGAGCATGAAGGCACCGGATCGCCCGCTCTTTTTTCACCTTGAACGTTGTTTTTTGTCGTAAGAGGATAAATAAGGTTGAGAATATTAGCTCATCATGCTAAAATTCTGACATGAGGAGGCTGATTGACATGGAAAAACGTGGGACAAGCAGGGGGCGGCAGGCGGAACGGATGCGGCAGCAGATTCAGCAGGCAGCGCTTGAGTTATTCAACCGCTATGGATTTGACCATGTCTCGATGGCCGATATCGCGAAGGCTGCCGGCTGTTCGACAGGTAATATTTATCACTATTTCCCGAATAAGGAAGCGCTGACAACGCAGATGACGACCTTCGTGGATGAGCGCTACGCGGAGTACGAGAAGGAGTATCTGACGGACACATCACGCAGCTGGCGTGAAAAACTTCTGAATTTTATCGGCTGTTCTCTTCTGGACAGTGTGAGCGACCAGGTGCTTTACTCCTGCTTTATTTACGGTCTGAAGAAACCGGAACACGGGGCGCTGAAAATCAGTGAACGCCGAGTCTGGATCAGGCTGCTGCATGAACTGGTCAGAGGCTGTCAGGAGGAAGGAAGCATCGCCAGAACGTACGATGAAGATGAGATTGTTCACGATCTGGTGATTCTGCACCGGGGAATTCTGTTCGAATGGCGGATCGATGAAGAAAAGTTCGATTTGCAGGAAAAAGGCCGCAGTCTGGGGGAAATATTTCTCCGGGGTCTTGAGGCAGATAAATAGAACATGAAAATAAATTTCTGAATATATATTAAAATATGACATGGAGGCTGAACATGAAACTGATCATTATTGCGCCAAGGGGGAAAATGGGAAGACTGGTCACGGCATCAGCGGACGCGCGTGAAGGTGTGGACATCGTCGCGGGCGTTGCACCTTCCGGAAGGGACTATGTCGGACAGGACATCGGCATCGCCTCAGGACTTGGGAAAGAAATCGGCGCTCCGGTCGTTGACGACCTTGAAGCTGTCATTGACCAGTGCGATGCGATTATTGATTTTTCAACGGTTGAGCAGGGAATGAGGACGCTTGCATCTGCGAGGAAGCATAAGAAAGCGCTTCTTACCGGAACGACTGGATTCTCTGATGAACAGCGAAAGGCTTTTTCTGATGCGGCGGCAGAGATTCCGGTGATGCTGGCGGCCAACACTTCTATGCAGGTGAATCTGCTCTACCGGCTTCTGGAAATGGCGGCAAAAGCGATCGGTGATTCCACAGATATTGAAGTTGTGGACATGCACGACAGAAATAAGCTGGATGCGCCGAGCGGAACCGCCAGTGAAATCGGTGAGCTTCTCTGCAATGCGCTTGGAAAATCCATGAAGGAGGATGCCGTTTATGGGCATGTCGGAGAGGGACGCAGAGAAGAAGGTTCGATTGCCTTTCATTCCATCCGCGGCGGCGACTGGCCGAGCAGCCATACTGTCTATTTTATCGGAAACGGAGAGCGGCTGGAGATCACACACCATGCTGTAAACTGGAAATGTTTTTCAGAGGGGGCGGTCACGGGAGTCCTGTATCTGACCGGAAAAAGGCCGGGTGCCTACACGATGCAGGACTGTCTGGGATTATAGAGTATGTAAAGTTACAGGAGAAGTAAGGAGGAGAACGTAATGGCAGAGGAAAAGAAGAGCATTCTGGTCATTGGAGGCGGTCCGGGCGGCTATATTGCAGCCATCCGCGCGGCGCAGCTCGGCGCGGAAGTTACCGTCGTTGAGAAGGACAAGCTCGGCGGGACCTGCCTGAATGTAGGATGCATTCCGACCAAGTGTCTGCTGCACAGCGCAGAGGTTTTCAGCGAAGTGAAAAACTGTAAATCACAGGGAATCAGGGTTTCTGACGTGGAGCTCGTTTTTCCTTCGGTCATTAAGCAGAAAACCCGGATTTCAAGAAAACTGGTTGCCGGTGTAAAGAGCCTGCTCCGTGCCAACAAGGTTACAGTGATCACAGGCTCAGCCCGTTTTATCGGTCCGAAGAAAATCGAAGTTACAGAGAAGGATGGCAGCAGGACGGAAATGACACCGGACGATATCATCCTTGCAACGGGTTCCGTCAATGTCGTACCTCCAATTCCGGGTCTTCAGGATAATCCGGCCTGCGTCGATTCTACAGGCGCACTGTCGCTGAAGGAGCTTCCGGAATCCATGATCGTCATCGGCGGCGGAGTGGTTGGTCTGGAACTGGCCTGCGCATATGCCCAGTTCGGAACCAGAATCACTGTCATCGAGGCACTGGATCACATTCTTCCGATGCTGGACGGAGAAATCACCGAAATCGCGGCCGCCCAGATGAAGAAGATGGGCATGAAATTCCATCTGGAATGCCCAGTAGAAGAAGTCCGAAGCACTGAGGACGGCGGGGCAGAAGTCATCTGCCTGAATAAGCAGACCGGACAAAAAGAATCCTTCAAGGCAGAAAAGGTGCTGACGGCAATCGGAAGAAAAGCCTGTGTCGACACATTGGATCTGGAGAAGAGCGGAATCACTTTCGACAAAGGTGGAATTGAAGCGGATGACCGCATGCAGACGAATGTTCCGGGCATTTACGCCATTGGTGACTGCGTAAAAGGCAGAACCCGCCTGGCGCATACCGCTTCCGTCATGGGGGAAATCGCAGCCGAAAACATCATGGGACAGCATCAGCTTTATGATGAGACAACCAATGTCACTTGTGTATATGTAGAGCCAGAGGCTGCAGCTGTCGGTCTGACCGAAGAGCAGTGCAGGGCGCAGAATCTGAATTATAAGGTGGGGCGGTTCCCGCTTGTAGCCAACGGAAAATCCGTGATTCTGAACGGAGGCGTGGGCAGCGTAAAAATCATCGCAGATGCAGAAACAGAGAAAATTCTGGGCGTCCATATGATCGGACCGAGAGCCAGCGACCTGATTGCAGAAGGCGCTCTGGCCATCCGCATGGGAGCGGCTGTGGATGATCTGATCAGCACGATTCATTCTCACCCGACCGTTTCTGAATCTGTCCGCGAGGCGGCACTGGACCTTCAGGGAAGAGTGCTGAATATGCCGCCGGCAGTACCAAAGAAGAAAAAATAAAGTTTTTATCAAATAACAGAAAGGGGTAATGGACATGTTTGAAGCAGGATTTATTTATGTATTTCCGGGACTGGATCCGGAGGAGCAGAAGGCGCAGATTCCTTCTGAGAAAATTAATATGAACGTCATTGGTGTCAGTAACTATGATCAGGCGGAAAAGGCGGCGAAAGAACTCGTTGCAAAAGGCTGCACGGCGATCGAGCTGTGCGCTGGCTTTGGCGTTGAAGGTCTCGCCAGAATCAAGAAGGCTGTCGGCCCGGACATTGCTGTCGGAGCCGTCCGCTTTGACTTCCATCCGGGACTCGACTTCAAGAGCGGAGACGATGTGTTTTAGAATAGAACCATGATAAGAAAGAGCGCTGCTGGATCAAATGTAATGTTTGATGCTGCGGCGTTTTTTAATATATGGAACATAGGTCATTATTGAATACTACTAATTTTCAGGGTTGACTGAATATTACTACTTGAATATACTTTGGTATAGAGCAGGTATACTGTGATGAGAAATCAATCTTTTTTGAAAGTAGATGACTCTTAAGATGGTACTTAAAATTGTGATAATGTGATATTTGAACAATGAAAGAGAGGATATGAAGCAACAAATGGGTAATTTATCGAGAATGCAGGGATCCCCCTGGCATGTAGAGCGTATGGAACGCGGAGACGGGGACAAGAGGCGTCATCGCAGCAGATGCGTTCATTATCATAAGCAAGAAAAACACTGTGACTACTATCATGGCACGTGCTTCGGATCAGCCCATTGCGAACATTACAAAGAAGGTAATAGTAGGAATAAGAAATTTGTTGATTCGTTCAGAAAAGAGAATGATCAAGTGAAGAAAAACGACGTGTCGGGATTTGGAATAACGAGTATTGAGATGTTTGGAGTACGCACGGGTACGGAGAAAACCCCGTTTGTTAAACGATATAGCAAAGTAACATTTCAAAGAAGGTGTTAACATGTCCATTATTGGTGCATTCATGGTTCCCCATCCGCCGATTATTCTTGCAGAGGTCGGCAGAGGAGAGGAACATAAGATTCAGAAGACTTTGGATGCGTATATGCAGGCGGCGCGGGAGATCGCAGATCTGGATCCGGAAACCATTGTGATTTCTTCTCCGCATAATGCCATGTATTACGATTATTTCAATATATCCGCCGGAGAGCGGGCATACGGGGATTTCAGCCAGTTTCGCGCCCCGCAGGTCAGTTTCGATGTGAAATACGATGCGCAGATAATACAGTCTATCTGCAGTCAGGCAGAACAGGAGCATTTTCCTGCCGGGACGCTCGGCACGCAGAGCGAACTTGATCACGGCTTCATGATTCCGCTGTATTTTCTGAAGCAGCAGGGATTTACGGATTTTGATACTGTTCGGATCGGCCTTTCCGGGATGCCACTGAAAGACCATTATCGCCTCGGCATGATGGTGAAACAGGCGGCAGAAGAGACCGGAAAACGTGTCGTCTACATTGCCAGCGGCGACCTTTCCCACAAGACCCGCGCAGAGGGTCCTTATGGTTATGATCCGCACGGCCCGGAGTACGACAGAAGGATCATGGACGTCATGGGAAGAGCGGCGTTCGGTGAACTGTTTGATTTCTCCGATGTGTTCTGCGAGCAAGCGGCGGAATGCGGGCACCGCTCCTTTGTTATGATGGCGGGCGCCCTGGACCGGACAAAAGTTGAAGCTGCAAGGCTGTCTCATGAAGATGTATTTGGCGTTGGCTACGGGGTATGCACTTACAAAGTTCTGGGGGAGGATCCGTCGCGCAATTTTCTTGACCGGCAGGAAGAGAAAGAAAGCGAGCGGCTTGCAGAAAAGAAGGCTGCCGAGGATTCGTACGTCCGTCTTGCGAGAGCGTCTGTGGAAAGCTGGGTTTCCACGCATCAGAAGATGCAGCTTCCGGATTCCCTGGAAGAAGGGCTGAAAAACCGCCGGGCAGGCGCCTTTGTCACCCTGCATAAGGATGGACGCCTGCGCGGCTGCATCGGCACGATCCTTCCGGTCAGAGACAGCCTCGCAGAGGAAATCATAGAAAACGGCATCAGCGCTTGCTCCAGAGACCCACGCTTCCCGGCAGTCGAGCCTTCTGAGTTGCCTGAGCTGGAATACAGCGTTGACGTTCTGGGCGAGCCGGAGCCGATTGAGTCAAAGGACCAGCTGGATGTAAAGAAATACGGAGTGATCGTCAGCAAGGGCGGAAGAAGGGGACTTCTCCTTCCGAATCTTGACGGGGTCGACACAGTAGACCAGCAGATTGCCATCGCAAAAGAAAAAGCCGGAATCGGAAAGCGGGAACATGGCGTCCAGCTGGAGCGTTTTCAGGTCGTCCGCCATTACTAATCTGCAATTCCGAAGAACAAGAGTAGGCAAACTTCGGGAACCTTCGATTTATAACCGCGATCCCGAAAATTAAGAGACAGTTCTTTCGAGATCGCGGGTTTTGGGTATCGGGATTCAGAAATTAAGTTTACAAGAATAATATTATGGAAAGGATTGAGGCTGATGAAATGTGAGGTTTGTTTTCATCACTGTGAGCTGGAAGACGGACAGATCGGATTCTGTCGGGCCAGGAAGTGCGCCGGCAGCAGAATCCGGTCTGTGAATTATGGGAAACTGACAGCGCTGGCGCTTGATCCGGTTGAAAAAAAGCCGCTTCAGAGATTCTGTCCGGGCAGCATGATCCTGTCATGCGGCAGCTACGGATGCAATCTTGCCTGTTCTTTTTGTCAGAACTATGAAATCTCCATGGCGGGTGAAGAAAACAGCAGAACGGAATATCTGCCGCCGGAAAAACTTGTAAAACTGGCGGAGCAGCTTGTGCCGCGGGGAAATATCGGGATTGCCTTTACCTATAACGAGCCGCTGATCGGCTATGAATATGTGCGGGATGCGGCAGAGCTGGCGCGTGGGAAGGGATTGAAAACTGTGCTGGTGACGAACGGGACAGCAGAGATTCCAGTGCTGGAGGAGGTTTTGCCGTATATTGACGCGATGAATATTGATCTGAAGGGATTTACGGAGGAGTATTATTCCAGGAACTGCAGGGGAAGTCTTTCGCAGGTAAAGGCGTTTATTGAGCGGGCGTGCATGGACTGCCATGTGGAGCTGACGACGCTGATTGTACCTGCGGAAAATGATGCGGAAGAAGAAATGGAGCAGGAGGCTGCATGGATTGCGTCGTTGAATGGAGGCAGAGGAAAAGAAATTCCGCTGCATGTCACCAGGTTTTTCCCGCGTTACCACATGTCAGACCTTCGGCCGACACCGGTGAGAACGGTGTATCATCTCGCGGAGATTGCAAGGAAGAGCTTGAAGTATGTATATACGGGGAATTGCTGATGTAATGAATATGTGGTTGTGCAAATACCCGGGAATTGGTAAAATGACAGAAAACAGGGGAAATTAGGAGATTACGGACAATAAATTGGACTAAATGAGGATGTTTTGCGATGGATATTCAGAAAGTAAAGGTATATCTATGTGCGATTGACCGGGGTAGTCTGTCGAAGGCGGCGCGGGCGTTCGGCTACACGCCGTCCGGGGTCAGTCATATGATGCAGGCGCTGGAAGATGACGTGGGATTTCCGCTTTTTGTGAGGACCAAGAGGGGAATCCTTCCGACTGACGATGCACTGCGGGTTCTTCCCGGACTGAGAAAACTCTGTGCGCAGCATGATGCAGTAGAGCTGCAGGCGGAGGAAATCCGGGATATGGACAGGGGCGCGGTGAATATTGCGTCGTATTCCAGTATCGCGAGTCAGCTCCTGCCTAAGGTCGTCGCTGCGTTTCACCGGGATTTTCCGAATATTAAAATCAATATTCGCGAGGGCGTATGGCAGGAGGTATCTAATTATCTAATCGAAAAGTGGGCAGATCTCGGGTTTTACAGTTACCGTCCGACGATCCGGAGCAGATGGGTGCCGCTGATGCAGGACCGGATGATGGTGGCCCTTCCGCCGAACCATCCGCTGGCGGACCGAGAATCGGTATCTCTGGAAGAGCTGAAAGATGAAACGTTCATTATGCCGGCGTTTGGAATGGATCTGGATGTTATGGATGTTATGAAAGATGCAGATATAAAGCTGAACAGCATGATTACCACGCTTGAAAATTATTCTGCGATCGGTCTTGTAGAGGAGGGTGCCGGAATTCTCATTACTCAGGAATTGGTGACACGGGGAAGAACCAACCGGATCCGGCTTCTTCCGCTTAATCCGCCGATGGAAATTGAACTGGGCGTATCCGTCCCGATGGCATCCGAAATGAGGCCGCAGGTGAGAACTTTTGTGCGGTACGCAAAAGAAATGATTACAGATATGTAATCATTTTATTGTCTGCCCGTTAGACGACAACAAGGTTCCCGGGCACCCACCCGACGCTTCAGCGTCGTGGAAGGGTGGGGTTCTTATTTCCTGAAAACAAAGGCTATCATACATTTTCACCTCTGAATGTTGCTGCGAGCAGTATCTTTATACTGCCTGCGGCATATTTTTTTACGCTTGCTTGATGCAGATGTGAAGAATATGCATATTCAATATGAAACAGTTTCGCTATCGCAAAACGTAATAGTATGTTAATGTATTGTCAGACAGAAGATACAGTACGCGGCAGAGAGGAGGCACAGCATGCGGTATCGGATCATCACCAACAATCGCAAGGCAAGGAATGCGTTTGCAGGTATCCATAATCTGGAGGTGGTTTTTCTGGAAGGCGAGGGTTACCGGGATGTCCTGGTAGAAGTCCGCTCGCTGGTCCAACAGGGATGGCACTTAATCACTCATCCGCTGGCGAGCAACCTCAAGCCGATGCAGTGTCCGTATAAAACAGTGATTGTATCAGAATCAGAATATGCGGGAACATTCCTTGAAGATGAAGAGATGATCGAACGCAGTATTGAGGCCGTGGACAAACTGACCGGGGGAAGAATCGAACTTCCGGACTGGCCGGAAAAGATCCTGTCCGATTATCAGACGGTTGACCTTGCTGTTGTGAAATCTGCGATGGAGCGGTCACTGCTGCAGCAGAACATTTCTGCGGGACGGTAGCTGGCTGCCGCAGCGAGGGCAAAGGCTTCCCTTGCAAGGAGATATTTGTCGTAAAATAATATACAAAATATTCATAATCATATGATATATAAACGCGTTTAAATAATATTAGTGATCACTGCAACGGTAAAAAGCAAAATAGGAAAAATGCAGAATCAGGAGGTGCTGAGTAATGAAACTCGAGCTTGGAAAAGTCCATGTGCAGGACGTCCGATTTGGAGAAAAAACAGAAATTCGGGACAAGGTGCTGTACATTCAGGCAGAAGAACTGGAACAGGAAATCTTGAAAGATGACCGGCTTCAAGGCTGCAAAGTTGAGCTGGCAAAGCCGGGAGAATCGGTGCGAATCACACCGGTAAAGGATGTTATAGAGCCGCGGCTGAAGATGGACAGCGATAGCTGCGTATTCCCGGGAATAATGGGAAAGGTAAAGGAAGTAGGCAGCGGAACGACGTACTGCATGGACGGCGTCTGTGTTGTCACGGTCGGAAAGATCGTCGGCTTTCAGGAGGGCGTCATCGATATGAGCGGTCCGGCGGCGGAATACTGCCCGTTTTCACAGACTCTGAATGTCTGCATCGTCATGGAGCCTGTGGACGGCCTGGAAACTCATGTCTATGAGGCGGCCGGAAGAATGGCAGGGCTGACTGCTGCGACGTATCTTGCGAAGACGCTCGCCGATCAGGTGCCGGACGAGGTAGAGACGTATGAGACCAAGCCGCTTCTGGAGCAGGCGGCGCAGTACCCGGATCTTCCGAAAGTGGGATATATCCACATGCTGCAGTCTCAGGGACTTCTTCATGATACCTATTACTACGGCGTTGATGCTAAGCAGATCGTGCCGACGGTGATGTATCCGACAGAGATCTTTGACGGAGCAATTGTGTCCGGAAACTGCGTAGCGCCGTGCGATAAGGTGACAACGTATCATCATGAACACAACCCGGTTATCGAGGATTTATATAAGCAGCACGGAAAAACACTGAACTTCATGGGTGTTATTCTGACCAACGAGAATGTATTTCTGATGGATAAGGAACGCCACTCCGATATGACCGCCAAACTTTGTGAATATCTGGGTCTGGACGGCGTACTTCTCACAGAAGAGGGATACGGAAATCCGGATACCGACCTGATGATGAATTGCCGGAAAGTATCGCAGAAGGGAGTCAAGGTCGTCATTATCACGGACGAGTTCCCGGGACGCGATGGAAAGTCGTACTCTCTTGCAGACGTCTGCGATGAGGCAGACACCATGATTTCATGCGGAAACGGAAATATTGTCATTCATTTTCCTGTCATGGACCGCGTAATCGGAACACAGGAATTCATCGAAATGCAGATCGGCGGCTGGGTCGGCTGCAAGGACGAAGACGGCGGGTTCGACGCGGAAATCCAGATTATCATCGCGTCTACCATCGCAAATGGCTATAACAAACTGTGCGCAAGAGGATTTTAGGGACAAAGGGAGAAGGTGCAAGATCATGAAAAAAAGAATCGTACATTACATCAATCAGTTCTTTGCTGGAATCGGCGGCGAAGAGAAAGCCGATATTGAGCCTTTTTCCAGAGACGGCGCACTGGGGCCGGGAACGGCCTTTCAGAAGCGGTTCGGGGAGGATGCAGAAATCGTCGGAACCATTGTCTGTGGAGATAATTATTTCGGATCCAATATCGACAAGGGCGTTGTACCGCAGCTCCTGGAGATGATTAAGACTTATCAGCCGGACGGATTTATCGCGGGACCGGCATTTAATGCGGGCCGCTATGGTACCGCCTGCGGAACCATAGCCAAGGCCGTGCAGGATGAACTGCAGATTCCCGTCGTCAGCGGAATGTATGAGGAGAATCCGGGAACCGATATGTTCAGAAAAGATCTCTACATTATTAAGACAGGTGATTCTGCAGCAGGAATGAGAAAAGCCGTGCCGAAGATGGCAGATCTGCTTCTGAAAATGCTGAAGAGTGAGGAAATCCAGGGCCCGGATAAAGAAGGCTACCATGAGCGCGGCATCCGTGTGAACTATTTCAACGACCGCAGAGGTTCAGAACGGGCGGTAGAGCTTCTGGTCAGAAAGATCAAAGGAGAAGAGACCTGGACCGATTATCCGATGCCGAAGATCGACCGTGTTGATCCGGCTCCTCCGATTAAGGATCTGAGCCATGCAAAAATTGCCCTGGTCACATCTGGAGGAATAGTTCCACAGGGAAATCCGGACCATATCGAATCGTCATCCGCGACGAAATGGGGAAAATATTCCATTGCGGGCATGGATCATGCAGATAAGAAGGACTTTATGACGGTTCACGGCGGATATGACCGTGCCTTCATTACCGAAGATCCGGATCTGTGCATCCCGGTCGATGCTCTCAGAAATCTGGAAAAAGAAGGCGTGATCGGTGAACTGACCGATTATTTCCTGACCACAACCGGAACGGGAACATCCACCAATAACGCAAAAAGATTTGCTGAAGAATACGTGCCAATGCTGAAAGAAGACGGCGTAGACGGCGTTCTCCTGGTCAGCACCTGAGGAACCTGCACACGATGCGGTGCATCGATGGTAAAAGAAATTGACCGTGCAGGCATCCCGGTGACCCATATCTGCACAGTCGTGCCGATTTCTCTCACGATCGGAGCCAACAGGATCGTTCCGGCTGTCGGAATCCCGTATCCGCTGGGCGACCCGAATCTCGGAGAGAAGAAGAGCTATGAAATCCGTGAGGGCCTGGTCAGAAGAGCGCTTCACGCACTGACCGTACCAGTAGACAAGCAGACCGTTTTCGAAGGGGATGATCAGTAGATCGGAGGCGGTTCTTAATGAAGAAAATTGGTAAAAGTCTCGGATTCTGCGGATCCTGTATCGCCTTTTACATCGGAGCCGGTTTTGCAACGATGCAGGAAGTCATGCAGTATGAAGCATCCTATGGCAGCAGATTCGGCCTGGTCATCATGACGGCCGCGCTGATCTATATCTATACAGATATATCCTTTGCCGTAAACGGAAACCGCTTCCATCTGGAACACGGTACAGATATCTTTCAGCATTACTGCGGAAAATATATCGGGACCTTCTTTAAATGGTTTTCTGTCGTATTCTGCTATCTCTGCTACATCGTCATGTGCGGAGGAGCTAATTCCACGGCATCCCAGCAGTGGGGACTTCCATCCGGTGTCGGCGCGGCAATCCTGATGATCGCTGTCATCGCCACGGTCGTATTTGGTCTGGACAGCATTCTGAATACCCTGAGTAAGATCGGGCCAGTGATTATCGTTGTCCTGCTGATCGTGTCCATCGCGGCCTGCGTAAAGGGCGCCGGAAATTTCCAGGAGAACCTCAGGGCTGTGGACAGCGGAAAATACCATCTGACACAGGTGGGAAACGGAAATCCATTCGCATCCGGAGCCTCATACGGCGGTTTCGTTGTCATCTGGTTCTCCTCCTTTCTCTGTGAGATCGGTGCCAAAAACCGCCTGAAAGAGGTCCGGGCAGGAATTCTGAGTTCTGCGCTGTTCATCTTCGGTGTTGCCGTTCTCTGCTGTATTGCTCTGATTTCTCATATTGATCAGCTTGCACACGCAGATATCCCGGCACTGATTCTCGCCGGACTGATCAGCCCGTGGTTCTCACAGATTCTTGCAGTGATTGTCTTCTGCGGAATTTACACAACTTCCGTGCCGCTTCTCTGGACCAGCGTCGGAGCTCTTGCAAACGACAAAAGCCGAAAGTACAAGCTGCTGACGGTAATTTTAGGGTTCGCCGGTTTCGTGATTGCCTGCTTCTTCCCGTATAAGACCCTGGTCAACGTGTTCTACGGACTGAACGGCTATCTCGGTTTCCTGCTGATTGCCTTTATGATCGTGCAGGATATCAGAAGACGGGGAATTTTATCTGGGAAATCTGAACGAAAGCAGAATGGAGAGGAAAAAGCAGCGTAAATAGATATTCATACAGGAATCAGTCATACTTTATTCTGACTGCCAGACCCGGGATTCTCTTATTGAGGACCCGGGTCTGATTTTTGCCGCAGCATGCCATATTGACGATGCCGCTGCCCGACTATATTATTAAGAGAGGAGGTCTTTAGAGATGAAAGATATTCGAACGGAAATCATTGAAACAGTACAGAAAGAATACGAGACCGGACTGGTAACCATGTATGAAGGAAACGCGTCTGCACGTGTCGGCGACCGCGTCTATATTACACCGTCTCATGTCGCAAAACCGGATTTGACGGAAGATATGATTATTGAAACGGATCTTCAGGGAAATATCCTGAGAAAGAAAGAGGGACTGAAGGCATCGTCCGAGCTGATGATGCATCTTGAAGTTTACCGCCTCAGAGATGATGTTCAGGCCATCGTGCATAATCACAGTGTATTTACGACCGCGTTTGCGATTGACGGCATGGACATTCAGTCTGATGCCCTGACGGAGATCAATCTGACCTTTGGAAAGATCCCATGCATCCCTTACGGAAGACCGGGAACCCCGCGCATTTACGAACATTTCAAAGATTATCTGAAGGATTATCCGGCTGTGCTGCTGGCCAACCACGGACTTCTTACATTCGGAAAGACCCTCAGAGAGGCATATTCCATGGCGGAAGCTGCAGAGAACATTGCGAAGACCCTGTATGTGGCGAAACAGCTGGGGAAACCAGCTGATCTTCCGGAAGAGGAGCTGAAGCAGCTGAGGAAATAGAGCAGGAGCAGCCACTGAGCTTTCCTGGACTGTTCCTGCAGAAAGCTATGTCTATTTCACATACCAGATCTGTGCTGTCGGAAGCAATCCGAAAGCTGCGTCGCTGAAAACCGGCGCGACGGCAGTATATGCACAGAACGATACGGATGATGATATCACGAAATGATATATTAAAAATGTGAGCGGGATGGTACAATGTAGTTGTCAGAACGTGAATAAGGTGGAAGTGAAACTTCCGGAAATGAATGAGATATTGTAACTGAAAAAGATTATGACTGAAGAAACCGGGTTCCAGAAAGCCGTACAGCATCCTTGGAATCCGGTTTTTAAATGGGATTAATTATCTGATTTTTCCCCTTCTTTAGAAGAACACCTTCAGTACGAAGCTTCCGATGAATACGGAAGTGATGGTTACGGTGACAAATCCGGCAACCAGCATCTTCGGCATCAGCACGTTGTAGAGTGCCTGGTGTTCCAGATCGTTCTTTGCCAGGGCGTCGCAGACGTCATTGGTCAGGATCATGGTGTTCGGGAATCCGAATGTGCAGGTCAGTCCCAGGGCGATGGCCAGGCTTGCCGGCATCTTGATGACGCGGGACAGAAGCAGGCCCGTAACGACGGTTCCGAAAATGCCCAGAGCCATGACAATGACAATCGGACGAATGTAGCTTAAGAACATGTGCGGAGTGACGCCGACATAGTTTCCAAACAGTACGCAGGCTGCGAGGAAGGTGACGATTCCGGCAGATTCTGTGTGGTCCAGCGTTCCCTTTGGAAGGAATCCGGTTTCAACGGCAGCCCATCCCAGAATGATGGAGATAACGAAAGGATGAATGGCTCCGCCACCCAGGTTGGAAAGGAAGGCTGCCAGGGAAGAGATCAGACCGACTTTCAGAAGAGTTACCGGAACACGGTCCAGCATCTGCGGCATCTGCAGAAGCTTGCGCTGCGGTACAGGAGCTGCGGCAGAGACCAGAATCGGAGAATCCCCGTTCGGACCGGCAGCTCTCTGGGCTTTTTCCGGGAGAAGTCCAGGATCCTTCTTTTCTTCGATGCCGTCATTGGCCCATTTTCTGACGTTTTCCGGGTTCTTCAGGAAATTCTTCGCGTATTTTCTCAGGTAGTGGGAGCAGACCGGCTGTCCGAAAAAGCTCTGGGCCATGCTCAGAATCGTGAAGAATCCGACGACGGCGGTAAGTCCGCGCGGCTTCAGGACGGAAGTAAACATCAGGACGACTGCGCTTCCTCCTGCGTAAACGGCGGAGCCTACATATGCGTACTGCGGGTTGATGAGAAGCGGTCCGACGAGCAGGATGATCGCAGTGGAAACTGCAAGGCCCGCCAGGCAGATGACGATGGTTTTGATCTGCCTTTTCATCTCCGGCGTGTCAATTGTCGTGCCCAGCATGGTGATCATCAGGGTGACGGCCATCATGCCGAATCCGCCGATGGTGGACTGGCTGAAGGTGTTTTTCGGGATCAGGCCGATCCACAGTCCAATCAGAACGATCGCGCCTCGTGCGACCGAGGACGGGAACTTTGCTTTTGTAACGGCTGCGATAACATCGCCGGCTGCGTAAATCAGCAGGACGATGGTCAGTGCGTAAATAGCGCTCATAATAAACTCTCCTTGATCATAGTATCTGTTCTGACCTGCAGTCTGGAATGTGGGTCAGGAATTATTCATCGGTCAGTTTCTTGTTTCCCGGAGGGAAGGGGATCCGTGTATCTCCTTGCCCGGCTGGCTTTTGTCCCTGGATCAGTGCTCCTGCAGGAAGCGGTATGCGCTCTGGCAGTAGACCGCGGCTCCGACAGGCAGGGCATCCTCATCGAACAGGACTTTCGGGTTGTGGTGCGTCACGTCCGGGCCGGCGAGGGAGCCGGTTCCAATGTGGAAGTAGACGGACGGCACGCGGCTGGCGACCGCGGTGAAGTCCTCCGTTCCGCCGAATTCATGGAGTTCCTCGACCATGTCATCGCCGAGCATTTCTCTGAGATAGCCTGGGATGCAGCTGCAGAGGGCGGGGTCGTTGTACATCGGCGGCATGCCGTAGACAAAATCGACCTCGGCGCTGCCTCGGAAAGCAAGGGCGATTCCCTCGCTGATTTCCTTCACCCGCTGTTTCAGGAAGTCCCGGCGTTCCTGGGATGCCGCGCGGACGGATGCTTCCATGACGCAGGTCCCGGCTTCCGTGTTGCAGCTGTCGCCGCCGTGAATCATGCCCACCAGCACAATGGAGCGTTCGACGTTGGAAACCTCCCGGCAGTTCAGTTCCTCGAGTCCCGTAATGATGTGGGCAGCGATATTGATGGCATCGATACCGGTCTCCGGGGATGCGCCGTGGGCCTGCTTTCCATGCACGGTGATGCGGATGCAGTCGCCGGAGAAGGTAGAGTACCCCGATTTATAGGTGATCTTTCCGACCTCGGAAATCTCTCCGTGGCCGGAAGAGGTGTGCAGGCCGACTGCAAAATCGACTTTCGGGTTTTCCAGAAGTCCGTTCTTAATCATTTCATCTGCGCCGCCCAGAACTTCTTCTCCCGGCTGGAACATGAACTTGACGCGGCCCTTCAGATCGCTCTCATGCTGCTTCAGGATCTTCGCCGCGGCCAGAAGCATGGCCGTGTGCAGGTCGTGGCCGCAGGAGTGGCAGTTCCCGTTCTCTGCCGCAAAGGGGAGGCCGGTCTCTTCTTTCATCGGAAGCGCATCCATGTCGCCCCGTAGCAGAATGACCTTTCCGCTCTTTCCGCAGACCGCGGTCACACCGGATTTTCCGCAACGCTGCGGCTCATATCCGTAAGACTTCAGCTGGTCGATGACGAAGGCGCTGGTCTTGGGAAGGTCCAGCCCCAGCTCCGCGAACTGGTGCAGAGTGCGCCGGTTCTTTACGATCTCCTCTTTCATATTCTCTGCTTCTTTAAGAAATTCAATCATTCCATCCTCCAATCTCTTTTGCTTCTGCCTGTTGGCGGACAGAAAAAGTAATTTCCTCATCACAGCCTTTTCAGCTTTTTATTTGGACAAAAAGAAAAATCCCAAGAGGAAAATGCTCTGTTTTCCTCCTGGGACGAAATTTCAAAAATCCGCGGTGCCACCCAGTTTGATCAGCTGAATTCTATAACTCAGCGATCCTCTCATCCGCATACCAACATATACGCTGCCCTGTACGATTGCAGATTCGTCGAGGCATACTCTCCAGCCGGCCAGTTTGAATAAGATGGTCATTTTCCGGATTTCACCCCGCCCTCAAAAGCCCATTCGGCTGCAGTTTCCGCGCCGCAATCTCAGCATCTGCGGCTCTCTGTACCTTCCCATGCAGCTTACTCACTCTTTCTCAACGGTTTGTCTGTGATGAACTTGTGAATATAATTTAACATTGATCATGAAATTTGTCAAGAAACAGTGTGGATTTTTGTGGGAACAGACAATAATCTGAGCCGGCGCTTAAGGGAAATTTAATAATTGGCCATGCATGGATGTGCTATAATGACAGCACCTGAAACAGAATCTTCACGGTAGATCTGTCCGAAAGTCAGATCGGTAAATTTCAAGGAGGGAATAGAAATGGCAAAACGTAATTTAAGCGCAGACTGGGTATGCCCGAAGTGCGGAAACAGAGGGGCTGATGTGGATCAGTTCCAGGCGACAGGTGGAAGCTTTGCGAAAATGTTTGATGTGCAGAATAAGAAGTTTACAACGGTTTCCTGCAGACGCTGCGGGTATACGGAATTGTATAAAGGCGATACCAGCACGCTGATGAATATCCTGGATTTCCTGACGGATTAAGGCAGAATGTCTATGTGACTATTCTGTATATGATGCAGAGAATCGGGCCGTTGAAGAAGAACGTTTCGGGAGATAAACCGGACGTTCTTCTTTTTATGTTCTTTCCTCAGATGTTAAATTATTGAAGCGAATGAGACAAATATGAGGTTACAGAAGGTCAGCCTATCGAGGATACGATGATTCGGGAAACAGCCCGGGCGGAAACAGCGGCGCGTCTTCATCGTCCTCTGTGGTCAGCCAGGACACAGTGACTGCCGATTATGACGGAGGACATTCTGAAAGCGGTCAGAATGAGCTGCCGGTCGAGACGCAGGATGGACAAAAGGTAATCAGCAAGGCTGTCCCGACCAGAGACGGTTTTGAGTTTAAAGGCCGGAAAGACAATCGTATACGTACTGGGCGTCAACGGAGTTCGTGATAAGTGCGTAGTTACCGTTAAAGAATCTCCTTATACTGTTCACAAAGGCAGGCATCGGATGGGTATAATGAATGTGTTGGAATTTAAATGAAAAGGAGTGAACAAGATTGGGTAACAGTATGACAAAAGAACGCAAATACGAGCGTTTGAATTGTTTTGCGCCGCCGGAGAAAATTGTGTCCGAGCGGAAATATAATCTGATTCTTGGCGGTACGATTCTCTACGGACTGCTGATCAATGTGCTGATGTGCCGGTATTTCCCGGCGGTTCAGCTGGCGGAGTCGGTCGGAACGCTGGGCCTGTTTATCGGATATATCGTTCTGACGATTGCCGGAGTGGTGATTTCCTCGACCTCGAAGAATGCGGGAGTCAGCTTCCTGGGCTATAATCTCATCGTCCTGCCGATCGGTGTGATGGTGACGATTCTGGTGACGGCCTATGGAGGGCTCAGTTCTTCCGTCGTTATTTCCGCCTTCTGGTATACCGGTGTGATTACACTGATTATGTGCGCGGCAGCGGCGGCATTTCCGAGGTTCTTCGCAAGAATCGGGGGCTTCCTCTTCTCGGCTCTGATCGGACTCATGGTCGTCGGACTTCTGACCTGGCTGATTCCGGGAATGACGTCGTTTTACTCGATTGCGGGCGCGGTGATTTTCAGCCTGTACATCGGCTATGACATGTTCCGTTCGCAGGTTTATCCGAAGACCGCAGACAATGCAGTGGACTGTGCGGTAGATATCTATCTGGATATTATCAATCTCTTCATCATGCTGCTGCAGATTTTCGGAAACAGAGATAACTAATCGGAAAGAGACAATTTACCAACAGAAGATAAAAAAGAAAGGCTGCGGCTTCAGGCAGCGAAAGGGTCTGAGGCTGCGGCCTTTTTCTAGCGTTTATAGGAATTCGTGCTTCTGTGGTTCAGGTCGTGGCCGAGGAGACCTGCAATTTCTTCAGCGATCATCTGTACATAGTGGAAGAGGGTATCGTAGATCAGGTAGCCGAAAACAATGGCGATGCAGACAGCAAGCAGCGATCCCAGCTGCTTTTCTGCCATCGCTTTATTTCCCGTCACCAGTCCGTACATGGAATAGTACAGCGGCGCTCCCGGATAGAGGGGAAAGGCGCAGGTGGAAGTAAAAATCGTGGATGGTGCTTTTTTGACTCTGGACATGACGGTCGCATACAGCGCCACAAACATGGCCCCGATAGTGGTCGCGGCGAAGCTGTTTGGGATCACCGCGTATACACCCAGATAAACCAGCCAGGTAAAGAAAGAGCCGATGGCGCAGTCGAGGACCTGACGTCCGCGGACGCCAAAGAGCAGGGTAAACCCCGTGCAGCCGACGGTACAGGAAATCAGTTGAATCGGTATGCTGGGATTCAGGCCCATGTTGTGCTCCTTTCTTGTAGTATTGCTTAATTACAGAAGCGACGGCGATTGATGAGCGGCAGACCGGCCTTCCGTTATGTCCGGATTTTCGGCGGCGCAGTGAAAGAGTCTGCCAGGCAGACAGGCGGCGCAGCAGGCCGGAGTCCCCGCAGCCGGATGGTGTGTTTATCAGTAGACCCAGAATCCGGACGACGAACAGAATAAAGAAAAAGGAATCTTTCCCGGCGACGGCGCTGATATTCTCATAATCCATGATCTGCCTGTTTATGCAAACAGAACGCTGATTCATCTATTCTGAGTATATCAAGTTCCGCCTTTTGCGGCAACGATTCCTTTTTCCGTATTGTATTGCTTGAGAGGTTTGTATATGTCTGTTTTCAGAGTGTTTTGCTGCGGAGCAGGGAGTTTCTGCCCCCGCCGGCGTATTTCAAAAGGCGGGGGCGTTTCTCCTTGCTCGTTTGTGTTTTGTCGGAAGTTCTGCTATTTAGCGCTCTGCATCTCGATGGATTTCTCGGTGCATGCCTGAACGCCCTCGATCACTGCGGTACGCAGGCCCATCTCCTCCAGTGTGCGGACTGCGGCGATGGTTGTTCCGGCAGGGGAGCTTACCATGTCTTTCAGGACTCCCGGATGCAGGCCGGTCTCCATCAGCATCTTGGCGGTTCCGTAAACGGTCTGCTCAGCAAATTCGTAAGCGGTCGCTCTCTGCATGCCGCCCAGAACGGCTGCGTCTGCCATGGCCTCGATGAACATGCAGACATAGGCCGGGCCGCTTCCGCTGACTCCGGTTACCACGTCGAAGAGGTTCTCCGGCATGAGCTCAGCCTTTCCGAAACCTCTGAGGATCTTCAGAGCGAGCTGGGCTTCTTCGTCTGTAACGTACTCGTTCGGGCAGGCAGCGGCCATTCCTTCACCGACCTGAGCCGGCGTGTTCGGCATAACGCGGACAATCTTGACCGGCTTATGGTCAAAGGCATCTGCCAGGTAGTCCAGGGTCCTGCCGGCGCCGATGCTGACGAAAAGCTGATCTTCGCGGACATGATCCTTGATTCCGTCGATCATGGACGCGTAGTACTGCGGCTTGATCGCGAAGAATACGACGTCGCAGTTCTTCAGGACTTCCAGGTTGTCGGCGGTGACGTTGATGCCGTTGGCTTCCTTCGTCTTCTGGCGGCCGGCCTCAACCGGGTCAGCGCCCCAGATGTCCTCAGGCTTGAAGAGGCCGTTCTTGATGATGCCTCCCATCATTGCGTTTGCCATAACTCCGCATCCGATAAATCCTAATTTCATTGGTTTTTCTCCTCCTATAACTTCTTCTTATATAGTATTACAGCTGACAAAATTTACCTGCGCAAGGGCACTCCCGGAAGGACTACCCTGTACGCGTGACGATATCGACCTGCAAGGGCGCCTCTAGAAAGACTGCTCTGTACGTGCGATGATCTCATCCTGCAGCGGCTTGTCCAGGTTGTGGAAGTAGTCGCTGTATCCGGCAACGCGGACGATCAGATCCTTGTATTCTTCCGGATGGGCCTGTGCATCCAGCAGGGTCTGTCTGTCGATGACATTGAACTGGATATGGTGTCCGTCCATCGCGAAGTAAGCGCGGATCAGGCTGGCCATGTTATCCAGTCCCTTTTCTCCGGCTACGACGCTCGGGGTGAACTTCTGATTCAGCAGGGTACCGCCGGTAGAGCAGTGGTCCATCTTGGCGCAGGACTTGATGACTGCAGTCGGGCCGTGGGTATCTGCGGATTTCTCCGGGGAGATTCCCTCGGATACCGGCTTGTGGGCGAGACGTCCGTTGGCGGTTGCGTTCAGGACATCACCGAAGTAAACATGGCAGGTAGTCGGCAGCATATCGATGTGATAAGTTCCGCCGCAGACGGTCTTTCTGCCGGTTACGGTGTCACGGTATGCCTTGAAGACATCCTGCATGATGCCGTCTGCATAGTCGTCATCGTTTCCGTATTTCGGGGAACGGTCGTGAACCATGCGGAATACGTCGTCATGTCCTTCATAATTGTCGTCCATGGCCTGGATCAGTTCGTCCATGGTCAGATCCTGCTTATCGTAAACGTGATATTTAATTGCGGCGAGGCAGTCGGTGATGGTTCCGATTCCTACGCCCTGGATATATCTGGTGTTGTAGCGCGCTCCGCCTGCGTTGTAGTCTTTTCCGTTCTTGATGCAGTCATCGGTGACGATGGACAGGAACGGGGCAGGCATGTCCTCTGCGTAGAGTTTTTCGATGACGTTGTTTCCTCTTACCTTCATGTCAACGAAGTAGGTAAGCTGCTTCTGGAAGGCGTCAAAGAGTTCATCGTATGTCTTGTAGTCTTTTGCGTATCCGGTCTTCAGGCCGAGCTGCTTTCCGCTGACGTTGTCGAATCCGTTGTAGAGGGTGAGCTGGAAAATCTTCGGGATGTTCAGGTAACCGGTGAGGATGTAAGCTTCCTTGCCCCAACATCCGGTTTCCACGCATCCGGAGGATCCGCCGCATCTTGCATCGTCCAGTGTCTTTCCGGCGTTCAGCAGTTCCTGAACGATTTCATCTGTGTTGTAGAATGCCGGCTGACCCCAGCCCTTTCTGGAGATCTCGCAGGCACGCTTCAGGAAACGGTCCGGAGTTTTTTTACTGATCTGTACGTTGGAATTCGGCTGAACCAGTTTCATGGCGTCCATGCAGTCCAGAATCAGGTAGCTGACATCGTTTACGCCATTGCTTCCGTCAGGACGGATTCCGCCGGTGTTGATGTTTGCAAAGTCTGTGTAGGTTCCGCTTTCCTTGAGGGTGACGCCGACCTTGACCGGGGCAGGCTGGTTGTAGAATTTTACCCAGAGGCATTCCAGCAGCTCCAGGGCAAAATCATCGGTCAGGATTCCGTCTTCTGTATCCTGTTCATAGTATGGATACAGATGCTGGTCGAGACGTCCCGGGCTGAATGCGTCCCAAGGATTCAGCTCGGAAGTTACTGCCAGGTGGGTGAACCAGTAAGCCTGAAGTGCCTGCCAGTAGGTCTGCGGCTTCTGTGCCGGAACAACGGAGCAGTTTTCTGCAATCTGCAGGAGTTCCTTCTTGCGGATCGGATTTGTCTCCTCCTTTGCTTTTTCAATGGCCAGGTCGTGATAACGCTGTCCCAGAATCATAACGGCATCACAGTCGATCATCATGGCTTTCAGTTCTTCTGCCTTGCTGACTGCATCCATGTCGTTCAGATAATCAAGATGATCCAGAGCTTCCTGGATTTCCTGCTTGTATTCTGCATATCCATGTGTCCAGATACGGTCGCCGCCGCAGGTGTGTCCCGGGCCTCTCTGCTCCATAAATTCGGTGAACATGCCGGCCGCATAGGCTTCTTTCCATTCCGGGGTCATGCGGTCCAGGATCTTTTCACGCATGGACTTTCCGGTCCAGTATGGAATGATCTCCTTTTCCTGGAGTTCGATATCTTCCGGAGTAACTTTATAGGCGCAGATGTCACGGTCGTTCATGACATGCATATCCTCGACGCTGTGGCAGCAGAGTTCCGGGAAAGTCGGGCTTGCCTGAGGATCTTTTCCTTTTTCACCGACGATCAGTTCGTCATCGCCCAGATACAGGGTTTTCTTGCTGAAGTACTCTTTCAGAACCATTGCACGCATAACCGGAACGGAATACTTTCCTTCGTTTTCGCGGTAGAAATCGGTTTCGATTTTTGCTCTTTCCAGGTCGATATGAACCGGAGTTGTCGTAGTCATTTCACGGAGTCGTTTAACTCTTTCTGTCATGTTGGCATTTTCCATGGTGTTATCCTCCAATTATTACGTTGCTGAATCCTGCGTTCAGGAATTGATTGACAAATGTTTCCATGAGTGCATCGCTAGGGACTTCACATTCTTCTCCCGGATACTCTCTTCCGAGTTTTGCATATTTTCCCTTGCCGGTGTCGTGGTAGGGAAGAAGATTAATCTGAAGTGGGCGGATGTCATTTTCTTTCAGGAAGGCAATAACCTGATTCATGTTTTCTTCTGTTCCGCTGATTCCCGGGATGGTAGGAATGCGCAGATAGATTCTGCCGCCGTCCCGGCTGAGCTGCTTCAGATTATCAAAGATTAACGCGTTGTCTGTGCCGATGACACGCTTATGGGTTTCCGGATCCATGACCTTCAGGTCGTAGAGAAAGATATCTGTATAAGGCAGAATCTTCTGGAATCTCTCGTATGGCGCATAGCCGCATGTATCGATATTGACGGCGATTCCGTTCCGGTGAAGTTTTCTGGCCAGGCTTACGATTTCATCAAAATCCTGTTGCGCCATGACCTCGCCGCCGGACAGGGTCACACCACCGCCGGACTGGTCATAGAAAATCTGGTCCTTCAGCAGTTCTTTGATCAGATCTTTCTGCGTATATGTTTCACCGATAATTTCCCGTGCCTCATTCACGCAGCGGTCAATGCAGCGGCCGCACAGTGTGCAGAGTTCAGGATCGGTGGATGCCGGAGCGCCCGGCGCAGAAAATGAAATAGCCTTCTGCGGACATACATCTGCGCAGTGCCGACAGCCCGTACATTTCTGGGCATCAAACTGCATTTCGCGATTAAACCGCTGTGTTTCCGGATTATGGCACCATTCACAGCGCAGCGGACATCCTTTATAGAATACGGTTGTACGGATGCCGTCACCGTCGTGGATGGAATATTTCTGAATGTTCGTGATGACGTTCAATGCTGCTCTCCGTTTCTTTTTTATACTATTAGAATTAAGTTTATACCGCGGTCTAATTGATATAAAAATATCATATTATACTTTGCAGGAAAATGCAATAGGGGAAAAGAAAATACTGTCAGAAACTTCACGATATTGCGCATACTGTATACACGAGCGCGGGCAGGCATGCGGAGAATGAAGAGCGTGCTGCTGCAGCGGTCCCGCCGAATTTTCAACTTAACTAAACAATCAGCCCCAACGGAAGTTACAGATCCAGTTTATTCTGGCTTGTTCTCTCCGCGGAACTTCGCAAACAGGAGCGGCATGTATTCTTTACTGAATTCGCCCAGATCATAGCTGCCCTTGTTCATGCACCAGTCAGTCACCAGTGCGCGTTCACATACGCCGTACATGTGGACCAGCTGTGCGACAGATTTTTTCTTTGTGATGTCACCTTTTTTCTGGCCTTCTGTGATAATCCGGCTGAGCATCTGGAAGTAGTAGCGGTTCTGATCCAGCAGGGAACTGCCTTTTTCGTTGGTCAGCTGCGCGGCGTAAAGGCTGGCGATCAGCTGATAATTGATTTTCTCCCCGATGTAGCAGTGCATCAGATAATTCATCTCTATCAGGCGGTCAAAGCAGTTTTCAATCTTCATGATATCCGGCTCAATCAATTTATAGTGTTTGTCCAATATGCTGGAAAGTGTATCCAGAAGCGTGTCCTTGCCGTGAAAGTAATAATAAAAGGAACCTTTTGCAACGCCTGCACGTGTAATGATGTCATTGATGGTCGTCTGCTCAAAGCCTTTTTCATGGAAAAGATCCCATGCCGCTTCAATAATTGTTTCCTTTAAATTTTTGGATTCAGCCATTTTTTACCTCTTTACCCGGTCACCGGTATGCTTTCTTTCTGTCGGACCGATGACAGCCTTTATATACTACTTTATCTTAATCTAAAATTGAGGGATTGAAAAGATATTTATCCTGGATGCCGGAAATTCACGGAGATTTTTCAGAGCCGGAGAGGCGGAATGCGGGCAGTGCAGAAAAATTTTTCATGGGGCTGTATCTGCAATTACTTTCCGCGAAGCACAGAAGGCGGGATTCCGTGCGGTAAATCATAGCGGTACACTGGGAAAAGTGCGTGAAAATAAAGAATGCAGCGGAAAATATCGGAGCGGCGTATACAAAAATGGAAATAAATGTATTGTTAGCCGAACATAAGAACGATATATAATTTATATAGGACGGACATCGATTTTCATATCGCAGTAACTTTCTTTACAAAGATTTTTCCTGTATAATAACTTATACACCTGTGGCTGCAGAAGCCGCCGTTTTTGTATAATGTATACAAGGCGGCGGATCTGCAATGTTTTCATGTTATAAACGGCCCTGCGGATGCAGGAGTCCGCTTACTCTGCCTGATTCTACACAGAGCGTGAATGATCTGTCGGCAGGGCAGAGAAAATATCTGTACATGAAAATGCATGATACGCTGCGTGGTGTCTATAAAATATTATGGGTAACAGACAGGAAAGGGACATGAAGACAACAAGAAACAATGCGGAATCGATGTTTCACAAGCGGTTCGCCCCATTCGAGGATGAGCTGAAATGGCTGTATATGGAGCTGTATCCGGATCATTACGAGGATTACCGTCAGTATGTGCAGAAGCTCAGTGATTACTGTGCTGCAAGGAGCCGTGAACTGAAGTCATGGGATCAGAAGAAGCAGAAAGATCCGGAATGGTACAGGCGGAATGATCTGCTTGGAATGATGATGTATACGGAAAATTTTGGCGGCACGCTGAAGGGAGTAGAGGACAGGCTCGACTACCTGCAGGAGTGCGGAGTGAATTTTCTGCATCTGATGCCGCTTCTGGAGAGCCCGAAGGGGAAGAGCGACGGAGGCTATTCGGTAAGCAATTTCCGCAAGGTGCAGCCGGAACTGGGTACGATGGAAGACCTTTCAGATCTGACGCATGCATGTCATAAGAGGGAGATGCAGGTCTGCCTGGATTTTGTCATGAACCACACCAGTGATGAGCATGAGTGGGCCAGAAGGGCCAAAGCGGGCGACTGGGAAGCACAGGGACGTTATTTCTTCTTCGATAACTGGGACATTCCGAACCAGTTCGAGCAGACCGTTCCGCAGGTGTTCCCGCAGACCGCGCCCGGAAATTTCAGCTGGTGCGATGAAGCGCATAAAGTCGTCATGACCACCTTCCATCCTTATCAGTGGGATCTGAATTTCAGAAATCCTAAAGTCATGCACGATATGACCGATAATCTTCTGAATCTCTGCAATCATGGCATTGATGTGATTCGTCTGGATGCCGTACCGTATATCTGGAAGGAACTAGGAACGAGCTGCCGCAACCTCCTGCGTGTACATACCCTGGTCCGCATTCTGCGCATGGTTCTGGACATCGTCTGCCCGGGAACGCTGCTCCTCGGCGAGATCGTCATGAAGCCGAGCGAGGTTGCTCCGTACTTTGGAACACCGGAAAAACCGGAGTGCCACATGGTCTATAACGCGCCGATTATGGCAACAACCTGGCACACCGTTGCGACCAAGGATGTCCGCCTGTTGAAGCATCAGCTTGGTCAGACCTTTGTCCTGCCTAAAGATTTTGTCTTCCTGAATTATCTGCGCTGTCACGATGATATTGGCTGGGGCCTTGATTATGATTTTCTGGCGCAGTTCGGCATCGGAGAAGTTGCGCATAAGCGTTTCCTGAACGATTTTCTTCAGGGCCACTGGGAAGGCAGTGACTCCAGAGGCGAGCTGTATAATGACGATCCGCGGCTGGGTGATGCCCGTCTCTGCGGAACAACAGCATCCCTCTGCGGAATTGAAGCCGCAGAGTATGAGCAGAATGACTGGAAACTGGAGCGCGCAGAGACGCTGGACATCATGCTTCATGCATTCCTGCTGAGCCAGAGCGGAATCCCGATGATCTACAGCGGCGATGAAATCGGACAGAGAAATGATTACAGCTATCATGAGGACCCGCTGAAATGGGATGATTCCCGCTATCTTCACCGCGGGAAATTCCCGTGGGATCAGGCAGAAGAGCGCGAGGATAAGAATACGCGTCCGGGCAGAATTTTCCAGGCTTTGAAGCGCCTTGAAAAGATCAGAAGAGAGCATATCTGTTTTGAAAATTCCGCAGATGTGTGGATTATGGAACCATACAACGATCATATTCTCGCCATCGGCAGATATTACAAGGGAGAGAAGCTGATCGCGCTGTTTAACTTCAACACGAACGATGAGACGGCCTGGATCAATGAACCGGAAGATTATATCGACCTGATCACCAGCGAGCCGTGCCGGGCGCAGGGCGTAGGCGTTCCCGCCAGAAGTTTCCGCTGGCTGCTCACTGATTTCGGGACAAATTCCAAACAGCAAGAGGATAAGCCGGAAGGCCCGAAAGCCATCTTCCTGGACATTGACGGCACATTGACCCGTTCCGGAGAGAGCATTCCTCCGGAAAGCGCTCTTAAAGCCATCAGAAAAGCACAGGATAAGGGGAATTATGTGTTTATCTGCACCGGAAGAAATCTTGCCATGGCAGAACCGCTCCTGAAATATGATTTCGACGGAATCATCGCCAGTGCAGGCGCCCTGGTCATCGCCGGAGGCGAAGTCCTTCATGATGAGCCGATGGATCCGGAAGATTTCAAGAACGCTATGGAGGCCCTTCAGAGCAATCACGTATACTGCACGATTGAATCTAAAGAAGGGTCCTACTGTGACCCGGATATCGGAAAACTCCTGAAAGGGCAGCCGAAAGGCAACAGCGAACTGGAGCGCTGGAGAAAACAGGTAAATGAAAATCTTGGCATCAAGCCGATGAAAGAGTATAAAGGGGAGCCGGTTTACAAGATCGTAATTATGTTTAACGATGATCATCAGCTGAATGATGCACGTAAAATCCTTGACCAGTATGATTTTGTCATTCAGGATAAGGTGTTCGGCGTGCAGAACGGGGAGCTGATCAGAAAGACCTGTAACAAGGGAACTGGTGTGAAATGTGTCTGTGAAAAGCTGGGAATTCCGCTTGAAGACAGCATCGGATTCGGCGACAGCATGAATGACTACGCCATGATGAAGATGGTGGGAACCAGCGTATGCATGGGCAATGGATCCGATACCCTGAAAAAAGTCAGCAGCATGGTTGCCGATACTGTCGATAACGACGGCCTGGCAAAGGCCTTTGAAGAACTCGGGCTGGTATAAAGCCCGGGCTGCCCTGAATTTCGTTTCTTATTGCAATGTTTTAATATAAAGGAGAAAGCATATGGCATTAGATTACCGCCGCTGCGCACAGGAGATTTTCAGTCACCTCGGCGGCAGAGAAAACATCATCAGCGCGGCTCATTGCGCGACATGCCTCCGTCTGGTCATCGCAGACAATTCGAAAGTGGATAAAAAAGAACTGGAGGACGTTGAGGGTGTCAAGGGCATGTTCGAATCAAACGGACAGCTTCAGCTCATCATCGGAACCGGAACGGTAAACAAGGTTTACGATGAATTCCTTGATATTACGGGAATGACGGCAGCGACCAAGGCCGATGTCAAGGCCGCAGCTGCGGCCCGTCAGCCTCTTCCGAAACGCCTGATCAAGGTTCTGGGTGATGTATTTGTTCCGATTCTGCCGGCCATCGTCGCATCCGGACTGATGATGGGACTGGTTGAGGCAATTGGTAAAGCGAGCCCGGCCTTCGTTAATTCGGACTGGTATTCTTTCCTGGACATGGTTTCCGGTGCGGCATTCGCCTATCTGCCGGTTATCATCGCCATCAGTACCGCGAGAGTGTTCGGAGGAAATATTTTCCTCGGCGCGGTTGTAGGACTCTGCATGATTCACTCCAGCCTGATCAATGCATGGGCCGTTGCGGGAATGAAGGCATCCCAGATTCCGGTCTGGCACCTGCTCTGCTTCCATGTAAAAGCAGTAGGTTATCAGGGTCATGTTATTCCGGTCATCATCGCCGTCTGGATCATGTGTATGGTGGAAAAATGGCTGCATAAACACGTCCCAGAGATGCTGGATCTGTTTGTTACGCCGCTTTGCACGGTATTATTCACAACATTCATAACCTTCACGATCATCGGACCGATCTTCTCCACGGCAGAGACTTACATTCTGCACGGCGCACAGCTGCTGATCACCGTCGGACACGGCGTCGGCGCGGCTGCAATGGGCGCGATTTATCCGGTTACCGTTGTTATGGGACTGCATCATATGTATAATGTCATTGAAGCCGGAATGCTGGCCGAGAAGAACGGAATCAATATCTGGATGCCGATCGCTACGGCGGCCAATTTTGCCCAGTTCGGAGCCTGCCTTGCGGTTGCGGTAAAAACAAAGAGTCACAAGCGCAGAGAAATCGCTTTCCCGTCTTCTCTGTCTGCATCACTGGGAATTACTGAACCGGCGATCTTCGGAGTCAACCTGCGTCTGATGAAACCGTTCGTATGCGGCATGATCGGAGGCGCAGTCGGCGCATGGTTCGGATCGATTTCCCATCTGGGTGCCAAGGCATACGGAGTTACAGGAATTCCTGGACTTCTGACCATCAACCACATTCCGCTGTATCTGGTTGAACTTGCTATCGCAGGAGGAATCGCGTTTGCACTGACGATGGTCGTCTGGAAAGAGGACCCGGCAGAACAGGATCACCCGAAGGGAGAGGAAGACGTCCTGGATGCTCTGGTTGAGGAGAAGGAAGAACCGAATAAGGAAATGCCGGTACTGATCCGCTGTGAAGCCGGAGAAGTTCACGCTCCTGCTTACGGACAGATTATTCCGCGTGAGGAGATCAAGGATGAGACATTCGCATCCGGTGTGCTCGGAGACGGTGTCGGAATCGAACCGGAAGTCGGTCTTGTCGTTGCACCTTTTGACGGAGAAATTGCAAATGTTGCTGAAACCGGACATGCCATCGGACTGGAAGGCCCTGGAGATATGGAACTGCTGATTCATATCGGCGTTGACACGGTCAAGATGAAGGGTAAAGGCTTCCACCCGCTGGTCAAGGAAGGCGACCATGTCACTGCGGGACAGAAGCTTCTGGAGTTCGACCGCGATGAGATTGCGAAGGCCGGATTCCCGGATACTGTTGTGGTTCTGCTTACAAACAGCGATGATTATGAAGAGGTAAAATGCTACGGAGATCTTCAGAAAGAGGAGGAGTAGAAATGGTAGTTGCAACCGGAAAGAGCATCGTGAAGGGAATTGCGATCACGAAGATCCGTGTACTGAAGGAACCGGACCGCAGGATCGATGAATCCCTGCATGAAGATACGGATGCACAGGTAAAGCGTTTTCAGGATGCGGTCGCGAAAGTGATCGACCAGCAGAATGAACTGTATGAGCGGGCAAAAGAAACGGCCGGCGAGAAAAACGCGGAAATTTTTGAAGTTCACGCCATGATGCTGGAGGATGAGGACCTGATTGATGATACAGAGGAAATCATCCGTGAGCAGAAACGCAGCGCGGAATACGCGGTAAGGGAATCCTTTACCGCGCAGGCAAAAGTATTCGAGGAAATGGACGATGCTTATCTGAGCGCCAGGAGCGCAGATATCTATGATCTGGAAAATGCCGTTCTGGATGTTCTTCTGGGAATTGACAGCGATTCCTTTGCGCTCGATGAGCCGTTTATCCTGGTTGCGGATGACCTGGCACCGTCCGAGACCGTAAAGCTCGATAAAAATCTTCTGCAGGGAATCGTAACCAGAGGCGGCAGCCAGACGAGCCATACAGCGATTCTGGCACGCAGCATGAACGTACCGGCCCTTATACAGGTAAAAGACATTTCTGACAGCTGGGATGGAAAAACAGCGATTGTAGACGGATATCAGTCCTGTATCTATGTCGATCCGACACCAGAAACAATGGAAATGATGATGGAGCGCCGTGAAGCAGACAGAAAAGAGCAGGCCCTGCTGCAGGATCTGATCGGAAAAGAATCCCGCACGGTGGACGGAACAGCAGTCCGCATTTATGCGAATATCGGTGGTCCTGCAGACCTGCCGGCAGTAAAAGAAAATGACGCTGAAGGCGTCGGCCTCTTCCGCTCTGAATTTGTTTATCTGAACGGCGACCAGAGCCCGACAGAAGAAGAGCAGTTCCAGGCCTATAAAAGCGCGCTGGAAGCTCTGGCTCCAAAGCAGGTTGTCATCCGCACCTGCGATATCGGCGCAGACAAGCAGGTTGATTACCTGAATCTCGATCCGGAAGACAACCCGGCACTTGGATTCCGTGCAATCCGCATCTGCCTGACCAGAAAAGAATTCTTCAAGACACAGCTCAGAGCACTGCTCCGCGCGTCTGCATATGGAAACCTCGCCATCATGTTCCCGATGATCACCAGTCTGAAAGAGCTCATGGCGGCAAAAGAAATCCTGGAGGAATGCCGTACAGAGCTGAAGAATGAAGGGCAGGAAATGGGCAATCTGGAAATCGGCATCATGATCGAGACTCCGGCAGCCGCCCTGATTGCCGATGACCTTGCACGCCAGTGCGACTTCTTCTCCATCGGAACCAACGACCTGACCCAGTACACACTGGCGATCGACCGTCAGAACGCACACCTGGAACCGTTCCTGGACACCCATCATCCGGCCGTTCTGAGAGAGATCAAGATGGCTGTTGACGCCGCCCACCGCCATGGCATCTGGTGCGGCATCTGCGGAGAGCTCGGCGCAGACCTCGATCTGACCGAAACCTTCCTGCGCATGGGCATCGACGAACTCTCCGTCAACCCGAAGAGCGTCCTTCCACTGAGAAAACAGGTTCGCGGAATCGACCTGAGCCTCCCGCAAGAAGAACAGGAAGAAGATTTTAGATAGGGAGACCTAGCCTTGCGATTGGCAAGTGCGTAAGCATTATAACCGCACGCAGACAGAGCAATGGACTGAATGAAACAGAACTTAATCCCCCAGCAGGGCTGGGGAGAATAGAGTAAACAGTAGTGTTACCCAAAGTAACAAAAAACTCCTATGATACAATGATATGGGTTTCGCGATCCAATATCATTGTCATCGGAGGTGGGGGTTGCTAACTGCAAAGGGGCTGTTGTATTAAGCTGGAAAAACCGGCTTGGGGCGATGGCCTCTTTTTTCGCTGTCGGTATATCATTCTTCAGTTTTCTTTTCTCCGAAATTCCGTCATTCTTTATTCAAGGTGTACTATTCTCATTGCCTTCAGAGTGGAAAATTGAGAAAAAACGGCAGAAAAGCGGAAGGCCTGAAATGCTCTGAAATGTTTCTTACAGGCGGATGCATGAAAATATACCTGAGCATGAAATACTCGCGTGAAAAACGGTATTTTGGACCGGATAAGGGCATAAGAACTGCTGGGTGATGATATTCTGAGCGGCAAAGACGGCAAATACAGAAAAAATTAACCATAGTTAATTATGGTAAAATTATGTTGCGTGCCTCTTTCTGTCCAGCAGTGCCCGGGTTTTGAAAATTGTCATGGATCATATCTCTGCGTCAGACAGACGGAAGATAAAACCTGACGCCTGCATAGGACTTGAAAATCATGTGCTGGATTCCGCGGCAGATAAGTGTGGATGATCACGGCGTTCTTTTCTTTAAGAATCTGACTTCGCTCTTAATAAAACTACAGGGTGGTCTACGGTTTACCATATTATAGTTATGGTCAATTAAAAAGCCTGAAATTCCAATGCTTTTTGCGGTTTGGCCGTAAAATCAAGCGTTGGAATATTGATTTCTGTATTTGATATGTTAAAATATACTTAAAAATTCTTAAGAGAGGCTGTTGATGAAATCCTGATGCAGACGTACAGGAATGGATACAGTAGGGCTGTTTCCGTGTTTTGAAAAACGTATAATAGCAGAAGAATTTTCTGACAGCTCTGCTTCGGAAGCTTCCATTTGTCCCCGGAACAAAGGTCATCGGGCTGACGGGCGCACCGGGCACGGCATGTGCCGGGAAAGAGTTTTATTGGTTATTGCATGGTGAGAGATGAAATAATGTGAGAATTATGAAGATCAAAGAAAGAATGGTCCGGCATCTGCTGGCAGCTGTGGTGCTGTCGCTGGCTCTCATATTCGGATTTGGAATCGCGCAGACTTCACATGCGGATTCGATTCCGTCCCGTGTTGAGTCAGCGGTACAATGGGCGATTGCGACGGCTAATGATGATTCGCATGGCTACACTCTGGATCCGTCACTCCGATGGGGTCCGGATTACGACTGCGGCACATTCATTGTCAGCGCCTTTACGAACGGCGGAGGATTCAGCTTCAGCGGCTTTGTCGGAACCAAGAGTATGCTGCAGAGTTTTACCAATGCGGATTTTACATGGATTCCGGCCAGTCAGCTGGGAATTACGCTGAATAATGTTGCACCGGCGGCGCTGCAGCGGGGCGATATTCTCCTGGACATGGACCGTCATACAGAATTGTATCTGGGTAACGGCATGACGGCTGCGGCACATTCCAACCGCGGACATCCGGAAACAGGTGATCAGACGGGAACAGAGGTAAGTGTGGCTCCGTATTATAACGGGGTTTCCGGAATCAGCTGGGACGGTGTATTACGGTATACCGGAACTTCATCCAGTTCCAATTCTGGATATTCGTCTTCAAACAGCTCGGGCAGTTCAAGTACATCCGGAAAATTCAGCAGCTCAGGCAGCGGATCGAATTCTTCCGGGACATCGGGAAATACGTCTTCCAGGATCTCCCTGAAATCCGTAACGGCGTCTAATAAGACATACACAGGACAGAGTCAGTCTCCTTCACTTGTCATTTACGACGCGAACGGAAAACGTGTGACCTCCGGTTATTCCGTAAAGACTTCCGGAAGCCTGAAGAACGCCGGAACCGTAAAGGTAACGGTAAAGGGCGTCGGTGCCTATACCGGAACGGTGAAAACGACCTATAAGATTTATCCGAAGAATGCTTCTTCTGCTGTGATTGCTGCGATTTCAGCTAAAACGTACACGGGCAGGACGATTGTTCCGAATGCCTCGGTCCGGCTGAACGGGGTCAAGCTGAAGAAGAATAAGGACTATACTCTCAGTGCTGTGAATAACAACACGAAGGGAACACTGACAGCGACATTCTGCAACAACTACACGGGGAAGGTATCCAGAAGCTTTACAATTAAAAAAGCAACTCTGACTTCTTCTAACGTCAAACTGGAAAGTTCGAAAGTGCAGTATAACGGATCCGCCCAGGAGCCTGAGGTAAAAGTCTCCAGCTTCCAGAAGGGAACAGATTACACGGTTACCTGCAAGAATAACATCAATGCCGGAAAAGCGACGATGAAAGTCAGAGGATGCCGGATGGTGAAGGGATCCGTAACCAAGACCTTCAGCATCGTTCCGAAGACACTGGAATCGGATGACATTCAGGTTGCTGAGACTGTCTACAACGGTTCTGAGCAGGAACCGGAAGTAACGGCGGCTGGACTGACCAAAGGAAAAGATTATCAGCTTTATCGTTCAGACAGCGACCAGTACATCAATGCCGGAACGTATACGATTATCCTTCGCGGAATTAATAATTACACGGGTGATCTGAATGCATCTTATGTTATTCAGCCAAGAAGCCTGAAAGATGTCAAGACATCCGGACTTCAGGATTTCACCTATAACGGAAAAAAACAGAAGCAGAGTCTGCTGACCCTGACCCTGGAAAGAGAAAACGGACTGACGCCGGTATCTCTGGTGCAGGGAACGGACTACACAGAAAGCTGTGCTTCCGGTTTCAAGACCATTGGCAAAAAGAAACTGATCCTGACAGGAACCGGAAATTACAAGGATAATATTTCGCTGACCTACTACGTGAAACCGGTGACGCCGACAGTGAAATTCACCAGCCTGTACGGCGGCCTGAAGATTACGGTCGGAAAGGTTTCCGGTTCACCGCAGTACCAGATCAGTGTAAGAAAGAGCGGAAGCAGATCCTGGAAGACATACTCCAGGACGACATCGAGAGTCAGCACACTTTCGCTTGGAAGAGGAAAGACCTATCAGATAAGAGTACGCGCATATAAAGACGGCGCCAGCAGCAGCTGGAGTACTCCGGTTTATGCGGTAACGAAATAGCGATGGCAGGTATGATTGGAATTCACATTTTTCGCGGCGCAGAATTGCCGGCCGGGTTCTGGTCAGTCAGCTGCCATCTGAAGGAAAAGAGGAAAAAAAGATGCTGCCGCACAGAGCTCAGATGAGCATGATGCGGCAGCATCTTTTTCTATGCCTGAAAATCAGTCCTTTGGAACCGGGTGAATCTTCATGGCAATCAGGAAATCGGATATGCCGTTGTAAAGCGTAACGATTCCGATAACCTGTGTAATGACAGCGGCGACGCCCAGGGGCTTGAAAATCAGAACCAGGCCGAGGGCGATGGTAATGATGCCCAGCACAACCGGCATGACCGGAGAGTGGCGGCTCTGTTTCCGAATGGTGAGTGCCTCTCCCAGGTTAAAGATTCCGTCGAACATGACGATGATTCCGATAATGGTTGGAATTAACGCCACCAGGCCAGAAGGCCGCAGGAAAATCCACAGGCCCAGGATGGCTAGAATGATGGCCGCCGCCAGATGAATTTTCAGCGAGGACTCTCTCTGACGGAAGTAGATCAGAAGCATGACGGCTCCGGTGACGAGGATCATGATTCCGATGAATTTGCTCAGAAGTGAAAGGGTGGCAGAAGGCTTCAGAAGAAGCACCAGGCCGACGATGACGGACATGAGTGCCGTCAGCAGTTTGTTCCGCTTCAGGTTTCTGAGCCTTGCGTCGTAAGGTTTTTTTGATGACATTGATAGTTTCTCCTTTCTGAAAGGATCTCAGAGCAGGCGGCTTTATGAAAAAAGCCGCTTAATTTCGTGAAGTCTGCATGTGCATGTTTCGCGGCTGTTCTGGCGGAACGGAATTCATTCCCGCGAGGGCGTTTCCCGTGTATTCTTGCCGCAGCAGGCACGGGTGGATTTTGTCCGAGAAAAAGCGGGCGTTTCAGAGAAAGCGATCTCTGAAGCTGCCCGCAGAATTTCTTGATTTCTGGATTTTAGAACTGTGAATCTGCTACAGTTCCCTCGATGACATGGAGGTCGTACGGCTCGAATTTAACGTGTCTGTAGGCATCCACATCCAGGACGGACTCATCCCAGTCGGAACGGATCTCGCCGTTCTGCTTGATGATGATATCATAGAGGATATCATAGGTCTTTCCGTCTTCCTTATCCTTCTCGACGATGGTGGAATACGGGAGAGTCTTATGATAGGTGAGGGTCAGTCCCTTGTAATTGTAATGGAATCCGCAGCGCATGCGGCAGCCGTCGAGACCCTTGTATTCAGCGATCTTGTTCAGGTCGGCGAGGATAGGGTCGCCTTCGCGATCGTAGAGATTCTCCGGTGTGGTTGCAGTATAGTCGAAACGGAACTGGACCGGAATGTTATACGGAATCCAGCGCTCCAGATATTCCGGAAGACGCTCAGCCGGGTAGTCCTTATACAGTACGCAGTTTACACGTGTACGTACAGCAAGACGGGACAGAAGATCGTCCGCACCTTCCTCTACGTACTTGACCAGATGGCGGGAGACATTGATGCAGGTGATCTTGTCTTTATTTCTCTCAGTGAAATCGATCAGATCCTGTTCAGTCTGGCCCTCGAACGTCGGCAGTGTCGTGTTGATGAAGACACGGTGCGTTGACGGAATCTGGTCCAGCATTTCCTGAAGCGCTTCCCTGTTTGCGAATGGTTCACCGCCGGTAAATACGAAATCGCAGTTCGGAGTAATCTCATCCATCAGTTTGATGGACGGAATGATTTTATCCTTGCTGAATCCGGTTGTATCGGAGTATTCCCCTTTATTAATACAGAATGGGCAGTGGTTGCCGCAGTCATACGGCGCAAAAACCGTGACCGTCGCCCCGCCCGTACGAGTCTTATACGGATTTTTCATGGTCTCAACCTTTCCTTTGCTTAGTTTACGATTGTAATTATAATATAGGTTAACACAACTTTCAATCCAACTTTCTTGTGCAGAACCAATTAATTAGAAATTTAATGAGAAAAAATTAACATTTGCAACAGGATTTTACGCTGTTTTGTTACATTTTTTGGGTTTTGTTCCATTTATGAGTGGCCGGGCCAGTTGAAATGTCGGTTATAATTTACCGATTCAAGAGTGAAATTTCATGCATAAAGATTTATAATAGAGAAAGAGTCTGCGGCACGATCCCTTTTTTCTGCCTGGGGCAGGGAAGAAGGCGGCGATGACGCAGAGAAGTTTTGAGACTTCAATAATATGTTATATACGAACATCGGCATAGGAGGAATTCTATGAGGAAAATATTGATTGTTGTGGATATGCAGAATGATTTTGTGACCGGGGCGCTTGGGAACGCTGAGGCAGAGGCAATCGTCCCTGCGCTGCGTGAGAAAATCCTGAGTTATCCGGAAAATGATCGTTTTGCGACCATGGACACCCATCAGGAGAATTACCTGACGACGCAGGAAGGCCGCCATCTTCCGGTAAAGCACTGCATCCGCGGAACAGAAGGATGGAAGCTGATCCCGGAGATCGATGAGCTGATTCCGCAGGATCACCGCATCTGCAAGCCTTCTTTCGGTTCGGAAGAACTGGCAGAGACCATGAAGCGTCTGGCGCAGAGTGACGAGCTTTCCATCGAACTCGTCGGCGTCTGCACAGACATCTGCGTGGTTTCCAACGCAATCCTGCTGAAGGCTGCGCTTCCGGAAACTCCGGTGTCCGTCGACCCGGCCTGCTGCGCCGGAGTGACCCCGGAGAGCCACAGGGCCGCGCTTCAGACCATGCAGGCCTGCCAGGTAGACCTGATTCAGGGACAAAACTAACCCGGTAACGCCGACATCAAGAAAGAAAACGGCCTGCCGCGCATTCGGGCCTTTCCTCCGGAGAAAAAGGATTGGAAAAAACAGCATTTTATTCATCAAGAGAGAAATGAGGCATTTCATGAAAAACAGAGTACATATACATGCGTCTTCCAGAAAAAACGTCTGGAAGCGTTCCGCCATTCTCGCAGTTTCTGCGTCCATGACGCTTGCCATGACGGCTCCGGCCCTGAACGGTCCGGTTTTTGCCGCAGGCAGCTGGAAAAACGTTCCGGTCAGCGCACTGATCCTGAAGGACGGCACGGCTGTCCGTAAATCCGCGTCCTCGTCGGCAAAGAAAGTGACCATGGTTAATAAGGGAAGGACATACACGGTTTCCTTTGAGAAATTCACATCCGCAAGCAGCGCCAGGGCCGGCAGCCGCTGGATGTATGTGTCTGCCCTGAAAGGCTATATCCGGAGTGACCTTGCAAAGGTAAATTTTGCCAGAAAGACTGCATGGACAACGGATGTGCTGAAGATGAGAAAGGGAGCGGGCACCAGTTTCGCATCTGCCGGAACCCTTCATAAGGGAACGGCGGTCACCGTGCGGGAACGGGTCAAGGCCTCGGACGGAAGCAAGTGGTACCGCGTCCTCTGCAACGGGAAAAACGTTTATGTCATGGCCGATTACATCAGCTTCAGCAAACCGTCCTCTGCATCTTCGAAGCCCTCAAAGGATGATCATAAAGGAAACAGTTCCACTTCAGCCGGAAATTCAACCGGGAAAACCGCAGTAAATCCGGATGCCTCGGTCAGCTCTGATGCACCAGTTCTGAAAGCTTCCGGAAAAGTGAAAGCCGCATCGGCTGTCGTCCGCCAGAATCCGTCCGATTCTGCTGCAAAAGTCACGACCGTAAAGAAAGGAAAAAAACTGACAATTACCTCGGAGACATTCACCTCCGACACGAGTGCGTCCTCTTCAAAGCGCTGGCTTTACGCCTCCAACGTTAAGGGATACATCAGAAGAGACCTGGTTTCCCTTTCCTATAAAGGCGCGAAGGACGCAGTCGTCAAGGCCGACGGCGGACTGAATACAAGAAAGGGACCAGGCACGAGCTTTGAAAAAAACGGTCAGGCCGCAGACGGCAGCAGCGTTTCCGCCAGACTCAGGACCTGGGGAAAAACCGGCAGCGACGGCGATCTCTGGTACCGCATCGTTCTGAACGGAAAATCCTCCTACGTGAAAGGAAGCTATCTGACATTTACTTCCGGCACAGATTCCGGAAAGACCGATAATACCGGAAAGGATGATAATACAGGGAAAGACAGCACGACGGATACGTCCAGTTACATCACCAAAGACGGTTTCCCGTCCTCCTATCTTCCATATCTTCAGGCGCTCCACGCTGCGCATCCGACATGGAAGTTCACTCCGGTGCAGACCAATCTGGACTGGAGCACGGCCGTTGCCCAGATGACGAAAAACACCGGAACCAACACGATTTCCCGCAGCGCATTCCCGGCATCCTTCTTTTCCGTTGAACCGGGATGCTACGATTATCTGGCAGACAGATATACCGGAAAAGACGGAAATACCTTCGTCGCGGCATCACAGAAAGCCGTGAAGTATTATATGGATCCGAGAAACTGGCTGACCGACACGGGAATCTTCATGTTCCAGAACAACCGCTATCACGCGTATCAGGACGCGGATATGGTGAAGACGATCCTTGCGAAGAATTCCGCGCTGAGTAAGAGCGGCGTTGCGGACATGTTCGTCGCGGCCGGAAAAGAATATAACGTCAGCCCAGCCTATCTCGCGGCAAAGGCATATTCTGAGCAGGGAACGGTCACATCTATGGTTGACGGCAGCCAGGGCGCATATAATGTGTTTAACATCGGCGCATCTGACTCTTCCACCGGAGGAGCGGCCAAAGGCATTGCCTACGCAAAGGCGCACGGATGGACGACGCTGCAGAAAGCCATCGAAGGAGGCGCTTCCTATATTGCGTCCAACTACCTGAGCAACAATCAGGACAGCGCATATCTGGAGCATTTCAATGTCATGAATGGACTGTCCAGAGTCGGCACCCACGTCTACATGACCGCGGTGTACGGACCGAATTCCCAGTCCGCCTCGACCTATAAGTCCTACAGCGCGAACGGAGCCCTCGGAAAGGCACTGGAGTTCGATATTCCGGTTTACCAGAACATGCCGTCCGATGCATGCGGAAGCCCGGTCATGGACTTTAATGTAGATAATAACTACTATCTGCAGTCGCTGTCCGTCACCGCGAACGGAAAGACCACACAGCTGATTTCCGACTCCGGCTCGAATTACGCGACTGAGTTTGTCGCTTCTGCAGGCGGCGCAGATTCCGTCAGCATTCAGGCATCAGCGGCAAGTAAGACCGGCGCGTCTGTCACAGGCAGTCTTGCAGTCAGCATGAACGGAGAAAGTCAGCAGAAGGCGCAGATTGTGTGCACCTCTTCATCCGGCGAGAGCAGAACCTACACCATCACCATCAACGCACAGTAGGCAGGACAAAAACGACAAGCAAGAAGGAAGCTCGTTTCCGGCTTATCCGGACATAAATAAAACGGCAGGCATCATGACGGTGCCGGCCGTTTTTTTCAGTTTGGTGTGAGAAAATGGAATCCTTTATGGAGGAAACTGCTCTGGAATACCGGTTTCGCATGCTGCGTTCAACGCCGGTTGAACTTCTTTCCCTGCCAGGAATCTCTTTTTCTGAGCTCCGCATTGATGCCGTTTAAGATGCTGCGCTTCTGGAAACTCCATTCCGGAGCGATGAGAAGGGGACGGGGGACATCCGCCGTCAGGCGGTGAATGACCATTTCCGGAGGAAGCTCTTCCAGCATGTCGCAGACGAGCTGAATGTAGGAATCCATATCTGGAAATGGCTGATAATCCGGCATTTTCTCTGCCAGCCGGGAGCCTTTTACCAGATTGAGGAGATGAAGCTTGATGCCCCAGCTATGATTGTCGATGACGAAGTTCAGAGAGCGGAACATGTCTTCACGGGATTCTCCCGGCAGGCCCAGAATCAGGTGGGTGACGGCATGGATCCCGCGGCTTCTGAGGCGGTCCATCGTCTGGATGTATTCTTCGTTTTCATAGCAGCGGTTGATCAGGCGGACGGTTTCCGGCTTTGTGGTCTGCAGGCCCAGCTCCAGCCAGAGAAAGTGCTGCTCTGCAATTTCTCTGAGCAGGTCCAGAACTTCTTCTGGAAGGCAGTCCGGACGCGTGGCGATGACCAGACCTTCGATTCTCGGATCTTCCAGCGCCTTCGTGAATTTTTCCCGAAGAACAGACAGTTCCGCATAGGTATTCGTGTGGTTCTGGAAATAGGCCAGATATCCGGCCTTCGGCCATTTCTTATGCAGAAGGTCGAGCTGGGAGCTGATGTCGCTGGCGAATTCACCGCTTCCTGTGGAGCTGCAGAAAATGCAGCCGCCTGTTCCCTTGCTTCCGTCACGGTTCGGGCAGCTGAAGCCGCCGTCCAGAGAAAGCTTGATCATCTTCTTATGGAAGCGCTGCTTCAGCCAGTAGTTAATCGTATTCATCCGTTCCGCCGCCTCGTCCGCGTCTTTTGTCTTTCTGAGCCCGGAATAGGCAGGGACATCTGCATCCCAGATGTCCTGCGGATCAGTTATTATCACATTATTCTCTGCTAATGATTTCGTCATCATAGTTCCTTTCCGTATCGTAATTCTAATATTTTAGCATTCATCAGGGCAGGAGGAAAGAATAATCCCGGGGAGAACAGATTTCTGCCTGGTTCAGAAAATGCAGGAAATCTTCTTGCTTACGTGTATTTTGTCCGGATTTTATCTTACGCTGCTAGATAGATCCTGATTACAGAAGATAAAAATTTTATAGGGATATTTATAGACAGCGATATGGAGGATAGAACTATGAAATACAGAAAATCACTGGTCATTCTGTCAGTACTCTGCCTGATTCTTTCTGGCCTTGGCTTACTTGGCCTTGTAATTCACGGAAAGTTCGAACAATTTGTGAATGGCGCGACGCCGGGCGTTCTTGCAGGATTGTCTCTTCTGATGCTGATTTTCCTCAGGAAAGATGAGGAATAGGTATTTTTGATGGAGATGTTGTTGTTCATATGGTTCCTCCGGCCGCGTGCAGCTCGTAATAAACATGCCTAATCTTTCTTTCACCTTTTAAGTATGCTATAATAATTTGGTGCATCATCACAGAAAGGAAAGTGAAAAAGGCATGAGAGAAAAACTGCTTCTGCACAGCTGCTGCGGCCCTTGCAGCACAGCCTGCGTGAAACGCCTGTGTGAAGAGGGAGATTACGACATTACGGTCTTCTTTTATAATCCGGGAATCACGGAGACGGAAGAATATGAGAAGCGGAAGGAAAACCAGATCAGATTCCTGAAAGAGTGGAACGCGGAGCACGATGCTGAGAATCAGATCGCATTCGCGGAAGGAAACTACCTTCATGACCGGGATTCCTATTTTCACATGGTCAGGGGACTGGAAAACGAGCCGGAAGGCGGAAGACGCTGCGCGGTTTGTTTTACCCAGAGACTTTCCGGAACGGTGAAGTACGCGCAGGAGCATGGTTTCCCGCTCTTTACGACGACGCTTACGGTGAGTCCGCATAAGAACTACCCGCTGATTTCCGGGATTGCGGAAGCGCTTGCCGATCAGGCAGACGGGGTGGAGTTCCTGGATATGGATTTCAAAAAGAAAGACGGTTTCCTGAACAGCACCCGGCTGTCTAAGAAGTACGGGCTGTACCGGCAGAATTACTGTGGGTGCATCTACTCGAAAAAGCAGGCGGAAGCGCAGAGAAAAGAGAAGGCTGTGCGTGAATTGAATAAGGACTAGAATAACGCGGGAGAAGAGCCATCAGGTTTCCCACTTGCGCGTTGCTTTTTGTCGGTAAAATGGAGGAATAGAGATGTCTAAGTTAATTATCCCTGAAGGGTATCAGTCGATTCTGGATCCTGTTGAGACCCAGCGTGCGATTAAGAAGGTAAAGGATTATTTCCAGCAGGAACTGGCATACGGACTGCAGCTGAGACGTGTTTCCGCTCCGCTCTTCGTTGACCCGGATTCCGGCCTGAATGATACACTGAATGGTGTGGAGCGCCGCGTATCATTCACCCTGAAAGATATGAACGAGAAAGAAGTGGAAGTCGTTCAGTCGCTGGCAAAGTGGAAGCGCTACGCGCTCGGAAAGTACGGTGTGGAGCCGGAACACGGCATTTACACGGATATGAACGCGATCAGAAGAGATGAAGAATTAGACAATCTGCATTCCATTTATGTCGACCAGTGGGACTGGGAAAAGGTCATCACCAGTGACGAGAGAACAACAGAATATCTGCATGAGACGGTTACGACCATTTACAACGCAATCCGCAACCTGAGCGATTATGTCAACCGTCTGTACAGAGGAATCCAGAATGAGATCCCGAATGAGATCACCTTCATCACCTCTCAGGAGCTGGAGGACATGTACCCGGACAAGACCCCGAAGGAAAGAGAAGACGCCATCTGCAAAGAAAAGAGAGCCGTATTCATCGAGAAGATCGGCGGACCGCTGAAGTCCGGCGAGCCGCATGACGGAAGAGCTCCGGACTATGATGACTGGGAGCTGAACGGCGACATCATCCTCTGGAATGATCTGCTGGACAGAGCCTTTGAGATTTCTTCCATGGGAATCCGAGTTGATGCGGCAGCGCTTGACCGTCAGCTGAAGATGTCCGGCGACGAGCAGAAGAGAGACCTTCCGTTCCAGCAGGCCGTTCTGCACAATCAGCTGCCGTATTCCATCGGCGGAGGAATCGGCCAGAGCCGTCTCTGCATGTACTTCCTCAGAAAGGCGCACATCGGCGAGGTTCAGGTCAGCGTATGGCCGGAAGACATGGTTAAAGAATGCCATGAGAACGGAATCGACCTGCTGTAGAGATGGGCAGGCAGTATGTGAATCTGATCCTGGATCAGAACAGCTGGCATACCGATGCGGAGTTTACCTACGCGGCAGAGGAGACTGTGCGCGTCGGCGACCTTGCGGAGGTGCCGTTTGGAAAAGGGAACAGACTGAAGAGGGCGCTGGTCACAGAGACCGGCGTCCTGCCGTCTGAGGAGATCGATCCGTCTAAGATCAAGGAGATCGCTTCGGTGGATCCGCAGGTCCGTCTGAATGAGGAAATGGTCCGGACGATGCAGTGGATGCGCCAGCGGTACGGAATCAAGTATTATGATGCGCTGCACTGTTTCATTCCGCCGGGAAAGCCCGCGAAGCCGGGTAAGTCCAAGCGTCCCTACGCGAGGACAAAAGGTGAAGTGCAGGAAGTAAAGGCGCTGACGGATGAACAGGCTTCTGCCGTCGGCAGAATTGAAGACTCTATGAACCAGGAGAAGGGTGAAATTTTTCTCCTTCACGGAGTCACCAGCAGCGGAAAGACGGAAGTTTACATGCGGGTGATCCAGCATGCGCTGGATATGGGAAAAACTGCGATTCTTCTGGTTCCGGAGATTGCGCTGACGGAACAGATCGTCCGGCGGCTCCTGGGAAGATTCGACAGAGAGGAGATCGCCGTTCTTCACAGCAAGCTGACCAGAAGAGAGCGTTTTGACGAGTGGATGCGCCTTCGGAATGGAGAGGCCCACATAGCAGTAGGCGCGAGAATCGGAGTTTTTGCGCCGCTTGAGAATATCGGCGTGATTATCCTGGATGAGGAGCACGAATCGACCTATAAATCGGACCAGACACCAAAATATGAAACCGTTGATGTCGCAGTCAAAAGACTGATGTACAGCCGGGGAGTTCTTCTGCTGGGAAGCGCAACGCCATCGGTTGTCTCCTATGAGCGGGCGAGAGAAGGCATATACACGCTGATTGAACTGAAGAAGCGCTATAACCGGACACCGCTTCCGCTGGTTGAAATGGTGGATATGAGAAAGGAACTGCGGTCCGGAAATACCGGGATTTTCAGCAGGCGGCTTCTTTCCTCCATGAAGGGTGCGCTGGCGTCTGAAAAGCAGGTGATTCTCTTTCAGAACCGTAGAGGATATTCCACCTTTATCTCCTGCAGAGACTGCGGAGAGGCGCTGCGCTGTCCGGACTGCGGAATCTCTCTGGTCTATCATAAGCATGAACATGCAGCGGTCTGCCACTACTGCGGCAGAAAATTTCCGCTGCCGGAAAAATGCCCTTCCTGCGGAAGCCGCCGGATCAAGTATTTTGGCGTTGGAACGGAGCAGGTAGAAGAATTTGCGGCAAGGGAGTTCCCCGATGCCCGGATTGAACGGCTGGATCTGGATACCGCGAAAAACCGCACCGAGATCAACCGCATCATCAGAAGTTTTTCGAAGGGAGAAACGAAGATCCTGATCGGCACGCAGCTGATTGCCAAGGGTCTGGACTTCCGGAATGTCGGACTGGTGGGCGTGATTTCGGCAGATGTCAGTCTGAATATCCCGGACTACCGGTCGACGGAGCGGACCTTCCAGCTGGTCACACAGGTGGCCGGCCGGGCGGGAAGAGGAAGTGAGCAGGGACTGGTCATCGTGCAGTCCTATACGCCGGATAATTTTGCCCTGCAGGCGGCAGCATCCCATGACTATCAGAGCTTTTTTAAACAGGAGATCGTCATCAGGAAGTTTATGGAATATCCGCCCTTTACCGATCTGATCATTGCGGCGTTTACGTCAGAAAATGAACAGACGGCGATGGAAACGGCCGAACGCTGTAAAAATTACCTGGAGCGGGCCGGGCTTCCGAATTCGGACAAAATTCTCATGCCGAAACTCAGCATGAATTTTAAAGGAAAAGACAGCTTCCGCTATCATATTATGGTGAAGGCACCGCGCGGAAGCAGGAATAAATATATCTATTATCTGCGTTATTTCAACCGGGGTCTTCTGAAACAGAAGACGGACTGCGCGATGCTGATTGACGTCAACGCATACAGTTCTTACTGATTTTGCGCGGCATCTGGTCATTTGCAGGCAGAATGGGTATACAGAAAAAGGAATATATGATCGTAAGAGAAAGGAAGATGGCTGTATATGGCATTAAGAAACGTAGTAAAACAGGGAGATCCGATCCTCAGTAAGAAATGCAGAGAAGTCCCTCAGGTCAATGAACACTATCAGACGATTTTAACCGATATGCTGGAAACCATGCGTCAGAGCGAGGGTGTCGGCATTGCCGGTCCGCAGGTCGGTATTCTGAGACGGATGTTTGTCGCAGAGCCGGAGCCGGGCCGTGTATATTACATGATCAATCCGGAAATTACGGAACGGTCCGGTGAGCAGGAGTGTACAGAAGGATGCCTGAGTGTTCCGGGTTATTTCGGAACGGTAAAGCGCCCGGAGAAGATTCATATTAAGGCGCTGGACTTTGCAGGGAATCCGGTTGAATATGACTTTGAAGGATTCGATGCCGATGTGATGTGCCATGAGTATGACCACCTGGACGGCATCATGTTCACCGATAAGGCGGAAGAGATCCATACCGTTGAGGAAGAAGCAGAAAGAAGAGCAGAAGAGGAGCAGGATCAGTAATGAAGATCGTATTTATGGGAACACCGGATTTTGCGGTTCCTGTACTTCATGCGCTGAAAAAGGCCGGCCATGAAATCGGATATGCGGTGACGCAGCCGGACCGGAAGAGAAACCGCGGAAAAGTAACCTTTTCGCCGGTAAAAGAGGCAGCGCTGGAACTGGATATCCCGGTTCTGCAGCCGGAAAAGCTGAAAAACGATGAAGAGGTTAAGGAAAAGATCCGGGAGTATGGGCCGGACGCACTGATCGTTGTTGCCTACGGACAGATTCTGAAGCAGGATGTTCTCGATATCCCGCGTCTGGGATGCTTCAACGTCCACGGCTCACTTCTTCCGAAGCTCAGGGGTGCTTCCCCGGTGCAGCACGCGATTCTTCAGGGTATGGAGAAGACCGGCGTGACGATAATGAAGATGGGGCCGGGACTTGATGACGGCGATATGATCTCCAGGGCAGAAACTCCGGTGGATCATAAGAATTTTGAGCAGCTGTTTGACGAGCTTTCGCAGATGGGTGCAGAACTTCTGGTAAAGACCCTGCCTTCCATTGAAGACGGCACGGCGGTTTATACCCCGCAGAAGGAAGAAGAAGCGACAAAATGCGGGATGATCAGGAAACAGGACGGCTTTACTGGCTTTCAGCAGGATCCGGTTGAAGTTGAGCGGAAAATCCGCGCCTTTGACCCCTGGCCGGGTGTTTTTTGTCAGAAGGGAAAGGACAGAATCAAACTCTGGGCCGCGGAAGCTCTGGATAAGGCTTCTGCTGAGAAAAACGGCACGCTGCTTCAGGCATCGGAAAAGGGAATTGACATTGCCTGCGGCGGAAAGATTCTGCGTGTTACGGAGCTTCAGATGCCGGGGAAAAAGCGCGTGAAGGCGGCTGATTTCCTGAGAGGCCATTCGGTTCAGCTGGGAGAGACGTTTAACAGGGAACTTGAAAAATAGCCTGCATGGAGGTTTGGTATGAGCAGTATGACAAATGATGAGTTTGCAAAGGCGATTACGAAAGCGATCAATATCAACAAGGTGATCAAGCCGAACAGGCTGAATTCCATGCTGGATCTGAAGCTTCTGGACTGCAGTGTCGAGAAGAAGAGCGCGTCCTTTCTGTTCGAGCCGGAGGAATGGTGTCTGAATCCCTATGACGGTGTGCACGGCGGGACGATTGCGTCGATTTTCGATTATGCGGGCGGCCTGATGAGCCTGGTTGTCGGCCAGCACTTCGTCACAACGACGAGTCTTGCGACTTCTTATCTCAGACCGATGGATGGAAAGCGCTTCCGCGTGGAAATCGAGCTCACCCATATCGGACGCCGGATGAGCAATATGAACGGAAGAATTTACGACATGGATAAGGATACGCTCTGCGCGACATCGGAGATCAATTATCTGATTACGGAGAATAAGGCGATGGGTCTTCAGAACTGAACAAGCTGTTTTTTCCGTCTTTCACAGGTTCAGGAATCTTAATTTCTGTGAAGGAAAAATAAAAATTGATAAAATTTAAGATCTGGCCGGTCAAAATACAAAAGACCGGCCAGTTTTCTGTTATAATAGGTAAATAGGGATAAATGAAACAGGAGAGAGCATGGATAAAAACCGGAAAGCAGCATATCAGACGCTCATGCGGGTCGTGAAAGACCAGGCATATTCGAATATCGAGGTTTCGCGGCAGATTGAGCGGTGCAGGGCAGATGCGCCGGCCTTTGTGCGGGAGATAGTTTACGGTTCAGAACAGCACTGGCTGTATCTGGATTATCTTCTGAAACAGCTGGTTGCCCGCGGATATAATAAGATGAAGCCGCAGGTGAGTGTGCTGCTGCACATGGGTGCCTATCAGATTCTGTTTATGGATTCGGTTCCGGATTATGCAGCAGTAAACAGCTGCGCGGAAATGGCATCTGCTGTATGCCGCCCGCAGAAGGGATTTATCAATGCGGTTCTGAGGAATCTGATCAGACGGAAGGACAGTCTGAAACAGCCGGAATCAGAAAAAGACCCGGCTGTCCGGATGTCTGCGCGTTATTCTGCTGATCCGTGGATTGTGCGGCTTCTGATCCGCCAGCGAGGGGAGAAAGAAGCAGAAAGCATTTTACGGGAAATGTCGGAAACGCCGCCTCTCTGTATTGTGGTCAACACCTTGAAGACCGATCGCGAAAGTCTGAAACATGCACTGCTGAAGCAGGGATTTTCTGTTGATCAGCTGGAGATTGAGGGACTGTCGGACGCTCTTCCTGTGTTTGCCGTAAAAGGCAGCGGCCTGATGGACACAGAAGAATTCAGAAGCGGATTATTCTATGTGCAGGATCCCGCGTCTGCGGCAGCTGTTTCATCCCTTGCACCTGAAGCTGGAGAAACCGTGATGGATGTCTGCGGCGCGCCGGGAGGAAAATCAATGGCAGCGGCCATCCTGATGAAGAATCAGGGATGTGTGCGGACATTTGATTACTACGAGCATAAGCTTTCTCTGATTTGTAAGCAGGCGGAAAAGCTGGGAACTCAGTGCATCAAGGCGGAAAAGCGTGATGCGCTTACTTCTGCGGGAGCCCTGGCAGAAACGGCGGACGCCGTGATCTGCGATGTTCCCTGCAGCGGACTGGGTGTGCTCAGAAGAAAGCCGGAAATCCGTTACAGAAAGCTGGATGATGACGCGAAGGCACTGGCAGAAAAACAGCTTGCCATCCTGCAGCGTTCATCAGAACTTGTCAAGCCGGGCGGAAGAATCATGTACAGTACCTGTACCATCAACCGCATCGAAAATGAGGAGAATGTGGAAGCGTTTCTCAGACAGCAGGAAGGTAAATTTCAGAAAGAAGCAGAACGTCAGCTCTTACCCGGTCTTGATGGAACAGATGGCTTTTATTTCTGCATAATGAGGAGGATGAGTAAATAAGTATGGAAGTTGCATCCAAGACGGATCAGGGGATGAAGAGAGACCATAATGAAGACGCCTGCGGGCTGATGCCGGTTTACAGGGTCTACATGGTCGCCGACGGAGTTGGGGGCAGCAATGCCGGAGAAATCGCCAGCAAGGCGGCGATACAGGAAATTGCCAGATTCATCCAGACGCATGAAATGAAGGGCGTCGATACCATGTCAGAGATAAAGCGCTATTTCAGCGCATGCTTTGACCGGGCAAATGAAGAGATACTGAATCTGATGAATGAACGGCCGGAGACCAGAGGAATGGCAACAACTATTGCCCTGGCCTATATATCGGGGAAAACCCTGTACGCCATGAATATCGGCGACAGCAGAGTCTACCTGTATCGGAAGGGAGATTTGAAACAGATTTCGGTTGACCATACCTATGTCAACCAGCTCCTGAAGGCCGGCGTCATTACTGCAAGCGAGGCAGCCGTACATGAGAAAAGACACGTCATCATGCGTGCCATCGGCGCAGAAGAAAAAGTCCGCGCCGATTATTATCAGGCTGATATTCAGCCGGGAGACATTATCGTCCTGACAACAGACGGACTCCACGGAGAGATCGGCAGTGACGGAATCAGAAAAGAGCTGGATCGTAACCATTCAATGAAGGAAACCTGTGATCATCTGGTGCAGCAGGCCAATGACAAGGGCGGGCACGATAATATCACAGTTATTTGCATAAAAATAACGGAGGGAGACCTGGATGAGTAAATTACTAGTCGGCCGGTATGAACTGGTAGAAAAAATCGGAGAAGGCGGAATGGCTGTTGTATATAAGGCAAAGGACCGCCTGCTGAACCGTTTTGTAGCCGTGAAAATTCTGCGTCCGGAGTGTACCAAGGATGCACAGTTCGTAGACAGTTTCCGGGCAGAGTCGCAGGCAGCGGCCGGTCTGCAGCATCCGAACATCATCAGTGTCTATGATGTAGGCCGTGAAGGAAATATTCACTTCATCGTCATGGAGCTGATCGAAGGAAAATCCTTAAGCGAAATCATAAAAGAAGAGGCGCCGATGGATTACCGGGAGGTCGTGCGAATAACCAAACAGGTAGCCTCCGCGCTGAGCGTAGCGCATAAGCATAACATCATCCACCGCGACATCAAGCCGCATAACATTATGATGACCACAGACGGAATGGCCAAACTCGGCGATTTCGGAATTGCTAAAGCGCTGAGCGATTCAACGATGGAGGAAACGAGTAAGATCATCGGATCGGTCCACTATATTTCTCCGGAACAGGCCAGAGGAGCGTATGTTGACGAGCGCTCAGACATCTACTCTCTGGGAATCGTCATGTACGAGATGCTGACCGGCCGCGTTCCGTTTGACGGAGACAGCCCGGTACAGGTTGCGCTGATGCACATCAATGATGACATCACACCGCCTTCAGAACTGGTTCCCGGGATTCCTCCGCAGCTTGAGAAAGTCGTAATGAAAGCGACCAACAAGTTCCAGACCAACCGCTATGCGAGTGCAGACGAGATGCTGAAAGATCTTGACAGCATTGAATACGTCAGCAATGTCATGGGCCGGAATGCGTTTGCGAACCAGCAGGAGGAGCGGAGACCTCAGCCAGAGCGCCAGCAGGAGGCGCAGGAACGTACACCTTATGCGGCAAAAAATACAAAGCAAGGTCTTTCACCGAAGGCCAGACGCGCCATTGCGGCCGCAGTACTGATTGCTCTCCTTGCGGTCATTGGAGTATTTGCCGTTCCGAAACTTCTGGGAAGCGGCGGAAAGGTAACGGTTCCGGATGTCACGGATATGAGTTATTCGGAAGCGAAGTCGACACTTTCCGGACACGGCCTGAAGATAAAGAAAGGCTCAGCCATCGCTAGTGACTCGATCGATAAGGGAAAGGTTGCCGCGCAGGATCCGACGTCAGGAGAGAAGGTTCAGAAGGGATCGACGGTCACCGTCCGCCTCAGCAAGGGGGATTCCAACGGAGAAGTACCGGATCTGGTCGGACAGACCTACGACAGCAGCACTAAGGATATCATTGAGGCTGCCGGATTCAATCTGGGTGATGTAACCTATGCTTACAGTGATTCTTACGACAAGGGTGAGATCATGAGCCAGACGCCGTCCGGCGGAAGCAAGGCATCCAGCGGAACCGACATCGATCTGGTTGTCAGCAAGGGCGCAGAGAAAGACAAGAGCAAGGATTCTCATGAGAATTCCGATACGGTGGAAGTTCCTTCCGTAACCGGGATGTCTGTATCCGAAGCAAGGTCAAAACTGGCTGCTGCAGGATTCAATGTTTCTGTTACCTATGAGGAAAGCAACCTTACGACCAGTGGACAGGTTATTTCACAGTCTGTCGGCGCCGGATCCAAGGCCAAGAAGGGGTCAACCGTCACCATTACGGTAAGCAAGGCTTCCTCCAGTGAGAATAACAACACAAACGATAATAATAACACGAACAATAACAGCAGTAATAACAGCAATAACAACAGCAGCAATAATAACAGTGAGAGTAATAACAGCAGTAACAGCGGCAGTAATTCCAGCGGTGGAACAACGGACAGCACAGACAGCAATGCGAGCCGTTCAGCAGGACATTCTTCCGGCACAGCGGCTTCCGGATCCGCTGCAGCAAGAAGCGCATCAACGTCTTCTTCTGCATCTGCATCCAAGTAGGCGGTTATGCAATTCACTGTGAAGAGATGAAAGAGAGGAGTTTTCAGAAGCCTGTATGAAAGGACGCATTATTAAAGGAATCGGCGGATTCTACTATGTTCAGACGGAACAGGGCCTCGTCCAGACCAGAGGACGCGGTCTGTTCCGGAAGACCGGAATCACGCCGATGGTTGGTGATGAAGTGGAAATCATCATCAGTAAAGAAGATAGTGACGGCGACGGCATGATCCAGGAGATCCTGCCGCGCCGCAATGCGTTTGCAAGACCACCGGTTGCCAATGTCGACACGGTGGTTATTGTTTTTGCCGCAAAAAAGCCAAAACCGATTTTTGAAATCATCGATAAGTTCTTAATCACAGCGGATTCTAACGATGCACATCCGATTCTGTGCATGAATAAATGCGATCTGCTTTCCCCGGACAAGAGGGAAGAAATCGCCGGCCGCTATAAGGATCTGTATCCGTTTTTCTGCGTCAGCGCCAAAACAGGAGAGGGAATCGATGCCCTGAAAAAAGAGCTGATCGGAAGACATACCGCTTTTGCCGGTCCGTCTGGTGTCGGAAAATCTTCCCTGATTAATATTCTGGTGCCGGAGGCGGATATGGAGACCAAGAGCGTCAGTCAAAAAACCAGAAGGGGACGCCACACGACGCGTCACGTTGAGATTTTCCAGTACCCGCCGGGAGGGCTGATTTATGATACGCCGGGATTTACATCATTCGATCTTTCCGGAGTAGAGCCGGAAGAACTTGACCGCTATTACCCGGAGATGTTACCATTTATTGGTCACTGCCGGTTTGACAACTGCCGGCATCTGAAAGAGCCGGGCTGCGCAGTCCGGGATGCGGTGGAACGAGGAGAAATCTCGGAGGAACGGTATCAGTCATATGTACACGGATTCCAGGAGCTGCAGGAAAAAGCGCAGGACTGGAAGAGAAAATAGGAGGATACAGAAATGATTAAAATTGCACCATCGATGCTGTCTGCAGATTTTGCCAGACTGGGAGAGCAGATTGAAGAAATCAGCCGTGCTGGAGCTGACTATATCCATGTCGATGTTATGGACGGACATTTCGTTCCGAATATCAGTTTTGGAGCCAGTGTAATGAAAAGCCTGAACGGAATTGAGAGTGCGCCTTATGATGTACATCTGATGATTGAAGATCCGGATAAATACCTGGAAGATTTCGTAACGGACCGGACAGAATATATTACCGTTCATCAGGAAGCATGTCCGCACCTCAACCGCACCATTCAGCATCTGCACAGCTGCGGTGTCAAGGCGGGTGTGGCGCTGAATCCGGGTTCTCCGGTCTGCCTTCTGGACGAGGTGCTGGATGAAGCTGATATGATTCTGATTATGTCCGTCAACCCGGGATTCGGCGGCCAGAGCCTGATTCCTTCTACGCTGAGAAAGATCAGAAAGCTTGCGGATCTCCGTGAGAAAGAAGGATATAAATGGACACTGGAAATCGATGGAGGGGTTAATCTGAACACGATTTCCGATGTTTCTGCCTCCGGCGTGGATATCTTCGTAGCCGGATCGGCTGTTTTTAAGGCAGACAGCCTTGGCGGCCGTGTAAAAGAGCTGAAGGCTGCAGCAGAAGCAGAAAGGTAAAATTGATACAGAGCCTGCAGTTCGGCGCATAACAGGGCACATTTTGCGGGTTCTGCGAGGGCTGAAGAGCGGAATACAGAGACGAGAAAAAACAGATTGTAAAATATGCATGCTGTCCGGAATGGAGGCATGAAAAAAGTGGGGGACTTGAAGGTCTCCCACTTTTTTATGCCTGTACGGCTGCAGGTTAATGATTTCCAGATCCGCTGCCGCTTCCGGCTGCCGCCTGGCGGCTGGATTTGGTAGTTCCTCCACTGCTGGAAGAATTACTGCTGCTGCTTGTGCCATTTGTCGCAGATGAACTGGAATTTCCGCCGGCTGTACCGGAATTATTCTGTTGCGAACTGCTGCTGTTGTTATTATCCGTTGTTGTTCCGCTGTTATCGGTTGTGGTTCCGTCCTGGCTGTTCTGCTGATTCTGGTCTGTACCGGTTTCTCCGCCGGTCGTCTGATCCGTTGTGTTCTGGCTGTTATCCGTAACCGTGCTTCCGTTCTGTGTGCCTGTCGTACCGGAATTCGTTGTGCCTGCCGGTGCAGAAACTCCGCCGGCTCCGCCATAAGTTCCCGTAGTGTAATATTCACTGCCAACCTGAGTAACGTCAGACGGCATGCCCGGATAAGATCCCTTCAGTGCATTTGGAATCTGGCTCATGATTCTGGACCAGAGCGCAGCGGCGTAATCACTCTTGCTGCTCAGCTGGATGTTGGAGTCGTTTCCGATCCACAGGGAAGCAGAGTAGGAAGGGGTGAATCCGTCAAACCAGATATCGTACTCATCACTGGTTGTACCGGTTTTACCACCGACACTCACACCTGAAATTGCGGCCTTCTGACCAGTTCCCCCAGTAACAACGCCCTGGAGGCAGCTCTTCATGATCCATGCTACACCGGAATCCAGAACTCTCTTCTTCTTTACGTTGGAAGAGGAGAGGATCTTCTTTCCATTGTCAACGACCTTTGTGTAACAGATGGATTTCGTGGATCTGACACCGTTGTTTGCAAAGGTCGTATAGGCATTGGCCATTTCCAGTGTGGAAACACCGTTTGTCATTCCGCCGAGGGCAAGAGCCGCAGCATTTCTGTCGTTTGTAGACCCAGATCCGACAAGCGATGTGATACCGAATTTCTTGACCATGTTATAGGAGTATTTGGCTCCGACCTGCAGGAAGATCTTTACCGCGCAGGTATTGATGGATTTCTGCAGCGCTGTGCGGAAGGTCTGCACGCCGCTGTATGTACCTTCAGCGTTTGTCGGCCAGGCCTGTCCGTTTACCGTTGTTTTTTCATCGATAACTTCAGAACCTGCGGTAATGTAATTTCCCCATCCGGCTGTGCCCTGGCTGTCAATACCGTAGTTGACAAAGTTATGGGTTTTACCTTCCTTATGTTCTTCATAGCTCTGCTGAAGGGCAGCGCCGTAAACAGCCAGAGGCTTGATGGAGGATCCCGGCTGCCGTGTCTTTACTGCACGGTTATAGAGCTGGGTTCCTGTCTGCTTTCTTCCTCCGACCATGGCCTTGATCTGACCGGTCTTATTATCTACGATGGTCATCGCAGCCTGAGGCTGAATTACCTTCTGGTTCAGCGTGTAGCCGCTGCTGGTCAGGACGATGGAGCCGTCGGAAGATGTCTTGAACATTGCCCTGCCCGTTGCGCTCTTTACAAAGGATGCGGAGACAACCAGGTTTCCGTCGCCGTCCAGTTTCTTTTTGCCCTGTGGAATGTTGATGTATCCACCCGGGATGGAGTAAAGCGATCCATTTACCGTGGTGTACATCGTCGGGAATTCAACGCTGTAATCGGTCTTGCCGTTGGAAACGGTTTTATAAATTCGGATTCTCTTTCCCTTGTAAATGGTTATCGAGCCGTCGCTGTTCTTCTTCGCCTCATTCTTCGGGAATGTGAAATTTCCGGAGACGTCGAAGAAGTTGCTGTAGCTGTACATGATGATGGATCCGTATTTATTAACGATATTATTGGATGAATCATAGCTGATATTCTTAGGCGTAGGGAAGTTGGAGTCGTTCTTAAACTCTTTTTCGATAACATTCTGCGCCTTGCGGTCCATCGTGGAGTAAATCTTTAGTCCGCCCTGATAAACCTTGTTGTAGGCTTCTGAATAGGTGAGTCCGTCCTTTTTCTGCAGATCGCTGATGACCCGGGATACAACATAGTCCGTGAAATAGGAATTGTTGGTGCTTGTGCTGCTGCTGTATCGTGGATTAAGCAGTTTCTTCAGTGGAATGGCCGTATATTTCTTGTATGTGGCTTTGGTAATGTAGCCCTGCTTATACATCAGTTTCAGACAGGTGAGACGGCGGTTCTTTCCCGCGTCATTCATAATGTAGGTACCATCACTGCTTCTGTGCAGAATGTTGGTGGAGCCTGTCGTTACAGAACTGTTGGAAACCAGCTGCACCGGCGCGTAATGAGTCGGCCACTGCGGCAGAGAAGCCAGCAGCGCGCACTGTGCGACATTCAGTTTGGACACGCTTTTCCCGAAATATGCTTCCGATGCGGCTTCGACGCCATTGGAGTTGAAGCCGAGATAGATGGTATTCAGGTAAGCTTCCATGATCTGCTTTTTCGTCAGATTGTGTTCCAGCTGAACGGTGTACCATGCCTCGACGATTTTACGCTTCATGGAGCGCTTGCTCATGCTCTTTTTCAGATAAACATTACGGGCAAGCTGCTGGGTGATCGTACTAGTTCCGCTGATGTCGCCGCCGGATGTAATGGATTCTTTGATCGCACCGAAGATTCGCGTAACGTTGAATCCATGATGCGTCCAGAAGGTCTTGTCTTCCAGCGCAACGTAGGCATTGACCAGATTCTTCGGCATATCCTTATAGGAGAGCCAGATACGGTTTTCACCGGAGTAGACACTGCCGGCTTTCTTGCCATTTGCGTCATAGACGACTGTCGTTCGGGAGAGTGTGCTTTTTAAGTTACCTGGCGTGACATCGATTTTCGGCGCTGTGATGATACATGCTGCCGCATAAACAAATACCGCCAGAATCAGCAGCAGGATGGCCCATAGGATCGTATCGAGGATCTTATGTTTCCTCTGCCACGGAAGGAGAAATTTTCCCTTCCGGGCGGAGGCGGTGCCTGCAGGCTGACCTTGTGCACGATTATATTTATCGCTTCTCATAAAGTACCGCCTTTACTTAAGATTTCAATCTTCTCGACAAAAGTTAACTTCGATATATTATAACACAAGGGAGAAGTCATGTGAAACGATTACTGGAAAATTAAGAACGTGTGTTTTTCATCCAGGACGCGGAGGAAATGCGGTGGTGTCAGGTAATATATTGAATTTTCAACAGATTTCCGGATGACAAAAGATTATTTTCAAGGTGGATTGCACTTGTATTTCGTACATAAAAAAGATATAATGAACATGTGTTCATGATGCTGACGGCTTTCTCAGAGGTTGAGCAATGAGAAGAAAGCTATCAGTGATTTGTTTTATATTTATGGCCGGGATGATTACGGCGTATCTTCATCTGGTCTTCTGCCTGTTTTGCGCTGCCGTTCTGACGGCAGTACTCTGTTTTTCCGATGACAGACAGAGGCTGTTTTCCAGTGCCCTGAAAAAAGCGGCATGGATCAGCTTTATTCTCGGCGCGGCTCTGTTTCTGCTTCAGTCCGCGGCGGTCCGGGACGGGAGGATGCTGAACGGAGTGGAGAGAGTCTGGACGGGAAAGGTGATCCGTGTTTCCCGGACTGCTTCAGGAAGCAGCCGCCTGCTCTGCCGTCTGCAGAACCCGTTACAGGAATCCGCATCAGAGAAAGCGATAAGAATCAGAATGAATCCGTATTCTGCCCAGCGTACCTATCTATATGTAAAAGAAGATCTTCCTTCCGGATCAGAGCTGACGGGAAAGACGATCCGCTTTTCTGCCGCTCTGGAGGAGCCGGAGGGAAGAAGAAATCCCCATACCTTTGATTACCGGCTTTATCTCTTAAGCCGGGGGATTTCTCATACAGCCTTCGCCGATAAGCTGCAGGTTACAGATATTTCGCTGTCCCTGACAGAAAAAATCCAGGCAGAGATTCTCCGCATCCGGGAAACATTCTTAAACGGTCTGAGTATGCCGGATGAAGAAAAACAGCTCCTTGCCGGAGTGCTTTTCGGCTGCACAGAAGAAATGCCGGAAGAAATGAAGGAAGATTTCAGAAGTAACGGTACGGCACATATTCTGGCTGTCAGCGGCCTTCATGTCGGAGTAATTTACGGACTGTACAGGAGATTGACCGCGGGCAGAAAGAAAAAGTATGATCAGATGCTTCTGATCGCATTCCTGCTGTTTTATGGCTGCATTACGCTCTGGTCGGTTTCTGTCGTCCGCGCGGTTCTGCTGATTATTTTCATGACCTTTGGAGATGTGCTGTCCAGGAGGTACGATCTGCTGACATCGCTGGGATTTACAGCGGCATTGATTGCCGCGCATAACCCCTATGCGGTGCTGGGGGCATCCTTTCAGATGTCTTTTCTTGCGGTGACGTCCATCAGTTTTATTTCACCGCTTCTGACAAGAAAGCTCCCTGCATGGCTTCCGTCTGAAGTTCCGGCATCTCTTGCCGTGCAGATCGGGACCGTGCCGTACTGCGCCTGCATGTTCAATCAGATCGCTCTCGGAGCGCTTCTGTGCAACATCCCGGTCCTGTTTCTCCTTGGGATCCTTGCGCCTGCCGGGATTATTTCCATTCCTTTGGTGGTGATTTTATCCGGACTGCCGGAAAACCCTGTCTGCTATGCTATGCTTCAGGGAATCAGCGGGATTCTGCAGTTTCTGTCCGGCGGAATGCTGGAATTGAACCGTCTGCTTTCTCAGAATGGAAGGTTTTCTGTCGATGTGGTATCCGCTTCTCCTGTTCTCCTTGCTGCAGGCGGGCTGCTGGTGTTTTTTGTCTGCTCAGAATTCTTTCAGATCCAGTGGCTGAGAGGGGAAAGAACATATCTTCTGAAACTGGGCATTTTGCTCCTGATCCCCTGTCTTGCTGCGGCGGGGTTCTGCCGGGATGATTTCCGGAAGGCCAGCATCGTTCTGGTCGATGTCGGTCAGGGAGACTGCGTACATATAAAAGGAAAGAAAGATATTCTGCTCGACGGAGGAGGGTCGCCGAAAAAAAACATTGGGAAACAGGTGCTGAAACCTTATCTTCTGAAAAACGGATGCAGAGAGCTGGATGCGGCGATGGCCACGCATCTGCATATGGACCATTTTCTGGGACTTCAGCAGCTGCAGGAGGTCTATCCGGTCCGCTCGATGATTACTAAGGGAAGGGCAGGACAGAGCTGTCCGATCGGCGGAAATGACTATATTGAGATTCTCTGGCCCCTGCGGCAGGATCCGGAGGAAGAGGATGAGAATCTGAACTCGCTTGTTTTCAAGGTTCATGCAGGAGGAATAACGATTCTGGTTACCGGAGATGTGGGAGAGACCGGAGAGCAGGGAATGCTCGAGATGTACAGAGGGACAGATGTCCTTCATTGCGATGTGCTCAAAGTCGGTCACCATGGAAGCCGCTATTCCAGCACGGAGGAATTTATCGATGCCGTGTCTCCGTCCATTGCTGTGATCGGAGTGGGGAAAAAGAATACTTACGGGCATCCCTGCAGGGAAGTGCTGAAGCGGTTTGAACGCCGCAGGATTCCTGTATACCGGACGGATCTGGACGGAGCTGTGGGGATATACAGAGACCGGAAAGGCCGGCTCCGCGTCTGTACCGTCGTTCCCAGAGAAAATACATAAAAAATGCATGATTTTGTGAACATAAATGACTGATTATGATTGACATTGAACGATTATGATGATAGCATGCCAGTATAGTTAAGTTATAAATCATAAACATTCAAGTTCAGAATTTTTAATTAGAGTATGCTAACAGAAATGAGACAGCAGGCCATACTTGATATGGTGCAGAAGAATACGACAGTAACAGTGCAGGAACTGACGGATGAATTCGGAATTTCTGAATCGACCGTCAGAAGAGATCTGACTCAGCTGGATGAAGCAGGACTTCTGCGGAAAATTTACGGGGGCGCTACGGTGCTGGAAGGCGCGATATCTCCAAGGGATTTATCTATGGGAGAGAAAACGACGCTGCATTATGAGGAAAAGAAGGAAATTGCCTCTTATGCGGCTGCGCTGATCCGGCCGGATGATTTTGTCTATGTCGATGCGGGTACCTCAACCCTTCTGCTGGCGGAGGCGGCAGAGCAGGAAAAGGCTGTGTATGTGACGAATTCCATCCGTCATGCGCAGCTGCTTTCGGAGAAAGGATTCCGGACCATCCTCATCGGGGGGGAAATCAAAAATCTCACCCAGGCGATCGTCGGCAGCGAAGCCCTCAGCAGTATTTCAAAATACAATTTTACGATTGGATTTTTTGGATCCAATGCGGTTGATGAGAAACATGGCTTTTCTACGCCGGATGTTACGGAAGCCGCTTTGAAGAGGGAGGCGCTTCACCGCTGCAGCAGCAGGTACGTCCTCTGCGATTCCAGTAAATTCAGCAGGGTTTCCCCTGTCACTTTTGCTTCGTTTCAGGATGCGGTTGTACTGACGGAAAATATTCCTGAGGAAAAGTACCGTAAGTTCAGTAATATCAGGCAGGTGCGGCAGTACCAGAAAGGGAAAAAGTAATGATTTATACGGTAACATTCAATCCGTCCCTGGATTATCTGATTCACATTGATGACTTTAAACCGGGGGAAGTAAACCGGATGTCCTTTGAACAGATTTATCCGGGCGGAAAAGGAATCAATGTGTCCATCGTTCTTCAGGAGTTGGGATGTGAGAGTACGGCGCTGGGGTTTGCCGCAGGATTTACAGGGGATGAAATCCACAGACAGCTTCAGGAAACTGGTGTCAGAAGCGATTTTATCCGGCTTCCATCGGGAAATTCCAGAATTAATGTCAAGCTGAAAACGCCAGGCAGCGAAACGGATATGAATGGTCAGGGACCGGAGATTCCGCAGGACAGAATTGAAGAACTGTTCGACAGACTGGATTCGCTGACAGAAAATGATTTTCTGGTCATCTCCGGAAGTATTCCGGGAAGTCTGCCGGATGACATTTACGAGCAGATCCTGAAGCGTCTGGACGGAAAGTCCATCCCGGCAGCAGTCGATGCAACCGGAGAACTTCTCACAAATGTGCTTTCCTACCATCCATTCCTGGTCAAGCCGAATCATCACGAACTCGGTGAGATTTTCGGTGTTGAGCTGAAAAACAGGGGGGACGTCATTCCATACGCAAAGAAGATGCAGATCATAGGAGCGCAGAATGTTCTTGTTTCCATGGCCGGTGAGGGTGCGGTGCTTGCCGCGGCAGATGGAGAAATCTATCAGAGCGATGCACCGAAGGGAACCGTGCGTAATTCCGTCGGAGCCGGAGACTCTATGGTTGCCGGATTTCTGGCAGGATACCTGAAAAACAGAAATTATAAAGAAGCGTTTCATCTTGGATTGGCCGCCGGCAGCGCTACAGCGTTTTCTGACGGACTTGCATCCGGAGACGATATACGGTCATTAGCAGAAACATTGTAGCAGCATGGAGGAACAGCAGAATGAAAATCACAGAGCTCCTGAAAAAAGAGGGCATCAGGATCGGCGGGTCTGCAGAAAATAAGCAGGACGCAATCAACCAGATGGTTGACTTGATGGTCAATGAGGGAAACATCAATGACCCGGAAAAGTATAAGAAGGCTGTAGAGGCACGTGAAGAGGAAAGTACAACAGCAATCGGAGAGGGAATCGCCATTCCGCATGCAAAAACCGATGCTGTTTCTGCGCCGGGACTTGCAGCAATGACTCTTCCGGATGGTGTCGACTACGATGCTCCGGATGAAGAACCGTCCGACCTGATCTTTCTTATTGCAGCACCGAATACGAAAGACAATGTTCATCTGGAAGTTCTTTCAAGACTATCCACGCTTCTGATGGATGATGATTTTACCGATGCACTCAGAGCAGCGAAAACAAAAGATGAATTTCTGGATATCATCGACAAGGCTGAAAAGGAGAAGCTTGCTGATGAAGAAGAGAAGGAAGCGGAAAATCAGAATCCGGTGAAATCAGAATATCCGGATATTCTCGCAGTAACTGCATGCCCGACAGGAATCGCGCATACCTACATGGCTGCCGAGGCACTGGAGAAAAAAGCCGCAGCGATGGGACTGAAGCTGAAGGCAGAGACCCAGGGATCTGTCGGAGCGAAGAATGTTCTGACCGCAGAGGAAATCGCCCATGCAAAAGGTATTATCATCGCGGCAGACAAGAAAGTTGCGCTTGACCGTTTTGGCGGAAAGCAGGTCCTGCAGACACCGGTTTCCGACGGCATCAACAAGCCGGAAGAGCTGATTCAGACGATTCTCGATGAAAAGGCACCGGTACTGGAAGGAGATGCAGCGCAGTCTGCAGCAGCGTCTTCCGGCCAGCAGAAAGATTCCGCCTGGCATGTCATTTACAAGCATCTGATGAACGGAGTTTCCCACATGCTTCCGTTTGTCGTCGGCGGAGGTATCCTGACCGCGATCGCATTCCTGATCGACCAGGGATCTATCGGAACCTCCTATTACGGCATGGGCAGCACCGCCGCAGCCTTCTTCAAGACCGTCGGCGGAGTTTCCATGAACTTCATGCTTCCGGTCCTCGCCGGTTTCATTGCGATGAGTATTGCAGACCGTCCGGGTCTTGCGGTCGGCTTTGTCGGAGGATTCCTTGCCCAGCAGGGATATACCTTCCATTATCTTGCCCAGCTGTCCTCCTATTCAAAGGGAACCCTGAGCCAGGCACCGACGGCAGTCAGTGCCGGATTCATCGGTGCTCTTCTGGCTGGCTTCATCGGCGGCTATCTCGTCCTCGGCCTGGAAAAGATCTGTGACAAACTGCCGGATTCATTAGAGGGAATAAAACCGGTTTTATTATATCCGCTTATCGGCATCTTCCTGATCGGTATCGTCATGCTCCTGATCAACCCGGCAATGGCCGGACTGAACACCTGGATCTCCCGCGTTCTGAATGGCATGGGAACCTCTAATCTGGTGATTCTCGGCGCTATCGTCGCGGCCATGATGGCGGTCGATATGGGAGGCCCGATTAACAAGGCGGCCTACGTTTTCGGTACTGCCGCCCTTGCGGAGGGAACCGTCACCGTAAAGATTATCATGGCTTCTGTCATGATCGGAGGCATGGTTCCGCCGCTTGCCATCGCGCTTTCCACCACCTTCTTTAAGAACCGCTGGACCAGGGCTGACCGTCAGGCAGGCGTCGTCAACTACATCATGGGACTTTCCTTTATCACAGAAGGTGCGATTCCGTATGCGGCTGCTGACCCGGGAAGAGTGCTTCCTTCCTGCATTATCGGCTCCGCTTTAGCAGGCGGCCTGTCCGCAGCCTTCCGCTGCCAGAGTCCGGCTCCGCACGGAGGCCTCTGGGTGGTTGCCGTCATCGGTCATCCGGGAATGTACGTCCTCGCTCTTGCGGCTGGATCCATCGTCGCGATGCTGATCCTCTCCCTTCTGAAGAAGAAGCTGCCGGAAGAGGAGGTCGTCAGCGAACAGCTCGGATAATAGAAAATTATCGAATATGATGGGACGCCGCGCCGCAGTCAGATGATCATGCCGGTGCGGCGTTCATTCGTTTTGGAGGAAATCGTTAATGAAGAAGATCATTTACCTGGCCGGCGGCTGTTTCTGGGGCGTCCAGAAGTATTTCGACCAGTTTGACGGGGTTATATCAACGGAAGCAGGCTATGCCAACGGGCCGGAAAAGGCAGGTCAGCCAGAACATATACCGACTTATGAAGAGGTCTGTGAAAACAGCGGCCACGCGGAAACCGTGAAGGTGGTCTATGATGAAGAGAAAATCAGTCTGAAGCAGCTTCTGAAATACTATTTTCTGGTTATTGATCCGCTTTCCGTCAACCGCCAGGGGGCGGACAGCGGCATCCAGTACCGGACCGGCATTTTCTATACGGATGAGGACCAGCTTCCTGAAATACGGGAGATTTATCATCGAGAAGAGGAGAAGCTTGGGAAGAAACTGGCCGTTCAGCTTGAGCCGCTGCAGAATTTCTATTCCGCCGAGGAATATCATCAGAAATACCTGGAGAAACATCCGGGCGGATACTGCCACATCCGCACTTCCTATTTCACGATAGAAAAGTGGACGGATGAGGAAAAGGAAAATGCAGGATTGAAATAAGCATGTCATTATAGTATATTTCGTGTATAATGAAATCAGGAAAAGAATCAGGATGATTATGCGCATACCGCATGAATATCGTTTTCGTTGTATTTGTATGAGGAGAAAGGAACTATAAAATGAAAAATTTCAGCTATGTCATTACAGATCCAGAAGGAATCCATGCAAGACCGGCAGGACAGCTCGTTAAGCTGGTAAAGAGCTTCAACAGCACAATCATGATTTCCAAGGACGGAAAGAGCGTAAAGGCTTCCAAGACACTGGGCGTAATGTCTCTCGGCGCAAAGCAGGGATCCACAGTCGAGTTTACCTTTGAGGGCGACGATGAGGATGCTGCATGCGAAGCAGTTTCCAAGTTCATGAAAGAGAATCTGTAAGGACAGATTTAATGCGTATTCAGCTGGAATGGTTTGATGGATGAACATGTTTAAACGGGTTTACATGTTCTGCCAGCCGGAATAGCCTTTAACAAAGGCAAAAAGTTCAGGACAGAGCGGGAATATTCCTGCTCTGTCTTTTTTGATCCTGTGACCTGGCAGAAGCTTCAGGGATCCAGATGTTGATCAAGAGCTGTGGAGCGGCAAGAGACCTGCCAAGCTGATAGTATGTGAGACTGTAACGCAGCCTTATTCAGGACAAAATACGGCAGATATGTTATCATGGACTATACGGTTTTTTAGATGCAGAGTGAAGACCCGCATTAAACGCAGCAAGGGGAAAGGGAAACAGAAAGATGGGGAAATCGGCAGAAATGAAGCACAGCAGTAAGAAGATCGGCATTTTCATGGCGCTGACGGGAGGCATCCTGTGGGGCTGCTCCGGCGTCATGGGAAGCTATCTGTTCGAACATAACGGATTTGATGCGAAGCTTCTGGTCACCTACAGACTTCTTCTCGCGGGTCTGGTCACGGTTCTCTATATTGCGCTGAAAAGCGGAAAAAAGGTATTCTCTATCTTCCGGGATCGCCGATCGTTCAGAGATGAAATCATCTTTTCCTTTATCGGCATGCTTCCGTGTCAGCTGGTATATTTCCTTGCGGTCCAGGTATCGAATCCGAGCACAGCAACCGTTCTGCAGGGATCTGCGCCGATTCTGGTCCTTTTGTTCTATGTGTTCATCGATAAAAGGATGCCGTCCCGCATTGAAGTTCTGGTTCTGCTGCTTGTCATGACCGGAGCCTTCCTGATTACCACGCATGGAAACCTGAATTCCCTTGCAATCACCAGACTGGCCCTGATTTTCGGCTTCGGAGCCGCGCTCTCTGCCGCGATCTACAACGTTCAGCCAGGGCATATTCTTGCGCGTTACGGAGCCGGCCCGGTGACCGGCTGGGCCATGCTGATCAGCGGAATCTGCATGATCCCCTTCTCTCATTTCTGGGACGCGCCTGTCCATATGGACGTAAAAGGCTGGCTGTGTTTCCTTGGCGTGATCATCTTTGGCACCGTCGTGGCGCAGGCAGCCTACATGGAGGGCGTCCGCATCCTCGGAGCCGTGCAGGGAAGCCTGTTTGAGACCGTCGAGCCGGTCGTATCCACCATTCTGACCGTTGCGGCACTCGGCATGACGCTCACACTCTTCGATTACGCCGGAACCGTTCTGATCCTGCTGGGCGTCATTTTGCTGGCGCTGTTCGGCCACCGCAGGTCTGTGCCGGCGAACGCAGAGGATGAGGCCGCTGAGGAGAAGATCATCGAAGGACAAAAATAATTGCAGCAAGGAGGAAGAGCAGTATGTATCAGAAAATGCGCCCAAAACGCGGTTATCAGATCTTTATCAGCGAGCTGAAAAGCGGAGCAGTCAAGCCGGTTGTTTTGTTTTCCGGAGAAGAAGAATATCTGATCAACTGGGCCGGAAACTGGATGATCAAAAGATTTATTCATCCTGCAGCAAAAGCTGTTGACTGCTCCGTGATCGATGGACAGGAAGCAGAAATTCCGGATATTCTGAAGCAATGCGAAACTTTCCCGATGCTTTCTAAAAAGCGTGTCGTCTGGGTAAAAAATTTCACAGCTCTGAAGCAGACCAGGGGAATCTCAGAACATGATGCAGAACTTATTCTTGCATACCTGAAAAATCCGAATCCCTCCGCCATTCTCATTTTCTCCTCTGCAGAAATTGATGGCCGGGCAAAAGTTTTGAAAGCCCTGAAAAAAGAGGGGTCCTGGTATTCCTTTGACGATCTCAGTGAGCAGGAGCTGATGTCCTTTGCCCATAAACGCTTTCAGGCGGCAGGGAAAGTCATCAGCCGTGCAGATATGCGGTATCTGGTGCAGAGCACAGGATATTTTAATAAAGAAAGCAGTTATCATCTCTTTCAGTTTGAAAACGATCTTCAGAAAATCATCGCCCATTCAGAGGGGAATGCCATCAGAAGAGAAGAAATTGAATCCATGATTTCCGGCGATGGAGATACCTTCATTTTCAATCTGCTGGACGGGATCAGCGGAAACGATAAAAAAAGCGCTTTTCAGATCCTCCATAACAAGCTGAGAGAAAACAGCAATGAAGCCGGAAGTATTGTCGGAGCCATTGCCAGCCAGGTCGAGCTGATGCTGGAAATCAGAGAATTCATGGACAAAAGAGGCGGCCGGGTAACAGCCGCCTGGATTAGTAAATATACAGGAATCAATGAATACAGAATCAAAAAAGCTATGAATTATGCACGGCGCTACAGCCTTGAGAAACTTCAGGATATGACCATGGAAATTTACGAAACAAATGAAAATATCGTCAGCGGACTCCTGGACGGAAGAACGGCGCTGGAAATGTATATTGCAAGGATCTGAGGGAAAGCCTGAAGGAAGAACTGAACAGACGCAAAAACAGTAAATCCCCGTTTCACCACCAAGCCTGCCATTTCAAGGTTCCCGGTGAAGCGGGGATTTCGGCTTTCATCCAGATATGAACGGTACAGCCAGGTATCTGCCTGCTCCAAAGAGCAGAGAGCAGAAACACTCCAAGATTTACTGCCGGTGTTTTTCCATAGCCCAAATCAGCTGCTCCGCGCTTTTCATCGTCAGGTCTGTCACTGCGTCACCGCCGAGGAGACGAGCGATCTCCGCAGTTTTCTGCTCCGGATTCAGCAGCTGGATGTGGGAGTAGGTCGCATCATCATCAGAATCCTTGTAAATCCGGTAATTGGTGTCTGCGGCTGCGGCAATCTGCGGCAGGTGGGTGATGCAGATGATCTGGTGATTCTTTGCGATCTGCTGGAGTTTCCTTGCAACAACGCTGGCGGTGATTCCGCTGATTCCGGTATCGATTTCATCGAATATCATGGTCGGAATCTGGTCATCGTCTCCGATGACGTTCTTAATAGCCAGCATGATTCTGGAAATTTCTCCTCCGGAAGCAGTCTTGGCAAGGGATTTCAGAGGTTCTCCCTTATTGGTGCTGATCAGAAATTCGCAGAGATCTCCTCCGGAAGAGGTGATGGCCGGCGCCTTCTCGATGGTAATCTGCAGCTGGGCGTAAGGAAAATTCAGATCGTGAAGTTCCCGCTCAATGGCAGCTTCCAGCTCGGCCGCACTTCTTTTTCTTGCCTCCGTAAGAGAAGCTGTTTTCTCCTTCAGGACGTCCAGGGCGGCTTTTGTCTGCTTTTCCAGACCGGCTTTCTGGTCCTCAAAGTTTTCCACCAGTTCCAGTTCTCCGGCAATCCGGTCTCTGTAAGAGAGAATTTCTTCGATGGAGCGGCCGTACTTACTTTTCAGGCTGTCAATCAGATCGAGGCGGCTGATCACCTGATCTACTTCACCCGGCTGAAAATCCGTCTTTTCCGTGACTGTGCGGATGCGATCATTCAGTTCCTGAAGGTCAGCGCTGATTCCACCCAACAGCCCCGAAATTTCCTTCAGATCGCTTGAAAAAGAGGCGACAGAGGAAATCTGTGCTTCTGCCTGGCCGATCATATTCTCTGCGTTTTCTTCGCCCCCGTTGAGGAGTTCCTGGGCCATGTTCATGGCCTGGAAGATCTTTTCACTGTTTTTCAGTACAGAGATCCGTTCATTCAATTCAGTATCTTCACCGACGCGGAGCTGAGCCGCATCGATTTCCTGAAGTTCATAGCGGCAGAGATTGACTCTTCTTCTGTTCTCGCGTTCATCGTGAAGGAGCTTGTTCAGTTTTCCGCGTACAGCCTTGTAATTGACATAGGCAGAGGTAAACGCCTGAAAGCGGGAACGGATATCCTCATGCCGGAAGGCGTCCACCAGTTCCATATGACGTTCCGGATCCAGCAGGGCCTGATTATCGTACTGGCCGTGAATGTCCGCAATTCTTCCTGCGGCTTCCTGAATCTGACTTAAGGAGACCAGGTCACCGTTCAGCCGGCAGAGATTACGTCCATTTCTGCTGAGTTCACGCGTAATGATGCAGGATTCACCGTCCAGATCAGCCTGCATCTGGATTTTTGCCTTCTCCGCGCCCCGCCGGACAAAGGATGAATCCGCACGTGCGCCAAGAGCAAGGCTCATCGCCTCAATGATAATTGATTTTCCGCTGCCTGTTTCACCGGTAATGACATTCAGACCCGGATGAAAATCCACATCGGTTGATTTGATAATCGCAAAATCCGATATTCTGATGTGTTCAATCATTTCTGCTTCTCCATTATCCGATACTCAGAAGATCAGAAGTGATGAGTCGTGCAGCAGATAAAAAGGGCAGGTCAATCCGCATAATGACCCGCCTTAAGAGATTTCTGCCTTCTTCTGGAGCCGCAGCTGAAGCAGACTAGTTTTCCTGCTTCTTTGCGGTCAGCATCTTGTTGAATAATCCCAGAATTTCATCGACATTCTTTTCATCATCGACGACAATCAGCATGGTGTTGTCGCCGGCAACTGTTCCTGCGATGTGCTCTACGCCGATATTATCTACTGCTTCCGCAGCTGCGCTTCCGCATCCTGAAAGGGTTTTTATCAGGATCAGGTTGTTTACTGCATTGAAGCTTAATACCGTTTCCTTGAAAATCTTAATGAAGCGGTCGGAAATCGGAGCATCAGAGCGTTTGCTGACAGCATACTTATACTTTCCGCTGGAAGAGAGAGTCTTAATCAGCTGCAGTTCCTTGATATCTCTGGAAATTGTAGCCTGTGTGACTTCAAATCCTTCCTTGCGCAGCATGGCTGCCAGTTTATCCTGGGTTTCGATCTCATACTTGCTGATCAGTTCTAGTATTTTATTTTGTCTGGAATAACGCATATTCATCCTCCTGCTCGTGTATAACTATACATCGATTATACCATAGTTATTAGAGAAAATGAATAATCATTTATTTATCCGAGGAATAAAAATGCGCTTCCGGGAAAATATGTTTCTTTTCTGTTCGTATGGACAAACGTATGTTCTTATGATATACTGAGTTCATCAGTTTTGCAAGGGGTTATGGAAGAATTTATTAAAAAAGAAAGGCGGATGGTTGTCAATGAGAATTCTCGGTATCGACCCGGGGTATGCGATTATGGGATGGGCCATTATTGATATGAAGGGGAATCACTTTCAGGCGGTGGATTACGGCGCGATTACGACAGACGCGGGAACACCGATGGAATTCCGCCTTCAGCATCTTTATACGGAGCTGAAATCGATTATTCAGATTTACCAGCCGCAGGAAGCATCGATCGAAGAACTGTTCTTCAACACGAATGCGAAAACGGTTATCCATGTAGGCGAGGCAAGGGGAATTGCCATCCTTGCCTGCGTCAATGCGGGCCTTGAAGTAAATGAATACACACCGCTTCAGATCAAGCAGGGTCTGGTAGGTTACGGAAGAGCAGATAAGAAGCAGGTGCAGGAAATGGTCAAGGCCATTCTGAATCTGGAGGAGGTTCCGAAGCCGGATGATACGGCAGATGCGGTCGCCGCGGCGGTCTGTCACGGACACGCCTATGCGTCGCGGAAACAAAAGAAAAAGCTGGACGAACTGCTGAAAGCCCAGCCGGGGCATAAACTCCGTATCCGTAAAGGAATTTAACCTCTTGCCGGCTGCCTTTTGTCCGGAAACGGTTGAAATATTTACAGAATGCGATAAGATGGAAGATTGTTGGATATAATAGATTGGAAGAAATATGATTCGGTTTTTACAGGGAAAAATTCATCCGCAGATGGATGGCACAGTGATCATCGTGACGGCGTCCGGCATCGGTTTCCGGGTGTTTATTCCGGGAAATTCTCCGCTGTATAAATGTGTGGAGGGCGACGATGTTCAGGTGTATACATCGATGGCAGTCAGAGAGACGGAAATCAGCCTGTATGGTTTTCAGAATGAGCAGGAACTGGAATTGTTCCAGCTGCTGACGACGGTAAAAGGCGTAGGCTCCAAGGCTGCGCTGTCGATTATGGGAACGGCGCCGCTTCAGGAGCTGAAACGGGCAATTGCCATGGAAGATCCGTCTGTAGTGCAGCAGGCTCAGGGAGTCGGCAAGCGTACGGCGGACCGCATTATTCTGGAGCTGAAAGATAAGGTGGACTTCAATCCGGCTGAAGCAGGCGGTAAGGAAGCCATCGCATCTGCGGCAGAAGGAAGCGAACGGAAGATTGCCGTGGAAGCCCTGGAAGCGCTGGGTTACAGCCATGCAGAGGCGGAAGAGGCAGTTCGGCTCGTTGAAGAGGAGGATCTCGACAGCGAGGGCTACATCAAGGCTGCCTTGAAGAATCTGTTTTAGCAGAAATCAGGGATTCTGTCTTTCAGGCAGGAAATATAAGAAGTATAGATGAGGAAGAAAACACATCCGGACGGATGACAGGAAGGGCTGACATTCATGGACGAACGGATAACGCAGGGATCTCCGCTATCCATTGAGGAAGAACATAATGAAAAGACGCTGCGTCCGCAGTATCTGGGAGATTTTATCGGCCAGTCAAAGGTCAAAGACAATTTAAAGGTATTTATCGAGGCTGCGAAAATGCGCGGGGAGCCGCTGGACCACGTACTGTTCTACGGTCCTCCGGGACTTGGAAAGACAACGCTTGCAGGGATTATCGCAAACGAGCTGGGCGTTGAAATCAAGGTGACCAGCGGTCCTGCAATCGGGCGCGCCGGGGACCTGGCTGCGATTCTGACGAATCTGAATGATAACGATGTGCTGTTTATCGATGAGATTCACCGTTTAAACCGCGCGGTCGAGGAGGTTCTGTACTCCGCCATGGAGGACTACGCGCTGGACATTATCATCGGCAAAGGCCCATCAGCAAGGTCGATCCGCCTGGATATTGCCAGGTTCACCCTGATTGGCGCGACGACCCGCGCGGGCAGTCTGTCTGCTCCGCTCAGAGACCGTTTTGGCGTCATCTGCAAATTTGATATGTATGAACCCGAAGAGCTTGCAGAAATCGTCAGAAGATCCGCCGGAATCATGGGAATCGGCATTGACGATGACGCGCTGATGGAAATCGCCAGATGCTCCAGAGGAACGCCGCGTGTCGCCAACCGTCTTCTTAAACGTATCCGGGACTTTTCTCAGGTAAAAGGTGATGGACACATCGACGCTTCGATCACCCAGCTTGCCATGAAGGCACTGGGTATTGACGAGCTGGGACTGGAGCGGCTGGACCGGGAAATGCTGCGGACGATAATTACGCGTTTTCATGGCGGACCGGTTGGAATTGATACAATCGCCGCGTCCCTGGGTGAGGAACGAGTCACTCTGGAGGATGCGCATGAGCCCTATCTGATCCAGTCAGGCCTTCTGTTCCGGACGCAGAAAGGACGTATGGCGACACAGCTTGCCTATGACCACCTTGGGCTTTCGGATTTGTTCCCGGGAGATCATCCGGAAGTTTCAGAAGAAGAGTAGAAAACTGACCGGACCGGAGCGGCGGTGCACGGTATTTTATGATGTCTGAAAATACGCCGCTGTATTTACATTTATTCATGACCGGATAGAATAAGAATGAAGAGAAAATAAAATATAAAGGAAGTATTGAAATGAACATTGAAGAATTTGATTATGATCTGCCGAAGGAACTGATTGCGCAGACACCGATGGAGCAGAGAGATGAATGCCGCCTGATGGTGCTTAACCGCGCGAAGGGAAGCATTGAACACCGGCATTTTTATGATATCCTGGACTATCTTCATCCGGGAGACTGTCTGGTCATGAATGACTCCAAGGTTATTCCGGCCAGAATTTTCGGCATTAAGGAAAAAACCGGTGCGCACGTCGAGTTTCTGCTGAGCAAGCGGATCGAAGGGGACCGCTGGGAGACGCTGGTCCGCCCGGGAAGACGCCTGAAGCCTGGAGATAAGGTCGATTTTGGAGACGGAAAGCTGGAGGCGGAGATTCTGGAATATGGTAAAGACGGAACCAGAATCGTGGAATTCCACTATGACGGCATCTTCATGGAGCGCCTGGAAGAACTGGGCAGCATGCCGCTTCCACCGTATATCGAGCGTCCGAGCGATGAAGAAGATAAGAATATGTATCAGACCGTCTATGCACATTATGACGGTTCTGTTGCGGCGCCGACTGCCGGCCTTCATTTCACCAAAGAACTCCTGAAAAAGGCTCAGGATAAGGGCGTAAAGCTGGCTTATGTAACGCTTCATGTCGGAATCGGAACCTTCCGTCCGGTAAAGTGTGAGAACATTGAAGATCACCATATGCACTTTGAAGAATATTACGTCAAGCCGGAAACAGCAGACGTCATCAACCAGACGATTCTGGAGGGTGGGCGGATTGTTTCCGTCGGCACCACATCCACCAGAACGATGGAAAGCGCCGCCTATAAAGATGAGAAGAGCGGAAAATACCTTCTGAAGGCAGGACACGGAAATACCGGCATTTTCATTTATCCGGGATACGAGTGGAAGATCGTAAACGCCTTGATCACCAACTTCCATCTGCCTAAGTCCACACTGATCATGCTGGTATCTTCCCTATATAACCGAGAGAAGATCCTGGAGGCTTACAATGTTGCAGTAAAGGAGAAGTACAGATTTTTCTCGTACGGAGATGCTATGTTCATCGAATAGTTTTTTGACAAATACAAGCTTGCGAATATGATACGGGAAATAAGGCAGAGGGGAATCCCTGCCTTATTTTTTATGTAAAGAAAGGTGTCTGGTGGGAAAAACAGAAAGAGATCGGGAAGCCGGGAGGCGCTCCAGGCGCAGGCTGCGTACAGCTCACAGAACAACCTGGAAATCTGTCAGTAAAAACTCCCCCCAACTTTTGACACCATCAGCCGATTCAAAGGCCATAGATTGTCACTAAGGCTGATGTTATACTATTGTCAGGAAATGCAATAGATCAAAGGGAGGAAGAAAGCATGGAGAGAAGCCCCGATGAGATGAATATCAATGCACCGCTTAAGTGGGAATACCCGGATATTAATAAGATTCCCTGCAGGGATTGTATGTTTCGTGAATCTGATCGATTAGGCGGTGATATTAAAGGCGCAGCACTCAAGCTCTGCAAGGTGTTCCCGAATGGAACAAAACCGGCTGCAATCTTGTTTGACGGGATGCTGTGCCCGTATTATGTCTCAGAAGGGGAAGATCCATCAGACTATCTTTCTATCTGGACAGCATATCTATATGCATTGAGAAAACACGGAGACCAGAAAGATCGTGCAGAAAAGCCTTACATGTTGCACCCGGTTCATGTGGCTCTTTTCACTGCTGAGCTTACGGATGATCCGGAGATTATCACGGCGGCCATGCTTCACGATACCGTTGAAGATACGGATGCGACGCTTGAAGAGATCCGGAATCTGTTCGGAGACCGGGTTGAGGAGATCGTAGAGCGGATGTCCCGCCGGGATGGGGAAGACTATTACGATTATGTCAGAAGGGCGGCGGAGAATCCAGATGCAGTCCTGGTGAAGCGGTCGGATCTTCGGCATAATATGGATCTGTCCCGCTTTGAGCACCCGACGGAAAAAGACTATAAACGGATGAAAAAGTATCAGAAGGCGCTGGATATTCTCAACGGCAAAGGAAATGAGTAAGAAGAAAGCAGGAATAAACAACACAGGGGACAGCCGAGCAGAGGCTGCAAGTAAATTGGAAGAGGAATCGAACTTGGAATGGACAGCGGAAAAGGTGAAATTTGTCAGTAAGAAAATGTCTGTTGCTCTGCGCCATAAACCGGATCGATACGGAATCACTCTGGATGAAGAGGGATGGACAGATCTTCATGACTTTATCCGGGCTCTGAACCGTGTGCATCATTTTTCGCCGCGGCTGTCGGAAAAGGACATCCGCTATGTGTCTCAGCATACGAATAAACGCAGGTTCGAGCTGACGGATCGGAAAATCCGCGCCCGCTACGGGCATTCTGTTCCGGTGATCCTGAAGAAAGAAAGGAAAGCACCGCCTGAGATTCTTTATCACGGGACATCTCATCAGGCATTGAAAAGCATCATGGAAAAGGGGCTCCTTCCGATGAAGAGGCAGTATGTTCACCTGTCTTCCGATCAGGAGACGGCGCTTCAGGTAGGAAGACGTCATGACGCTCATCCTGCGCTGCTTCAGATTAATGCGGCTGAGGCGGAAAAGGATGGAATTGAGTTTTTTATCGGAAACGATGAGGTCTGGCTCTGCAGGGAACTTCCGCCAGAATATATTATGGTTATAAGCTGAATATGAAAGAAGCTGCTCACTAAGTTATGAAAATCAGCTTAGTGCGGCAGTCTCTTTTTAATTTCGCTTACCGCATTTAAACCACATTTCTCAATGCTGGGCAAGAGATGTTGCTTTGGCCGCCTCCGCAGCTGTGATATAAAGCACTTTCGAAATTTTTGTTGTTGAAATGGCAAAAATAATATTTTTTCAACGGGGAAGAGGAGTTTTTGCAGTCTGGTGGCAGCATTTCCAGTTTCCGGCTGCAGGAATGGTTGTTTTTCGCCTGCTAATGTTGGATGTATTGTATGTGTTGATACAAAATAACCGGGTTAAGGCTGTAAAATGCGGAATAATCAAGCTTATACCGGACAAAATTAACGAGGATTATTATAAATCCCCGCTAATGAAATTATTCTACCACAGCCCGCAGAAACTTGCAGAAATCCGTGAAATCTCATCCGCAAGTCTGCTATAATGGATTAGCTGCAAAGCAAAGAAGTAAGAAAACAGGAGAGAGAAGAATGAGCAAACCAGCTGTAACATATGAATTGCTGCATGAAGATAAGAAAACCGGGGCAAGGCGCGGAATCGTCCACACTCCGCACGGGGACATCCAGACGCCGGTGTTTATGCCGGTCGGAACCCAGGCCGCGGTAAAGGCCATGCGTCCGGAGCAGGTGAAGGAGATGGGGGCGGAGATTATTCTGTCTAATACCTATCATCTCTTCCTGCGTCCGGGCCACGAGATCATCAGGAAGGCCGGCGGACTCCATAAATACATGAACTGGGACCGCGCCATTCTCACCGACAGCGGCGGATTTCAGGTGTTTTCTCTGGGAAAACTCAGAAAAATCACAGAAGAGGGCGTTGCCTTCAGAAGCCACATCGACGGTTCCCGCCAGTTCCTTTCACCGGAGAAGGCGGTTGAAATCCAGACGGCTCTGGGATCCGACATCATGATGGCTTTCGACGAGTGCGCGCCTTACCCTGCAGAAAGAGAATACATTGAAGATTCCATGAGAAGGACCTGCAGGTGGCTTCAGCGCTGCAAGGACGCCCACCACAACACGGAGAAGCAGGCCCTCTTCGGCATCATGCAGGGCGGCATGTATAAGGACCTGCGGAAGGAAAGCGCCGAGCGGATCGTCGACATGGACCTTCCGGGCTATTCCATCGGCGGCCTGAGCGTGGGCGAGCCGAAAGAGCTGATGCTGGACGTTCTGGACGACTGCGTGGAGTACCTTCCGAAAGACAAGCCGCGCTATCTCATGGGCGTCGGCACGCCGGACTATCTGTTCGAGGGCGTCGAGCGCCACATCGACATGTTCGACTGCGTAGAGCCGACCAGAATCGCCCGTCACGGCCTGGCCATGACCTCCCACGGACGCATCAACATCAAGAACGCCAAGTTCGAGGAGGATTTCAGCCCGCTGGACGACGAGTGCACATGCTACGCCTGCCGGCACTATTCCAAGGCCTACATCCGGCACCAGTTCAAGGCCGGCGAGATGATGGCCGCCATGCTTCTGACCGAGCACAACCTGCACTTCCTGATCCATCTGATGGCGGGAATGCGCAAGGCCATTGAAGAGGACCGCTTCACCGAGTTCAAGCGGGAGTTTTACGAGAAATATTACGGAGACGCGGAGTATTAAACCGCCGTTTCTATTTCAGATAAGGAGATGACGTGAAAGCGATGATCAGTTCAGGGACAAAAAACATTCTGGCCAAGGCGGCGCCTGAGGGGGCCCTCCATACAGGAAGCGGATCCTCAGCGTCCGGGCTGTCCGGAGCGGTGGGTTCTTCCGCCTCCGGCAGAGCCGATATGCCGGTCTGCCCGCACCATGAAATCTGCGGAGGCTGCTGCTACCAGGGCGTGCCCTATGAAGAGCAGCTGAGGAATAAGGAAGGGGAAGTCAGAGGATACTTCCGCGACGCCGGAGTGACGCCGGGGAAATTCGATCCGATCGAAGGCTGCCCGATGGAATACTGCTATGCCTACAGAAACAAGATGGAGTATACCTTTGGCGATCTGGTAAAAGACGGGCCGCTCCAGCTGGGCATGCATAAGAAGAAGCAGTTCATGTCGGTTGTGACCGTGGACCAGTGCCAGCTGGTGGACCCGGATTTTAACGCGATTCTTCGCTACACACTGGATTTCTGCAAAGAGAAGGGATACGCAAAGTATCATAAGAAGCTTCACAGCGGCCTTCTCCGAAATCTCCTGATCCGCCGGGGCGTCAGAACTCACGAACTTCTGGTCAGCATCGTAACTTCCACCGAGTCCGAGTTCGATGCAGAAGGCTGGAAAAACGGACTTCTTGCCCTTCCATTGAACAATAAGATTGTCGGCATTTCCCAGACTCTGAACGATGTCCTCGCCGACAAAGTCAGCTGTGACAAGTTGAATAACCTTTACGGAAGAGACTATTATATGGAGGAGATCTTCGGCCTGAAATTCCAGGTCAATCTGTTTTCCTTCTTCCAGACCAATGTGGAAGCGGTTGAGCGCCTTTATCGCGAAGCCATCGACTTGATCGACGACTTCCGCGGCAAGCGCGTCTTCGACCTCTACTGCGGAACCGGCACCATCAGCCAGGTCATGGCAAAAGAAGCCGATTCCGTCCTGGGCGTTGAAATCGTTCCGGAAAGCGTAGAAGCCGCCCGCCGCAACGCCCAGCTCAACGGCCTGACCAATTGCGAATTCGTCTGCGGCGACGTCTTCAAAGTCCTGGAAAACCGCTCCGATAAGCCAGACGTCATCGTCGTCGATCCGCCCCGCGCCGGCATGACCCCAGACGCCGTCAACAAAATCGCCGCCTACGGCGTCCCGCAGATCGTCTACATCAGCTGCAACCCGAAGACCCTGGCCAGAGATCTGTCCGGCTTCAAGTATCTGGGCTACCGGACGGACTATGTGAAGCCGTTTGATAATTTTCCGGGGACGAAACACGTTGAGACGGTGGTATTGATGTCAAGGGTCAAGGATTAATGTGTGCAAAAGCCCTTGAAACAAGGCGCTTTCCGGGTTTCGATTGCTTTCGGATGGTCGAGTGAATAACCGCTCCGTGGTAACTTATCCAAAGCCGATTTATGGCAAAAATGTGATAGGGTTGGGTTGCCAAGATAGATGTCGGGGTCGGGTGTTCGAGATAGATGTCAGTGGCTTTTTGAGTGTTCGGGTTAGATGTCAGAGCCGGGAAGGCTTAAAAATGAGGGATTCTGGTCTGGTTGCTCGATGTTATTATACGTTGCTTGCGGCAACGGGGTATACGGGGGTAAGGTGCTTGCGAAAGGAGGTCGTTTATCATGCTTAGTGAAAATATCAAAACGATCAGAAAATCAAAAGGTCTTTCGCAGGATGAACTTGCAATAAAGCTGAATGTGGTACGCCAGACTGTATCAAAATGGGAGCGGGGGTTATCGGTTCCGGATTCAGAGATGCTGATCTCCATATCTGAAGCACTCGAAACTCCGGTAAGCACATTGTTGGGTGAAAATATCGAAGAGCCTGAGACAAATGAACTAAAAGCAATCTCTGAGAAACTGGAAGTCATCAATCTTCAGCTTGCACAGAGAAAAGAGCGGAGCAGAAAATTGTTGCGATGGTTCTTTTTCATCCTATGTGCTGTCACAGTCATAATCTTTGCAGTCATCGGTTTCGCAGGAAGCCCATATCTTGGTTGGGATTTTAGTGATCCTGAAATTGCGTTTGCAGGGACGATACTTCATGGATTTGAATGGGTATTTGTAAGAATAGCACCTTTGTTATTGATAGGCGGCATCATTGGATTGATTATGACTCGTCGAAAAGAATAAAGAATCACCGTTTTGTAAAAGAAGAGAGCAAGCCACCCTGTAGGTTAATCCCAAGGGCAGCTTGCTCTTATTCTGTAATATCAACGCTTACGCCGGATTTGAATTCGACCGTGAAGTGGTCGGTGAAGACGGTGATCTTCTCGATGAGCCGTCTGACCAGTTCCTCGTCAAAGTCTGTGACCTCGGTTGCTTGCTGACTGATGAAGCCCTGCAGCTCCTTGATCCTGTTCATGGCTTCCTCGCGGCTGTGGCTGTCGACGGCAGCTTTTTCTTTCTGTTCCCTGAGCCGGAAGATTTCGTCCGCGATGGCATTGTAGTCCTGCTTGTTGTTAGCCTTCTTGATGAGCTCCTTTTGCAGTTCTTCCAGCCGTGCCTGAATGCCGTCCGGCGAAAGGGTGTCTGCATTGACCACGGCCTTGGCGATGTTCTCCTGCAGAGTCTTCAGGAAGGTCTTTCTTTCGCTCAGAATCTGGTTGAACGCCTTGATTGTGATCTCCTGCAAGACTGTCTCATTGACCGTGCGGTTGTTGCATGGCACTTCTGCGGGAGTCGTTTCCAATCGACTGATGCACCGCCAGACGATGGATTTGCAGCCGTGGTTGTTCCAGTGAACGCGGCGGTAAAGCTCTCCGCACTCACCGCAGAAAACCATCTGCGCAAAACAGTGATTGCAAGAGAAGCTCCGTTTTCTGCCGGAAGGGCTGACGTGGACTACCCGGCGGCGAACAAGCTCAGCCTGCACCTGCATGAAGAGGTCTTTCGGAATGATGGCAGGATGGTCGTCCTCGACGTAGTACTGAGGAACCGTGCCGTTGTTCTTGATCCGCTTCTTGGTAAGGAAGTCTGTGGTGTAAGTCTTTTGCAACAGGGCGTCGCCGATGTATTTCTCATTCCGTAGAATCTTATTGATTGTGCTCGTCCACCATTTTGTGTTCCCGGCTCCGGTGAGGATGCCGTCCGCTTCGAGCCCGGCGGCAATCTTGTCCATGCTGGAGCCCTCAAGGTACTCCCGGTAGATGCGCTTGACGACCTCCGCCTGCTCCGGGTCGATGACGAGGTGGCCGTCGCTGTCCTTGGTGTATCCGAGGAAGCGATTGTGATTGACCTGCACCTTTCCTTGCTGGTAGCGGTACTGCAGACCGAGCTTCACGTTCTGGCTGAGCGACTGGCTTTCCTGCTGGGCAAGGCTCGCCATGATTGTGATCAGCACTTCGCCCTTGGCATCCATCGTGTTGATGGACTCCTTTTCGAACCATACCGCGATGTTCTTGTCCTTGAGGAGCCGGATGTACTTGAGGCAGTCGAGCGTGTTGCGGGCGAAGCGGCTGATGCTCTTGGTGATGACCATGTCGATGTTCCCGGCCATGCATTCGTCGATCATGCGGTTGAACTCGTCACGCTTCTTCGTGTTTGTGCCGCTGATTCCATCGTCGGCGAAGATTCCGGCAAGCTCCCATTCCGGGTGGCTTTTGATGTACTCCGTGTAGTGGGAGACCTGCGTTTCGTAGCTGGTTTCCTGTTCGTCCGAATCAGTGCTGACGCGGCAGTATGCCGCCACGCGTAGCTTCGGCTGCTCGGCTTGCTTGACGTTGTTTCCGACCTGCCGTCTGGCAGGGATGATTGTCACGTTTGCCATCACTGCGCCTCACTTTCAATCAGGCTGTACAGGTATTCCGCCTGCTGCTTTGTGTCGTCATAGGCCTGCTCGGGAGCGGCCAGCTTGAAATGGGTCGGCGGTTTTCGTGTGTCCGGCGACTGCTTTTTTCTGTTCGTCCGTCCGAGCTTCTCTGCCCGGTGCAGGCGTTCGGCTTGTGCTTTGTCGTAGGTTTGCTGGTCGATGATGGCGGGGTAGTAATCGTCTCCGAGGTAGTGTCTGTTTTCGAGCAGGCGCTTTGCCGAGCCGTGCCAGGTCTGGATTCCCGCTTCGTGTGCAGCCTTGGCAAGCGCCATGCCATCAAGGTAGTTTTTGTAGAGGTTTCTTATCTGCTGGGCTTTCTCTTTATCGATGACCGCTTTGCCGTTTTCGATTCTGTATCCGTATGGTGTGTGTCCCATGTTTTTCACATCCTTTCCGTGAGCGTGAGCCCGCATTTGAGCTGGAATACTGCCTCGTGCCGTGAGCGAATGACAATACGTTCAACGAACCGTGTAAAAAGCCGGTCGTCGAAGTATTCCAGCATCGAGCTTTTCTCGGTGAAGTGCAGCAGATCCTCTGCATGCATCAGAGCTGTGGCTTCACTGCTTGTCGTGTTCTGCAGGGCGTCTATCTGTTTTCGAATGCCATCGGCCTGCGAGAGAAGCTCGGCTGTTTGCTGGCTGTAGATCACTTGGTCGATGAATCCCTGCGCCATGAGCTTCGTGAGCGTCTTGCGTTTGTCGGCATTCTCGGCAAGGCTTGTTTCAAGCTGCTGTATTCGGCTGAGTGTCTGGCTCGTAGAATTCCGCTTCAAACTTTCCGCATATGGCTTGAGGATCAGCCGGTGCACAAAGATGAGCTTGTTCATCATGGTCATGAATGCGAGCTTGAGGTCGCTGTCCCGGATGAAGAGCATGGAGCATTTGCTCTTGTCGGCGAGATGCGTCTTGCAGCTCCATGCCGCGTAGCTTCCGTCTGTTGTGTAGTTGATGCGCCGCTTGAATGTTGCGCCGCACTCGCCGCAGATGATTCTGCCGGAGAATGCGTAGCGGTTCTGGTACTTTTCATCGCCCTTGCTGATATTCTTCTCATCAGCCCGCTGCGAGATGAGCTTTTGCGCGGCTTCCCAGTCCTCGCGGCTGACGATCGGCTCGTGATGATTCTGCTGCAGGTACTGTGTTTGTTCACCGTGGTTCAGGTGCCGCTTGTAGGCTGAATCCGACCATGTCTTCTGGTAAAGGCAGTCGCCGCAGTATTTCTCGTTTGCGATCATCCCGCGGATTCCTGACGGGCTCCAGCGCCCGCCTCGCTTCGTCGGGATCTGCTCCCGGTTGAGCTCCGCGGCAATGGCAGCGGTACCCTTTCCGGCAAGTGTCTCTGAGAAGATACGGCGGACAATCTGCGCCTGCTCCGGGTTAATGGTCATCGTCTCGCCGTCCCAGTCGTAGCCGTATGGCGGATAGCTTATCTTGAACGTGCCGTTCTCGAACCGTTTTTTGATGCTCCATTTGCTGTTCAGGCTGATGGAAAGGGATTCGTCTGCTGCCATGCTGGAGAGGATGGAGAGGAACAGTTCGCTTTCCATCGAACCGGTGTTGATGTTTTCCTTTTCGAACCAGATGGGAATATTCAGCTCGAGGAGCTTTCGGACGAGTTCAAGACAGTCGGTGGTGTTGCGTGAGAATCGGCTGATGCTCTTGGTGATGACCATGTCGATCTTCCCGGCCTTGCAGTCCTGCATGAGCCGTTCAAGCTCCGGACGTCTGGATTTGCCGGTGCCGCTGATGCCCTCGTCGTAGTAGATCCCGGCGAACCGCCAGTCGTCACGAGAGGTGATGTAGCTTTCATAGTGCGTCTTCTGTGTTTCAAGGCTTTCAAGCTGTTCGTCCGAGTCCGTGGAGACGCGGCAGTAGGCGGCAACACGCAGCTTCTTTGACTCTGTTTTTCCCCTGTTTGCCTGTTCGATTCTTGTGATTTTCTTCAATTGGCCTGCCTCCTTGTCAGTGTCTATCAATCACTCTGTTTCGGACACATAGCAAGCAGTTTTCGGATATATTTCCGCAAACAAGGGAGAGAAAGTTTCGCGGTTGATGTCGCATAATTTGTTGAATTCGTCATCGGAAATAAGGCCTGAATCAAGCATGCATCTGGCAGTCCTCTGCGCCCGCTGATAGTCGAGATCACTGCGGATGCGCTCGTCCGTGTAGTAGTTCTTTTCCTCCGTCATGATGTTTCGCCTCCTGCTTTCCACTGGAGGCTGGAGACCTATTTTGACGAAGCGAAAACGAAAAAAGGCCCACCGGCAATCCCGTATAAAGGAATACCAGTGGGCCAGAGGAGATGATGTGGTTATTTCACGCGAATCCGCCATCCGACCTGGATGAGGTTCACGTTCTTTATAAGCGAGCTGTTCAGCTTCTGGATTGCGGAAACGGTCGTGCCGTACTTTTTCGCGATGCCGGAGAGCGTGTCTCCCTTCTGAATCGTGTAGTAAGTCGCGGTCGATTTCTTACCGGAAGAGCCGAGCTTCTCGTTGACCTTGGCCTGCACGGCGGCATAGTCATATCCGGCTGCGGTCAGGCGGTTCTTGCGGTCAGAGCCATTGCCCCATTTCCCGGCGATGACCTCGGCTGCAATCTCATCCACAGATTTCTTTGCTGTCGTCGTGATGGTGGACGCTGCGCTCTTGCCATAGCCGTTGAATCCGCCGTTTTTGATTGCCGACGGGAAGTCGATGTAGGAATAGTCCATGTCGACATTTCCGCTTATTCCATTGACCTTGCCTTTGGACGAATACTGCCAGACGCCGTAGCTGCCGGAGTAGCTGCACTTGCTCGACCATTGCGCCACCCAGACGGTGAACCGCTTTTTCACGGCGTCAGATATCACGGAGTTCAGGCTTGAGAGCGAGGTGTAGAATCCTGCGTAATAGCCGAGCCGTTCGAGTTCCGTGCAGAACGCCGTGATGAGCGATGAGCAGAAATCCTTCCCGCGCGAAAGCTGGGACTTCTCCTCGATGTCGAAGTAGACCGGGTAATCAAGCTGCTTGCCTGAGAGCACCTTGGCGCAGGACTGCGCTTCCTGCTTCGCACCGTCAGCGGATGTGGCGTATGAATACCAGTATGCGCCGATGTGGAGCCCGGCTGCTTTTGCTTTCCGGTAGTTCTCATCGAACCATTTGTCCTTGTTCCCGTTGCCGTATCCGGCGCGGATAATCACAAAATTGATGCCTGACACTTTGACCTTGCCAAAGTCGATGTTTCCCTGCCAGACCGATACGTCTATTCCCTTGATAGCCATAATTACTGTTCCTCCTTGTCGTTTCTGTCGTGAAGCTGTTCAAGCACATCCTTGAGCTTGCCGGGAATCGGAAGTCCGAGATGTGCGGCGTTCTCAGTGAGAGAAAGACCTTCATTCGAAATGTAGAAGAATATGATTGCGGTTCTCAGCACGCCCTCATGTCCGAGCACGTGGATGTCGAGGATGTTGGCGATGCCGACCAGAATGAAGATCAAGACTTTCCTGCAGATTCCTTTGAATCCAACTGCAGACGAGAGCTTCTTGTCCGCGATGGCGCAGAGCACGCCGGTAATGTAGTCGCAGACCACGAAGATGATCAGCGCGATAAGAAGCCCGTCGCATCCTCCGAGAAAGTAGCCGAGCCATCCTCCGATGGCCGCGAAAATGAGCTGTATGGTGTTCCAGAATTCCTTCATCAAAATGTCCCTCCTTTGATTTTGAGCAAAATGAAAGGCCGCCAGTGGTACGCTGACAGCCTTGAAAAAACTCTGTGATTTATGAAGTTATGAGGTGTCGGTCTGTTTCGGCAATGCCTCCCAGAGCCTTAAATCCTCCTGCCCGAGCGACCAGATCGCGATGCCGCGAAGTCCCCAGTGGTACGCCGCCTGATTCGCCCAGTAGACGAGCGAATCCACGTCCTGATAGTAGAGAATGGAAAATCCGTCCGCGTCTCCGAGGAAAAGCCGCGAGATCCAGATGTCGATGTCCTTCGGCGTGATCGTCACCGTGTAGTCCTTCCCGCATTCGAGGTCGAGCTGTGCCGAGTGGTAGAATTCGTAGTCCATTGAGATGGATTCGCTTCTTGTAGTGGATTCCTCAACATCCGAGGTGAGCGTGAACACCTGGAATTCGTCGTCCCATGTGCAGTTGCTCCGGCTGATGCGTCCGTACTGGGTGACGCTGCCGTCTGGGAAGGTCACGTCGAAGCGTTCGTATGGCTCGTACGTCCACGCGTCGCCCATGCGGAGCAGTTCGCAGATCGTCCTCTGGTCAGACTGGTATCCGGCGGTTCCTCCTGAGAATCCGCTGACCGTTGCGGTGAACCGCAGCGTATTTGACGCGCCGGAATAGACGCGCACGGTGCTGCCGCGAATCCGCATCTCGACGGTGTAGGTGGTTGGATCGGTACGGAGACTTGCGGTCGGCGTCTGTTGAATCGACTGCGAGTAGCTTCCGAGCTTTGTACTTCCGTTCCACAGCTCCACGGCCTGACTGCTGTAGTTGAGACAGCAGAACAGGCTGCCGCAGAAGACGCCCGCCTTGCCAGTGCTTCCCGCTGGAAACACAAGCCGCGCCCGGAGGTGAACGTCCTTGAATCCGTCGTAGTTCCATGCAAATTTGCCGCTGCCGTCGAGTTGAGAATAAACGCGGGATTCGGAATACTCGTCCGATCGCCAGACTTTCCATGAGCCGGACAGCGTCTGCCAGTAGTTCGTTTCGAGCATGCCGTAATCCTCGAAATCCTCGTACCAGATAAGCGCGGAGTCTGGTTTCCTTCTCAGCATTTCACAGGTGAGCTTGAAGCCTTTATCAGGTTGGCACTCATTGCCATCCACATCAATGAAGTGGCGGGGAGAAAGCGTGAACGACGCACTTCCTGCTGACGGCTCCTCGCTGAAATCCGAGCAGACGCGGAATCCGTAGAACTGCACGCCCTTCACGTCAACCGATACCGTGATGGTGTGCGTTCCGGCTGACAGGCTGATGCCGTCCGCGAGCGAAGCCCAGAAGGTGCTGCGCCAGTACGGCCACCAGAGCCGCGACTCGGTGAAATGCTTCTGCGTCCCGTCAATGCTGACATATATTCCGTTCTTGTCCCAGAATGGATAGCAGAGCCGGACGGCAATGTCGTATGTTCCGGAGCTTGAAACGGAGAAGGTGTAGGTCGCTTCTCCTTCGTCACCCATGACCGCGACGCCGTTCTTCGATGATACGATGCCGGTATAGCTGTCCGGCGTGCCGTCATGATCTACATAGACCGTTCCGAACGAGGTCTTTTGCATCTTGCTGTAGGCGGTGAGATAGCGCCTGCGGTTGTAGGTTCCGGCCATCAGCGGGTAGTTGTAGCTGCTTGCGTCCTGGCCTTCAGCGAAGTCGTAGACCTGCGGGAAGGCGTACGGCACCTTGTTGTAGTCGTCCCAGTACGCGAGAATCGGGATAAACGGCTGCGGAGCTGCGTCGTCCGTGAAGTTGTACTTTCCCGTCATCCAGTTCTTGGCGGCGTAGTAGGTGTTGGATACTCCTCGATATGTGTTGCCGAGGTTTTCCGGCGTATCGTAAATCTGCCAGTTCCAGCCGTATGCCGGAAGTCCCATGAACACCTTTCCCGGCGTCATTGCTTTGACTGCGTAGTCGTAGATGCCGTCGAGCCAGTCCTTTGGAGATACCGGACCCGGAGCGCTCCCAGCCCACGCCATTCCATAACTCATGATGGCCGCCGTATCGCAGTACGCGTTCAGGTCAGCGTATATGCACCAGTTTTCGCCTCCGACAGAACCGTTCACAGCGTTCATGCCGGGCAGGCAGATGTTGACCTTCTTCGTGCTGTCGTAGTTCTTGACTGCGTTCCAGATGTTCCTGAACATCGCCGTTGACTTGGCGTGCGTGGAATAGTCGCCGCCGCGCTCAAGATCAATATCGACGCCCGCGCACCACGGGTATTTCTCCATGATCCGAACCAGCTCAGTGAGAAACTTGTCCTGCGCTCCGTCCGTATTTTCCCGGAGTGCCGTGAACACACTCGAAACGCCGTCATTGCGGACAGTGAGCAGCCACGTAATATGCGGGTACTTGTTGATATACGTCAGCATGTCGCTGATCGCTACGCCGGTTTCGGTAATAGTCCCTGTCGCGTCGACCTTAAAAGAAAAGAGACCTATTTGCGAGAGACGGTCTCCGTAATTCTTCAGTGCGGTGTACATGCGGGTGTTTCCCATGAACGTCCAGACCATGCACTCGCGGCCTTTTAATATGTCCAATGCCATAGGCGCTCACCTCCGTGAGGGCATGAAAAAAGCGCCTCGGTTGGGAGACGCTTTCAAATTATTTTTTTGCGGTTAAACCGGAATTTGTCACACTGTAATTTCTATCTGATTTCCCTCAAGAGCAACAACACAGCTCTCATAGTAACCATCCCCGGTAGTGCGTGGTCCGCTGACAACTTCGTATCCGTCAGCTTTCATCCGAGCAGTAAGTTCATCGACCTTTTCTTTGCTCCCCACGCTGAAAGCAATATGAATGAATCCTGTCCTCGTAAGAGTCTTCTCTGGATTCTCCATTACAGGTTTATTCATAATTTCCAGTCTGGAACCACCATCGAATGTGAGAAAATAAGACCGAAAATCTGTATTTTTGTTGTGGTATCCCGCGTTTGAAGAAGCGTTAAAATATTTGATAAAGAAATCTCTTGCCGCCTCAAGATCATTTACATACATGGCAATATGCTCAATTTTCATGTCCGATTATTCTCCATCAACTTCTGATTTTATTTAAATCATTATAACAGACAATCTTGAACCCATCATGAACAAAAGTACGAAAATCAGTCAAGTATTTTCCCCATCCTCCTTCTCCTGAAACTCCACATAAAGTCTCGCTGATTTTTTCTCCTCGACCGCAACAGGGTGTTTGCTGTCTCCGGCTGCGGAGTACTGGAAGAAGCCGTCCTTCGAGGTTGCCGAGCTGTTTTTCAGGCACTGCCGGGTTGATGCGAGAAGCTGCAGCTCATCACCGGCGTTCGCCGATTCCGTGAACATCGCCTTGTGCGCTCCGGCACCGAGAGCGAGGGAAACGCTCCCGGCCTTCATGTTCTGGTTCGGGTAAATCTTCCAGTCGAGCCCGGTCGAGGTCTTTCCGAGGTTGAAAATGATGCAGGTTGCGCTTCCGCGGACGATTCCGTTGAAGAATCGTTTCCCTGTGACAGCATATTCGTCGCCAGTCGCGTACTTCTTCTGTGCCGTCTCAGTATTTATGACGTATCCGGAGAGCATCGCGCCTTCCTGCAGCATGAGGTCGGTGAACCAGACGGTTCCTGTGCAGTCGGTGACTACAGGCTTGATCGATACGCTCACGATCCGTTTCTTTTCTTTCTTGTCGATCGTCTCAGTGAATCTCGTAAAGATTGGCATTTAATCACCGTCCTGCGTCCACTGAATTTCTGAAACGTGTCCCACCCAGCCGGTCGCGATGGAGCCGCCCTGCAGGAACATGTCCGTTATGTATATCGTTCCGATGCAGTCGGTCACGCAGACGCGGATGCGGATTTTCTTCACACGCCCGTTCTGAGGGCTGACCGCCTGTCCGACATGTGTAAAGCTCGCCATAGACGCCTCCTTAAATCAGGTCGATGAACCGCGTCTCAGTCGTTCCGTCCTCGTACTCGAATGTGACCTCCACGCCGACCTGCCCGTTGTCACCCATCTTCAAGTCCTCGGACGCGATCTGACAGGAGAAGGTATAGCTGTCGCGGTTTGCCGGAGTGACTGTCTGCGTCAGGCTCTTCGTTGTATTCAGCGCTCCTTCGCACTTGAAGGACGCCGTGCCTGACACGCCGTTCTCGGCATCCACCTCAAAGCCGGAGTTCTCCCAATAGTTCAATCCGCTGTCGGCGCGGGAATTGCGCAGATGATTGAACGGCACGAGATCCTTCATCTCCTGACTGTCCACCAGATCCGCGCCGGAGAGCATGTCGGCGGCGACGTCCCACTGCGAGGAGGAATCGCCAAGTTCGCGGAGTGTGGTGGAAAGCTCCAGAACCGTATTCCACGGCTCCAGAAGGTTATATTCCCGGCGCACGATTCTGGTTTTTACGCTGATATTCAGCTCGTCGTCCCTGACCGTCACGATGTCGCCGAGCTTCCAGCTTTCATGCTCGTAGCCTGTCAGCACCGACAGATCCATCGCGTTCAGCACATAGGAAATCCTCGGCGCGGCGTAATCCGCAAGCCGCATTTCGGCGTATTCGAGCATCTGGTACGGGTTGGTGAAATTTGAGCAGTCGAGCGTCGATACGCGGATTTCGTTCGTGTAGGTCGTGTCCTCCACATATTCCTTGCCGTCGTTGATGGATGCGAACGTCATGCCGTCCTTGCCGTAGGCGTAGAGCCGGGTGATCAGGCTCTGCGTATCAATCACGCGCTTGATGGACTTCATGTTCTTCTTGTAGCAGAAAAGCGCTCCGGAATCCGTTCCGCTGAAAGTGAGCAGACTCACGGTCTTGTTTGCGTTGTCGAAGATCAGGTCGCCGCCGTGCAGGTCCTGCACCTTGCGCAGAATCGCCAGCGCGTTTTTCTCCTGACATGTCCAGGTGCGCTTTGTCCGCTTGTTGACGGTTCCGACCGTCCAGCCGGTATCCTTTAGGGCGTACGCCATCGGAACGTCAGCGGTGTCAGCGTTGAAGGTGATCTCAGCCTTCTTCGTTGAGAATCCAAGATCGTAAAATGCTGCCTCAGCATAGACCGAGGTGATGGCGGTGCCTTGCTCATTCTTTTCATCGGTGATTGTTCTGATTCTGTATGCGTCGTCGCCGACTTTGACCTGCTTCTCGTTCTCGAGGTATTTGCGCTTCTCGTCCCGGAAGGGCAGGTTGAATTCGAGAGTGTCGATGCCGTTGATCTCACCGGTGATGATGACGTCGTAGGCGTTTTCGAGCACGGCCTCCTGTTCGCCGTTCAGATCGAGAACGGCCAGTAGTTTCTTTTCAGCAGCCACAGAATCACCTCCATCTGCTGCGGGCCTGAATGGTCAGTTTCTTGAACGCGGATTCGCCGGGCGTCGAGAGCGCGATGCTTTTTACCGTTGGCGTTACCGATGAATCTGTTGTTGTCAGCGTCACTCTGAATTTGATGTACTTCGCGGAATCCGACTGCACGGTGTTGTCCGTGCCAAGTGTCGCCCAGTCGCTCCATGTCGATAAATCATCCGAAGTGGAGGTTTCGATGGAGACGCTTGTTCCCGTCGGCGTATCAGCGGTCAGAGAGACATAGCATTTTCCGGTTATTCCATATTCCACGGCGGCGGTTGTGAGGTAGCCGCTTGTGGCGTAGACGGAATCCGTCGCTTTGAGCGTGACAGCATCAGCTGTCGCCAGCCCGTCCACATCCGCGGTGGAATCCGCGGCGTTGCAGGTCAGGGATTCCTGAAACCAGAGCGCAATGTCGTCTGCTGTAAGACCTGAGTCGCAGTTCAGGAACCAGTCGTCGAAGTTGCCCGCGTACCAGTACGATTCCGCGTGCATGCCCCAGATGAGGTCTGCTGTGCAGGAGCGGTTGAGTTCGCCTGTGAAGCTGACCGCGTCCGATACCCATACTTCGCCGGAGCTTCTGCTGCCGAGGACATACTGCGCTGTGTGATCGTCCGGCTTGATGATCGCCGAGATGAAATACCACAGGCCGTTGGTCAGCGTGAAGCTCGGCGTGAAATCCTGATCGAGGATCAGCGTCCCGGACGAGTTGTACAGCATGAGCCGCGGTTTCCCGGAGTGAAGCGACAGGTAGAATATCGGGTTGCCGGTTCCCTGCCGGGTGTTGAGCAGCGGGCAGAAGGTGTTCCCGACCGAGTAGGTCGTTGGCATGAACCATCCGCCGACAACAATAGTCTTGCCGATATTTGAGAACATCGTGCCGTCGTTGCTGACCTTCAGGTATGTTTGCTCGGTCGACGGGTTGTTGATGTTTATGCGGAAGGAACGCCCGAGGTGTCCTGTCTGCAGGCTTGCTGTTGTTCCACTCCACTTGTTGATGGATGCTTTCCTATTCTTGCCGCTCGAATCCGCAAGGCAAGTGTCTGCGTCCGGTTCGGATTCGTTGAACCTCCACAGGCCGTCCGCTCCCCATGACGCGGGGACCTGACCGGTGAACTTGTCCTGCGTGTTCAGCGACTGCACGGTGACCTCGGTAGTGCTGTCGGCTTCGATTGTGACTGTGTTCGCGCCGACCTTGAGCGCCGGGAAGTCGAGGCTCTCGAGAAGCGGCAGTCCGTTTCGCAGCGTATTGCCGTCCGCGTCGGTTACCTTTGCCGTCATGAGCGAGGAGTCGATGACGAGCACTTCATCCTCGGTAAGAACGCCGTCGATTTTGAGGCTCTTGCCATTGGTGGTAATAACCGCGTTCTTGTCCTTGCCGAGATCCGCAACAAGCGAATAAACAGGCAGGGAGTCCGCGTTGCCGAGCGTCCGGTTCAGCGAGAATGTCCCGGCCTCGGTAATTTCAAACGTCTCGTCATTCTCCGCGTAGGCGTACGGGTCGGGACAGAGGAACGTCAGGTCGAAGGTGCAGGAGTTCCGCACGACCTTGTCAAACGAGAATCCGCTCTCGAGCCTTGCCCGGTAGACGCGGTTCGGCTCCTTGTCGAGGATTAGCTCACACAGTCCGATGTCCGGGTTCAGCCACGCGATGATCTCGTCCTTGCGGGCGAGGAAGTCCGCGTCGCTCTTGCCGGGAGGGATGAAGCAGGATATTTCGATCTTGCGTTCGCCGATGGTTTCTCCGAAGTCGAACAGGCCCTCGCGTCCGGGAACGGTGATCGTGTTGTTGGTGAAATCCGGCATGCGGTTTTCTTTTGTCATTCTGGTGGCAAGTCCGAAGCTCTGGCTCGTTTTCCCGTTGAATTTGAATCCCATTTAAATCACCGATCCTTTCGCGCGTCGGCTGCCGACAAGCAGGGTGTTGAGCTGCTGAGAAATCTTCCGGATGTCGTCGTCGCTTCTCACACTCATGGTTTCGATATTGATGAGCGGGCCGGAGTATCCGGCGTTCTCGCTGACGGCTTCTTTAATCATGTTCCGTAATGAATTCACGCCGACTACGGCTTCATCGCCAGCTTCGCCGCCGCCGAGGAGCGTGCCTCCGGACTGCCCAAAGATGGTCGCGTCCTTCAAAATCATGCCGCCGTCCATCGCTTTCTTGTACCAGGAGACGCTGAAATGCGGAATGCTCGGCGGGTTCAGACTGAACGAGCCGGAAACCGAGAAATGCGGGAGCTTGATTTTCGGCAGTTCCCAGTGGAAGTTGAAAACATTCTTGAGCTTGCTGACAATGCCGGAAACAAAGCTCCAGATGCCGTTGAAAACAGAGCTGAACGTTGATTTAATGCCGTTCAGGATTCCGCTGATCGTGCTCTTGATCGCGTTGAATGCGGATGTGATCCCGGACTTCATCGCGTTCACGACGCTCATTACGGCGGACTTTATGCCGTTCCAGACCGAGGTCGCGACAGACTTTATCCCATTGAATACGGTCGAGGTGACGGTCTTTATTCCGTTCCACGCGGTCGTGACGGCGGTCTTGATGCTGTTTATCACAGTCGTAATCGCGGTTTTGATGGCGTTCCATACGGTTGTAACGACAGTTTGGATGGCAGTGCAGACTGTCGAGATCGCCATCTTTATCGCGTTCCATACAGTGGTGACCACGGTTTGGATTGCCGTGAGGACCGTTGTAATGACCGTCTTGTAGATATTGAAATATGTCGTGACCACGGCCTGTATCGCCGTGAAAATCGTGGTGAAGAATGTCTTGATGCCATTCCAAACCGTCTGGATCACAGAACCGATTGCGTTCATCACCGTTGTGACCACGCTTTGGATTCCGTTCCACGCGCCGGACAGAAAGCTGCTGATGCCGTTCACAGCGGAGGTGAATACGCTGGAAATCGCGCTCCAGATTGTCACGAAGAAGTCCTTGATCGCCGTCCAGACAGTCACCGCGACTTCCTTGATGTTGTCCCAGAGATTGATCCAGAAGTTTCGGAAGCTCTCGCAGTTGTTCCACAGGTAAATGAACGCCGCGACAAGCAGTCCGATTGCTGTGATGATGAGACCGATCGGATTTGCCGCCATTGCAGCATTCAATCCTGTAATTCCTGTTTTCACGACTCCTATTGCGGATACTATCTTTGGAGCGAGTGTCATCAGCGCACCGACGCCTGTCGCCATTTTGCCGACGACAATCAGCACAGGACCGATGGCCGCGACGATGGCCGTGATGGTCAGGATCATTTTCTGCGTCGCCGGGTCCATGTCCATGATGGCGTTCATCACGTCGATGATCTTCTCCATCAGACTCTGGAAGGCTGGAGCGACCGCCTGACCGATGGTGACAGTCAGAACATCGAAGGTGGATTTGAGCTGTTCGATCGTGCCGCCTGTGCCGGACATCAGGGCGTTTGACATGTTCTCAGCCGAGCCGCCGCAGTCGTCGAGAGCATCGCGCAGAGAGGATACTTCTGACGGCGAGGTCTGAATCAGTGTCAGCCACTTGGACATCTGGTTTTTGCCGAAGATGTTAGCCGCGGCCTCGAGCTTTTCCTGATCTGTCAGCCCGGAGAATGCAGAATTCAGATTCGCCAGTACAGTCGGCATGTCCTTCAAGGTTCCGTTCTCATTAAAAATGGCGTAGGTCTGCCCGGTGGAAAGGCCGAGCTGATCCATCGCGGTCGCGCCTTCCTTGGCGGGAGAAGCGAGACGCGCGAGTCCTGTTTTCAGAGCGTTCGCGCCTTCACTGCCGGAAATGCCCGCGTTGCCGAAGACGTCTGTAATGGTCGCGAGGTCCTTCACGTCCCATCCGACTGTCTTGCAGATAGGGCCTGCGACAGACATCGCCTCGAAAAGCTCCGAGGTTGTGGTATTCGCCTGCGCCTGCGCTTTGGCGAGAACATCCGCGTAGTTTGCAGCTTCCGAGGAATCCGCTCCGAACATCTTCATGGCATTTCCCAGCCCGGAGGTGGTTTCAGACAGATCCGTGCCGGTACCGGCGGCGAGGTTCATGGCGGGCGTCAGCATGTCGGTTGCTTCCTTTGCCGTAAAGCCCTGACGCGCAAAGTTCAGCGTCGCGTCGGCTGCGTCCTGCATACCGTAAACCGAGTTCTTCGCAGAGGTGCCGATCTGGTCCCAGAGTCCTTCGAAGTCCTCGGCGGAGTTCGCCGTATCGCCCATTGTCTGCTTGACGAGGTTGAACTGCTTGTCCACATCACCGTATGCAGTGACGGCTGCGGTTGCTCCGGCTACGACGGGAGCGGTGAATCCCATCGTCATTTTCGTCCCGGCGCTTGATAACGATTCGCCGACGGACTTGACCTTCTCACCGGCAGCCGCGATCTTCTGCGCGGAGACAGAGCCGAAGTTCTCGTATTCCTTCGTCAGGCTCTTGAGGTCCTGCTCGGTCTCGACGATTTCACGCTGAAGCGCGTCATACTGCGACTGGCTCATGTCGCCATTTGCCAGTGCCGCGTCCGCCTGCTTTGCCGCTTCCTTGAGCGCTTCGAGGCGCTCCTTGGTGGCGGCGATTTCTGTCTGGAGACCTTTCTGCTTCTGGGAGAGGAGTTCCGTGTTGCCGGGATCGAGTTTCAGGAGCTTGTTCACGTCCCGCAGGCTTTTCTGCGTATTCGATATCTGTTTGTCGACCGATTTGAGCGATTCGGTCAGCTTGGTGGTGTCGCCGCCGATTTCGACGGTGATGCCTTTTATTCTGTTCGCCATGCGGATACACCTCCCTTCAAGGCTTTACATAGAATTAGTCGAACTTTTACCTTCTGCTGGTAGCAGAGAAATGCGTGAATTGTTATCCTCCAAACAGGAGGTAGTGCATATGTATAAGACATTTGTTATCGGATATAATCCGAAAGCGCATAAGATGGCCGAGGAGATCGAGAAAAAGGCAAACGAGCTCGCTCAGAACGGTTACAAGGTTTTCTCATTCTCCATCACAAACAGCGGTAAAGCCATTATTCTCGCGGATGACGAAGGCGGCAGAGATGCGTAAAAAATGGAGAGGACTTCTCATTGCCCTTGCTGTCGGATTCGGCATCGGAATCCTCATCATGGCAGTTGCTATTTACTTCGGATATTCGTACGCGTACGCGCATGACGCCGCTTTCTATCAAGTGGAATTAGCGGGTCTTCCCATCTATGAACTGACTCGTACAGACAACAATTCCTATTCGTCTGTCTCCATTCAGGCCAATATGGGCATTGTGTGCGCCATCTGCATGGCGGCTGCCACAGTCTTCTGGCTGCTCATATCCCGTCTGAAAAGGAAATAACGGATCAGAACCGATCCATCATTTCCTGCGTCGCGATTTCCGGATAGTCCCAGTCGTCGTTGCTCATCTCCGCGTACATGTCGTTGACCGTGCCGATGGTCAGTAAATCCAATTCGCTGATATGCAGTCCGATTTGCACGCAGCGCAGTAAAAAGAGCGGGGTTGTCATTTCCCGCTCTGTCGCATGATGTTTTTTTTAGACTGAACCTGCTGTTCCGTGTTGACGCCCCACAGCTCGATGATCTGCGGCAGCACTTCATAAATCGAGAACGTGTTGAACCCGTCGAGCCATTCCTCCGGAGAGTCCGGCACATCCTTGTCGGCATGCTTTGCCATCAGCCACGCGATATTCTCGAACAGCTCCAGACTGAACGTGTCGAGACTGGAGTTCTCCTCGTCGTTTTCGCTGATGCCTTTCTGCAGCTCGTTCAGATCCCGGTAGATGTCCCTGTGGAACTTGTTCCGGTAGAGTCTTGGAATGGCGGCGGAGGCGCGGAACATGACCTCCTGACCGTCAATTTCTATTGTCTTTGTCACCGCCATCGTTTACTCCTCCTCCGTTGAATATGAGGTATTCGCCTTTGCGCCGGACGAGGTACTTGCCGTATCGCTCGGCTCGTAGACTTTGTCGTACCAGGCGTTGTAAACAGCGTCCGTCGTGTTCGTGCCGGTCTTGACCTTCACGAGACCGGAAGGCAGCGGAGAAACCGTAATCGACAGCGTGTCCGTCTGCACCTCGGTCGAGTCCTCCTTGGTCTGTCCAGAGACGGACGGTCTTGTCGCAGAGCAGTAGTACATGCAGTGGCGGATCTTCCTCTGGTCGCCGGAAAACTCGAACAGCAGGGCGAAGTGCTCCGGCTCGACATCCTTGTTCTCGGCAATGACGCCGTTCGCGTCCTCGGTTTCGTGCATCACGTCCGTGAGGAAGCTCTCCGGGATGAGCGCCAGCTCGAAGTCTCCGGAATAGCCGTTGTTGTTCGAGACCATGTAATAGACGGTGTCGTCAGCGTAGAACGGCTCGTTGTCGCCCTCCGCGTCAAGCGAAAGCGAAACAGCGCCGGGCATTGCCACTGGCGTGCCGAATGTGACGGTCCCGTCCTCGGCGAGCGTCGCGATGGCGTAGTGGCAGTTCTTCAGGCCGAACTTGACCTTGTTCTTCTTGTTAGTAGCCATAATCGTTAACCTCCAATAATCTGTGTTTGGTAGAGAACCTCGTACATCTTCTCGTCCTCGATCCAGACCTCAGACTTCTCGTAGGGAAGCTCGTGTGCGGTCAGGATATTTTCGATTTTCGATTCAATGTCCGGGTTCTTCTTGTCCGTGTAAAGCTCGATGTTCAGCTCGTCTATCCGTTCCCAGACCACGTTGTCTGCGAACATGTTGTCTGTCCCCGGAAAGAGGAAGCAGATGAACGGCGGGTCCGGAGACTCGCCCTCCGCGAAGTGGTCGTAGGCGATGGGGAGATCGGCCTCCTCGAGCATGGTTACTATGTCGTCGTAACTCATAGGCGTCATCCTTTTAGCTTTTGCTGGATTTCCTTCACCAGCTTTTCGTTGCCAGCCTGCTCCGCCGGAGCGATGTGCGGACGAGCCGCGACACGTCCTCCGCCGCGCTTGGCATGGCCATGCTCCAGAAGGTGGGCAATCTGATAGCGGTTGCGGGAATGCACGACAAGGTCGATGGAATCTGCGTCCTCGCTGACCGTCTTGACCGACCACGATTTCTTGTACTTGCCGGTGCGAACGGGAGCGCCGGACTGGATGTCCTTTTGGACGGATTTCGCCGTGTCCTTCACTGCGTCCTTCATGTCGTCTGCGGCGAGGTCGGCGTATTCCTGCAGGCCCTTCATGACCGCGTCGCGCAGGCTGTCTATGGAAACCTTCTCGTTCATTTCGATTTCTCCAAAGCGCAGTTGAATTTCAGCGTGTTCTTCTTGTAGCCCATCGGGTTCACATAGGTGATGTTGTAAACCTTGCCCTCGGCGAGAATCCGATACTTCGTGGATTCCACAGTGGCAAGCTCCGAACAGTATCGGCAGGTGAAGTTCAGTGATTCCTCCGGGTTGATTACCTCGCCGGAGGTTTCAGAACCGTAGGAATCCGTCCCGACGGTCGCCCAGCACTTGAAGTAATCCGTCCATGAAGCGGTGTGGTTTCCGTACTTGTCTGAGGTCACTTCGTTTTTCTGGAACGTGACCGGTACGCGCATGTTCGCAATTTTCATCAGAATCCCTCCTTGCGCACGCCGAACAGCAGCGCCCGGAGCGTCAGGTTCAGCTGATTGTGATCCGCGTCCTCGCGGTGCTCGTAGAGATAAGCGACCGTGTAGAGGATGGCGATGCGCATTCTTATGAGGATTTTCTCCTCGCCTGATTCCCATTCCTCGTCGGAGAAGCGGGCGATGTCCTGCACGGTTGCCGTTGCTGTGGTTATCAGGTTGGAAATCAGCTCGTCCTCATCGGAAGAACTGACTCGCAGATAGGTTTTTGCTTCCTCAAGCGTTACTTCCATGAGACACCTCCAATAAAAGTGAAGCGGTCACCCGTAAAGGATGCCCGCCCACAACAAAGCAGAATCAATCAGCCCGCCGCCTTGACGGAAAGACCTCTGACGGCTTCCGGCAGGATCAGCTTGCCGTCCACGCGCTCACTCGCGAGGAATCCGATCTGACCGTTCGCCGCATACAGTTCGGACAGACGCTTGAAGGAACGTCCCTGTCTGTCGGCGATCCAGTAGTAGCTGAAGTCTCCGAACAGGATAGGCACGTTGCCTGCCGCCAGTTCCGGCGCGTAGATCGAGGTGCGGTACGGACGGTTGAGGATGGTGTCCGGCTGACCGGCTACAACAGACGGCTGCCAGATATAGTTGCCGTTTCCGTCCTTGATCTTGCGCAGCGCCTTGACGGTGGAGTCGTTGAGAATCCAGACCGCGCGGTTGCGGTAGACGCTTCTCAGGGAGTGGAACACGTCCATGATCTCGTCGAAGGTGATATTCGTGTTGGCAATCTCCGTGGTCGCACCCTCGGTCGCCTTGACCTTGGTGAAGACGCCCTCCGGCTTCTTCTGGCCGTCGCCCACGAGGAACGCCTCCTCCTCGGCAGCGCCGATGCGTCTCGCAAACTCGGTGGAGATGTAGGATTCCAGATCGAATACACTGTCGTTCATCAGCTCCTCGGAAACCTTGATCGCGGTTCCCAGCTTGTACGCGGAGAGCGTGATCTGGTCGAACGTGTCGTCGGATTCCGGGTACAGTCCGTTCTCCTCCATCCAGCTTGCGGTGCCGTGGGACGCGACAATCGGAATGGTGTGCGTGCCGCTGTCGGTCTGAATCACGTGTGCCAGAGAGCGGAAAAAGTTCTCATCGGTCAGCGCCTGCACGAGAGTCTTTTCATACTCATCCGGCACGAGGTATCCGCCGTTGGCGTCGGTGCCGACTTCGAGTACGTTCTGCACGTCGTACCAGTTGCGCTTGCGGATGCTGTCCCAGAAGGCGGTCTTGTACGCTTTGGACGCGATGCCCGGCTTGTCGTCGGGCTCATCCTTCGCGCCCGGCTTTCCGGTGAGCGGAGAAGAAGTCGGCTGAGAGAGCATCTTGTCGATCTGCTCCTGCCGCTGCAGGCGCTCGATGTCGTGCGTCAGGTCGGTGACTTCCTTTTCCATCTTGTCGTAGGTGGCGGCGTCCTCCGCGGACACGTTGCCGCCGTTATCGGAGTGGGTGTCGAGGAAGTTCTTAGCGGCGTCCCACGCCTTGGCTCTGCGGTCCATAAGTTCCATAATCTTGGTCATTTTCAATTCCTCCATTCATTAGTGGCTGAGAAGCGAGAGCCGCTTCTCAAGATCTGCGACCTTTACGGTCTGTGTCTTTATTTCAGGTTTGCGTTTCGGTATCAGCTTCGAGAGCAGGGAGTCGGTGACGGCTTTCCGGGAGAAAAGCATGAGGGAATCATCCGGCTCATCCGGATTTTCTTCCTCGGTTTCATCCTGACCGTCCGCGAACAAAATCTCGTCCGCAAATCCGAGCTTCTTTGCCTCCTTCGCATTCATCCAGGTCTCGGCGTCCATGAGCCTGCTGATCTTGTTCCGGGACAGCCCGGACTTGATCTCGTAGGCGTTCATAATGGACTCCTTGACCTCCGACAGCATGTCGATGGCTTTCTGCATTTCCTCGGAATCGCCGATTGCGATGGTTGCCGGATTATGCACCATCAGCATGGCCACGGGACTCATGCAGACCTTTGTTCCCGCCATCGCGATGACGCTTGCCGCTGAAGCCGCAAGCGCGTCGATCTTGACGGTCACTTCATACGGGTAGTCCATCAGCATGTTGTAAATCTGCGCCGCCGCGAAAACGTCTCCGCCGGGCGAGTTGATCCAGAGCGTGATGTTTCCCTTGCCGGAATTCAGCTCGTCCTTGAAGACCTGCGGCGTGACTTCGTCGCCGTACCAAGTCTCATCGGATATTTCCCCGTCGAGGTAGAGCGTTCGATCCGAACCGAAGCTGTCCGGCGTTTCGTTTCTGGTCCATCGCCAGAATTTTCTTGTCATAGGGACTTCCTCCTTTCCCGGAGCCGGTCACCGGACTCCGTTTGTTCCTGTGATTCTTCCGATTTCTCGGTCGATTCTTGTTCTTCATCAGGTTGTTCCTCCGTTCCCTGTGTTGATGCTGAGGCTGCGAAGATTCCCGCGTCCTCGAGCTTTGTCATGTTGCCGTTGATGAGGTAAAGGTCGCCGCCTTTTTCTTCCGGGATTCTGTCGAGGTTCTCAAGCTCGCGGATATCGTTCGCCGACATCCATCCGTTCTGGCGGGCTGTGGCGTAGCCGTTCATGCGGCTTTCGTAGTCGCCGCGAAGCAGCCCGTCGACGTTGAACTTGAAGAAGTATTCCTTCTTCTCCTCTGGACGGAGCAGTGCTCTGCGCATGGACTGTTCCCAGCGGCTCACCCACGGGTCGAGCGTGTACTTTACGAATTCCAATGACTGCTGTTCAATATTGCTGAACGAGCTTTTCTCCAGATCGCCGATCATGTGCGGCGGTATCCGGAAGATGCGGGCTATTTCGTCGATCTGGAACTTGCGTGTCTCAAGGAACTGCGCCTGCTCCGGTGAAATGGAGATCGGCGTGTATTTCATGCCTTCCTCGAGAACCGCCACCTTGTTGGAGTTGGCGGATCCTCCGAAGGCCGAGTTCCAGCTTTCGCGGACGCGTTCCGGATCTTTCACCACGCCGGGATGCTCGAGTATGCCTCCGGGCGTTGCGCCGTTTGCGAAGAACTTCGCGCCGTACTCCTCGCAGGCGATCGCCATGCCGATGCTGTTCTTGGCCATCGCGATAGGCGAATAACCCACGAGCCCGTCGAAACCCAGACCGGGAATGTGAAGCACGTCGAGAGGCGAAAGCCTCACAACGGAACCTTTCATCGTGTGCGCCTCGTCGGTCGAGGTCTGGTATTCGTAGTAGAGCTGCCCGTTTTCGTCACGGTCGACCGTCATGCGGTTCGGCATCAGCGGGTAAAGCGCCACGACGTCGCCTTTGCCGTTGCGGATGATCTGCGCGTAGGCGTTGCCCCACAGGAGCAGGTGTGTCATGAGTGTTTCCCGGAACACGAAGCTCGTCATTTCGGGATTCGGCTCATCGTGCAGCAGCTCGTATAGCGGATGGTCGACGGCTTTCTTTTTCGATCCGTTTTCCGCGTATCTGTAAAGGTGAAGCGGCAGGCCTGCGATAGCCTCCGAGAGAATTCGTACGCAGGAGTAGACCGCCGTCATCTGCATGGCGGATCGCTCCGTCACGGCTTTGCCGCTTGTCGTTCCTCCGAAGAAGAAGTGGTAGCTGCTTCCGGCGGTGCTGTCTTTGGGAGCGTCGCGCCCTCGAAACCATCTGTTGAATATGCTCATTGCCACACCTCCATTTGATTAAGGGCCTCCCGCAGCAGCAGGAAGCCCGTGATTGCTATCAGGATCATTCATTTGTCCTCGTTTAGATAAAAAGAATGCCGCGGCTGTCATAGACAGAAGCAGCATTGTCATTGCCCATACGGATCGCACGGTCAAGCGCCATGATCGTGGCGATTGCGCCGTCGATCTTCTCGGTGGATTTCTCCTTGTCGGCTTTGATGTTGCCTGCCGGGTCGGTGCGGATGAAGATGTTGTCCATCATCCAGCGGAGCACCGGATGTCCGCCGTGCGCGATGCGCTTTTCCAGCACGAGCTTCATCAGTTCTTTGGTCGGCGGGCTCATGTCTTTGAAGCCTTGTCCGAAGGGAACGACGGTGAAGCCCATGCCTTCAAGGTTCTGCACCATCTGGACGGCTCCCCAGCGGTCAAAGGCTATCTCCCGAATATTGAACCGTTCGCCGAGGTTTTCGATGAACTTCTCGATGTAGCCGTAATGGATCACATTGCCTTCGGTGGTTTCGAGCACGCCCTGTTTCTGCCAGAGGTCGTAGGGGACGTGGTCGCGCCGTACGCGCAAATCTAATGTGTCCTCCGGCACCCAGAAGTACGGGAGAACCACATATTTGTCATTCTCGTCAAGCGGCGGGAAGACGAGCACGAAAGCTGTGATGTCGGTAGTACTGGACAAGTCCAAACCGCCGTAGCAGACGCGGCCCTCGAGGTCGTCCTCATTGACCGGGAAGGCGCAGGCGTCCCACTTGTCCATCGGCATCCACCTGACCGACTGCTTCACCCACTGGTTGAGTCTCAGCTGTCGGAAGGCGTTCTCTTCGCCTGGATTCTGCTTCGCCGACTCGCAGGCGGCTTTCACCTTGTCGATGCCGACCGTGATGTCGAGCGATGGATTCGCTTTCTTCCAGACCTTCGGGTCGGTCCAGTCCTCTGATTCGTCCGCGCCGAAGATGACCGGGTAGAAGGTCGGGTCATGCTTTCTGCCGTTCATGATGTCGAGCGCCTTCTGATGCTGCTCGTAGCAGATCGACTGCGTGTCGTTCCCGGCGGTGGTGATCAGAAAGAACAGTGGCTGCATCCGCGCATCGCCGGAGCCTTTCGTCATGACGTCGAAGAGCTTCCGGTTCGGTTGTGTGTGCAGTTCGTCGAAGATCACGCCGTGCGTGTTGAATCCATGCTTGTTCGCTACATCGGCAGACAAGACCTGGTAGAAGCTGTGCGTCGGCAGGTATTCGAGCCGCTTCTGCGATTCGAGAATCTTCACGCGTTTTGAAAGCGCCGGGCAGAACCGAACCATGTCGACCGCCACGTCAAAGACGATCTTGGCCTGATTCCGGTCAGCCGCGCAGCCATAGACCTCGGCGCGTTCCTCGCCGTCGCCGCAGGTGAGCAGCAGCGCAATGGCCGCGGCAAGCTCCGATTTGCCTTGCTTCTTTGGGATCTCCACGTAGGCGGTATTGAACTGCCGGTATCCGTTTTCCTTTATCACGCCAAACAGGTCGCGGACAATCTGCTCCTGCCAGTCGATCAGCTCAAACGGCTTTCCGGCCCACGTGCCTTTGGTATGGCAGAGCTGCTCGATGAAGAGGCAGGCGTAGTCGGCGAGATTCTCGTCGTAATGGGAGGTTTTCTCCATGAACCGTGTGACCTTGTAATGTTTCAGTTTCCGTACCGCCACGGAGCATTCCTCCTTCCCGATGGCATAAAAATAACCGCATTGCTGCGGCTTCTATCAGTACGAGAGCAAGAGCCGTTCTCAGGCTCTGCTTTCGGAATATTCAAATTCAGGTTGATGCTTAGTTGTACTCCTTTATCAAAACTGCGTAGGCGAGCTGGCTTGCCTCGTCCTCGGGCTCAATGTCCCAGCCGCGGTCGTAGTTGAGTGTGACCTTGCCACTCACACGCAGCTCCATCTTGGAAATGCGTCCGCCGTCGATTCCGTAATCCTCGGAAGGCTTCGGGTAGTGCTTCACCCAGTATTTAACGACTGTGCCGTCAATCAATAAGCTGCCGTTTGTCCACATGGTTAAGCCTCCTCGCTGATCAGGAATTCGATGCCGTTCTTGCGTTCCGGCTCCTTGCTTCCGAAGCGGTGGTCGTCGGCTCTGGTGACGGTCTTGAGTCCGTTCATCCGGCAGCCGAGTGCCGTCAGTCCGTAGATGCCGTCCATCAGGCCGGTGCTCTGGTCGGTTACCACAATCGCGGTGATGCCCGCCTTGCGGAGCGTTTCAACGAAGTCGGCCAGCTCGTAATCCCAAGGCAGGTCGTCGGCCTCGAAGGCGTCCGCGCCGTTCCGCAGGTTCCGGTCGTAGAGGACCAGTGCCTTGTTCTGCCCGGCAGTGAATGGATACGGGAATTCCTCCTTTTCGCGCCTGTCAAAGGCCTTGACGCCGTCCCAGTTATCAGCGGCGATCATGGCGTCGCGTTCCTTTTCGCGGATGGCCTGCGCCTCGTTGTAGGCGATCGCCGTGTTTCTCATGTGTTCGAAGTAGGTGTTCTTTTCCATCGTGCGTTCCTCCTGATTTTCGCTTGTTTTCTGTGCCTTTCGGCATGTATATACATCACTCTTTCGAGGGTATATAGCAAGTCAATTCGGCCAGATAAACTGATAAATATCTGTGTCTGAAAATCAGGAATCCTGCGTTTCGCCGGTCATGATGAAATGCACGTATTCGCGGCGGTGATCCTCAATGTAGACGACTAATTCGTAGTATTCGGAATCGAACGCCAGCCGCTGAACCTCAAGCACCGAGAGCATATTGACCTTGCCGGAATCTCGTATGGACATGATCTGTTCGCGTACCTTTTCATCCATGTCAGTCCACCACCTTCCGCACGATGTCCTCGCCGTAGATCACGTTGAGGCCGCTGCCGTTGTCCCAGTGGACCAGCAGGCTTCCGGTGTCGTCGATGCCGTAAACCGTGCCTTTCGTTCCTATCGGCGGTGACTGAATGTCGTCCATGCGGACAAGCTCCACGCGCGTGCCGTTCGGGTAGCTTTCCTTGAGCTTCTCGAGCTGTTCTGGTTTGATTATCCTCATGCCTGCACCTCATCGGTATCCGTAGCTTCCTTTTTGGGAGCGCCGTTCTTCCAGCTTGAGTTGCCCTCGAGGTTCTGGAGCAGGATCTTGCGTTCCTGCTTGTATTCGCTGCCGATGAATCCGAGGCGGAGCAGGAAGCAGCGGAATGCGTACTTCTCGTTGGTGACCGGCGTCTCGGTCGAGCTCGCGCGTTTCAGTTCCTTGGAGAGCTTGCAGAGCTGGGCGATGAACATCGTGTAGGTTCTGGTTTCGTCTGGCTCCGGCAGTTCCGGGAACCATGGGAAGCCGATCTTGTCGTCTTTGATTTCAAACCGCAGGTCGTCGATCCCGAGCGCCTTCTTGATGAGCGTTCCCTTGGCTTCGAGGATATTGGTCAGCGTTCCAACCGCGACCTTGTCGAGCGGAAGCTCGACCGTCAGGCCCGTCTCTTCGGTTTCCGGTGCTTCCTTGGCGTCTTCCTCCGGTTCGTCGGCAGATTCTTCAGCTTCCGGTTCAGCTGCTTCCTGCGGCTCCGGCTCGAATCCCGCGGCGGCGATGGCCTCGAGGACCTTCTCGACCTCCTCGGAATCCGCCATGTCGTCGAATTCAAGTGCGCCGTCCTTGGTGACGGTGAAGTAGTCGATCTCGTAGTTGCAGGTTGGCATCTTCATGTAGGTGGCCTTGGCTCCGGTGGTGTCGGAGATGACCTTGACCAGCTCCTTCCTCTGTGCTCCGGTCGCGTTGTAGTTGATTCGCATTGTGTTTACCTCCTTGGTATGCGTTTGTCCGGAAGGCCCTGTGCCTTTCGGCATGTCTATACATCACTCTGAAGGCCTGTAATAGCAAGCGAATCTGCGATATTTCTCCGGTAGAAAATAAGCCGATTATCAGGGCATGAAACTGTGCTTAGTACACAAAGGAATCAGACTTCGTCGACTCTCCAGAAATCAAAAAATGCGCTACTCTGAGATAACTCCTCAAAGCGCGCACATCTATCTGCAACATTGTTTTTAATCCATTCTGGGGTTCTCCCGACATCGTTATAACGGCCATATTGCCCGAACATACAGAGCATTCCGACATTCCTTGCCATGACGGCATCTTCGAAGGTGTCGTAATAGCCCAGATGAATCTCATGCTGATTGACTTTGATCCTTGCACGGAACTAGTGCCGCGAAGGATAATAGCTGACTCCGCTTACTCCAGATGTGTTGTTTTTCTGGAGCGGTTGATTCATCTGATTCTGTTGGTGGGTGCAATATCGGATGTTGCATCTGCGATTATCGAGCGTATCAAGATTGATGTGATCAATTTCAAATCCATCTCTATGTTCGAACAAGTAATCGTGGAGAGCGCGTCCGTTGCAGTCAATTACGTAGAAACCGGAAGAGTGTGGTCCTTTGCTTCCTATATAGAAATTGATGCCATTGATTGCTGCAAGCATGTCTGCGTCGAGGACAAAGACTTCGCCGCTGGGCAATTCGCCATAAGCTGTAGTTCCATCATCCGAGAAGTTGTATTTCACATTACTCATCAACAGCCTCCATCATTTCAAGCGCCTGTTCGTATGTGTATTCCTTCCCGTCACGGACGAGCTTCACATCGCTTGAATCTTCATTATGTGAATGCAGGTAACGGACGACGGCTACATCTACATATTTGGGTTCAAGCTCCACGCCATAGCATATGCGTCCGATCTGGTCGCAGGCGATGAGCGTTGAGGCGGAGCCGAGGAACCCGTCAAGCACGAGTCCGTTTGTCGCGGTGCTCTGTTCGATGAGGTAGGCGATGAGCGGCACGGGCTTGCTGGAAGGGTGTCCGAAGCCGTCCTCTTTGGAGTTCTTCACGCCGTCGAATTCGAATACGGCTTTCTGCTTCTGGTCGCCGTACCATTTGTGCTTGCCGTCCTTGCGCCAGCCGAAGATGATCGGCTCCATGTTGAACTTCCAGTCGGTGCGCATGAGCGGAGCGCGCGGCTTCTTCCAGATGAGTCCGGCTCCGACCTTGAATCCGGCGTCCTCGAAGGCGTCGTAGAACACGCGCGCCTGCATGGTCGCATAGAACTCGTAAATCGAAGCGTCGTCCGCCATAGCGTTCTTGAAATTAGAGAAACATTTCATCAGGAAGTCATAAGCCTGCGTTCCCTTGAGGTCGTCGTTGGCAATCTTCCCGGACGCATTCTCCAGGTTGACGAAGTACGGCGCGTCGGTGCAGACGAGGTTGACCTTCTTGTCGCCGAGCAGCTTCGCGAATGTTTCCGGGTCGGTGGAGTCTCCGCAGACGACCGTATGCTTCCCGATATGCCAGAGGTCGCCTGGTTTTGAGAAGCACGGCTTTTCCAGTTCCGCATCAACATCGAAATCGTCCTCCTCAGCCTCTGTATCGCTGCCGAGCAGCTTCTCCAGCTCCTTGTCGTCGAAACCGAGCAGGGAGAGGTCGAACGCGTTCTCTTGCAGGTCAGCTAATTCGACGGACAGCATTTCCTCGTCCCATCCGGCGTTCAGCGCGAGCTGGTTGTCGGCGAGTATGTAGGCGCGTTTCTGCGTGTCGGTCAGATCTTCGGCGAAGACGCACGGGACGGTCTTGTATCCTTCCTCACGGGCAGCAGCAATCCGTCCGTGGCCGACGAGGATGTTGTAATCCTGATCGATGACCGCAGGGCTTACGAATCCGAACTCCCGGAGGGAGGAGCGGAGCTGCGCGATCTGTTCTTTACTATGTGTCCGGGCGTTCCGGGCATATGGCACCAGATTGTCAATCGGTACCTGTTCAAGTCTTTGTGTGTTCATTTACATTCCCTTTCTGGCACGAAGCAGTCTCTCCATCACGTCGTCCTGCGGATTCGCGCCGCCATACTCGGTGGAGCAGTTCTCCTTCACGATCTGGAAGATCTCGTCCCACAGGCGGTTCGCCTGATTCATGTAGTTGATGCCGATATTGATGAACGGCGACGGGATCGGCTTTCCGGTCGTCGGATGCTTGCTCAAATATCCGAGCTTGGTCGTCATTTCCTCGCACTGAATCCAGCGCGCCGAGCACATCGCATAGCGTTCCAGCAGCTGCGGCGATACGGCTTTCGCGACGCCGAGCTTGTCGAGCCATTCCCAGGTCTCGCGGTAGATGTCAGCGGCCTCCAGAGTGGAGCCGTCATGCTGACGCGCCGATAGGAACTCGTGCGGTTCCGGCATGTCCTCGCCCTCGGTGTCCGGAATGTCCAGGACTTCGAGCTTTCTGCCGCCCGGATTCCCGGCTTCAAACTTCTCCTTGACGGCGGTTTTCTTCCGGCCAGCGCCGGGACGTCTGCCGCCGCGACCGCCTGTGTTATTCGATTTTGTCGGCATTTCGTCACCGCCTTTCATACGCACACGCGCGTAATAGATATAAGGACTGGGTTATTACCCGTTTGATTTCGCTTTTTTTGCACAGAAGACCCCGCGCCGTTTTCCGGGAGACCGCCTCGTAGAGATTCCGACCGCCCCTACCGGTCGTGCTTCATTCCTCTGTCCCCGCGCTCTCTGTGGATCTTCTCGTGGCAGCTCCTGCAGAGGCTCATGAGATTGCTCTCGTCGTTCGTGCCGCCTTCCGACAAGGGAACGATGTGGTGGACCTCTTCGACCGCAACGTAGCGTCCCTGCTTCAAGCACATCTCGCACAAGGGATGCTTGTGGACGTAGCGATCGCGGATTCGTTTCCAATGCCTGCCGTAGCGCTTGCCGGTCGAGTAGCCGCGCGTGAACGTCTCGTAGTGCTTCTTCATCAGGGCCTTGTGCTCCGGGCAGTACTGCTCGCCGTCCTCGCAGAGGTTCGGGCATCCGGGATAGCGGCAGGGCCGCTTCGGTTTCATTGGCATAGGCGCTGCCTCCTTTCCGGGCAACAGAAAAGCCCCGGCAGGATCGCTCCCGTCGAGGCTTCTGGTTCTTCTTATGGTTTTCGCTATTGTAAGGATAACACAGGAGTCGTCTGCCATTCTGTGCCAAAGTGTGCCAAACCGTGCCAACTTTTCTAATCCGGCATCGTGAAGTTCTGGAGAGCCGATCCGTGGATGCGGTGAACCGTGCGGAGGCTGACGTTCAGCATGCTGGCGATCTCCTCCCATGTGCAGTTGTCGATGTACCGGTAGCGGAGAACCAGCTGCTCCTCGGGATCAGCAAGAAGGTCGATCCGCGCGTTGATCTCGTCCCGCAGCGTAATGAGCTGCGCCACCTTCTTCTCAACGTCGGCCTGTATCTCGTCGATCTTGTGGAGGCAGGTGACGAAGTGCGCGTCGCTTGGCGTGTTCGGGTTCCTCGGCATGCCGTCGTAGCGCATGCCGCTGACGCTGGTAGACATGTCCCTCCAGTAGTCGATCTCCCGGAGCCGCGAGTGGATCAGCGCATCCAGGTGCTTTGCCTGATTCAGATATTGCTTCGGAGTCATCTCATCACCTCCTCGTTGAGCTTTCTTATCAGCATCTCGCCGTCAACCGTCGTCAGCGCCTGATACCACTGGGACCTGAAGAATCGTTCGATGGATTCCTTCTCAGTCTGCGCGGACTTGTTCCGCGGGTTCATGCGCAGGGCCTTCAGGGCTGTCCGGTAGTCGCGGACAGCCTGCAGGATGACGGCATTGGCGAGATTCTCGTAGGGGTCGTTCATCGCATCACCGCCTTCACAGCATTGATGAGTGCGGACTGCGTCTTGTCCTTGCGCTTCAAGGCGTTGAGGATCTGCCCGTCGATGGTGTCCGCCGTGACGATGTGCTGGATGACGACGGTTCGGCTTTTCTGGCCTTGCCGCCAGAGCCGCGCGTTCGTCTGCTGGTAGAGCTCCAATGACCATGTGAGGCCGAACCAGACAAGCGTCGATCCGCCGGACTGCAGGTTCAGCCCGTGACCGGCGGAGGCAGGGTGGATGACTGCTACAGGAATATTGCCTGCATTCCAGTCATCGATGTCCTGCGACGTCTTGATCTCCCGCACGTCGAACCGCCTGCGGATTCTCTCCAGATCGTGCCGGAACCAGTAAGCGACCAGCAGCGGCTTCCCGTTTGCAGCTTCGATGATGTCCTCCAAGGCGTCGAGCTTCCGGTCATGGAATTCGATGACCTTCCCGTCGTCGGAGTAGATCGCGCCGTTGGCAAGCTGGGAGAGCTTCCCGGTCAAGGACGCGGCGTTAGCGGCGGTGATCTCGTCGCCGTGAAGTTCCAGCACCAGATCGTTCTTCAGCTCCTCGTACCGTTTGCGCTCCTCGGCGGACAGCTGCACCTCGTACTGCGTGGAGATGAGCTCCGGCATCTTCAGATGATCGGTCGACTTCATGGAAATCGTGATATCCGAGATTTTCCGGTAGATCGCGTCCTCTGCATACGGCAGCGGCTTGTAGGAGTAGATGATCTCGCCGTTGCGCTTGTCGGGCATGAAGTAGGCCGTCCGGTACTGGGTGATGAAGCGTCCGAGACGTTCTCCCTTGTCCAGCACCTTGAACTCCGCCCACAGATCCATCAATCCGTTGCTTGATGGCGTGCCGGTGAGGCCGATGATCCGCTTCACCTTGGGCCTGACCTTCATCAGGGCTCGGAACCGCTTTGACTTGTGGTTCTTGAAGGAGGAGAGCTCGTCCAATACCACCATGTCGTAGGTGAAGGGAATGCCGGAGTCGTCGATCAGCCATCCAAGGTTCTCCCGGTTGATGATCGTAATATCCGCCTGTTGCATGAGTGCCGCCTTGCGTTCCCGTGCGGTTCCGACTGCAACGGCGTAGGTGAGACCGGAGAGGTGCTCCCATTTCCTGATTTCAGCGGGCCAGGTGTCGCGGGCCACTCGAAGAGGCGCGACTACGAGAATCCGGCTGACCTCGAAGCTGTCAAACAGAAGGTCGACGGCAGCAGTCAGCGTGATGATGGTTTTCCCAAGACCGCAATCAAGGAAGATGGCAGCTGTGTTGTGAGTCTCGATATAGGAGACGCAGTATTTCTGGTAGGAATGAAGGTCACTTAGTTTTTGCATTTTCTTCGGCCTCCATTTCTTTTATCTGCTTGATGAACCATCTCAATTCGCTGTGGTGGTGAGCGTGTGCACTTTGCGACGGAAAAACGACCAGATTCTCGGGAGAATTGTTGTATCGGTTTCCGTCACGATGGTGTACGACTTCTCCGGGCATCAATGACCTTCCAAGCATCTGTTCAGCTACGACGCGATGTGCGGCGAGTCCATGGATTTTGGAATAACCGTCGCATCTGCCTTTTCCGAGGCGGGATTCTCTGAGTTTCTCCTTGGTCTCAGGCGTCATACGATCCGGGTTGAGTTCCTCGTTTAGCTTTGTTATGTGCTGGCTTATGTTAGTGAAGTCCTTGAGGCTGGCATAGCCGTCTGGGTTCTTCGCTTTGCTGCTGAAATCCGCGAGGCATTGTCTGCTGCAGAAGTGGTGCTTCTTGCCTTTAAGCTGGGCTGAATCTCGGAAGAATTCACGTCCGCACCAATCACAGACTATTTTCAATTTCATCTATCACACCTCCGATCTGTTCTGGATTGTCGATGACATAGACGCGGAATCCGAGTTTCCGCAGGAGTCGGTGCCGTGCATATTGCAGTCTTCTTGGCTTCTTTCCGGGTGCCTTGAGCTCTGCGAAGGCGATGCGTGCGCCGGGCAGCAGGATGATCCGGTCCGGCATCCCGTCGAAGCCGGGTGAGACGAACTTCGGTGCGATGCCGCCATGCCGCTTCACCTCACTGGCGAGGGCTGCTTCGATCTGCTTTTCGCTTTTCATGGCTTCACCTCCTCAAATCCTGTGTCGGCACACCCTCGTCCTCAGACAGCATCCTGTCTCGGACTCGGGCGACCTCCGGTACCGGGTCGACCAGGTTGAATGCGGCGTAGGCTGCGGAGAGGAAGTTCGTGATCGGCTTGCCCTTGTAGGTCCAGACGCATTGTCCGCGGCATTTCACGCCGAGGCGCTCCGGGTTGTGGCGGCTGTGTCCGATGAGGATCTGCTCGCCGTGGTAGGTGATGCTCCAGCCGTTTGGAGTCTGTGTCCATTTGCGTTTCGGGAAGCTGCGTTTCCGCTTGGAGCGGTTGCGCATCTGGCGTTCGCGTTCCTTGGCGGCGAGGATGTCGCCTTCCATGACTCCGGTGCATATGCAGCCGACGGATACGTCCTCAAAGTAGTCCGGGTGCGTCATGACATGCACGTAGCGGACCTTGGTGCAGCCGCACAGCTCGCAGACGTGGAGAGGCGCGTCCCAGTCGTCCTCGCGGACATCGTAGATTTCGTGGCATTGCCATCCGGAGAGCGGTGCGTTCCAGCTGCGCAGTGTTTTCTGGCAGCGGGCGAGATAGCTTTTGTCCGGCTGTCCGTCATGGCCTAAGTTTTGTTCTCTGTCTTTCATGGTGCTGAAACCTCCGTGTTTTCAACGTTTCTAAGGTTTTGTCCCTTCTGTCGCTTTTGTCCCTTAATCCGTAAACAAAAATGGTTTAGTAGAAGAATTGAGAATAAATAAATAATTCTTTTTGGCTTTTTATAGGGGTTCGGACAAAAGGGACAGAACCCTGAAACCCTTGTATTTCCTGATGTTTTCCTGTCCCAAGAACTGTCCTGAAGGGCAGGACAGGCATAGGACGGAATGACAAAAGTCCTACTTCTCATAGAACTTCGGATTGACGGCGTACTTCGGAAGCGGCGGTCTGCCCGTGCCTGAATACTTCTGAGGCTTCTGCGCGATGTACCCGTAGTCCTCAAGGAAGTCCAGCACCGGCTGGATGCTCTCCACGGTCTTGAACGTCCGGCACATGCGCATGGCATCACGCCGGTCGAAGTGGTCGATGCTCCGCTCCCTGAGCTTCTGGAGGATCATGTCGGCGTTCTTGTACATCGCGTCCTCGGGGAGAACGGAGTAGGCGGCCTGCGCGTGGTTCAGGAAGTACCTGCCAAGCCGGATCGCGTTCTGCATGGTCTCGCCCGATACGGTAAGTGCGCTGTGGACATCGAGGAAGTCGTGGCTCTGGTAGGTGGCTGCCCGGCAGAGGAGCCCGGCGATGCGCAGCACGTTGCCGACGAGCTTTCCAGCCCAGTCGGCCATCTCCGCATAGTCGGTCGTGAGCTTGGGCTCCAGCCAGTTGGCGAAGGCTTCAAGCTCGCGGTCGGCTTCCGGGCTGAGCGTGATGGTCTGCGGTCTCTCCGGGTATTCGTCGTCCAGCAGGTTCACCACCAGACGCTCATAGGCGCGGTAGATGCCGTCGGTCACGGCCTCGCTCCGGTAGCGCCTGCTTCCCACACTGGAAACAGGCATGCTGTAGAGGAACCTCGCGGTGAGACCTCGTCCGCGGAAGGTTGTGTTGCTGAGGACCGCGGAGACGACGTTCGGCTGCGCCATCAGGAGGATGGTGAGCGCCGGGTCCATGATGCTTTCACTGTCCCTGCCGATACGGTCGACGCGGATCGTGTCGCCGGAGTAGCCCTTGAGCATGACGTCGATGTTCACGTTCCGCGTGTAGATGCCGGAGAGCGTGTCGAAGATGCCGCCCTCGCTGGAGATCAGCGAGGCGTGTCCGTGGTTGCTGGCGATGACGGAAACGAGCTTCTCGGTCGTAATGTCATCCACATAGAGTTGCAGCGGATTCACCTCCTCGAAGTCGGCGACCTCCTGTGCGATGCGCTCCAGCTCCTCCGGGTCGGCGTTGCCTTTGGCGACCTTCTCCTCGAGGGCCTTCTGCCTGCGTTCCAGGACGCGCTTCTGCATGCGTCCCGCTTCGACTGCAGCGGCGTTGGTCTTGTTGTATTCGACCTCGTAGTCGTTGACCGGCTGCAGCATCAGATGCAATACAGACGACTTCCTTTCAGATGGCGGTGCGATGACGATCACGTAGGTGTTGAGCGGCTCCACCCAGTCGGACTTGCCCTGAATCCGGTACTTCTTTTGAAGACAGGTCGACAGGACACTGATTGCAATCGAGCCTGCCATGTCGACGCTGGTCTGCGTGCTTTCCGCGACGGCCTTCACATAGTCGGCGATGGGCTCCGGAAGCGCGTCGACCGGGAAGGGTGCCATCGTGTACCGTGAGAACGGCAGCGGCTCGTCCCAGCCGGGATTCGGATTGTTGTACTCCTGCGGGCTCACGTAGCCGGGCTGGCTTGCGATCTTCGCATAGTATTTCTGTGCGCTTTTCCAGATGTGGTTCAGCTCGTCCGTGGAGAGCGGCGGTTGGCATTTCTCCGCCTGCATGAAATACGCGTTCTTGGATTCTTCTGTATCCCCATAGCGTTTCATGGAGCGTACTGCCCACCGGAACATGGTCGTGTTGCGGCTGCCCTCCGGAATGGTCGTTTGGCTTTCGTAGCCTCCCGGCATATCCTTGTCGAACTCGTCCCCGTAGAGGAAGTCCGTGAGCGTCTTGCCGCCCGGATGGAACTCGACCTTGGGGTCGCGGGTCCCATAGAGGAAGCGCGCCGCGTCGAGCGCGTTCGCATCCAGGTACGGGAAGATCTCGTGCAGGAGCTGCTTCAATGCGGCGTAAGCCTCGTAGTCTGTCATCGAGTCGATCTGGAAGAACAGGTGGAACCGCGGTCTTGCCGACTTCCCGTCCTTGGGACGATTGTTGTGGCGGCTGTAGTGGACGGCGAAGAAGACGCCGGGCAGCGCCTTCCGGATGTCCGCGGGCGTCTTCCAGTCAGCCGGGTCGTCCGAGTGGTCGTTGTCACAGTCGACGGGAAGGCAGTCCGAGGAGATGAAGTTCTGGTTGCCGCGGTAGTTGTTCCTGTATTTGGCGCACACGTGGTCGTACGAGACGGCTCTCTTGAAGCTCGCCTCGTCGGTGACCTGGACCGGGTGCGGGTAGACGCAGTTGGATTCCTGCTGGTAGGCGTCGGACGTGTAGATGGTGAACATCAGTCGTACACCTCCTTCGATTCCTCCTCCAGCACCTGCGTGATGAACTTGAGCGCCGTGATCATGGTGGAGAGCTCGCAGTCGCCGCCGAGGGTAACCTCGAAGCCGCCGTTCCCGTAGCGGTCCTGGATCGGGTTCACGCGGATGTCCGTGCCTCCGAGATCCGTGACGCGGAAATAGGTGCGTCCGCCGTGACCGGTGTCGCCGCCCATGTATCCGGTTGTCCCGGCCTCGGCCTCAAGCACGTTCGCACTGTCGATCGTTCGGCTGTATGTGGTGATTCTGGTTCCGTCGTAGAGTGTCCGCTGGTTTTCTTCGATTGCATGCATAAGTGTTAGACCTCCTTCAAATCCTCTGTGAAATAGCGCAGCCGGTAGCCCTTCCAGCGGGCTCTTCGTATTTCCGCTGCCATGCCGTTCGAGATCCTGTCTCCGAACACCCAGACCTCGGCGCACTTGCTCATGAGCGCGTTTCCGAAGAAGAGTCCGAGCTCGCGCTCCCGTTCGTCGCTGTCGTCAAGGAACTGCGGGAACAGCAGATGCGGCGCGATCGGGATGTATCCCTGTTCGACTGCAAACCGGCAGTAGCGCCGCGCGTTCGCAACGTTCCTCTGAATGTCTCCCGCATACGGCGAGCAGACGTAGATGATGGGACGGAAAGCGCGGAGCGCCTTCTTCTCCTCGAGTTCGATGAGGCTCAGCGCCTCGTAGCATGTCGGGTCCGGATAGCCCTCAAAATTCCTGTAATCCAAACCGGTATCCTCCTTTCCAGCAGGCAATAGGAAAAGCGGCCTGCCTCTACTTCCCACTGGAGGAGACAGACCGCTTTTGACGAAACCCGTTCAGTCTTTCTTATAGAAATCGCAGACGTACCCGTCCGCGCGGAGCACCAGACCATCCGCCCACGCAGGGACGCGGCCCATCTGCTCGCACAAGGCGGCAAGCGAAACACGCGGATCGGCTTCGATGACAAGCTCGTCATGGATATGCATGCAGATAGCGCAACAGCGGAGCGTCTTCATCGAATTGCAGAGAATGTCGCGGGAGGTTGCCTGCACGATGTTCTCAACGAACTTCGGGCCGTACGATTCGAGCCGCTCCCATTTCTTCGTGCCGCCCACGCCCTCGTAGGTGATGCACTCGCCGCCGAAACGGTTCATGCCGACCTTCGGCTTCACATACGCGAGATTCCGTCCGGAGGGCAGGGTGATGAACAGCATGCCCGCCTGCCAGAAGAAGGTAAGCTTGCCAAGATGAGTCGTCTTATGGTTCTTCACCGCCTGCATGACGGCCTTGTCGACGTCCCACCAGAACTTCACGATCTGCTGGTTCGCGTCCCGCCACGAGGAGACGATATCCGGAAGCTCATCCTCCTTGAGACCCATTTCGAGTGCGCCCATCGCCTTCAAAGCGCCGGTAGAGCCGCCGTAGCCGCACGCCAGCTCCGCGATCTTGCCTTTGGCGCGAAGCTCGCCGTTTATGCCGTGTTTAACGACCGGCTTGTGGAACATGCGGCTTGCTGTGCTGCAGTAGATGTCCTCGCCGTTTGAGAATGCGTCGGATTTCCATTGTTCGCCTGCGTACCATGCGATGACGCGGGCTTCGATGGCGGAGAAGTCCGCCACGTAGAACCGGCAGCCGTCCTTCGGGATGAAGGCGGTGCGGATAAGCTGGGAGAGCGTGTCGGGGACATCCTCGTAGATCATCTTCACGGCCTCGTAGTCGCCGGACTTCACGAGCGCCCGCGCGGCATCCAGGTCAGGCAGATGGTTCTGCGGCAGATTCTGCAGCTGGATGAGACGACCGGCCCAGCGCCCGGTGCGGTTCGCGCCGTAGAACATGAACATGCCTCTTGCACGGCTGTCGTCGCATACTGCCCGCTGCATCGTCTGGTATTTCTTCACACTGGATTTCGCGAGCTGCTGCCGGAGCTCCAGCACCTCCGCCAGCTCAGGTGGTGCGGTTTTGAGGAGTGCGGCGACTGCCTTTTTGCCGAGGCTGTCGACCTCCATGCCGTTGTCGGAGAGCCATTGCTTCATCTGCTGGACGCTGTTCGGATTCTCCAGATTCGTGAGCGCCTGCATCTTCTCGGTAAGTTCGCCGCGAGAGCGGGTGTCCATGTCGATGGCCTTCTCCACGAGATCCATGTCAATGCGGACGCCGCGGTCGTTGATTTCCTGGTCGATGTGGTACTCGTCCCACACGAAGTCCGGCACCGGGAAGTTCCGGAGCTTCCGCTGGATGGACATTTCGACCTCGACGTCGCGCTGGTTGTACTTCTTGAACGTCGCCCATTTGACAGGATCGTCAGATGGCAGGTTCCGGGTCCTGCCGCCGTTCGCCTTCGTGGGTGCGCAGGGAACGGAGAAGTATCGGATGAGCGCCTTGCCCTCGTCCATCTTCTGATCAGCGAGGTTCAGGACAGCGCCGACGCCCTTCAGGCTGAGCGGGAGTCCCATTGTCGCCGCCCAGACCATCGAGCAGCGCCAGCCCTCCGGATTCAGGAACCGCGCGGGCTCCGTCGACAGAGGATGATTGTCATGGAACGGGTCAAGGCTCCGCCCCATGTCCCGCAGGTAGCGTGACAGGCAGACGCGTTCGAAGTTTGCGTTAAATGCCCATTTGAGAACCGTGTCATCGGTCAGCGCGTCGAGGATGTCCTCCGGGATCTTTTCACCGCAGGCAAGGTCGACGACTTTCACCGGACCTCCGTCCACGCTGTAGCCGAACAGGAGAATCTCGAAGGCGGGCGATTCGGAGTACTTGTAGACGCCGCATTTGCCAAGATCGACGTCGCTGAACGTCTCCAGATCCAAGGACAAGCTGTTCATTTTAGCCATGCAAAAATCCTCCCTGTCTTTATTGCGCTGATGATTGACGGCGTTACGTTGTACATTGCCGCGAGTTCAACTCCTTTGATTCCACAGTAGAAACCGAATCGTATAGCTTGAACGTCATCAACCGAGAGCTTTCTCCATTTGCTGCCTTGTCGATAAACGTCAAGGATGTTTTCAGTTCGCGTTCCATAATGTAGATTCTCCAATCGGTTATCTGTAGGATCACCGTTTCGATGCAGTACTTCCATGCCTTCGGGAGGAGGGCCAACGAAGGTAAGCATGATAAGTTGATGCACTGGCTTTCCCGCAGTGCCATGACCGAGAACCACAGACAGATGTCCTGCCTTGCAGTATTTACCGGGTCTGAGAATCCTTCCTCTAACAGTCCGACAGAATGGCTCTCCGGTAAAATGGCATACGCCGCGAGCATTTCTATCAAGACTGCGGATTCGACCTTCCGTGCTGGCCTGATATCGGCCTTCATATCCCGGTATGTCTTTCCATACTTCTTCCAAAATGTATTCACCTCAATTCACGAATAAAGCGGCAGAGAGATAAGTCCCTGCCGCCCGCCAATAGCTGGATGGTTTTGCCGGTCAGTCGCGGTGCGCTTCGAGCTCCTTCATGCGGCGCTCGTGGTACTCCTTGTCGCGCTCCTCCTGCCGAGCCTCACGCGCCTGCTCCTCCTTGCCGGAGCGGATCGCGAGAATCGTCATGGAGAGCAGGAGAATGATTCCGGCGATGCCGCCGACTGCCATGATGATGTAGAGGATGATCTCCATAATGTCCTTCATGGTGCCGCCTCCTTAGTTCAGAAAATCGCTGTCGTCGTCGGTTGCGAAGTCAGCGAAGTCGGATTCAGCGCTGGCCTTGCTGCCGAGCGGCTCGCCGTCACGGATCTTCTGCAGGTTGTTGAGCCCGCAGGCGATGCCGCGGTTGCCAGAAGAATTGAACGCGTAGAAGGTGATGCTGGCCCTGCCGTACACGCCGGAGTACACCTCGCTGCGGCTCATGATCGGATTCAGATCCGCATCCACAATGCCCGGAGCGGTCGTAGCGTTCGCATTCACGAAGTATGCGTTACGGTAGGCCTCGTCGTCCGGGCGCTCCGCATCGCCGTCACGAAGCGGCGTCTTGATCGCGGAGAGTGCAGGAACGCTGCGGCTATTGCCCTTGAGCTTGGCTTCGCCCTCCTTGTAGGCGGCATCGATGGCGGCCTTGATCTTGGCGACCGTCACGGTGTCGGACTTCGGGATGATGAGGCTCACGCTGTACTTGGGAGTTCCGCCGTTGATGGACTTCGGCTCCCACACGTTGGCATAGGACCAGCGGGTGTTCGGACCAGTGATAACCTTCATCGGATTGTGCATAGTTGTCTTACTCATAATTTTTGACCTCCATAAAATCGTTTTTTGCTGTATTCATCGCCGGACGCTTATCCGAGTCCGGGACGAGTGTTGGTTTGCCCTGCGGCTTCTCGACGAGGCCTGACAGGAGTTCATTGAATCGGTTCTTTCCGAGGAGCTTCTGCATGGCGGTGATGCCGAGCAGCTTCCTCTCGAATGGATCGAATCCGGCGTCTTCGACCGTCTTGGCGACGGCGGTTTCGTCGGTGTACTTGCGGATGGAGCGGCCTTCGACGAGCTTGAAGCCGTGCCACTCCTTGCCGGAGAGCGCCTGCTGGAGCGCGTACTCCTTGATGTCCGACGCCCACGCGACCAGCTCGTCCACCTTGCCGAGGATGACCTCGATCTCCGCGTCCGTGAGCTCCGGCGGCAGCTTGAAGTCGTGCTGCGCGAGCTTCAGGTTCTCCTCCGCCCGTTTCCTGCAGATGGTCTTGGCCTTGCAGAACCGGCACCACTGGCCGCAGGAGAATTCTCCCTTGCCGTCCCACGCCTGCTCTGCAGCGGGCTTCAAGGTTTCGTCGGCCCAGTGGAGCAGGTCGGCTTTCAGCGTCTGCCACTGGCTGATGTTCTGCCGCCTCGGCTGGTAGATGGTCATACTGACCGTGTCGATGTCGTAGATGTCGTCGAACAGCTCCAAGGCTCCGAGACTGTAGCAGGCCATCTGAGGATTCCGCTCTGCCGAGACTTCAACGCCCAAGCCGTACTTCAGATCGATGATCCGGAGCGTGCCGTCCGCAATGATCAAAGCGTCGGCAGTGCCGAAGCCCTGTTTCACCCAGCGGGAGAAGTCCACGCGCTGCTCGACCAGAACAACCGGATCGGCGCATGTCTGCTTCGCGTCCTCGACCTGCTCCAGCACGTAGGCGACATAGCCTTCCGTGGCTTCCTCCATCTCCTCGTTGTAGTAGTCGAGGTCCCCGGTCGGGTCCTCTGCCGGGTAGCCGAGCGCCTTGCGGAGCTTGTATTCGGCGAGCGCGTGGGCGCAGGTTCCTTCAAGAGCGTAGCTGCTGCCTTCATCCTTGAAGCCCTCGCTGAGCCTGACGGACGGCGGGCAGTGAATCCACCTGTCGGAGCTTGATGCGGAGAGGACTGCGTGCTGTCTTTCAGAATTCATTGAGTCCCTCCACATCGTAGAGCAGGGCCTCGTAGTCCTTCGGATCGACCGCCGACAGCTTGCTCGCACCATACTTGTGGAGCAGCTCACGGATCTGCGCCGTATACCCGGCACGCGACCGTTCGGCGAGAACCGCCCGCACATCCTCCAGCTTCAGCTCCTTCTTCTCAGGCTCGGCCTGCGGTGCTTCTGGCTCGGGAGCGGGTTCCGCTTCCTCTGTGATGCCGGAGAACTGCTGGTAGAGCCAGTCGGCTGCCGAGTTAATAGCAGCGGCTGCATCGCGGAGCTCCCTGATGGTCTGATCCATTTCTGCCATTTTTGACATTCTCTTTACCTCCTTCCAATGGTTGACAATCTGCGGCAAGAAGACTGAGGTTTCTTGCCAGTCTTGCGGATACATGGCTTATCGCGATAAGAACAGCGATGGTCTCCATATCCGCAGGGCTTCTGTTGCGTGTCTTGTTCATGGCGTCTGCCTCCTTTCTGGAGCAGCTTTCCGTGCTCCTTACACTTCCCACTGGAGGCAGGGCACGCGTTTTGACGAAGACGGAGGGAAGAAATTCTGAAAAAAGCTCCGACCGCCATTTCTGGCAGCCGGAGCCGTGTGTTTAGAACCAGTCAGGGAACTGCTCATGCATTTCGTCCGGGAACTCCTCGCAGAGCTTCTGCTTGGCCTTCTTCAGGCGGGACAGGAATGTCGTCCGCTTGATGCCGATCTTCTTGGCGATGGCCTCGTCGGAGAGACCTTCCTCGCGGAGCTCACCGATGCGGCGTGCTTCAGGCATGAGCTCGTCCAGACGATGAAGAAGCTGGGCGAGCATCATCTCATCGGCGAGGACCTCCTCGATGAGCGGAGCGTCGTCCGGCACGTAGTCGCCGAGAGTGCCTTCGCCGTCAGGCAGCGGATCGTCAAGGGAGATGGTTGTGTTGTTGTGGAACTCGCAGTCGAGGCAGTTGCCGTCGCACAGCCACCATTTGCTGCGCGGGCAGAAGCATTCGCCTCTGTACTGCATCCGCTTCCTGAGTGCGGTGCGCCAGCGGTCGTAATCCCGGTACTGATCCTCCGGGACCTCGTACCAGGTGCGGGTGGTCTTGTCATAGATGCGTTTGAATTCTTTTGTCATGAATTTTTCCTCCTGTGATTGGCTTTTTGTGGGCAATCACAGGGGAACAATTCACAGTCAGTTCATTGCTGGTTCATACGATCTCATTGAGATTCGTATTATTCCGTGGTATAATGTTTTAGTGGGGTTTGTTATGGGTTGTTAACCAGAATTTCCCCAGCGACGGAAGTGCCTTTACCGACTGAAAATGGCTCCTGTGATTTCCACAAGAGCCATTGAGGAGTAGGGTTTGTCGATGTTCACGTAGTCGGGTTTGTCGCTTTTGTCGGAGTTTTTGAAAATGAGGGACAATCTATGGCAAACAGAGATACTTGGAGGTTGTGCGGCGGGACCTTCTTCATATTGATATCCGATGCCCGCAATCCGATGCCTTCGCACGCAGAGATGTACATGGGTAAGCAAAGCGGCATCACTGAGCCGGAAACACTTCTCGCTTTAGCGCGAGTCGCAACACCGAGCATTTCAGATCCATCAAGATTGGATGAAAGATCATTTCGCGATGGGACTCTCGCTTTCAAATCATGCGAAAACTGGGGATGGGGACATTTCCGCTTTAAAGACGCGTCTGCAAAAAAATCTTTTGACGATAGGATTAAGAACAATTACGCAGAATGCCTTGCTGCAATGACGGCATTTACAAATAAATATCTGGAACTGCGTTCGGCGACTAGGAAGGACGAATACCTTGTAAAAGCACTCCTTGAACTGTTGGATGCCGATAAAACAATTCCAAGTGGTACTGAGCTATATGCCAATAAGGATGGTACGACTATTACAAAAGCGGAAGTCTTATCTTCCCCTTCGTTATGTCTTGAATCATTCCTTCTCGGCCTTTGGCACTACTGCATTGTCCACATAAAGAAAAACAGCATAGGCCAAGAAACCTATGCTGAATGGTGCCCGCCTACTGAGAGCAATAATGGGCGACCGTATGAAGCTGCTATTGGCGAAAAAAGTTCGCGGGAAGTCGAGCTTACATATTGCTATTCGACTGATTTTGAAAATGATGAAGTTGGCAAAGCATCAGACGGATCAGGCAATCCGGAGTCGGAAGTTATAGACGCAATACCGGAGCCTGATGAACAATCTGCGAACCAGAAAATGGAGCAGACCATCAACCAGCCGAAAGTCTTTAATTTTAAATTTGAGCAATCAGGCGGTGCTGGTAAGCAGATCGGATATATAGAGAATTATTACGAAAAGGACGAGGAGGATTAGTGCCTGTGGAGAAAAATGAGATTCAAAAGGTGCAGCCTCAGCTTCCTTCAAACGAAACGCCACGTCCGATTGAAGTTCATATGGAGCAGTCTGGCGGAAAAGGTAAACAATACGGTTTTGTTGAGCATTATGAGGACCATAAGAAGGTTGCAATCTACCTTCCTTCTGATATGGATGAGGCTGACGATAATACGCCAGATCAGGTTGACCTTGATTTGAGTTGCTACAACCTATTCGTGATCGCCGATGAGATGTTCAAGGGAAAATACTTCGTAGTTCCTAAGGACCACGCTATCGCAGTCGACAAATGTACACCCAATGATCTATGGGAGCTTGCCTATCTCACAGAAGAATGCATCAACATCGTGAAGACTTTTCCGGCGATATTCGCGAGCACAAACCATCAGTTCGCACGGACAGATGATCGCCATAGAGCTTTTTTCGGAATAGTGCGAGACGTGCAGGTGAAGGAAGATGGCATCTGGATCTACTTTTTCAAATATAGGAAATTCGCCCAGCAAATTCTGAATGAACAGAAGGAAGTGTTTGGCATCGGCGGTACTGATTTCAAAAACGAACTCGATGAAACACACTGGGCTATAAAGAAAGTTGATGTAGTAGAAGCACTAAATAATAACGGCTGTACGATACGGCTGCTTTAGATTCAACTCATGGAACGCAATACTACGGAGGTAAAACATGAGCCGAGAATATGAAGAAATGAACGTCGAAAAATGGGTGAACTTGGAAGACATCGCGGACCATCTGAGTGTCAGCCAAGACACAGTAAGGACCTGGATTAAAGAAGGCAAACTGCCTTATTACAGGGCTGGCAAACGCTATAAATTTAAAATTTCCGAAGTTGATGAATGGGTTCGGGAAGGCAAGATAAAGGAGTAACGACAGGAGGACTTCATATGAGTAAAAAATATCCTTCACTGATAACGAAAATCACGGTCAACAGAGCGACCTTCCATAATGAGCCGATAGAGAAGCTTTCCTTTATTAATTTTTTTTACGGAAATAATGGTGCTGGGAAGTCGTCCATAGCGTATGCCATCAGTGAGAACAATGGTGATAACGACAGTGTTGAATGGGCTGATGGACGGGTCCCGAGCGACTATGATCTTCTGATATACAACCGGGATTTCGTTGAGGATAATTTTTCAAGCTATGGAGACCTTCCAGGTGTGTTCATCTTCAATAAAATCAACAAGGGCGTGCAAAGTCAGATCGACGAGAAATATGCGGAGAAGGATAGATTAAACGGCGACTTCACGAAGGCACAGGATGACTGGAGCACTAAGAAAAGTGGCTTTGGCACGTTACTGACTACCTTTCAGGATGACTGCTTTAAAAGGACGACAAGAGAGCGGGCCGCTTTTGATAAAGCCCTCGAAGGTAAGAAACAGAAAAAGGGATTCATAGAGGCTATTCTTGCTGAAACAAATCCGACCGATCACAATCCGGATGAATTAAAGAGGCTTTGTGATGTGGCGTTTGATGCGAATTCCAGAAGTTATTCGGAATTTCAGCGAGCAGACAGCTCTGTTACATATGGAAAATTGCCAGGTAAAGATTTGCTGGCTACGGTTGTTGTCAGTAGCGCAAACACCGACTTTGCCAAATTCGTAAGAAAAATAAAAGCCACCGACTGGGTGCGTCAAGGCCATACACATTTCGTTCCCGGCTCTGAGGGAAAATGTCCTTTCTGCCAGCAGAAGCTGCCAAGTACATTTGAAGAGGACATTCAGAAATGCTTCGATGCACAGTATCAGGAGAATGTTTCTCAGCTCGGAGAATTCCAGAGTACGTATGATCGTGAAACACAGGCCATTGTTAGAAAGCTGGAAGCAAATCTGAGTGATACGATGCCTGGACTGGATGACGAGCTCGACGAATACAAATCGAAACTTGCGCTACTGAAGAGCAAGATAGATTTGAATTCGGGCCGCCTTGCCGAAAAAGTCAAGGAGCCATCAAAAATCGTATCGCTGGAGGATACAGATTCTTTGCTGCTCGAAATCGGCGACCTCATCGATGCCATCAACAAGAAGATCAAGGCAAACAACGATGTGGTAAACGCTAAGAGAACCAGCAAGGCAAAGTGCAAAAAAGAGGTTATCGAGTATTTTGCTTTCCTGCTGAAGGACGAAATCAAGAGCTACCTTGATGAAAAGAAGGCACAGGAAGACGCCCTTAAGAAGCTCGAAGACGAGGGCCGGAACCTCAAGAAAGCCATCAATACCTTGACAAGTGAAATATCCGCACTGAATTTGCAGGTTGTAAATACCCAAGCTGCGGTTGATGGAATCAACAAGATCTTGAAGGATTCCGGATTTCAGGGATTCCACATCCGCGAATGTGAGAACAACAAGAATCATTACGAGGTCATCCGTGACACCGGAGAAGTTGCAGAAAATCTGAGTGAAGGTGAACGAAACTTTATCGCTTTCCTGTATTTCTATCAGCTTGTTCGCGGAAGCCAAAGCAGTGAAGAGAAAAAGGACAAGATTGTCGTCATCGACGATCCGGTTTCCAGTATGGACAGCACGGCACTCTTTCTTGTTAGTGCAATCGTGCGCGAGATGATCAACGTCTGCCGGAATAATACCCATTGGGAAAATCCAAAGGTTCCGGGGAACTATATCAAGCAGATTTTCATCCTGACGCACAACGTGTACTTCCATAGAGAGATAACCTATCAGCAGGTCGGCTATTATGATTGCACCACGTTTTATATGATTCGGAAGACCGCCAATATCTCGCGTGTACATATTTGCGAAAGGCCAAAGGACAAAGCCAAGACCGAGTATGAAAACTACAATCCGGTGCAGAGCTCTTATGCGGCTCTGTGGGAGGAACTACGTGATGCAGATTCTGTAATTCCGGCGCTCAACGTGATGCGCAGGATTCTCGAGTCGTATTTCCTGCAGCTTTGCGGATACGAAGGTACCAGTCTTCGGGAGCAGCTGCTCGAAGATCCAGAGAACAGAAAGAACTTTATTAAGGAAGTTCCAGGTGGCCAGCCAGATATGACCGACTACGAGCTTGCTTCGACTATGCTTGCTTATATCAACAATCCGAACGGCATCACAGACGGCTTGAATCTTGTGGTCGAGGATTATGACGATGTGGACATGTACAAACGAGTATTCAAGGAGATCTTTTACGTCATGCATCAGAACCAACACTATGACATGATGACAGCTGCGGTCAAGAAACATAATGAATAAGGTGGGAAACTGAATCAATGCCAAAACAAATAAAATCAAAGGAACGAGTCGCGGAACACGGCGAGGTTTTCACGAATGAGCGTGAAGTCAATGCCATGCTCGATCTCGTGAAAAGCGAGACCGACCGGATTGAGAGCCGGTTTTTGGAGCCAGCATGTGGCGATGGAAACTTCCTTGCGGAGATTCTCCGCCGGAAGCTTGCACGGGTGAAGCGACAATATAAGAAGAATAATTCCGAATACACGAAGAACGCTTTTCTGGCGCTTACGAGTATCTACGGAATTGATATACAGGAAGACAATGTCAAGGAATGCCGCGAACGGCTATTCAAGATCTGGGACGAAGCCTATACAAAGCAGGTCAAGAAGGAAGCCAGCGACGAAATACGCGGTGCAGCAAGGTACATTCTGCAGAAGAACATCCTGTGCGGTGATGCGCTCACGCTCATGCAAAATGACGGTACGCCGATCATCTTTTCTCAATGGGACTTCACAGTTGGTTACCGGATGCGGCGGAGGGACTTCACGCTCGATGCACTGATGCGTGATGAGGAACCGGAAAAGGTTGAAGATACTGGCCAGATGAATTTTATGGATGTTCTGGCCGAGAAAAAGAAACAGGGATGGGATTACGACGCCGAGACACACGGATGGACTCCGGCACCGATCAGAGAGTTTCCGTCCGTAGATTACTGGGAGGTTCAATATGTCACTGAATCCTGATTTATTTACAAGCGTATACAAACCGGACGTCCTGTCTTGCCTTGCAGACCTGTCGAACGACGAGGTCTTCACACCGCCGGACGTCGCGAACAGAATGCTCGACATGCTGCCGCAGGAGCTTTTCCGCGATCCGGAGACGAAGTTCCTCGATCCGGCATGCAAATCCGGAGTGTTCCTCCGCGAAATTGCGAAGCGGCTTATTGCTGGTCTTGCGGACAAAATTCCAAACCTGCAGGAACGCTGCGACTGGATTTTCAAGAACCAGCTCTACGGCATTGCCATCACGGAGTTGACTTCCCTTCTGTCCCGCCGTTCGGTTTACTGCTCGAAGTATCCGAACAGTCCGTTTTCGATTACGCAATTCGATAACGTGCAGGGGAATATTATCTTTCACAAGATCAAGCACACGTGGCAGAACAAGAAGTGTATTTATTGTGGCACGGCTGAGAACGGTGATCTGAATGACATCGCCCGTGAAGGAATGGAGTCTCATGCCTATGAGTTTATACATACATTACATCCGGAGGATATTTTTAAGATGAAGTTTGATGTGATAATTTCAAATCCGCCGTACCAATTAAATGATGGTGGCAATGGAAAAAGCGCAAAACCTATATACCAGCTATTTGTTGAACAGGCTAAGAAACTTAACCCTCGTTATCTAACGATGATTATCCCTTCTCGGTGGTTCACCGGAGGCAAAGGGCTTGATGATTTCAGGAAAACCATGCTGCATGACAAAAGAATTCGGAAGCTCGTTGACTACGAGAACTTTAAGGACGTATTTCCGGGCGTGGACTTAGCAGGAGGAGCTTGTTATTTCTTATGGGATCGAGATAATACAGGATCATGCGAAGTTACTAATATGACCGATACTGTGCAAGGACGAATGATCAGAGATCTTGACGAATACGATGTGTTTATTCGCCAGAATAAGGCACTTTCAGTTGTTAGAAAGGTTTTATCATGGAATAAACATAATCGCGTTTTGTCGGATGTCGTATCAGCCAGAAAGCCATTCGGATTGCCAACAAATTATGAGCCAAAGGATAACGGTGTTCCTTGCTATTTCATTCAGCGAATTGGAAAAAAATATGCTGATCCGAAAGATATTGATGATTCAAAAGGATACTTAAGCAAATGGAAGCTTTTAGCACCTAAGGCTCCAATTGCTGGGCAAACAGATTTCTCAAAGCCTGTAGGGTTTTATTATGACGGAAACACCAGAATCGCGGCACCAGGAGAATGCTGTACTGAATCATTCATAATATTGGGCGCTTTTGATTCAGAAGATGAGGTTTTGGCTTATAGGACATATATTTACACTAAAACCGTCAGGTTTCTCCTTCTCCAGACTGTTGTCTCTAAGGACGTTACTAAGAAGAATTTTTGCTTCATTCCAGATCTCGGACATTATCAGGGCGTCTACAACGATCAAATGCTCTGTAAGAAATGGAATATCGCTGAGGATGAATGGGAAATGATAGATGCCCGCATTAGCGCTGTTGGAGGTGAATGATTATGGCTGCATACCAAGAGACTTGGGTATTCCCTTGTAATGTTCGTTTCTTTGATATATTTGAACATTTTGCGAAAAGTAACACGGTAGTATGGAAGAAAAGGGGTTCTGTACATACTGGCGATGAGGTTTACATTTACATTGGTGCTCCTTATAAGGAAATAAGATTTAAATGCCATGTTATTGCAGATGAAGTCCCTGAAGATGTGGTTCAGGAAAACTCATATGCTATTCCTAAAAATGCTGATGGGAAGTTACACTATGTTGAGTTGGAGCTCGACCAAACTTTTGACGAAGGCCGATATACATATGAATTACTGAAAGAAAATGATTTAGGCCAAGTGCAGATCCCAGCGAGGGCGTCACGGAGGCTAAGATCTTTTTTGGAAAGAGGTGAAGACTGATGGCTGATATTTTCGATCAATATGTTCACCCGAAAACAGAAGTTAAGCCGATCATCTACGCCTATTCCGACACCCGATTTCCGGGATGCCTGAAAGTCGGTTATACAGATCGACCTATCGAAGTACGCATGCATGAGCACTATCCGACGTTGACGCCGGGCCAGTCTTACAAGGTCGAGTACGTCGAATCCGCACTTAATGCTGACGGCGCGATCTTCATGGATCACGATGTGCATCGGATGCTTGAGGCGCACGGCTTTCACGCTCAGAAATCGCCGGACGGCAAAAAGAGCGAATGGTACAAGTGCTCGGTTGATGATGTGAAAGCCGCTATCCTTGCCGTCAAGACATCATCTCTCAACCTTGAGAACCGCACGCAGAATTTTCGTATGCGCCCGGAACAGGCCCGCGCTGTCCGGATGACAAAGGCTTACTTTGAATCCGAGACAAAGCGGAATCCGAATCATACGGCGAAGTTCCTTTGGAACGCGAAGATGCGTTTTGGTAAGACGTTCACGTCCTATGAACTTGCCAAGGCGATGGACATGAAGCGGGTGCTGATTCTGACCTTTAAACCCGCTGTTGAGGAATCGTGGGAAACCGATCTGCTCTCACACATGGATTTCGAGGGCTGGCAGTTCTATTCCCGTGAGGTCTCTCAGGAAACAGGAATTCGACCACAGGATCTGGATCAGTCGAAGCCGATTGTCTGCTTTGGCTCATTCCAAGACTTCCTCGGCACGAATGCCGCTGGTGGCATCAAGGCCAAGAACGAATGGGTGCATACGACGAACTGGGATCTGGTCATCTTCGATGAGTACCACTTTGGCGCATGGCGTGAGAACGCTAAGCACCTGTTTGAGAAAGAGGACGAGGACAGCTACGACGATCTGGATATCGATAAGTACAAAAAGATGAGGCCGATAATGCTGTCAACGAGGACTTCCTGCCGATCACGACAAAGTACTATCTCTTCCTGTCCGGTACGCCTTTCCGGGCTCTGAACACCGGCGAGTTCATGGAGGATCAGATCTTCTCATGGACATATTCCGATGAGCAGAAAGCGAAAGAAAACTGGGACGACAATGACGGCCCGAATCCGTATGCGTCTATGCCGGAAATGGTCATGATGACTTATCGGATTCCGGACGAAATCCGTCGTATCGCCTACAACGAGGATTTTAACGAGTTTGACCTGAACGTGTTCTTTGCCGCGAAACCGGAAGTCGAAGGACACCCAGAGACGGCGCAGTTCGTCTACAAGGACTATGTCCAGAAGTGGCTTTCTCTTATCCGTGGCGCTTATATGCCCTCAACTGTCGACGATCTGAAGCTTGGCCAGAATGCCAAGCCAGTTATGCCATACTCTGATGCTCGAATGCTGTCGGTGTTGAACCATACGCTGTGGTTCCTGCCGAACGTGGCCTCCTGCTACGCTATGGCGAACCTGCTCGCCGAGAAGCAGAACGTTTTCTACCATGACTACACCGTCAATGTCTGCGCCGGAACAGCAGCAGGCGTAGGACTCGCTGCGCTTGAACCGGTGCGTGAGTCTATGGACCCGCCGCTCGAGACAAAAACCATCACGCTCTCTTGCGGCAAGCTGACGACCGGCGTGACGATCAAGCCGTGGACGGGTATTTTCATGCTGCGGAACCTGTCCTCTCCGGAGACATATTTCCAGGCTGCATTCCGCGTGCAGTCTCCTTGGACAGTTAAGAAGGAAGATGGTACAGAGGAAATCCTCAAAGAGAATTGCTACATCTTTGACTTTGCCCTTGACCGTGCATTGAGACAAATTTCCGATTACAGCTGCCGCTTGAACATCTCAGAATCAAATCCAGAAAAGAAGGTGGGAGACTTCATTCATTTCCTGCCGGTACTGGCTTTTGATGGAAGCACGATGACAGCCGTTTCTGCGTCCGACATTCTGGATATTACGATGGCCGGTACGTCTGCAACACTTCTCGCACGCCGCTGGGAATCCGCTCTGCTTGTCAACGTGGACAATGAGACGTTGCAGCGGCTGCTTGACAGCGACGAAGCCATGAAAGCCATTATGAACATTGAAGGCTTCCGTAGCCTCAATAAGGACATTGAGACGATTATCAATAAATCGAACGCCGTTAAGAAAGCTAAGGCTGAAAAAGGCGACGACATGACTCCGAAGGAAAAGAAGGAGCTGTCGCAGGAGGAAAAGGAATACAAGAGCAAACGTAAAGAAATACAGGAGAAGCTCATCAAGTTTGCAACAAGAATCCCGATTTTCATGTATCTGACGGATTTTCGCGAATACAGCTTGAAGGATGTCATCACCCAATTCGAGCCGGGACTTTTCAAGAAAGTTACTGGTCTAACTGTGGAGGATTTCGAGCTGCTCGTCTCCCTTGGAATCTTCAATGACTCGCTCATGAACAGCGCTGTCTACAACTTCAAACGCTATGAAGACGCGTCTCTTGAATATACAGGCATCAGCAAACATGCCGAGGATGAAGATGTCGGTCTGTTCAGTACGGTCATTTCCAAGGATGAGTACAAGGATATGGCCTCCGCGCAGACGGCTTCCATGCAGGAGAACCCATTCAAGAAGACTGTCATCATCGAGCAGCCAATTCAGCAGCCGAAACCCGCACCAGCCAAACCGAAGGTCGTGCCGATTAATCAGGGTTACTCTGTACCTGGCTTGGAGCGCGGTTCCTATGTCGCAGAAAAACCTGCTCCATACGACGCTAAGCCAAAATTCAAAGAGGTCGACCTGTCGAAATTCCGTGTTGGTACTATCGTCACACACAAGAAGTACGGTGAGGGCAAAGTGACGGGAATCAAATCGGGCAAGGTCATGGTTTCCTTTGATGTGGCGAATAAGACGTTCTTGTTCCCGGATGCCATTGAGAAGGGATTCTTAACGGTTAAGGAATGGTAGGAATTTCTGCTCAGACAATAAAGTATTGCGGAGGATGCATGAATGTTTGACAAATTTCGTTTGAAAGAGGTGCTCGTCCAGTACAAGAAGGATTTCCTTCCGAAGCACTGGAAAGACGAAAAATATAAGTGGGAAGCGGTTAAATGCTTTCAGGACAACTGGGATGTGAAAGCGGAGGACTTTGCTGATATGCTCAGCCGGTCTCTCTCCAAAACCTATAACCTTCTTGCCTCGATGAATAATTTCCCGGCACGAATGATTACCGGTTTCGCCAAGACTGCGCCGGAGGAAGTCCGGGCGATGTATATTGACCTTTTTGACGAGACCAAGGAAGTCTACGAGCGGATCAACGCATTCAAAATGCAGTCATCTATTCTGCTCGAAAAGTACGGAAACGGAGCCGGACAACATTATCAGTATGAGAATGCCATCACGACATACCTGTGGCTGCGATATCCGGACAAGTACTACATCTATAAGTTCGGTGAGGTAAAGGCAGCGTCCGATGTCCTCGAAAGCGACTACCGCTTCAAGAAAGGCGCATACGCGGATAATATCCGGAATTTCTATAAATTCTATGATGAAATCTGTGAGGAACTGAAACAGGATACAGAGCTGGTAAACCTGTTCCGAAGTCAACTTACAAGCGACTGCTATCCAGATCCGGAACTGAAAACGCTGACCTTCGATGTAGGGTTCTACATCTCGCGGGAATATTCTAAGAAAGATAGCGGCGATCCCGATAATAATGTGTGGTTCCCGTCACAGGAAGAATATGCGCCCGGCATCACTGTTCAGGAATGGGTGGCACTGCTGAATGATAAAAGTGTCTTTACACAGAGCAGCCTTGAAATTATGAAGCGCTTCAAGGACTACGGCGGCGCAGCCACCTGCACACAGCTTGCTGTCAAATACGGCGAGAGCAAGAACTTTTATAACGCCGGTTCTGTAGGATTGGCAAAACGAGTCGTCGAGAAGACCGGATGCCCGGTTATGCCGAGAGATTCTGATAATTCCAGATGGTGGCCTGTCCTCTATGTTGGCAGGCATGCTACAAAAGACGAAGACGGCGGGTACATTTGGAGACTTCGGAGCGAACTCTCCGATGCCTTGGATCAGGTCGATTTGAAGGACGTGGACCTCTATGCAAAATCTGATGACGGCGAAGAAGAACATGGCTACTGGTGGCTGAATGCGAATCCGAAGATCTGGAGCTTTTCAGATCTGCAGGTCGGCGAAGTGCAGGACTACACGCTCTTCAACGAGAATGGCAACAAGCGCCGTGTGTTCCAGAACTTTATTGACGCCAAGGCAGGCGATCTCGTCATTGGCTATGAATCGAATCCGGTCAAGCAGGTTGTAGCTCTTGTGAAGGTCAGTGCGGCGAACGACGGCCAGAAGATTTATTTTGAAAAGACAGAGTCGCTTGCAAACCCGATTGACTACCAGACGCTGAAGGAATGCCCTGAACTGGAGAAGATGGAGTTCTTCCAGAATCCGAATGGCAGCTTCTTCAAGCTGACAAAAGGCGAATATGAATTCATCATGGACATGATCCGTGATGAGAATCCGCTGAATACTGAGGTAAAGATTCCACCTTATACGAAGGAGGACTTCCTATCTGAGGTTTACATGACCGAGGAGAAATATGATCGGCTGGCTGGTGTGCTCCTGAACAAGATGAACATCATCCTGCAGGGTGCTCCAGGTGTCGGTAAGACATTCGCTGCAAAGCGCCTCGCCTACTCACTGATGGGTGAAAAGGATGACAGCCGGATTGAATTCGTGCAGTTTCATCAGAATTATTCCTATGAGGATTTCATGATGGGCTATAAACCGTCCGGCGACAGCTTCGAGCTGAAGTATGGCGTGTTCTATCGTTTCTGCAAGAAGGCCGAGAATCAGCCGGATAAGAAGTACTTCTTCATTATTGACGAAATCAACCGCGGAAATCTCAGTAAGATTTTTGGCGAACTTCTGATGCTGATCGAGAAGGATTATCGCGGCACAAAGGCTACGCTTGCCTATAATGGCATGCCTTTTACTGTGCCGGAAAATCTGTACATCATCGGCATGATGAACACGGCAGACCGCAGCCTTGCGATGATCGACTATGCTCTTCGTCGGAGGTTCAGCTTCTTTGAGATTGAACCGGGTTTTGAATCAAAAGGCTTTAGTGACTATCAGCGGACACTGGAGAACGATACATTTGATGAGCTGATCAAGAAAGTCATCGAATTGAATGAGGAAATCAGCCGGGATAAATCTCTTGGCAAAGGTTTCTGTATCGGGCACAGCTATTTCTGCGGCAGAACGAAGAAAACCTGCACCGACGAATGGATGCAGTCAGTTGTGGATTATGACATTCTCCCGATGCTTCAGGAGTACTGGTTTGACGACGACAGCAAGGTGCAGCGGTGGGATAACATCCTGCACGGAGTATTTCAATGACAAAGGATAAAAGCATATTCATAAAAAACATCTACTATATGCTGTCCTATGCGTTTACTACGCTCAAAGAGTCCGTCTACGACGATATTCAGAAAGAGTCATTCGAGAACATCCATAACCTGTTTGCGGCGATTCTGGCAAAAGGTATAGGCCTTCAGCTGAAGCAGGGACTTTATCGGGAATACATCAATCGGGTGGAGACACTTCCTGTTGTCCGCGGCAAAATTGATATGCCGGGTACAATCCGAAACCGGCTGGGACGCAGACAGGTTGTAACCTGTGATTACGACGAGCTTTCCGAGAATAACCTGCTGAACCAGATTCTTAAATCCACGGTCTTCCTGCTGCTTCGACAGAGGGATGTAGACGAGAAATACAAGGCGGAACTGAAAAAGGAGATGCTCTTTTTCTCGGAAGTGGATCAGATCGAGCTACAGCACATTCGCTGGTCGGATATCCGCTTTCAGAGAAATAATCGGACGTACCAGCTGCTTCTTGTAATCTGCCAGCTGCTGATAGAAGGCTCGCTACTTACAACTGAAAGCGGCGAATACCGACTGGCGAGCTTTGTGGATGAGCAGCGGATGAGCAGGTTGTATGAGAAGTTCATTCTGGAATACTATGCGCAGGAGTTCGGGCAGCGACTGAAGGGATTCTCTTCGAGGGCGTTGCAGATCCCGTGGCAGCTTGACGACGGTTACGATGCTCTGCTTCCGGTGATGCAGACGGACATCACGCTGACATACGGGAATCAGACGCTCATCATCGATGCAAAATATTATGAGCGGACGCTGCAGACGAACTTCGATGTGCAGACACTGCATTCGGGCAACATGTATCAGATCTTCACCTATGTGAAAAACAAGGAAGCGGAACTTGAAGGCACCGGGCATCAAGTGTCGGGGATGCTTCTGTACGCCAAGACTGATGAAGACCTTGTCCCAGACAATGTGTACCAGATGAGCGGGAATCAGATCTCGGTGAAGACTCTGGATCTGAATCAGGAGTTTCCGGAGATTGCTGGGCAGCTGAATAAGATTGTAGAAGATCATTTCATGGTGATGCTTCCTGACGCAGTTTAGCTGATTAAACCTTTCAACGATAGCCATACTTTTTAACGATTGCAGATTGGGGGTGTCGCTTTTGACCACAACAACCACAGCAGCATATGAATACAGGACCGGAAGTGAGCTCCCGCTCTATGCCCTGAAACGAAGAAAAGCCCAGAAACAGTGCGGTTTCCGGGCTAAAAGCACATACGGGCATTGTATCAAAGATAAGGTCTTAATAGATTGCTGCTGTGGCAGTGGCGGTATGTTTGTACAAAGTGCGAAGTTTATTCAAGCACATTCCGGCAATCGTGGCTCGATTTCAATTTATGGTCAAGAGGCCAATCCGGACACTTGGAAGATGGCCATCATGAATCTTACGATTCGTGGCCTTAATGCAGACCTTGGTGCTTATCATGCCGATACATTTACGAATAATCGCTTTATGGGATACACCAAAGACGAAGATGGACACCTCATCATAGAGCCTGCCGAGGCAGAAATCGTCAAACGAATTTACCGTGAATACCTACAGGGCGCAAGCCTAAAGCAAATCGGAGATGGCTTGATGGATGATGGAATTTTAACAGCCGCCGGAAAGGCAAAGTGGCGTCCTGAATCGGTCAAGAAAATCCTGAAAAACGAAAAATATATTGGTGATGCCCTTTTACAGAAGACATATACCGTGGACGTTCTTACCAAAAAGAGAGTGAAGAATAACGGCATCGTTCCGCAGTATTATGTAGAAAACAGCCACGAGCCTATCATTCCACGCGAGCTGTTTATGCAGGTTCAAGAAGAGATGGTTCGAAGAGCCAACCTGCGTGGCGGCAAAGGCGGTAAAAAAAGAGTCTATAGCAGCAAGTATGCTTTATCGAGTATTGTGTACTGCGGTCATTGCGGCGATATTTACCGACGGGTACATTGGAATAACCGAGGTTACAAGTCTATTGTTTGGAGATGCGTCAGTCGATTGGATGAAAAAGGGTCTGAATGCACGGCCCCTACCATAAACGAGGAAACATTGCAGACAGCAGTGGTCAAGGCTATTAACGAGCTTTTGGCTAACAAAGAACCCTTCCTCTCAACCTTGCAGAAAAACATAGCTACTGTACTTAATGAAGAAAATGATAATGCCACCAATGATATTGATAGCAAATTGAAAGAATTACAGCAACAGCTTCTTATACAAGCAAAGTCCAAGAATGACTATGAAGATGTGGCTGACGAAATTTACCGCCTTCGGGAGCTGAAGCAAAATGCACTGGTTGAAAATGCAGAGCGAGAAGGAAAAAGGCAACGAATCGATGAAATGACTGATTTCTTGAATGAACAACCCTGCGAGTTGGAGGAATATGATGAGCAGTTAGTAAGGCGGCTTATTGAAAAGGTTACGGTCTACGATGATAAGCTAATTGTTGAATTCAAGTCTGGGATCGAGATAGATATAGAAGGGTAATAAATATTTAGAATTAGAAAGAGAACAGAAGAATTGTATTGATTGTATTGGATTTTTGAAGACAATATGATATAATAAAACAAATTGGAGGTGGAAGAATGTATAACTTTTCTTGCTAATTATTTGATGCATAATAAGATATTAAAAGAAACGGCGATAGAATCGTTTGTTTTGTTATGCAAATTGAAAGAAAGTTAAGTATTCTACACTCAATAATACATTACAGTAGCCTGATATATAACAAAAGGTAATAATAGTATTTGTTTTTGAGCCGTAAGAATTTACTTTCTTGCGGCTTTTAATATTTGTAAAAGAAAGGATGATAAAAGTGATAGATAGCGATACTATGTCATTCATGACAAAATCCATGCAAAGTTGGATAATATTATAGAGTATTTAATGCCGAAAACCGACTTTGCTTATAAGATTTTTATAATGTAAAGGAGGAAGAAATATATGTCTTTAATAAATGTTTCAAATCTAACTTTTTCATATGAAGGAAGTTATGATAATATTTTTGAAAATGTAAGTTTTCAGATAGATACAGATTGGAAACTCGGTTTTATTGGAAGAAACGGACGTGGTAAAACTACTTTCTTAAATCTACTGCTTGGTAAATATGCGTATTCCGGCAATATAAGGTCTACAGTTAAATTTGAATATTTTCCTTATGGTGTGAAAGATAAGAGTCTATATACAATTGAAGTAATGAAGAGTATTTGTACGGAATGTATGGATTGGGAGATTTTTCGTGAAATATCATTGCTTGATGTTCAAGAAGATGCTTTATATCGTCCGTTTAATACACTGTCAAATGGTGAGCAAACAAAAGTCCTTCTTGCAGCTTTATTCCTTACATCGAGTTGTTTCCTGCTTATTGATGAACCTACAAACCATCTTGACATTGATGCGCGTAATGTGGTGCAAAACTACTTGAAACGTAAGAAGGGATTCATTTTGGTATCTCATGATAGAAGCTTACTTGATCAATGCGTTGACCATATACTATCCATCAATAAAACGAGTATTGAAATCCAAAAAGGAAATTTTACTTCTTGGTGGGAAAACAAAACGTTACAAGATAATTTTGAACTGACAGAAAACAAGAAACTCCTTAAAGAAATAGGAAGGTTGTCTAATGCAGCAAAACGCAGTTCAAACTGGTCAGATAAAGTAGAAAAAAGTAAACATGGAACAACAAACTCTGGTTCAAAACTGGATAAGGGTTATGTCGGACATAAGGCTGCAAAAGCGATGAAACGTGCCAAAAATATTGAGTCAAGACAGCAGGAAGCTATTTCGCAAAAATCCGAACTGCTCCACAACATTGAACAATATGACGACTTGAAAATTTCGCCACTTGATTTTCACAAGGAGTGTCTTATAGAAGCAAATGATTTATCATTGTTTTATGGGGATAAAGAAGTATGCAGTGATCTTAATTTCAGAGTCAATATGGGTGATAGAGTTGCCATTATCGGGAAAAATGGGAGTGGTAAGTCTAGTATCCTAAAATTGATTAATGGAGATGATATTAAATTTACCGGAAATTTAATGTTAGCAAGTGGACTAAAAATTTCTTATATTTCGCAAGATACTTCATATTTAATAGGTAATCTATCTGAGTTTGCCTATAATAATAAAATCGATGAAACGCTATTTAAAACGATTCTTCGTAAATTGGATTTTAATAGAGAACAGTTTGATAAGAACATGGAGGATTTTAGTGCTGGACAGAAAAAGAAAGTACTAATTGCTAAAAGCCTTTGTGATAGCGCACATTTGTATATATGGGATGAGCCTTTGAACTATATTGATATTTTTTCACGTATTCAAATTGAAAAAATGATTTTGGAATATTGCCCTACACTATTGTTTGTAGAGCATGATGATGCCTTTTGTAATAATATTTATACGAAAAATATTAATTTGAACGGAGGGATTACATGGTAAGTAAAACTGATGCTATTGAGATAATAACATACGCTGAAGAAAGTGGAATTAACGTATGGATTGATGGTGGTTGGGGAGTAGATGCATTATTAGAAGAAGAAACAAGAGAACACAACGATATTGATTTATTTGTGGAAGAAAGTAATAGTAAAAAGTTTATTGAAATAATAAAAGAAAAAGGCTTTGCGGAAGTTACAGAAGCATATACCACCACATCTCACACAGTTTGGAAGGATACTAAAGGTAGGATAATTGATCTTCATATATTTAAATTCAACGAACAAGGATACATTGTTTTTGAAGGTGAAGCATATCCTCCAAAAGTGTTTAGTGGTATTGGGAAAATAGGCGATAAAAAGGTCAGATGTATTGACGCTGAAAATCAAGTATTATTTCATCTAGGCTATGAGCATGATGAAAATGATATGCATGATGTAAAACTATTGTGCGAGAGATTTGATATTCCTGTTCCGAGTGAATACAAGTAACTAACATATTCTATTTTAAAGCTGAGAGAACATTTAATTTAACTAGACTAAAATAATGGATATGTTCCCGTCTACCGATAGCACCAAAAACACTGTGGATATGTTTCCGAGAACGGGCAAACTCAAATGACATTCATTCTGTCCTCTCGGGCCACGTTGAGACGGTAGTATTGATGTCAAGGGTCGAAGGAAAATAGCCGCGAAAGCCCAGTAATACTGCGGTTTTCGGGTAATCGGGCAAATTCGGCGTCGGGCAGTACGAACGCTTCTCGGTAACTCATCAAAGGGCAAATCAGCTCAAAAAGTGTGAGAGTTGAGTTGCCACGATAGATGTCACTATGTTGAGTTGCCGAGTTAGATGTTGGGGAGCTGTGGCTGTGAGATAGATGTCGGAAAAAGGCTCCCGTACTGCCATCATCGGCGGCGGAGAGCTTCGTTGTATTTGTTCTCAAACAAAACGATCTACTCCATTAGCGGTGTTGTTTCTATGAAAAAAGAGCTGATTTCTTCAGGTGAATAGTTCTTGTTTCTCGTCCACCATCTCACCGTCTCAGCGAAATCACAAACCATGTGATTCATAATGTAATCACGTGGAGCGATTCCGCTTGCGGATTCACCGGACCTGGAAAAAAGTTCTTTCAGGTATATCTTAAAATAACTCATAAAGATCTCGCCACTTTCTCCGGACAGAATGCCGGGAAGATAGTCCATATGGTCCTGTAGATGATATAGGATGTGTGTAATTTTAGCTTTTGTATCATGGCTTTCTGAAAAATCATGATTTTTTTCCTTGCCAAGATCTTCTGAAAAAACGTGTTCAAAGATTTCTGAACAGAGACTCCTCAAAAGATCGTCTTTCGTTTCAAAGTGCGCATAGAAAGTAGTTCTGCCTATATCAGCTAAGTCAGTAATCTCCTGCACAGAAATTTTGGTATATGCTTCATGCTTCAGCAATTCAGTAAATGCTCGAAAAATAGCTTCTCTTGTTTTCTTTTGTCTGCGATCCATACTCATCACTCCCGTACAGTTTTATCGTATTGTAAAGTTAAATGAAAGTTGAGGACCCGTCAGCCCTTCTGGTACAATGGTTTTGTCACAAAACACTGTACTCCCGAAAGGAGACGAGTCCTCATGGCAAAATCATACCAGATTTGCTGCCCGAAATGCAACAACCATCAAAACTTTTATCGTTATGGCAAAGATAAATATGGGAATCAGAAATATCTTTGCCGCGTATGCGGGTATCAATTTGCGCCGGATAACCCTGCGACCGGCAAGCTCGGCAGACCGCATATTCGTTCTTATCCGACCTGCCCTGTCTGCGGAAAGGCCATGTTCCTCCACCACGACCACAAGTATTACTCAAATTACCAGTGCTGCGACAAGAAATGCGGCCATTCCATTTTCGTCCCGAAGCCGGCAGCCATTTCAGCGCCTTCCATGTCCAAGTTGTCGGGAAAAACCGATTTCAAGCGAATGCGCTATCCTGTGCATGTCATTCTGACGGCGCTGTCGATGTTCTATATGGGAAAGAACTCTTTCCGGAATATCGCCTTGATTCTGCGGGTCGTTATGAATATCCGGGTTTCTCACACTACCATCAGCAACTGGTGTACGAAGTTCGCACCTTTGTTTCAAAACATTTCGCTCCAGCTGATCCCGACGCTCAATTTTAACTCCGACGAGTGGCACGCGGATGAAACCGTCGTGAAAATCCGCGGCGTCAAGTATTACCTCTGGCTGATCGTGGACAGCGAGACCCGTTTCGTCCTTGGATTTCACCTGTCCCGGCACAGGGACAGCCCTCAGGCTTTTTCCTTACTGAATTCCGTCAAGCATCTCGGCAAGCCCGGGGCCGTTGTCACCGACCGTTACAGCGCCTACAAAGTCCCGGTGAAAGCCGTCCTGGGCGTCAGACATATCCGGGTTCAGAGTTTCCGCGACGACATTACCAACAATCTGATCGAATGCTTTAACAAGCAGTTCAAAGCCTGGTACAAAACTAAACAAGGGTTCGCTTCTTTCGATTCCGCCAACAACCTCATCTCGCTTTTCCTTTTCTTCTACAATTTCGTCCGTCCCCATTCCGCACTCGACGGCCTTACCCCGGCCCAGGTTGCCGGCCTTCAACTTCCACCCAAAAGCAAATACAGGCTTTTGCTTGTCGCTTGATGAAATTCCTTGTTCCTCAGCGCTATTCTTTCATGTTTACTTTACAGAGCCAGTTTTATTCTTTTGTTCTGTAACGAACAAACCAATGGTTTTGATTATTGTTTAAATGGTGCAAGTAAATATAATGAAAAAGAACATACTGTTCTGTAACAAATATATTGTACGAAAGAGAACACCATGTGTCAAGGAGGGACATATGCTAAATCATTGGCTTGAAAATGAACCGAAAGAGACTTTAGTATGCGCGGTGATCTCGGTAATTTCTCTTGTACTTAGCATTACCGGCGCATTAATGAATTTATTGCCCTTTGATATTGCCTGGATGGCCATTATTCTTTGCGGGATACCGATTCTTGTGGGAGCTTTCAAAGGAGTTATTTGTGAACATGATATTAAAGCGGATCTCCTTGTTTCGCTGGCACTAATAGCTTCTGTAGCGACAAAAGAATTTTTCGCTGCAGGTGAAGTTGCGCTGATTATGCAGATCGGTTCCCTTCTGGAAGACTATACTTCCGGAAAAGCGAGAGAAGGTATAGAGAAGCTCATTAACATCAGGCCTCAGACGGCTCGTGTGCTGCGTGATGAAATTGCAACAGAAATCCCGGTGGAGCAAGTCAAGGTCGGGGATGTTATAAGTGTTATCGCTGGAGAGACGGTGCCTGTAGACGGTACGATTCTGGAGGGTGAAACTTCAATTGACCAGTCAGTTATGACCGGAGAAAGCATTCCGGTGGATAAGGCAGCAGGCGATACGGTTTCCAGCGGAACGATCAATCAGTTTGGAACTTTTATAATGCGCGCCGATTCGATCAGTGAGAACAGCTCTTTACAGAGAATGGTTCGTCTTGCGGAGGAAGCAGAAGAAAACAAAGCACCTATTGTTACGGCAGCAGATCGTTGGGCAACATGGCTTGTTGTGATCGCACTGTCATGTGCCATTATCACATGGATCGTTACCGGACAATTCATGAGAGCTGTTACAGTTCTGGTCATTTTTTGCCCTTGTGCCTTTATTCTGGCGACGCCTACTGCGGTCCTTGCCGGTATCGGAAATGCTGCAAAGTACGGAATCGTTGTTCGATCCGGTGATGCAGTGGAGCGGCTGTCAACAATTAAAAGAGTTGCATTTGACAAAACCGGTACTATTACATACGGAAAACCACAGGTAACAGCTTTTGTATCTGTTGATAAGGCATATTCTGATAATGGGATCCTCAGAATCGCGGCATTGGCGGAGCAAAAATCTGAGCATCCTCTTGGAAAGGCAATCTGGGACGCATATGAGAAGAGTGGCGGGAAGAATGAGGCTATTTCTGATTTTCGTGTTATTGCTGGTCAGGGAATTTCAGCGGTAGTTGATGGAAAGACAGTCCGTGCCGGAAAAGAGGGCTTCATGAAAGAACAGGGCGTAGATATCAGCGCCTGTTCAGACGCTTGCAAACCTGAACTTGACAAGGGTGCGACCGCAGTCTATATAGCAACCGACAAAACTCTTATCGGCTTCATAGCTCTTCGTGACACAGTGCGTGAAGACGCAAAAGCAACGATTGAGAAACTAAAATCCATTGGTATAACGCCAATGCTGCTGACGGGTGATAACGAACAAGCCGCGTCAGCGATTGCCGGCAATGTAGGAATCAACGATGTTCGCGCTAATCTCTTACCAGAAGAAAAAATGAATATTATCAAGAGCTATTCCGTAGGAGCAGATCCGATCTGCATGATCGGTGATGGCGTAAATGATGCACTCGCCTTAACAAGTGCTGACGCGGGAATTGCGATGGGCGGTATTGGTTCGGATATCGCGGTGGAATCGGCTGATGCTGTTCTTGTCAGCGATGATATTAAACGTCTTCCGTACCTGTTCAACCTGATGCAGAAGGTCATGCGGAAGGTTCATGTAAATATCATTGCTTCTCTCGTCATCAATCTGGCAGCGGTAGTACTCTCTGCAATCGGCATTCTTACTCCCGTTACCGGGGCTTTATGGCATAACTGTGGATCAGTATTTGTGGTAGTAAATGCAGCATTTCTGCTACACTTAAAAGATGAATAATTCTTTCTGTAGATAACGTGACAAAGGCTCCTACACTGCCATCAGCGGTAGCGAGGGAGCCTTGTTTTATGCTTCGATATCGATTGTGATGCCGGATTTGAATTCCACAGAGAAGTGGTCATCGTAAACGGTGATCTGCTGGATCAGCTTTCGGACGAGGCTTTCGTCGAATTCGGTGATTTCGGATTGCTGACCTCCGATGAAGTTCTGCAGCTCGGCGATGCGCTTCCGAGTCTCCTCGCGGCTGCGGGTGTCTGCCTCGGCCTGTGATTTCTGCTCGCGCAGCGTAAAGATTTCATCGGCGATGGCATCGTAGTCCTGCTTGCTGTTGGCCTTTCGGATGAGCTCCTTCTGCAGCTTATCGAGCCTGGCCTGGATACCGTCCGGGCTCATTGTGTCGGCGTCCATTATCGCTTTTGCGATGTTCTCCTGCATCTGCCGGATGAAGCCGTCCTTGCCGTTGAGTATTTGGTTGAACGCCTTGGTTGTGACTTTCTGCAGGAGTTCTTCCTTGACGGTCCGGCTGGTGCAGTTCATGGCGGCGCGGCTGGGTTCAAGGCGGCTGATGCATCGCCAGACGATGCTTTTGCAGCCGTGGTTATTCCAGTGGACGCGCCGGTAGAGCTCGCCGCATTCTCCGCAGACGACCATCTGGGAGAAGCAGTTGTTGCCGGAGTAGATGCGCTTCTGACCGTTCGGCCCAGTGTGAACCTTCCTGCGTCGCACAAGCTCCGCCTGCACCTGCATGAAGATTTCCTTCGGAATGATGGCTTCATGGTCATCTTCCACATAGTATTGCGGCAGGGCTCCGGTGTTGCGTACGCGTTTCTTGGTGAGGAAGTCCGTGGTTACGGTTTTCTGAAGCAGGGCGTCGCCCATGTATTTCTCGTTTCGCAGGATCTTGTTGATGGTCGAGTCATACCATTTTGTCTTGCCCGCGCCGGTGAGGATGCCGTCCTGCTCCAGTCCCTCGGCGATCTTCTTCATGGAGAGACCTTCGAGGTACTCGCGGTAGATCCGCTTGACGACCTCCGCCTGTTCCGGGTCGATGACGAGGTGCCCGTCGCCGTCCTTGGTATATCCGAGGAAGTGATTGTGGTTGACCTGTACCTTTCCCTGCTGGTAGCGGTACTGTAGTCCGAGCTTCACGTTCTGGGAAAGGGACTGGGATTCCTGCTGCGCGAGGCTTGCCATGATGGTGATCAGAACCTCGCCCTTGGAGTCCATCGTGTTGATGGATTCCTTCTCGAACCAGACCGCGATGTTCTTGTCCTTGAGGCAGTCGAGCGTGTTGCGGGCGAATCGGCTGATGCTCTTGGTGATGATCATGTCGATGTTTCCGGACATGCATTCGTCGATCATGCGGTTGAATTCATCACGCTTCTTTGTGTTGGTGCCGCTGATTCCGTCGTCGGCGAAGATTCCGGCGAGTTCCCATTCCGAGTGGCTTTTGATGTACTCCGTGTAGTGGGAGACCTGCGTTTCGTAGCTGGTTTCCTGTTCGTCAGAGTCGGTGCTTACACGGCAGTATGCGGCTACACGCAGCTTTGGCTTTTCCGATTTCTTAACGCTGTTTCCGACCTGTTTTCTGGCGGGGATAATGGTTACGTTTGCCATTTAATTCACCTCGCTTTCAATCAGGCTGTATAAATACTCGGCCTGCTGCTCTGGGTTTTCAAAGGACCGATCCGCTGGGAGACGGTGAAAGCGTGTCGGAGGGATGCGCTCTGGCTTTTCCTTGCTTTTTCCTTTTGTCCGCCCCATCTTTCTGGCTCTCCGCATCCGTTCTTCCGCGGCCTGCTTAAAGGTAGAGGGATCGATAAGAGCAGGGTAGAAATCGTCTCCCAGGTAATGCCGGTTCTCAAGGATCCGACTGACAGACCCATGCCAGGCATCGATCCCAGCCTCTTTGGCGGCTTTCGACAGGGTCATGCCGGAGAGGTAGTTTTGGTAAAGCATCCTGATTTTCTCTGCCGCTTTTTGATCGATCACAGCGGCACCGTTTTTTATTTCATATCCGTACATGTTCAAATCCTTTCCGTTAAATCGAGTCCGCATTTCAGGTTGAAGATAAGTTCATTTCTGGTTTGTACTGTGATTCTGCTTACGAACTGTTCAAAGAGCTCTTTGTCGAAATCATCCAGCATGACGCCTTTTTCGGTGAACCGCAGGAGTGAAAAGGCAGCGGAAGCTATAGCAGCTTCACTTGAGGCCGAATGGGAAAGTGTTTCTTTTTCCTTCCGGAGCGCTCCAGCTTCCTTTCTAAGGGCGTTTGTTTCCTTAAAGCAGATTGCCTGGCTGATGATGCCGTCTGCCAATAGTTTTGTCAGGGTTTGCCGCTTCTCGGTGTTCTGCGCAAGATCGGTTTCGATCTGCTGGATTCTTCGGAGAGCGTCGTCTCTTGAGGAATTTCGGAGCGCCTCCGCATAAGGGCGGAGGACCGTTCTTCTAGAGAAAACGAGCTTGTTGATCATGGTGACAAAGGCGTATTGAATCGCATCGTCCCGGATAAACTTCATGCTGCATTTTTCTTTGTCGGTGATATGGGTCTGGCAGCTCCAGACCGCGTAGCGGTTGAGACTGCTGGAGCAGATTCTTCTTCGAAACACGCCGCCGCACTCGCTGCAGATAATTTTTCCGGAAAAAGGGTAGCGCTTCTGGTATTTACGGCATTGGCTTTGGATTCCTTTTTCTTCTGCATGCTGATGAATCAGTTTCTGCGCAGCATCGAACTCTTCGTGGCTGATGATCGCCTCGTGGTGGTTATGGCAGAGGTACATCGTCTGTTCTCCATGATTGTGGTGCCGGTTAAACTCAGAATCGGTCCAGGTCTTTTGAAACAGGCAGTCTCCCGTGTACTTTTCGTTTGTGACCATTCCCCGAAGCGTGCTTTCTGACCATCTGCCGCCGCGTTTACTTGGGATTTTCTTTTCATTCAGATCCTTTGCGATGGCGGTCATTCCTTTTCCTGAAAGAAGGGAAGTGAAGATCCCTTTTACAATTTCTGCCTGAGATGGATTCACAGACATCTTTCCATCTTTCCAGTCGTAGCCGTAGGGCACGCTTCCTGCTTTAAAGGTGCCGCTTTCAAACCGTTTTTGAATGGACCATTTGCTGTTCTGAGAAATAGACGATGATTCATCCTGAGCCATACTCGAGAGGAGGGAAAGCAGCAGCTCGCTTTCCATGGTTCCGGTGTCGATGTTTTCTTTTTCAAACCAGATCGGAATGTGAAGCGACAAAAGTTCACGTACCAGCTGAAGACAGTCTGCCGTGTTCCTTGAGAAGCGGCTGATCGACTTAGTGATCACGAAGTCGATTTTTCCTTCCTTGCAGTCTTTCATTAAACGCATTAGCTCCGGGCGCTTGTCTTTCTTTGTCCCGGTGATGCCTTCGTCAAAGTAAAGCCCTGCAAACAATAGATCTGGTCTTGCTGCGATGTAGCTTTCGTAGTGCTGTTTCTGCGTTTCTAGGCTTTCCAGCTGCGCGTCCATATCGGTGGACACGCGGCAGTAGGCAGCCGTCCTAAGTCTTTTCTTTGCTCTTGTTTCTTCTATTTTTGTTACTTTCTTCAATATGGTTACCTCCTTGCTTTTGTCTATTCATCACTCTGAATCGGGAATTTATCAAGCTTTATCTGGATAGATTTCCGCAAGCAGGGGAGGAAAGGTCTTAAAATTGATGTCGGATAACCGATTGAACTCTTCAATGCTGATCAGACCAGAATCCAAGAGAAGCTCTGCGATTTTCTGCGCTCTCTGGTAGTTTAGTTCGTCCTGCAGTTTTTCTTTCGTATAGTATGTTTCACTCATTTTCGGAAGCCTCCTTACAGGTCTTCCGTCAAAAGAAAATCAGAAGTCCGTACTCGGGACTTCTGAAAATCTAGTCTTTTTTGTAGAACACGCATTCGTATCCGTCTGCCCGAAGGAGAAGCCCGGGCGCCCAGGGAGGCGTCCTTCCCATCAGGTCACAGATCTCTTTCACCTCAGTTTCCATCGGGCACTCAATAATCAGCTCATCGTGAACGTGGGCGACAATAGAGCAGTCTGAGAGGGTGCGCATGGCATAGCAGAGGATGTCTCTTGCAATAGCCTGGATGATGTTCTCCACGAACTTTGGCCCGTAAGACTCAATCCGCTCCCACTTTTTCGCTTGCCCAACTCCCATGTAGGTGACAGATTCTTCTCCAAACCGGTTCTCACCAATCTGAGGCTTCACATAGGAAAGTCTCCGGCCTGATGGCAGGGTGATAAAGAGCATCTGGCTTTGGCATTTGATCGTCAGGCTATGGGTTTTCGTCACTGCCTTGTTTTTCACTGCCGTCTTGACCGCTCGGTCCACATCCCACCAGAGTTTTACGATATTAGGATTGGCTTTTCGCCATGATGAAACAATGCCAGGAAGTTCGTCTTCGGTAAGGCCCATCTCTAAAGCGCCCATAGCCTTTAGCGCTCCTACAGATCCTCCGTAACCGCAGTTATGAACTAATTTCCCCGATACGGTAAAACGATGATTCGGTCCGGCATTTCGTATGTCATAAACTCTAACCTTGCCTCGATGAGCCGCCAGTTTTTCCTCTTTTCCTTGACTGCCTGCTCTGCACTTTCTATAATTCCGGCTCGGTCCAATCCCTGACTCAGCTTTTTGACCACAACACTTCTGGCGTAGGGCCAGTATTTCTGTTGGAATTCGCTTAATACAGTATTTCTTCTGTTTGCCTGGTTCTGCCTGTGAGTTACGAACCGGATATTTCCGGGTGCATAATTTCCATTGTTGTTGATCCGGTCGATTTCCATTTCCCGGCTTGGAAGTCCGAAAGTACGAATAAGATAAAGTCCTGCTTCTGTTACTGACTCGAATTCGAATTTTATTCCGCGGCCTCCGTAGTTTTGAAAATTTCTGTCCTTTGGATTTGTGCATCTCTGCCTTGCAGCGGTAAGCCGTCTGTCCAGCCATTTCGGTATTTTCCTTGGTTGAGAGCAATGCTGACAGCCCTTGGATTTTCCGTTTCTCAGATTTCCAAGATCCGTCCACTGAATTCTTCCGCAGCCAGTGCACTGGGTTAATACGTAGCAGTGATTCCATGTTTGGTTCCATCTCTTTTGAGGACTGATGATTTTCACCCAGCCATATTGCCTGCCCACTATTTCCGGTTTTGATGAGATGTGCGCCGCTTCTGGCGGCTTCTGCAAGGTATACTGGCCGAGGTTTCCCTTCGATGAATACGAGATGGTCTGGTGTTGCGGTAAGTCCTTCATAGGTAATCACCTCTCTTCTTCCTCTGTAGATAACGCCGTCATGCTTTACCCAGGATATTCCATCCCATAGAAGGTCATCCTTGGTTACTTTTTCTATTGGTCTTAAGCCATGGTTTGTAAGGACTTTTTCTCCTTCTGCAATGCAGGCGAGAACCGCGATTTTTCCTTTCTGCCGAAGCTCTCCGTTGATGCCGTGCTTCACCACGGGAACTCCAAACATGGCAGAAGCGGTGGAGCAGTAGATATCTTCACCCTTAGCAAAGGCATCCATTGTGTGGGTTTCTTTTGCCAGCCAGGCGAGGACTCTAGCTTCAATGGAGGAAAAGTCCGAAACGATGAACTTGTAGCCGTCGCGAGGGATAAAAGCAGTGCGGATCAGCTGGCTTAAGGTATCTGGGATGTCGTCATAGAGTAACTTAAGACTTTCGTAATCACAGGTTTTCACCATATCTCTTGCTTCTTTTAAATCTGGCATTGTGTTTCTTGGAAGGTTCTGAAGCTGAATGAGGCGCCCGGAAAATCTTCCGCTCCGGTTGGCTCCGTAGAACTGAAACATCCCGCGAGCTCTCTGATCTGTGCAGGCTGCGTTTTCCATGGCCTGGTATTTTCGCACAGAGGATTTCGCGAGCCTTTGCCGGAGCTTCAGGACTTCCTGAATGTCTGGTGGCGCAGTTTTGATCAGCTCTGCTACCGCTTTCTTTCCAAGGGTATCTGTCGTAATCCCACGTTTTCTTAGCCAGCTTTTCATCTGCATCACGCTGTTTGGGTTTTCCAGCCCAGTCAGGTCCTTGAGCTTTCTTGTCAGCTGCTCTTTTGACTTTTCATCGATTGCAATGGCGTACTGAACGAGCGTCTGGTCAATTCTGATCCCGCGGTCGTTGATTTTCTGATCTAAGCAGTATTCTTCCCAGACGAAATCTGGGACAGGGTAGTTAGAGAGTTTCTTTTGGATGGACATTTCCACTTCTACATCCCGTTTGTTATATGCTTTAAAGAGATCCCACTTGTCAAGTGCGTCAGAAGGGAGGTTCCTTGTCCTACCTCTGTTTGTCTTTGTCGGCGTGCAGGGCATGCAGAAATAGCGAATTAAGTTTTTTCCTTCTGTCAGTTTTTGTTCTTCTAATCCTAAGGCTGCGCCAGCTCCCTTTAAAGATAATGGAAGACCAAGATAAGCCGACCAGATCATGGAGCAGCGCCAGCTCTTTGGATTTAGATACTTTGTGGTAATTTTTCCTGGGTAATAACGATGAAGATAGTTAGATAAACAGATTCTCTCAAAGTTTGCATTAAAGGCCCATTTGGTAACCGCATCGTCTGTCAGAGCGTCCAAGATTTCTCTTGAAAGTTTACCTTTTGCCGTTAGATCCACGACATGTACAGGCTCATCGTCCATGGCGTAACCAAAGAGCAGGATCTCAAAATCAGGAGCCTCTGCGTAGCGGTAGACGCCAGACTTGCTTAGGTTGATGCTGGAATAGGTTTCGATATCGATATGAAGTGTTTTCATGTTTTCACCTCAGAAAAAAGGGCAGCAAGAAAATCTCGCCGCCCTTTGTAGTCTTATGCGTCACGTTCGTTCTGCCGGAGCGCTCTTCTTGCTGCTTTCCTTTTATCCTCCCGGATCAAATCAAGAAGAAGTTTAAACCCAAGGAACGTAAAGGTCAGCAATAGAAGGCTGAAGCTGAGGACAAGAATCGTGAAGAGAATTGCGGGTAGGTTCATATATCCTCCTTATCTATGCCAGGAAATCATCTTCAGAACTTTCCAGAGCGGTGAAGTCATCTGCTGCATTGCTATGGCCGCCAAGGGGCTCTCCGTCACGTACTTTCTGTATGTTTCCTAAGCCGCAGGCAACGCCTTTGTTTCCGTTGGTGTTGAAGGCGTAGAAGTTGATGGAGACTCTGGCGTAAACCCCGCTGTAGACTTCCGAGCGGTCCAGAATCGGCTGGACTCTACCGTCTACGATCTGAGGCGGCGTCATACTGTTCGCATTGATAAAGTAGCTATTTGCGTAAGCCGGGTCATCTTTTTCCGTGTCGCCATCCCGAAGAGGGAGCTTCAGCGCTGCTTTATTTGGCTTTTTTCCTCCGAACTTTCCGATGCCTTCTTCAATGGCGGCATCGACGGCCTTGTTGATTTTCTCAATGGTCTCCTTATCTTCTTTAGAGATGATCAGGGAGGTGCTGTATTTTTCCTTTCCTCCATTGATGGATTTTGGTTCCCACACGTTTGCGTAGGAGAGTCTGACGGTACCGGTTACGACTTTTGTTCTGTTCTTCATTTTTCTTCCTCCAATGTTTGAAATTCTTCTTTTGCATTTGCGATGTTTACTTCTGGCCTTTTATCACTGCTTGGCACCAGCGTCAGTTTCCCAGGGGGCTTCATGATTAAGCCTCCTAAGACATCTTGAAAGGTCTTCTTTCCCATCAGCTTTTCCATTTCGGTGATGGAAATCAATTTTCTGCTATAGATATCGTGAAAGCCTGCCTTTTCTGCTGCCTTGATCACGGCGCTTTCATCTTTGTATCTGCGATTGCTTCTTCCATGAACGAGCTTCCAGTTTTTCCATTTCTTCCCGTGGTGGATCGCCATGTCTGAGGCGTAGGCCGTGACATCATTTGCCCATTTGGTGAGCCTTGGAAGCTGAGGCAGGATCTCTTCAATCTCTTCGTCTGAGAGCTTTGGCGGAAGGGCAAATTCCTTCCTGGCAAGGGAAAGATTTACTTCTGCTCTTGCCCGGCACTTGACCGAAGCCTTACAGAAGAGACACCAGTCGCCGCAGCAGAAATCTCCAGTTCCTTCATCTGCTAATTTCGCTTTAGGCTTTAACTCTTCTTTGGCCCATTTCTTTAGCTCTTTTACAGACTCGGTCCAGGTGCTGATGTTTTCCCGCCGCGGCTGAAAGATTGTCATGGCGACTTCCGTGAAATCATAGAGGTGTTCGTACAAGTCGAGTGCTCCAAGGGCATACAGCTTCATCTGTGGATTTTCTTCTGCTTTAACGACAATTCCCTGGCCGTACTTAAAGTCGATGACATGGAGCCTATTGTCTGACACGATGATGCAGTCTGAGGTGCCAAAGGATCCAGGAACGTATCTTGTCAGATCTAATTTTGTCTCCACATAGACTTTCGCGTCCGGACAAGTCTGTTTCTCTTTCTCCCATTGCTCCAAGATGTAGTCCCGGTAGTCGTCGGTGCAGCTTTCCATCTCGTCTGAATCAAAGCTAGATATTGGTCTTCGGCTTCTCATCTTTAAAGCCCTTTTAAGCTTGTGCTCGGCCAGTGCGTGAGCCGCTGTTCCTTCCGCCGCGGCAGGCGTTTCTTTATCTGTGAACTCAAGCTCAAACCTAGGCGCTCTGGTGCAGTGAAGCCATCTTTCCGCGCTGGAAGGGGAGAGAATGGCGTGGGTTCTAGCTGGCACTTCCAAACACCTCCGCTTCTTTCAGCATCTCGCTGTAGTGTGAGGGATCGATAGCGGAGAGCTTGTCCGCACCGTAACTTTTTATGAGAGCACGGACCTTGTCCCCATAGCCCTCTCTGGATTTTGCGGCGAGAACGGCCCGGATGTCGGAAAGCTGAATATTGTCTTCTTTCTTGACTTCAGCGCTTTTTTCCATCGGCGCATTCACGATCCGCTCTAAGTCGTCTGCAGTTTCCCGGATGTGTTTAATCAGGCTGGTTAAATCGTCTTTTCGGATAATCATTACTTCTCCTTTCCTGAGTGTTTGTTTTACCTTACATATCCTCCGTCAAAGGAAAACCCGAAATCCGTACTCGCAGGAAGAAAAAAGTTTGATCAAAAAAGACAAACCGTGCCTGTTCCAGTGATCCAGTATTCCAGTGAATTCTTTATATAGCGTATATATGTATATATGTGTCTATATGGGTATATATCTCTATTTTTATTTTTAATAGAAAATACTGGAACAGTGGAATAGAGCAGCCGGGAAGCATTGAAAACACTGAGAGGAAAGTCGATCCAGAAAAGCTGATCCAGTGTTGTAATCACTGGAACTGGAATGCGTGAAGGTAATCCAGTTGGGGGACGGAGAGCAAGGACGGAACAGGGGTGATTTTTGGGTGTTGAATAAATTGACTCGGCAAGGTGTCATCGCTAAAATGAAATCAGGTAAGGATTTACCGCTTTGAAAAAAGACCTAAAGCAGCGGGAGGCTGATGGCAGTGATTAGAGAAAGCGATGTTTATCCTAAGATTTGTCCGATTTGCGGAAAGAGTGTGATTGAAGAAGAGGATGATATTTGTCCGGTCTGTTATTGGCAAAGCGACCCGGTGCAGGAGGACGACCCGACCTATGCAGGCGGCGCTAATAATTTAAGCTTGAACCAGTACAGAGAAGAGTATCGGAAGAAATCCGTAACCTTTAATAAATGAGGAGTAGCAAGACTCAGAGAGAAAGGAAAAGAATATGATCAATTTTTCTGATATGGTGTTGTGTGACATCAGCAGTAAAAAAGTGGATGTTCACATCCGGGTTTCCGGCGATGATGAAGGTCTGCATTTCAGTGGCTATGAGATTGGCCCTGTTGTGGACGATTCCTGGGGAGATGACGATTATGAATATTGGTATAATCTGGATGCCGAGAATGCAGAGAAACTGCTGGAACTGATTGAAGGAACGGATGATCCGAAGGCGGCGCTTGTGCGTGAATTCAGCGGTACGGATGGACTGAGGAAAATGACAGATCTCTGTAATCAGAACAATATCGAGTACAGTTTCCATTCGTATGTCTGATTGCCTGAGAGAATTTTTTAGAATATGGAGTACTTTCGTTTATCCATTCTCGCGATGAACATGGATAGTTTGCAAAGGCGATAAAGGCGATCTTTATCTTTGGTCGTATAATGGCTCAATTAATAAAGCTCATTAAGCGCACAGAATCCTACAGGTATCGTTCGTAGAATTTTAGGAGCGCTTAATGAGCAGGTGATAAATAATTTATTTTGTAAGTATTATTATAACCATTATATGGTTTTATAGCGAGATATTATTCGGCTTTCTCCGGAGCCATCTGTTTCATGGACTCTTCCATTTGCTCAGATAACTGATCCATAGTCTGTTTTTTTAATTCATCCGATATGCCAGGGATCGTATCGAGATATTGTCCAATATAAACTTTGTAAACTCTCATACCCTGATGATTGTAAACTTCATAAAGCTTTTTGAACCATTTATCGTATACTTCGTACTCATCGCCCTTTGAGGCCATGTGAGCCGCGAGTTTTTCTCCTCCTTCAACCTGTACATCTGCGATTGTCTGAACTTGATCATTCGCTATAGTTGCCAGGTCGTTAATGTCGCTTTTTCCAGCTGCCTTTTTTTGATATTCTTTTACGGCATTGGTTCCAGCCTTTTTGATTTTTGAACTGTACTCACTATAGATAGTTTGGTACGAAACTTTAGGTTTTTTTGTACTTGAAGAACTGCCACTATCAGAACTGTCCGATCCACACGCTGTGAACGCAAAAGCGATCACTGTGATTAGAGCGAATACTGCAATCCTTTTGATTACTTTCATTTTTCCTTACCTCATTCGCATTGCTATTCAGCAGAAATCAACGTAGCTTCGTGATAAATTTGTTTTGAGAATTTTCACATTATCGAATAGTTTATAAATTAATGGTTACATTATCTATCCGCTATGCTTTCTTGGATTTTATAATCGAAATAATAGCCAGTACTGCACATATCAGGCACCAACCCGCCCATATGCGTAAATCTGAATAATCACCAGCCATTGAGAATCCGAGTAAGGCTGCCAATCCAAAGAGAATTATTAAAGCAATGTTTCCGCCTTTTCCAGTCTTGTTTCTAATTGCAATCGAAACAATTCCTGCTGCTAGCATAAGTATAGCGACAAATAATCCCGCCGAGCCGCTGGATTGGTTGTTACCATCAAGTGCATTATACATTCCTGCAGCACCTGACTGGAAAACAACGAAAACCGATAAAACTATAGATAAAATACCCGATACTAATTTCCAAATTTTCATTTCTGTTTTCCTCCTTTAAAATAATCGCTTTACATATCTTGTTCTTTGAACAATTCGCTTTACTTGATTATACAACTGAATGTATTATCGTTCAATCTATTATTTCCCTTGATGGTGTCAAGAAGAGGTAGTGAGATTATTTTATGACACCAACTGGGAAATCATTCTAATTGTGGCAGGGCCAATAGTTTGAAACAATTATCGCGGTTTGAGGAAATCTCAGAAAGAAACAGCGGGTTCCCAAGGCGTCATTCCTTTTTGGGTCTTTTCTTTTTTTGTAAACATAGATGAAGCTAAAGTCGACGAACTTGAAGAAGTGTCTGAGAATGGTTACATTGCAGACATTTATACTGAGGCGGAGTTAGGTTATAGCGATGGGTTGTATCACGGAGGAGGACTAAATTTCTTGCCGCCCTCGGGCGGTATTTTTATGTGAAAAAAGCCCACCAGCGTCCCGATGAGGGGATGCCAGTGGGCGCACTTTATTTCAGCAGCTGATTGACTTTTTCCTGCACGGCGGCGTAGTCGTATCCGGCGGCGGTGAGTTTCTGTTTTCGCTCGGTTCCGTTACCCCATTTTCCGGCGATGACTTCCTTGGCAATTTCCGTAGTAGATTTCTTGCTGCTGCTAGAAGTTTTGGAAGAGGAACTGCCTGAAGAAGAGCTTCCCGTCAGTTTCTTGTGAAGAACGGCCCAAGCTTTAGCAGAAATATATCCGTTTGGACAGATCTTTCCATTGACGTCAAAGTGCCGGATCACGTGAGAGGCCGGGACATTGTATTTTTTCATCAGGTGCTTTACCAGAGGAGCGGCGGTTTCAATGGCAGTCGGCGTCGGTACCACCATTCCGTTTTTCTTGTAGCAGCAAAGCTCGATTCCAATGGAGTTGTAATTCGTGCAGACATGAAAGTAGGTGGCTCCGCGGTTTCCCTGATTCATGGCTCTTCCTGTGTCAAGCAGGCCACCTCCGCAGTGCCAGGCGGTCTTGCTTTCTGGGATGCACTGCCAGATTTCGCTGTCCACAAAGTAGTGAGCGGAGGCTCTCCGGTTTCCGCCACAGAAGTAGATGCAGTTGTTCTTCGCCGAGCTGACGGCGCCGACGTAATGAATGACGATAAATTTCACGGTCTGCCCGTAGCGGCTTTCCTGGTTGTATTTACTGATCATTTTGTTAATCTTCATTCTTTACACCATCTCTTTCTGCTTCGTCATGAAGCTGTTCTAACACTGCCTTGAGTTTGCTTGGAATCGGAAGACCAAGCCGGCCTGCGTTTTCCAAGAGGCTGATTCCTTCATTACTGATATAAAAGAAAATGACTGCAGTCCGAACGACTCCGGCCTTTCCAAGAACGTGAAGGTCTACGATGTTGGCGACGCCAACCAGAAGAAAGATCAGAGCTTTCCTTGCGATTCCTTTAAAGCCCACGTTGCTGGAAAGTTTCTTATCTGCGATCGCGCTCATGACTCCTGTGATGTAGTCACAAACAACAAAGACGATGAGTGCATAAAGTGGCCCATCGCATCCTCCAAGGTAGTAGCCGATCCATCCACCTAGGACGGCAAAGATCATTTTTATCACTGCCCAGAATTCTTTCATGGCTGTTCTCCTTTCTCATGCGGTGCGTTTCCACATGTAAACGGTGAGATAGGGTGGCATGTTTTTCCCGGATCCGTCAACGCCGGTTTCGATATTAACAGCAGTTGTCTCCAGGTTTTCTGCGGTTTCACTTGAAGTGTAGGTTGCGCCTTTCCAGTCGGTCGCTGAATTGTTGATAACTGGAGCCTTGTAATTTCCGCTGGCAGAAGCGACGGATCGTTCGCTGACACCTGTTTGCACGTCGCTATAGTTATAGTAGAGATACCGCGAACCATCCAGACTTGGCCCATGCTTATGGGGACTCTGCTCGTGGGTGTGGCTCTGCTGCAGGTGGTTATGTTTGACCACGACAGCGTCTTCCGATCCTCCGGTGCTTCCCGCGGCGTACGCGTCGCCAGCTCCAAGAAGGAAGGTGTCTTTGATCCTTTCCCAGGTCCCTCCAAACAGATCAGAAGGAGATGCAGGGTTTACCGATAGGTAAATCGATCCCACCGGGTAAATGAGATCAAGAAGCTCCTTCCCTTTATAATTGAGCCCGCCGTTGAACTTAGCATCGTACTGACATTCAAAGCCGGATCCTTCTGAGATCTTCCCAATCGCAAGGCCTTTTCCTTCCGCGTGAAAATCCATAATGACTTCGGCGGTCTGAACAATAGTAGTCGCGCTGCCAGATCCAAAGTCATCCGTGACGGTCAGAGAAAGCTGATAGCGGCTGGTTGGAAGAAATTGTACATAGCCATCCGCGTCTTTAAGATCAAGCTGGCCAGACGCCTGGTAGCCCGTCATGGTCAGATTAATTGTGCCAGTGGACTTGTCGGTGAGATTCATCCAGGTCAGAACGGCAGATTTTGAATTCTTGCTGTTTAATGAACTTACGGAGATCCCGTAGCTTACGCGTAGGCAGCTCCCAGACTCGTCAGCCGTAAGGTTACCGTCGCTATCTTCGCTCATGCGGGCAGCCTTTAGCGTTGTGACAGATGGAGAAGCGTAGGGAAGGACTGTGATTTCTTTTTCTGCAGTAACAGAACTTCTGGATCTACCGTCCATGACAAAGGCGGAAAGCAAGGTAGAACCTTCTTTGATTTCTGCATCCGCTGTAATTACTGGCAGGGAAGAAGACAGGTAGCTTCCTTCCGTAAAGCCAGCAAAATAGGTCTTAATGGGAGAGCTGTAGCTTTCCGTTCCCGTGATTTTTATCTTTGGAATGGATTTTCCAGAGACAAAGCCTCCATAATGCTGGAGGAGGGTTTCTGTTTGATACGCATCATAAAAAACCGTATCGGTGACCTCGGTGATCTCTGCTGTTGGGATGACGGATGATGGCACGATCAGAGTCAATCCCTCCTGATCTGTAGCAAGCACACTGCCTTCGTAGCAGGTTTCCAGAAAGACCGTGCAGGAAGAAGACGTGGAGATTGTGATCTGATTCAGAAGATCAAGTGGCGGGGTAAAGCTGGTCGTTCCCACGGCAGAAGAATCCGCAATTCCGTCTGTCCCCGTCACGCTGTTTACCTGGTAATAAAGGTGATGCGTGTAGCCGGAGTAGTTCCCCTGAGTCGTTATTTCTACTGAATTTGCCCCGTCAACGATGCAGGAAGATGCGGAGAGAAAAAGAACGCTTGTTTCTGGCCGCTTTAATGTCAAACTGCAGCTGTTGCTTCCAAGAGAAGTAGAACCGTTATATGTAGTGCAGGTGATCGTGCAGGTCCCAGATAGCCCTTCCGTGCACCAGGAAAGAGGCGGCGTCCAGCTGACCGAGGCTGCATTCGTTTTGGTCGCAATCGTATCTGTTTTTCCATTCCAGGAAGCGGTCAGCGTATGGGTAAAGGAAGAGGATTTCCGGTTCGTGTTAATGGTGAGAGCTGTCCCAAGCGTTCCTGAAGAGGGGCAGGTCGGAGCGGATTTTCTTGCGATCGTGGTGAGCGTTTTCGTTAAAGAGTCCTTCACGGTTCCTGAGCTCGTGCTGGTCGCGTAAGACGCGGAAACCGTCAGCTTTTTCGACCCGTCTGAGTTATGCTCGATATCCAGCGTTTTGCTGTAGATGGTATTGCTTCCGCTCGTTGTGTTATTTGGATTCAGACTGACATACTTGGTGTATTTGTCTCCATCAATAGTGACGGTGAGCTTTGGCGGGTTATGATCAAAGGTTCCGGAGGTCCATTTTGCGGTGACTTTGACGGTGACGTTCGAACTGTTTGAAGAGACCGATGTGCTGTTTTCGATAATTCCAATTGAAATTGTAGCTGGCATAGCTTATCCTTCCTGATCTTCCAGAAGTTTAAAAGACAGATTTCCATTTGGCTGAGGGACAAAGGCAAAGTCGTCTTTATTGTCACCCGCGCTTCCAAAACGGATAGACTCAATGATCCTTGCTTTTGTGATTTTCATGGTGTCGGTATTAAAAAAGGCGGAGACAGCTCCGCCTGCGTAAAGGTTCATGCCTTGCTTGCTGATGGTCACTTTGTAGGGCGATCCTTCTTCTCCGATCTCTATCACGAGCTCTCCGTCTACTTCTGCAGATCGGATGTACTTTAGCGGCTCGTTGATGAGGTTCAGAGCCTCCTGAGAGAAGTTTGAAATGAGAAGGGCGCCTGCTGCGATCTTTTCTGAGGTAATGGTTCCTTTTCCGATCTTGCTTCCATCGATGTTTCCGGATCCATCGTCAAGAGACCATTCTTTTAAGATTTCCTTTGCCTCATCAACGGAGGACTTCATCGCGGAAAGCTTCTCCTGACCATCAAGGGCTTCTTTCGCCTGGTCTGCTGCATCCTGAACTTTTGTGTCCAGTTCATCCAGCCTACCCGGAATCCGCTCGGTTCTTGCGACCTTTTCGGTGTGCGTCGTCCCGTCAGAATCGGTATAAGTGATTTCATCATAGATCACTTCTCCTGCTTCATCGGTAACGGTTTTGGTCTCTCCGATTAATCCTGTGATGGTTTCTGTGATTCCGCCATCTCCATAGACGTCTTCCTGGAGGCCAGAAACAGACGTATCAAGTCCGTCTGCTGTCTGCTGGGCCTGATCAGCGGCTTTCCTTGCGGCGTCTGCTTTTGCGTTGATCTCAGATAGAGACTCTCTCCATGGAGTCGCCAGGGCGCCTGCCTCGATTTTAAGATTTGCGATGTCAAGGATTGCTCCATCCGGCATCGCAGATAGGTCAAAAGAAAGATTCTGGGAAGATGCGGCTACTCCAAGCGAAAGAGCGGTGGAGGAGTAGTGGACCCAGACGTTAGCGTTATCGGTTTCAGTGTCTGCAGCCGTATTGTCGATGTCTGAGAAGACGATTTGGACATTGCTTCCGCCTTGATCCTGCATACAGACAGGAATCGTAAATAGCTCTGACATCCTGATATCGGCTGAGATGGTGTAGCTGTTTCCTTCCGGCTGACTGTCTAGTACATTTCTAAGGTCCGCTGCAGAAAAGAAAATGCTGTTTTCTCCAGATGCTGTGCAGGTTACGGTCAGGTAATTCACAGTATCTAAATCGGTATAGATGCCTTCCTCATTTTCTGAAAGCGTAAGATTTCCGGAAGCGGACCAACCGGTTACTCCCTGATTCGTAGAAACGAGAAGATTGACGTTTCCAATCTCCGTGTCGGCGTTTTCCTGGGTTAGGGTAATGTCCATAGAGTTTACTTCCGCGTCCGCGGAAAGGTCATCTGCCATATCTTCCAGTTCTTCCAGACGTTCTTCAATGTCATCGAAAGAGCCTGGAACATCGTCGGACCTTTCTATTTCTTGCCAGATGTATTTTGCCGGGTCCGTTGACTCGTCACTAGACTGGTCGGTGTAGCGCCCAATAAAAAGGGCATTGCTTGATTCTTCTAGGCTTAAGTTCGTCCCAGCTTCATCATCAGCCCAGGCGGCATGAAGGAAGTACTCTTGCTCATTAAATTTTGTCTTTACTACCATAGCGGCCTCCTAAAGCATGGCAATCCAGTAAAACGAGGTGTCGGTGTCGCTGGAGCGGTAGAGGCAGAGATCAAAACCCTTGGTTGTGACGCTCTTGACGCTGGAAGACAGCTTGTTTGGAGCCGCGGTGATCGGGGTGATGGTGACGGACGGGACAGACGTGAAAGCCTTCGGAAAGTTCACGTGCTTGGTCACCACCTTGTTTTTCTTCGCGCTGACCTGAGCTGATCCTCTCTGGATATTCCGCACCTTAACGTTCTGACTGGAATCAATCGTAAAGGGTGAAAGCGCGGCGCTTACTGTGTCGCTGACGTTTTCATTGACTTCCGTGATGACGCTCTGAAGCTCGCTGTTCAGGTTCGCCGCGTTAAGCTGCGTTCCTTCTGTTGTGATGGTGCCTTCTGCTCTTGTAAAATCAAAGGTGCCGAGCACCTCTCCGGTTTCGGAGTTGGTCAGGGTATAGCGCCCCGGGTGCTCAACGACGCGGTCGATAAATGCCATCATATAGCCTCCTTAATATCCACTTGCATAGTTTTCTGCTGCGTAAATCAGGTCTCCGCTGTAGGAAGATGCCTTCGTCTGGTTGAGAAGAACCTCGATCCGGTCATTAAACTGCTGGATTAAGCCTTCGACCTGATTAAAGGTCTCTGCGGTCATGTCGCTTCCTGGAAGAGGGGACGAGAGACCCGTTACAGCATTCAGCTGGTTTAAAGTGCTTAAAATCTGATTCCACTGAGATACGGTCACGAAGTCATTTAAGCTGAAGTCCTCTTTCAAGTTTCCCGTTGGAAGAAGAACGTTTAGATTTCCGCAGATGCGGTTCATGTCAGAAGGCGTGACCCGGTCTGATGCGGTCCAGTCGGTTTTGGGTTCTTTCCATGTCATATTCCACCTCGTTAACAGATTCCTTTCCGGTAGGTAACTTCTGCTTTCGTTCCTCCGCCTTCGTGGGTTAAGGTGATCGTTTCAATCGTGCAGAGCTCCTCACTTCCATCAAGCCGGTGAAAAGAGAACACGTCTCTTGGCTGCATGCGTGGGTCACCTTTAAAGGTAAAGGAGCCGGTGATGTTTGACCGGTTAAAAAGATAAGCATAGTTCGGGTAGAGCAGGGTAGTTCCGCCGTAAATCTTCCCGTGAGAAATAGGATCAACGGTGATCGTTGTTCCGGGCCTTTTTCCAGAAGGAAGAATGGAGGAGTTTTCCATGGTTATGGTGACTGCTTTTCCTTTGACAACGCACTGGTTCAGCTTTTTCGTCACCGTCTTATAGATCGGCGTTCCTTTCTTCTTTCCCGTTTTGTATTTCTTCCCGCTCTTTACTTTCACTTTTTTAGAAAACGTGGACTTCTGCGCGGTCCAGACGATTTTGCTGGCGGTGGCTAGGACGGACTTTGCGTTGGAAACGGATAAATACCACCAGTAGCCTTCAGGGGATAGGGAGTAGCCTTTCCCAGCTTCTACGGATTTTGTCTCAAGGGTCTCGAGTTTAGAAGAACGATCGGCTTTGCTGTGAAGGCCATAGTCTGCATCTGTTGTGATCTTTGCAATATTTCTCTCGACGCTTCTTACCACATCGCCACAGTCTTTTTCGTAGATGTCCCATTTCTTCACTGGCTTGCTCCATGTCGCGGTCGGAATCCCTGCATCCACAAAGGCAGGCCAAAACGTCCCGTTATGCGATAAATTCATGATGTCTGCAACAATCTCTCTAGATGACTGCTCGTCAAAGATAAGCGTGTAAGGAGAGGAATTGCTGTTGGTATCCGGGGCAGGCTCCCGGGATACGAGTTTCACCCCGGAGTCCGTGATGAACTTGACGAAGCGGTTGTAGAGGGTTTTTCTGCCGTTTCCGCCGGTGGAGTTTACAACCTGAGAGATGTTGTTCTTGTCCTCGAGTTTTGCGCTCATGTCTTCACCTTTAATGGTGATGATGTTATTTTCCATCGAGGCCTTTTCAGACAAATAGAAAGATCGGACTTTGGAGTAGTCTCCTTCGTATCCCGCGTAATACCAGACAGGGACGTCGTCACCGACATTACTGATGGCCTCTGAAATATCATCTGGCCAGTAGGCCTGAATCTCAATTTCAGACACCTGCCAGGATGGACTGGTAATCGATAAGTCAGACCGTAGAGCAAGGGTGCAGGAAATCAGATTCTTGTTGCTAAACTCCAGCGTAATTCCTGGCGTGATCGAAGCGATTTCAATCCGGCTGCTTGGATAGTCACTTTTCGCTGTCAGCGTGATCGTCTTTCCGTTGACCGGGATGACGACGATTCTTCTTGCTTCGTAGTCTGTTCCGTTTGCGCTGATCGTTCCGGGTGAATCGGAAGTCACGGCGAGGGTGAGGGCAGCGATGTCCGTTTTCGAAGTCACGGTGATCGTGATGGCTTCTCCAACAATAGACCTTAGGCCCAGCTTTCCATCATCCAGGTTTCCCGGGATGGTGGAGTCAAACAGGGAGCAGCTTCCATCCAATGGAAAGCCGGATCCAGAAAGATCGGTGAGCTCTCTCATGTCCCAGTGCTCATTATCCAGGGCTTCTGATACGTTCGTATCTGTCACAGCGCCTGAGATTCCTGCAAAGGTAAGATCGACCTTTTCGTTTCTTCCGGAAAAGCCGCAGTGGACTTCAAATGGCGTTCTTATCGATTTCTTGTTCTCGGAATCAATTGTGAGCATTTAAGAATCTCACCTCAACTTTCACATCCGACCAGACCGGATTTCCATCTGTTGATGTCGCTCTTGAGGCGGTGCTGATGGCAGAGGTTCTCACGATGCTTTCCGTGTGGGAGATGCCGTCTGCATCCGTAAAGGTAATGCTGCTTTCTCCACTCATGGAAAGAAGAACTTCAAGCTGGGACTGAGGAAGCAGGTCCCACTCAAGAGTCATATCGGAATACCGCCATCCTATCCGATCTGCAATGGTCGCTCCGGTGCAGGTGGTGATCTCGGCGGCGTAGATGTCTTCTCTTTGCGGGGAGAAGTCATTTGGCCTTAGGATTTCCTCTCCGTTTATCTGAATGGTCGAGTAGATCATCAGCCGAGCCTCCTTTTATAGGTGTCGTATGCATGCACGATTTCTTCACCCATCTTCGGGCCGTTCTTAAAGAGGTAAACGTCCAGGTGAATATCTCCACCAAGAACAGAACTTTGAGAGATCCGGTTTGCGGTGATAACGGAATTTGCGATGTCGTCTCCAACGCCGGAAACCGCCTGGCGGATCATACTCATAAGTGATTCAGTACCTACGACCGTTTCAGATCCCGCTTCGCCTCCTGCAAGAAGGCTGTCTCCTGCTGCACCAAAGATGGTGGGGGAGTTTAAGATCATACCGTTTTTCATGGCCTTGGCGTACCAGTCCACAGAAAACTTTGGTAGTGATCCTTTTCCTCCAATTCCAAATGGGGCTTTACCACCTGATACGTGGATATGAGGAAGCCTCAGGTTGCTGAAGATGTTCCCGATGCGAAGAGGAAAGAAGCCCTTGATCGCATTGATGATTCCTCGAATCCTATCACGGGCCGCATTAATAGGAGTCAGCATAGCAGACTTGATCCCATTCCAAACGCGAGACGTAATCGAGCGGATTGCAGTCCATGCTGAAGTCACACTTGAACGGATGGCTCTTACCGGTGACAGCACGGCGCTTTTGATTGCGCCCCACATCGTAATCGCAAGTTTTCGTATTGCTCCCCAGACTTTTGCCGAAGCCGCCCGAATGCTATTCCAGATAGCGATTACTCCGTTTCTAAACTTCGCGTTCGTCTTCCAGAGATAAATGAAGGTTGCTGCCAGGGCCGCTACAGCCGCAATGACAAGTGTGATCGGGTTTGCCAGCATAACTGCATTCATCGCTGCCATGCCAGTCCGGACAAGCTTTATGGCAGAGACAATCTTAGGAGCAAGCGTCATGACCGTTCCGACGCCAACCGCGATCTTTCCGATCACAATAAGAAGAGGCCCGATTGCTGCAGCGATCCCGATAAGAGTAAGGACAAGTCTCTGTGTCGCCGGATTCATATTCATGATGGCATTCATAATCGAGATCAGCTTTTGAAAGAAGCTGGTCAGGACTGGCGCTAATGTCTGGCCGATCGTAACAGTCAATACGTCAAAGGTGGATTTCAGCTGTTCAATGGTGCCTCCGGTTCCTGACATCAGGGCCTTTGACATCTTTCCAGCAGAACCTCCCGCGTCGTCTAGTGCGTTTCGCAGGGAGCTGACATCTTTTGGTGAAGTCTGAATCAGGGTCAGCCACTTGGACATCTGCTCTTTTCCAAAGATGTTTGACGCAGCTTCCAGTTTTTCCTGGTCGGAAAGACCGGAAAAGGCTTTGTTCAGGTTCTTTAACACATCCGGCATGGATTTGAGCGTTCCGTTGTCGTTAAAGATGGAGTAGGTCTGCCCCGTGGATAATTTCAGCTGGTCCATGGCGGCAGCTCCTGACTTGGCAGGAGAGGCGAGCCGGGCGAGACCAGTCTTTAAGGCGTTTGCACCTTCTGATCCTGAGATACCGGCGTTTCCAAACACGTCTGTGATGGTCGCTAAGTCTTTTACATCCCAGCCGACGGTCTTACAGATTGGGCCAGCGACAGAGATTGCCTGAAACAGCTCGGACGTATTGGTGTTTGCTTGCGCCTGAGCTTTTGCCAAAATGTCTGAGTAAGAGGCGGCCTCGGAAGAGTTCGCACCAAACATCTTCATGGCGTTTCCAAGGCCTGACGTCACTTCAGAAAGATCAGTACCAGTGCCTGCGGCAAGGTTCATGGCAGGAGTCAGCATGTCGGTCGCCTGTTTAGCCGTGAAGCCCTGACGGGCAAAATTCAGTGTCGCGTCTGCCGCATCCTGCATGCCAAATACAGACGATTTCGCAGACTCTCCGATCTGGTTCCAGAGCCCTTTAAAGTCAGAGGCGGAGTTTGCGGTGCTTCCCATAGTCTGCTTGACCAGGTTAAACTGCTTGTCGACGTTTCCGTAGGAGTTAACAGCAGCAGTCGCTCCGGCAACGACTGGTGCGGTGAATCCAACTGTCATTTTTTCACCCGCATCAGACATTTTCTCCCCGACAGATTTTACCTTTTCTCCTGCTGCAGCGATCCTCTGTGAGGACACGGACCCGAAGCTCTTGGACTCCTTTTCCAGGCTCTTAAGTTTCGACTCTGTCTCGGCGATCTCACGCTGAAGGGCATCGTACTTGTCTTTCCCGAGGTCCCCGTTTTCCATCTGCTGCTTGGCCTGGACCTGGGCGTTCTTTAATCCTTCGAGCTTCTCTTTCGTCGCATCGATGGATGATTTCAGCAGTTTCTGCTTTTGGGTAAGGAGGGTCGTATTCTTAGGATCCAATTTCAGGAGCTTGTTAACGTCCTTGAGGGAAGACTGAGTGGTGCGGATGGTGCTATTGACAGATTTCAGCGCTTTCTCAAGGCCGGTGGTGTTTCCACCAATTTCAACGGTGATTCCTTTGATTCTGCTTGCCATTTGTCTTCACCTCCTGAATTTCGGCATGAAAAAAGCACCTCCAAAGAGATGCTTTTGTGGAAAGCGATCTTAGATCCATACTTACCAGCTAAGTACATTTTGATCTAATTTCATTGGAACATAATACTTATTACCAACGCGAATTATTACTTTTGATTTGTCGTTTGGAACGATTGTTTCAAATGCAATTCGAGCTGTATCTCCTTCAGCAACTGTTGCATCAGGATCATAAGGTCCATATGTCGGACCAGAATCATCTCCAGCGGAACATGCTACACCATCTTCTGTCATAATGGTTACATCTTTATTAGTCAGCAAATCATAATAGCATACTCCCTCGTCATAAAGTGGATCTTTATACTTATGGCTCGTTAGAGTAGCCTGAATCGCTGCCATATATGAATCGGTCAACTCGTCATCCCAATCGGTTTTTCTTCCTAAGCCAAATATGATATCAAAGGAGCCGTTTTTCGTCTTTACAGACATTTTGTCTCCTGGCTTCTTCCACTTTTTATTTTCTGCGGTGATCCAGGAATCAATTGATTTGTTGCCGATCGAATAACTTTTAGACAGCAGTTTGTTCTTCGCCTTCGATTTATCTTTATCATAATCCGAAAGCTTATACTTCTCTTCGAGATTCATTGATTTAACCGTCCTGAACATAAAGTTATCTGCTGGCTTAACAGTACAATTTGCAACAATGTATTTTGTGATGTCACTTTTCCTGGAATACCGAACCTTTACTTCGATAGTATCCTTGTCTTTATTGGTCTTCGTAATTTTTAAGCTTTTATATTTCCAACCTTCTGATTCCGTACTTGATATCGGCTTTTTTAGCAGTTTTTTAACGCTATCTTCTTTTTGATTTACAAGTTTATTGCCGCAACCAGTGAGCATTGAGATACACAATACACACATTAATGCTAGCAAAATCCCTCTCTTTGCAATTTTCATGTAATCCTCCCATTTTCATAAACATTGTAAGATATATTAAATACTATATGTTATTTATACTAACATATGAATGACTATGAATAAAGGAAAAACATGTTGTATACATTATTTCCGTAAATTTTAAAACCGATCAAAATCTTCCTGCGTCGCAAGCCTTCGATACTTCACTCCGTCATTTGCTTTCTCGGTCCAGATGTCAAGGACCAGGCCTATGGAAAGAAGATCAAGATCGCGGATGGAAATTCCGATCTCTATGCAGCGCAGAAGAAAAAGCGGGGTGGTCATTTCCCGCTCACTTCTGCGCGTCCTTTTTTTGCCTGGATGTCCGTGACGAGGTTGCTTCCCCAAAGCTCTAGGATCTCCGGAAGGACCTGATAGATCGAAAACATCTCAAACTGGTCCAGCCACTCGTCGATGGTCTTTGGAATCGTCGGATCCGCATGGTAAGCCATGATGTAGGCGACATTTTCAAAAATCTCAAGATCATCAATCTCAAGCTCTTCAGAATCGGTGGCTTTTGCCCGGTAAGACTTTTCGAGCTTGGAAAGGTCTTTAAAGATATCCCGTTTAAACTTCAGCCGGTAGATTCTTGGAATCGCAGCTGAGGAGCGGAAGGTGACCGGTTTTCCGCTGATTTCGATTGTTTTTTCAATCATGAATTAACTCCTTTACTGCTCGGAAGAAGATGCATCTGAAGAGGAAGACGCAGCTTTCTCTGTCGGAACGTAGACTGCCTTATACCATCCGTCATAGACCGTGGTATCTGTGGTGTCTCCAGATCTTGCTTTGACCAGGCCGTCTGATCTTGGGTCTGCCGTAATGGAGAGCTTCTCGGTGCCCGGTTCAATCGTGTCTTCTTTTGTTTCTGACTCTAAGGATGGGCGGGATGCCGTGCAGTAGTAAAGGACGTGGCGAATGGAGTTGACGTCTCCATCAAACTCAAAGAGAAGGGCAAACTTCACGGTGTCAGTCAGGCCGCTCTTTTCTACCAGCACGCCCTTACTGTCCAGCTCTTCCTGCAGAATCTCGGTCCGAAACCACTCCGGAATCAAAGCAAGCTCAAGGTCACCGGAATAGCCGTTGTTTGTGATGGAGCGAAAGTAGACGATGCCGTCTGCATAGAAGGCTTTGGTTTCACCTTCAGCGTCCAGGCTGATCGACACGGCTCCGGGGATTGCTTTAGGGGCTGCATAAGTAAAGCTAGACACGCCGTCCGTTACGGTTTCTGTCAGCTTTGCCGCGTAGACATTTTTCAGGTTGTATTTGACTTTATTTCCCATAGCTTAAACCTCCAATTCGTAAAGGACTTCATAGAGCTTTTCCGACTCGATATAGACTTCGGTCTTGTCATAGAAGAGGCCGCGGCTTGTCAGCACGCGCTCAATATTTTCTTCTTGCTCTGGGTTCTTTTTGTCTGTGTAAAGCTCGATATGAAGAACGTGGATTTTCTGATAGGCGATGCCGTCTGCCGCAAAGTTGTCGCTCTCCGGAAGAAGAAAGCAAAGATAGGGTGGGGCAGGGGAGAAGCCTTCTTCAAAATGATCATAGGCAAGAGGAAGTTCCGTTTCTTCCAGCATCTCTACAATCTCGTCGTATTTCATGTCAGCCTCCTTTTAGTTTTTGTTTGATCAGTTTTTCAAGCTCCTCGTTTCCCTTCTGTTCAGCAGGTGCGATGTGAGGCCTTGCAGCGACTCTTCCTCCACCTCGTTTGGCGTGGCCGCGCTCTAAGAGGTGGGCAATCTGGTAGCGGTTTCTGGAGTGGACGACAAGGTTGATGCTGCTTGATGTCTCGCTTACTTTCTTTACGGACCAGGATTTCTTATATTTTCCGGTTCTTACCGGGGCAGAATCCCGAATGTCGGTCCGTACGTCTTTAGCGGTTTTCCTGACCGCGTCCTTCAGATCATCCGACGCAAGTGAAGCGTATTCATTCAGCTCCTGCATGATGGCATCTTCCAGCTGATCGATCGAGACTTTCTTACTCATAGCTTTTCTCCAGACTGCAGTTAAACTTGATGGAGTTTCTTTTATATCCCATGGGGTTTACGTAGGTAATGTTGTAGGTCCTGCCCTCTGCCAGGATGCGGTAGTGGGTGGAGTCTACCTTAGACAGCTCCGAGCACCAGCGGCAGGTGAAGTCCAGTGTTTCTTCAGGCCGGATGACCTCCATATCGGTTTCTGATCCGGTGGACGACCCGATCGTCGCGTAGCAGGCAAAATAGTCCGTCCAAGAAGAGCCTTGGTTCTTGTATTTGTCCGTTACGATGTCCTTCTTCTGAAACAGGATGGGGACTCTGAGTGATGCGATATTCACTAGAAGGCCTCCTTTCTAACGCCAAAGAGTAGGGCGCGAAGGGTCTGATTCAGCTCGTTATGGTCGGCTTCTTCCCGGTGTTCGTAGAGGTAGGCGACGCAGTAAAGAATGGCAATCCTCATTCGGATCAGGATCTTTTCTTCACTTGCTTCCCACTCTTCATCTGAGAATCTTGCGATGTCCTGGACCTGCCTGGTGGCTGCCCCGATCAGGCTTTTGATCAGGTCATCTTCGTCACTAGAGCTTACACGTAGGTAAGTTTTCGCTTCTTCCAGGGTAATTTCCATAGGATGCCTCCAAACAAAATTTGCTGCCCAAGGAAATCCTCAGGCAGCAGAAAAAGTTAACCTGCAGCTTTTACCGAAAGGCCTCTTACTGCTTCTGGAAGGATCAGCTTTCCATCCACACGTTCAGACGCGAGAAAGCCGATCTGTCCGTTTGCTGCGTAGAGCTCTGACAGCCTCTTAAAGGACCGTCCCTGACGGTCTGCAATCCAGTAGTAGGAGAAGTCGCCAAAGAGGATCGGCACTTTACCTGCCGCAAGCTCCGGTGCGTAAATCGAAGTCCTGTAGGGACGGTTTAAGATGGTGTCCGGCTGACCGACAACTACGGAGGGCTGCCAGATATAGTTGTTGTTTCCATCCTTGATCTTGCGCAGGGCCTTTACCGTGGAGTCGTTTAAAATCCAGACCGCGCTGTTTCGGTAGACGCTTCTAAGAGAGTGGAAAACGTCCATCATGGCATCAAAGTTGATGTTTGTGTTGCTGATTTCTGTCAGTGCTTCCTTATTTGATGCGACTTTGGTAAAGACGCCTTCCGGCTTCTTGCTTCCGTCTCCGACAAGGAAAGCCTCTTCCTCAGCTGCTCCGATTCGTCTAGCAAATTCGGTAGAGATGTATCCTTCCAGATCAAACACCGAGTCGTTCATCAGCTCTTCAGACACCTTGATCGCGGTTCCAAGCTTGTAGGCAGAGAGCGTGATCTGATCAAAGCTGTCGTCAGACTCCGGGTAAAGTCCGTTTTCATCCATCCAGGACGCAGTGCCGTGAGAGGCAACGATCGGAATGGTGTGGGTGCCGGACTGGGTCTGAATCACATGGGCAAGAGACCTGAAGAAGTTCTCATCGTTCAGGGCCTGAAGTAACTGCCTCTCATATTCATCCGGCACGAGGTAGCCACCGTTTGCGTCTGTACCAACTTCAAGAACATTGTTCACATCAAACCAGTTGCGTCTTCTGATGGAGTCCCAGAAAGCCGTTTTGTATGCCTTAGAGCCAATCCCTTTCTTTTCCTCCGGCTGGGTTTCAGAACCTGGCTTAGAGGTGAGAGGGGAAGAGGTCGGCTGATTTAACATCTGGTCAATCTGCTCCTGCCTCTGCAGGCGCTCAATGTCGCGGGTTAAATCCGTAACTTCCTTTTCCATTTTCTCGTAGGTTGCGGCGTCTTCCTCAGATATGTTTCCACCATTGTCAGAGTGGGTGTCGAGAAATTCCTTTGCCGCATTCCAGGCCTTGGCTCTTTTCTCCATGAGATCTAAAATCTTAGTCATTGTAGTTTCCTCCTTAATGTGAGAGAAGCGCCAGGCGCTTCTTAAGTGAATCAACAGCTATTGTTGGTGCAGCCGCTTTCTTTGGGGTTAATTTGGAAAGAAGAGAATCCGTAACTGCTTTTCTTGAAAACAGCATCTCAGGCTCTTCCTCACTATTTGGTGACTCACCATCCGCGAAGAGAATTTCATCGGCAAATCCCAGTTTCTTTGCCTCTTTTGCGTTCATCCAGGTTTCTGCGTCCATGAGCTGAGAAATCTTCCGCCTCGAGAGGCTCGTCTTAATCTCATAGGCGTTCACGATGGACTCTTTGACTTCAGACAGCATGTCGATGGCTTTCTTCATCTCGCTTGAATCTCCAATCGCGACGGTCATTGGGTTATGGATCATCAGCATGGCAACTGGGCTCATGCACACTTTCGTCCCCGCCATCGCAATGACGGATGCTGCCGATGCCGCCAAAGCGTCGATCTTAACCGTAACATCATATGGGTAATCCATTAACATGTTGTAAATCGAGGCCGCGGCAAAGACGTCTCCTCCTGGAGAGTTAATCCATAGCGTGATGTTTCCTTCGCCATCATCCAGTTCCTCTTTAAAAAGTTTTGGCGTGACTTCATCTCCAAACCAGGTTTCATCGGAAATTTCTCCGTTTAGGTAGAGGGTTCTTTCGCTTCCAAAGGAATCTGGAGTTTCGTTTCTTACCCAGTTCCAGAACTTTCTTCTCATAAGGCTTTTCTCCTTTCCTGGATCCTCGCATCTGGCTGCGTCGGTTCCTCGGTTTGTTCATCGTCCTTCTCACTCTCTTGCTCCTCTGTATTTTGACTCTGCGCAGATGCCGCGAAAATGCCGGCATCCTTTAGCTTGGTCATGTTGCCGTTGATAAGGTAGAGATCTCCACCTTCTTCCTCTGGGATCCGGTCCAGGTTCTCGAGCTCTCGGATATCGTTTGCGCTCATCCAGCCATTCTGCCGTCCGACCGCGTATCCGTTCATGCGGCTCTGGTAGTCTCCCCGAAGAAGTCCGTCCACGTTGAACTTAAAGAAGTAGTCCTTCTTTTCCTCCGGGCGGAGGAGAGCACGTTTCATGGACTGCTCCCAGCGACAGACCCAGGGGTCAAGCGTGTACTTTACGAACTCAAGAGACTGCTGCTCAATGTTACTGAAGCTGGATTTTTCCAAGTCTCCAATCATATGAGGAGGGATGCGGAAAATACGCGCGATCTCATCAATCTGAAATTTTCTCGTCTCAAGAAACTGAGCCTGTTCAGGAGAAATTGAAATTGGCGTGTATTTCATGCCTTCTTCAAGGACGGCGACCTTGTTAGAATTGGATGATCCTCCGAAGGCGGAGTTCCAGCTCTGCCGTACGCGCTCTGGATCCTTAACAACGCCCGGATGCTCCAAGATGCCTCCTGGCGTCGCTCCGTTTGCAAAGAACTTACTTCCGTATTCTTCAGTTGCAATGGCAAGGCCGATCGCGTTCTTGGCCATGGCTATAGGAGAGTACCCGACCAGGCCGTCAAAGCCTAGCCCCGGGATGTGAAGAACGTCTCGAGGGGAAAGCCGAACGAGTGATCCTTTCATCGTGTGCGCTTCTTCCTGAGAAGTCTGGTACTCATAGTAAAGCTGGCCGGATTGATCCCGGTCGACCGTCATCTTGTTTGGCATCAAAGGATACAAAGCGATGACTTCGCCTTTACCGTTTCGGATGATCTGCGCATAAGCATTACCCCACAAAAGAAGGTGGGTCATCAGGGTTTCCCGAAAGACGAAAGAGGTCATCTCAGGATTCGGTTCATCGTGAAGGATGGTGTAAAGCGGGTGATCGACCGCTTTCTCTTTTGATCCGCTATCTGTATAGCGATAGAGATGTAAAGGGAGCCCCGCCACAGCTTCGGAAAGGATCCTGACGCAGGAGTAAACGGCAGTCATTTGCATGGCGGAACGCTCCGTTACTGCCTTTCCAGAAGTCGTCCCTCCAAAGAAGAAGCGGTACATGCTTCCTGTGGTGGAGTCCTTCGGCTTGTCCCGGCTTTTAAATTTTGAAAAGATGCTCATTCATACCTCCTGAAAAATGGCATAAGAAAAGCACCTGCCGTTTATCAGCGACAGATGCCTATTGTAGTTTCATCATTATTTAGCGATTCTTTTCATCATTAAGATACGTAAAACGTTTTTCTAAGTCCTCATCCCAACATTCATCACCGATACTTTTCATGCATCGTAACAGTTGATAGATTTTCTGCAAAGAAAAGCCTTGATGATTGTTTTTAAATCCTCTGAAAGTAGAGTAGTTGACTCCGGCCAGATCACAAACATAACGCATATTATAAGCGCTAGAAAGATTCCTCAGCAATTCTTCAGGGACGTCGTCGTTACTTTCGCTACGCGAATCATACTCATATGACCACGCAAGAGTGGCATTGGTATCTTCATCATGCATTATGTATGGCGAATAGTCTTCGTAAGACAGCGATTCTTGTTCACGAAGGATTTCCCACTCCTTGTCGGTAACTTCAATATGAATTCTCGTGAGTTCTACCATTTCATCATCAATGAAATTTTTACATTTCTTGTAATAGTGATAGGCGTGCATAAGACTGGCTGTGGCCAGGGATGGGTCCTTTCCATTAATCTCTAAAATTGGATCGCAAATACCTGGGAAATCGTTTTCGTTATTCCAGGTAGCAATTTCCGATAATTCCACCGTGTAGATTGATCTTATTGTTTTCATGATATTCCTCCTCAACGACTAATACATATTTGTATTACTTTTGATAGTTATAATGTAATACATTCTTGTATTATAGTCAAGAAGAAATAATACAAATTTGTATTATTTTATATGAATAAGATCCCTCTGCTGTCATAAATCGATTCAGAATTTGCGTTTTCACACCGGATCGCGCGATCTAAAGCCATAACAAGAGCAACGGCTCCATCGATCTTCTCGGTCGATTTTTCCTTATCCATCTTGATGTTTCCAGCAGGATCGGTCCGAACAAAAACGTTATCCATCATCCATCGGAGGACTGGATGGCCGCCATGCGCGATTTTCTGGTCCAGTGTAAGCCGCATCAGCTCCTTGGTAGGCGGGTTCATATCTCTGTACCCCTGGCCGAAAGGCACGACGGTAAAGCCCATGCCTTCTAAGTTCTGGACCATCTGGACGGCTCCCCAGCGGTCAAAGGCAATTTCTCGGATGTTGTACTTTTCTCCAAGGCGCTCGATGAATTTTTCGATGAAGCCGTAGTGGATGACGTTTCCTTCGGTGGTCAGAATTGCTCCCTGCTTCTGCCAGAGATCGTAAGGAACGTGATCTCTTCGGACGCGCAGGTCCAGCGTGTCTTCCGGCAGCCAGAAGTAGGGGAGAACGACGTATTTATCATTATCGTCTTCTGGAGGGAACACGAGAACAAAAGCGGTGATATCGGTGGTGGAGGAAAGGTCCAAGCCTCCGTAGCAGACTCTGCCATAGAGGTCTTCCTCCCGAATTTTAAAAGAGCAGGCGTCCCATTTATCCATCGGCATCCAGCGGACGGACTGCTTGACCCATTGATCAAGACGTAGCTGGCGGAAAGCGTTTTCTTCCTGCGGGTTCTGCTTGGCAGATTCGCAGGCGGCTTTGACTTTATCGATGCTGATCGTAACGCCAAGAGAAGGGTTTGCTTTCTTCCAAACTTCAGGGTCTGTCCAGTCCTCATCCATTGCGGCGCCATAGATCACCGGGTAAAAGGTCTCATCGTGCTTTCTTCCTTCCAGGATGTCTTCTGCCTTCTGGTGCAGCTCATAGCAGATGGAGTTTACGTCGTTTCCGGCTGTTGTGATGATGAAGTGGAGCGGGTTCTTCCTTGCGTCCGATGTACCCTTTGTCATCATGTCAAAGAATTTCCGGTCTTTCTGGACCCAGAGCTCATCAAACACCAGGCCAGACACATTCACACCGGACTTTCCGGCGACCTCTGCAGACACGGCCTTGTAGATGCTGTTGGTGGGGCGGAAATGAATGGTCTTTCGGCTGGGGCGGATATCGCAGTATTTCTTAAGCGTTTTATGGAGCTTGACCATGTCGCAGGCCACATCGAACACCAGAGAGGCCTGGTCCCGGTCCGCGGCGCAGCCGTAAACTTCAGCTCGCTGCTCACCGTCTGCACACAGCATGTAGAGGGCCACAGCCGCGGCAAGCTCGGATTTCCCGCACTTTTTTGGAATCTCAATGTAGGCGGTCGTAAACTGCCGGCAGTCGTTTGGCTTTAACACGCCGAATAAGTCGCGGATGATCTGTTCCTGCCAGGGCATTAAGTGAAAGGGCTTGTTGTAAAAGTCGCCCTTCGTGTGGGAAAGCTGCTCGATGAACATCACCACTAAGTCAGCTGCTGCTTTATCGTAATGCGATGTCTCTGCCATAAATTTTGTGGGTCTGTATCTTTCCAAATTCATTCCTCCAGGGCAAAAGAAAAGAACGCCAAGAGGCGTTCCGAGTGTGTTTATCTTTAATTGTATTGATGAATCAGGGCTGCATAGGCGAGCTGGCTTGTTTCATCTTCTGGCTCGATGTCCCAGCCGCGGTCGTAGCGGAGAGTCGTTTTGCTTCCAACGCGGAGCTTCATCTTGCTGATCCTGCCGCCCTCGATTCCGTTGTCCGAAGGCTCATCGTAGTGTTTTAGCTCGTATGTTACCGTTATTCCATCGATTTCAAGCGTTCCTTTTTCCCACATGGCGGCCTCCTTATGCGATTGTAAATTCGATTCCTTTCTTGGTTTCCGGCTCGTCCGTACCAAAGTGGTGGTCGTCCTTTCTTGTGACAATCTTGAGCGCTCCCATCTTCCAGCCGTTTTCGCAGAGTCCATAGATTCCATCCATCAGGCCTGTGCTCTGGTCGGTGATTACGATGGCGCTGATTCCGGCTTCCCTTAAGGTATCCGCGAAATCCTTCATGTCCTTTTCCCAAGGCAGGTCTTCAACTTCGAAGCAGTCCGCGCCGTGGTAGTTCATGTTCTGATAAGCCCAGTAGGCTTTCATGGCGCCGTCCGTGTAAGGAAATGGGGTTTCTTCTTCGAAGGCCTTTACCAGGGCGGTGCCCTCATCGTATTTTTCTTCGTCGAAAAGCTTGCTGCGCTGCTTTCTAACCGCTTCTTTCTTCTCCTGGTAGCCGCAAACTGTTTTGTACATGCTCTCAAAATATGCGTTTTTCATGGTCTTTCCTCCGTTTTGTCTTTTGTTCTTTTTGCATGTACATATATCACTCTAAAGCCTTGAAATAGCAAGCTTTATGTGGGTTATTCTGCCTTTATTTTTCGCTTCCTGTCAGGATGAAATGAACGTACTCTTTCCGGTGTTCTTCAAGGTAAAGAACCAGGTCGTAATAGTCATAGTCAAAAGCAATCCGCTGAACAGCAATGGTATCCAGCATATTGGTTAAGCCGCTTCTTTGAATGGCGAGGATCTGCTTCTTAATGGTTTCATTCATGGCTTCTTCCTACCTTCCGCACGAGGTCTTCTCCAAAGATGACATTTAGTCCAGACCCGTTATCCCAATGGACCAGGATGGATCCGGTGTCGTCAACGCCGTAGACGGTTCCAAGCGTTCCTTTGGGCGGCGCCTGGACATCATCCATTTTGATAAGCTCAACTCTCGTTCCGGCTGGGTAGCCGGAGCGGAGGAGGGCCAGGGTTTCTTTTCCAATGATGCTCATGCGTTAACATCCTCCTTTGCTTCTGGGACATTTCTAAATGCGGAGTTTCCGGATAAGTTCTTTAGAAGGATCTTCCGGTCCATTTTGTAATCCGGCCCGATAAAGCCTAATCGCAGAAGGAAGCAGCGGAAAGCGTATTTTTCGTTGGTTACCTCAGAGGCTCTGCTGCTGACTCTGGACTGCTCCTTGCTGAGCTTGCAAAGAAGGGTGATGAAATCGGTGTAAGCTTTGACTTCGTCTGGCTCCGGCATTTTCTTAAACCATGGGAAGCTGACCCTGTCATCGTTTACGTCGATGCTCAGGTCGTCAATTCCAAAGGACTTCTTGATGAGATTTCCTTTTGCCTTAAGAAAATTGGAAAGGTTGGTGACATTTACTTCGTCAATTGAAATTTCAATGGTCAGGTCCGTGTCTTCTTCAGCGTTTTCCGTCTCATCTGGAGTATCGGGTTCATCCGCGCCGCTGTCATCTTCCGGGGTGAAGTCTACCTTCTCAAGCTCCGTTGCGATGTAGTTTAGCTTTTCTTCATCCTCGCAGGTGACGCCGCCGTCTTTATCGATGGTGACGTTTCCCACTTTGTATGCGCAGGTCGGCATGAACTGGTATTCGGATGTGTCTCCTGTAATGCGGCAGATTTCTGTGACTAAGTCTTTCCGTTCTTCTCCTGTTACGCTGTAGCTTAATTTCATTTTCGTACCTCCTTGGTTTTGTTTCTTTTGGCAGGTACATACATCACTCTAAAGCGAAGAAATAGCAAGGGAATACTGCTTAAATTCAAGGATTATACAAGATTCTCGTAAGGAATCTTCTTTCCATCGCGGAGGACAAACACATCGGAGGAATCATCCCTATATTGAATGTACCGATTCACCGCAACGTCCACGAACTTGGGCTCAAGCTCAATTCCGTAGCAGATGCGGTTCAGCTGTTCGCAGGCAATCAGAGTGGAGGCGGACCCAAGAAAACCATCCAGGACCAGGCCGTTGCTCTGGGTGCACTGCTTGATGAGGTAGGCGATGAGAGGCACCGGCTTACTGGACGGGTGGCCGAAGCCATCTTCCTTGGCGTTCTTGATTCCGTCAAACTCAAAGACCGACTTTTGTTTCTGGTCTCCATACCAGATGTGCTTTCCGTCTTTCCGCCAGCCCCAGATGATCGGCTCCATGTTGAATTTCCAGTCGGTCCTCATCAGAGGAGCGCGAGGTTTCTTCCAGACCAGGCCAGCGCCAACCTTAAATCCGGCGTCTTCATAAGCGTCGTAAAAGACTCTTGCTTTCATGGTGGCGTAAAACACATAAATGGAAGCGTCTTTTGCCATGGCATCATGAAAGCGGGTGAAGGCGGAAAGCAGGAACTTGTATCCCTCTTCATCGGAAAGATCGTCATTTTTGATTTTGCCAACCGAGCTTTCTAAAGATACAAGATACGGTGGATCTGTGCAAACGAGATTCACCTTTGTATCTCCAAGCAAAGCTGTGTATGTGTTTTGATCGGTAGAGTCTCCGCAGATAACTCTGTGTTTTCCAAGCTGCCAGATGTCACCTGGCTTAGAGAAGCATGGCTTTTCCAGCTCAGCATCCACGTCGAAATCGTCATCCTCAGCTTCTGTATCCACATCCATCAGTTTTGCGAGATCCTTTTCATCAAAACCAAGAAGGGAAAGGTCAAAGGCGTTTTCCTGAAGATCAGACAGCTCAACAGAAAGAAGGTCTTCATCCCAGCCAGCGTTTAAGGAAAGCTGGTTGTCTGCAATAATGTAGGCGCGCTTCTGGGCTTCAGTTAAGTCTTCTGCAAAGACGCAAGGGATCTTGTCATAGCCTTCCTCGCGTGCAGCCTGAACGCGTCCGTGTCCAACCAGGATGTTATAGTCCGAGTCGATGACAGCAGGGGAGACGAATCCGAATTCCCTTAAGGATGCTCTTAGCTGCGCGATCTGCTCCTTGGAATGCGTCCTTGCGTTTCTGGCATAGGGCACCAGTTTATCGATCGGTACCTGCTCTAACTTTTTTGTGTTCATTTACTTTCCTTTCCTGGCCCTTAAAAGAACTTCCATCATGTCCGCTCCCGGATCGTCCTCAAACTGCTCGGTGCAGTTTTCCTTCACGACATCGTAGATTTCATACCAGAGCAGATTCGCGGTCTTCTGAAACTGATTAGACATCTGAATGAATGGGGAAGCGACTACGCCGCCAGTCGTCGGGTGTTTCCCTAAAAAGCCGTAGGTACTGATGGCGTTTTCGCACTGAATGTATCTTGCGAAGGCCTGCGAGTAGGACTCAATCAGGCGAGGATTAACCAGCTTTTCGCAGTGGCGTTCTTTCAGCCAGAGCCAGGTCTCTTCATAGATCTCATCCGCACCAAGGGGCTTACCATTTTTCTGCCTCGCAGAAAGGTAGTCGCTTGGCTTTGGCATATCAGTGCCTTCGAGGACCGCACCTTCCGGGAGATCCACCGCTTCAAGCTGCGCATATTCGAGGTCCGGGATATCATTACTCAAGATTTTTACTTTCTGGCCCTTGGCGATCTTCTCTGCTGCGGGAGTTGGCTTGTCTCCAGCTCTTACACGTCTTCCGCCGCGGTAGGTTCCGTCTTTTGCCATTTTTCCTCCTTATCTGAACGATCCCATGAAAGTGAAGTTACTTGATATGGGATGCTTAAAAAGGTTATATTTCTGTTGATAGAGCTCACCACGCATAAGGCGGTAACGTACTGCGGACCACGGTGAGACTTTTTTTATTCTGTTTCAGACCTTTAATCCCCCGTTTGAACTGCAATTTCTGCACGCGAGAGGGGGCGCCGGTCTCCAGAGAGGCTCGCCGTAGAGATCTTTCCTCCCCCTGGGTCAGCGACTTCCTTTCCGTTTATGCATTTTCTCGTGGCAGGAGTGGCAGAGGCTCATCAGGTTATTTTCCTCGCTGCTCCCGCCCTCGGACAGCGGCACGATGTGATGCACCTCCTGCGCCTTCACGTACCTTCCTTCAAGAAGGCAGCGCTCGCAGAGTGGGTGCTTATGGATGTAGCGGTCCCGGATTCTCTTCCAGGGCCTGCCGTACCTCTTCCCGGTGGAGTAGCCGCGGGTGAACGTGTCGTAATGACGCTGCATCATCTTTTCATGCTCCTCGCAGTAGGTGCGTTCGGTCAGGCGAGGGCATCCTGGGTAGCGGCAGGGCCGCTTAGGTTTTCGTGGCATGGCTTCTCCTTTCGGGCAAAAGAAAACCTCGCAAGGGGATTTCCTTACGAGGCTGCTTTATCCTAACTTTCTACACTATCATTTTACTCTTTAGATTCATGCACTCAAGTGAAGTGAACTGCACTCGACTGCACATGACTGCACTTAACTGCACTCTTCATTGATGACCCGGTCCAGCTCCTCAAGAGCGTAGCCGTGAAGGGAGTAGACCCAGCGAAGGGAGTAAAACATGTTTAAAGAGATCGTTTCCCAGGATTCGTTTCTAAAGTAGCGGGAGATCAGAACGGTCTGATAGTCTGGCTTCTTGATCTTTCCGATGTAGTCCAGGGCCTCCGTTTTCCTTTCCGTCAGGTCGTCTTCGTCGTGCTTGATCTCTTCCTCTAAGCTCAGCATCTTCACGATGGTTTCTTCCAGGCGGGAAGGCTCCGCGTTTTTACTTTTCGGAAAATTAGAGAAAGCGGGGGAGCTGACGGAGCGGGCTAAGTCCCGCATGACAGAAAGCCTCTCTTTCTTTGCTTTGATCCTGGCTTCCTCCCGGGAAAGTCCTCTTAGATATTCCTTTGCATTCATAAGCATTCCTCCCTCAGCTTTTCAATTAAGTAGTTCCCGTCGACTTTAGTGAGAGACTTAAACCAAGTCGAACGGAAGAAGCGTTCATCTTCTTTGACTTTTCCTTTGTTGATGTTAGAAGGTCTATTCTTCATGCGTCTTAAATCCTGCCGGTAGTCTTTGACTGCCTGAAGGACGATCGCGTCTGCTAATTTCTGATAAGGGTCCATTAGTTCACCTCCAGCTGCGCTTTGACCGCATCGATCAGTGCGGCCTGCGTTTTATCTTTCCGTTTTAAGGCTTCCATCACGTTTTCATCGATGGTGCCTCTTGTGATGATGTGGTGGATAACCACAGTCTCTTTCTGGCCCTGCCGCCAGAGTCTGGCGTTGGTTTGCTGGTAAAGCTCCAGGCTCCAGGTTAAGCCAAACCAGATCAAAGTCGATCCTCCTGTCTGAAGGTTCAGGCCGTGACCTGCGGAAGCAGGGTGGAGGACAGCAAGAGGAATCCTGCCTTCATTCCAGTTGTGAATATCTTCACTCGTTTTGATCTCCCGGACCGGAAAACGCTTCTTGATCCTCTCTAAATCATGCTTAAACCAGTAAGCGATTAGAACCGGCTTTCCGTTTGCACTTTCAATCAGGTCTTCCAGGGTGTCCAGTTTCCGTTCGTGAATTTGAACTGCTTTTCCATCGTCACTGTAAACCGCGCCATTTGCCATCTGAAGAAGTTTATTGGAAAGGGAAGCTGCGTTGACCGCGTCGATTTCCTTATCCTTTAGGCTCACCACCATGTCCTTCTTCAGGCTGTCATAGAGTTTCTGCTCTTTTTCACTTAAAGACACCTTGACCTCGTTCATCACGAGTTTTGGCATCTTAAGGTAATCTGCTGCTTTCATGGAGATCGTGATGTCGGAGATTTTTTTATAGATCGCATCTTCTGCTCCAGGAAGCGGCTTGTAGGAAAAAATCACTTGCGCGTTCCTTTTGTCTGGAAGAAAGTAGTTTCTCCGGTACTGGCCGATGTATCTTCCCAGGCGCTCTCCCATGTCCAGGATCCTGAATTCTGCGAAGAGGTCCATGAGGCCGTTAGAAGATGGGGTTCCCGTTAAGCCAACGATCCTCTTTACCTTGGGCCTGACCTTAAGGAGGCTCTTAAAGCGCTTGGACTGGTGGGATTTAAAAGAGGAAAGCTCATCGAGAACCAGCATGTCGTAGTCAAAGGGAAGGCCGGACTTTTCAATTAGCCAAGTCACATTTTCCCGGTTGATGATGTATAGATCGGCTTTTCTTTTCAGCGCCTTCTTCCGCTCTTCTTCTGGGCCAGTTGCAACGGAGTAGGTTAATCCTTTCAGGTGATCCCACTTCTTGATTTCTTCCGGCCAGCTGCTCGTGCAGACACGAAGAGGAGCAATGATTAAAGGCTTCTTTACTTCAAAGCGGTCGAACATCAGCTCTTGGATGGCCGTCAGCGTGATCACGGTTTTCCCAAGGCCGCAGCTTAATAGAATCGCGGATATCGGATGATCGATAATGAACTTTGTGGAGTAGGCCTGGTAGTTATGAGGATTGTATTTCATCTAAAATTCCTCCAATCTGTTCTGGCCGATCGATTAAGTAAACGGAAAAACCTAGAGCCTCAAGCTGGCGTTTTCTCTTCAGCTGAAGAGGCCGCATTTTCTTTCCAGGGGCTTTCAGCTCAATGAAAGCGACTTTGCCTTCCGGAAGTAAAACGATCCGGTCTGGCACTCCGCTCATTCCAGGAGAGATAAACTTAAGCGCTAAGCCTCCCATGGCTTTTACTTCCCGGCGCAATTTCTCTTCGATTTCTTTTTCTTTCATATCGTCCTTTCTTGCGTTCCAATGAGCCAATCCACCCACTTTTTTCTCTATAGAGTGTATATATGTATATATATGTTATATATAGTCTATATTTATATCTATTATTTTTAATAGAATATAGTGGAACAGTGGTACGAGATGCTCCGAACACTTGTATTTACTAGGGTTACGAGGTTCCTTATTTTTCATTCCAGAAAGTGGGTCACCGGAACGGAACACTTCAGATTTCGTTCCGATGATCTAGAAACGGAGGGCGAAATGCCTACCGGAACTTATGGGTGAAGCAGGTTATCTGGAAGGTAAATCCACTGAGGACCGTAAAGAGGGATCCTTGTTTTCTTTTCGTAACGATGCCATCCCAGCTTAATCAGGATGCCCTTGATCCGGTTTCCTTCCGCAATGGTAAGATCGGCACGGTTCTTTCCAAAACACTCGCACCAAATCTCTATGTTAGATACGCTGGTGCGGCTAACTGTCCCGGTGCGCAGATCTTCTCCGAATTCACTTTCACCATTTAGGTAGTTCTTCCTTTCATACAGGGTCATGCTGTCCCAGCCTTCAGGAAGCTTAGTTTGAAGGTAGGTGATTACGGTGCCTTCTCTCTCGTCAGATTCCATGGCGTCAAGCTGCTCCGCTTTCGCAATATCCTGAAGCTCTGGCTCGAGATAGAGCTTTTCACCAGCCTTGGCGTACTCCAGGGCCTCTGCCCAGATCTGGTTGATCTCGTATTCATCCAAATCCCAAGGATGCCTGTCCTTGCTCCCCGGTGTCTTGACTGGCCAGAACCTTCTGTTTCCTGTGGTGTCCCGAAGATATCCGGTTTCTGCGTTGGTGGTGCCAAAGAAGACGCACTGGCGTGGGTGAGGCGTTGTGCGGCGTCCAAAGGACGCCCGGTAGATATCGTTCTGGCGGGATAAAAATGACCTGAGGGTTTCTACTTCCGCTTTCCGAAGGCCCGCCAATTCTCCAATTTCCAGGATCCAGTAACCCTGGAGCTTCTCCGCTGCGGTCTTGTCTCTGGTGTCGCTAAGGTTTAGAGAATCCGAGAACCATTCACCTGCGAGTTTTGCGATCAGGGTGGACTTTCCAATTCCCTGAGGGCCGTTTAAAACCAGCATAGAGTCAAACTTACAGCCTGGATGCATCACGCGGCACACAGCCGCGCAAAGCGTCTTTCTGGTGACGGCCCGGACATAGGCATTGTCTTCTGCACCAAGGTAATCGATGAGAAGGGTGTCGACTCGAGGGACTCCATCCCACGCGGGAAGTGATGCAAGAAACTCGCGGATAGGGTGATAGGACCGGTCGTCCGCCACTCTTGCCAGAGCGATCTGGTAGAAGCGCTGTGAAAAGTTTCCATAGTGTTCATCCACATAGCTTACAAGCTGGGCGTCGTCTGCATCCCTCCAGTACTTGGTCGGATGATTCCAGGGCACATCTCCTTTTATTTCCAGACAGTCAAGCTGCTGGTTGTAGACAATGGCCTTAAGGTTCTCATCGTTCTGAAGAATCAGAGTCAGGTTGCCGAGTTCGTTCTCAATATTTCCTCTCCTGTTTAAGGTGAGCTTTCCCATCCAGTCGTCTGAAGTGAATTCCTCCATGGCCTGCTCCCGGCGCTCTCCGGTAATCAGCTCCCTGACTTTTGCGTCACCACGGGCAAGATCAATCATTGCCTTATACGATGGAAGTTTTGTCACTGGAGTGTCATCTGAGCAAGCTTCATCCAGATCTCTAAACTTATGCAGCCGCACCAGATCAAAGGCGTTTAAGAGTTTTCCGCAGGCTGGGTCGGTTGCGTGGTGGGAGTAGGAGAACTTATGTTCATAAATTACGACGCCAGCTGAAGACTCGCCTTTGATATAGTCATAGCGGCCAGAAATTACTGATGGCGCGTAAACGTCAGGCAGGAAGGTTTCGATCGCATCTTCCACGCTGTAGGCCCGGCAGAAACATCCAATCAGGCCAGGTTTAGAAAGAGGGTCTTCCGCTTTTCTTACTGCGGACCTTCTCACTTCAGACTGCCTGGAAGAAACTGGCCAGGTGGATTCATCCCGCCAGTCGTCGTATCTGGAGAGATAATCATCCGGATCAAAAAGATTGCCATCGTGCTCCTGAAAGAAAAACATCCCGTTTGAAGAGGTGGACGGCCAGTACATCAGCCGGTGGGCTTCATAAGTCGAGTCGTCGAACAGGTCGATTCCAATCTCTTTAGCGGCCATACGTCCTACCGCAGGATACTCGGCTTCCGATACCTCGCGGCTCAGCGGAATGATCATGCGAAGCCTCGGGTGCTCTGGGGTATGCTTATGGGTGGAGTAAATGCAGAAAGCGTAAGGAAGCTTTGACAGGACTTCTTCAAAAACACCTGGCGTGCCAAAGTCCATGTCTAAAGCTAAGGCAGACCTACTGAGGACGTGGCCTTTCTTGCGCCTTCCAGCTTTCAGGTGGCCAAGGACATACCCACCTTTATCTTTAATTTCTGCCTGCTTTGCTTTTGGCATCTTCTTGTATTCTTCTACCGTTTCCGTTGTTTTGATGGTCTGACTGACCCTGGTCTTGAAATCCTCCCAGCTTAAGTCACTGTTTTTCCAGTGAAGCTCTTTTCTGCTGTTTCCATAAGAAATCTTCATGCGCGTTCCTCCTCAATCTGGTCTGTAAGTACTTTCGTGATAAATTTTAGTGCCTCTAAGATCGTGGAAAGTTCAGAGTCTCCGCCAAGGATCAGTTCAAGCCCGCTATTTTCTTTAAAGCAGTTTCGAAGAGGTCGTACCGTGATGTCGGTACCTGCCAGGTCCTCGATTCGGATATAGGTCCTGCTTCCGTGGCCAGTGTCTCCACCCTGGTAGCCGTTAGTTCCGGCTTCGACTGCGAGGATGTTCGCATCGAAAATCTCCCGCTTCCAGGTCTCAATTTCTTTTCCTTTGACCTGCCTTGTATCTATTCTTGTTTCGTACATGTAAACGCCTCCGTCCTGTGAAATCTTCGGATTGGGATTTCTCTTTTTATGGCCTCGGTTGCTTCAAGAAGCATGCCAGATGTGACCCGGCTTCCAAAGATCCAAAGCTCATCGCACTTTGATAAAATTTCTTTATTCATCGAAAGAGCAAGTTCCCGCTCGCCTGGATCGTCATCATCCATAAACTGAGGAAACAGCAGATGGGGAGCTATCGGGATCCCGCCTAGATTTAAAGCGAATCTGCAGTAAGACCTGGCGAGATCTTGGTTTGCTTTCACATCGCCAGAGTAGGGACTGCAGATAAAGATAAGTGGTCTTTCCATGGTTTCACCTCCTGTAAAGTACTTGTGAGATAACTTCTACAGGTATTCCGTCAAAAGAAATGGGCAAGATCCGTACTTTCATTAAAAATTCCGCACGTGTTTTTTGAGTTCCGGGTCCTGCCTGAGCGTTTCGTAGATCCTCTTGACCTTCCTCTGGATAACCCGCTCATTCCGGCTTTTCATCCTTGCGTAGTTTGCGGCGGAGTGGTGCTCCAGGATCACATACTGGAAGATCTCCTGCTCTTCCTTACTGAACGTACTAACGATCTCAAGTATCCGGTCAAAGGCAGTGCCCTGGGTCTCGTTTAAATTCCAAAGGTCAAAAAGGGCGGAGGACTTGTCGCTGCAGCCTTCTTCTTCATCGGAGGACAAGATCCGGTCTAGGGAATCAATCCAGTTCTTTGGGAAGGCTTCCTTTGCGGCTTCGCCGACATAGTCAGTGGAAGGTGCGTAGCCGTGTTCATTAAGAAATGCCGTGATGAAATCCGTTTTCCAGGTCTCGATCATTTCCTTTTCTTCGGTGTCGCGGTTTGGCCTTCTTGCTTTTAAGTTGTAGTAAACTTCTGAATCCTCGATTGAGTAAAGCGCCTTAATGTCTTCTTCATTGACTCCGTCCTGGCCTGGGATGATTTCGAATTCCTCGATGAAATCAACTTCTCGATTGTCTATCCACGTTCTCATCGGGAATTTATAGGTGTAGGTAGAACGCTTCTTCTGGTCAGTTTTTCTAAGCTGGTCAGACTTATTTTCTGCATGGACATATACTCTTTTACCTTTCATCGTGTTTCCTCCAGTCCATCCCGAACCGAAAGAAGCATGGCAAAAAGAGCATGGCAGGCCTCTTCGGAACGAGATATTACGTTTCGATACGGCCAGCCATGCTCGTAGGCTGGGTTACTTTAATTTTGTTTCTCACCTCTGCTCGAGCCACCTCTGCATGCCTGGGTGAACAGGTGTGAGAAAGAGGCTTTTACCGTCATCCTCAGGACAAAAACAAAAAAACCGGCAGGCAGTTATCTCTAAGCAAAAGGGAAAACTTCCTATTGCTTTTGATATCTGTCTGCCGGATTCTTCACGGTGCTCTGCGTGATTACGCTGCCGAGTTCAATACTTCGTGCAAACTTGTGATGCAGCCAGGCTCTTCGCGGTTCTCTGCCGGGTTCAGCTCAGATGCTGCAACAATCCCAATATTATTTTTTCAGATGGGCGGGTGATTTGGTGGAATGCCTAAGAATCTCAACCGTTACTTTTCCATCCATGACTTCATAGTTAAGTAGGGCCCCGCATTTCGGGCAGGACGTTTCCGTGTTTGTCCCGTCGCCGGAACGCCCCAGCTTATACCCGCATTCGGGGCAGGTGGTGAAGAGCTTCATTGTAATCAATCCCCCAATCTGTTCAATTTATGTTTTTTAACACGTTTACAGCGATGCCCTGGATAATGCAGTGCTCAACATAGATGTCATTCATCTCTTTATTTTCTGGATGAAGGCGGATGAGCTTTTTCTCAGGCTCCGGATAAAAACGTTTTAAGGTTGCATCTTCATCGATCAGAGCAACAACAATCTGCCCAGGCTCTGCTGCGTTTTGCTTTTTGATGAGAACAAGATCGCCGTTATTGATTCCAGCATCAATCATAGAATTGCCTTTTGCGTGAAGCAGAAAGAAATCGCCTTTGCCGAAAAGGGAAACCGGTAAGGGGATATATTTTTCGATATTGCCTTCAGCGTACTTCGGGATGCCGCAGGCAATGCTTCCAAGAAGCGGGACTAACACAGTGGACTCTTTTTCTTCTTTCATTTTCGGTGTTATGATTCCCCGATGTCCTTTATATTCGATCTTGCCTTCTTTGCGAAGGTCCTGCAGGTAGCGGGAGACCGTAGCAGTAGAAACACCTGTTCCTGCTGCGATGATCCGGTTTGTTGGAGAAACTCCATGCTCTTCCCGGTAGTCATCGATGAAGGAAAGTAAGGTTTTGTAGTACTCCTGGCTCTTTAACTTCAACTCTTGTCCTCCTTTCTTAGCGTAAGAATAAGTACCTTGCATCTACTATTATACGAACAAGCGTTCAGTCGTCAATATGGTAATTTTGCTATTCGGAAAACTGTCACTTTTTCCTTACACTTGAGAAGATGTTGGGTAGATGGGCAGAAAAGGGTAGAAGCAAGTGCCTGAAAATCGCATCTTTATATAGTCCGCAAAATATAGACGCATTGTCGTGAAATTGCGACAGTTTATGTTTGCGGCCTCAGCTTTATGCTGATATACTATTATTTATTGAGTATGCATAAGAAACCGGAGGAGCCCAGATGCCAAACGGGAACAGACAGAAAATCAAGCTGCTGAAGCTCATGGAGATGCTTTACCAACAGACCGATGAAGAGCATCCGCTTTCGACCAGCCAGTTAATGAAAAGACTGAATGATCTTGGAATTAGCTGTGACCGCAGGACCCTTGGTAACGACATCGCGACCCTGAACGAGTACGGCTACGAGGTCTTAAGCTGCTACGTGGGCCACGAGAAGGGCTACTACGTCGTCGACCGGACCTTTACCGTCCCGGAGCTGAAGATCCTGATCGATGCGGTCCAGGCCGCAGGCTTCATCACAGAGAAGAAGACAAAAGAATTCGTGGACAAGATCGCAAGTCTTGGAGGAAGCCACCGAGCCGAGATTCTGAAAGGCAATATGGTCTGCTTCAACACAACGAAGCATTCCAACGAAGAGATCTACTACAACATCTCCGAACTCGAAAATGCGCTTCTTCATAAGAAGAAAGCCTCCTTCTATTACTTCGACCGGGACGAAAAGGGGCAGAAAGTCTACCGGCAGAACAAAGAGCGCTACATCGAAAATCCGATGGCTCTGATTTACAACAACGATCGCTATTACCTGATGTGCTATTCCTTCAAACATAACGGGATCTGCAACTATCGGATCGACCGGATGGAGCACGTCAACACAGAAAATGAAGACGTCGCTCCGGAAGCCATCATGGAGTCAGGTGACATCGGAGAATACACCGAGCAGGTCTTCAAGATGTACGGCGGCAAGGCCGAAGACCTCGTCCTGGAGTTTGATGACAAGCTGATCGGCGTGGTGCAGGATAAGTTCGGCGAAGGCACAAAGATGATCCGGACAGCCCCGGGAAAATGCACGGCTTCGATCAAAGTCCAGATCTCACCGACCTTCTGGGGCTGGCTCTTTCAGTTCGTCGGCCAGATGAAGATCCTGTCGCCGGAAACTTTGATGGAAGAGTACCGGCAGCGGGCGAAGATGGTAACTCAGGAATAAGAAAGGAATAGTATGGGATTGTTTGATTTCTTAAAGAAGAAAACAACGCCGACAGATGGAGTAGAGCAGGCTGAATCCGTGCCTGACGTTTCGAATAAGGCCAAGATACCGGAAGCCGGTCATAAAATTGCGCCGTCCGTCCCGGAGAAAGAGAAGAAATACTATCTGCCAGATGACTACTATACATATGTCATCCATGAGGGCACAGCTTTCGAGCGCCGGGTAGTTACATTCGAGGAAAGAAAGAAAACATGCATTCCGTCAGAGAGGGGCCTGTATGTAGCGGAGATCTTGCTGCTCTTCTACTGCTCTAAGGGAAAGTATCCTCATCCGAAGGACGGCTACCCCGGCTTCTGGTGGTTCAAATATGGTATCCGTGACGTAGGGAAGGCACTTGAGAGCCTGGAAGACCGCGGCTTTATCGAGTTTGGGACTGCTGCTGATGCAGCCGCATCTTTAAAAGTAGTTGAGCTTAAGGAACTGTTGTCAGATGCAGGACTGCCTAAGACCGGAAAGAAAGCAGATCTGGTGAAGCGTGTGGCTGAGAATATTCCTGAAGAAAAGATCCTCGCAGCCGGGGCTGAGCAGAAGTATCATCTTACGAAACTCGGTGAAGAGGAGCTTGAAGACAACGCCTATGTCCCTTATATGCATAACAACCGCAATACTACTGTGGAAGGGATTAACGGAGCTTACGCGGAATTTAACGTCTGGTCCATAAACCGCATCCTAGGCAGAGGTGATAAGAGCAACTGGAGAGCAGTTGTGGACGACGAGGAAAGAAAGTCAATCGAGGAAGCGCACCGCAGATATATGAAGAATCTGTTTGATGAAGAAGATGGAGAGCTAATAGATGACAGCGAGATAAAAGCCCAGGAAGTTCAGCTTGCCAAAGTACAGCATGCTGCAAAGCAGTATGAGAAAGACGGGGATCTCGACTCCTACATTGCCTTCTGGGAAGACATCTGGAAAGAAGGCGGGCCGAAGTTCGAAGGCAAGATGTGGATGTTTACGCTGCCGGATCTGTATATAAAGGCCGGACGCTACGAAGATGCCTTGGCCTTGGTGATGAAGATCAAGGAAACCAGAGGGGCATATTACTGGGATAAGGCAGATTACTATGTTAAGAAGATCGAAGGGCTGATTGAGAAAAGTGCGAGGAATCGGTGATAGCCGTTTTGTCAAGTATCGAGGATACTTCTGGAAACCAAGCAATAATCTTGTTATAATAAGTACTTAGCATTTATATATTGGATATAAATGCAATATTTGATATCCATAGAACCAATGCTGCCGAAAGGAGTTGTTCATGGAAGAAGAAATACCACGACGTCTATTATTAATCAATTAGCACCGGTTCTAGAAGAAGCAAGAGAACAGTTCTTGCTTCTATGACAAAAGAATAAAGTGTATTTCACATACGTTGCTAAAGCAGGAGAATTTTCTGTATCAGTGTTTAATAAACTAGTTGCGGAAAATATATTAAAAAAACATGAATGGTAGGGTGAGCTTTTATGGGAGAATTTATTAATGGTGAGTGTTTGGAAGAAATGAAGAAACTTCCGGACAATAGCATTGATTTTATCTTTACCTCGCCACCATACGCAGATCAGGTAAAAGATTATGGCATTACTGGGAAAAACGTAAAAATCAAACCATCAAAATTTGATGACTGGTTTCTACCAAGGGCAAAAGAAATGTATCGTATTCTTAAGCCTACTGGAAGCTTTGTCTTGAATATTAATGATAAACTTGATGGTAAATACCAGAGCTTATTTGTCTTTAAGTTGGTGATTTTACTGTCAGAGAATGTAGGGTTTCATCTCGTCAGAGATTATATTTGGTACAATCCTGCAACTCCTCCGAATGTGTTTTCAAGAGGAACTATGGGGCGTACTAAGAAGTCCCATGAGTATTGTTTTTGGTTCAGTAAATCAGATTCATGGACATTTAACATGGATTCAATTAGAAAACCATACAGCAGCAGGATGGAAGAATTGTTTGGAAAATTAGATCGTGGTACGAGAGAAGCAAACACCAGGCCATCTCGTCATAGCTTTGATCTTTCTCACCCATGGAAGGATAAAGGAGGCGCAGATCCAGGAAGTGTACTTACTATTAGTAATACGAGCAGTAATGATACGTTTCATCGTCTTTGTAAACAATTTGGTGTATCCCATCCTGCGCGTTTCCCGATGAAACTTGTTGAATTCTTTGTTAAGGCAGGAACCAACGAGGGCGATGTTGTGCTGGATCCTTTTGGTGGCTCCGGAACAACAGCTATCGTTGCAGAAAAGCTAGGACGAGATTTTAAGTATATCGAAATTAATCCTGACTATTGTGAGATGGCAAAGAAGTGGCATCGTGTGGAATTTCATTGTAATGAAGTGTGGAGACATAATCTTGATCAATTTATCAAGACAGTGTTACCGCAGTGTAAGTGGAGATTACTTCCATTTGCTTTTATTTATGATCTTTACGAAGCATGGTTTCCTACAGTTCTGTTGTATGAAAAGCCACAGACGAAAAAAGTATTTTATGAAAGACTGAAGAACAGGCTGACAGATGACGCTATATGGAAAATACCTGACGGATATATTACAGCGAGTTCTGATAATATGACACTTCCGGAGCCTCTGATTCTTAAGTATAACTTAAAAAATTGGATGAACAAGGATTATAAAGGTGATGATCCCATTTTGATCTGCAGTCCAAAGCTAAAAACTAGATATAAGGGAATTGTGAGGAAAGATAATGAAGAGGCTGAACCAGAGCACACTGCATGAATTGTTTCTGCATGATATAGGAGGATATGCAGTAAATGTTGAAGACAACGGAAAAAAACCTATTCGGATGTATCTTTCTTATCCGTTTAATCATGAGATAAGGGCCTATATCTTTAACTGCACAGCCCCACCTGGTGGGAGATCGATTGATGAGTGGAAAGTTCAGTTGATCATTGATGGGCAGAAACGTGGGGAGCGTGGCAGATTTGATGATTCGAATGGCGATACAATCTTAATTATTGGGTATGCCTGTGTGCTGTCAGATCCGGCAAAAGGTCTTTGGGTACTTTTTGAATTAGATAAACACCGGGAATTTGCATATTCTGCCAATATCCAGATTTATACCAGGCAACTTGTTCGTGCGTTGGATGATGGACTATTTATTCATAGGAAACACAATAAAGAGATAGTTGTGATCTCGACGAGAGAGCGACTTCCTGAGGCCTTGCAGAAACGTTTTGATATTGATTTGGAAATTATTTTGGAGAAAGCAAATGGGACTTCGGAAAATTAATTTCAGACCGGATTACAATAAGGCCGATAATGATATAGCTGAGGAGTTTTATATTCCAGCTATGAAAAATGCATTAAATTATGACCGTATTTCTGGGTATTTTGGAAGTACAGTTTATATCATTGCCTGGAATGCGTTGCAGGAATTTGTTGAGCATGGTGGTAAGATGAGAATCATCTGCTCTCCAATAATATCTGAGAAGGATAAAGCCGCTATGACAGAGGGTTATTCTGCGAAGAATGATGTGATTTTGCAGCAGAAACTTGACGCGGAGATGGACAGATTATTTGCTGATTCTAAGCTTGAAAAGCCCGCAAGAATTCTTGCGTGTTTGATTGCGGAAAATATTCTGGATATCAAAGTTGCTGTACCAGAATCAGGTCTTGAGCCAGATCTTCAAAGATTGTTTCATGATAAAGTCGGGATCTTTACTGATGAAAATGGAGATTCTGTCGGATTTAGAGGATCCATGAATGAAACCTTCCAAGGACTTTCGGATGACGGAAACCTTGAGTCTATTGATGTGTTTCCAAGCTGGCTTGATAAACGGGACGCCTTTCGTGTTGAAAGTGCAATATCATATTTTGAAGAGCTTTGGAATGGTACACAGTCGAAGGCGAGAGTGTATTCGTTTCCAGAGGCTCTTAGGAAAAAATTAATTGAAAAAAGCAACGGGTACGATTGGCGAGAATTAACAAAGGAAATTTCCATGACCATTTCTTTATCACGAAAATGGGTTTCTGATAAGAAACATAGTACAAAGAAACCAAGAGAACATCAGGTTAAGGCCCTTGAGAATTGGGTTAAAAATAATCGGAGAGGTATTTTGGAGCATGCGACTGGTTCTGGAAAGACATATACGGCGATATGTGCTATTCGTGATGCTTTAGACCGCGGTCAGACTGTTCTTGTACTCGTTCCGTCGAGGGAGCTTCTACATCAATGGAAAGACGAAATTAGTCAGAACATTACAGACATAAAGCTGGATTTTTTGCTTTGTGGAGATGGTAATAGTACTTGGCGCACAGAGAATCTCCTTACTCTTTGGACTCGTCCAAACAGGATTCTTAACAAGATTGCAATAGCAATCATGGACACTGCATCAGACGAGAAATTTGTTAGTCGTGTTGTATCCGGACCTCACTTGCTGTTGGTCGCAGATGAGGTGCATCGTGTCGGTAGCAGGAAGAGACGTAATATCTTAAAAATTGATGCTGGAGAAAGGCTTGGACTCTCTGCGACACCTGTGCGTTACGGTGACCCGGAGGGGACTGAAGCTGTCTTTGAGTATTTTGGGGGCATTATTGCGCCTGTATTTACACTCGAAGATGCTATTAAGTCAGGTGTTTTGACAAAATATTATTACTACCCCCAGAAGGTACATTTGCTTCCGGACGAACAAGATAAATGGTGTAGCATTACGAAAGAAATTAATCGATTGATGGCGATATTACGCTCTAAGAATGTTCCTTTCAAAGAAATGATATCGACGAGTCCAAAGCTTCAGATGTTGCTGATCAATCGGTCTAGGATAGTAAAACAAGCAGCAAATAAAGTAAATCTTGCTTTGGATGTTATAAACAAACATTATGAACCAGGCCAGAAATGGATTGTTTATTGTGACAATAAAGAGCAACTATTAGATGTACTGGAACTACTGCTTATGCATGGGTATGATGCCTATGAATATTATTCAGAGATGAGGGGCGATCGTGTTCAGACGTTAAAATACTTCGAGAGCAACGGCGGAATTCTAGTTTCTATCCGATGCCTTGATGAAGGAGTGGATATTCCTTCTACGACGCATGCGCTTATTCTTGCATCTTCAAAGAATCCGAGAGAGTTCATCCAGCGTCGCGGTAGAATATTAAGAAGATATCCGGGCAAGTATTTCGCTGAACTTTTCGATGCCATAGTAATGCCTGAAAAATCATTGGATGGCGAGGAGGATAGTAGTTCCATTATTGCTGGAGAGATTTCAAGAGCTATTCAGTTTGGCAAATGGGCTGAAAATCCGAGCTGTATTGCAGAGCTTAAGATCATCGCTCGTGAATATGGTATCGATTATGATGAGTTAAAGAATGGAGGGTTAGAAGACGATGAGGAAGAATCTTGATGAGCTACTTGCTACACTAGAAGCAGTCCGTAGTACAAAGTATCCGGATGTTCCAAAGGAATTGGTAAGGAAAATTGCTATTACGCAGTATTCGAATCAGGATGATCGTGGGAAAGCAAGGACTGAGACGATGAACATTGTGGCCGATTATGTGAATAAAATTAAAACGGAGGATTGAAATGTTACATTTTCAGAAAATGATATTAAAGAACTTCGGCCCTTATGAAGGTACTCAAACTATTGATTTTACCGATAGATCTGGAGTAACTATTTTTTGGGGCAATAATGGCCGTGGTAAGACAACGTTGTTGAATGCATTTAGATATGCTCTGTTTGGTGTTGTACAGAGGCGAAGTGGCCCACTTAAAAACCTTTCTGAGATGGAAAACATTGAAGCTGCCAGTGAAGGCGAACATGGTTTTTCCGTAGCTTTGGAAATGACGAATGATAGTGATCGTTATCGCCTCGTCCGTGAACTCAAGCTTCGTGACGGTGTAACAAATCCTGGTGGAGAAATGGATTATGAAAAATCTTTATTTCTTTCAAAGAATGGTTCCATAATGTCGCAAGATGCAATGAAGCATGAGCTGAATCTTATTATGCCAGAACAGGTATCGCGTTTTTTCCTGTTCGATGCAGAGCTCCTTCAGGAGTATGAAGAGCTTCTTGAAGAAAATACTGCGGACGGAGATCAAATTAAGAATGCAATTGAAAAGATTCTTGGGGTTCCAGTTCTTCAGAACGGTGTGTCTGATTTGGATTTCTGCGCTGAAAAGTATGATAAGCAGGTTGCGAGAGCTGCAAGGGCTAACGATAAGACGAGACAGCTAGGCAGTGAGCTTGAATCAAAGACGGCAAATATCGAGCAGCATAAAACTAACATTGAAACAATGGAAACAAAACTTTCTACGTATCTTGCAGAGAAAACTCGTATCGAGGGCCGGTTAAAGGAAACGGAAGCTCTTTCGGGGTGGATATCACAGAAGCGACAAGATGAAAATTCAATGAAAAAAGCTGAGAGTGAGCTTGCTGATACCATGGCTGGCATTCGGAATTATACGAAGGTCGCCTGGAAGGGTATGATGCTTAGTACGATTAGAGATCTTCGTGAAAAAGTCCAGGGTGAGATTAAAGAACTTGAATCCAAGAAGCAGAAGAAGTCCGTTGCGACGCATTTTATCATGGAGATGAGAAAGGCGGTTGCTGACCGTATATGCCCGGTATGCGGACAAGATATTTCTGGGGATGTGCTGAAGCATCTTGAGGACGAAATTAAAACGCAGACATCGGAATATGCAGGTCTGACGGAAGAACAGTCTCAACACTTATATGACCTTCAGGCAGCCCTATCTGCTATGCGTGGATTGACTGAAGATGTTGTTGATGTAAAGCAAAGTATTGATATGTTGGAAAACCAGGCTGAAAAATTGCAAATTGACATAAGTAAATATAAAGCCGACATAAAAGAAATGAATGAGCATATTTCGAGGTATGGTATCTCAGAAGGGGAGGATGGCATATTGGCCCTGAACAAAAAATATTCTGAGATTGAGAAGAATATTACAGATATCCGTACGGGTCTTGCTGCTGAGAGAGAAAAACTTCAGAAAGATAAAAACGATAAGGATGGTCTCACGAAGGCACTTGAAAAGCAGTCGGGGAGTTCAATGCTTATGACAGCCAAGAAGAGATATAAAGTGTGTCATGATCTTTTCGCAATCTTTGATGAGAGCAAAGCGAAGTACAGAGAACAGCTTAAGAAGAATGTTGAAAAAGATGCGTCTGATTTGTTCGTGCATCTTACCGCCGATCCGGATTATGTTGCTCTGAAAATAAATGAGAACTATGGGCTACAAATTCAGCATCGTTCTGGAAGACTTGTACCTGGAAGATCATCTGGCTATGAGCATATCGTAGCATTGTCACTTATCGGAGCGCTTCATAAGAATGCGCCGCTTCGTGGACCGATCATTATGGATTCTCCGTTTGGTCGTATGGACAAACAGAATTCTGCAAATATTGTTCATGAACTCCCGAAGATGGCGGAACAGTCTATGTTGCTTGCGTATAACGGAGAAATTGATCCGGATGTTGCAAGAAATCAGCTTGGTACGCATCTTTTGCATGAATACCATCTTGAACGTATAACGTCAATGCACACAGAAATTAAGTAAAGAGGTAATTATGGCAGATAATAGTAAAGATGATTTGACAAATATTTCTCTATCGAAAAGAGCAACGGATATCGCAAATCAGATGAAAGATTCAGGAGAATTTGTTGATGCTTTGTCGGCTGCAAAGTTTGCTATGGCGTATGTAATAAAGTACTACAAAGATGAGATAGATACACCTGAGAAAGTAGAAAAACTCGATTCGGTATATGATTCCGCTGGCAATCATTATAATGTTGGCTCCGTGGATCCTGATCATTATATTTCGAAACTGTTTGAAGTCCTTTATCCTGTATGTTCGACACCATATCGATATGCAAGAGTGATTATGTGTCTTGGTCTTTCTAAGCTCGGAGATCTTGCGGACGAGAATCATCTGTTCCCAATTGGAAAAACAATGTGAGGTATAAGGCATGGCTGAAATTAGGCATGCTCTGCGAGAAGATCCTGCAACAATTGCCCTGTTGGAGGACGCGGGGCAATATTTTAAGAATTATTGTCAAATATGTGTGTTCGAAAGAAAATTGGTTCGTTCGGAATATATTGGTAAGCCACTGGCTTTTGCATTTTATGGAGGTGACAATAGTTATAATCGGCGTTTTCCAGGTGATGTATCTGAACTTGAAATGCAGATGGAGGATAGAAATATCCTTCCTAAAAGTGATTATGTCGCAGTGATCGAATCTGAAGTAGAATTTCAGATTACGGCATCTGTATTAAAGCAACTTGCAAGAGATTTTATGCCAGTAACAGGATTTGAAAATTATATGAATTTCTTTTCTGGTCAATCAAGTGGTTTTCTGCTATTTTTACGTGTATGTAAGATTGATCAGCATATTAAGCGGAAATTTTGGTTGCAGGGAAGTCACGGACCTTATCAGATTTTTGATCTTCGTGATGCAAGCGGGTCTTTGTGTTCGATTCATACAAATGTGATGGAGCCGGTTATATCGGATAATCAATTCTCATATTTAAAGGATGAGGTTTTTCATGTATTAAGAATGAATGATGCACTTATTTCTGAATATCAGAATACAGATGACGGCATTAAGTCTTTACATGAAAGGTATCTTGCAGATAAGAAACTTCGAAATACACAGGAAATGTGGCATGGAAGTATTGATTACAATCGTTACGAGTTTGACCCGGGTGATGCTGAAGAAGATTTTGATAGGGCTCAGCTTGATTATGATGCCATATTTGATGAAGCAGAATCAGTTTGTCCAGCAATGAAAATGATGATTGAGAATATTCGTGGGATCCAGGCAGCAAGATTTGGCGAATACGATTATTATCTTGAACTTGTACACAAGCGCGGCACGGAATCCCAGCATGCTGCTCGTCGGATTTTTGATATGACACTGCGTTCATGTGTAAAGGTTGCGTTGTACGCTCATCAGAATGATGGAATAGAGTTTGAGGACGCTTTTCAAGAAGCTTGTATAGGCGCATGGACAGCAATATGGAAGCATAATGATGGTGTTGAAGGACTTTTTCCATCATATGCGTCAATGTGGATAAGTCAGGTGATGCATCGTGAACTTCCATATCTGCATCAGGCATGTCATATTCCATTTCACATATATGAAACGATTAGTCAAATACTTAACCAGATAAAGAATCGTATAGGCCCGATTGATATTAACAGTCTATCGGGGAATAAGCTTTCCGATCTTCTAGTGAAATATACGGATTGTCCAGAGGAGTGGATAACACCGTTCTTATATATTTTGCTAACTCCTGAAAGTATAGAAAAACTTCAGGAGCAAAGCGATGATAATGCATTTATTTCAGATGAAAATCTGGAAGAGAATATACTTACAAAAATTCAATCTGAGGAATTGACGGGGATTGCATTAAATGTCCTTACTGACCGTGAACGCACTGTTATTGAGAGGCGGTATGGCTTACTTGATAACGTTGAACATACTCTTGAGGAAGTCGGGCAGGAAATGTCAGTAACAAGAGAAAGGATACGTCAGATAGAAAGTAGGGCCAAAAGAAAGATCGCTTCGACATTTTATTCAAAACATATTATTTCCCGCGAACAATTCCTTTCTGTCGTGCCAAAAGGTAACGTAGGACGTAAGAAGAAGGCAAGCCGTAAGAAAAATATGTAAAAAGTGTTATGGCAGTTTTCCCCGCTGCCTACATGCTTAGCGATAAATCGATTCACCAGAAGGTAAAAGAGCACTTCGGTAATACTGGAGAAGAATAGAATGGTTTACAAGTATATCTATGACACAGAAAGGCTCAAGCAAATTATTGAACGCTTCCATGAATTTGTGATGTCCCAGCCTGGACAGGAGAATAAAAAAGTATCGTTTACAAGCGGATACCTTTCAGACATGAAGAATGAAGGCTATAAGCCCGCGGTATATGTAAAGGCAACCGATCTCCTGAATATAAAAAGCTGGAATAAAAAGAGAATAAATTCGGGAGAGGCGGCAGCGCTGGCAATCAGAGCCATGAACCTACAGGAAAATAATTTTGTCTATCATCAGCAAAAAACATTGTTCAGCGATATGATGAAAACAAATCCCGTTGAAGGTGCATTGATTTTACACGATTTCTATTGTGATAAAAGCAGTGAAGAAGATTCGTTGGAAAAAATGGCATCCTTTTTTGGAAGAAGATATGACATTATTTCTTATCTTTTTTACTTGAAGGATCCGGATAATTATTTTCCATGCAAGCCCAAGCTTTTTAAAGATGGATTCGGGCTTCTGGGAATGGAAACTAAATTTTTCTCTTCCTGCACATATGAAAATTACAGTGGATTTTGCAACGCGTTGAAACAGATGGCTACATTTTATTCATCGTGTGAAGATCATATAAGTGCGCTGGATGCACATTCTTTTGTGTGGGTTATTTCGAGATATAAAGAAGTAAGAAAATTTATTTTTGAAGAAGACCCCACAGACAAAGATTCGGATAGTAATGATTCCGGGTCAAAGAAAGAACACTTAGCTTTGGTTAAGACCAGAGTGAATCAGACTGAATTCAGGATGAGGCTGATCGACTATTGGAATGGACAATGTGCAGTAACTGGATGTGAAAAGACAGATTTGTTGATTGCATCTCACATCAAGCCTTGGCGGGATTGCACGACAAACAAAGAAAGCATCAGTAAGTACAACGGATTGCTATTGACACCGAATCTGGATGCTCTCTTTGATGCCGGGTATATTACTTTTAGAAATGATGGAAGCATAGTAATCTCACCTCAGCTTTCAAGAGCGGATAAGAAAATTCTGGGCATCACAGATGAGATGAAACTAAAGAAAATCGCAGAAGGGCATCGTGAGTTTCTGGAATATCATAGAAACAATATCTATAGAAAATGACACTTTTCAACGATTCCCCATACCTTTTAACGTTTCCCACACATTTTAACGATTAGAGAAAGGAGGGTGTGCACTGTGAACAGATCAACTATAGTTCGGAGCGGAGCATGCCCTCTTTTCGCAAATCACAGAGCCTCTGACAGCGGATATGAAGAGCTGGAAGGCCGCTATTTCAAGCCTTTCAGAGGCATTATCCTGTGCGAGGCAATGAAGAGGTATGGTATCAAATTTGACGTCTTAATAGATCCATGCGTGGGACCAGGGTGTTTCTTGGCTAAACACATTGACGTAATAGCCCGTTGCCTCAGGTCGAGACGTCAGCATTTCGACTTGTTCCCTCGTACGGGAATCTTGAAACGGCAGGGCAGTGCGCACCGGAAATTGAATCGTATATAAATAAGGTAGGAATTATCCTTTCGACATTTTCCCGCGTACGGAGAATCGACTCTTTTTACACTGAAAAACTGTTGACATGTTTCCGCGTACGAGTGGCACGATATGAGCGTCGTAGGTGAGTAATTTTCTGGCTGGTCTGCTCAATGCTGCAACTTCGGTCCGTAGGGCTGATCTCTAGTTACAGTCTCAAGCTGGGTGGAGGACATCGAGCGGCGGAGCTCGTCGCACGTTGAGACGGTAGCGTTGATGTCAAAGAAAAAATAAGACGAGGCCGGAACCTGCTGAAATCAGCGGGTTTCGGGAATCGTGGAAAATTTCAGCGTCCTTGAAATCTGGCTGAAAAACAGCACATAGGGAAGTTATCCAAGGCGTTTTTTACAGGGTTGTGTGTCGCGAATAAATAATCGGGCAGGTTGCGGCTCGTGATTAGATGTAGGGTAGGGGATGGATGTTGGGGGAACGAATTCTACAAGGACGAAGAGACTGGTGAGGATATGATTGAGGATGAAGTTTTTAGGAAAAGAAGATTTGTGCCATCCAAGATGGATAGTTTTGGGTTTCAAAAATCCGGTGATCAGTATTGTTATGAAACAGATTTTATGAACGGAGAATTTCATGTAATCTTATCTGTTTCAAAAGAAGGCAATGTGACAAGTGAAGTGATTGATAAGATGAATAACGAAGAATATGTTCAACTCAGGTCAGAACATTTCAATGGAGCCTATGTGAACACTGTTCGTGATGCATACAGGCAATTGCTTGAGCACATTGGAGATGCAGTCTGCAGGGAAGTTCTGTTTGCTTCAGAGCAGGCAAACAGAATCACGGAAATGATTTTGAATCAGTATGACGTAAAGCCGGATTTTCCATGGGAGGCAGCGCAGTACCAGTCATACGGAACTTTCAGGCATGCAGATACCAGAAAATGGTTTGCCCTTATCATGAATGTAAAAAGAGAAAAACTTCTTAAGGATAAAGATAGGACCACTGTTGATATAATAAATCTCAAAACGGATACATTGGAGAATGATATCAGCAAATATCCCGGAGTGGTATTTCCGGGATACCATATGAATCATAAAACATGGATTTCGATTATGTTGAATGATTATCTTGAGGATAGGATGATTATGGAATATGTCCAAAGAAGTTTCGAACTTACAAAGTGAGATTCATTCCTGAAGGTCAACCGAGCAGGCACTCCAGATGGGGCACCTGCTTTTTTATTCGTTAATGGTGGTCTGCAGGCACACCGAGTCAAAAATGGTACCGGATAAACGACCGACGCTCAGTTGGGCCGTAACGGCAATATCATTCTTGTAAGGCTTCCACACTACCATCAGAGGCGAAAAGATTTTTAAACAATATTACATTCACACATTGACAACTGTGAATGTATTCGATATAATATGTACATCTCTCGGAGGTGAAAATCATGGGATTCAGAGAAGACGTCAAAAAAATAAAGGCACTCACAGATGAGAACCGCCTTGCGATCATGCTTGCGCTCCAGCATGGAGAGAAGTGTGGATGTGATCTGCTAAGGGAACTGAATATCACGCAGCCGACTCTTTCGCATCACATGAAAATCCTTGCAGACAGCGGCCTTGTCGACTACTACAAAGAGGGAAAATGGATGCATTACTCCATCTCCGCAGACGGTGTCAAAGATTTTCGGAAAATGATCGGTTCCTATGCAAGATGCGACTGTGAAACAGACAGCAGCATATCCTGCGGATGTAAAGGAAAGAAGTAATCGATATCTATCATTCATAGGCAGTCCTTTGGGATTGCCTATATAAAACCCATAAACATAGATACATTTCAATGTATAAAACTAACGGAGGCAACGTTATGAACAATAAAAACAAAGGCATTAATACATTTCAGCGGTATCTTTCTGTGTGGGTACTGCTCTGCATGGCTATAGGAGTATTGATTGGGCATTTTGTCCCGGCCATTCCTGCCACACTCGGCAAATTTCAGATTTCCGGCATTTCGATTCCTATCGCTGTTCTCATCTGGGTCATGATATACCCTATGATGATGAAAGTAGATTTTCAGAGCGTAAAACAGATTGGGAAGAATCCAAAGGGACTTCTGGTCACATGGGTGACGAACTGGCTGATCAAGCCTTTCACTATGTATGGAATTGCTTACCTGTTTTTGTTTGTCATATTCAAAGCCTTCATATCACCGGGACTGGCAACAGAATACCTCGCCGGAGCTGTGCTTTTAGGAGCTGCTCCATGTACAGCGATGGTGTTTGTGTGGAGTACACTTACAAAAGGGAACCCTGCTTATACGGTTGTGCAGGTGGCCACCAATGACCTTATTATTCTGGTGGCATTTGTTCCGATTGTAAAATTCCTTTTGGGTGTTTCCAATGTGGTTGTTCCCTACAGTACTCTGTTCGTCAGCATTTTTCTGTTCGTTGTGATTCCGCTTGTGGGCGGCATCCTCACGAGAATAACAGTCACGAAGCAAAGAGGTGCGGATTACTTTGAGAGCACGTTTGTCCACAAGTTCGACAATGCCACAACAATAGGTCTGCTGCTGACGCTGGTTATTATTTTCAGTTCACAAGCAGAGGTGATTCTGTCTAATCCGCTTCATATTGTGCTGATCGCGGTGCCGCTGACCATTCAGACATTTTTGATCTTCTTTATCGCTTATGGAGCAAGCAAGCTACTGAAATTACCGCATGATATTGCGGCTCCTGCCGGGATGATCGGCGCATCAAATTTCTTTGAACTTGCGGTAGCTGTGGCGATTGCACTATTTGGTACGACAAGCCCTGCAGCGCTCGCTACCACTGTAGGCGTTCTGACGGAGGTACCCGTCATGCTCCTGTTAGTGCGAATAGCAAATAAAACGAAAGCGAGGTTTGCGTAATGTGGACTTTTATTCAGGATCAGATCCTTGGGATGAAGTGGTTGAATGCCCTGATTGAGCAGTTGCTGCTGATGGTCGGACTTAATTTAGATAGTCGGATTGGCGGCAGTATACAGTTCTTCATTTATGACACAATTAAAATCACGGTATTGCTCTGTGTGTTGATCTTTCTGATTTCTTACATTCAGAGTTTCTTTCCTCCGGAGCGGAGCAGGAAGATCATGGGAAGATTTCATGGAATAGGAGCAAATGCTGTAGGCGCTCTGCTTGGGACGGTGACACCTTTCTGCTCTTGTTCCTCCATTCCGATCTTCATGGGCTTTACGAGCGCAGGGCTTCCGCTTGGGGTGACATTTTCATTTCTCATTTCATCGCCAATGGTGGATTTGGGGAGTCTTGTGCTTCTCACCAGTATCTTTGGCGGGAAGATTGCCGTGACCTATGTGGTGCTGGGTCTTGTCATTGCGGTTCTTGGCGGGACATTGATAGAAAACCTTCACATGGAAGATCAGATTGCTGATTTTATCCGCAATAATAATAGCAAGGTGGATATAGAGTCTCCAAATCTTACCGTAAAGGATCGGCTGCTCTATTCCAGAGATCAGGTTGCATCCACCTTTAAGAAAGTGTTCCCTTATATCCTTATCGGCGTGGCTATCGGCGCGGTGATCCATAACTGGATTCCCGAAGGCTGGGTGGAAACCGTTCTCGGTGACAATAATCCGTTCGGTGTGATACTCGCCACGCTTGTCGGCATACCCATGTACGCAGATATTTTCGGCACGATTCCGATTGCCGAGGCACTTTTGGCAAAGGGAGCATTGCTCGGTACGATTCTCAGCTTTATGATGGCGGTTACCACGCTCAGCCTTCCGTCTCTTATCATGCTGAAGAAAGCGATTAAGCCCAAGCTGCTTGGAACATTTATAGCCATCTGCACAGTGGGTATCATCATTGTCGGATACGGCTTCAATGCCATAGCGTACTTACTGGTGTAGGGGGGAATTTTCAATGAACAAACCAAAAGTGGCATTTATCTGTGTTCACAACTCATGTCGCAGCCAGATTGCCGAAGCATTAGGCAGACATCTTGCGCCCGATGTCTTTGAGAGCTATTCTGCCGGAACAGAACCAGAGCCGCAGATTAATCAGGATGCAGTGAGGCTGATGAAGCAAATATATGGCATTGATATGGAAAAGACGCAATACAGTAAGCTTCTGTCCGATATCCCGGCCGTAGATGTGGTTGTCACGATGGGCTGCAATGTTCGTTGCCCGTTTCTTCCCTGCACAGAGAGATTTGATTGGGGGCTTGAGGATCCAACGGGAGCTGGTGATGAAGCTTTTATCGAGACAATTCGGGAAATCCATACGAAAATTGTTGAGCTTGCACAGCATCTGGCACAATAATTTACGTATATAGATAAATCAGTTTCAATAATTTTTTCGCTGAAGGAGGATAAGAAAGATGAATATTAAGGTTTTAGGCAGTGGCTGCAAAAGATGTGAGGCACTTTTGAAGTCCGTAAAAGAGGCGGTAGCAAACAAGGGAGTTCATGCTGAGGTTGAGTACATCACCGATATGGAAAAAATCATGGGATATGGGGTGATGAGCATGCCTGCCCTTATGATTGATGACAAAATTGTTTCTGCAGGAAAAGTGCTGAAGGCAAAGGATGTAGAGAAACTATTGTAAGCAAAAAGGATAAGGCTTCTCACTACTGATTGGGTTCAGTGGCGAGGAGCCTTTTTACGCTTCGTGGTATTTCCGGGATACCATATGAATCATAAAACATGGATTTCGATTATGTTGAGTGATTATCTTGAGGATAGGATGATTATGGAATATGTCCAAAGAAGTTTCGAACTTACAAAGTGAGATTCATTTCTGAAGGTCAACCGAGCAGGCACTCCAGATGGGGCGCCTGCTTTTTATTCGTTGATGGTGATCTGCAGACCGGACTTGAATTCGATCACGGCTCTGTCCTGATAGATAATGATCTGCCGGATGAGCTTTCGCACCATGCGCTCGTCGAACTCGGCGATAGCAGTCTGCTGATCTTTCAGGAAGACCTGCAGCTCGGTGATTCTTTTCTTCAGGTCTTCTTGGCTTCTGGCTGAGGCATCGGCCTTTTCCTTTTCTTCCCGCAGACGGAAAATCTCATCGGCGATGGCGTCGTAGTCCTCTTTACTGTTTGCTTTCCTGATGAGCTCCGTCTGCAGTTCATCGAGCCTTAACTGGATGCCTTCCGCGCTGGATGGATCGGATTCGCAGATGGCTTTCGTCATGTTTTCCTGGAGCTGATGCAGGAATTCGTCTTTTCCGGTAAGAATCTGATTGAAGGCTTTTACGGTGATGTCCTTCAGCCAATCTTCCTTGATGGTGCGGTTTTTGCAGACTTTGACTACGGAAGATGGATCAAGCCGGCTGATGCAGCGCCAGACGATGGCGGTTTTGCCGTGGATGTACCAGTGGACTCTTCGGTAGAGATCGCCGCATTCTCCGCAGACGATGATCTGGGAAAAGCAGTTGTTTCCGGAGTAGACCCGCTTCTTGCCGGAAGGGGAGCGATGGACGTTTCGCCTTCGGACGAGCTCCTCCTGAACCTGCATGAAAAGCTCTTTAGGAATAATCGCTTCGTGGTCGTCCTCAACGTAGTACTGAGGAAGAACACCGTTGTTCTTGACTCGCTTCTTGGTTAGAAAGTCTGTGGTGACGGTTTTCTGAAGAAGGGCGTCTCCCATATACTTTTCGTTCCTAAGGATCTTATTGATCGTGGAATCGTACCATTTGGTATTGCCTGCTCCGGTGAGAACGCCATCCTGCTCCAGATGCTGCGCGATGGTTTTCATGGAGTAGCCTTCGAGGTACTCCCGGTAGATCCTGCGCACCACCTCGGCCTGCTTGGGATCAATGACGAGGTTTCCGTTTTCGTCTTTCGTATATCCTAGGAAGCGGTTGTGGTTGACCTGGACCTTTCCCTGCTGGTAGCGGTACTGGATGCCGAGCTTGACGTTTTGGGAGAGGGACTGGGATTCCTGCTGCGCAAGGCTTGCCATAATTGTGATCAGAACTTCTCCCTTGGCGTCCATCGTGTTGATGTTCTCTTTCTCAAACCAGACGGCGATGTTCTTTTCCTTCAGCTGTCGGATGTATTTCAGGCAGTCCAAGGTGTTACGGGCAAATCGGCTGATGGATTTTGTTATGACCATGTCGATGTTTCCCGCCATGCATTCATCGATCATTTTATTGAACTGTTCTCGTTTCTTGGTGTTGGTTCCGCTGATGCCGTCGTCTGCGAAGATGCCGGCAAGCTGCCAGTTTGGATGGCTGTTGATGTATTCCGTGTAGTGGGAGACCTGCGTCTCGTAGCTGGTTTCCTGTTCCTCGGTATCCGTGCTGACACGGCAGTAGGCTGCCACCCGCAGCTTCGGTTTTTCTGCCTGTTTGACGTTGTTTCCCATCTGTCTTCTGGCAGGAATGATTGTAATATTTCCCATTTGTTATTCCTCACTTTCAATCAGACTGTACAGGTATTCAGCCCGCTGCTTTGGGCTTCCGATCGTCTGCTCAGGAGCAGAGATGGTGAATGACGTCGCTGCAGGCTTCTTTGCTTTGGGCTTCCTGCCTGGGTGCAGTCGTCCCATTTTCTTGGCCCGCTGAATCCGTTCCTCGTGGATCCGGTCGAGTGTTTCTTTATCAGTAATGGCAGGGTAGAAGTCATCGCCCTGATAGTGTCTGTTTTCAAGCAGCCGCTTGATCGAGGAGTGCGTAGCCTTGATTCCTGCGCTGGATGCCGCTTTTGCCAAAGACATCCCGGCAAGGTAGTTCTTAAAAAGCTGTTGCAGTTTTTCTGCTTCCTCTTTGCAGACGACAGCTTTGCCGCCTTCGATCCGGTAGCCGTATGGTATGGTTCTCATAACCTCACATCCTTTCTTTGAGCTCAAGCCCGCACTTCAGGCAGAAGGTGATCTCATGACGGGAATGCACCGTGATATGATCGACGAACTCATCAAACCGTTCGTCGTCAAACTCCTGAAGCATTTCGCTTTTCTCGGCGAAGCGAAGAAGGGCTCTTGCCTTTAGCAGTACCTCTGTGACATCGGAAGCGGAGTTCTCCAGGCGGTCAATCTCCTTCTGGATGCCTTCTGAAGTCGCAAAAAGATCTGCAGTTTCTCTACTGTAGAGCGTCTGGTCGATGATTCCCTGTGTCATCAGGCGGGTTAAGGTCTGTCGCTTTCTGGCATTTTCCGAAAGCCGTCCCTTAAGGGCATCAATCTGATCCAGCGTTTCTTTTTTTGCGTTATCCTTCAGGCTGTTTGCATAGGGCCTTAAGATCAGCCGGTAGGAGTAGATCAGTTTGTTCATCATGGTAAGAAACGAACGCTTCAGGTCCTCATCTTTGATGGACTGCATCGGGCATTTCGTTTTTCCCTGCAGATGTGTCTTGCACACCCAGATCACAGGACTTCCGGAAGAGGAGTAGGCGATGCGGCGTTTAAACGTGTTTCCGCAGCATCCGCAGAGGATCTTTCCGGTAAAGGTGTAGCGGCTTAAGTATTTCTGGCTGTTCTTTTCGATATTCTTTTCCTGCGAACGCTGCTGGATCAGGCGCTGTACGTTCTCCCAGTCCTCGCGGCTGATGATGGGCTCGTGGTGGTCTTTCACGAGGACCGCATCTTTTTCACCGTGGTTTATGTGGCGCTTGAAGGAAGAGTCCGTCCAGGTCTTCTGGAAGATACAGTCTCCGGTGTACTTCTCATTGGTTAGCACGCAGTGGACAGTGGAGCGCCGCCAGGCACGTCCGTTTCTTGCCGGGATGCCTTTGCCGTTTAGAAGATCGGCGATTGTATCGCTTCCGGTTCTGTTGTGATTGGTGGTTTGATGATCATCGCTAAGCCTCCTTGATAACTTAGTCGATGATATCATTTGTACATATTAATTCCAGAACTTTTGTACATGATTAATTATGACATAGCACTAGGGTTCTATCAGGTGGAAATTGTAAGGATATTAGAATGTTTCCTTTAAACAAGTGAATGCCTCCAGGGCTATCATGAACCGGAGGCATTCTGACGATCTCGTCGTGAAAATATTTAACTGTATTACTAAGTTGAGACCTAGTTGAAGGTATTCTGTCTTTCAAAATATTTTCGATCTCATTAATAGAAAGGCAGTAATCGAAGATAGCATTTGTGCCTGCAATTATACCTCGTATTTTATCCGCACTCCCGATTGGTCTTTTTTTGACGGCTGTGACAGTGAAAAAATAGTAATATTCTATAGAAGCACGCAGAACAGTAGACCGAGTTCGGATAGATGATAATTAATGAAATAATTTATACTGGAATTATTCTTTCGCTTCGAGAGTATTACAAGAAAACTGGAAGAAAGAAAATATATAACAGGTATGCAGGTACCAAGGCCAATTCCAATTCCCATTCCAAAGAACGCTGTAAATAATGTGGTGCGAATGAGAATAAGAAGCATTAACTGAGAGAACACAGCAAAGATTTTATTTTCAGTCTGCAGCATAGGTAGTCCAAAAGGACGTAAATTGTACATTTGCTGAAAAGCAATCTGTAATGTCCAATCATTATCCATATCGCGGTTATTGTTACGAGTGTGTAAATAACGATCGGCATCGAATTTTATGCCATCGTGAAGATCTGAAATAATTGTATTGCATAGATTCTCTGCGGTAATGAGTTGCTTGGTTTTACGTTGAAGTTCTGATTTATGTGCTTCGAGAACTGGCTGTAATTCCTGGTGTTCATCCAATAACTCATGTATTGTTTTTAGGGGAACCATCGCGTTTCTAAGGACAATTATAGAACGAAGACGTTGAATATCTTCTTGTGAAAAGTCACGATAACCATTGTCCTTCCTTTCAGGTGTTAAGAGTCCGATTCGGTCATAATACCTGATACTGCTTTTTGAAATATCGAGCAATTGCTCTACTTCATGAATATTCATCGCTATGTCCTCCTCGCATAAATATATTATCAGTATAACATATAATTAAGTCTTTGAACTGAATGAATTATGCTGTATTTCATTATTTTGTACATGATTAATTATGACCTAAAACTTCCCACACCGGAAAGATGTGTTGAACCCTGAAAATTCAATAATGCAGACAATTAAAAAGGCACAGATGACTTGCCTTTGATATAATTGAATTGAACGTATATAACCATACAAAAGGAGTCATCTATGCCAATTTCAATTTTACCACAAGATCAGGACGGACAGGAACTTTTTACCGCAATTTCTTCATTCTTTCATACTTTTAAGATTGGACAGCTTCTCCGCAAATGCAACGCACAGAAGGAGAAGGGCGTTCCTGTCACCGATATCTTCAAATACAAGCTCTGCAATGTCTTTTCTGGCCGCAGCATGTATATGCAGCAGAAAACCGGTTCCTTCAGGGAATCGTTTTCAAAGAATACCTTTTATCGATTCCTGAACAACCCGAAGACTAACTGGCTGCGCTTTACCTCGCTTCTTTCTAAGAAAGCTGTTGAAGTCGAACGTATTCTAGAACATTTACGGAACGCATTACCTAAAATTACACCAGAAGGATAACCGGACCTATTTTGTCATCTGCATTATTGAATTTTCAAGGAACAGATCCCATAATGTTTCGCCTCTATTAAAACGTCCATGATCTGATTTGCTTGCATGTCCAGGAACTGCCCGATACAATGTCCATAGAAACCTGAACTTCATTTTTCAAAAAGAAAAGACCCCAGAGAGTCATTCTAAACCCATCGTTTCTCTCTGAGATCTCCTCAAACCATGATTATTGTATCAAACTATCGGCTCCGCCGCAACCAGAATAATTCCACATTCACCGTCATCTCTCTGGAAAAATCATTCTGCCCTTTCTGCGGAGGCGAACTGGTCTACCGCGACCGGCGGCGCAGAATCATGCGCGGATATTCGGAAGAGGTTGATTTTCTGATGGTTCGGCGTCTGAAGTGCGTCAGCTGCAGACATCTGCATGTTGAACTTCCGGACTGTGTTACTCCGTATAAGCAGTTCAAAACGGAAATCATTGAAAATGTTGTCGATGGCATTTCTACGATCAATGACAGCACAACCTGCGCAGCACCCTGTGAACGTACCATGAAACGCTGGATCTCCTGGATCCGAGAGAACCACAGCCAGATTAACGGACTTCTGAAAGCAGCCGTATCATCCATCCTGCCGCATCCTGAGCATCTGCTGTATTCTTCTGTTTCTCTTTTCGACGGGCTTCGTCAGGAAGGCCAGCAGTGGCTGGCTAAATTGAACCGGATCATGATTAATGCTGCAGGAAAAATGATGCTGCAGCCAGAGGGTCCAAAATGTGCACCTGACTTGTCCGGTGTCCTTTCTTCATCTGCTGTACTCTTGAGGCAGGAGGTGAAGAACAATGAATCGAAAAAAAGAAGTTCACGATTGGAAGGAAGAGCAGGCACAGGAGCGCCTGATGCTCATAGCCCCTCTTCTGGTTGAAAGCATGGACCGGTCCATGCGGGTGCAGATAAGGCATAGAATTGCCAGGCAGGCACACTGCAGTGAGCGGACCATCCGCAGATATGAACAGGCCTACCGGAAAGAAGGATTTAACGGCCTGAAGCCCAGAAGCAGAGATAATCATAGGAGCAGGAAACTCCCGGAGAATTTTGATGAGCTGCTGCAGGAAGCAATCCAGCTGAAACGGGAAGTTCCAAGACGCAGTGTTGAGCAGATTATCTTTATCCTGGAAGGGGAAGGAAAAGCAGAACCTGGGAAATTAAAACGTTCAACGCTTCAGAGGCACCTTTACGATGCGGGATTTGGGCGGCGTCAGATGCAGAGATACATGGAAAGCAGGAAAACTTCCTCCAAGCGCTTCTGTAAGCCGAACCGGATGATGCTTGTGCAGGCGGATATCAAAGAAGGCATCTATCTTCCAATTGGAAAAAACGGACAGAAGAAAAAGACCTATCTTTCCTCTGTACTGGATGACCATTCCCGCTACATCCTGCACTCGCAGTTTTACGACAATGAGGGCGCGCAGATTGTGGAAGATACCTTCCGTCAGGCCATTCTCAAGCATGGACGCTTTGACAGCGTATATATCGATAATGGAGCCCAGTACCGCTCCAAACAACTTGTCCGTGCACTTCAGCGGCTGGATATCCGGGTCCGGTATGCACCGCCGTATTCAGGGAAATCCAAAGGAAAGATCGAGAAGTTCCATCAGGTCACAGACGACTTTCTTGCAGAAGCAAAAGCCGATCAGATAAAGACTCTGGAAAAACTGAACGCGGCCTGGACTGCCTATCTGGAAGAATATTACCAGAAACGGCCGCATGACGGTATCCGGGAATACTATGAAAGTCAGGGAATTCCGGTATCTCTTCTTGGAATTAGTCCGGAAGTGGAGTGGCATCGGGACCAGAGGCGTCTGACCTTCCTTGATGCATCGGTCATTGGAGAAGCGTTCCAGCATCGTGAAAAGCGGCGTGTTGATTCGGCAGGATGCCTGAAATTCCACGGGATCACCTACGAGGTCAGCACATCTCTGATCGGTGCGGAAGTAGAAATCGGTTATGATCCTGTCAGCCGGGATCAGATTACCGTCTACAGCAGAAACATGGATCCGATCCAGGCAAAACCGATTCAGATCGGTTCCTACTGCGACTCATCGGAACCGGTTCCTGCCGCCCTTCTTCCTGAAGAGCCGGAAGCTTCACGTTTTCTTAAGGTTCTGCGGAAGAAACGGAAGCAGACTGTCGAAAAGAAAACCGACGCCATTTCCTTTGCAGATTACGGAAAGGATGGTGAATGATCATGTATGAAGAATTCTTTGAAATGACGCATACACCGTTTGTCCGTAACGTCCCTGTAGAACAGCTCTACCAGTCCCCGAAGCTGGATGAAGCACTCGGCAGGCTGAGGTACGCAGCAGAAAAGCAGCTGTTCGCGGTTCTTACCTCTGATCCAGGTTGTGGAAAATCCACATTAATCAGGCGGTTTGCGATGACACTGCCGAAGGACCGGTATATTCTTCTGTATCTTTCGGATTCCAAACTTACTCCGCGGTGGTTTTACAAAGGGCTTCTGGATCAGCTGGGACTGGAAGCGGGATTCTACCGGGGAGATGCCAAAAGAATGCTGCTGAAGGAAATTGAAATTATCCGCGGCGTTCAGCATAAAAAGCTGGTCTGTATTCTGGATGAAGCGCACCTTCTTGGAAAAGAAACCATTGAAGAATTCCGGTTTCTCCTAAATTACCGCTTTGATTCGGAAAGTCCTCTGGCGCTGATTTTATCCGGACAGAGTGAATTATGGGATCAGAAACTCCGTAAGCCTGCGTATGCAGCGATTCGTCAGCGCATTGATATCAGCTGTGTTCTGCATCATCTGGACCGGGCGGAGACAGAAAAATATATACGCGCACACCTCAGTTACGCGGAATGCAGACAGGAGATATTCACTGATGGAGCTGTGGAGGAAATCTACAAACAATCCTGCGGAATACCGCGTATGATCAACCGATTCTGCGAAAAAAGCCTGATGTACGCCTATCAGCAGAGGAAACGGCTGATTGACGATCATATGGTGAAATACGTCAGCGAACATGAGAACATCATCGTAATGTAGAGACGAAGGCCGCCATCCAATCGGCGGCCTTTTGAGACGGTGAATTGGACAGGCGAAGAAGCAGGATGTGGACATTCAGAAAGGGCAGTTCCTGGACTTAGAAGCTAATCAGAAACACCATAATTGGTGTGGGAAGTTTTTGTTATGACATATCAGAATTGTCTCGATTCCTTTTTCTATTGCTGAACTGGGAACTATCGTTTACACAAATTATTTTACACTATCAGATGAAAATGAATGATTTTGGAATGTATCTACTTGACGTTGAACTTGCTTTAACGTTTATAATATCGTTAAAGAATACATCATAATACAATTTGTTCTGAAGAAGAGTGGAGGATATTCACATGAATAAGATGAACGACTTTGACTTGGATATAAAAATTGCTCAAAAATCGATCGAAGGAATGGAGACACATTCTATTACAATTCCAATAACACTAACTTTAAAGAATAAATGTAAATCTGTAGAGTCACCAACGACAGGAATGACGAGTGCTTGCTGTCATAAGAAAGAATCTGTTGAGGTTAATATAATGAGAAGATGTGTATGATCAGGCATTTTAGCGTACAAATAAACAGAAAAACTATAGGAATTACTTATTTGTACACAAAAATAACAGGTAAATAGGCCGATCATTCATAATAGATACAGAGTATTATGTTGTATTTTACTTCTCTGTTACAATACGATTACAACAGAGAGGTTTTTGAAAATATATATCAATTTAGACACACGTGAATTTACCGACTAACCGACTAAATATAAAATTTAATAAGGTGATTGAATGTTACTAAAATTAATGCTGGAATTATATAATAGGAATCATATTAAAAATATTGCATATTTTGCCGGAAATGCTTTGATTATCGCGCTATTTTATTTATATTACAGTATTATTTATGCTGTCCGTGAGTCAGTAGGCACCAATGGGTATTCATCTATGATTCGTTCCGTTATTTCTGCACAGAGCGAGCAGAGTCAACTGCTCATGACGGTGGTTTTTGTGACATTTCTGTTTTATTGTATACAATCATATATACTGATGAGAGTACCGGAGTATATTAGTTTTCTGATTTTTGGAATGTCACAAAATCAGGCGTATTTATATCTCATGCTGGAATCCCTGACAGGCTGCCTGATTTCCACTTGCATTGGTTTTGTGGTAGGGATTGCTGGAGGATTGATTATTAAGTCCGCGCATGTATGGAATGTGTACATTCAGGCATGTCAAGGGGCTAATATGTGGGTGATAAAAAAATTATTCTTTACAGAATGTATTGTATTAATTATCTCTTTGACCGCTGCGTTTATCTGGATGGATGCAAAACCTCTGAATGCACTGATTCGATCGAAAATGCTCATTCCAATATATTTGAATAATCGAAATCTTATATTATTAGGGATTATCGGAGTTTCGTTTGTACTATTTGGATGCATCGAATATTTTCTGACCCGGTATATATATATACAGCAGTTTTCTCAGATATTGATGATAGCGGGGACGTTGCTCGCTGGCTGGGCGTTTATTAACTATGGATTATTTTTGTGTAGAAACAAAGATACAAAAAAATGTGTTCAGCTTCTTATTGCAGATAGCATTAATCAGAATTTTAATCACAACTTGGTATTAATCGGTGTTCTTTGTATTATTACGTTTTCTGTTTTTTCAACCGCTATACCATCCATTGCTTTATATAGAACGGATGCGTCAGAAGATATTCGATATCGATACGATATGGTTTATATGACAACCGATAAGCATATTCAGCCTATTATAAAGCTGGCTGAAAAATACGAAGGAATAAACGAAACTTTTCCGATGGTGAGACTTACTGTGGGTAACGGGGAGGAATGCATTGGATTGCCAGATTCTGCGTATAAGATACTGACTGGGAAACAATTAAAATTGAGATACAGAGAAGCAGTAGTTGTGATTGAAAAGTGGGGGAAGCAAGATACCAAAGAGCTCGAAAAGAGTACTTATGGTATGCTTGCGAAAAATCTTCATGCGGGCAGATCAGGTTCTCGATTTCAGGAATCATATCTGCCGATATCTTCAGTTAAAGTAATCACAGGGAACGTATTAGGTAAATATTCTCCGTTAGGATTGTATTTTAGTGAGTCAGTGGCCTTTCTATCTGATCGTCAATTCCGTGAAGTACGAAAAATACTTCTTAAGATGGATCAGGAACCTACGTATTTTTTGGGGTTTAATTTTCCTGAAAAAGGTGAACAAGCCTGTCACGCATTGGAATCATATATAAATCGTAACGATAAAATACAAACTGAAGAAGATCCGGACACATTTCAGGAGAACAATTATTATATTACAATTGAAGCGCGGCGCCTTATTTCGATGATGTATACTCAGACGTTCGTAATATCGATGATAATTACAGTCGTGTTCCTCTTTTGTTCATTATTTATATTAGTTCTTAAGTTCGAAATAGAAAAAGAGCGCATTGAACACAGATACAGGTTCTTTAAGTCATTAGGATTAGATGATTGTATCAATCGAAAGGATCTGTTTTGGGAAATTGGAGCGCCAGCCTTAATTGGAGTGATTTTGGGTATGCTTATTATGATTCCGTATCTGTTCTGTGCAAGTAAGATTCCCAATATCCTTGATTACCAGAACATTATTGTATGGTGGATAATTTTTATTATTCTGTACATATGCATTCATTTCTTGGTGGTCTTAATGTTGAGGCGCAGAATTGAACGGTCGATTAAAATGCATAGTTAGTTTAAGTGTTGAAGTAAATATAATAATATGCCAGTTTTATATATGTTTAAAGGAGACCAACTAGGCACGGACAATTCAATCGTCATCCGTGTCCACCCGATGAAGAGCGAATAATGTCGTTGAGGTAAATGTTAGTCTGAAAGAATAGGGAGGAATTGTAGTGTCAAATCTAGTATACGAAGTGAAAAATCTTGTGAAAACTTATCATCAATGGTCCGGAAATTCAAGTGGTGAGGATGTTCAGGCCCTTACAGGAGCATCATTTTCAGTTGAACAAGGGGAATTTGTCTGTATTATGGGTAGATCGGGATGTGGAAAGACGACGCTGTTGAACATATTGGGACTTTTAGACAGAGATTATGAAGGAAAAATGATTTTTAACGGAGAATCTGCCAGGTGCTTTCATAGCAGCAAACGTACAGAATTGAGACGCCGAAATATAGGATTTATTTTTCAGGATTATGAATTGATGCCAAGTTTAACGATACGTGAAAATGTCAGTCTTCCGATGATTTTCGACAAAAAATCCCCTGCTGAGATTTCGGCTAAAATAGAAGCATTAGCGAAAATGCTTATGATTGAATCGCTTCTGGAATTTTTTCCTTATGAACTGTCAGGCGGACAAAAGCAGCGTGCAGCAATATGCAGGGCACTATCCAATGATCCGGAAGTTATCCTTGCAGATGAACCTACAGGTAATCTGGATTCGAAGTCCGGGGCAATGGTCATTCGACTTTTATCAAAAATGAATCAGGAATACGGACAGACTGTGATTATGGTTACCCATGATCCGAAAATGGCAAGTTATACGGATCGAATCTTGTTTCTAAAAGATGGGAAGGTTATCTATCACTTACAGAAAACGGATGATCGAAATATCTTTTATAAACAAATTATCGAGCATATGTCACTATTATAAATAGGGTTTCATAGGAGTTGAACGTTTCGTAACGCGTAACTTTGACGGGGGTACTGACCAAAATTACAGAACAGATTCCAGAACTAGGTCTTTAGTTTTGAAATCCGTTTCTGCTATGCATACTTCGCATTTATTCATCAGTTTTAATTAAAATACAACGGATGGTCCGTCATTTAATGAATAAAGTACTCGAAGACGGAATCGTTTAAAATTACCATAACCGCTAGTGTTTTGTTTAATGCGTTTTATCCTGCCTATTCACTGATTCGACAGGCCCATTCGATATCCTTCGACCTTCACTGTTTCGCCTCTATTAAAACGTCCATGATCTGATTTGCTTGCATGTCCAGGAACTGCCCGATACAATGTCCATAGAAACCTGAACTTCATTTTTCAAAAAAGAAAAGACCCCAGAGAGTCATTCTAAACCCATCGTTTCTCTCTGAGATCTCCTCAAACCATGATTATTGTATCAAACTATCGGCTCCGCCGCAACCAGAATAATTCCACATTCACCGTCATCTCTCTGGAAAAATCAATCTGCCCTTTCTGCGGAGGCGAACTGGTCTACCGCGACCGGCGGCGCAGAATCATGCGCGGATATTCGGAAGAGGTTGATTTTCTGATGGTCCGGCGTCTGAAGTGCGTCAGCTGCAGACATCTGCATGTTGAACTTCCGGACTGTGTTACTCCGTATAAGCAGTTCAAAACGGAAATCATTGAAAATGTTGTCGATGGCATTTCTACGATCAATGACAGCACAACCTGCGCAGCACCCTGTGAACGTACCATGAAACGCTGGATCTCCTGGATCCGAGAGAACCACAGCCAGATTAACGGACTTCTGAAAGCAGCCGTATCATCCATCCTGCCGCATCCTGAGCAGCTGCTGTATTCTTCTGTTTCTCTTTTCGACGGGCTTCGTCAGGAAGGCCAGCAGTGGCTGGCTAAATTGAACCGGATCATGATTAATGCTGCAGGAAAAATGATGCTGCAGCCAGAGGGTCCAAAATGTGCACCTGACTTGTCCGGTGTCCTTTCTTCATCTGCTGTACTCTTGAGGCAGGAGGTGAAGAACAATGAATCGAAAAAAAGAAGTTCACGATTGGAAGGAAGAGCAGGCACAGGAGCGCCTGATGCTCATAGCCCCTCTTCTGGTTGAAAGCATGGACCGGTCCATGCGGGTGCAGATAAGGCATAGAATTGCCAGGCAGGCACACTGCAGTGAGCGGACCATCCGCAGATATGAACAGGCCTACCGGAAAGAAGGATTTAACGGCCTGAAGCCCAGAAGCAGAGATAATCATAGGAGCAGGAAACTCCCGGAGAATTTTGATGAGCTGCTGCAGGAAGCAATCCAGCTGAAACGGGAAGTTCCAAGACGCAGTGTTGAGCAGATTATCTTTATCCTGGAAGGGGAAGGAAAAGCAGAACCTGGGAAATTAAAACGTTCAACGCTTCAGAGGCACCTTTACGATGCGGGATTTGGGCGGCGTCAGATGCAGAGATACATGGAAAGCAGGAAAACTTCCTCCAAGCGCTTCTGTAAGCCGAACCGGATGATGCTTGTGCAGGCGGATATCAAAGAAGGCATCTATCTTCCAATTGGAAAAAACGGACAGAAGAAAAAGACCTATCTTTCCTCTGTACTGGATGACCATTCCCGCTACATCCTGCACTCGCAGTTTTACGACAATGAGGGCGCGCAGATTGTGGAAGATACCTTCCGTCAGGCCATTCTCAAGCATGGACGCTTTGACAGCGTATATATCGATAATGGAGCCCAGTACCGCTCCAAACAACTTGTCCGTGCACTTCAGCGGCTGGATATCCGGGTCCGGTATGCACCGCCGTATTCAGGGAAATCCAAAGGAAAGATCGAGAAGTTCCATCAGGTCACAGACGACTTTCTTGCAGAAGCAAAAGCCGATCAGATAAAGACTCTGGAAAAACTGAACGCGGCCTGGACTGCCTATCTGGAAGAATATTACCAGAAACGGCCGCATGACGGTATCCGGGAATACTATGAAAGTCAGGGAATTCCGGTATCTCTTCTTGGAATTAGTCCGGAAGTGGAGTGGCATCGGGACCAGAGGCGTCTGACCTTCCTTGATGCATCGGTCATTGGAGAAGCGTTCCAGCATCGTGAAAAGCGGCGTGTTGATTCGGCAGGATGCCTGAAATTCCACGGGATCACCTACGAGGTCAGCACATCTCTGATCGGTGCGGAAGTAGAAATCGGTTATGATCCTGTCAGCCGGGATCAGATTACCGTCTACAGCAGAAACATGGATCCGATCCAGGCAAAACCGATTCAGATCGGTTCCTACTGCGACTCATCGGAACCGGTTCCTGCCGCCCTTCTTCCTGAAGAGCCGGAAGCTTCACGTTTTCTTAAGGTTCTGCGGAAGAAACGGAAGCAGACTGTCGAAAAGAAAACCGACGCCATTTCCTTTGCAGATTACGGAAAGGATGGTGAATGATCATGTATGAAGAATTCTTTGAAATGACGCATACACCGTTTGTCCGTAACGTCCCTGTAGAACAGCTCTACCAGTCCCCGAAGCTGGATGAAGCACTCGGCAGGCTGAGGTACGCAGCAGAAAAGCAGCTGTTCGCGGTTCTTACCTCTGATCCAGGTTGTGGAAAATCCACATTAATCAGGCGGTTTGCGATGACACTGCCGAAGGACCGGTATATTCTTCTGTATCTTTCGGATTCCAAACTTACTCCGCGGTGGTTTTACAAAGGGCTTCTGGATCAGCTGGGACTGGAAGCGGGATTCTACCGGGGAGATGCCAAAAGAATGCTGCTGAAGGAAATTGAAATTATCCGCGGCGTTCAGCATAAAAAGCTGGTCTGTATTCTGGATGAAGCGCACCTTCTTGGAAAAGAAACCATTGAAGAATTCCGGTTTCTCCTAAATTACCGCTTTGATTCGGAAAGTCCTCTGGCGCTGATTTTATCCGGACAGAGTGAATTATGGGATCAGAAACTCCGTAAGCCTGCGTATGCAGCGATTCGTCAGCGCATTGATATCAGCTGTGTTCTGCATCATCTGGACCGGGCGGAGACAGAAAAATATATACGCGCACACCTCAGTTACGCGGAATGCAGACAGGAGATATTCACTGATGGAGCTGTGGAGGAAATCTACAAACAATCCTGCGGAATACCGCGTATGATCAACCGATTCTGCGAAAAAAGCCTGATGTACGCCTATCAGCAGAGGAAACGGCTGATTGACGATCATATGGTGAAATACGTCAGCGAACATGAGAACATCATCGTAATGTAGAGACGAAGGCCGCCATCCAATCGGCGGCCTTTTGAGACGGTGAATTGGACAGGCGAAGAAGCAGGATGTGGACATTCAGAAAGGGCAGTTCCTGGACTTAGAAGCTAATCAGAAACACTTCATAGGTGTTAAAACTTGCAACAATTGGCTGTTTCCATTTTCTGAGCGTTCGAGACAGTTTGCGAAATTCAGGTATATGATAGAGAGATTTCATTCTCCAATGAACTGTGAAGTTGTGTAAGCGGCAAATAGCACGTGTCTACCACTGAAAACCAGAAGCTTGTAAAATGATGTCAACAAAATGTTACAAGAATTTACAAGGTGGTGTGAAATGGATACCATTACTACTGATTTCAAAGCCACTTGGAAGAAGACAAGATACGTATTCCAAGATATAAATCAGGATTGACCTATGTGAAAAGGGAGGCAGAGGAGAGTCTGCCGAGGAAGAAAACAGCGCGGTCGAACTGGCCGTGAAATCGGAATTTACCTATTAAGACATATAAATTGTTGACAATAAAGCTCCTATATAGTATGTTTTAATAAATTACTATATAGGAGCTTTTGTATGGACATGAATGGAGGATTTCTTGTCACCAAAATAAAACAACTTGGAGACCGGATTTTCGAGAAGATTCTCAGTGAAAAGAATATTGATGCGTTTAATGGAGCCCAGGGACGTATTCTTTATGTGCTGTGGCAGGAGGATGGTATCTCAATCAGGTCACTCTCGACTAAATGCGGATTAGCGATAACATCTCTTACTACGATGCTGGAAAGAATGGAAAATCAAGGGCTGATAAGCCGTGTTCAATCTGAAACGGACAAAAGAAAAACACTCCTGTTTCTGACTGAGAAAGCACGTGCCTTAAAGGGCGAGTACGATTCTGTATCTGATGAGATGGGCAGTATTTACTACAAAGGTTTTTCTGAGGAAGAAATTACCCAGTTTGAGGAATACCTCGACCGCATCAGAAAGAATCTTGAGGAGTGGCAGAAGTCATGAGTATTTGTATCAAAGATCAGATTCAGAACATGAATATCGTCATTGGCTGCAAAGTGGGGTGTACATATTGCTATGCCCGCAACAATGTGAAACGCTGGCATATGATTGATGACTTCTCTGATCCTGAGTTCTTTCCAGGCAAGCTCAGGATGATGGAAAAGAAACGTCCGCAGAACTTTCTTCTCACCGGCATGAGCGATCTCTCTGGATGGAAGCCGGAATGGAGAGACGAGGTGTTTGCAAAGATCCGTGAAAATCCACAACATCAGTTCCTGTTCCTTACCAAGCGACCTGAATTTCTGGATTTTGATACCGATCTGGAAAACGCATGGTTTGGCGTTACGGTGACGAGGAAAGCAGAACTGTGGCGTATCGATGCACTTCGGAAAAACGTCAGAGCAAAACATTACCATGTTACCTTTGAGCCGTTATTCGACGATCCCGGCACAGTTGACCTTTCCAGAATCAATTGGATCGTTGTGGGCACCATGACCGGAGCTCAGAGCAGGAAGATTTATACGAAGCCGGAATGGGCATGGTCTCTGGCGGACCAGGCACATAAGCTCGGCATTCCGGTGTTTATGAAGGAAGATCTTGTCCCTATCATAGGGGATGAAAATATGATTCAGGAAATGCCGGAAGAATTTAATAAAGTGTTAGAGGTACAGAAATCATGGAAGAAGTAATAAATGGAATCCTCATTCGTGAGGTGGAAACAAAGAACATCATGACTAAGTCTAGTCTGCCGGTAGGCGGTTACTCGGTCAATCCCTATGTGGGCTGTACACATGCCTGCAAGTATTGCTATGCTTCTTTTATGAAGCGCTTTACCGGGCACAAGGAGGAATGGGGCACTTTCCTTGATGTGAAGCATTGGCCGGAAATCAAAAATCCGAAGAAATATGCCGGACAGCGGGTGGTCATCGGTTCTGTGACAGATGGCTACAATCCACAGGAGGAGCAATACGGGAATACCAGAAAACTTCTGGAGCAGCTGATCGGCAGTGACGCAGATATTCTGATCTGCACAAAGTCGGATCTTGTGGTACGGGATATTGATCTGCTGAAGAAGCTTGGACGTGTAACCGTTTCATGGTCGATCAACACACTAGATGAAAATTTCAAGAACGATATGGACTCTGCTTCGAGCATTGAGCGCCGTATCTCTGCTATGAAGCAGGTATATGAAGCAGGTATCCGTACAGTCTGTTTCGTATCCCCGGTATTCCCCGGTATCACGGATTTTGAAGCAATTTTTGAGCGGGTAAAGGATCAGTGTGATCTGTTCTGGCTCGAAAACCTCAATCTTCGGGGCGGCTTCAAGAAGACGATTATGGATTATATCGCCGGAAAATATCCTGACCTTGTACCGCTTTACGATGAGATCTATAACAAGCATAAACGCAGCTACTTTGAAGCACTTGAAGTAAAAGCTGAGAAAATGGCTAAGAAGTATGATTGTGCCTTTGTAGATAATGAAATGCCTTATGGCAGAGTCCCACAGGGGCATCCGGTGATCGTAGATTATTTCTATCATGAAGAAATCCGTGGGACAGAGAATACCGGAAAAAGAAATCGCTAACTTCCTGTTTGCTGATGCAAAGCAGAGGCGGTAACTATTGATAAGTTCCCGCAAACCGATGAGGCACTGGACATGTTTCCACAAACCGATGAGGTAAAAAGAGAGCAGTTCAGACATCTCAACGCGCGAGGAGACCGTGGCTCTGCTAACAAGAACAAATTGAAGGAGGGCTGTAAAAGCCCGTGTTTAAGCCATTTCTGCGGCATCCGTCTTCTCGAGAGGAGAGGACGGTGCCGCTTTTTCTGTCCGGGAAAATGAGGATATTGCTCTGGCGAGACTGTGGTTTTGCTATTTTGGGGGGGCGAGACTATTGGAAGGCTTTTTTTCGGAAGTTGAGACTGTGGGAACGCAATATGAGCGGGAATAGAAAAGGAAGGATAGGAGCTGTATAAGAAATGGGGTAATGTATTAAAGAAATTGTCAGAGGATCCTATGTATCCCAGTCTTAGATCTCATGAAATAGAGGACTTTATCAAGACGCTACGGAATGAAGGTCTGGCAGTCCTATCTGGAAAACAATAAAAGTGGGGCAAGGAGAATGTATTGGGTTTATGAAGCAGATCGAAGCCATCGACCAGAAGCTTACCGACCTGCAGGCGCTGGTGGTCGAAAAGGCGAAGGATAACGATCAGTACAACAGCCTGGTGGATGAGATCCAGGAGCTCCGGGAGCAGAAAGTAAAGCTAACAGAGGAGCAGGCGCTCTTCACCCGTAACGAGGAGTGCATCGCGGCCCTGCGCAAGGAGCTGGAGGCCAGTAAGGGTGATGCCTTGGCTTATGATGACAAGCTCGTCCGGGACTTCATCGAAAAGATTGAGGTCTTCCCAGAGATGATGCGGTTCACCATGAAGACCGGGATGGTGACAGAAGTGGCGATGTGATTATCTCTCTATCCCGGCATTAATAAATCTGCCAAGGATCTGCTGGTACCTGTACCATCGTTCATTTTTCTCCCAGCTAAGGCTCCTGTTTACAGCGAAAGATCCGTTAAGGATGAACTTAAAAAGTATCTCGGCTTCATCTGTGGCGAGGCCGGTATGCGCCATAAGATCCGGGACAACTTTGTCATGCTCATGAGCGGCAATCCTCTGGATGATATGGTCGCTGACAGATACGTCCATAAACAAGTGATGATATTTATCAGAATCAGCGATCCGCTGGCAGGCGGGCAGGACGGTTTCGTTCTCACGGAGCACATCTGACCTGCCGCTGCGGATAATATCGAGTACATCAACAACCGTTTCGGAGCCGCTCTCTGAAAAGAGGAGGGCGTCATCGATGACACTGTCCAGTACTTCATCCAGGTTGTCAAAATGCAGGTAAAAGGTAGAACGGGCAATCTCAGCCTGCCTGCAGACCATGGTGACATTGATCTTGTCATAGGCGGTCTCTTTATTCAGTTCTAGAAGCGCGTCTTTGATGACCATCTGTGTGTATAACGTTCTTCGGTCAGTCTTTTTCTGATTTGGTGACTTCATTTTATTCACCATCTTTCTCTGATATCTGCAATCGAATATTCCCGATCATGAGATACTCCTGTACAGTTTTGCGATTCTGTACGGGAGTTATTCTTTTGAGAGAATGTGTTCTTCTCATTTTTCCAAATTTAAGTATATTAGTTTATAGACAGGGCGTCAATAAACTGTTGCGAACCTTGTATCGCAGAATCAAAAATGAGAGAGGAATGAAAATCATGACCTTTTATGAGCAGATTGTAAATGAAGTACAGATGAGCAATTATTCCAGATATTACAACGTATATGCATCCGGCGGGACTGTGGTTCCGCTGATAAAGAAAGAGCCGCTCCCTTATGAAGAGCAGATTCAGGATTTTGTTCAGAAAGTGAAGGACGCGGACTGCGTGATCGTTGGAGGAGCATCCGGCCTTTCCGCGGCAGGCGGCGGGGATTTCTATTATGAAGACAACGCCTCCTACCGGAAATATTTCGGAAAGTATGCGGAGAAATACGGATTCAAAGGTGCTTTTGCCGGTACGTTTGCCCACTGGGATTCCCGTGAGGAGTTCTGGGGGTATATGGCAACATTCCTGCATACCACCCAGCATGCGGAGGTTCGGAAGCCGTACCTGGATTTGGATGCGGTCCTCGCGGATAAAGAATTCTTTGTACTGACCACAAATCAGGACACGCAGTTCGTAAAGCTGTATCCGGAGTCGAAAGTCGCCCAGATTCAGGGCGACCATCGCTTCTTCCAGTGCTCCAGGTGCTGCACGGATGAGGTATGGGATGCCGTGAAACCGGTGCAGGAGATGATCGATGCCATGGGTGAGGGCACGGAAGTGCCGAAGGAACTGATCCCGCGCTGCCCGCACTGCGGCGCTGAGGCGTTTCCGTGGGTCCGGGGTTATGGAAATTTCCTGACCGGTAAGAAATACGAAGAGGAATATCAGAAGATATCAGATTACATTCTCGCGCATAAGGACGAGAAGATTCTTTTCCTGGAACTCGGCGTCGGAAGACTCACACCGATGTTCATCCAGGAGCCGTTCTGGGCACTGGTGAACAGTTTGCCACAGACGACGTATATTTCTGTGAACAAGGATTATGCGTTCCTGCCGGAGGCAATTGAAGACAGGGGACTGGCTATCCAGGCCGATATTGGGAAAGTGCTGGAGGCTGTAAGAAGTGAAATGGAGAAGAAAGTCACAGCTGTATGATCGTAGAGGGTGAAAAATGATGGAATATAAAGTAAACGATTATAAAGAGGCAAAAGACTGGCTGAAAAACACGGACGCCATTCTGATTACGGCGAGCAACGGGCTTTCCATCGCGGAGGGGTATCATATTTTTGCGGATAATGGGTCGTTCAGAAGGTACTTTGGGAAGTTCCGTCAGAAGTACGGCGCAGACTGCCTGATCCGCGGTGTGTTCACGCCGATGACGGCGGCCGATCATGAGGAATATATGCAGACGGTTCATCAGTATTTAATTGACGACTACCATGGCAGTGAGGTAATAAAAAACCTGCTTTCAATTGTCAGGAATAAACCATATTTTATCGTGACCAGTAACGGCGACGCGCATTTTCAGATGAATGGTTTTGACCGGGACAGAATCTTCGAAGTGGAAGGTAACTTCGAAGGCCTTACGGAGGGGTCTGAGGAGTGGAACGGCCAGCGGCAGAGATTTTACGCATTCCTTCAGGAGTATTCCGGGCAGAATGCTCTGCTCTTTGAGCTTGGCATTGGGAGCCGGAACCAGCTGATCAAAGCCCCGACGATGGGAATGGCAGCGGAATATCCTTCCTGGAAGTTCATTACGATGAATATGCCGGGAGAAATCAACGTTCCGGATGCGCTGGCAGACAGGACAGTAGCCCTGACAGGTGATATCGGAGAAAACTTAAGGAATCTTTTGAATGAATGAGAGCCTGAACATGAGGTTACAGACTATGAAATCAAATGGACGATCCGGAAAAATCAGGGAGAATCTTTCGGGGCAATTGGCATTTTCTTCTTTTGTCCCGGCGGACCTGCAGGATATTCGGATACAATATACAGATGAAATGGTAAGGCTTCTCGGAAAGGCGTATCTGCTTCTGGGAAGATATACAGAAAAATGGAATCAATTAAGTGAAGAGGAACGGAAAGCGCAATGGACGGATGCCGCCTCCATGGAGACAGAGGCATCCGTCCGTCTTTCCATAGACACAGGGAAAGAGGCAGAGCCAATGGCAGGCGGCATACACTCTGGAGCGCTTCTGAAGCTCGACTTAATGGGGGATCCCGGTGTATTTATGAGAAATGCAAAAGAATCGGTCCTTTCGCCGAAGGACGTGAAGGATCTGGAATGGCTGAGGGAATCCGTTTCGTACGCGATGGAACGCATGAAGGAACTTCCGCTTTCTCTCCGATTCATTTCTGAGATACATGATTATGCGCTCCATGCTTCTCATAATTATGACAATATGCCTGGAGAATTCCGCCGGTCGCCGAACTGGATGGGGCCGAGAGGAACTACATTAAATACAGCGGCTTATGTACCGCCGGTTCCGGAAGATATGAAAAGAAGCCTGTACAGACTGGAAGAATATATGCATGAAGAGGATGGGGCAGATCCGCTCATCCGTGCGGCATTGATCCACTACCAGTTTGAGATGATCCATCCGTTTCTTGACGGGAATGGAAGAGTCGGGCGGCTGTTTGTGCAGCTGTATCTGGTTGACAAAGGGATCATTCCGGCTCCCATTCTCACATTCAGTGAGATTCTGCGGAAAAGAGAAGCCCGGTATTATCGTTCCTTTTCTCAGGTTGAAGAAGATGGCAGATATGAAGAACTGATTCTGTTCTGGCTGAATGTATTTATTGAAGATCTGATGAAACTGACAGGAGCATGATCATTCAGGAGAGTGCGAAATGACAGAAGGGTCTCTTATCATGGAACAGCCGGAAATGATACATTTTCCGGCTGATTACAGGTTTTTGAAAATGGATGACCGCTGCGTATCATTCATTTACTCTTTTCGTACAGAAGAATCCACAGAGATTGAGGTAAGGGATTCATCGAACCAGTCACAGGACTCGGAAAAGGAAAATATCGTTTTAAACCGTATAAGGGTTGAGATGGTGGAAATCCCCATGCACTCGCGATTACGGAAGGGTCGAGACGATGGCCTCCCTCCTGCCCGCTGTATTATAGGTAGAAATAGCACTTGGACATGTTTCCGCAAACGAACGGAAATGTGTCCAGGAACCAGACATTCAGGTGCTTTTCGCGAGCGCACGTCGAGACGGTAGCGTTGATGTCGAAAAAAAATAAGACGAGCCCGAAAACCGCTGATAAACAGCGGTTTTCTCGCTTTCGAAGATAATTTAGAGCACCCGAAATCTGGTCAGAAAACGGCACATAGGGAAGTTGTCCAGGGCGTTTTTACAGGGTTGTGTGTCGCGATTAAATAATCGGGCAGGTTGCAACTCGTGATTAGATGTAGGGTAGGGGATGGATGTTGGGGAGACAAATCAGAATTTGTGGAGAGGTACATATGAAAAACAAATCAAGCATCGCTGCACTTTTTATAGCAGGCATAGTATGTGGGTTTCTGATATTTGAATGGTTCACACCAACAAATTCACTGGGGATACTGGTGCTTGTTGTCGTCTTATCAGTTATAGGGCTTGTACTTTCTGTTTACAGTTTAAGAAGAGAGAAGTCTTTCATGAGGAAAACTGCGCTGATAATAGGAGCAATAATATCAGGTTTTATGATACTGATATTTGCTGTAATGCTTATAATGGGGGTTGGAGCCTAATAATTCCAGTTTGTCTACAAAAGAGAGCAGGTACTCCAGATGGGGCACCTGCTCTTTTATTCGTTGACCGTGATCTGCAGACCGGACTTGAACTCGATCATGGCTCTATCCTGGTAGATAATGATCTGCCGGATGAGCTTTCGTACCATGCGCTCGTCGAACTCGGTGATGTCGGTCTGCTGGCTCTTCAAGAAGTCTTGCAGCTCGGTGATTCTTTTCTGCAGGTCTTCCTGGCTTCTGGCTGAAGCATCGGCCTTTTCCTTTTCTTCCCGCAGACGGAAAATCTCATCGGCGATGGTGTCGTAGTCTTCTTAACTGTTTGCTTTCCTGATGAGCTCTTTCTGCAGTTCATCGAGTCTGGCCTGGATGCTTTCCGCGTCGGATGGATCGGATTCCCGGATGGCTTTCGCCAGGTTTTCCTGAAGCTGATGCAGGAATTCGTCTTTTCCGGTAAGGATCTGATTGAAGGCTCTTACGGTGATGTCCTTCAGCCATTCTTCCTTGATGGTGCGGTTTGTGCAGACTTTGACTACCGAAGATGGATCAAGCCGGCTGATGCAGCGCCAGACGATGGAGGTTTTGCCGTGGATGTACCAGTGGACTCTTCGGTAGAGATCGCCGCATTCTCCGCAGACGATGATCTGGGAGAAGCAGTTGTTTCCGGAGTAGACCCGCTTCTTGCCGGAAGGGGAGCGATGGACGTTTCGCCTTCGGACGAGCTCCTTCTGAACCTGCATGAAAAGCTCTTTAGGAATAATCGCTTCGTGGTCGTCCTCAACGTAGTACTGAGGAAGAACACCGTTGTTCTTGACTCGCTTCTTGGTTAGAAAGTCTGTGGTGACGGTTTTCTGAAGAAGGGCGTCTCCCATATACTTTTCGTTTCTTAGAATCTTGTTGATCGTGGAATCGTACCATTTGGTATTGCCTGCTCCAGTGAGAATGCCGTCCTGCTCCAGATGCAGCGAGATGCTTTTCATGGAGTAGCCTTCGAGATACTCCCGGTAGATCCGACGCACCACCTCGGCCTGCTTAGGATCAATGACAAGGTTTCCGTTTTCATCTTCCAAGCGTTTGTACAGGAGGAGAAATCCGTCTCCTTCCCAGAGCAGACCCTTGATTCGGTCCAGACGTCTGCCGCAGAAGAGAAATAGCGTATTTTCCGTGAACGGATTCATCTCGGCTTCAGACTGAATGATGCCGGCGAGACTGTCTACGCCATACCTCAGATCCGTATACTCGCACGCGATATATACGGTCATCCCATCAGTCTTCAGATCATTCAGCATGACTCAGCACCTCCAGGATTGTCCGGATCTGATTTTCTGGAGCATCATAGGGAAGTTCGAGAGTTGCCTGATCGAAGTAAACAACAATACGGGGTTCTGACTTGGAAGAGGTTTCTTCAGGTTCTTCCTGAACATTGATTTCTGCTGATTCGGAAGAAGCAGGAATCATCACAAATCTCGACTGTTCTTCCTTCTGCCGCTCATATTCCTTTACCGCATGCCGTACACGGGTGCAGCGGTAACCGAACGTATTGATCTTGATATCATGAACCTCACACCACTGTTTTCTGGTAAGCCGGCTGTTCTGGAAATCCGCCATGTCGGATGCCCACTGCTGTAATCTCAGTTTTTCGGAAACGTCCATTTCACACCACCTTGTAAATTCTTGTTGACCATATTTTACAAGAATTTAGAGTGTAGTGGTAGGTACGTGCTATTTACCGTTTACTTCCCATGAGCAAGCCTGCTCTGTTGATTCTACTTCCTGCCATAGGCTCCTCCTTTCATGAATTTGGGCATAAGAAAAGCACTACCATTTCTGATAGATGCTTTCTGAATTGCTATTCTGTTATTAAATCTATTTTTTGAATAGTTCTGAGTGCGTACCAAGCCTGTAAAGCATGAGTACTAAAACGTTGTTCTGAATCTCATAAATGAGCAACCAGTCTGGTTCAATGTGGCACTCACGCGTGCCCTTATAGTTGCCTGTAAGATCATGGTCTCTGTATTTTGCTTCCAGCGTACCGCCATTCGCCAGAATATCGATTACCTCAAACAGCTTATCAAGATTTTTATTTTGCTTTTTGGCAAGCTTCAAGTCCTTTTTAAACTGATTGGTAAACTGAATGTCATATTTCATACGTCGAGAGCTGCCTTGAGCGCATCCATACTGGAATAACGCGGAGCAGAAGGATCTTTCATCATTTTTCTGCCTTCCTCAATGGCAGCGGCTGTAGTATCATTCGGTACTTCCAGTTTTAATTCAAAAGGAATACCGTGCTCACGGATAGCGGTTCTCAGGAACATATTTACAGCAGTTGTCATATTCAGACCAAGCTCATTGAAGATTTTCTCCGCTTGGTCCTTGATTGCCTTGTCTGTACGAATATTTAAATTAGTTGTTGCCATACAGAACACCTCCATTCAAGTATAGTATATTCAAATACGCGTCTAATGTCAACATAATGTCATTATATAAGACGCATAATTTCTACTAAAGTCCATCAAAATCCATCTGCATAGCGATCTGCGCATAGCCTTTGTACTCACCATTGCTGCTTTCTGCGTACATGTCATTCACCATACCGATCGTGAGAATGTCAAGGTCTCGGACGGAGATGCATAGCTGTACGCAGCGAAGCAGAAACGAAGAGAAACAGCGTATTTTCCGTGAACGGATTCATCTCGGCTTCAGACTGGATGATCCCGGCGAGACTGTCTACGCCATACCTCAGATCCGTATACTCGCACGCGATATATACGGTCATCCCATCAGTCTTCAGATCATTCAGCATGACTCAGCACCTCCAGGATTGTCCGGATCTGATTTTCTGGAGCATCATAGGGAAGTTCGAGAGTTGCCTGATCGAAGTAAACAACAATACGGGGTTCTGACTTGGAAGAGGTTTCTTCAGGTTCTTCCTGAACATTGATTTCTGCTGATTCGGAAGAAGCAGGAATCATCACAAATCTCGACTGTTCTTCCTTCTGCCGCTCATATTCCTTTACCGCATGCCGTACACGGGTGCAGCGGTAACCGAACGTATTGATCTTGATATCATCAACCTCACACCACTGTTTTCTGGAAAGCCGGCTGTTCTGGAAATCCGCCATGTCGGATGCCCACTGCTGTAATCTCAGTTTTTCGGAAACGTCCATTTCACACCACCTTGTAAATTCTTGTAACATTTTGTTGACATCATTTTACAAGCTTCTGGTTTTCAGTGGTAGACACGTGCTATTTGCCGCTTACTGATCCTCGAGATAGAGTACAATATGTTCGCAAAAGCTGAATAGGCAATGGAAAAGCCATCGAGGCTCATGTAGAATGATTTGTGACCAAACAACTACAAAGGAGAACTCTCAATGGCTCAGAAACAGAATAACACAAATCTTTCCGTTTTACTATTCAGTTTTATGAATCAGCCGGATCCCATGCTCAGCATGTTGCAAGGGCTCTGCGAACAGATGGTGGAGGCAGAGATTTCGTTGAAGCTGAATGCTGACAAGAGCGAACGCTCCGATGGGAGATCGGGGTATCGATCCGGTTACCGCCCCAGACGCCTGGATACCCGGCTGGGAACGATTTATCTGATGGTTCCAAAGGTTCGTCAGGGAAGTCTAAAGGGAAGACAATCATTATTATGGAGAAATAAGAATCATAGAACCAAGCAGGTACTCCAGATGGGGCACCTGCTTTTTATTGTCTGGCCGTTAGACGACAACAAGGTTCCCGGGCACCCACCCGACGCTTCAGCGTCGTGGAAGGGTGGGGTTCTTATTCGTTGATGATGATCTGCGGGGAACAATGAATCTGAAATGGTGCCGGATAAACAACCGGCATTCGGATGGATCGTAACAAAAATATCGTTCCTGTCAAGAGCCAGTCAACAAATCTTTCCGGCCGCTGTGTTGAGTTCATATGGGGTATATATATGGTAAAATAAATAAACAAATAGCAGCGGAAGAAATGAATACGACGGAAGTATTTGAAAATGGAGGTGCGGGATGAAACCGTTTGAAGAAGAATCGTATAAAGTTTTTGAAATGTTCAAGAAAGACTGGGCGCTTGTCACAGCAGGAAATATGCAGGACTACAACACCTGTACTGTGGGATGGGGCAGCATGGGATCCATATGGGGAAGTTCTGGCAAGAGTATGCCGATCGTCACCGTCTATATCCATCCCGCACGTTATACCAGCGATTTTATGAAAGTGCATGATACGTTTACTGTAAGTTTCTATGATCCGCAGTATAAAAAGGCACTTGCATACATGGGCTCACATTCCGGCCGTGATGAAAAAAAGGCAGAAAAAGCCGGGCTTACGCCTGTCGCAATTGGCAGTGGGGTGACCTATGAGGAGGCAAAAATGACATTCCTTTGCCATAAGCTTTATCTTCATCAGTTTTGCAAGGATTCAATGAATGAGAAAGTCAAGGACTATTATGAAACAAACTTCGAGGCGTACCCTAATGTAACACCGGATGGAACGACGGATACGTGGGAGCCTCATTATGAAATCATTGGAGAGATAGTTGACAGTAAAGGAGATTTGAAATAAAGAGAAACTAAACCAGATTTCGGTAAGGAGAAATGATGACAGGAACAACAGAATTTACCACGGAACGGTTAGTGATGCGCAGATATATAATGGAGGACTCCCGGGTTTTGTTTGAAAAGTTCGGATGCGATCCGCAAATGTACAAATACTCCGGTTGGAATCCATATGCCACATATGACATGGCGAAGCATACCGTACAGCAATATATAGACAGTTATAAAAGAGCAGATTTTTTCGGGTGGGCTATTGAATACCAGGGACATCTCATTGGTACAATCGGTGCTTATGATTTTGATGCGAAGAAAAGCCAGATAGAAATTGGAATGAGCATAGAAGCCGCCTCATGGGGGAATGGATTTGCAACAGAATCCCTAATCGGTGTATTGAAATATTTGACTGAACATGAAGGAATCGAGACAATCACTGCATGGTGCGCAGCGGATAACATTGGTTCAAAGCGGGCTATGCAAAAGGCAGGAATGAAGCAAATTGCCATTGAAAAGAATGGCCTGGAAATTGACGGAAAACTGCATGATAAGCTGATTTACCATTACACGTTGAATTGACGAATTCCAGTTCCAGGCGATTGACTATGTGATCGACCACGCGGAAGAGGTGTTGTCGGAGGAAATGATAAAGCATCTGCATTATATCCTGAAACATGATACAAAGGTTTGAATATTGGACGCGCCTTATTGAAAAAAGGATTTGCAGAACAGAGAATTCCGTATTTCGGTTCAACACATGAGCATCATAATGGCATGTTATATTATCGTCTTGACAGGCAGCATTTTGTCTGCCGGGAAAGGATAATATAGAGAAAATGGATATGAACAATTCAGTAAGAACCGTTACAAGTCTGGCGCAGTTTCTGCCGCATTATCTGGATCTGAAGGGGATTGTGATCATGCTGGCGGTTGCGGCTGCGGTTGTGGCGCCTATCGTGATCATTCTGACTGCAGCCGGAAAAAGGCGAACGATTTCTGCCGGTGATGACTGGAACCTGACGGTGATGTCGGAAGCGGAATTTCAGCGGTATGAGGTCAGGAGTCTGGTGGAACGTTACTACGAATTGACAGTCTCCGGCATGGTCTTTCTGCTCTTCACCTCGCTGTATTTTCTGATGACGTATTTTGGCGTCGGCGGACAGGTGTGGGCAAAGTACAGTTCATATGTTCTGCTGCTGATGATCATCATTGCGGTGCTGTTGAACGCGTGGCTGGATCATGCGCTGATCCCGCTGGAAACACTGCGTCCGGGCGAGCGTGAAGCACTGCACATGACTGGAATTCTGTATATGCTGATTATTTTTGCCTACATTAAATTCGGCTACAAGAACGACAATTACGATTCCATCATTCAGTACTTCATTCTGCTGATGATCGGTCGTTTTGTGGGGTTTGACACAACGATCAGCGCAATGAAAAAGAATTTCCACAATCTGATCAACTGTCTTCCGCTTCTGGCCATGGCGCTGGCAAGCACAGCTGTTATGGTGTTTGTCGGTTTTTCGATCGGCTACCTGATGACACCGAACGGCGTCGTTTTCAACTTGTTCATCGCGCAGCTGTATCTTTTGATCGTCATGTCTGTCGCATATAAGATCAGCAGCAATTTCTGGAAGAAGGACGGGTCAGAAGGGACATCAAGCGGAAGTCACTCATCTGGCAGCGGATTCTCCGGCGGCAGTACGTTTAGAGACAGGTCCAGTGACAGCAACTCTTACGGAGGAAGTTCCCGCAGTGAGGAGCCATTCCGAGGAAGAGTATACAGAGGAAAGCACGGGAGGTAATTCGCGCTCGCAGATCAGCTGTATACCCGGGAATACATACCTTTAATTTTAAGTAGAACGCGAGTGCAGTGAATTCTGAAGACATGGGTTATAATGACCTTGATTAAGCACCGCAGAGTAAGATGGAAGGAATGCAATGGACATATTTGAGTATGGGAATAAGGACGCAGAGGTTGTTCTTATTCAGATGGTGGACGACCACGACCTTGAGACAATCGAAAATGAGGGAAAACTGATCCGGGACTATACCGGTGCTGACTTCAGGCTGATCGCCTGCAGAGTCGATGACTGGAATAACAACCTGTCACCGTGGGAGGCGCCAGCTGTTTTCGGAAAACAGGGCTTTGGGGGCGGGGCAAAAGATACCCTGACCAAGGTCATGACGTTCTGTGAAGACAAATCCAAGACCTATTACATCGGTGGCTATTCCCTGGCGGGATTGTTTGCGCTGTGGGCAGCATGTCAAAAAGATGTCTTTCAAGGAGCTGCCGCAGCCTCTCCGTCCGTCTGGTTCCCTGGGTTTACGGATTATCTGAACGAACAGAAAATGAAAAGTGAGAATGTATACCTGAGTCTTGGCGATAAGGAAGAAAAAGCCAGAAATCCGGTTATGGCAACAGTCGGCGACCGGATCCGGGAAGCGTATGAGCTGTTGAAAAAACAGAATATAAACTGCATCCTGGAGTGGAATGAGGGCAATCACTTCAAAGATGCCGATTTGCGAATAGCAAAGGCGTTTTCCTGGGTGATGAAGCAGAAAGCGTGAGCAACAAAAACCCTTTCTTCAAGGCTAATGTATATCAAGAAGGGAAAAGTACCATGCAGCTGATAACAAAGTATTTTTACGAGTTAACTACAAAAGAACTGTATGAAATATTAAAAGCTCGAGCAGAGATTTTTGTTGTTGAACAGAATTGTGCGTATCAGGATATCGATGAAAAGGACTACAGCAGTCTTCATATTTTCTATGAATACGACGGAAAAGTCATCGCATATCTCCGGGCATTTCCTAAAGAAGATCATGTGGTTCAGGTAGGAAGAGTTCTGACCCTTCATCACGGGAACGGACTCGGGGGAAAACTTCTGCATGAGGGAATCGCGCAGATTAAGACTGCTTTTAATCCGGAGAAAATCTATCTGGATGCTCAGACTTACGCAGCCGGCTTTTATAAACGGGAAGGATTCAGCGTCTGCTCGGATGAGTTCCTGGAAGATGGGATACCGCATGTCGGGATGGAATTGTTCCTGGAAGATGGAGAACAGCGAGATCATTCCTTTATTTTTGACAGTGTAAAAGACAAACTGTATGAATCACGAATCGAGGAAATTTTCAGCTGGGCAGATGTACGGGGATTTGTTGACTGGAAACACATGGAAGATTTAACATGTGATGTTCTCGACCTGCTTAATGATGCCAGAAAAGAACTGTCTGCACCGGAAGACCGATGGGCTCTGTTTACTGTAGTGAGTGAGATTTTTCTGAAATGGGGCACTAGCGATATGGATGATGACGGCGATACTGTGATTGTCATGGATGAGGTCACGGGTGCCTGGGATGACGCGGTCAGTCGCCTGAAGGATGAGAAAGAACAGAAGCAGGCACTGGAGTTTTTCATGAAGAGTACAGACGGAACGGTCATTGACTACATGGAGGATTATCTTTATGATTTCATGGACACGCATTTTCGGACACCGGAACTCCTGAAGATTAAAAGAAAGTTCCTGGAAGATAAGGTTATGAAGGAAACACAATCGGATAAAAGCGACGATTGGAAGAGTATAGTGATTTCAGAGCTCAGGCTTTATCTGCTGCAGATCTTATCGGATGAAGGCGCTGACATTGAAGATGTGGAACGATATGCGGAAACCATTAATACACACGATACCAGGGAAAGACTCCTTCGCATCTACGAAGAACGCGGTGAAGCGGAAAGAGAAATTGCTCTGCTTCAGAAAATAGCAGGAGAAAAGAAGAATACACACGGCATAAGTTATTACTACATGCGGTATGAACAGAAATTAAAAAGTCTTTACAAGACGACCGGACAGAAAGAAAAATATAACGCACTGCTTAAACAGATGTTTTATGATTTACCAGACGATGAAGATCTTTATCAGGAATACCGCGCCCTGTTTTCTGATGCAGAGTGGAAGGAAGAATTTGAGCAAAATGTCGTTCCTGTCGTTTCCGGATATTATCGTGCCATGCCGCTGTTTGAGCGGGAAAAACGGTACGATTTGATGATGGCTGAGGCTGAGAAAGACGGAAGACTGGATGGATATGAGAAAATCCTGAAGAAGCATTATCCGGAGCGGTGCATGCCGATCCTGATTAGAAATGCTGATGAACTGATGGATCGGGCAAGAGATAGAAAAGGGTACCGCCATGTAGCGAATGTATTACGGAAGATAAAAGGGTATCCGGATGGAGAAGCTGCTGCAGAACGGCTTGCAGAAAAGTACCGTCAGACGTATCCGAGGAGAACGGCTCTGTGGGATGAGTTAAGCGGGATATAGAATAGTGATTTTGATGAATCGTAGAATCGTCGCATGGAAAATATACTTCCATGCGACGAGGTTTGTACATCATATCCGAAATATCAGTGGAGCTTGTAAACTTTAAAATCTTTTACTTTCGGATTGTCTTTGTTTCCAGTTACTTTTGCTTCACGATACCCGTCCAGCTCGGTACCATATTCATTTGTAACGTTGCATGTTGCCTGTAAAAACCATGTATTGGAATTCTTTGCACTTTCCTCCAAATTGCCGGAAAATATCCGGGAAACGATGTATCCGCAGGACGTTGACGGCTCTGAGTCGATGGCAAATCGTGACGCACACACCATGTATATCGGACAGATTGTGAATGCATATATTATCCGGTAATTTTGCGGCGAGAAAGAAGGCCTAACACTCCGGAGTTCGGTAAAGTTTTGAAAGAGGCTGAACAGGAGGGTGTGAAAGTAGTATGCCTGAAATGCCACATGGAGCCGGATCGTCTGGAAATTGTGTGATTTTTTACTGAGAGAGAAGTTCATGCCTTTTCAAATTGTAAAAAAGGATATCCGGGAAATCAGAGATGAAGTGATCTACGGCGCCGGAGATACATTCCAGCAGAAGCTGTTTCAGTTGATTGATGCCAGCGGGATGGACGAGGTGACCGTGTATAAGAGGGCAAATATTGACCGCAAGGTGTTTTCCAAGATTCGCTGCAATCGGGATTACCAACCTAAGAAGAAGACAGCAGTTGCCCTGGCTGTTGCGCTTGAGCTGGATATGCCGGAAACCGCGGATCTGCTGTCCCGGGCCGGGCTTGCGTTTTCACCGAGTAATGCGTTCGACCTGATTATTCAATTCTTTATCACAAACAGGATGTACGATATCTTTGAAATCAATGCTGTACTGTTTAAATATGGCTAGCCGGTATTAGGATAATGTACGGGATATTGCAGAGTGGGATTTGTCGTTTGACAAGCGACCACTCTCTTTTTATTTTCGGCTATACTTTCATCATCCAAAAGAATTGAGGAGTTAGGAGGATGATGATTATGAGTGCGATGAGAACGATCAAAGTTACCGGTAAAGGAAAGAGCAGGGTAACGCCGGATGCGATCAGGCTCACCCTTAACATGGAAGAAACTTATCCTGAGTATCAGGAGACACTTCGTCACAGCGTGCAGGATACAGCGAAGCAGCGGGAACTTCTTATGCAGTTGGGATTTAAAGGAACGGATTTAAAAACCCCGTATTTCTATCTGGATACTAAGTATGAACAGGTTCAGGTGCTGGGTTCCTATGAGCGTCAGTTTGCGGTCTATCAGTATAATCATGAAATGAAGGTGGAGTTTCCCTTGTCTTCGATCAGGTATTTCAGGCGACAGTGTTTTCTCCTTGCCCGGTAGCCTTTGTCGCGGAAAATCGATGCGACTGCGGCAGCCACATCAACAGCGCGTTCCGGAGGAACGAACAGGCGGAGTGGCCTGGAGAGCTTCGGTTCACTGGAAAGTCCGCCGCCGATGCGGGCGTTCCTGAAAACGCATGATTTTTCCGGAAAGGATGTTGTAGTGTCCTGCTCTGTGAGCAGGGCAGGTATAATAGGGACGATTGGGGTGATTGGATGAACAGGAAAATAAAGAAACTATATGTCATGCTGGCAGCATTGCTGATTTCTCTATGCATTCCATTTCCTGTGTTTGCTGACGCAGGAAGCATGGATCTTTCCCAGGCTTTCTTTACGCGCCTGAGACAAAGTTATGCTTACAAGGGGAAAACGGTTCTGCCGGCTTTTCTGATTGCGCGTGAACAGATCGTGGAAACGGATAACGGGGACGGTACAGCAACCCGGACGATTCAATATATCATACTTCAGAAAGGGCAGGATTATACCGCGTCTATTTCCGGCAATGGGAAAATCGGAAAAGCAACCATCAAGGCAGTTGGAAAGGGCAGTTATTCTGGAACACTGAAGACCTCTTTTGTTGTCAGACCGTCGAAAACCTCGGTGAAATCCATACGCAGGCAAAAGAAAGGCTTGAATGTCAATTATCGGAAAGTGCCCGGAAACTGTTCCTACCAGGTCGCATGGCACAGAAGCGGAACCCGTCGCTGGAAGAGAATGACCCGGCGTGGTGATACGGCAGTTCTTTACGATTGTCAGCCGGGTCAAAGATATGAAGTGAGAATCCGTGCGTTTAAGAGAACCGCATCCGGGACATATTACGGGAAATGGTCGGAGACGGCATCCGAAAGGGCATGAGTTCTCCGCTCGGAGCAAATGGTGTCAGGTAAATTATACCAAAGGAAAGTCATCTGTGTCTTTTTAATTGTCTGCATTATTGTATTTTCAAGGTTCAACACACCTTTTCGGTGTGGGAAGTTTTAGTTAGCATTCATACTGTCCTGTGATAGAATGATAGTGATCCATAATGATCCACCTGTGTAGATTGTTTTTTTACCATCAGCAAGGTTGCTATGGAGCTTCTATTCAAATGTTCAACTTCATTTTACAATCAATCGTAAAAAGATGCAGCATCAGTGAGGTAAATAACTATGACTAATTCAGAAAAAATTAATCAGTGGCTGGTTGAATGTGCAGAGCAGTCGGATGCTTTCTTCCTCAATACGATTGAAGACGGAAAGCCAAAATCGAGACCGATAAGTTTCCATATGCTCGTTGACGACACAAATTATTTTGGTGTCGGAGCGATGAAGAAAGTGTATAAACAGATGCAGGACAATCCATGGGTAGAGATCTGTGGACTTCTGGGACACGGAAAGCAGTTCTTCAGATATTATGGAAAAGCTGTGTTTGAAGAGGACGACCGTCTGTCGAAATTGGCTTTAGAGCAGCCGGGATATCCCGTGATGAAAAAAATCTATGCAGAAGGTACAGGAAACCATTTTGCAGTATTTCACCTGGAAGACGCAGTCTGCGAAAAACGAGCGATGATGGCCGTGCTGGAAACAGTGAGATAACTAATATCGGGAATACTGTGAACAAAAAGGAGACATGGCTGCCGGAGAACATTCCGGAAGAAATGTATCCGCAGGACATCGACGGATCAGAACCGATAGCCAACCGCGACGCACATACCATGTATATCGGACAGATCGTGGATGCGTATGTTATCCGGTAGGTGAACAGAAGCTGTGCATTTGATCTCAACAATCTGATAATATTCGGTAAAGTAAGATGGCGATGGTTAAAACCCAGGAGGAACAGTTATGTCAGATAGAAAATTAAGTGCATTCGACAGAAATTTTGATTTTAATGACGACGGGCATCTCAGTTCGGTCGAAAACGGAGTGAGAACCGCCGCTATCATGCAGACGATTGAGCACCGTACCAACTGTGAAGAGGAGTACGACTTCGAAGACAACGCCACGGATTCACTGGGCGAAGCAGCCGATGACCTGGATTCACTGGACGAAGCAGCCGATGACCCAGAATTGGAGAGAACCGTTCATCATCTGACGAGTCTCATTCGTCTGGGGTACGATGGTCATTCAGAATATGATGAATGGGCGAAGAATATCGTAGGACCGGAAGACATTGATATGAATGATTTGATTAAGCCTTGAGAGAAAGACGGAGGATAGAGAGCCGTATTGAATGTTTTCAGATATGGAAATAAGAACGGGGAGGTTGTTCTTATGCAGGACAAAAGGAAACGGACAAGAAATATCCTGATTTCTGTGTATGTCGGAATCTGGACAGCATCGGTTTTATTGTTCTGGGGCTTTACGGGAGATTCAGATGCAATGGCGTACGGATTCCTGGTATTCTGGATCGTTCTTCCCGTCAGCACGTTTGTTCTTTCACTCCTGCTCAGTAAGAATGCTTGCGGCAGTTATATAAAATGGCTGGGGATACTTGGATTTGGTTTCATGTATATGATGGCAGATTATGTGACCTATAAACTGGCCAATAATATTGCAGCAGGCAGAATGAATATGCCGGATGCAGCTGCTTTTGCAGCAGGCACAGTTCTGTCGCTCATCGGAATGGGAGCAGGCCATGTCATATACAGGATGAAAAAGAGATAATTCAAGATGTATTTGATCTCAGTATTCTGAATAACTATTTTGAAGTAAAACGGGCAAAACCATGTGATTACAATGGGTTTGTCCGTTTTTGCATATGGCGTATGGACGCTTGCGGCCGTTTCAGTGAATGCTTGATCTTGCGGCCGTTCCTAAGCATAATAAAAAAGGCGTTCTTTTGTAAAAATGTATATCGGAGTTGTATTAGGATGGAGGCATTAAAGAAAGCACTTGAAGTATGAGGTATGAGGTTAAAATTACTAGTTAATTTACGACTAGAGAAAGGATGTCTGTCCTATGGAAAGGAAATTTCCATATTTCATCATAACAACTGTCCTTCGGATTTCAGACGACAGAACCTATTATGATGTTACAGGAAACGGCATTGAAAAATTACACCTGAATGATAAGCTGTATGACATACAAAGCGTCGAATATCGGATAGACGCCTTAAAGCAAATCAGCAGTCAGGACACCGCTTCGATATTTCAGAGCGGGAAAATGAGATTGGTTCTATGCTCTGAGGATCATCTTCCTGTTTTCGGGCGTCTCCTGTTTCTCGATGAAGATGATACCGCTGCCGGGCGACTGGATATTTTAGGAGATGTCTTTAAGATCGTACCTTTTGAGGAGGATTTCATTTTCTATGGCGAACTGGAAATCTGCAGGGTTACGAAGGATCTCGTTGTAAAATGGTCTTTCCTTGGACGGGATATCTTTGTCCGATCCGATGATAGACCGGGGCCGGCGTTCGAAATGAAAACAGACCGCATCTGCCTGTACGACTGGCTCGGCAGTTATTATGAGATCGATTACGATGGGATTGTTCTGCTGGACAGGCCGCCCGCAGTACAGGCCGGAAAGAATTAGGAGGGGAAATGATGGAACAGCAGATGCTCGAGATTCCCTTTACACAAACAGATGCCATCCCGCAGCTTCCGGTGGAATCGGAGCTTTTCATCATTGCGGATCATCTCAGCGATGAGCAGCAGATCCGTGAATTTGCGGAAGCCATGATCGGTCAGGGAATACGGGATTTTAATTTTACTGGTAAATTCGGACAGCTATGGGATAATATATTTGATGAAGTCGATATAGAAATTAACCCGGACAGCACGGAAGACACGGTGGCACTGACCATGTACTGGGAAGATAAAGATGAGTTCGATGAGACGATAGAAGTTTCCATGCAGCCGAAGGTCTATGTGGTCTATGCCTGATTTTCGGGTGCGAATGACAAAAGAATCCATAAAAGAGGATATATGCTGCATTATTATGATTATCGATTTAGGAGCAAGAAAATGAGCCATCGATCAGGAAAGAAAAAATTTATACGAAGTGTTGCAGAGGACTGTGTTCTGCATATGAAGCCAGAGGATAAGGCATATATAAGAGAAAATCCGTATTCCATAGAATATCATTTTGGTTATGCCTTGTATATTCGTAACCATTATATTTATGATGAAGGGTCTAAACTTGACTTTGCATATGAGCCAGATCAATTGTCATCGGATATTATGACGTATATTTTTTCATTGCTGCTGCCTGGTGAATATATCTACGGTGACAGGTTTATTGAGTGGCTGTTTGATGATCGTAAGTTTATCGCAATGCGGAAGGCATATAGGGAAAAGTACCTATGTCATCAGTGCTTCTGCCTTATAGAAAAGAGATTGATGAAGAAAAATATAAAGTAATCCGGGATAGCCTTTGCACCGCACTTGAAGAAACACCTTGGTTAGCAAAACAGTTTGATTACAGATATTATCGGGATCGTGAAATTGCAAAGGCAGTTTTGTCGTATCCAGATAATATGCAGTACTTACCAGAATATCAGGCTGATGATGATATGGTTCTGTATGCTATGGAAAGGGATGGTACTGTAATTGAGTATGTTGATAAGAAATACTCGGACAGCCGTGATTGGGTAATGTTCGCTATCGATCATTCAGATGATGGAGCAATCCTGTCTCTGGATTGTATGATGCCGTACAGAACGGATAAAGAAATTGTTTATCGAGCCTGCAAAGTTGATAAACAAAACTTTGCTTACGTTGATGAGAAATTTCAGGATGATTATAATCTGGCCAAAATCGTGATAGCAGATAACCGAAATCCATATGATCATGTTTATTCATATCTAAGCGAACGCTTGAAAAATGATCAGTCTTTGGCTTTGCTGGATGCTGCCACTGATAGGCCGGATGTTGAATATTATTCCGATAGTCTGAAGGATAATAAGACAGTGGCGAAGAAATTAATAGAAGTGCACGGAGCAGATGATTGGTGTTTAAAATACATGAGTGATCGGATAAAAAGGATTTTTGGCTATAAAAAATGAAGTCGATTACCAGATGGAATCCGATCTATGCGTGGGATCAGATGTTTCTTGGCTAAACACATGGATATAATAGCTCGCTATTTCAGTTCGAGTCGTCAGCATCTCGACGCGTTTCCTCGTACCGAAATCTTGAGGCGGCATGGGTGTGTGCACCGGAAAGTGATGTGCATATAGATAAAAGAAGGCGTGTCGGATCCAGGAAGGTGGACTGTTAATGAAAGAAAAAGAAGTATTAGAAAGTCTGAGTAAGGAGGAACTGGTTGATCTGATATTGGAATACAGTGACAGCGGATATTTCCCGCTGGAGCTGTTTATTCTGACAGCGGATTATGCCTTTACAGCAGATGATATAAAAGACCTATGGGAGTGTTCTTATTATCAGGCTCTGGAATATGAACATCAGAGATCAGATCTTGGAGCAGTTCTTCTTAGAGACGTTTCTGAGCTGTGTTTTGAACGTGCGAAAAGATTCAAAAATGCGGACGAGCAGGAAAAGATGCTGGAGATGCTGACTGATGATCTCACCAGGGCGAGTGAAGAGGATGGAATTGGGAATTACACTGATTCTGAATGGCTGTATGATGAGGTAAGAGAAGAGATTGAAAAATGGAAAACTCTTACTATCAGATGTGCATCCGCGTCTGATCTGGATGCAATAGAGTCTGTTTATAACCGAATTCATGATGCGGAGGAAAAAGGAGAAGTCACAACGGGCTGGATCCGGTCGGTATACCCGGTTCGCGCTACGGCGGAAGCGGCCTTGCGCAGGCAGGATTTATTCGTGGAGAAGGATATGGCGGATAGCGGCCGGATTGTGGGTACGGCGATTATCAATCAGACGCAGGTGGATGTCTATGACGGCGCTGACTGGCAGTATGATGCTCCTGAGAGTCAGGTCATGGTCCTGCATACTCTGGTGATTGATCCTGCGGTAAGGGGACATGGATATGGGAAAGCCTTCGTGCAGTTTTACGAACAGTATGCGGAAGAGCATGGCTGTAATTATCTTCGAATGGACACGAATGAGCGCAACCGGAATGCGCGGAGTTTTTATACCCGGCTGGGTTACCGGGAAGCGGATATCGTACCTTGTGTCTTTAATGGAATTCCGGATGTGAGTCTGGTGCTGCTGGAAAAGAAGCTGTAATCGGCAGGAAGAATATGAATGGAAAAGGGGAAAGCATGATCAGTTTGAAGCTCTATGAAGATATCCAGAATTACATTGATGAACACTATCTGGCTGCAGAACTGCAGGGTGATCTGGAGGATTTTCTCATCCGGGATCAGGCACCAGTGGGAAAAGCCCCAGGAGAAAAACCGGCCGCAACGCTTGAAGACGCCCTGGGCCAGATCGATGAGAGTTTTTCTGAAATGCTTCTCCGGAAAATCGATGAATCCGGGATGACGGATGCCCAGTGCTATAAAAAGGCGAATATCGACCGCAAGCTCTTCTCTAAGATCCGTACGGATAAAAACTACAGGCCGTCCAAGGCCACGGTTCTGGCTTTTGCCATTGCCCTGGAACTTCCCTTGCCGGAAGTGAAGGAGATGCTGATGAAGGCAGGCTTTGCCCTGTCTCACTCCAGTAAATTCGACATCATCGTGGAATATTTCCTCGCGCATGGGAATTACAATCTCTTTGAAATCAATGAGGCCTTATTCGCTTTTGATCAGAAGCTGATCGGCGGATAAGAAAATGAAATGTCGCTTCGCATGCGACCAGATGGAGGCCGGAAACTTCTACAATATGGCTGTAAGTTGAAAAAAGAAATCACTTGCAGTTTGTAATTTGTCAGAAGGAAAATCCAGGAGGCAGCATGATGAAGAAGAATTTAACAGAAATCGTATTTATCCTTGATCGAAGCGGATCTATGAGCGGACTGGAATCCGACACCATTGGCGGCTTCAATTCCATGATCCGGAAGCAGAAGAAGGAAGATGGACAGGCACTGATTTCTACCGTACTCTTCAACAACAGCAGCGAGGTTATTCACGACCGTGTGAATGTGCAGAAGCTGAATGATCTTACGGAGAAAGAGTATTCTGTGGGCGGCTGCACGGCCCTGATCGATGCCATCGGCGGGGCGATTCACCACATCGATAACATCTATAAATACGCGAGGGAAGAGGATATTCCGGAGCATACGATGTTCGTGATCACAACGGACGGAATGGAGAACGCCAGCTGCCGCTATTCCAGCGGCGAAGTGAAGCGGATGATCGAGCGGAAGAAAGAGGAATCCGGCTGGGAGTTCCTCTTCCTCGGAGCCAACATTGATGCCGTGGAAACCGCGAGACACATCGGAATCGATGAGGACCGGGCTGTTAATTACAACTGTGACAGTGAAGGAACCGCCCTCAACTATCACGTGCTTGGTGAAGCGATCCGATCGGTCCGGAAGAGCAGACCTCTCGATAAGGGCTGGAAGAAGCGGATTGACGAGGACTATCAGAAGCGCGGACAAAAGAAATAGGGGGCAAGGAGAAATCCTGTGTAATGAACATGTGCGGGACTGCGGGACCGTTGCACTAAGCTCAAATGGGTATAGGGCAATGGCCCTTTTTTACTGTCGATATATCTTCCTTCAGTCGTTAATTTCTCCGAAATTCCGTCATTCTCCGTTCGGGGTAGTCCGAAAGACCTTCCTGATGTGATTCAGAAACCGCTCTGCAATCGGTGTGAAGCTCTGGTATTTATGCCAGATCAGATACTGTTTCACGGATAATTCCGGATTCAGAGGGCGGAAGACTAGGCTGCTTCCGACGGAGGTATTGGAGAGGTCCTTAAAGGTCAGTGAATACCCCAGGCCTTCCAGGGCAAACATGGAAGCATTATAGGAGAGACGAAAGGTTCCCTCTAACTGCAGCTGATCAAACAGACTTCCTGCCCAGGGGCGGATGTCATTTTCCCAGCTCTGTTCGGATACGAACAGGGGAAGGCCAGCAAGATCTGCTGCAGATATGGAGTCTTTTTTTGCGAGCGGCGCGTCTTCACGCATGACCGCACCAAAAATATCTGCCTTCGGGAAGGTCAGGTAGGCGTACTTACGGCTGTCCGGAGTCTCACAGATGACTCCGAAATCCAGTAAGCCCTTATCCAGCTTCTCAGTTACCTGCTCGGTATCGCCGCTCATAATGTGATAGTGCATGTCGGGATAACTCTCCTTAAATCGTTTGATTCCTCTTGCCAGATAGCGGATCTGATAGGACTCAGCGAGGCCAAAATAGATATCGCCGCCGGTCACATCATCAAGAGTCAGGAATTCCTGTTCGATCTTATCGGCCATGGATACCAGGTCTTCCGCACGCTTTCTGAGCAGTACTCCTTCATCGGTGAGTGTGATGCTGAAGCTGTGACGGATAAACAGCTTTTTTCCAAGCTCTTCTTCAAGTTTTTTCAGCTGCTTCGACAGCGTGGGCTGGGATACATGCAGATACTCCGCAGCCCGACTCATATTCTCTTCTCTGGCAATCGCCAGGAAATAGCGCAATGTTCTTATTTCCATGATAATACCCCTTATGCAAAAGATATGACGAAAAGTAATAACATGATATGAATTATAGCAATTAGCGATAACTCTTTCCGTCGATTATACTACATATTGTCAGAAGAAAGAAGCAGCGCTGAGGAAAAATTGTTTATGGAGTAATAGAATGACAATGGAATGGAAAAGTGTTCTGGAAAACCTCAGGGATGCAGGATGTGATGAGCGTTCAATCCAAAGAGCAGAACAGCTTTATGTTTCGGGTCAAGATGGCGAATTTCTGCACTTCCTTCGCTGCCATCGCTGCAAATTGATGGAAAGTCTGCATGAGGGACAGCGCAGGATCGACTGCCTGGACTATCTTATCCGCAAAAGTAAAGCTGAACAGAGCAAGACGCATAAAGAAAGGAATTACACATTATGATGAAAACAGCAGAACTGAAGCTCGTGAAGGAGTGGGACAAGACCTTCCCGCAGAGCGATAAGGTTGATCACAGCAAAGTAGCCTTTGTAAACCGTTATGGCATTACGCTGGCAGCGGATATGTATATTACGAAGAAGGCAGAGGGCAGGCTTCCGGCAATTGCGGTATGCGGACCTTTCGGTGCGGTGAAAGAACAGTGCTCCGGCCTGTATGCACAGACGATGGCAGAGAGGGGCTTCCTTACCCTTGCTTTTGATCCGTCCTTTACCGGTGAAAGTGGAGGAACGCCGAGATACATGGCTTCTCCTGACATCAATACAGAAGATTTCATGGCAGCGGTAGATTTTCTTTCTCTGAATGAGAAGGCAGATCCAGACCGCATCGGCATCATCGGAATCTGCGGCTGGGGAGGCATGGCCCTCAATGCGGCGGCTCTTGATACCAGAATCAAGGCGACTGTGGCCTCAACCATGTATGACATGACCAGAGTCAATGCGAATGGATATTTTGATGCTGAAGACAGTGAAGAAGCGCGCTACGAGAAGAAAGCTGCCATGTGCGCGCAGAGAACGAAAGATTATGCAGCCGGTGAATATACTCTCGGCGGAGGCGTAGTCGATCCGCTTCCGGACGATGCGCCATTCTTTGTTAAAGATTATTACGACTATTATAAGACGGACCGCGGTTATCACGCAAGATCGCTGAATTCTAACGGCGGCTGGAATGTGATCGGCTGCGAATCCTTTATGAATCAGCCAATTCTTAAATACAGCAATGAGATCAGAAGTGCGGTTCTGATCATGCATGGAGATAAGGCGCACAGCTATTACTTTGGCAAAGATGCCTATGAAGCAATGGTTAAAGACAGCAAATATACGGGAAATAAGGAGTTTTTAAGCATTCCAGGGGCAGTTCATACCGATCTGTATGATGGCGGAGATAAGGACTATATCCCGTTTGACAAGCTGGAAGCCTTCTTTACCGAGTACCTGAAATAGTACGGTTATCAGAGAAAATATCATATACGAATAGGAGTTAAGTTATGAAACCCTATATCATTTGTTACATGATGACATCGGCAGATGGAAGAATCGACTGTGGGATGACGGCGCAGCTTCCGGGAGGCTCATCCAGATCGGATGTCTATTATCAGGTCCTGGATGAACTTGATATCCCGACAACTGTAACGGGCCGGCACACCGCTGAATTGGAGATGTCCCTGCCAGGAAAATTCCAGGCAGAAGATCATACGGACTGCGGCAAAGAAAACTTTTCAAGGAAAACCGATGCTGCCGGTTATGTGATCGTTGCAGATACCCACGGTACGCTGCTTTGGAATAAGGAAACCGATACAGAGAAGCCTCTGCTGATTCTTACCAGCACCAGCGCCCCGCAGGAATACCTCGATTATCTGGACCGGCAGAATATCTCCTGGATTGCCTGCGGAAATGAGCACATCGACCTGAAGAGGGCATCCGAAATTCTGAATACGGAGTTCGGTGTTCAGCGCATGGGCATTGTCGGCGGTGCCGCGATCAATACAGGCTTTCTAACAGCAGGACTTCTCGATGAAGTGGCTCTTCTGATCGGTCCGGGAATCGACGGAAGGACAGAGATGCCATCTGTATTTGAGGGAAGAGAAGACGCCAGTCCGCTTCCGCTCCGGCTTAAACATGTAAAGTCTTATGATAACGGAGACGTGGTGATTCGTTATCAGGTAAAATAACATTTCATTATACACCAATAGAAGGACTTGACCCACTGCTTGGCGCTGTTTCAAACCGCGCTATATAATAAATCTATTAACAAAATATCATTATTTGACTGCTTTGCTGCAGGTCAGGGAGGTTTGAACATATGACAGAGAAATCAAAGGTATATTTTACAGATTTCAGGACGGAGCTGGGTGTGCCGCTTACGATGAAGCTCCAGAAGCTCATTAAGAATGCGGGAATCGGAGATATGGATATGGACGGCAAGTTCGTCGCGATAAAAATGCACTTCGGAGAGCTGGGAAATCTGGCCTATCTCCGGCCGAATTACGCTAAAGCAGTGGCTGATGTAGTAAAGGAAAATGGCGGCCTGCCTTTCCTTACGGACTGTAATACCCTCTACCCGGGCTCAAGAAAGCATGCCCTGGAGCACCTGGACTGCGCCAATTTAAACGGATTTAACCCGACTACGACCGGATGTCAGATCATTATCGGCGACGGCCTCCGGGGAACAGATGATATAGAGGTGGACGTTCATAACGGAGAATACTGTAAAACGGCCTTTATCGGACGGGCTGTAATGGATGCGGATATTCTTATCTCCCTGACGCATTTCAAGGGGCATGAGCAGGCCGGCTTCGGAGGGACTATTAAGAACATCGGAATGGGATGTGGATCCCGGGCCGGAAAGATGCAGCAGCATCAGTCAGGTCATCCACATGTCATAGAGGAAAATTGCCGCGGCTGTATGAGATGCGCAAAGGAGTGCGGATCCGATGCTATTTCTTATCCTGAGAAGGAGGTCGATGGCAGAACGGTCAGAAAGGCCTGGATTGATCCGGATATCTGCAAGGGCTGTGGACGCTGCATAGGAGCCTGCGCCTTTGATGCCATAGAAAATGAAAACTGGGATGCTCCGCAGCTTCTGGGCTGTCGTATGGCAGAATACACACAGGCCGTATGTTATGGCAGACCATGTTTCCATATCAGTCTCATTACCGATGTGTCACCGAACTGTGACTGTCACGGTGAAAACGATGCGCCTATCCTGCCGGATATCGGCATGCTCGCCTCTTTCGATCCGGTTGCTCTGGACCAGGCCTGCGTGGATCTCTGTGAAAAGGCCGTTCCAATCAGAAACTCCCAGCTTGGTGATAATATGGCAGCTTCGGATTTCCATGATCATCATGATGTCTGGCTGAACAATAATCCGAATGTGGCCTGGAAGGAAACCCTGGAACACGCGGAAAAGATCGGGCTGGGAAGCCGCGCGTATGAGCTTGTAACAATGAAATAAGAAGGGATGGGTGGCAGCTGCTTCCGAAGAGGAACGTTTCGATCTGGCTGGAAATGGAAGGCATTCAGGAAATGAAGGGGGCAGCAGCCCCCTTACTTACCTGGATAACAGAATCTGGTAATTCTGCTCCAGATCTTCTACGGTTCTGGCAGAGCCTTTAAAGTCGTATACTTTTCCTTTATGTTCAGCAAGCAGAGTCGGGAAACTGTGCGCGCCCAGCCGGCCGGCTTCGCGGAAATCCTCGTAAGCCGCATCTTCTTTATTCCAGACCTCCTTAAGGCTGTTTTCCAGTTCCTGAGCATCCAGTCCGAACTGTGGAGCAAGTTCTGTATAAGTATCGATATCGCTAAGACTTTTGCCGTAGTAGAAGAACTGTTTCTGGATGGCAAAGGCACACTCGGCAAGCTGCTCCGCCTTCAGCTCCTTGCGGATGACGGACCAGGCGATTGCCGGATGAACAGAATTCAGCTGCATATCGCTCTTGAGAACGGCATTATAGGCGGAACCGAATTCAACGCCATAGTATTTTTCAATCTGCTGGTTACCCTGCTCAAAAAAGCCATAGGAATTAGCTGGCTTACTGTTATTTTCTACGAACAGGCCGCCGGAAACGATGGAAAGCTCGATTTCCGGGTGTCTGGCCATGAATTTATGAAAAACGGAGTCGAACCCGTAGCACCATCCGCAGTAGGCATCCCATATTAATGTTAATTTCATATCATACCTCTTTTCTTCTTGAACGTTGTAATTTGTCCACTCTGAAAATGATTCCTCTCCAATTAAAAAGTTATCATCTTGAAGTATCCTTATCTTATCAGAATAGAAAATATTTACAAGAAGGTTTTTTCATGCGACTTAGTCAAGAGAAAGATACTGTGCGGAAGGAGCCGCAGCGGCGCAGGATTCAATCATCGTAATGAGGGCTTCTGCTGGGTATCATGCGGAAAACAGGGAAAAAACAGTTGATAAATTCGTAAGGAGAATACTATACTTAAAATATGACTAGCAAAAGCTTCGAATAAAGAAACAGTTGCAATCTGCGGTCTTTATGCCCGGTATGCCATAAAGACAGTTCATACTTTGATGAGCCGAGATTATAAGAACCTCACCCTTCCACGACGCTGAAGCTTCGGGCGGGTGCCCGGGAACCTTGTTGTCGTCTGACGGGCAGACAAAAAAACAGCCGCAGGAATGTAAGTGAATACAATTCCTGCGGCTGTTTTTATTTGTACTTGTCTGCGTCAGGGATGACTTATGCTGCTTCGGCAGATCGGGACGACTTTTCAGCTTCTGCTGACTTTCTGCGGAAAACCAGACGGAAGATCAGTCTGACCAGAGGGCCTGCGAAAAAGATCTGCCAGGCAAGTGCCATTGGGAAATTCATCGCTGCGGTCTGCAGCCAGGTGCTGATCAAACCTGCCGCACTAAAGTCCTTGAAGAGTAAGGATGCGGCAAAGCTCATCGCTGGGCACATCAGGCAGACCGTGAGTGAACTGCGGATCAGAATTATCCAGAGTACCGGCATCTCCCTGGTTACCAGACGACGGGTGAGGAACATAATCAGGCGCTCAAAAACGAACATTTCCAGGACGATGGCAAGCGGCCACATGATCCACAGCTCTTTTCCAAGAGCTATGGCAAATACACCATCGTGCAGCCTGCCAATATTCAGTGCGATATTATAACAGATCATCGCGTAGACCATTGCAAAGGTCATCAGTACAGTAAATACAATATTTTCCAGCTTATTTTCTGGCATAAAAAAACTCCCTTCGTGATGACTGTGTTGTTCGTTATCACTACGGGGAGTGTGCGTTTCCAATAAAACCAGTATGAAATTCAAAATTCCTACCCATTATACACAAGAAAATTCGCGCGTGCAAGCTGTTTTTAATTGCGAACAATCAATTATGATTTTTTTCTGGTTATCCTATTTCCACTCTGTATTATACCGTAAGAAGAAAGCAGGCAGGAAGCCAGGAAAGTGGAGCAGGATTGTTCCACTAGTGAACGTAACAGAAGGGATCCGTTCGATCGGTACCCATCGGAATGCGACTGTAGAGCCGGAAGGCGTTCCAGGCATCAGGCTGCGTACAGCCCACGAAACCACTTGGAGATCGGTCAACAAAAACTCCCACTAGTTCTTGACACCATCGGATTTGCTTTAGTAATTGTCAGATTTACATTTCTTGTGGTACACTGTGCTCATGTAATGGGAGGGCAGCGGAAATCACTTCGCCGTCTTTCATCTGGAAGATGCTGTCTGTGAAAAGCGTGCGATGATGGCTTTGCTGGAAAAAGTGACTGCGTAATGCCGGGGACAGTTCAGAAAGGAGCCGCAGCAAGATGAATAAAAATACAATAATCCGCTGCCCGGGAGACTATCAGAAAGATCCGCTCTATCTGAAATATCACGATGAAGAATGGGGAAGACCCTGCCACGATGAGCGGCAGCTCTATGAGATGTTCGTCATCGAGCTTTTTCAGGCCGGCCTTTCATGGAGGACCCTTCTGCACAAGCGGGAGAATTTCAGAAAAGCCTATGATCATTTCGACCTGATGAAGGTCGCGGACTATGGTGAAGAGAAAATCAATTCTCTGATGCAGGATAAGGGAATTATCCGTTCAGAGCGGAAAATCAGGGGAAGCATCATCAATTCACGGATTATCCGCGACCAGATTCTGCCGGAGTTCGGCTCCTTCGACTCCTATGTCTGGCATTTCACGGACGGGAAGACCGTTTATGAGGGACCGGGAGTCACGACTGATGCATACAGCGACCAGATGTCAGCTGACCTGAAGAAACGCGGGATGAAGTTTGCCGGATCGGTCAGCCTCTTCTCTTATCTTCAGGCAGTCGGGGTGATCAATTCTCACACGAAGGATTGCTTCTGCTATAAAGAAATTATGCAGGGGCAGGCACTTTCCCGATAGTTGGGAAAATGGTCTGCTGCATTTGCGGTTTTCAGATTGTATCATGTCAGAGAAAGGAAGCGCTGCAAGATGAATAAAATGAATATCATACTTAGTATCATAATTGGCGCACTCGTTGATGGTCTGTTACGGCTTTCAAGCGGGGATGAAGGAAATCTGCTGGTACATTCGACAGTATTTCTTATCAGTGCAGGTTTTACCCTTGGCGTGTTGTATTTGTCTGGAAGATATCGGAAGGAGAAATAAAACAGCGCCTTAAAGACAGGAAAGGAACATTTATGTTCGATCAGACGAAAAAGACCGGTGGTCTGCCTGATTCTAATTTCCGTCTTTATCACATCGAAAGCCCCAAAAGCTCATACCGCAGATAAAGGGGCGGAACCCATCAGCTTTAAGACAATAGGATTAGTTATTTCTTTGCTGTCATGCATAGCCAGCGTTTTGTTTTATGGATTTTTATATCATGGAATCCGGCTTCTTCCAGAAGGGCTTTCAGGTCAGTATCCTTGTAGATTTTCATGCCGCTGATGATTTTTGTCCACTTATCATCCTTATCGCTGTCGCCGTTACTTTCATTGCAGATAAAGAATGTGCCGCCAGGGCGGAGCACTCTGCGGACTTCGCTGAAGCACTGGGGCAGGTCCGGCCAGAAGTAGACGGTTTCGAAGGCTGTTGCCGCATCGAAGCAGGCATCTTTAAATTTTATGTCCGCCACGCTGCCCTGAATCACGGCGCAGCGGCCAGAAGATACGGCTTCCTTATTCAGATCCAGCGCTTTCTCTACGCTGACGGGAGAATAGTCGATGCCTTTAACGATGCCGCGGGGGCATTTTTTCAACAGCCGTTTAATGTTGGCTCCGCCGCCACATCCGCAATCCAGAATTGCAGCATATTCTGAAACATCCAGAAATTGAAGCGCCCAGCGCGCGACAGGGCTGTGGCAGAGATTCATCATTGCGGCCATAATTTTCCCGCCCTGACCTTCCGGCCTGCGGGTATTATCCCAAAATGACATGTCGTACCTCCATAATATTATAATGATAGCGCGGATGTTAGTTATATCTAACTACAATATACCTTTGTTCCATCTCTCTTGTAAAGTATAATCTGACGATAATTTCAATAAATGCAGATCACAAAATAACCTGAAGATCTGTCAACCAAAACTCCCACTAGCTCTTGGCACCATCCCTGGCATTTCTCTGTTTGACGGCTGAACTTCAGATTACTATAATGATATTATCACGATTATTAAGAAAGAAATCTGCCGCGGCAGCGGTTTGCGAGAGTTGAATGGATCGTCTATGCGGAGAAAGTCGATCGTGACAGCTATGCCGTGTTTGAACCGGCGATGCGAGAGGCCTACATCGACCAGGCAGAAATTGTGTCAAGCTTTAACAACAGTCTGAAAAAAGAAGAATTCAAGGTCTGGTATCAGCCGATCATTGATGCGGGATCCGGGAAAGTATGCGCTGCTGAGGCCCTGGTCCGCTGGAATCATCCTGAGCAGGGGTTTATCGGACCGGACCGCTTTATTCCGGCACTGGAGTCCGGCGGGTTTATCACCCGGCTGGATCTTTATGTCTTAAAGCACGTCTATCAGTTTCAGCGTTCTCTGCAGGAAGCGGACTTCCCGCTTGTTCCGGTGTCGGTGAACCTTTCCCGGCAGGATTTTTACAGCGACACGTTTATGAATGAAATTTTCAGCCTTGCGCAGGAGTGTCCTTTGCCGACATCCTGTATTAACTATGAAGTTACGGAGACGGCAGTCGCTGTGCTCCGGGAAAACTGTGAATATCTGTTTCAGCAGCTCCGTCAGATCGGCGCAAAGGTTCTTCTCGACGATTTCGGAAGCGGATATTCTTCGCTTGCCATGATCGGAGATTATTCTTTTGATGCGGTGAAAATCGATAAGTCCATCATCAGTCAGATGGAGACGAAACCGGCAGTAAGAGCGGTCATCGAGTCAACAATCAGCATGTGTCATAATATCGGTCTGCGTACCATTGCAGAAGGTGTTGAAACCCGTGTACAGCTGGATTTCCTGAGAAAATGCGGCTGTGACTGCATCCAGGGATATTATTACGCCCGTCCGATGCCGGAAGAGGATTTTCGGGAGTTCCTGACGCAGTCTCATATTGCGGATGCCCACGGCTTTTCGATTAGTACACAGAAACGTCCGAAGGAAGTGGATGTTGACAATATCATGGATCTTGTCGACCACTCCGGCCAGTTCATTCAGGTCTGCCGTCCGGAAGATTACAGCATGGTGTATGCGAATGAAATGACGCTGGACATCTCCGGCCACCCGGACCTGCCTTATGAGGGGGAACGCTGTTACCACTACATGCTTGGCCTGGATGCTCCCTGCGGGCACTGTCCGATGAAACTTATAGACGGTGAGGACGAGAAAGTCATTGAAGTGGATGACGGTTCTCACATATTTTCTCTCAAGGCGAGATATACGACCTGGAATGGCATCAGAGTATTTATCGAATACGGACGTGATATTACAGATACTAAAGCGGGTCAGCGCCGTTATGCGGATCAGATCCGGGGTATTCTGGAAAATATTCCGGAAGGTCAGGGCGTGTTCCATATGGACCTGACTGCGGATAAATGGATCAGTTCAGGAGGTGCTGCGCAGAACGCCAGGGATATCCAGGATCTTCCGGATGTCGATACACTGATCCGGAAGATCGGATCCTTCGTGCCGGATAAAGAAGGACAGGAGCGGTTTTTCCGCACCTTCAGCAGGGAATCTCAGGTGCGTGCCTATGCAGTGAATAAGCGGCAGATCGTTCTGGAAACCGAATCCTATTACGATGACCGGACCATACGCTGGTCCAGAATCACCGCCCACATCATAGAAAATCCAAATACGGATCATGTGGAAAGCATAATTTACGGGGTTGATATCTCAAAAGAACAGACCCATATCGAAGAGCTTGAAAAAGAGCGCCGGCAGGACCGGGCGGAAAAAGAACGGCTCCGCCGGAAAATTGACGAGACATGGGAGATATATACACAGGCGGACCGTGCAATGTACATGGAAAAAAACAGGGCAAGAATCAGACTGCCTGCTTGGACTGAACAGAAAAAATATCCTCTTCAGAATATTAAAGATAACAGTTATAATACATATATAGAGATATTTATGCATGTAAGGAAGGAATGCGAGGATATTGGGAAATTTACAGGGGAGCAGGGCGATGTATCATCCCGATGATTTTCATGAAATACCGGTTCCGTACGCTGTTTTTGAAATCATCATGAGTGAAGACGGAAACCGGATTGTTAATACAAGATATATTTTCGTCAACGAGAAATACTGTGAAATAGGTGGAAAGCGGCGGGAAGAGTTCCTTGGCAGGACATTTAAATCCGTTTATCCGGACGCAGGAGACCACTGGTTTGACTATTGTTACCGTGCGGTCAGGGGAGAGACTGTCCATGACCGTCTGTATGAGCCCCTGATTGGTCACTGGCTGGATTTTACGGTTGCACCGGTGGCAAAACCAGACTGTGTAGCGTATACCTTTACCGTTGTAGACAGAGAACAGGAATTGCTGGCAGCAGAAAGAAGAGACAGACAGACCGGGCAGATTATACTCCGCATGTCTAGAATTCTGAATGGAGAAGAGGATTATGAGACCAGCCTGAATCATGTACTGCGTGAACTTTCCCATATCATTCACCCGGACCGTATTTATATTCTGGAGACCGATCAGGTTACCGCAAGCAATACCTTCGAGTGGTGCGCACCGGGCGTTAATCCGGAAATCATGACCCTGCAGAATATGGATTACAGGACATCGATTCAGGGCTGGGAGAAGTTTTCTGCAGATCAGGCTAGTGTTGTTCTTCCGGACATCACCGTGCTTCGTGAAAAGGATCCGCAGAACTACGAGATTTTGCAGCGACAGGGAATCAAACGTCTGATTGCTGTTCCAATGCATCAGAAAGGGCGTCTTATCGGCTATCTCGCAGCGGATAATTACGAAGAAAGCGACCGGATCAACACCCAGAGAATCCTTGAGATGGTGTCCTTTTTCGTCGGGGCAAAAATCATGGACCAGAGGCTCATCCTGAAACTGGAGCATATGAGTCACTACGACATGCTGACCGGTGTGCACAACCGAAATGCTATGATCGAAGCTTCCGGTGAGATCGCCGCGCAGAAGGAAAGCATCGGCGTTGTCTATGCAGATGTCAATGATCTTAAGAAAATTAATGACGAGCAGGGTCATCACGCAGGCGACCAGGCCATCTGTTTTGCCGCAGAAACCATGTCAGAAGTCTTCGGCCCGGATCATGTTTACCGGGAAGGAGGAGACGAATTTACCGTTCTTCTTCCGGGAATCTCCAGGCAGCAGTTTGAAGAGAAATACCAGCTGCTGCTGACCCGCATTAAGGCGCAGAGCGATACCTGTATTGCTGCCGGGTCCGCCTGGGATGAAGATGCAGGCCATCTGAAACAGACCATCCACCGGGCGGAACAGCAGATGTACATGAATAAAGCAGAGTATTACAAGGTCCATGACCGGAGGCGGAATTAGGCAGGTCGTCGGATCCGATTTTCGGTCTTGAACGGGCTATATTTGTCGATAAAATATCAATTAAGGAGGACCATAAATGAAAATCGTAATCATCAATGGAAGTGCAAGAAAAGGGAATACGCTGACCGCAATTCATGCCTTCTGCAAAGGCGCATCGGTGAAAAATGAGATCGAAATCATCCAGCCGGATCAGCTGAAGATCGCTCCGTGCAAGGGCTGCGGCGCCTGTCAGCGCTATAAAGGCTGCGTCGATAAGGACGACACTAACCCGACAATCGACAAAATCGCGGCAGCAGACATGATTCTGTTTGCAACTCCTGTATACTGGTGGGGAATGACTGCGCAGCTGAAACAGGTGATCGATAAATGCTACTGCCGTGGAATGCAGCTGAAGAATAAGAAGACCGGAGTTATTATTGTGGGCGGCGCGCCAACTGATAATGAGGAATATAAACTGATCGGAAGACAGTTTGAATTCATGGCCGCTTATTTATCCTGGGACATGCGCTTTATGAAATCCTACTATGCAAATGCCAGGGACGAGATGGAAAAAAATGCGGATGCCATGGAAGAACTGGAAACACTCGGACGGAATCTGTAATCAAAGCCGGTGCCGCTGCTGCCGGATGTGCAGCTGACCTGGTATTTCCTTGCGGCTCTGGCTTTTGTCCAGGAGAGGGAAACGGAAGTGCGGGTCTGTTTCACGATCCGAAGGCCTGTTACCCGGCCCGGCTTCACTGCTGCGTCGGAAGGGAGCACCAGCTGCGGCATGAAGACCAGAATCATCGCCGCCGACAAGAGAAAAATAAGAGTTTTCGATTGTTTCTTAATCATGTTCTGCCTCCTTCATTAAACATCTGCCAATATTATACCGGAAATTTACAGAAACGTATCAATTGAGACGGAAATCGGGGTAAATATTAGACATGATGTTTTGGACAAAGGGGACAAAGCAAGATAAGAAGGGAGAACAGCAATGAATGAATATTTGAAAATAGCAGATGTTTACGGCCGTGAGATTCTGGATTCCCGCGGAAATCCGACGGTTGAGGCAGAAGTGACACTGGCGGATGGAACGGTCGGAAGGGGCGCATCTCCATCCGGTGCCTCTACGGGAGAGTTTGAGGCCCTGGAACTCCGCGACGGTGACAAGAACAGATTCGGAGGAAAAGGCGTTTCCAAAGCAGTTTCTAACATCAATGAGAAGATTTCAGAGGCCCTGAAGGGTGCGGATGCGTCAGATACTTATGCAGTGGATCAGATTATGCTGGATCTGGACGGAACGAAAGATAAGTCCAATCTGGGCGCCAATGCGATTCTGGCGGTATCCATTGCAGCAGCCCGCGCGGCATCGAAATCTCTGGATATCCCGCTCTACCGCTTTCTCGGCGGGGTAAACGCGAACACCCTGCCGGTTCCGATGATGAACATCTTAAATGGCGGTGCGCACGCAGGGAATTCTGTGGATACACAGGAATTCATGATTATGCCGGCGGGCGCAGAGAGCTTTAAGGAAGGTCTTCAGTGGGCGTCTGAGGTCTTCCATGCACTGCAGAAACTGCTGAAAGAGGAAGGGCTGACCACGGCTGTTGGTGATGAAGGCGGCTTTGCTCCGGATCTTAAGAGCGAAGAAGATACGATTGAACACATTCTTAAGGCCATCCAGAATGCCGGCTATGAACCGGGAAAGGATTTTGTCCTGGCGATTGACGCGGCAGCATCAGAATGGAAAAGTGAGAAAGGAAAGGGCTTCTACCATCAGCCAAAATCCGGAAAGGATTATACCAGCGATGAACTGATCGCCCACTGGGAGAGTCTGATCGATAAGTATCCGATTTATTCCATTGAAGACGGTCTGGATGAGGAAGACTGGGAAGGCTGGCAGAAAATGACAGCGAAACTAGGAAACAAGGTGCAGCTGGTCGGGGATGACCTCTTCGTCACCAACACAGAGCGTCTTCAGAAGGGCATTGAACTCGGCGCAGGAAATGCGATTCTGATCAAGCTGAATCAGATCGGCTCTGTCAGCGAAACGCTGAATGCCATCAAGATGGCGCAAAATGCGGGAATGCGCGCGATCGTATCCCACCGTTCTGGTGAAACGGCTGACACAACCATCGCCGATCTTGTCGTTGCGCTGAATGCGGGAGAAATCAAGTCCGGCGCACCGTCCAGATCCGAGCGTACCGCGAAGTACAACCAGCTTCTGAGAATCGAAGAGTCTCTCGGAAATGCTGCGGTATATCCGGGAAAGGGTGCGTTTAACTTTAATAAATAACAGGATTCTGTTTCAGGATGGCCGTTCTCTGATCTGTTTCTGCGGGTCGGAGGGCGGCCTTCTGCTTATTTTTACATAAGTTTGAAGTGCTATAATATTTTATTTTCCTGAAGCGAAGAGGAACACGTGTAACAGACTCAGCAGGCAAAAATCTTAATTGAGCAAGGGGCGACCCGTCGAAAGCTGCAATCGGACACATGTGCGGAAACACAAGATCTGATCGACACTTTCCCGGAAAAGAATCCGGGGAGATTTTTCGGGGCGTAAATCCTGGTTGACTTGCTGTAATTTTGGTGTAAAATACATTTCACGGAATTGAATTGTGCAAAAGCGATAGGAGGGAAAATCATGGAATTAAAAGACTTTACAGAGAACGAACAAAAGCAGATCAGCAGGGGGCTTTCCACCGCTGAAATCAGCGACAAAGAAGCCGCTGACAAGATCCTGGCGCTGCTGCCGGAAGGCTGGATTAAGAAAATTCCATTCTTCGTGAGAAAGCATGCCACGATCAAGACCATCGAACGCATCGCGAAGCAGTATCCGGAGCTTTACGCCGCCGCCAGGAAGAAAGGCGATATTCCGGAAAAAGAAAAGGAAGAGCTGCGGAAGATTATCACAGATATCTTCAGGGAGAAGATGGAGAAGCATCAAATAAAGTAACTGGCGGAGTGAAGTAAAATGAACAGGGAAGTTGAAGAGGGATTTATAAGAAATACTGCCAGGAAAGTTTACCAGGAACTGTCGCAGAAGCAAAAAGACTATATCTTCTGGCATCCAAGTGTTTCGCCTCTATTAAAACGTCCATGATCTGATTTGCTTGCATGTCCAGGAACTGCCCGATACAATGTCCATAGAAACCTGAACTTCATTTTTCAAAAAAGAAAAGACCCCAGAGAGTAACATTCTAAACCCATCGTTTCTCTCTGAGATCTCCTCAAACCATGATTATTGTATCAAACTATCGGCTCCGCCGCAACCAGAATAATTCCACATTCACCGTCATCTCTCTGGAAAAATCATTCTGCCCGGGAGTTTGACAGTTTCAAAGCACAAAAATCGCTGGAAGCCTTGCAATGGCTTTCTTTTTTGTCAAATTTCGTAAAAATAGTTGTGGTATTGTTCGGTATTGTGTGATATAATAGTCTTAAGTGTAACCACTTGAGAACGTTGCAATTCCAGTACACAGGAGAGATATTATGCGCCTCAATATCGTCAAGTCCAAGAATGCTGAACAGCTGTACATCATCAAGTCCTATCGCAAGGAGGACGGCAAATCAACAACCCGGATTTTTAAAAAGCTCGGTACGATGCAGGAACGGCTTCCGGAGCACAACAACGACCGTGACGCTGTTATTGCCTGGGCCAAGGAGCAGGCACGCAAATATACGGAAGCAGAGAAACAGGGCACTCTTGATGTTTCCATTGACCTTTCCGGAAGCAGGCAGTTGGAGCCGGACAAGATGACAACATTCAATGGTGGATATCTCTTCCTTCAGAAAGCATTTTACGAACTTGGGATCGATAAGACCTGCCGCAGAATACAGAAAAAGTACCGTTTCAAGTTTGACCTGTGTGAAATCGTCCGTGATCTGCTCTACGCCAGAATTCTGGATCCCTGCTCCAAGCGATCCACGCTGGAATACTGCAGAAGTCTGTTGGAAACTCCCGGATATGAACTGCATGATGTTTACCGTGCTCTGGATGTTCTCCAAAAGGAGTCCTCTTTCATCCAGGCCTCCCTGTATAACAACAATCAGGGCATGCACAACACATCCGTTCTCTATTACGACTGCACCAATTTCTTTTTCGAAACAGAAGAGGCAGACGGACTGCGTCAATATGGAAGAAGCAAGGAACATCGTCCTAATCCAATCGTTCAGATGGGACTTTTCATGGATGAAAACGGACTGCCTCTTGCACTCACCGTTTTTCCCGGGAACCAGAACGAGCAGCCATCTCTGATCCCGTTAGAGAAAACGGTTCTGTCCGATTTTAACCTTTCCCGGTTCATCGTATGCACAGATGCCGGGCTTGCTTCCCGGACAAACCGCCATTTCAATAACATCAGCGGCCGCTCCTTCATCGTGACGCAGTCTCTGAAAAGCCTGAAAAAGCACCTGAAAGAGTGGGCACTTGATCCTTCCGGATGGAGACGTATGGACGACCCAAAAGAATACAATCTGGAGGAACTGGACGAGAAAAGCCATTTCCACGATATTTTCTTTAAGGAAAGATGGATCAATGAGAACGGACTCGAGCAGAGACTGATCGTCTCCTACTCTCTGAAATACAGGGAATATCAGCGGTCGATCCGTTCCAGACAGATCGACAGAGCACTGAAAATCATCGATCAGGGAAAGAAAAAGGAGACCAGAAATCAGAACGACCCAAGGAGATTCATTGAGGAGCAGCAGATGACCATAGACGGTGTTCTGGCAGAACTAAAAACACAGGCGTTGAATGATGAGAAAATAGCAGAAGAAGAACACTATGATGGTTTTTATGCAATATGTACAACCCTGGAAGATGATATTGGCAGCATCATCAGGATCAACAAGCAGAGATGGGAAATCGAGGAGTCATTCCGCGTCATGAAATCAGAGTTCCGTTCACGTCCTGTCTATCTTCAAAGAGACGAGCGGATTGAAGCGCATTTCCTGACCTGCTTCCTTGCCCTGCTGGTATATCGGACGCTTGAAATTAAGCTGGATGGAAAGTTTACAATCCGCGAGATCATTGATGCTATGAAGACGATGAAATTCCGAAGGATTGAAGGGATAGGGTATATTCCCTGCTACACCAGAGATCGGATAACGGATGCTCTGCACAAAGCATGCGGCTTCCAGACAGATGTCGAGTTCATCTCTGATAAACAGATGAAAAAAATTTTGAAAGAGACAAGATCATAGAGAAAATACTACAATTTCACAAAAGAAAACAAGTGCCACAGCCGTTGTAAATTCGACGGTTATGGCACTTTTACTCTTTTTAAACTGTCAAAGACGGGATTGTATCAAACTATCGGCTCCGCCGCAACCAGAATAATTCCACATTCACCGTCATCTCTCTGGAAAAATCATTCTGCCCTTTCTGCGGAGGCGAACTGGTCTACCGCGACCGGCGGCGCAGAATCATGCGCGGATATTCGGAAGAGGTTGATTTTCTGATGGTTCGGCGTCTGAAGTGCGTCAGCTGCAGACATCTGCATGTTGAACTTCCGGACTGTGTTACTCCGTATAAGCAGTTCAAAACGGAAATCATTGAAAATGTTGTCGATGGCATTTCTACGATCAATGACAGCACAACCTGCGCAGCACCCTGTGAACGTACCATGAAACGCTGGATCTCCTGGATCCGAGAGAACCACAGCCAGATTAACGGACTTCTGAAAGCAGCCGTATCATCCATCCTGCCGCATCCTGAGCATCTGCTGTATTCTTCTGTTTCTCTTTTCGACGGGCTTCGTCAGGAAGGCCAGCAGTGGCTGGCTAAATTGAACCGGATCATGATTAATGCTGCAGGAAAAATGATGCTGCAGCCAGAGGGTCCAAAATGTGCACCTGACTTGTCCGGTGTCCTTTCTTCATCTGCTGTACTCTTGAGGCAGGAGGTGAAGAACAATGAATCGAAAAAAAGAAGTTCACGATTGGAAGGAAGAGCAGGCACAGGAGCGCCTGATGCTCATAGCCCCTCTTCTGGTTGAAAGCATGGACCGGTCCATGCGGGTGCAGATAAGGCATAGAATTGCCAGGCAGGCACACTGCAGTGAGCGGACCATCCGCAGATATGAACAGGCCTACCGGAAAGAAGGATTTAACGGCCTGAAGCCCAGAAGCAGAGATAATCATAGGAGCAGGAAACTCCCGGAGAATTTTGATGAGCTGCTGCAGGAAGCAATCCAGCTGAAACGGGAAGTTCCAAGACGCAGTGTTGAGCAGATTATCTTTATCCTGGAAGGGGAAGGAAAAGCAGAACCTGGGAAATTAAAACGTTCAACGCTTCAGAGGCACCTTTACGATGCGGGATTTGGGCGGCGTCAGATGCAGAGATACATGGAAAGCAGGAAAACTTCCTCCAAGCGCTTCTGTAAGCCGAACCGGATGATGCTTGTGCAGGCGGATATCAAAGAAGGCATCTATCTTCCAATTGGAAAAAACGGACAGAAGAAAAAGACCTATCTTTCCTCTGTACTGGATGACCATTCCCGCTACATCCTGCACTCGCAGTTTTACGACAATGAGGGCGCGCAGATTGTGGAAGATACCTTCCGTCAGGCCATTCTCAAGCATGGACGCTTTGACAGCGTATATATCGATAATGGAGCCCAGTACCGCTCCAAACAACTTGTCCGTGCACTTCAGCGGCTGGATATCCGGGTCCGGTATGCACCGCCGTATTCAGGGAAATCCAAAGGAAAGATCGAGAAGTTCCATCAGGTCACAGACGACTTTCTTGCAGAAGCAAAAGCCGATCAGATAAAGACTCTGGAAGAACTGAACGCGGCCTGGACTGCCTATCTGGAAGAATATTACCAGAAACGGCCGCATGACGGTATCCGGGAATACTATGAAAGTCAGGGAATTCCGGTATCTCTTCTTGGAATTAGTCCGGAAGTGGAGTGGCATCGGGACCAGAGGCGTCTGACCTTCCTTGATGCATCGGTCATTGGAGAAGCGTTCCAGCATCGTGAAAAGCGGCGTGTTGATTCGGCAGGATGCCTGAAATTCCACGGGATCACCTACGAGGTCAGCACATCTCTGATCGGTGCGGAAGTAGAAATCGGTTATGATCCTGTCAGCCGGGATCAGATTACCGTCTACAGCAGAAACATGGATCCGATCCAGGCAAAACCGATTCAGATCGGTTCCTACTGCGACTCATCGGAACCGGTTCCTGCCGCCCTTCTTCCTGAAGAGCCGGAAGCTTCACGTTTTCTTAAGGTTCTGCGGAAGAAACGGAAGCAGACTGTCGAAAAGAAAACCGACGCCATTTCCTTTGCAGATTACGGAAAGGATGGTGAATGATCATGTATGAAGAATTCTTTGAAATGACGCATACACCGTTTGTCCGTAACGTCCCTGTAGAACAGCTCTACCAGTCCCCGAAGCTGGATGAAGCACTCGGCAGGCTGAGGTACGCAGCAGAAAAGCAGCTGTTCGCGGTTCTTACCTCTGATCCAGGTTGTGGAAAATCCACATTAATCAGGCGGTTTGCGATGACACTGCCGAAGGACCGGTATATTCTTCTGTATCTTTCGGATTCCAAACTTACTCCGCGGTGGTTTTACAAAGGGCTTCTGGATCAGCTGGGACTGGAAGCGGGATTCTACCGGGGAGATGCCAAAAGAATGCTGCTGAAGGAAATTGAAATTATCCGCGGCGTTCAGCATAAAAAGCTGGTCTGTATTCTGGATGAAGCGCACCTTCTTGGAAAAGAAACCATTGAAGAATTCCGGTTTCTCCTAAATTACCGCTTTGATTCGGAAAGTCCTCTGGCGCTGATTTTATCCGGACAGAGTGAATTATGGGATCAGAAACTCCGTAAGCCTGCGTATGCAGCGATTCGTCAGCGCATTGATATCAGCTGTGTTCTGCATCATCTGGACCGGGCGGAGACAGAAAAATATATACGCGCACACCTCAGTTACGCGGAATGCAGACAGGAGATATTCACTGATGGAGCTGTGGAGGAAATCTACAAACAATCCTGCGGAATACCGCGTATGATCAACCGATTCTGCGAAAAAAGCCTGATGTACGCCTATCAGCAGAGGAAACGGCTGATTGACGATCATATGGTGAAATACGTCAGCGAACATGAGAACATCATCGTAATGTAGAGACGAAGGCCGCCATCCAATCGGCGGCCTTTTGAGACGGTGAATTGGACAGGCGAAGAAGCAGGATGTGGACATTCAGAAAGGGCAGTTCCTGGACTTAGAAGCTAATCAGAAACAATCCAAGTACCATTGATCATATGTTTGGATTTGGGATGGTCATTCGGAACAAGTATATTTATGATGCTCACGTGAGATGCGAAGCGGATCATGTTTCGTCAATGATTGTAGCCAGACTTGCTTCGATGATCATCCCGAATTATGATATCAGCATAAGGTATTATTACTATGTGTACGAAAATTGGAATTTCGGTCTGTTGAGAAGGCTGTATTATCTAATCACTGGTGAACTGCCGGACGACATCATAGATGAATATGTGACTACAGATGAATCTGAGGAGTTTCAGGCTTCACTCCAGGCGGTAGATGCTGTAAAAAATGCTGTTCTGAATGAAAAACGGTTTGAACAGCTATGTAATAAATATCAAATCGGTGTTCAGCAAAAAGAGACTTACAAGCAATATGTGGATGAAACAAATAATAAATATCAATTTGTTATTCCATATGATCTGATCGTATTGGGAAGTGACATTCCTGAAATGAAAGTCAGAAAGAAGTACCTTAATATGCTTCAGGCTGTGATGAAATATTATCCAGAGTTTTCTTTGGAGGCACCAGCTTTTCTTTTCCACAGGAAAGATGCTGTAATAAAAGCGGTAAGTGCTTTAGGGACATCACTTCAGAGGTTTCCTGCATTTAATGATGATCCGGACGTTATATTCGCTGCATTATCGGAGAATGGAGACGCAATCGAATATATCAACGAAGAACTTCGCTATGAACCGGAATGCCTTCAGATGGCGCTTAGCAATATGCGCGGACATGCCCTGGGTATGCCATGCATGAGATATTATCGGGATATTGAGACATATGTAAAGACTGCTCTTAAGGCGGATGGAAGTAATATTCAATATGCTTCAGAACGTTTGGCATGGTACTATGCGTGATATGATAAAATTTTATCGTCGTGATTCAGATGAAAATTTTGTAAAGGTCCGTTCATACAGTTGAATCTCAAAAAAGGAAAAATGGAAAGCCACATATCTAGAAATATCAGCAGACACGCAGGAACGAGGTTCCCGTGTGCCTGCATGTTCTCCGGTATTATTTCGGCATCGTAAGTTTGGAAATGTCAACTCTTTCCAGTCCCAGCAGGGCCATTTTCCTATCGATTCCGCCTGCGTAGCCAGTCAGGCTGCCGTCTGCACCGATGACGCGGTGACAGGGAACGATGATGCCAATCGGATTGTGTCCGACTGCGCCGCCGACTGCCTGCGCGGACATTCTTTCAAGGCCGCGGCGCCTGGCCATTTCTTTAGCTATTTCACCGTATGTCATGGTCTGGCCGTAGGGGATGGTCAAGAGAATATCCCAGACTTCCCTGCGGAATGGGGTCCCGTGAAGAGAGAGGGACGGCATAAATCCCGGGTCTTTTCCACTGAAGTAAATGTCAAGCCACTTCAGGGTGTTGTGAAAAATCGGAAGTTCCTCTTCGTCTGACTCTTCCGATAATGTTGAGCCGAAGTATTTCTGCCGGTCGAACCAGAGACCGGTCAGATTTTCTCCATCGCTTGCAAGGGTGATTCCGCCGAGCGGGGAATCGTAGTGGTATGTAAAGTCCATATCTGCTGCTCCTTTTACAGGTGAACGTCAGTTCTTGCTATCTTCAGTATATCGTTTTCCGAAGGTGCAGGCAAGCAGAAAGGATGGATTTCCCTGCCCGGAGCGGCCAGCACTGTGAGACGTCATTTCGTGCAGCCGAAGGTCTTCCGTTTCACAATCTGCTGTGGTCTGCAGTATTTCATCGTGGGTATCTGATAAACTGGGTAATTAATGACAGCACGGCAGTTTACACATTTTACTTGCGGATATTGAACTTGTCATATGATGGAAGTTCGGACCGCTTCATCAGATGACATCAAGTTTCCCGGGTACCTGCCCGACGCTTCAGCGTCGTGGAAGGGTGGGGTTCTTATTATGAAATGGAAGCAAGGATTATCTTGTCTGTCCCCACCGTAGCGCCAGGGCAGAGTCTGCGCCGCATGCTTTCCTTATCTTTGGTAACACTGTTATAATATAGGCATAGGACGAGATGATGTATAGCTGCGGAGCATGAGATGGCTGTGCAGAATGAGATATGGAAAGGACAGAATGTATGGAAATCCGTGTACTTCGCTATTTTCTTACGGTCGCGCGGGAGCTGAGCTTTACCAGAGCAGCAGACCAGCTTCACATCACCCAGCCGACGCTTTCCCGGCAGATTGCGGCACTGGAAGAGGAGCTGGACACGCGGCTCTTCAACCGCAGCGGAAAACACATTTATCTTACGGATGATGGAATTCTGCTGAAAAGAAGAGCCCTGGAAATCATAGATCTGGAAGTGCGAACCATAGAGGAAATCAAGGGAGAAAATGAGGTTGTCGACGGTACGGTGACGATCGGCTGCGGAGAGTTCGCTGCTGTAGAGACACTGGCAGAAATCTGCAGGCGTTACAGGCAGAAATATCCACTGGTTCAGATCGCGCTTCATACGGGAACCGCGGATGCGGTCTATGAGATGATAAATCAAGGGCTGGTTGACATCGCCCTGTTCATGGAGCCGGTCAGCACGGAGAATTTTGACTATATCCGGGTCGTCAATCAGGATAACTGGGTTGTAGGAATGCGTCCGGATGACCCGCTTGCAGAGAAAGAATATATTGAGAAAGAAGATCTTCTGGACAAGCCTCTGATTCTGCCGGAGCGCCTGGGCGTGCAGAGTGAGCTGGCCAACTGGTTCGGAGAAGACTTTTCCCGGCTTCACATTGCCTATACCAGCAACCTGGGAACGAACGCCGCGGTTCTTGCTTCGAAGGGCCTTGGATATTTCGTGTCAATTGAAGGTGCGGGAAAGTACTGGACAGAGAAACTGCTGGTGCAGAGAAGACTCTATCCGGAAATTCCTACGGGAACGGTATTTGCCTGGCGGAGGAATATCCCATATGCAGAGGCGGCAAAAAGATTCATTCAAGAGGTCAATGCTTTTAAGGCATAATAAATGATAAAAAATAGGTGTTGGACATAATATCCGGCTGCAGACTATAGTAGGTGTGTAAGGAAATGAGTTTTCTCTTGCACATCTTTTTTGTCAGAAAGACGGCGGAATGCCGCCGGGAAATAAATGGAGGGTAATGATATGGGAAAGAAGTTAGTTGCATACTTCAGCGCGACGGGAACGACGGAAGAAGCCGCGGAAAAAGTCGCAGAATATATCGGGGCTGACACATTCGAGATTGTTCCACAGACGCCGTACACGAATGCGGACCTGAACTGGATGAATAAAAAAGCAAGAAGCACGGTGGAGATGAAGGATCCTAAGTGCCGTCCGGCAATGAAGGAGGGACAGCTGAATCCGCAGGAGTATGATGAAATCGTGTTGGGATTTCCGATCTGGTGGTATGTGGCGCCGAAGATCATCAACACTTTCCTGGAATCTTATGACTTCTCCGGGAAGAAAATCGTCCTGTTTGCGACATCAGGGGGAAGCGGATTCGGAAACACAGTCAGAGAACTTCAGCCGTCCGCACCGGATGCGGTTATCACAGAGGGTAAGCTGTTAACCCGCGCATCGTCTGGCGAGATTAAGAAATGGATGGACACACTTTAGAATCGGGAGGAAGACGAAATGAAGAAAATTACACAGGAGGCAGGGAAGAAAGCACTGGGAGAGTTCGCTCCTCAGTTCGCGCATTTTAATGATGATGTACTGTTTGGGGAAAACTGGAATAATCAGGATATTGATGTGAAGACCAGATGCATTATTACGGTGGTGGCACTGATGTCCTCTGGAATTACGGATTCTTCTCTGGTCTACCATCTGCAGAATGCAAAGGCGCACGGTGTGACTCAGAAAGAAATTGCCGCAGTAATCACCCACGTGGCATTCTACGCCGGCTGGCCGAAGGCCTGGGCCGTATTCAACCTGGCCAAAGACATCTGGCAGAACGATGAGGGTGATCTGCCGTATGAAGATGAAGCCATGCGCGCTCATGCGAAGTCCATGGTTTTCCCGATCGGAGCACCAAATGACGGATACGCCCAGTATTTCTCCGGAAACAGCTATCTGGCACCGGTTTCCACCGAGCAGGTCGGAATTTTCAACGTCACCTTTGAGCCGGGCTGCCGCAACAACTGGCACATCCATCACGCAAAGCAGGGCGGCGGCCAGATCCTCGTCTGCCTTGCGGGAAGAGGTTACTATCAGGAAGAAGGCAAAGAGCCTGTTGAGATGAAGCCGGGCGACTGCATCAACATTCCGCCGGAAGTAAAGCACTGGCACGGCGCTGCGCCGGACGAGTGGTTCTCCCATCTGGCCATCGAGGTCCCGGGAGAAGATGCTTCCAACGAGTGGTGCGAGCCAGTTTCCGACAAAATCTACAGCAGCCTGAAATAGCAGGGAAGAGATGTAAATCCGTCGTGCGTCATGCTGCTGGATAAGAAAATAAATGCAGGACTTCAGGTAATCTGCGGAGAACTGGCGGCCCGGGAATTTCCGGGATACGGTTACGATGGGAAAATCATTGCAAAGCGCGGTGGGCAGGAGCTCAGCGACGGGCAGCTGAATCTCACTTTCATCGATTATCCGGCAGAAGTTCATCTTCAGAAGGGTCTGCTCTGTCTGGAGAAGAACATTGGTAAAGCTGGAAAAAACTCATGATTTATACCAAAATATTGTACTGATTTAGGAACGATAAAGCTGTCAAAGTATCAGAATCTATAAAAATAAATTATTATGAATAGATACTCTTACTTTCTTTTTGTACTATCTGGCGAATGCTAGTTTTCAACGTAATTATCAGAATGGGGTGTAATATTTTTAAGCAAAACAGCAGAGATTGGTCACAGTCCTTTACCCCAGCTGTCCTTAGGAATAATAGGTATTAGGTATGGAAGAACGATTTCGGTTTATCTTACCAAAATTGTGTTGTATACTTGGTAAAAAGGGCGTTTTTTAGAGTCTCTCACTCAATTAATCTGGAAATTATTTATAAATGGTAAGGGAATCTGCGTGTGACGGTTGTATAAATAATGAAGAGCCATGGTCTGGCACTATTATTTCTTATTTCTGCAAAATGAACATACGATTCTCTCAACGCTCGGAAGGTGAATTTATTGATGGGGGTGAACAATAAAATGGGATACAAGAATCTGATTTTCCTTGCAGCTGCTGCCATGCTGTTTGCGGCGGTGTTTCCATTTACTGCATCTGCGGAAGCAGGGGCGGGGAATTCGGCAGATCATATAGACCTTGCAGATTCCTATTTTGTCCAGATGAGGGAAAGTTATGCCTATCAGGGAAAGCCGGTAAGGCCGGGCTTTCAGGTGGAAAGTGAGGTCGTGAAGGAAAAGGACAACGGCGATGGCACGGTGACGCGCACCACATACCTGATCGTTCTGAAGAAAGGGACGGATTATTCTGCAGTCTTTTCCAATAATCAGGCCATCGGCAGGGCGTCGATCATCCTGACCGGGAAGGGCAGATGTTCAGGAACTTTGAAAGGAAACTTTCGGATTGTTCCGGCAAAGGTCGCCTTGAAAACGGCAAGTCAGCAAGGGAAGAAACTGACTGTTGGCTATAAGACGGTCCCGGGCGGATGCAGCTATCAGCTTGCGGTAAGGAAGCGGGGAAGCCGGAAATGGCAGTACGCGGCAGCCGGAAAACGTTCGCTGATCACGAAGAAAATCACGGCGGGCAGAGCTGCTTCTGTGAAAGTGCGGGCATATAAAGTGGTTAAAGGGAAAACGTATTATGGCGCATGGTCGAAGGCGGAGAAAATCCGAGTGTGAGTCAGCGAGGGGGCCGTTCAGGCCGTGTCTCCGCAGCTCATCCATTGCAGGCGGGTAGATGGGATTGCCGTGGCCATTCCAGATTTCTTCCGTCGTTGTAGCGGATGAATTAACCAGAAATTGATTCTGTAAACCACGCCTTTCGACCAGATTCTGCATATATACCTGTGCCATCGGCGAGCGGCAGATGTTTCCGTGGCAGATAAACATAATTTTATACACTGAGACCGCGATTTCTGCAGATGATGCGCAGACCATCAAAAACGGAAGCGTCGGCAAGCGTCTTTACACGCTGAAGAACACAAATGAGCAGGTATCTCCGTCAACTCCGTCAGCCCCGTCCGCTCCGCAGAAAGTAGAAACATATACTATTACTACAGTGTAAGTGAAAGAATACAATATCGCAACAGTTCGAGGCGGCAGTCCAGTTAGGGCGGCCGCCTCTTTTCATGGGGGTTCTTATTCGGGATTTCTTTACTTTCCTCTTTTTGTCAGTTCCAGGAACTGCTTTTTGAAGGCTGTGAATTTTTTCTCCGGCACGCGCAGGATTGTCCCGTTCCAGAGTTCAGCCTCACAGCGGCGGACCTGCCTGATGTAATTCGGATTAACCAGATAGCTGACAGAAGGCTTCAGGAATACATCCGGATACTCCCTGGTGAAATAGGAGAGGGGCCTGGAACAGCGGAGCTCCTGGCTTCTGGTGTGCACGATGGACTGATGGCCGCCGCTTGCAGATTCAATCCAGACCAGTGCAGCAGAGGGATAGGTGTAAACAGAACCATAGAGACTGGGAATGATGACCCGGACACCGGCATCAGCGGTTCTTTCACCAGGAAGGGCGCCGATCCGCGCGGTCGACATATCGCCGAAGGTTTTATAGTGCAGGTCACGTTCATCCGGTTCCATCGGATTAGAGATGTGTACGCAGATGATGCGGTAGGCCAGCGTTTTATCTTCTTCTGATGCCATGGAAGGCCGCAGAACATAAGTGACCTGAAGAGTCTGGGGATGGCGGATAATCGTACCGTCCTTTTTCTTCCAGATGACCGTGTACATGCAGATGATCTCGCAGGAGATCGAAGTCACCGGGAGCGCGAATGTGCGGATATTTTCCACTGAAAACTCCGTCTTCGGTGCATCAGAAAGCCGGGCGTTCCGGATTTTGGTCCCTGAAGTGAGGAACTGCCCGTTCCGAGGCCCGATAAAAATCGACTTTTCATCCATGTATTTGAAGAACTCGTCCACATCATGTTCCAGATACGATTTTATGATATCTTTTGTTATTGACATGGCCGTCCTCATATCTATCTGCATAAGGCTGTTCCTTTCTTAATTCATCATACGGCAGCAATATCGCTGGGCTGCCGGTTGTTTTCTGCATATTCCTGCCTTGGTATTATATCACTGATTCAGATGCAGCAGGCAGCGAAATTGACGTATTATCTATCGGATTTTCCTGATAGACAAAAATCAAAGGCAAGGAAATACGGCTTTTCTGCGGCCGTTCTACGATGCGTAGATTGTGCTGGAGCTTAATTCCTGCTACTCTTATGGAGAGCCAGAAATGGAGAAAAGAGAACACACGGAAATCTGGCATTCAGTCAGGAAAACAGAGGCAGAAATGCTTCTTGCTCATATATTTTGTCGAACAGAAAAGGAGAAAGAGATGAATCATTACGTAACGGGAACGACGATCCGGCAGTTAAGAGAAAATAAGAAGTTGACGCAGAAGGAATTGGCGGACACAATCGGAGTCAGCGATAAGACGGTTTCAAAATGGGAAACGGGCAGGGGACTTCCGGATATCACGCTGATTGAACCGCTTGCAAAGGCGCTTCAGGTATCGGTTATGGAGCTTCTGAGCGGGGACTGTGTGACCAATCTCAACCGTTCTGCGAATATTCGGCGGTCGAAAATCTATGTCTGTCCGATTTGCGGTAATATAATACGGTCAATCGGAAATGCGGTGGTCAGCTGCTGCGGAATCACTCTGCCGGCTCTGGAAGCAGAAGAACCGGATGAGCAGCATCTGATTCAGGCAGAAGTCATGGACGGAGAATACCATGTCTTTCTGAATCACCCAATGACCAAGGACCACTACATTTCCTTCCTTGCATATGTCACAGACAGCAGTTTCGAACTGGTGAAACTCTATCCGGAAGGATCCGCAGAGGCAAGATTCACGGCAAGGAGCCGGCACGGGTATATCTATGCATACTGCAACCGGCACGAGCTGGTGAAAATCCGCCTGTAGGCTGTATTAATACCCCAGACGAACCCATTCTTCCGGCGTTTATGGAACCCCGTGGAGAATTGCTTAAACCATTGGTTTTATTGATTCTTTCATGGAATTCATATACCAGCTGTGCTATAATTCTATCGAATTCACATGTATTTGCGGTAATTTTCGGAGAGAGAACGCACTCTGCTGACGCAGCAGGAGCCTGAATGCCCGGCAGAGCGTATGGGGTAAGGCAGTTGAAACATTTATTCGATAAAACAGGTTTTTTATTTCGTGAGGAGAAGAACAACCTCTACAGCGAACCGTCTTTTATGGAAGAATGGATCCGCAGGGATTTATTCTTCTGCTTCAGCGCGGCGATGCTGATCAGTCTTTTAGGCCTGATCGGACTGGTAGGAACCTATGCGCCGCATGCGAAGGGCGCATTTTCGACAAAAATCAACGCGACAGAGGTTTATCTCTGTCTGCTGGCCTTTAACTTGTTTTTCGCCATTCTCTTTTCCAACTTCATAAGGACCCTGGGCCAGGAAGCCTTAGAAACCCGGAAAATGCTCACATTATTTCCGGAAGGGAAAAGCAAAGTTAATTCCTGGACAAGTAATTTTTGTCTGAAATGGCAAACATAATTGCAAGAGCCTTTCCTCCACTTATTGAAAGTATATGTAAAATGTGCGATAATTAGATCAAGAGAAGGTTCCTTGATTAAAGGGGGAAATGAATGAACATGAATGATAGATTAAAGTGCGCAGGCCGCGCGGCTGCAGTTGCGGTTCTGTCTGCGGCACTGATTGGAATATGCGGGATTTCTGAGGCATCGTTCGCAGATACCAGCGCAGGGAGCGGAGCAGTCAGCCAGACGTCTGCGAATGAACATACGGTCACCTTCCATCCGGGAAACGGGGCGGATACGTTTACGCAGACTGTCGTGGACGGCGGAAAGCTGTCTGAGCCGACAGCACCTGTTAATAAAGGCTATACATTCAGCGGCTGGTACACAGACAGCATGATGGCGCAGCAGTATGATTTCAGCAGTCCGGTGACCTCTGACCTTAATTTGTATGCAAAATGGACGAAAGTCAATAAGCCGATTCCGTTTATTAACGGTCTCATGCTTTCCAGGGTTACAGCCAGGGGAAGCAGCAGCCAGAAGCTGACATGGAAAAGTCTGGATGAAGTTGACGGATACTATATTTACAGATGCAGTGTTACGGCTTCCGGCAGCGTGAAGGGTTTTAAGAAGATCGCTGATGTTAAAAGCGCTTCTTCCGGCTCCTATCTCGTAAAAAACCTGAAAAAGGGGAAAATATACGGATATTATGTTGTTGCATATGTAAGTACAGGCGGGAAAAATGTTGTCGTAAAAACAAGCCCGAAAGTATACTCCGTTGCGGGAAATTCCGGAGCAGGAAAGACCAATGTAAAATCTGTGAAAGCAGTCAGCCATAAGATTACTCTGAAACGGGGGAAAACGTACGTCGTCAGAGCATCTGCGTCAGGCGTGCTCTCTGGGAAAGGCCTCCTTTCCGTAAAAGGCTGTAGCAGATTCCGTTATCAGACTTCAAACAGGTTTGTGGCTTCGGTCGGTGGAAAGACTGGTAAAGTAAAGGCAGTGAATAAAGGAAAAGCCGTCATTTATGTGCTGGGAATCAACGGATCCAGTGATTCTGTCGTTGTGACGGTAAAATAGAAAGGGATAATCTATGCATATTGATATGAAACCGATCATCTTATCTTCGGTAAGGGATTCCGTCATCTTGTTTGTCCTTCAGATTGTGATCAGTTATATTCTGAAGACCAATGTAAAACTGATGACGTTCGTATTCAGTACAGTGATCTTCTTTGTGCTGATTCTGATCTTCAACACGATCGTCGCAAAAGATAAACAGAGACGAGGAAAGAAATAGAATCAGGAACATTCAGTCCCGGCTTTTATGTGCAGAATTCACATGAGGGCAGGGGCTTTTTTTATTCCGAAAAGGCGATAGGAAAATCTGCTGTTCAATCTGTTCTTTATCGGTGGAAAAGCTGTCTTTTATCCCACTGTTCCGGCATTTTTCTATCGCATATGCACCATAGCGAGCCTGTTTTGCATAAAATTTACTGTTTTCAAAAAATATTTCCTTGACGATTCTGAATTTCTTCGGTTATTCTGAAATCAGAAGATGGGATGCCGAAAGCTTGCGGCTTTATGCGTTTTCTGATTTAGGAAAGGAGATTATTATGGTTAAGAAAATTCGCTTATTTAAATCTATATGTATAATTACAGGCCTTGCGCTTATGATCACGCTGCTTCCGGTTCTGCCTGTTTCTGCGGATACGACAGATACAGCGCAGGCGGTCTCGGTCAATGCCGGTTCAACAGTAAACGCAGAATATCTGACGGGTTATGCTGTTCAGAACTCGACATACAGCGCGGTTCTTCCGGCAGGAAGCAGAACCTCTGCCTGGATGAAGGTTAAAGTAAAGAAAGGCACCGTCAGACTTCTGACTCAGGGCTATGTTGATAACAGTATGTACGTTAAATGCACAGCTGCATCCGGCGTACTGAAGAACAACATGAGGATTCCGGTGAACCGCTCCGCGAATGATAACGGAAAATCATCTGGCATAAAATTGAAGATGTATAAGGCGTCCACACTGTATATTCGGATTTCAAGGCCGCAGGAATATACCAGCGGCGTGGTGATGGTCAAGGTGACACAGTAGCTGCTGGAGTTCTGTCAAATATTATTAAATGCGGATGATCGGATTACATTGTATATGAATGATCAATGCGGGGGCGTAAAATCGCCTCCGCTGTATTGTTTTTGTTGCAGTGCAGGGGAAAATCAGTTATACTCTTAGAAAGGTAGAGTTTCTGGGATTACTGAAAATGAGAATCATTTCTGCTCACTGATGATTCTTATGATCAGACAGATGCCGGAATCTGTAGGTATCATTTTTATTGACAATTGTATATGCGTTACCGTTCACCTGCTCTTGATTACTGGAAGTGTGGGATATGCGGAAAAGTGAAATGCTTCAAGAAGTTAAGCAATAGTTGAAATTATTGCGCAACGTATTCACGACATTTTTCCGCAGAAACTTACGACTATTACGTGGAGGTAATGTATGTATAATGAAGAATATACGGCTGCGTCCAACGCGGCAAAAAACAAGATCGCATATTTAAAGAGAAATCCCCTTGGATATTTTGTTTTATCCATGCTGGCGGGAATGTATATCGGATTCGGTGTCCTTCTGATTATGACCGTCGGAGGACAGCTTGCGGGATCTCCTGCGACCAAGCTTGTCATGGGACTGGTTTTCGGAATCGCGCTGAGCCTGGTTGTCATCGCCGGAGCAGAGCTGTTTACCGGAAACACGATGGTCATGTCGTCCGGACTGTTCCGGAAGACCATCCGTTTCTCTGACGCTCTTCTTCTGTGGATTGTCTGCTGGATTGGAAATCTGGCAGGATCGTTCGTCCTCGGTCTGGTCTTTCACTGGTCAGGACTGAACGTGGACGCGACAGCGAAATTCCTTGCCGGCGCGGCCCTTGGAAAGATGTCTGCCGGGATTGTTCCTCTGATCATGCGAGGCATTCTCTGCAACATTCTGGTCTGCCTGGCCGTCTGGTGCTCCTTCCGCTGCAAGAGCGACTCGGGTAAACTGATTATGGTGTTCTGGTGCCTGCTGGCCTTCATTACAACTGGATTTGAACACAGTGTAGCAAACATGACACTCTTCTCTGCCGCCGTTCTGGATCCTGCCGGAACGGGCGTAAACGCGCTCGGCGCGGGCTACAACCTGCTCTGGGTAACCATCGGAAACATGATCGGAGGAATTCTGTTCGTCTCCGTTCCTTACATGCTGTCTTCCAGAGACGCGGTGAGGGGGTAAACTGCTTTATCCGGGAAATCGGGGCTGCTTCCCGAAGTCAGGAAAACTGACTTCGGGCGGCGGCTCCGTATTTTATTATGATGACCGCGCCAGTCAGAGGATGCTGGTCCCTGACGGCCCGCTGCTAGTGACCAAAAGCGCTTTATGTCATTGTGCTATTTTATTAGTATTCTAATCGCGGTAAAATAGCGGAAAATCCTCAGCAAGAAAAAAACTCCTGTGGTATGATAAAATTACGGATAACGTCACAGGAAGCATCAGGCCGGCAGGCTCTGAGACCGCAGGAACAGTCTGGCCAGCCTGAAAGGAAGTGTTTCGATGGAGAAAAATGAAATTTATAAAGAAATACAGGCATGTTATCATGATGCGCCGGGGAATCTGGTTACGGAAGAAATGACGGAAAATCCTGAACTTCTGGGGACCCGGATTTTCGATGAGCCGTTGCTCGGGTTCGCGTCGGCGGACGATCCTCTGTTTCGGGAATATAAAAAGGAAGGCGTCATCGGACCCTGGTTTATGGGGCCGAAGGAATGGCTTTCCGATGCAGAAACCGTTGTATCAATTTTTCTTCCTTTTTCTGATGCGGTGAAGAAGAGCAACCGGGAAGACCGGGAGGTTCCATCAGATCTCTGGCTGATCGGAAGAGTCGAAGGACAGGATCTTATCAGCCGTTTTGCGGAAGCCGTACGGAATCGGTTTACGGAATTGGGGATTTCCGCCTGCGCGCCGGGAATTGATCCGAAATTTCATGCGATCAAGGGCGGAAAAGGCATGGACGGTTTCCCCGGGATTACAGAAAAGACATACGGAAGCAACTGGTCGGAACGCCATGCGGCGTATGCGGCCGGACTGGGAACTTTTGGGCTTTCAAAGGGGCTCATTACCCGGAAGGGAATAGCCGGGCGTTTCAGCAGCATAATCATTTCTGAAATAATTGAGCCGGATGAGCGGATATATGAGGGCATTTACGATTACTGCGTGATGTGCGGGGCGTGCGTCAGGCGCTGTCCGGCGGAAGCGATCACGATGGAAAAGGGAAAGGATCATACGATCTGCGGGCCCTGGCTGACGCGGACGGCGCAGCTCTACGCTCCGCGCTACGGCTGCGGAAAGTGCCAGACCAGGGTTCCCTGCGAGTCGCAGATTCCGGCCAAAGCCTTTCGTGAGGCGGCCGCGAGAAATTAACATTGTCCCCTTGCGCGTGTTTCTTTTGTCCGTGGAAAATCGCTGAAAGCATTGGAAAATGCGCATGTTAATATGCGTTGCGTGCGATCTGGGTCCTTCTGCGTTATTCTGTGGATGAAAAGAAAGAGAGCCGGAGTTTAAGGAGCTTCCGGTTCTGCAGAAAAATATGATGAATAAGGGGATGGCAGATATGCTGAATGAAAACATTAAGACAATCAGAAAAAACAAGGGATTTACGCAGGAGGAGCTTGCGGCCAGGTTGCATGTGACGCGGCAGACGGTCTCAAAATGGGAGCGGGGATATTCTGTTCCGGACGCGCAGCTGCTGAGCGAGATGGCGGACATCTTTAATGTGCAGGTTTCTGAACTTCTGGGTGCGGATAAGATTGAAAGTACGCAGCCGGATCTGGTGGTGGAGCAGCTTTCCAGGATTAATGAACAGCTGGCGATTAAGAACCGCAGGGCGCACCGCTTCTGGAAGGCGGCGGGAATTATTCTGCTGGTGCTGATCATCGGACTCTGCTCTGGAATTGCGGTTGGAATTCACAACCGTGCGCAGAATAATCAGGAGGCCGGAAGGACGTCCTGGGCCTGCACGCTGAACGGGAAAACCTACGACTACATGGTCAGCTATAATAAAGATTACCAGATTCTGGCAAGCGGCGGGGACGCTTTCATCGACAACCATGTAGATATGGACCAGTACGACGACGCCAACAAGGCTGCTGCTCATCTGAAAGACTATTTCACAGAGCGCGGCGGAAAAGTGAAGGTCGTGTCCCAGAAGCATCTGAAGCTGGAAGAGTAAAATTTCAGAAAGGAGTGCATAGTGATGAGCGGGATTACAATAAAATATTATGGACATTCATGTTTTAAGGTCAGGTCTGGCGCTGCTTCGGTGATTCTGGACCCCTATGAGGACGGAAGTGTCCCGGGAACGCTGATGCCACGCGGCCTGGAGGCTGATGCGGTGTACTGCTCCCATGACCATCACGACCACAATGCGGCAGGCATGGTTCAGCTGACTGGGAAGGCAGAGCCGTTTCCGGTGTCCTTTATCACGGTGCCGCATGACGATGTTAACGGAAAGAAGCGCGGACTCTGCAGAATGACCTTCCTTCAGGCAGGCGGGCTGACTGTTGCGCACCTGGGCGATCTTGGACGGCTTCCGAGTGATGAAGAATATGAGCGGCTTTCGCAGGCCGATGTTCTTCTGGTCCCATGCGCAGGCTATTACACCATCGATTCTGCTCAGGCAAAAACCATCCTCGCAAGGATGAAATCGCCGAGCCTGAAAATCCTGATGCATTTCAGAGACGGAATGCGCGGCTACGATGTGCAGGAATCCATTCAGGATATCATGAAAGTGATTCCGGGTGTTAAGAGATTGAAGGAATCTGAGATTACAGTGGATTCTTCGGATGTTCTGGATGAGGTTATTACGCTGGAGCCGGAACTGAGGCAGGAATAGCTGCTGGAGAAATTCAGGAAGCCGGAGAAACGCAGGAAGTGGAAGGATTTTCTTATCGGCACAGGAATGTCCGCAGCGGGGATGCTGGCCGGATGGACGGCAGGGAAAGCAAGAGGGAAGAACAGCAGGGAATATGTTTGCTGACACTCCGCCTGTGGCATAAAAACACTGTATGAAAAAAGGAGTTCCCGCAGCGGCCCATGTCCGCCGCAGATCAGGAGAGGAGAATATAGATAATGATTGACATCAGATTTGAAAATGATCAGAACCGCGCCGCAGCATACGATGGCGATAAGTGCATAGGAACCTGTAAGGTTGCCGTACTCAAGTCCTTCTGGATTATCCGCCACACCGCGACGGACATCAACTATAACGGCCAGGGAATCGCCGGAAAGCTGGTGGACTGCGTTATGGAGGCGGCAAAGGCTGCCGGGGTCAGAGTAAAACCGTTCTGCCCGTTCGCGGCATATCTGTTTGAGAAAAATGCGGAATATGCGGCCATGGAAGACCATTCTGTCATCACGGTTTATGGAATGAAAACCTGCCCGGACTGCACTTATGTTGAAGAACAGGCATCTGATAACCCGTCGTTCAAGTTCATTGACATCGGGGAGCATGTAAAGAATCTGAAGGCGTTCCTGAGCCTGCGTGATTCAGAAGATGCATTTAATGAGGTAAGAGACAGCGGAAGTGTTGGAATTCCGTGCTTTGTCACAGAAGATGGATTCGTGACACTGACGCCGGAAGAAGCAGGCCTCAGATCCCGCCCGGTGGATGAACAGCCGCAGGAAGTGCAGGGAGCTGCCTGCAGCATTGACGGATCAGGCTGCTAAGGAATTACACATTGGATAATGGAGGGGGGCAGAGATCATGCTCCCTTTCTTTTTTCTTTTATCAAGGGGCAGCAACAGTGTTCGCAGCTTTCCCATCGGGTGACTATCGTCACAGAAAGGTGATGCTCCGCCTCGACCATAACGATAGTATTACTCGTGCGCAGGCAGAAAAAATTACGGACTCAAGTTCTTCTTCAGCCGAGAGACTGCTGAAAGGAATGGTCGATGACGGAAGCCTGCGAAAAGAAGGACGGGGCAGAAGAACCCGCTACATAAAAACTTCTGAGTAGTAACGTGATGATGAAATAATCTAAGGAGGAAACATAAATGCTTGGAGCGATATTTGGAGATGTTGTCGGATCTGTATATGAATTTAATAATACGAATGACTATAATTTTCCGCTGCTGAGTGAAGAATCCAGACCAACGGATGATTCTTTTATGTCTCTTGCAGTGGCGAAAGCTCTGACCGATCATTACGGTGAGTCTGATGATGACCTTCGTCACGCAATAGTCCGTGACATGCAGGATCTTGGAAGAAAACACCCGGGCGCCGGATACGGCGGAACATTCATCCGCTGGCTGCAGGAATACAATCCAAAGCCTTATAACAGCTACGGGAATGGAAGCGCGATGCGCGTCTCCGCTGCCGGCTGGCTGTATCCGACGATGGAAGAGACTCTTCACGCAGCGGAAATCACCGCAGATGTGACCCATAATCATCCTGAGGGAATCAAGGGAGCACAGGCCATCGCAGCGGGAATTTTTCTTGCACGCACCGGTTCAGACAAAGAACACATCCGCAAGTTCATCACGGAAAAATTCGATTACGATCTGACAAGAACGCTGGATGAAATCCGTCCCGGATATGCCTTCTATGAAATCTGTCAGAAGTCCGTTCCGGAAGCGATTATCGCATTTCTTGAAGGGAACAGCTATGAAGATGTCATCCGGAAGGCTGTCTCCTTGGGAGGAGACAGCGATACGATTGCCTGCATGGCAGGAGCAATCGCCGAACCGTACTTCGGAATGCCGGAGCCGATGAAGAAAGATGTCCTCTGGAGACTGGATGAGGAAGAGCGGCAGATTGTCTGGAATTTCTCACGCCTCTGTCTTGATCTTCAGGAGAAATGGATGAAAGAGAAATAAGATGTGCGGAAGATATTACGTAAATCAGGGAATTATTGGCGGTATGGAAGCGGATTTTCCAGAGATCAGAGGCGCATTGTCTCAGCTGTGTGCGGATCAATTCGGGAATGCTGATATCGTTCCCGGAATGTCCGTTCCGGTTCTGTATGATTCTGAAGGCAGGACCGTCTGCGATCTGATGAGCTGGGGATTTCCAGATTCCCATGAAAAAGGGAGTCTGATTATCAATGCACGAAGTGAAACCCTCGATAAAAAACCGATGTTCCGGGAGGCTCTGCAGCACCATCGCTGCATCGCTCCCGCTGCCGGTTTCTATGAATGGACAAAAGAGAAGGAGCAGGTCCGTTACACATGGGAAGCTGCACCGGTGATTTATCTGGGCGCAGTATTCCGCATGATCCAGAATGTGCTCCGCTTTGTGGTCATTACCCGTGAAGCAAATTCGTCGGTGCGGGATGTTCACGGCAGGATGCCGCTTCTGTTTTCCAGGCAGGATGCATTCCGGTGGATTGAGGAGGGGCAGAATTACTCTGAACTTTTGGATCAGAAACTTCCGCATCTGGATGAACACCGCGTAGGAGGTCCGCAGCAGCTGAGTCTGCTGTAGATAGAAGAGAAATGAAAGGAATGGTTTTTTACATATCGAAGGAGGAAAAACATACAGAATGAGTAAATATGATCCACTTTGGAGATATATCCAGGTAAACTGCGGGCCGCATGAGGTCATGACGTTTTCTAAGGCTGAAGAAGTATCGGATGTCAGGATCGACCACCGTTTTCAGTATCATAAGGAGGAGCTGAAAAAATACGGATTCCGCATTGACGATATTTCCTGGAAAAATCAATGTTTTGAGATCAGCATGCTGTAATATTATCCAGATAAACAGCAGCTTAAAACAAGAAATTTAAAAAACTTGACAACAGAATGAAGGGGTAAACTTATTTTAGACACGGAGGGGTTAATTTTTGGACACGGGTCTTATAATAGATGAATATGTCGCCTTTTTCAACGAAGAGAGACCGGCATATTCACTCAACTACCTGACTCCTAAGCAATACAGGGAAGTTCATGCCGTCTAACTTGCCCATGAGTCCATCCCTGTCGATACAGAGTGACCAGCAATTCTTAGCGTAATGCCCAATGTATCGTCTAAGGAGTCCACGACAGAAAGAGATTGTCAATGCTCTGATTTTGATTTCCATAATGAATATAATGAAAATCCGAGTATTCCGCCGATGATATTTAGTATCACATCGGCGGAGTCTACCTGACGGAAATAGTAGGAACAGAATCCGCTGATGTTCTCCAAAAGCTGCATGAACTCAATCGAACAAGAAAACAAGAGTGAGATCAGGATAGCATTTCTGAGGCGAAAGATCCTTTTTCTGACAATGGATAATATTGGAATCAAGGGCAGAAAGAGAATAATATTACCGAGTATATTCCGGAGACTAAATCCACGTGATGGATATAAAGCTGATAATGGATTCAGTTGAATCATTGAGGATATGGGGATATTCAGTTTTGCTGGCGGGCATTGAATCGGGAGTAGTGTCAAGACGGTTAATCCGCTAAAATAGACCCATGCCAGAAATACAAGCAGTTCATGTTTCTTGTTGAGTGAGCGTGAAAGATGCTTATGTTTCATACATCTGATAATTAATACAAATATATAAAGAGTTAAAGAAGCATAAATTCCCGTTTCTATATCAATTAACATTCTGAAAGTCTCCTTCCACATGATGAAAAAATGGTGTATTGATATATTTAAGGTATCATATATGCTTCTTTGTAATCAAGTTATATTATTTTTTGCTTTCAGAGTAAAGCATTATGGAGAACAGCAGTGCAAATCCAAGAAGGATTCCGGGGGTTGCTCCTTGTTCAGTACCTCCTGTCTGAAAGATATCAAGAATATGCAGTTCCTTTCTACCGCAGTTCTGTAAAATAAAGAAATATTCGGTTTGAATGACGGTTCTACAGTTGAAAAAGGCCGGAATGACAGACAGACAAGGAGATTTCCTTGAGATGTCTGCTTTTTGCCGCATGAACTACTGGATCTGTCCCCGGGTCTTCAGGTAAGCCAGCAGTCCCTGGCAGCCGGTCTCGATGTCCTGCCATGTTTTCTGAAAATTACCGGTGTACCAAGGGTCTGCAACATCACGCGGGTGGTCGGTGTAGTCCAGCAGCAGGGAGAGCTTTCCGGCGGCCTCGTTTCTGAGAATGCGGCGTATGCCGCGCATATTTTCTTGATCCATGCCGATGAGGTAGTCGAATTTCAGCCCTTCTTCTCTCGTCAGAAGTGATGCGCGCAGGGAGTCGGCCAGTTTTCCGCCCAGGCCGTGACGGTTGAGTTCAGCCATTGCAGGCGGATAGATGGGGTTGCCGCGGCCGTTCCAGATTTCTTCTGTGGTAGTTGCGGCGGAATCGATGAGGAACTGACTGGCAAGGCCGCGGTCGTTGACCAGGTGCTGCATATATACTTGTGCCATCGGCGAACGGCAGATGTTTCCGTGACAGATGAAAAGAATTTTGATCATGGTAATCCTCCAAACGTGATAAAGTTTGCTAACGGGTTGGTTATCGGGTTGGCAGGTGTATATTGAATTATTGTAGCAGATTCTGGGTGGGCGGGCTAGTATCTGACGAGCAACGGTTCGATGACCGGACGGCTGCTGAGAAGCAAAATTGATGACGGGGAAATCGCAATTGACGAGATCTTGACATTGCCGCTGAGCCGCGCCAGAGATACAGCAGAAGAAATCGCAAAGATGACGGGTGTTCCGATGCGAGTGGAAGAACAGCTGATGGAACAGAATTTTGGAAAATGGGAATCGACACCGCGCGATGAACTGGATTTTCGGCTTGCAAAAGAGAATTTCATTGACAGTTATGACGGCAGGGAATCCATGCTGCGAGTCGCGCAGCGGATTTACAACCTGCTAGACGATCTGAAGAGTCAGCCAGATAAGACCATATCTGCTCACAGCACACAACGGGATTTCCCAGTTCATCGAGTCGTATTTCAGAGATCGGAAGCGGCATGGAGAAATCTGTTATGAGCAGCATGGGTTCTCTTGGCGCAAACAACGTCACTTTTATGGTTCAGTCAAAACATAACGCAAACGCCGCATCCATGGACGTCAGCTCCATGATGGCCGGTTCCGGCGTCACTATGAAAGCAAAAGACATGGTGACGGACGACATGCTCTGTGCACTTCAGAAACACTATAAGTCAGAGATTAAATCCATCGGAGTTTCTGAAACTGCCGGTACCCGGCCAGCCGCGCCGCACGCCTCAACCCGATCGACGCCCTGCGGTTTGAATAAATCTTAATCGGGGACTGTTGCATGAAGCATGAAGCGGGAAAATCATGCTGATGCAACAGTCCCTCTTCTTTCAGGACCGTTTTTATGTTACGATTCTGTAAAACAATGAAGCGGAACAGAATGGATGCAGGAGGGAAAATCATGGAGTACATCAGCCACTATACATCGCCTCTCGGCGGCATCATCATCGCAGGCAGCCGGAACGCTGTTACCGGTCTGTGGTTCGACGGCCAGAAATACTGTGCCGCAGGTCTGGATCCTGAACATGAAGAATGTACAGAAGAAAATATTCTTCCGGTATTTCAGGAGGTCCGCCGCTGGCTCGACCGGTATTTCCGCGGACAGGAGCCGGGATTCCTGCCGCCGCTTGATCCGAAGGGCACTGCGTTTCAGAAAAGTGTATGGGATATTCTGCTGACCATCCCATACGGGACAACCATGACCTACGGTCAGATTGCCTCCAGGATCGCTTCCGAACAGGGCCTTCCGCACATGTCCGCCCAGGCCGTCGGCGGCGCCGTCGGCCACAATCCCATCTCCATCCTCATCCCGTGCCACCGCGTGATCGGCAGCAGCGGAAGCCTGACCGGATACGCCGGCGGCATTGAACGTAAAATCAGACTCTTGGAGATGGAAGGCGTAGATGTGAGGAAAATGAGCGTGCCGGAGTAGGGAAAGATTTTGTCTGAACGCTGCAGCGGGCGAGCAGACATGGAGGATGTCAATGTATTACTTGAGAAAAAGAAGTGCATGGTGAACAGGGGTGGGAGCGGTTGGTATACAGATGCGTCGACATTGAAAAATGTCAACAGACAGCGAAGCCTCAGGTGCATAAAGGTCTTCTTGTAGAAATACGGGTCCAAGTATAATATAATATTATGGATATTATACAGATAAAGGTGGCAGGGATGTAGAAAACAAAGTATACAGCTGGCGGTGTGAAGTGGTCGTTCTGGCTGCATGAGGCGGAGCGGACCGCAGAGCTGCTGGATAAGGGATGGACGTTTGAACGGATCCGGACTGCGTGCAAAGAGGAGAACCTGTATGATGCCTCAACGCCGGCGCGAGGTGATTTGATATTTCATACCGTGCGGACGAGACTGGGGCTTCTGATGCCTTTTTGGGTTGTCATACAGTTAAGGCTAGAACGATACAGAAAAAATTGAAATAGATCTGCATGCTTGATGAGTATAAGTATATGTGAGATAGAAATAATGTACTGTTGATTGGAGTCGTTTATTATGAAGGTGTTTGATAATGTCACGAGTATCGTTCGAGACGACATGAAAAAAACGATAAAGCGGAATAGTAAGGTTTCCGTGGCAGCGGCTTGCTTTTCTATGTATGCCTATAGTGAATTGAAGAAGCAGCTCGAAAGCATTGATGAGTTCCGCTTCATCTTCACATCGCCGACCTTTGTAACAGAGAAAGCGAAAAAGCAAAAGCGCGAGTTTTACATTCCTCGGCTCACTCGTGAGCAGAGTCTTTACGGCACGGAATTTGAAATTAAGCTGCGTAATGAAATGACGCAGAAGGCAATCGCAAAAGAGTGCGCCGACTGGATCAGGAGAAAGGCCACATTTAAATCAAATACAACCACCGAGAACATGGCGGGATTCATGGTTACCGACTCCGGAACTGAAAAAACAGCTTACATGCCTTTGAACGGATTCACGACGGTAGATATTGGATGTGAACGCGGCAACAATAGCTACAATATGGTGAACAGCCTCGAGACTCCATTCGCGGCGCAGTACTTGCAGGTCTTCGATTCTCTTTGGAACGATAAAGAAAAGCTGCAGGACGTCACTGATGTTGTTCTGGAAAACATTACGACTGCTTATAATGAGAATTCTCCTGAATTGATTTATTTCATCACGCTCTACAACGTGTTCAGTGAGTTCCTGGAGGATGTATCTGAGGACGTACTGCCTAACGAAGCGACAGGTTTTAAGAACAGCAAAATCTGGAATATGCTCTATGACTTCCAGAAAGACGCAGCGCTTGCCATTATCAACAAACTCGAAAAGTACAACGGCTGCATTCTGGCCGACAGTGTCGGTCTTGGTAAAACCTTCACGGCTCTCGCTGTCATTAAATACTATGAAAACAGAAATAAATCTGTCCTTGTACTTTGCCCGAAGAAGCTGGCAGAAAACTGGAATACATATAAAGATAACTACGTCAACAATCCCATCGCTGCAGACAGACTCCGCTATGATGTTCTTTTCCATACCGATCTTTCGCGCGATCACGGCACATCAAACGGTCTTGATCTCGACCGGCTCAACTGGGGAAACTATGATCTTGTAGTTATTGACGAGTCACATAACTTCCGAAACGGCGGAGAACTTTCCGGCGAGGACCAGAAGGAAAACCGCTATCTAAAACTTCTGAACAAAGTTGTGCGCGCTGGAGTGAAGACGAAAGTACTCATGCTGTCAGCAACTCCTGTCAATAACCGGTTTAACGACCTCAAGAATCAACTTGCTCTCGCATATGAAGGAACGCCGGAGCTGATGGATGAGAAGTTGAATACGTCAAAGTCAATTGACGAGATATTCCGTCAGGCCCAGACCTCATTCAACGCTTGGAGCAAGCTCCCAGCTGAGGAACGGACAACGGATAACCTGCTGCGCCGACTGGACTTTGATTTCTTTGAAGTGCTCGACTCTGTAACTATTGCACGGTCACGAAAACATATCGAGAAATACTACAACACGGAGAAGATCGGCAAGTTCCCGGAACGGCGCAAACCAATCTCACTTAGGCCGAGCCTGACGGATCTTCCGAGCGCCATCAACTACAACGAAATATATGAACAGCTTTCTCAGCTTCAGCTGGAGATTTACACGCCTTCTGCCTATATCTTCCCGAGCAAGATGCAGAAATATATTGATCTGACACATCACAAGGGAAACAATCTGACGCAGTCTGGACGTGAAGAAGGTATCCGCAGGCTGATGAGTGTCAATCTCCTCAAGCGGCTGGAAAGCTCGGTCTCATCCTTCCGGCTTACACTGGAACGCATCCGCAAATTCATTATGGAGACAATCGAGGGAATCACTCAGTACGAGAAATATGGAGAAGCAAACATCGACATGTATGAAGCTGATTCCGATGACTTCGACATGGCGGACCAGAACACCGACTACTTCACCGTTGGACGTAAAGTAAAAATTGACCTTGCCGATATGGATTACAAGAGCTGGAAGGACGTGCTGCAAAAAGATGCGGATACGCTCGAACTTCTGATTCTCATGATTGCGGATATTACGCCGGAACATGACACGAAGCTGCAGGAGCTCTACAAGCTCATCTCACAGAAGATCGAGAATCCGATCAATCCAGGCAACAGGAAGGTGCTGGTCTTCACAGCGTTCTCCGACACGGCAGAGTACCTGTACGATAATGTCAGCCGTTACGTCATGGACAAGTACGGCCTCAACAGTGGCATGATCAGCGGCACGGTCGACGGCAGAACCACGCTGAAGGACTTCAAGGCGACGTTCAACAACATCCTCACATGCTTCTCGCCGGTTTCCAAGGACCGAGATGTCCTTATGCCGGAGAGCAAAAAGGACATCGATATCTTGATCGCAACCGACTGCATCTCCGAAGGCCAGAACCTGCAGGACTGCGACTACTGCGTCAACTACGACATTCACTGGAATCCAGTTCGTATTATCCAGCGATTCGGACGTATCGACCGTATCGGCAGCAAGAACAAGCAGATCCAGCTCGTGAACTTCTGGCCAGATCTGACGCTTGACGAGTACATTAATCTGAAAGCCCGTGTTGAAACAAGGATGAAAATATCCGTTCTGACTTCTACTGGTGACGACAATCCTATCAGCCCGGAAGAGAAAGGAGACCTGGAATATCGCCGCGAGCAGCTTAAGAAGCTGCAGACCGAAGTGGTGGATCTGGAAGACATGTCAGGCGGGATATCCATCATGGATCTCGGTCTTAATGAATTCAGACTTGATCTTCTCGAATACATCAAAACGCATCCGGATCTCGACCACATGCCATTCGGTCTTCATTCCGTGGTGAAGAAGACGGAAGACCTGCCAGAAGGAGTGCTTTTTGTATTGAAGAATCGCAACAACGGTGTGAACATTGACAGTCTGAATCGCATTCACCCGTTCTACATGGTCTATATCAGTCTGGAAGGTGAAGTCGTCTGCGACTATCTGAATCCGAAGAAGCTGCTTGATGATATGAGGCTTCTGTGTCGTGGAAAGGCTGAACCGATTGCAGAGGTCTACGACCGTTTTAATAAAGAAACCGATGATGGCAGGAACATGAGTGAAATGTCAGCGCTGCTGTCCGATGCCATCAATTCAATCATAGATACCAAGGAGGAAAGCGACATCGACAGCCTCTTCAAGAGCGGCGGCACATCCGCCCTGCTTTCAGAAGTGAAAGGTATCGACGACTTCGAGCTGGTGACCTTCCTCGTGGTAATGTAAAGGAGGAGCCAATGCTGGGATTGCCGAAATCTACGGAGTTTAACAAGCGAATTCCGAAACAGAAGTTTTATGATAACCTGACCGTCAGCCCGACACTCAAGCGGAGCTTTGTCGACCAGATACGAATTATTTACTGGGCGAATAAAATCGCGCCGTCAACTGTCAATCTGGCAGAAGGAAAGAATGTCACTGAGATAGAAGTATTCCATATCCGGCTCAATCAGGAAACACTCGATGAGAATGTGCTGAAGCAGATTGACCGGGAGATCCCGTATCATATTCTCTTTGTACTTGAGTACGACGGAAAATACAAAGCTGTGATGGGTTACAAGGAAGCCGCAGGCAGTGGCAAAGCTGTGTTCAAGGTTGACAGATACTATCAGACTGAGTGGCTACCGGAGACGGAGCTTCCGGTGCATTTGGAAGGATTGAATATTGATGCTGTCTACGAGAACTTCGTACGGCAAATTGCAGGAGACGTTCTGCAGGCCACTACGCCGCAGGAATCACTGAAGGAATCAGTTGCAAGGGACGACCGTAGAGATGCTTTGCAGAAGCAGATAAACAAGCTGCAGGCAAAGATCCGAAAGGAAAAGCAGCTGAACCGGCAGATGGAAATGAATACGGAACTCAAGAAGCTCAGGAAGGAATTGGAGGATTTGAATGGATGAACATGAACAAGAAGTAATGAAAATCCTTTCTCGCAGGACGTCAGATGGAAAACTCAGGAGTCGTGAAAGCAATACTGTGGAATTCAAGAAGTCGTTCAACATGGGGAGCGCAGCTGCATATGCAAAAACCATGGCTGCCTTTGCTAATAATACAGGTGGATACATTATTTTCGGTATCGAGGATTCTCCGAGAAGCATACTGGGGTTGAAGAATAACAACTTGGAAAATCTAAAACAGGAAAAGTTAACAGAAACCATTAATTCATATTTTGCTCCCGCCATAGACTGGGAAACAGGTACATTTGATATTGATGTTGAAAAGGTCGACGAGAATGGCGTGCCTGTAACAGAGTGTAAAAAAGTTGGCTGGATATACGCTTATGAATCCGATATTAAGCCAGTTATTGCGCTCAAAGACCATAGTCGCGAAAGTATAACCGCCGGAGACGTATTTTATAGATATCGGGCAAGAAATGGGAAAATAAAGCCTGCTGAAATGGAGAAAATCATTTCAGAGCGTATAACTCGTGAGCGCAAGAATCTATTGAAGGTGCTGGAAGTAATACGTAAAAGTGGCACAGCAAATCTCGGCATAGTCAATTATAGCAACGGCCATTTTTCAACTCCTTATGGAGTCGATGTTGCATTTGACCGTAGACTCGTTACACAGGTGTTGAGAAAGGCAAAATATATCAAGGAAGGCAGTTTTACTGAAACTGACGGAATCCCTGTTATCAAGGTTACTGGCAATATTGACCTTGCTGAAGAGGTTCCAGTTCCTGAAGGTAATCCTGATGATACACATCCATATATTCAAAAGCAGATGGCACAGAAACTTGGAATTACTACTCAGGATCTTTATGCCCTTATTTGGTACTTCAAGATGAAAGAATCGAAAAAGTATCACCTGGAGATAACAGTTTCAAGAAACGGTAAAACACATAAATTTTCAAATTTTGCACTTGAGTTTCTTCGAGAGAAACTCAAGGAGTTAGAGAATAACGAAGAGGAATTTGACAAGATTCGACAGGCTTATAAAAACCGTAACAAGCAGGAGGAAAAGAACAATGGATAAGATGAGAATGGAGTCAGAAGACATCCAGCAGGAAAACGTCGCGAAGATAGCCGCGCTGTTCCCAAACTGCGTCACCGAGGCGCGAGACGAGGACGGACATCTGAAGAAAGCAATTAATTTTGAGCTGTTAAAGCAGATGCTTTCTGACTCTGTAATTGACGGCGATGAGGCTTATGAATTTACCTGGGTAGGGAAGAAGGCGTCCATCGTGGAGGCGAACCGTCCTATTCGTAAAACACTCCGCCCGGTGAAAGAAGATAGCGTCAACTGGGACACGACTGAGAACCTCTATATCGAGGGAGACAATCTCGAAGTGCTCAAGCTCCTGCAGGAAAGCTATCTCGGCAAGGTCAAGATGATATACATCGATCCTCCCTACAACACGGGCAATGACTTTATCTACAACGACGACTTCAAAGTATCCAGCGAAGAATATGCAGATGAGTCCGGCCAAGTGGATGAAGAAGGTAACCGAATGTTTAAAAACACAGACTCCAATGGGCGTTTTCATTCGGATTGGTGCTCGATGGTTTATTCACGACTGTTAGTGGCCCGGAATTTTCTTACATCCGATGGCGTTATCTTCATTTCAATTGATGAGAATGAAAGCGGCACCCTCAAATTAATATGTGATGAAGTCTTTGGAGAGTCAAATTTTATCGCTCAGTTAGTATGGAGTGCCGGAAGAAAAAATGATTCAAAATACATATCTGTCTCGCATGAGTATATCTTTTGCTATTTTAAAGATGCTCAGTTCATAAAAGATCACAATATCGTTTGGCGCGAAAGAAAGGAAGGTCTAAATGACATATATGCCGAATTTGATTCACTAAAAAAACTCTATGGCACAGATTACGAGAGAATAAAAAACGAATTAAGAAATTGGTATAAAAACCTTCCAGATAGTTCGCCGGCCAAAGAACATGCGCATTATAACAAGGTGGATGAAAGAGGAATTTATTTTTCAGATAATATTTCATGGCCAGGTGGGGGCGGTCCCAAATATAACTTGTTACATCCAGTAACTGGTAAGCCAGTTAAAATTCCATCTCGAGGCTGGTTGACTAATGAGAAAACCATGCATGAGTGGATTAAACAAGGCAGGGTTGATTTCGGAAAAAACGAAACATACGTTCCAACATTAAAATCATATTTGAAGGATAGAGAATATACGGTTCCTTATAGTGTCTTTTATAAAGATGGAAGAGCTTCATCTAAACGTTTGGCAACGCTGATGGGAGATAAAGTTTTCGAGAATCCAAAGGATGAAGAAATCATTCAAAGGTTAATTGAGATGTGTGGTACTGATGACGGAGATATTGTCATGGACTTCTTTTCAGGTTCCGCTACAACAGCGCATGCTGTATTTCTGGCAAATCTCCATCAGAATAAGAGACGCAAGTTTATTCTCGTGCAATTACCGGAAACTATTGATCCATCGAAGTCGACTGCAGAGCGCAGTAAAAAGGTGGCTAAAAATGCAATAGCATTACTTGATAGCATAGATAAACCTCATAATATCTGCGAGATTGGTAAGGAGCGTATCCGTCGCGCTGCAAAGAAGATTCACGAGGACAATCCTGACGCAACGTTTGACGACGGCTTCCGTGTCCTGAAGCTCGACGATACAAACATGAATGATGTTTACTATGCGGCAGGGGATTATACGCAGGATCTTGTTTCTAGGCTTGAGTCTAACGTGAAGCCTGATCGAACCGATCTTGACCTTTTATTTGGATGCCTGCTTGATTGGGGACTTCCTCTGTCACTTCCTTACACTTCGGAAACAATTGACGGCTGCATGGTGCATACCTATAACGATGGGGATCTGATTGCATGCTTTGATGAAAACGTGCCGGAGTCGGTTATCAAGACCATTGCCAAACGTCAGCCGTTACGTGCCGTGTTCCGTGACTCTAGCTTCGCCAGCAGCCCGGAAAAGATCAATGTCGGCGAGATTTTCAAGCTGCTTGCGCCGGATACAAGAGTCAAGGTCATTTAAGGAGGTGGCAGAATGAAGCTGCAATTCAAGCATCAAAAGTTTCAGGCTGACGCCGCCAAAGCCGTCGTGGATGTTTTTGCCGGGCAGCCATACCTCACGCCCACTTACATGATGGATAGAGGAACCGGAACCTACCAGCTCGGCATGAACGAGGATGATGACTTCACGGGCTGGTCGAACGCAAAGATCGTGCCAGAACTGTCCGACGGACAGATACTTGAGCATATTCGGAAGATCCAGCGTGACGGGCAGATCGAGCCGTCAAAGTCGCTCGAGGGCAAATACAATCTGACCATCGAGATGGAGACTGGCGTCGGAAAAACTTATACCTACATCAAGACCATGTACGAGCTGAATAAGGCATACGGTTGGACGAAGTTCATCGTGGTCGTGCCGTCTATCGCCATCCGTGAGGGCGTTTACAAGTCGTTTCAGGTGACACAGGATCACTTTGCCGAGGAATACGGGAAGAAGATACGCTTTTTCATCTACAACTCCTCTCAGCTTACTGAGATAGACTGTTTTGCCTCCGACAGCTCCATCAATGTGATGATTATCAACTCGCAGGCGTTTAACGCCCGTGGAAAGGACGCGCGACGCATTTACATGAAGCTCGACGAGTTCCGTTCCCGCCGACCGATCGATATCATCGCCAAGACGAATCCGGTTCTGATTATCGACGAGCCGCAGTCTGTCGAAGGAAAGCAGACGAAGAAACGTTTGAAGGAATTCCATCCGCTTCTGACTCTGCGTTATTCTGCCACACCGAGGGAGTACTACAACCTGATTTACCGGCTCGACGCGATGGATGCCTACAACAAGAAGCTCGTAAAGAAGATCGCTGTCAAGGGCATCACAGAAAGTGGTACAACAGCCACAGAAAGTTTCGTTTATCTGGAAGGGCTGAACCTTTCCAAATCAGCTCCGACGGCAACCATACAGTTCGACTGCAAGCGCGCATCCAGAATCAAGCCAATGAGTGCCACAGTGACGGAGGGCTACAACCTCTTCGACCATTCCGGCGAGCTGCCCGAGTACCGGGACGGATTCGTGGTCAAGCGCATCGACGGCAGAGACGACTCTATCGAGTTCCTCAACGGTATCAAACTGTATGCTGGAGATGTGATTGGGAAGGTCGACGAGAACCAGTTACGCCGCATTCAGATAAGGGAAACTATCCTCTCGCATATCGAACGCGAGCGTGAGCTGTTCAATAAGGGCATAAAGGTACTTTCGCTGTTTTTCATTGACGAGGTAGATCACTATCGTGTATACGATAAGAACGGACAGCCTCAGAATGGTATCTTTGCCGACATGTTCGAGCAGGAATATGCGGATGTGGTCAAGAATATGCAACGGGAGTTTGAAGATGATGAATATATAAAGTATCTGGATTCAATTCCTGTAGAAAAGACTCATGCAGGATATTTTTCAATTGATAAAAAAGGACATATGATTAATGGAAAAGTAAAGAAGAAAGAGAAAACTTCAGACGATATAGATGCCTACGATTTAATCATGAAGAACAAGGAATTGTTGCTTGACCGCGATCCGAAGCGTTCGCCCGTGCGATTCATTTTCTCTCATTCTGCGCTGCGAGAAGGATGGGACAATCCGAACGTCTTTCAGATTTGTACACTGAAATCGTCAAGCAGTGAGGTTCGCAAACGTCAGGAAGTAGGACGCGGCATGCGTCTTGCCGTTAATCAGGATGGTGAGCGTCAGGATGCAAGCGTTCTTGGAAATGATGTACAGAACGTTAATGTGCTGACCGTTATTGCGAGCGAAAGCTATGAAAGCTTTGCTAAGGGCCTGCAGTCTGAAATTGCAGAAGACATCATCGATAGGCCTCGTGCGGTCACAAGGGATCTGTTTCTGAACCGTGTTGTCACGGACGACCATGGCAATGAGATGACGATTGATTCTGATACGGCTTCAGCAATTATGTACGAAATGACCGTCAATCGCTATGTGGATCGGAAAGGAATCCTCACAGACAAGTACTATGAGGACAAGGCAAATGGCGCTCTGAAGATGGCTGAGGAAGTCAAAGGATTCGAGGCAGCAGTCGTAGATATTGTTGACTCCATCTATGATGCCAAGGCAATGTCACCTGAAAATGCCCGCAGCAACAATGTGGAACTCAAGGTGGATGAAGAAAAACTGAACAGTAAGGAGTTCAAGGCTCTCTGGTCAAGAATCAATGCGAAATCCGTTTATGTGGTGGATTTTGATACGGATGAGCTTATCCGCAAATCAATCACAGCCCTCGACAGCAAGCTACGCGTGGCGAAGATTTATTTCAAGATTGAATCCGGCTCGATGGCGGAGATCAAATCGAAGGAGCAGCTGCGATCCGGCCAGGCATTTGCCAGGGATGCTTCATCTACTTTCGGAACAAAGCAGGCGATCGTAGCCAGCAAGAGCGTAACGTATGATCTTGTTGGAAGGATTGTGGAATCTACTGGGCTTACCCGGAAGGCTGTCATTCAGATTCTGACCGGCATTAATAAGGCTACGTTCGACCAGTTCAAGTACAATCCGGAGGAGTTTATCCTTAAGGCATCGCAGCTGATCAATGACGAAAAAGCGACTGCAATTATCGAGCATATCACCTACAGTGTGATGGATGACCACTACGGCACAGACGTCTTCACCGAGCCGACCATCAAGGGCAAGCTTGGCACAAACGCCATGAAAGCTAAGAAGCACCTGTACGACCATATCGTCTACGACTCGACGAACGAGCGCGACTTCGCATCGCAGCTCGATACGAGTACGGATGTTGCAGTCTACGTGAAACTGCCAGATGGATTCTACATTTCCACTCCGGTAGGGCATTACAATCCAGACTGGGCGATCGCTTTTTATGAAGGCTCCGTCAAACACATTTATTTTGTAGCGGAGACGAAGGGCTCGATGTCGTCGATGCAGCTTCGATTAATTGAGGAGTCCAAGATTCACTGCGCCAGAGAGCACTTCAAGGCAATATCGAATGACAGTGTCGTATATGATGTTGTAGATAGCTACAAGTCATTGATGGAAAAAGTGATGAAATAAGCGAGATAGTATAATTGGCATATAGTATAGATACTATGTTATGTGGAGCTGTTGTTGTGTTTATGGGGTTGGCTGTTTAATAGGATGGCAATGTGCAGAAGGAAAAAGATCAATGATTTGAGATAATTGCCGTATATTGCCATCCAATTCTATAAATGCAATTATGATTCATGAGGAAGGAGTTATGATTCTATGGAGATTAATAAGAAGACAATGGAACTGATTTGTCGTTTAGAGAGTATCATTGGTGATCAATGCAGCAATGATGATTCATATAATGGATGGACAAATGAATATGGCTGTGATTATCGGTATCCAGTTACTTATAATATCAGCGACACTGATAGTTCAAAGACGAGACGTATTGCACCTATATCAAACCCCAAATATATTAGAACATTACGATATAGATTTGGAGCTAATAAATTGTATATTGGTAATGGAATCATACAGGTATTGGAATATCTTGAAGATCGATATGGTATAGATTTTTCAGAACTTGAGAATAATAAGGATGAATGAGAGAAACAAATGCCAGGAATAATAAATGTTTGCTTAGGGATGTCGGAACTAAATCGAGAAGATAAAACCGTCCCAGTATATTATCAATCGACAGAAGAAAAAGTAATTGATATTTGTAATAAAGCTTTTCAAACTATTGAAAATAAAGAGCTTTACACGATAACTTTCGATTCGTATAATAATTTGGATAGTATAATGCGAAATGCAGATGTCTTTCCTTATATTATAAAAAACAATCATATTGAATGGATGGTTCCTTACAGTGAAGTCTCAATCAAAGATTTTTATAATATGAATGGTTGCGAGAATGGAGCTATTATCAAAGTAAATATAAGGAATCATTGTGGTGCAGGCTTCGGTGTTAGCATTCTTGACAATATTCTATCTTGGGTTCAGCATGGTATTCCATACTTAGATGCTATTAATAATATTGCAGGATGTGTTCAACTGGGCGTAATAATTGTAAGGACGATAAAAAAATGCTTTTGCAAGAAAAAAGTGAATAGTGATGTAAGTGATCAAAGCAACCTTATTCCCGTTCCATACGAAGTGGTTAAAGAAGCGATTACAAAAAAGATGTCATGGAATTTAGATCAATTAATGCAGTTTCTGGGAATAGAACAAAATGATCAAAATGTTAAGGTAATAATTATGTTACTTGATGATTTTGGATATGAAAAACAGGGAGATGTTTATTGCTATAAAAATCAGAACATTGCCAGGGACCATATTATAATGAGTAATAATGACTCTCAGATAAAACACTTATGCAAAGAAATAAATGATAAAATGTTCGTTTTAAGGATTTATTCTGAAATTACAGGCTTGGATTATTACCAATATGCACGTTATAATGTGGATCACTTTGTGCAAAGTTACGATGAGTTATTTGAGTATGTAGATGAACATTCAATTATCAGATGTAGTGCAGAAGCAGAAAGAAATCTTGATAAGGCTCTGAAAAATTCATGTATTGAAGATTCACAGATAGAAAAAGGCCAAGCGTATTACGATAATGGTCCAGGAAGATATTTATCGATTTTTCATGAAATAAATGTGCTTCGCCAATTGATCGAATCACTATGTAACTATCTTTTGTACGTTCAGGGATTTGATATAGATCAAGATGAAATATGTCTGACCGGTAATTATCTACAATGTTGAAACAAGCTGAATATGATCAGGAGGACTACACCATGATCAGACCAATCGTAAAAGATATCTTATTCCTCAGTCAGAAATCGGAGCCGGCGACTGCAAGTGACCTGCAGACTGCGCAGGATCTTCGGGATACGCTGGCCGCACACCGGGAGGAGTGTGTCGGTATGGCGGCGAATATGATCGGGGAGCTGAAACGGATGATCATCGTTTCCATGGGAATGATGGCTCTGGTGATGTTGAACCCGGTCATTCTGGAGCGGCGCGGCGAGTATGAGGCAGAAGAAGGCTGTCTGTCGCTGACCGGGACGCGTAAAACCAGACGTTTTCAGACGATCCGCGTCCGTTTTCAGGATACAGAGATGAAGGAGCACACACAGGAGTTCACTGGCTGGACGGCAGAAATCATCCAGCACGAGTGTGATTGCCTGGAAGGGAAGATTATATAGTTTTCAGTTAGCACCAAATAACATCAGAGTTTTTAACAGGAAAAATTACAGGGGATTGGTTATGGATCAGAGTTTTCAAATCAAGAAGAAGATTATCGAAGTGGCAGCGGGCAGGGAGCCTGCAGACCTGGTGCTGAAGAATGCGGTTTTTGTAAATGTATTTACAGGGAAGCTGCAGAAAGGTGATATTGCAATTACTCAGGGTGTGATTGCCGGGATCGGCGGATCCGGAAGATCAGGCGCATCCGGGGGAGATACCGGTTATCACGGCAGGACAGAGATTGATATGTCCGGGCAAGTGATATGCCCCGGCCTGATCGACGCGCATATCCACCTTGAAAGCTCGCTGGCCGCACCAGTTGAATTTGCAAAAGCGGTGATCCCCCATGGAACTACGGCAGTGATCACGGATCCTCACGAAATCGCTAATGTCATGGGAACTGCCGGAATCGATTACATGATGGAAGCCACATGCGGTCTGCCGCTGGATGTTTTTTTCATGCTTCCGTCCTGTGTTCCCGCCACTCCGATGGATGAATCCGGGGCATGCCTCAGCAGCCGTGATATCGCCAGATACTACAGTGATCCGAGAGTCCTGGGACTGGCGGAGATGATGGACTTTTTCGGAGTGGTAAAAGGAAATGAAGAATGCCTTCGCAAGCTGCTTGATGCGGAGGCTGGCGGAAGGATGATCGACGGTCATGCCCCGAGTCTTAAAGGGAAGGAGCTGAATGCATATATCGCTGCCGGGATTTCTACCGACCACGAGTGCTCAGACGTTGAAGAGGCGATGGAAAAAATAGAGCGCGGTCAGATGGTGATGATCCGCGAGGGTACTGCCGCGCATAATCTGGACGCGCTGATTCCTCTGCTCACCACTGGCTGCGCAGACCACTGCATGTTCTGTTCAGACGATAAGCATCCGTCAGATCTTCTCAGAAAAGGTCACATTGATGAGCTTATCAGGCGTTCGGTGGCAGCAGGAGTGGATCCAATACAGGCCATTAAAGCAGGGAGCTTCAACACGGCCCGTCATTTCCGGCTCTGTGACAGAGGAGCTATTGCCCCTGGATATCGGGCAGATCTTACGGTGGTCGATGATCTTGACGACTTCCATGTTGTTCAGGTCTTTAAAAATGGGCAGCTCGTATTTGATGAATCCGGCATGGGCAGCCGGGCGAACGAAGGAAGGACCCAGCTCGTGGAAATCACCCCTCCGGTCATCCGCAAAAGCCTGAATGATGCTGCCCATGACACCTTTCGGAATCAGTTTTTCCAGGAAGACGACTTCCGGGACAGCAAGACGAGAGCGGTTATAGGCACGGTGGACGGAGAAATACGCACGACCCGTCAGGGCTTCTCTGACAGGATACAGGTCGAAAATGATATCCTGAAAGTAGCAGTAATCGAAAGGCACCGCGGCAGCGGCCACTTCGGCATTGGCTATCTCCGGGGGTACGGACTGAGATCCGGGGCGGTTGCCACGAGTTTTTCCCATGATTCCCACAACATCATTGTGATAGGAACCAGCGATCGGGATATGGCAATGGCTGTAAACAGGCTCACGGAAAACCGCGGAGGGATCGTTGTTGAAAATGACGGAGAGATCCTGGGAGAAGTTAAGCTGGGAATCGCGGGACTCATGTCTGATGAGCCGCTTGAGGCGGTGGAACGAGAGTTGGAGTCTGCCAAGGCGGCAGCGAAGTCTCTCGGGGTAAATCCGGCCATCGATCCCTTTATGACTCTGAGTTTTCTCAGTCTGCCAGTGATACCGGAGCTGCGGATAACCACCAGGGGCGTTTTCGACGTAACCAATCAGAAGTATATCTGATATTATTATTTCCGGTCTGATATATTATATCCTTCAAAGGGGGACAAAAACCATGAACAAGGAAGATTGGTGTATACAAGCGCCACGGACGGGAAAGCGGGAACAGACTTGAATCTTAATCAGGGGAATAGTAGAATATAATTCATGTTCCAGTTTTGATGACATGTAAAACAGGATGAAACGAAGAACGGATGGGAATAGCTGGTTTTTAATATTTGATTATTCGGACACATTCCAAATGTAAATATGGAACAGGCAGCGTCTGCCCGGTATTAAAGTCTGTCATTTATTTGAATGGAGAAAGGGATTGAGAGGGTGATATTAAAGTTTGATTATTTGGCTCTAGCCATGATTATCCAAGCGTTTATCTTACTGTTATTTTTGTCGCGGAAAAGGCTCCCGGTCAGGGTGAGCAGGGAGTTCCTGTTGCTGGTGGTCGTGAATCTGGCTGCGATAGCGATAGATTCTCTGGCGCGCGGTGTGAATGATCACTGGGATCGTCAGGCGGTCTGGCTCATTGCAGTATGCAATGTAATGTATTATTTGGTGTTTATTCTGAGGGGGTTTATGTTCTTGGAATTTACGGCTGCCCTCTGTGAAGTCTGGAGGAAAAACTCTCTGTCATACTGGCTTGCTGTTTATGCTCCGATGATTGTGATGGAGCTGTTGGTCGTGATAAGTCCATTTACAGGATGGATCTTCTCAATTACGGAATATGGGGTTGTACATGGTCCGTTGTATGATGTGCTGAGCTGGCAGCTTCTGTATTGTCTTTTTTTGATGCTGGTAATGTTAGAACGCCGGGCGGAGCATGGGGGCGGACGAGACCGGACGACTGGCTATGTGTATACTGCGGCTCTTGCACTGGGGGTGTCCACGCGGATGGCCTTTCCCGAGGTTCCGGCAATGAGTCTGTTTTGTGTGTTCTCGACAGTGCTGATTTATCTTGGATATCTGAATCCGGAGTCGTTTATGGATTCCAGGCTGGATGTGTTTAATTATGCGGGCTGGAAATTGGTGCAGAAGGAGTATTTCCGAAAGAAGATCCATCGCGGATCACTTGTGGGGATCGTAGTCCGGAATTACAGTGAAATGCGGTACATTTACGGAGATAGACAGTTTGAAGCCGGGCTGAAGATGATTGGGCGGTATCTCAACCAGTGCTGCCGGGGACTGAATGTGTTCTACCTTGGTACGGGACATTTTGTCGTGCAGTCCTTCAACAGGTTCGATGAAGAGGTTGTTCTTGAGAGAATTGCATCGAGATTTACGCGTCGCTGGATGGATGAGCATGCAGATTTAAGTTTGTCTGTGGGAATGATCAGGCTGGAGAGGGACTGTATTCTGCCGGATGAGGAAACGGTGACGGGTTCCATTCGTTATGCATTCGAACAGGTCAGGAGGATGGTGTCACCGAGGATTGCTGTGATTAATGAACAGACGCTGCGTGAATACAGGCGAAAAACAGTGGTTCGAAAGGTTCTGAACAGTGCGGTAGATGAACATCGTCTCCAGATGTATCTTCAGCCGATTGTGTGCGCAGAGAATGAGGAAGTTGTGGGGTGTGAAGCCCTGGCACGGCTGGTCGATTTTAACGGAGAGATTGTTTATCCAGATGAGTTTATTCCGGCGGCGGAGCAGAATGGGATTATCATTCCTCTTGGTGAGCAGATGTTCCGGAAAGCGTGTGCGTTCATTGCGTCGGAACGGGTGAAACTCAGTCGGCTGGAATGGATTAATGTCAATTTGTCTCCGATTCAGTGCATGGACGATTCTCTGGCCGACCGTTTTCTGAAGATTATTCACGCACAGAATCTGGACGCAAGAACGGTGTACCTGGAAGTCACCGAGAAAGCGTTGACCGATGTTTCGCTTCTTCATAAACACATGGCGCGGCTTCAGGAGGAAGGCGTTTCCTTTGTGCTGGATGATTTTGGCAGTTTCTCGTCAAATCTTGACCGTCTCAAGGAGAATCCGTTCATGAGCATCAAGTTGGATCGAAAAATGGTCTGGAATTATTTCAAAAGTCCGGACAGTATTCTGCCGCACATCATCGCAGCTTGCCATGAAATGAACTTGACTGTTGTTGCAGAAGGTGTCGAGGATTCGTATATGGCAGAGACCCTGCGCATGCTCGGATGTGACTATTTCCAGGGCTATTACTATTCCCGTCCGATTCCGGCAGCGGAATTTCTGGAAAACTACTGTTAAATTTATTGATTGGATAATATTTACCCACCATTGGAATATTAATTTAAGGAACTCCATAAGTATTATGACGGGCTCGCGGGCGGTGTTTGTCTGATCACCGCTGACCATTCTGAGAAGATCCTGTTTATCAATGATAAGATACCGGGGATGTATGCCTGCGCGGATGAGGCTCAGTTTATGGAGCTGAGCGGAGGGACGTTTTACGGGATGATTGAGCGCAACGATTATCTGACGTTGACGGATCTGGCGGTTAGTCAGGGTGAGTTTAAGATGATCAGCTTTCATTATCAGAACCGGGATCAGCATTTCAGGTATGTAGAAGGATCGGTGAGCCGTATTCAGCTGGAAGACGGGCAAGAGAACACTTTTATTCATAATAAAAGCATCACACTGAAAGCAGGACTGGTTCTCTGGTATCGATATGGAAAAGGACCAGTACAGCAAGACGTTCAACCAGATCCCAGAGCCGGATATCGCCATTTCTATGGGCTGTGATGTCGGATGCCCGTACATCGGCCGCGCGTTCGATGAGAATTGGAACTTGGACGATCCTACAGGGAAGAGCGACGAGGCGTTTATCTCTGTCATCCGGGAAATCGAGAAGCGGGTGCTTCAGCTGAAACAGAGACTTGCGGAATAAGGCCGGGTAGTTGTGTTTTCAGACAAAAAGTTAACGCCTGAATGTGGTGCGGCAAGGAATAAATTTAACAGAGTGTAGAAAATAATTGACGGAACAGAAATATTTACAGGGGATCGTGTGTGATGGGCCTGTTTTAGGGTATAGTAATCTTACTGAGACAGGGTTCATCACTGTTATATACACATAGAAAATTATGAATATTGCGATGATTATGATCGTATAAAGGAGATGACATGATAAGCTAAGGAGGAAAAGATGGGTAGAATTATTAAAATCGAAAACGGAATAATCACTGTAGGCATGGAGGACGGAACTTTTCGGGAGATTCCTGAAGATGCAGTTAACTATGCAGATCCGAAAATCGGAGATCGGTTGAAAATATACATGAACGGAGATCAGGTGATCGCCGCAAAGGAGGAGCAGGGTACGGATCCTGGTAAAAATCCGGGAAAAGTAAAATGGATCGTCGCTGCGGTGATTCTGGCGCTTGCAATTGCTCTGGTCTGGGGCGCGGTTGAGCTGCATGAGGAAAGAATGGAACGCAAGTCCGCGGCCTCTTACACTCTGCATTCTGAGGATAGTGATGAAACCGATGCAGATGATGCGCAGACGTCTTCTGATCAGAAGACAGAACAAACGTCAGCGATTACCGCGGACACAAAGGCAAATGCGGTGCTGTATAATAATCACAAGGTGAAGATCCAGTTTATCAGCGCGAAGACCGGCAGCGATGAGGACGGTAAGGAATATCGCGTCATTCTGCAGGTAAAAAACAGCCGTTCAGAGCGAATCGAGCTGGATGAGGGACGATTCTACGCAGATAAAACGCGAGTAGATGTCAATGACGAAGGAGCGGATGAGGTTGCCGCCGGTGCGACGGGAACCTGGGTTCTGACTGTAGATGAAGAGGATCTGAAGGAGCGAAGCGTTGACAACTTCCGTAAACTGTCCGGCACGGTGTACGTCAGGAAAGCGGACCATGACCACGCAACTGCGGGAAAGGCCATCGCGGCGGTGAAATTAAATGTCGACTCAGCCATTTGGAAATAGCGGTCGAGCACCACGCTGTCGATGGAAAATGCATATGCGGAGAAAAGTGCTGAATCTGGCTTATGCAGAAAGCATTAGCGATTCCTGTGACGGATTTGGAAAAGCTCCAGCAAGCAGCAGGAATAATATGGATTGTACTAGTTCAGTTCGATTCAGTCAGATTACGGTATGGAACAACAGCCGGCATGGATGAGAATCTGTGCCGGCTGCCTTACGAAGAGAATGTAAAGAAAAGCATATATTACCACTTCCGCACTTTCCGATGCCATCTCTAAAGATCTGAAAAAGCGCGGCATGAAATTCGTCGGTTCTACAATTATCTACGCATACCTTCAGGCAGTAGGGGTGATTTTTTCTCACGAACCGGACTGGTTTATGGCGGATGTTCCTGATTCCATAATCTGAAAGACTGTAAGATATATAGACCCGGTCTCCGAGAGAGTACCTTCTCTACGATGCGTAGGCTGCGGAAGGGAACTGTGAGGCCCTTTTATTTCTCATGCACCGTCAGTTCCAGCACGTCCGGGCGGCTGTAATGTCCGCATGGATCGTGTTCCATGCGACTGGCCGGGACTTTCTGCATATCCAGATCGGCATAGAGGATCTCTTCCCGGTCCCAGACCACGTCCGTCACCGCATGTCCGAACGGATCGATGACGCAGCTTCCGCCGCGGCAGACGATCTCAGGAAGGGCCGCGATTTCTTCCGCTGCATACAGGTTATCAGGGTAATCCGTTTTTCGGATCAGCATATCCGCATTGATAAAGTAGCATTTTCCTTCAATCGCGATATGCCGGATGGTGTCCTGCCATTCCGGATTGTCGTTGGTGTTCGGAGAAATGTACAGGGAAATCCCTTTCTGGTAGAGCGCCGTTCTGGCCAGCGGCATGTAGCTTTCCCAGCAGATCAGATTGCCCATAGGTCCCCACGGCGTGTCCATAACTGGAAAATAGTCTCGGTCCGCGTCGCCCCAGACCACGCGTTCGCTTCCCGTTGGCTTGAGTTTCCGGTGGTTCATAACGTTTCCATCCGGGTTGATCATTAGATTAGAGTTATACAGGGTGCCGGTGACGGCATCGCGTTCGGAATAGCCGATGCTTAAGAAAACACCGAGTGATTTTGCCGCGTCAGCAAGCTGGCGGACTTCCGGGCCGTCTAGGGTGAGGGACTGGTCGTAATAGCGTTTCCAGTCTTTGCGGCCGTCTTCCTGTCTGCATCCGACCCGGAACCCGAACGTCATTCCGAACGGATAGCCGGGAATAAACAGCTCTGGGAATACGATGAGTTCCGCGCCGTTCTCTGCCGCCTCATGCAGTAGGCGCAGCGCTTTCTGAAGACTCTCTTCTTTATTGAATAAGACCGGGGAGGCCTGTACGACGGCGAGTTTGCAGGTGTCTTGTAATGTTTTCATAGTGGTTAAATTTTCTCCTTGCTGCTGTAGATTTTGTCGGGCGGGACAAAAAGAGAATGTGGCAAGGGGCTGCACGCAGGGGGCATTTCCTTGCCTGTCTCGTTTTGCCCGAGGGGATCAGCGGATCACCGGAGTATAGGTCTTTCCCATGGACCAGGCCATATCCCAGAACTGATATTCGTAGTAGCTGCAATCCAAGAGGATCTGGTCGAGTTTCCATCGCCGATCCCGCGAACAAACGGATGATCAAAATAAGTTTTCCAGACGGGCATCGCCTTCTGTTAGAAGCGTTCACTTGGTTTCATTTCAGAATCTCCTTTCACTTATATGCATGAATTCATTGTATCATAGAATTCAATCTGGCAAAAAGAAAAAGGATGATGTGTAAGACAAGGCTGCCGCTGCCGTTCGGCGGAATCGCAGCTGAACCAGATCCGAAGGAAAAGGAGGATATCAGTAAGAGAGTGGTGTTTGCGGTGTTATAGGTGTAAACCCCGGTTCCAGGCACCGGCTGCGTACAGTTCAAGAAAACTTGGGGATCTGTCAAGAAAAACTCCCGCTACCTCTTGACACCATCATACTAATATTCATCGCTTGACATTAAATTGCGCGCAATGTATAATAACTTTTGGTTTCTGAATCAGATACTTTGTCAGGAGCCTTAGTCCATGCATTCAGGTATGGACATTTTTTCATCATGTGAGGAGCCATGGAGCGATTCCGGAGAGTTCGGAAAGGAAGCTGAAAATGGATAATGAACGGCGGGAAAAAGTAATCGTAAAAACGAGTGTCATTGGCATACTGGCTAATGTATTTCTGGCGGGTTTTAAGGCGGCGGTAGGACTGGCATCGAATTCCATTGCGGTTATCCTGGATGCGGTGAATAATCTTTCTGATGCGCTGTCATCAATTATTACAATCGTGGGAACTAAACTCGCTTCCCGGCTTCCGGATAAGAAGCATCCTCTGGGATATGGAAGAATTGAATATTTAAGCGCCATGATTGTTTCCGGCCTTGTTCTTTATGCCGGCATCACTTCCGCAGTAGAATCCGTAAAAAAGATCATCCATCCGGTGAGAGCCAGCTACAGCATGACGGCATTGGTAATCATTGCCGTTGCGGTACTGGTAAAGATGATTCTCGGCCGCTATGTCAAAGCGCAGGGAAATAAGGTGAATTCCGGTGCGCTGATCGCTTCCGGTTCAGACGCAGCGTTTGATGCCGTGCTTTCACTGTCTGTTCTGGCATCGGCATTGATTTACAAATTTACGGGAATTTCCCTGGAAGCTTACGTTGGTGCCGTGATTTCCATCGTGATCATTAAATCCGGAATTGAAATGATGATGGAAACTCTGAATGAAATCATTGGAACTCGTGCAGATAAGTCTATGACAGATAGAGTAAAGGCGGTCCTGAATGCTGAGCCGCAGGTCAGAGGTGCATACGATCTGATATTATATAACTATGGTCCGGATAAGAATCTGGCTTCCGTACATCTGGAACTTCCGGATACCATGACCGTAGCTCAGGTTGACGCAATTACCCGGAAACTGGAGACTAAGGTCTATAAAGAAACGGGCGTAATTCTCGCCGGTGTCGGTGTCCATTCCTATAACACCAGAGGCGGAAAGGCAGCGGACATGGAACATGATATCCGCTGTATAGTTATGGCACACGACTGGGTCGTGCAGTTCCATGGTTTCTACCTCGATGACGAGGAGAAGAAAATCCGCTTCGATGCGGTCCTGAATTTTGATATCGACCGGAATGAGGGCCTGAAAATTCTCTACCAGGAAATATCAGAGAAGTATCCGGAGTATTCCATTACGATCACACCGGATATCGATGCGGCAGTGACCGTGTAAAGGACAACTGGGCATTTGAAACAGTCTATACAGAAAGAGTAACTCCTGTGAACATCCATTCAGCTGGATGAACACAGGAGTTTTTATCTTGCCGGGGTTATTTTGTCTAAGATGGAGCGTGCGCTGGAGGGAAAATGCATTTCAGCAAAATTACAGGACCTTTACAGATATTTTTCTTGTATTCATGAAAATCCGTAACATTTGTGACAGAAATATCTGTAAGTACATTGCTATAATGATAACAATCAGTGAGCAAGTGAACGGTATTTCTATGTTACGGTAAATATACCGGGAGGATTTTCAATGGGCTATGTATTAACCAGGGAGGGCTTCGACCAGGCGTTGGAGGCTCTGCGAGGAAAGTACCGGATTTTTGCGCCGGTCAGAAAAGTCGGAGAAGGCAGATTCGCTGATACCGATGTTGTCCGTTATGATTATGTGGACCGGCTGGAGGACATGGAACTGGATGTCCGGTCGGATTATTCTTTTAAAGATGTCCTGATCCCGCTTTCTGAAACGATGTTTTTCTTTACAGAGGATCAGATCAGGGAGTCAGAGTATGACGCGGCTCCAGTCATTGTACTGCTGAGAAGCTGCGACATCCACGCCGTAAAGAGACTGGACCAGATGTATCTGGACAATGGACCGGATAAGGATTATTTCTACGAACGCCTTAGAGAGCGTGTAAAGTTCGCGCTGATCGGATGCGGAAAGGCTTGTGAGAACAGCTTCTGCGTGGACATGGGAGCTAATAAGACAGAAGACTATGTATTCTCGATGGATGTGATCGGGGACAAAGTTTACACAGACGTAAAAGAGCAAGAGTTAGAGTCTGTTTTCCGTGATCACGCGGATAGCCAGAAAGAAGTAACTCCTCAGTTCGTAACAGAAACTGAATATCATGTTGAACGGCCGGAAGAAGTTCCGCTGAGCATTTTCCACGATGAAATGTGGGATGAGTACAGCAAGCGCTGCATCAACTGCGGACGCTGCAATTTCGTGTGTCCTACCTGCACCTGCTTTACGATTCAGGATCTGTTCTATACAGATAACGGAAAGGTCGGAGAGCGCAGAAGAGTCAATGCGTCCTGCATGGTAGACGGATACACGGATGTTGCCGGAGGCCTGCAGTTCAGAAAGGCCAACGGAGAAAGAATGAGATTTAAGGTTCTTCATAAGGTCTATGATTTCAGAAAGCGTTTCGGCTATGACATGTGCGTGGGATGCGGACGCTGCGACAGCGTATGTCCGGAGTACATCTCCTTTGCAAATTGTATTAATAAGCTGAACAAGCGTGTAAAAGAACTGGAGGTGGAATAAATGCCGGGCAAGAATGAATATATCCCGATGCCTTCGAAGATTCAGGACATCATTAAGCATACCCCTGAGGAGTGGACCTTCCGCTTCACTTATGTCGGACCGGTCAAGCCGGGTCAGTTTTTCCAGGTTTCGATTCCGAAGGTTGGAGAGTCACCGATTTCCGTCAGCGGAATTGGCGATGATTTTGTCGATCTGACGATCCGAAGAGTTGGAAAGGTAACAGACTATCTGTTTGATAACTATAAAGCAGGAGATTCACTCTTTATCAGAGGACCTTACGGAAACGGTTTTGATGTAGAGGATTACGCAAAGGGTGAAATGATCATCGTTGCTGGAGGAACCGCTGTTTCCCCGGTCAGAGGCGTTGTACAGTATCTCTGCAAGACCGATCACCCGGAGGATACCCATTTCATCGCCGGCTTCAAGAATCCGGGCGAGATCATGTTTAAGAAGGACTTTGAAGAGTGGAAGGATATCATTGACCTTACACTGACCGTAGACGGTGCGCCGGAAGGATATGAAGGCAATGTCGGAATGGTAACAAAATACATTCCGGATGTCCCGATCCGCGACATCGATTCCTGCAAAGCGATCGTTGTCGGACCGCCGCCGATGATTAAGTTTTCTATTATCGAACTCGTAAAACTCGGATTAAAAGAAGACAATGTTTGGATTTCTGATTCCAGAAGAATGTGCTGCGGCATGGGAAAGTGCGGACACTGCAGAATCAACGATAAGTATGTCTGCATCGACGGACCAGTATTCCGCTACACTGAGCATAAGACTCTTGTCGACTAATTGGAAAGGCGGTGAATTCATTGGAAACCAATACTAGAGATTTCAATATGAAGCAGCTGAAGAAGAATGCCTACCGCTATTCTAAGGTCAGAGGCGAGACGGCATCCCGTGTCCGCTGTCCTGGCGGAGAGATCGACGTAGAATCCCTTCAGCGTGTCGTAGATATTGCAAAGAAATACGGTCAGGGAATGGTCAACCTTACCAACCGTCAGGGCTTCGAAATCCCGGGAATTTCTCTGGAAGATGTCGATGAAGTGAACAAGGCATTGCAGCAAATCATTGAAAACAGCGGTGTTAATCAGGAAGAGTATGAGGGCGGATATCCGGCTTCAGGAACCAGAAATGTCGTTGCCTGCCCGGGTAAGAAACTCTGCCCGTTCGGATGCTACGATACCAAGGCATTCGCACAGGAAATCGATAAGGCAATTTTCCCGAATGATCACCATGTAAAGATTGCGTTTACTGGATGCTCCAATGACTGTGCCCATGTCCGCCTGAACGACTTCGGCATCATGGGTCAGACGGAACCGCAGTACAACAGGGACCGCTGCGTCGGCTGCGAGCAGTGTGTGAAATACTGCAAGAAACGTTCTGTCGGTGCTCTGAAGGTTGTCAACGGAAAGATCGAGCGTGATACGAATAAATGCATCGGCTGCGGCGTCTGCATTAATTACTGCCCGACCAGAGCCTGGACCAGAAGCAAGGAAGAATATTTCCGCGTCGTTCTGCTGGGCCGTACCGGAAAGAAGAATCCGCGTCTTGCAGAAGACTTCATGAAGTGGGCAGACCACGATACGGTTAAGAAGATCATTGTAAATGTTTATGATTACCTTGATAAATATCTGGACAGAGATGCTGTAGAGAGCAAGGAGCATATCGGCTACATTGTTGACCGTACAGGTTTCGAGGAGTTCCTGAAGTACATCATGAGAGATGTTACACCAAATCCGAAGTGCGAGATTCAGGGACGTCTGTATTGGGGAGGAAAGCGCTACGACCAGACCAATGAGCTGCGTCACTCCATGTTCCGTTTCTCAGAAAGAGAAGAGTAGGTTATTTAAGAGGTTTTCCGGGCTCGTCGTATGTGGCCGGAACAGCCCATTCAAGTTAACAGGCGTATATGTGTTTAATCACCTGGTTTCTGGTGCATGAAATCAGAAATGCGGTTAAGCATTTATATTTTTTCAGGCAGACGGACGGCCCCCCTTGCTCGTCTGCCTTTTGTCTATGGGAAGGTTATATGAAGAAAGTTCTGGCAAAATTGCATCGTGAAGCTGCGGAAAAGCTTACATCTTGTACACTCTTCCGGGAAATGACTCCGGATGATATCTGGAATTGTTTCAACTGCAGCGGGGCGGAAATCGTGACCTATGAGAAGGGAGAATTTATTTTCTCGGAAAATGAGACGCCGCAGAAAATGTTCCTGCTTGTGAGCGGTTCTGTCTTTCTCGGAAGAGACAGTTCAGGCGGGAGGCGAGAGATTATCGCGTCATTTTCAAATTCCGGTGATATACTGGGAGCGGAAGATCTGTTCCTGCGGGAACCGGAGTATTCCTGTTATGCGCAGGCGGTACGGAAATCGAAGCTGATTCAGCTGCCGGGGGACTTTCTGATGCATACCTGTGTGAATGCGTGCAGTTATCACTCTAAATTGATTTCGAATATGCTATATGTGTTCGCATGGAAAACCAAGCAGCAGGATGAACGGCTGGAGATTATGAGCGGGGGATCCATCCGTCAGAAAATCGCGAAGATGCTGGTGATCTGGACGCATGGAAGCGCTGAGACTCCGGTAGCGATGAATCGCGAGAGAATGGCAGAGTACCTCAATGTCGCCAGGCCGTCGCTTTCCCGCGAGCTGATGAAAATGAGGGATGACGGTCTGATCAAGCTTAAAGATAAACGGATTTATATCGCAGACAGCGAGGCGCTGAAAAAACTGATTTAGGAAAATCCGAGGAGGTAAATGGTGAACAGTTTAGATGAAATCGTAGAGAAATTAAAGGAAGATGAACGGAATCAGTCCTATACAGAGAGGGGAATCTCACCGATATTCCAGATCAGTCCCAAGGCCCGCATCCTGATTATCGGCCAGGCGCCGGGGAAAAAGGTTGAGGAGACAGGAATTCCATTTAATGATAAATCCGGCGAACGTCTGATGGACTGGATGGGAATCAGCCGGGATGTATTCTATTCCGAGAAAGTCGCCATCATGCCAATGGATTTCTATTATCCGGGAAAAGCCAAAACCGGCGACCTGCCGCCGCGTCCCTTCATCGCAAAAGAGTATCATAAGGCGCTGCGCAGTGAAATGCCGGAAATCGGCCTGACCATTCTGAGCGGCGGCTATTCCACACACTACTATCTGAAAAGAAGAGAGCAGAAAAACCTGACGGAAACTGTAAAAGCTTTTCGCGATTACCTTCCGGAATTTTTCCCGATCGTTCACCCGAGCCCGCTGAATAACATCTGGCTAAAGAAAAATCCGTGGTTTGAGGAAGATGTTGTGCCGGAGCTCAGAAAGAGGGTCAAGGCTGTGCTGGAGAAAGGAATATATTAATTTATGAAACTAATGATTGCCTCAGATATACATGGATCCGCGTATTACTGCAGAATGCTGATGGAAGCATTTAAAGAGGAAGGGGCAGACCGGCTTCTTTTACTTGGCGACATTCTCTATCACGGTCCGCGCAACGATCTCCCGAAGGACTACGCACCGAAAGAAGTATTTGCGATGCTGAATGAGCAGAAATCAAAGATATTCGCTGTCCGCGGAAACTGCGACACGGAAGTGGATCAGATGGTGCTGGAATTTCCGATCATGGCAGAATATGCAGTATTTTCAGCCGGCAGTCATCTGATTTATGCATCTCACGGCCATCATTATAATCAGCATAACCCGCTGCCATTTCAGAAAGGGGACATCATGCTCTGCGGGCATACCCATGTTCCGGCCTGGGAAGATTTTGGACAGGATAATATTTACCTGAATCCGGGATCTGTTTCCATTCCTAAGGACGGCAGCCCGAACAGCTATATGACGCTGGAAAATGAGACCTTTATCTGGAAAAACCTGGAGAACGGTGGAGAGTACCATCTGCTGGAGCTGGACAATTAGTTAATGCACGGAATGCTGGCTGAGCAGCGTCCGGACATCTGTACCGATTTAAGGATTTGCTGTCGGAGCCGCTGATATTTCAATCAGGACAACATTCCGCAGAAAGATGAAAAGAAGCGGCGATAATCGATTCAGAATGGAGATAAGAAAATAATGACAGAAACAACAGAACGCATTCTACAGATGATTCAGCAGAGTCCGACAGCTTTTCATGCCGTTGAAACCGTAAGGAATGAGCTGAAAGAGCGGGGCTTTATCCGTCTGCAGGAAACTCGTCCGTGGGCCCTGCAGCCCGGCGGCCGCTACTATGTCATCCGGAATCATTCTTCGGTAATTTCTTTCCGGATGCCGGAGAAAAAGCCGCGCAGTTTCCGCGTTACCGCAAGTCACAGCGACTCGCCATGCTTCAAGCTGAAGGCGGATCCTGAGATGCAGGCATCCGGCGCCTACATTAAGTTGAACGTGGAGCGTTATGGGGGCATGATTATCCGGAGCTGGCTCGACCGGCCTCTTTCCCTTGCCGGGCGGATTTTTGTCCGGGAAGATGGCGGCCTCCGCGAAAAACTGGTAAATATCGACCGCGACCTTCTGATGATTCCGTCTCTGGCGATTCACATGGACCGGAAGGTGAACCAGGGACAGTCGCTGAACCTGCAGACCGACATGCTTCCTGTAGTTTCCTCATTTGGGGAGAAAGGCCGTGAAGATGAAGCGGCGGAAGGAAAGGTAAAGGCGCTTCTGGCAGAAGAAGCCGGCCTTCCGGCAGAAGACATCCTTGGCGGGGATATTTTTGTCTATAACAGGATGAAGCCGATCGTCTGGGGAGAGAATCAGGAGTTCATCTCTTCAGGAAGACTGGACGATCTGGAGTGTTGTTTCACGACGCTGCTGGGATTTACGGACGCTGCGGAAAAGGATCTGGAAGACGTGGTCCGCATGCATGCGGTGTTCGACAATGAAGAAGTCGGAAGCGGAACGGCCCAGGGCGCGGACTCGACCTTCCTGCAGGATGTCATGACGAGAATCGCAGAAGCCTGCGGCTGTTCCCGTGACGAGTTCCTGGCTGCCGCGGCCGCCAGCCTCATGCTGTCCTGCGACAATGCCCACGCCGTCCACCCGAACCACGCAGAAAAGGCGGACCCGGTGAACCGTCCCCGCATGAATCACGGCATTGTGCTGAAGTATGACGCCAGCCAGAAATACACGACCGACGGATTTTCCGGTGCTTACGTGAAACTCCTCTGCGAACAGCAGGGCATTCCGGTGCAGGTCTTCACTAACCGCTCCGACATGCCGGGCGGGTCCACGCTGGGAAACATTTCCCAGGCACACGTTTCCATGCGCACTGCGGATATCGGCCTTCCGCAGCTGGCCATGCACTCCGCTTATGAAACTGCAGGCGCCCGGGACCCGGAATATCTCCGCCGCCTCGCATCCGCATTTTTTATCGCCCAGCCGCTTGATTTCTCAGAGGTTGACGCATGAACCCGGACAAAAAAGAAAAGGCAAGGGAATTAACGCCTGCCGAAAAACGCCGGATGGATCACTTTCGTGAAATCAGTAATAAGCTGCAGAATGAGGGTTTATCAGCAGTATGAACTGACCATCAGCATGGTGCGTTCCTGCCAGTTGAAAATAAAAGTTTCTTGAGATGTTCAGGATTCCGTGGTCATTACCACGGAATCTTTCTTTCTTATTGGGTATAGTAATTACCGTAAGAGATGAAAAGACGCAGGGCGGAGGATCCGCCGGCAGACAAAATAGAAACCGCAAGAAAGGAAGAGTACGATGAGCAGAATTTTAGATTTAAAGAAAAGTGTTTATGAACTGGTAACGGAATATCCGGAGCTGGCTGAACTTATGGCGGCCCTCGGCTTCACGGAGATCACGAAGAAGGCGGCGCTGAATACGGTGGGCCGGATGATGACGATTCCGAAGGGAGCAGAGATCAAGGATATTGATTTTCATTATGTTGTTTCGGTTCTGCAGAAAGCGGGATTTACTCTGGTGGGCCTTCCGGAGGGCTTCAGACCCTATCCTCATCAGGACAGTGACGATATTTCACAGGCTCCCGCTCAGAAAAGCAGCGGAACGGTTACAGAGCGGGAAGCAAAGCTGGCCGGTTACGTAAAAAGACTCAGCGAGGGCGAAGACCTGGAGAAGGTAAGGGAAGATTTCGTAAAGAACTTTAAGGACGTCGATGCGGCTGAAATCGCAAAGGCTGAGCAGACACTGATTTCCTCCGGTGTTCCGGTCACGGATGTCCAGAGACTGTGCGACGTGCATTCCGCGCTCTTCCACGGCGCAACCAGAACGGAGCAGATTGCCAATGCGGAGAAAGCCGTGCAGGCGTCCCTTCAGGGCCAGAATAAAAAACCGGCGCCGCTGCACCGTCAGGACGGCGCCGATGAGAAATACCACAAGCTCTGCGAGACGGAAGGCCATCCGCTGCAGATTCTGAGACTGGAAAACGACGCCATCAGCAGTCAGCTGAAAAATCTGCGTGCCGCGATGAAATCCGGCGAGGACGTGCCGGCTCAGCTTGACCGCACCCGCCAGATTGCGCTGCATTACGCGAAGAAGGGCGATCTTCTGTATCCGCTTCTGAAGAATAAATATGAATTCTCCGGCCCGTCCGATGTCATGTGGAGTGTGGACGATGAAATCCGTGACGATCTGAAAGTCCTGGCAGAAGACCTTCAGCGCGATTCTTCCATGATCCGCGACAAGGCCTGGAATTCCCGCATGGATGCTGTTCTGACCCGCGCAGAAGAGATGGTCTATAAAGAAGAAAACATTCTGTTCCCGCTCTGCGCCAAGTTATTCTCTGAGGAAGAGTGGAAGCAGATCGCAAGAGACCACCAGGACTACGAGCTCTGCCTGATCAATGAAGCACCGGTCTGGCAAGAGGCTGTCAGCGAAGATAAGGTGCTGACCGCCGCATCCTATAACGGTCAGAAGACAGGCGAGGAGCTGGCTGCGGCTAAGGGTGCAGAGGCGAAAGGCTCAGATCAGGAAATCGTTTTCGGTTCCGGTCACATGAACAGGGATCAGCTTGAAGCCATGCTGAATACGATCCCGATGGAAATTACCTTTATCGATGATCAGAACATCAACCGCTACTTCAACGATAACGGCGAGCCAAAGCTGTTCAAGCGTCCGCTGATGGCCCTGGACCGTGAAGTTTTCTCCTGCCATCCGCCAAAAATCGAGCCGATGGTCAGAATGATCCTGCAGGAATTCCGCGATGGAAAAGAAGATTCCGTAGAAGTCTGGAACAGCCGCGCAGGCGAGCCTGTGCTGATCCGCTACATGGCCGTCCGCGATAAAGAAGGAAACTACCTGGGCACGATGGAACTCGTTCAGAGAATGGGCTTCGCCAAAAAACACTTTGATGAAGAGTAAAGTGGAAAATAAAACGGAAGAGTCTGGAAGCCGGTATTCATGCAACAGCATGAATAAATATATGGAAAAAAGTCGGGAAATCTGCTTATAAGAGCCTTTTCCCGGCTTTTTTCTTGTCGTCTATTCCTATTCGTCAGACGACAACAAGATTCACGTCGGCACGTGGAATCATGATAGCGAAGTCTCCAAAAACTTGTAACAAACCGCTTGACAAGCATTATGTAATAATATATATTACAATCATAAGATATATAAAGCAATAAATCCTGATGGAGAATAACCAGCAGGAAAAAGCGGTGGAAAAGGCTGAAGGCTGCGGCCTGTCTGGAATGGCGCCCGATTGCGCGGAATCCGGACCAGCACCAAAATCAGAAAGGAAGTGCGGTGATGTTTGAAGAGCTTTTTACAGGGGGAAGAACAGTAACAACAGATAAGCGCTCGTACGAGCAGCAGATTGCGCTCTTGAAGGAGCAGCTGGAAAAGGCAGATGCTGTGGTAATCGGTGCGGGAGCGGGCCTTTCCACGTCGGCAGGGTTTACTTACGGAGGAGAGCGGTTTATGAAATATTTCCGGGATTTCCATGAGCGGTATGGAATCCGGGATATGTATTCCGGAGGATTCTATCCATTCGAGCGGCCGGAGATTTTCTGGGCCTGGTGGAGCCGGGCGATTTACTTCAACCGTTATGTGAAGATCCCATCCGACGTGTACGACAACCTGCACAGGCTCGTTCTTGATAAGGATTATTTTGTCCTGACCACCAATGTCGACCACTGCTTCCAGAAAGCCGGATTCGATAAGAAGCGTCTGTTCTACACGCAGGGCGATTACGGCCTCTTCCAGACGGAGGACGGAAGAAACGGAAAGACCTATGATAATCAGGAATGGGTGGAGAAGACCATGGAAGCACAGGGATTCGTCCACGGAAGTGACGGATTCTTCCAGCTGCCGGAGGACCAGCCGCTGAAGATGGAAATTCCGACGGAACTGATTCCAAGAAGCCCGGAAGACGGAAGTCCGCTGACCACGAACCTGCGTGTCGACTCCGCTTTTGTTGAGGATGAGGGATGGCACCGTGCGGCAGACCGCTATGAGGATTTCCTCAGAAGACACAGGAACCTGCATGTGCTTTATCTCGAACTCGGGGTTGGCATGAACACGCCGGTGATTATCAAGTTCCCGTTCTGGCAGTATACGATGAAGAACAAGAATGCGTTCTATGCCTGCGTGAATTACGGAGAGGCCGCCTGCAGTGAGGCGATCTCAAACCGCAGCGTCTGCCTGGACGCAGACATCGCCCGGGTGCTCCGCGACCTGCTGGCATAGGATAGGAAAGGAGAGGGACATGACACAGACAGAAAGAAGAATCTGGCTGATCCGTGCGCTTCAGCAGGAGATGCCGGAATATGCAGAGGTTGAAATTCCAGAAGATGAACAGGGGCAGCGCTGGCTTCTCCGCGGGCTGATGAACGTCCGCATGCCAGGCCCGGCGTCTGATGAATTTCTGAAGGTGCAGAACGCCTATCTTCAGCAGCGGACAAAAGAAAAAGGCCAGGTGGATCCGGAGGGGCTGACCCCGTCATCCCTTGATCCCCGGCTTTATATCTGGCAGGGGGACATCACCCGCCTGGCGGCAGACGCCATTACCAATGCCTGCAACAGCAAACTGCTGGGATGTTTTCAGCCGAACCACAACTGCATCGATAACATCGAACATACAATGGCGGGTGTACAGATGCGTCTGGCCTGTTATAATATGATGCGCAGGCAGGGACACGATGAGAGAACCGGAGAGTGCAAGGTCACTTCCGGATATAACCTCCCGGCAAAATATGTTCTGCATACGGTCGGACCGATCGTGCAGGGACCGCTTACAGCAAGACACAGAAGTCAGCTGGCATCCTGCTACCGGTCATGCCTTGAAGCAGCATCCGCTCACAGCTGCAGAAACGCGGCCTTCTGCTGCATTTCTACCGGTGTGTTTATGTTTCCGAAGAAGGAGGCCGCAGAGATTGCGGTAACGACGGTACGGAAATGGCTGGATGACCACCCGGATGCGCCGCTTCAGAAAGTGATCTTCAATGTCTTTAAGGACAGTGACCGGGAAATCTATGAGCATCTGCTTGGATAATTAAAGATATTCCATCTGCAGGAGAAATGGAGGGTTTATGCAGATATCAACCAAATTCACAATCGCAATTCACATTCTGACCGCAATAACCTATTTTTCGGATGATTACGAGATAACCAGTAAATTTCTTGCCGCGAGTGTGGGCAGCAACCCGGTAATTATCCGGAATCTCATGTCTAATCTCAGAGAGGCGGGGATCATCGAAAGCCGTCAGGGAAAGAGCGGCGCCAAAATTACCCGTCCGCTGGATCAGATCACATTCCTGGACATTTACCGCGCAGTGGAAACCGGCAGCCAGAAAGAACTGTTCCACTTTCATGAAAATCCAAATCCGCTGTGTCCGGTTGGCCGGAATATTCATCAGAGCCTGAATCAGACACTGGAAGAAATTCAGGAGAAATTTGAGACGGAACTCAGCCGGCATACGATCGAGGATGTGTATGATTCAACTGTCGATGTGATCCGGAAAGAAAAAGCTGTGTAGAATGTACAAAAGAGTTTTATTTACATTAATGATAAAGATGATGGATGATTTCGGATTTGGTCATATTTGATCTGACCCAGCGGACGGAAACCATACTGCCGGGTAACTGACCTGTCACATCAGGAGGTGTGACAGGTCAGTTTTTATCGTCTTTACGTCAGACGACGACAAGATTCCCGGGCATCCGCCCGGCGCTTCAGTGCCGGAATGGCTGAACTTTTTATCATTTCCGCCGCAGCGCTTCTTTCACCGCCTGCGTATTCGGCAGAATAATTCCGATCAGAATCAGTGCCATGCCGGCCCACTGAAGCGGGGCAACGGATTCATGGAGAATAAAAAATGCCATGAGCATGGAAACCGGAAGTTCTGAGGATGACAGAATGCTGCCCAGTGCCGGGCCGGTGTGAGGCATTCCGACCGCGTAGAGAAAGGGCGGGAGGGCGATTCCGAGAATGCCGAGGATGATCGTAAGCGGCAGCATCGGAAGATAGTGCATGGGTGCTGCAAGAAATTCCGGCGGATAGCAGATCATGATCAGTATAAATCCGCCGGTGGTCATGATGGTGCTTTTTTCAACCGGCGGGATGCCGACACCCACAGTCCCGCTGAACAGGATCATTGCAGCATAAGAAACGGCGGAGAGCAGGCCCCAGATAATGCCGGCTCCCAGCTGAATCGTTTCGCCAGAATTGATTACACCCGCAGCAAGCAGTGATCCTGCGATCAGGATTGCTACAGCTGCGAGTTTTCTTTTTGACGGCAGTTTCCGGTATAGAATGGTTTCAAACAGGGTGTCAATCCAGATGAACTGAAACAGCAGAACAACAGCAAGGGATGCCGGGACGGTTTCCAGACATTTATAATAAAAGATCGAAGTCAGGGAGGTAGGAATTCCGCAGAGCAGGAGCTGCAGGGCCTGCCTCTTGCTGATTCTCACTTTGTCCGTAAAAAGAAAAGCCAGCCACATGCAGATGATCCCGATAAGGTACTGGCTGCTGATGACAGCCGACTGGGAAAAGCCGCGGCTGTACGCGGTTTTGATGAATGTGGACAGCATGCCGTAACTGCAGCCGCCGGCGAAAACGGCGAAAATATAGCGGATCATAAAAACCTCCTGAAAATGATAATCTGAAAGTATTCTAGCAGATGCCGCCATGCACAGCAAGCGGGAGCAGCCGGGGGCGCCCTGGAAAGCCAGTCTGCAGTGACAGCTCGGACAAACAGATGTAATCTGCGAAGGGAGTAAATAATTACCCACTTTTGTGCTGATTTCTGCGCCCACTCAAGTCAGAGTTCGGCGTTTTGTGGTAAGTATGTGATGAAATTTACGGAAGTTCGGCAAAAAGTAAAATAATCAAGATTATGACGGACCAGAAAAATACGGGGTCAAGTACAATGAATAAACATAATATATATAGTATGAATATCTATTTGATAAAAACGGCAGTGGTTTACTATGAATACAATTGACGGGAACGCAGCTAATAATTACGATTAAAAAGGCTGGTGATGCGTGTTAAAATATACCCATAACAGCAGAAACAACTTCTGAACCAGAACCGGCCGGTATGGATAATCCGGCGCAGCAGCAGTCAGTGAATATATGTGATGATTAGAATCATGAAAAGAAGGAGAGAACAGCATGCAGAAAATCAGGAACTATAAATGCAATTATTCCAATTCCGTAGGAATCAGTCCGGAAGTAACGGACGGTCTGGATCTGGATTTTCCGGATGCCTACAAGCATCGGGAGACGATGGCGGTCTTGGCGAAAGCAGTCAAAGAACACGATCATGCGGGATTCTGTCTTTTGCCGTTCTGCCGGACGGTGGAAATTGAGGCAATGGGCGCAGCCATTAATTACGGAAATGCGGTAACGGGGCCGCGCGCGGCGGAGCCGATCTGTGATTCCATTGATGATGTCATGAGGCTGCCGGATATCGATTTCTCAAAGGGTAGAATTCATGAAGTGCTGGAGGCCTGCAGAATTCTTACAGATGAGGGTGAGCATGTATGTCTGGAAATTACCGGTCCATGGACGCAGCTGACTTCCATGATGGATGCAGGCAAGGTGTTCAGAGCTGCCCGCAAGCAGAAAGAGGATCTGGTTAAAGCCATGACGAAACTTGAAGATCAGCTGATTAAATATGTAGAAGAAGCGAAAAAATACGGAGTGGAAATCATTACACTTTCCGATTCGGCAGGAGCGGTGGACATTCTGGGACCGCGCATGACGGCGCAGTCCGCGGAGGATATCCTCTATCCATTTATGAAGAGACTGGAAGAACACATCGACGATTCCCTGATCGTACAAGTCTGCCCAAAGCTGGCTCTTGCCCTGCTGGATACCGGATTTGCGGAGACCCGCGTGCATGATTTCGGCGGTTCCGTGGACTTTCTGGAAGCGATGTTGAAAATGCGTGGAAAGGTAAAGTTTGCCGGCCAGGTCTGCATTAAGAATATCGGCGTTACAATTGCAAATGGACAGTTCCAGGAACTGGTCCTGAAATAGGAAGGAAATGATTCATGAAAAAACCGTCCCTTAACCAGACTATGGTGATCCTGCTTGCTGCGGGAGCCTGCGTCTATGCTCTTCAGATTCTGGTTTTCCATGATCCGCACACGACATTTTTCTATCTGATGCAGGATCTCGCGTTTATGCCGATTACCATCGCCGTTGCAACGCTCATGGTCGGAGAGGTCATGAACCGGAATGAGCATCGCCAGCAGATCGCGAAAACCAGAATGCTGACCAGTTCGTTTTTTACGGAAATGGGAGAAAAGCTGATGCTGATCCTGCTGCAGTCCATGTCGAAGGGCTGCAGTCTGACGGAGTTTACCAGCACAACAATGGAGTGTGACGCCGATGTCAGACGTCTGCAGGAACACATAAAACAGATCGATTTTTCCGTGAATATTACGGAAGATGCCTATAATCAGTGCAGGGAGCTGATCCTGAGCCACCAGACCCCGCTTCTGGTTCTGGCATCCAATCCGATGCTGATGGAACACGAGCAGTTTACCGACCTGCTCTGGGGAATTTTCCATCTGATCGATGAATTCAGACTCCGGGGTGAGTGGAAAGATATTCCGGCTGAAGCCAGAGGCCATCTGGAAGATGATTTTTCCCAGGTTCTCCAGAGTCTTATGGTGAACTGGGTAAGCAACGCGCGCTATCTGCGCACAACTTACCCGAACTATTACGCTGCGGCAAGAGATTCTTACCGCCATATGGATGAAGAGCGGGAGCAGGAGAAAGGAGACCATAATGCCCAGACGACCGAAAATTAAAATTACCGTTACCGACCGCAGGGGAAAGCTGGGCTGCCACCGCGGTCACCACGTCGGAGAAGTGTTCGATTTTGATGAAGACCGCGGAAAGATCTGCCCGATGGCGATGCACTGCGCATTCCCCTACATCGATATTCTCCGCTATGGCGGAAACATCCCGGGTCAGCCAGAGGGAACAGCGGAATTCTGCTGTTCCGATGCCGACACAATTATGGTTTTTAAAGCAGAAATCACAGAGAAGTAAATTTTCAGGGGCCGCGGCATGGGAAATTTCCCATGTTTCGGCCTCTTGCCGTTTTGCCTTTGTCCCCCGGTTGTGTATAATGAAGGCATGGAGGAGATGAGAACATGATGAATCAGCATAGAGGCGCACGCGCAGTGGCGATTCTGCTGACCCTGTCGTCGGCGCTGTTTATGTCGGCCCCGGCCTATGCGGCAGATACAGCGGCAAAAAGTACCGGTGCGGCGGTGAAAATCAGCAGAAGCGTGTTCAAAACTACGAAAACGACAAAGAAAACGAGTAAGAAATCGACAAAGAAGACCTCAAAAAAGACGAAAAATAAGAAACCGGCAAAGAAAAAGGCAAGAAAACAAACCGGAAAGACGAATAAGGCTGTAAAGAAGAGTACGGGAAACGGACTGAAGGATTACAATGGTAAATATTACACGGGTGATTCCGACGGGTTTGTCTGCATCGGAAAATCCATGTACGCGCAATTTTCCAGCATTGATCATTCACTGGCCAGCGGGACATACGATGTCCGGAAGCTCCGCCTGACGCGCTGGAAGTGGATCGATGGAAAGCTTACTCTTCTGGATGACACAAAAAAAGTTCCCGCGTTTTCCAATCTCAGATTCCGCCATCCGAATGACCTGACAACGGATGGAAAGAATCTGTATATCGCGGACGTATCCAAACGGATCTGGAAAGTGAATGCAAAGCAAGTGTTCTACGGCGCAATTCCTAAGGAAATTGACATGAATACACCGGATAAGATGCGGATCAGCAGCATTACCTATGATAAATCCAGCAAAACCTTCCTGATCTGCAAAACCGCGGATAAGAGCGACACAATCCAGAAACAGCCGGACGGAGATGCCATCGACTTGGGAGATTTCACCTATTATGTCTGCAAGGAACAGGATAACGCGGACGGTACTTCAGAAATGGTGCCGTACAACGGGAAGACGTTTTTTGATGACACGAACAGCTTTACGCTCAGTTTCCGCGTAGACAAGCCGAGTCAGTATCTCAGCGATCTGGTAGGAAACGAGAAGTATCTTTCGATTTACCAGTCCGGTGCTTATTATGAAAACGGAACACTGTATTCCGGACTCTGCATCAAGAGGCTGGATGATGACAACAGCGGGCATTCCACAGCTATCAACGCCAGCGTTATTATGTCGACGGCAGGCGTGGCCATCGGACCGGACAGCATCATCTTCAATCCGGTGCAGGAATGCACGGCTTTGAGAGATCCGAATGCAAAGGCCAAAGTAAAGAAGTCTTTTGAGCTGGAGGGCCTCTGTAAATACTACGGGTCATCCTCGAAAGGCGCAATGTACGGAATCGTAAGAGAAAAGGAAAATACAAACGGCGGTCCGGGTGTCCGCAATAACATTTATGACTTTTCCAGCGGCAGCGGCATGAAATACCGCGCGGTATCGAAACCGACACAGGATAAATAATGTCCGGGGAACAACTCCCGGGCAACGCAGAAAATGTATGCCCGGGGAAGCTGCTTCAGGGAGCAGAGATTGAGAAATACAGAGGGAATAAATTGATCACAATCAGAGATGCAGAAATTCAGGATGCGTCCCGCATTCTGGAAATATCGGCACATTCCATCACTGCGGCAGCAAGTTCGGCCGCTGGTACGACATGATCTGGATGGAGAAGATGATCGGGGATCCGGTCAGGGCTGAAGAAAAGCCGGATCCGCTGATTCCATACCCGGAGCTGAAGAGAGGAACAGAAAGAAAGGAAGGACAAAATCTTATGAACAAGGAAGAAAAATTAATTACTGGCATTCACCACGCTGCACTTCGCTGCTGTGGAGAAGAGGAAATGAATAAGGCTGTCGCATTCTACACCGATGTTCTGGGCCTGACCGTCAAGCGCCGCTGGGGAAGCGGAACAGAGAGCGGCTGCATGGTTGACGCCGGAAACGGCCTGATCGAGTTTTTCGCAGATGCCGAGCCGGGAAGAAAGGTCGGACCGGTGGATCATTTTGCGCTGGCAACGGATCAGGTCGATGCCTGCGTGGAAGCTGTACGCAAGGCCGGATTCCCAGTTACCATGGAGCCGAAGGACCTTGTCATCGCCAGCAATCCGCCGTTTCCGGTCCGGATTGCCTTCGTAGAAGGCGCGGCAGGAGAGTCCATCGAGCTGTTCTGCGAAAAATAATTCCCGGAGGTCCTGTAAGAATCGATTTCTGGGATTAGAGAGACATGATACGCTGATGCGTAAGAGGCCAGCTCTTTTATCTGCCTGCTGCTTAAAAATTTCTTCCCGGATGCCGGATTGGTGTAAATGCCGTTTTTGCAGGCTGCGCAGGAAACAGTCTGATGCAGGATCCGGCTTTCGACTCCATAGTTCTCATTATCGGATACATGCAGCTGAAGATAACGTCCACCTTCCCGGCTGACCATGCGGATCAGGGATTTTATGGTGCTGACGGGGTAATATCTTCTGGCAACGTCCAGATTAAGTCCTGCAGCCGCGGGGCTGCGGGAATCCCCTTGCGCATTGGATTTTGTCCCATAAGAGGCAGGAATAAAAACGGAACAGGTAGTTAGAATTGCAGAAAAAACAATGCAGCATATCCGTCTGAAATGGAAAGTCATAATGTCTGCTCCTCAGATTGGTTTGTTGTATCAGGCAGTTTAAGTATAACACAGACAGAAAAATACGTGCAGAAAGAAGGAGTGGAGATGAAGCGAATCTGCTGTCTGAAGGGCAGCCCGCGAAAGAAAGGAAATACCAATACGCTGACGAAAATCGTCACGGACAGGTTGAGAAATGAAGGCGTTGGAATCGATGAGTTTACGCTTTATGACATGGATATTAAGGGCTGTCTGGCCTGCCGCTGGTGTCAGAAGGACTGGACGCAGGTCCGCTGCATTCAGAAGGACGACATGCAGAAAATCTACGATTCCATCATGAACAGCGATCTGCTGCTCTTGTCCACACCGATCTATCTCTGGTACTGCACGGCGCCGATGAAGGCGGCTCTTGACCGGACGGCGTATGCGCTGAACATGTATTACGACGGCGATATCGGACCGTCACTGTGGGCGGGAAAATCCGTTGCAATTATTTCCAGCTGCGGCTATCCGGTGGAGAAGGGCGCAGACCTGTTTGAAGAAGGCGTAAAGCGCCTCTGTAAACATTCCCGGCTGACCTACCGCGGCATGCTCTGCGAGCGGCATAAGAACCTGCAGCTGCCCTTTATGGACGAAGAGAAGCAGGAGCATGCGGAGAAATTTGCAGATCAGATCCTGGGATGGCTGGGCAAAAAAGAACTGGACAAGGAGTAAGCCGGTCGGTGTTTCTGCCCGCGCTAATGGTCATTGCAAGTGGTCGTTTATCCATGTTTAACGAGATGCCTGCGGCCCGGACAGCATGCAAAACTAGAGCGTTGACCTCTTTTCGGATAGGGATTCCCGATCGATAATAATTCAGAAACGTAAAAAACAGACGGAACTGATCTGTACAGCTGATTCTGTGCATTGAGAATTCCGTCTGTTTTTAATTTTTTTCGAGTCCATGCGGACGTGATTTACCGTAAATAAATTCTGCAAACCTTCTGTTCCGAGGCTTACTTATTCAGAACTGCAGCAGCCTCTGCTCCGGTCATGCCTTCCTTGACGCCGGCTTCCTTTGCCGCTGTCGTCATGCCCTTGATCGGATTTTCCAGAACAGCCTTGAAGTCAGCTCCGCCCACCAGAACGGCTGCATCGCCGAATTTCTCCGCTGCGTCGATGTTCAGGTATCCGCACATCAGATAGCCGGCCTTGCACTGAACGACGATCATATTCGGATGACCTTCTCCGCCCGGAGCGCACAGCATAACTCCCTGAGCACTAGTTCCTTTTACATTCAGCTGTTCAATCTGCATCATAATAATTCCTCCCCATAAAGTATTATTTATTGTTAATTGTGTTTCAATTCCGCTATTAGTATAACATACTCTGGGCGTTTTGGATGAAAAGTTGATGGTTTATGCGGTGAGGCGCTTCAGAATCCGGATGTATTCTGAAGTCAGTGCGGAAGGACGGATCTCTTTCGGTAGAATGTATCCCAGCTGCATGTAATCATCGACCTTCAAGGGGCGGGCCACGATGTTCGGCCCGTTCAGTTCCTCGCTGATGATTCCGCTGCAGATGGTGTAACCGTTGAGTCCGATCAGCATGTTAAACAGGGTAGCCCGGTCACAGACTACCAGATCCTTATCCCGGAGGGCTTTCCGGATGACGGTTTCGTTGTAGCGGTTCAGCTAGAGAACACCAATTTCACTCCTGAGGTGCGCCACGTCTTCAATAATTTCCCAGGTCTGGGTTTCCCGCATATGAAATTCGTAGCGGCTGCTGCCTGTCTGCTTCAGAAGCTTCACAAAGGCTTCCACTACAAAGGAGTAATGCTGTGAGGAGACGCAGAAGTGGAGCTTCCCGCTGCCTTTCCCTTTATAGCGCTCGTCCAGAAGCCAGGTCTGCTCCAGGATCTGACGGACAATACCCATATCTGCCGCGGTAATTATCATTCCACCTACGCCTGCAGCGGTCCGTATGATACGGTTGCACCGTACGTTTTCGCAAAAGAGAATGTCAATGCCTTCTATCTGGAGTTTGATGATGAACGTTCCGGAAGTTTTGACTGCCTGGCACAGGTTCCGGATGGAAAAAAGGTCGTTCTGGGACTGATCACAACCAAGCGCCCAGAGCTTGAGGATAAGGAGGCCGTTATCCGCAGAATCCACGAAGCGGCGAAATTCGTTCCTCTGGAGAATCTCTGCCTGAGTCCGCAGTGCGGATTCACTTCCTGTGAGATTGGGAACAAGCTGACTGCTGAGGAGCAGTGGAATAAGCTGCGCCTGGTAAAGGAGATTGCAGAAGAGGTCTGGAAATAACCAGGAGAATACAAAAGCGGAGATGATCTGCATTGTATTATACCATATACATATTCATTCGCAGCCGCATGTGCAGAAGATCTTGTGCATGCGGTTTTTCATTTCTTTTGGTTCAAGGGAAATTATTGTGTATCAGGGGAAAGTCCTGGATATCGGACAGTTTTCGTCTCTTCTAACCTACAACTTTCAGATCCTTGCGTCCTTGATGATGCTGTCGATGATTTTTGTCATGGTTACTTTTGCCGCAGAATCTGCAGCCAGAATTGCGGAAGTTCTGCAGACAGAGAGTGATCTGACATCACCGGAAAACGGCCTGACGGAAGTCGCAGACGGCTCGATTTCCTTTAACAATGTCAGCTTCAAGTATGAGAAAGACGCAAAACGTCCGGTACTCAGCGATATCAGCCTGGACATTCACTCCGGTGAAGTGATTGGCGTAATCGGAGGAACCGGTTCAGCCAAATCATCTCTGGTCCAGCTGATTCCAAGGCTGTATGAGGCGACAGAAGGAGAGGTCAGGGTCGGCGGAAGAGACGTCCGGGACTACGACCTGGTCACCCTCAGAGATAATGTCGCGATGGTTCTGCAGAAAAACGTACTGTTTGCCGGGACAATCACCGATAACATCCGCTGGGGAAATGAAAGTGCCACGGATGAAGAAGTCCGCGAGGTCTGTCACCTGTCCTGCGCAGATGAATTTATCGACCGCATGCCGGATGGATACAACACCTGGATCGAGCAGGGCGGAAGCAATGTGTCCGGCGGACAGAAACAGCGTCTGTGCATCGCGCGTGCTCTTCTGAAGCGGCCGAAAATCCTGATCCTGGACGATTCTACATCAGCAGTTGATACGAAGACGGATGCGCTGATCCGCGCGGCCATGCGTACCTATCTGCCAGATACCACCAAAATCATTATCGCGCAGAGAACGTCCTCCGTTGAAGACGCAGACCGGATCGTCGTCATGGACAACGGCCGGATCAATGCGGTCGGAACGAGTCAGGAGCTTCTGAAGAGCAATAAGATTTACCGGGAAGTTTATCTTTCCCAGAATAAACAGGGAACAGAATCCATTCCGGATGACGAAGCGAAAAGAAAGGAGGGAGCAGATGAGTAAGAAAAAGATGGAGGAAAAACAGAACTCCGGATACGGCTCTGTCGTACGCCGGCTGTTTAAAATGCTGAGAGGATTTTACCCGGTCCTGCTTCCTTGTGCGATTATCCTGATCATTTTCAATGCGATCGTTTCCGCGGTTCCATCGATTTTCATTCAGAAAGTCGTTGCGGTTCTTCAGGTCTGCTGGAATCAGCATCTTCCATGGAGTCAGGCAAGACCGCAGATCATGAAGCTGGTCGCCATTCTGGCCGTCATGTATGGCTGCTCCCTGATTGCTGGAATTGCCTACAACCAGCTCCTTGCGATTTTTACCCAGGGATCTCTGGCAAAAACAAGGAACAAGATGTTCGACCACATGCAGACGCTGCCGATCCGGTATTTTGATACCAACAAACATGGAGACATCATGTCCTATTACACCAACGATGTTGAAGCCCTGCGGCAGATGATTTCCCAGTCCTTCCCGCAGCTTCTGTCTTCTCTGGTGATCATCCTGACCATCCTGTGTATCATGTTCTATTACAGCATCTGGATGGCGCTGATCATCATCGCGGGATCCGTGGTCACGATTACCATCACAAAGAAAATCGGCGGACGGTCTGCCAGATACTTCATCGCCCAGCAGAAATCCGTGGCGGATACAGAAGGTGTGATTGAAGAAATGATCGGTGGAGAGAAAGTCATCAAGGTCTTCAACCATGAACCGCAGGCAGAGAAGGCCTTTGATAAACAGAATGACGAACTGTACGAGGCAGCCTATAAGGCAAACAAGTATTCCAACACCCTGATGCCGATTCTGAACAACGTCAACTATATTCTGTACGTCATCGTTGCCGTTGCCGGCGGTCTGATGCTGGAGTGGCACGCACATAATGTGAGCATCTCCGGACTGCCGTTTTCTATCGCGGTCATCGTACCGTTCCTGTCCATGTGCCGCCAGTTTGCCGGAAACATCCAGCAGGTATCCCCGCAGATCAACTCCGTCGTCATGGGCCTTGCCGGGGCAAAAAGAATTTTCCGTCACCTTGATGAGGAGTCGGAAGAGGACAAGGGGACCGTTGAACTGGTACGGGTAAAGCAGCTGGGTGACGGAAGCGTTTCCGAAGTCCAGACGGTCAATCCGCACGACCAGGAAAGTTTCTGGGCCTGGAAACAGACCAATGGAGACGGTGGAGCTCAGTACCGCCCGATGAAAGGCGATGTAAGACTGGAGCATGTGAACTTCTCCTACGAGGCAGGGAAACCGATCCTGCATGACCTGACCCTCTACGCAAAACCAGGACAGAAAGTCGCTTTCGTCGGTGCCACGGGTGCAGGCAAAACAACAATTACCAACCTGATCAATCGTTTCTATGATATTTCTGACGGAACGATTCTGTACGATGGAATCGACATCCATCACATTCAGAAGCCGTCACTGAGAAAGTCACTGGGCATTGTCCTTCAGGAGACCGTTCTGTTTACCGGAACCGTCATGGATAATATCCGCTACGGAAGACTGGACGCGACCGATGAAGAGTGTATCGAAGCCGCAAAACTCGCCGGCGCCGATGATTTCATCGAGCGTCTTCCGGATGGCTATCAGACCATGCTGAGCGGAGACGGATCCACACTGTCACAGGGCCAGTGTCAGCTGCTCGCCATTGCCAGAGCCGCCGCAGCAGATCCGCCGGTCATGATCCTCGACGAGGCAACCTCTTCCATCGATACACGTACTGAGCAGATCGTTCAGAAGGGCATGGATGCTCTGATGAAGGGCCGCACCGTATTCGTCATCGCGCACCGCCTGTCGACAGTTAAGAACTCAAATGTTATCATCGTCCTGGATCATGGACGGATTATCGAGCGCGGAACCCATGAACAGCTGCTGGATCAGAAAGGCCAGTATTATCAGCTGTACACCGGTGCGTTCGAGCTGGAGTAAATGAATTAATAACCCAATATGTCAGAGGAGGCCGCAGCAGCGAATTGCAAAATGTGATTCGTGGCTGCGGCTTTTACTTAGTTGACTCTGGTTGCAATAATAACTGTAAATTCTGTCAATTCGTAGATACAGGTCTCGATTATGATGAAATCAGAACGCAGTTTTGCTATAAAAAGTCGGGAAAATCGGTCCAAAAATGTCATTTCCCGACCTTCAGAAAATATAATTGTATACGATCCTGCACGAATTGTATAAAAATAAAATAATATGCAAGTATATACGCACCGCTGGCATGATAATCATGGTTAGTATATATGGCAGAGCGGGAACGGGCAGTGATTGAAAACAATCGTGATCCCAGAAGACCATATCTTCGGAAAAATCGTCATTTCAGGGTATTTTTCCGAAGTTCACAACTTTGAAAGGTCGGGAAATCGACGGTTTGAGCATGCTTTCCCGACCGTCATCTGCGTCGGGTCGGGAAAGCATGCCTTCAGATCGCTGTTCCCGACCATTTTCAGGTCCTTTGTATTAAAATCAGTGGAATAATCTATGTATAAGTATATTGTATACACGAGTAGTCCAGTTATAGAGAGTGTTCCGGTCAAAACCCGTTGTAGAGATTATTCCTGTACGGTTTCCCTTATTCAGACCATTTCTATAATGACCCGTTTTCTTAATACGCTATTACATCGACCCGTTTTCAGACTCGTTTTACTCGATAGTTTCTATTTTGCAGTTTCCGGTTTACAACAAAAACCTGCTGAAAGATGCCCGGTATCAGCCAGAACGCTCTCAGCAGGTTTCATATATACATGGCCGGAGAAGAGATGTTATTAATCCACAGAAAAATTATCTTTAAGGAAATCCGTAAACCTTTTTCAGCGATAAACCAGGTTCTCGGATTCCCGCATGACATCTTAGCATTGCGGACTCTTCAGTAGTCCAGTACTGCCTAAAATCCGGCACGATTTATGCCTGGGAGAATGATCGCTCCCGAATTACAGTTTCAGCTCTCTTGCCGCTTCTACGGCATCCATAATCCGCTCATAGTGGAGAACGCTGTCTGTTTCCTGCAGCTTCTGGATGTCTTCCGGTGATGCCATGCGGAAATCCAGAACTTCGGATTTCTAGATCCTTATATCGGACGGCTGAAAATCAGCATGGCAGAGATAGATGTCGCAGAAATAGTTGTCGCCGCTTTCCGGCTCATCGTTGCGGTAGGTCAGAATGCGCTGCCGGGTGCAGGAACTGAGGTCCAGTCCGGTTTCTTCTCTTGCTTCGCGGAGCATGGCAGTTTCTGTGGATTCTCCGGCATCGACACCGCCTCCCGGAATTTCCCAGGCACCTGCTGCCCATTTCTTAGTCAGTGCACGGCGGGTCAGGAGGAACTGACCCTGTGTGTTTTCAATGAGCGCAAGGGCATAGAGCATGTACTCGTCCGGCTTCAGCTTTTCCATCTGACGGTCAATCTGTTTTCCGGTGAAGTTACGGCTGCTGTCATATACATCAATGGATTCCATAATTGTATTTTCCTTTCTTATATCTGTAAGACAGATACAGACTACCATAATTCCGTGAAGGAATGGCAATGAATTTCAAATTAATTTGCTTTACATCTGGTACAATTGCAACTAAATCTATTGACAAATATTAATCAATGAAGTAGACTTTGGTTTAGAACATGGTACAAAACTCGTTCTAATTAAAAAATGAGAAATTTGTGTATGTGATGAGTTGTATGTAATTAACTCAAATTAATTAAGTAAGACTATAATATTCGCGGATATCATTAAATTTAGAAAGTTCAAAATTGCTTATCATGCAAATCGAAGGAGGACAAAATGACTGCAACAACAATTTTGAGAATTCTCTGTGTCATCGGGATTATTTTTGATGTCGTTCTGCTTGCAAGAGGCGTTCATAAGCAGAAACAAACACCCGAGGGAAAAGCGGAGTGGGATAAGCAGAAAAAATATTGGAAATGGAACAGTTTCATGGTCGGCCTGGTGCCAAATTTCTTTGATGCACTGGGAATTGGTGCATTTGCACCGCAGTCCGCATTAATTAAACTGAGAAAATCCTGTGATGACATTAATATACCGGGAACAATCAATGTTGGTAATACACCGGCGGTACTGGTAGAGGCGATATTGTTTTTCGGACTTGTATCTATTGACCCGGTAACATTGATTTCCATGCTGGTAGCAGCAACACTGGGATCCCTGATCGGAGCTAAAATTGTGACTAGATGGAACCGTACAGCTGTCCGCTATGGAATGGGGATCGCACTGATCGGACTAGGTCTGATCATGGCCTGCAAACAGGCACAGATCGGACCGTTCGGTGTTACAGGAACGGCGCTCAGTCTGCATGGGACCAAGCTTATTGCTGCGGTTGTCTGCAACTTCATTCTCGGGGCTCTTATGAGCCTGGGTGTTGGACTATATGCGCCATGCATGGCACTAGTTGCACTTCTCGGCATGAATGTAAAGGCTGCATTTCCAATTATGATGGGAAGCTGTGCTTATCTGATGGCATTCGGAAATGCTCCGGTATTCATCAAGCAGGCACGTTATGACATGGTTGCATCGATTGGAGATTCCATCTTTGGATGTGTCGGTGTTCTGCTCGCATATTTCGTTGTACGTTCACTGCCGCTGAGCATTCTCACTTGGATGGTAATTTTTGTCGTACTCTTTACGGCAGTATTGTTCTTAAGAGATGCAAGAAAAGATACTCTCGCCAGGAGGGCCGGACAGCATGTAAAAGAGTATCCAGAGGAAAGCATGGCAAGTTAGCCGGAGAAAAACATCACCTTTCGAAAATTCTTTAATAGGATTATTGAATATACGCATACAAACACAGGGGTCGTCGGTTTTATCCGACAGGTTCCTGTGTTTCTTTCTGAAATGCGGCAGATGATGGTATAATAAAGAGGTTGTTACTGATTAGGAATAAAAGGAGAGTTAACTATGCTTGAAATGCTGCTCAGACAATATGAAGAAACTTTCGGCGAACCGTTTCCGCTGCTGAAGGTGAAGGGATACAGGGAAATCGATGTCATCAACATCGTTTATGAATGCATTAATACGAACAGCCCGTATTATAACGGAATGCCGATTCCAGAAAACAAATTCCCAGATGCGCCTGGCCTTAATAAGGTAAACGAGGAACTGTAAATGCTGGTCATTGACGGTTCTATGTCGACAGCTCTGGAAAAGCTGGGCTTTCCGATAAAAAACGGCGGACTCTGGACAGCCGAGGCGCTGATCAGAAGTCCGGAACTGGTGAAAAAGGTCCATCTGGATTATTTCTGGGCAGGAGCGGATATGGGAATCAGCTGCAGCTACCAGGCTTCCATGAAAGGACTGAGGGAGCACGGTTTTACCAGCAGGCAGGCAGAAGCTTTGATCCGCCGGTCAATGGATCTGTTAAAAGAAGCCAGGACCGAATTCTGGCAGGCTTACAAGGAGACTGACGCGGAGACGTCACAGGAGTCCGGAATCATGAAACACAGAGATCAGCCCGAAGCGGATAATCCAGTTAATCAATCCGGGGCAGGCACATCCGGAGAAACGTCTTTTTCACGCCCGTATCCTCTGGCCCTGGGCTCCTGCGGTCCCTACGGCGCCTATCTGGGAGACGGCAGTGAATACCGGGGGAATTACGGAATTTCAGATAAACAGCTGCTGGCCTTCCATCGTGAACGGGCAGAAATTCTTCTGGACTCTGGCTCTGATCTGCTGCTGTTTGAAACCGTGCCTTCCCTTCATGAGGCAGAAATCGAGGCTGATCTGGCAGAATCTCTTCATGCCGATTACTGGATCAGTTTTTCCTGCCGGGACGGCCATCATACCAGTGAAGGCCAGACCATTGCAGAGTGCGTGAAGCTGTTCTCTGACCGCGGGCGTTTCCCGGGGCTGAAAATGATCGGAGTCAACTGCACCCTTCCAGAATATATCAGCAGTCTGATCACCGAATTCCTTCCATCCGGACTTCCTGTGGCAGTTTATCCAAACAGCGGAATGGTTTACGACCTGCGGAGAAAAATCTGGAAAGGGAACGGCAGTCCGGGAAAGTTCCATGATTATGCGCTGGAATGGTATAAACTGGGCGCATCTGCGGTCGGCGGATGCTGCACAACCGGGCCGGATCATATCCGTGCCGTGAAAAGCGCGCGGGATCAGCTGATCCGTGAAAGAGAAAAATAATTATGACTGCCGGACGGATATATTTCGTCCGGTTTTTCTATGTTCAATCTGCTGAAAGTCAGCGATCCGGATCTGTCATGATGATCAGCGCCAGATAGCAGACAGGAAATCTGCAGGCAATCCGGACAGCCTGCGTCACCTTGCGCGCGTCTGCTTTGTCTCCAAACGGTCTGCATGCTCCTCGATCATCAGCCGGTCCAGAAAGCGGTACAGAACATCGTCCGTACTGCGGTTCACCGCAAGGTCTTTAGACAGCTCAGATGCTGGCTCCTGCAAGGTGTTTTCGCCACAGATATCCGCACCGATGACCTTTACATTATCGAAGATATCGCGGATGAGGTATTTCAGCACCGGAAGGGACATCGTTCCCTGATTCCAGTTGGTCCGCGCAAAATACTCAGACAGAACGTCCTTGTCGATGGAAATATAGGCAGGCAGATCGCGCCGGATCTTCGCAAACTCTGCCTGTGCGGAATTCCGTTCCAGTTCGTAGCGGCTGATGTAGATGATTTTTCTTTTCAAAGAGCGGGGGATGGCGCGGACCTGCTTCAGCCGCGGCCCGACCAAGATGAGCTGCCGGAGGTTTCGATCCTTTCTCAGCATCTCCGCCGCCCAGCTTCCGCAGCTCAGCAGACCGTCGATCATCGGCCTCTGCATGTCTGTGTGGTTGTCGAACAGAAAAAGAATGTAAGGCCGGCGGATTTTTCCAGTAAACAGCCGCGTCATATAATGATAATTACCGTTGTCAATGAAGTGGATGCCCTCCGGTCCGTAACCGGCAAGCCGCTGCCTGAGCTGTCTGTATGCCTGCGGAGAGCAGTACATTTCCGTTCCTTCAATGTCACTCAGGTCAATTCGCCGGATTCCCGGAATTTTCTGGTGAATTTCTTCCGTATAGATATGTGTAAAGTCCAGAATCAAATTTTGTAAACTCAATTTCAATACTCCTTCCCTGACGTATTATACACATTTTCAACATTTTCTGCAGGGACAAAAGAAAAACGGGCAAGAGGACAGTCTTGTCTGCGCGGCCGTACTATTTATTCGGACAGGTACTTATTTCGACAACTGCATTTCGGTATGAGTATTCATCTGCTTTCATGATAAGCTTACAGCAGATGAAGGAGATAATATGATAAAAAGTAAAATAAAAAAAGCCGCAGACGTTTTCCTGAGCGCGGCGCTTATAGTTACCGCAATTCCGTTATGGTCAACAAGTGGATCAGCAGAAGCCGCATCCACAGTATCCGGGCTGAAAAAAGTACGGACAGCCGCATTTTCGCAGAATATCCGCTATCCTGTATACCGGGCTGGATTCCGATATACATCCGACACTTCTGGAAACAGCCAGTTCTACTATTCCGACGGGTATTTTTCCGGCTCTTCCAGCCGTTACAGCACCCATCTTGCTTCATTTTCCATGTGTCTTTCACTGGCGGGCTTTTCAACTGGATCCGGCAGCGGAAACGGCTATGGCAGCTCCAACATTTCTGCTATGCTGAAAAGCTTCTGCAAGGGAAATACCATTCAGATATCCTATCCAAGGCCGGCTTTTTATGGAAAAGCAGATAATATCAGCAGCATCGGATACGCGCTGGGGCAGAGGAAAATTATCTTGAAAAAGAAAACTTCCTCAGGAAAGCTGAAATCGGTATCGTACACGCTGATTCCTGTCATCATCCGCGGTGAAGGCTACGGAAAGGAATGGGCCGGAAATGTTACGCTGGGGACTGCTGGAGAGGCCCAGGGCTTCTCTGACGCTGCATCTAAAGTCACCGCCGGTGTGAACGCCTATGTAAAGAAATATCATCTGAAGAAGAAGCAGCTGAAGTTCTTAATAACCGGTTATTCCCGCGGCGGCGGAGCCGCCAATCTGACCGCGCAGAGGCTCAGTAAGAAATATGGCGGGTCATCCGTCTATGCCTATGATTTCGAGGCACCTCAGGCGGGATTGGCAGGAAAGGGGACATATAAAAACATTCATAATGTCATCAATTCTTCCGATCTTGTCCCATATCTGGCGCCTGCCGGCATGGGATTCCGGCGCTATGGCACGGATCACACGATTCAGGACGGCAGCGGTTTTTCGGCAAAAGACAGCAGCAAGATTATAGACGATATATTATTATGGTCAATCGGAAACACAGAACGATCCTACCGGAAAAACTATGCAGAGAAGCTTTATTCCTGCGAAGACGGAAAACAGATAACCCAGCAGCAGGCGCTGCAGGAGCTGCTGCCGATGTTGAATTCCATGAGCGGCCTGAAGCTGGCCGGCTTCCTGCTCTCCGTATCTGACCTTGGTTCGAGAATGAAAACCCTGGGATTCTATGACCAGACGATTTCTTCATGGAAGGTCCTGAGCGATGCAGAAAAAACGCAGATCGAGAACCGCCTCTGGAATCTCTGCACTGGATATGAAGATGGCGAAAAGCAGATTTATGAAGAAGAAGGAAAAACTCTTCCGGCCCTGCCGGTCTCCTATTTATCTGCTTCGCAGCTAAAAACGGTACAGAATCTCTGGCCGCTGCTCTGCAATGCGATGCTTTCCTTTGCAGCAGGGGATCAGGACGGAATTGACAGGAAAATCCTGAGTAATAACCTTCTTACCATGATGAGCGCCCACAGCGCGGCATCGAATCTTCAGCTTGTGCAGAGCCAGGATTCTTATTACAGCAGCAAATAGTGAATCCACAAGGATGCTAAAGGAAAATAATGGCGCGTACCGGACAAACGGGAGCGCAGTAACCGCAGTGCACACATTTGGTCTGGTCGATTTCGGCCAGGCCGTTTTCATTCCAGAAAATCGCCTGGCTGACGCAGCGGGCCTTGCAGGTTCCGCAGCCTTCACAGTCGGACTGATCCACCATCAGATGTTTTCCCGTGATGTCCGGCTCGTAATCCGGATGCAGATCGCCAGTAAAGTAGTCCACTGCTTTATCCACCTGATCGAAATCTGCCATGCCGATCATGACCGCGTTATTTCCCGGGATGTGTGAGACATAATCCAGACAGCTGCGGTAGTCCCTGATAAGGTTTCCGCCTCCAAAGGCCTTCATGGTGAAAATTCCTTTTCCGGCATCCGAGCAGACTTTGATGGCCGCTTCCATTTCATCCCTTGTTCCAGGGTTTTCTTCATTCCGGATTCCCAGTCCGGCCTTGTTGATCAGAGGGAAAACGACATCGCAGGCCTGTTCATCTGCCATTTCCCGGCAGGCATCCACGTGGTGGGTGGAAATTCCGATAGCATGGATCAATCCTTCCTTTTTCAGATCCTGAAGAGCCTTCCAGGCATCCTGACGAGAAAGAAAATCTGTGACGCCTCTGACTTCATGAAGCAGGAAGATATCGATACTGGAGAGATTCAGTTTTTCCAGACATTCGTGAACAGCAGAAACCGTTCCTTCATAATCCGGAGCCAGGGTCTTACTGCAGATGACCGGAGAAGGGATGCCGCGGCGTTCCATTTCATCCAGAGCGGGCCGCAGATAGCGGTATGTGTCATAGTACTGGGCGGTATCAAAAAAATTGATTCCCATTTCCGCGGCGTGGACGATGACCGCCGCGCCGTCTTCAACCGGAAGATTTTTCTGGGAAAAGCCCATGGTGAGGGTTCCCATACCGACCGGTGTGACTTCAATTCCGGTGTTTCCAAGCTGTACTTTCTTTAACTTATGCTTCATATTTCTGTTCCTTTATTTATTATCCAGACTCTGATCTTCTGTTTTTTCTTTATATATTAACATAGAAACGGCCGCATTGCAGGGCTGCACTCCTTGCGCGTTCTGCCTTTGTCCTGTGGGTATATCTGCATTCCATATACGGATGAAGAAATGATTGATAATCTGTTCAGATCGATGTACTATCTTTAGAGATGTGATGTTGGATTATTGCAGTTAAAATATTTTAAGAAAGAATATGGATAAAAAACGATACAGAAAAGCGGATAACAGAAGAGGGAGAGGAAAAAAGAAAATGGAACATTCCGATTCGGAAAAGACCCGATTATCAAAGGAACGCCCGGCCGACGTTCCGCTTGCAGAAAGCAAGGAATATGACCATGCGGAAAAAGCTCCTCATGATGTAGTCATGCCAGAAGATATGAGCAGCTATATTGAGCAGGATGTCCGCGGATGGTTTGGAAAAAGGGCAGAAGATGAGCCGCAGAGAAACGAGGAGGTCCTGAAGGCGCTTGGAAAGTTATTTTTTGCGGTTGTCAGTGTAGACCTGGTCAATTACGAGGTTCATCCGATTGTCATGCCGAAGGCAGTCCTTCCGTATATGAATGCGCCAGTCCTCGATTACCGGAAAATTATTCCGCAGTACTGCAGAGTTTCTGTCCGCAGCGACTATCGGAAACAGGTTTATCAGTTTGTGAATCCGAAAACGGTAGCTGAGCGCCTGAAAAAAGAGGGCATCGTGTCCATGGAATATATCGGGCAGACGCTGGGCTGGTGTAAGATCATTCTGATTCCGTCTAAATATGATGAAGCTGGAAATGTTGAGCACATGCTTTATACGGTGATGAATATCAACCAGGAAAAGCTGAAGGAGCATAAGATGAGTTATGTGGCGGAGCATGATTCTCTGACCGGACTGATCAACCGCTCCGGCTATCAGTCTCTCTGCAGGGAATTCAGAAAGTCCAGGAAACCATTCTGCTTCGTCATGATTGATATTGATTACTTCAAGCTGCTGAACGACACCTACGGCCATGAAATCGGTGATGTTGTACTGCAGCGGGCGGCCAATCTGCTGTTAAAAGCATTCCGTCCGGAAGATTTTGTAATCCGGATGGGAGGCGATGAGTTCGCTGTACTGATTCCAGGCATGAAAAAGAGTGAAGGCATCCAGATTCTGACAAGGAGAATTCAGGAAATCAACCAGAAGCTGAAAACAGATACAGCGGTTATCCCGGCAGCCAGCATCAGCGCCGGCGCTGCGTTTTCCGAGTTCAGATTCTCAGAAACACTGTACCGGAATGCCGATTCCGCCCTCTATAATGCGAAGAAATTCAACCGCGGAACCTGCTATTTCTATTAAAACCCGATTTACGCAAAACACGCATACAATGGTAACTGCCGGAGCCGGCAGTTCCTTCAAGGAGGATATATGCTGCCGACAATGGAAGAGATGGAGGCCTGGATCAGGCACACAGGCGGGCAGGCCGCGCAGTTCCTGTTTCGGATTGCTCTGGCCATACTGATCTATGTCATTCTGCGCAAAATACTGAAAAAATTCTGCTCCTGGCTGGACAAAAAATTCACAAAATTTGGCATGGATCCGTCCCTGAAGAGTTTTATCCTGTCCCTGACGAGATACGGAACACTGACCTTTGCAGTCATCACCATCATCATCAAGCTTCACATCGTGGAAGCGTCTTCGATTGCCGCACTGATTGCCTCTGCCGGTGTCGGGATTTCTCTGGCCGTCCAGGGCGGATTATCGAATTTCACCGGCGGCGTGCTGCTTCTGTTCCTGAAACCCTTCCGCGCGGGGGATTACATCATCGTGCAGAGCGAGGGCTATGAAGGGACCGTCAAGAAAATCGAGATGTATTATACAACGCTCTATACTGTAGATAATAAGACGGTGATGATTCCGAACTCCAGTCTGACCAACAACGCAGTGGTCAATGTTACCGCGCTTCCGCGGCGCAAGCTGGAGGTCCAGATCGGCGTATCCTACCGCACGGACATTCAGAAGGCTAAAGAAATCCTGACCAGTCTGCTGGACCAGGACGAGCGCATTGCAGAAGACGAACGCGAGATTTACGTGGATTCTCTGAAGGAAAGCTCCATCGTGCTGGCCTTCCGAGCCTGGGTAAAAACCGAGGATTACTGGCAGACCAAGTGGGATATGAACGAGCGGATCAAACTGGCCTTTGACGAGGCAGGCATTGAAATACCTTATCCGCAGCTGGATATCCATCTGAAGGGACGCCGCCAGTAGAGCTTGGGACAAAAAGAACAAAAACCGCTGCGCCGCAGCATCTTCTTCCGGTAATCTTAACAAGTACCGAGGACAGAGAAGACTGCAGGTGCAGCGTTTTTTCTTGCAAGGAAAAATTTTGTCGGATGAAATCCCGATCCTAGAACACGAGATTGATCAGAATCATGTAGCAGGCGGTTCCGGCGGCCATGGACAGCATCATGTTCCGTTTCCAGAGGTGGATCAGAACGGTTACGGCGATGGAGATGAGCTCCGGAAGGCCATATGTTCCGCTGGTGAATTTCACGTCTTTCAGGCAGTAAATAACCAGCATGCCGAAGATTGCGGATGGAAGGGCCTTGCCGAGGTATAGTATGAACTTCGGCGTCGGGCGGCGGGATGAGAAGACCAGAAATGGCAGAAATCTGGGGATCATGGTGCCTGCGACGCAGCAGCCGATGATGATGAATTGCTGAGTAAGGGTCATTCGATAAAACCTCCCGCGCGTTCAAGCGGCTTTTTCAATGCAGTAAGGAATGCGAGAATCAGGAGCATGGACGGAATCATGAAAGAATCGGCACTGAAAATCAGGCGGCAGGCCGCAGCAGAAAGCAGGCCGATAATGGCGGTGTAATGCTTCTTTTCCTTCAGCCACTGATCCATGAAGATCACGACGAACATGGCCGTCATGATAAAATCGAGGCCCGGCGCCTTGAAGGGGATCAGAGAACCAGCCGCCGCTCCGATGGTAACGCCGATAAACCAGTAGATATAGTCCAGCAGAGACAGAAAGAAATAGAACCATCCCCGGTCGATTCCATCTGGCAGGGGAGCGGAAAAGGATACCGCGAAGGTCTCATCGCTCATCCAGAAAATCAGGAAGAATTTCTTCCATCCCGTACCCTTGAAGCGGTCCAGCATGGCCAGGCCGTAAAACAGATGGCGGTCCTGGATCATCAGGGCCATGGCAAAACAGGCCAGGGGAGCAAATGGCGCCAGCAGCATGGAAATCGTTACAAATTCCAGGGAGCCGCCATAGATAGTCAGTGCCATCAGCGGGGGAAGCCAGGCAGGAAAGCCCTGCGACACTCCGTAGATGCCCATGGTCATACCCAGAAATACGTATCCGGTCATCACAGGAATTGATAATGGAAAAGCCGCGCGAAAGGCTTTTTTCCTTAAATGTGGTTTTTCAGTGTTTGTCATATATTCACCTTGTCTGCAATCGTTTCTTGTGGTAAATTTCAAAAATACTGTACGTAATAGCCATTATACCACTATAAATATAGGAATAAAGCGAAAAGCTTCCTGTATACAAAATTTATCAACCCGTCTCACTATACAGAAAATCGGCGGAGATGCGTATTCTGCGGCTTTATGGGGTAAACATACCCTGCATGAATTTTTTCTGCAGGATTTACAGATTTTCAGATCCTGTTCCGCGGGAAATTTCCGGCGGTGATTGAAGAAGGAAAAACCGTGTGATAAGATAGTACAGATGCCTATCGCATTGATATGATTATAAAAGAAAAAGAGTTTCCGGATCTGTGGGTGGCTTGATCAGAAGCCGGGCAGACGCACAATGAGTACGGCAGCGCCGACGATTTACCGGCGCAGAGGCCTGGCGGAAACGGGAGAGAAGGGAATATATAATATGCTGAATCAGTATTCAAGAACAGAATTAGTCATGGGACAGGAAGCGCTGGACAAGCTTCGTTCCTGCCGCGTCGCGGTGTTTGGAATCGGTGGTGTAGGCGGCTCTGTTGTGGAGACCCTGGCCAGAAGCGGAGTCGGAACCATCGATGTGATCGACGATGATAAAATCTGCCTGACCAATCTGAACCGCCAGATCCTGGCGACCCGCGCAACCGTCGGCATGTATAAGGCAGATGCCGCAGAAGAGCGTATACATCAGATCGATCCGGACATCGTCGTGAATAAGCATAAAGTCTTCTATCTTCCTGGAGAAAGCGCGGACAGCATTGATTTCAGCGCATTTGACTACGTTGTGGATTCTCTGGACACCATGAGCGCCAAGATCGATATCGTCATGAAAGCGAAGGAAGCCGGTGTCCCGGTGATTTCCTGCATGGGCTGCGGTAACCGCGTAGACCCGTCTAAGCTTCAGATCACCGATATCTATAAGACAAGCATGGATCCGCTGTCAAAAATCATGCGCAAGGAGATGAAGAAGCGGCGCGTCAGAAGGCTGAAAGTGGTATTTACTACTGAACCGCCGATTCGTCCGCTGAAAGACAATGATAATTCCTGCAGGTTCCACTGCATCTGCCCGCCGGGAACCAAAAGAAAGTGCACCGAGCGCCGGGATATTCCGGGTTCCACAGCTTTCGTTCCGCCAGCAGCAGGTATTATGGCCGCATCGGAAGTTGTCCGCGATCTGACCCAGTTTGATCCTTCCGGAAGAATCAAAGGCGGACGCCAGGACTAAGACAGCGGGCAGACTGAGGCAATGACTAAAATGGTCGGCAGAATTAAGGCAGAACTAAAGTGACAGGTAATACGGAGACTGGGTAATGACCTGCCGACAGGACGGAAAGCTGACTTCAGCGAACGAACCGCACGCAGCTGCTTATGCTGATTTCGGGATACTGTATTCATCATATTGAAACAGCATGCCGATGCCGCTGGCTCCACAGCAAAAGACGGAAACTCAGAATGCATAATAAAGGAGACCTCATGGATATGGAACAGAATTTACAGGAACCACAGAGATCAACGAAAAAAGAAAAAATCCTGACCGGAGTCTCTCTGGTATTAGCCGGAGCACTTGCAGGCGCGCTGCTCATGGGCGGCGGCGGAATCCGGATCAACATCGGAAGCTTCAACGGATACCAAAACTCTGAAAATACAGGAGACTGCGGAGACGGGAGAGAAGAATAGAGCTGATTCTATGTCCGCCGTGCTGCCGGGATGAAAAGAGGAAAAACATGAAATACGAAATCATTGATATTGAAGAAGCCGACTACGGCTGTGAAGAATGCCCGCCGGACGGCCCGCATGCCGTCCTGGTGCTGAAAAATGATAAGGGGGAAATTTCCAGAAGAGAAGTCTCTGAAAAGTGGATTTCCGCGCATCACGCAGATGTCGGGAATAAGCTGGACGGGGAGATCCTGGGATAGGACCTGTGAAGGAATCCTCAAAAAAGACAAAGTGAGAGTGTTACAAGACGATCAGATATTTTCATAGTGGAACAGCAGTCGGAAGAAAGGCTGCTGTTCTTTCAGTTGTATACGTGAGTAAAATATAGGAATTATATATATGGAATCATATTGTATTGATATGATAAATATTTTTGATTTTATTTGCCTTTACCGCACAGATTATTTACAATTTATGCAAAAATCTTACTATTTAATTTAATAATCATGATTGCCCATTGTGATAAAGAAATAACAATGTTATACTCAGTACATTGTTATTTCATTATCAAAGGAGGGTTATATGAGCACTTTAAATTCGATTGTGCTGACGGTGCAGCATTATCTTTCAGATTACATTCTGATCGTCATGCTGCTGGGCGGAGGAATCTGGTTTACTCTTCGTCTGCATTTTATTCAGATCAGGGGCTTCGGCCGCGGAATGCACAGCATGTTCAGCGGTCTGTTCAGTAAGAAGGGAAAAGCAGACAATTCTGGAATGTCATCCTTTCAGGCGCTGGCGACTGCCATCGCCGCGCAGGTGGGTACCGGAAACATCGCCGGCGCGGCTACCGCTCTGGCCATTGGCGGCCCGGGAGCAATTTTCTGGATGTGGCTCGCTGCATTCTTAGGCATGGCGACAATCTTCGGAGAGGCAACCATGGCACAGAAGTTCAAGACAACCGGTAAGGACGGAGCCGTTACCGGAGGTCCGGTTTACTATATTCGCGGAGCATTCACGGGAAAATTCGGAAAAGCTCTGGCAGGAATATTCGCCGTTCTGATTACCCTGGCGCTTGGATTCATGGGAAATGCGGTACAGTCCAATTCCATTGCCGTTGCGTTCCACACAGCATTTCATATTCCACAGTGGATCGTCGGTCTGGTCGTTGCAGCAATTGCACTGTTCGTATTTGTCGGTGGAATATCCAGAATCGCAAGTGTAACAGAGAAAATCGTTCCATTTATGGCATTACTTTATATCATCGGTTCTTTGATCGTAATTATTTACAACTGGAGAAATGTTCCATATGCCTTTAAATCGATTTTCGTCGGCGCATTCGATCCATCTGCCGTCGTCGGCGGTGCAGCTGGCGCGACACTCCGCCTGGCGCTGACAAAGGGTGTAGCAAGAGGCTTATTCTCGAATGAAGCCGGCATGGGCTCCACGCCTCACGCGCACGCAGTTGCTAAGGTTGACCATCCGGTTCAGCAGGGATTCGTTGCAATTATCGGCGTATTCATCGATACATTCGTCATTCTCACGATGACGGCTCTGGTTATTATCACAACCAAGGTCATTCCGACAGGAAAGACAGGCGTGGAACTGACGCAGTACGCATATTCCACATTGTTTGGAAAGGGCGGAAACATCTTCATCGCTGTCAGCATGTTCTTCTTTGCTTTCTCTACCGTCCTTGGCTGGTACTTCTTTGGCCAGACCAATGTGAAATACCTGTTTGGACCAAAGGCGGTAAAACCCTACGCATGCCTGGTTGCGGTCTGTGTATTCCTGGGATCGCTGGCGCAGGTAGATCTGGTCTGGAATATGGCAGACTGCTTCAATTCCATGATGGTTATCCCGAACATTCTGGCCCTGTTCGCCCTGACGGGAACCATCAAGAAGGTCCACGATGATTACTTCAATCATTATCTTCCGCAGCATCCAGATTATAAGCTGAAAAAGAAAATGGAAAAAGAGAAAAGAAAGTCGGAGCAGAATAAAACTGCATAGAATAAGAATAACAGTTCAGTCACACATACACAGGCAGACCCGGAGCTTTTCCGGGTCTGTTTTAGCGTCTTTACCCCCGCACTTCTCCCATGCAGTACGTTAAACCGTTAAAGTTATTTTTTATTCTGATGGTTTGAAATAACATACATATTCTGCTAAGATGAAACCATATGAAGAAGTGAGCTGGCGGGTGAACGAACTCGGGCCGGCGGAGATCCGATAAGAAGAGGTGAAACAGATGAAAGAAGAATTTACTGGCGTCCCTGTTTTCAAGGACGGTATGACACAGCCGCTATTTCCGTTTACGGATGGAAAGACGGGAAAAGATTATGATCCGAAGACCAGCAGTATCGTCCGCTGCTGTGTTTATGTGGAGACAGATTATGACCTGGACGGGGACGGAAAGCGGGACCTGGTCAAGGCTTTTGTGCAGATCCCGAGGAGCGCTGCGGAAGGGAAATATAAGGCGGGGACGATCTTTGAGGCGCGGCCGTACACGACCGGCATTCAGGAAGATGCCTACGACCATATGAAAGAAGTGCAGGATAAGGTCTGGCCGCCGTTTGATACGAGCCGGCTTTCTGAGTCTCCTGCGCCGCGTAAGGCATCTTCAGCGGTCACGACCCTGGAAGCCTCTCTTCAGGCCGACCCTTCCGACTGGTATTACGAGGATAAGGGCAGCGTCAGCGGCGTAAAGTACTGTTATGATAATATTGATCTGTATGACTATTACCTGATCCGGGGATTCGCCGTTGTGGAGAGCTCAGGTCTTGGCACCCTGGGATCAGACGGTCTGGAATGTGTAGGGACAAAATATGAACAGCAAGCGTTTAAAGCGATTGTGGAATGGCTCCATGGTGACCGGAAGGCATACTTAAGCAGACATTCGGACGTGGAGGTCCTCGCCGACTGGTCCAATGGAAATGTGGCCATGACCGGAAGATCCTACGGCGGAACCATGCCTTTTGCCGTTGCCGTGACCGGCGTTCCGGGACTGAAGACCATCGTTCCGGTGGCGGGAATTGCAGACTGGTACAGTCAGCAGAATCAGCAGGGCGCGCAGCGCTACTGGCCGAAAGAGGTTCTGAACAGCTTCCTAGCATATTACTGCTCCAGTAATTACAACGACCCGGAGAAAAATCCGGAAGAGCTGGAGAAAATCGCCGCATACCACTATCAGATGAGCCTGGACCAGATCCGCTGCGGCTTCGACTATGATCCAGAGTTCTGGGGCGGCGGGAATTACACAACGGACGCGGATAAAATCCGCTGCACTGCACTGATCATCCACGGTCTGAACGATGAAAACGTCTCCACCAAGCAGTTTGAAATGATGCTGCGTTCCTTCCAGAAAGCCGGGAAGACTGCTAAACTGGTCCTTCATCAGGGTTATCACATGACGCCGACGATGGGGCTGAAGGGTTACGGATTCCGAATCAAGGGCAGGGCCTATGATGACATCTGCAATGAGTGGTATTCTCATTATCTCTATGATATCGAAAACGGTGCGGAAAACTTCCCGAACCTTCTGGTCCAGGACAACCGGAATCAGGAAATCTGGCATACGGCGGAAAGCTGGAATGCAGGCAGCAGTGTGACGCTGGAGAGCATCAGCGGCCAAAACGCGGTAATCGACACAGACTGGAAGAAAGCCAGCATCACCGCGGAAAACTACGATGAAAGAATGAGCCTCCATAATTCCAATATGAACAAGCGTCTGATTTCTGATCCGCTGAAATCCGATCTGACCATTCAGGGAACGACGGAAGTCCAGTTCAGTGCCGCCCTTCACAGTGGGGATGCAGAACATTTCTTCCACGGAGAAAACGCCAACGATGCGGACACGCTGACCATGAAAACCGGAACAGACTGCGGCCACATGGATGATGTAAAGATGACCGTTCTGCTCTGCGATATCAGCGACGAGCCGTTCAGCAGCATCCAGACAACCGATCCGGAAAGAAATGAAATTCCGCTGGTCACCCTATCCCGTGGTACCCTGGTAAATGGCGGCTGCCTGGATAATTTTGACGAGGTGAAGTTCGGAACAGTGGACAAAAAATACAAGGTGATTTCCCGTTCCTACATCGACCTCTGCAACCCGGACTCCGGCTATGATCCGAGAACCGCGCAGAGCAGCATCGAGCTGAAAGAAGGGGAATTCCACGACTACCATATCTTCCTGAATGCCCAGCGCTACACCGTTGCGGCCGGGCACCGCCTGGCTGTCGTCCTGACTACAGAAGATCCGGTCGAGTGCCTGATTCACAAGCAGTATTCCATTACGGTGAAGGAAGATTCCGTCGCAGCACAGATTCCTGCAGTCGGGATTCCATCCTGCACGCTTGCCGTCAAAGCTTAATCAGCAAGGCCGCAGCTTTCTGCACGCCTTCTGAAAACAGACACAGAGCTTGCAATTTTATCTGGCAGGCATTACAATGTAAATCAACTTTGCATGCAAATTTTTCATGATAGGGGATTCTTTTCCGCCCGGCACGGCGGTGAAAGAATCCCTGCATATTGTTTAATGCATGGCAGGCTCAGGCCGGGCCATGGAAAGGGGTACAGGAATGACGTCTGCGATATCAAGAGACGACGCACTTGAACTGCTGAAAGAATACAACCAGGATCCGTTCCACATCCAGCATGGGCTGACGGTAGAAGCCGTCATGCGCTGGTTCGCGAGAGAACTTGGTTATGAAGATGAAGAAGAATACTGGGGAATCGTCGGACTGCTTCACGACATCGACTTTGAAAAATATCCGGAGCAGCACTGCATTAAGGCACCGGAAATCCTTAGCGAAGCCGGAGTTTCCGAGGACATGATTCACGCCATCGTTTCCCACGAATACGGGCTGACCGTTGACACCAAGCCTGAGCGGGAGATGGAAAAAGTTCTCTTCGCCGTCGATGAACTGACCGGCCTCATCTGGGCTGCAGCTCTTATGCGCCCATCGAAGAGCACCAAAGACATGGAGCTGAAATCCCTGAAAAAGAAGTTCAAAAGCAAGAACTTCGCTGCAGGATGTTCCAGAGATGTGATTAAACAGGGAGCAGAGATGCTCGGCTGGGAACTGAACGATCTCATGGACAGAACCCTTCAGGCCATGAAAGAAAGCGAAGATCTGATCAACGCAGAGATGGAAGCATAAGGAGATTGCAGGGAAGATAACAGGGCTGGGAGACTGCTGCAGGCAGAAGATTCTCCAATGCATATTCCTTAAGTTTAACGGTAATAACCGTTCATCCACTGAATTTACATCACAATCATCGAGAGCCAGAATGATAAAACAGCGTAAAGCGTATCATTGTGGCTCTTTTTTCTGCCCACAGAATTGTGCGCTGAACAGCTGAAGAAGTGAAATCATTGCATTTGAGGAGGGAAAAACGAGCAGCAGGATACTGTATACAAAAGCGATCTGCTTTATTTTAGGCCGTAATATGACTATGCATCGGCAGTTGGAAACGCAGCAGATTCTGTAAGCAAAATCAGGGCAGCCACTAATGTGAGAAGATGACGCAGCCTGATGCCTGGAACGCCTCCCGGCTCCCTTCGCGCATGCTCACGCTTCCGACTCCGCCGGTCTTCCCGAGTAAGGCCGTCGATCGTCTGGCAGCGGGACGCTCAGAAGTCCATGCATCAGGATGCGTACAGCTCACAGTAAACAGGCTGGAGATCTGTCAACATAGCATCTCACTAGCGCTTGACACCATCTCTGGCCCGATCACATTTGCGTTCTGTTCTACAGGGAATTACAATAGAGAAGTAAACCGGGTGTGACCACAGAAGCACTTACGGGCGCCTGACCGGAATGGATTCCGTACTGCATTCCGAAAGGCATCACAGAGTCCATCCCGCAATTGATCACGCCACAACGTCTGCTTCATCTGCAGACACGGTCAAACCAGACAGAAAGAGAGGTAAAGCCCATGCCTTCAACCTATGCACACTGCCGGCTGGGAAAAGAAATCATAAGCCGGCTCAATCCGCAGGAGCGGGAAATCATTAAAGAAAATCTTCATCTTTACCAGGCCGGTCTTCACGGCCCGGATATTTTATTCTATTACGACGCTCTTCATCCAAACGGGGTGAATAAAATCGGAAATCTCCTGCATCAGGAGTCAGGAAGGAAATTTTTCAGCCGCTGCGCGAATACAATGGATAAAAGCTCCCATAAAGATGCATCCCTTGCCTATATTTATGGCGTGCTGGCGCATTTTGCCCTGGACGTCAGCTGCCACGGCTATGTGAATGAACTGACCGCTGCGACGGATCTTCAGCATACCGAAATCGAAGGGGAGTTTGACCGTTACCTGATGCTGAAGGACGGCCTGAACCCGATAAGCCATTCTCTGACCCGTCACATTCATCCTTCTACCTTCAATGCAAGAGTGATCGCGCCGTTTTACCCGGGGGTTTCAGAGGAAGAAATTCTCCGTTCCCTGATCGATATGGTAAAAGAAAACCGTATCCTGCTCTGCAAGAATCCGGCCAAACGGAAATTCCTCTACCTGCTCATGCACATCGGCGGCGTCTACCCACAGCTTCACGGCATGATCATCAATCCAGACGGAAACCCGGCCTGTGATAAGAGCAATGAAAAACTGATAGAGCATTATCAGATCGGCTGCGGCCGCGCCGCTGACTTTATCAATCACTTCCTCAGCTGGAAGGCAGGGGAGACCGGAGCCGATCCGATTTTCGACTATTCCTTTGAAGGGGTTCCGGCAGAAAGTGCGGAAGCCGCTGGCCCTGAAGAAACATCCAAAGCTGCTGAAGCGTCCAATTCTGCCGAATCCGCAGAAGCAGAAACCCCCAGTGAGGTGGTGAAGGCAGAATGAACAGCCCGCTGCAGAAACTCTTAACCGGCCAGATGCTGCTGGTCATCTGCTGCGTGTTCTACCTGATCTGGTGGAGCATTTCCTACCGTCCGGGCGTCAGCGTAAACCGCGCGTCCGGCCTGAACGGCGCGCTGCTTCTGATCACTGCAGTCTGCGGCGTCACCGGCATGATTCTGTCCCTCAGCGGATCCAATCATCTACCGGGAGAGGGGAGCAGAAAATTCAGCGGAACTCTGATTCTTATTGCAGCAGCCGCACTCTACCTTGTCATGCTGCTTTTGACGACCAGAGTCTTCCACCGGATCGTGACCACGGAGCTGGTTCTGATCACCGGCTGGGCCGCGCTGGAAATCAACGCCGTCAGCGCACTGGCAGGTGCATCCGTCTTCCGCATGCCGCAGACCATGTTCATGACCATCGTCATTGCCGCCGCATACGTCATCAGCATGGTCCTGTATGTCGCCTACTACCGGATGCAGGCGGACCGGGCCTTTTACGCCGCCATGATTCCGCTGATCACTGAAGCCGTCAGCATGGCCGCTCTGGTCATCGTCGTGCTGGTCAGCAGCAGGAAATAGCCAGAACTTTACCATATAGAAAGGGAACCACCATGACCGGGACAAAACAAATCTTCCAAGAGCTCGACGAGAACTTCCGCGCGGCCGCGAATCCTGATGACGCTGTTCATATGGCTGCCTATATGCGGAATCAGTTCGTTTTCTACGGCATCAAGGCCGCAGCCAGAAGAGCCTGCTATAAAAGAATCTTAAAGGAAGAAAAGAAGAAAAAAGAAATAAACTGGGAACTTCTGGACCTCTGCTGGGAGGATGAACACCGGGAAATGCAGTATTTTGTGGCAGATTACCTTTTCAGGCTCCATAAATACCTGACGGTATCCGACATTCCGCATCTGGAGAAATACCTCCGATCAAAACAGTGGTGGGACAGCGTGGATTCTCTGGATGAAATCATCGGAAACATTGAATTTCCAAATCTGGAAGTGGACCAGCTGATGCTGAGATGGTCGAAAGATCCCGATTTCTGGGTCCGCCGGGCCGCCATCGACCATCAGAGAGGAAGAAAAGAAAATACAAATACAGATTTACTTAAATCGATTCTTGTAAACAATTTCGGGAGTAAAGAATTCTTTATCAACAAGGCCATAGGCTGGGCCCTCCGTGACTATTCCAAGACGAGCCCGGACTGGGTGAGAGAATTCATCAGAGAATACCGCAGTGAAATGGCGCCGCTCAGCATCCGGGAGGGGTCGAAATACATCTGATGCAGATTCTTCCAGGCTGAGTTTACAGAGATACAAAGGCAGCCGCACCCGGCTCTGCTGAAGAGCGCGGTGCAGCTGCCTTCTTTTCATTTAACTGGCTTCATCCGTTATTTCCGAGCCGCTTTTCTGAAAGAAAGGGGATGGTTCACTGCCCGGCAGAATTTTCTCATGGTCGGAGGCTTCCGCGTCTGACTCCCTGCCGGTTTTATTTTGTCCATCTGAGTTTCCGTCCATACGCTGTTTTTTCAGCCATTTCATGTACTTATCGATGTCATTCTGGCACCATTTCATGATGAAGCCGGCAACGAGGGCGTCGTCCAGGATGCCCAGGCCCGGGATGCTGTCCGGGATAATGTTCAGGGGCGAGACAAAGTAGAGCAGGGCGGCGATGATCAGGATCAGCTGGGGCAGACCGATGTCCGTGTATTCCCGCGTGATCCAGCTTTTCAGAAGCAGCGTCATTTCCGGAATGTAGGCGATCTTGCGACCGTATTTCGGGATTTCCTTCAGTTTCTTATCCGCCTTGATGAGCAGGTCTTCCATCGATTCTTTATGGTTGACGATGTCCTCCGCCTCCTGTTTATATGGCTTCACAAAGTCCTCCGCTTTTCTGCGGAGCTGCTCTCTGGTCAGGGGGTGAAGTTTCGGGAGGGTCGGCATTTTCGGAAGTTTCGGTGCCTGCAGATGGAAAGAGACATGCTTTTTCTTATGCGCAGGATCTGCGCCGATTTCAGCCTTTCCATGACGGCGGGCCTTCACCTTCGGGTAACTCCGAAAATCCATATTCACCCGGCGGCTGCTGTGCTTCTCTGTTTGATGATCCTTTAAGTTTCTGCCCACCATGCCAATTCTGCCCCTTTCTGTCATCTCTCTTACTCACTATTATACCCGCAGATAAATTAAAAGAAAAATGTTCAGTAAATTTCCACATGGCAGTTTACCCAGGCAGGGGTAAGCTGGTAAAATAGATGGGAGTTGTTAACACAGCAGCAAGATCGTAATTTATTTGAAATAACGGTGAAGACAATGGAAAAGACACTTCCTGAAGGAATTTACGAACAAATAGTAAACACAAGGCTGAAGGGGTATCTGGAGAAGCTGAACCCCGAGCAGTACGACGTTGACATCGATCATCTGGATGCAGATGATGCCAGAAAAATTCTCACGATTTACATGTCTGGAGTGATTGAACAGGGACTTCGGATTGTGCGGGAAGGGCACGGGTCAGGAGAAGATGCAGATGCACTTCTTGACCAGATAACCCTTTGTAATAACATTATCGATGAGATCGCTTCCTATGCGGATGAAGATACTGTTCTGGACAGTAAGATCACGGAAAAAGGGGAAATCCTGACTGCGCTGTATAAGAAAATGAATAGTCTGCGGGCGCTGTCTGCTGTTAAAGCGCCGCGTCCGGAAACATCGATTCTTGAAAACTCCCTGTTCACTGGCTCCAGGAATGAACCGAGCATGCTGCACGAACTGAAAAAAGAACTGGTGACTTCAGACCGGGTGGATCTTCTGGTTTCCTTTATTAAGTGGAGTGCAATTCGTGTTCTGCTTCCGGAACTTAAACAGTTTACCGACCGCGATGACGTGCAGCTCCGCATCATTGCAACGACTTACGTTCGGGCTACGGACTATAAGGCGATTGAAGAACTTGCCAAACTTCCCCATACAGAAGTAAAAATCAATTATGATACAAGCCATGCCCGTCTGCACGCAAAATCCTATTTCTTCTACAGAAAGACTGGGTTTTCTACGGCCTACATTGGATCTTCCAACCTTTCCAGCCCTGCACTGACGGGAGGATTAGAGTGGAACGTCAAAGTTACAGAAAAAGAATCCTTTGATATCCTGCAGAAGTTCAGCGCATCCTTTGAAAGTTACTGGAATGATCCATCGTTTGAAACATTTGATCCAAATTCTCCTGACTGCTGTAAGAAACTGCAGAGAGAGCTTATGCCGCCGGAAAAGAGTGGAATGCAGCACCATTTGCAGCTGACTTTCCGCCCATATGCCTATCAGCAGGAGATTCTGGATCGTCTGGATGCGGAGCGCAGAGTGTATGGAAGAAACAGAAATCTAGTTGCCGCGGCAACAGGCACAGGGAAAACCATTATTGCGGCCTTTGACTACAAGCGCTTTGCAGAGGAACGCAGAAAAGAGGGGAAGCCGGCGCGTTTATTATTCGTCGCACATCGAAAAGAAATACTGGAACAGAGTCTGGAAAAATTCAGAGAAGTGTTGAATGACTTTAATTTCGGCGGGCTGCTTGTGGGAGGGCATACTCCGGATGATGGAATCGATCACCTCTTCATCAGCATCCAGTCCTTTAATTCATCGCACCTTGCCGAGAAGACGACTTCCGATTTTTACGACTTCATCATTGTCGATGAGTTTCACCACGCTGCAGCGAACTCCTATCAGACGCTGCTCGGCCACTATAACCCTGAGATTCTTCTGGGCCTGACGGCAACCCCTCAGCGCATGGACGGAAAAGATATTCTCCAGTATTTCGGAGGCCGGATCGCTGCAGAAATTTCCTTAGGAGAAGCCATCGACCGCGGCCTGCTCAGCAGCTTCCAGTATTTTGGAATTGCAGATAACGTTGATTATCGAAACGTTAAATGGACGAACGGGCGCTATGACGTGCATGAACTGGAAAACCTGTATGTCTACACTGCCGATCAGAGACGTGCCAGCCTGATTCTGAAGAGTGTCCAGCGCTACTGCACAGATATTTCAATGATAAAAGGTCTGGGTTTCTGTGTCAGCGTCCGTCACGCAGAATATATGGCGGAATATTTTACTCGTCAGGGGATTCCGTCAATGGCTTTATCCGCGGAAAGCCCGGACGATGAAAGAGACAGGGCAAAAAACGACCTGGCAAGCGGGAAAATCCGCTTTATCTTCGTCGTCGATTTATATAACGAAGGTGTAGATATTCCGGAGGTAAATACGGTGCTGTTTCTCCGTCCGACAGAAAGTGCAACCGTATTTATCCAGCAGCTGGGAAGAGGACTCCGACTTTCAAAAGGAAAGGATTGTCTAACCGTCCTTGATTTTGTCGGGCAGGCAGACCGCCACTATAACTACTCGATAAAATTGCGTGCCATGACCGGAAGGCGCAGAAAATCTGTACAGAAACAGGTGGAAGACGGCTTTGCGGATCTACCGAGAGGATGCTGCATTCAGCTGGAAAAGAAGGCCAGGGATTATATCCTTGAAAATATCAAGCAGCAGGGAACGGGAAAAGCACGGCTGATCGAGCATGTCCGCACATTTGAGGAAGATTTCGGCATGCCGCTGAATCTGGAGAATTTCCTTGCCGCGTATGATTTGTCCCTGAAGGAGTTCTATAAAAGTAATGGCAGCATTTCCATGCACCGCCTGAAAATGGCTGCCGGGCTAACCGAGGATAGGCGGGACGTTAAGGACAGCGTATACCGGCAGTTCAGAGGACTTCTGCATGTGAATTCCAAACGTCTTCTTGAGTTCTGGCTTGCCTATCTGGAGGAAGGAAAACGTCCTGAAAATGAATGTGAGCAGAAGATGCGGAATATGCTGTACTACACATTTTATCAAAAGGATCCGGAGAAAGAGGGATTTCCTTCCTGCGATGAAGGAATTGAGACCCTACTGAAAGAAAATTTTATCCGGGATGAGGTACTGGAAGTTCTGCGTTACAAGCTTGCACATATAAACTTTGTCGCAGAGGAAAATGAATATGCATTCGTGTGCCCTCTGGACGTACACTGCCGCTATAATAAAAACCAGATTCTTGCGGCTTTCGGTTATTACAACGAAGAGTCGGCGCCGGGATTCCGGGAAGGCGTCAAGTATTTCGCGGATCTGAAGACCGATATTTTCCTAATCAACCTGAATAAATCAGAGAAGGAATTCTCACCATCGACCATGTATGAGGACTATGCCATCAGCGCGGACCTTTTCCACTGGCAGAGCCAGAGCAGGGACAAGGAGAAAAGCGCCAAGATTCAACGCTATATCCATCACCGGGAGAACGGCGGAAACATTTCCTTGTTCGTTCGTGAATTTAAGACGGAAAATGGCTACACGATGCCCTACGTATTCCTTGGAAACGCTAATTATGTCAGCCACAGCGGCGAAATGCCGGTCAGCTTCAACTGGCGCCTGCACAGCCCGATCCCTGCAGACCTGCTGCCGGACGCGAATAAGACGATTGCGATGTAAGAAGGAATTTACGTCTGCACAGCACGATTTTTTGATTGAAATCATTTCTTTCTCTGCGATATTGATTTATAATCAATGTTATGCATATTGATACGTCAGAACTTCCGCCTGTTCAGGGCGGTCGTTCTGATAGAAAGCTGCTGATAAAAAATACCGCAGCAGCATGAAAAAAGGAAGAACAAATGAGAAAGATCCCATATATCGAACAGATTCTGCAGGGAATTCTGCTGCTGACCCTCATCAGCCTGCTTATCTTTTCTGTCGGCATTTTCTATCAAATCAGAATATCATCGCAGATAGTAAACTATACAGGGATTATCCGGGGAAGCAGTCAGAGATCGGTCAGTCTGGAGCTTGCAAGGCGCTCTTCGGAAGAATCCATTCGCTATGTCGACCGGCTCTATACTTCGCTTCAGGGCAATCAGACTTCCATGGCCCTCTCGAATCCGTCTTACCGCAGTAATTTATATAAGCAGCGGGAATCCTGGGATGAAGTGAAATTCGAGATCAGAAGGCTGCGTAATAAACATACCCGGGATAATGTAAACGAACTTCTCGATGCGAACGAGGAATACTATAAGCTGTGCAGCAAGACGGTCGCCATCGTGCAGGATTATTCTGAGAACATGCTTGATACGATGCGCAGACTGGAAATATCGATTGTGATTGTACTGGCAGCGCTGGCTGCGGTCACGGCGCAGCGGTCGTACGCGGCGGCCAGGGAGCTCCGGCGGATTTCTCTGGTCGAGCAGGAAGCCTACGCAGACCCGCTGACCGGTGCAGGGAGCAGGCAGTTTTATGACCATTTCATCAAGGATCTCAGCGATCATGAGAGTTACTGTATTATCTTCATCGATATCGATAATCTGAAGTACGTCAATGACAATTTAGGACATGACGCCGGAGACCAGTATATCCGGGAAACGGCGGCCGTGATCCGGTCACAGTTCCGGTCTACAGATGTCATGTTCCGCCTTGGCGGGGATGAATTTGTCCTCTACATAAAGGGATGTACGGAGGAGATCGCCAGACGACAAATCGAACGCGCAAGAAATCTCCTCACCGGTGACATTTCCCAGGGATATGCCGGCAGCTTCAGTTATGGAATCAGCTATGTCGGGAAAAACAGCGGGAAAACATTCCGCTATGCCGCGGCTGAGGCAGACCGGAAGATGTACGAGTTTAAGAAACAGCATAAGATGAATCGGAATGAATAAAGCGAGGAAAAGGAACGATGGAAATCTATAAATTCCCAGAGACAGTTAAAAAACATTGAGGAAATCTCCGATTCCGCTGGCTGTATACCGGCTGGCTGCAGGGATTCCTGTACAGCAGGCCGCTGCCTGTTGAAGCGCTGATTAAGATGTATCAGGGAAAACAGACGAAGCGATGTGAATAAAAGGAGACGATATGGTTAAGGCAGAACTACTCTATAATCCGTATTCTCTGCACACAGAAATACGTTTCAATGGCAGAAGCCCGAGAATGAACAGCCTTGTCGAAAAATATACGGCGGGAAGGCTGGAGGACTGGGTCAGCCAGATTCCTGAAATCTTCTGCGCGGAAATGAATGGTTATGGATTCGGGCTTGATTTTTCCGGGACAAAACTTGACTTTCAAGAGACAAAAAGGGCATTTCAGCAGACCGGTATCAGTGATACCGAAGTAATGCTGTTTTTCAAAAACGAACTTGAGGGAAGAGAAAAGAAGCTGGATGAGGTCTATTCTCTTCTGGACTGGCTCGATCAGAACCGGAACAGAAATTTTAACTTTGAAGAATGCAGAGATGACCACCAGGAATTATTTGAACAGACCATTAACCTGGTGATGATTAACGGACCTTTTCTTCCCGATGAAGATATCCACCAGATGAAAATCATTGTCGATAATATTGAGGATACCCGGGAGCTGAATGGAACAGAGCTTGCTGACACACCGATCGCCTTCTGGGCGGATGCGGATGCCTCGGATGCCTTTCAGAGGAATCTGTCTCAGATCCTCAAGCGAAAAGATATCTCTGGACATCAGCTGTTTTTCATTTTTCCGGATAATGCTGACGAAAAGAAAGTGCGCAGAATTATTGAGGATCTGGGTGTCCACGATCCATCGGTTATTGCTGGCATTAAGGATGAGAAAATTCAGAAATATATGATGCTGTATCCAGTCACCAGTTATATTTCTGATGTTCTGCACACCTTCACCGGGATTAAGGAGAATATTCACCAGCATCTGGAGATGGAAGTGAAAAAAAGCAAAGCATCCAATCAGGCTGTCCATAAAGAAATGGAAGAGAATGCTCGTAATCTTGCCGTCTATAAAAGCTGCCTGGATAAATTTGAAAACCGGGATAATATCGCTGTGGATGATTCCTGGACAGAAGCAGAGCAGACTTTTCTTTCGCGCATCGAAGGATGGCAGCATCGGAGGACCAAGATATCGAAAACTGAAGATGCCCGCAGATACGCCGATGACCTGAACAGACTGCTGCATGATCAGTACCGGAAATTCACGGAAGCCTTTGCAGCTGCAGTACGGAAATCAAAAACTGACATCGATAAAGAATTAAATAAATGGTATGCTCCTGCGGCAGAAATTGCAGCATTTCATCCAGAAGAAATACCTCTGGAAAAAGAGAAGCCAGAGAAAATTCCTGAAGTTCAAAGTCAGCTTCTTTTGCTGAAAGAAGAAAAAGATGTCATGGTAAAAGGGATTTTTGATAAAACCGGGCACCCGGAACATGTTGTCAACTATTACATTCAGAAATGGAGAGAATCCGCCTGCTCCATCGTCCGTCCTGTCATTGACCGGATCCTGAAAAGACAGTTTGACAGGCTCCAGGAGTATTATGACCGGCTTTCCCAGGCATACATGGAGAAGCTTCAGAAGCAGATTGAGCGGAACATGAAGAAAAATGATCTTCTTTCTTCCCAGCTTTCCGATGAAGAAAGGAAATTACAGCAAGACCTGGACTGGCTGGGCAGATTATCGGACCAGCTTGATGCAATAGAGAGGGATTAAAGAAATGGATGAAATAATGAAGAACAAGGATGAAGTTTATCCGGCTTTTCGGGAGCCTTCTCTGGACGACCGGCTTGCAATCATGGAAGAGGGGCTGCGGAAAAGCTATCTGACGAGGCTGAGTGAAATGGAAATTGCACCCGCCGGAAATCTGCAGCCACTGGAAGATGATCTGATTGATAATGTTCGTCTGTATCAGATTACAGAGATGGTGTACAAGAAGGGAGAGTCGGTCATCGATAAATTTACGACGGTTTTTAATACCCTGTCGACCTATCGTGCTTCCGTTTTTATCATCATGGATTCTGACGGGAAAAAGACTGATTTCTACCTGGGTGTCAGAAATGAGGAAATCGATGAAACACAGAAACGGTCATCGGTAACCCTTGGAGACACGCTGAAAAACGCGCTGATCGGACATTTCCCGGGAATAAAAATTATAGATAAAGACAGGTTCCAGATCGCAGAACTGTCAAAGAAAATTGCCAGGCAGCACAGCGTGGCATCCGTCAGTGTCGTGGGAAGCAGAAAATCCCAGAAAGAGCATAACGAAGAATATGTACAGGGACTGGAAAAACTGGTTCTGGCCATGTCCGAAAGGCCATTTACAGGAATTCTGATCGCTGAAAATCAGAATCCAAAGGATATCCAGATTCTCAGAAACAATTACCAGGACCTTTACACAAAATTATCACCTTATCAGAAGGTGCAGTACTCCAGCACACAGTCTTCTTCAACAGCCAGAAGAAAATCGTTTTCAGAGCTGACCGGAAAACAAAAGGCCGCCATGATCGGCGGAGCGATTACCTCCATAGCCGGAATGGCTGTCGGCGGGGCACTGGGCGGTAAATCAGCTACTGGCGGAGTCGCCGCCATGATCGGCGGACAGCTTGGCGGTCAGATGAGCGGATTCATAAATTCTCTGGCTCCGACAGAACAGATCACCAGCAGTGATTCAAGAGCATCATCGAGTACAGTGGAAAATAAAAGGGTCACGGATCTTCTTCAGCTCATCAATGAGAGCCTGAAGCGGGTAAACGAATTTGAGTGCTATGGAATGTGGAATACAGCCGGATATTTCATTTCGGACGACATGTCTGCAGCAGAAATCGCCTCCAGCAACTACCGCTCTCTGATGAACGGCGAAGGATCTGGCAGGGAGGTATCAGCCATCAATTCCTGGAGAAGCAGCGATCCGGAAATGGAAGGCCAATTTCATGACCTGACCCTGTATCTGTCCAGATTTCAGCATCCGCAGTTCTATTACGGTTCAGCAGACGGCAGAGCGGTTTACACCAGTGCGGCAGAGGCAGTGAGCGGAAAAGAGCTTGGTCTTCACCTGGAGCTTCCAAGAGCATCTGTATCCGGACTTCCGGTGATCGAACATGCGGAATTCGGTAAAGAAGTTGTATCTTATCAGCTGATCCGGAAAAACAAGAGCAGACGTCCGGAAGACTGGATTACACTCGGGCGTATTTTTGACCTGGGCCAGATTACCGATAAGCCAGTGGAGCTGGACAACCGGAGTCTGAACATGCATACCTTCATCACCGGCTCTACCGGCTCGGGAAAGAGCAATACCGTTTATCAGATGCTGTCAGAATTCCACCAGGATAACATTCCGTTTCTTGTTGTGGAGCCGGCAAAAGGAGAATACAAGGATGTATTCGGCAGCTGGAAAGACGTGAATGTCTATTCCACGAATCCTGGGATTGCGCCGCTCATTCACCTGAATCCCTTTATGTTTCCGGATTCCATTCATGTGCTGGAGCATGTGGACGGGCTGGTGGAAATATTCAGCGCCTGCTGGCCGATGTATGATGCCATGCCTGCGTTTTTTAAGGGTGCCATTCTGCGGGCATATGAAAAAACAGGCTGGGATCTTGGCTCTTCAACCTTTGTCGGAGAGGAGAAGGAATACCCGGACTTCAAAACACTGTCAGAAGAACTGGAAAAACTGATCGATGAATCCGACTACTCCGCAGAAGTGAAGGGCAACTACACGGGAGCGCTCGTCACAAGGACAAATCATCAAAGGATGGGAAGAAATGCACAATCATCCCTGGCCACATTACACGAAAGATGTCTTTAACGAAAATGGAATTATTATTCGCAAAGCAGGAGACCGCCACGACGCTCACCATATTATTGAATTAAGCCATGGCGGCCCGAACGAACCGTGGAACATTACACCATGTCCGGTCTACGATCACCGAAAGATTCATGCTGCAGATGCACCAATTAACACGATTTACTACTAACAAGGAGATAATAATGTTTGAAGCAACAGTACACAGTGATAGTAATACCTTCTATCACATTTCAAATTCTGTAATAGATGCTGCGCAAAAGAAAATGGGCATTACATTTCCGGCCGATCTGCTCCAATTCTATAAGGAAGCCGGCTATGGATTCCTGCATTCTGATAGAGAAAACTTCAATCGCCTGATGGATCCTTCCAGCATCTGTGAATTCAGAAGCCGGACCGGGCAGTTTGCAGACAATCCGGAACTTGACCTCTACAGTGAATCAGAAAGTGACAAACTGATCTTTTTTGAGATCTGTGAAAACTACTTTCTGTCAATTGGATTTTCATCGTGGAATCTGGGCAAAATATATGACGGCAATACAAAAATCGCCGACAGCCTGGATGAGTTCTTGGAAAAATACCAAATTAACGAAGCTTATTTTTACGAGGAGAAGGAATAACATGAATTCCCATGATTCTGCCATTTCCAGATCATAGAAAAACAGCGGAGATCACATTGCTTTCTCTTTCCTTTGACATATTCACGATTCTGACCATTGGTCAGATCCTGAACAGGGTATATCATAGATAGAAAGGGGAGGAAGTCGTATGGAGGAGAATTTTATCCGGGTAAAACCGAAAATGGAGATCACGCTCTATATTCTGCTTACGGCAGGGGTATCCTGGTACGTCAGCGAACGGCTGGGATATGTGATCTGGCATTATCTGGGCCTGAATCTTACAGCAAGCGCGATTACCGTGTTTGCTGTAACTTTATTTCTACTTCTGTTTCAGGGAGCGGTGAAAATCCCGAAAAGCAGAAGTTTCTCTTCGCTTTTCAGGATCACGATCTGGATATCCGGACTCTGCTGTGCCTATATCGTCTACCTGTTTCTCGTCCTGTTTCCGCTGGACATGCTGGTGCTGCTCGAGAAAATTCCGGCCATCCGTATACATCCACTGGATTATTACAACGATGTGCTGCTGGCTTCGCTTGCTTCAGCCTGTATCATCGTTTCTGGAATGATTCACGCAAATGAGCTGAAAACGGTGAAGTATTCGGTGTCGATCGCAGGGCTGGACAGGCCGCTCCGGATTGCGCATCTTTCTGACCTCCATATAGGTTCGGTCATCGGGCGGCCGCAGATCAGAAGAATTGTAAAACAGGCCAATGCCATGCATCCGGATCTAGTGCTGATCAGCGGAGACCTCTTCAACCATAATGATGTCAGAGAGTGTGCGCATCTTACCGATCTGGCAGAAATTCTCAGAGGGCTCCAGTCAAAATACGGAAGCTATGCGGTTGCGGGAAATCATGATCCTGCACCGGATGATCCCGGATTTCAAGAATTTTTAAAAACTGCAGGAATCCATTTGCTTGATAATCAGGCAGAGGAACTGGGGCAGGTCATTCTGGCGGGCCGAACCGGGAATGTGCTGAAACAGCGCCCGGATATACGTTCATGGTATCATACTCCGGGAAATGCCAAAATCGATAACGGTGCCAGGAAACCGGTGATTCTTCTGGATCATTATCCGGACAGCATCATCGAGGCAGAACAGATGGGATTCTCCCTGCTTCTGGCCGGGCACACCCATAACGGACAGTATTTTCCATGTAATTTTCTGATCCGTCTGCGCTATCACGGCGCACTCAGGCATGGCTATACGCAGGTCCGCCACGTGAAGTGCATCGTGTCATCAGGGAGCGGATATTTTCAGATTCCCATCCGTGTCGGTACAGACAGCGAGATCGGCTGCATTGATCTGGTGCCGGAAGTACCGATTGTACCGAAACAGAAGATTTGAACGTAAAGGTAATTCTTACAGATAGAGGGTATCGTAATGGCTAAATTCAGCAATCGCAGGAGAGAACATTTTCTTCATGCGAGTAAACAGAAGAAAACTGCCCGCGAATTTGCCCATGCATATCATGAGGAAATTCATCAGAATAAAAGAACGTTTATCGTATATTCCGCGCTGCGCGCACTGATCATCCTCTGTATCATCCGTGAGTTTCTGCGGGGAAACTACGAGTCGGTTTACATGGCTATTCTGACACTGGCTCTGCTTACACTTCCGACTTTTCTGCAGATCAGACTGAAGGTAGAGATCCCGCAGACGCTGGAGATTATTATACTCCTGTTTATTTTCTCAGCAGAGATACTTGGTGAAATTAATGCCTATTATACGAAAATCCCGTTCTGGGATACGATTCTGCATACATTAAACGGATTCCTTGCGGCGGCAGTCGGATTTTCACTGGTCCTGATTCTGAATAAAAACGAGAAAATCATCTTCGCGCTTTCTCCGGCCTACGTGGCCATCGTCGCCTTCTGTTTTTCAATGACGATCGGCGTCTGCTGGGAGTTTATCGAATTCGGATGCGATCATCTGTTCGATCTGGATATGCAGAAGGATACGGTAGTCCACATGATTTCCAGCGTCAAGCTGAATCATGCAGCGCAGAAACCGGTCATTATCCGGCACATCCACCATGTCACGGTCAACGGAAAGGACCTGGGCGTTGACGGATACCTGGATCTCGGCCTGATTGACACCATGAAAGATCTGTTTGTCAACTTCATCGGAGCACTCGTCTTCTCCATCATCGGCTACTTTACCCTGCGAGGAGATAAGGCCTCAGCCGAGATTTACGAGCGTTTTATCATTCACCGCAAGACAAAGGAAACAGACTTCATGAATCAGGCAAGAGAAATCGAGGAACTGGAAGAAGCCCTGGCCCGGCTGGAAGAGAAAAACGAAGCGGAAGAAGATCTTCACAGAACAAAGAAAGAAAATAAAAAAAGAGGAGGAAAATGATGTCAAGAGATGTTAACGCCTGTCTGGTCTGCGGAAAGCCCCTTGTGTATTTCAAGGAGCCGAAAGAGATGGAATGTTCATTCTGCCACCGGAAGTTCATGAGTTATGCCTGCTGCGAAGACGGCCACTTCGTCTGTGATGAATGCCACGAGAAAAAGGGGCTTGAAGCGATTCAGAAAGTCTGTCTCAGCATAACAAGCAGGAATCCCATTGAAATTGCCCAGACGATCATGCAGGATCCATATATCTACATGCATGGTCCTGAGCATCATGTCATGGTCGGCGCTGCGCTGCTTACCGCATATCACAACGCCGGAGCAGACATCAATCTCCCGTCCGCAATAAAAGAAATGGTGCAGCGCGGAAAGCAGTATCCGGGAGGATCCTGCGGATTCTGGGGCTGCTGCGGCGCGGCAGTAAGTGTCGGCATGTTCATCAGCATTATCACAGAATCCACACCACTATCTACAGAGACCTGGAAATGGTGCAATGAAGCCACATCCGAGGCACTGGCGAAAATCGCGTCTTACGGCGGTCCTCGCTGCTGCAAGCGCAATTCTTTTACCGCCATCCGCACAGCCGTTGAATTTACAGAACGAAAAACGGGAATCCGGATGGAACTTCCAGAAACCATCACCTGCACATTTTATGCGGAGAACCACGAATGTCTGCGGAAACGCTGCCCATATCATCCGGAATCGGAAATCCCGATGGCATAGTCAAACTAGAGCAATGAGGAAAAGAAAATGAGAGATTTTGAGTTCGACAATTCAACTAAGGTAATCTTTGGCAGAGGCTGCGTCCGGAAGCATCTTCCGGGCTTTCTTGCGAAGTACGGAAAGCATATCCTGTTCTCCTATGGAGGAGGATCTATTAAAAGAAATGGTGTATATGATGAGATCCTTGATATTTTAAAATCAGCAGGGAAAGAAATTACAGAATTCTCCGGAATCATGCCGAATCCAACCTACGCCAAGGTCATGGAAGGTGCAGAGCTGGCGCATAATAATAATATTGATTTGATTCTGGCTGTCGGCGGCGGAAGTGTCATGGACTGCAGCAAGGCTGTTTCTCTTGCGGCCAGATATGACGGCGATGCATGGAATGACTTCTGGAGACATCAGGGAACCGTTGATTTTACTCCGATTCCGGTCTGCATCGTTGTGACGGCGAGCGGAACAGGCAGTGAAGTGAATGGGGAAGGCGTGATCACGAATGAAGAGACAAAAGAAAAGCTGGGAAGGGACTACCATGCCTGCAATGCAAAACTGTCTCTGATGGATCCTGTCTACACCTTCAGCCTTCCGAAAAAACAGATGATCTCCGGAGGCTTTGACAGTCTTTCCCATATGATGGAAATTTATTTCGGCGCGCCGGATGAACCGAATGTATCCGATGATCTGAACGAAGCCCTGATGCGAGGCGTCATCCGCGACCTGCGGGCATCCATAAAAGATCCAGAGGACTACACCGCCAGAAGCAACCTGATGTGGGAATCCACCATGGCAGAAAACCGCATTATTAAAATGGGGAAGAGCACAGATTTTGAATGTCATATGATGGAGCACCAGCTCGGCGCCTATACCAATTGCAACCATGGGGAAGGGCTTTCCGTCCTCCATCCGGTTTACTACCGTCATATCTATAAAGACGGGCTGAATAAATTCAGTCAGTTTGCAGTCAATGTATGGGAAATTTCTCCAGATGGGAAAACGAAGGAGCAGCTTGCCCTGGCTGGAATCGATGCCCTGGCCGCTTTCATCAGAGAAATTGGCATGCCGACAGCCCTTCATGAAATTGGAATCGACGAATCCTGTGACCTTAAGAAAATCGCTTATTCCTGCGAAATTAACCATGGCGGGTACCGGGCGCTGACCCATGCGGAAATCCTGGAAATCTTTCGTGAATGTCTCTGATTTCACCCGTTCTATTATATTCTTATTATTCTTGAATCAATTTTGGTAAAACGGTATAATATCAGGAGAGAAAAAGAGAATAATTGGAGGTGTGTTACGATGACAAAAGACGAAATCAAAGAAGAAGTTAAAAAGGCAATTGAAGCGCCGTCCTGCTGTGAAGAACTGAAAGAAGTCGGAAAAGAATATCTGGATGCTGTAGGAACATCAGGAGAAGAAGCGGCTGCGAAGAAACTGATCGCGGAGCTGGAAGATGATGTGACATCCATTGATGATCTGATCGCTCTTGCGGGATCCGCGGCAGGTGAAAAAATATTTGGAAAAGAAAAAGCTGCAGGCCTCCTGAAAGCTGCAAAGGAAGCGAAAGCCCATGGAGGAAAATTCTGCATCTGCGATGCCTGCCAGGCAGGCGGAAAAGTTCTGGTTCATAAAGAAGATCAAGAGCCAGAACGGGAACTGAATAGGAAAGCAGCGGGCCATTGCCATGAGGTATAACATTAACTTGGGCAATGGCCTCTTTTCCACAGTGAAATACTACCTACAGGCTGATATATGGAAACTCCAGCTGATGAGCGCAAGAATCTCCAATAAATATCAGCAGAGGAGAAGCTCGTTACCCTATGTTCAGCCGAGCCTGTTGCAGCAGTTCTGTGCTCCAGGCGCCTTATACAATCGCAGCCTATATGTGTGCCAATATAAATACACATATTTCCCTTGACTCCATGGGTTAGATGCATTAAACTACATAGTGTCAGCAGGGAAATTAAATGCTGATGTGTACATATTAGTTAGATATATCTAACTAATTTATGATGTGATTTTTTCATCATTGAGCTTATTCAATATCGACAGGGAGGTACATATTATGAGCAAGGTAGCAGTTGTATTCTGGAGTGGAACAGGAAATACTGAACAGATGGCAGATGCAGTCGCTGACGGTGCCAGGAAGGCTGGTGCAGAGGTCGATGTCATTCAGGCTGCAGACTTCAATGCAGATAAGGTAAAGGACTATGACGGCATCGTTTTTGGCTGCCCGGCAATGGGTGCAGAAGTTTTAGAAGAATCCGAATTCGACCCTATGTTCACTTCAGTCGAGGGAAGCTTGGGCGGAAAGAAGGTTGCTCTGTTCGGTTCTTACGGATGGGGCGGCGGCGCCTGGATGACCTCCTGGGAAGAGAGATGCGAAGGAGATGGGATTTCTCTTGCAGCGAACAGTGTCATCTGCAATGAAGCGCCTGATTCTGACGCTCTTGATTCCTGCGAGAAGCTGGGCGCTGCTGTCGCTTAGGATCTGGAGCAGAAATTCTGAAAACCAGACTGCCGGGCAGGGCAGAGGGCAGCCAGGTCAACAAGGGCTCACCTGCACAGACCTCCTCTGAATGTGCGGGGATTACCGATCCGCCGTCCCCTCTGCCCATTATATTTTGCCGAGAAGGGAGTGAATCATCCATGTCTGAAGAAACCATTCTGATGCACTGTTCTCCGGTCATCACCGGGCTGAAAACAGCCAACCTGTTTAATTACAGGTTTGATGACAGAAACGAAGTATTGAAAGAGCTGAAGCGTTTAAATCATGACCTTTCCGGAAAAGGCATACGCGTTATCCCATTGTCGTTTAAGAAAAACCGCGTACTCATCTATGTCTACCGTCCGGATTATGGATTTTTCAGGATTGATTTACAAATTTCGCATTTCGTGATATAGTCAACTCAATTGCATAGAAAGACATAGGGGAGCGGACAGCTGAGAGGCACGCCGATGCGTGCGACCCTTACACCTGATATGGATAATGCCATCGTAGGAAATGACTTTAATCTGTTATATGTTGCGTGTACCGGAGTCCGTGAGGACTCCGGTTTGTTTTTTTAAAAGCAGGGTAAACTCCTTGCCGTTTTTTCCTTTGTCCTGCTGTGCGTCGCGGCAGACCGGGGGGCACCACTTTCTGTCGCGGAAGAAAATTAATGGTTATTGTTCTGTAACAAAGCGCACACGCGCAAGACAAGAAAGGAAAGTTTATCATGGAAAACCAGAACACATTAACAGCTTCAGAAATGAAAGCAGGCGCCGGATGTCAGAGAAACTATGCTACGCAGATGGACGCTGCGCGCAGGGGAATCGTGACACCGGAGCTGAAAACCGTTGCAGAGAAGGAGCAACGCTCTGTGGAAGAAATGCTTCAGCTCGTTTCAAGCGGAAAGGTCGTCATTCCGGCGAACCGCCTGCATACCTGCCTGGACCCGAACGGAGTAGGAAGCATGTTGAGAACCAAAATCAATGTCAATCTCGGTGTCAGCAGGGACTGTAAGGATTACGATATTGAAATGCAGAAGGTCATGAGTGCGGTTAACATGGGTGGAGAGGCGATCATGGACCTTTCCAGCCACGGAAACACCCAGCCATTCCGCCAGAAGCTCTGCAGGGAATGCCCGGCAATGATCGGCACTGTTCCGGTTTACGATGCAGTTATTCATTATCAGAAGGATCTTGCAGAAATCTCCGCACATGATTTCATCGATGTTGTCCGCCTTCATGCCCAGGACGGCGTGGATTTTGTCACGCTTCACTGCGGAATTACACGGAAAACCATCGAGCAGCTGAAGAAATACGGCCGGAAAATGAATCTGGTCAGCCGCGGTGGAAGTCTGATTTTTGCCTGGATGAGCATGACCGGGCAGGAGAATCCGTTCTATGAATATTTCAATGAAATTCTGGACATCTGCAGGGAATACGATGTCACCATCAGTCTCGGCGACGCCTGCCGTTCCGGCTGCCTGGCCGATGGAACAGACGGATGTCAGTTAGAAGAGCTTCTCCGTCTCGGCGAACTGACGCAGCGCGCATGGGATAAGGATGTTCAGGTCATGGTGGAAGGTCCGGGTCATCTGCAGATGGATCAGATTGCGGCAAATATGAAACTGCAGCAGTCCATCTGCAAGGGAGCACCGTTTTATGTATTAGGACCTCTGGTTACAGATATTGCTCCGGGTTACGATCATATCACAGCAGCAATCGGAGGCGCCATTGCCGCCATGAACGGCGCGGCCTTCCTCTGTTATGTCACACCGGCAGAGCATCTGGCACTTCCGAATGTCGAGGACGTAAAAACCGGCATCATCGCCAGCAAGATTGCGGCTCACGCGGCAGATATCGCAAAAGGTGTTCCGGGAGCCCGGGATCAGGATGACCGGATGGCAGAGGCCCGCCGGAAACTGGACTGGGAGACTCAGTTTAAGGAGGCCATGGATCCGGAAACTGCGAAAGCGATTCGTGACAGCCGCGCTCCGGAAGATGATCACAGCGATACCTGCAGCATGTGCGGAAAGTTCTGCGCTGTCCGCAGCATGAACAAGGCGCTGGCCGGAGAATACATTGACATTCTCTAATTGAAGGTGAGTCTGTAACGCAGCCGGATGCCTGGACTTCTGAGCGCCTCGCTGCCAGACGATCGACGGCCTGACTCCGGAGGGCCGGCGGAGTCGGAAGCGTGAGCATGCGCGAAGGGAGCCGAGAGACGTTCCAGGCACAGGCTGCGTACAGCTCACAGAAAATGCCTGAAGATCTATTAACAAACACTCCCGCAACTCTTAACACTATCTTGCGTGTAAAACTTTTGTCCGCTGGACACGTATCTATGATAGAATAGATAAACAGATTTCTAAAAGTGACGCAAGGAGAAAACACAGAATGAATTACGATTTAAATGAATTCTTCCAGAATACGCTGGACGACGTGGTACGTTTCCGCGATTCTGAGGGGTTTCCGGAGATAGAAGAGAAGAATAAGGAACGTCTGGAGATGTACCTGTTCACTGGCGCCGAGTACCTCAGCTGGATTGCCCTGGATTACGGGTCGGAAGGAATGTCCTGGTACAGCCGGTCGCTGGCTGCGCGCAGAAGCCCGCAGCAGTATCAGCCGCTCATGGAGACCTACGCCGGAATTGAGACCGAACTGACCGAGCTCATGCAGCAGCTGCACAGCGATGAACGCTTTACGGAGCTTCTGGAGCAGGACCTGTACGCCATGTACTGCCTGGTTGTATCCGTGAAGATTTCCGAACAGCTCTGGAAGCGTCATCTGACATCAAAAGAGTGGAAGACTTACCGTTCCTCGGATCTGATCGACCATGTCTACCAGTGCATCGGCAGGCAGTTTAAGAACAGTGAGCAGTCCTACGACTTCGAGTTCAGCGGCGACAAGATCATGGACACGGCCATGATTCTCTGCCATTACTATATCGGCGATTTCTACCGGCAGATCCAGCAGCAGTACGCGAAGATGCAGCATTAATTCCCTCATTGCGGGATGACAGAAAACATCACACAGATTTCACCCTGCTTCAGCGTTATGCCTATTTCAATACTGGGTATATCATGCTATAGTGAAAGGACAAAAGCTGAATGAGCAAGGGGGAATAACAAATGTCAATCGGAAAGAAAATCAAAGCCTCCTGGGACGCCTATATCAAGCGCCTGGGAGAAAAGAACAAAAAAGAGTACGGCGAGCACGGTGTTCCGGACTGCTGTAAGATGAATAAGGCGCAGAATGACGCAGCAAAAAGATCGTAAATTCCGCGGATCATGCTTCGGTGGTGAAGGGATCATCTGCCTGCGCACAGCCTTGGAAAAATGAGGTATGACGATGAGAAGAAAAGACCGCGAAGTAACGGATACCGGAATAATCCGGGAAATTATCGATGCATGCAGAATTCTGCATGTTGGTTTATGTGACGGAAAACGTCCTTATGTCGTTCCGGTAAACTTTGGGTTTGAAGACGATAATGGCCATTTTACTTTCTATTTTCATGGCGCGGCTGAGGGAAAAAAGATTTCTCTGATTCGTGAAAATGGTTATGCTGCCGTGGAAGGAGAATGCGACCATGGAACGCAGAGTCATGAAACAGCCTGCGGACATACAGAATTCTTCCAGAGTTTCATAGCAGAAGGAAAGGCAGAAGAAATTCTGGATTCTGCAGAGAAGAAGAGAATTCTACAGCTGATTATGAGCCGTTATACAGACCGCTCAGACTGGGAATTTCCTGATGCAGCAGTCAAAGCGACAGCTGTTGTAAGGATCAGGGCTGAGCAGCTGTCTGTAAAACAGAACGGATAAAAAAATATATGCACAGAGATGACATCTGCCGTTTCTGTAACCGTATTGTTATTGTTTACACCAAAGGAGGCTTCCGGCAATATGCCGGGGGTCTCCTTTACACGTAATCTGTCCCAGACATCGATTCTGCTGGAAAACCTGTACTATATTTATGACGATGTGATGCTGATCGACATCAAGGGAAATCAAATCCGCCATGTCGTTCTGGACACCGGACAGGAACATTCCACGTTTGATCTCCGGCTGAAATTCTTCCGCTACGCAAAAGAAAGAATTTATCCAAGAGATTATGAACGTTTTACCGCCTTCTCTGATCCCGAGACACTGTCGAAGAGAATTTCTGAATCCGAACGTAGTATGCTCCGCGCATTTTTCCGTACCAGAGAAGACACCGGGAATTATGTCTGGAAAGAATACGCTTTCATGAGGATTCCGAAGATGAAGGCAGATGTCGCCCTGATGACAGTCCGGACGATTGACACGAAAGACGTAGAGATTGTTCTCCGCTCTGAAAATGAAAAGACAGGTCTTCAGTATCAGTCTTCCTATTCCGATGAAGCTGCGGATGATATCACAAAAGAGAAAGCACTTCTCTGGGACAACATAGTGCAGCATTCTACCCTGAACTTTTTCTGGAAGGATATTCACCGTCGTTTCTTAGGCGCAAGCCAGAGTTTCCTCGACTACTATGGTCTGGATTCTGTCAATGACATTATCGGAAAGACCGACGAAGACATGACCTGGCATGTCGATGAGGATACCTATAAAAACGAGGAATACGATGTCCTGAGAAGCGGAAAAACTTCCAAATACTATCCGGAAAAATGTATTTCCCGTGGAATTAACCGAACTATCATGGCCACGAAGCATCCACTCTACAAAGGCGGAGAAATCATCGGTCTTGCAGGATTCTTCATCGACGCGGATGAATTAAATCAGGCAAACGGAAAAGCAGACCTGATTCCGGTTATAGATCCGGTTACAGGACTAAATAATACCAGAGGAATCATGGAAGCACTGACCTGATCCTGAGGATATGCTCGCCATCGCAGAGCGGATCAGTCATATTTCCGAATCGCTTTCCACGACCTCGCGGGCAGGGGATACGCTGAATGTTACACTGTCGCTGGGCATTACCGCAGTAAGAGACGGAGACGATATGGATACACTTGTCGACCGCGCGGACCGCTACATGTATAAGGCAAAATCCCAGGACAGCTGCATATATTACACAGACTTTGACGCCGAGCGGGATTCCGGAGTATAATCAGAGCAGACAAAAATCACACAGCAAGAAGATACAGAACCAATCCTTCCATGAGTCATCATATGGGATTGGTTCTGACTGCCTTGCAGAGAAAACGAATTAAATACATCTTACCGCAAGAAAAGCTTCGGGAAATGGGTATAAACATACAATCAGCACAGAGAAAACGAAGAGGAGAGAATACATGGCTTTATCACCGATGATGCAGCAATATCTAGACATTCATAAACAGTATCCGGACTGTATTCTGTTTTTCCGTCTCGGTGATTTCTATGAAATGTTCTTTGACGACGCCAAACTCGTGTCAAGACTATTGGAACTGACCCTGACCGGAAAGAGATGCGGGCTTCCGGAAAGGGCGCCGATGTGCGGCGTCCCTTTTCATGCCGCAGACAGTTATACAGCACGCCTTGTAGAGATGGGCTATAAAGTGGCGATCTGCGAGCAGCTGGAAGACCCGGCCAAAACCAAAGGAATGGTAAAACGCGGCGTCATCCGCGTGGTCACTCCGGGAACAGTGACGTCTGAACAGATTCTGAAAGATGATGAGAATAACTATCTGGCCTGCGTCTACATGGACAGCCAGGGAATGTCCGTCGCCTACTGTGACATTTCAACCGGCGAACTGGCCGTTACGGAGCAGATCGGGAAATTTGGACTCTATGAGGATCTTCTGAATGAACTGGTCCGCATCTCTCCGAGAGAGATTCTGGCCAATAAAGAATTGTTAAAGGAACACGATCCCAAGGAGGCGGAGCATCTGACCGGAGCCTTTATCAACCCCTATCCGGAGGAAATTTCCCTTTCTGCGGCGGAAGAAACCATCCGCGCGCAGTTCGGAGACGGTTCGCTGACAGCATTAGGCCTGAACGACAGAACGCATTGTATCCTTGCGGTCGGTACTCTTTTGTCCTACCTGATTGAAACCCAGAAGCAGGGGCTGAAACAGATCACGGACTGCCGTTTCTATGAAATCGGCGGACGCATGTCGCTGGATAAGGCGACGATCCGGAATCTGGAGATTACGGAAACTCTGTATGACAAGAGGACGGCGGGGTCGCTTCTGGGGATTCTGAATAAGACGGGCACGGCCATGGGAGCGCGCATGCTGAAGCACTGGCTGAGGGAGCCTCTGAATGATACAGAACGCATCAACAGCCGCCTGGACGCGGTGCAGGAAATTGCGGATCATCCTGTAATGATGGGGGACATCCGTGAATCTCTGAAGCATGTCTATGATTTCGAACGTCTGACGGGAAGAATCGCTTCCGGAAATGCCAACGGTAAGGACATGATCGCGCTGAAAAACTCCATCGGCGCGCTGCCGCAGATCAAGGCGGCTCTGGCGGACGCAGAGAGTGCTCTTCTGAATGAACTGAAAGACAGTATGGCGGATCTTGGCGGAATTCACGATAAGATTGAGCAGGCCATTGTGGAAGACCCTCCGGCCGTCATTAAGGAAGGCGGACTGATCCGCCGGGGATATTCTGAGCAGCTGGACCAGATGAAGGACTCTATCAAGGACGCAAAAGCCTGGATCGCAGGGCTTGAAGGAAGAGAGAAGGAGCGAACAGGCATTACGCATCTGAAGGTAGGCTATAACAAGGTGTTCGGCTACTACATCGAAGTCAGCCGCTCCAATCTGGATCAGGTCCCGGAGGACTATATCAGAAAACAGACCTTGGTAGGCGCGGAGCGCTTCATCATCCCGGAACTGAAGGAGCAGGAGGGCGTAGTACTGAATGCGGAAGGGCGGATCAATGATCTGGAGTACACGCTGTTTACGGACCTGCGGCATGAGATCGAGCAGTGGATCCGGGAGATCCAGAGAACGTCACAGGCGATTGCCCAGCTGGACATTCTCTGCAATTTCGCCAATGTGAGTCTTCGCTACGGCTATATCCGGCCTGAGGTAGACGACAGCGACGTTCTGGATATTCAGGGCGGGCGCCATCCGGTCATCGAGCAGACGACGGAAAAGGGCCTGTTCGTGTCCAATGACACGGAGATGAATGAGAGCGATTCTTCTATGATGATCATCACCGGCCCGAATATGTCTGGAAAATCAACCTATATGAGGCAGACGGCGCTGATCGTGCTGATGGCGCAGATCGGATGCTTTGTGCCGGCAGAGTCCGCCCACATCGGCGTAGTGGACCGGATTTTCACCCGCATCGGCGCGTCGGATAATCTGGCCCAGGGGCAGTCGACCTTCTTCGTGGAAATGAGCGAGCTGGCCTATATTCTCCGCCACGCCACGGCAAGGAGCCTGATCATCCTGGATGAAATCGGCCGGGGAACCAGCACCTACGACGGACTTTCCATCGCCTGGGCAGTGGTGGAATATCTCTGCTGCGATGAACGCCGGATCCGGACCATGTTCGCGACGCATTATCACGAACTTACGGTTCTCGAGGACCAGATTCAGGGCGTGAAGAATTATAATATCGATGTGCTGGAAGAAGAAGGAAAAATCGTCTTCCTGCATAAGATCGTCAGGGGATCAGCCAGCAGGAGCTACGGTATTCATGTGGCAAGACTCGCCGGCGTTCCGGAGGCCCTGCTTCAGGACGCAGAGGAGAAGCTTTCTCAGCTGGAAGGCGGGGAGCAGGATGCGGAAGAGCAGATTCTGTCTGCGGCGTCCGATGACTCCGGCGCGCCAGAGATTTCTCAGGCGGCAAAAGCTTCGGCTGTGCAAGAAGGAGCCTTGGAAACATCTGTTCGTGCATGGGATAAAAACAGGTCCGTGGAAGAAGGAACGCCTGCGGAAAAAGAGGAAAATCAGAAAAATTCAGCTGGATCCGGCATTCAGCTGAGCCTCTTCAGCGGCCCGCTGAACCCGGCACTGGACCGCATCCGCAAACTCAACCTCATGGAAATCACGCCTTCCCAGGCCATCCATGAGCTGGAAATCCTGCAGAAACTGGCGGAAGAAGAGGACTAGAGAAGCAGACAGTGCTCTATGCATACAAGCCGGATGGAAGGAAATTTCACGCTGGCTTTATCAGAAAAACGCAGAAAGGAATAAGCATTTGATTCATGTTTTAGATAAAAACGTATCGGACAAGATCGCGGCCGGAGAGGTCATCGACCGCCCGGTTTCAGTGATCAAGGAGCTGGTTGAAAACTCTATCGACGCCGGAGCCTCTGCAATTACGGTAGAAATCCGCCACGGCGGCAAGGAATACATGAGGGTGACGGACGACGGCTGCGGAATTCTTTCTGGAGAAACGGAAACCGCTTTCCTCCGCCACGCCACCAGTAAAATTCAGAAGGCAGAAGATCTGGATTCCATTGAAAGTCTGGGATTCCGCGGAGAAGCTCTTGCCAGCATCGCGGCTGTGACCAGAACCACCCTGATCACCAGAACAGAAGGTTCTGCTGCCGGAAGAAAAGTCGTTCTTCACGGAGGAAGAGTTCTGAGCAATGACCCGGTCGGCTGCCCGGTGGGGACCTCCATGGTCGTCAGCGACCTCTTTTACAACACTCCTGCCAGAAAACAGTTTCTGAAATCCGATTCTGCAGAAAGCGGCCGCATCATCGAACTGCTTTCTGAGCTTGCCATCGCCTACTGTAAAATCCGCTTTCAGGTCGTCAATTCCGGGCGTCTGGTCTTTGCAACATCCGGAAGCGGAAACCTGAAGGAGACGATCATCTCCGTTTACCACCAGAAAGACTATGAACACCTCATTCCGGTGAAATACGAGGAAAACGGCATCCGCATCAGCGGCTGCATTTCCCGGCCGTCCCTGACCCGGCCCAGCCGCCGGAATCAGACCTATTTCGTGAACGGCAGAGTCGTAAAGAGCAGAGTTTTAGAGCGCGGAGTGACTGAAGGCTATAAACGGAGGATGTTCGACGGTCGCTATCCGGTCATCTTTCTCCTCGTGGAGAGCGATCCGGGCAGTCTGGACGTCAACATCCACCCGAGCAAGAAGGAAGTCCGCTTCCACGATGACCGGCTGATTCAGGATGCCGTGACACACGCTGTAAAGCAGACACTTGCGACACTGGACGCCGCCGTCGATGTGCAGGACTACTATCTGAGGCAGGAGGGCACATCAGAGTCATACAAAAGCATGACACAGGGAAATATGTTTTCTGACGGGTCTTCTGGCAGCGGACGGCCCGGGCAGACTGACCTTCATTTCACTGCAGACAACGTTCAGGAGAGTTTCTCCGTCTCTTCTGGAGAAAAAGGCAGCAGTCAGAAGTCCGGTCCACAGAATTCACGGAGTTCTTCCGGTTCAGAAAACGGAAAATATGAAAAGGCAGGAGATTCTGCCGCCCTGAAATCCTGGCAGAATTACGCCTCCCAGCTGGATCTGAAAGAGATTCTCCAAAAAAGACGGAAAGAAAAAGAAGAGCAGATTGAAAAGCAGGAGAAGAATTCTGCGGACGCGGCGTCCACGAAGAAAGAAAAGTCTCAGGATCCACTTCTGGATTTTGACCTGCAGCCGGAAGGTCCGGCGCCGTTTTCCTTTTCCGACCTGACATTAAAGGGCTGTATTTTCAATACCTACATCATGGCCGAAGGTCCGGATGGATTCTATCTCTTCGACCAGCATGCGGCTCACGAACGCTGTTTCTATGAAGAACTGGTCGGTGCCTATCTGACGGAAAAGAAAGTCCGCCAGCCGATCCTGACGCCGATTATTCTGGATACGGAGCCTGCAGTTACGGCCGCGGAAGCTTCCTGGCGGCATCCTCTCGAAGATATGGGATACACGATTGAAGGCTTTGGTCCCGATACTTATAAAATCAGCGAAATCCCGGCCTTCATGTCCATTTCCGAGGCGGAGGATTTTGCAAAAGATTTTCTGGACCAGACAGGAGCCGACCCGGGACGGGCAGATCAGATGAAAAATAACATCGTCATCGACAAGCTGATTACCAGGTCCTGCAAGCGGGCCGTCAAGGCACATGAAAAGCTGACGGATGCAGAAATGCAGGCGCTGATTCATCAGCTGTCACAGTGTAAGAATCCTTTCAGCTGTCCGCACGGCCGGCCGACCTTTATCCGCTTCACACGGCGCGATCTGGAAAAGTTCTTCAAGCGGATTCAGTAATTCTGTCTGGCCGCGGAGAAAGTAGCGCAGAGAGCAGAAAAATGATATAATAAATTTCAAGTATGGGCTGCGAAAGAGCAGCCCTATTCATTTGAGAAAATCCAGCGGAAAACCGATAGAATGATCAATACTTATCAGGAAAAATCCCGGGAGGAATCATGAGTATCAGGCAGAAAGTCATTGCGGTCTGCGGACCGACGGCTGTAGGTAAAACGCATTACGCCATAAAAATCGCGAATCAGTTCCACGGAGAGATCGTCTCCTGCGATTCCATGCAGCTCTATAAATACATGGACATCGGATCCGCAAAACCGACTCCGGAAGAACAGAAGCAGGCTGTTCACCACCTGATCGACTGCATCGACCCGAGAGAGCCGTTTTCTGCGGCGCGCTATGCAGAGCTGGCAAAGCCCTGCATAACGGACATCGCGCAGCGCGGCCTTCTTCCGATTGTTGCAGGCGGCACCGGCCTTTACCTGGACGGCCTCGTCTATGACCTGGATTTCAGCCGCCCGCCGGAAAATCGGGCACGCAGGAAGGAACTGGAAGACTATGCCAGGGAACACGGAAAGGAGGCCCTGCACCAGAAACTTGAGACTCTGGATGCAGACGCCGCCGCGCACATCCATCCAAACAACCTGAAACGCGTAATCCGCGCCATCGAAATCGCGGAAAACGGCGGAAAATGGCGTGATTTCTCCAGGGATCCGAAGCGAAACCCGCATTACGATTTTTTTCTGATTGGTCTGGAAAGGGACCGTCAGGAGCTCTACGGCCGGATCAACCTCCGGGTGGACCTTCTGATGGACGCCGGCCTTCTGGATGAAGTTAAGAGCCTCCTTAACATGGGCCTTCAGGAAGAGCATATTTCCATGAAAGGAATCGGGTATAAAGAAATTATAGGGTATTTGAAAGGAGAGTATCCACTGGATGAAGCCGTCGATCTCATCAAGAAGAACACAAGACATTTTGCCAAGCGGCAGATGACCTGGTTCCGGCGCTATAAAGACATGCACTGGTTCAACATCAGCAGTTATGAGACGGAAGATGATTGTCTTGATGCGATTTACCGGGAGACGGATGCGTTTCTTGGAAAGAAAAGTGCGGGACAGAATTGATTTCCGCGAGGACGATGCATGTTCCGGCAGGCAGGAGTCCACTTGCCCGGGTAAATTTTGTCGAATCAGAAAAAGGAAGGAGGAAGAAGAATGCAGCCGGTAAAGATACATAATAAGACGGACCGGCCGGATAACGTGGTAGAGAAGGAAAAAGAACTGTTTCTGGAAAGCGAACGGATTGAGAATGAGCTTCCGCAGTGGATGCGCGGATTTTTCATCTATCTGCGCGGAAATGTGCTTCCGGCTACCCAGCTGGCTTATCTGCAGGACATTCACTTTTTCTTCCTGTATCTGGTCAATGTAACGGATTTCACGAAGGCGGAGGATACGTCGAAGGTCACGCTGGAGGAGTTTCGGCAGATCCGCGCGCAGGACGTCAACGAGTTCCTGAACTGGTGCCGGCAGTATAAGGTCCAGCACGGCGATCACGTCTACATCTATGAGAACGGGAATTACACGCTGGCCCGCAAGAAGTCCTCGCTTTCTGTGCTCTTCAAGCAGCTTTACCGGGACGGCCTGCTGGAGAAAAACATAACGGACGGATTCAACCCGATCCGGGTGCAGAAGGCGGGAGAGCGCGAGGTGAAGGCGCTGAATGATGATGAAGTCATGATCATGCTGGACGCGGTGACCACCGGCGAGGGGCTGACGAATCACGAGAAAAGCTACTGGGAGAAGACCAAAAAGAGAGACAAGGCGATTCTGGTCCTCTTTCTGACCTACGGCCTGAGACTCAGTGAACTTCAGCAGCTGAATGTGAGTTCCTTTAACTTTGACCGCGGAGAGTTCAAGATTTACAGAAAGCGCGGAAAGGAATCTGTTATGCCTCTCAACCGGTCGGCGGAAGAGGTCATTAAGGAATATCTGAATGAGGAACGGCCGGACGACGAGCTTCTGAATGAGGAAGACCGGGATGCCCTGTTCCTGTCGCTTCAGAATCACCGGATGACCGGGCGGCAGATCCGTTCCTGCGTGAAAAAATACACGTCCATTGCCATGCACACCAGCCGGCGGACCGGCTACAGCCCGCATAAACTCAGGGCGACGGCGGCGACCAGCCTGATTGGGCGGGGAAATTCGATTTACGACGTTGCGGCGCTGCTGGATCACGATCAGGTCACCACGACCCAGCTTTACGCACGGCGGAAGGAGCATGTCCGCCGCGACCTGGTCAAGGGCATGGAATGGGAAGAAGAGCGGAAAGAATCGGAGGAATATGCCCATAAAACTGATGAACAGCAGCTGATCGATTCTGACCGGTATAACAGATAAGAAATCATGTTTATTAACATGATTCTATTATAGTAAACCATAGCGCCTGCATGGTTTAAGAAAACGAGAAGAGGGAAGGAAATTATTAACATGAATAATAGCAGCAGAGAAGAACGTGTCAGCGGCGAAGGAATGCGCAGATCCATCGATCACATACTGAAAACTCAGTTCGGCATGGATCCCCGTGCCGTGGACTGGACGGAAAAGGCCGAAAAAAAGGTCAAAGACCGTTTCAAGACGCTGGACCGCATCCGGGAATACAACCAGTATAAGGTGGTCTCCGCATTCCAGAAAAACAATATCAGTGACATGCACTTCAACTGGAACACCGGCTACGGCTATGACGACCCGGGCCGCGAAGGCATTGAAAAGGTTTACTCCGATGTGTTCCATACAGAAGCCGCTCTGGTCAGGACGCAGATCGTAAACGGAACTCACGCGCTTGCCATCACCCTGCAGGGTATTCTCCGTCCGGGCGATGAACTGATCTACTGCAGCGGCGGCCCTTACGACACTCTGGAAGACGTCATCGGCATCCGCGGCGAAGGCATGGGATCTTTGAAGGATTTCGGCATCCAGTACGACCAGGTGGATCTTCTTCCGGACGGAAGCATCGATCTGGAGGGCGTGAAGAAAGCCATCAAGCCGAACACGAAGATGTGCTGCATCCAGCGCTCCACCGGCTATTCCTGGAGAAAGGCAATCGGTATCGACCAGGTCAGAGCCTTCAATGAGGCCGTCCACAGCGTCCGCCCGGACATCATCACCATGGCCGACAACTGCTACGGAGAATTTCTGGACACCCTGGAACCGACCGACGTGGGCACCGACATCATGGCCGGATCCCTCATAAAGAACCCGGGCGGCGGCCTGGCGCTTTCCGGCGGATACGTTGTCGGCAGGAAAGAATTGGTAGACCGTATCTCATACAGGTTAACCTGTCCGGGAATCGGCGGAGAGTGCGGCCTGATGTTCGGCCAGTCCAGAACCATCCTGCAGGGCCTGTTTGAAGCGCCGGCTGTCACCGTAAACGCCGCAAAAGGCGCGATTCTCTGCGGTCAGGTCTACCATGATCTGGGATATGAGATCTGCCCGTCCCTGACGGATGTCAGAAGCGACATTATCCAGAGCGTGAAACTGGGATCACCGGAAGCCGTCGTTGCCTTCTGTCAGGGCGTGCAGGCGGCGGCCGCGGTAGATTCCTACGTTTCCCCGGAGCCGTGGGATATGCCGGGCTACGAAGATCAGGTCGTCATGGCGGCAGGCGCATTCGTGCAGGGTTCCTCCATCGAACTGTCCGCAGACGCGCCAATCCGCCCGCCGTACATCGTCTACTTCCAGGGCGGTCTGACCTACGAACATTCTAAGCTGGGCGTAATGATGTCCCTGAGCCGGCTTCTGCACGATGATCTGGTACAGATTCCAGAAGGACAAAATTAACTCGCGCAAGGAGAAACCCGGCCGGCATATGCGGGACTGTCTGCATCTGTCACGCAGTATCCGGACCGGAAGTCTCAGCTAGATATAAGATAACTTGAAAGAAGGCGGAAGACTGATGAAACATAAAAAAATGACGTCAGAATCCGCATCTCCGGAGAAGAATCATGCATCAGAACACTCTCTGGATGAAAAGACCTTCAAAGCGGATCATAAAGAAAATATGAAAGACGGGAAAGGAAAAGAGCAGGGGAGAGCTGCCGCAGAGTCTTCCTCTTCTGCATCTTCTGCGGTCAGAATGACGGGCAGAAGGAAGGCTGCAGCCATTCTGAAGATGCTGATTCTGATCGGCATACTGATTGGAATTCCGGCATATATATTATTCTGCCAGCGGCACATTATCACAGACATGAAATCTTTTTCCACGATCGTTCACTATCTGCGTGTCTATAAGGGGAAGAGTTATCTCATCTATATCGTCGCGCAGATCCTGCAGATTCTGGTCAGTTTTCTGCCGGGAGAAGTCTTCCAGTTTGCCGCCGGATACCTGTTCGGCGTGATTCCGGGTCTGCTGCTTTCTGTTGGAGGCGCTGCACTCGGTACGGGGATCACCTATTATGTGGCAAAATTTCTTGGCGAAGACGCCCTTTCTCTGTTCATCAAGCCAGATAAACTTGAAAAATACAGAAAAATGATGAACAGCGAAAAAGCCTACATCGCAACCTTCTTCATGTATCTGATTCCGGGTACACCAAAGGATATCTGCTGCTACATTGCCGGAATATCAGACATGAAAGCCAGACCTTTCATCCTGCTGTCTCTGATCGGAAGGACACCAGGTATGCTGGGAAGCCTGATCTTCGGCGCCATGTACTATGACCGGAACTATAAGGTAATGGCAGTGCTCGGAGTGGCCGTACTGATTATCATACTGATCTGCTTCATTAAGAGAAAAACTTTAAACCGCTTTATTGATCATCTCTACCAGAAGATATCATAAATGAACGAATAAATTTTGTTTAAAAGAACAAACGCAAAATCAGCAACTTGTATTTACGTCAGAACATATCTGCAGGCGAATTGCAGATATGTTCTTTTTTATTCTTCGTTTCAGTAATTCTTTTATCGAAAAAGCGAATATAAATCGTGTATACTTAATTTTTATGAGTCGTATTCAACAAAATACAAAAATACATGCCAATTTTGGATAATTTTTTCTACAAAAGGATTGAAATTTATTTGTGTCTGACATATAATAAAGACAGCTTTTTTAATGATCGGACAAAAGGAGGGCATATGGCTAAATTTATTGGACAGGCCGACTCTTTCGTCTGGGGATGGTGGATGATTATCCTCCTTCTGGGAACTCATATTTTTATGACAATCCGAACAGGATTTATCCAGAGAAAGACGATCGGTAAAGGAATTAAGTTATCCGTTACTAAGGACCCTGATTCAGAGGGTGAGGTTTCACAGTTCGGAGCACTGGCAACGGCACTTGCCGCGACCATCGGTACCGGAAACATCGTCGGTGTAGGAACCGCGATTGCACTGGGAGGCCCTGGAGCAGTGCTCTGGTGCTGGCTGACCGGTGTATTCGGAATCGCAACCAAATATTCTGAATCCCTGATTGCTGTAAAATACAGAGTGAAGACGTCCGACGGACGTATGCAGGGCGGCGCGATGTATGCACTGTCCCGCGGACTGAAATGGAAAAAATTCGGTAAGATCGCCGGCATGTGCTTCGCAGTGTTCGCAGGCTGTGCATCTTTCGGAATCGGCTGCGCTACACAGGTTAACGCAATTGCGACTGTCGCGCATGAGAATTTCCATATTCCGTACATTGCTGTCGGATTGGTCATCTCAATTCTGACTGCGATCGTCATCTTCGGCGGAATCAAATCCATCGCATCGGTATGCGAGAAGCTGGTTCCGTTCATGGCCGTCTTCTACGTTGCAGGATGCATTATCATTCTGTGCATGAACCACGACTTTCTGATTCCTGCACTGAAAGCGATTTTCACGCTCGCATTCACCAAGGGATCCGTTGCAGGCGGACTGGTCGGCGGAGGCATCCGCTACGCGATGCAGTACGGAGTTGCAAGAGGACTGTTCTCCAACGAGTCAGGACTCGGATCTGCTCCTATCGCAGCTGCTGCAGCAAGAACCAAGAACCCTGTTCGTCAGGCACTGGTATCTTCCACCGGTACATTCTGGGATACCGTTGTCATCTGCGCGATGACCGGCCTGGTCCTGGTTTCTACCATCATGAAGAACCCGCAGATCAACATGCAGAACGTCGCAAACGGCGGTGTCCTGACATCCCTTGCATTTGCGCAGATTCCAGTACTCGGACCGATTATCCTGACACTTGGAATTATCACATTCGCATACTCCACCATTCTCGGATGGGCATATTACGGAGAGCGTGCTGTTGAATACGTCGGCGGTCACAAGCTGCTGATCCCGTACAGAATTCTGTACTGCATCGTAGCCTGCATCGCACCGGTTGTAGAACTGGACCTGGTATGGCAGGTTGCTGATATTCTGAACGCTCTGATGGCAATCCCGAACCTGATAGCGGTTCTGCTCCTCTCCGGAGTTATTGTGAAAGAGACAAAGAAATACATCAACAATCTGGATGCCGTTGATGAGACACCGGTTCCAATTGTAGATAAATAATTACGTTAACGCTGAACACTGCAGGCGGCTTTACGCTTGCAGTGTTTTTTTGAGACAAAGATAAGAAGACAGGGAGTAAGGTGAACTATGGGAATTCAAGTACAACATCTGTTAAATCTGGAGTATTTTCAGGATTTTCACGTGCTTGCCGGCAGAAACGGGCTTCAGCGTGAAGTACAGGGCATTGTAACCGTCGACACACCGGATGCATTCCAGTGGATGACAGGAAAAGAGCTCGTTCTGGCTACAGGCTATGTATTTCAAAATGAGCCGCAGTGTCTCCGCGATGCTTTCCGCGATGGAAACATCACGAACTGTGCTGCGATGATGATTCAGCGCGGCCATTATCTGAATAATCTTCCGGACGACGTCGTGCAGAAGTTCGAAGAACTGGGAATCCCGTTAATTTCCATGCCTTACTACGTCAGTTTCCAGGACGTCACCAGTCAGATCACCATGGCTGTCATCGACCGTTCCTTCCGCGATTTCGGCGTTGTCGATTCGATTAATGAACCGGAAGACAGCGAATCCTATAAACAGCGCAAGGCCGTAAATATTCTGAAGGGCGTTGAAAAAGAAACACATTTCCCGACAATGCTCTACGACATCCGTTCGGATCAGGCTTATTTCAGCTCGGATAACTTTCAGAAAGAAGTCAGTACTTTCGGGCTGGAAATCCCGGATTTCTGGAAACCGGCACTTCCGTTCACACGTCATCTGATCTGTGACTACATGAATATGGAACGTTTCCGCATCATCAATGAAGATATGGGAAAGAAGCCGAGATTCAGCTGGATTACAACGCCGATCACGGTCAATGGAATTACGGAAGCCTATCTGGTTCTGGTAGAGTCCAGAGATTTTATCGACCATTATGACGAGCTTTCTCTCAGAACCGCTTACCTGATTCTGCAGCAGCTCTATGAAAACATCTACGTCGGCCAGAATGTCGGAAGCGCAGGTTTTGAAAACTTTATCCGCACACTGCTGGAAGGAAACAGTGCAGACAGGGACCAGCTCGTTTATCAGGCCAACACACAAGGTGTTTCACTGAATGACGATTATATCTGTGTTTACTTCAAACAGACGAACTACGATGTCTGCGCCAGAAACGCGCGTCCGGTATTCTTAGACGCTCTGAGAAGTTCGGCCATGCACCGTTCCGCACGTCTCGCATTCCTGGGAGAAAACGAGGGCATTATTCTTCTTTCCTCAGAAGGCTGCAATCTTCCGAACGATTCAACCGGCCGCGTCGACCAGAAAGCACTGGAATCTGGAATCATGCATTTCCAGGACATCGTTCTGGAGCACCTGCCTGACGCAGCGCTGTGTTACAGCACAGTCCGTGAAAAACATCCTCTGTCCGAACTAAAAGACAACATCCAGAAATGTCTGGATGTCCTGCATATGGGTAAAATTATTTTCCCGGAGAAAAACATCTGGGATTACGATGAACTAGGGCCTCTCGCATGGATCCGCATCCCGGAGAAAGATCTCGAGGAAATGGAAGCTCATTACCGCGAACTTTCCAAGGATGAGAAGAACGAGGAAACTCTGCATACTTTGAAAGTCTACCTGGAAAACAACATGAACTTCAGTCTGACCGCCAAGAAGCTGGATGTCCACATTAATACCGTCCGGAGCAGAATCGCAAGGGCAGAAGAGCTGGTACACATCGACTGGGACGATTATGTATCCCGCATCAAGACCCAGCTGTTGCTGCAGTTCCTGCACATTTAACCTGACCGGGCTGCGGCGCCCTGCAGAAGGTATCTGAGCTGCAGCAGGCAGAGCAGGGGAGCAGCGGATTGAAAATCCGCTGCGGAGGCTTGGCACATTTCTATTGAATCGCTGATAATTTTCCATTCTGAAAAGGCGGCAGCGGAAGAACAGGATTTCCTGGCTTCTGCTGCCGCCTTTCTACGCCCGGAGGGCAGTGGGGCTGCCCCAGGCCATGGTGAAAATGAATCATGTGAGTGCCGGCTCTGGTTTATATATCCACCGGAGCCGGCACGGATTCTTCAGGCACATTACTCACTTGAATTATCATAAACAGTAAATGGAGGAGGGGCTCCGAACTTCTGTTTTCAGTAATTGTTATAAGCATCATCAGAACTCTCGTTCTCATCCGGTACGCGAAGTTTCTGACCCGCTTTCAGGTCTCCTGCAGACTTCATATGATTGATGTTCAGGATCTGGTTTACACAGGTCCGGATGTCCTGATTATTCTGCGCATGTGAGGAAGCAATACTCCAGAGTGTATCTCCATGCTGCACCTCAATCGTCTGATACTTCGTATGTTCTGCCAGTTTCTGTTTCACCGCTCCGGACGCACTTATCGCAGACGTCGTAAAGGCCAGTACTCCTGCCATAAGGATAAGAATAAAAATAGTAAAACGGACACGGGAAACGATTCTCATTTTTTTCATGACACACCTCCGAACAGACGTTTTATCTGATGTCTTAATGATAGCAAAACAGTTGTTCGGTGTCAAGCAGAATGTAAACGTATGTTTTGTAAATTTCCCCTTGTCCGTTTGTATTTTGTCCTGTGGATTTTAATCTTCTGCGATTATATCTCTGCGATGCGGCGGCAGAGTTCGTCTGTTTCTTCCTGCGTCGTGGACCAGCTTGTGGCAATGCGGATGGCTGTATGACTCTCATCCACCTTAAATTCGGTCTGCAGGCAGGAGACCAGATACCGGAATGCCGGCGATTCCGATTTCCGTGAACTTTTCCAGGCTGGATCTGGACATCATGAACCCTGTATCTATGGTCATGCAGGCTGTCCGAAGCCATAAGATTCCGGCCCACCTGATCCGGGTTGAAATCACAGAAACCGTAATGGCATGGAACCGTGAAAATCTGAAGTCTCTGATTGATCAGTTTCATGATGCGGGCTTTGAAGTCTGGCTGGACGATTTTGGAAGTGAGTATTCTTCGCTGAATACCCTGCATAATTTCCATTTTGATGAACTGAAAATCGATATGGAATTCTTCCGCAACTTTGATGACAGAAGCCGGAAAATCATAAAAAGCGTCATTATGATGGCGGAGACGCTGGGCCTTCATACCCTTGCAGAAGGTGTTGAAACAAAAGAACAGCTTGATTTCCTGAGAAATGTAGGCTGTGGAAAGATTCAGGGATACTATTATGGACGGCCGCTGCCGCTGGAAGAATGCCTGACACATCTCACAGAGCATCATCTCCGTTTTGAAACACCGGAAATGACCAGGCTTTATGACGCATCTGAAGAAATTATCATTGCGGCTGACCGTCCGGCAGTAATTTTCCAGTGTCGTGATTACTGCAGGCATATTCGTCTGATAAACGGAAACGAAGCTTTTTTTAACGAGCTCAGATCAACCGGAAAATCGGATTCATCCAAGGTCAATTCATATCTTTCCAACCTCGGTTCGACCTTGCGAAATAAACTTTTGTCCTACATGCATACAGTGAATAAAGCTGACGGAAAAATCTGCACACTATTTTATACGGACAACGGAACATACATTCAGCTGAAAGCAAAGAAGATTTCCGGAACAGAAGAGCTCTGGCTGGGCGCGGCAAGTATCCGGAATATCAGCAAGTCTTCCGGATACCTTGAAACGAGGCGCCTGGACCATATTTACCGGGAATTTCTGCCTATGTATGATGGTGTCTATATAATAAACCGTGAAAAGGACATCATTGAGATCCGGGAATGTTCGCATCCTGATGTGCAGGTTGACAAGCCCTTCATTAACATCAGGGAATCCTTCCGCTGGTATGCAGAGGAAATGGTCCACAGCAATGACCGGCGGCGTTTTCTCGACTTTATCGACGTCAGAAATCTGGAGCGGGCGATTAAAGCCTCTCCCAGAAAGTATGCATCCTGTGTATTCCGGGTCAGACGGGAAGATGGAAACTATCGCTGGACTGTTTTCGAGGCACTGCTGATGCATAACAGTCCGGAAAGGAATATTCTTCTGACTGAACCAGCAGAGCTGCCGCGATCCGCTGACCGATGCGCTGAACCGGAGAGGCCTGAATCAATTCCTGGACAGCTGGAATGGAGAAGGCACATTTGCCCTGATTTCTGGTGACATCAACGGCCTGAAGACGACCAATGACACCCTCGGCCACCAGGCCGGCGATGAACTGATTCAGGCCGCCGTGCGTCTGTTCAGAAAATTTGCCGACCGCGACCATATATTCCGCACCGGAGGCGATGAATTTCTTATCATCGTCGAGCAGGCCGACGAACAGAGCACGGAAATGCTGGTCCGCAGCATGCGGGAAGAAATGCACACCGCAGAACTCAGCGTCGCACTCGGCTGGGTTATTCAGAAGGGCCCAATCACGAACCGCGACGCACTGATGACAGCAGCCGACCGCAGAATGTACGCGGACAAGGGCCAGACTTACCGGCGGAGATACACGGACCGAACCATGAACGCCTATAGATCACCAGGCATCAGAACCGATAATATGGCCGATAAAGAAGAAATCGAATAGATCTGATTATTACCAACTATAATGGTAGGTTTTATATCATAATAAATGGAAAGATAAATGAAGAACTGCTATAAGCATTGGAATTTAAACGTTTATGTCGGAACTTCACATGCCGCAGGGCTGAGTTGATAACGACAAAGATATGACAGGCATCCGCCGGAAACTTGAAAAACAGGCCGGCGGATGCCGTTCTTATATGCAGGTAAAACACATGAATGCAAGTGACAGCAATGCTTACAGAAGGATGATTCAGGAACAGCCAGATATACAGGATCAGGCAGTATCAAAAGGATCGACAGAATGAACTGAAGAAAGTCTGGATATAGCAGCCGATGAGATAGCATATGAGAAAATATCCGTACCAGCAGATGCAGAGGTCCGCATAGATCATAGCCAGTCAACACGCAGACTGACTTCAATCGAAAAGCTGCCGGCAGTCAGAATATCGGAATCACTAATCCACACGGATATTACTGACAGCTGATCAGCAGCCGGAGCTGCAAAACATCAGGGTTACGAACAGAATCTCAATGATCCGCAAAACAAATTCCAAAATTTAATATCCAAGAGTTGATATCAGATGTGTAATCCAGAAACCGATGTCTGTAACTGATGTCTATACAAACAGCCATTTTCAAATACCATTTTCTAAATTCGCTATAACTATTCCCAAAATTAGTATTTTAGGAATAGTTGCGCCTGTCTTCTATCCCGCCGCTGCATCTGCACATATGCTGATAATATTTATCAACTATTCATCAGCCGTACTTCTTACAAGTTATGAAAAACCGCATCGTACAACGATGCGGCCCTTTGCTTTAATAATGATGGAAGCTGTAAGATCAGCCTATGACTGAAATTAACTTATGAAGCCTGTTCCTGCATCTCCGGCTGAGCCAGATTCTGCGCCTTACGCTGATACCGGGCGACCAGATGCTCAATCCTTTCAATCGATCCAAAGTCATCCATCTCCAGATCTTCCGGCGAAAACTGAATGCCAAATGCCTGCTCCAGCTCCTTTCTCAGGCCGGTAATATCAAAGGATTCTGCCAATCCACTGTTGATCAGCTCCGTGCTCTCTTCAATCCGCACGCCCAGCTTAAAGTGATAATGTTTCCTCAGGATTTCGACGATTTGCTTTTCCATATTCTGCATTCCTCACTTTCGTCTCGTCTCACCACTGCTTCACGTTCTTTACTATAAAACATACATAAATCAACAATTGACAAGATTCGGTTTCTACGTGCACCTCGTACACCAATCAGCCTCTTTTATGGAAAATCATATAAGTTAGTTATACTTAACTCCTATGTTCATCATATCACGTGGAGCCGGAATTGCAAGTGGTTTGCCGGATTTCTACAAGAATAATTTCTGAGCAGGCAAACCTGACACATACTATGTCTGCGGCCTTTCGAGATGCTCTGTCAGCGCGCATCATATAGAATTCACCAGCTTAATAATAGATTCTTGTAACAATACACCGATCCCCTGCAGTCAGATTTGTCTGATCTTAATTATCGTATTAATCTTATCAATTGGAAAACACTCTGCTTTCATGTAATAATCTGTATAGAATTGCAATTTTGATATTACCATTTTATGTAATGAGGAGGAACATTATGATCAGTACATTTAATGCATCTGCACACCGTCTTTCTGAAGGACTTCAGGTTGAGGCATCTGCACGCAGTTTCAAAGTTCTCATGGATGAGCCGGTTGAAGGCGGCGGCACGGATAAGGGAATGAATCCGGTTGAACTCATGCTCAGCGCTTACGGCGGATGCATGACGATTCTCGCCACAATGATGGCCCCGGACCATGACGTTCAGCTGGACGACTTTTATGCTGATCTTGAAGGAGACCTGGACATGGATGAAGGCAGTGAATATAACGGATTCCAGGAGATCCGGGTAACCTTCCACGTTAAGAGCAGCTCCCCGAAGGAGAATATCGACAAGCTCGCTCAGGATGTAGAGGCCAGCTGCCCGATCGGAAACACACTTCGTGAGAAAGTCAACATCGTCTTCAAAGGCGTTGTGATGGAATAATTGTAAACGGTCGCATTTCAAACCAATGCCGGGTGCAGAGCTCCTCAAAAGGATGTACCGTTATTGCTTTTCACTATAAAGGCATTTCCAGAAGACGGTCAGATCCAGAAGCTGGCTCTCCAGACCGGGCGCAGTTATAGAGATATTCGAAGAACCGCGGGGTCAGACGCAAACGTGAATGTATACGATGCATCTGACCACTCGCGGTTCTTTTCTCATATCTCTAGCTGCGCCTGCGGTCTTCCGAGATGCTCTGTCAGCGGGCATCATTGGGAATACGGCGATCATTGCCTGAATTAGTATCTATTCTGTTTTCACCGTCACCTCGTATCCGCTCCCCAGCAGCGTCTCCGCCTGCTTGCGGACAATTATTCTCATATTCTTATCTGCCCGTTTCAGAAGGCCGTTTTTCACAGCTTCTTTCCGGATGCGGCTGTTCTCTTGCTTCTCGAATTTTGTCACATCCTTCACTTCAAGCTGATTCAGAATGTTGTGGGTCTGGTCGATTACAACGACGCTGCCCGGTTCGATCTGGGCGCTGAGGATCTGTGATTTCGGGACGGTGATGACCGCCGTCTGCCTGCCCCGGTCGAGTTTTACAGAAATATCTTTCGCGTTCTTCAGGCCCGCCTTCACACTTCCCGTATAGGAAAGCGAGAACTTCTTCTTAGTCAGTGGGATCTTGATGCCGGTGTCAAACAGCTCCATATCCCCTTCTTTATATTCTCCGACCTGTGTGAAGCGGTATTCCTGCGTGGCGACTTCTGCAATGTTCTGAAGCGATCCACGGACTGTACGTGTTGTAATCTGGCCTTTTCCGTGGGTGAACATGTCGGCGAGCTTCGGGATGTTCGCCATGCAGTACACTCCGGCGATAAAGCCCAGGATCAGGGCGATAACAAAGGCCAGCACCCCGCCCTTTACACTTCCCCGTTTCATGTTACTGCTCCAGGGCGCGCTTCAGCACGTTTTCAACCTTTTCGCGGGTTTCCGGGCGCTTCTCCCCGATATGCCCCTCGTAAAGCTTTTCATGCCCGATAAACATGCAGGGGTTAGCGTAATAATCGTACTGGTCCGCGATTTCCGGGTGCTCGTATTCATCAACTTTCTCGAACTCCACTGCCGCGTACTCCGGATGCTCGGCAATCAGCTCCTCCAGAACGGAATCCGCCTGCTGGCAGTACGGACAAGTATCGAGATGAAAATAGGTTACTTTCTTCATGATCTATCTCCCTTCAATAATCTCAGCAATCTCTTATGCAGTATTTTTTCCCCATAGCGGCCCGTTTTACGCAGACAAAATCTTCCCGGGCAAGGAGTTACCCGCATCTGCTGCTCCTGAAAGTTCGTTTTCTCCCGCAAAAAAGCACTGCGCCTGCCCGGCTGCAGTGCTTCAATCATCCAATTATTATTCATCCGATCGTTATTTCAGCAGAAAGCTCAGAAGCAGCGTGATAATCGGAAGACCTCCCTGCATCAGAATGATCTTCGGGCTGCTGGTAATGCTTCCGTATGCAGCCACCAGGATGATGTATCCCATGAGGATTCTCAGTGCCGGAATACTTCCGAACACAAACACGGCCAAAAGGATCAGAACCGCCAGAAGACCGTTGTAGACGCCCTGGTTCTTGAACAAGGTGTTGACACTGTCTCGTTTCAACTCCTCCTGGCTCATGCCGAATACTTTTGACGTTTTCTCTGACGATGTCGCAAAGGTCTCTAAATACAGGATATAGAAAAATTCTAATGCGACCAGAACTGCCGCGATTTTAACGATGATATTCATGTGCCTCTCCTTTTCGGTTGATCATTTCAACGGCCTTGTTTACAAGTTGATTTCTGTCGTTGTGTTTACCGCATGGCGATTGAACCGGACGGCTTCAGACCCCGATTCTTCCCACAAAGCCGGCCGCATCTTACGCGGCTTCTGCCTTGCGTTTTAACTTTGTCTCTATTATAATTGCGCACAATCAAATAGTCAACAACTAAAAAGAAGAAGGCAAAAAAATCACAGCTGCCGCAGCTTCTCGTAGGCGTAACGCGGGTCGTTGTCTTCGATGACGTGAATGATGCCGCACTGCCGGAAGCCCATGGAATTCAGCAGATTCTGCATGACCTGGTTGTCGGGATGGGTATCCACGCGGAGGTGTCCGCTCTGCTGGAGCGCCCAGTTCAGGCAGAAGCGGCCGATGCCGTGCTGGGATCCGTCTCCGGCCATCCGGTGCACGACGCCGTATGCAGAATCATCGAACCAGCTGCCGTCCTCGATGTCCAGGTAAGTCGGATCAATGTCCTTCCCGAACATGTAGCAAAAGGCGCCGATCACCCGATCATCGTCATTCACGACCACATAACCTCTGCTGCACTTGATGTCTTCCCGAATGACGGATTCCGGCGGCCAGTTCGTCGCGCCCCACTGTCTGGGATTTCCGGTCTTCGCCATGAATTGACGTGCGCCTTCGTAAATTTTCATCACAACAGGCAGATCTTCAATTGTTGTTTTCCTTATTTTCATCAGGATGCTGTTCCTTTCCCGTAATATATAATTGTTGCTGCTCAAACCATTATGATGCAGGAGTATGATGTTTTCAATAACAGATACAGAAATAATAAAAACAGAATAGACAGTGCAGAAAACGCCCCCGTTGAAAACTTCATTCCCTGCGAGTAAAATAAAAGATATCGGGGAAAACAGTATCTTTTCATTATAAATAAAAGGAGAAAATTATGCGTACAATTACACTCGGAAGCACGGGAATCAAGACTCCGCAGAATGCCTTCGGCGCTCTGCCGATCCAGAGAGACACGAAGGAAACGGCAGTCTCCATCCTGCGCCAGGCTTATGAAGGCGGAATGGTCTACTTTGACACCGCCAGAGCTTACACCGACTCAGAGGAAAAGATCGGCGAAGCCTTCTTTACACCGGGAAGCGGATATTCTGTTCCGCGGGAGAAAATTTTCATCGCCACCAAAACAGCCGCCAAGAACCCGGCTGATTTCTGGAAGGACCTGGCTACATCTCTTAGCAGGCTGAAATGCGGATACATCGACGTCTATCAGTTCCATCAGTGCGAGCAGTGCTGGGTACCGGGAGACGGCACCGGCATGTATGAAGCCATGCAGGAAGCAAAGGATAAAGGGCTGATCCGCCACATCGGCGCAACGGCACATAAGATCCAGGTCGCCTATGACATCGTAAAATCCGGATATTACGAAACCATGCAGTTCCCGTTCTCCTACCTTGCCGCAGAAAGCGAACTGAAGCTGGTGCAGATGTGTAAAGACGCCAACATGGGCTACATCGCCATGAAAGGCCTCGCCGGCGGACTGATCACCAACTCTACCGCCGCAATGGCATATATGAACAAATTCGACAATGTTCTGCCGATCTGGGGCATCCAGCGTGAAAAAGAGCTGCAGGAGTGGCTTGCCTTCATGGACAAGACGCCGGAAATGACGGATGAACTTGCTGCCTTCATTGAGCAGGAGAAAAAGGACCTCAGCGGAAACTTCTGCAGAGGCTGCGGCTACTGCATGCCTTGCACCGTCGGCATCAAGATCAACAACTGCGCCCGCATGTCTCAGATGATCCGCCGCGCTCCGTCCGACGCCTGGCTTTCAGAGGAATGGCAAAAGGAAATGTCCAAGATCGAAGACTGCGTAAACTGCCGCGTATGTACAACCCGCTGTCCTTATGAGCTGGACACGCCGGCCCTGCTGAGAAAGAATCTGGAAGACTATAAGAACATCCTGGAAGGAAAAACTGAAGTTTAAATCAGCAAGCTCCATTGAGCTTCAGAGTGATACAAATTTAGTAATGCCGGGAGACAATGCCGGCAACACAAAAAAACCGCAGACATCTGATCTTCAGAGTATCCTGCGGTTTTTTTGCAGGGGACAATCGTTCTGCTGTAAAATTATCTGCTGCGGTCTGAGCGGTGCAGCTTAGCGGCCCATCCGCTCAGAATACAGAGCGCGCAGACGGCAGCGCCCGCATACAGAATATGCATACGGATGTGTGCGTCACTGTACGTCCATGGAGCGCGGAATAAGGAGGCTGCAGATGTCAGAACAACAGAGGATGAAGTCCCGAAACTGCACGCCGCACAGGAACTGATCATCACGCAGAGCAGCAGAACAGAAAGACCCGCGCGGCTGATACGTGTAAGCGGACGAATCTGTGTAATTCCAAAGATGATCCAGGCAGTCAGGACAAAATAGGTCCCGACACCTGCCGCGAGTTGAAAAGCTGCAGCAGTGCCCGTATCAGCAAGCAGCATCAGATAAAACCAGACCGTATCCCAGCTCATCGTGATCAAGGCTTTTCGGTTCCGGACTATCTCCGGAAGTTCAGTATTCCGGATAAACAGCGGAAAAAGCGGAATGGAAATGCCGAACATCGTAGACGCAAGCACAGAGAATTCCACCTTGCCGCTGTAAAGCAGCGTCACAAAGAACTCGATCAGAAGCACAGCAGCGGTTCCGACGGTAATGACTCTGGCCAGACGATGACTTTCAGAGAGCAGCGGAACCGCAGTCACCGCAGCAACTAAAAGCATGGATGCGGCAAGCACCGGGATCGTTCGAAACTCTGCTCCTCCCGCCGCAGCGGCAATGCCCGCTATAATAATTGGCAACAGCAGCAATCCGGAGATAATCAGGCCGATCCGGTAAGCCTGTCCTTTTTCCTTTTTTGCATGCCGCTGCAGCACTCCATCTTTCTCGTTTTTCAGTATCGATTCCACTTCATTGTCTTTCATCTTCTGATAAAGATTTCTGCAGTCCGCACAGGTTTCTAGGTGTTGACGGACAAAGGTCCGGCTTTCTTCCGAGCAGATGCCATCCACATACACCGGAAGCAGGTCCTGGACAATTCCGCATTCCCGCTGCACCCCATGCTGATCCGTATCTTTCTTATTTTCCTTCATTTTTTATCCTCATCCTCTCTGTCCATATGATCCATCTGTTCCTGAAGTTTCAGTTTTGCCCGATGGTAGGTCACACGCGCCCAGTTCTCTGTTTTCGAAAATATCATCCCGATTTCCTTAAAGGACAATTCCCCGAACACGCGCAGCTGAAAAACTTCTTTATACGGCTCTTTCATTTGGTGAAGCAAGAGGTGAATCTGCAGAGCAGTGTCTTTCTCTTCTGTCCGAGTATCCGAGGAGGCATCCGGATCCGCAGGTTCCTGCTCTGGCATTCTGCCCCATCTGGCCTGCGCACGGAACTGGTCCATAGCAAGATTTCTGGCGATCGATGCAAGCCATGTATATTCACTGGAATCTCCGCGGTATTTTTGACTCCCGCGGGAATTCAGAGCTTTAAAGAACGTTTTCTGTGAGATTTCTTCCGCGGAAGAAGAATCCTTCACAATCGTCATGACGTACGAATAGATCTTCATGTAATAAGTCTTGTACAGCGACTCAAAATCCATGCTTCACCTCCTCTCATTTCGCATTCAACAGTTAGACGGATGAGATCGTGATTCGTTACAAGTTATTGATGTATTTATTTAAGAACTTCAGCTAAGTATCTCTGCACCTAGAAACCTTAATACAGACAAAAGAAAAACGCAAGAAAAAAGAGAGAGCCGGCATCCGCAGTAATCTGCGAATCGCAGGCTCTCCCGGTATCCCAGCCATGTAATGAAATGACTGTGCCATGATACTCAGAATATCAGAGTCAGAAGCTTATTTTCCTTCTTCCTGTGCAGCTTTTTCTTCCTTTACACGCTCTGCCTCCTCAAAATTCCGGTGCAGCAGTTCGTGGGTCTTTCCCTTCAGGATTCCATCATAAAGCATGGTAACCATCGGGTTCTCATCGGACTTCTTGATCTGGGTATTGATATCCGTCTCGTAAATTCCCTTATAGCGGGCGGCACGGGTTCTCGGGCCGGATTTGGCCGGCTGTCCGCCTCCCATGATGCAGCCTCTCGGGCAGGCCATGACTTCTACGAAATCATAACGTTTTTCACCATGCTTGATTTCTTCCATAATCGTATCGGCATTTTTCAGTCCGCTGACAACGGCAAAGTGCAGATCGCGTCCGTTATATCTGTAGGTGAATTCCTTGATTCCTTCCATACCGCGGACTCCGCTGTTCTTAATGTCTGCCATTGCCGTACGGTCGTGGCCGTGATTCAGCCGGCGCATAACGGCCTCGGTAACACCTCCGGTAACACCGAAAATCATTCCGCTTCCGGATCCGATTCCGAACGGAACGTCGGCGGATTCAATATCTGTTTTATCGAAGACGATGCCGGAACGCTCGATCATGGACGCCAGTTCTTCTGTTGTCAGAACATAGTCCACATTCCGCTGTCCCTTGTTCATTGACTCAGGGCGGTGAATCTCCTCTTTCTTGGCTGTGCACGGCATAATCGCAACGCTGACGATCCGCTTTCCTTCATTATGCTCCGGATTCTTGTAGTATTCACGAATGACCGCGCCGAACATTTCCATCGGCGAGCGGCAGCTGGAAATATGGCTTGCCAGCTCCGGATACTTGATTTCACAGTGCTTGACCCATGCCGGGCAGCAGGATGTGAACAGCGGAAGATCATGTCCGGAAGACAGACGTTCCAGGAATTCCTTGGATTCCTCCAGAACCGTCAGGTCCGCGCCGTAGGTCGTATCATAGACCTCATCGAAACCGAGCCGGTGAAGGATATTTACAATTCTTCCCATCACGTTTTCGCCCTTCGGCATTCCGAACAAATCTCCAAGAGCAAGGCGGACAGCCGGCGCGATCTGCGCAACCACAATGGCATTCTTATCCGCAAGTGCCTCCGCGACCGGATTGATGTCATTCTTTACGGTGATGGCTCCCGTCGGGCAGACGATGCGGCACTGTCCGCAGGATACACATTCTGTCTCCGAAATCGGCTTGTTGAATGCCGGGGTAACCAGCGCATCCGTTCCTCTGTAGGCAAAGTCGATGGCGTTGATTCCCTGAATGTCAGAGCACATGCGGACGCAGTCACCGCAGAGAATACATTTATTCGGGTTGCGGACAATTCCGTAGGAACTGTTGTCGATCGGCTGCTGATCTCTGGTGTTTTTAAAACGAACATTATCTACACCCATACGCTGGGCAAGCTCCAACAAATGACATCCGCCACTGACCACGCAGGTTGTACAGTCTCTCTCATGCGCAGCGAGAAGCAGTTCCAGAATCAGTTTCCGGTAATGCATCAGCCTCGGTGTGTTCGTGTAGATGACCATTCCGTCCCTCGGTTTTTCCGAACAGGACGCAAAAGTTTTTCCTCTTTCGTCTTCTACCGTACACAGACGGCAGGATCCGTATGTGGAAAGCTCTGAAACGTAGCAGAGCGTCGGGATATCAATTCCCGCATTTCTGATGACCGTCAGCACGTTCTTTTCATCGGTGAATTCAACGTGCCTTCCGTCGATTGTCATATGTCCCATAATCTGACCTCCTTGTGGTACGTTGAACTAATCCTTGTAAATCGCGCCAAACGGACATCCGTCCAGACAGGTTCCGCACTTGATACACTTCGACGCGTCGATGACAAACGGCTTCTTTACTTCGCCGGAAATTGCCTTTGCCGGGCAGTTCCTTGCGCACTTGGAACATCCTTTACATTTTTCCGGATCAATCTTATAAGTCAGCAGGTCCTGACAGACATGGGTGCGGCACTTTTTATCGATGATGTGCTCCTTAAATTCCTCCGGGAAACCGTTCATCGCGCTGATGACCGGCTTCGGCGCACCCTTTCCGAGTCCGCAGAGTGCTGTGCTTTCAATCATGTCCGCAAGTTCTCTCAGTTCATCCAGATCGGACATCTTTCCTTCTCCGTGGACGATTCTCTCCATGATTTCCAGCATACGCTTTGTTCCTTCACGGCAAGGCACGCACTTTCCGCAGCTTTCTCTCTGTGTGAAGTTCATAAAGAAGCGGGCAACCTCAACCATGCAGGTAGATTCATCCATGACAACCAGTCCGCCGGATCCGATCATGGCGCCGATTTTCTTCAGAGAATCGAAGTCCATCGAGCAGTCCAGCTGATCCTTTGTCAGGCATCCTCCGGAAGGTCCGCCGATCTGCACTGCCTTGAATTCTTTATCATCCTTGATTCCGCCGCCGACATCAAAAATGATTTCGCGCAGGGTAATTCCCATCGGAACTTCAATCAGTCCGGTGTTCTTTACATTTCCGGTCAGGGCAAAAGCCTTGGTTCCCGGGCTTTCTGGAAGTCCGATACTCTTATACCAGTCGGAACCGTTCTTGATGATCATCGGCACATTGGCGTAGGTTTCAACATTGTTCAGAACGGTTGGCTTTGCAAACAGTCCTTGTTCAACGGTACGAGGCGGCTTAACTCTCGGCATGCCGCGCTTTCCTTCAATAGAAGCAGTCAGCGCAGAGCCTTCTCCGCAGACGAAAGCTCCTGCTCCGCGGTTGATATGCAGGTGGAAGCTGAAATCTGTTCCCAGAATATTATCGCCCAGGAGTCCCAGATGCTCCGCCTGTTCAATGGCCATCTGCAGACGCTTTACAGCGAGCGGGTACTCGGCGCGGACGTAGATATAGCCCTCTCTGGCCTGAACGGCGTACGCCGCAATCATCATTCCCTCGATCATGCGGTGCGGGTCGCCTTCCATGACACTTCGGTCCATGAACGCGCCCGGGTCGCCCTCATCACCATTGCAGACAACATATCTTGTTTTTTCCTTTTGTCCCGCAACCTGTTTCCACTTGCGTCCTGTCGGGAATCCCGCTCCTCCGCGGCCCCTCAGGTTGGAATCAGATATTATGCGGATGATCTCTTCCGGCGGAATTTCAAACAGCGCCTTTTCAAAAGATTCATAATCGCCAACCGCCAGCGCATCCTCGATATGTTCTGCATCAATATGGCCGCAGTTTTTCAGCACCAGACGGGTCTGGCGGGCGTAGAACGGAATTTCCTCCTCCGTCTCATATACACGGCCGTCCATGTGGTACATCAGACGCTCCACCGGTTTTCCTTCCAGGACGGAAGTCTTGAAGATCTCTTCACAGTCCTCCAGTTTCGTCTTCAGATACAGATAGTTAAACGGCTCAATTCTGACGAGCGGTCCCATTTCACAGAAGCCGTGGCAGCCGCTCTTCTTTACACCTGTATGGGCAATTTCTTCGCCAAATTCTACCTGTACGTTCCGGTCACCGCAGTACTTGTCTGTCAGTTCCAGGAATTTTTCATAAAGTTTCTGGGAGCCTCCGGCAAGACATCCGGTTCCTCCGCAGACCAGAATTCTGCGCGTTTCTGCATTTCTCTTTTCTACGCACTGTTCCCGAAGCAGGTCAAGCTGCGTTCTGTTTTCCAGTCTCATTAAGCATTCTCCTTCCGCAGCTGATCGATAATGTCCATCATTTTGTCCGGTGTCATTTTCGGATAAACCTTACCGTTTACGGTCACCGTCGGCGCCAGTCCGCACGCGCCCAGGCAGGAAACTGTTTCTACAGTAAAGAGCTGATCGTCTGTAGTATGTTTTCTTTTACTCAGGCCCAGGTTCTCATTCAGCGCGTTTAAAATCGGTGTCGATTTTCTGACATGACAGGCCGTTCCGTCACAGACACGAATGACATATTTACCTTTTGCCTCAAAAGAAAAATTCTCATAGAAACTGGCAACGCTGTATGCCTTTGCTTCTGAAATATTCAGTTTTTTCGCGACATAACTAAGCAGTTCCGGAGGAACATAAGTGTAGGCTTCCTGAATATCCTGGATGATCGGAATCAGAAAACGCTCCTCCGCTCCGTGATAGCGGATGATTGCATCCGTTTTATCATAGTACGATTGATCTAACATTTCTCAGTCGTGGATGATGTCACATCCACACCTCCTTTTCCCGAATTGTTATTACATTAACCCGTAACACTAGTTCTATTCTAATCATGTTTTTAAAATTAATCAAGCGAATTTACAGAATATTAATCATTTATTTTTCTCATTTGGACAAAAAACATAGGAGCAAGAAAAAATTATACAGTTAAAAACGGCTGAAATCAATATAATTTCACGGTTTTCTATGGCTATTGTATACACAGCATTAATTCCATGCTTATCAATAATAAAATACGAAACAGGAAATTAGTTTACCACGATATCATATATGCATTCTCCACCCGGCCTTCTCTGACACTGTCTGACTGCAGACCAGAACAACAAAATGCCGGGCTTCGGCAATATTCTCCCGGAAATCTCCCCACTCCGGGCGGCCGCCTGCCGTTTTTTCCTCTTGCGTGTTCTTTTTGTCCCATCAGAAAAACCGCCGCCGGAAAATTCCAGCGGCGGCATCAATATTGTTAAACAATTCACATCTTTTTCTTCTTCCTGTGTCTCCGGGAAAAGGGCCGTATATTTGGGAAGAAAAAGGAAACGATCGGAAGTGTCAGGAACAGATACATTGCAGCACGCGGATAATACAGAGACAGCAGAATCAGCGCACCATTCAGGGCCAGCACCCAGATAATGCGGAGAAGCATGAATGTCCGGTAAACTTCTGAATAGAGCCACACTTCTTTTCTGTGGGCCACGAAGAAAAGCATGACTTCCAGGAGGGTTGTGATGAGATAGACCAGGCCGAAGTAGGTGATGGCCTGCCGCGTCACGTCATTCATAATCCACTTGGTCATGATCGGAATCAGTGCCAGCGCCGCCAGAAACAGAAAATCGGACACCACCACCCAGTGATCGGCTTCTTCAAAGGTCAGAAAGCTCCGGTGCAGCTCGTACCAGAAATCCGCCACCACGAAGAAACTGACGATGAAAATAAAAATGCTCTCACGAAATGCGTGTACACTGAAAGATTCCGAAGGATACGGGATTTCAAGCACCATAATCGTAATGAAAATCGCAATGACCCCATCGTTGAAGGTCTCTAGATGTGACTTCGTCCGGACTTCCATATCTTTCTGGCGTTCCTGAATCCGGTTCTGGATCTTCTGCACCTCTTCCTTATCGGCATCAGTGTCAAAGCGGCGAAATTTCTGCGGGCTCTTCTTTCTGTTCAGCATTTACTGCTCCTCCCCACTATTCTCGACCCATTTCACATCACAGGCTGACCATGCCGCAGCCGTCATAGCGGACCGTGGAATTCCAGTAAGGAAGATCCACCCACAGGTCCTCATCCAGTACCTGAGAAAAATGGACCTGCTCTGCAAAAGGATTGGATTTCATGCTGTTCTCCCTAATTATTTTGATCTTGAACTATCCGTCCATTCAGACAGCGCCAAGTCAGGTTTACCATATATTTATTTCGTAATTGTATCATGCCTGTGCATTATATATAACTCCGCACAACTGGTTATTCACGAAAAGCTGAAAAACACTGCCTTATAATTCGATAACTTCTGTCGCAATTTTATCACGAAAAGCCGCATCGTGCTCGACAAAAATCATCGTCGGCTGGAACTGCTGAATCAGATCTTCAATCTGCAAGCGGGAATAAATATCGATGAAATTCAGCGGCTCATCCCAGACATAAAGATGTGCCTCCTGACAGAGGCTGCCTGCGATCAGCACTTTTTTCTTCTGGCCTTCCGAAAAGTCGCTTCCGTTTCTTCCGACAAAACCAAGCCTCCAGTTCGTATCGACCTGAAAACTGGTATGTTCGAATATATTATCAAAACTTCCCGCATAGGAAAATGTGAGATTTTCAACTTTAATCATAGACATAATCTGACCCACCTCCACATTGCAATTGCTGTAATCGGAAACAAAAAACAATCAGGCCGCAGGAAAGCTGTTTCCTGCGGCCTGCGGCAGAAATCCGGGCCAGGCGCCTTCAGACACACAGCGTCCGGATTTTCCATATAGAGTCAGACAGATGAAAATCTTTCTTGCAGCAGATACAGAGACAGCATGTAAAAAGCTGCTCCGCACCGTTCTGAAATTATCTGCAAGAAAAGTTATTCATTCTTTCACCCTTTTGATTTCTTAATTGAATACCTTGTTTTTATAGCATAGTTAGAAAAAGATGTCATGATTCGGGAATCGACTGCGCCGTAGGAATCATCCAATCGCGCTTCGCTCACGCTCCTGCTCATGAGGGCAAGCGCCATTATGCCGGAGTAAACTTGCTCTTTGGCTGGTGGCAGCGCGGGCAAGTCCAGTCGTCTGGAAGGTCTACGAAGGCTGTGCCGGCTGGGATTCCGTGCTCTGGGTCGCCCTTATCCGGATCGTAAACGTATCCGCATACGGAGCATACGTACTTACCGGTTGCTTTCTTGGCCTTGATGTCTTTTGGCGGAATGATTTCCGGCGGATTGTTCAGGTCGATGACTTTCTTAGATTCCAGGTTCTCATAGCCCAGCGGTGTATGGGTGGAGCAGTATACAGTCGGATGGTTGGAAATGAACTCGCGGACTCTGTCCAGGGACTCTCTTGCCGCCTTGACGTCCTCGAATACAACCGACAGCTTGTTTGCGTAGAGTGCCTCGTCGCAGTATGTAATATCGCCGTGGATCATGTAGAAAAGGTCTCCGTCTTCTACGATGACGATGCTGTTTCCTGTTGTGTGACCCTTTGCCTCAATGTAATGGATTCCCGGGGCGATGGTCTGGGACTTCGGGAAGTTGTAGTACGGTCCGTCGGTGAAATCAACCGGTGTGACGTTCGGCAGATCCTTCAGTTCGTCAGACTCAGACTCGGTTCTGGATGCGAAAATCTGTGCGTTCGGGAAGGAACGAAATTCGCCGCTGTGATCGGAATGCTTGTGTGTTACCAGGATTTTGCTGACCTGCTCTGGCTCATATCCAACCTTCTTCAGTGCGGAAACATAATCGGTAATCTTGTTTCCCATGAAGATCGGAGTCTTGGCATCCGGAACCTGCTCCGGGAACTCCTTCGGCATTCCTGTGTCGACCAGGATTACCTCTTTTCCTGTATCGATCACGTAGTTCTGCAGACTGGAACGGTAGCGGACTCTCGGATCAAACTTATCCGGGCCTTCCTCACCGCCGAATGCAAATGGCTGCAGCATGTAACCATTCTCAAATAATTTTACTGCACTGATTTTCATAATCTGCTCCTTTCCTGCGCAGAATAAAGATTTAATATCTAATCCATGCGCACTCAGAAATATTCATCCGGGAATTCGGATAATCCGATTGCGGTGTCATCCGTTCCCGGTTGTCATCTGTTTTCATTTGACACGTCAATTATATATTGCACGCAATTAAATGTCAAGCAACCAATTGTAAATTGTTATTCAAATTACAAGTATTTCTGCTTCCGGAGGAACAAAAGAAAAAGACTAAGAAAAAAGCTGCGTCAGTTTCACTCGAAAACCTGACGCAGCCTCTTCTTCATCTTCTGTTATTCCTGCACTTACAGGGTCAGTGTCGGAGCGGCATAAACTCTGGCCATCAGTTCCTGATCCAGTGCGTACAGGGCTTTCGGATCGCTTCCGAAGAGCTTGAACTTCTTAATCAGGTCGTCAGCGTTCTTCTCTTCCTCGCCCTGCTCCTTTACGAACCAGTCGAAGCACTGCATGGTGCGGTAGTCGTCGACATCGTCAGCAGCCTTGTAAATCTTATTAATCAGGGATGTGACGTACTGCTCGTGCTCCAGACCAGCCTTCAGAGGATCGCCCAGTCCGTTATAGGTCTTGTCCGGCTTTGCGACTTCGCCGAAGGTTACACGCTCACCGTTGTTGATCAGATACTGTCTCATCAGCATAGCGTGGTCACGCTCTTCCTGAGCCTGCACGTCATACCAGTGAGCGAAGCCGTCCAGCCCCTGATCATAATAGTAATTGGCAAAGTCCAGATACAGATAAGCAGAATAGAATTCCCATGTGATCTGTTCGTTAATCAGTTCTTTTACCTTTTTATCCAGCATGATATTACTCCCTTTCGATTGTTATTAATATATTGTATACAGGGACGCGCTGCATCATAAAACGATGCAGAAGTTCCCTGCATCTAATACATTACCCTCTTCAATGTGGAGCTTAAACACCTGGATTGAAATTTAACTGTATTTTTTTCCAATGTGATATTTCACACTGATTCACGAAAAGGAATATACGGGCAGCATCCCTGCCATCTGCATAATTGGAATATAGCCTTCTACCAGAAGGCCGCTGTCCGGGTGATAAGGCGTCGGTATAATATTATTGTTTACCATTAACGCAGCGTCGCTGTAGTGGCCGTCTTTCATGTCGACTTTGACAAAAAACATTCCGCCGGCCCCGATATTATCAATGGCTCCGTTCGCGCTGGTTCCCACACTCATGTAGCAGTCAGCCATCTGTGGTGTTCTTCCGTCCTTCTTGAAGACGATGAAACGGAGGGTGCTGACGGCGCCGTCATAGTACTTCGACAGTTCCGGATGACTCTTGATGAATTCAGTAATCAGATACTGGCTGTCCGGATTCATAATGATTCCTTCGATCTCCTCTTCCGATGTCGGGTCTCCGTTCAGCAGATACTCCCCGTCCTTATAACTGAATCTGTAGAATCCGTCTCTGTGAGATCCGCTGACCATTTTCAGCGCCAGATCGTCTTTTTCTTTAACCAGGCGGAAAATATCCTCTGGCTCCGTACCATAATCCTCAGGCAGATCCCTCTCTTTCTCTGCATGAAGGCCTGTCCGATCATCGGGGTATCCCCCGTACTCATTAATGACATACAGCTCCAGCTGGTCATAGCGTTCGCCCGGGTCTGTTTTTACATAACCCGGCAGAGCGGCCCGCATAACCGAAACCGGCGCGTACTTCATCAAAAGCGCCGCAAGTTCCTTCTTGCTGATGTTCTTTTTGTCGTTCAGGAAATAGGAGCCATTCTCATAAGAAATGTAAATATGACGGTTCCTTCTGGCATGAATCAGCTCGACGGTGCCCTGATCCTGAATCAGCTTCAGGACACTTTCCAGGCTGACGTCATAGCCATCCGGAAGGTCAGGAAGCGCGATGATAAACAGCTCGCCGTCCCGCATCTGGAAGTTGATGTTGCGGATTTCATCCCCGAGTTCTGTAAAGGAGGTGCACGCAGGGCAGGACTGCCAGATACTGTACCAGACTTTCCAAGCGACATTTCTCTGCGGAATTCCCGGAATCGCGCTGTCTCCGACGATTTTCACATGAACCCTGAACAGACTGCTGTCATGCACTTTTACTGCGGCAATGTCCTTTCCATTCCCATAAAATCCAACCCCTGCCGGATTCTGGTCATGCATGATTCTGTCGATTACCTCTTCCTCATACCAGGTATCTCCATAAAGAAAACAGACATTATCTTCAATCAGTTCCTGGGTGAAGCGATCAATTTCACGGCGGTTATGCAGCGGTTCATAGCGGACAGCACCCGGAACACTGCACCTTTCATCATGCAACGTGATAATCACGTCGGCAGACGGATCCTGCTCTTCCAGCAGCCGCACAGTTCTTCCGAGAAGCGTTTCCCCTTGAATCACTGCGAGGTGAAGGTTTTCCGGTTCAGCGCCGCCGCCTCAAGCGCAATGGAGGAATAATCTGTAATCACGTACTCCGCAGCCGTCAGTAGCTGGCGGGAAGAAAATTCCGGCATATCCAGAGTGTCTTCAATTTTTTCAAGAGGCTGGTTCGGATGCGCCTTGACCACAACGGTGTATTTATCCTTATCCAGATTTTCAATCAGTTCCTTCCAGGTATCAGATGGTGTCCGGCGGAATGTCGGAACATAAAGAATCAGCGGCTTAGATTTAATCTGCGGATACCTCTTCATGATCCGGTGCCGCATCGGAGCTTCATACCGGAGAAGCGAATCAAACCGCGGAAGCCCCAGACACTTCAGCTTACTTCTGTCCACATTGAAAGACTCACAGTAAAACTGATTCCACCTTGGGTTTCCCGCGATAATCCAGTCGTAATTCTTATGCATGCAGAGAATCTCCACAACTTTCTGATCCCTGCCGTCTGGCTTTCCCAGCGAACTGTAACCTGACCTTTTGATTTTTCCGGCAGCATGCCAAAGCTGAATCACCGTTGCAGACTGATCCTCTATGATCAGTTTATCGTCAACAGGCTTGCCGTGGTGACCTCCGATAATAGATCCAATATCATCATGGACTGAAAACTCATGTGATAAAATAAATTCTCCAGCAATTGTATGATGTGATCGGTGTGGATCTGCAAGAATTAAAGTTGAAATTCCACGTATTCCGTTCTGCTCCAGTCTCTCAAGCAAAACATCATCCAAATCTGGAGAATTGCTATATCCCTTTTGAATTTGAAAGGCAGGGGTTGCCTTACCAAGATCATGAACCGCTCCAAGGAACGCTGCAAGATTTGATGCTGTCTCTGCGTCACATGGTCTTATAGAATGGATGCAGAAATCTCTCTGACTGTCACTGATCCAATTATTCCACAACCATTTGCAGACATTCATAGTGTCTGTCAAATGCGTAGTTAATGGCAGCCAGTAAAATTGACTTGCCCTCTCTTCTTTTTTTGCCCATAAGGATGTGACCCTTCTATCCTTAATTTCCATCTTCCCACCACAAAATAAAAACCAAATTGAAAGCAGTGTGTCTGCACCACCTTCCAATTTGATACAACAAACATCATACTAATTAATTGTTTCGAATATTGTCATTATGCCACCAAATACGAGTATTTTCTACAGACAAGTCAACGTTATATTGACACCTCACTCCCTACCAGCTGAACATTTCCTCTTCACCATCATCGACCCTGCCGTCATCTCTCCGTCCGATCTCCCTCAGAAGCAGCGCCATGATCTCTGTCCTTCCCTCTTCATTCGCCCGTCTAGAAAAGTCCTGCAGATCCTCTCCGCTGTAATCCATATTCTGAAGCAGAAAAGAAGCAGCCTCAGGATGGTTTCCCGCAATGGCAATATCCATCAGCCCCCGGGAACGCTTTATAATATATTCTGCGGCATTGGGATGAGCGGAAGACAGTGTTTCCCAATTTCCGCAGTCTTCTGTCTCCATCAGCGTAAAGGCCGCGAGCTGCTGTACCCGGCGGGGATAATCCGGAAACCTCCCATCAGAAACAGAAACCCTCTTCAGACGGCTGCAGCTTCTCAGCGCGTCCCGGCTGATCTCTTCAACGGAAGACGGGACGAACAGCTCCTTTAAATTCCCGCAGCCGTAGAAGAACTGGTCATCTAAATAGACCGTTCCGGAAGGAAGAACGGCCCTCTTCAGATGCCAGCAATGCTGAAACACGCCTCGTCCCATCTTAAAAAGAGAGGCCGGAAATACGGCCTCTTCCAGTTCATGATATCCGGAAAAGCAGAAATTTCCAATTTCCTTAAGCGAATCTGGAAGGATAATGATCTCTGCCTGCCGGGCCTGGGGATGCATATGCAGGGATTCCGCGTCCAGGCGCTTTTCCCCGGCCGGAACACGGTAAATCTGCGCAGCAGAAGCCGGATTTTTCCTTTCTTTCCCTTCTACCCGCGCGAAATCGCGAGGACCCGGGAATTCCTTCTGCGCAGCTCCCGCTGCCTGATCCCGGCTTTCTGTTAACCTGTCATCGATTTCTCGTCTGTTCATATCCATTACTGTTCCCTATCTTCATCTTCCTGCGGGGAGTGTTTTGTCTCTCCAGACTTCTGAGTCTCTGGCGCATCCTGCGCAGACATCTCCTGCAGGTCTTTTCTGATCTGGGTCCGCCGGCCGGTGAACTGCAGCTTCTCGCTGTATTCATCGTAAGCCGGACATCCGTAATGGCGGATGAAATCGGCGCAGTAGAAGTCCGCGGTGAGCTCAGTGACGAGGATCAGCATCTCATGGGAAAGCCCGAAGGCCTTCTCGCAGAACTGGAACACATGCTCCAGATTCCCTCTGGATGTTTCAATTTTCTGCTTCAGTTCGTGCAGCTGCTCGTTCATCCTGTCTGCGATCAGCTTTCCGGCGACACTGCCCTTGTCGTCGCGGCCGCGCTCGGAACCTTCATGGAGCAGCTCCTTCACCCAGGCCGTCAGAAGACGGATTTCACTACGGGTAATTTTCTGCTCTTCTTCTGAAGAAGAGCCGGATTTCCGCGCCTGTTCCAGCGTGTCGGAAAGCTCCGCAGCCAGATCCTGCAGGATATTGATCATTTCTCCATAGCGGTGCCTGGACGGCTGACCGACAGCCTGCTTGATCCTCCTCTCCAGGTCCCTGATTCCGCTTCGGCGTCTGTAGATTTCCCTGAGCGGCTCCTTCATCCGGTCAAAAATCAGCTGCAAGAGGACAAGCCGTTCGTCCAGCGACGCGTCATGCGCCCTCCGTACAGTCTCCTCGTCTTCCCTGCCCCGCAGAATATCGTCCACCGGATACACCCGCTTATATTCATAAAACAGATCACAGTAGGACGCAAAGGACCTTGCAATCCGTTCGTTCTGCACATACTGCATGATCAGGTTTTCGTCCACCGGAAAATGCTTCTTTTCATACAGTTTCAGCATAGTGGAAAGGTCCATCCAGGCTCTGGCTGTCACAAATTCCGTTCCGTCCACCGTCGTCTCAACTGAGTAAAAATCTTCCTTCCTCGTGTCTAAATACGACAAAACCAGGGGATGGACGCCATGACGCACGGCATAGGTCCGCCAGGCCGAATAATCCGGCTCCACGGTGATTTTCTTCACCCTGTCCAAGGTTACCAGATCAAAGTTTCTGGCTCCTGCATTGTACTCCGTCGGATTTCCTGCGGTCACAATCACCCAGCCCTCCGGAATCTTATACTGCCCGAACTCTTTAAACTGCAGGAATCTGAGTATGGCAGGAGCCAGTGTCTCAGACACGCAGTTCAGCTCATCCAGGAAAAGGATTCCTTCTTTAATGCCGGTTTCCTCCATCAGATCATAAACGGATGCGACGATTTCACTCATGGTATAGGAAGAGATCTTCACCGTTTTCCCCTGATACCGCTTCTCCGTGATGAAGGGAAGTCCCAGCGCCGTCTGCCGGGTGTGATGCGTCAGAGAATAGGAAAGAAACCCGAGATGAAGTTCTTCCGCCGCCTGCGCGGCAATAGCTGTTTTTCCGATTCCCGGCGGCCCGTAAAGAAACAGCGGACGCTGCTCTTCCAGCGGAATGATGTACTCCCCGTCCTGGTCTTTTTCCAGATAACACTCTGCCGCGTATTTTAACTGTTTTTCTGCTTCACTGATGTTCATTTCTGCTCCCAAATCACTTTATATGCCCAGGGCGGAAGCTTTGGCGCGTCCAGTTCATTTCGCAGAAAGACAAAAGCCGTTTTAAAGTCCGGCTTTTTCTTTGGATACACGCCGCGCCCGTCCGTAAAATACAAAAGCCCCTGAAGGTGCGTGATTTTCCCTTCCCGTTTCATCTGTTCCGCATAAGAGAAGACCGGCCGGAAATCCGTTCCCCCCAGGCCTTTGACATGAATCTGCTTCACCGCCTGCTCAATCTCGCTTTTATGACGGATGACCATCACTTCCTGGATGGCTGCGTCACACTGCAGAATGTGCAGGTTCATCCGCTCAGAAAATAATTCCTTATCCATCAGTATATCACAAGTCTGCCGGAGAAATTCCTGCACCAGGCTTCCTGCCGTCGACCCGGACGTATCCACCGCAATGATGAATTCCGAAATCTTCTTTTTCCGCGACGTCTCTGACTCCTCGATCAGCGGAAGATTTCCGTAGAGCTGAAGGCCGTATGTATACAGAATCGGATTAAATTCATCCATGCTCGGTTTCACGGTATCCGCCTGCCTTGCGAACTTCCGGAGAAAGTCCCGGTAATCCGCAGGCTTCCGCTTCACCTCCCTTAGTTCCTGCATCAGCCATCCCGCTTCCCCGCTTCTTCCGGAGCTTCCTTTTTCCAGTCTCGACAAAACATAGTCGGACCGGCGGGTCCAGGTGCTGACGAGTGATTCCCGGTCTTTTTCAAGATACTGAAGTGGATATGGAAGATCCGAAGATCCGTACTGCAGACCGGAAGAAAGATTTTTCAGGCCTCCGGCAGAAGAATCTGATGCGGAAAGATTCTTCTGTTCTTCCGGCGGAAAAGCAGATAACTCCATGCTTTCCATTAGATTTTCTGTCCTGCTGGAATTTCCGTAAGCCTCTGAATAAGCTTCACCGTAATTACTTATCGCACTCATCTGGCTTTTAAGAAGATCTCTGAGCATCCGGTTCGTGTACCAGCTGTCATGCGTGTCCTGGTGGAACAAAAGGGCTGCTTCCTTGCGTTTTTCTTTTGTCCAGGTATGCCGGAGAAGATGGCGGTAAACTCGCTCTGCAGTCAGCATTCCGGCCTGATCATAGATCTGATCGATGATTTTCTGCTCTTTCTGGTCCTTCTCCAGGGAAAAGCAGGCCTTATGCTGGGACAGGATGATCCCTTCCGCGGCGATGTCACAGGACAGATTCCAGAGCGCAGGATCGTCGGTCCGGGCGGCAAAGGGATGAAGAAACAGGACGTGAAGAAGGGCGTGCAGGAAGGCTCTGCTGACGGCATGCTCATTCTGACGGAAGGAAGAAATCACATGCGCCGGATTGTACTGAAAAATCTCCCCGTCCAGCATGTAGTCTTCGGTCACTTCTGAAGGCGCCGGCGCCGGATGAATGGAGAAAATCGCGCTGTCCAGAGAACGCTCCTGCATGAGAATCCGCTTTCTTGCTTCGGAGAGGATCTCCCGGGCGGTCTTCTCCTCCTGCTGTTTTTCCTCTTGTGTATAGCCTGCATTCCGTTCTGTCATAGTCTGCCCTTTCCTTATCTGCTGCCTTTCTATATCGGGCGCCCTCCTGCTCTTGCTGCGCTCTGGGATGCCTTCCCTGTTTCTTCATTTACTATAGCAGAAGGAGGATGAAACGCTGAATTTAATCCTCAAGGCCCTGAGGGAGCCGGCCTTTCTGTGCGCCGCGGCCGTACTTTCTTGCGGCATAGATGAATGCGTCAAAATTCTTCCGCTTCGTTCCGATCGGCACCTGACAGCCGGTACCAAGGGTGTATCCCATCGGGCTGTCTGCGCCCTTCCTGAGACATTCGCGGCATGTGTCGATGACTTCGTCGATGGTCCCGTTAAGCACGACGTCGACCGGTGCGACATTTCCGACCAGCATATATTTATTTCCCAGAATTTCCTTGGCCTTCTCCAGATCTTCTGAATTGTCAACGCTGTAACTGGCGATGTTCAGATTCAGCATGTGTGACCAGAGCGGATGCGTCTTTCCGCAGATGTGGAGGCCCGGCTTTCTTCCGGTAATCTCGTATAGTCCATCGATCAGGCGGGTAAGATAGGGCTCTGAAAACTGCTCATACTGCCGCGGGCTGAAAATGTCCGCACAGGACACCGGGTCACAGATTCCGCAGGGCATGCTGCCGAATTCCTTTACCATCATATCCACCCAGGCCAGAGAGTGATCGACGCAGAAGTTCAGAAGATCGGAGAGCTTGTCCCTATGTTTCATCGTATCTCGTAAAACCAGCTCAATCGGCCGGATGGCCGCGGCTGTAGTAATCGGACCGGCGACAACGGTGTTGACTCCCATATCCGGAAAGGCGTCCTTCAGCTCCCTGCAGCGCTGCAGCATGGACTGGTAGAGCGGATTTGTGTAGGGGTCATTTTTCAGGATTTCATCCAGCCCTGAAAAATCCGGCTGGTCAAGGACAAATTTTTCTACCGAATCAATGCCGACTTCAGGAAAATGCATCGCTGAACCGACGGCCTGTCCAACTGTTCTCAGACGCAGACCGACCTTGATTCCCTCAATTCCGAATTCCTCTTTCCGGCGCTTCAGCACATCGATCATGACTTTCGTACCATCCAGACTCTGCGCCGTCGTATAACCGAAAATATCCGTCATCGCTTCTTCATTACTCTGAAGGGAAAAGGGAATGTGGTCCACCATTTCTCCTGCTGCATACTTCTGCCCGCGTTCCGCATTCGTCATCGTTTCCGGCGGAAGCTCCGCTATTTTCTGTTTCAATTCCTCATAATCCATGGCATCCTCCTGCGTATCCGTGCGCCCCTGCAGACTTGCTGCCCCTTCCGCCGCATGGATGGCTCCGGAAGAAAACATAAAGTCTGCACCTTGAAAACTGTGAAATACAAATAATATCGGATCGTCTGCTCATCTTATTTCCCGGCAGAAAACATCCGCTAATATTCAATCAATTCTATATCTTCATTTTAAGAGTGTTCGGCAGGATCGTCCAATAACGCTGTGGAATAGATAGCCTCCATAGTATTTGTATTCACTATAGACCTGTGAATGAATTGAAAATGCCACGGACATCACCCGGCGGCAAAGGATAACATTTCTCATCTTTACATGGATAGGCAGGGCTAAGGAAGTCTACCTCTTCTCCCTCGCCCGCTTCACCGCAAACACGATGCAGCTGGTCAGAATGACAACTGCGCCGACAAACAGAAACAGGAATCCCGTCGGAATCAGGTAGAAATTCTCATGCAGGATTCCGTGCCTGTCGATGTACTCCACGGAGTTAGCCTTGATGAACAGACACATCGCCCCCATCAGCATCAGCACCCCGCCGATCACGGTGGATACCAGATTCATTTTCGCCCGTCTTCCTTCATTTCCATCCTTAATCAGTTTTTCCGTCATCTTATTCATATCTTCTTTTCCTCCCAGAATAAGCTCATCAAGAGAGAGCTGAAATTCCTGCGCAATCACAATCAGGGTCTCAATATCCGGAAGATTTCTGTCATTCTCCCAGTTGGATACCGCCTGACGCGTGACATTTACGCGTTTCGCAAACTCCTCCTGCGTCAGATGATTGTCTTTCCTGATTTTTTTAATCTGCTCACTGAATTCCATAGTCTCTCCTTTTCAGCCTGGCATAATCCGGTCCGCTCTTATGCAGCAGAGCCGCCTGCCAGTTCAGTCATTTGATTGTTTTCCGGCAGGATATCTCATCCCGCCGTCAGCAGTTATTCTGGGACAAAATTTATCTTAGCACAAGAAAGCCGTGCTTTCCACAGGCAGATTCGCTGTGACAGCACGGCTTGCAATGTGTAAATTCCAAGGGAAAACGGGCTTTTACTTCGTAAGTTCTACGCCTTCGCCCCATGCCTTTCCGGCCTTGTCTCCGAGGCGGAAGTAGTTTCTTCCGAAGGTATCGAAAACAATCGGATCAACCCTGGTGATGTCGATGTTTCCCTTTTCATCCAGAACACTCTCATCGGCGAGGACATTCAGAATGTCGCCATATACATGCAGGCAGGTTTTACCTTCTACGATTTCATCAACCTTGCACTCCAGTGTGATCGGATACTCCTCAATGACCGGGGCATCGACACGGCTGCTCTTTACCGCATGCATGCCGCTTCTTTCAAATTTATCTGCCATCTTGTTCCCTGTAGCGATTCCGAAGAAATCGGATTCCTTCATATGCGCGTAGTCCGCAACGCTGAGTGTGAATGCGCCGCGCTTTTTCAGGTTTTCTGTGGTCTTGTGGTCAGCACTGATATTCAGGACCACCTGGCTGGACCCGCAGATTCCGCCCCATGCCATGTTCATGACATCAACCTTGTCATTATCTCCGTAAGTCGCAATCATCAGAACCGGCATCGGTGTGAGAAGCGGCTGAACACCCATATCTTTTTTCATCATACTTACCTCCTGTGTTTATTTCATACTTTATTATAATTACACCGCAGAAGAGCGTTTAAATCATAACAAAAACTCCCCTCATGGAAACCGCTTATTCAGCAGTTTCTCACAAGAGGAGCAGGCTTCAGACCCGGTTATTTTTCTTGCTGGTTTTTCTTTTGTCCGGTGATCTTATTCAGCTGGCGCTTCTTCCGCTCTTCTTTCTGGGCGCGGATGAAGCTGCTCTCATTCTTCCACTTCAGGGCAGCGGCGCCGATGATGATGATGTAGCCGGTCCAGCTCAGAAGGTCCGGGACTTCATGGAAATACAGGAATCCGAGAAGCGCGGAAAACAAAACCTGTGAATAGTTGAATACCGAGACGTCCTTGGCCGGCGCGTATTTATAGGCGGCGGTGACGCCGAACTGTCCGACGGCGGCGGAGGCGCCGGTTCCGATCAGCCAGAGGAACTGATGCATGGTCGGCATCTTGAAGTCCGCCAGAATGAATGGGATGCAGGACAGACAGGACAGGAAGGAAAAATAGAAAACGACGACGGTGGAGCGCTCGCCTTTATTGGTGATCAGGCGCAGGAAGGCGTAGGCCATGCCGGCGGAAAACCCGCTGAAGAGGCCGACCAGGGCCGGAATCGCCGCCATTCCTCCGGAGGGTTTGATGACAAAAATCGTCCCGGCAAAGGCAAGAGCGACCAGCGCATTGTCCAGCTTTGTCGGCTTTTCCTTCAGGAGAAATACCGACGCGATGATCGTAAAAAACGGCGACATCTTGTTTAAGATATTGGAATCGGCCAGGCCCAGGCGGTCAATGGCCCAGAAGTTGGCGATCATGCCAAGCGTTCCAAACAATGCGCGGAGAAGAAGTCCTACGCGGGTTTCTTTTTTGGTCTTGAATCTTCCCGGCCCGGGCATCCTCATAATGGTAACGGATGCGATAACGGCCGCAACGGCATTTCGGAAAAACGCCTTCTCCATGGTCGGAAGATCGCCTGCTCCTTTTACGCAGAAGGTCATCAGCGCGAATCCGAGCGAAGAGACAATTGTATAGATAATACCTTTTGAGATGTTGCGCCGGTAGGACGTTTCCATAAATCTATTTTCTTCCTTTCTATATATACATTCTTCTACGTGAATTTCCTGTTTCTGCCATGCCGGGCGGAGCCGCGTTTTTCTGCGTATCCGGGATTCATGCAGCGCCTGCCCGTCTTCTGAATGAAGAAAAAACAGATAACAGCAGAAAACAGACCGCGTCTTCCGGATTTTTCCGCCGGAATCCGCGGCCTGTTCAATTGTCTTTATACGGTAAAATTTCCCTCAGATCTGACAGCCTTATTTGAAGTACTCAACGGCAGATTCGAACATGTGAAGGTCAAATGTGCCCGGTACATTCTTATACAGATACGGTCCTTTACGCTCGCAGTGAGCCATCTTTCCGAAGACTCTTCCGTCCGGGGATGTGATTCCCTCGATGGCGTTCATAGAGCCGTTCGGGTTGTACTGAATGTCGAAGGAGACATTTCCGTCGAGATCAACGTACTGTGTCGCGATCTGTCCGTTTTCAGCCATCTTCTTAATCAGGCTCTCCGGTGCGATGAAGCGTCCTTCTCCGTGGGAAATCGGGGAGGTGTAAATCTCACCCGGCTTGCACTTTGCCAGCCACGGGGACTTGTTGGATGCGATTCTGGTCCGGATCAGCTTGGACTGGTGGCGTCCGATGGTGTTGAAGGTCAAGGTCGGGCTGTCTGCATCGGCCTCTGTGATCTTTCCGTAAGGAACAAGACCCAGCTTTACCAGAGCCTGGAATCCGTTGCAGATTCCGGCCATCAGACCGTCACGCTGCTCCAGAAGTTCGGTAACCGCTTCCTTGATTTCTGCGTTTCTGAAGAAGGCAGTGATGAACTTTCCGGATCCATCCGGCTCGTCTGCTCCGGAGAAACCGCCCGGAATGAAGATCATCTGTGCCTGGCGGATCTTCTCAGCGAACTGCTCTACACTTCTTCCAACGTTCTCGGAAGTCAGGTTGTTGATGATGAACTGCTCCGGATCAGCTCCTGCATCAGCAAATGCCTTTGCGGAGTCGTACTCGCAGTTGTTTCCAGGGAATACCGGGATCAGCACCTTAGGAGCTGCTGTCTTGATATTCGCGTGGAGGGTTTCTTTTGCCTCAAAGTTAAAGGCCTCGGTGTCACCTTCCTCGGTCTCGATGTTGCAGCGGTAAACCGGCTCGAGCTTGCTCTCATAGAGATCGCAGAGGTCAGAAAGCTGAATGGTCTCGTTAAAGCCGGTGATGGTCTTCTCTTCGGTTGTCTTTCCGAGAAGAACAGCGCCGTCAACCTTAGTTCCTGCCGGAACTTCCAGAAGGAATCCGCCGTAGCAGTAACCGAAGATCTGATCCTTGGAAACGGCGTCTCCGTAAGCGAATCCGATCTCGTTACCCATGGCCATCTTCAGAACAGCCTCGGCGATTCCGCCGTAACCCGGTGTGTATGCCGCGCAGGCGGTCTTATCAACGATCAGCTTGTTGACCTTCTCGTACAGGCTCTTGAGGGATTCACAGTCTGGAAGTCCGTCTTTTCCGATCTCCGGAACAAGCAGAATGACATCATCTCCGGCCTTCTTGAACTCCGGTGAAATGATATGCTCTGCCTTGTCGGTGGTAACCGCAAAGGAAATCAGTGTCGGCGGCACATCCAGAGTTTCAAAGGTTCCGCTCATGGAGTCCTTGCCGCCGATTGCCGCAGCGCCCATGCCCATCTGCGCCTTATATGCGCCGAGCATGGCTGCCATCGGAGCGCCCCAGCGGGAAGGAACATTGCCCGGCTTTCCGAAATATTCCTGGAAGCTCAGGTAAGTATCCTTGAAGGATGCGCCTGCTGCAATCAGTTTGGAAATGGACTCAATAACCGCAAGATATGCACCGTCATACGGGCTTGCAGAGGAAATCATCGGGTTAAATCCGTAAGCCATGGCAGATACAGTGTCTGTATGCTTCTTCTCAACAGAAATCAGGTGAACCATCGCCTGAAGCGGCGTTCTCTGGTACTTTCCGCCAAACGGCATCAGAACCGTTCCCGCACCGATGGTAGAGTCAAATTCCTCGGAAAGTCCTCTCTTGGAGCAGACGTTCAGATCAGACGCCATCTTCTTATACTCTTTCGTGAAGTCTCCTGCTGCCTTTCTCTGATAGTCTCCGCGCTTTGGAACTTCAACGTCGATGTGCTTTTCTACACCGTCTGTATCCAGGAAGGCTCTGGAAATGTTGACGATCGTTTCGCCATTCCATTTCTCGGTCAGATACGGATTTTCCTTAACGACAGCGACAACGGTAGCCTCCAGGTTCTCGCTGTGGGCAAGCTCGATGTAGCGGTCTGCGTCTTCTGCTGCGACGACGACTGCCATTCTCTCCTGAGACTCAGAAATTGCGAGCTCCGTTCCGTCCAGACCTGCGTATTTCTTTGTGACCTTGTCCAGGTTGATGTCCAGTCCGTCTGCCAGCTCTCCGATGGCAACAGATACACCGCCTGCACCGAAGTCGTTGCAGCGCTTGATCATCTTGGATGCTTCCGGATTTCTGAACAGTCTCTGCAGTTTTCTCTCTTCCGGAGCATTTCCCTTCTGAACCTCAGCACCGTCCTTTTCCAGAGAATCGACATTGTGCTTCTTTGAAGAACCGGTTGCTCCTCCGATTCCGTCGCGGCCAGTGCGTCCTCCCAGCAGGATAACCACATCACCCGGTACCGGGCGCTCACGTCTTACATTCTCCTGAGGAGCAGCCGCGATAACCGCGCCGACTTCCATTCGTTTTGCCGCGTATCCCGGATGATAGAGCTCATCGACCTGACCGGTTGCAAGTCCGATCTGGTTTCCGTAGGAGCTGTATCCGTCTGCCGCAGTCGTGACGATCTTTCTCTGTGGAAGCTTGCCTTCCATGGTCTCGGAAACCGGAGTGAGCGGGTTCGCCGCGCCGGTTACTCGCATAGCCGCGTAAACGTAGCTTCTTCCTGACAGCGGGTCTCTGATCGCTCCTCCGATGCAGGTTGCAGCGCCTCCGAACGGCTCGATTTCTGTCGGATGGTTGTGGGTTTCGTTCTTAAACAGCAGCAGCCATTTCTCTGTCTTTCCTTCAACATCAACGTCGATCTTGATGGTGCAGGCGTTGATTTCTTCAGACGCGTCAAGCTTATCCAGCATGCCGCGCTGACGGAGAACCTTGGCTGCGATTGTGCCGATATCCATCAGGTTTACCGGCTTCTTTCGGTTGATCTCTTTCCTGGACTCCAGGTACTCTTCATAAGTCTTCTGGATCTCCTCATCCTCAAACTTTACGCTGTCCAGAGTCGTGTTATAGGTGGTGTGGCGGCAGTGGTCAGACCAGTAGGTATCGATGACACGGATCTCTGTGATCGTCGGGTCACGCTGCTCTTTCTTGAAGTATTCCTGGACAAAAGCCAGATCAGCAAGGTCCATAGCCAGACCGTGTGAGGTCAGGAACTCCTGCAGCTGCTCGCCTGTATACTCGTCGAAACCGGTGAGTGTTTCCACCGTTGTCGGGATCTGTACATTGACCTTCAGGGTGTCATAGGTCTTCAGGGAAGCTTCTCTTGCTTCTACCGGGTTGATGATGTATTTCTTCAGTCTGTCAACATCCTCATCGCTGACGGATCCGGACAGGATAAACACCTTTGCCGTTTTAATGGTCGGGCGGTCCGCTCTTGAAATCAGCTGGATACACTCGGCAGCGGAGTTTGCCCTCGCGTCGAACTGTCCCGGAAGATACTCAATCGCAAATACCTTGTCTTCAGGGTCAATCGTCAGATCTCTGTATACCAGGTCAACCTGCGGCTCGGAGAAGACGGTGTTTACCGCGTTTTCAAAAAGCTCTTCAGAAAGATTTTCTGCGTCATAACGGTTGATGACACGAACCTTGTCCAGACCTTCGATCTGCAGAAGCTCTTTTGCTTCCTTGAGAATTCCCTTTGCCTCATTGGCAAACTGCGGCTTCTTTTCTACATAAACTCTGTATACCATTTAGCGTGCTTCTCCTTTCAATGCGGCTAACGCTCTCTGACCGATATCGTGACGATAGAATCCGTCCGGGAATCCGATTCTTTTTACCTGCGCGTAGGCGCTGTCGATGGCTTCAGGAAGTGTCGCTGCTCTTGCGGTAACGCCTAATACACGGCCTCCATCAGACAGCAGTTCACCGTTTTCACCTTTCCTGGCGCCGGCAACATAGACATTTTCAAGGTCATCTGGAATATCGAGTCTGAATCCCTTCTCATAATGCTCCGGATAACCCTTCGTCGCCATAATGACGCAGCAGGCTGCCTCATCATCAGCAAAATGAAAGTCTGCCTGATCCAGTGTTCCGTCTGTTGTGTGCATCATGATGTCTAAGAGATCCCCTTCCAGAAGCGGAAGAACAACCTGCGCCTCCGGATCGCCGAAGCGGCAGTTGTACTCGATGACCTTAGGGCCGTCCTTGGTCAGCATGAGGCCGAAGTAGAGGCAGCCCTTGAAGCTTCTTCCCTCTTCATTCATGGCCTTGATGGTCGGAAGGAAGATTTCCTCCATGCAGGTCTTCGCGATGTCTTCGGTATAATACGGGTTCGGGGCGATCGTTCCCATTCCGCCGGTATTCAGACCCTTGTCTCCATCAAAGGCACGTTTGTGGTCCATGGAAGAAACCATCGGAATCACTGTATTTCCGTCGGTAAAGGAAAGAACGGATACTTCCGGACCTTCCAGGGATTCCTCGATTACCACGGTTGTGCCGCTCTTTCCGAATTTCTGGTCCTGCATCATCTCCTTAACCGCATTTTCTGTATCTTCTCTGCTTTCGCAGATCAGAACGCCCTTTCCCTTTGCCAGACCGTCTGCCTTGACGACAACCGGCACTTTGCAGGTCTTTACATAGTCCAGAGCTTTGTCCATCTCGGTGAAGGTCTCAAACTGTGCGGTCGGGATATGATACTTTTTCATCAGGTCCTTGGAGAATGCCTTGCTCCCCTCGATGATCGCAGCCTTCTTATTTGGTCCGAAGCACGGAATGCCCTTTTCCTGCAGAAGGTCTACAAGTCCCATGACCAGCGGATCATCCGGAGCGACGACTGCATAGTCGATTTTTTCCTTTACGGCAAAATCGACGATTGCGTCAAGGTCTTCTGCTCCGATCGGAACGCACTCTGCGTCCTTTGCGATTCCGGCATTTCCCGGAAGGCAGTAAATTTTTCCTGCATTCGGGCTTTCCTTCAGTTTCTTAATAATGGCATGTTCTCTTCCGCCGCCGCCGACGACCATGATCTTATCAACCACTGTTAATCCCCCATCCTTTTAAATTAATACTCAGTTTATAACGCGGGAGCAGAATCAATATCTGCTCCCTGATTTTTCGGATTAATGATGGAACAGGCGCATGCCGGTGAAGGCCATGGCCATTCCGTATTTATCACAGGTATCGATGACATGGTCATCTCTGATGGAGCCTCCTGGCTCTGCGATATAGCTTACGCCGCTCTTATGTGCTCTTTCGATGTTGTCTCCGAACGGGAAGAAGGCATCGGATCCGAGAGCAACTCCGGAAATGGAGTCCAGGTATTCTCTCTTTTCTTCTTCTGTAAACGGCTTTGGCTGCTCGGTGAACCACTTCTGCCACTCTCCGTCTCTCAGAACGTCCATATATTCATTTCCGAGGTAAATATCAATCGTATTATCTCTGTCTGCTCTTCTCAGGTCATCCTTAAACGGCAGATTCAGAACACGGTCAGACTGGCGCATATGCCAGTAGTCTGCCTTCTGTCCGGCCAGACGTGTGCAGTGAATTCTGGACTGCTGTCCGGCGCCGACTCCGATGGCCTGTCCGTCCTGTGCGTAAGCAACAGAGTTGGACTGTGTGTATTTCAGTGTGATCAGGGCAACAACCAGGTCTCTTCTTGCTGCTTCCGGGATCTCTTTGTTTTTTGTCACGATATTGGTGAAATCCTCAGGCTTGACGGTGTAGTCGTTTCTCTTCTGCTCAAAGGTGATGCCGAAGACCTGCTTTCTCTCAAGCTCTTCAGGAACATAATCCGGGTCGATCTTTACGATGTTGTAATTTCCCTTCTTCTTCTGCTTCAGGATCTCCAGAGCTTCCGGAGTGAATCCCGGAGCGATGACGCCGTCGGAAACCTCGCGCTTCAGAAGACGTGCCGTTTCAACGTCGCAGACATCACTTAAGGCCGCCCAGTCGCCGAAGGAAGACATTCTGTCTGTTCCTCTTGCTCTTGCGTAGGCCGTTGCCAGAGGGGAATCGTCCAGACCCTCCATATCATCAACAAAGCAGGCTTTCTTCAGTTTCTCGTCCATCGGAATTCCGACTGCCGCAGAGGTCGGGCTGACGTGCTTGAAGGAAGCTGCCGCCGGCAGATGCAGGCTGTTTTTCAGTTCATGCACGAGCTGCCAGCTGTTCAGCGCATCCAGGAAATTAATGTATCCCGGGCGTCCGTTGACTACCTCTACCGGAAGTTCGCTTCCGTCCGCCATGAAAATCCTTGCCGGCTTCTGGTTCGGATTACATCCGTATTTCAGGGCAAATTCTTTCATCTCTCTATCTCCTCCTGTTTCTGCGCGAATTAGCAATGTTTATTGATCAGGCGGTCCTCATATTCTCCCGTCTTCAGATCCGTGAAGCGGACATACAGGGAAATCTTGTTGGCCTCATTCAGGCTGCTCCAGATTTCATCCGTAAATGCGTCGAGATCGTCTGGAATTTCCACTCTGTCCGGCTCACCCATGAAGGTCGGGATCGGAGATCCGTCCGTCTGATAGGTATGGATAAAACGGCCTTCTCCCGGAATTCCGTCATATTCAAAGAAATTGCGGATGTTTCCGCTTCCTTCAGGGTCGGAGCTCTTCAGAATGCTCATGTCGTAGCGGAAAGGCTCCTTCCCGGAAAGGTCCAGAATCGCGCTGATTCTCGGTGTCCAGTTCGGTCCGTCCGGCTCGAACTGGCGGGTTCTCAGTGCTTTGGCAAAAATTCCGCTGTCAAGGTCAGACTCGCCTTTGCAGAGATCCGCAACGGTGTCGGTCTGGTCTCCGTTTGTGACCACCAGAGTCTTTCCCACTGTTCTTACCGGATAGTAGATGATCAGGGACGGATCTTCCAGCTTCGACTCATCGTAAGCCTTCGTTCTGACATCATCTCCTTCTTTTACAAATACGCGGTTCCTGCTGTTCTCTGAACGTCCCATAATGAAATAGGCAATGGCCGCCTTCCCGTTTTTCGTCAGGCCCGCGATAATTCCTCTTCCCGGGTATGGATTTCCGTCCAGGAAATGCGCTGCCGGAAATGCCTCATATGGATGCTTAATTGTTGTCATTCTCTTTCCCCTTCCGAATTTCTGCGGAAATCTGCTGAACGGCTCTCGGGAGCAGAATCCATTCTGCCTGCTCCATGACACGCTTCTGCAGGATCTCCGGAGTATCTCCGTCCTGAATTTCAACAGCCTTCTGAGCGATGATTTTTCCGCCGTCCGGAATCTCATTGACATAATGGACGGTTGCGCCTGTAACCTTGACGCCATAATCCAGCGCCATCTCATGAACATGCAGTCCGTAGGCACCCTTCCCGCAGAAGGAAGGAATCAGCGACGGATGAATGTTGATGATGCGGTTCTCATATTTTCTGATGAAGTCCTTACTCAGGATTTTCAAAAATCCTGCAAGGACAATCAGCTCAGCGCCGGCTTCTTCAAGCGCAGCGAGGATTTCTTCTTCATTTTTTGCGTAAACAGCTTTAATGCCGTTCTTCTCTGCCCTCTGAAGGGCATAGGCCTTCCTGCTGCTGGAAACCACCAGGACGACCTCTCCATCCTTTATGATTCCACTTTTCTCAGCATCGATAATGGCCTGCAGATTGGTTCCGCCTCCGGAAACCAGTACGGCAACTTTTGTCTTCTCTAGCATAAGATCACGCTCTCTTCGTCAGACTTCACGATCTCGCCCAAAACGTACGCATCTTCTCCTGCTTCTTTCGCGGCAGCAAGAGCAGCGTCTGCCTCTTCAGAAGAAACCACGAAGGTCATGCCGACACCCATGTTGTAGGTATTAAACATATCACGCTCAGGAATATTTCCTTCCTTCTGAAGCAGTTCGAAAATCGGAAGAACCTTAACATCCTTCTTCTGGATCTTTACGCCGTATCCGTCCGGAAGGCTTCTTGGGATATTCTCGTAGAATCCGCCTCCGGTGATGTGGGAAACTGCCTTGACCTGCACCTTGTCGAAGACATGCAGCATCGGCTTTACGTAAATCTTGGTCGGAGTGAGCAGCGTCTCTCCCAGACTCTTTCCGCCCAGGCTTTCCAGAGGCTTCTTCAGGTCTGCGTTTTCTACGTCAAAAACCTTCCTGACAAGGGAGAATCCGTTGGAGTGCACACCGGAAGACGGAAGAGCAATCATGACGTCTCCTTCCTTGATGGAAGTTTTGTCCAGAACCTTGGATTTGTCGACCACGCCGACTGCAAATCCTGCCAGGTCGTACTCATCTTCCGGATAGAATCCCGGCATTTCTGCCGTTTCTCCTCCGATCAGAGCGGCTTCAGACTGGACGCATCCTTCTGCAACACCGCTAACGATCTGCGCAATTTTTTCCGGATAGTTCTTTCCGCAGGCAATGTAGTCCAGGAAGAACAGCGGCTTTGCGCCGACACAGATAATATCGTTTACGCACATGGCAACGCAGTCGATTCCGACTGTGTCATGCTTATCCATAAGGAAGGCAATTTTCAGCTTGGTTCCGACACCGTCTGTTCCGCTGACCAGAACAGGATCTTTCAGGTCCTTCATATCCAGATGGAACAGGCCGCCGAATCCGCCGACATCGTCCGTATCTCCAAAGGCCTTGGTTCTGGCGATGTACTGTTTCATGAGCTCTACGGATTTGTAACCGGCGGTGATATCTACGCCCGCCTCTTTATAACTTTCACTGAAACTCTTCTTCGTCATGAACTTCCTCCTGTTTAGTCATTTCTGAGATACATGTCATAGCTGTTTTCTTTACGTTCGATTTCTTTTTCTTTTTTCCTTTCGCTGGCAGAAATCTTGCCTTCGAAGCGGTCCTTCTGTCCGGTCGGAACAGCCGTAGGATACGGTGTTCCAAAGCAGCTGGAGCAGAATCCCTCTCCCGGCTCCGTTCCGATCACCATATTCAGATGATCGACGCTCAAGTATCCGACACTGTCCGCGCCGATGACTTCAGCGATCTTGTCGAGAGGATGCTGACAGGCGATCAGATTATCCTTGGAATCGACATCCGTTCCGTAATAGCAAGGGTCTGTGAACGGAGGCGCGGAAGAACGAACGTGGACTTCCTTGGCGCCGGCGTTTCTGACCAAACGGACAATACGGGTGATGGTGGTTCCTCTTACAATGGAATCATCCACCAGAACAACCCGCTTCCCCTTCAGGGTCTGGGAAATCGCATTCAGCTTGATTCTGACCTTATCTTCACGGTTTTTCTGTCCCGGGGCGATAAAGGTTCTTCCAATATATTTATTCTTGATAAATCCCATTCCGTAAGGAATGCCGGACTGCTTGGAATATCCGATGGCAGCGTCCAGACCTGAATCCGGAACGCCGACAACCACATCCGCCTCTACCGGATGCTCCATGGCCAGAAGCGATCCTGCGCGGACTCTCGCCTCATGGACGCTCTTTCCCTCGATAACTGAGTCCGGACGGGCAAAGTACAGATACTCAAAAATGCACATTTTATGCGGCTTTTCCTTGCAGTGCGTCTTTATGCTTCTGACTTCCGTTCCATCGAAGACAACGATCTCGCCAGGCTCCACGTCCCTGATGTAGGTTGCGCCGATTGCATCTAAAGCACAGGTTTCTGATGCCGCAACATAGGTTCCATCCTCGCGCTTTCCGAAACAGAGCGGGCGGAATCCGTACGGATCACGTGCAGCAAGCATCTTTGCCGGCGACATGATGATCAGCGAGTAAGCGCCGTCGATCTTATCCATCGCATGGCTGACGGCCTCCTCGATGGAACCGCACTCGATTCTTTCCTTGGTGATCACATAGGCAATGACTTCCGTATCTGAAGTCGTATGGAAAATCGAACCCTGAAGCTCCAGTTCCTGACGGAGCTCAAAAGCATTAACCAGATTTCCGTTGTGAGCGATTGCCATTCTGCCCTTATGATGGTTGACCACAATCGGCTGGACGTTATTTCTGTCCCCGGAACCGGTTGTGCCATAGCGGCAGTGTCCGATCGCCGCCTGGCCCAGGCCCAGCGAACTCAGGTTCTGTTTGTTGAACACCTGGCTGACCAGTCCCCTGTCCTTGTAGGTGGAAAAGAGGCCATCGTCATTCACAACGATGCCGCAGCCTTCCTGCCCCCTGTGCTGCAGCGCGTACAATCCGTAGTAGACGGTTCTGGCAACATCCTCTGTATGCTGCCCGTAGATGCCGAATACTGCGCATTCTTCATGTAAATTACTCATCCGCGTCTCCCTGTTTCTAAAATCAAAATACGATATATCTTTAACCTTTAATGATTAAATTTCTCTTCTACTGCCGCGTTCTTCTTCAGGACGTTTAATTTTCCTTCTTCACGAGCCTTGTCAAGGCGGACTGCCAGATCCGGATCACTGATCGCGATCATTTCCGCGGCAAGGTAACCAGCGTTCTTGGCTCCGTTAATGGCAACGGTTGCAACCGGAATACCACTTGGCATCATGACGGTAGCCAGAAGCGCATCCATGCCTTCAACCGTTGACTTGATCGGAATTCCAATGACCGGAAGGGTCGTTGATGCAGCGACTACGCCTGCCAGATGTGCAGCCATTCCTGCCGCGCAGATAATGACTCCGAATCCGTTTTCCTTTGCATGTTCAGCGAATTCTCTGGTCTCATCCGGCGTTCTGTGTGCAGAATAAACGTGCATTTCATACGGAACCTGAAGATCATCCAGAACTGCTGCTGCTTTTTCAACTACCGGCAGATCACTGTCGCTTCCCATGATAATTCCAACTTTTTTCATTGTACTTCATACCCTCCCAATACTAATCCATACTCTTGACCATAATTGTATATTGTATATCATCCTGCGTGCTCTTCTGCTTTGACAAAAAAGATGCGCAAGCTGCTATCCGCGTGGCTGCTGGTCCAGCCAGGTCTGCAGAATAATCACTGCTGCCTGCTTGTCGATGACAGTTTTTCGCTTCTTCCGGCTCAGGTCTGCATCGATCAGGACACGCTCCGCCTGAACGGTGGTCAGGCGTTCATCCTGCCATTCAATGCTGATTCCCTTCATCGCCGTACTTCTCATCTTGTTTTCCAGCATAGTCCGGAAATCCCGGATTTTCTGCGTCTGCTCACTCTCATCACCGTTTAAGCTCAGCGGAAGTCCCATGACGATCGTATCACAGTCATACTCCTTTACGTAATCCAGAACTTTTCCGGCATCTTTTCTGATGCCGACACGTTCAATCGTCGTAACTCCCTGGGCGGTGATTCCGAGCGGATCACTTACCGCGACCCCGATCGTGCGGTCGCCGACATCCAAACCTATCTTTCTCATACACTCCTCAAAAACAATAATGGCAGGTCAAAAAAACCTGCCATTCTGGTGTTCCAATTATTTTTGCAGATATTCCTTCAGGATCTCCTCTACGAGCTCGTCACGGTCGATTCTGCTGATCATCAGCCTGGCGTTGTTATGGCTCGTAATGTAGGACGGATCGCCAGACAAAATATATCCAACCATCTGATCGATGCCGTTATATCCCCTTTCTTCCAGAGCATCATATACAGACTCCAGAATCTGCTTCGTTGTCTTCTTCTGCGTCTTTCCAGCATCAAACAAAATTGTCTTTCTGTCCATAATTCATCCTCCTGAAATAATTATACTATTCCTTCCTGCCTCCTGCAAGCTGAAATACCGCAATCCTTATGAAATAAGGGCTTCCGCAGTCTTGAAGGCATTCTCAAGACCGCTCGGATCTTTTCCTCCGGCCTGGGCAAGATCGGCTTTTCCGCCGCCGCCGCCTTTCACTTCTTTTGCAATCGGCTTGATCAGCTTTCCTGCATTGAAGCGGCCTGTCAGATCATCGGTTACACCGACAACCATCGTCACTTTTCCGTCGTTTACAGATGCCAGGACCATGACAGAAGGAACGCCTGCTGCCTTGATCTGATCCGCAGCGGTTCTGAGGTCGTCGATGGAAGCGCCGTCAAGCTTTCCGGTTACCAGTTTGACGCCGTTGATCTCTTTCGCATTCTTCAGCAGATCTTCTGCACCGCTTCCCATCTGGGCCTTTTTTACGGCATCCAGTTCATGCTCGGCATCCTTCAGCTCGCTCATGAACTCTCCGGCTCTCTTTACCAGACCTTCCGGCTTGGTCTTTAAGATCTCGGAAGTCTCACGGGTCAGCTTTTCAAAATGCTCCGCTCTCTTCAGAACACCCATTCCGGTTACCGCTTCAATTCTTCTGACGCCGGATGCTACGCCGCTCTCGCTTACGATATGGAAAGCGCCGATCATTCCGGTGTTCGGTACATGTGTGCCTGCGCAGAACTCTACGCTCCATCCGCCCATGCTGACGACTCTGACCTTGTCGCCGTACTTGCTGTCGAACAGCATCATGGCATGTTTCTTCTTTGCCTCTTCAATCGGAAGAACTTCGGTCTCAACCGGCAGGAACTCCAGGATCTTTTCATTGACCAGATCCTCTGTTTTCTGAAGTTCTTCTGCCGTCATCGGCTCAAAGTGCGTAAAGTCAAAACGCAGTTCATCTGCATTGTTCTTGGATCCTGCCTGCTTGACGTGGTCGCCGAGAACTTCCTGCAGTGCTTTCTGAAGAAGGTGGGTAGCGCTGTGGTTCCTTGCGCCTGCATGTCTTCTCGCAGCATCAACAGAAGCATATACACGCTGGCCCTTCTTAAACTCGCCCTGCTGAACTTCCACCTCATGACGGAAGAGTCCGTTCTTCTTCTGGACGTTCAGAACCTTCATGACAGAATCGCCGCAGCTGATTTTTCCTGTATCGTACTCCTGTCCGCCGCTTTCTGCGTAGAACGGTGTGCGGTCGAGATAAACGTCTGCACGGTCTCCTTCGGAAAGCTTCTCAGCAGGCTCTCCGTCAACGTAAACCGCTGCAATTTCTGCTTCCGACTGCAGTTCATCGTATCCGGTGAACTCGGTGTCCGGCAGATCCTTCGGCATGGCCTTTTCTTTCCAGGCTTCGCCGGAGGTGTCTTTCTGTCCTGCTCTTGCGCGTTCTTTTTGTTCCTCCATATTCTTATGGAAGCCTTCAACGTCTGCGGTCATTCCAGCGTCCGCCAGGATCTCCTGGGTCAGCTCAATCGGGAATCCATAAGTATCGTACAGTTTGAATGCTTCTTCACCGTCCATGACCGTCTTTCCGGCAGCCTTGAGGTCCTCGATATAGCCGTTGATGATCTCTGTGCCCTGTCCCAGGGTTTCCTCAAACTTGCTCTCTTCTGTTGTGATGACACGCTTGATGTAATCCTGCTGCTGAACGAGTTCCGGATAGGCATCGCCGGAAATCTCAATAACCCTGTCTGCCAGCTTCGCCAGGAATTTCCCTTCAATTCCCAGGAGTCTTCCGTGGCGGGAAGCTCTTCTGATCATACGGCGCAGGACATATCCTCTGCTCTCGTTGGAAGGCAGAATGCCGTCTGCAATCATGAAGACCATGCTGCGCAGATGGTCGGTTACAATTCTGATGGAAATGTCGTTCTGGCGGTTTCCTGCTTCATACGGAACACCGCTCATTTCAACGACTCCGTTCAGGATGTGGCGGATAGTGTCGACATCAAAGATGGAGTCTGTACCCTGCATGACACAGGCGATTCTCTCAAGGCCCATGCCGGTATCAATGTTCGGATGCTCCATCGGCTTGTATGTTCCGTCTTCCTGCTTGTCGAACTGGGAGAATACGTGGTTCCAGACCTCCATATAGCGGTCGCAGTCGCATCCCGGCTTGCAGTCCGGCTTTCCGCAGCCGAATTCCGGTCCTCTGTCGTAATAGATTTCCGAGCACGGACCACACGGACCAAGACCGATTTCCCAGAAATTGTCGTCTTTTCCCAGGCGGACGATACGTTCTGCCGGCATGCCGATCTTCTTCCAGATTTCTACAGCCTCATCATCGTCCTGATATACGGTCGCCCAGAGCTTGTCCTCCGGAATCTTCAGTTCCTTTGTCAGGAATTCCCATCCCCAGTTCAGGGATTCTTCCTTAAAGTAATCACCAAAGGAAAAGTTTCCCATCATCTCGAAGAAGGTGCCGTGACGGGCGGTGATTCCGACATTGTCGATATCGTCTGTACGGATGCACTTCTGGCATGTCGTCATTCTCTTCTTCGGCGGAGTCTCCACACCAAGGAAATACGGCTTCAGCGGAGCCATACCGGAATTGATGATGAGCAGCGACTTATCATTTTTCGGGATCAGAGATGCACTCTTCCCCGGGTAATGTCCCTTACTGACGTAAAAGTCGCGGAACATCTTTCTGATTTCATTCAACCCTAACTTTTCCATCGATTGTTACCTCTTTATTTCTTCTCAAGTTTGCGCCCGCGGAAATGATATTCTCATTTTCTATCCGCGCGGCAGTACATCTTTTAGTATACTATACCTCTTTAAATCTTTCAATAATCCGCACCACCTCGCGCTCGACGCCGGAGAAATCGCAGGTTTCAAACGAATAGACTTTCAGCTTGGCTTCTGTTCCGCTCGGGCGGATAATCAGGCGGCTCCCGTCGTCAAAGTCATACTCCATCACATCTGCGCTCGGAAAGCCTTCCTCATGCATGTAATCGATGCGTCTTTCCACTCTGCGGTCTCCGAATCTTTCGGATGCATTCTGCCGGAAATACTGCATGATCTTTTTCATGGTTTCCTGGCCCCTGGCGCCGCTGAAGGTGTAGCTTCTCTGCTTGTCGCTGCAGATGCCGAACTCCTGATACAGTTCGTTCAGGCGGTCCACCAGATCCTTTCCCTGAGACTTGTGGAAAGCCGCGACCTCTGCAATCAGAACCGAAGCGCTGATTCCGTCCTTCTCGCAGAGGAATGGAGAAATCAGAAAACTGTTGCTTTCTTCAAAGCCGAAGTAGAAGCGGTCCTCCTGTCCTGCCTGTTTCAGGCGGCTGACAATATCTCCGATGTAACGGAAGCCGGTCAGGGTGTTGATCACGGTGAATCCGTATTTTTCCGCCATCAGGGAAACCATCGGAGATGTCGCAATGCTCTTTACGACGAACTGGTCCTCTCTCGGAGGGCGGATGTGACAAAGATAATCCAGCATGAGCACACCAAGCTGGTTGCCGGTTAAAATGCTCCGCATGCCGTCGTGATAAAGCGCTGCCCCTGCCCGGTCTGCATCCGGGTCCGTTGCAATGATGATGTCTCCTCCTTCCTGATCAAGAACCTTGAAACCTTCATCATAGGCCAGGATCTTCTCCGGATTCGGTGCCGGACAGGTGGTGAACTCCGGATCCGGGTATTCCTGCGCGCGGACAATCGTATGGTTCAGATAGCCGATGCAGTCAAATACGGACGGGACATAACGGGCGCCGGTTCCGTTCAGCGGGGTGTAAATAGTCTTCAGATGATTCATCATCTCCGAATTAAGCGGCATCCAGTCATCCGCAATTTTCCTGACAAAGCTGTCCTTGATTTTCCCCGGGACTTTCTGAATTCCCCCATCCTTCTTATATTTTATTCCCGAAAAATAGTCCAGGCGGTCGATAGCCTTTAAGATATTTCCCGGTTCTTCGCCGATCACCTGGTAGCCTTCACTGTTATAGACCTTATAGCCGTTGTAGATCTTCGGGTTGTGGCTGGCGGTGATCATGACGCCCATCGTCGCCCTCATCTCGCGGACCGCGTAGGAAAGAACGCTGACCGGAGTCAGTTCCCGGAAAATCCAGGTCCGGATTCCGTTTCCATTCAGCACCGCCGCAGTTTCTTCCGCAAGAAAGCGGGACTGCCGGCGGCTGTCGTAGGAGACAATGACGCTCGGATTTTCTTTTGTTTCGTTCAGATAGTCAGAAAGTCCCTGTGTGGTCCTTCTGACGGTATACAGGTTTATGCGGTTGGTTCCCGGCCCCAGGATTCCGCGAAGTCCGGAAGTTCCAAAACGCAGGGGCTTGTAAAAGGCATCCGTTATTTCCGCTTGATTCCCGGAAAGCGTCTCTAACTCTCTGTGAAATCTCGGGTTATCCTCCGTTTCCTTCATCCATCGTTCGTACTCTTTCTCCGCCTGCTCCGCAAGCTCTTTATAGTCAAATGCCATCGTGCATCTACTCCATTCTTACTTATTCTGTGATATTCAAAACGACACTATTATTCCCGCCGTTTCATCTATATATAAATCCAATCAATTGGTGATCTTTCAATTCCATCGATCGGGCAGCCTTCGGTAATGCATGAAAACCGCCCTTTTCCCTTGCTTTTGTTTTTTGTCCAAAGGATACGTATAAAAGTATAGCATAAAAAAAGGATATTTACCCCAAACAGGTAAATATCCTTTCAATCTTCTCACAGAATGCAGATGATTGTCCATCTGCTGTTTAATTTACTGACGGTTTACAGATGGGTAACATCGTCCGGAGCTGTTCCGTGATCGTCCGGATTGAAACCTTCCAGCTCTTTATAGTGCTTGCCGTGCTTCTGTGCATAGTCGTAAATCGCATGCTTCAAGGCATCCTCAGCAAGTACGGAGCAGTGCAGTTTGATGTTCGGCAGTCCGCCCAGCTTGTCTACAATGGACTTGTTGGTGATCTTCAGGGCATCCTCAACCTTCTGGCCGATTACCATTGTGGTTGCCATGCTGGAAGAAGCGATTGCGCTGCCACAGCCGAATGTCTTGAACTTGCAGTCTGTGATGACATCATTATCGTCAACCTTGATCTGAACCTGCATCATATCTCCGCAGGCAGGGCTTCCGTAAATTCCTGTACCGTCTGCATCCGGAATTTCTCCAACATTTCTCGGGTGCATGAAGTGATCCATTACTGTATCGTTATATAATCCCATATCGTTACTTCCTCTCTGTCTTTATGTATTCTCTCAAATGCCTGATTTCCGGCACTCTTTATCTCCACAGCCATTATACACTATCTTGAAGGGTAATAAACACCTTCCTTGATTTTTACAGCATTGTAATTCCGCGCAGGCGCTCTGCAACCTTCTTCATGCAGTCAACGACATAGTCAATGTCTTCCTTCGTTGTGAAGTCGCCGACTGTGAAGCGGATGGATCCGTGAATAGTCTCCGGATCAACACCGATAGCGGTCAGAACGTGGGACGGGTCCAGGCTCTTGGAAGAGCATGCAGATCCTGTGGATACCGCAATTCCCATGCTGTCCAGAAGCAGCAGAATGGATTCTCCCTCGATACGCTTGAAAGTGATATTGGCATTTCCCGGATGACGCTTGGAGTGGTCGGTCGGGCCGTTTGCCACGCAGTCCGGAATCTCCTTCAGAATGCGGTCCATCAGATAGTCTCTGAGCTCGCTGCAGTGCTTTCTGTGCTTTTCCAGATTCTTCTCAGCAAGTTCAGCTGCTGCGCCGAATCCTACGATTCCTGCCAGGTTCTCTGTGCCGGCACGCTTTCCGTTCTCCTGTGCTCCTCCATGGATGAAGCTTGTGATACGGTCACCGTGCTTCATGAACATTCCGCCCTCACCCTTAGGTCCGTAGATCTTATGAGAGGAGAAGGACATGAAGTCAACGTCCAGATCTCTTACGTCAATCGGAACATTTCCCAGTGCCTGTACAGAGTCTGTGTGGAAGAGAATTCCGTGCTTATGCGCAACAGCAGCCAGTTCCTTAATCGGCTCAACTGTACCGATCTCGTTATTTACAAACATGATGCTTACCAGGATCGTGTCCGGGCGGATTGCCTTTTCCAGATCGTCCGGGCTGACAAAGCCTTCCTTGTCAACAGGAAGATAGGTAACTTCAAATCCGTGTTTTTCCAGATAGTCGCAGGTGTGCAGAATTGCATGATGCTCAATCTGGGAAGTAATAATATGTTTTCCCTTATTCTTCAGCTGGTCTGCAACGGATTCCAGAACCCAGTTATCGGATTCGCTCCCGCCTCCGTCAAAATATACTTCGGAAGGTTCTGCGCCGATCAGGTGCGCAACCTGTGCTCTTGCCTTCTCTACAGCAGCCTTTGCTTCCAGACCGATTGTGTACAGGCTGGACGGGTTGCCGAAGTTCTCGGTGAAATATGGAATCATCTGATCAAGGACTTCCTTCTTGACTGGTGTAGTCGCAGAATAGTCCATATATACTCTTCTGGTTTCGCTCATCTTGATTAATCTCCCTCCTAAAGCACTTTAAGTATTAAAGTACTTTGTGTACTTCATTTGTACCTTGTTGCTTATACCTTATTCCGCGGCCTGTTAAACCTTTAAAACCCAAAAAAATCCCAGAAAACGAAAAAACCTATAATAAATATATGAAAATGGAAAAAGATGCCAGAAATACAGCTCGTTCTGCATCTCTGGCATCTTCATATTTTCTGTCTGTTTTTCTCCGGCTCGCAGCCGTCCTGCTTTAGCCTTCTGCGCCGCAGGCTCCAAAAGCCCTTCTCTCCTACTGAAGAGTCTCGACTTCGACCTTTTCTTCTACGACACGCTCTTCTTCCGGTGCGTCGACGATTTCAATCCGGTCAAGCTGCGCACGAAGATTTTCCTTGAACGCATCGATATAGGCTCTTCTCAGCACCTTCTGCTCCTCGCGCTCTTCTGCCGTCAGTCCGATAGACTTCTGCTTATGCGCAAGCTCATTGATCCTGCTGATCTGTTCCTTTGTTACCAAGTGTTCCACCTCTTTCTTGCATAGTACATGTTATTATACCACACATGAATGCCTTAAACCGCAAAATCCATAAATTCCCAGTTAATCTTCAGGCAGCTTCGCCCGGGCAAAGCATGGTCCTTCAAGAATCTCGTCCGCTGCTGGCCTTCTGATTCTATAGACAGGCCGGCCCTGTTCTGTTTTCATGGCTCACTGACTTTTTCCGCATCATGAGCAGACTTTTCACAATCTGACATATAAAAAGGAAAAGTTTGTTTCTTACTTTTGCGCGGCATACAGCTGTAATAACGCACTGGCCGCCGTCTCGTTTCTTCCGCCCGCTTCCTGCTCTGCTGCATGGAGCATACCTTCTCATGCAGGGATCCATGCATGGATTCATTTGCCTGCGGGCGGCCCCAGCTTCCGCCGCCTTCAAACACCAGCGTCCGCGCCATAAGATGCAGAAGCCTCTTATTAGAAGGAAGTGTAACGATCTCCCCATCCGACACTGCATAGAAAAATTCTCTCATTTCCGGATCCTTCCACGACCGCTTTACCCATCTTCTTATGGCAGCATCAATACAGGCCCCGGATGTCTCATAGCTGCTGGACATGAATGGATAAATATCCTTCTGCAGAATACACGATGCCTTGCTTCTCAGGCAGCGGACATACAGGCTGAGCGCCTCGCAGAAATATCTGCATCCGATCATTTCAGACGCATATAAATGCTTCAGCAGCTCTGCAGTGCTGAATTCATCAGATCCCCCTGAAAAGCAGGCACGCATGATTGCGGCCGGTGCAGAGGAATCCGGTCCGCCTCTGCCATAATTTTGAACCGGCATAAATGAACACGCTCCTTTCTTTCGTTATTCTAAAATACATATATAATTTCATGCAGGTATACTATAATTCACGCATACAATCAGAGGATGCAGCCGCGTATTTTTCTCAGCATTCCATTGGAATAAGCCATACATCGTCTAATTGCGTTATCAGGACAGGTGATTGACCGCATTAAACCGCAGGCATTCCCTATTGCTGTTTCATATATCCTGTGTCCGGCAATTTCGCAGGATTCTGCCCTCTTTAACCGTGCTGTCTGTCCTTTGTCACGCCCAGGTCTTCACCGTTTCCTGACCCCCCTGCCCTTTGATATGAAGCTCCTCCAGCTATTTATGCACGATATATACATAGATTATTCATTGTATTTTTACCCATCGCAGAGCGATGCATATTTATTCATATGCATTCCTGCATGAATATTCACGTATATTCATGCAGCGGCTCTCCCAGAAGACAGGGACTACAGGGTAATCTGATCCTTAATCTTCTCAAAGGTCTTGTCTCCGATTCCCCTCACCTTCTTCAGATCCTCTTTCTTCTGAAACAGGCCGTGTTCTTCCCGGTATGCTTTGATTGCCTCTGCCGTTACTGGTCCGACACCATTAATCTTCTGAAGTTGCAGAAGGTCTGCCTGATTAATATTTACAAGATTCGAATTCTGTGAACCTGATCCGCATGCCGCACCGTTTCCCGCAGCCTGCGAGGAGTTTCCGGCAGTTTCCCTGTCATTTCCGTTTTCTCCCGGCACAGAATACTGGCCGGGCGCATTGGATACCGCCGTCCCCTTTGCAGGGATGACGATTTTCATTCCGTCTGAAACACGTTCAGCCAGGTTCATCAGTGAGGTATCCGCTTCTTTTGTAAGACCGCCTGCCCGATCCACGACTTCAAACATTCTGGCACTCGCATCGACCTCATATACGCCAGGCTTTTTCACCGCGCCGGCGATATCCACAAAAACTTTTGAAGGCACACTCTCCTGCACCTCTCCTCCATCGCCATCCAGCGATGTTTCCTGAACCGCGCCATTTCCGCCGGCCTTTGATTCGGGAATAGTCCCGCTTTTCCCATTCAGCACAAAAAACGCAAAAGCAGCGATCAGAAATATGATCGCTGCTGCTATAATCAGTGTTTTATGATGCTGTTCTTTCCAGCGTTTCAACTGCCTTAGTTTCTGTTCCATACTTTTCCGTCCTCCCTTTAGCGCACGATGATTTCCAATATATTCCATCATCATAACGTCCTTCTATGGGGAAGTCAACAGCAGGAAACACAAACTGAAGAAATGGATTCAATCACTGGTAATTTCAATGGAAAAAGCCAAAAATCACACGGACTTAACCGCGCATTCCGCCATATTCCTTTTCCAGCTCTGTTCCCTCCGGGAAATGCATGCATTTCCGGCAGACCTCAATCTGATAACGTGGAATATCCAGCTCTGCGAACTTCAGAAAAGCGGTGATCAGAAGCTCCGGGCTCAGATTGGACTGGCTTCCGCAGTCAAGCTCAGCATTCAGCTGAAGAAGGTTCTTTTTCAGAATCCCGACTCCCTCGCTTCCTTCTGAAGGGACCGCCTGAAGGATCCGGATTTTCCCCCGGATATCCACTTCCTTCAGTTCTTTTGACTTTTTCTGGCGTTTCATAGCCAGAATCTGATCCTGCGCGAGGAAATCTCTGATCAGCTGGTCGTAATCCCGGTCATAATACGGAAGCGGAAACAGAATCTCATAATCCGCACTGCTGACCTGACCAGCCAGTGCCTTCTTTTCATGGACCGGGAGCACCTCAGAAACCGACATTCCTTCTGCCAGCCGGCCCTTAAGACTCGCCTGAATTTCTTCCGGATCATACGGCTCATCTGTTCCAAACTCCAGCATTTCCCGGTCTGCCGCATAGCCCAGGGACAGCGGCTGGGCAAAACTCATCTGCGGATGCGGATTAAAGCCGTGACTGTAACTGAGCGCAATGCCGGCTCTTCTGAACGCGCGCTTGAATAATCTCAGCATATCCAGATGCGAGGTGTATTTACTGTACCCTTCTTTTGCGAAGAACAAAACATATTTATTCATGGCATTCCCCTCTAGTTCATTTCCGTTTCACTGGCTTTTCCACCTGCATAAATTCCGCCGAGCGGGCAGTCCACCCGTCTGCCGATTCCACATCCCGTGCAGCCGTTTCTGCAGTCTGCTGTGACCTGGGCTTTTTCAGCACGCTGCGCCTCCAGTTTCAGATAAGCTTTGGAAACGCCGGAATCGATCACATCCCACGGCAGAATCTCGTCGAAACTGCGCTGCCGCTCTGTGTAAAATTTATAATCCACATCCCAGTCAGCAAGCGCCTTCTGCCACACCTCTTTTTTAAAGTATTCGGTCCAGCCGTCCAGAAGGCATTCCCCTTCGTGGAGTTTCAGCAGCAGATCCGCACATCTTCTGTCTCCTCTGGCAAAAATCGCCTCGCAAGTGCTTACGATATCTTCATGATAGGTCAGATTTACACCCTTGATGTGCAGAATTTTTTCCAGGTAAATATGCTTTTCATGGAACTCTTCTGTCGAAGGCTGTGCCATCCACTGGAAAGGCGTATGTGCCTTCGGCACAAAATTGGACACGCTGACCGTGATATTCAGACGTCCATGCTCTCCGGATTCCCTGAAAATCCTCATGATATTCTTACTGATCGCGGCCATACCGTCAAAATCTTCATTGGTCTCTGTCGGAAGGCCGTCCATGAAGTAGAGCTTGATTCTCCGCCATCCCAGGTGAACCGCCTGCTCCACGGCATCGTAAATATCTTCTTCCGTAATACCTTTATTGATGACATCGCGGAGCCGCTGCGAACCCGCCTCTACTGCGAAAGTCAGCCCCGACTTTTTATATTTCTGGATCTCATTCAGCACATTAAAGGAGAAGGAGTCCAGGCGAAGCGACGGAAGAGACAGTGAGGTATTATGGGATCCACAGAAATCCATCAGCTTCGTGGCAAGCGATTCGAACCTGGAATAATCACTGGTGGAAAGGGACAGGATAGAAAGTTCATCGTGTCCGGTATTTTTCACCTGATTTTCTGCAAGTTTGAGAATACTTTCTTCGCTTCTCTCTCTGACCGGGCGGTAAATCATTCCCGCCTGGCAGAAGCGGCATCCTCTGGAGCAGCCGCGGAAGGTTTCGACAACAGCACGATCGTGAACCGTTTTGATAATCGGCACAATCGGATTCTCCGGGAAAGGAAGTTTGTCGACATCCGGAATCAGCGCTTTTTTCACCTGGTCCGGAGCTCCTTCCCAGCTTTTCCTGATTTCCGTGATTCTCCCGTCTTCACCGTAAACCGGCTCATAGAACTGCGGAATATAGATACCGTCCATTCCGGAGATTCTCTTGAGATAGTCTTCTTTTGTCTCGTGATTCTGTTTCGCCTTCTCGTACTCTTTAAGAACATACGGAAGGACTTCTTCTCCATCGCCAACCATGAACAGATCAAAAAAGTCTGCCAGAGGCTCCGGGTTGAAAGCGCAGGGGCCGCCGGCAACAATCAGAGGATCGTCATCACTGCGGTCTTCTCTTTTCAGAGGGATTCCGGCCAGATCCAGCATATCGAGGATGGTTGGGAAACTCATTTCGTACTGGAGAGTGAAGCCGAACACATCCAGCTTGTTCACCGGCGTGTGTGTCTCAAGCGTGAACAGAGGAAAATTGTATTTTTTCATGAGAGTACGCATGTCCGGCGCCGGCTCAAACACACGCTCGCAGTAAATATCCGGATAAGAGTTGGTCAGACCGTAGAGGATCTGAAGTCCCATATAGGACATGCCGATTTCATAAAGGTCCGGAAAGGCAAAACCAAAGCGGAGTGAGACGTCTTCTGGATTCTTGCGGATCATATTTGTCTCGCCGCCGATGTACTGGGCCGGTTTCTCAACCTGCTTGAAGAGTTCATCCAGGGATGGCTGAAACAGAGAATCGATCGTGCAGCCGATCACCGCTTCTACTTCATCCATAAATTTGCGGATTTCCTTCTTCCCTTCCAGAATCCGGCGGGTTCTCTCTGGATTTTCGCCTTTCTTGTGAATCAGATAATCCATGCGCTCATCCAGACCGACATAGGCATGTTCCTTCACCAGCCGGTCGCCAATGCAGACCATGTCCAGCTCTGTTGCATCTTTTAAAGAAATCAGGCGGTGGCGCATGTGTCCTCTGACAATTTCTCCCTCCTGGTCATAGCCGAGACCTTCCAGGATTCTGGCGCCGTTTTCTGCGTGAGGCTCCTGGAGGCGCACCACATCATGAATGAGACCGCTGACCCGGATGAGCTCCAGGTCAAAATGGTATCCGTGGTGATTCAGCTGATCGGCAATGACGACCGCCGTGTTGCTGACCGCCCGGCAGTGCAGCTTGATGTGTTCCGGAGTCTGATACTTCCGAAACAGCTCATAGCAATCTTTTTCTGTTAGTCTGTTATTTCCCATAGTGTTCTGCTGCTCCTCGATGCGAAAATTATCGGCTGCTACTCCTGAAACTCTTCCTCGTATTCGAACTCATAATCCTCAATCCGGATGGTATCGCCTTCTTCAAGTCCCATTTCCTTCATCTTACGGATGGCGCCGCTGTTTTCCACGTACTTATACAGATAACGGAGAGAGCCGAAATCGTTGAAGTTGGTCGAGTTGAAGATCTTGCTCAGCTGCTTTCCCTCTGCGACATACACATTTCCGTCTTTATACACCTTGACAACTCGGTAATCCGGGTCATGGTCGTCCTTTTCAAAGTCGAAGTACTCGCGGTCGTCGATTTCCGGCGGATTGGCATTGACTTCGTTTACCTTATTCAGTGCAGCCTGCATCAGTTCTTTCAGGCCGTAGTGAATCGGCGCGGAAAGCGGATAAACCGGATAACCCTGTTTTTCCACAGCATCCTTGAATTTCAGATATTCTTCGCTGTCTTCCCCTCCGAGAAGGTCAATCTTATTCGCCGCGACAAGCATCGGCTTCTTCATAATGCCATGGCCGTATTCTTCCAGCTCTTTCATGATTTTCTCGAAGTCTTCGAGCGGATCTCTTCCTTCACTGCCGGAAACATCGACAACATGAATCAGAACTTTGGTTCTCTCAATATGCTTGAGGAACTCCAGTCCAAGACCCAGGCCTTCATGGGCACCTTCGATAATGCCCGCGACATCCGCCATAACGAAGCTCGTCTGCGGGAACTTTACAACACCCAGATTCGGCGTCAGTGTTGTAAAATGATAATTTCCGATTTTCGGGGAAGTATGGGTCGCAGCTGCAAGCAGACTGGATTTTCCCACGTTCGGGAATCCGACCAGACCGACATCCGCGATCATCTTCAGTTCCAGCAGGATGACCCTTTCTCTCCCCGGATCACCGGTCTCTGCAAAATTCGGCGCCTGACGGACAGAGTTCTTATAATGAACATTTCCCTTTCCGCCTTTACCGCCCTTTGCAGCAACAAACGATTCTCCCGGCTCCGTCAGGTCTTTCATGATCAGGCCGGTTTCCTGGTCGATGACGACGGTTCCCTGCGGAACACGGATGATCAGATCCTGTCCGGCTTTTCCGAAACGTTTCTTTCTCATCCCATCCTGACCGTTTTCCGCCGTATATTTCTTCTTGTATTTAAAGTCCATCAGGGTGCGCAGCCCGCTGTCCGCCTGGATGATGACATCGCCGCCTTTTCCGCCGTCGCCTCCGTCCGGACCTCCCTCCGGGACGAATGGCTCTCTGCGGAAAGATACAGCACCGTTACCGCCTTTACCTGATACAATTGTGATTTTCGCTCTGTCTACGAACATATTATCTTCCGCCTCCAGTTTTCTTCCCGTTTAGAAACAGCAAGCCCCCTACATGCTGTAGGGGGCTTGGTACTTATCGTTAATTAAGCTTCCTTCGGGTAAACACTTACCTGCTTCTTGTCGCGGCCCTTTCTCTCAAACTTAACCGCTCCGTCGATCTTGGCAAACAATGTATCATCTCCGCCGATTCCTACATTGATTCCAGGATGCAGATGTGTACCTCTCTGTCTAACGAGGATGCTTCCTGCAGATACGAACTGACCGTCACCAGCCTTGCAGCCCAAACGTTTGGACTCGGACTCACGGCCGTTCTTGGAACTTCCTACTCCCTTTTTACTTGACATGGATCAGACACCTCCTAACTGAATGACAATCAACTATTTCTCTGCATTTTCAATCGTCTCGATGATGACGCTCTTTGTAGCTTTCTCATCGATGTCGATGTTATGCTCTTTTGCGTAAGCAATCAGCTCATCCTTCTTCATGGATGAGGAAACCTTCTTCTCAGCCTTTGCTGCAGGTGCTGCAGATGCTCCGCCGAGAGACTTGATCTCTACTCTTGTGTAAGCCTGTCTGTGACCCTGCTTTTTCTTAGAGTCTTTCTTCGGCTTATACTTGAATACGATAACCTTCTTAGCTCTGCCGTTCTCAACAACCTCAGCCTCGACCTTTGCACCATCGATATACGGTGTGCCGACCTTCATGCCGTTGTCATCGCTCAGAACCAGGACCTTATCGAACTCAACCTTTTCACCGGCCTCAACGCCCAGCTTTTCAACGTCCAGGATATCTCCCTCCTGAACTCTGTACTGTTTTCCGCCAGTCTCGATTACTGCGTACATATGTTACCTCCTCTTTCCAGTCTCGCCTTTTCAGGTAGTGCGCCACATCGGCACACATTTAAAACCCTTACCGTGCGGTCTAACTCTGTTAGGATAGCATGTGTTTTCCGCATTGTCAATGATAAAATCGAGATCTTCGAAATTTTATTTCTGCAGCTGTACCTTGTGAGCAGGCCGGTTTAAACGAATGTCTCCGTCAGGATGGATGTATCTGTTTCCCCTCTTTAAAAAAGGCAGATTCCAGGAAATTCTCCTACTCTACGATTACGCCGTCTTCATCCGCGATGATTTCATCCTCAGCATCATCTGCCGCGTCCCCTGTTTCTGCAGGAGATGCCTGCGGACCATCCGGATTCTGCGCTTCCGTCTTTTCACCGTTCAGTTCTTCTTCCGGTGTTTTCAGCTGCTCCATCAGCTTCTGCTGGATTTCATCCATTAAATCAGTGTGCTCTTCCAGATACTTCTTTACATTTTCGCGTCCCTGGCCGATTCTCTCACCGTTATAGCTGTACCAGGAGCCGGCCTTCTTTACGATGTCTGCGTCTACTGCGCAGTCCAGGATATCGCCGGATCTGGAAATTCCTTTTCCGTACATGATATCGAACTCCGCCTTCTTAAACGGCGGCGCAACCTTATTCTTTACGATCTTTACCCGGGTGCGGTTTCCCAGCATCTGATCGCCCTGCTTGATGGTCTCGATTCTTCTGACGTCAAAACGCATCGTCGAGTAGAACTTCAGCGCTCTTCCTCCGGTAGTCGTCTCCGGACTTCCGAACATTACACCGACCTTTTCACGCAGCTGGTTGATGAATACCACGCAGGTATTCGACTTATTGACGGTTCCGGTCAGTTTTCTCAAGGCCTGGGACATCAGGCGGGCCTGAAGTCCCACATGAGAATCTCCCATCTCTCCCTGGATTTCTGCCTTTGGAACCAGCGCCGCAACAGAATCGACAACGATTACGTCAATCGCGCCGCTGCTTGCCAGCATATCGCAGATTTCCAGTCCCTGCTCTCCGGTATCCGGCTGGGAAACCAGAAGTTCATCAATCTGTACGCCCAGGTTCTTTGCGTAAACCGGATCCAGCGCATGCTCTGCATCGATAAAGGCCGCTTTTCCGCCGGCTTTCTGTGCTTCCGCAACGATGTGAAGGGCCAGGGTCGTCTTACCGGATGATTCCGGTCCGTATATCTCAATAATTCTCCCGCGCGGAACACCGCCCACGCCGGTAGCCAGGTCCAGACTGATGGATCCTGTGGAGATGGTCTCGATATTCATGCCTGCCGCATCGCCCATCTTCATGATCGCGCCCTGTCCGAACTGTTTCTGTATCTTCTTCAGCGCTTCATCCAGCGCTTTTTCGCGGCCGTCAGCCGCAGCTTTCTTTGCCATGCTCAACCTCCGTATAAACGAACATCTGTTCTATACGTCCATTCTACTATATTTTAAAAATTAGTCAAGCGGATAAATTTGGAAATATATGGTATCTCAAAGCTAACATAAGTATCCTGCAAAGTCAATCTTACAGAACTTCTGAATGATCGCTCCCGGGAACCGCTCTTCCGTCCAGCATGCGGTTGATGGTGTCAAACATGCTCAGGACCGCATATCTTCTGTTCCAGCTTCTGCTCATATTCAGAGTCAGGAGTTTCTTTACCACGGTCACCCCCTTATATCTGCATCCGACATAGATCAGGCCCACCGGCTTTTCCGGTGTCCCGCCGGAAGGTCCCGCAATACCGGTAACAGACACACAAACATCGCTTCCGGTCTTTTTCTGAAGGCCCTCCGCCATCTGGGCCGCAACTTCCGGGCTGACGACTGTTTTTTCTGCAATTGTCTTTTCACTGACCCCCAGTTCTTCCATCTTCGCCCGCTCTGTGTAGGTGACGATTCCACGTTCAAACACCTCTGAGATTCCCGGAATATCCGTAAGATATGCCGCGAACATTCCGCCGGTGCAGGATTCCGCGCAGGAAATCGTGATCTTGTCTTTCAGAAGTTTTTCTCCGACAACTTCCGGAAGCGAACGTCCGTCATCGCTGTAAATATAGTCGCCGACACGCTTTCTGATCTGATCGCTCACCTCATGGCAGGCATCTTCTGCTTCCTTAAGCGTCTTTCTCTTTGACGCAACACGGACAGAGCATTCTCCCTCCTGTGCATAGGTGGCGATGGTCGGATCTGTCTGAGCATCAATCAGATCCAGAATTTCCGTTTCCACAAGGGATTCACCCTTTCCGAAAATCCGAAGAGTCTGGTAGGCAATGACGCAGTCGGTCTTCGGCGCAAGCCATGGGCGGACTCGGCGCTCGAACATGCGCTTCATCTCACGCGGAGGTCCAGGCAGGCAGACGATGGTCTTTCCGGCATCATTCGAAAGCGCAAATCCCGGCGCCGTTCCCGCGTCCGTATCGAACACTTCCGCTCTCGTCGGCATCAGCGTCTGCTTCATGTTGTTTTCTGTAAATTTATGGTGACGTTCTTCTGCCATCTTCATCAGAGCTTCCTTGGAAGGCTGGTGCTCCTCCAGAACATCTCCCATGTACTTCGTTACGGTTTCCTTGGTCATATCATCTTCTGTAGGTCCAAGGCCTCCTGTCGTGATGACCAGACCACAGTCCTTTAAAGCCAGATCCAGGACTTCCGACAGTCTTCCGTCATTATCTCCGACGGTATAGCGGTACATGACATCCACGCCCATGGTGTTCAGCTGCTGCGACAGGTAAACGGCGTTTGTATCGGTAACCTGACCCATCAGAAGCTCCGTACCCACACTGATAATTGCGCTTTTCAATTGTATTCCCTTCTTTCTTCCCCTTGAAATTTCTCTTTTGTCATAAAAAGAGATAAAGAAGACCGGATTGCTCCGGTCTCCTTTAAATATTATACTCACTAATTGGATTCCTTAAATACGTTAATGTTCTTTACGACATACTCGATTCCGGAGTAAACCGTCATGACCAGTGATGCATACAGCAGGATGTAAGCAAAGATGCGGATCTGCGGATAGAAGCTGAACTTCGTCAGCGCCTGCATCAGGATCAGGAAAATGATCGCGAACATCTGAAGAACGGTCTTGATCTTTCCGCTCATGGCCGCCGCGATGACTTGGCCCTCGGAAGCCGCTACCGTACGCATTCCCGCAATGGTGAATTCCCTTGCCAGAATCACAATCAGCATCCATGCCGGCATGGTCCGGTCGCCGATCATCAGACAAAAAGCAGAGTAGCAGAGAACCTTGTCGGCAAGCGGGTCCATGATCTTTCCGAAGTTTGTCACCAGATTTCTCGCTCTTGCGATCTTTCCATCCAGCATGTCCGTCAGCGATGCCAGGCAGAAAATAATCAGCGCTGCGGCAAAAAAGCCCTTCAGATAACACACGATAAAAAACGGAACCGCAATGACTCGCAGGATCGTAAGTTTATTAGGTAAATTCATATTCATTTCCTCCTGTTATTTACCTTTGAAGACATGTTCTGTATTAAATAGGCCTGAACTCGTGAATTTTCAGGCGGATATTTTCTATTCTGCTTCCACTTCCGCGCCCTGCAGGTCGTAGTCAAAGGCGGCATCGATGCGCACCTTCACGATATCTCCCGGCTTATGGTCCTTTGAAGAGGTGAAAATCACGGAATTGTCGATTTCCGGGGCGTCATAGGCAGTTCTTCCGATGTAGGCGCCTTCATCGTCCTGATCATCCACCATCACATCCATAGTCTTTCCCACAAGCTTCTGGTTTTCTTCATTGGAAATCTGCATCTGCTCCATCATCAGGGCATCGAGACGCTCCTTCTTCACGTCTTCCGGAATCTGATCCTTTCGCTCAGCCGCCGGTGTTCCCTCCTCCTGTGAATAGGTGAAGGCGCCCAGTCTGCTGAAGCGGATCTCGCGGATAAAGGCCATCAGATCAGCGAATTCCTCATCCGTCTCACCCGGAAATCCCACGATCATGGTCGTCCGGATGCAAATGTCCGGCATGGCTTCGCGGAGCTTTCGGATGGTATTTCTGATGGATTCCTGAGTCGATCTTCTGTTCATCTCCTTCAGGACCTTATCGTTGCTGTGCTGAAGAGGAACGTCGATATAGTGGCAGATCTTCGGCTCCTCCGCCATGGTCTGAATCAGCTCATCTGTGATATTCTCCTCATAGCAGTAGAGAATGCGGATCCACTGGATTCCGTCGATTTCCGCCAGTTTATGAAGGAGCTGGGCGAGCATCGGCTTTCCGTACAGGTCTTTTCCATAATAGCTGGTGTCCTGAGCGATGACATTGAGTTCCCTGCAGCCTGCGTCCGCAAGCCTTTCAGCCTCCTCAACGATACTTTCCATAGAGCGGCTTCTGTACGGACCTCTGATCGCAGGGATGATGCAGTAGGTGCAGCGGTTATTGCAGCCCTCCGCAATGCGGATCGATGTGCTGTAAACCGTCTCCGGGATCTTCCGGTAGCGGTTTTCTTCCTCCAGCGCACCTTTCTCCATTTCATCAACTTTTCGGAAGCGGTTTCCATCCTTCTGCAGCTGATCCAGAAGTTCCGGCAGCTTTTCATAATCGTTGACCCCGATAAATCCGTCCGCTTCTGGAATCTCCTTAAACAGTTCCTCAGAATAACGCTGCACCAGGCATCCGGAGACAATCAGCTTCTTTCCCTGCTCCTTATATGCAGCCATATCGAAGATTTCCCCGATGGATTCCTTTTTCGCGTCATCAATGAAACCGCAGGTATTCACCACAATCGCATCCGCCTCCTCAGGCGAATGAACGATGTGATGACCCCGCTTTTCCAGAATGCCCATGGCCATGTCCGAGTCATTGAAATTCTTCAGACATCCCAGAGTATCAAAATATACGTTCATATAGTCGAAATTCCTCTCTTTATCTATTTCTGCATTCTGCACATTTCCGGCGTATCCCGGCTGTCCAGCGCAGTCTGCAGCCATATGTTTATCTTCCCCATTCTGCAGATTTTCTCCGCAGAATCGCCTCTGCAGTCACTCTATTATAACAGACAAAACGAAATGTGCCAGGAAATTCCTGTTATCCTGGTTCATCCTGCTATTGCGCCGCATCCTGGCTCTTCATCTGCTCCAGCTCTTCTTCTGAAATCAGCACCTGCCGCGGATGACTTCCGTCCTGCGGACTGACAATGCCGCGTTCTTCCATTTCATCCATGATTCTGGCCGCACGGTTATAGCCAATGCGGAAATGGCGCTGCAGCATGGATGTCGAAGCCTTCTCCGCGTGAACCACGCAGGAAATTGCATCCGGCAGAAGCTCATCGGCAGAATCATCATTTCCCGGAATCGCTTTCTGCTCGATGTCCTGAATGACTTCCTCGTTATAAGCAGCCTCATCCTGCGGATTCTGCGCCTTGACGAAGTCGATAACCCGGTTGATCTCTTCATCGGAAATAAAGGTACCCTGCACACGCAGCGGCTTTCCGGAGCCCTGCGGGTTAAAGAGCATATCGCCCTTTCCGACCAGTTTTTCTGCTCCATTCATATCCAGAATGGTTCTGGAATCGAACTGAGAAGAAACCGCAAAAGCTATTCTGGACGGAATATTGGCTTTGATCAGTCCGGTAATGATATCGACAGACGGTCTCTGGGTCGCAACGATCAAGTGCATGCCCGCTGCTCTTGCCAGCTGGGCCAGGCGGCAGATGGATTCCTCCACCTGATTCGGCGCCGCCATCATCAGGTCTGCCAGCTCATCGATAATGATAACCACCTGAGGCATTTTTTCATCTTCACGGTCCTGCGCCTTCATTTTTTCATTATAGGTCTTCAGGTCGCGGACATTTTCATCCGCAAACTTCTTATAGCGGTCGGTCATTTCGGAAACCGCCCAGTTCAGGGCTGCCGCGGCCTTTCCAGGGTCCGTCACAACCGGAATCAGAAGATGCGGAATTCCATTGTAATTTCCAAGTTCTACAACCTTCGGGTCAATCAGCACCAGCTTGACCTCATCCGGACTCGCCTTATAAAGGATGCTCGTGATGATGCTGTTGATGCAGACGGATTTACCAGATCCGGTAGCACCGGCAATCAGAAGATGCGGCATTCCCTTAAGATCTGCGACAATGGCATTTCCGGCAATGTCTTTTCCGACAGCAAAAGAAATCTTGGATTTTGCCTCGCGGAATTCTCTAGAACCGATGATTTCCCGGATGCGGACCATCTGGATATGTTCATTTTCCACCTCAATGCCGACAGCGGCCTTGCCCGGAATCGGCGCTTCGATACGGATACTCTTTGCCCTGAGGTTAAGCGCAATATCATCACTCAGACCCACGATCTTGCTGACTTTTACGCCCGGTCCCGGCTGAATCTCGTAGCGGGTGACGGCAGGACCCTGTGTGACCTGAACGACGTGAGCATCCACATGGAAGCTCTCCAGCGTCTCTTCCAGCACCCTTGCCTTCTGCCGAAGCTGCTGGTTCAGACCATCTGTGCTCGGTAATTCCGGCATGGTAAGAAGATCCAGCGAAGGTTTACGATAATGGAATTTCGTTTTCTTCTGGATATTCCGGGATGCCGCTCCGGCCATAGCCATACCGGCCGCAGCAGCAGAAGCCGCCGCCTGTTTCTTTCCCATGGTGGAACTTTCCGGCCGGACGATGCTGTCTGAAGAAGTTTTCACGCCAGAAGCTTTTCCAGGTGTCCCGCTGATCCCGGTCTGCTCTTTCTCTCTTCTGGCCTGCTCTTCACGCATCAGGTCATCCGCACTCTTCAGCACGCGGTTCATCGCCCTTCTGCTGGTTTCCTCGATCATATTATTGGAAACCCATTCTCCATCTTTATTCTGATGAACACCAGCAGGTCTGGACGGTCTGCTCTCTCCTTCTTCATCGGAAGTCACGGAAGCAGCGGAATTATTCTGCTGCGGAGATTCCGGCTGTGTATTTCCTGAAGCTGCTGAGTTATTATCAGATGGCAGATCTTCCTGAAGTCCGTGTCCGGACGCTGTTTTCTCTGCAGGCTGAAGCCCATAGGTTCCGGAAGATCCCCGCTTTTCATCCAGCCCGAAGCCCTCTTCCGGCGCAGAGACAGGATCCAGTCCATAGGAACCGGATGATTCACGATGGAAAAAGCGGTCCGGTGAATCGCTTCTGGATTCTGTACTGCCGAGAATTTCCCCTGTGGAATAATCAATCTGGCTTCTTTGTTCAGGCTTCTGCTCCTGCTCCATGTCTGAGCGGTCAAATGCTCCGAAGGAAATTTTCGGTTCCGGATGGCTCTGACGCTGCTCTTCTCCGGTTTCCTTCTCCTTCTGTGCCTTCCTGATTTCTTCCGCGGAAAGTTCCTGTGTCTTTCTGCCGGTCAGCGGATTCTGATGCATGACATCCACGACATTAGACGGTTTCTTCACGTGTTTTGCCCGCTCTCTTCTGGCAGCAGCTTCCGCGGAATGAAAGATACTGTGAAGAATCCCCGGCTTCTTTTCTTCCCGCGCCGGCTGCATCTCCATTTCCTGACGGCTTCTGTCAAACATGGATTGCTGGTTCGGATCGCGGATAATTCCGGTATTGGAAGAAAGCGGGTCCTGCAGATTCAGATTTGCTTCTCTTTTTCTTCTTTCCAGCTCTTTCTGATAAGCCTCTTCCTTCATCATTTCCTGAAGACGGCGGTCCTCCTCTTTCTGCAGCCTTCTTCTCTGAATCAGTGCCGAAAGCGGCGTATGAAGAAGCAGAAGGAGGCAGATCAGAAGCAGGACGATGCAGAGAATATACAGGCCGGCCTCGCCGATAAATTTTACCAGCAGCACCCCGGCCGTCATGCCGAAGACTCCGCCAGATGTCAGGTTCACGCCCTGATTGTAGAACTGGACCAGGTCAATCGGAATGCTGTTTCCCGCAGATTCCGCGGCCATAATGAACCTGCCCGCGTTCATGACGCACATGACCAGAAGTATCCCGAAGGTCAGCCAGAGCGACCGCTGCGTAAAATGAAGCGCCTTCCCGGTTACGAACAGAACTCCAAGAAGCACCAGATACCACGGGAGTACCAGTCCGATCGCACCGAAAATTCCCTTCAGGATAATCCCCAGCTGATTGCCGAATTCTCCGGCGGTATGGAACTGAACACTGGCAAAAATAAACAGGCCGATCGCAATATAAATCAGCCCGCTGATGACATCTCTGATTCTTCTGGACGCATGCGCTCTGCGCATCTCCTCCTGAATCTGCGCCCGCTTTTCTGCAGAGCCTGCCGGCTCACTCTTAGAACGGGAACGCGAAGATGTTTTCCCTGCGGATGTTCTTCTCTTCTTCTCTTCTGCTGTATTTTCTTTTTTATTTCTGCCTGCCAAGTCGATCCTCCCATCAAGATCTTGCAAGTTGAATTTTGTCCTCTGTGAACGCGCAGGCGCGGCACGCCATCACTCGCGAACTGAATAATAATTTATGCAGCGCTCACTTTCTTATTGCTCTATTATAGCAGACTCTTCACGCCGGGTACAGAGAAAGGACGAAAAAAGAGAACAGACGTTTCCGCCCATTCTCTTTAATTCCATCATTATTGCTTTCCTGCTTACAGGACTATTTAAAATCGATGTAGCCTTTCTCAACAAGGGCTTCTGCGGACAGAACCGCTCCACCTGCCGCGCCTCTTACAGTGTTATGCGCAAGGCCGACGAACTTGTAGTCGAAAATCGTGTCTTCTCTCAGACGTCCGAATGTTACACCGAATCCGTTCTCATAGTAAACATCCTTCTTAACCTGCGGACGGTCATCATCCTCAAGATACTTGATGAACTGCTTCGGAGCGCTCGGAAGTTCTGCTTCCTGCGGGAATCCCTTGAAGCTGTTCAGCTTCTCGATCAGTTCTTCCTTCTCCGGCTTCTTGGCAAAGTTGATGAATACGGATGCGGTGTGGCCTTCCAGAACCGGTACACGGATGCACTGGCTGGTGATAACCGGACCGTCAGCCGGTACGATCTCGCCGTTTTCAATATGTCCGAAAATGCGCAGAGGTTCTTTCTCGCTCTTGGCTTCCTCGCCGCTGATGTACGGAATGATGTTTCCAACCATCTCCGGCCAGGTCTCAAAGTTCTTTCCGGCGCCGCTGATTGCCTGATAGGTGGAGACGACAACCTGAGTCGGCTCGTACTCTTTCCATGCTGCCAGAGCCGGTACATAGCACTGAATGGAACAGTTCGGCTTTACTGCAATGAATCCTCTCTTGGTGCCCAGACGCTGCTTCTGATAACGGATGACATCGTAGTGCTCCGGGTTGATCTCCGGAATAACCATCGGTACATCCGGTGTCCAGCGGTGTGCGCTGTTGTTGGAAACGACCGGAGTCTCTGTCTTTGCGTACTCTTCCTCGATGGCGCGGATCTCATCCTTAGCCATGTTTACTGCGCTGAAGCAGAAATCAACGTCCTTTGCGACGTTCTCAACATCAGATACATCCTTTACGACGATGTTCTTTACGGCTTCCGGAATCGGAGTCTCCAGCTTCCACTTTCCGTCAACAGCCTCCGCATATGTCTTTCCTGCACTGTGTGCACTTGCAGCAATTGTCGTAACCTCGAACCACGGGTGATTATCCAGCAGAGTGATAAAGCGCTGTCCAACCATGCCTGTACCGCCGAGAATACCAACCTTCAGCTTTCTTTTCAGTTCTTTCATTGGTTTCTCCCCCTTAGCATTTTTTATTTAAATTCACAAAAATTATACCAAACAGCACGTGGTTTTTCAACAAATGACAAAAAAATAACTGGCAAGAATGAAAAATAGTTCTGCAGATACTGAATTTATTTCCTGTCCGGACTGAAAATCATAAAATGGTTATATAGAATCCGCCGCCAAAAACAAAAAAGACAGAGACAGGCGTGCGCACACCTGTCTCTTTCTGATCATGATCTAAAACTCTTAATTTATCCTATGCCTCTGCGTTGGATGTATTCAGTACGTCCTTACCGTCATAGTAGTTGCAGTTAGGGCAAACTCTGTGCGGAAGCTTTGGCTGATGACACTGTGGACAAATGCTGAGACCCGGAGCCGTTTTCTTCATGTTCGGAGAACGTCTCTTATCTCTTCTGGCTTTAGATGTTCTTCTCTTTGGAACTGCCATTGTCTTACCTCCTTACATTAAAGAATAATGTAAATAAGAATTTTCGTCAACGTTAAAAGTATAGCATTGAAATCCCGCTCTGTCAAAGGATTTCTGCAATTTTTTCCAAATTCTCCTGATCATTCGTTTATTTTGATCAGCCGCGGATGGCGGACGCAGTCAGCGTTCTCATAAAGATCATTTCCCGCGATCAGGTTATACAGATCCGCGGCATAGGCGTCCACAGCAAGGCTTCTCGCAAGCTCAGGATATAAATGTGCTTCCTTATTCACATTGGTCAGAATCGGAATCGTCCTATTTTCGCATTTCCGGCATTTTTTCAGCAGTTTCGCGCCCCGTTCCGAGAAAGCCAGCACTCTGGCGTAAAACAGCTCATTTTTCATGTCTTCCGCAGTCACTCCCAGCAGGCACTGGGTCAGCATCCTCTGAATCCGGGTCCTCGTGTAAGCCTTGCTCTTGCAGCGTCTGAGAAGATCCTCAAGGCTCTTGCAATACCTCGCTTCCTTCTTCATTTTCTGCCCAAGGCCATCCGATGAAGAGGCGATTTTATCCAGATCTTCTTCTGTCATCTTCAGGATTTCCGCTTCAATGAGGCGGAAATAGCGGTCTTCTCTGAGCGCGTAAAGCTCCGGATCTTTTTCTTTGGCCTCTTTTCTCAGGGCTGATGCCGACTGAAGATAGTCTCCTTCAGCACGCTTCACCGTGGCAATCTCCGGCCGGATGTCCTCTTGCAGCTTCAGGATTTGTCTGACGTACTCAACTGCCAGCAGGTTGTTCGGCTGCGACAAAAGAGACCCTCCGCCTGCGACGCCAAGGTCAAGAGCCGCCTGCTCCTGTGCCCGGGGGTATGAAAATCCCTGCTTTCTGTAGGCCGCCATTCTCTCATGAAGCTCATACTCTCTCTGGTTCATGAATTCTGCCAGCTGAAGAAGCTCCTCAACCGAACCGGATTCGCTGCCGAAACCGATCACATCCGTGCAGCCAAGCCCGCTGAGGATCTTCACCCCGGCACGGCAGAACCACTGGGAGGATGCGCTGGCATAGGCTGCCGGCATTTCCAGAACCAGATCTACGCCGCCTCTCACCGCATTTTCCGCCCGCGTCCACTTGTCCTGAAAGGCAGGTTCCCCTCTCTGGGTGAAATTTCCGCTCATAACAGAAAGGACCGTGTCTGCGCCGGTCCTTTTTTTCAACTCTTCCAGGGCAAAACGGTGGCCGCTGTGGAAGGGATTGTATTCTGCTGTAATACCCAGTGTACGCAATCTACTTGTTTCCTCCGGAAGAGTTATTCTGCGGCTTCTTCTCATACAGCCAGTCTTCTCCATGCTGGGTACGGGAGGCAAGCTGTTTCAGCTCATCCCGGTTATTGGCCAGCTGGCTGTCAATTCCCTCGAACGTCTTCGCCAGATTGTCGTACATGGAGCCGAAATAGGTATTATTCAGGTCGTCCATGCGTTTCTGCATCTTAAACAGCATCTGATCCAGATAATCATAGGTGCGCAGCTTCAGCATCGCTGCGTATTCCTCTGCTTCTTTCTCAATCTGATCTGCATGCTTGCGTGCTTTTAAGGTAATATCGTTATTGTCTACCAGAAAATCAGCCTGCTTCTTTGCCTCTACAACGAGCTTCTGGTATTCCTTCTTTGCGTCTTCCAGAATCCGGTTCTGCTCGCCCTTCAGCCAGTGTGCCTGCTTGACATCTTCCGGGAGTGTATTTCTGATATCATTGACAATTTCAAGGATTTCATTGCCATCAACCATGATTTTTCCTGTCAGCGGAACTGAGGAAGCCGTATCCACGATATCTTCCAGTTCCTCCAGCAATTCCAGTACCGTCATGCGCTGCTCCTCCTTTATCCTCTCTGTGCGTATTTTTCTCTCATCTTCTGAAGGATTTCATCCGGCACCATTCCATCCGGCGGAGTCCCGCCCACTGACACGATTTCCCTGACATTGGACGAGCTGACGATCGTATATTCCGGCCTTGCCATTAAGAAGACCGACTCAATTCCTTCATGAAACAATTTCTGATTGACCTGAGCCATTTCAAGCTCATAGGCAAAATCTTTATTGGTGCGCAGGCCGCGGACGACTGCGCAGAAATCTCTCTGATTGACATAGTCTGCGAGAAGGCCCTGAAAATGATCCACCCTGATCTCCGGATGAGAGGAAAAAATCTTTTCAATCATTTCTGTCCGCTCTTCAATCGTAAAAAGCCCCTGTTTTCTCGGATTTTTTATGATTCCGATGACGAGTTCATCGAACATCGCTGCCGCTCTCTTTATAATATCAATATGTCCGTAGGTAATCGGATCAAAAGAACCGGTGATCAACGCGCGCCTGACCATGTGTTCTGCCTTCCCTTCTCTTGTCTATGGTCTGCCTATTCTTCACTGCCGGAAACATCTTCCTGTCTCCGGTAAATCGATACGGTGGTTTTCCCGTATTTTCTGTCCTGTGTCTTCACGAAACCTCCGCAGTTTTCCGGAAGCGGATTTCGTGAATCATGCTCTGCTAATATTATACCGTCAGGAGCCAATAAATCAAGGTCGCCGATGCGCTCCATGCAGTCCTCATAAAGGCCTTCGCGATATGGCGGGTCCAGGAAGAAGATGTCGATTTTCTCGCTGATTCTGTTCAGACTTCTTCTGTAATCCCCCATCAGAACAACCGCATCCTCCTGGGCACCGCATTTTTCAAGATTAGTGCGGATCAGGCGGATGGCGTCCCTGGAGCGGTCAGCAAGAAATACGCGCTCCGCTCCTCTTGAAAGCGCCTCAATCCCAAGGTTTCCAGTTCCTGCGAACAGGTCGCAGCAGACGGAACCGTAAATATCATTCATGAGGATGTTGAAGACGGCTTCCTTGACCTTGTCGGAAGTCGGTCGGATATCGTAGTTCTCCGGCGTCTCCAGCTTTCTTCCTCTGTATTTTCCCGTAATGATTCTCATTCGTTTCCTTTCTATATTTCAAGTCTTCCGTCACCGTGGAACATATTTTCCACTTTCTCACGGACAGACTGGTTTTCTTCCTTTTCAAGCTGCGGGTCGTCTTTCAGAATTTCCTCTGCCGTTTCCTCCGCGGCTTTCAAGACTTTCTGATGGCGGCCGAGATCTGCGATTTTCAGTTCCGGTAATCCGTGCTGCCGGGTTCCGAAGAGTTCTCCCGGCCCCCTTAAAATCAGATCGTCTTCTGCAATCTGAAAACCGTCGCTGCAGCGGGCCATGATCTCCGCACGCCGCCTGGCAATTTCTGTCTCCTGATCCACTATCAAGTAGCAAAATGCCTGCTCGCTTCCTCGTCCCACGCGGCCCCTGAGCTGATGCATCTGCGCCAGGCCAAAGCGCTCGGCGTTTTCAATCACCATGACCGTTGCGTTCGGTACATCGATGCCGACTTCAATGACAACCGTAGAAACCAGAAGATCGATTTTCTTTTCAGAGAAATCGGTCATGATCTGCTCTTTCTGCTCCGCATCCATACCGCCGTGAAGCAGCCCAACATGAAACTGAGGAAAACGCTTCTGCATTTCCTCATAGAGTCTCTGCGCCGACATGCCTTCCATCTGGTCAGAGTCCTCGATGAAGGGCGCTACAGCGTAGGCCTGCCGGCCCACCGCAAGCTCTTCTTTCAGTTTATCATAAACCTGATCTCTCTGTGAAGAGGATACAGCAAAGGTCTTTACCGGCTTTCTTCCGGAAGGCAGCGTGTCGATAATGGAAATATCCTGATCTCCGTAAAGAATCACCGCAAGAGTTCGCGGAATCGGTGTCGCCGTCATGACCAGAATATTCGGGGCTGCCCCCTTGCTGCTCAGCATTTTTCTCTGTCCGACCCCGAAGCGGTGCTGCTCATCGGTAACCACAAGGCCCAGATGGAAGAACTTTACATCTGGCTGGATGACGGCGTGGGTTCCGATCAGCATGTCGATTTCCCCGTCCGCAAGTTTCTGCAGGAGCTCTCTTCTTGCCGCCGCACTCATTCCCCCGTGAAGCAGGGCCGTCTTAATTCCCAGAGGCTCAAAATCCCGTTTAAAGGTCTGCGCATGCTGCCGGGCAAGAATCCCCGTCGGCGCCATCATCACGGCCTGATAGCCGGATTTTACCGCCGCATACATGGCTGCCTCGGCAACTACAGTCTTACCCGATCCCACATCGCCCTGCACCAGCCGGTTCATCGGTAAATCCGACTGAAGATCCCTCCCGATTTCCTTCCAGGTCCGCATCTGTCCTTCCGTAAGAGAAAATGGCAGCGACGCGATAAACGCATCTCCCGCTTCCGGCTGAATCACCGCGCCATGTTTCTCTTGGCCGCTTTTGCTTTTTGCCATCTTCAGGCCCAGCTCCAGGGTCAGAAACTCATCAAATACCAGGCGGTAACGGCCTTCCAGCAGCTTTCTCTCCGAAGCCGGCCAGTGAATATTCTTAAGGGCAAAGGGCAGGTCCGCCAGGCGGTGTTCTTCCCGCACCGCCTCCGGCAGCCAGTCCTCCTCATCCATCAGCGGCTTCGCGGTCTCCAGGAGCCTTCTCATGTCATTCTGCGTCAGCCCTTTCGACAAAGGGTACACGGGCAAGATCCCACGTACATCACCCGGCTCATGCAGGCGGTGAAACTCCGGGTGCACCATCTGCAGCTGCCCCCTGTTTTCGCTGACCCTGCCGAAAAAGCTGAACATCTCTCCGACCTTGAAGAGATTGGTGATGTAACTTCCGGAGAAAAATACAATCTCGATGAGTCCACTGTTATCCTGGATAAGAACAACCAGAGGCGACTTTCCTCCTCTCCGGAATCCGCTGAAGCAGCGGGAAACGACCGAACCTTCAATCAGCTGGTCTTTTCCAAGTTTCAGATCCGCAATCCGGACCGGCTGACGGCGGTCTTCATAGCGCCTCGGAAGAATATATAAAAGGTCTCCTGCCGTTTCGGCCCCCAGTTCCTTCAGTGCCGCCGCTTTTTTCGGTCCGATGCCCTTCAGCTTCGAGACCGGAGTCTGCATGGTCAGCACACCCTCCTCTTCTTTCTTATGAGTATGACTTGCGCTGCCACTCGTCTTCGGCATAGCGGAACACCACCTTTGTGCTGCGGCGCGCGGTCTTATTACTGCGTGTCCTCACGCCGTCGATATTAATCGTAATTTCTGCAGGAATCATGCCGGTCTGCTCATAAATCCTTGCGCAGATCTCGTCTGCCGCATGGCGGGTTTCCCGGCGGATGGATACACCGAATTTAACAATTACGCCAAAGGTCAGGCAGATTCTGCCATCCTCATTCAGGCGCACGGAAAGATCCCGGACATAGTCCGGATCGCGGAATACGCGCACCATCCGGATCAGCCTTCCCTGATGCATGGACAGCCACATATTCGAAGCACACCGCTCCGACTGCATGACCGAATTGATTATCTCCGCAAAAACGGAATTGGAAACGGTAATCAGCCCCAGATCCGTTGCCTTCATCATCGTCATAACCCTGATTCCTCCTGAGCAGACATGAAAATAAGTAAATATAACAAAAAGCTGCCATACTGATGAAGTATCTGTGGAACCTCATCAATATGACAGCCTAAACTTCCAGCCCATTAAACGGCACGGTTAACTTTACCGGACCGCAGGCACTCTGTGCAGACATTGGCTTTTCTGATTGTACCATTGTCGTTGATCCTTACTGTCTGGATGTTTGCATTCCACTTTCTTCTGGAATGCTTGTTGGAATGAGAAACCTTGTTTCCAGAAACCTGGCCCTTTCCGCATACTTCACATTTCCTTGACATAGCCGCACCTCCTATCGTATATCTTAAGCCCATGCTTTTCTATGTAAACACAAACTTAGTGCTCGCTTTCATCGCACGCGCATTATTATAGCACAGGAAGCAAAGGAATTACAAGGTTTTTCTTTATCTTCAAGAAAATTTTTCCTTGCGGCTTCACTTTTTGTCCTGTGAAAAAGGGATTAGCGGTCATCGTGGTTCTTATCGTAGTACTCTGCGCGCAGAAGTGACATCCGGTAGAGATCGATGTATTTTCCGTCTTTCTTCTCCGAATGGCGCATGATGCCCTCTTCAACGGCGCCGAGCTTGCGGCAGAGCATTCCTGTGATTTCATCACCCTTCAGGTGATCCATGCTCACACGCTCCATATGCATATTAATGAAGGAATATTCCAGAATCGTCCGTACGGCCTGCTCGCCGTAGCCCTTTCCGCGGAGGTCCGGGTCTGCAATATAGACTCTCTTTAAATGAAGAGAATCTGATCTGCGTGTAATTCTGCTGAGAATAATTCTGCCGATCGGCCTGTCGGACGGTTTCAGCGTGATGGTAAACATCTGCCGCTGCTCGTCTCTCAGACTGAGGATAAATTCCGTAACGACCTGTTTATAGGTCACATCCTCATCGACCGCCAGATACTTCGTAATGCTGTCCATATTCTCCCAGCGCGCAAAATCACTGCAATCCTCAAAAATAGTAGGACGTATGATCAGGTCTGAGGATTCCATTACCATGTCTTCATCAAAATAATCATCCATATCTTTACGCTCCGAAAATTCATTATTTTCTTTTCTGTATACAATACCGGATCAAACAGAATGCAAAACTGCTTTCACGCACCTCTGTCTGGAATGATTATATTATAACAAATCAGAAAATTTATTGCAACAAGCACTCAATGCACACGATCTTGTACATTCCCGTGATTCCGTGAAACTTTGATGAAATCCCCCTCCTAGATTGAAATCTCTCTGTTATCTATGATATGATTAAACAGATACTGCATGAACTGCAGAAGATGTATGACAACACGGTGATTCACCCCGTGTTCTGGAGGCATAATTTATGAAGTTAAAATCCATTCTGAGCGGCGCCGCAGCGCTTTCGCTATGCTGCGCACTCATATTTACAACATCCGCATGCGAACCGAGGACGCAGGCAGCCGCACAGCAGTCCGCAAGTTCCGGAAGCAAGACGGAAAGTTCAGAGCAGACCAGAAACACAGCTGCATCTGCAACTACACTGGCACAGAAACTTTCTGCATATGAAATCGAGCTGCAGGATTCAACCAAGGCATTCAGCTCCAATTCCGGAATCCGCAATTACCTGAAAATCTGGGCATCGTCCCGCGATATTGCCTGCACGACCGATTCCGGCGGGAATGTCATCATGACCAGAGCCAGCTCCAAGGACTATCAGAAGGCGGCACCGACAATCATTATCTGCCCGTATGATGCGCAGCAGGAATCTCAGGGAATTTCCCCGATCGCATCGGCGCTCTACATTATGAATAACAACCAGTCGACCGGAAAACTGACCGTCATTTTCACGCAGGAAAAGGGCCATCAGTTCGTTGGAATCAAGAAGCTGGATAAATCCCTGATTACAGACAAGTCCCGGGTTTTCTACCTGAATGGAACAGACAAGGGCCAGTTTTCACTGAAGGCTGCATCCAGCATGCTGATGCAGTTCTCGCATAAGCTGAAATACACCAAACCGGAATATTCCCTGACCTATCAGGTGACCATCCATGGTCTGGACAGAGGACAGGCAAACTCCGGAATCAGCGATAACACCAACGCGATTCTCCGTATCAAAGAGCTGCTGGAATACATGAAAGGCGCCAACATCGGCTACAACATCGCTTCCATTCAGGGCGGCAGCAATGATGGGCTCTCTCCTGGTTCCTGTACGGTAACGTTTACCGTTGACCCGAACCGCCAGGATAAGTTCATCACCCACATGGACAATGTCACCGAGCGTTTCAACGCTGACCGCGCACATGAACACCCGGGAGCAACCTATCTGTATAAGAAAGTCACGACACCGTCTCAGGTCATCGACACAGACAGTGCACAGACCCTTCTCGCCTTCATGTACACGCTGATGAACGGTATGTATACAGATAATAAAATCCGCAACAACAACCTGTCTGATGATCCGTATTCTCTGAACTGTGTCACCTACATCAAGACCGATCCGGAGAAATTCACCATCAACTCGGTTTCCAACAGTCTTCTGGACAGCGATCAGACAGAGATCCACAAGGCACAGAAGAAACTGGCAGGACTGACCGGAACATCCGCAAAGGTCATCAGCACATCCCCGATGTGGACCGGCGATGAAGACGATAACTTCGTGTCCGATGTTTCCACCGCCTATAAGAAATATAACAATGCTGCGCTGAGATACAGCGATTCCTATGCTTCCACCGGCGCCGGATACATCCAGAAGATGAATCCGAAGGCATCGATCGTGGTTCTGAACATGAACGACAGTGTACTGGAAGCCTGCACCGGAACGATCATCGACTATCTGATCACCTCCGTATCCGGCCACAGTGACAGCCTGATGAGCAAATAAGCCCGCAGTTACGGATCCAGTAATTTATAACATGTATGAAAAAAGGCCTGCTTTTTATAGCAGACCTTTTTCTTTTGCCTGATCGGTCAGAATTTCTCTGAACTTTGGATGTGCCAGCCCGATCATCGCCCGCACCCGGTCTTTCATCCCCAGATGCTTCAGATTCACACATCCATATTCCGTCACGACGTATTCCACATCCGCCCGTGGTGTGGTAACCATCGTTCCCGGAAGAAAATCCGCCTTGATGTGGCTGTGCATTTCCCCATTCTTTTCAAACGTAGAAGAAAGCGCGATAAAAGACCGGCCTCCCTTTGACATCTGAGATCCGATCACAAAATCCAGCTGCCCTCCGACGGAACTGTACTGTTTTCCGCCGATATTGTCCGCCACGACCTGCCCCGTCAGATCCACCGCCAGTGCCGTATTCACCGAGACCATATTGTCATTCTTTGCAATGACCAGGGGGTTGTTGACCACCGCTGAAGGCGCCATATAAATATCTTCATTTCCATCCAGAAAATCATACAGTTCCTGCGTTCCCATAACGAAGCCTGCCGCAGATTTTCCCTTCCAGAAATTCTTTTCCTGATTCGTGACGTTTCCGTTTTTCATCAGTTCCATCATAGAATTTCCCAGCATTTCCGAATGAATGCCAAGGTCATTTCTTTTCTTCAGACCATAACCGACCGCACTGGCAACTCCGCCGATTCCTAGCTGAATACAGTCACCATCATGGATTTCATCCACCAGAAAATCGGAAATCTTATTCAGCACATCTGACGGCGGAAGATCCGGCATCTGCAGCAGTGGATCATGCACTTCCACAATCGCATCCGCCTGCTCTGCCCTCAGCTTGTTTTCCATGCCGTTCAGCCGCGGCACGCAGTCATTCACCTGGAACACAACCCTGTCCGCACATTCCAGCACATAGGGGTCCGCCACCAGCCCCGACGCGCCGTAACGCATATCTCCAAACTCATCCGGAGCAGAGACTTCCAGAAATGCCACATCCGGTTTTCCGACAAATTTTACCCAGTCAGAGGTCTGACTGAGATGAAAACTGGTATAGTCCGCGCGGTCAGAAGCTGACGCGCGGCGCTCCTGCGGCCCCATATAGTAAGTTTCCACATGAAAAACATCACTGTCAGGATCCATGACGTCAAGAGGACGGGAAGCATTGGAACTCAGAATGGTAATATCCTTTAGTTCGTCTTTTCTCTTCCCGAGCGCCTCTGCCAGCCGGTAGGCAACCGACGTACAGGTTCCTATGTAGACCCGGTCCCCATTCCGGACTATTCTCACAGCCTCTTCCGGGGTCATGAGCTTCTTCTCATACTCTGCCTTCCACGGCCTGTTTTCCTTAATAGTATTTGTGTTTTTCACCGCCGATTCTTCCTTTCCCGAAACTTTTACAGAATATTCCCCTGCTTGTCGGTGATAATATATCCTTCCCTGCCCGGATCTTCTTCTGCATCCTTTAAAATATCGTAAAGCTCATCCTCATCTTCAGCAAGATCCTGCCAGAGCGCTCCGATATTGTTAAAGCCGCAGATATTATATTTACAGGACTGCGTGTACTTCCTGGTGACACTCTGAAGACGTTCCTGAAGCTCAGCTTTCTGCTTTTCATTTAAAGGAAAATAGCTCTGATTCTGCTGATACAGCCATAATGACCGGTTATCCATGATTTCTCCGCTCCCTTTCATCTGTAATTACTGTTTATTCTTGATAACATTTTAACACAAAGCCCGGCGTTTGTCAGAGGGTCTCCGCGGCTCCGGATCAGCATCTGCGTCCCGAAGCTCCATCCACGACAAATCAGAAAAAAGGAGCTGCTGTCCCGGGTTATTTTCATAACTTCGTGCAGCAAGCCCCTTTGTAAAATGATCGGAGTCCAGGAGTATGTAAAGATGTATTTCACATCCGATTCCTGTTCTTGCGAATATATTTTTTGTCTGAAACAGAGTATTCCTATTCCGCAGCTCTTTCTTTGGTGCGGACGTTCTGAATTCCTCCTTCTTCCTGTGCCCAGCTCTGCAGGTTCTCTGTCGTGCAGTTCGGATGTCCGGAGAAGAAGTCCTTCAACAGACGGATGACTTCCGGAGACAGCGCCAGTACGGCGATCAGGTTCGGAACAGCCATCATGGCGTTCAGTGTGTCTGCAACGGTCCATGCTACAGACAGCTTCATGGTTGCACCGACAACGATGAAGATGATGAAGATAATCTGATATGGCTTGATGACCTTGGTGGACTTAAACAGGAACTCTGCGCAGCGCGTTCCGTACAGTGCCCAGCTCAGGACTGTGGAGAACGCGAACATGGCGATGCAGGTTGCGATGATGATTGCCGCGAGTTTTCCGCCGAATGTCGTGGAGAATGCGGAAATCGTCAGGTCTGTTCCTGCGGATTTTCCATAGAATCCGACTGCCTTTCCGGATACCAGGACTGCCAATGCGGTCATAGTGCAGATGACGATGGTATCTGCGAATACTTCGAATGCTCCGAAGAATCCCTGACGGATCGGATGATCGGTATCTGCTGCTGCATGAGCGATCGGGGCAGAACCAAGTCCTGCTTCATTGGAGAATACTCCACGGCCGATTCCGGCTCTCATAACGGTCATGATCACTGTTCCTGCCATTCCTCCGCCGATTGCCTCAGGATTGAATGCTCCTACGAAAATATCGTGGAAAACGGATCCGAGCATAGGAACGTGGGTGAAGATAACAACCAGAGCTGTTACGATGTAGACAATCGCCATTACCGGAACCAGCTTCTCTGTGGTTGCTCCGATTCGGTTCAGTCCGCCGAACAGAACCAGTGCGGTGAGAATCGCGATTACGATTCCGATGATCAGGTAAATCATCTGCAGATTCTGCTTCATTGCCGGGTTAAACTCGGTAAAAATTGTTCCGATGGATGTCGCGATGGTGTTGACCTGTGTCATGTTTCCAATTCCAAACGCCGCGATCATCGCAAACAGTGCAAACAGTGTGCCGAGCCAGGTCCAGTGTTTTCCCATACCATTCTTAATATAGTACATCGGACCGCCGACCCAGTCGCCCTTATCGTTCTTTTCACGATAACGGACAGAGAGCGTAACCTCAGTGAACTTGGTGCACATTCCGAAGAGTGCGGAAATCCACATCCAGAAAACGGCTCCCGGGCCGCCGAGCGCAATCGCTCCGGTAACACCGGCGATATTTCCTGTACCTACAGTACCCGCAAGGGCTGTAGTCATTGCCTGGACCGGGGAAAGGGAACCTTCCTTAACCTCTGTCTTGGTGAACAGCTTTCCAACGGTTTCTTTCATGATGAGTCCGAATTTACGGAACTGAAGTCCTCTGGTTCTGCAGGTCAGGAAAATTCCTGTTCCTACCAGCAGGATCAGCATGACCGGTCCCCACATAAACCCGTTCAGGATATCTATGAAGTTTTCAAAGCCTTTCATAATTTCACTCCTCTCCTATAAGGATCTTTTTTCAGCATTTCCTCCATAATTTCGAATGAAGATTTTATTCAATATATTGAATATACTGCGATAAATTTCACCCCTGATTCAGATTATTTCGATAGCTGAGGGTGCATCATTCTGTTTTTCATCAGTCATCCGTGCGCCCGCTATCGATGTAAAATTACTAATCCCGATTTATCGCTCAATCATTTTGTTGACCTTATTATAACACACATGCATATATTTTCACAATACCTGCAAATCATTATATAACATTTTCTATGTAGAAATTATTTTCACTCACTTTCCAAATATTAATTTCGTCAATGTCCATTCAAATTCCAACGTTTCTAAAATTGACTATCCTTTATCAATAAAAACATAAGCAATATTTGTGTAAATATTCACTTTGACTAAAAAATATTTTTAAATTTTTCCCCGATAATTTGCGAAAATCGATGAAAATTTCTTCATTTTTCTGTATTTTCTACATTAACGCGTTAAAGCATTACTTTCGTATGCAGGCGCACAAAACAGCAGGCTCTTTTCTGTGCATAGTGACTGCAGCAGCAGAATGCCGCATAATGGGAATCTTCTTGCTTTCTATATTTTGTCCCCTCTGTCAGAGCCGGCAAAATTATGATAAACTGATGAGTAGAATTCTGCAGCAGAAAGCGGACGCATGGCTGCCGGGCTCAGCATTCCGAAAGGACGGATCACCGTCCGACAATATATATGAGGAGAATTCAGAACTATGCTGATAGTATTTATTAAAGTATTCACAATATTTGCGATGACTGGCGCCGGATATGCGGCGAACAAGCTGCACGTGCTGCCGGACGAGAGTGCCGCCCCACTCACAAGTCTTCTGATCAATATTTCCACACCCTGCCTGATTATCAGCTCCATGGGCGGAACGCAGCTGACGGCGCAGACGCTGCGGGACACGATCAGCGTTCTGGTGGTTTCCGCCTGCGTGATGTTCATCACCGGACTGATATCCATTGTCATCGTAAAGATACTCCGCTGGAAGCCTCTGGAAGACCAGGGCTGCGTTATGGCGATCATGACCTCAATCAATACGGGATTTCTGGGTTTTCCGGTCGCAAAAGCCGTGTTCGGAAATAAGATCTTTTATCTGTTCGTCATCCAGAACATTGTCCTGAATTTCTACATGTACAGCGGACTGATCATCCAGCTGAACTACGGCCAGAAGTCGAAACTCAGCGGAAAAGCCATGCTTCGCGCCATGTGCACCATGCCGATGTTCGCGACAATCGCAGGATGCGTCATTCTTTTTGCGCGGATCCGGCTCCCGCAGCCGGTCATGACCTTCTTCAGCACCATGGGAGACATGACCATTCCCCTGTCCATGGTTCTGGTGGGCGTTCTCCTGGGCAAAAGCCACCTGGCAAGGCTCATCACGAATAAAAAGCTGGTCATCGTCTGTCTCCTGGCCGATCTCTTCATGCCGGCCATTTCCTTTCCAATGGTCAACTGGCTTCCGATCTCCGCCGCCGCAAAACTCACCTGCATCTACGCGGAAGCCTTCCCTTGCGCCGTCATCACTGCGGCAATTGCAGCACAGCAGCATAAAAACGCGCAGCTTCTTTCCGAAGGAATCGCCCTGTCGACCTTCTTTTCTCTCGGAACTCTGCCTCTCGTGACGGCAGTCCTGATGCACATTTACGGCGGACTGATATAAGGAAGGAAACGAAAAAGGCTCCGCCGCTTCCCTCTTTTCAGGGGCTGCGGCAGGGCCTTTTTTCATTGTCTGTTTGTCAGACGGCAGCAGGTTTTGTCTGTTCGCAAGACACTTTAACATCCTGGAAGGCCAGCATCATATTTTTTCAGCAGCGGGAACGATAGACCGTATTTTAATTCCGTAAACCGCATTCTATATATCTGTATTCTCCTCTGGCAGCTGCCGGGAAACAGAAAACACTCTCATCCGGGATTTCCAGAGACGGTTTATACAAGTTCGCCTCTCTCAATTCTCTCCGCCAGCTCATTCAGATATTCCCAGCGCTCCATCTTTTCATCCAGTTTCCGGTCAACTTCTTCCTTTTCTTTCGCGAGATCAGCAAGTTTCAGTGCTTCTGAAGAGTGGGCTTCCATTTCTTTTTCAAGATCAGAGGATTTCTGCTCCAGGGCGGCGATGTCATCGTCGATGCTTTCGTATTCCTGTTTTTCCCGGTAGGAGAATTTCAGGCGCTGCTTTTCATGGCGGCGTGAGCCAGAAGAGCCGGAATTCCCTTGCCGGGTGGATTTTGTCCCTGAAGAGGACTGCGCGGCCTGCGCCTCCCTGGCCTCTTTCTCATTCATGTACTTGCTGTAGCCGCCGGTGTACTGCCGGATATGGCCGCCTTCCTCAAAGGCAAAAGTCTTCACCACAAGGCGGTCCAGGAAGTAGCGGTCATGGGAAACGATGATCACGGCTCCCGGAAAATCGTCCAGATAGTCTTCCAGGACCGTCAGCGTGTCGATGTCCAGATCATTGGTCGGCTCGTCCAGAATCAGGACGTTCGGTGCCTGCATAAGTACCGACAAAAGATAGAGCCTGCGTTTCTCTCCACCGGAGAGTTTTCCGATCTTCACAGAATGCATATAGGACGGGAAAAGAAAGCGCTCCAGCATCTGCGACGCAGAGAGATAGCCGTCCTTCGTGTGCACATTGCGCGCGATATCCTCAATGTACTTAATGATCCGCATGTCCGGATCCATATGCTCCGACTCCTGTGAAAAATAACCGATCTTCACGGTTTCTCCGATATCAATCGACCCCTCGTCCGGCTGAATCAGTCCCATGATTATCTTCAGCAGCGTCGTCTTTCCGCAGCCGTTGTTTCCGACGATGCCGATACGGTCATTGCGGAGAATATTGTAACTGAAATCATTGATGTACTGCACGCCGTCAAAGGCCTTGCTGATGTGATTAATTTCAATGACCTTCTTCCCCAGACGCGAGGACAGGGTCCCGATCTCAAGATGCGGATCCTCAAAGGTCTGTTTGGCATCCTTAATCTGCTGGAAGCGCTGCACGCGGCTCCTGGACTTGGTCGTGCGGGCCGGCGCCGTCCAGCGGATCCACCTGAGTTCCTTGCGGTACAGATTCGCACGCTTGCGCTCATTCGCCTTGGCCAGCTCCAGCCGCTCCTGCTTGGCCACCAGATAGGCCTCATAATTTCCCTCATATGAAACAAGCCGGCCCTTCTCAATCTCACAGATGTGGTCCGTCACACGCTCCAGAAAATACCGGTCATGCGTGATCATAAATACCGCGCCCTTATACTCCGCCAGCTGCTCCTCCAGCCACTCAATAATCTGATTGTCCATGTGGTTGGTCGGCTCATCCAGGATCAGAAGATTGGTGTCACTGCAGAGAACCGCTGCCAGCGCGACCCGCTTTCTCTGCCCTCCCGACAGCTCCTTCATCTTTTTTTCATAATCGCCCATGCCGACCCTGGTCAGAAGCGACTTCACTACATACTCCTCCACATTTCCCCGGACATCCGCCAGGGCCTGCTGAAGCACCGTCTTCTCTGGATCATAGGGCGGATTCTGCGGAAGATAGCCCGTTCTGAGCTCGTTATTCCGGATAATCTCCCCGCCGTCCTCATCCATCACACCGGCGATAATCTGCAGCAGCGTCGACTTCCCGCTCCCATTCACCCCGACCAGGCCGATCTTATCCCCTTCATTGATGCTCAGATCCACATCCTCCAGCAGCTGCTTCTCCGAAAAGCTCTTCTTTATATGTTTAGCCGTCAATAATACCATTGATTATGCTCCATCCTTCCTATTCGACAAAACGAAGTCCAGCAAGATGGTACCATCTGGACCGAAGAAATGCAAATGGCAGATGATATCCATGTATTCACAGATACCATCCGCCATCTGAAAATATATTCGTGCGGAAACTCTCAGCCCCGGTCAGTTCATAAGCTGCGAGGACAGAAAGGAAAACGGTTAAGCGTCCGCTTTCCGTTTAGACAGACTCCATGATCAGTCGGATGAAGAGAATGACCAGGACAGCCAGAAGCAGCGGTCTTACGATCTTCCCGCCTTTCTTCATCACAAGGCCCGATCCGATGTAATTTCCTGCCATGTTGCAGACGGCACCGGCAAGTCCCAGTGGCAGCAGTACTTTTCCACTCAAAAGGAACAGCGTAAGCGCTGTCAGGTTGGTCGTCAGATTGATTGCCTTCGCCTGCGCATTTGCTGCCTCAACCGAAAGATGCGCAAAAACTGTGAAGGCGATGATGAGAAAGCTTCCCGTTCCCGGCCCGTAAAGCCCGTCGTAGATTCCGATGAGAAAGGCAGCGGTCATGGAGACGGTCACGGTCCTTATCGTCACTGCCGCCGTTTTCCCGCCTTCTCTGCTGAACATCTTTTTATTCAGGACAAAGAAGGCCGCAACCGGAAGCACACAGATAATGATATTCCGGAGAATATTCTCATCCAGAGACATCGAAATGCGGGCCCCCAGTGAGGAACCCGCAATGGCCGCGAGAATGGATGGAACGGCAAGCTTCAGGTTAATCAAATTATTTTTCATAAACCGCACGGTCGTGAGTGCCGTTCCACAGGTCGACGACAGCTTGTTGGTCGCTACCGCCGTGTGCGGCGGAAGCCCCGCAAGGAGGTAGACCGGCATGGAGATCAGGCCGCCTCCTCCTGCAATAGAATCCACAAAGCCCGCAAGGAACAGAAACGGGCAGACGAGGAGAAACATAAAAGGCGTCAGTGTCACTACTTCTCTCCCTTCACTGCGTCATTCTCAGATGAAACATCATCCGCTGGATTTTCAGCCGAAACTTCCGGTGTATCTCCGAGTGCCTCTTCCACAGAGGATGCTTTTTCAGCTTCTTCCTTATCCAGTTTTTCCACGGTTTCTTCAACGTCAGCCCCTTTCGGTGTACTCCAGGATGCAATCTTATTGCGCAGAAGGTGTGAGACGATGACCGTGCAGGATGCGTCGCCCGTGATATTCACCGTCGTTCTGCCCATGTCGAAGATACGGTCGATGCCCGCGACAAGTGCAATTCCCTGCACCGGAAGACCGACAGACTGAAGAACCATTGCCAGCATAACCATGCCGGAACCCGGAACACCCGCTGTTCCGATCGACGCCAGCGTTGCCGTGATGACGATGGTAATCATCTGCGCGAATGTCAGATGAATGCCATAGCAGGCCGCAATGAAGATGGAGCAGACACCCTGATAAATAGCGGTTCCATCCATATTGATCGTGGCACCGAGCGGCAGAACGAAGGAAGATACCTCCTTTGGAACACCGAGCTTCTCCGTGCACTCCATGTTGAGCGGCAGAGTACCAACTGATGACGCCGACGAGAACGCAAACAGAATTGCCGGAAGCATGCCCTTAAAGAACTTCACAGGATTCATTCCGCCAAGCGTTCTCACAGCAAGAGAATAGACAATGAGCGCGTGCGCGATGTAGCCAAGATATGCAACGAGAAGGACCATCGCCAGCGATCCGAGAATCTTCGCACCGTTTTCTGCGATAACCGGGCAGAGCAGGCAGAAGACGCCGATCGGCGAAAGCCGGAGAATCATCTCCATAGCCTTCATGAAAATATCGTTGCATACATCAACTGCATGTACCGCCGGTTCCGCCTTCTTTCCGACCAGAATGATCGCAAAGCCGAGAATCAGCGCCATCACGATGACCTGCAGCATATTCGATTCATAGATTGGTGCGAGGAAGTTGCTCGGGAATACATTAACCAGCGTATCCATCGGAGACACACTGCTGCCAGCCTTGTATTTCAGATTCGAGACGGACAGCACCGGAAAATATCTCTGAAAACTGTTCGCAAGGAACAGGCCGATCGCCGTCGCGAATGCGGTCGTGCACATATAGTAAACCAGCGTGGTCCCGCCGATTGCGCCTACTTTCCGGATATCTTTCATCGAAACGACACCAGCCATGATCGAAAACAGGACGATCGGCCCGACGATGAATTTAATCAGATTCAGGAATATAGTTCCAAACGGTGTGATATAAGTATTTGCGAATTTCGCATACGGCTGTATCAAAAGACCGACAACAATTGCAATGACAAGCGCGATAAAGATCTGCCCCGCAAGCGGCATCGGCTTCCTATTCTTCTTAGCCTTCTTCATAAATTACCCCTTTCCTTTTAGCATTGCCCAACAAACAAAGCCCCATTGCTTTGTCAAATAGTAACAGTATACAAGCTGAGAGGGAATGCGTCAACACCGGATGGGATGCAGTTCCCCTTCCAGAAAAACGGATCTGCGCAAATGAGTAAATTGGCAACGGGAGTTTATGTATATTGTATACTGCATATTCCCAGCCATCTGTCGAGATGCACTTCCCTCCGGGTTTCGGGCTTTCATCCCTTCGGGAAAGATGGCGATGACAAGGGGCGGCAACCTTCCAGGTACACGCAAGTGCAACGCCTGTAAAAGTCCCTCCGGGAAAGCTGATATGTGCAAATGAATGAATGGATAAGAGGGGTATGAGAAAACGAGCCGCACAGGTATACTGTATACCGTGCATTTCAACACGTCTATAGTGATGCACTTCCCTCCGGGTTTCGGGCTTTCATCCCTTCGGGAAAGCCAGTATCAGAAGGCAGGCTCTCGAGATTTATCTGCTGGGGCTCGAGAGCCTTCTTTTTTTCAAAATGTGAGATTTCCGGGGTTTTATGTCTGGAACCCGGAAATCTTCTCTTTTCCAGAATGTGGCTTCCGAAGATTCTGACTGCTGAAGCTCGGAAGCCTTTTTATCTTATCGGTACGTTCCCGAGCGGTTCATAACAGAAGGGCTCGGGAATCGGATTCTTTTCATATGAATTCCCGAGACCGTTGATTTCCTTCTCGGGAATTCTGCTGTTTTACATGTGTTTCCCGAGGTATCTCTACAGCTCTTTCTCGGGAAACACTCTCTTTTCTTGTGAATTCCCGAGACCGTTGATTTCCTTCTCGGGAATTCTGCTGTTTTACATGTGTTTCCCGAGGTATCTCCACAGCTCTTTCTCGGGAAACGCCCTCCTTTCTTATGAATTCCCGAGGGCTCTGATTTCCTTCTCGGGAATTCTGATGTTTTATATGTGTTTCCCGAGGTATCTCTACAGCTCTTTCTCGGGAAACGCCCTCCTTTCTTGTGAATTCCCGAGGGCTCTGAATTTTTTCTCGGGATTTCTGCCGTTTACATGTGTTTCCCGAGGTATCTCTACAGCTCTTTCTCGGGAAACGCCCTCCTTTCTTGTGAATTCCCGAGGGCTCTGAATTTTTTCTCGGGATTTCTGCCGTTTACATGTGTTTCCCGAGCTTTCTCTTGTATCACCTTGCTATATCAAAACATTCGCTCTTTTACCCGGAGTGCATTATTTTCCAAATTTACTTGATATTGCTGATATTACTATTTATGCTAATAAAAATGCCACATACTTATACATATTATTCAAAAGCCAAGAAGGAGCATACGATGCAATTTGTTGATATCATCCAGAGAGAATTAGAAAAAAATACCCAGCGTCTTAAACGTTTCCAGCAAGAAATCCGAAGACGCAGTTCATATGATAATTTCAGTTTAGATGTAAAATGCGAAAAAAATTACGATTATTATACTGTCTATTTTCCCGATCCGAAAGATCACGGTAAACGCCACAAACGTTACGTCGGCCGCCATGAACCTGAACTCGTACGCCAGATTCAGACCCACTATTTTCTGTCGCAGTCCATTAAAAAAACAGAATCAAACATCAAGCTCCTTGATAAAGTCGCAGCGGGCTATGAGGAGCTGGACATCAATACCCCGGAGAAATGGCCGAAGGCATATCGCAGTCTTCCTGCGGAATGTTTTGAAATTGCGGGCATTCCGAATTTCAGTGTCTGGGAAAACAAATATCAGAAAACACATCACATTGGTGAATACCGCTATCCGGAGCACCTGAAGCAGAAGACTGAGGATGGCGGGCTGGTGCGTTCTAAGTCGGAAGCTTTCATCTATAATAGTCTCTGCAGAGAGAACATTCCTTTTGTCTATGAACTGCCATGGACTTTTAACGGGATCTCCATGGAACCGGATTTTACCATATTATCACGAAAATCCGGCCAGCTGATCATCTGGGAGCATCTGGGGCTGCTGACATCGCAGGAATATGTCAGGCAGACACAGTGGAAGCTTCGACTTTACCTTAATTCTGGCTTTATGCTTGGAGATAAGCTGATTATGACGGCTGACTCCCCGGAGAACGGTGTCGACACCAGTGAAATTCAGGAGATAATAAAAGAGTATTTCCTGTAACAGGGACCGTTTCGCCAATAACGCTGTTGAAGGAAACGAAAACCCTGTCTTTTCCGCGGCCCGGTCTGATCCGGATATTAGGCTTCCACGTTCTGAATCTGGATATGGTGCACTGCCCTGCCGCGGCGCAGATATGAAACAGCGCCTGGATCAGTTTATCCTGCATCCCGCCGCAGAAAGCAGCTGGTTCACGGATAATCTCCTTCATTGATCAGTTTGCCGTAATGCCAGAGAAAAATTGTAATTACCAGAATTCATCTTCTGTTCATGATTTCACAACAATACTATGATATGATTTCATTCAATAGAGAGGGGGGATCATTCCTATGCGTTCAAACAGATATTCAGCAAGGAAACGTCATCCGGTCAGAAAACTCATCATCACGCTTTTGATTATCGTGGTGGCCGCGGGGTGCGTCAAGGTATTCCTTTGGGATAATATAATGGATAAAATTTCAGCGAAAACATACTCGCAGGCGGTCCAGAGTTCATCTTCAGGAACGGGAAGCTCCAGCCAGAGTACAACAGGCAGCAGCGGAAATTCTGGCAGTTCCTCTGTCAGCACTTCGAACGCGGCGCAGGCTGCTGAAAACGTCTATAATAACATGTCCAGCGCTGATAAAGCCAGGGTCAGAAGCATCATCATCAAACATGCTTCACCATCCAATATTGCCAAAGTATACGGCTATGTGAAGAATAATGATACTTCCGGGCTGATGCAGTTCGCAGAGCAGAATCTGACTGACAGCGAAAAGCAGGAACTCTACCAGCTTTACGAGAAATATAACAAATAGCACCTTGCAAGGGGCAGCCTGCCGCAGCGCAGCTGCCCTTCTTTTTGTCCAATGCGAGGCTGTCATCCTCTGCCAAGGGCCTCTGCCCGCTTCTTAGGCGGCCGTCCGTCACCGAAAGCCCCGCCCTTTCTGAAAGTTCCCTTAAAATCTATATTGCAGTCTTTCCTCTCTTTCGAATCAAAGGTATAATGGATAATAAGTATGACATCGAACACACGCCTGCAATCATGAAAAGCAAGAAGACAGCGTAAATGCACGGCATATAACGGATACTGGCTGCGCTGAGGCTCTCCCTGACCGCGCACTTATGCGTGATCTGCCAGCCGGCTCTGCTGAAATTGATGCAGGTCAGACGGTATGCCGGCATTTTATCCATGCAGCAGAGAGAATGCCAAAGAAACGACACACGAAAAGTCAGCACGAACTTACGCATACCGTATATTGTTAATGAAAAAGAAAGGACAGAATTATGGAAAACTCACCACAGGATAAGACGCCGATGCCGACTCTGACCCTGGATCCGGATGCGGCAGAGTCGCAGATGCAGGCAGACCCGTTCGGATCTTTCGGTGTTCAGAATCAGCAGAAAGCTGCGGCGCCGCAGTTCACACCGGAAGAACAGAAGCAGATTAACGCCTTTGCCTCTCAGATTGATCTGAACAATTCTACGCAGATTCTGAATTACGGCTCCGCGGCGCAGAAGAAGTCCGTCAAGTTCTCCGACGCGGCGCTGAAAAGCGTCAGAACCAAGGATTTTGGCGAGATCGGTGACCTGCTCACAACGATGACGGTGGAGATCAAGAACCTGGATCAGGAGGAAAAAGGCGGAATCCGCGGCTTTTTCCAGAAGAAGAAAAACAAGGTTGAAATTATCCGTGCACGCTATGCGAACACGGAAGAAAACATGAACAAGGTTGTCGACGCGCTGGAGAACCACCAGTACACTCTGCTGAAGGACATCGCCATGCTAGACAAGCTTTACGACCAGAATCAGGTCTATTTCAAGGAGCTTTCCATGTACATTGCCGCAGGACAGCAGAAACTGGAACAGGTCCGCGCGGTGGATCTTCCGCAGCTCCAGCAGAAGGCGGCTGCAACGAATCTTCAGGAAGACGTCCAGGCGGTCAATGACCTGGCTGCCATGTGCACGAGGTTTGAGAAGAAAATCCACGACCTTGAACTGACCCGCACCATATCTCTTCAGACCGCGCCGCAGATCCGCCTGGTGCAGAACGATGACTCGATCATGGCGGAGAAGATCCAGTCGGCGATCCTGAACACCATTCCGCTCTGGAAGAACCAGATGGTCCTGGCTCTGGGTGTCCAGCACGCCAACCAGGCCGCAAAGGCGGAGAAAATGGTCACGGACGCGACAAACGATATGCTGCGGAAGAATGCCGACATGCTGAAGCAGACTACGGTCATGGCGGCAGAGGCCAATGAACGCAGCATTATCGATATTGACACGCTGAAGCACACCAACGAGGCCCTCCTCTCCACGATCGACGAGGTTCTCCGCATCCAGGAGGAAGGCCAGCAGCGCAGAAAATCCGCGGAAGCCGAACTCGTTCAGATCGAACAGGAGCTGAAAGACAAACTCCTGGAGAGTGGCAGCCGCATCAGCACCGGAAGGAACGCAACTCATGAATAACAATAATAATAAGAACGGCAGAAAGATCCGCTTTGGCGACATCATTCTGATCCTCATCCTGTACGGAATTGGCGAGGAGGCCTTCAACAGCAAGGCAGTCGGCGCAATTTTCGCCCTTGCTGCGGCATGTTTTGTCATCTTCACGACGAGAAACCGCATACAGAGACAAAATCCGCCTGCCAAGACTGCAGCTTCCTATCATACGGTAAACACGAATAAAGACGAGGAAAAAATCGACCGTCTCTACCGCATGTACAGTTCCGTCATCGACCAGTACCACAGCACCCCTCTTCCTATGTTCACCGCCCATCTCGGCATGGACAGGAAGGAGGTCCTGAGGGATCTGAACACCCTGATCAGCCGCGGCCGCTTCCAGAGAGCCCACATCGAATACGATGAAAACGCCTTTGTGGTCGATGAGTATACGAAAGAACGCGGCACCCAGGAAGAGCGCGACTCCCTCAGCTCGGACCTTGCACAGAAAAAATCTGATCTGGTCAAGCTCGCCGCTTCAGCCGCAGAGGCCGCACAGACAGAAGAAATCCGGAAAACCATCGAGGGCATCGGCGCCTCAGCTTCTGCAATTCTGGATAAAACGGCAGAAACTCCGGAACTCGCAGAAACAGATACCCGCAGATTTCTGCACTTTTACCTGCCGAAAACCATGGAGTGTCTGATGAATTATCAGCATCTCCTGCAGATCACAAATCCTGACGACCAGGAGCTTTCCGCGAAGCAGGAAACCGAATCCGCACTGAAGACGATCGCCGAATCGTTTGAGCGCCTTCTGAAGTCACTTTCTTCCGAAGATATTTTCGAGATGAGCGCCCAGGCACAGGCGCTGAAACAGATGCTGGATAATGATGCGTTTTAATCAGAGCTGACAGCAGGTTTTCTGCGACAAAGCCACATTTTTTCTGAAAAAGGAGAAGAACATTATGGGTAAAATACTGAGAATTGAAGACGGTAAAGTCTCCATCGGCATGGACAGCGGCGAAATCATTACGATTCCGATCGCTGCAGTAAGCTACATGGGACCGCAGATCGGCGACCGGGTGCGGGTCTTCCACTCTGGAACTGGTAATGAGTTCATTGCTGCCCGCGTTGAAGAGAATGCAGATTCAACAGGGACTGCCGGTTCATATGGATCCACAAACACAAATACTTACAGCGATCCATCTGAAGCCGCTTCTTCTGCCTCTTCTTATGAATACGGAAACGGATCCTATTACGGAAATGCTGCCGGTAGGGCTCAGGAAAATCGCGGATATTATGAGAATAACTATAGCTATAACCCGGATTATAATTCGGCGGACATCAAAACCTACAACAAGCATCTGTTTGTCTGGCTATTCACTTTCCTGCTTGGAGAATTGGGAATCGACCGCTTCCTCAGAGGACAGGTCGGGCTGGGCATTCTAAAGTTGCTGACCGGCGGCGGATGCGGAATCTGGTGGTTTGTTGATTTTATCATCGGGCTCATAAAAGCTTACGGCGGGGCATACGGGAACACGCAGGACCTTGTTTTTATCAACGGAGACTATGAACGGTAACAGGCTATTATAAAGTCAGAAGGGATTCCGGAATTGATGATTCAGTTCCGGAATCCCTTCTTTACCTTGGCAGGCATATTCACCTGCCCTTATGCATCGCGCTTTTTATTAACTTATTAATAGTGATAGATTACCTTTACCAGAGTGCCGCCTGCCGGAAGAACATCACCATTGGAGATAATATCTGCAGTGCCATATCCATAGGAGGCGTTAGAAACGATTCCGATCCAGCCCTACTCCACGATATGCACGCGCTTCTCATCAAAACGGCTGACGCGCGGGCGGTCTTCTGCCGGGTATCCAACCGGGAACAACGCAAACGGCTCCAGATTGTCCGGAAGATTCAGGACTTCGCGGACGCCCTGCATTCTCTCCGGAACCGGTGCGATGGCGAGCCATACGCCGCCGAGACCCAGGTGATCGGCTTCCAGCCACATGTTTTCCTGAGCAATTGCGGAATCGATCTGTACCATGGACGGGAACATTACACCTTCTGTCCGGTAAGCAGAGACGATCACAAGCGGTGCTCCTGCGGCACAGCCCGCATAAGGACTGGTCTTCGAGAGTTTCTGAATGATATCTTTATTCGTGACAACATAGTATTCCCACGGCTGCTGGTTTCCCGCACTCGGTGCCTGCATAGCCGCTTCCAGCAGCTTCTGGATTTTCTCCTTCTCTATCGGCTTATCTTCATATTTTCTGATGCTGATACGGTGAAAAATACTTTCCATGGTCTTTACCTCCGTAAATATATTTCTGTACAATGATTTTCACAGTTTCTGATTAACCAATCAACATACTATTTATACCTCTGTTATGCAGACCGTTAACACCTCTCGTAGTTTCACTTTGAAATATAATCCTGTATTTTGAAATTTCTCTTCAGGACGGCTGATTCCGGATGCTGATCCCATGAAACAGCATCCCTCACCGAGAATAAGAAGAAGTTCACCCTTCCACGATGATGAAGCGTCGGATGGTTAACCGGGAAACATATTATCCTCAGACGAACAGGCAAAAATAAAGGTGCCCCGAAAGTGGAACACCTTTATGACATTGAACATTCTCTGATTTCTGCCTCCCGCCCAAGGCATGGACGGAAATGCGATTTATCGGAGAACTCTCCTTATTTGATTGTAAACTCGAGCTGGCCTCTTGTGAGCGGTACCTGATAATCACTTCCGCGGAAGGAAATCGTCTTATACTCCTTGCCGCTGTCCGGAATGATTTCGGCCTTTGCCAGATAGGTGCCGGCCTCGCTCGGTGCGGAATCGAGCTTGGTAGTCTTTCCGTTCTCGACCTTGTAGTAGGTCATGGTGTAGGTCAGACCAGAGACTTCCTCACCCTCGATATAGGTATGGAAGTATTTCGACATGTCGACGGCCTTTCCGTCAGACTTGACTTCGGATCCTGCCGGGTCAGCCGTGATGATCGGATAGCCTTCATAGTACAGCTCTTTCAGAAGCGCGGTTCTCTGTGCGGATTTCTCGCTGTCTGTCTTTGCCTCATAACCTTCGGATTTGCCGGTCAGGTAGTTCAGCAGTTCTTTTGCCGCGTACTTCTTTCCGCTTTCTCCGAGTCCTGTGTAGATGGTGTTGCTGGAAACCGTGCCTTCCTTAACGTTCTTATCGTTAACGATGACGATGGACGCCTTGTAGTATGCGGTGACTCCGTAGTAGGACAGATAAACCGCCGAATCCGTGGAATTGTCTGTCGGCACGATCTTTCCGTTAGAATCATAGCTCAGCTTATAGTAGCTGTCGCCTGCCGTGCTTCCGATTCCGGATTTATTGGACTCTGCCTCAATGGAGGTGAAGTTGAAGAATACCTTCGTCTCCCTGAACGGATCCTGACTAGTGATGTAGGACGCGTATTCCTTTGCGAGCTTTTCAAATTCGCCCTGCTCGGAACGTGTGAAGCCCTCACCCTGAATCACGATCGTCTTATTGTTATAGTACGGAGCTGCGCCCCAGTAAACATCAGAATCGTTATTGTCCACGATGCTTGTCGTCTTGAAGGTGATCTTGAAAGACGCGGTTTTCTCTGCAATCTTTTTCTTTGTCTTCTTATCGTAGGCAGTGACCTTTACGGTGTAGCTTCCCGGCACAACCGGTGCCTTCGTGGACTTTACGGTCTGCGGAGTTCCGGACTTGGTGCGCTGGATCGTTCCTGTCCAGGAGGTCTTCGTCGTGTACGGCTTGCTGTATTTTACCTTGATGCCGACTTTCGCTGCTTTTCCGTCATAAACCTTGTCCTTTGCCGAGAGGGTAATCAGGTTCGGATATTCGATCTTGTACTTCGTCTTCATAGAGCAGGCCATATAGGTCTTATTGCCCTTGAATACGGCCTTGATCGTATATGTGCCGTGCTTGTACGGAATACCTTTGACTTTCTTTCCCTTGGAATTATAATAGGTCAAAGTCAGATTCTTTCCGAGCTTGTCGCCGGTGGTCTCATGCTTTCCTCTTCTGAGGATGAAGTACTTCTTCATGTCCGTGCCCTTGGACTTCTGATAGAAGGTCTTGGCATATGGCTGATAGAAGATCTTGGTTACGTTGGAGTTCTGGCTGAACGCCTTGCGCAGCTGCTCTTTGCAGACATCGCAGAATGGATACTGCGCGCCCAGGTACTGCATCTTACAGTTCTTAGACGGGTGGTACCAGCCGTCTCCGCCGTTGTCATACTCGTAAACGCCGATGCCGTCCTTTCCGATGAACTTCTTCCACTTTACCTTCTTCGGATCAGAAATCTTGGTCATGTTCGGATATTCATAGGCGTACTGTGGTCCTGCCCAGTACTCATCCGCGAGTTTTCCGATTGTATGACCAAGCTCATGCAGCATCATTTCCAGCGAAGAATCGTTCAGCGAAGCCACGCAGTAATCGCCGTCTCCACCGCTTCCGCCGTATACCTCAGAATTGACCATGACCAGTTCAAAGTCCGCGTTTCCGTTCAGGTAGTTCTGCTTCAGCGCTTTTACCTTAGCGGCACCGCTTTCCGGAAGCGTGACCAGACGCTGCATTCCCGTACTCCAGTAGGTCGCGCCGAAATAGGTGCTTCTGTTATCCTTTTTCGCTTCATCCACCGTCTGCGCATCCGCGCCCTGTGCGCCAGAATCTTTAGAAATCGTAAATAATGCGTAGAACTTAATCGAGTCCTTATACTCGCTGTACGGTGCAGTCTTCATCATATACTTTGCCGTCGCCTTTGCATTGTCGTAGAATTTCTGCTCATCCGACTTGGTGAACCCGTCTCCCAGAATCAGAAATACCAGCGCATCCTTATCCGCGAGCTTCTTTGCCGACTTGTCGCAGTACACCAACTTCGGATCGTGTGGGACCAAGCTCTTATCAATCTTGGTGCTTGCCGCAGTCGCCGTCTTTACCGCAGTCGCCGGTGCATCCGTCTTGGTGCTGTCTGCATAGGCCAGATCCACTGAGGACAAAAAGCACATCGATGACGCGGTCAGCAAGGATATTCCCAGAACTGCCGCTCTTCCTTTCCATGATTTTACAACCATCTCTCTTTCCTTTCCTGCGCCCGGCTGCGCATTATTCAGAAAATTCACTTTCTGACAGCATTCAATACCGCCCATCCGCTGCAGCATCATCTGAATATAAAGTACATCAGCGGCCTGCAGGCCGTTCCGTTTCTTCGGAAACACTGCTGCAGCGCCATTCTGCATTCTTTCCTGTTTTCTGTCTGCCGATTAATTCCAGAAAACGCGGCCCAGACGCATATTCCTATAACATTACCGTTTCCGCATGTTCACCAGAATACACATTATTCTCTCAAGCATCTCCCGGAAGAATCATACGCACATACGATTACACGCCCAAAGAAAAATATTTCAGCAGCCTCGCAGAATCGTGCAGGACTGCCCTCTTTTTCCTCTGAACATGCATTTCCATGAGCTCATCATAGCACAGATGTGAATAGACTTTCAATATTTTATAGAATTATTTTCTGAAATTTATTGTTTTTCCCAATCTACACATAATTGACAATATATAAGCTTCACAGGTATGGGAACATAAGAAGAAATTTCTTTTCACTCTCACCTGAATGAGAAGAAGCCGCTGAAGTAAGTCATTTTCCATAACTTACTGCAGCAGCTTCTCCACATATTATATTTCTGTTTCATACAGCCATAAGTTCTGCCATTTAGTACCGTTGAAAATCCCCACTTCCCAGGATTTCCAGCCGGTACAGACATTCCGCCGGGAAAAGTCAGTCTTCTCAGCTTTACCATAAGCAGTTATCTGTCTTGCTCATCGTTTTTGTCCCGGCTCATCTGGTGCATTTCTCTCTTCATGATGTACATCTCATGATCCGCGCGGATCACGGCTTCTTCAATCCGCTCTCCCTGCTCCAGCTTCACCATGCCGTAGGCAAAATCCAGGGGAAAATTACCGTATGCCGCGTCACAATTCGGTTCTTTACGAAGGTCTTCAAGGATCGGTTTAGTCATTTCCGGCTGCAGATCCGACAGGAGCACAAATTCATCTCCGCCGGTCCGGTACAGCCGCCCGGAATTCTGCAGCCTGTCTTTCAGCGTCTGCGCGAAGGCAAGCAGATAGGCATCTCCACACTGATGTCCCCGTGCATCGTTATAGCGTTTTAACTGGTTCATATCGAACACAGCGACGGCCTTCACCTTATTTCTGCCAAACTGCGGCCGCTTCAGGTATTCCAGATAGGAGCTCCGGTTCGCGATGCCGGTAACCACATCCGTCTTTTCATACAGGTTCTTCACCGCAAAATACAGCAGAAGATAGGCCAGCATCAGACTGTCCCAGGTCGTGGAAATATCAATTTCCACCAGTTCTGCGATCTGCCCCAGGGTTACGATACCGATGACAAACGCAACCAGGACATGGTCCTGCCGGTCAACGGGAAAATTCACTCTGCAGAAATCCATCAGAAGACAGGAAAAATAGAGCAGTTCCCCTATGGACAAAGCGGCGTTCATCGGCAGAATCACCATATTCAGATCCTTATCATGATAGAACAGGAAGTGATAGCGGATGTTGAAAGCTGGAAAAATAACATAAAAAAGAAACATCAGGACCGCCAGATATTTTCTCCACGGCTGCCAGCATCTGCGCCCCATATGCAGTAAATTAATGTAGACGACCGGTACCAGCATATAGCAGATCGAAGTCAGGATCGTAAGTAAATGCCGCTGAAATCCATTTGGAAGAGAAAATGACATATAGATGATCTGCCAGAACTGATCCAGCAGGAGAATAACCATTAATGGAATTCCCGCACGAAAATAAGCTGTCCGCGTTTTTTATCGATTCCTCCACGAATATACAGACAGCACCAGACATATATGATCAGAACAACATCCATGATATCGGAAAATACAAGCATATAAAGACATCCTTTCCCCCTTGCCTTATCGCATGTTTATTTTACCATACCCAATTTTCGATGTCTATTTGACCGTCATTATGAATAAACTGTACAATTTTCGTTACATATAGCACACTTTATGCAGACTCGGGATTTTTTCCGGCCGGGACAGACGGATTTCCGGGAACAATTCCCTGATCGGGTCCGGTCTATCCATCTTTTCTGACTGCCCTTTCGATGCTTTCTTTGATCATCCCGCTGTCCGGAAAGCCCTGCGCCTTCAGCTCTTCTGCGGCCTTGTTCAGAGCTGCCGGAAACTTCTTTTTCAGGCGGGTGTATTCTCTTCTGACCAAAGTTTTCCCTATGCCCATGTCATCTGCCGCGTCCAGAAAGGACTGTTTATTGATCTTGCACCATTCTTTTTGTCCCCCAATGGATATCGCCATCTCCGAGGTGCTTTCCTTATACACCAGGGTGCAGATCACGTCGTAGGCGGGTGCCAGGCGGATGGTCCGCAGGTCCGGGCTGTACAGGAGGGAGAGATTCTTGATGTGGTTGTCGGTATTTCCGATGAGGTCGTCAAAAATCAAAAGATCAAGGAGGCGAAGTTCGTCTTTCAACGGGTTGGTCGAGACGTCACGCAGGAGACGGAAAATCTTCCGCAGATAGTTCTCCCCGTCCGGTTCGTACTTTCTGGTCGACGGAATGCCGAGTGCCTGGGCCATGTCCTCCTGATGAAGACGCAGCGGGCAGGGCAGACCGTTCAGCATTTCCGCAGAGCGGACGATCATCCGGTCGTAGCGCTTCGATGCCAGAAGCACCCCGGAATCCCTGAAGCCTCCCGTATTGATGATAAAACTGTCCACCACCGGAATGCCCAGATAATGCGCCGTCCGCAGCGACAGCTGCTCGTTCTCCACGATGTTCTGAAGGCGTACGTGACTCTGCTTGACGATGTGCGTGCTCGCCGCCGTTCCGATCGGCTGGTACCAGGTCTTTTCCGGCTCATGATAATAGAGGCCGGCCTTCCCCGACGCACCAGTCAGAGAAAGATGCGACGCCACCACCAGACTCACCGACCGCGTAGAACCCTCCTCCGCAAGCCGCCTGACCTGCTCCATCGAAAGCCGCCGGTACTGCGCCGTTCCGTCATCCGGCTCATCCGCGTTCAGAATCTGCAGCGCGCCCAGACACTCCTTTCCCAGGCCCGCCAGAATCGACAGATAATCCTCTTCATCCACATGCATCCATTGGGCAACGCTCCTGCGCGTAAATCCCTCCGGCAGCAGCCCCTCAAAAAACGTTCTCGTGGCCTCCGGTGAAAACGGCTCACTCTGCAGCGGCAGACTCACCGAAACCGGCACACTCCGTCCGCCTTCGCAGTATTCCGGCGCATAAGAAAAGGAGGCATCCGCCTGGTCCTTTCCTTCAATCGTACCGACAAACTGCCTCTTTCCTTCGATTTCCAAATATACATTCAGTGTCATTGCTCGTATTCACCCCTCGGCTCCACCGTCAGATTCATGCCGAGGATCATCGCGACCGAAATCGCCTTCTCCAGCTCAATCGTCTTCTTACCGTTCTCCAGATCAGACAGGAAACTCACACTCAGCCCCGTAAAATCCGATATGAAGGACTGCGTGTAACCCAGTTCCTTGCGTCTTCTGCGAATTGCCATTCCGAACGTTTCTGCATCTGTGATATTATTCTTCATAAATACATTCACCTCTAGAGCCGCAGCAGATTGCGCCTTTTCCGGTCCACTTGATGATTCCAAGCCGGCCTTCAAGCCGATTTGATCTTAACTTTACAAAAGACGTATGCTCCGCCCATCCGCTTCGCCGTACGGCTAAATTTCATCTTGTTTTATTATAATTTCGCCGTACGGCTAAGTCAAGGGGGATGTCATCTTTTCAATCCTGCACTGATGCTGCCGGGTCAAGGGCTTTCGCGACTGCCTCTTCATTTCCTTCGATCGTATCCTCGATCAGCTGGTCCGATTCCATGATCAGGCGTACAGTCTCTGCATGGAAACTCATCGCCAGCGTATCTTTAAATGTCAGGCCCTGGGGCACTGTGTTCATCGGCAGGAATATGCTGTAAATCCCTGTATTACGGCTGAACTCTTCACTGGTGAATGTCCATATTCTCGCATTGCATGACTATTCTCGTTTACACATAATTACTCATTCCATTTTTCGGAAATATGATGGAAAAATGCGATTTCCCGAGCTTTGTAAAACAGACCTCGGGAAATCCGATCTAGTCAAGGAAATCCCGAAGTCCGAAATACTTTTTCCTTCAAAATTTTAAATTTACCGTCTTCATTATCTGAATCGCATGATATTACAGCCCAGAAACCGGCCTTACTTTATGATCTTTACGAAAACAGGCTGGCAGACTGTACATATTCATGAACATATGCTGAAATTTCTAAGATTCTGGGCATCAAGACAATTACATTTTTATGCATTACGCTCGATTATCGATTTCATCCTCGGGAATTCCCTGATTTTTGACGAAAACCCGAGGATGATTTTTTTACGTTCGGGAAATCAGTGTCCTGAGGGCAGATTCCCGAGCCTTCACTATTTTTCTATGGCGAAACTCACCTGTGCTATCGCAGACGAAAACCTGATATCTCATACGCTATTACAGAAATAGTACAGAATAACAATCAGCTTGCTGTCTAAACAAGGAAAGTCTGTCTGCTGCTGGGCCGACCTGTATATTTCCAGCTTGCCTATTTCACAAACTGCACTCTCTTTGTGATGTCTTCCTTCTCTTTCGGATCCGGCTCTGCCGCGATTCCACCGAACGGCATCTGGGCGATCAGTTTCCAGCTGTCCGGAACATTGAAGAGTTTCTTTATGACGTCGTCAATGACCGGGTTGTAGTGCTGGATGTTGGCGCCGATGTTCAGTTCACGCAGGGCTGTCCAGAGGTTGATCTGGAGCATGCCGTTTGCCTGATTGGCCCAGATCGGGAAATTCTGCGCGTATGGCTGGAAGTTTTCCTGCATCGCTTTTACGACATCCTCATCGTAGAAATACAGGATTGTGCCGGCTGCCGCCTTGAAGCCGTCAATTTTTTCACGTGCGACTTTTCCGCCAAATGCATCGTAGATCGCATCCCAGAGTTCATCCTGCTTATCGCCGAGTACAACGATGATGCGGGCGCTGTGCATGTTGAACGCGTCCGGCACGAGCTCCGTTACGCGGGTAATCAGCTCTTTCACCTGGTCCTCAGAAACCGGCAGTTCCTTATTCAGCTGGTAATAGGATCTTCTCTTTTCTAATGCCTCTGCAATTGCCATAATTATCCTCCATCTTGTTATTTTCATACTACTATTATAGGTTTAACGTTACTAGATTTATACCCGTAATCGGAGTATTCACGCATGTATAAACTGTGGTAGAATGGATTAGATTGATTGTTTACAGGAAGGAGTTTGACATGAAAGCAAGTGAACGGTTTTACAAGCTGGCTATGCCGGTCTGGAAGACATATTTTGACCATCCCTTCGTGCAGGGAATCGGCCGCGGCACGCTGCCGCATGACAAGTTCCAGTACTATATGGTACAGGATCATAAATATCTGATGCAGTACGCAAGAGTTTTCGCCATGGGCCTGATCAAGTGCACGGATGAACGCGACATGCGCATGTACGGCGATCTGATAAAGGCGACGCTGGACACGGAGAATGCGGTCCATCAGGCCTACCTGGCCGAGCTTGGCGTAACGCGCGAGATGATCGACAGCACGCCAATGGCGCTGAATAATAAATCCTACACCGACTACATGATCGCGGAGGCACACAAGGGCGGTCTGCCGGAAATCTCTGTCGCGGTCCTCGCCTGCTCCTGGAGCTACAAGGTCATCGGCGATTATCTGGAGACAATTCCGGGCTATCTCGACCATCCTTTCTATTCCCGCTGGATCAGCATGTATACAAGTGACGGCTACCGTGGTGCCAACGACAACATGATCGAGCTCGTGGACCGTTACTGCAGCGGCCTCTCCGAGGAGCATCTGAAGCGCCTGGATCAGATTCTGCTGGATTGCAGCTATTACGAGTACCAGTTCTGGGACATGGCCTGGTCCAAGGGTGAGAGCTACACCCCGGTTGTAAAGTAGCTTCGGAACCGATGGGAAATCTGATCTGCTGGGAAAGCTACATGCCACTCGTCCGCACGGCCCTCTACCAGAAAGGCGTCACTCTGTATATTTCGCCAAATACCAACGACAATCCGGAGTGGCAGGGCACCATCCGTCACATCGCCATCGAGGGAAAATGCTTCTTCATCAACGCCGACATGGTCATTCGGAAAAGAGACTATCCGGCTGACCTGAAGGGTCATGACGAAATCGAAAAGCTGCCGGAAATCCCATGCTGCGGCAGAAGCTGCGTCATCGATCCTTACGGACACGCCGTCACCGACGTCGTCTGGGATAAGGAAGAAATCATCTACGCTGATCTCGATATGCAGAAAGTACCGGCAAGCCGCATGGAGTTTGACCCCTGCGGGCATTACAACCGGCCGGATGCGGTGGAACTGATCGTGCGGGAGAAATAGGACGAGAATCCCCTATCCTGTCAGGGCCGCCGTAGTATACTGGCAAATACCTGCATACTATAGTGGAATGGGCTCACGGTATACAAGATACACCACTTGGTTACAGCACCCCCCGCTGAACACACTGCCACAAATAAAGGAGAATAACAATAATATGTTCGATTTTTTTAAGAAAAAGAATAAAGACAAAGAGGAGCTCGACCCGAACGATCCGCGGGTGAAATACCCTGCCCCTCCGGGAGATCCGCTGAAACTCCCGGTTATCCCGGAAGAGATGCTGACCCCGCAGAACATCAGCGAGCATCTGAAGAATAATGAAGCCATCTGGGTCTGGAAACCGGAGGCTCCGGAAAAGAAAGGCTTCCTGGCCTCATTTTCCAACAGCTTCAAAGGTTTTTACGTCTACCAGCGGAAGCAGAAATACCTGTATAAATATGAAGTCTATTTCCGCGTCATGCAGGGATACGAGAAAATTTCCCCATTTTTGAAGGAGCTCGCTGTCTGGAAGCTTTCCGATGAAGTCATCGAAGAATGGATACAGAATGACTTCCAGAATGCTAAAGTTGTTCACTACGACGACGCAGACGCCATCGGCAAAGCCCAGCATTTCAAGCTGAAGCTCACCGATGATGACATCAAACGCTACCTGCACACCCACGACCGACTGGACATCACCGACGATGATTTCTGGAAACGGGGAGAAAAAGAAAATTAATGAGAAGAAATCACATCCGAAGGTTCTGGCTCTATGATCTTCGGATGCGCTTCTTTTTTGCCGCCCATCTGAACTTTGTTTTTCTTTTTCGGATGGGCTTCTGTTTTCTCCTGCATCCAAAGTTTTCCGCCTTATAATCTTCGGATGCGCTATTTCTCTAATATCCCAGCTCCTCATCTATCAGAATGACATGATACTTCGCCCCTGTCGGCGGATATAGAAGAATGGAAATACTTCTGCAGATGCGTTCCTGAGATTTGCAGTCATAACAGTGGTCTGCGTGAATTGCACATGGCGTTTTTCTGTTCAGGCGCCGGGCATTCTGCGGTGCCGCGACATTTCGCGCACGCACAATTGCAGAGTCCATGTCCGGGCAGACCTTATTCTTCCCGATCAGAAGATAAACATCAGACGGTCCGAAGGAGATTGCCGCAACGCGGTTTCCTGTATTATCGATATTCACAATTTCTCCGTCTTCAGAAACGGCGTTGACTGAGGACAGGTAAACTTCAGAAGATGACGCGCGGCGTCTCGTCTCCATGACAGAAAGATCTTCCGGCTTTTCATCATGCCAGTAAACGGTGTTATGTGCGTTCAGCATCGAGAACAGCTTCATCTGGTGGATCGTCGCGGCCCCGCCGATTCCAACCGTTTTCCCGTCGATTTGTTCATTGATAAACTTCGCCGCTTCTTCAGCGTTTTGAAATACATTTACCTCGTAACCTTTACGCTGCAGATTCTGACGAAGTTTTTCTGTTATTTCTCCCATATCGTTCCATTTTCCTTTCCTTAGAACACTCAAAATATCATGAACACAGAATTTTCCAGCAAATCCCTGCGTCATTAATCTAATAAACTGAAATCCATCTGCGATCTACATTCCCATAATAATATTAAGATAATCCTGGCGCTGATCGATCACAGCATAGATAATAACAGTCTTCTTTTCATCATCGATTTTATAGAATATCAGATCTTTTTCAGCAATCAGAACGCGGTAACCGAGGCGGCGGAGAATTGGATAATGAGGAATCATACCTTTTTCTGGATTATCTGCCAGTGAATATATTGCTGTTTCCAATGCGTCCAATTTTGCGAGTGCGGTATTGTTTCCGAATTTTTCTGCAATAAATAAAATGATTGAACGGAACTGCGAATCTGCTGTTTCCGTTCGTATTATCCTGTATGACATTATTTATCCTTCTGAAGAAGGTCTCGTAAATTGTCGAAAGTGTCCTTCATCGGTGCAGTTCTGCCATTTTTCACATCATCTTCAGCCTCTGCCAGTGTCTCCAGCAGCTCAATTCTGGACTTCATTCTCTGATATTCTTCATAAGACAGAGATACGGTATCGCCTCGTCCATTCACAGTAATAATCACAGCTTCATTTTCCTCTCTGCATTCCCTGGAAACTTCACTGTAATGGTTCCGCAAATCCGATGACGGACGAATTGTTTCTTTTAAATGTAACATTATTTCACCTTCCTCCGGTTGATATCCTGTTTCTTTCAGCCAAATGCACAGGAGCAGGCGCTGAATACCTGACATGTATACAATTACTATGCCTTCTGCACATGCCTTGGATATATCTTTATTTCATCATAATTTGACTATATCACAAGCAGATTCAGCACTTCAGCACCGAGTCAGATTACCTGTACATTTCCGGTCTCCGCATGCCAAGGAAGGGATAGCGGGCTTTCCATTCTCGTGATTCTGCGAGATCAATGTCAGCAGACAGAATTTCCTCTCGCGCGTCTGCTTTGACGATGACGTCACCGCTTGGATGGGTGATTAAAGACTCCCCTGCGAACTCAATGGCACCCTCACGGCCGACACGGTTGCACATGGCTCGACGTCATAATGCTCATACTGCGGGAAAAACGGCGCATACTGCACCTCCGGAAAGAAAAGCAGGTCGGATTCCGCCGCTTCGTCACAGCAGGTGAGCGTTTTCCGTTCATTTTCCCTGAGATCTTCCGATATTGCCATCTGTGCAAGACTGATTTTCATATATTCTCCCTATTCTCCCTTTCCCCATAAAAGAAGACCTGTTATTAATTACCATTTTCCACTCCTGGCGTCCTATGCTTCCCTGATATATATTATCATCTGTCACAATTTATCCACCACCGGAAACACCAGGCAGCAGCAAGCGGATTCTGCTATTTCTGCAGCTGGTTCATGCACCATGCGAAGGCTTTGGCCGTCCGCTGATCAGAATCGCGGAAATGATTTCCCGGATTCCATTCCAGAATGCTGTCAACTTCAGGATCCCCCGCGAACCGCTCCGCCAGCTTTTCGATACAGTCCCCGACCGTGGCCATCCGGGGATTCCTTGCGCGGGATTCTTTGTCCCCGAGACTGAGATAGATGCAGCGGACCTTCGGCTCATGTGATGCGGCAAAATCCAACAAGTCAGGGAACCAGACGGATGGCGATGCGGCCGCAATGGCCGTAAATCTGCTGCTCGAAAACCCGCTCCAGAGCGAGAATAATCCGGCAAGCGAGTAGCCGCCGAGAATCACCGGAACATTCTCCCGGATTCCAAAATTTTTCATCAGCTCCGGCAGAAACTCATTCTCAATAAATGCCAGCGTATCTTCAGCGCCGTGCCCGAAGCTCTCTTTACCAAACACTGCAGGCGCGTCCCAGGGCGACAGCTCCTGATTCCAATCGTCCACCCGGAAAGCGGCCAAGATAAACGGTGCGCCCGCTGCCTGCCGGATTGTCTCCACTTCATGATCCATCAGGCCCAGCTCGTGATCGTCTGTCGGCTGAACGAGAAGAAATACAGGATCCGCTGAAGTGTAGATCCTGCAGGATTTATCAGAAATTGTGATTGTTGTTTTATCCATATTTACTCCAGATCGTTTCAATTCTGCATATCCGTATAGCGGTATGCAGCGTCCGTTATTATGACGGTTTCCAGACCTTTTCTCAGGTCCTTTCAACTAGTTCCATGATACGCGAAAACCGGGCCTGATGACAAGCCCGGTTGAATTGATTCATTGATTAGTATTTTTCCATTGGAATTTTCTTTGTCGGTGCGGGGAAATCCCAGGTAAATTGCAGGATGTCTTCATCGGTCAGGCTCAGATTGCAGGCCTGGATATTGTCATCAATATGCGCAGGGCTTGAAGCCTTTGGAATAGCTGCAACATCCGGCTGCTGCAGCACAAAGGCCAGAAGAAGCTGAACGACGGAAACTCCAAGCCTCTCTGCAGCTTCCCGAACATGTGAATTTGTCATCAGTTCTTTCTTTGAAACGCCGTCCTGTGTGACCATAGCTCCGGCCTGTCCCACCGGGCCATAGGCAATCGTTGCGACTCCATGCTCTCTCTGCCAGGGCAGAAGGTCATACTCGATTCCGCGGGAGCCCAGGTTGTACAGGACTTCATTGACACAGCAGTTTTTCCCGTCCGGCACGCGCCAGAGATCTTCCATATCCTGTACATCGAAGTTGGAAACGCCCCATCTGCGGATCAGGCCTTTCCTCTTCAGATCTTCCATGCAGGCAGCCACTTCCGCAAGATCGGCATCTTCTCTCCAGTGCAGGAGATACAGGTCCAGGTAAGACGTTCCCAGCAGTCTGAGAGACCTCTGCAGACTGGAATAGATATGATGGCGCTCGGAACATCATGCTTCGGATCTTCTGATTCCGCAGCAGAAAGTCCGACCAGCTCCGTATTCGAAAACGAGAACGCCGCAACCATGAAAATTCCAACTGTTCCGCCGATCCCGTTGACAAACGGCGCCTTTCCGGCTTTTCCTCCGTCCAGCACCCAGTTGTGGAAGCCGGCATCTTCTCCGCTCTTCATGATTCCAACAATCATCAGGACGCCGACAATCAAGAAGATCACGGTGATCACAACTTTGATTCCCGCAAACCAGAATTCTGCTTCACCGAATCCTTTTACGGTAAACAAATTCAGTGCGAGGATAATCGCCAGGAACAGCGCCGCCCAGAGTGCCGAACTGCTCCCCGGAAACCAGTATTTTACAATGATGGATCCGGCGATCAGTTCCGCTGCAACTGTCATGGAACTGCCGAACCAGTAGGCCCATCCATTCGTAAATCCCCATGCAGGATCGATAAAGCGGTTGGCATAAGCCGTGAACGCTCCCGGAATCGGAAGCTTGGTCGCCAGCTCTCCAAGTGCCGTCATCATAAAGTACACAACAACGCCCATGATCGCGTAGGCCGTCATGGCTCCTCCCGGCCCGGCTTCCCGGATCGTTCCGCCCATTGCCAGGAAGAGTCCCGTTCCAATCGATCCGCCGATGGCAATCATCTGCAGATGCCTGCTCTTCAATCCCCTGTGAAGAGAATTGTTTTCGCCTTCATTTCCCTTTCCACTCATCTCTAATCTCCTATTGCATTTTTTCTTTTATTTGTCAGCAGCCGTTCAGCCTGCCTACAATCTTCCTAATATTTCTGTCTCTGCCCCGGCATCTTCCATCATTTTCCGGATCCGCGAGAGCCGTTCATCAGACGGAGCTTCGAACCGTTCCTGCACGCCTCCGATGTGACCTTTCTTCGAAATGCCCAGGTCATGGTAGGGAAGCAGGGTTACCCTTGCTAATCCCAGTTCGCGGATACGTTTTGCCGCCGCCTGAATATCCTCATCGGAATCATTCATTCCCGCTATCAGGGGCATCCGGATCTGAATCTTCTTTCGGACAAAAGCTGCAGCCGCAAGGTGAGAAAGATTTTCCTGAATCCGCGCATTGCTTCTTCCGGTCAGCTTCTGATGCTTCTCATCATCCATCGCCTTGATATCAAACAAAATATCCGTGACGTTGGGACGGGACGCCATTTCCATCAGGAACTCTCCATCTCCGTAACCGGATGTATCCAGACATACACCGATCCCATCCTTCTCAGCCAGTGAAACGATTTCACGGACAAACTCCGGATGAGTCAGCATTTCACCGCCGCTCAGTGTGATTCCGCCTTCTGTGTGCTGATAGAAGCCCTTATCTTTCGCTGCCTCAGCATAAGCTTCCTCTGCACTCATCTCCCTGGCAACCGGTTTCAGCGCCTCTGCGTAACAGTTCTCCGCACAGATCATGCAGCGGTCACAGGCGGCGCGGTCAATCGCTATATTTCTATCTTCATTCACATGAACCGCATGCTGCGGACAGACCTTGATGCAGTAGCCGCAGTGAATGCAGCTGTTCGGCATCTGAATCAGCTCCTGCTCCGGAGAAATCAGTTCCGGATTGTGACACCATCTGCAGTTCAGCGGGCAGCCCTTCAGGAAAATCGTTGTCCGGATTCCCGGCCCATCTTCTGTTGAAAACTTTTGAATTGCTCCTACGAGTGCCTTCACCATTTCCTCCTGCATGTTCCGTTATTCTTAATCCGGCTGGCTGTAATGCGCGGTACGATAAATGATCGTATCCTGGGCGCTCTTATCCAGTTCTGTAAAATATGCCATGTAGCCTGCTACACGTACCATCAGGCCCTTATAGCGTTCCGGTGTCTTCTGCGCGGCCCTTAAGGTGGCATTGTCTACGACATTGATCTGGATATGTTCGCCTCCGTTCTCAAAGTACGTTTTAATTACACCTTCGATGCTGTTCAGTCCTTTTTCTCCTTCCACGCCCTTAGGGTCAAAACGCAGATTGAACAAGGCGCCATCATGGAAATCTTCCTGCCCCATCGATGCGACGGATTTTACCGTGGCAGTCGGGCCGTGAAGGTCTCTTCCCATCATCGGGGATGCGTTATCGCAGAAAGGCTCTCCGGCAAGACGTCCGTCCGGAGTCGCTCCGGTTACCGCACCGTGGGAGACGTTAACGGTCTGGGAGTGAACGTTGAAGGAATATCTTCCTCCCCTTGCATCCGGCCACTGCTGGACATTGTCCGCGATGAAATGCATCATTTCACGGTAAATACCGTCTACATATGCATTGTCATTACCGAATTTTGGAGGCTTGTTCAGGAGCAGCTGGCGCATCCTCTCATTTCCTTCAAAGTTGTGATCCAGCGCGTCGATCAGCTGATCCATGGTAATATCGTGGTCTTTGAAGACACACTGATCAACAGCTGCGATAGAATCCGCGAGGTTCGCAGCGCCTGTGACGAAGAGACCCGCAGTAGAGTATTTCGCGCCGCCCTGCTGCACCGATTTTCCGCTTTCTACGCAGCCTTTTGTCACCATGCTGGCGAAAATTACCGGGAACCGGGTCATGTGCATGCTCTGCATGATGTTGTAGCCTTCTGTGACCAGCTTATAGTGGTGAAGGATCTGCATCTTCAGGGCATTTTTAAAATCTTCGATTGTCCTGAACTTGCGCGGATCGCCTGTCTGAAGACCCATGAGTTTTCCCGTCTTCGGATCGACGCCATTGTGAAGGACGAATTCGATCATCTTTCCCATATTGACGTATCCGGCATCCGGAGAACCGTCTGTCGCTCCGCCTCCCGGGCCCGGCTGAATGCAGCCGACAATCGTCCAGTCTCTGGCTTCTTCCATGGAACAGCCCTTTCCAAGAGACATCTTCATCGCGGCTTCATCATTGAAGAATCCCGGATTTGCCTGGCCTTCCTGAATCATCCGGCAGCCCATGCGGATCAGTTTTTCCGGCGTATGCTTCCAGACGCGGACTGCCATAACCGGCTGCGTGGTTCTCAGTTCATCAGCAGCCTGCAGGCAGACATAGGAAAGTTCGTTCGTCGCATCTTTTCCATCTGGGGTCTGGCCTCCGACAACCAGAATTTCCCACATCGGATATCCTGCAAAAGACGTCGCATACCATTTATCTCTGACTTCATAAACTTCGCAGGCCTTCAGATACAGGCATTCCAGCATCTCCAGCGCTTCTTCTTCTGTGATGTTTTTCTCGTCGAGGACATCCTTCTTGTAAAATGGCCACATATACTGGTCAAATCTTCCAAAACCGCTGGCGGTTGTGCAGACTTCGATATGGAAGGCCACATGGGCAAACCAGACCATCTGTAGAGCCTGCTGGAAGGTCTGTGGTGGATTTTCCGGAACGACTCTGCAGTTCTCTGCAATCGTCAGAAGCTCACGCTTTCTCTTCGGATCATCACAGGCTTCTGCCTGGCGTTCTGCCTCCTCCGCCATTCTGTGTGCATAGGTAATCAGTCCTTCGCACTGAATGATGCAGGCCTGCCAGAAGTTGATTTTCTGTTCAGCCTCCTGGCCGCAGCGAACCGTCCGTTCTATATTTGTCCGGCACTCTTCCATGTAGCCCTTCAGGCCGACGGTGAGGAGTTTCTCATGGTCGCAGGTCGTCTCACCGGAGACGCCGTTCCGCAGGCCGACGGTGATAATATCATCTTCGATACACTTCTCCGTGTGCGGCGGAAGAGCGTGCTTAGACATGTCTTCCATGGACTTCCCCTTCCAGTACGGAAGTGTCTTCAGGATCGTCTCTCTGTCTTCCGGCGAAATATCATAGGGATCCTTGCTTCTCGTCGTGAAATCGTCGATATCACTCGCATACCACTGGCTGGACTGGAATTCCGGATGCAGATTCGCGCCGCGGTACTTATTGGTCGGCGTTCCGACAATCAGCTCATCCCGGTTGATCAGTGTCGTCATATGCTCCATGATGTAGCGGACCACCTCCGCACGGAAAATCGGAATGGCATCGCCGGCAAACTTTTTTTATGCCTCCGTCTCCAGAACAAGACGTTCAGAAGTAATGCAGGGTCTGGAATTCCAGAGCCGGTCTCTCATTCTTGTCAGTCGTTCATTCAGCATGTTCTCCTCTCCCTTTCATCGAATAAAGAAAAAAACCATGGTCCGCAAAACGCTTCCCATGGCATCATCATACAACATCGATTTTTACATCTGCTTCAAATTTAAAGCAAAAGTCATAATTATTGTGTTTCTATATCTTCAGACAGCGCTCCGTCTGCATCTCTGCAGCGACAGTCCGTCATATCTTCTATGACGTCCCAGGATACTGGTATCGGGCGGCCAGTTCCTTCGGCGAATTGCCCTTTCCACAGGCCGGCTTCCCTGAGCCTTTCTCCCCGTGTACTGATGCGCTTCGCAACCTCTATCTTATTGTTTTTCTATTTTGTGCACTTCTATTAAATCACCCAGATGGCATTATGTCAATCGATTATTTGAATTTACGAACATATTTTCTTTATTTATTTGTGCGCGCAGCACAAATATCTTTCAGCTGAACAAAATACCATGCAAATGGATACCGATCTCATCCATTGTATCCGTACCCACTTCATATTCCCGGCTTTCTTTACTTCCCCACCGCCAGCATGCCGTCCATGACTGCATTCCGGAATCCGTCTTCCTCTAGCTTTTTCACCATCTCAAGGGTCAGGCCGCCCGGGGTGCAGACCTGATTCTGCAGCTGAGCCGGGTGTTTTCCGGACTGGAGAACCATTTCCGCACAACCCTTTACGGTTTCCGCGCTGAGGCGGACGGAATCGTCCCAGTTGAAGCCCTGCATGGCCGCCGCGTTCGACATGGCGTCGATCAGCATAAAGATCATCGCCGGTGAACTTCCGGTAACCGGAACGATGCGGTCCATCATTTCTTCCCGGATTTCCACTGCTGAGCCGAAACCTTCGATCAGCTCCAAAAGCAGCTTTTTATGTGGCTCTGTCACGTTCTCGTTGAACGTTACGCCTGTCACAGAAGAACCGACTGTTGCACAGATATTCGGCATAGTTCGTACAATTTCTGTGCCATTTCCAAGCAGTTCTTCTGACTCCGCCAGGGAAATCCCTGCCGCGATCGTCCAGATCAAGGTATGATTTTCCGTAACAACAGCGGCGGTTTCCCGGCAGACCGGCGCGTGCATTTTCGGAGGAACGGCAATTAAAAGGACATCACATGCCGCAGCTTCAGCATTATCCCCTGCCGCTGAAAATCCGTCATTTTCTATGCGCCGTCTCGTTTTGTCTGAATGTCCTGACACCAGAACGTCTTCTGCCTTCACGACGCTGCTTCTTACAAGGCCCTTCAGGATCGCGCTTCCCATCAGGCCGTAGCCAATTGCTCCGATCTTCATATCAAAACTCCTTCCAGATGGTCGCACTCGTGCTGAATGATTTCCGCCGGCATCCCCGAGAATTCGCGTGTCTGCCACTTCATCTCCGTGTCCTGAAAACGCACCGTAATTTTCTCGTAACGCATGGTTTTCCGCGTGCCAGGAAGGGAAAGACAGCCCTCTTCCGTCTCATAAGGCCCGCTTTTCGCTGTAATCTCCGGATTCAGCATCACCAGATCCATCAGCCCCAGCGATACGATAATCATCCGCTTCCGGCTTCCGATCATGTTCGCCGCCATCCCCACGCATTCATCGCGGTGCGCATGCAGCGTGTCCTCAAGATCGTACGCAATCTGCAAATCCGCCCTGCCCGCGGGCTCCGATTTCAGCCTCAGGAACATGGCGTCCTTCATAATTGGTTTAATCATAACGTTTACTTTCTCCTCTTCGTTTCTATTTTATCCCGACAGGCGATTCCCTGTCAGCTTCTCTCACGACAAAAACTCCAGTCAAGGGGATTCCCTTTCTCTGCTTCGTCAAGACTCTGATCTGCAGCACAGAACATCGAACCTGTTGCCCCATTGACAGACAAATTGCTGAGCAGCCAAACGGCAGCTGAAATTAGTGTATACAGAATACAAGTCTGTGATTTTCCTCGGTCCAGTCATTTTTTAGCGATCTACACGCTGCTCTGCCGTCTCATCATCGCGGAGAATTTCGCCTTCGCTGTAGAGCACGGCCTCGCCTGCGACCTTGATTCTGTCGTCGGCTCTTTGTGTATACAAAATACCAGACCGCTCTGACGCCTGAAAACAGGTCAGGCTGTCCTTTCCAAGACGGTCACACCAGTAAGGCGTGATCATGCAGTGAGAGCTTCCCGTGACCGGATCCTCATCAACCTCAAGTTTCGGGCCGAACACGCGGCTCACGCTGTCGTATGCCGGATCATCGGACGGAGCCGTAACCACCGTCAAAAGCCCGTCCAGCTGCCTCAGTTTTTCCATATCAGGCTGCATTTTCCGAACGGTTTCTGCATCCTTCAGGACGAGCAGGAGGTCTCTGTCCATATAGGCTTCCAGCGGCTCTGCGCCAATTGCGTCAGCCATCTGCTCCGTCACTTCAGCCGGTTTACAGCTGTAGGCAGGAAAATCCATGACGATTCGGCTGCCATCACGCTCTACCGTGAGCTCGCCAACTTGAGTAATAAATCGTATTACTTGAGCATCCGGTTCATAAAATCGAAACAGCACATAGGATGTGCCCAGCGTGGCATGACCGCAGAAATCAATCTCTCCGCCCGGCGTGAACCAACGGAGATGATAGGCCTCTCCTTCCTTTACCGCAAAGGCCGTCTCCGAGAACTTGTTCTCAATGGTTATTTTCTGCATAAGCGCGTCATCCGGCCAGCGATCCATCACACAGACCGCCGCCTGATTTCCGCCAAACACATGATCCGTGAACGCGTCGACGATAAATTGTTTCATAATTGCGATCCTTTCTCTTTCTAAACTTCCCTATTTCTCAGCTTTTTTCAGAATTCCCTTAATCCCGCATACCCCTGTTTTCCAACCATTTCCGCGACCGCATGGCATGTATTTACTATAATATACTATAGTAAATCACACTCTTCTCTTCGGTTTACCGGCTTCCTACGGCAAAATAGTTCTTGTCAAGGCAGCAACCCTGCCCTGCCGCGGTCTTACTCTGCTTTCCAGGTCTGCCGGACCCCGTATCCCTGCTCTTTAAAGGATGAATTAAGAAAAGTCATCTCATCCGGCGTGATTTTCAACAGCCACATCGGCTCCGGCAGCTTCTTCAGCGCCTCCAGAGGGATCTTTTTCACACCGGCTATCTCCTCAAATTCCGGTGCCGGCAGGCCCAGAATTTCCACCGATCCCTGTATCTGCACACTCTTCAGATGACCAAAATCACAAACCGGATCAAATACAGCTGCAGAAGATTTGGAATTTTCACTCATAGCCCTGAATTTCAGACCGCCTTCTGTAAAAATCCAAATCTTGTTATCATACCAGAGATACTCCAGCGGTGTACAGCGGATAAAATTTTTTCCTCCGCAGGCAAGCGCACAGACTTTGTGCGATGTCAGAAACCCGCCAATTTCTGTAAACAGCTCATCTCTTCCCATATGCTTTTCTGATGCATCTTTCCGGCTCCAGAATGATTCTGCATTTTCCAATTCTTCATCTGTCATGTTCACTTCTGATGTCATTCCTTTCTGTTCTCTGTTCGTTTTCATCCTTGCGTGTCTGTTTTGTCTAACTCAAATCTGACAAGGCCATGGCCAGCTTCTGATTTACAGAGCATCCATAACGTGTACGGAAACGCCGGCTTCTTCAAGAAGTGCAATCAAATCCCGGATTTTCATCCACACTGTGGCGGTGTTATCGTTCGGATGCACACCGATGATGCCGCGGCCTTCCAGAAAATCCGGATCCAGGTACAGCTCCGCGCGGTGCTTCTGGTCATTTAACAGCCCAAGCGGCGTCACAGCGCCCGGATACAGCCCCAGAATTGCCTGCAGATCCTTCTCCGACGCAAAAGACAGGCGCCTGATCCCATAACGCTGCTGGAATTCCTTCAGCGGCACACTCTTGCTGCCCAGAATCGTAATCAGGTAATAATTTCTCTTCTTATCGTCGCGGACAAACAGATTCTTCGCGTCCGCCTCCGGATACGGCAGCTCAACCGCCTCCAGATCCTCCATGTTCCAGACCGCGCCGTGCTCCGTGATTTCATGCCAGAGCCCGCGTTCATCCAGAAGGTCATAAATTTCCTGCTTGTTCATGCTTATTCTCCTTCGCTATTGTTTCAACTGAATGATCCAGAAGGCAGTAAGCCTTAGCAAATTTCATGGTGAAGATTTTACTGCTGGTCATTGTATACATTCCCCCGCTGTCCTGCAACTCAAATCCGGAATCACATCGGCCAGACTGTGAGCCGATACCAGCTGCTTCTTACATTTGTATTTAACTTTGTAATTTTCTGGTTCGTTTTAATCTTGATTATTTAATAATCCGCAGAACCATGGTTTCACTTCGATGCCGGACTACCACCTCTCCCTAATCCTCACATCAATCATATCTCCGTCCACTTTCTCCAGCTTTTTCCGGATTGATTTCAGCACTCCGATTACATAGCAGATATCGCCGTTCTCGTCTTTCACGCCCATGTTCACGATGCTGCCGTCATAAGGAATCCCGTCGAACTCCGCATGAACCTTGATGCGGCCTTTCCCGAATTCCTCACGGATGTTCCAGGGAAAAATTACGTACGCGCCGCCTCCCTCTTCATTTTCATGAAGGACGGCTTTGAATGTATATTCTTTACTCATCTACAAATCCATCCCCATCAGAGTCAGCCTTTTTTCTTTTTTAAAGCCGTGCTTTTCATAGTACACAGGCAGTTTTCCCTCACTGGCGGTGATCAGGTGCACCGCTGCAATTCCTCGCTCTTTCATATCTGCCAGGCAGCGGTCCAGCAGCTGCGATGCGATGCCGTGCCCCTGATATCCCGGATCTACTGCCAAGTCGTTGATTTCAAAGGTCCGGCCAAAATGAAACAGCATGGAAGTACCAAGGAGCAGACCGACGACATTTCCATCCAGAACATATTCCAGTCCGTAGGAATTACCGGATTCCAGGATTTCCTTTACGTGAATCTGTGCCCTTTCCGGCTTCCACGGATCATTCCACGGCTCACCGGAAAAGGCCGCAGCATAGATTTCCCCATAACGTACGAGGTGTTCCATTGTGCATGGTCGGATTGCATTACTCATATTTTCTCCTACTTTTATTCAATTATTTACGATTCTGTTTATCTGACTTTTCCGGCTTACATTTGTTAAACCGTTGAAGTTCTTTGATTTTATCCAGAACATGCTTTTTCAGCTCCGAATCCATCACGTAAAGATATAACCCTTTCTGGCCTCGGGTAAACAAGACTTTGTAGGTATTTCTGATCAGGCGATCAATTATCGGCGCATCTTCGGGCATAACCTTTTGTTTATGAGGTCTTTTGAATTCTCCAGCTTTTTGAGGATGCCGGGTGTAATCAGTCACTACTTTTCCATTTCGATACAGAAGATCATCCGGCAAGGAGTCAAACTGAAATAAGCGGCCGCACTACTCAAAACGCAGCGCGTCGATCGGATTGAGTTTTGCCGCCCGGCTCGCCGGGTAGAGACCGAAGAAAATGCCGATCGCAAAGGAGACGCCAACGGCGATGAGAATACTGCTCATGCTGGTGACCGCCTTCACGCCGAGCACCGCACTGGCAACATTTCCCAGCAATGCACCGAGAATAATTCCAAAAAATCCGCCGATCAGACAGATAATAATGCTTTCCACGGCGAACTGCATGCGGATTTCCCCGTTTGTCGCGCCGATGGCCTTGCGGATTCCGATTTCCCGCGTCCTCTCGGTGACGGAAACCAGCATGATATTCATGACGCCGATTCCGCCGACCAGAAGGGAAATTCCCGCGATCAGTGCAAGGGCAAGCTCGATTTTCGCCATCATATCCTTCATGGCATCCAGCATAGCGTCCATGCTGAAGGAAGCGACATGAAAATCGCTGTTTCCTTTATAGTACTGCTGATTCAGGAAATTCTCTGCATTCTTTGCGAACTTTTCGCTGTCGGCGGAAGTCCTGGTTTTCACGGTAAAGCTGGAATAGCCGCTGTCCGCGCCGGAAATTTGTTTTGCAGTACTCATCGGAATGAACATCTGCGTAGTCAGATCCTGATCAGACCCGCCGCCTTCCTGGGATCCGGACATCTGCATCTGTGATTCTTCATACTTATAGACGCCAACGATTGTAAACGTATATGTTTTATGGTTAATCGATACCTGTATCTTCTTCCCGAGTGCGGCCTTTGTCTTTCCATGATACAGATTCTTCACCAGTTTGCTGGATACGACCGCAGAATACCCGGAGTCTGATGCAGCAATCGTCCGCCCCTTCTGGATTTTCAGGCCTTCCACGGAAGTGTAACCGTGATTGACGCCGGTCAGAGAGACGTAGGCGTACTTTCCGGAATCAGACATACGCACAGCCCTGCCGCTTCCAGCGGACTCAGAGATTCCGATTTTACTGATCTGTGACCCGTATTTTTCTTTCAGCCCAAAGAGCATCTGATCCGTGACCAGGTCTTTTTTCTTCATGGTCGTTCCGGATTTTCCAAGTATGGAGCTGACATCCATGGAGCCGGAGCCGCCGCTGTGCCTTGCGCGAACCATAAAAGATACGTTTTTTGCTCCGATGGAACTCATGCTGCTCATCACAGAATTTTCCAGACCATTTCCAACAGTTGTAATTCCAATAACGGCAGCAATTCCGATGATGATGCCCAGCATGGTCAGGATGGAACGCAGCTTGTTGGACCAGATTCCGCTCCAGGCAGAGCGGATATTTTCTCCGAGATTTCTCATCAGCGCGCCTCCTTTCCATCGTTCAGAGTCCGTACAGACACAAAACGCCCGTCTGACATGTCATAAATCCGGTCGGTTTCTTCTGCCAGGTCGTTGTTATGCGTAATCAGGACAATGGTCTTCCCCTGCTTCTGATTCAGCTGGTGGAAAATTTTCATAACTAAAGCGCCGGTTTTACTGTCCAAGGCGCCGGTCGGCTCGTCAGCTAGAATAATGTCCGGGTCATTGGCCATGGCGCGGGCAATCGCTACACGCTGCATCTGGCCGCCGGAAAGCTCCGTCGGCTTATGCTTCATGCGTTCTTTCATCCCCACCAGATCCAGAAGTTCCGCCGCGCGGTCCATTCTTTTCTTTCGCGGAAGGCCCGCATACATCATGGGAAGCGCAACATTTTCCAGCGCACTGATTTTCTGGATCAGATTAAAATTCTGGAACACAAAACCGATTTTCCGGCTTCGGATCGCAGAAAGCTCTTTATCCTTGCAAGATTCAATTTTTGTCCCTGCCAGGGTATAACTGCCTGACGTCGCACGGTCCAGCACGCCGATAATGTTCATCAGCGTTGATTTTCCTGCGCCGGACGCACCGACGATAGACACAAACTCGCCCTCCTGCACGTCCATGTCGATGCCATGCAGGATTTCCAGCTCATTCGGCTTTCCGATGTGGTATTTCTTTACAATTCCCCGCATCGTGATAATTGGTTCACTCATACGCAGCCCCTCCTAAAACTCATACTCTCTGACTTCCGCGTTGCGGATGCCGAATCCCGCAAACTCCGCATTGGTCATGTCTCGGAAATAGGATTCAATAAACCTGGAAATCCCGTTATGGGCGGTCAGAAGACAGGTTTTCTCCGGCTGCTTTTTCAGATCGTCCAGCAGGTTGTAAATCCGCTGCGCCACACGGAGCATGGACTCACCGCCATTGTAGCTGTCAATAAAATTCTCTTTTGCCCGGCGGAAGGCCCGGCCATTCCTCGGTGTAGATTCCCATTTTCCAAAGTTCTGCTCCATCAGCCGCGGTTCGACTCTGAATGGCACTCCTGTGATATCTGAAATTTCCCTTGCCGTGTCGTACGCCCTGCTCAGCGGCGAAGTCAGGATCTCGTCGATATGGATTTTCCCGGCATCCATTTTCTCTTTCAGCACACGTCCCGTTTCCCGCGCCTGCTCGTGGCCGCGGTCTGTCAGCGGGCTGTCCGTCGCCCCGCAGATCTTATTTTCCACATTCCACACGGTTTCCCCGTGTCTGACAAAATACAGCTTTCCCAAGATTTTCCCCTTTTCTGCCGGAAACACGCTCAGGCCCTGAGCCAGACACGTGTCCCATTCACATTCTATATCTACTGTTATTCTATATACGGGCACTTGAAGACGGCGATTCTTCATCCGTCCGTTTTTATGTCGTGCGAGAATATTATCCACTCGGGGCCGAGAAAATTCCAGCCTCTCTGAAAAACTTTACAGAAAACTCGTCAATCCGTCATGTGCTCCATTGCCGTCATCCGAGTATAATCCGCGCGCGAAGCTTTTCTTCCTCCTGGACCGGCACGTCAGCAACGGCAATGAATTCGTCAATGGACAGAAATCCGCCGTTTTCGTGCCGGTAAGCGAGCGCGCGTTCCGCTTTTTCAGCAGTCATGCCCGGAAGGGCGGCCAGCTGGCCGGCTGTGCAGCTGCTCAGGCTGACGATCCCTGCACTCTGCGGACTGATTGCGCCGGCTGGCTGTGCATCTGCTGAAGACCGTTCTGCTGCTTTGTCCGTTTCTGCATCATCAGGAGCAGCTCCCTGCATCTGAGCTTCAGCCGCCTGAGCAGCATCCGCAAAGGCGTCGGAAGGTACATAGTCTTCCGGAACTGCTGAATAACCCGGTTCTGTATACCTTGCTTCCTGCATCTTCGGCACCAGATCTGATTCCGCATGCGAAAGCGGGGTCTGCTGCGAAGAATCCGGCGTATTCAATGATGCCGGCCTCGCCGTCGCTGGATCGGCATCCGAAAAGCCATTCTCAGCCTCTTCACAAAATCTGAGATAAGGCCTGATCGTGAGAATGGAATGAATGATTCCTACGAAATACATGGCAAACCAGATACTAAATAAAGCATTATCCACCGGGCTGCCATTCTTAAACGGCAAAGAAAGAATAACGGTCCCTAACTGGGTGATGATATATACAACTCCTGCAAATTTCCATTTCTTATTATCAGCCTTGTTACCAATGTAGAAGAATCCAACCCATGCAAGAAAAAGCAGGGAAGTCAGCGCCCACAGCGATTTTTTCACTTTCCACGAAAACGAATGTTTCTGCTTACTCATGTTTTCCACTCTCTTTCAAATTTCAGACTTCAGGCCGCCTGAAGTCTGCATATTCCTCAAATTCACTGCATCACCGCGTTAAAACGGCACAATGGCCTTGAAACTCTTATCGTGCAGAACGTTGCAGACGTTTTCATTCTTAAAGAACAGTTCGTCCACATCCTTTTTAAAATCCATATTCATCATATCCTCCCGGCGGAATTTGACGGAGTAGATGTAATCATCCTTCAGGCGGCCGGTGTTGTCCCGACGCTGCGTGTAGGCAGACATCACGATCATCTGCACGCCCGGCGCAAGGCTGAAAAAGTGCGTCGCAATACACAGTCCCAGACCCAGAACACACTGGTAATAGTCCGATCTGACCTTCACCTGTGACTTATCCTTCACTTTCACGATGCCGCTGGTCAGCTTCTGCGCGTAAGTCTGCGGCATATCTTCAATCTCCGGAAGATCCAGGTCGACATGCAGAGAATCTCCCTGCAGGTCGTAATCAATGTGAAACTCGAAAGGCATTTCCGCGCCTTCTACCCAGCTGTTCAGATTCTGGTCAATGGTCTGCGGGTCATTGGCGAGCAGCTTCTGAAGATGCTTCTTCTGGCGCTGGTACTCCTCCTGATACTGCTGGTTTTCCGCATCCATGCGGGCCTGTTCCTTCTGATCAAACGCATCCTTATCTTTCTTCCATTCGATCAGCGAATCTGCCAGCCGCTGGCGCAGACGCTCCTGAACGTATTCTTCGACCATTTCGTCCTTCTTCCAGAACTTCATCGTCTTGATGGACGTTACCGCCTCAGCCCGTAACTTCGCCGCCAGTTCATCCTTTGTCGGCTGAGGAACAGGGTACGGCTCACATTCTGCCGCCTGCTGCGGCCTCATCTCCGCAAGCTGCTTCTCATAAGCCTCCGTCGAGTACACTTCGCAGGACTTCTTGTAAATATTCAGAATTTCCTCAGTCTGCTCATTTTCCTCACGCAGGAGTTTAGCTGCCAGCTTTGCAACCCCTTCGTTGTACTCCGGCGTCCTTCTGATCTTCCGGATCACCGACGGGTCGAGAATTAATTCCCCCGTCTCAGGGTTATAGATGTCCACCGTGCCGTCCGTCTTATACTCCAGGCGGAAATCTCCGACCGGTTCCGGATACATCGTCGTTCCCGTCCCGGCCTTCTGCCTGCGCTGTGATGGCGCTTTCTTCTTTCCGCCACCGATCTTCTGCCGGTCATAGAGACCGGTGCCCGGAATTCCCGTATTCAGATAGGTTCCATTCTTCCCGAAATTTATCGAGGCGCCGCGCGGCCCGACCGTTAGACTCGTCCCCGATTTCGAGAAATTCACCCGCACACCCTTGCATATCGTTACTGATTTTCGAAATCTCATCGCTTCTTCACATCTTCTTTCCTGAATCTGCGCAATTTTTCTGCCATCTCTGTCCATAAGGATCAAACTGGCTTCATCACACCGAAGCATTTCCCCATAGACAAAAGCCAAAGTAGCAAGGAAGCCGCCCGGCTGATGAGAAAATCAGTCCTCTGGCGGCTCCATACATGTAAGAGGAAAATTCACGACTTCGTAAACTTTCCCGATCTGTTTATATTATACCGGTTTTCAAGAGGGGAATCAAGAGCAGGGTGCATTATGCCAAAGCTCTCTGTGACATGCGCTGGTTCAAACCAGACAAGGGTATTACTTTACCCTTGTCCAGCCGGAGCTGATTGTACGCGGATGGCCGTACTTTTTCATCAGCTTCTTGTATGCGGTCCTGGAAATTTTTCTGCTATTTTTATGGAAGTGATTTCCATCCTTCTTTGCTACGCATACTTTCGTCAGCTTTCCATTGGAAAGACGGTAGAAGCTTGTGTATATGGTATCCACTCCACCGCTCTGCTCCTTCATAAGGTATCCCTTTTTGCTGAGAATTTCGAAGGGATTACGGTATGTCGAATGGATTACCGGCACAGCCTTTCCGGACTTTACAGTCCAGAGTGAATTCAGACAGCCCGGATCCGTTGAGGATGGCATCTGGCTGAACACAATTTCATCCTGTCCATCGTGATCAATGTCGACATATGTGTACGCAAGACGCGGTTTATTGGCAGACACTGGTTTTGGGATGATAAGTCTGCTGCCCTTCCAATGGCAGATGCCTCCGGTTTCCAAGCCCGACTGTGCAGGTGTTATGACCGACCGGTTGATCTTTTTCCCGGCCAGAGCCAGGTGGTACTCATGAATCAGTTTCTTATACGACGCGTGCTGATTCTCCGTGCTGGCATGAGCATGAACAGCAGTGAAACACATTACCAGCACTACAGCCAGTGTCGTCGTCAGTAAAGCAGTACGAATTCGTGAATGAAACAATCTCTTCTTTTCCATTGTTTCTCCTTTATTATCATATTTAATTTTACAGCGGTTACAATATTTAACTCACGGAAGAGATGCGCAGATCTGTTATCTTTTCGAATCACATCTGTTCCCTTTGATCTATTTACATTGTAGTCTCTGCCTTCACGAAATTTTCGTACCTTTGCTGTCAGCTTCTGTACACTACTTATACTTCACCGCCGTTCCATAGGCCATGACCTCCGCCGCACCCTGCATTATGGCTGAAGTGGCGTATCGTACATTGATAACCGCGTCTGCACCGAGCGCTTCCGCTTCTTTTGTCATTCTCTGGGTTGCGATGTCCCGGGCTTTATTCATCATGTCCGTATAAGCGCCGAGTTCCCCTCCGACGAGTCCCTTCAGGCCCTGTGTAAAGTCACGGCCGATGTTTTTAGACTGAATCGTGCTTCCGCGCACCATTCCCAGCATTTCCAATTCTTTTCCAGTGATGTAGTCTGTGTTTACGATAAGCATATTGATTACCTCCTGAAGCAAAATAGTAATATTATTCGTTCATTAGCTCAGCTGATCAAAGCCGTCAACTGATGCTGGCGGCTTTAAATTTAACTATACTGGTTGATCATTTTCTATATCCGATCAACCATGTTTTTCTGGATATAATCTTTCAACACCTGAGAAACTTACAGCTCTCTTGATCTTTCCGTTGCCTGAACAACTGCCTGCATAACACTGTAGCGGAAAGCACCGGCTTCCAGCGCCTCTGTTCCTTCGATGGTCGTTCCGGCCGGGGATGTGACCATATCTTTTAACGCACCCGGATGCATGCCTTTTTCCATAATCAGTTTCGCTGATCCCAGTACCGTCTGGACAGCCAGTTTATAGGCGACATCCCTGGTCAGGCCTTCTTTGACGCCGCCGTCTGCAAGGGCCTCGATGAACATGGCAACATAAGCCGGGCCGCCTCCGGAAAGTCCACAGACTGCATCAATATCGTATTCTTTCACCCATTCTACGATGCCGATACTGGTAAACAGCTTCTGTGCAAACTCTTTTTCTTCATCCTTCAGATCATTCTCGCTGCAGAGTGCAAATGCTCCTTCGAATACCAGTGCCGGTGTGTTCGGCATGATTCTGAGAATTCTCGGCGCACCTTTGATTGCCAGCTGCAGTTTTTCAACACTTGTACCTGCGACAATGGAAAATACTGACTTACCATCCATTGCGCCTTCTGCTTCTGTGCAGGTCTGGACATACTGCTGCGGCTTGACTGCCAGAAGAATAATATCACTGGCTTCTGCAAGCTCTTTTACCGACCCTTTCAACTCCAGGCCGAAGTCCTCCGCCGCAGATGCTGCAGAATCCTTTGGATCATAGACACAGACATCCTGTGCCTTTAATACACCTTTATTCACAGCACCTTTTACAATGGCGCTTCCCATGTTTCCAAATCCCAGTACTCCGAATTTCATTTGTTTCATATCCTCCTTTTTATTTCTTCTGCTCTCCGGTTATCTTCATCCAGAAGCAGACAAAATCAACATTTTTATGAAATTATACATGCAGGAAATCTGCCGGCGTGAAGTGCAGCAGCGGCGTAAACTCGTCTTCCCCGAACAGGCTGATATAGTCTCTCTCCGCAGATGCAATGATTTTCTCGGCCTGATCCGGAAGTTCCTCACGAATAACATCGCTCACCGTATAATAGATGTGTGCAGTATGGTAAGTGAAGTCTTTCATACACGATGTGCCGAGCTCTTTCTTCTTCTCCGCCAGCTTCTCACTGTCCTCTTCCGACAACTGTGTTCCCCAGTCAAATTCACACTGCTTTCCGCCCCAGCTCATCGGATCTCCCTGAGGGGTACAGACATTTCCGGTTCCGAAACCTTCATAAACAGCAGCATCGACATTTACACAGTATTCTCTTCCATATTCCAGAAGGTCATATTTTTTCCAGGCCTCACACCAGGCGCATTTACTGATGTAAGTCTGACAGGTCGGCTCTTTTCTGAGCGTTCCGAACTCCATCTGTCCGTCGTAATCAGGCTTCCATTCTCCGTAGGCCTGATTGGTCCAGAGCTTCACCGGGTCTCCGTTATTGCGCGCACGGGCAGCCATACGCATGCCGCGCTCCCTTCCATAGCGGATCATCCCCTTCTGAATGACCTCATGTGCACGTTCCCTTCCTGATTCTCCAAGGGCAAGAAAGGTATATTTACTAAGTAATGCAAAAATTATTGCTTGATTTTCAATTCTCAACATAACAGGCAGTCCTCCTTGAAAACTATTAAAACCATTGTACCCTGATTCTTTATGTGAGGCAATATATTCCCTATACAAATATTGCCTGCTTCAGGACAATTTCCGTGGCAGCTGGTACATCACCCCTTTGCCGCACCTGCCTGCGCGCCTTTGACAATGCCTGTTCGATAAATGACGAATGCGGTCTTGTTATCTTTTGTCAGATAACGGGGCAGCACATGCGGACTTGCAGGCTTTCTTTTGTCTTCTGATGATGTTAAAATAATGGGTTATGAGAATAACAGCCCCGACGCGGCCCGTTGCCCATCAGTACTGTTAATATTAAAAGGAGACGAATACTCATCCATGAAGAAATCGAATACAAGAGACATGACCACCGGCACGATCTGGAAGGAACTGCTCCAGTTCGCTCTGCCGCTGATGGTCGGAAACGTATTTCAAATGCTCTATAATGCGGTCGATTCCATCGTTGTCGGCAATTTCGTCGGCACCAGAGCTCTGGCGGCGATCGGAGCGACAACGATAATTGTATATATGGCCATTTTCTTTTTCAACGGTTTCTCTGTCGGTGCCGGAGTCGTCATTGCCAATTTTTTCGGTGCGAAAAACCAGAAATCGCTGCACACCGCCATCGAAACCACTATGGCGGCAACATTTCTGCTCTGCATCGTATTCACTGCTGCAGGAATTCTGCTGGTCCATCCCCTCCTGCATCTGATGAATACGCCTGCAAATGTATTCAAGCCAGCAGCAGCTTATCTCCGGATTTATTTCGGAGGCATCACAGGCCTTCTGATTTATAACATGGGAAGCGGCATTCTCCGTGCCGTCGGCGATACTACCCGGCCACTTTATTTTCTTATTCTGACCAGCCTTCTGAACATCGTTCTGGACCTGCTTTTCGTCTGTGGATTTCATATGGGGATCGCAGGAGCTGCCTGGGCAACCATCCTGTCCCAGTTCATTTCCGCCGCTCTGACCCTGCTTCTTCTGCTCTTCACGAAGGACATCTACCGGTTTACGATTGAAGACATACAGATTCATCCGGCGACGCTGAAGAAAATTCTTGCTCTTGGACTTCCGACCGGATTTCAGGCCGTCATCACCTCATTTTCCAATGTCTTCGTCCAGGGCTACATCAACCATTTCGGAGCGACGGTCATGGCAGGATGGGCCTGCTATAACAAACTGGATCAGTTTGTTATGCTCCCGATCATGAGTATGGCCATGGCGTCAACTACATTTGTGAGCCAGAACATCGGCGCAAACGATATTAAGCGGGCAAACCGCGGAACACGCACGGTGATTCTGCAGACTCTGACCATCACTGCATCAATTGCAACCATGGTGTGGATTTTCGCCAGATACGCGATCCGGCTTTTCTCATCCGACCCGGCCGTCATCCAGAGTGGAACATTATTTGTCCGCCTGATCATATATTTTGTCCTGTTCAACTGCATTAACCATACGCTGGCAGGCGCACTCCGCGGCCGTGGCGATTCCATCGGACCTATGGTAATTATGCTGCTGGGTTATGTTGCCTGCCGCCAGGTCTACCTCTTCTTCATCACCAGATTCGTGGCGAACACGGCTGCCATCGTCGGTTTCGGCTATCCGGTTGGATGGATGGCCACATGCATCATGGAAGTGCTCTATTTCCACTTCCGCTGGAACAGGAAAAGGCTGTAAGGCAGCTGCGGTCAGCCATGATGTCATTTCAGGGCATTCCTGCCTTTCCGCGGCGCAGCATTTCCGTTATTCCCGCCGCCGTTTGAATTTTGTCCAATGCAGCTTCTCAGCCTCTGCGCTTGACACAGTCAGTGAGAAACTACTATTATTATGGGAATAATAGGAAAAGGAGGAATTCATCTATGGAATTAGATAAAGCAATAAACCGCAGAAAATCCGTACGTTCTTACACTGGCGAGGGAATTACCGAAGAACAGCTGCAGAAGATTCTTACTTCTGCCTATGAATCTCCGATCGGTATGGGAAAGTACGACAGCATTCATCTGACCGTCATCACGAACAAGGAACTTCTGGACGCCATCGATGCCAATGCCGCGAAATTTTTCGGCAATCCATCGCTGCACCCGCTGTACGGCGCACCGATGCTGATTGTCGTCTCTTCCAATGCCCAGGGGAATGTCGCCAGTGCCAACGTCGCCATGATCCTGCAGAACATGTCCCTGACCGCCGTTGAAGAAGGCCTCGGCCACTGCGACATCTACGGCGCCACCAGAGCCCTTGTCCAGGACAAAAATCTCCTGGCAAGATTAAATCTGCCTGAGGGCTTCACCCCAACGGGATCTCTTCTCCTCGGAAAAACGGACGAAAAATACACCGACCGGGAGATTCCGGATGCACATAAGTTTAAGATGAACAGAATTGATTAGGTCAAGTTAATGTACAGAAAAACGAGCCGGCCAGAAACTGACCAGCTCGTTAGCAGCTTGACCAGCAAGATTCATGCTTACAGGCAATGTTCACTTTCTCACGCAATCCTAAATGACGTAGATACCACACTTGTCTACAACAAACGCAGATATTCCTGTACTACCTGCAAACACTCTTTCTCAGAACCAAACCCATTTGCAGATCCAGGAAGACGAGTTTCCCGATTCACAATTATGCGAGTGATGAAAATGCTTCAAAGTCCTGCGGTCACGTTTGAACTTGCGGCTAAACTGGCTATGATCTCTAAGACAACGTAAACGGTCGCAGAACAGTACATTGAAAAAATAACGGCGCTATGAAGGCATTGCATTGCCTGGCCAGCGCCGTTGTTGTTCTTTAATTCTCTGTTTTTTCCTTTTCCAGATTTGACCGGCAGCGCTTTTGCACTTCTTCGCTCCACGGGAGCAGGTCATCCAGAAAGACCAGGTTCGTATCTTCCAGGTGCTGGGGGATCACTTCCAGACTCTTCTTTCGGTTCAGTGCATATTTGAATGCCTTTCCGATATTGCTTCCGCCCGGTACTTCATTCAGATGCTGCTGAGCCCATGCAAAGAAGGACTCTGTCGCTTCGCGCAAAGCCTGGATGTCTTCTTCTTTTCGATTTTCTTCCGGGATTTTCAGAAGTTCCTTATCCCGATGCGTAATTTCCGCGATTCTCTGTACTCCTTCCTCTGCCAGGGTGTACTTTGCCTTTTCCGGTCCTTACCTCCGGCCGCCTTGATGATGTTAAAGAAGTTTCGTCGGACATGCACCCAGCATCCTGCAGATGTAATGGATTCTGGCATCTCCTTTTCCAGCTGATGGTAAGAAGCATACCCGTTACTGACAATCACACCATGAAATCCGTTGACAAACTTTCTCAGGCAGTCGGTCTTCCGGGTTTTATGGTAATCAAAGAGAATTACCGGATGATCATCGTTGATGTTGCTCCGGTTGACCCACATGTAGCTTCTGCTTCCGGCATTTTGGAGAAATCTGGTTTTCTGCGGCCTTTTTTCTTTCTGCTTTTCTTTGGCTCAGATTTCGCCGGCTGCCCCTCTGAAGTTTCTTCTTCCTCAGTCTCTTCCTGCAGAGGCTGATCTCCAGCGGCCGCTTCCGCCTCGTTGAAAACGAACTTCAGCTGCCGGTCGTCCGGCTCCTCTGGAGTCTTCTCTGAGCGGCGGCCAAACATCTGCATCCGGAGCTGGCTCAGCTGATCGGTAAGCTGCTCATTCTCTTGCAGAAGAGAAAGAATCAGCTGGTCTTTTTCCTCAGAACTCATGCTGTTCAGTTTTTTCATTATCGGTTTTTTCAGGTCTTCATTTTCCATTTCCGGCCCATCAAAAAAACTGAAGCGCATTTTCTTCAGGTCTTTTTTTGTTGAAATTCCAGCGTTTACACAATTCTCTTTGGATGCACATTCCGGACAACTTTCTTCTGATAAATGGTGAGTCCTTCCATCAGCCAGCGGAACTGCTACGGGGTAATTTTCTTTACTTCTTCTTCTGTCCTTGGCCATTGAAACCGTCCGTCCTCAAGTCTTTTGTAGAGAAGAAGAAAACCGTCACCTTCCCAGAGCAGTCCTTTGATTCGGTCGCACCGTCTTCCGCAGAAAAGAAACAATGTGCTCCCGACAAATGGATTCATTTCAAACTGCTCCTGTACGATTTCTGCCAGTCCGTCAATTCCTTTGCGAAGATCTGTATATCCGCAGGCAAGGAAAACGGCACTGCGTTTTCCTGCATCAAGATCATTAAGCATGGCTCATCACCTCCAAAATCAGCCGGAGTTTCTGATCAGAGACGTCTGGAAGAACTTCCACACGGAAACAGCTTCCCTTTGCCGTGATCGATCAGCTGGATAACGCCCTCGGGGATCTGGACCGGGAAGAACGCAGACGGGAACGTAATCTGGCGGTACGGAAACATGTCGATGCCTTTGTTGACTGGTGCAGAGCAAAATAGCCTGAAGTTGCTCCGAAAAGCAGTATAGCAAAGACTTTTTCGTATGCCCTGAAACGGGAAGGCGCGCTGAAGACCTTTCTGGATGATCCGGATGTGCCGCTCGACAACAATCCCGCCGAGAGAGCAATCCGCCCGTTCTGTACGGGCCGAAACAGCTGGCATATCATCGATACCGTGCGGGGAGCTCAGAACAGCGCTGTGCTGTACAGTATTACAGAAACGGCCAAGGCCAACAATCTGGTTCCCTATGAGTATTACAAATATATTCTGGAACAAATGCTCAGGCATATGGACGACACGAACCTGGAGTTCATGGATGATCTTCTGCCCTGGAGCGATGCAGTTCAAGAAAAATGTTCTGCTCCTGATATACCAAAACCTGAGGAGATGGAACCCGAAAGTGCATAAAATCCATTCAAAAAGCCACCGGAACGACGGTGGCTTTTCTAGTCAAAACACGTGCTATTTGCCGCTTACTGTGATAAAATCACCAGAGCGTCTGACAGTGAGGATAAAATCAAGAACGATTTTATTGTTTCAGAAGCATTATGCTGGTATGCTAATATAGAATGAAGGGCTAACAGAAAGGAGATTAAGATGAACAAAAAGATTATAGATCGATTGCGCAAAATGCTGCAAGCAACTGGACCATACGGGAATGCTTCTGTCGATCAGTTTAATGAGAATTACTTTCGGAATGCAGAATTAAAGAACGCTGAATCAGCTCGCCCTACGACAAGCGAATCAACTGATAAACGGAAGTGTAACAAGAAAACACGAAAAGGAACACATAATCCTAACGAAAAACACGAATAAAAGTGAGAGTATGAAACAATCGATAGAGTACAACAATGTTCGCAAAAGCTGAATAGGCAATTTTGCACATATGACTACATATCCGAATTGAGGTAAGTCTGCGATGATTCTTCAAAAGCAAGTTCAGAAGCAAGTTATTTATTCATATCATTGCATAAAAGTCAAATTTCATTTCCATACAAAAAACAATAAAAAAAGAGGTAAACTTTCAAAGCATTGATTTCTCAAGCTTCTAATTTACTTCCTCTATTACACAAAAAGTGCTCAGAACTGGAATCGAACCAGTGACACAAGGATTTTCAGTCCTTTGCTCTACCGACTGAGCTATCTGAGCATATCTTTCTCTGATTAAATTATGGTGGGCCATCATGGGTTTGAACCAAGGACCTGCCGGTTATGAGCCGGATGCTCTTACCGCTGAGCTAATGGCCCATAAAGTAAATGGTCGGGGTGGCAGGATTTGAACCCGCGGCCCACTGGTCCCAAACCAGTTGCGCTACCAAACTGCGCTACACCCCGTTAATCTTCCGGCTGCTGCAATGTATTCAGAAAAAAATTGGCAGGGGCAGAAGGATTTGAACCCTCGGCACGTGGTTTTGGAGACCACTGCTCTACCAACTGAGCTATACCCCTACAAATTTCAACGGAGAAGGCGAGATTCGAACTCGCGCGGCCCTAATAACGAACCCTAACGGTTTAGCAAACCGTCCTCTTCAGCCACTTGAGTACTTCTCCACAAAAGGCTTACAGCATCTCGATATGGAATTTTCTATGGCGGAGAGGGTGGGATTCGAACCCACGGTCCTTAACGGACATCGGTTTTCAAGACCGACACCTTAAACCACTCGGACACCTCTCCACGTGGGAACTATTTACCCATTTAATAAGGTTTGGTGACCCATCCGAGATTCGAACTCGGGACACCTTGATTAAAAGTCAAGTGCTCTGCCACCTGAGCTAATGGGTCATACAACTGGGGTAGCAGGAATCGAACCTTCGTATGAGGGAGTCAAAGTCCCTTGCCTTACCACTTGGCTATACCCCACTGAACCCCGGGTATATTAAGTATAAAAAGAATGAGCCCTCGGAGATTCGAACTCCGGACACACGGCTTAGAAGGCCGTTGCTCTATCCAGCTGAGCTAAGAGCCCATAAAAATGGAGCGGATGATGAGAATCGAACTCACGCCATCAGCTTGGAAGGCTGAGGTTCTACCATTGAACTACATCCGCATGTTTAATTGGAGCGGAAGACGAGATTCGAACTCGCGACCCCCGCCTTGGCAAGGCGGTGCTCTACCCCTGAGCCACTTCCGCAAAAGTCGAGGGAGATGGATTCGAACCATCGTAAGCTAAGCTAACGGATTTACAGTCCGCCCCCTTTAGCCACTCGGGCATCCCTCGATATTCATAATTCTACGTTCAAATAAGTTTGAATGGAGCTGGCGGGGGGAATCGAACCCTCAACCTGCTGATTACAAATCAGCTGCTCTACCGTTGAGCCACGCCAGCATATATTGGCGACCAAGACCGGGTTCGAACCGGTGACCTCCAGCGTGACAGGCTGGCATTCTAACCAACTGAACTACTTGGCCATCCGCTCATTCTTACCCCGCCGACTCTCCGGCGCTTGATCAGAATGATGAAAATGGTGGGCGCTATAGGGCTCGAACCTATGACCTCCTGCTTGTAAGGCAGATGCTCTCCCAGCTGAGCTAAGCGCCCATCTTCATTGTCAGGATCTGAACTCCTGAACACATTTATTAAGTTTACATGAAATCGATCAGCTTGTCAAGAACTTTTTTCATCCGCATCATATGGTCTGAAGAAATTCTGTAAAAACAGAAACGATTTCCTGTGTCCCGAACACCCTTGCGCTTGGAACGTTATTTATACTACCGCGTATCAGCTCCGATGTCAACAGATTTTTTCATATTCTTTTCAAACAATTTTCCTTTACGCACAAGCTGTTTATACGTTATACTGAAAACGCGTCATTTATTGTGCGTATTCACAAATTATTATCACATTTTTTGGTTATGAAAGGAGATTTTATGTCTTCTGCATTAGGAATTATCGGTATTATCCTTGCAGTCGCCTTCCTGATTTATTTTGCCTACAAAGGAATCAACGTGATTCTGCTGGGCGTGATCAGCTGTCTGATCATCATGGTTTTCAACGGCATGCCGGTCATTAAATCGGTCAACAAGGTCATGCTTCCCGGTGTCTGTACCTACATCACGGCGATGGCGGGCCCGACTCTCATGGGATGTCTGATCGCAGCCTTCTATGAAACCAGCGGCGCAGCGCGGTCGGTGGCGGATGCTCTGTACCGCCTCTTCACCATCAGCGCGCGCAAACGTCAGAGAGAATCCGGCGGCAGCGAGCCTGTCATGCTCAGCCCGCTGCTTTCCATCCTCATCGTCTACGCCATCGGTGTCACCCTGTCTTACGGCGGCCTGAACCCGGTGGTCATCCTCTTCATCCTTATGCCAGTGGCTTCCGACGTATTCGAGAAGTCCGGCATCCCGCGCAGCATGCTTCCCGGAATCGTCCTGGGTGCTCTGGCCACAGCTTCCTGCAGCATGCCTGGCACCACGTCCGATCAGAATATCATCGCTTCGCAGTTCCTGCACACCTCGGCGATAGCTGCTCCGATTCCTGGATTTATCGGCGGCGCCTTCGTTCTGGCTCTGAACATCACCGTCATGAACCATCTGGCAAAAAAGGAAATCGCAAGGGGTCATCTCTACACACCGCAGCAACGTGAGCTGAAAATGACTGATGACAGCAGAAAGCCGCACTGGCTGATTTCCATCATCCCGATGGCTTCCACCATCATCGGCTACAACGCGTTTAAATGGAATATTCTCGCCGCTCTGGCTCTGAACGTCGTTCTCTGCCTGGTCCTCTTCTGGAGATATCTGGGCGGACTCAACGGCTTCGTGAAGCTCCTGGAGCCGGTTCCGATGCAGTTTGCCCAGCTGGTGCTTCAGGTCGGCATTCTGGGAAGCATCGGTGCCGTTGCATCCGCGTCCCCGGCCTTCCCGGTATTAACCCACGGTCTGCTCCACAGCAGTTTCCCGGGCCTCTATAAGGTCGTCATCGTAATTTCCATCATCACCGGAGTCGGAGGATCCGGTCCTGCCGGCCTTACTGCGTCCCTTCCATATATGAAGAAGACCTTCGCGCAGATGGGAATCAGCATGAACGCCCTGCACCGCGTTGCGGTATTCTCCAGCCAGACCCTGGATACCCTGCCGACCAACCCGGGCTACATCATCTCCACAGGCATTGCGGAGGTATCCATTAAGGAATCCTATAAATACGTATTCATCAGCACCGTTTTAAACACAGCGATTACGGCCTTCCTCGTCGCGACCCTGCTGACGATTTTCCCTGGCTGGGCTTAGGGACAAAATTTACCCGGTCAAGACGGAAAACCGCGCGTTGCCATTTGGGATTTTACCAGTGTTTTCAAAACGCCCGCCAGGAGTTTAGAAAAATCAGTTTCGGAATTATAAAATAATCGTGGTTCCTCAACGGATTAAAACGTGCACATTTTAATTGCACGTACATGAACAGTTAAAAAGCATGAAAATAGCGGGGATTGTCAAGATTCCCCGCTATTATTGTTTGATACAACAGGATAGACTTTCCGCGATATGACTTCATCTCTTTCCAGTTCCCGGAGCTGCTTGCTCAGCATCCGTGCTGCTGCGCTTGCAGAGCTTTTCCTCTAGTCACGCAGCCGTCCCAAACAAACCATAAAGAAACAGGACAGAGCGCCAGTTTCGCATATGCCGGCCGCTCCGTCCTGTTCAGCTTTTTTGCCTGTCCCTATGATTAACAAGATGGGCAGGATTATCTTGACCGCAAAGGACTGGGTAAGATATCTATGTTTTGAGAGTTAATAGAGAATGTTTATTTAGAAACTATTCCCATGATCCGGATATGCCGGATGATCCCTTGCTGTTTGTTTTTGTCCCTGAAGGACTTATTCTACGTCCTGCAGAGCGGCCATGTCTTCTTCTCCGGTCCTTACCTTAACAACATGAAGGACGTTGTAAACGAAGATCTTTCCGTCTCCGATATGGCCGGTGTAGAGGGACTTCTTGGCGGTCTCTACGACCTTGTCGACCGGGATCTTTCCGACGATGACGTCGATCTTGATCTTCGGCAGCAGGGTGTTGTCGACGACGGCGCCACGGTAACGTTCGGTGGAGCCTTTCTGGATGCCGGAGCCCATGACCTGGGTCATGGTCATGCCGGTTACGCCCAGTTCGTTCAATGCCTTCTTCAGGCGGTCGAAGCGCTCCATTCTGCAGATAATCGTCACCTTATGCATGCCGGTAACGGCGGATTCTGCTCCTGCCGCGGCGGATGCCTGCGAGTTGATTTTCTGCACTTTGACAGCGGCGTTGATCTGCGCGTCGGATGCCTTCTCATAGTCTTCTTCACCGAGGTCGGTGTTTTCGTTGACGTCCATGGTGTAGTCGGTGGCGTCCGTAATGGCGAATCCGGAGTATGCGGAAGCAAGTCCATGTTCGTGGATATCCAGTCCGTCGATCTCGACTTCTGCCGGGACACGGAGTCCGATGGTCTTGTCGATGATCTTGAATGCGATAAACATAACGATAAGTACGTAAGCTAATACACTGACAATTCCCAGTGCCTGGATGCCGAGCTGGTGGAATCCGCCTCCGTAGAAGAGTCCTTTTCCGACGCCGTCTGCGCCTGTGGAGAAGAGTCCTGCAGAAAGTGTTCCCCAGATTCCGTTGGCTCCGTGTACGGAGATTGCTCCGACCGGATCATCGATCTTCACCTTATTATCGAAGAATTCTACGCTGAATACCACCAGGATTCCTGCGACGAGGCCGATGAAAAAGCTTCCCACCGGTGATACGCAGTCGCACGGTGCTGTGATGGCAACCAGTCCTGCAAGTGCAGCGTTGAAAGTCATGGAAACATCCGGCTTTCCGTAACGAATCCAGGTGAGAATCATGGTTGTGCATGTCGCAACGGCTGCAGCGAGGTTGGTGTTCATAAATACCAGACTCGCGGAGATGGCGCCGGCCTTATCCATGGCGACAGTAGATCCTCCGTTGAATCCGAACCATGCGAACCAGAGGATGAATACACCCAGTGCGCAGGCCGTCATGTTGTGGCCCGGAATCGCCCTTGCATTTCCGTCTTTGTCATACTTTCCGATACGAGGTCCGAGCATTGCGGCGCCGAGACAGGCAATCACGCCTCCAATCATGTGTACGCAGGTGCTTCCTGCGAAGTCGTGGAATCCCAGCTGTCCGAGCCAGCCTCCGCCCCAGATCCAGTGGCCGCTGATTGGATAGACAAAAAGTGAAATGACGGCGGAATAAACGCAGTATGCCTTGAAATTGGTACGCTCTGCCATGGATCCGGACACGATGGTTGCTGCAGTTGCGCAGAACACGGTCTGGAAGATGACGTAGCACCATAACGGCATAGTCTGTGGAACCACGCTGTTTGCGGCGGTATATGTTCCTCTGATCAATGGATCAAAACTTCCGATCAGTTTTCCGGTTCCTCCGAACATCAGTCCGAAACCAAGAAGCCAGAAGCACGGCGTTCCAATACAGAAATCCATCATATTCTTCATCAGGATGTTGCCGGTGTTTTTTGCACGGGTCAGTCCCGCTTCACATAAGGCGAATCCCGCCTGCATGAAGTAGACCAGCGCTGCTGCAATTAACACCCATCCTACGGTGGTGACGTTAATTTTCATTTCATGCTCCCCTTTCATGAACTCAAAATCTCTAATCTTTTTTACTCAGCTTTCAAACCATTCCCTCATGGCTCAAAGCTGTCCGCTTGTTTTCCCTTCTATACACCTCCCTGGTGAATCCGCTTCAGTCATGCTCCCCTTTCTGCACAGCTGAATATTTATTCACATTGTTATAAATATAACTGAAGATTATCACGAACGGCATCAACACTCCTCGTGTATTCACAACACACTTTAATTTTACCATTGCCTGTTCGGATGCTATTATCATACGCCGTTACTTGTTTATAGTCAATAAAATATCCAATATTATTTGTGAATCAAAACACATTCAATTTAAGTATCATCTGCTATACAATTATTTCTACCTTTTTGCAGCATTCAAAGCATATTCTTTTCTCATCAGCCTCCGTCTGCATTTCCAGTTTTTCCCTTTTCAAGTTCCGGCATCCTGGCATGCCGCTTAATTAATATTTCGCATTTTCGTTCAAGATAATAAATATATATTCACATTCTTCCCCTGCTGTGCTATACTTTTCTCCAAACACTCCATTGCAGACAGGAAGGAGCTGTACAGAATATGATGCAATATCATCAGAATAATCAGATAGACAATCACCTTTCATCCGGTCCCGGAGCGGATGTCAGGGATTCCCACCACCAGGACGGAAAAGCGTCCGGACAGATGGATCAGGGCCGCTTCCAGAGCCGGCTGTATGATCCGTCATTTGAACATGACTCCTGCGGAATCGGCGCCATCGTCAATATCCATGGGGAGAAGACATCGAAGACCGTCGATGACGCACTGAAAATCGTGGAAAAACTGGAACACCGGGCAGGTAAAGACGCCTCCGGAAAAACCGGCGACGGCGTCGGAATCCAGCTGCAGATCCCCCACCTTCTGATGAAGAAGGCTGCTGAAGAAGAGGGCTTTTATCTCGGCCAGGAACGGGATTACGGCGTGGGCATGCTGTTTCTCCCGCAGAACGATCTGAAACGCGCCCAGGCCATGAAGATGTTGGAGATCATCGTGGATAAAGAAGGCATGGATTTCCTGGGCTGGAGAAAGGTTCCGGTCAACCCTTCTGTGCTTGGAGATCGTGCCCGTTCCTGCATGCCGGTCATTATGCAGTGCTTCGTAAAGCGCCCGCCAGATGTAAAGCGGGGACTGGATTTCGACCGGAAGCTCTACATTGTAAGGAGAGTTTTTGAGCATTCCAATAACAACACCTATATTCCGTCATTTTCCAGCCGGACCATTGTGTACAAAGGAATGTTCCTTGTCTCTCAGCTGAGAAAGTTCTACCCGGATCTGACGGATCCGGACTGCAGAAGCGCCATCGCCCTGGTTCATTCCCGTTTTTCGACCAACACCAATCCGAGCTGGGAGCGGGCGCATCCTTACCGCTACATCATGCACAATGGTGAAATCAACACCATCAGAGGCAACATCGACCGTATGCTGGCCCGTGAAGAGACCATGCACAGCAGTGTTCTTTCCGATACGGATATGGATAAGATTCTTCCGGTCATCGATCCCGACGGATCAGACTCGGCCATGCTGGATAACACGCTGGAATTTCTCATGATGAACGGCATCGATCTTCCGCAGGCTGTGATGATGACTCTTCCTGAGCCTTGGGCCAATGAACGGAAGATCAGCCGGTCCAAGCGGGATTTCTATCATTACTATGCGACCATGATGGAGCCATGGGACGGCCCTGCGGCCGTTGTATTCTCTGACGGGGACAGCGTCGGTGCCGTGCTGGACAGAAACGGGCTGCGTCCTTGCAGGTGGTATTTGACCAACGATGACACGCTGATCCTGTCCTCCGAGGTCGGCGTTCTGGACATTCCGGAAGAGAAAATCGTGAAGAAGTCCCGGCTGAAGCCGGGCAGAATGCTGCTGGTGGACACACTGAAGCAAAAAATCATCGAGGATGAGGATCTGAAATCCTACTACGCCCACCGCAAGCCCTACGGAGAATGGCTGGATGCGAATCTGATTTACCTGAAGGATCTTCCGATCCCGAACCGCAAGATCGAAAAATCGCCGCAGAAGCTCAGGGACCGGCTGTATAAAGCCTTTGGATACACCTATGAGGAAGTAACAGCGTGCATGCTGCCGATGGCGGAAAACGGCGCAGAGCCAACCACAGCAATGGGTGTGGACACGCCGCTTGCGGTTCTGTCGGAGAAGCACCAGCCGCTGTTTAATTACTTCAAGCAGCTCTTCGCGCAGGTCACCAACCCGCCGATTGACGCAATCCGCGAGGAAATCATCACGGATACAACGGTTTATGTCGGAACGGACGGAAATCTTCTGGAGGAAGCGCCGGAAAACTGCAGAAAGCTGCAGATTCACAACCCGATTCTGACCTCCATGGATCTGATGAAGATCCGCTACATCGACCAGCCGGGATTCCATGTAGCGACGATTCCAATTCTTTACTATAAAGGGTCGCCGCTGAAAAACGCCCTGGACCGCCTGTTTGTCGACAGCGACCGGGCCTACCGGAACGGGGCAAATATCCTGATTCTGTCCGACCGCGGTGTAGATGAGAACCACGCGGCGATTCCATCGCTTCTGGCGGTTTCTGCCCTGCAGCACTATCTGGTGCGCACAAAAAAGAGCACGACGGTGTCGATTATTCTGGAGAGCGCTGAGCCGAGGACGATTCACCACTTCGCGACCCTTCTCGGTTACGGCGCGCAGGCCGTCAACCCTTATCTGGCTCACGAATGCATCGAGGAGATGGTTTCCCTGGGACTTCTGGACAAGGAGCCGTCTGCCGCGATCAATGACTATAACGACGCGGTGCTGCACGGCATCGTGAAGATTGCGTCTAAAATGGGAATTTCTACCATTCAATCCTACATGGGCGCGCAAATCTTCGAATGCGTCGGCATCAATCATGAAGTCATTGATGAGTACTTCACCAATACGACAAGCCGGGTAGAAGGAATCGGACTGCAGGAAATCGAAGAGTGCGTGGAATGGAACCACAATCAGGCCTTCGACCCTCTGGGGCTCGGATTTGACTCCCGCCTGAACAGCCTGGGCGACCACCGCCTGCGTTCCGGCCCGGACAAAGAAGACCACATGTACAACCCAAGGACGATTCTGCTCCTTCAGAAAGCCTGCCAAGACAATGACGAGGAGGCTTTTCACGAGTACTCCCGCCTGGTGGACTACGCCAAGAAGCCGCATACCTTAAGAGGACTGCTGGAGTTCCGTTATGATCCGGACGGAGGAATCCCTCTGGACGAGGTGGAGCCGGCGTCTGAGATCGTGAAGCGCTTCAAAACCGGCGCCATGAGCTACGGCTCGATTTCCGAGGAAGCCCATGAATGCATGGCGGAGGCGATGAACCGGATCGGCGGAAAATCCAATTCCGGAGAAGGCGGAGAAAACCCTTCCCGCTATGGAACGACGAAAAACTCCGCCATCAAGCAGGTGGCATCCGGACGCTTCGGCGTGACCAGCGATTACCTGATCAGCGCCAGAGAGATTCAGATCAAGATGGCGCAGGGTGCAAAGCCTGGCGAAGGCGGAAATCTTCCGGGCGGAAAGGTCTACCCGTGGATTGCGAGAACCCGCTGCTCCACACCTGGTGTGTCCCTGATTTCTCCCCCGCCGCATCACGATATTTACTCCATTGAGGACCTTGCTGAGTTGATTTTTGACCTGAAAAACGCCAATCCAAAGGCCAGGATCGCCATCAAGCTGGTGTCTGAGGCCGGTGTCGGCACCATCGCAGCCGGCGTCGCAAAGGCCGGCGCCCAGGTTGTCCTGATTTCCGGATACGATGGCGGAACCGGCGCCGCGCCGATGACCTCCATTCACAACGCGGGCCTTCCGTGGGAACTGGGCGTCGCGGAAGCACATCAGACGCTGATTCAGAACGGCCTGCGGCAGCAGATCGTCATCGAAGCCGACGGAAAGCTCATGACCGGCCGCGACGTGGCCATCGCCTGCATGCTCGGCGCCGAGGAATTCGGTTTCGCGACTGCCCCACTGGTTGCCATGGGATGCTGTATGATGCGTGTCTGCAGTCTGGACACCTGCCCATTCGGCATTGCCACGCAGAATCCGAAGCTGAGAAAACGCTTCCGCGGAAAACCGGAACATGTCATCAACTTCATGTTCTTCGTCGCGGAGGAACTGCGGCAGCACATGGCGCGTCTGGGCATCCGGACAGTCGACGAACTCATCGGAAGGAGCGACCTTCTCAAGTTCAGAGACCATATGAACACCCACCGCGCAGAGACCGTGGACATGAGCGCCGTCCTGCAGCACGACGCAGGAGCTGACTGCCACTTCAATCCGAAGTGCGTCCACGACTTCCACCTGGAGAAAACCGCAGACAGCCGCATCCTGATGAAGAAATTCGGGAAATCCCTGAATAAGAAGAGATCCGGCTCTCTGGACGTATCCGTGTCCTCCACCGACCGCTGTTTCGGAACGCTGTTCGGCTCCGAGATCAGCCGCCAGTGCGGAAACGATCTGCCAGACGACAGCTACGTCATCAACTGCAGGGGCGGCGGCGGACAGTCCTTCGGTTCCTTCATTCCGAAGGGGCTCACCCTGCGCCTGGAGGGAGACTGCAACGACGGATTCGGCAAAGGCCTTTCTGGCGGAAAGCTGATCCTCTATCCGCCGGAATCCGCAAGATACAACGCATCGGAAAACATCATCTGCGGAAACATCGCCCTCTACGGCGCAACCAGCGGCTCCGCCTTTATCAGCGGAATTGCCGGTGAACGCTTCTGCGTCAGAAATTCCGGCGCAACCGCCGTTGTAGAAGGCGTCGGCGACCACGGATGTGAATACATGACAGGCGGACGGGTCGTCGTTCTGGGACCGACCGGAAAGAATTTCGCGGCCGGAATGTCCGGAGGCATCGCCTATGTCCTGGATGAGAGCCACAGCCTCTACCTGCGCCTGAACAAGGACCAGGTCATGACCGATACCCTCACGGAAAAGCACGACATCGACGAGCTGAGAACACTGATCGAGCAGCACGTGGCCGCCACAGGCTCCGCAAAAGGAAAGAAGATTCTCGCCGCCTTCAAGTCCTACATTCCGTGCTTTAAGAAGATCATGCCGATCGATTACGACAAGATGCTGAAGACCATCGCTCACTTTGAAGAAAAAGGCTTGTCCAGAGATCAGGCAGAGCTGGAAGCCTTCGCCTGCATCCATCATAAGGAGGTTCGATAGATATGGGAAAACCGACAGGATTTATGGAATATAACCGGGAGGAAAGCTCTGTCCGTCCTCCTGAAGAACGCGTCCGGGACTGGCAGGAATTTCACCTGCCCCTGTCCCGGGAAGACCGGATGCGTCAGGGCGCACGCTGCATGAACTGCGGCACGCCCTTCTGTCAGACTGGCATGATCTGGGAAGGAAAACTCTTTGGCTGCCCGCTTCACAACCTCATTCCGGAATGGAACGACATGGTCTGTCAGGGCAACCTGTCCCATGCCCTCTCCCGCCTCCTGAAAACCAATAATTTCCCGGAGTTCACCGGAAGAGTCTGCCCGGCTCCCTGCGAGCACGCCTGCCTCTGCGGACAAAACGACCAGCCGGTCACCATCCGTGAAAACGAACTGTCCATCATCGAGCAGGCTTTCCGGAACGGAAAAATCAAGCCGCACATTCCTCTTCAGCGCTCCGGAAAGACCGTTGCAGTCATCGGATCAGGTCCTTCCGGCCTGGCCGCAGCCGACCAGCTGAATCATCGCGGACACAGTGTGACGGTGTTTGAGCGGGAACGCTACCCTGGAGGTCTCCTGACCTACGGCATTCCGAGCATGAAGCTGGAGAAAGACATCGTCTTCAGAAGAATCCGCCTCATGGAGCAGGAAGGCGTGGTCTTCCGGACCGGCTGCGACTGCGCAGACACCGCCTCCGCCGCCCGCATTCTCGAGGAATACGATGCCGTCATCCTCTGCTGCGGCGCCGAAGAAGCAAGACGTCTGCCCCTTGACGACGGAAGCGTTTCCGGCATCTGCACCGGAACAGAATTTCTGAAGGCCTCCGCAGAAGCGCAGCTCCGCCGCGTAGATCCATCTTCTGACATAAATTACCCGGGCAAGGGGTCTTCCCTGCCGGCGGCTTTCCCGACTTCTGACATCATTGCCGCAGAAACCCCGGAATCCTCTTCCGGCCGCGCGCGCAATCTCAATGCAGAAGGAAGAAATGTCATCATCGTCGGAAGCGGAGACACCGCGAGCGACTGCGCGGCAGCTGCCCTGAGGCAGGGTGCATCTTCCATCGTCCAGCTCGTCAGAAAGCCAAAAGACCATTACACAGACAAAAACGGAAAGCTTCCGATGGATTATGCCCACGAAGAATTACAGGCGGTTACAGGAGCGGATATCCGCCGCTTCTCTGTTCAGGCAGAATCCGTAGAAACAGATTCCGACCACCATCTGACTGCCGTAAAGACGACAGCCGGAGACACTCTGGAATGCTCCCTTCTGATCTGCGCCATGGGATTTACTGGCTGCAGAGAAGACATCTGCAGCGCCTTCCACGTGGACCGTGACCGCACCGTCAGCACCGAGGAAGATGCTCATGCGTCCTCTGTCGAGAAGGTCTTCACCGCAGGCGATATGCGGACAGGGGCGTCACTTGTCGTCTCTGCCATTGCGGACGGCCGCGCGGCAGCTGCGGAAGCAGACCGCTATCTTCTGGGCTACACGAATATGAATTAGCATTACTGTCTTTACAGAAAACGAGCCGCGTGTTAAACTTTTACCGATGGACGGTATTCCTCAAGGGAAACTGTACCGGCGTTGAAATGCGCACGAGATAAATTCAATAACATGATATGACTGATGCTCTGGAACATTTTAAATGGATCTGATTCAGCACGCCATCCCGGGAAGCGCCGGGAGGTGTAGATTATGAAAACAGGAATCATCGGAGCCGGCAAGGTCGGCTTCACCATCGGTAAATATTTCAGTACCCACGGTCTGCAGCTGTCCGGTTATTACAGCCGCACCGCGGAATCCTCGATTGAGGCAGCACATTTTACAGGCAGCAGAAGCTTTACAAATATCAACGAGCTTGCCCGGGAAAGTGACGTGCTGTTTCTGACGGTCCCGGACGGGAAAATCACTTCTGTTTATCAGCAGATTGACCCCGCCCTGCTCCAGGGAAAACTGATCGGTCATACAAGTGGAGCGCTTTCCTCAGAAGAAGCGTTTCCTGACATTGAAGATACAGGGGCTTATGCCTTTTCCGTTCATCCGATGTCTGCAGTAAGCGATCGTTATCACGCTTACGTGCAGATGCCGGATGTTTTTTTGCCATTGAAGGTGCAGACCAGGCTCTGGAAGTTCTGATTCCCGGGCTTGAAGGAATCGGCCTTCATCTGCAGAAAATCGACCCGAAGGCAAAAGTCCGCTACCACTGCGCAGCCGCCATCGCCAGCAATCTCGTAAACGCACTCCTTCTGACGAGCATCGACCTTCTCAGAAGCTGCGGCTTTACGGAAGAACGCGCGCGTGCCGCTCTGTCTCCACTGGTTACGCTGAACGTGAAGAATGCCCTGAAAAACGGTGTTCCCGCCAGCCTCACCGGACCTGTAGAGCGTGCCGATGAAGGAACCATCAGAAGACATCTCAGCTGCCTTGAAGGCAGAGAAAAACAGGCCTACTGCCTGCTTTCCGAGATCCTGATTCCTGCCGCGCAGGAGAAACATCCTGACAGAAATTACCAGTCCATCGAAAAACTTCTGCAGAAAGCGCTTTCCGGTATACCGGAGACGCCGGCCATGCAGGATATCCGTTCAGGTGCACAGAGCGGGCCAGACGCAGAGGAAGGAAATCCTCTTGCCGGCTCTGTTTTGTCAAAAAGCACTACACAAGGAAAGGATGGGCTGAAATGAAAAATACAACCGCGACATTTCAAAAGATGAAAGAAAAGCACGAGAAGATTTCCATGCTGACCTGTTACGACTACTCGACGGCAAAACTGATGGAAGCCGCCGGAATCAACGGCATTCTGGTTGGCGATTCTCTCGGAAACGTCATGCAGGGCTATGAGGACACCCTTCCGGTAACGATGGAAGAGTCGATCATCTACGGCCGCTCGGTAGCAAGAGCCACCCACGACACCATGGTGGTCATGGACATGCCGTTTATGTCCTATCAGGTCTCTGTCGAGCAGGCACTGACCAATGCCGGAAGACTCATGAAGGAAGCACATGGAAACGCCGTCAAACTGGAAGGAGGCGCCGCAGTCTGCCCGCAGATCAAGGCTATGACCAGCGTGGGAATTCCGGTTATGGCACATCTGGGCATGACGCCGCAGTCGGTCAACGCCTTCGGCGGAAACAAGGTACAGGGAAAAACCGCCGATGCCGCAAAGCGCATGCTGGACGATGCGTATAAGATTCAGGAAGCCGGCGCCTTCGCCGTTGTACTGGAATGCGTTCCTGCCCCGCTCGCCGCGCTGATCACAGAGAAGCTGACCATCCCGACGATCGGAATCGGAGCCGGAAATGAAACGGACGGACAGATCCTCGTCTATCAGGACATGCTGGGAATGTTCAGCGACTACGTCCCAAAATTCGTAAAGAAGTTCGCCAATCTCGGCTGCGAAATGACGGACGCCTTCACCCAGTACGACAGGGAGGTCAAGAGCACGGCATTCCCGGACAAGGACCACGAGTTCCATAAGATGAGCAATCCTGAGGTTCTGGATGAATTAAAGGATCTCTAAAAAGGATTATGCAGCCGGCAGAAGATGTTCTGGTCTGGTCCATCTGGACGAAAAGGATTTAACCGGCTGCAGGTTTATGAAACAGGGATGCCGTCAGTGCAGAGGTTCACTTGCGCGTAAGGCTTTTGTCCTGACGCAGAGGACGGGCATCTCAAGCGGATTCAGAGGAATAATACTGCGTAAGCAGAAAAACAAAATATCAGAGGAGAAAGAATCATGAAAATTGCAAAGACGATTGAAGAAGTACGGGAGCAGATTGCGGAGTGGAAGGCTGAAGGACTGACGATCGGCCTCTGCCCGACGATGGGATTTCTGCACGAGGGCCACGCATCGCTGATGGATGCGTCGGTAAAGCGCTGTGATAAGACGGTTGCGTCTGTGTTCGTCAACCCGATTCAGTTCGGTCCGACGGAGGATCTGGCTGACTATCCGCGTGATTTCAAGCACGACTGCGACCTTCTGGAGAAGCACGGCGTTGACATGGTTTTCCATCCAGACCCGTCTGAGATGTATTTCGATGATTTCTGCACTTATGTTGACATCGACGTACTTTCCAAGACACTCTGCGGAAAGACCCGCCCGATTCACTTCCGCGGTGTCTGCACCGTAATAACCAAGCTGCTTCACATCGTTGAGCCGGACTGCATCTTCTTCGGTCAGAAAGATGCCCAGCAGCTGGCCATCATCAGAAGAATGGTCAGAGACCTGAACTTCAGGGTTGAAGTCATCGGCTGCCCGATTGTCAGAGAAGCTGACGGCCTCGCCAAGAGTTCCCGCAACACCTACCTCAGCCCGGAGGCAAGAAAAGCCGCTGTCATTCTCTCCAGAGCCGTCCGCCTCGGTCAGGACCTGGTAGAAAAGGGTGAATACAGAAGCTCGCAGCTGACAGACGCCATGAAGAAGAAGCTCGCTGAAGAGCCGATGGCTGATCCGGAGTACGTGGAGGTCGTCAACGGCGAGAACATGCAGCCGGTTGAAACCTTCAAGAAGGGCGATCTGGTCGCTATGGCCGTAAGAATCGACGGAACGCGCCTGATCGACAACTTCACCGTCGGTGATCCGAAGATCACTTACACAGAGGACTAGAGCGATTCCGGGTCCAGCGGCAGCGCGAAAAGCTTATGCTCTTCCCTCAGAGGATGGATGCTGCCGTTTGTGAGCCCGGCCATGACCTGCAGGACATCCTCTCTGTCGGATTCTTCCAGATACAGATCAAAACCGACTTTATCGGTGTACTGGATGTTGCTGATTTCTGCCTTTCCGTCAAACGGGAAGGCGGAAATCCGGTTAAATGTGCTGTAGTCTGTCTCAAATGAGATGGCAAGCTTATCCGTCATCGCAGCTGGCGAAGATGCGCGCAGTCCCGCTTTTGCGGCCTGTGTGTAGGCTCTGACCAGCCCGCCGGTCCCCAGCTTGATTCCGCCAAAATATCTGGTCACAACTATGACCAGGTTGGAAAAGCGTTCTTTTACCAGCATCTGCACGATCGGGGCGCCGGATGTTCCCTGCGGTTCACCATCATCACTTCCCCACTGCAGCTGAAACTGATCGCCGATCACCATTGCCGGTACGTTATGCGTCGCGTTATAGTGTTTTTTTCTGATGCTGCGGATAAATTCCTCCGCCTCCTCCCGGCTTTCTGCTGGTGATGCGTAAGCGATAAACTTTGATTTCTGAATGACAATTTCATCACTTCCCTGCTCGGTAACCGTCCGGTACTGTTCCATCCATTCTCCCCCTTAGTTATTTTTCTTTCCTGCTTCTCTGCTGTTTTCCGTTTTTTTCCGAAAATATTCCGATATTTAAGGCTGCAGTACTTCCCCGCAGGCCTTTTTCATGACTCCTTAATGATCATAACACAGCTTTTCGGATCTGCCTGAAGAAAAACCCGACAAAAAACAAAAGAAAGCAGAAGATGAAAGGAAAACCCGTCATCTTCCGCCGAAAACACTTTGCAGGAATCTGCTCCCGCAAAGGCAGATCCGGTACTGCATCTTCTTGCCATGATCATACAACACCTTATTCTTACTGAATCCCTCTCGCCGGTCCTGTGCAGGAAGGCACAGGATATACAGAGGAATATCATTATCTATTCTTTCCTAACTGTATCCGTTTACCATGGACTATGCCATGATGAATTATTACAGGCCAAGCCCTGCAGACGCGGATTAGATATCGATTTTTGCGATCTGGTCACGCAGGAAATTGTTTGTAATCTTGATTCTTGTTCCCTTCATGCCCAGAGATCTGGATTCGATAACACCGGCACTCTCCAGCTTGCGGAGTGCATTGACGATTACGGAACGGGTGATGTTGAACTTATCTGCTACCTTGCTGGCAACCAGGAGTCCCTCGTTTCCTTCAAGCTCTCCAAAAATCTTAACGACTGCATCAAGCTCAGAGTAAGACAGTGTCTCAAGAGCCATGTCAACAGCGTTCTTTTCTCTGCTGTCTGCCTCTTCTTCAAGCGCAATGCTTCTGGAAACTTCCAGTCCTACAACGGTTGCGCCATACTCTGTAATCGCAATATCTTCCTCATCGTAAGGCTCGTTCTCACGAAGCAGAACAACTGTAGCAACACGGTTTCCGCCGAAGATTACCGGAACGATGATATGATAGTATTCATACTTGTTATAGTCATCTCCGATGATCTTGGTAATGTCATCTCCTGTGACGTTTTCTCTGGTTGTTGTGATTTTCAGGAGACGGGAATTGATTTCCGGCTTCAGCACCTCCGCACCAGATTCATCTTTGGTGACGAGAGTATCAGCTTCACTGCTTCTGGAAGCCAGGATCTTTCCTCTCTTGCTCATAACCAGAACTTCGGACTCCAGCATTTCTCCGATGGAATCGCACAGCTCATCAAAAGCTACGTAACCGGTTGTGCTCTCTGACAGCATTCTGTTTAGCTCTCGGATTCTCGACAATAATCTCTTACTCATAGTTTCATCAGCCTTTCTCTTACCACACACACAATTAGATAAAATGATTCTTTATATAAAAACACTGCTCAGGAACAGGCAGGCTCTTCTGTCCGTTCCTGCAGCGGCATTTTTAACGTATTTATAATCCGGACTGTATCTTCCTGCAGACGGCATCTGCCTGATATATCCTGCATCAGCATTACAGAATATATTTCTGAATATCGTCCTTCTCAATCGTATCAGCAAACTTGCTCTTGACGAATTCCTTGTCGATCACGGTCTTTCCCTCTGGTCCCTCTTCCGGAATCTCATAGGAAATGTCTTCCAGAAGACGCTCCAGAATCGTGGACAGGCGGCGCGCACCGATATTCTCATGCTGCTGATTCATCAGAGACGCAATTTCTGCGATTTCCTCGATGGCATCGTCTGTAAACTCCAGATGAATTCCTTCTGTCGCCAGAAGAGCCTGATGCTGCTTAACAATGGCATTCTTAGGAACCGTCAGAATCTTCATCAGATCATCCTTCGTCAGATTCTGCAGTTCCACACGGATCGGGAAACGTCCCTGCAGTTCCGGAATCAGATCTGTCGGCTTGGAGACGCTGAAGGCGCCGGCGCCGATAAACAGAATATGATCGGTTTTTACTGGTCCGTATTTGGTATTGACAACGCTTCCCTCTACGATCGGAAGAATGTCTCTCTGAACTCCCTCACGGGATACATCTGCACCGGATCCGTAATTGTTTCCGGCAGCGATTTTATCGATCTCATCGATGAAAATGATACCATTCTGCTCCGCGTTCTCTACCGCGTCATCGGTAACGGCATCCATGTCCAGCAGTTTGGACGCTTCCTGCTCCCGCAGAATCTTTCTTGCGTCCTTAACCTTGACCTTTCTTGTTTTCTTTTTCTTTGGCATCATATCGCCGAAAATGTTTCCGATGGCGATACTCATTCCTTCATTACTCATGTCCAGTTCATTGCTTCTCGGTGCTTCTTCCACCTGAATCTCAATAAACTGATCTTCCAGAAGTCCCTTTCTGAGCTGATCACGCACCTGGTCTCTTGCCATCTTCACATCAGAAGACTCTGTCTCCTCGGCACGCTTCTGCTGACTCTGCTCATACAGCTGCTTCTGGCTTGGATAGCCCCCGCTGTTGCGGAGAAAATCAAACGGACTGTTGTCCTGATTCTGCTGGTTCTGCACGGCCTGTGCTTTACCAGGAACCATCGCCTCGACAATTCTGTCTTCAGCCATCTTATCTGCGATGTCGTATTTCTCCTGCATCGCGCTCTGCTTGGTAATCCGCATAGACGCTTCCACCAGATCACGAACCATGGAGTCGACATCTCTTCCTACATAGCCGACTTCTGTAAATTTAGTTGCCTCGACTTTTACAAACGGAGCCTTCATCAGCCTGGCCAGACGTCTTGCAATTTCTGTCTTTCCGCAGCCGGTAGGTCCCATCATCAGAATGTTCTTCGGGGTGATTTCTTCCCGCATCTCATCCGGGACAAGATTCCGTCTGTAGCGGTTTCTCAGTGCTACGGCAACGGAACGTTTTGCCTTGTCCTGACCGATGATGTATTTATCCAGTTCGGCAACAATCTCTTTCGGAGTCAAACCTTGGATCTTATCCGCCATGATTATTTATCCTCCTCTATTATATACAACTTTTTCTCGAAAATGTCAAACAATTTTGTTCTGTTTTAACTTTATAACATTACTGACAATACACAACTCTTAAAAGTATTATTTATATAATTATCGATTTCTATTGTGCTATCAGAAACCTGCATCAGCTATTTCCCAAGCTTCTCCACGGTAATATGATCATTCGTGTAAACACAGATAGAAGACGCAATTTTCAACGATTCTCTTACGATGTCCTCTGCACCCATGTCTGTATGATTGTACAGAGCATTTGCCGCAGAATATGCGTAATTGCCGCCGGATCCAATGGCAACAAACTGCTCATCTGGCTCGATAATCTCACCATTTCCGGAAAGGACCAGCATATCGTCTTTATCCATGACGATCATCAGTGCTTCCAGGCTTCTCATGCCCTTGTCCGATCTCCACATCTGCGCAAGATCAACGGCAGCACGTCTCAGGTTTCCGTCATGCTCTTCAAGCTTGCTCTCAAATTTTTCGGTAAGTGTAAATGCGTCAGCTACTGATCCGGCAAAACCGGTGAGAACCTGACCATGGAAAATCTTCTTGACCTTAACCGCGCCATTTTTCATAATTGCGGTTTTACCCATTGTTACCTGGCCATCGCCTCCGATAGCCACATCATCCGGGCCTCTTCTTACGGCACAAATCGTCGTTGCGTGAAATTCCGCCATAACTTCTCTGCCTCCTTATTTTCTCAATATTTTCGGTGAACTGCAGCCATGCACAAATATACCGGTGCAGTAATTCCCCTGGTATATCTTATCCATTATTACCATTGTTAAAACAATTCGCAATGCACCTTGCAAAACTTCGCAGAAAATTCACCTTAGAACTACGTATTGTATACACAGATGAAGGTCAGTCTGCCCGGGCCGGCGGCAGAAACAGATCCGCCTTCCGCCAGAGCAGGCTTTTCTTCATTCCGTTTTTCGTGCAGGACTGCTGCTGTTACTCTTTATACTTGCATTCCGGATTGGAGCATGCAAGTGTTGTTGTTTTTGTTTTCTTTTCAACCAGAAGACTTCCGCAGACCGGACACTTTTTATTGACCGGCTTGTTCCAGTAAGACTGTTTGCACTCCGGCCATCCGCTGCAGCCGTAGAACACGCGGCCCTTGCGGGAATGCTTTTCGACAATGTCTCTTCCGCAGGCCGGGCATTTCACACCGATCTTGACGACCAGCGGCTTGGTGTTTTTACACTCCGGATAACCACTGCAGGCGATAAAGTCTCCGAATCTGCCGCTCTTGATGACCATCGGGCGGCCGCAGAGTTCGCAGACCTCGCCGGTAGGACGATCCTGAACTTCAACCTTCTGAATCTCAGAATCTGCGACGTCCAGTTCCTTCTTAAACGGGCCGTAGAAGTCCCGGATAACCTGTTTCCACTCTGTTCCCTTGACTTCGACATCATCGAGGGTATTCTCCATTTCTGCGGTGAATCCTGAATCAACGATATCCTTGAAGTACTTTTCCAGAAGGTCATCGACAATAAATCCAAGATCTGTAGGAACCAGGCTTTTCTTTTCTCTTTTAACGTATCTTCTTCCGGTCAGTGTGTTTACGATCGGCGCGTATGTACTCGGACGGCCGATATCTCTTGTTTCCAGCTCTTTTACAAGGCTGGCTTCCGTAAATCTTGCCGGCGGCTGAGTAAAATTCTGCTCGCCCTCCAGTTTCTGAAGATCCAGCTGCTCGCCTTCCTGAAGCTCTGGAAGCTGTTTGCTGCCGTCATCCGCAGATACGTGATAAACTCTTCGGCATCCGTCGAAGATCATTCTTGATCCGGATGCACGGAATCCATATTCTCCGCAGGAGATGACCGCCTGCATGCTGTCATAGCGGGCAGGCGCCATCTGGCTGGCAATAAACCTGGTCCAGATGAGGTTGTACAGCTTGAACTGATCGGTGGACAGTGAATCTTTGACGTCTTCCGGCGCCAGAGTCACATCAGCAGGACGGATTGCCTCGTGTGCGTCCTGAATATCCTTTTTCTTATTGGAATAGACTTTCCCGCCGTAGTATTCATCTCCAAAACGATCAGAAATGAATGATTTAGATGCGCTTCTCGCCTCTTCAGAAACACGGACAGAGTCTGTACGCAGGTAGGTAATCAGACCGATCGTGCCGTGACCTTTGACGTCAACACCTTCATACAGCTGCTGCGCGATCATCATGGTCTTTCTGGTATTGAAATTAATACGGTTGGACGCATCCTGCTGAAGACTTGATGTAGTGTACGGCGGATACGGGTTTCTGACCGTTTCCCTTCTCGTCAGCTTGTCAACCAGATAGGGTTTCCCTTCAAGCTCTTTCAGGACTTCATCTTTTTCCTGTTCATTATGAAGCGTGATCTTCTTTCCGGCTTTGTTGTTCAGTTTTGCCTGGAAAACGATTCCCTTTTTAAAGGACGCCGTTACTGTCCAGTATTCTTCCGGAATGAAGTTCTGGATTTCTTTTTCTCTGTCGCAGATGATTTTCAGTGCGGCAGACTGTACACGTCCTGCGGAAAGTCCCCGCTTTACCTTTCTCCAGAGCAGCGGGCTGATCTGATATCCTACCAGACGGTCCAATACACGTCTTGCCTGCTGTGCGTCCACCAGACTCTGGTCAATCGGACGCGGATGCTTGATGGCTTCCTTTACAACCGGCTTTGTGATCTCATTGAAGGTCACTCGGCAGGGTTCATCCGGATCGATTCCGAGCAGATATGCCAGATGCCAGGAAATTGCTTCTCCCTCGCGGTCCGGGTCGGTTGCGAGATAGACACGGGATGCCTTTTTCGCTTCCCGTTTCAGTTCCTTGATCAGGTCACCTTTGCCCCGGATCGAAATATACTGCGGCTCAAAATCGTTGTCGATGTCAATCCCCAGCTTGCTCTTCGGAAGGTCTCTGACGTGTCCGACAGACGCTACCACCTTGTATGTTGACCCTAAGAATTTGCCGATTGTCTTCGCCTTGGACGGAGACTCTACGATAACCAGCTTCTTCTTACGCGCAGCTGTCTTTTTAGTCGTCGTCTTCTTAGCCCTGGAGGCTGTCTTCCGGGCAGTTGTCTTTTTCTTTGTTGAAGTTTTCCTTTTTGCAGTGGTCTTCTCCTCTGCATTCTTCTCAGAAGATGCAGATTTCTCTGCTGCTCCCGATGAAGACACTGCTTTATCTTTAACCTCAGCCTCTGCGGCTGATGCCTTAACCATGTCCATATAAAAATACCCCTTTTTTCTCAAAACTCAGCAAGGATGTATTATAGCACATCCTATGAACCTGTCAAACATATCTGATTATTACACCTTATTGCGATATATTTTCCTATTCATAATCCTGGGCGTTTTGTTCTCTTTTGTATCATATAGATAAACACTTGTCAAGGAAAACCTTTCAAACCTAGTCAAAATCACTCAACATTTCACCAGAAGTTCACGATAACTTTACACAGACGGCCGGACTGTCCGGATTTTTCTTTCAATTATTATCTGCGGCAAATACTCTTCCCATGCTGGTCTGTACCCATCCTTTCATTTCTAATATCGTAACGAGACTGTTCACATACTGAGGAGAAAAGCCGGTTTTGGCACTGATCTTTTCTACCATGATTTCGCTTTCTGATGCCACAGCATCCATGATTTTCTGTTCATCGCTTCCAAGAGCCTCCCGTTTTTCCTTTGCGGCATCCTTCCCGAAAAACTGAAAGATTTCACTCACGCTGCAAACCGGCATAATATCGCCGGTCCCGGCAAAGGCCAGAAGGCGGTTCGTCCCAACACTGCAGCGGCTTGTGATATTCCCCGGAACGACCATCAGGGGTTTATTCTGTTCCACCGCGTATTCTGCCGTAGTCAGCGCCCCGCTGTGAAAGGATGCCTCGACTACCGTAACTGCGTCCGCCAGGGCTGCAATCAGCCGGTTTCTCCTTGGAAAGGTCCAGGGTTTTGCCTCAAAACCAGGCGGATATTCGGAGATCAGAAGCCCTCTGTTCCGGATTTCTTCCATCAACCCTTTGTTTTCCGCAGGGTAGCACTGATCAAGTCCGTTTCCCAGGACGGCTATGACCTTTCCGCCATGGTGCAGGCAGGCGCGCTGCGCAGAAGAATCAATTCCTGCGGCGAGCCCGCTGACAACCGCGACACCGCATTTTGCCGCCTGCCGGCCGATCTCTCTGCTGACCGAAGCGCCATAGGGACTGCACTTCCTGCTTCCGACCACAGCAAGCACCGGCCCGTTTAACAGCTCCGTCTTTCCTTCCATATATATGGTCTCCGGCTGGTCTTTCAGAGACGGACTCTGAAACTGCTCCGGAAAACCCGCTTCTTTATTTCTGTATTTCCGAATCAATTTTTCCTCCTGCATTAAATCGTATTCTTTCTGCGGTAGGCCAGTGCTTCCGTCAGATGCTCCATTCTGATTTCATGGCTGCCCTCGATATCCGCAATGGTCCTTGCCGTCCGCACGGTCTTGTCCAGCATACGGGGATCCATATTCAGTTTCTCATAGGCATCTTTCAGGATCAGTTCTGACGCCTTATCCAGGGCAGCCCATCTCTGAATCTGCTTCCGGTCCATCTGACTGTTGAACTGGATCGGGCTCCCCCGGAAGCGGCTCCTCTGGATTTCTCTGGCAGAAATCACCTGATGTTTCATGGTTTCTGTATCCAGAATGCCCTCCCCGGTCACTTCCTCATAGGTCAGAGACGGAAGATGGATCTGCATATCGATCCGGCTTAAGAGCGGGCCGGAAATTCTCTTCTGGTAGCGTCTGATTTCCGACTCACTGCAGCTGCACTCGTGGGCGCTGTCTCCATAATATCCGCAGGGGCATGGATTTGCCGCAGCAGCCAGCAGAAAGTCTGCAGGAAAATGGTATGTCCTGCCATTGCGGTTGAGGCGGACTTCCTTTTCTTCCAGAGGAACCCTCAGGCTCTCAAGTGCAGAAGACGGAAATTCCGGCATTTCATCGAGAAACAGCACCCCGTGATGGGCCAGCGTCACCTCCCCCGGCCACGGTTCCTGTCCGCCTCCGATCAGCCCTGCCCGGCTGGTGCTGGAGTGCGGATGCCGGAAGGGACGGTGCCGGACAATCGGATCGTCCTGATCCAGAAGTCCCGCGATAGAGTAAATCTCTGTCAGACGCAGCTTTTCCTCCCTGTTCATTGGCGGGAGAATCCCAGGAATCCGTTCCGCCAGCATGGTTTTTCCCGTCGCCGGGCTTCCGGTCATCAGAATGCCGTGCCCGCCTGCTACCGCCACCGTCAGCGCTCTTTTGGCGGCTTCCTGACCGCAGACATCCCGGAAGTCTTTCAATGGGCCGGCCTCTTGCTCATTGCTTTTGCCGCGGATGCAGGGCTGAAGCAGTCCGCCCTGACAAAAGAAACGCGCAAGCTGCCGAAGATTTTCTGCGCCGTACACTTCTATTCCCTCAATCAGTGCCGCCTCGCCTGCATTTTCCGCCGGGACTATGGCCTTCTTTACGCCGGATTCCTTCAGCACGCGGACCATCGGAAGGATCCCTCTGACCGGGCGCAGCTGCCCGTCCAGCGACAGTTCCCCGAAATACGCGCAGCGGTCTGCCTCCGGACATTCTATTTCACCGCTGGACAGCAGAATTCCCATAGCCATGGGAAGATCCAGATGACTCCCGTGCTTATGCACGTCTGCCGGAGAAATATTCATGGTAATTCTGTGGGAAGGAAAACGGAAGCCGCTGTTGACCAAGGCTGGCCGGACTCTGTCCCGGGCTTCTTTTACCGAAGTATCCGCCATACCGACGATGGTCACGGATGGAAGGCCATAAGAAATATCCGTCTCCAGCAGCACCGGCTGCCCCTCAATTCCCTGCAGAACCGCAGTTCTGATTGTTGAAAGCATTTTTCGTTCCTCCTGAATAATCTCAATATCGTTCTGTTCAGCTGAATGACGCGCTGGTTTCCGAACCAGTAACTTCAAAGACCATGAAGCGGACCCTTTTATCCAGAATCCGGTTTTCTGTCATATACCACTGCGCCGCGGCGCGGATTCTTCTCTGTTTCCTCCGGTCCACAGCCTCGGCAGGCCGGCACATCCGTGCGTTCATCCTGGTTTTCACTTCGACAAAACACAGCTCGATTCCCCGTTCAATGATCAGGTCGATCTCTCCCAGGACGCAGCTGTAATTTCTTTCCCGGATGTGCCAGCCTTCAGAGAACAGAACGGCCTCCGCAAAGCGTTCACCCAGACTTCCCAGAAGTTTCCGGTCCCTCGTCATGCCGCTCACCTCCTGCTTTTCATTATGCGCCAGGCCATGCCGTCGATTCCATCAACTTTTTTCGGCTTTTTTCAACGTTTTTCGACGTTTTTCGAGGAAATTCGACGCAGAAAACGCAAAAGGCCGGATCCTGTGAAAGCTGCATGGCTTTCCAGAATCCGGTCTGTTTTTCCTTGTTTTCAATTCTAACAGCCTAAAATCCAGACGATCTGATAATCGTAATACAGAATCGGTATCCCCAGAATCAGCAGAACGACCCGGCTGACGATTTCCTCACCGGAAACCTTCACCCCTGGATCACAAACTTCGCAAAGGCCTTCGCGACGCCGTCTTCGGCATTGCTTTCCGTCACGTAATCCGCCATTTCCTTCACCTCTTCACAGGCATTCTCCATAGCCACGCCGATTCCCGCCAGCTGGATCATCTTCGCATCGTTCATGCTGTCTCCGCAGGCCATCAGCTCTTCCTTCTTCACTCCGAGACGCTCCATCAGAACCTTCAGCGCCGATGCCTTGCTCGTGCCCTTTCCGCCGATTTCCATGTTATACCAGACGGAAGATGTCAGGGTCACATCGCTCCGTTTACCAAGAAAATCAAACATGGCCTCTCTCTGGTCCATGTCCCGGAAATTCAGGCTGATGTTTTCAATCTTATCATGATTTTCAACAAGCAGAGCGAGAATGTCAGAAACCGGCTTTCTGGTTCTGAGAACATACTGCCGGCTCACTTCCGAGCGGTAATCCGCCTTTCCTTCCTGAAGTTCCCGGTAGGAATCCTCATTCATATAGGCCATTCCGCCGGTGAACACTTCCACATCGAGCTTCTTTCCCCTCAGAAAATCCGCCAGTTCGTCCACAGCATCCGGCGTAAGAAAGCTGGTATAGAGGATTTTCCGGTCGCGCAGCCTCGTAATGACAGCCCCGTTGGAATTGATCATGTACTCCAGTCCCTCCATGTTTTTCAGCTCGTCCGGCGCGGCGGAAAAGACTCTTCCCGTCGTCACAACCACATGCACCCCTTCCCGGCTGGCCTGCTGAAGCGCCTTTCTCGTCATATCCGACAGGGATTTATCCGGCCGGAGCGTCGTCCCGTCCAGATCCAGAGCCGTCATTTTTATCTTTTTTCTACTATTATATTCTTTATCCTTATACTGATTTTCCTCTTGCTCCTTCATATTTTGTCCCTTCTATCTGCTCTTTCCGGCCAGCAGAGCCAGAAATTCCGAGTTGTACTTCCGGACATCCTTCATGCTGCTGTCTCCCTCGTGGCCCGGGTAAATGTGGATGTCATCGCCGAGCTGATCGTTCAGAAGCTTCACCGACTTCACCATTTCCTCTTCATTTCCGCCCGGAAGGTCGGTCCGGCCCAGATCCGTGTCGAACAGCGTGTCGCCCGTGAAGCAGACCCTGCTCTTTTTCGACAAAAAGCAGACAGAGCCAGGGGTATGACCTGGTGTGTGAAGGACCAGGAAAAATTCCTCTTCCGGGCCGTCGCTGATGGAATACACGTCGCCCTCTTCAAACAGATCGTCGATCGGAAGACTGCAGCGCATCATGTCCTCCTCATGCATGGCCGCCGGGCATTTATATTTCTTCATCAGAGCTGCCGCCGCGCCGATGTGATCATCGTGGCAGTGGGTCAGCAGAATTTCCTCCAGCCTGAGCTGATGCTCTTCCATAAACCTTTCGTACAGCTCCGGACAGTATCCCGGATCGATAATCCAGCACTTGCCGCCGTCTCGCTGATAAATCAGATAGCCGTTTTCCAGAATCGGTCCGCACTGAAATCTCTTGATTTTCATTTTCCAGCTCCTCTCCAAAAGCAGTTGTTTCAACAGGGTTTGTTGCAATCCCACGATGAATTGCCTTATTTCCTATAGTATATCCCATATTTCTTCATTCGTGAAATCTTTTGGCTTGCTCAGATTCATAAGCACAATGTGGGCCAGACGCGCCCGCCGCTTGAAACAACGGCGGAATTCTGCTGATTTTCAACGTTTTATTGCATTTGTCACCCCGAGTAATTTTCTTCTCATGTATCCAATATTCACTTGCAAATTTACACCGTCTGTCATAGAATGTTGATGGCTGGAAAACGCTGTTCACCGTCGTCTTTATCTCTGTGATGCAGGCGTGCATGAACATGATTTCCGCCATTCTTTATTTTGTCTAGTTTTTTGACAAAATGGATATACAAGAGGCCAGATTAACAATAAATGAGACAAAAATACTCAGTATTAATATTGCAGATTAACCGGCAGCAGTAATCAAGCTGCTGCCTTCTAAAAGGAGCTTGAAATGGATGTAGCAATCGTAGGTGCCGGCAAGCTTGGCTACAAGGTTGCAGAAGCGCTTTCCAACGGTGACTATTCCGTTACGATCATTGACAGAAAAGAAGCCCTGCTGGATAAAATTTCTCAGCATCTGGATGTGATGACCATCAATGAAGATGCGCGGAGAATGTCAGTCCTTCAGGATATCGGCATTGAACACTTTGACTATCTGCTGACGGCAACATCGAACGATGAAATGAACATCGTCATCGCCGCTATGGCAAAGAAACTCGGATGCCGCCACGTTATCGCCAGAGTCAGAGACCCGGAGCACATGAACCAGATCGATCTTCTCCGTGAAACCTTCAATCTGGATGTGATCGTTAACCCGGATCTTGCGATTACGGAAGAGATTTATAAATATCTGGCAGAAAAATACACGCTGCAGAACGGAATCTTCACCACAGGAAAAATCTCCATGATTGAGTTTGAGGCGAAAAATTATTCCAAGCTGATCGGCTGCTCTATCACGGAAATCCGCTCTATTTTCCCGGACTTCCTGGTCCTGGCACTGTCCCGCAATGGCAAGGTCATCATCCCTCACGGAAATGATACGGTCGAGCAGTCTGATCTTCTGTACATGCTCGGAGAAAGGGATAAAATCGGCTCCCTGCACAGGAAAGTCAATAAAAAGCGCTCCACGCAGCTCCGCAAGGTGATGATCATCGGCGGAGGAAAGACCGGCTATTACCTGTCTCAGAAGCTGGCTGATTTCGGCGCTGCCGTAAAGCTGGTCGAACAGGATCTTGCCCGCTGCCAGTATCTGGCCACGCAGCTTCAGAATGTCATGGTTCTGCATGTTGACGGAACAGACATTTCCACGCTGGAAGATGAGAACATGGACGGCATGGACGCATTCGTCACCGCAACCGGATATGATGAAGAAAACCTGCTCCTGGCTCTGACTGCCAAGAGACGCGGTATTCCGGATGTTATCGCCAAGGTCAGCCACGAAAACTACGTGGACCTGATCGAGGAAATGGGTGTCGATATGGTGCTGAATCCGCTGGACATCACCGCAAGCAATATCCTGCGTGAAATTCAGGGAACCAGCAGAATCATTACTTCTGTACTGATTCAGGGTCAGGCAGAACTGATTGAAGTCCGTGCCCAGAGCGGCATGAACTTCCTCGGAAAGCCGATTTCCGAACTTCCTCTTCCGGACAGCATCCTTATCGCTGCCATCGACCGCGAAGGACAGCTGATCATCCCGGACGGAGATACGAAAATCAAGCGGAACGATCATGTGATCATGCTTTCGCTTCTTTCCAGCATCAGCAGTCTGGAAAAACTGCTCAAGCCAAAAAGATAAAATCTGCGGCTGTTTAACAGAAACTTATTCTGCCTCGCGAATTTTTCGCGGGGCACTTGAATATATATAGAAATGGGATTGAACTTACTGCAATGAATATCACCATGAAAAACATCGTCCGACTGATCGGCGTAATCATATTTGTAACAGGTCTCACGATCTTTCCGTCTCTGATCACGGCATTCATCTACCATGAAATGAAATCTGCGGCCTGCTTCGGCGCAACGATGGGCATCTGCATCCTTCCGGGCCTTATCATCATGAAGGCCCTCCCTGCAGAATCCTTTAAAATGCATCAGCGTGACAGCTATCTGTATGTCACCCTGACCTGGTTCATCGTCTCTCTGGTCGCCGCCGTTCCTCTGACCGCTTCCGGAGCGATTCCTCATTACTACGATGCATTTTTTGAAATGTGCTCGGGATTTTCCACCACTGGATCTACCATTCTTTCGAATGTAGAAGCCCTGCCGAAGTCGATGCTGTTCTGGCGCTCTTTCACCCACTGGCTGGGAGGAATGGGAATCATCGTCTTCACAGCGGCCATCATGCCGAACCTGGGAATTTCCGGACAGTCTATCGCAGAGGCTGAGGCGCCTGGCCCGACCATGGATAAACTGACCGCAAGATATACCGATACCGCAAAGAACTTATACCTCCTCTACTTCGGCATTACGATTGCAGAGACCATCCTGCTGATGCTGGGAGGCATGAATCTCTATGATGCTCTGGTTCAGACATTCGGTACAGTCGGAACAGGAGGCTTCTCCAACTACGGCGACAGTATCGCGCACTTCACCAGCCCGTATATTCAGTGGGTTATCATCATCTTTATGCTGATGTGCGGAACCAACTTCAACCTGTATTTCGGCATTCCAAAATACGGACCGAAGGCCCTGCTGAAGGACTCTGAATTCCGTCTCTACATGGCGGTCGTTCTGGCGATGACGGCAGGAATCACCATCAACCTGATCGCCTGCGGAATCATCAAAAGTCCTTTCAAGAGCCTGACCGCGGCGGCCTTCCAGGTGTCTTCGCTGATCACCACAACCGGCTATGCAACCAAAAATTATGACCTGTGGCCTACCTTCTCCAAGATGATGCTGATGATCACCTTCCTGACCGGAGCCTGCGCCTCTTCAACCGGAGGCGGCCCGAAGATCATCCGTGTTCTGGTAGCCCTGAAAATGATCAGACGAAGCATTGCGCTGAAAATTCATCCGTCCAGAGTCTACACCATCAAGGTAAACGGAAAGCCGGTTGAGCGGGAAGTGCTGACCAACATTTCCAACTTTATCTTTTTCTACATCGCGGTTCTGTTCATCGGCTGCATCATCGTCGGACTGAACGGCTACGATGTCATGACGACATTTTCCTCGGTACTGACCTGTCTGGGAAATGTGGGGCCTGGATTTAATAAAGTCGGCCCGATTTACAACTTCGGATTTTTTGCGCCATGGGCAAAAATTGTTCTTTCCGTGCTGATGATCACCGGACGTCTGGAACTGTTCACGGTTCTGACCCTGCTTTCGCCGCGCTACTGGAATTCGAACAAAAACTAAGCACAGTCCGGCAGGCGTCCCCTTGCCGGTGTGTATTTTGTCCGTAATGCTGAATGAAAATATGAGGTTCAATGATGAAAATCAATAATCGACTGCTCTATAAAACATTTTCGGCAGTATTTATTCCGCTGGGCTGTTCCATGCTGATTCCACTGCTGCTGGCAGTGATTCAGAAAGACAGCAGCAGCCTGACCGCCTTTCTTATTCCGGCGGTTCTCTGCCTTCTGATCGGCGGATTCTGCATGCTGGTGCTGAAGAAGAGCAAGACTCTCTCGGAACGGAAAATGCTGATCAGGGACGGTTACCTGATGGTCGCTTCCGGCGCGCTGATCCTTCTTCTTCTGTCCGCCCTGCCTTACTGGATCTGCGGAAAACACATCGGTTTCGTTGACGGCTGGTTCATGTCCGTATCCTCCTGGACAACTACAGGAACCTATTCGGTTCCCTGCGGAGACCTGACAGATGCCCTGATGCTCTGGCGCAGCATGAACTGCTGGATGGGCGGATTCGTGATGCTGGCTGTCGCAATCACGATTTTCCAGAAACTGGGAATCAATGAACAGGGGCTGCTCAGCGGTCCTTCTGCAATCAGCAAACAGAGTGCCAAGCTGACCGCGCACTTTACCGGAACCGTAAAGATCCTGCTCTACTTCTATATTGCGATGACTGCGGCAGAACTGGTTTTTCTCGCCTTTTCTGACATGACCTTTTTCAGTGCCCTGCTGAACACCCTCAGCAATGTCAGCACTTCGGGAATGATCGGAATTTCGAAGTCTGCAGACACGTCCTATATCCGGATCGTCATGACCGTTTTTGCTCTGCTGGCGTCCATCAACTTCCTCGAATACTATTACGTCCTGACCCGGCATCACGTGTCGAAGAACTATGAAGTCCGTTCCTACCTGTCCATCATCGCCGTTGCGGTCATTGTGATCACCGCAGATCTGATGATTACAGGAAAATATCATAATGTAGTCAATGCATTGAGAGACGCGCTGACCGTCTGCGTCTCCACTTCATCGACCTCCGGTTACGCGGCTTCCCTTTCCAGTTCCTGGCCGACGACCAGCATCTTCATTCTTCTGGTCCTCATGATGATCGGAGGATGCAGCATCTCTGCGGCCAGCGGAATCAAGGTCACCAGAGCGGTCGTCTTCTGGAAGCTGATCATGCGGGGGATTTACAAACGTATTCATCCGCGGTCAACCAGGGCGGTCATTGTCCACGGACATAAAATTCCTGCAAGCAAGGCTTCCTCCATCACGGTGTTCATCATGCTGTTTTTCCTGATCGTGATCGTCGCGGCAGTGGTTGTCAGCCTGGATAACCAGAGTCTGGACACTACCTTCTACGCCGTCATCGCATCGCTGACCAACTCCGGCGCCTTTGCCGGAAAGCTCGCGTCCGGAGACTACAGCATCTTCAGCATGCCGATCCGCTTCTTCCTGTCCCTTCTGATGATCATCGGACGTTTCGGAATCTACCCGGTCGTTGTGCTGTTCTCAACTTCTTTCTGGAGAGAGAAGTAGACAAAATATATAAAGCAAGGAGCATATCATGCAGCCATTATCTGTACGGATGCGCCCGGACAGCCTGGAAGAGTTTGCCGGACAGCGGCATTTCCTCTATCCGGGCTCGCTTTTTGTCCGGGCAGTGAAAAACCATAACTTTCATTCCGCGATATTCTTCGGCCCTCCGGGAACGGGAAAAACCACCCTTGCCCGCATCATCGCCAGGACGATGGACAGCGAGTTCCATGAGATCAACGCGTCTGTCTCCGGAACCAGAGAGCTGAAGGAAATCCTGGACGGCGCCCGCCTGAAGTTCTACGGACTGCAGCACCGGTCCACGGTTTTGTACGTGGATGAAATCCACCGCTGGAACAAGCTTCAGCAGGACGCCCTTCTGAAAGCATTGGAAGAAGGCGTCATCCACCTGATCGGAAGCACCACGGAAAATCCGTATTTTTCTGTGAATAAAGCGATCTTAAGCCGTGTAAGAAATATTTATGAATTTTATCCGCTGAAAAAAGAGGATCTTGTGATCCTGATGAAACGAGCGCTGAAGGATCCGAGAAAGGGGCTGGGCAGCATGGATCCGCCGCTTTCTGCAGAGGAAGATGCACTTTCTCTTCTCGCAGAATTTTCTCAGGGAGATGCCAGGGCCGCACTGGATACCCTCGGCTTCATTGCAGAGAATCTTCCCGAAGATGACCGGAGAATAACGAAAAAGGCTGTCGGGGAGGCTCTCCAGCGGAAGGTCAACAATTACGATGAGTCCACGGAATATGATCTTCTTTCCGCGCTTCAGAAATCCATCCGGGGCAGCGACCCGGACGCCGCGATCTACTATTTCTCCCGTATGGCGGACGCGCGCTGCGATCTGATGACAATCGGAAGAAGGCTCATGGTGATCGCTTCTGAGGACATCGGCATGGCCTACCCTTCCGCAGTATCCATCGTCACCTCCTGCGTGCAGGCTGCCCAGATGGTCGGCTGGCCGGAAGCCGGAATCAATTTAAGCCAGGCCGTAATTCTTCTGGCTTCTTCACCGAAGTCCAACTCGGTTGTGAAGGCCTATCAGGAGTCCTTAAATGACGTGAGAACCAGAGAAGCAGACCCGATTCCTGCTCATCTGCGGGACGCGCACTACAGCGGAGCAGAGAAACTCGGTTACGGAAAGGACTATCTCTATCCGCATGATTTCGGCGGCTATGTAAAGCAGCAGTATCTCCCGGACAATCTGGAAAAGGCAGGTGTGTCCTATTACCATCCGACGAAAAACGGATCAGAAAAACAGTTTAAACATTTTCTCCGGCAGCTGGACGAGAAGCTGGGGAATAAGAAAGGAAAGAGATAAATGGAAATCATCAGAGCGCAGCACAGCGGCTTCTGCTTCGGTGTCAAGAAGGCCGTAGAAACTGCCTATCAGGAGACAGAAAAGCTGAAGGATCATCCCGGCCGGCTCTTCACCCACGGCCAGCTGATTCACAACCGCGACGTTACCGACGAACTGGAAAAAAGAGGCGCGCAGATCATCGAGGATCTCTCTGAGGTCCCAGAAGGGTCAACGGTAATCGTCCGCTCCCATGGAGAGACAAAAGAATTCTACCAAGAGGCTGAAAAGGACGGAATCCGTCTGGTGGACACCACCTGCCCCTTTGTTTCCCGGATTCACCAGCTGGTGCAGGACGCCTGGAAGGATGGGAAAAATGTCGTGATTATCGGAGATAAAAATCACCCGGAGGTCATCGGAACCAACGGGTGGTGTGAGAACCAGGGGATGATATTAGGCAGCGCGGAGGATGCTGAGGATTTCCCTTGCAGATCAGCCTTTGTCGTCTGTCAGACCACCCTGCGTGAAGAGACCTTCGATTCTGTCATCGAAGAACTGAAGCGCCAGAATGTGGAACTTGAAATACACAACACCATCTGCAGCGCCACGGCCCAGAGACAGAAAGCGGCGGCGGAACTCGCGAAAAAATGCGATGCGATGGTGGTTTTAGGGGGCAGAAATTCATCCAACTCAAGAAAACTTCACGAAATCTGCCAGAAATACTGCCCAAACTCGTTTTTTGCCGAAAATATTAATGATTTGCCATTGAAACAATTGAGAAATTGTAATAAAATAGGTGTTGCGGCAGGTGCATCGACGCCTGAACGTACTATCAAGGAGGTTACTACTGTTATGAGTGACAATATCACTAACGAAACTGCAAATTCGATGGAAGCTTTCATGGACGAAATCGATGCATCTTTGAGACTCCCACACACCGGCGAGATCGTAACCGGTAAGGTTGATCAGGTAAATGACGACGAGGTCATCGTCAACCTGGGCTGCAAGAAAGATGGAATCCTGACAGCGCGCGAGGTTACGCTGGAAGAAGGACAGACACTGACAGACATGTTCCATGTCGGCGATGAGGTCCAGGCCAAGGTCATCAAGACTGACGACAACGACGGCGGAATTCTGCTGTCCAAGAAGAGACTGGAAGTCAACAAGCACTGGGATGAAATCAATGAAGCACTTGAAAATAAGTCAAATATTGAGGTCAAGGTTGTCCGTGTTGTTAAGGGCGGCGTAATCGCAGCTTACAAAGAAGTATCCGGATTCATTCCACTCTCCCAGCTGTCCAACAGATATGTTGAGAGCGCAGATGAGTTCCTGGGACAGGTTCTGACTGTAAAGGTTTCCCGTGTTGATCAGAGAAGAGGCAGAGCTGTATTCTCCCACAAGGCTGTACTGGCTGAGGAGAGACAGAAGAAACTGGACCTGATCTGGGATACTCTGAAGGTTGGCGACATCGTAGAGGGAACCGTTATGAGATTCACCGACTACGGCGCATTCGTAGACCTGGGCGGAATCGACGGACTGCTCCACATTTCCGAAATTTCCTGGGGCAAGCTGAAGCATCCTGACGAGGTTCTGAGCATCGGCGAAAAGATCAACGTCAAGATCCTGAACATGAACCGCGAGAAAGGAAAGATTTCCCTCGGCCTGAAGCAGACAACACCGGAGCCATGGTCTGTAATTAACGAGACTTATCATGTTGATCAGATCGTCAAGGGCAAGGTTGTTCAGCTGAAGGAGTACGGTGCATTCGTAGAGCTGAAGCCGGGCCTGGACGGACTGGTACACATCTCTGAGGTTGCAAACAAGCACGTTAACAACATCAGTGATGAGCTGACTGTAGGTCAGGAAGTCTACACAAAGATCCTGGACATCGATACAGAGAGAAGAAGAATCAGCCTCTCCATGAAGCAGGTTCCGGAAGACTACAAGCCGGAAGAGGAAGAAGCTGCTGATGCTGAGGAAGCACCTGCAGAAGAGTCTGCTGAGGACGCTGAGTAGTTCTGACAAAAGCTATTTCGGGCAAGCGCGTAACGTGCTTGCCCTTTTTTTATCTGCATACAGGTACGAATAAATACAGTTTCGCAGCGGATATACTTTCTGAAGAAATCTGTTGAAGCGCCGGCTGCCCTTCCCTTCGGGAAATACAGAGGCTTTTCATCCGAAATCATCTAGAACCGAAATCATTAACAGCTAAGGAGAATTATGAGTAAACGCAAACATACACCCGCCATCCAGGGACGTCTGGATAAAACAAAATCCGGAAACGGATTCGTCGTCATGGAAGACGGAGACGATATTTTTATTGATCAGGAGAACATGAGAGGCGCGATGAACGGCGATCTGGTTCAGGTTGACCTGCTCCCGGAGATCTACTGGGACAGAAGACCGGAAGGAATCATCGACCGGGTTCTCGACCGGGGACGCGAAGAAGTCATCGGTACCTACCACCGCAGCGGAAAGAACGGATTCGTTGCACCGGTCGCGAAAAACGACAAGGAGTGCGTATTCATCCGCGGACACGCAAACGGGAAAGCAAAAGACGGAGACAAGGTACTTGCCAGGATCACCCGCTACCCTTCCCGCCCGGACGAAAATGCCGAAGGAAAAATCATCGACATCATTGCCAGGAAAGGGGCAGCCGGAGCAGAAATCAAAGCCCTGATCCGTTCTGCAGGCCTGCATGAACAGTTCCCGTCCCCTGTTGAAGCTGAAGCCGCAAGATGCGCTTCAGAAACGCTCTCAGAAGAAGATCTGGCCAGAAGGAAGGATCTGCGGAACGAACTGATCCTGACCATCGACGGTGCAGATTCCAAGGATCTGGATGATGCCGTCTCCGTAAAGAAGCTCCCGGATGGAAACTGGCTGCTCGGCGTCCATATCGCCGATGTCGCACACTTTGTCACCGAGGGAAGCCGGCTGGACAAGGAAGCAAAAAAGCGCGGAAACAGTGTTTACCTCCTGACTCGCGTCATTCCTATGCTTCCGAAATCCCTCTCCAACGGCGTCTGCAGCCTGTTTGAAGGTGCAGACCGGCTGACCCTGTCCTGCGAGATGAAAATCAGTCCTTCCGGAGAGATCCTGAGCCATGAGATTTTTGAGAGCGTAATCCGTTCAAAAGCCCGCATGGTCTACGACGACGTCTCGGATATGCTGGAGGATGACAAGAGCCCCTTGATCAGCCAGTATTCTGATTACCACGGCTTCGACATCTACTCCGCACTGAAAGACATGGCAGAACTCGCAGCAATTCTGAACAAAAACAGATTGAACAGCGGCAGCATCGATTTTGAGCACGAAGAAGCAGAGATCATTCTGGACAACCAGGAAAATCCTGTCGATATCCACCCTGCCGACCGCCGCGTCGCAAACCGTCTGATTGAAGAATTCATGCTCGCTGCAAACAGGACCGTAGCCGAGCATTTCTGCCGCATGCACATTCCCTTTGTCTACCGAGTCCATGAGCAGCCGGAAGCGGTCAAAATCGAGGAAATGAAGCACTTCCTGGCCTTCTTCGGGATCACCCTTCATACAAAAAAGGATACGCTGCCTCCGGAGGAACTCAGCCGTATCCTGAAACTTGCTGAGGGAAAGCCCTATGAGAACATCGTCAGCACCGTGCTCCTGCGTTCGATGACCAAGGCCTATTACAGCCCGGACTGCACCGGCCACTACGCCCTTGCATTCAAGTATTACTGCCACTTCACCTCCCCGATCAGAAGATATCCGGACCTGATGATCCACCGCATCATCAAGCTCATCCTGAACGGAAATAAGAATGAGCTGCGCAGAAAATTCTGGATTTCCGCCGTTGAAGACGCTTCTGTACATTCTTCAGATACCGAGCGCGCCGCCCAGGAGCTCGAACGTGATGTGGACAAGCTGAAGATGGCGCAGTACATGAAGAAGTTCATCGGTGAAGAATACGACGGCATCATCAGCGGCGTTACCGAATTCGGCATCTACGTCCAGCTGGAAAACACCGTGGAAGGCCTGGTTCCGATCTCCACCATGAATGACGACTTCTACAACTTCGAGGAAAGCCGCTACCGGCTGATCGGGTCTGCAACGAATAAAATCTACGCACTGGGCGATCCGGTCCGGATCCGGGTTACGGATGCCCGCCCGGAAGAACGGCAGATCGACTTTCAGCTTGTGACAGAGGAAGAATAGAGTAGTTACTTCGCATATTCCGCAGTTTCTTCTGCCACATCCAGGGGATCCCGATAGAATTTCCTCGTTCGCTCCATCCGGTCATCCCCTCTGCTGTATCCACAGTCAAAAGCCTCGGACCGCACCCGGTAGATTCTCCGCCTCAGAGCACCGGCGTGGAGGCCTTCCCCCGCCGAAATATTCCAGGCGTGACGCAGATATCCTGCTCCGTCTCCCTGAAGGTTCTCCTCCAGCACATCAATGACACTGCAGATTCCATCATGGAACTGATTCATGGTGCAGATGTAGCTGGCATGTTCCCGGTCCGTTCCCGTCCAGGCCAGGGCCGCCTCGAGCTCTCCGCCCTGTTTCGGCCTCTTCACAAACACCAGATCTGGATGGATCAGGTAGTCCCCGATAAACAGGAACACATCCTCTGCCCTCACCATTTTCTCAAGAAGCGAGAGCACCACATCCAGCGCCTCACAGACATCCCGCGCGTGAAAGTCCCGCAGGCTCACATAACCTTCCGTCTGAAACATCCCGGAAAGCCGCATGGAGCCGTCCTGCTCCATCACCGACAAAAATGAAACCGGCAGAAATAAGCCGGTATATCCGGTCTCCAGAATCTGCCTCTGATATTCCATAAGATCACTCTGCCCATATTCGATTTCCAGCCGTTCTTCCATTGCTGGCCTCCTTTCTTCTTCTCTTTCCTTTTCTGCATATTGTTTATATTTCCGCATTATCCCCCGCAGGTCCGGCAGGCCGTATAGCCCAGCTTCTTCGCTTCATTCAGACTCATCTGCGAACACCACCTGGTAACTGACCTGCAGCTCCCGTAATGATAAGCCTCTCCCGCGCTCTCAAATACGTACACCGGCGTTCCCAGAGACGCAGAGGAGGCTTTACAGTTCGGGCATGGATGATACTTCTTCTTTATGGCATCTGACAAGGGCCGCATCTTACAGCAGGCCCGGACGTGCTGACAGTTTTCCTGATGATACCGGATCCCGTCCTCCGGGAAGATCCAGACCAGCCTCTCCTCATCCGTGAAGCTTCCTCTTGCGCTGCCCCTTCTCACCCGTCCAGTGAAGGCCCTTCCCGTCACCAGTGCCGGGAAACGGATATCATCGAATTGGCCAAGCGGATCATGCACGCCGCCCTTTGCCAGCATCCGCACTTCAATCAGATCCTCCATCGTCCCGTGAGAAAACCTGTACTGATAGCCGGTAATATACAGATGGCGAAGCTCTCTGTTTTCCCGGTGTACACGGGCCTCAAGAAGAACCGGCATTCTGGAAGCAGACGGATGAAGCCCGCACAGCAGCATCTCCCGCCTGAGCTCATCGGAAGATGCAAACACCAGATTCTCCGCCATCGCAATTACCGGAATAATGCCGATCAGGGCGGTCACCGCCAGAATGAATACCGGAACGATGATGGCTGCTTCTGCAATATAGCCGCCTTTTTTCTCCCTCAGCTTCCGGAAAACCGTCAGCCCGGAAGTTTTTTCCGTTTTCCTGTCTCTGCGCATTCTCATCCCTTATCCCTTCATTTTCTCCGGGAAATATTCACGGCGGGACGTATATTCTTTTCCATTCAGCTTAAACACCGCTTCAATCCCGCTGTAATGATCCCGCAGAAGAAAATCCTCATACCATCCATACTGCATGTTGATCTGCATCAGATCCATCATTCTCAGAATCTGAAGTTCCTGACCCGTCAGCGCAGCAAAAAATCGAAGATAGTCTTCATAAGTCTCCCCCCTGCTATTCCCCGGATCAAGGCAGGGAACTTCTTTCTTAAGAACCACTTCGCCGCCCTTTTCAGAATCCTCTTTTCCATCCTTCTTTCCTTTATCTTTCCCGGACCTGACGATTGATTTCAGGTCGACGGCCCAGGACTGACGATCCTTCTTCAGCGGCACTTTCTTTCCCTGAATCAGGAGCTGATAGTCGTTATAACTCTCTGCCAGCGCCCATCCCGCCTGCAACAGTTTCTGGGTTGCCGCCGCCCCTGGCCCGGGCGTCAGTGCCTCCGCCATTGCAAGAGTCTTCTCGTTCATTTCCGGATCTTCCAGTACATAGATCAGATTCAGTGCCTCCCGGACCGCAATAATCCTGCGCTTCACGCCGGCGAGATTCTTCTGGTCATCCGGATAACCGCAGATGACGTATTCAATCTCATTGTCGAAGCAGCAGGCCTCGAGATTTTTATCATGAATGTGGTCTCTGTAAAGGGCAAAAAGATACTGGTCAAGGAAATACCGGTCTGTGCCCTTCTTCACCGCACTTTTCAGCGAAGAAAGTCCCTTTACCGCAGCAATGATTTTTTCTTTCTGCCATCCTCCGGATGCACCGGAAGAAGGAAGGGAAGAGAGAACCGCCTGATTGGAAATCTCCCCCGTCCGCTCCGCGGCAGGATGAGGCGGAATCCTCCCTGAATTTCCGTCATTTCCTGCGGAAGCTGCCTTTTCTGTTTCTTCCGCGCCCTTTCCTTCCTCTTCTTTCTGACCCGGCAGAATGATCTTTTTCGCCGCAATTAATTTTCCAGCACGCAGCATCTGATCTTTCATCTCTTCCGTGCTTCCCAGAGAATATGCATCCAGATTCACCCTGCTTCCCTCATAGTCGATGTATCTTTTGTCCCTGAAGTCCCGCTCGGCGTAGAAATCCAGACGCATGGGCGTTTCTCTGCAGGAGCCGTAAAATCCGAAAATGCAGTAGCGCTGCTGAAGAGGAAGATCGTATTCCGCAAGTATCGATTCACACCAGAGTCCGCCTAAAGCATCCGCTGCGCATCCTGCCGCCGACTTTCTGGAAACGTCGATAAATGCGCCAAGCAGGGCAGTCAGCGATAGGAAAAACAGCATCACAAATACCGTGACCGATCCTCTCTTATTCCTTAAAATACACCGACGCCTCCTTTCCAATTGATACGATTTCTGCAGGCCGGGTCAGATAATAACGGGCCCGGCTCTCCTTATACATCACAATTTTTGTCAGCCCCCGCATGGACTTCTCTGTGCTGCCGGATGCGCGGCTGACCTGATACAGCTTCCGGCAGTGTTCCTGCCGGTCCAGAAGAACATGGTGCACATCGATCTGTGTCTGAAGACAGCTGTAAAAATAGATCAGCAGCAGAATCATGCTCAATATCGCAAGAAGCACCAGGGGCAGCACAATCGCAGCTTCCACGATTTCTTCTCCTTTTTTATTCATCCGCATCCGGCGCATACTAACCACCTCCCCGCCGGCTATCCGTTCAGTGACTGGAAAGTCTTATTGACAAACATCGTGATCTGATCATCGAATATAATGCCGAGGGCTACGGCCAAACCGATGAGAATCGCAACCTGAACAAGTTCCATCCCCTGCTTGTTATGCGAACTTGATAGAAATTTCTTAAATTTATTCCACATGATCATTCTCCTCTCTTAATAACATACGAAGTTAACTTCTTTTACTGCTGCACCTGAATCACGGCAGGCGCGGCAGTAATAACAATGAGCACCAGAAGCAGTACCGCAAGGGGAAGCGCCAGCCTGCTTTCTGCCAGCTTTCCCTTCTTCTGCGCGGCATTTTTCCGTTCTTTCCAGAGCCTGTCACGTTCTTTTTCCAAGGTTTCCAGCATATCCGTTCCATGAATCTGGCTGTCTGAAACCGTCTCTGCAAACCGGCTGAAATGCTCGTTTTTCTCTTCTTCCGCAGTTTCCGTCAGGGCTCTCCGCAGGCTCAACTTTCCTTTCCGGCTCCTGTTCTGAACGCTCAGAATCAGGCTGCTGAAATAATCCTGCCGCTCCTGCTCCCTGTACCCGTCCGCAATCATCTGAAAGGCGTCATAGAACACCATCCCGCAGTTTAGCAGCAGAATCAGCTGATCATTGAATGCCGGAAGGGCGCAGAAAACCGAATCCATTTTCTTCCTCCTTTTTTCTTTCTCCTTCTCCCGGTCCTGAAGATACAGAAGAGCGCAGAGCAGCGGACCCATCAGAAGCAGCACAAGGAATTTGCAGTCTCCCTTTTTATTCCAGTTCATGACTGTGCCGTCTGAAAGCTCAGACGGCAGACTGACTTTTTTTGTTCCTGCCGTCTCCGCATCCCGGACCGCCTTCTGAATGGCCTGCTTCAGTTCCTTTTTCGGATCCTGCTTTTCCTTCACACGGACGCTTCCGTCCGCTTCCAGAACGATGGTCACTTCTTTTTTCAGCCGTTGCTTTCCTTTTCCCGCTTCAACCGATAGAGGGAATGCCGCTCTCTCTTTTGTACTTTTTCTCATCAGGCCGCTGATGCTGCCGTCTGATCTCCTGATGTACTTTTCTGAAGAGGCCAGGCCCTTTCCCGCCTGAACCCCGGATAGAAGAAGTGCCGCGGAAAGAATCAGGCAGACTCTTTTTCTGTTTTCTCCTCTCTTAAGAAAGTCACGCAGCCGCTCCTTTTTCTTTTCCAGCAGTACATACGCATCACTTTCTTCCCATCTCCCTCTGACAGCATTTTTCCATTCTTTTATCTGCTTCAAATTATCCCGATCACCTCCCTGCAGCTTCTGCTTTTCATTTCCCCTTTCCAGGTCAGCTTTTGTCTCTGCCCAGCCTCTTTCATCAGACCTGAATCGCCGTGATCCTGTCGATCAGATAGTATGCGGCTCCTGCCGCAAGAAGGCAGCCTGTCATGATGATCCGCCCGGCGGCATTTCCATACAGAATGGAGATGTATTCCGGCGATGTGATGCGCAGAAAGAGGATGATCAAAACTGGCATAAGAGTAATTATTTTCCCTTCATAGCGTTTCTGTGTGACCATTAGTTCGATATCTTCTTCAATGCTGATCTTCTCCTGCAACACCGATGCGCATTTTCTTACCGCTCCGCTGAAATCACCTCCTGATCTTCTGACTGCACGGAAAACCTGGGCAAGATCCGCCGCCTCCTCGAGGTCCGACATCTTCGCAAATTCCTGCAGGGCCTCAAGATCGGATGCACCCGCGTGTTCAATCTGCGCTCTCATTTCCCGCACGGCAAGGATAATCGGCTGCTTCTCATCGTAAATTTCAAGAAGGGGCTTCTCCGCTTCCCTCAGCGCTTCAGCGAATCCTCGTCCTACATCCAGCGACGATGCAATGCAGCGAAGAAAATCCTGAAACTGACGCCTCAGAAGCTTTTTCTGTTTCCGTCTGATGTACTCTTCTCCGAATTTCTCAGCAGGCCGCAGAAGAAAGGGCAGCGCGAGTACAGGAAGAAGACTGCGGTAAAACAGCAGTCCGGTTTCCGCCGTCAGCAGAAGCAGGAGCAGCCTGATCTTCCATTTTTCTGCCTTTTCAAGCTGAAAATCAGATAAGCTGCGCATCTCCGTAACCTCGCTCACTCAGTTTCTGCCGGTTTTTCAAGCTGCTGCCGAGTTTCACCTGCATATTACCATCGTACAGAAACAGCGGATTCAGGCAGTAATTCCCATCTTTAAATCCCGTCAGTTCACAAAGCTCGGAAACCACCCTTCTTCCATCCGGAAGCCGGATCAGATGCACCATGATGTCAAGCGCCTCCACGATCTGACAGCGGATGGAATCGACCGGCACATTTGCGTTCATCAGGCACATCGCCTCCAGTCTCCTCAGCATGCCGTTTACTGAATTTCCATGACCGGTGGAAAGGCCGGAATGTCCGGTGTTCAGCGCCTGCAGCATCAGTGCGGCTTCCGCTCCCCTGACTTCCCCGACAATAATCCTGTCCGGCCGCATTCTCAGACTCGTCCGGATCAGATCTTCCATGGAGATTTTTCCTTTCCCGGAAGAATTTGCCTGCCTGCATTCCATCTGAACGATATTGGGAATCTGGTCCATCATCAGTTCCCTGGAATCCTCGATCACGATAATCCGCTCTTCCGGCCGGATATAGTCGCTCATGGCATTAAGGAAAGTCGTTTTTCCAGTGGACGTTCCCCCGCTTATAAACAGGTTATAGCCGCAGCGGATGAGAATACGCAGCAAATCCGCACAGTCCTTCGTCATCGTTCCGTTTGCAATCAGATCCTCCGCCGTCATCCTCTTTTTTCCGAACTTTCTTATGGTCAGCGCCGGTCCGTCCAGAGCCACATTCCGATACACGGCATTCACCCGGGAACCGTCCGAGAGACGGGCGTCCAGAATCGGATTCATCTCATTGATTTCACGGTGGACACCGGCAGCAATCTTCCGAATGCATTCCTCCAGTTCCTCGGTGCTGGCAAAAACCTCCCCGCAGGGAACAATCCCTTCCTCCGTCTCCAGGAAAATCTCATCTTTTCCGTTGACCATAATCTCCGTAACCGAATCATCTAAAACATAAGGCTCCAGGATCCCCAGTTCTCCCCGGATCCGGAAAAACAGATTCCAGGAAATCTCCTCCATTTCTTCCACACGAAGATTCAGATCTGAGTGAATGGCCAGATACAGAACCGTTTCATCCACCAGCTCCTCGACAGCCTGATCGGAAAAGTCTTCTTTCAGACGATTGTTCCTCAGGCTGACCTGCACATGCTGATAAGCTTCTTCTGCAAACTGTTTTAACTTTTCTTCTCTTCTGTTATTCAAGATTTTCTCCTTCTGATACACGTCCATCTCCTTCCTCAATCCAGACCGCCAGCCGGCTCAGCTCTGCGCCGAAACAGCCGGACAGGTCGATCTTCCATCTTCCTCCCATATGAATAAACGCTTTTTCACAGACAGACACATGAAATTCAGGAACGAGGGTCTGCCTCTCCTGCCTTTCTTCCTCCCCTGCCGGTTCTTCTTTTCGATCCTCCATCTGGAATGTTTTTCTTCCCTTCTCATTCTCACCATCCTCTTCTTTCATTTGCGGCTCTGTTTCCAGATTATAGCAGTCTTCCCACTGCGCCCCTTCCTGCCTGCCATCATCCATATTATGAAGAAGTGCAGTATTCGGCAGAAGATTCAGCAGCTTCTTTTCCCACATTCTCTGAAACAGAGGTCTCAGTGCCCGTTCTCCCTTTCCGACAAGCACTGCCGCGCTGCAGCACTGCATCATCTCTATATGTTCTTCCGTAAGGCTGGTCCCGAAATCAAGAATAATGTGCTGAAAATCAAGCTGACAGGAAAGCTCTTTGAACAGAGCCTCCATGCTTTCTGCCCGGACATGCTCATCCAGCCCGCTTTCTGTCCCTTTGAAATACCAGACACCATCCTCCTCATTCAGGTAGGGCTGAACCGCTTCCTTCTTTCCCCTGTGAATTGCGTACAGAAGACGGAGGAGGCTGCAGGATCCGTCTTTCCGCAGATAATTCCCCGAATCATCCACCGGATTCATGCTGACATACAGACACTTCGACCCGTAAATTCTGTGAAGAAGCCTCGCCGTACTCAGCGCACAGGCGGTGACACCGCATCCTCCGCTTATTCCAAAGAATGCCGTCACCGAAGCCTGCTGCAGAAATACATATTCTGCCGGCTGCCCGGTTTTCTGAAACCAAAGCTGATTCAGCCCGCTGAGCAGACTGTTTCGGTTCAGCGGAACGCCTGCATACATACCGCCTTTCTCTTTTTGTTTATTCTTCTGTGAATGTCCGGTCATGGGGTCAGCCGGCGGAAGCATCCTTTCCGATTTTTTTCCACAGCGGTCAGAATCGTCCCGGATCCATTCCGGCTCATGCCCTGCATCCGATGCAGAAAGTAAAAGACAGCTTGACGGATATAACTGACAGACCGATTCCTGATCGGTGATCCAGAGATCAGCATCCTGTATTCTGCTATCCATATTAAGCATGGAGGTATCATCCTCTTCCCAGTCTTTTCCTATTTCTGCCTGCAGCTGCCTGAATCGCATCCTTCCCGACTTTGCACTCATGCCCCGGACAATTGCTTTTCCGAGCTCCCGGTCCGATACAGCAACGTTTACCTGGATTCTTTTCACACCCTCCTCCTTTCCTTCCGTACATCCAGAGTAACACAGGGACCCGCGTCGAAGAAATCAACTTTTTTCAACTTTTTTCGACGCTCGTGAAACATTTATCACACTCTTCTATACTATTCAATGTCTCAAACCCACTGAAATTCCAATCTTTCCCGACATTAGAGATTAATTTCAAAAAAGCACTTGATTTTTTCGCTTAAGAGACTATAATTATAGTCAGAAAAGTTAAATCTTCAGGGCCGTGTGAAAGTCACGACCGGCGGTAGAGCCCGCGAGCCTTAACAGGTATGATTCGGTGAAACTCCGAAGCCGACAGTAAAGTCTGGATGAAAGAAGATCGTTAACCAATCGAGCGTGAAATTTATCTGACCCCGAAGCAATTGCTCCGGGTATTTATTACCGCCGGAATTCAGCAGCCGCGGTAAACCAAACAGATTATTCATCACCGTCTCGTCACACACTTCAAACCCTGAAATCCTTTGATTTCAGGGTTTTAGTTTTTTTCTTCGCCTTCTTCTTTCAGTTTCAGATATTTAACTTTAACGGAAAGAAGGCACATTTCAATGCATCATAGATTTACAAGCCAGCAGCAATCCTATATGAAGCGGGCCATTCAGCTTGCGGAAAATGCCGGAAACTTCATGCATCCAAACCCTCTCGTCGGTGCCGTCATCGTAAAGAATGGACGAATCATCGGAGAAGGCGCACATGAAACATTCGGATCTCTTCACGCCGAACGGAACGCGCTGAAATCCTGCACAGAAAGTCCGGAAGGAGCGGACATCTACGTCACACTTGAGCCCTGCTGCCATCAGGGAAAGCAGCCGCCATGCACAGAGGCTCTCATTGAAGCCGGCATCTCCCGCTGCTTCATCGGCTCCTCCGATCCGAATCCGTTAGTCAGCGGAAAAGGCGTAAAGCTTCTCCAGAATGCAGGAATCACCGTATTTACCGGTCTTTTAAAGGAAGAATGCGATCAGCTGAATCCATCCTTTTTCCATCTGATGAAGACCGGCCGCCCGCTCGTCAATTTAAAATATGCCATGAGTCTGGATGGAAAGATCGCCTGCTTCAATGGAAAATCCCAGTGGATCACCGGTGAAACTGCCCGGGCGAATGTATCGCTTCAGCGTGCAGCATGCATGGCCGTTCTGACCAGTGTGGAAACGGTAATTGCTGACAATCCAAGGCTTACCGCCCACGGAAAGGCATCTCCTGACCCCGTCCGCATTGTATGCGACAGCCATTTGAGGACCCCTCTTGACAGCTTTCTTTTGTCGGACATTCCAGATGGGACAAAAAACAGCCAGCAAGGAGCTGAACTTCCGCCGGTGACCTTCGACGAGCACAGCCGTTACCCGCGAACCATCATCGCCACTTGCGAAAGCGATAAAGAGAAGCAGAAAGCCTTCCTTGAAAAAGGCGCGGTCATGATCACGACTCCGCCGGATGAAAACGGACACCTTGATCTTTCCATTCTCCTTCAGAATCTTGGAAAGATGGGAATTGACAGCATCTACACCGAATGCGGCGCGGGACTTCTCGGAAGTCTGATGGACCAGCATCTTGCAGACCGGGCAGAAATTTACCTTTCTCCGAAGATACTCGGAAACCCAGCAGCAAAATCGCCGGTTGGAGGAAAAGGAAGTGGCGATCCGAACCTTGCTCCTGAGCTTTGTCCCATGGAAATCAAAAGAATCGGAGAGGATCTTCTGATGGAAGGTCCGATCAAGTATCCGAAGGAGGCAGAATAGAATGTTCACAGGAATTATAGAAGAAACCGGAAGCATCGCGGAAATGCCGCCGTCAGGAAAATCCGGGGTTCTGACGATCGCCTGCCGGAAGGTTCTGGAAGGAACGAAAATCGGCGACAGTATCGCGGTGAACGGCATCTGCCTGACGGTGACGAAAATGACCAGCTCGACCTTCTCCGCGGACATGATGCCGGAAACGATCCGAAGAAGCTCCCTGTCCCGCCTGACTGCGGGAAGCCGCGTCAACCTGGAACGCGCCATGGCAGCGGACGGCCGCTTCGGAGGCCACATCGTCTCCGGACACATCGACGGCACCGGAAACATCATTTCCGTAAAAAAAGAAGGAAATGCAGTCTGGTACCGCGTTAAATTCCCAGAGGAGATGCTCCCCTGCATGGTAGAAAAAGGCTCGATCGCCATCGACGGAATCAGTCTGACGATCGCGGAGCTGGCGCCGGGACATACGCCGGAATTCAGCGTTTCCATTATCCCGACCACCATGGGAGAAACGATTCTGGGAGAAAAGCGAGCCGGGGATCTGGTGAATCTGGAGACCGACATCATTGGAAAATATGTCGCGCGGAACCTTGATCTTTACCAGAGCCGCACGGGAATCCGGACACTGGAGCAGACAAAGTCGACAGAATCCGGCCAGAAGCAGGCCGGAAACTCATCCGACCAGGAATGGGAATCCCTGATCCGGTCACTTTAACAGCGAAATACCATCATTTAAAAGGAAATATACCGTCATTAAGATTATATGAGGATTAGAGAAAAGAGGAACTTATCATGACAGACACAAAAGACTTCAAATTCGCAACAATTCCGCAGGCGCTGGAAGATCTGAAAAACGGCAAAATCATCATCTGCACGGACGATCCGGACCGTGAAAATGAAGGCGATCTGATCTGCGCCGGACAGTTCGCGACGACAGAGAACATCAACTACATCGCCTCCAAGGCCAAGGGCCTGATCTGCATGCCGATGGGAAAGGAAGCCATCGACCGCCTGCAGCTTCCGCAGATGGTCACTGACAACCAGGACAACCACGAAACCGCCTTTACTGTCAGCATCGACCATCGCGACACCACAACCGGAATTTCCGCCGTTGAGCGCGGCCTGACCGCCAGAAAGGCAGCCGACCCGGAAAGCCGTCCAGAAGACTTCCGCCGCCCGGGCCACATGTTCCCTCTCCTTGCGAGAAAAAACGGCGTATTCGAGCGTCAGGGCCACACAGAAGCGACCGTTGACCTGCTCCGCCTGGCCGGAATGGAGCCAGTCGGAATCTGCTGCGAAATCATGCGTGAAGACGGCACTATGATGCGCACAGAAGAGCTGAAACAGTTCGCCATGAAATACGGCCTCTCCTTCATCACCATCCACGACCTGCAGGAATACAGGAAGAAACACGACGTTCTGATCGACCAGGTCGCATCCTGCAATCTGCCGACCCGCTACGGCACATTCCGCGCCTACGGCTACGTCAACCGCCTGAACGGCGAGCACCACGTGGCACTGGTCAAGGGCGACATCGGCGATGGCGAGGACATTCTCTGCCGCGTGCATTCCGAGTGCCTGACCGGAGAAGTCTTCGGTTCTCTTCGCTGCGACTGCGGCCAGCAGCTCGCTTCCGCCCTGAAGCAGATTAATGAAGAAGGCCGCGGCGTTCTTCTCTACATGCGCCAGGAAGGACGCGGAATCGGCCTGATCAACAAGCTGAAGGCCTACAATCTCCAGGATCAGGGCATGGACACACTGGAAGCCAACCTCGCCCTCGGTTTCCCGGGCGACGCCAGAGAATACTACATCGGCGCGCAGATCCTCCGCGATCTGGGCATCCACACCATGCGCCTGCTGACCAACAACCCGCAGAAAATCTACGATCTGAAAGAATACGGCCTGAAAATCATCAAACGCGTGCCGATCCAGATGCAGGCCAACCCGCAGGACCTCTTCTATCTGAAGACCAAGCAGAAGAAAATGGGCCATCTGCTGAACTATTAATCTAAAAAACAAAACTACCCGCGCAAGGGAGCAGGACGGAAGGTGCCACGGTGACACGGATGCCCTGTGCAGTGAGCGTCTCTGCTCTGCGGAATGGCGATACAGCCTGCCGTCCTTATAGCATCTGTGCCTTTCTCCCCTGCAGCTTGCGGGACTAACTCGCCTGTCCCTTTTAACCGGTGAGAATGGCGTGCGTGTATTCAGTATACGTGCTTTCCCTGCCGGGGATGAAAAGAGTGAATTCATACCATCTATATATCATTAAACAATTGGAAAAATAAGGAGATTAAAATGAACATTTTAGAAGGAAAAATCGTTGCTGAAAGCCCTGTTAAAATCGGAATCGTCATCGCACGTTTCAACAGCTTCATCACCCAGCACCTGCTGGAAGGCGCCGAAGACGGCCTGCTCCGCCACGGCGTAAATACCGATGACATCGACGTCGCCTATGTTCCGGGCGCCTTTGAAATTCCACTCGCCGCAAAGAAGATGGCCGACTCCAGAAAATACGACGCCGTCATCTGCCTCGGCGCCGTCATCCGCGGCCAGACCCCGCACTTCGACTACGTCTGCGCAGAATCCTCCAAAGGCATCGCACAGACCTCCCTGGAATCCGGAATCCCGGTACTCTTCGGCGTCCTGACCACTGACACTATCCAGCAGGCCGTCGAGCGCGCAGGCAGCAAAGCCGGCAACAAGGGCTTCGAATGCGCAGAAGGCGCCATCGAAATGATCAATCTGATGAAACAGCTGTAAACGAACCTATCCCTGATTTTTCAAGCGCCAGCGCAGAAAAATCAGCGGAAGGTTCGTTCGCCAAAGACTCCCGGCGAATCCAAGCCGAAGGCGACGGACGAGCCGCTGGAGTCCACTGGCCCAAGCGGAGCGACTTTCCAGATCCCTGTTTTCGCAAGCGCCAGCGCAGAAAAATCAGCGGAAGGTTCGTTCGCCAAAGATATATCGCACCGAATTTTCGCAATCAAGAAGATTGTTTGTCTGTCTGATCCCGCAGAATTACCTCCTTGCTTAATATCTTTATTGATATTTATAGGATTTTCACGTAATATTTGTTCATCTATAATATATCATAAATATTATTTATCAGATTTACTCAAATTTATTTTATTCGTCATAATTAATTTATTGTTAGCATTGACTTACTCCTCTTTCTGATGTACATTATTTAGAACACATTAAATTCTGTTAATACAGAATTTACATAATCTTATAAATCATGATAGCTATGTGCACATTAAAATTATGAAACAGCGCGCTGTAATCTGCTGAAACTTCTATTCTACAGAAAGGAAGGAGCTAATGCTATGAAAACCAGCAATAAACCGGATGGCGGGTTCAGGCCGTATGTACCTGCGGATAAGGTCATGCCGGAATTTACCGCCACTTCTATTATTATGGGAATCATTCTCGCCGTTGTTTTCGGTGGAGCGAATGCGTATCTGGGACTCCGTGTCGGACTGACCGTGTCCGCATCCATTCCAGCTGCGGTAATTTCGATGGGCGTCATCCGTCTGATCATGAAAAAAGATTCCATCCTGGAAAACAACATGGTTCAGACGATCGGTTCCGCCGGAGAATCCCTTGCCGCCGGTGCTATATTCACTCTGCCTGCGGCTTTTATGTGGGCGGCCGAAGGTACCGGAAAAGCTCCGGGATATCTGACCATCGCACTCGTGTGCATCTCTGGCGGCCTTCTCGGTGTTGTATTTATGGTGCCGCTCAGGAGCGCTCTGATCGTAAAGGAACACGGAAAACTTCCGTATCCGGAGGGAACGGCATGTGCTGAGGTACTGATGGCCGGCGAACAGGGAGGTTCTGCCGCCAGCACCGTATTCTGGGGGCTTGGAATCGCATCTATCTATAAGTTCATTGCAGACGGAATCAAACTGTTTCCGAGCGAAACGGACTGGTCTTTTAAACATTATAAAGGATCGGGAATCGGTATGGATGTCCTGCCGGCCCTTGCCGGTGTCGGCTTCATCTGCGGCCCTGTGATCTCCTCTTACATGCTTGCCGGAGGAATCACCGCCTGGTTTATTATCATGCCGATGATCAAGGCTTTTGGCGGTCACATGACGATGTTTCCTTCTGACGTACCAATCAGTCAGATGGCAACCTGGGATATCTGGAAATCTTATGTCCGTTATATCGGTGCAGGTGCCGTTGCAACCGGCGGAATCCTGTCGCTGATTAAGTCCCTGCCTCTGATCATCAGCTCGTTTAAAGCCAGCATCAGTGAACTGAAAGCAAAGGACGGAGGCGGTGAGACTTTGACCCGCACCAGCCGCGATCTGAGTCTGAAAAGCCTGGGATTGATCCTGCTCATTGTCCTCTTGATTCTGATTTTTGTCCCATCCATTCCTTTGGGATTCGGAAGCGCACTGATAATCATTATTTTCGGCTTCTTCTTTGCGACGGTTTCTTCCAGAATGGTCGGCATCGTCGGAAGCTCCAACAACCCGGTTTCCGGCATGGCGATCGCCACACTGCTGATCGCATCCCTGCTTCTGAAGGTAACCGGAAACAGCGGACCATCGGGAATGGTTACAGCCATTATGATCGGTACGGTTATCTGCGTCGTTGCAGCCATGGCCGGTGATATGTCTCAGGACCTGAAAACGGGCTACATCGTCGGCGCTACCCCTTACCGGCAGCAGATCGGTGAAATTATCGGAACGATTTCCTCGGGACTTGCGATTGCAGGCGTTCTGTATCTGCTGAATGCGGCATGGGGCTACGGAAGCAAGGAACTTCCGGCGCCGCAGGCTTCTCTGATGAAAATGGTGATCGAAGGCGTTATGAATGCCAACCTGCCTTGGACCCTGGTCTTCATCGGCGCTGCTTTCGCCGTGATTATCGAGCTTCTGGGCATTCCGGTCCTGCCGGTTGCCATCGGCCTTTACCTGCCGATCCATCTTTCCACCCCGCTTATGGCAGGCGGACTGGTCAGATTATGGCTTGAAAAGCGGAAATACGCGAATGAAAAGCTTAAAGACAGCGTCATCACGAGCGGAATTCTGTATTCTTCAGGTATGATTGCCGGTGAAGGACTGGTCGGAATTCTTCTGGCGGTGTTCGCCATTATCCCGGCAGGCGGCGGCACGCTGGGAAAACTCATCGATATTTCTGCCAGAGGAATCAGCCTTGGAAATATCGGCGGCCTGGTGTTCTTTATTATTTTAATTCTCACCATGCTGAAATTCTCGCTCTGGAATCATAAGGTGCATACAGAATATGAAAAGAATAATAAATAAGAAGAAAAAAGACATCCGTAATTACCTGGATAAGATCCCTGCCGTCCGCAGGGATCTGTCCTGGGAAACGGAAGGAGGCGAGGTCGTCATCATTCAGGAGAATGATGGTTTTTACGACCATATCGCGCAGAAAGTGTTTCACACGCCGCCGGAAAGCCGGATTCATCTGGATGAAATGGGAAGCTTCATCTGGCAGCAGATTGATGGAAAGCAGGACATTTACGACATCGGCCAACTGGTCCATTCCCATTTTCAGGACTCAGCCGAACCGCTCTATCAGCGCCTGTGCCAGTATTTCTACACACTTGAGCAGGTGCATTACATCACTCTGAACAGTCCTGACCACTAGCCGCACATCCGGATCTGCCCCGGCAAAAAGAAACTGGAAAGAGGTCGATTGAATTGAAACAGATTATGATTATCATCCTGGGCATATTATTCTTTGCTATTGTTACGGCCTGCCTGTATCTGATCGGACTTCGAAAAAAAATTACGGAGAACCAGAGACTCAGCGAAATGCTTCTGAACAATGGCGCCCTGCGCGTACAGAAATATCTGAAAACACATGGATACGTCCGCGAAGAGGAAATCGGACTCCTGGTTCAGAATGTCCGGGCACATGAATTTGGTTCACGAAACACTGCGATAATCGCCTCGGGAGAAGACTTTCGGGAGCAGTTGATTCCGTACATGCTCGACCGTCATTTCCTGCTGAAGACAGAAGGTGTTGACGGAGATACTCTGTATTATCTGCCGGAACAATGAAAGAATTAAATTCTTAGCTATTTATCGTCACGGGTGGAATACTTTTCCACCTGTGAAGTCTGCCATTTAAAAACAGCGCAGCAGAATAATTCTGCCACGCTGTTAACGATCCCGTTTATCTAATCCCCTACGGTCTCACAACTACGGAAATTCCGTTCGGGATGCAGGTCAGAGAAGCATCCTCGCCCTTGATCTCTCTTGCGCGCTTGTAAGCGGTCTGAAGGTCCGGTGCGTACTCGACTTTCAGTCCCTCGATCATGTCTTTCTGATCCGGGTCAGCAACGAAGATGACGTGGAACTGGAGTGCGATTCTGGCAAAAATCTGGGAACACCACTGGTCAGGAACGGTGTCTTCCTGTTTGGTAGCCAGGGTTTTGTCGTAGAATGCCTGCATGGTCGGCTGGTCGGCGATGGAATGATAGAATCCGTCTCCTCCTGTTCCGTCACAGCAGCATGCGAGCATGATCAGCACTCCGCCCGGCTTGCAGGTTGCTTCTCCTGCTGTCATGCCCTTCGGGGACTGGTATGCGTTCTGGTCCAGAGGGTAGCCGCCGTTGGTGGTGATGACAATGTCTGCAGGCTCTGGCTTTACGGCAACGTAGCTGCTGATGAAGTCACAGCCCTTTCTGTGCGCAGTCTCAAAATCACCTGCAAATGCGGCGACGGTCTTCTTATCTTCGTCAATGACAACGTTGACGATGTAAGCGAGTTTTGCCATTCTTGCAGCTGCAACCATGTCTGTGTGGATCGGGTTGTTGTCCAGAATTCCCGGACGGCAGTTCGGATCGTTGATGAATTTGGAGCAGTGGTTGCCCATTACGGTAACGGCGTCTGCAACGCCCGGCAGAATGCTCTTTCTGCCGCCGGAGAAGCCTGCAAAGAAGTGTGCCTCGATGAATCCTTCTGCAACCAGCAGGGATGCCTCTGCGGCGACTTTATCAATGATGCAGTCCGGGCCGGACGGCAGTGTGCCGACCTTGACGTTCTTTGAAGGATCGTGAGCGTCATGAACGACGATGTTGTCCTTAAACTCTTCATAAAGGTCATCGCCCAGTTTTTCTCTCAGTTCTTCTACGCTGGTCGGACGGTGGAAGCCGGTCGCAACCAGAAGGGTAATCTTGATGTCCGGGTTTCCCTGACGCAGCTCGCGGACCATATTCGGGAGAATGTCCTTGCTTGGAACCGGACGAGTGTGGTCAGAAATGATGATTATGCAGTCCGGTTTACCTTTTGCCAGATCATACAGATGCGGGCTGTCGATCGGATTATCCATGGCTTCCTTTACGATGGTCAGGCCGTCGCGGTCGCTCTTCAGCTGGTCAACACGGGAAGTCAGAACCGGGGTATCGTCTGGAACCTGCAGGTCATAGGTCCCGCGTCCATACAGAAATTTTACAGTTTTCATACGCTTTTCCTCCAATATATGTGTTTATAGATAGTTTTGATTACAGCAGATACACTTATGTGAATACAGTATACACGATTTAGGACAGATGAAGGGCCGCCAGCTTGTCAGGACATCCCCTTCTTATTCCCTTGCATCTCTGTTTTGCCGCAACTTAATGTATACATCAATTATATTGAAATTCGCGGGCTGTGTCAAACGCCGGACAGGTATTATTCTTCACTTTTTCAGCCTGCTCACCCACTGGACAAAATACAAATGAGCAAGAAAAAACCGCGCTTTCTGAAATGAAATCCGAAATCTCATTCCGCGGCGCGGTCTTTTAATTTTCTATTCCTGATGTATCAGAAGGGCCTTAATTAACGGTTCTTCTCAACGATATCAACAGTATCTCTTGCGATCATAAGCTCCTCGTTGGTCGGGATCAGCATGATGGTTACCGGAGAGTCATCTCTGGAAATAATGGCTTCCCTGCCTCTGATCTTGTTCTTTACCAGGTCGAGCTTGATGCCCAGGTTTCCGAGGTCGTTGCAGATGATGTCACGCATAGCGATGTCGTTTTCGCCAACACCTGCTGTGAATACCAGTGCGTCCAGTCCGTTCATCTCTGCGATAAATGCTCCGATGTATGCTCTTACCTTGTGAGCAAATACCTTCAGTGTGAGCTGTGCTCTCTCGTTGCCTTCCTCAGCAGCAGCTTCGATATCTCTGAAGTCGGAAGAAATTCCGGAAATTCCCAGAACTCCGGACTTCTTATTCATGATCTCATTCATCTGCTCTGCGGACAGGTTCTCCTTCTCGGAAATGTAGGTTGTGATGGACGGGTCGATATCGCCGCAGCGTGTTCCCATTACCAGTCCCTCGAGCGGTGTGAATCCCATGGATGTGTCGATGCACTTGCCTCTCTTGATGGCGGAAACGGATGCTCCGTTGCCCAGGTGGCAGGTGATGATCTTCATGTCATCCAGGCTTACGTTCATGATCTTGGAAGCTCTGTCAGCAACATACTTATGGGATGTTCCGTGGAATCCGTATCTTCTTACGCCGTACTTCTCATAGTACTCATACGGAAGAGCGTAGATATAGGACTCTGCCGGCATGGTCTGATGGAATGCAGTATCGAATACAGCAACCATCGGTGTGTTCGGCATCAGCTTCTGGCATGCTCTGATTCCCAGGATGTTTGCCGGGTTGTGCAGTGGAGCCAGCTCAGACAGTTCGTCCAGATGAGTCAGTACTTTCTCATCGATCAGTACACTGTTTGCATAACGCTCGCCGCCGTGTACGACTCTGTGGCCTACAGCGCCCAGCTCGCTCATGTCATGCAGTACACCGTGCTCAGGATCTACAATTGCATTCAGAACCTGCTCGATTGCTTCCTTATGTGTCGGCATCGGAACCTCGTTCTTCCACTTGTCATCGCTGCCGATCTTTGTGTGTGTGATAACAGAACCGTCCATGCCGATTCTCTCAACCAGTCCCTTAGCCAGCAGGTTTTCTCCGTCCATGTCCAGAACCTGGTACTTCAGGGAAGAGCTTCCGCAATTGATTACTAATACTTTCATCTGAAATCTCCTTTATCCTATTTTCGTGCAGAATCAAACTGCAGTACGTGCGTAAAAGTTTTCCACATACAGTACTATTATACTACCTGAATGCAGGAGTTTGCAACCGTTTATCACCCTTTATCCTGACAGGAGCACATGCGAATTCCCTGTAAGAAGAGGCTGTCAGTATTTTCTGGACTCCAGCACCCAGTAACGAGATAACAGGAAATTTATTGCTGTACTGGAAGTCTTGTTTTTTCAGTGTGCACATTGAATAGCAGGGAGAAGTTTGAAAATGTGATGGGAATGTGATGAAATTATTCGGGGGTTCGTTTATTTCCTATTTTTAAGAGAAAGCGCAGAACTGAATATATATGAATGCGCGGATAAACCGGAAATACAAGGGGATAATTGTCAAAAACTGGAACATTATGAGTGGTTAAATGTTGTTAACCTCTCTGAAAAAAGAGATGTACTGTAAGAAAATAGAAGAATGCACGGAATCCGAGTAAGTACACCGCAATGTACAGCAGAAGTTTTCAGAACACTTGTCTAAAAAGAAAACCCGGTTCTGCAGAAAATATATAAATCATGATTTAAACGAACTAAAAAAATACAAACAACGATGGATACAAAACGCATACATAAACACGAATATATATGCAAAATCAATCCTCCCTGTGTATCCTCTATATTAATTAGCAGACATAAATGGTCACAGTGTACATACTGAGTATTTTTATCGGAGCATAATACCCCCCTTCTCAATCATGCAGGGCTGCACTTTCACCCGTTCCGAACACAGTATATTGTATACTCACATCTCTGCTTCTGCCATTCCCCAAAGCATAAAAAACAGCCGCCGGGTTCATTCATAACCCGGCGGCAGCTCCCGTCATCAGTATTCAAACTGCAATATAAACTTCTTCCTGCTCAATCATTTAATGAAAGGCAGATATCGATACAGCTTCAGATATTCTAAACCCTGTCCGGAGTCACCTGGAAATCTCCAGGGCAGGCATCACAATGCTTCACTTCTTTCTGATCCTGTCATCCCTACTTATCCAGCACCTTATGGAAGATCTTCAGCGCCTGATCGATCTCATCCTTTGTGATGGTCAGCGGCGGAAGCAGGCGCAGACGACCGTGGGTGGTGATGGCCAGAACGCCGTTCTCGCAGAGTTCCTGAACAACCTGCGCGTAATCTCTGGTCTTGAAGTCGACGCCAATCATCATGCCCAGGCCGGACAGGGACTTCACTTCGTCAATCTTCAGAAGCTCGCCGCGCAGATAGTCGGCCTTTTCCCTCACGTCTTTCAGGAAGGCGTCGTCCATCTTGTCCAGGACGACATTTGCCCCTGCGCAGGCCGCCGGGTTCATGCCGAAGGTGGATCCGTGCTCGCCTGCAGACAGGACATCGCAGGTTTTCTCATTGGTCAGCACGCCGCCGATCGGAAGACCGCCGCCGATGCCTTTTGCGAAGGATACGATGTCCGGCTTGAAGCCGTACTGCTCATAAGTGAAGAAAGTTCCCGTACGGCCGATTCCTGCCTGGACCTCATCGTCGATAAACAGGATGTCGTTATCCTTACACAATCTTACTGCTTCATCCACGAACTCCTGATCCATCGCGATGACGCCGCCCTCGCCCTGTACCAGCTCCATGATGATGGCACACGGATTATGCTCGGCAACCTGCTTTTTCAGATCCTCGATGTCGTTGATCTTCACTGGGAAGAATCCCGGAGTCAGCGGGCCGAACTTAGCGTCCATGCCAGGGTAAGATCCTGTGGATGCCGTCTCGGAAATCGTCCGTCCGTGGAAGGAGGTCTGCATGTAGAGAATGGCATTTTTATGCACATCCGCAATCGTGTTACCATATTTTCTCGCAATCTTATACGCCGCCTCATTGGCCTCGCCGCCGGAATTTGCGAAGAAGACCTTCTTCATCCCGCTCTTCTTCACCAGCTTCTCCGCAACGATTCCGCCGATTTCATGATAGTACAGATTGGATGTATGCTGGAACTTCTTCAGCTGGGAAATGACCGCATCCAGCCAGTCCGGATCCGCATATCCCAGAGAATTCGCACCGTAGCCCGCGCACATCTCAATGTATTCCTTACCGTCCTTATCCCAGACTTTTGCGCCCTCCGCGTGGTCATACACCACCGGAAAACGCGCGCCGGTATTGACGACATATTTATCAAATGTATCCATGACTTCTTTACTGTTCATTTTCTGCTCCTCACTGCGCCTTCCGCGCATTTATGCCAAAATTTACCCGTTCAAGAAGTTTCCTGCGTCCGCCGGTCCCGGGCTTCCGTGACCGGCAGACCTCTGTCATATTTCTATCTTCTGTTATTTTTCCTTGTAGTATCTGCGCTCGCTGTCGCTTAAGATCGCCGTTCCTACGCCTCGGTTGGTGAAGAACTCCAGGATCAGAGAATGCGGCACCCGTCCATCCAGAATATGGACACGCTTTACGCCGTTCTTGACCGCGTCGACACAGTTTTCGATCTTCGGAACCATACCGCCGGTGACGATTCCATTCTGGATAAACTGCTCGGCCTCTCTTGCGTAGAGCTCAGAGATGACACTGTCCGGATCGTCCGGATCCTCATATACGCCGCGGATATCGCTCAGGTATACGAGCTTGTCTGCATGAACCGCCTCTGCGATTGCACTGGCAGCGTGGTCGGCGTTGACGTTGTACGCCTGACCATTTTCATCTGCAGCAATCGGATATACAACCGGGATGAAATCATTAGAAACCAGATCGTGAAGAACCTTGGTATCTACCTGTGTGACATTTCCTACGAAACCGATGTCTTTTCCGTCCGGCATCGCCTTTTCAACGGTCAGAAGGCCGCCGTCAATGCCGCTGATTCCAACGGCGTCCGCGCCCATAGCTTCTGCCATGGACACCAGGTCACTGTTGACCTTTCCCAGAACCATCTTCGCGATTTCCAGGGTATCTGCGTCGGTAATGCGCAGACCATTGTAAAAATGCGGCTCGATTCCCGTTTTTGCAACCCACTTGCTGATTTCTTTTCCGCCGCCGTGCACGATGATCGGGCGCATGCCGATGAGTTTAAGCAGCACGATATCCTCGATGACGTGGTACTGCAGCTCTTCATCCTTCATGGCACTCCCGCCGTATTTTACGACGATGATGTTATCGCGGAAACGCTGGATATATGGGAGCGCTTCGACCAGAACTTTTGTTTTTGTTAAATCTTCCTGACTGACCATTTGTTTTCCGTCCTTTTTCCTTTCCCTCTCCTCACAGGAGGCAGTATGGCTGTTTAGCAGCCGGTTTTCTGTCTTGAAAGTTTTCCTTTGTCAGAATTAAGAACGGTACTCCGCGTTGATCTTAATGTATTCATAGGTCAGATCGCAGCCAAAGGCGCTGGCCTCAAAATCTCCATCGTGAAGGTCGATTTCAACGTAAACGGCATCCTCGCCCAGAACTTCCGCTGCCTTCTCCTCGCTGAACGGAACGGCTGCAGTGGCCTTGCAGACAGTGATTTCACCCTTGTCGGAGTGAATGCTGACGTCCACATTGTCGGCGCTGAAATCAGCGTCGGTGTAGCCGATGGCGTCGAGGATTCTTCCCCAGTTGGCATCAGCCGCGAACATGGCGGCCTTGACCAGATTGGAGCAGATAACGCTCTTGGATACGGCTCTTGCGGCTTTCAGGCTCGGCGCATGAACGACATGGGCCTCGATCAGGCGGGTTGCGCCTTCGCCGTCTCCGGCAACCATGCGGGCGATGTCTACGCTGACTTCATGAAGTGCCTCGCAGAAGGCCTTGTAATCTGCATTTTCCTCAGTGATCTCCGCGTTTCCTGCCTTGCCGTTTGCCATCAGGAATACCGTGTCGTTAGTGGACGTGTCACCGTCGATGCTGATCTGGTTGTAGCTTGCCGGTGCCTCATCGGACAGGGCTTTCTGGATCATCTCCGGAGAGATCGCGCAGTCTGTGGTGATGAAGACCAGCATGGTTCCCATGTTCGGATGGATCATGCCGGATCCCTTTGCGGCTCCGCCGATGGTGCAGGTCTTTCCGCCTGCAGTGAACTGAACTGCCGTCTCCTTCGGATAGGTATCCGTCGTCATCATGGCTTTGGCCGCGGAAGTGGAACCTGTATAGCTCAGACCTTCCTTCAGCTTCAGAACACCGACTTTAAAGGGCTCGATCGGCATCGGCTCGCCGATAACTCCGGTGGATGCCGGAAGAACGTCGTATGGGGAAATTCCACAGGCATCTGCAGCGAGTCTGCAGCCCTCTTCCGCAACGTCAACGCCGTCTGCTGTGCAGGTATTCGCGTTTCCGCTGTTGCAGAGAATGGCCTGGGCCTTGCCGTTTTCCAGATGCTTTCTGCTGACCTTGATGTGGGCGCCCTGAACCTTGTTTTTGGTGAAAATCGCTGCCGTGTTGCAGACTGTATCACTTAAAATCAGCGCCATATCGCCCTTTTTTTCATTTTTTCCGATTCCGCCGAATGCTCCGGCTGCCTGAAAACCCGGTGCCGCGCAGACACCTCCGTTAATCTTTTCCATCGTTTTCCCTTTCCTCTATTTCCATATATCTGAATTTCTGTTTGAAACTGCGTATTCCTCTTTACAGCAGACCCTTTGTCTCCTCGATTCCAAGCATGATGTTCAGGTTCTGCACCGCTGCTCCGGACGCTCCCTTTCCAAGGTTGTCGAATCTGGAAATAACCAGCGGACGATCATCATTTCCCGTGACGAAGATCTCCAGAGAGTTTTTCCCGGCCTTCAGGTCGCTGTGGATGAATCCGTCATCCGGAACCTCTTCATTGACCGTGATCAGTTTCTCCCCCTGATAATAGTCCTGATACATCTTAATCAGGTCCTTCACGCCGTATTTCTTCTCCATCAGCTCTTTTCTCAGCGGAACCGTCATGACCATGCCACTGTAGAAGTCGCCGACGATCGGACAAAACGAAGGCGCAAGGGAGATTCCTGTCATCTTCATCATCTCCGGCAGATGCTTATGCTGCTGGGTCAGTCCATACTGTCCCGGGCTGACCAGGTAAGACGGACGGTCCGGATCCTCATGACGGGCGATCATCTTTTTTCCGCCTCCGGAATATCCGGTTACGCAGAATGAAGTAAATGGATACTCACTTCCGCAGATGCCTTCCGCCACAAGCGGCTTGACCAGCGAAATGAAGCCGGTTGCGTGGCAGCCTGGATTGGCAACGCGCTCTGCCTGCCTGATCGTTTCTCTCTGCCCCTTCTGAAGCTCAGCAAATCCGTAAACCCAGTCCGGATTCACGCGGTGGGCTGTGGATGTGTCGATCAGGCGGACGCCCTCCGGCACCGCTTTCGCGAGCTCCTCGGATGCGCTGTCCGGCAGGCAGAGAATGGATACATCTGCCTTCTGCGTCATCTTCACCCGTTCGTCCAGGTCCTTTCTCTTCGCCTCATCGATTTCAATAATTTCTATATCATCCCGATCTTCAAGATACTCTCTGATCTTCAGTCCCGTAGTGCCGTGCGCACCGTCGATAAAGATATGGAAAGCCAATCTGACCGCCTCCTTAAACTCTCAATAATATATTCTCTGCTATAGTTTCTGTAATGGTGTAATCATACTCTTTTTCGTAAGAAAATGCAACATGTATTCTGTGTTTTTTTCACCATATTTATTCACAACATAAGAAAAACAGCAGAACGGTGCGATTTACACCAGTCTGCTGTCGTTTTTCAAACATAAATGATGTCAGAGATAAGAATTAATATTTATTCACAATATCCATCCGCATATTAGTCGAAGAAGGTGATCTCTTCCAGTCGCTGAAAGCTTACATTTCCCATGATATCGACGATTTTTACCACGATGTGGTCCAGATGCTGAGCTTCCAGGGCATCGATCATCTTTTCGGAAGTGGTCTGCAGTTTTCCGTTTCTTCTCAGGTAAATCTCCTTAGGACGGAAGACTTTGCCGTCAAAGTTATAGTCGATGCTCCAGGCCTGCACCAGATCGAGCGGCTTCTCCTTCTCGATCTTTCTGACCTGGGCAGCGGACTTTTCATTCATCTCCTGCTCCAGGCGCCGCTCCTTTACGTTCTCAAGGGAAATCTGCAGGATCTTCTGCGGGCTGGAGACGATGTCCCGGACCTCGGCATGAAGTTCCGCCTCAAATCTCGGCCGCAGCGACTTGACCAGAGCGTCTTCCAGCGGTTTGGTGCTGTAGACCTTCAGGCGGCCTCTTTGGGAGGCGATTCTGCCGATGGTATTCTCGATAGCTAAAGCGCCGTTGTCGCAGGCAACGAACCTTCTGCCCTTTCTTACGGCTACTGCCGGAAGGGTTCCGCTTCCGCAGAAGAAATCCGCACAGATGTCGTTCTCGTTGGTGCAGCAGTCGATAATCCGCTCCAAAAGGGCTTCCGGCTTCTGAGTCGCATAGCCTGTGCGCTCTGCCGAGGTTCTTCCAACCATGTCGATGTTCCAGACATCTTTCATGTTCACCATGGTGTACCAGCCGACTTCATCCCGGTACTCCTGTACCCCTTTAAAATGATAAGGCTTGAATCCCCGGTTGTAGGACTTTTCCTTCAGAGCGTGGAACATGTATTTGCTGGTCTTGGAATAGACCAGAATATTGTCATGTTTTCTGGAAAAACGGCGCTTAGTGCTTCCGCCGGATTTATAGGTCCAGATGATTTCATTGACAAAATTCTGTTCACCGAAGATCTCGTCCATGGCGACCTTGGCATAATGAACGGCGTGCCAGTCCAGATGAAGGAACAGAAGTCCCTCATCGGAAAGCAGGTCCTTCATAAGGATCAGCCGGGCGGTCAGCTGGCGGAGATATTCATACATGCCGTGTTTCCAGCGGTCATTGTAGGCCAGATGCTTGACCTTGTCTCCGTCCGTGCTCAGCACCGCGTCATAGTCAGCCTTGCTGAAAAACGGCGGATCCAGGTAGATCATCTGAATCTTTCCTTTCCATTTCGGGTCCATCGTCATCGCCTTGATCAGATGGATATTGTCTCCGCAGAACAGGCGGTTCTGCGTGTGCTGCCCGATCTCTTCCGTCAGCGTGAATTCCTGCGGCTTGACGTTTGCCGCCTGCACCTTTGCGCGCTCGATTACTTTTGCGATATCTTTCAGCAGACTGCTCATTCTAATGCTTCTCCTGTCACTTACTGTAATTTACTCTTGTGCGGACTCTTTCTGTTTCTGCGCACCCTCGTCAAAATTCAGCCCTTCCACAGATGCCGCCAGAGTCTTCAGCACATTTCTGGTGATGAACGCCGTCATTCCCCAGATTACGCGGCCTTCGATTTCATAAATATAGATGGGAGACTTTGCGACTCTCCACGGGTAGTCTTTTCCGATTCCCACTCTCGCATAGGGAAAATCTTCCGGGATCACCGGCTTTGCCTGCTCCAGGTGTTTCTCCGGCGGATTCTCAGAAAAGGCCGTGAGCGGAATCAGGAAGACCTCCTCCACCTCATCCTTTTCCAGCGCAAGATGCTGAAAATCCTCTTCCTGTATGATCCCAATATAGGTATACAGCGTAAAATTCGCGATTCCGTAAAGGATATCCCCCGGCCCGGCCAGTTCAATCCGCCCTCTTGGAATGCCGATTTCTTCTTCCGTCTCCCGGAGCGCCGTCTCAAGCGGGTCCTCCCCGTCCTCCAGATGGCCTCCCGGAAAGCAGCTTTCTCCCGGCTGCGTCTTCATCCGCGTGCTCCTGCGCTCATAGAGAAGATACAGTCCGTCTTCTTTTTTCACCAGCGGCACCAGAACAGAATATATTCTGTGTTTTCCCATAGAAACTGGCTGGTGGCAGCGGTAGGCGTTCCGGACATGTTCAAGCGTCAGCTCATCCCAGTTCATTGTTTCCCTGCCCCTTTCTTTTGTCCCTGACATATGAAAAAAGGGAGCATACACTGCTCCCTCATAATTCATCGGATGAGACGCTACTGATTTAATACCTCGTACTTGGAGAAATCAACGCCGATCATCTCTTCCTTGTCAGCAGACAGGCTTACGGTGAAGTCCATGCCATACTGCTTGGAGATGTTGTCCAGTCTCTCCAGGAACTTCGGAAGATCTCCCAGGGAGAAGTTCGCAAACTTTAAAATGCTGTCTATGTAAATCGCCTCGATGTCGTGGTCGGAACTGATGATGCCATAGATGAATCCGATGTATTCATCACTGTCTGTGACACCCTGATAATCTTCCATTGTCACGACACGAATCTCGTGTTTCAGATCATATGTAAGTCTGGCATTTTTATTGATGAAGAGGACTGTTCCGTCCGCCTTCTCGGCCTGCTCGTTCGCAAGGTCAACCATCATCTTAGTCTTGCCTGTTCCCTTGTGTCCGACTAATACTTTAACCATAACCATCCCTCCTGTCTTAGATATAGAAATATTATACACTACGGGCCGGCGCCATTCAATGAATATTTCACCGGATGAGGCTTGTGGAGGAAAGTTGTCTGCACTGTCGTTAATTTTTTCCCCTGCAGCGGGGCTCTCCGCAGACAAAACCTGCCTGGCAAGGCGCCGACTAATAATCATAATTATTAGAAAATATCGTTATATTTATATTATAACTGTTTTTGCGTTTCCCACAAGAGTTATTTTACATTTCCTGAAAATAACCTTTATTTGACAGTTACGCTGCTGTCATCTGACTGTTTCTGCGCCTTCAGACGGAGCTGTCCGCAGGCACCGTCGATATCGGCACCGAGCTGGCGCCGCACCGTTGCCGGGATTCCGGAATCTTCCAGCCGCTTCTGAATCTCCTCTGCCCTCTTTCTTCCGGAAGTCAGAAGACCGGTCTCGCTGACCTCATTCAGAGGAATCAGATTGACATGGCAGAGCATCCCTCTGAGCAGATGAATCAGCTTTCCGATCATCTCGTCTGTGTCATTTTTTCCCCGGATCAGGGCATACTCAAACGTGATTCTGCGTCCTGTTTTTTCCGTATAGGCACGGCAGGCCGGAATCAGCTCTTCCAGCGGATAGCTGTGGTTCACCGGCATCAGCTCGTCCCTCAGGCTGCTCACTGGAGCATGAAGAGACACCGCCAGATTGACCTGCGGAAAATCTTCACTGAATTTCCGGATTCCCGGGACCAGACCGCAGCTGGACACAGTAATATTACGGCTGCTCATGTTGCGCCCGTCTTTTTCATGCAGAATCCGGATAAACCTGGAAATCTGATCATAGTTATCAAAAGGTTCTCCCGTTCCCATGACGACAATCCGGGAAATTTTTTCCCCGGTTTCCCGCTCCGTATCCAGAAGCTGGGAAATGATCTCTCCCGCCGTCAGGCTGCGGACCAGTCCGTTGATTCCAGAGGCGCAGAAGGCGCAGTGCATCCGGCAGCCGGCCTGGGAAGAGACGCATACGGTATTTCCGTATTTATACTTCATAAACACCGTCTCTACCGCGTTTCCGTCCTTTAAGCCATAGAGGAACTTCTGGGTGCCGTCCGTCTTCGATTTCTGCCGGGCAAGAAGCTTCAGGCTGTCCAGCTCTGCATTTTCCTTCAGCCAGGCAGTAAAAACTTCCGGAAGATTGGTCATCTCCCGGAAGTCGGTTCTGCCCTTATACACCCAGCCGAAAAGCTGACGGCCGCGGAAAGCCGGCTGGCCTGCTTCTTTTGCCAGTTCCTGCATCTCTGCTTCCGTTAGGTTTCTAAGGTCTTTCATTCTTATTCTCCACAGCGCCTGCGCGGCGCCTTTCTCTTACAAGACTGCCGCGGAAAAAATTCCGCGGCAGTGCATCTTAAGGTTCGATGATTATCTCTTCTCTACATCGAGTCCGGTCTTGTGTCCGTTGATGTCAACTTCCTCAAGTCCCTTCTTCTCCTCGATGCTGTCAGCAAGGGTCTCCTCGCAGATGTGAGCCTTGTCCTTCTCGACAGCGGCCTTCACCTGCTCGTCAGCATCCAGATAGATGGTGATGTGATCCATCATCTCGAAGTCCTTCTGCTTACGCAGCTGCTGAACCTTGGAGATGACCTCTCTTGCCAGTCCCTCTTCCTCCAGTTCCGGCGTAACTTCTGTATCCAGAATGACGAAGATGTTCTGTTCCATCGCAACGGAGAAGCCTTCTTTTGCGTGAATCTGGACATCGACATAGTCCCGCTGGATCTCTGTGTCCTCGCCGTTCAGATTCATGGTAACCGGACCCTCTTCCAGCTTTGCGGTGAATGCTGTGGCATCTTCTCCTGCCAGAGCCTTTCCGAAGGCACCGATCTTCTTTCCGAGAACCGGACCGGCAACTCTGAAGTTCGGCTTCAGGGTCAGGTTCATGTATGTGGTCAGGTCATCAGCAAAGACAACCTTCTTCACGTTCAGCTCTTCCATCAGGATCGGAGCCAGGTCAGAAATCAGGTCTCTGTACTTTCCGTCTACCAGAATCTCAGCCAGCGGCTGACGAACCTTGATGTTCTCCTTCTCACGGATTCCTCTTCCGAGTCCGGCCAGAGTCTTGACCAGATCCATTCTCTTCTCAGCACTCTCGTCGATCAGAGACTCGTCGCACTCTGGGAAATATGCGGTATGAACCGTCAGAGACTTATCATTCATCAGCTTTTGATACATTTCATCAGACAGGAACGGAGCGATCGGAGCCATCATCTTTACGATGCCGAGGAGTACCTCGTAAGTCGTCTGATAAACGGCTCTCTTGTCATCATCCATGCCGGACGCGTAGAAACGGCGGCGTGTTCTTCTGATGTACCAGTTGGAGAAGTCGTCCACAACAAAGCTCTGGATTGCGCGGACAGTCTTCATATGGTTGTATTCATCCATATCCTGTGTGACCTCGCGGATCAGCTTGTTATACTTAGACAGGATCCAGCGGTCGATTTCCGGACGCTTCTTCGGATCAACGATGTCCTTGGTCGGGTCAACGTTATCCTGATTTGCGTACAGAATGAAGAAGTTGTAGATGTTCTTCAGAGTTCCAAAGAACTTGCTTACCGTCTCCTTCAGGCCTTCCTCGTCGAACTTTGTCGGCGTCCAGGCCGGAGATACACTCATCATGTACCAGCGTGTCGCGTCAGCGCCGTACTTGTCCATCATCTCAAACGGGTTAACCGTGTTGCCCTTGGACTTAGACATCTTTTTGCCGTTCTTATCCAGGATCAGGTCGCTGACCAGAACATTCTTATACGGTGCCTTATGCATCAGGAAGGTGGAAATCGCCATCAGAGAATAGAACCAGCCTCTTGTCTGGTCGATTCCCTCGCAGATGAAATCTGCCGGGAAGTTCTGCTCGAACACTTCTTTATTCTCAAATGGGTAATGCCACTGTGCATACGGCATGGAACCGCTGTCGAACCAGCAATCCATAACCTCCGGAATTCTGGTCATGGTCTTTCCGCACTTCGGGCACTTCAGATGAATATCATCAACGTACGGACGGTGCAGCTCGACATTCTTCGGATCGACATCCTCGATGGCCTTCTCAGCCAGCTCTTCTCTGCTGCCTACGCACTCCAGGTGACCGCACTCACATCTCCAGATCGGAATCGGCGTTCCCCAGTATCTCTGTCTGGAAATGTTCCAGTCTCTTACGTCAGCCAGCCAGTTTCCGAAACGTCCTTCGCCGACGAAAGGCGGGAACCAGTTAACCGTCTTGTTGTTGGCAACCAGCTCGTCTCTCAGGTCGCTCATTCTGATGTACCAGCCCGGCTTCGCATAGTAAACCAGCGGTGTTCCGCATCTCCAGCAGTGCGGATAATCGTGGTGGATCTTCTGGTGAGCAAAGAGCTTGCCCTCCTCAGCCAGCCACTTCAGGATCTCGATGTCCAAACCCTCTTCCATGATGAAATGACCCTTCCACGGTGTCGTTGTGTAGCGGCCTCTCTCATCAACCGGTTCATAAACCGGAGCGCCGTACTTCTTTCCGACGTTATAGTCGTCTTCACCAAATGCCGGAGCGGAATGTACGATTCCTGTTCCGTCAGTTGTGGTTACATAATCATCGCAGGTAACGAAGAAGGCCTTGTCCTTCTCCGGATCCAGCTCGTTCCAAGGCATGAGCTTCTCATACTTCTCATACTCCAGGTCTTTTCCCTTCATCTCTTCCAGGACCTTGTACTTGCCTTCTCCTAATACCTTGTCCACGCAGTCTTTGGCGAGAATGAAGATATTTCCCTTCTCATCGCCTTCCAGCATCTCTGCTCTGACGTAATCAACATCTGCGTTGACCGTCAGGAGGGTGTTGGCAGCCAGAGTCCATGCCGTTGTCGTCCATGCCAGGAAGTAATCCTTGTCATATCCGACACGCTTGAACTTTACGGTCAGTGTTGTAACCGCAACTTCCTTATAACCCTGGGCAACCTCGTGGGAAGCCAGACCTGTTCCGCAGCGCGGGCAGTAAGGCTGAACCTTGTGTCCCTCGTAAATCATTCCGGCCTTGAAGAACTCATGAATGATCCACCAGACGGACTCAACATAATTATTATCCAAAGTAATATACGGATGCTCCAGGTCAGCGAGGAATCCCATGCGGCGGCTCATATCTCCCCACATGTCGGTGAATGTGAATACCGACTGGCGGCACTTCTCGCAGAATTCCTTGATTCCGTATTTCTCAATATCCTGCTTTCCGCTCATGCCCAGGTCTTTCTCAACCTGAATCTCAACAGGCAGTCCGTGCGTGTCCCAGCCTGCCTTCGGCTTAACCTTGAATCCCTTCATCACCTTATATCTGGTAATGGAGTCCTTCAGGGTGCGGGCCATCATGTGGTGAATGCCCGGCTTGCCGTTTGCTGTCGGAGGGCCTTCATAGAAAATGAACGGCTCTGCGTCTTCTCTCTCCTTGACACGGCGGTTCAGGAGGTCTTCATCCTCCCATTCCTGCACCTGCTTCTTCTGAACCTCAGCCACCGGCTGATCTGAAAGCTTTTCAAACATATTCCAATCTTCCTTTCCAGGCCTTAACGGACATCCCTGCCGGAATCTCCGAACTGCAGCCGCAGCCAGGCCTGTTTTATGATCTAACGATAAAATTCGTCGCTCTTTATTATATATTTTTACCTGTACAGTGTCAAGAAATCAGAACCCCCGCGTGCCTTGAAATGCAAGGCTTTCCCTTATCCCGGCGGCAGACACATCCCTGAATATTCACGCAGTTCTTCCTTTCCCCATAACACGTTCTCCGGAGCATTGGCTGTTTTCCCTTCCGCTTCTCCAGACAAAAGCAATGCGCAAGAATATGAACAATATTTCATCGCACCACACTTCTGCTGTACATCAGCAACAAACACATTCTGCAAAAATCACTGCATTGTACTTATCTATACGCAATAATTATTCATGCTTGTTAAAAATATAATTATCACACTTTAGCACTTCATCTTAAGAAAGTTTTTGTTGCTAAATCACAAAAAACACTGGATTTTTTATTAGCTTTCGATTATAATATAATCAAAGATAACAAAAGGGACATCAAACAAGGGGTTTCAGATTGAGAAAAACAGAAAGGATGTGTTGCATATGATGCCGCTTCTTGCACTTGGACTTGCGGTACTGGCCGCATTGGTTTATGCCTGCGTATGCAGGTTCACCGAACAGGAAAAAGACGATCATCAGATTATTCAGTTTCCATCGGAGAAGAAAGGCCGCTGGAAGAAACTGAACACATCCGGTTATAACGCACAGAAGAAAGAGACAGCGTCCACAGACAATGTCATCTTCCTCTCCAGCGTAAACGCCGCAAGACGGCGCTGAAAAAGTGTTCACCTCATTTACATACTTCTTCAACGAGTGACTGTTCACTCAAGTAAAAAAGCCTTTGGAATTTCAATGATTCCGAAGGCTTTTGCTTTGTCCCGGGACAAAAGAAAAACAGGAAAGCCTGCTTTTCTGCGTAAGCTTTCCTGTATTTTAAGAGCTCAGCTCTGTAATCTCTGACTATCTCGGCAGCTTGGTTCTGACCAGATTGATGCGGTTCTGTTTATCGATTTCCGCAACCTTGACCTCGACTTTGTCGTCGATGTTCATGATGTCCTCGACCTTATCGACATGGTGACGCGCCATCTTGGAGATGTGAAGCAGACCTTCCTTGCCAGGCAGGATCTCGATGAATGCGCCGAACGGCATGATTCTCTTTACTTCTCCCTCATAGACACCGCCGACCTCTACGTCTGCAGTGATCAGCTTGATTCTGTCCATTGCCTCTTCAGCAGCCTCAGCATTATCGCTGTAGATGGTAACCAGACCCGGGTCATCCTCGGAGATGTCGATCTTTACGCCGGTATCCTCAACGATGGAGTTGATGGTTTTTCCTCCCGGTCCGATGACGATGCGGATCTTATCCGGATCAATGCGCATCGCGATGCATCTCGGAGCCCACTTGGACAGCTCCTTGCGCGGCTCAGGGATTTCCTCAAGCATGATCTTCATAATATGCATGCGGCCTTCTCTTGCCTGACGCAGGGCCTTCTCCATGATATCCTTAGAAAGTCCGTGAACCTTGATATCCATCTGCATGGCGGTTACACCGACCTCTGTTCCGGTAACCTTGAAGTCCATGTCGCCGAGGAAGTCTTCCATGCCCTGAATATCGCTCAGGATGGCCATCTTGGAAGATCCGTCCTCTTCCACACGCTCAATCAGTCCCATTGCAATTCCGGCAACCGGGCGCTTGATCGGAACACCGGCATCCATCAGTGCCAGGCAGGATCCACAAGTGGACGCCATGGATGAAGAACCGTTGGAAGACAGTACGTCGGAGACGACACGGATGGCATACGGGAATTCCTCCTTAGAAGGAACGACCGGCAGCAGAGCACGCTCAGCAAGAGCGCCGTGTCCGATTTCTCTTCTTCCTGGTGATCTCGGCTTCTTGGACTCGCCTGTGCAGAATCCCGGGAAGTTGTAATGATGCATGTAGCGCTTCTCGGTCTGCTCGGTGAGACCGTCGATTTTCTGGGACTCAGAAAGCGGAGCCAGTGTGCAGGAAGACAGGACCTGTGTCTGTCCTCTCTTGAAGAGGCCGGTTCCGTGAACTCTCGGAAGAACGCCGGTCTCGCACCATACCGGACGAATCTCGTCCAGCTTGCGGTCGTCCGGGCGTACGCCGTCATCCAGAATAGAACTTCTTACGCACTCCTTGGTAATATTGTAAAGAACATTTGCGATATCGGACTCATTGTCCGGATATTCCTCGGCAAAATGCTCCTGTGTTTCCACTTCTACGGCGTTCATGTTATCCAGACGTGTCATCTTGTCGGAGTTATGAACAGCTTCTTTCATTTTGTCATAAGCGAATGCTCTGACCTTCTCATCGATGTCTTCCGGAATCTTGTAAAGCTCAACCTCGCGCTTCGGCTTGCCGACTTCTGCGACGATCTCCTCGATGAACTCACAGAGCTTCTTGATCTCGTCATGCGCAAACCAGATGGCATCGAGCATTTCCATTTCAGGAACTTCCTTTGCGCCAGCCTCAACCATCATGATGGCTTCCTTGGTTCCGGCAACCGTCAGGTTGATGTCGCTCTGCTCTCTCTGCTCCTGCGTCGGGTTGATGACCAGCTGGCCGTCCACACGTCCGACACGGACAGAACCCGTCGGTCCGTCCCACGGAATGTCAGAAATTGCCAGAGCAACGGAAGATCCGATCATCGCCATAATGTCTGTCTCACAATCCGGGTCAACAGACATAACCAGCGCCTCAACCTCGACATCATTGAAGAAGCCCTTCGGGAACAAAGGTCTGAGCGGTCTGTCCATCAGTCGGGAGCTCAGAACGGCTTTTTCGCTCGGACGTCCCTCTCTTCTGATGAATCCACCCGGGATCTTTCCACCCGCGTACATTCTCTCCTCATAGTCACAGCTCAGCGGGAAAAAGTCCACGTCTGCACGCGGCTCATCAGATGCGCACGCCGTAACCAGCACTGCGGAATCACCGTAGCGCACCATTGCAGCGCCGTTCGCCTGCTCGGCAAACTTGCCGATTTCAATCTGCAGCAGTCTTCCTCCCAGCGCCGTCTTAAATGTCCTGTAATCCGTAAATCTCGCCATTCCTTGTAAACAACTCCCTCCTGTTTAGTCCAGTAATATTCAAATCTCTTAAACGCTTGTTATTTTATCATATATTGGGCATCAGGTCTGCATTTATTTGAAAAAGATTGAGGAAATAAAAAGCAAAAGCGGATTCCCCTCTGATTAGATAAGGAATCCGTGATACGAGTGTGAATTATTGGTTTTCTAAGATACCTTTTGGTAGATATCCCTTTCTGGCACCTTTTCCATAGATCGCCGCAGCATTCATAAAATATATCATATTCTCTTTAGTGGTTCCCTCTGGAGTTGTACATCCGGGACAAATTGTATACCCCATCGGATTATCTCCCGCTTTTTGAATGGATTCCCTGATCGCTTTATAGATATCCTCTTTTGTTCCTAATTTCAAAACGTCAACCGGTGGAATATTTCCGGTGATTCCGATTCGATCTCCATAATTATCTTTTAGTTCACGTAAATCCTCACAATTATCAACCCAAAAATTGCATATTCCCGAATCAACGACCTCATCCCATCGATCTCTTGTTTTTCCGCAGATGTGGAGAGATGTTTTCCCCTGAAATTGATTCATCCTTTTTACTGCCTGGTTAAGATACGGTAAAAAGAATTCGTCAAACTGACGCTTTCCGATCATATTTTTTGAACCCATCGGTTCTGAAAGCATAAAATTAATTCCAAGTATCTCGTGTAGCTCTTTACAGCACTTCACAACACAATCTGTACTATATTGCAGTAATTGATGAACCCGACCTTTCTCTTTTATCATAGAAATCAGGAACTTTTCTGTTCCAACCAAGCTCGCAGCTGTTGTAAAAGGTCCTGCAAGTCCACTTCCAAAATTTCTGACCGAACCATATTTATCCATCAGACGCTGAAATGCTTCCGTAATAATTGGAAAACGACCGTCTTTACGGACATCAACCAATTCTCTCAATTCCATCTCATCCCATGATGTAAACGCTGGTTTAACAATATAAGAAACACGTTTTTTTGGATACTCTAATTTACATCCTAATGCTTCTGACAGTGTCCGAAGTCCCAGGCCTATTCCCATATTATCTGCTTGAAAATCTTCCGCAAGTCCACTTTCAACTGCAACCATAGCGTCAGCTGAGAAATAATAATCACAAATGTCATAACCATAAAGCGGGGGAGCTGTCTCCCCCGCACTTAGATTGGTTGGAATTCGATCGACTTCCTTACCCATTGCGTAAGCCTTTGCACGCTCTTTGGGGGTCATTTCTAATCTAATCAAATCCATAAACGCAATCCTTTCTTACTTTGCATCCCACATCGGGATAAGTGCACCTTTTGAATCCTTCTTCAGGTAATCAGCGAGCTCTTTACACTGAACTGCTTTTGCAATATCCTTTGCCCACTTTGCGTTCTGATCCTTTTTATTTACGACAAAACCTACCGCATATTCTTTATCATCATTCGACTTAGCCAGATAGTCATTTGCATTTTTCCCTGCATTAACCATATGCAGTCCAGCAAGACAGATTGCATCGACATCATCAATTGACTGCGGTAATACTGACATTTCAGCTTCCTTAAACTTTAGGTGTTTCGGATTATTTTTAATATCATGTATTGTTGCCACTTTAACAGATGGATCCAGTTTAATCAGTTTTTCTTTCTGAAGAAGTCTCAGGCCACGATCCTGATTAGTTGCGTCATTGCAAAGTCCAATCGTTGCACCGTCAGGAATATCCGATACTTTTTTATATTTCGATGAATACATCGCGAACAGCGGAGCATAAGTCTTTGGCTTTATCATTACAAAATTGGTATTATTTTCCTTGTTATAACTCTTCATATAAGGCTCATGCTGATACCAGTTAATGTCAATACTTCCTTCTTTCAGAGCCTGATTCGGCTGAACGCTGTCATCAAACGATTTCATCGTAACTTTATAACCTTTTTTCTCAAGAACTGGTTTGATAACCTTATACATTCCGACGAGATCAGAACGAACCCCGATTGTAATATTCTTTTTAGTCGATTCCTTTTGATTTGTCTTGCTGCTTCCGCATCCTGCCGCAAATACAAAAGTAAGTACTGTAATCAGAATGACAGCGACAATTTTTGTCTTATTTTTCATAAAAACTCCTCACATTACTTTTATCTGAGTTATCTCAGATAGCTACATCAATTACTTTATCTTCTTGTACAACCAGTCACCAAAATATTGAATAAAGGCAACCATGACAATTAAGATCACGACAATAGAATACATAATCTGCTGATTAAAATTTTGATATCCATATTGCAGTGCCACCGCTCCAAGGCCTCCTGCACCAATGGTTCCAGCCATTGCTGTGCATCCAAGCAAATTTATTATTCCAAGGCATAGTCCGGAAATGATCGATGGAACAGATTCTTTTAACATTACTTTGATTACAATCTGCTTTTTTGATGCGCCAAAAGACTGCGCAGCTTCAATCAAGGCAGGGTCTACTTCTTTTAAACTGTTTTGAAATATCCTTGCCATGAACGGCGTACAGGCTATTGTTAATGGCACTAATGCTGCTGTCTCACCAATCGATGTCCCTGCAATTAATCTTGTCAAAGGTATAATTGATATCATTAATATAATGAACGGAAATGAACGGATAGTGTTCACAACAAAATCGAATATCCTGTTGATAATCAAGTTTTCACATAACCCTCCTTTTTCTGTTACAACAAGAAGAACACCTAACAGAAAGCCAAATAATGTTGATAGAATTCCAGAGATAATCAACATTCTTAAAGTCGCAAAAAAGGCTGGGACGATCAGCATTTTTACAATTTCAGTAAACGTAAAATTTGTTAATGTCATCCCTGTACCTCTTCTTTCGTTTCTTCGACTGGAATCCAGGCGATTCCCTTATCATTCAGATATTCCATCATTTGCGGCCATCTATCTTCTGTAATATTTAATGTAAATATTCCTATTCTATCATTTTCATACGATTGGATCGTACCTCCTACAATTGAGAATATAAATCCTAATTCTGAGTACATCGAAGCAAATACTTCACCTTGTTCTCTAGAGTTGATAGTTTGAGCAATCCGAACATTAATCCCCTCTGACGGCAGATGTTGATTCTCATCACCAAGCAAACGCAGCAGTGCTTTTGGCTGATTCATAAATAAATCTTTTACACTGCCAATCGATGAAATTTCTCCATGTTCAAGAATACAGGCACGGGAGCAAACTTGTCGAACCACCTCCATCTGGTGAGTAACAATGATTATTGTTATCCCCATTTCCTCATTGATCTTTTTTAATAGATCAAGGATTGCTGTTGTCGTATTTGGATCAAGTGCAGATGTGGCTTCATCACAAAGAAGAATTGATGGATTCATTGTTAATGCTCGTGCTATTGCCACACGTTGCTTTTGCCCACCTGATAAATTTCTTGGCCTTGCGTTCGCTTTATCCTCCAGTCCAACTAATTTTAAAAGTTCTGTAACTTTTTGATTAATCTCTTCTTTCGTGTATTTCCAACAACGCATAGGAAGAGCAACGTTATTAAACACGTTTTCGCGTTCAAGCAAAGAAAACTGCTGAAAGATCATACCAATGTCACGACGGAATTCTCTCAATTGGATATCCGTCATTTCTCGCACCTCTTGATTGTTGACTTTAAGACTTCCCGACTGATAAGATGTTAATCCGTTAATACATCTCAATAATGTGGATTTTCCTGCACCACTTCTACCAACTAGCGCAAAAATCTCACCATCTTGGATTTTAAGATTAATATTATTTAATACTACTGAATCTGAATCCCATTGCTTTTTCAAATGTGCAATTTCAATCATTTTATTATCTCCTGTTTTGGACAACAATCGTCTCTAAATAGCAATTCACTTAAGTAGATTGAATTAGAAACGCCCTAATTATAGCACTTGAAGAGTTCTAAGCATCAATATTTATTATCTATGTTTTGTATTGTATATATTATAAATATTAATAATTGATTATTAGAATTATTCTTGTTGCTAGTATTGATATCCTACATACTTTCGTTATTATATTTAAAAAAAATTAGACTAGAATTCACGGGCATCCTGTACAAGGACATCATGTCATTGATTATTGTAATATTTTTATTATAGATTATTTAATATCGCTATCATTTTGTATCTATTCCACGATCAATCATTGTTTTATTGGAAACCCTAGGGATTAATCTCCCCCACAACCGATATTCAAAAAAGCCGCTGCCTCAATCGATATATCATCGATCAAGGCAGCGGCCTTTCAACATAGTTTCCGATTTTTTCCGAACTACTTTCTCAGTCCGAGGCGGGAGATCAGGCTTCTGTATCTCTCGATGTCCTTGCTCTTCAGGTAGTTCAGCAGGTTTCTTCTCTTACCTACCATCTTCAGCAGACCTCTTCTGGAATGATGGTCTTTCTGATGGGAGGCGAGGTGCTCGTTCAGCTCGTTGATACGTGCTGTCAGGATTGCTACCTGTACTTCCGGGGAACCTGTGTCGCCTTCCTTCGTTGCATACTCTTTGATGATTGCTTCCTTCTTTTCCTTTGTAATCATTGTTTTCTCCTTTCTTGCCATTCACCCGTGCTGAGTTGCCGCCGGAGAAGCGGTGGACCAGGCAGGGGTAATTTCTTTTAAACAACGTTGTTATTCTAGCATGTGCGGAGCAGGATTACAAGGAAAATTTCCTGAAATCCGGCATATTCTGCCTGATCTGGGGACTTTCTTCCCGTTTTCGCCGCAATGCCTTGTAAAAACGCTTCTTTAATGTTCAACTCACACATCTGACGCTGCTTTCTTCGCCATGGTGAAGCCGGACTATCCGACTCTGCAGGCAGCATCTGCCAGCTTTCAGCAGCTCGGCCTCTTGGAACGTCTGCATTTTGTCCGGGATGGCTGCTGTGCTGCTATTTCTCCGGGCTGCTCTGCCCGCTGATTTTCTTCAGATACTTCTCGGAGACGGAGAAGTGGACCATGCTCGGGTCGTCCTCGCCGCATTCCTTCATCAGTTCGTGGAAGCGCTTGACTTCGCGACAGTCGCGGACGATCTGCTCGGACAGGTCCTGGACGCTGTCGAACTTGACTTCGTCTCTGGTTTTCTTCAGGAATTCCACGACGATCTGCTTGCCGTAGAGCTCCTTGTTGAAGTCGAAGATATGGGTCTCGACATTCTTATTATACTTGCCGATGGTCGGTTTTACGCCCACGTTGGTGACGCTCGGGTATTTCACGCCGTTGTAGTCGCAGAGGGTCACGTAGACGCCGTTCGGCGGGGTGACCATGGCGCGGTCGATCACCAGATTGGAGGTCGGGAAGCCGAGTTTTCTGCCCAGGCGGTTGCCTACCACGACTTCGCCGGCGATCTCGTAGTTTCTGCCCATGTAGCGCTTGCAGCGCTCGACCTGGCCGGATGCGATCAGGGTGCGGATCAGGGTGGAGCTGACGACGTTCTCATCAATGATAAACGGCGGCATCACGTTTACACTGAATCCCTTATCCATTCCGATATTACGCAGCACATCTGTATTTCCCTCCGCTTTATAGCCAAACGTATAGTTAAAGCCGCAGAATACGGCTTTCATGTTGGCTTTCTCAAGCAGCAGCTCCTGCACGAAAGCCACCGGGTCCATCTCCATAATTTCTTTGGTAAATGGAATGTCGATCATGTAGTCCACGCCCAGGGATTCGATGATCTGCGCCTTTTCGTGCTGGTAGAGAATGTTTTTCACCGGCGCGGCGCTCTTGATCAGGTTGCGCGGATGATTAGAAAAGGTAAACACCGCGGACTTCAGGCCTTTTTCCTTCGCGTAGGCCACGGTCTCTCCGATCAGTTTCTGATGTCCCAGATGCACACCGTCGAAGTTTCCGACGGCAACGGCTGTCGGCTCGATCTCTGTGATTTCGTCCAGACTTCTATATACAATCATGCTCATGCTGCACCTCCTACTGCGGCTGCGGGTAGAATATCTTTCCCGGCTTGAACGTTTCATCCTCATCCATGTAATAGGCAACTCCCAGGAAGGACAGTCCCGGCTGCGCTTCTTCCTTTACCTCTGACAAATCCGAATAGGCAAGGTAGCCAATGGAATATTTTTCCGGCAGCGGAAGCAGAAAGTCCTCCTTCGCATAAGGCGGCTCCTTCTCAATCTCCGCCTTCTTCACCGGAATTCGGAGGCCGTGCATCAGCTTCATCCCATCCTGCGGGGACAAAATCAGCCTGCCAAAGTGCGGCGCAAGAGGCCGATCGATTGAAACGAGTTTCTGCTCACGCTCGGCTTCATCCATGTCCTGAAGTTCAGACAGGGTCACGGCGTTTTCGATGGTAAAGATTCCGGATTGAAGACGGGTCAGTTCCGACATGGCCGCCCCGACGCCGAGTTTTCTGCCGGTTTCCTGGCAGACTGTCCGGACGAAGGTTCCCTTGCTGCAGGTCATGCTGAACTGGATCCGGCTGTCAAATCCCTGATGAAGCTGTACATCTTCCAGCTTCACATCGCCGATGTAGACCCGGCGGCTCTTTACCTTGACTTCCTTTCCCTCGCGGGCGTACTCATAGAGACGTTTTCCGTCGACCTTCACTGCCGAATACATGGGAGGCGTCTGGTCCTGCACCCCTTCAAAGGATTTCAGAACTTTTTCCACCTGGTCTTCTGTGATCTGGTTGATCTCTTCTTCCGTTGACTCATTCAGCAGTGTGCCCCAGATGTCCTGGGTGTCGTATTCTTTTCCCAGCTTCATCACGCAGCGGTAGGTCTTCAGATCCGGTTCGATGTATTCCATAATCCTTGCCGCGCGGCCCAGACAGACCGGAAGGACACCGGTTGCCATAGGATCCAGGGTTCCGGTATGGCCGACACGCCGCATCTGAAAAATCCTTCTCACGCGTCCGACGACATCATGGGAGGTCATCTTCTGCTCTTTGTTAATATTGATAATTCCTTCTGTCATAGCACTCTTTTTCCTGAATTATGATCGGTTTCCGTCAATTTCTGCCGGAGGATCCGGTCATTCTGCATGCAGCCGGGCGGATCTGCTTCTGCCCGATGGCGGATCAGACTAGTTCATCGCCTCTATCGCCTCTTCTGCGGCCTTTACCAGGCCGTCATGGGCGGCTTTAAGGGTAACATGATCCAGCGTGCATCCGCTGGCCTTTACGTGCCCTCCGCCGCCGAATTTCACGGCGATTTTCTGAACATCTGCGTCTCCCTTTGCCCGCAGGCTGACAAAAATCTTATCCACATCCTCTTTCAGCAGGATGGCGATTTCCGCTCCCTGAATACTTCTGAGCTCGGAAACGATGCCCTCTGCATCGATCATCCGGGCACTGCAGTCTTTCAGCATCTGCTGGGTAACGGCGGTCACAGCCAGCTTTCCGCCTGCCAGAAGTTCCATATTCTCGATAGCCATGGCCTTCAGGCGCATTTTCTGCGGACTTACATTTTCATACAGCTGGACACTGATGTGATTGATGTCTGCGCCAGCCTTCGCGAGCTCTGCAACCGTCAGGAAGGCATCTTCATTGGTGTTGCTGTACTGGAAATTTCCGGTATCCGTGGTAATTCCGGCAAAGAGAAGAGATGCTGTCTCTTTATCGATATCTGCTCCCATGGCGCGGATGGCGTGATGCACCAGAACACTGGCTGCTGCTGCCTGCGGATCGACATAATGATAATCGCAGAAAGATTTTTTTGCCAGATGATGGTCGATGCACAGTGTCACTTTTCCTGTTTTAAACTTGCTGCTTCTTTTTGGGAAACGGGAAAGTTCGCTGGCATCCGTGCAGACACAGAGGTCCGGATTCTCCATGATATGTTCGTCCCTTGTGCAGTAGCCTTTGTCCAGAAACTGCAGGTTGTCCGCCAGTTCATCATCCTCAATCAGAACATAGGCTTCTTTTCCCAGCTGTCTGAGCACTCTTACGAGAGCACAGGATGAACCGACGGCGTCACCGTCCATTTTCTGATGGGTGAAGACCAGAACCTTCTCTGCCTTCTTCAGGACGTCCGCGATTTCTTCCCATGTATTGTTAATAATTGCCATTTTCAATGCCTCTGATAACCTCATCAATGTGCCGGCCATATTCCTCAGAGCGGTCGAACTTGAAAATCAGTTCCGGCGCTCTGCGCAGTTTCAGTTCCTTTCCGATCTTTCCGCGCATCTTTCCGCTCGCGCTTCTGAGACCGTCCAGAACATCCTGTTCCTTCTTCGCCTTTGCTTCTTCATCTTTCTGGGTTTCCAGAACGGTGATGTAGCAGGTCGCATAGCTGTTGTCTTTGGTAACTTCTACCTCTGTGATGCTGATGAATCCGGAAAGTCTCGGATCCTTCAGCTCTCTGAGCAGCATTTCGCTGATGATGCGGCGGATCTCCTCTGCGAGGCGGTCCTGTCTGTATCCTCTGCTCATTCCTTTCCTCCTTATGAAAAAAGCGCCGGAGTCGGAGCTTTCCGGAACAGAGTCCCGGTTTCCGGCCCGGGAATCTGCGTATGTTCCGAAAGCCCTGTCCGCTTTATTCTCCAGCGCTGATAGATGCATTAAAATTTATTTCTGTTTTTCGACGTGGTACTTCTTTCCAAAATCCGGATGCGCGTAGCGGTTGCGTCCCTTCGTCGCGCGGCCGTATTCAATCGCGTCTTTCGGGCATCGGTTGATGCAGGCGGTGCAGTGTTCACAGCTGCTCTTCACCCATGACGGGCGGCCGTTTTCCATCCGGATGGCATGAACAGGGCAGACGTTTTCACAGAGTCCGCAGCCGATGCAGGCATCTGTAGAATAGAATTTTGCGGTCTTGCAGCTGCCTTTATAGAAATGGTGCATAAATCCGGACTCCATGCCGGAAGATACCGTTAACTGGTCTGGCATCCGGTGATGGTAGTCTATGGAATCCATGACATCTTTCATCCGGTCCTCCATATGCTTCAGCTGGACCAGAGCGGCTTCTCTGATCGGCGGATTCATATAGAAAATGCAGTTTTCCGGCGCCTTGACACTGTAAAACGCACGGAGAGAAAGGCCTTTGTTTTTCAGAGCCTTCTGCAGCTGTTTTCCGCATCCGGCAGGCGTCCCGCCGAATGTAGCGATGCCGATGATTTCAGGGCCTGCAGGAGCAGGCTCTTCCTCTTTTTCTTCAGCACCTTTCTTTCTTCCGAAAAGGCGTTTTTTTACCTGCGCGGTCTCCGGCGGAGCATCTTTCTGCGCCGGCTGTTCTTCCACAATGACAGACTGCTCAACCGTAAGATCCAGATGAGAAATGAACTTTTCCACGATCCCCGGAAGTCCTCCGAAATAGACCGGAAAGACAAAGAAAACGCGCTCTCCCTCAGCAGCCTGATACGAATACTGCTTCTGCATCACTGCCTCTGCCATGTTAATCATATCCAGGCTGTAATATGCCTGCAGCTCGGATGCTGCATGTCTGGAATTTCCTGTTCCACTGAAGTAGAAAATCATACGTTTTCTCCTTTCCAGGTGATTTTTGTCGAAAAACATCTGTGTCTATGCAGAAAGCAGCTCATGCAAGCTGCTTTCCGCAAATCATCATTCTGAATGGCTACTGTTCGTCGTGCTTGACCTCTACGATATGGTAGCACTCGATAATGTCGCCTTCCTTGATATCGTTGTAATCCTCGATTCCGATTCCGCACTCGTAACCCTGATTGACTTCCTTGGCGTCGTCCTTGTAGCGCTTCAGTGAGGAAATCGTGCCCTCGTGGACAACGATGCCGTCTCTTACCAGACGGATCTGGGCGTTTCTGGCAACCTTGCCCTCGGTGACGTATGCGCCTCCGATGATGCCGACTTTCGGTACCTTGAAGGTGCTTCTGATCTCGGCCTTGCCCAGTGCCTCTTCCTTGGTATCCGGCTCCAGCAGTCCCTTCATCGCGGCATCGACATCGTTGATGGCGTCGTAAATGACGGTGTAGAGACGGACTTCTACGCCCTTCTGGTCCGCCATTGCGGTAACTGCGCTGCTCGGACGTACGTTGAATCCGATAATGATGGCGTTGGAAGTCTCTGCCAGCATGACATCGGACTCGTTGACGGTTCCGACGCCGGAGTGGATGACATTGATCTTTACACTGTCATTGTTCAGTTTCTCAAGGGAGGATACCAGTGCTCCAACGGATCCCTGAACGTCTGCCTTGATGATCAGGTTCAGTTCCTTGGTCTCGCCTTCCTTGATCTGGCTGAAGAGTTTCTCCAGGGACATGCTGGAATTCTTCGCCAGTGTCTCTTCTCTCAATTTCTCCTGACGGTGCTCGGCGATCTCTCTTGCAGTCTTATCATCGCGGACGGCGTTGAAGACGTCTCCGGCCTGCGGAACATCAGTAAGTCCCAGAACCTCAACTGCAGTAGCCGGGCCGGCCTTGCGGATCTTCTTTCCGCGGTAGTCGGTCATCAGACGGATTCTTCCGGAGCAGGTTCCTGCTACGATGCTCTGGCCGCTCTTCAGCGTACCATTTTCTACCAGCAGGGTAGCGACCGGGCCTCTTGCGCGGTCCAGTCGTGCTTCGATGACGGATCCCAGTGCCAGACGGTTCGGGTTGGCCTTCAGTTCCATCATGTCTGCCTGCAGCAGAATCATTTCCAGAAGTTCCTTGATGCCCTTTCCGGTCTTCGCGGAAACCGGAACACTAATGACGTCGCCGCCCCAGTCTTCAACCAGAACGCCGTGATCGGCAAGTTCCTTCTTTACACGGTCCGGATTGGCACCCGGCTTATCCATCTTATTAATCGCAACGATGATCGGAACATCAGCGGCCTTGGCGTGGCTGATGGACTCGACGGTCTGCGGCATTACACCATCGTCTGCGGCTACAACCAGTACGGCGATATCGGTGATCTGCGCACCTCTTGCACGCATTGCGGTGAAGGCTTCATGTCCCGGTGTATCCAGGAATACGATCTTCTTTCCGTTGATCTTGACCTCGGAAGCTCCGATGTGCTGGGTGATTCCGCCGGACTCTCTGGATGTGACATTGGTCTTGCGGATAGCGTCCAGCAGGGAAGTTTTACCATGGTCAACGTGTCCCATAACGGTGATGACTGGCGGACGCGGACGAAGATCTTTTTCATCGTCCTTGAAGTCTTCGATACCCTCTTCGACTTCTTCCTTCTCAACCTCGCCGATGACGACATTGATGCCCAGTTCGTCAGCAAGCAGCTGAACCGTATCCTCGTCCAGTGTCTGGTTGATGTTGGCCATAACGCCCATTTTCATCAGTGTCATGATAACTTTGGATGTGGATACTTCCGTCTGCTCGGCGAATCCTGCAACAGTAATCGGAACGTCCAGCTTGAAGGTGCCTTCCGGAAGTACTTCCTCTTCTTCCTCGACCTCCGGCTCCTTCTGCGTCTTCTGGTACTTCTTGCGCTGCTTCTTTTCCAGAGATTTTCTCTCGAATTTATCAAATTTATTATGAGAGGAAGAATCCTTTCCGTGTCTTCTGTGGGCACGGTTTCCGGATCTGCCGCCTTCAGAAGAAGAACCGGCGCTGTTTTCTGTCCGGAAACTTCTGTTGGAACCGCCGCGGGCTACGAAACCTTCGCCGCGCTCGTTCTTTCTTTCGTTTCTGCGCTTCTCGTTCTTCTTATGACGCTCTTCTTCTCTCTTCTTGCGTTCTGAAGCTCTCTTTTCCTTCAGCGTCTTTTCTTCTTTCTTTACCTGCTCAGCAGTCTTGACGATCTTGATTCCCGGCATGCTGATCTTCTCAGAATCCGCGATCTTGATCTTATGCTCTTTCTTTTCTTTCTTTACCGGTTTCTCTGTTTTTCTGGCCACTTTTTCTCCTGACTGCTTTGCTTCCTTCGTCTTTTCCGCAGAACCCTTTTCCTGCTTCTTTCCGGAATGGCTGTGCTCAGCATGCTCGTTCTTTTTCTCTTTTCCTTCTGCAGCAGGCTTCTTCTCGGCTGCCTTTTCTGCAGCTTTCTTTTCCGGTTCTGCCGAAGGCTTCTTCTCCGTTTTCTTCTCTGCCGGTTCAGCTTTTGTCTCTGCAGGAGCCTTCTTCTCCTCCGGAGTCTTCTCCTTTTTCTTCTTGCGGTCAAACACGCTCTCATCGACAACCGGCTTCCCCATCGGCGGTTTATGTTTGCTGGCAAGGTATTCCTCGTCAACAATCGGGCGGCCGACAAATGCTGATTTTTGCTTCGATTTTGCGTCGGACCCGGAGAACTTCTCTGTCAGCCTGCCGACCTCTGCATCGGACAGCAGACTGGCATGCGTCTTCACCTTGATCCCGAGCTCGCCTGCCTTAGACAGCAGTTCTTTGCTCGATACTCCCAATTCCCTGGCGAGTTCAAATACCTTTTTTGTCATTCAACATCTCTCCTTCCGATTGTATGCGGTCGATTTCCTCACAAATGATTTTCGCAAAATGACCATCTGTCACCGCAAATATTCCATTGCCGCTGCTTCCGGTCATATGTGAAAGGTCATCGCGTGTACCAAATACTCTGTATGCAGTCCCCGATGTCCTGCACTTCTGCGTCATCTTGCCGATCGTGTTTTCAGAGGAATCTTCTGCAACAATCAGTAGTCTGACCTTACCCTTTTGAATCAGCGGCAAACATGTGTTATAGCCTTTCTGGAGCTTGCGCGCTCTGGCGCAGAATCCCAGATAAGCCGACAGTCTGCCTTGTTTATTCATTTTTCTCCATGCCTTCCCCGTCTGCGCCGATCAGTGCCCGCACGTCCTCATAGACCTTCGCGGTCTGTTCTTTCGTGAAGCCTGTTTTCAGCGCGCGCTGAAGTCCGTTTCTCTTTTCCGCCATTGCAACGCATGATTCCTGCCGGCAGAGATACACGCCCCTTCTGGGAGCCTTCCCAGTCTCATCAACCGTAAGCTCTCCGTTCTGATAAGCGATTCTGATGAGTTCTCTCTGCGGCCTGGAGGTCATGCAGCCGATGCATCTTCTCATCGGCTCAGCATGTTTCTGACGTCTGCTGGACAAAACACACCCTCCTTCCACCGGGCACCCGCAAGGGAACACCCCGCTGTGCCTGAACTCCGGTATGTTTCCGGAAACTGATGATCTGAATGCCTGAATTAAGCCTCTTCATCCGGAGCGTCTTCCGCTTCCGTTTCGGCCTCTTCCGGCGCAGCATCCGCTGCTCCCTCTTCCTCAGAAAGCTCAGCTGCTGCTTCCTCTTCAGCGGAATCCTGAAGTTCCGTCTCTTCGGCATCTACGGCTGGCTGAAGGTCATCATTCAGTTCTTCAGAAACTGCTTCCGTTTCTTCCGGAGCAGTCTGAAGCTCTTCTGCCTCATCCGGCTCCTCCTCAGCCATCTGCGCTTCCTCAGCCTCTCTCTGCAGGCGGTCAAGGAACTGATTATGGCTCTGGATGTCGATCTTCCATTCACTGACTCTTGCAGCGAGGCGGACATTCTGTCCCTGCTTGCCGATTGCCAGAGAAAGCTGATCATCCGGAACAACTGCAGTTGCGGATTTCGCCTCTGCGTCTTCGATGATGACCTGCTCGACGTCTGCCGGGCTCAGGACATTGCTGATCAGCTGCTGCGGATCATCGCTCCAGTTGATGATGTCGATCTTCTCACCGGAAAGCTCATCTACAACAGTCTGTACACGGCTTCCTCTGGTTCCGACGCATGCACCGACCGGATCGACCTCAGGATCATTGCTGTACACCGCCATCTTGGTGCGGGATCCCGCTTCTCTGGCAGCCTTCCTGATCTCGACAATGCCGTCCTGAATCTCCGGAACCTCCATCTCAAAAAGTCCTCTGACAAGACCAGCATTGGACCGGCTTAAGAAGATCTGCGGTCCCTTGGTTTCTCTTTTGACTTCCACGATATAGACCTTCAGGCGGTCACGGATATCAAAATGCTCGCTCGGCACCTGCTCTTTTTTCGGGAGAATTCCCTCTGCGGAGCCCAGGCTGACATACAGCGTGTTGCCATTGCGGCGCTGTACGGTTCCGGTGAGGACCTCACCAACGCGCGTGCTGAACTCATCATAGACCATATCACGCTCGATCTCTCTGATTTTCTGCACGACAACCTGCTTGGCCGTCTGGGCGGCAATGCGTCCGAAATCCTTCGGCATTACACTGAATTCAATGCTGTCGCCGATTTCATAGCGCGGATCAATTTCATGTGCAGCTTCCAGCGGAATCTCCAGCATGTCATCGTAATAGTCATCTTCGTCAACGACATCCTTTCTCATAAGGACCTGAATATCGCCGGATTCACGATCGATGACCACACGGACGTTCTGATCTGTTCCGTAATTTTTCTTGTACGCAGAAAGCAGAGCATCCTCAACGGTCTCCAGAAGTTTATCCTTGGAAATATTCCTTTCTTTCTCGAGATCATTCAAGGCCGCTATAAATTCCTTGTTCATTTTCCCTTATTCCTCCTTAGAAAACGACCGCCAGACAAGTCTTTACAACCTGATCCTGCGGAAACGCGATTTCATTTCCATCTTCATCCCGGATGACCACTTTTCCGTCCGTGCATCCGACCAGGGTACCCTGATGTTCTTTACTTCCATTCACGGCAGCGTAGAGCCTGACATCGACAAGCCGTCCCGCATACCGATCATAATCTTTCTGCTCATACAGCTGGCGGTCCAGCCCCGGCGAGCACACCTGCAGATAATAGTTCTGCGGAATCGGATCTGTCTCATCCAGACGCTCGCTCAGATAACGGCTTACCTGCTCACAGTCACTGCTGCTGACATACTGCTCCTGCCCGTTTTCATCCGGCATCTTGTCAATGAAGACATTCAGATACCAGTCTTTTCCCTCACGTTTGAACTCAGTGTGATACAGACTCAGTCCATTCTCTCTGAGGAAGTCCTGCAGAAGTTCCTCCGTCAGTTTAACGATTTTTCCACTGCCGGCCATAAAATTACCCCTAACAAACTGAAAGAGCGGACCGAAGCCCACTCTTTACGATAACTCATAATTACTTGCACTGCAATAATAGCACGTTTGGAAATACTTGTCAAACCGTTCCATACATTTTCTTCCAATCGTTTCCCGCGCGGGCTGCACAGCACCCCTCTTCTATCTCTTCCCCAGAAAGCAGAAAACTACACATCCAGAATTTCACCTGTCTTGGGGTTCAGGATTCTCTGGTTCCGGCTGCCCCTGAAATGCAGGCTGATATCCTTCTCTTCCAGGATGAACCGTCCGTCCACCAGCACATCGATATCCTTCAGCATACTGTCCGTATACTCCGTGTACTTGCTGCCGCCTTCCGCCAGATCTTCTCCCCAGCGGTATCCCGTGTAGCACCAGATGGTCTTTTCAGGGTATGTTTCTTTGATCTTTCTGAACAGACCCGCCAGCACTTCCTGATTTTCCGGCTCGAAGGGCTCCCCGCCAAGACAGGTAAATCCGGCGATATAATCCGGCTTCAGCATATCCAGAAGCTCCTGCCCCGTCTGCTTCGTAAACGACTTTCCATATTTAAAATCCCAGGTCTCTGGCTGAAAACATCCCTCACAGTGGTTCCGGCATCCCGACACGAACAGCGTAACCCGTACGCCCAGGCCGTTTGCCACATCATAATTTTTTATATTCCCGTAATACAATTCAGGTCCTCTCTTTTCCTTACAATTATATATAACAAACACAGTTTGTGTTTCTCGATTATCTGCATCCGGCAAAATTCTTCCTTGCAAGGGAAAATTTTGTCATCTGCGGCCGTATATTCCATCATACCCACTCCACAGTGAAAATGCAAGCAAAAGGAAAATTGTGATGGTGTCAAGAGTTAGTGGGAGTTTTTGTTGACAGATCTCCAAGTTGTTTTGTGAGCTGTACGCAGCCTGTGCCTGGAACGCCTCCCGGCTCCCTTCGCGCATGCTCACGCTTCCGACTCCGCCGGCCTTCTCCGGGCTGCGTACCTTCGGACCCGTCCTCGGTACGCCCTGTGTGTCCTGTCACCGTTTCCGTGCATTTCATGCCCGGAACGGTTCCATTCCACACAGCTGTTTCCTTCCCCGGATTCAGGCCGTCGATCGTCTGGCAGCGAGGCGCTCAGAAGTCCAGGCATCAGGCTGCATTACAGTCTCACGTTCAATCAGCTTAGCAGTTCTCTTACTGCTCCACAGCTCTTGATCAGCATCTGAGTTCCGGAAGCTCCGTCCATGACAATAGGCTCTCCGTCAAAAATACTCCAGTCATGCAGTTCTTTTTCCGCATGCTGGATGACACGGTCCGCATATTCAGCGTACTTCTCCCGGAGAATATTCTCAGGCTCTTTTTTCTGCAGATCACTCGCCTTCAGTTCACCGCCATTGATCAGATACACTCTGATGTCACTCAGTCTTCCGAGCCCTTCATCGCTCCATCCCTGCGGCTCACGACTGAACCGTTTCGACAGAATATGACTAACCAGTCCTTCTGTACAGCTTCCCGGCATATCCTTCTTGAAACGATTCACGATTGGCTTCCAGTTCCCATTCAGATAGACACCGAATCCGTTGACTTTTTCTGTCAGCTCCTTGTCTTCCTTCGCGTCATCCAGCAGTTCCTGTATGCACCGGTCAGCTCTGCTTTGATCATTTCCCTTCACAGCATCCATGATCACTTTCTTCACTCTTCTCTTTGGAAACCTGACTGCCAGTGACCGAAGGGCCTTCTGGAAATGAAAACCATCCATAACGTGAACTACATGACAAAAATCGTCCAGACCATTCCGGATCCAGTTCCCGCCGTCTCCATGCAGCACGATTTTCTCCAGCACATCCATGTCATATTTCTTCTCGATAAATCCCTCTACCGTCTTCCACAGACGTCTGGTATTGAACTCTTCATCGACGAAGCTTACCGGCTCTACCGTCGCATTCCGATGGGTGCCGATCATCCGGATTCCTTCTGTCACTGTCACCAGTGGCACGATTCTGCTCCGTTTTCCGGGCTTCTTTCCTGCTTTCTGCATGTGCACGTGATCCTCGTCAGCAAAAACATGGAGCACACTGACCTTTCGCTTCACCTCTGGTACTGCGGTCTCTGGAACATTCACCTTCATGATACAGTTCCTTACCGTTTGTCTGCTCAGTTCACCTCCCGTCACGATCTCAGAACTCTTCGCATAGGATACACAGGCTGCATTTTCAGCCAGCTTCTTTCCTACGACCCGGTCAACACGTTCATACTTTGGCAGTCCAAGAATCTCATCCAGAAGAAACCGGTGCTTCCCGCTGTTCTTGTCATAGTAATAGCTCCGTTCGATCCCGATCGTCCCAAATTCTGTATAAATTGTCCGTTTCCTGCCTCTGGCTTTGATCGTGAGTCCGAGTTGTTTCCGGCCAGCTTTGTCATTCCTCAATTCCTGATCAAATCCCTCTGCTGCCGCACGAATGAACCTGGCGGTTGTTTCCCTGCAGTACTTCATGAGTTTTGCGCTGGTTTCCTCCCAATTCATTCCTTCGTGAGGTTTTAGTGTTTCCAGAATATTTTCCAGGAATTCAGCTGCAATTTCATGTATAATAGATGGCATAGGGATCTCCTTTCGAGTGCATAGATGTAATTTCTTCACTTTTATCTTAGCACTTGGAGATCCCTTTTCCAGTTTCTAACCTCCCACTAATACTTTACACCCTCGAAAATTGTGCAGACGGGCTTCCGGAAATATCCCGGCGGCTTCGTTTATACAGGCTCCTGAGTTTGTCAAAAATTATCATGAACAGATAAAGATTCTGCCAATCCCTTTACATTTCAAGGTCTCTAACGTATAATAATTAGCTATAGAAACAAAATCTACAAAATGTTAGGGGTTAACTTATGGAAAAGGAACAATTCTTACAGGTTTATCGCCATTCAATGGCACACATTCTTGCAAAGGCCGTTATTGAGATCTTTGGCAAAGAAAACGTACAGTACGCGATCGGACCGCAGATTGCGGACGGTTTCTATTACGATTTCGTGCTTCCGCGAACGATCACGAATGACGATTTCAAAACCATCGAAGATAAAATGCATGAGATTCTGAAGAGAAAGGAAGACTGGACCCGCAAGGAGGTCAGCAGAGAAGAAGCTCTGGAGATCTTCAAGGACCAGAAATTCAAGACAGAACTCATCGAGGATCTTCCAGAGGATGAGAAGATCACCATTTACTATACCGGAGACGATTACGTTGACCTGTGCACAGGCCCGCACGTCGACAATTCCGCTGAACTTCTGAACGTTGCTTTCGAAATCAAGTCTTCTTCCGGTTCTTACTGGAGAGGCGACGAGAACAGAGAGCAGCTGCAGAGAATCTATGTTTACGCATTCCCAAGCAAGCAGGAGCTGAAAGAGCATAAGAAGCTCATCAGAGAAGCGATGGAGCGCGACCACAAGAAGCTCGGCAAGCAGCTGGACCTCTTCATGTTCGATCCAAGTGCACCGGGAATGCCGTTCTGGCTGCCGAGAGGCTGGAAGCTGTTCAATGCCCTGATGGCATTCTGGAGAAAGATCCACGACGCGCATGACTACATGGAGATTTCCGGACCGGTCATCAGCGGAAAAGAGATCTGGGAGACTTCCGGTCACTGGGGCCACTACGTACAGAACATGTTCATCATCCCGGCAGGAAACGAGGGAGACCGCGTATTTGCCTGCAAGCCGATGAACTGCCCGAACGCAATTCTGGTTTACAAGAGAGACGTCAGAAGCTATAAGGATCTGCCGTTCAGAATCAGCCAGACAGACGTTATTCACAGAAGAGAGAAGTCCGGAGAACTGAACGGACTCTTCCGTGTACAGATGTTCCGTCAGGACGATGCACACATCCTGCTGAAGGAAGACCAGATCGGTGACGAAATCGCAGACATCATGAGCATCGCCGAGAAGATCTACGGCACCTTCGGCCTGACCTATAAGGCTGAGCTGTCCACACGTCCGGACGACTTCATGGGCGATATCGAGACATGGAACCGCGCAGAAGCTGATCTGAAAGCCATCCTCGACAAAGTTTACGGAGAAGGAAATTACGAGATCAACGAAGGCGACGGCGCATTCTACGGTCCTAAGATCGACCTGAAGATGACCGACGCTCTGGGAAGAGAGTGGCAGATGGGTACCATCCAGCTCGACTTCCAGCTGCCGCTGAACTTCGACTGCAAGTACACAGACGAAGACGGCGTTCAGAAGATGCCGGTTATGCTGCACCGTGCAATCTTCGGTTCCGTTGAGCGTTTCATCGGAATCCTGACCGAGAACTTCAAGGGCGCATTCCCGTTCTGGCTGAATCCGTATCAGGTTGCTGTAGTTCCAATCCGCCAGGAGCACAACGACTACGCAAAGAAAGTCGTATCTGCCCTGACTGATGCCGGAATCCGCGTAGAGGCAGACTACACCGACAAGAACATGCGTGAGAAGATCAAGAACTATAAGAACTACAAGGATCCGTACATCCTGGTTGTCGGAGACAAGGAAGCATCCGAGAACACCGTTTCCATCAACCTCAGAGGTTCCAACAAGCAGGTTCAGAACGTTCCTCTTGATAAATTCATCGAAGTCTGCAAGAAGCAGAACGAAGAGTACACACTGGACCTCGTAACAGAGTTTTAGTTTAATAGCATATTGCAGCTTCACAGATCCTGATATCTGATGGATTTTGAAGCTGGATTTACAGCTTGATATGTAACTTCCCTGCGCCAGAGGGCGCAGGGAAGTTTTTCTATTGTCTATCCGTCAGACAATACAACAACGTTAAGTCCTTGAGTGGTGTAAATAGAAATACCAGTATTTAATAAAAGAGAAATGTGGCGGTGGCGTATACAGTATACTCATTCAATCATTGTTGCATTACATATAATCATGCCAGTCCGCTGTCGGAATTACTGCATATTCCTCGATAATTCTGACAGTGAAAATCGAGAGTCGGAAAAAGACCTTATATGGAGAGTTTTCCGACTGCAATCAACAGTGATTCGGAAAATCTGCCGGGATTCAGCCCACTAACCAGGTTATAGCAATGCGTCTCACGCCGTTTTAGTATACCGTATACTAAATTATTCATTATGCATTTCAATTTCAATCATTTTATCCAGGCACAAGGAAAAGGCCAGCCTCGCGGCTGGCCTTTTCCCTGCAATGTTTCATGAAAAAGAGAGTTTATGATTTAAATTTATCACTGTCTCGGGGATCGGCACTTCCCTTTGACAGTTATTACTATAGCAAATTACTGTGGTGAATCCACGAATTAAGATGAACAATTGGTGAAGTTATGCTAAACGAACTTCGCACATTCCAATATCTTTCCGGATGCTGTTCATAAAACATTGCTGTTTACAGATGCCTGCGTTCACTGACTCTGCACCCCGGATCCGAAAACTCCAGAATTTCGCCGTAATGTTTATGATTATTCATCTCCGTCAAGGCTCTGCTCATTGTCCTCGACATCGGCGATGATTTTCCTTGAAGTCTCAGATGCTTCTACTCCTCCTTTCCCTGTTTCCGGCGTTATACAGGGATCTTTTGGAACCTGCGGCTTCTTCTTCGGCATGTGATCAACCGGAATAGAATCGCCGACCCCCATTGCCTCTGCAGCTGTTCCCAGTGTAGAGACCAATTCTGTAATATCTGAAGGCATAAAGATCTTAGTTGCGCGTCCGTCGGAGACATCTTTCAGAGCCTCCAGGCCTTTCAGACGAAGGACTGTCTCACTGACATTAGCATTTTTCAGGGCTTCCAGACCTTCTGCTTCTGCCTGATAAACCATTTTAATCGAACGGGAACGGCCTTCTGCGAGTGCAATCTGCGCATCCCTTTCTGCCTCTGCACTAAGGATTTTCGCCTTTTTGTCTCCCTCGGCGCGGCTGACAACCGCTTCCTGATGCGCCTGCGCCTCCAGAACAGTCTGACGGCGTTCACGCTCTGCACGCATCTGCTTGGTCATGACCTCTTCAATTTCTTTCGGCGGCTGGATGTTTTTAATTTCTACTCGGGAAACCTTGATTCCCCACGGGTCTGTCGCCTCATCGAGGATCTGCTCCATCCTCCGGTTGATCTCATCCCGGCTCGTCAGCGTCTGGTCCAGTTCCATGTCTCCAATAATGTTTCTTAGCGTCGTGGCAGACAGATTCTGCAGTCCGGAAATCGGGTTTTCCACACCATATGTGTACAGCTTCGGATCGAACACCTTCATAAAGACGACGGAATCAATCATCATCGTAACATTATCCCTTGTGATCACCGGCTGCGGCGGGAAATCCAGCACCTGCTCCTTTAGGGAAATCTTCTTAACCACACGCTCAAAGAACGGAATCTTTACATGCAGGCCCGCCTCCCACACCGCCTTGAACTTCCCGAAGAATTCTGTAACATATGCGTGCGATTGCGGTACTATTCTAACATTCGACACTACAAGTAAAACAACTAACACGAGAATAATCAGCCAAATGATCAGTTTAACCATATTCCACCATCCTCCCCTTATTTGCATCATTCTTTACTTTTTCACTGGACTGTTTCTGATTTCAATATATCATTCTTGATTTGCGCGTTCAATTTATTTCAGAATTTTTAAGAATTATTTAGTCTTCAACGGAAACAATGCGCACAGAACCGCACGACCAAACGATTTTGTGCACAGGCCTAAACTGCGCCTACATATTCTCTTTAAAATTCATCATCATTTCTGCCGTCAAAGACAGATTGACATCTCTGTCCAATTCCCTTTTGTCCGCCCAGACCGCCTGTGCGAGCTCTGTTTCATCCATATGAATCGCTTCCTCCTCATCAGCCTCGGCATAAAACCCAAGAAGAAGATTAGAGTCGAACCCCCACGGCTGACTCTTATAATACCGGATATGGTCGACATGAATCCCGGCCTCTTCCATGACCTCACGTTTTACGGTTTCCTCTGCGGTCTCTCCGATCTCACAGAATCCGGCAATCAGAGCATCTCCTCTGTATGGACGGTTTGCGTAGCGGGTGACCAGCATCTTATCGTGACTGCGGTTCATCACACCGACGATGACGGCAGGAGCAATCTTCGGGTAGATCGTGTTTCCGCATTCCGGGCAGACCAGTGCACGCTCTGCCTTTTTATGGACTACGGGTTTTCCGCATCGTCCGCAGAAACGGTTATCTCTGTACCAGACATGAAGATGCCAGGCCGTCATTCCGGCAAAACACAGATCTTTTGGATTTACGCTTCTGAGCAGACGGAAGGATTCCCATCCGAATCCTTCCGCAGAGAAATCCACACCGTCCTCTGCATCCATCAGGAAAAACTTCTGCTGATCGATTCTGAAAAGATAGGTCAGGCGGGATGCCAGGCAGGTTGAAATCACCTTTTTATCGGCATTTTCTCCGCCCTCCTCTGCATCATCCCGGCAGCCTTCTGCGATCAGCTGTACGCTTGGAAATTCTAATTCCCCATTCTCTTTTTTCCTGCAGTACATTTCCTGTCCGCGGAAGATAAATACCAGGCTTTCCGCCTCCGGAGCCGCTTCTTCTCCATGAAGAAACTCATTATGCATGACTTTCGGTTCGATATCCTGAATCATGGTTCACCTCTTTTACTCTTTACAATTCACCGTTTTTCTGTCTGATGCAGCGCTTCCCGCAGATCAGCGTACCCGGATCACATTTCTTATGATCCGGACCCCCCTGCTTCCGCCGTTTATTCTGAGAGCGGAAGATTTTTTGTGTGGTCCGGCAATTTTATTGGCAGCAATCGATATATTGCGTCCATCCGTAACCAGAATCGGCGAAGCCCCACGCGCACGGGTCTTGATGACGTTATTCTTCACCTTGACATTCCCGATGTAGTAATTGCCTTTTGGCACAGCCTCTCCGGAATTCCCTCTGACCGCCTTATGGATCCTGCGGCCGAGCAGATAAATTCCATTTCCCCGGGATGAAACAATTGTATTCTTCGCGATCACTCCATTTACCTTCTCCGCCGACGCCGTATAGGCCCGGGATCCTCTCCTTGGAAGATAATATCCGTTCGCCGTGTAGGCCATATTGAAAATCTGAATTCCGGTTCCCCTGCTCTGAATACGATTGCCGACTATCCGGAGTCCCTGCACATTACGCATGTAAAAACCGGCATCCTGACAGTTCGTCACTGTGTTATTCTTAAACACGACGTTCTTAAACGGCCTTCCGATCACCGCCGTATGTGAACCGACAGTGCGCACCACATGGTCAAAGCTACAGTTTTCTACGACAATGTTCTTAGAAACATAGTCAATCTCCGAATCCAGCGCCTGGTATCCGTTAAAATGCTGCTTTGCCAGAATGTCGATCTGTACACATTCATATCCAGGATTTCCGTAATTCGTTCTGCCGGAATTATGGAAGCGGCAGTTCTTGATGTACAATCCGTTTACGCCGGCGGTCTCCACCAGATGACTGTTTTCCGCATTGCAGAGTTCCGCATTTTCCAGGGTCACATTGGCGGCGTGGGCAATCTTGATTCCGGTGGAATCGTGTAATTTACAGCGGTTCCATATTCCGCCGTTGATCGTGATATTCTGATAATAGAATCCGTGTGCCTCTTTATCCACCCCCGGTCTTCCGACCTTCAGCAGATTATTCCGCACCTTTTCCTTAAATACCGTACCCGGTTCACAGGTCAGTTCTGTATTCGAGTAGATATGCAGCGCAGTATTCAGTTTATACGTTCCCGCTGCCACAACCACTTCATACGGCCTGTCTGCCGTCGCGTGATCTCTGGCCTTGTTTAGAGCCTTCTGAATGCCCTTCTGCCCCTGACTATACGAGACCTGAATCACCTTTTTCTGCGGCGCAGCTGTCTTGCCGGCTGTACTGGCCGAGCTGTCTGCACTGTCAGCATAAACCTGCCCGGCTGCCGCGGAAGCAAGCAGGAGCAGAATAAGAACTGCTGCAAACAAAATGAATTTTTTAACTGCAGAACTGCAGCTTTTTCTTTCAAAATAATAAATATCCTCTTCGTTTTCCATTAAACCAACATCTTTCCCGGTGCATCAGAATGAAGTCCGTGCACCTTCTCTTTAACCAGTAACTTATTTTTTCTAACGGCTGACCACCGGAACAACATCTATCCACTCCGGGCATCTGAATGCGCGGTGTCCGCCCCTTTCCAGATACTGCGTTCCGTCATCCAGCTTCTTTATCTCCGACGTTTTCTGCATCGTCAGCTCTTTCCAGACTTTTTCACTCATAATCTCATCTTCCGGATGATCCAGATCAATTCCGATGTCTGCGACAGTCAGCAGATCCATATATTTCCCTGCGTTTTCTGTAATCAGGCCGGTCTTCACGTATCCGACCGTCACCGTCTGATCAGAGTGAACGATCAGGCTGCCCTGTCCGCTGTCTCCATTCATTCCGCTGTTGATGTCGCAGCTGACGACGAAGCCCTCCGACTGATTGATTTCCTCAATCATCTGCTTATATTTACCGCGGACTTCCCCCTGAAAACCGGTCCCGAGCAGGCAGTCCACGATGACCGCCGCTCCGTCCAGCTGATCCGTTCCCGGTTCATACGGAATTACTTCCGCGCCCAGAAGCTCCGCTTTTCTTTTATAATACTGACTGTCTTCAGACCAGTGATCACTGACCGTCAGAATCCGGCATTCCATTCCTTCCTTTCTCAGAATCTCTGCCAGTGCGAACCCGTCGCCTCCGTTGTTTCCAGAGCCCACGCAGATCACAACCGGATCCGTGCTGAAATCCCCTGCCATCCGGATTCCTGCCGCGGCCCTTCTCATCAGTTCCAGACTCGGCACTTTCTCCCGGATCGTATTCTGATCACTCCTTCTCATGTTTTCTACAGAAATGCATTCCATACCCATATCATAAACATCTCCCTTCTGCTTTTTTCCGCACGACAAAAACAAACCTGCCAGGGGGCAGATCTGGCCTTTTGCAACTGGGTGTAAGGAAATCATCATACCTATATTTACAGCCGGCTGATAATTTTTCCGATATTTTTTACCGCAATGGAAATCGTTCCGTCCGGCTGATTGATGAACTCAATAAAATCTTCATTTCCGGCATACTCCGCAGGAAATGTAATCTCAATGCCGGTATCGGTTTTGATTTTCTGGCTTCGGCCCTTCTTTACCGCGACCTCCTGATCGACAACCGCCTCAGAAGGAAGCTGCGCATCCTGAATCTTTTCATCGTATGAGGCCAGCATATGCGGGGATCCCGCAAACACTTTCCGTCCCACATCATCCGGCGACAGCCGGTCCGTAGACTCCGCGTTCTCCGAAATATACGTTTTTGCCCTTGCGAGCGCAAGCGGTGCGTTTTGTCCGAACTCCTCCGCTACATCGCGGGTGATTTTCTCGACCGCGACCAGAAGATTATGGTTGGCCAGTTCTTTCTCACACTGCAGAATCTCGTCCTGCAGAAGATTCACCTTCTGACCGTTGATTTCCACCGCCTTGTCCCGGTAGCGGATGCGCATCGTGGACTTGTTAATCAGCGCCGCAGCGGCAGCTTTCTGCTTTTCTCCCGGAAGAATGGCGTGATTGCGGATGATGGTCGCCGTGGTTCCCTCTTCATTATGCTCCACCACATGCGTATACGCCGTCCGGTGATCCAGCAGAAGCAGCGCCAGCTGGGGACCTTCGTCATCAGTGAACTCAGCAGCCAGAAGATCAAAAGAAGTGTCTGCATCGGATACCTCCAAAGCGGCCTTCAGATTCTCCGCGATTTCCTGTGTAAAATCAACGAAATCCTTCGCTCCGTCCAGGTAATCCTGCATGAGCTTTCTGAAACTGCTGTCCTCGGAAAAGGCCGCAAGATTCGCGCGCGCCTCAGACTGACTCCGTTCAATATGCGTCTCCAGATAGGTGCGGACCACCTCACTGCCCGTGTCCAGCTCATGCTGCGACGGCAGATAGACGCCGGATACAAAGTCAATGATATGCAGAATCGCGCGCTGAATGTTCATATATTCCTCCCGATGAAAATATCTTTTAATGCATCTTGAGTTTTCATTATAGCACAGAACTCATCCACTGTAAAGAACATATGTTCTCAAGATCTGTAAAATTACAGCAAAAATCCCGCTTCTGGTTTTCATGTTCCAGAGCGAGATAAAGTCAGGCTGCTGCTATTAATACTTTCACTTAAAGCAGCTTTTTCAGGAGTTTCAGTTTGTGTTCATCGAAAGGCGGATAGCGGAAAGGCAGGTCGAGCAGGGTGACGCTCTTCAGGACAGCTTTCTTATGACTGAAGGCATCGAATCCATACTTTCCGTGGTAGGCGCCCATGCCGCTGTTTCCGACGCCGCCGAAAGGCAGATGGCCGTTGGCGTTATGCATGATGACGTCATTCACACAGACTCCGCCGGAAGACAGTTCCCGTATCACCTTGTCCGCTCGCTTTTTGTCCCGGGTGAATACGTAGCAGGCAAGCGGTTTCTCCCTTGTCTTCACTTCGCTGAGGGCCTGGTCGAAATGGTCGTATCCGATCACCGGCAGAAGCGGGCCGAAAATTTCCCTTTTCATGATTTCATGATCGTAATCTGCGTCGGGGAAAATCGCCGGCGCGATCTTATGCTTCTCCAGGCTGGCCTCGCCGCCGATTACCTTCTCCTCACTTCCGATCAGATGGATCAGGCGGTCATAGCTTTCCCGGTTGATGATGCAGGGATAACTGTCATTCTGCAGAGGATCCGGGTATCTTCTGTCAAATTCCTCTTCCAGAGCATGGATAAAAGACTCTTTCACCTGATTCTGCACCAGTACATAGTCCACGGCGATGCAGGTCTGCCCGGCATTCAGAAGCTTTCCCCAGGCAACCCGTTTTGCTGTCAGTTTCAGGTCGGCAGTTTCATCAATGATGCAGGGACTTTTTCCGCCCAGTTCCAGGGAAACAGGCGTCAGATGTTTACTGGCCGCCTTCATGACAGTTTTTCCCACTCCCGGGCTTCCGGTAAAGAACATATAGTCGTAGTTCTGATCCAGCAGTACGTCATAATCGATGTCCATCTCTGTACAGTAAATATAGTAGTCAGGGAAGGTATGATTAATGATGTTGTGAAGGACCTGAGAAGTCCTGCTGCTCTGACGGGAACACTTCAGAACTGCACAGTTCCCGGCCGCAATCGCCGCCGTCAGCGGAGCCAGGGACAGGTTGACCGGGTAATTCCACGGTGTAATAATCAGCGCAGTACCGTAAGGCTCCGGATACACGAAACTCCGGGACGGAAAGGTTCCGACCGAGTCCAGGACCGGTTTTGGCAGGCTCCACCATCTGACTTTCCGGATGGCTTCCCGGATTTCCCCGTAAGCAATGGAAATTTCTGTCATATAGCTTTCTGCCTCTGATTTTCCCAGATCGTGACGAAGGGCAGAAAACAGCTGTTTTTCATTGGCCCGGACAGCTTTGTCAAGCTTTCTCAACATCCGGATTCGAAAATCGGCCGGCTTGGTCCGGTTACTGTTAAAGAAGGCTTTCTGACGGGAAATAATTTCTTTCAGTTCGCTCATTGTTTCTCCCACTTTTTATCCTTCCTCCTTTCTGACCGCTGCCTTTTCTCTTTCCTTCTGGGCAAGCGCATTGGTGTCCAGTGTTTTTCCGAACACGAAGAAGCGGTCGTACAGAAATTCTGTAATAAAATTACAGAGCATATTCAGAATTGTTACCAGGTAATCGTTCCAGCCGCAGCTTTCTGCCAGATAATTTCCCGTAATCGTTGTAACCGGTGTGAACACGCAGTAGAACAATGCTACCTTCAGCATTGCAATCGGCACATTGTTCGCTGATTTAAAGGTATAGCGCCGGTTCAGCGTGAAATTCCACAGGACAGAACAGATCAGGGCGATCAGATAGCGGGGCCAGTAAGGCCAGTCTGTTATTGTTTCTAACAAAGCAAAAACACCAAGTTCAATCACGCCTGCGGAAATCGAGAATAAGAAAAACTTGATCGATCGCACGGCTTCTTTTTTACTGTTAATTTTACTCATCACAGCTCTCCTTCCATAAACCCATTCAGCTGTGAAAAATTTTTCCGGTTATCTGCATAGAGTTTTTTGAACACCCCGTAATTCCGGTCGTAGATTTTCCTGATTTCCGGATCTTCTGTCGGTTCGTAAGTATGCATGACGGGAATCATTTTCCGGACATCTTCCAGACGATCAAAATAGCCGAGGCCCTGACAGGCCACTGCCGCAGCGCCCACCGAACCCACATCCTGAGGGCCGGGAACGGTCTCAATTCTTCTTCCCAGTATATCAGCAAGAATCTGACAAGTCACCGGGGAGAGCGCTCCGCCACCTACAAAACGGATATTTTGAGAAGATTTCACCTTCTTATCCGCACACTCCAGCATCCATTTCAGGTGGAAGCAGATTCCTTCAATGACGGAACGGATCAGTTCTGTTTTTCCGGTTTCCAGGTGGATGTTGAAAAACATGCCTGCGGAAGAGGGATCTTCAAACGGACATCGGTTTCCATGAAGCCAGGGAGTGAAAATTACACCGCCGGAACCCGGCTGTGCCTTCTTGATTGTTTCCGTCAGATAGGTAAACAGACTGCTGCAGACGGCATCTCTTCCCTCTGTTACATCGTGTTTCTCCAGGTAGATGCCGATTTCATCCAGAGCCAGATGCTGTTTTACCCAGTCCAGGCATTTTCCTGCCGTTTCCATCTCCGCAAAATAATTAAAGCGGTCTTTTTCTGCTCCGACAATCGCGGCAATCATGGAAAAAGCATCGACGGTCTGTTTATTGGTAACGGTTTCTACCCATCCGCTGGTTCCCTGGTAGATATGCGTATCTCCAAGTCCCACCGCTCCGGCGCCGACTCCGATCAGGGTCGCATCGCCGCCTCCGCCGAAAACCGGGGTTCCTGCCTGAAGTCCCAATTCTTCCGCAGGGCCTTCCTGCAGCATCCCGGCCTTATCCTGGCATTCAATGATTTCTGGAAGATGATCCATGTTTACACCGAACATCCTGCAGAGTTCCCTGCTCCAGCCTTCGTGACCTTTCCGGGTGTCATAAATCATCGTGGAAAAAGCGGAATCCCTGGTCATGACGAATTTTCCCGTCGCTCTTGCAATCAGGCTTTCCTTGACATCCAGCCATTTATAGACGCGGCGGAAGTTTTCCGGTTCATGTTTCTCTACCCATTTATATTTCCAGACCGGATCCTTTACGCTGAGGGGAGCCGCACCTGTTGTCCGGATACACCGGAGCAGGCGGAAAACATTTCCTCCTGCAACACAGATGCCCTTCTGCATCCCTTCCCGGATTTCTTCCTTTGCCCGCTGGTCCATATAACTCATCGGCCGGCGGACCGGTTTTCCTTCCCGGTCCACCAGCACCAGCCCCTGCATCTGCGAACAGAAAGAAATACCAACGATCTCATCCGGTTTTGTTCCCGTCTGTTCCAGAACTTCGCGGCTTGTTCTGCACATGGCATCCCACCATTCGTCCTGATCCTGCTCCGCTCCGCCGTCCGGGAACAGATACAGATGATATCCCGCGCTTACCCCGGCCAGCAGTTTCAATGTACTTCCGGCTTCTACGATACAGGTTTTCACTCCGGTGGTGCCCACATCGAATGCTAATATCTTCGCCATTTCACACCTCCCGTGTATCAGATTATTGTCGCATCACTTCACTCTTTATGATCAGGCAGGCCGTTTTTCTTTTCTGAAGAACCGGGATCAGCATCGCCGGACGATGGATTTTTCTTTTCATCCGGCTCCCGGAAAAATCCTGTCAGCATCCTGATCATCTGCGAGGCCAGCTCTTCTCTGTCTGTCTTTCCACAGTAAAGCCGCCAGCGCTCGTCATAATAGGTACAGCTTCCGGAAAACTGCAGCATCATCAGAAGATTATCAAAGAACATGGCCAGATATTCCGCTTTCACATCGGAACGCAGCATGCCCTTTTCCTGAAAGCCGCGCATCATCTGTACGTAAACAGAAGAAGAATCTCCTTCGATTTCCCGGGCCAGCTTTCTTGTTTTTTCACCTTTCTCCCAATTGGTAATCTGGTGATAGAGAAGTATTTCATCCCGGCTGTCTCTGGAAAAATCCACAGCTGCCCGGACAAGCTTCTCTGCAATTTCATCCGGCTTAAGTCCTTTAAAGCCTTCCGGATCCAGCAGCTGATGCAGGGTTTCCAGGCTCTTCCTCACACAGGCCAGGAAAAACGCTTCTTTACTCTCGTAATATTTATAGAGCACGCCGACGCTGATCCCGGCCTTCTTCGCAATGACATTGATGTTTGCGCGGTCGTAACCCAGTTTTGCAAACTCTGCAATTCCCGTCTGGATAATTTCTTTCTGCTTACTCTCCGTCAGTCTCTTCATCCGCCTGTCCGATCCTCTTTGAATAACTGTTCAGGTAAAAACAGCGCTGCAGCAGCGCGTCTGCTTTCATCAGGGCGTGGCACGGAATCCGGCTGCAGGCCGAATCGTAGATCGCAGCCTTGCAGGCCTTATCCAGAATCATACCGACGGCCTCCGCATCTTCTTTTGTCACGCCGGTAACCAGCGCCCCGCCATAAGAGAGAAGAACGGCGTTTCTGCCGCGCAGCGCGCGGACAACAGGCCCGGCCTTCATCTCCGTCAAGTGCAGGCATTTGATATCCGGGCCCGCTACCTGGGCCAGGTCGTCAAGATATGGCGGAAGGGAGATGCCTGCCGCGCTGTATGCGGTGATGTCCTCAGACTGGTCATGCAGAATGCAGGTCAGATCCGGATCATTCTGATAAATGCCTTCATGCATCCGTGCGGCAGGGCCGGCATCTTCCGGCAGGTCACCGATCCGGTATTCCCTTGCTGTGCCATTTACCAGGATGTTCATTTTGTCCCCGCTTCTGAAGCTGCTGCCATAGTCTGGAATCTGATAAGGCTGATGACAGTGGAAGCGCTTGAAAAACGGTTCTTTTCCGCCTGCCCAGCGGAGTTCCTCCCGGCAGGCATCCTCCAGCAGCTGTGCCTTATGGAAGGCCTCATCCTCATCAGCGGCCAGAATAAAGGCGCCGTGGCTTCTCATCAGAAAAACGCTGCGGCTTGGATACTGCTTCACCACCTTCTCTACCTGACGGCGCAGTTTCTGGGTTGAGGAAATGCCATAACCCGCGCAGGGAATCGAATGGCCCAGAAGTTCTGCCGCAGCCGGATCGCTGACCGGAACAGCCTTTCCCATGACACTGACCGCAGAAGCACAAGGCTGGTGGGTGTGGATAAGGAAATTCACATCCGGACGCAGACGGTAGGCATCTGCGTGGATCCACTTCTCGCTGGACGGCTTGATCTCTCCGTCATAACTGCAGTCCTCGATTCTGACCCGGACCAGTTCTTCCGGCAGCAGAGTTTCATAGGCCATGCCGCTTGGTGTGATAATGAATTCTTTCTCTGAAATCCGGGCGCTGATATTTCCCCAGGTTCTGGCGGTCAGCCCTTCCTTCAGCAGACGGTGTCCCGCCTCGATGACAAGCCGCCTGGCTTCTTCTTCCGTATAACTCATTTCTGCCTTCCTCCTCTACGCTTCCATTGGTCCGCACTGGCTCAGCACTTTATCAAAACGGGCGATGACATCGTCGATCATTTCTTCTGTGTAAGCGGCACTCGTGTAAAGACGGGTTCCGGCAAGTGTAACGATGCCTTCTGCCATGTAAGCGGCCCCCATATGCTCCATTTCTTTCTGGCGGATGCTGGTCTCTTTCAGGATATGCGGAATCTGCCAAGGCTTGGTCCAGTCAATGGCAAAGTGCATGGTGCCTGCATTATCCAGGTGGCAGACAGAGCCGATATTGAAAGCAACAAACGGCAGATTGTATTTCTTAATGGATTTCTGCAGGCCCTTTGTCAGGCGGTCGCCCATTCTTCCTGCAACTTCGCAGGCATTCCTCTTCTCGATTTCGCATAAGGTGTAGTAACCGGCTACACAGCTGACCGGAGTTGCAGCCATCGTTCCGCCGCAGAGGGCCTTGGAAACTTTCTTTCCGGAGGAGTCGAGTCCGGCGCCCAGGTGAGCCATGACGTCCCGGTGTCCGCCGACACCGCCGGCTCCCGGATAACCGCCGGCGATAATCTTTCCGAATACGGTCAAGTCCGGATCAATTCCGTAGTAGCCCTGCGCTCCTCCCGGACCGATACGGAAACCGGAAACAACTTCATCGCAGACCAGAAGCGCTCCGTAGCGGTGAGCCAGTCTTTCGCAGCCCTTTACGAATTCCTTCGAAACCGGACGGGTTCCGCTCTCCGGGCCGATCGGTTCGATGAATACTGCTGCGGTGCCGCCCGTCAGCTGATTTTTCTTCAGGTGACGCTCCAGATCTTCCAGATCGTTCGGGAAAAATTCATCGGTGTGCTTAAAGACAAATCCAGGCACGCCCTTGGACATGAGACCTTTTGTCCCCGGAACCCGGATACCGTATGCCAGCTGATCGGACCAGCCGTGATAAGCACCGCCCATCTTCAGGATGTTCTTCTTCTTCGTTGCCAGACGGGCGATACGGGCCGCGACCATGCAGCCTTCTGTACCAGAACCAAGCATACGGAACATCTCAACGCTCGGAACCATATCAGAGATTTTCTTCGCCAGCTTGTACTCATATTCATGGAAAAGTCCGGTAGACGGGCCGCATGTGTTCAGAAGATCGATCACATGCTCCCGGACAACCGGGTCATTGCTTCCCAGAATCGTCGGGCCGCCTGCCTGAAGCAGATCATAATACTCATTTCCGTCGATGTCATAGAGCTTGGCACCTTCAGCCTTCGTGATCACGATCGGGAAAGGGTAATTGAAGGCCAGATTATGCTGCACGCCGCCTGGGATCACCGTTTTCGCCTCAGTGATCATTGCCTTCGACTTCGTGCATTTCTTCTCAAAATAGTTGTCCACATAGTTTCTCAGTGCGCCTTTACGAATCGTATAAACAGGCTTTCTGATCAGCTCATCCAGCTGCTTCGTAACCGCATCTGCATCGAGATACTCATCAATCGCGTAACCGTTATATGCCATTTCCTTACCTCCCTGATTCAACACTTGCTTGTTCTCTTTTTATTCTGAATTTTCTTTTCAGGCTGCAGTCTTATGCCCTGTAAATTATTCACCAGACTTGTGAGCGACTGCTCACATCTACCCTTAATCTACCACCCTCAGAATCTTCCGTCAATGAAAATAAGAAAATTGGATAAAATTTATGTAAAGGGCCGATTTCTTCAGGGATACGAAGCACAAAAAGAGGAGCCTGAACCGGCTCCCCAAGGTTTCCGGATGCTATACTTCTGAGCGTTTTCCTGAAGCGGATAATGCTGCGGAGAGTACTCCTGCTGCAATGAACGGAATTCCGGAGTCAATTACCTTAAACGGGGTAATATACGCCGTTGTTCTCGCAAACAGCCCGCCAAGCCAGCTGATAATAATCAGAAGGTAGGCGGCGAGTGCAGCATAGAGAATGATGCGGATTACCCTTGCAGCAGCTGTTTTTATCTGATAATTCCGCCTTTTCAGTATCGCAATCGCAATTACTGTACTCAGACAGAAGACAAAAAGCGGCTTTGCAAGGAATCCATAAAGCAGCACCAGCAGTTTATCCGGCTGGAAATTCGCAATGCTCTGATTCAGAGGCCCACGCAGACTGAACAGCATGGCCAGTGATAGAATACAGAGCGCACCCGTGATCGGAAGGTAATGGTTGGATTTTCTGGTCATCAGGACCACCTCCCTTCGTTTCTACTATTATACACTGAATAGCGCAGCTGAAAACATATATTATTAGTTATTCATTGTTTTTTGATGTATACTGCTTCTATATCTCAGTCCAGCCTGTCCTGCGGATATTTGCTGATTCTTTCCTTTATCAGCACAGCATTCCGCCTGTCTTTACTCAGATAAACTTTCCTGCATGCCTGATACAGCTTTTCTTCGCGGGCATACCCGGAGCGAGACTTATATTCCTGAAGCGCCGTATCCTGGATCTTTTTCCACTGATGATTCCAGTTTCCGCCTTTCTTTCTCTTCTGGAACTGTTTCTGTTCCTGCTTATACAGCTTGTCTGTCACATAGTCGAATGTATAGGTCTCCCGGCTTTTCCAGTAGATATCGGAAAAGTTGATTCCTGCCTCCCTGCAGGCTTTATTGATTTTCTTATAACTTTTCGCTTTCCGGCCTGAGGCGATCTGCCTCTTGATATAGGCGTTGATGTCGCTTTTTGTCCAGCGGATTCCCTGTGATTTCGCATAGGACAGCAGGGCTCTCTGGCTGATCATCGTTGTCTGCGCTTTCGCCCAGGCGCTTTTCCGACTCTTTCCGAACATTTTTTCCTGCTCCTGCGCGTAGGTATACATATACGTATACGCGCTTTCATAGCCTAGTTTATCACGCAGGTCCATGCCCTGTTTCTGGCATCTGACCCAGTTCTTCATGGATGCCGCACTTGCGCTTCTGCTTTTGTCTGCCGGCTCCTGCGAATGCTCCCCGGAGGACACAAACATATTCACAATCAGTGCAGCGGCAAGGGCTGCGAGAATGCAAAGACCTATAATTGAACGTATACGCTTATGTTTATCAGACATCTTTCTTTTCCTTCCAGTAACGAATAAAATTATGCTATTCTGGCATCCATGATTGTGAAGATCACAATAAGTGCAATCAATACTGCTGCAAACCATCCATAACTCAGGAACCAGTTAACCGGTCCGGAAACACCCTTCCTCCTCAGCTTGAAATTAGCTGTCGTTTGTGAAAAAACAGGTCCAAAGCAGAGAAGACCGATCAAAACCCAGGCAGCCCCATAGAATCCTCCGCCGCTTCTAAAAAACAGATAGACCTGCACAGCGCACCAGAACAGCGACAATCCCCATAACTGTAATTTATGATGCGACCACGTCGGCGTAAAGATCTGATTTTCCGCATTCCTCCTCGCCTGACGTTCCCAGTGTATATAGGTAAGCAATGTATCTGCATTGATTGCTGCAGCAAACAGCCATATAGCACATAAGGCCAGCGTATCCGAACGTTTGAGCAGTGATTTGCTGGCCATCAGCTGCTTTACGTTTATCAAACCCAAAACCATGCATACGAAAAACGAAATCATCCATCCCATTTTATACCCGACAGCACAGATGGAAATGTTATTTACCTGCACCAGCGGATCGGTTTCCAGCGGAACAGCATCTGGGTCCTCATTACAGAAAACCTTTATCTTTTTATTTTCTGCGACAAGCTCCCATCCTGCCTCTTCACAGAATTCCTGAAAGCGTAGTTCACTTCCGGTTGGAGGCGACCACTGCCTGCTGTCATCTACATAAGTAATCGCATATTTCACCCTGGCAGGCTCTGCACGGCGATAATGGATCGTCAGCCCAATTCCATCAACGCGCCAGCCGGATTCTGCTTTAGCGGTAAAATGTGTTTCCATGCTGCTGTGATCATAAAACGGAAACGCCATCAACTCGATAAACTGTTTCATTGGACACCTCTCCTTACGCCAGACCGGGCGGCACAGTCAGTAACGATTCATCCGTTATTTTCCATCCGCAAAGCTTGTGAAATACTCCGTTTCCTCAGCCGGACATCCCCCCTGCTCTTTCTCCATATGAATAAGACGGATCAGATGCGCCATATTTCTTCCTAAATTCCGCATGGTCTGCAGGCCTTCCAGGTCCTTTTCGACGTCCTCTGCAGTAAATCCATGAACCTGATTCCAGTAGGTGCTGGTGGCGATTGGCATTCCTGCGATAGAGAAATACTTATTCAGCACATCGAAAGAAGCCGTTGCTCCCCCGCGTCTGCAGCTGACCACTGCCGCACCAACCTTCATATGCATGGAAAAATCCGCACTGTAGAACAGCCGGTCCAGGAAGGACAGAATCGTGCCGTTCGGAGAGGCATAGTAAACCGGACTTCCGACAACCAGGCCGTCCGCATCCCTCAATTTCTCTGCAGTTTCATTCACCAGGTCATCGAAAATACATTTCCCCAGAGTTTCGCATTTTCCACAGGCAGTGCATCCGCGTATATCCTTATTTCCGACCTGAATCACTTCCGTCTCCAGGCCCTGCTCATTCAGCGTCTTCTCCACTTCCTGAAGCGCGCGTGCCGTGCATCCCTGCGTATGCGGACTTCCATTTAATAACAGTACTTTCATCAATATGCCTTCTTTCTCTTAATTTTCTCCGCGGACAAAACATTACCGGCCAAGGGGACAGCTTTCTTGAAAATTGTTATTTGTCCGCCGGCAGTCATTTACTTACGTCATTATACGACAGATCCATCCAGTCAGCCTGCCTTATATCCCGTTATTCAGGACTTTCAGGAAAAAGCAGACCGAAAACTAGCTCTTGATGTACAGCTCGTAATCGTGAATCTGGCATTTCAGCCGTTCATACTCTTCCTGAAGGGCTTCTCTTCCCGTTTCTGTCAGGAGGTAGCAGCGTCTCCGTCCCTCTGTCCGGGTCTGTTCAATCATGTCAGCGTTCGTGAACTGTTCCAGAAGATTGTACAGTGTCCCCGGACCGACATTCACCCTGCCGCCCGTCATTTCACTGACCTTCTTCATGACTTCCATTCCGAAACACTCTTCCTGAAAGCAGAGGAGAATGTAGAACATCTGCTCCGTCAGCGTCTGGAACTTCGACCTCGCCACGCTCTCCTCCCCTTCCTGTTTATTTCGCTTCACATTTCCTTTATATCGAATATCGATATCTCTTTGTATCTCCACTATAATATCGATGTTCGATATTGTCAACTAAGATCTTGCACAGTTACATTTTGTCGAAACAGACGCGCTATATTTTCAGAATACAGCTATCTTCTGCAGCAAGTTCTATTTTAAAAAGAATATATAAAAAGAGCCGCTGCATGAATGTCCCCATTCACACAGCGGCCCATGACCTCTTTTTCGCTTTTTATGTTTGCAGACCATCTTGCATTCTGCTTTACAGATGCATTACACGATCCTTGATCTCCTGCGTCCTGCCCTGGTTCCAGAACTGGGTTCCGATGTATCCGCAGGTGCGGCGGGCAACGGACATCTTATTCTGGTCGCGGTTTCCGCAGTTCGGGCACTCCCAGACGAGCTTGCCGCTCTCATCTTCGACGATCTTGATCTCGCCGTCGTAGCCGCATTCTTCGCAGTAGTCGCTCTTGGTGTTCAGCTCGGCGTACATGATGTTGTCGTAGATGTACTGCATGACGGTGATGACGGCCGGGATATTGTCCTGCAGGTTCGGAACTTCAACGTAGCTGATGGCTCCGCCCGGGGACAGCTTCTGGAATTCGGATTCGAACTTCAGCTTGTGGAAGGCGTCGATCGGCTCGGTGACGTGTACGTGGTAGCTGTTGGTGATGTAGTTCTTATCGGTGACGTGCGGGATGATGCCGAATCTTCTCTGCAGGCACTTTGCGAACTTGTAGGTTGTGGATTCCATCGGGGTTCCGTAAACGGAGTAGGCGATGTTCTCTGCGGCTCTCCACTCTTTACACTTGTCATTCAGCTTCTGCATGACTTTCAGGCAGAATTCACGTCCCTCTTCAGAGGTATTGCTCTTTCCGATCATTCTCCAGCACATCTCGCAAAGTCCTGCATAGCCCAGGGAAATTGTGGAATATCCGCCGTACAGGAGCTTGTCGATGGTCTCACCCTTCTTCAGGCGGGCCAGGGCTCCGTTCTGCCAGAGGATCGGGGCAACGTCGGAAACGGTTCCCTTCAGTCTCTCGTGGCGGCAGCGCAGAGCGCGGTGGCAGAGTTCCAGACGCTCGTCCAGAATCTTCCAGAACTTGTCCATGTCGCCGTCAGAGGAACATGCTGCGTCGACCAGGTTGATGGTGACAACACCCTGGTTGAAGCGGCCGTAGAATTTATGGCTGCCGTCCGGGTTGCGCTGGGAATCTTCAACGGTCAGGAAGGAGCGGCATCCCATGCAGGTGTAGACATTGCCGTCCTTCAGCTGTTTCATGATCTTGGCGGAGATGTAATCCGGAACCATTCTCTTGGCGGTGCACTCTGCGGCGAGTTTTGTCAGATAGAAGTATTGGGAATCCTCGTGGATGTTATCCTCATCCAGAACGTAGATCAGCTTCGGGAATGCCGGAGTGATCCATACGCCCTTCTCGTTCTTGACGCCCTGCATGCGCTGGCGCAGAACTTCTTCAATCATCATAGCCAGGTCGTCTCTGGTGCGTCCTTCCGGAACCTCGTCCAGATACATGAACATGGTGACGAACGGAGCCTGTCCGTTGCAGGTCATCAGGGTGATCAGCTGGTACTGGATCGTCTGGATTCCGTCTTTGATTTCTTTCTTCAGGCGCATTTCCGTGATGTCGTCGATAACCTTGTCGTCAACGCTAACACCGGTATCTTTAAACTCCTGAATGACAAGCTTGCGCAGCTTCTTTCTGCTGACGTCGACGAAAGGTGCCAGATGGGACAGAGTGAAGGACTGTCCGCCGTACTGGTTGGACGCAACCTGAGCGATGATCTGTGTGGTGATGTTGCAGGCGGTGTAAAAGCTGTGCGGCTTCTCGATCATCGTCTCGCTGATGACGGTTCCGTTCTGCAACATGTCTTCCAGATTGATCAGGTCACAGTTATGTTCCTTCTGTGCATAGTAGTCCATATCATGGAAGTGGATGATTCCTTCATTATGTGCTCTGACGATTTCCTCCGGCAGCAGAACACGGCGGGAAAGGTCTTTGCTGACTTCGCCGGCCATGTAGTCTCTCTGTGTGGAATTGATCACCGGGTTCTTATTGGAATTCTCCTGCTTGACTTCTTCGTTGGCCTGCTCGATCAGGGACAGGATTTCGTCGTCTGTGGTGTTGGCCTTGCGCGCCAGGGAACGGCGGTAACGGTAGCGGACGTATTTCTGCGCAACCTCGAAGGCACGCATTTCCATGATGCCTTTTTCGACCATGTCCTGAATTTCTTCTACATTGATTGCGCGCTGCATCTTCTCCACCTGCTGCGTTACATTTTCCGCAACGGCTTCGATCTGGTACTGGCTCATCTGATGGATGCGGTCCACTTCCTTATTGGCCTTGCTGACCGCGCAGACGATCTTCGTCTGGTCAAACGGCACTTCCTGACCGCTTCTTTTAATGACGTTACAAACAATTTCTCTGCCCATTGCCGCTCTCCTTTACCTTATCCACAATCTGAGTTTTCCACACCCCTGTGCATAAATTATGTATACAGATAGGCGCAGAAAACCGCAGGGCCGCATATTTTCACAGCCTCAGCTGCATTCTCTGCCTCCAGATCTCTGCATCTGCCTGCGGTCCCGTAACTCTGCATTATCGTAATCTTGTGCAGTGTTTCATACACTACACAAGATCTAGTTCATTTTATTCCCGCATCTCCACAATATCTTGTGTTCCTGCGACATATCTATCTTATACCCATCACCCGTCTTTTTAAAGTACTTTTTACAAATCATCCGGTATACATGACAAGTGCTTTTTTTACAAGGGCAAAGCCCTCACCCGGCAAGGAGAAAAATGTGCATAAATATTCAAAAACAGGTAATGTATATTTATGGAAAATCACGCCCGGCGCGTGCTTCTCTGCCAGTTTCATTTTGTCCTGAAATGAGCCGGTGAATAATCGAAAGATTCACCGGCGTCAGTCAGTCATTAAATTGCCCAGCAGATCTGGTCGGTCTCCGGCAGCCCCTCGAAAATCCCATGACTCCGCAGGGTTTCTATGACACTCTTTCCCAGATGCGCCCTGGTCTGGCAGTCCTCGACCGTATCAAACGGCTTCTCCTTATAGGCATCCACCAGCTGATTGGCCGCCGCCGCGCCGACGCCCTCATAGGCCGCAAACGGGAGCAGAACCTTGCCGTCTTTTTCCCAGAAGCGCTCCGCATAGGAGGAACCCAGCTCCGCCGGGAGAAACTCATAGCCTCTGGCGAACATCTCGTAGATGACCTCCAGAACGGTCTCGCTGTCCTTCTCCTTGGCGGTGGCATTGTTTCCCTTCATATTGATCTCGTCCATCTTTCTTAAGACGGCTTCCTTTCCCTTCAGCGCGGTTTCGGCATCAAAGTCGGCCAGCACGCTGGTGAAATAAGTCGCGTAGAAAGGAACCGGATAATACACCTTATACCAGGCCATACGGAAGGACATCATGACGTAAGCCACCGCGTGGGCCCGCGGGAACATATACTTAATCTTGGAGCAGGAATCGATGTACCACTGCGGAATGCCGTGGTCGCGCATGACCTGCTTATGCTCCTCGGTCAGAATCAGGTTCTTCTTACGGGTCTCCTCCATGATGCGGAAGGAGGTCTCGTTTTCAATGCCGTGGGCGATGCAGAAGTTCATGATGTCGTCTCGGGTGGAAATGACTTCACGCATGGTGGCGGTGCCGTCCCGGATGTATTCCTGGGCGTTGTTCAGCCATACATCGGTTCCGTGGGAGAAGCCGGACATTCTGACCAGATCCTCGAAACGCTTCGGCTTTACATCGTCCAGCATCTGCCGGGTGAATCCCGTGCCGAACTCCGGAATCGCGAAGGTGCCGTGACGGAAGCGGTAGTCCGGGTCCTTGATGTCCAGGGCCTCGGTTCCGTTGAAAATGCTCAGCACCTTCTGGTCGGTCAGATCGACGTGCAGCGGGTCCACACCGGTCATGTCCTGCAGCTGGCGGATCATGGACGGGACGGTGTGTCCCAGAATGTCCAGCTTCAGCAGGTTCTTATCGATTTTATGGTAATCGAAATGCGTCGTGATGATGTCGGTCTTGGTGTCGTTTGCCGGATGCTGGATCGGGCAGAACTCGAAAATGTCGTGGTCTCTCGGCACGATGATGATTCCGCCCGGATGCTGGCCCGTAGTGCGCTTTACACCCGTGCAGCCTTCCGTCAGACGGTCGATCTCGAACTTATTGACCGGACGCCCGGTCTCTTCGAAAAACCTTCTCACGTAGCCGTAAGCGGTTTTCTCGGCGATGGTGCCTACCGTGCCCGCCTTGAATACATTCTTCTCTCCAAAAATCACGCCGACGTACTTATGCGCCCGCGCCTGATATTCACCCGCGAAATTCAGGTCGATATCCGGCTCTTTGTTTCCCTTGAATCCCAGGAAGGTCGCGAACGGAATGGTGAAGCCGTCGCGCTTCATCTCCGCGCCGCATTCCGGACACTTCTTCGGCGGCATGTCCAGTCCGTTATCGTACTTGGACATATCGCCCCACTCAAGGTGCTTGCACTTGGGACAAATATAATGCGGGTCAAGGGGATTGACCTCGGTGATTCCCGCCATGGTAGCCGCAAAAGACGAACCGACGGATCCTCTGGATCCGACCAGGTAACCGTCCTGCAGGGACTTGTTTACCAGACGCTCCGCGGAAACGTACATGACTGCGTAGCCGTTGCTGATGATGGCGTTCAGCTCCGTGTCCAGGCGCTTCTGGATTTTTTCCGGAAGCGGGTCGCCGTAAATCCGGTGGGCTCTCTCGAAGCACTTATTATACAGTTCTTCCTCCGCGCCGTCGATCTTCGGCGGGCATTTTTCATCCGGAACCGGCTTGATGCCCTCTTCCACCCAGTCCGCAATCTTATTGGTGTTATCGACGACAACCTTCTGGGCCATGTCTTCTCCAAGGTAGGAGAATTCTTTAATCATCTCGTCCGTGGTTCGTAAATAAAGGCCTTGGCCGTTTTCCGCGTCCTTGAATCCCATGCCGTAAAGCAGGATGTTTCTGTAGATGGCGGAATCCGGCTCATCGTAGTGGGCGTCGGTGGTAGCGCAGACTGGCTTGTCCAGCATGTCTGCGATGTGGACAATCCGCTTGTTATAGGCTTTCAGGTCATCCCAGCTGTTGACCTCCGGGAACTTGTCCGAGTCCAGCATGAAACGGTTATTGATCAGCGGCTGGATCTCCAGATAATCATAGTATTTCGCGATTTCCGCGACTTCCTCATCGGACTTTCCCTGCTCCAGGGCACGGTAGACTTCTCCCGCTTCGCAGGCGGAACCGACAATCAGCCCGTCTCTGTATTTATCCAGAACGGTTCTCGGGATTCTCGGCTTCTTATAAAAGTATTTAACGTGAGAAATCGAAACGAGTTTATAGAGGTTTCTCAGGCCGTGCTGGGTGCGGCAGAGAAGAATGATATGGTTCGTTCCCTTTTTCTTCTTGTAGTCGATGTTTCCCTCTGCGTCGATGCAGCCTTCATCGTCATAGAGATAGCCCTCCATGCCGTAAATGACCTTGATCGGCTTTCCTTTTTTTGCCAGTTTTCCGGCAATGGCCGCCGCGTCCGGGAAGGACTGGACAACGCCGTGGTCGGTGATGGCCACAGCCGGCTGGCCCCAGTCGGAAGCCAGCTGCACGATGCGTTCCGGATCGTTCAGGGCGTCCATGGCGCTCATCTTGGTATGGCAGTGCAGCTCCACGCGGCGGCCCTTTTCCCAGGTATCCTTTCTTTCCGGGATGCCTTCCCCCTTGGAGATATTACGGACGATGACATTCAGCGCGTTGTCGTACTTACTCCACTCCGTTTCTCCCTGACAGATGATATAGTCGCCTTCATTGATCCGCTTATCGATGTCATTCCATTTTTCGTTTTTGACAAAAGCCTTCACGCAAGTGGACGACTTTTTATCGGTAATCAGCAGGGTGACGATCTGCTTGTTATTTTTGATCGGCCGGTTCTCTTTATGGAAAACGATTCCCTCGATGACGACTTTTCCGCTCTCCGGAGTCAGCTGCATGAGTGGGGTGGATTCTCCGTGAATTCCGCGGCCCAGCACAACTTCTGTGCCTCTCTTCATGCCGCCAGAAGAATGTCCCGCTGCAGGACGGGCCTTTCTGGCGTGTCCGGTTCCGGATCCCTCTTTTCTGGATCTGGTCAGGCCGGACGGGGCCGCTGCAGAAGAAGCTGCAGCCGGCTGCGCCTGCGGCGCATCTTCCCAAGGCGGAATTTCCCCTGCTCCGTCAGAAGCCGGCATACCTCCTCCGTAAGCCGCAAGAAGCTGGTCCGCGTCAGCACCCTGGGCATCTCTCATACCCTGGTCATAGGCGTCAAACCCTGTGTCTGCCGCCGCGTCATAATATGGGTCAGATCCCGGAGAAGAGAGAATTTCATCCTGGGAAAGTTCGCGTTTTCTCTTCTCTCCCACCTCTTTATAGCGCTCTTCATCATTTTCAAAGCGGACAGTGCAGGTGAAGCCGAAAGTTTCTCTGACTTTCTGGGACAGCTCTGCTGCCAGCTCGTCATTCATTTTCTCTGTTGCCATCCGGCCAAAAGATCCGAGGACAGCCGTACGTCCCTCTATCTTTACTCTGGACGGGTCAAAGGCGACCTTTCCGATGGAACCAGATTCTCTGATCAGACGCGGAAGATACAGCTCCAGAATCTCCTCTTCAGAAAGCACCATCTGGTCCCGGTCATAGTGATAATGCAGCTCCACCCCGGCAAGTCCCTGAAGCTGGCGGATCACTGCTTCTTTCAGCTTCCGGTCATCTTCTGCAGGCACGATAAAATTCAGGCGCATGTCCATAGACAGTACGCCTGTTTCCTTTCTGATCTGCGCGTCTTCAATGACGCACTCCATCTGTTCTTTCTTATTTTCCGGTAATCTGTTCCAGCTGACAAAATCCTGAATCAGTTTATTCAATCTTTCCCGCTCCTTCACGAATTGCCGCGATCAGACCGTCCTCAAGCTGGTCTTCTTCAACGGTTTTCAGTACTTTTCCTTTAGCGAAGATAATGCCTTTTCCATCGCCTCCGCAGATGCCGTAGTCCGCTTCTGCCGCCTCCCCCGGTCCGTTGACCACGCAGCCCATGACCGCGATTTTCAGACCTTCCGGAAGATCCTTTTCCTCCGTCAGGCGTTTTTCTACCGACTCTGCAAGCTGCTGAAGCGGAATTCTGGTCCTTCCGCAGGTCGGACAGCTCACCAGTTCGAACTTCGGCTTTCTCAGGCCGATGCTTTCCAGCAGATTTCTGGCAAAAAGAACCTCTTCCACCGGATCAGCAGTCAGGGAAACACGGAGGGTGTCTCCAATACCGGACAGCAGCAGCGCGCCGATCCCGGCTGCACTCTTGATCTTTCCCATTTTGACCGTTCCTGCCTCTGTGATGCCGATATGGAAAGGATGGTCGATCTTCTGCGCCGCAATCTTATGGGCATCAAAATTCATCTGCACATCGCTGGACTTGATGGAGACGACCAGGTCATCGTATCCCATGTCCTCGATCATACGGACGTTCTTTACGGCACTTTCTGCCAGGGCTTCTGCCGTCACGTGGCCGTATTTCTGCAGCAGGTCTTTTTCTACCGATCCGGAGTTCACGCCGACACGGATCGGCACCTGATGCTCCTTCGCGGCATCGACAACCCGCTGCACGTTTTCACGGGAGCCGATGTTTCCCGGGTTGATGCGGATCTTGTCTGCTCCGGCCTCGATCGCGCCGACGGCCATTCTCCAGTCAAAATGGATGTCTGCAACCAGAGGCATGTCGGTCTTCTGCCGGATGCGGGAGAAGACCTGCAGCGCCTCCTGATTCGGAACGGCCAGGCGGACTATCTGACAGCCCGCCTCCTGAAGCTCTCCGATCTGTTTCAGAATTCCCTCTTCATTCCGGGAATCCACATTGCACATCGACTGTATAACAACCGGCGCGCCGCCTCCGACGGGAACATTGCGCACCATAACCTGTTTTCTGCTGCTCATCGTTTTCCTCTTTTCTGTGTCTGACTACCTTATCACAGAACCCGCTTTCTGTCCATCAGAAAAGACGGGTGATGTCATGCCAGGTAACCACAATGGTCAGCGCCATCAGGAGGGCAAAGCCGATCAGATGAACGCTTCCTTCCATAGAATCTGTGATATGCTTTCCTCCGATCTTCCGGATCAGAAGGAAGAGAATTCTTCCTCCGTCCAGCGCCGGAAGCGGAAGAAGATTTACTATTGCCAGGTTCAGGCTGATAAAGGCCGTAAATGTCAGGAAATAGGTGAATCCGTAGCTGACCGTCTTATGCACCGCCGTCACGATTCCAACAGGGCCGCTGACGTCCTTCATGCCGGCCTTTCCTGTGATCAGCTGGCCGAGCGTCTTGTACATAAAGGCGCCTGCATATCCTGTGGCCCGGATGCTGCGGACGAAAGCTCTGCCCGGATTATGGGACAGCACCGGCTCAATGCCGATCAGATATCTTCCCTGGCTCTTCACCGGAGTAATCGAAAAACTTTTCTGCTTTCCTGAGCGGTCGACCGTTACAGAAACGGTTTTCCCCTTCTGTGCCTGCACAATTATTCCTATATTCTCCCAGGAACTGACCTTTTTCTGGTTGATTTCCGTGATCTTGTCTCCGGCCTGAATGCCTGCCGTATAGGCAGGTTTTCCCGCCTCAGTTTTTGAAACGGTCGTCGTGGTCATGCCGTTGACGCAGAACACCAGCATAAACAGCATGATGCAGATGAGAAGGTTCATGCATGCACCCGCCACAAGGACCAGGAACTTCTGGCCTGCTGTCTTACTGCTGAATGAACCTTCATGACCGCTGTCTTCATTTTCTCCTTCCATGGCGCAGTAGCCGCCGATCGGAAGAAGCCTTACAGCGTACAGGGTTCCGTTTTTTTCTTTTTTCCAGAGCGCAGGTCCCATGCCAAAGGAAAATTCATTAACCTGAACGCCCACCGCCCGCGCAGCAAGAAAATGTCCGAGCTCATGCGGAAAAATCATTACCGCAAACAAGAGGACTGCAAGAATCAGTGTCTGCATAATCTATCCTTTACTTTTCGACGAAATCTCTGTAGGTCTTCTCACGCGTCTGTTCATCGATTTCCAGAATCTGCGTGAGATCCGGATTTTCTACTTTGTGATGCTGCTGCATGATTTTTTCGATGCTTTCCGGAATATCGGTAAAGCCGATCTTGTGGTCCAGGAAGGCCTGTACCAGAACTTCGTTTGCCGCATTCATGACTGCCGGGCAGCTTCCGCCCTCTTTTGACGCGGAAACCGCCAGCGGAAGGCAGCGGAAGGCTGTCGTATCCGGCTCTTCAAAGGTCAGCTGGTTCGCAGGAGAATGGAAGAAGTCCAGTCCCTCTCCGTCCCAGTGCAGTCTTTCCGGGTATCCCAGAGCCACGCTGATCGGAATTCTCATATCCGCCTTTCCCATCTGCGCGATGACCGTCGTATCATCAAACTCCACGGCGGAATGCACGATGCTCTGGGGATGAACCAGAACCTGAATATCATCGATGTCTACATGGAAGAGCCATTTGGCTTCAATCATTTCCAGTCCTTTATTCATCATCGTCGCAGAATCGATGGTGATTTTTCTTCCCATCTTCCAGTTCGGATGTTTCAGGGCCATCTCCGGGGTCACCGTTTTCAGCTGGCTGTAATTCCAGCCCCGGAAGGGACCGCCGGATGCGGTCAGAAGGATTCTTCTGATCTTCTTTCCCTTATTTCCCTGCAGGCACTGGAAAATCGCAGAGTGCTCGCTGTCTACAGGAAGCATGTTCACCTTGTTTTTCTTCACGGCATCCATAATCAGGTGTCCGCCGGTGACCAGTGTCTCCTTATTCGCCAGCGCAATGTCCTTTCCGCTCTGAATCGCGTGATAAGTCGGCACCATGCCGCGCATGCCCATCAGGGAGTTGATCAGAAGGTCGCTTTCCTTTTCTGCCGCCTCGATCAGGCCGCCTTTTCCGGAAACCACTTCAAGGCGCGGAAATTCTTTCTTTAATGCGGCTGCATCTTCCTCTTCTGCGGTGCAGACCATCTCCGGGCGGAACGTTCTGATCTGCTTTCTTAACAGATCCACATTTTTTCCGCAGGTCAGCGCAGTCACCTGAAAGGCTTCCGGATGCCGGCTGATCACATCCAGTGTCTGGGTTCCGATCGAGCCGGTACTGCCGAGAATTGTAATTTTCTTCCTTGCCATGTGATTTTTGTCCTCTCTAGAAAATGATATGGAAATGCATCAGGATGATGGCGGTGTAGTAGTAAATGAACGGAGCCGTGAACAGGATGCTGTCAAAACGGTCCATGATGCCGCCGTGGCCAGGAATGAGGTTTCCGTAGTCCTTAATGCCCATTTTCCTCTTATATGCGGATGCGGTCAGGTCGCCGAACATGGAAATCGGTGCGCCGATCAGTCCCATGATGACACAGGTTCCGACGAACTCTCTGCAGAAAATCATGCCGAAAGCCCAGCAGACCAGCGTGCAGCCGATGATGCCGCCGATTGCGCCTTCCCAGGTCTTCTTCGGGCTCAGATGCGGCGCCATCTTGTGTTTTCCCAGGAACACACCCGTGAAGTAGGCGCAGATGTCCGTTCCGAAGGCCGTCAGCAGGATCAGCCACTTGAAGATGCTGAATGCGCCGGTCTCGTCGATCATGGTGACGTGGAAGGAGAAGAAGATAATGTAGATGATTCCGATGATGGTAACCATTGCATCGTCCGGGGTTCTCTTCTGCACGTTAAACATATAGACGGAGCCTGCCATGATGACAGCGACCAGCCAGGCGGCGATCAGCTTGTAATCATCCGGCCAGAAGCCGTTTAACAGGTAGAGGATGAACATAAAGATGTAGGCCATCGGTTCGTTTGCATGGACGCCGATCTCGCGGAATCCGCGGTAAAATTCGTGGACGCCCATGGCACCGATTAAGATGGCCAGCGCCGTCAGCCAGTAGCCGCCCAGCCAGACGAAAAGCAGAAGCGGCACCATGCACGCGCCGGAAATAATTCTTGTTTTCATTTTTTCACACTTTCTAAAACAACTGCAGGCGGAAGTCCCGGGCCTGTAGCTCCGGATACCGGGATATTTCATGACTCCCGGTTTCCTTAATTACTTTCTTCCGCCGAACCTTCTGTCTCTTCCCTGATATTCTTCCAGAAGCTGCTCAAACACTTCCGGAGTGAAGTCCGGCCAGAGCACATCGGTGAATACAAACTCGCTGTAGGCGCACTGCCAGAGCAGGAAGTTGGAAAGCCTCTCTTCTCCGCTGGTGCGGATGATCACATCCGGATCCGGGACATTTCCATTCTCATCTCCGGACCAGAGAGACCGGCTGATCATGTCTTCCGTGATTTCCCCGCTGATCTCCCCGCTGCGAACCTTGTCAGCGATCTTGTTCACACCGCGCAGAATATCCGCGCGTCCGCCGTAATTTAACGCAATGTTGAACTGCATTCCTGTGTTGTCCGCGGTTTCTTTCAGGGTTTCATCCATACTCTTCTTCGCTTTCGGAGGGATGATGGAATAATCGCCGAAGCATTTTACCCTTACATTTTCTTCATTCAGTTCATCCAGATCCAGGTCCACGAACTTGGTCAGCAGTCTGAAAATCCCGCCGACCTCCTCCTGCGAGCGTTTCCAGTTTTCCGTGGAAAAGGCGTAGACCGTCAGGTACTGAATGCCCAGATTGGAAGCGCAGCGCACGATTTCCTTCATGGATTCCATGCCCGCATTGTGTCCGGCGAGGCGCGGAAGGCCGTGCTTCTTCGCCCATCTGCCGTTTCCATCCATAATGATCGCAACGTGACGAGGCATTCTGTCTTTATCCAGCATAATCGATTCTGTTCCTTTCGTCTGATTTTTCCGCATCCGTGCACACAGCGCGTGTATAATGCGGCATCTTCCATAACGTGAAAAAGACGGCTGCATCCAACAGCAGCCGCCCTATAAAGTTTTCGGAATTATACTTCCATAATCTCCTTATCTTTCTGCGCGATAATCTGATCGATGTCCTTGATCGCCTTATCAATGGTCTTCTGTGTTTCTTCCAGCTCTTCATTGCGGTCGTCCTCAGAAATTTCTCCGTCCTTCTCGCGCTTCTTGATGTCGTCATTAACCTTTCTTCTGAGGTTTCTGACTGCAACCTTGGCTTCCTCACCCATCTTCTTGGTGGTCTTCTTCAATTCCTTACGGCGCTCCTCTGTCAGCGGCGGAATGACAAGGCGGATGACCTTTCCATCATTGGTCGGCGTGATGCCCAGGTTGGCAACCTCGATTGCTTTCTCAATGTCTCCCACGGACTTCGGATCAAACGGTGTGATCATCAGCGTTCTCGGATCCGGTGTGGAAATATTCGCCAGGCTCTTCAGCGGTGTCGGCGATCCGTAATAATTAACCGTTACACGATCCAGCAGCGCCGCGTTTGCGCGTCCTGCTCGCACCGTGTTCAGCGCCTCCTTCAGGTCGATCTTGGTTCTTTCGATCTTCTCATCTAAAGACTTATTCTTAGCCATTTTCAGTCCTCCTGTGATAATCCGGCTGCCGCCGGCAGAGCTTTCCTGCCTCTTTTCTTCTGACAAAAAATACTCAGCAAGAAAACACTCTCTTTTTCAACGGCAAATTCTGTATCCCATGTCCGTTTACATGCACGGACACTTGCTGCTTATCTATTCTATACGTTCTTTCATCAGACGTATTGAAAATCCTGTCTATTCAATCAGGGTTCCGATCTGCTCTCCGCAGACGGCTCTGACCATGCTGTTCTCCTCAGCCAGTCCGAACACCTGAATCTTCATATTGTTCTCCATGCAGATGGTTGCCGCGGTCAGGTCCATGACCTTCAGCTCCTGCTCGACAACTTCCTTCATGGTCAGGTGGTCATACTTCACTGCATTCGGGTCCGTCTTCGGATCTGCAGAGTATACCGCGTCGATATTCTTTGCAAGCAGAATGATATCCGCATCTATGTTTACCGCACGCAGGGCAGCCGCTGTATCCGTGGAAAAATGCGGCTCTCCGATGCCCGCTCCGAAAATCACGACATCCTTGTCGCTCAGTTCTTTCAGCGCTCTTCTCCAGATATACGGTTCTGCGACTTCATTCATCGTAATGGAAGTCTGGACTCTGGCCTTGACGCCCTCTGCAAGCAGCGCGTCCTGCAGGGCAAGGGAATTCATAACGGTAGCCAGCATTCCGATATAGTCCGCTGTCTCACGCTTCATGCTCTGGCTCGTTCTGCCTCTCCAGAAATTTCCGCCTCCGACGACAATCGCAACCTCTACACCCAGATCATGCAGCTGCTTGATCTCTCTGGCGACCAGTGCCGTCGTCTCTTCATTGATGCCGCTTCCGCTTCCGCCGGAAAGGGCCTCACCGCTGATCTTCAGAAGCACTCGGTTATATTTTGGTTCCATACAGTTCTGCTCCTTTATATATGATTGTATTTCAAATAAATAAGTATTCCCTGTTCTCTGATCCTCAAGTACCCATTTATATTTTATTATAGCATGACTTCAGCAGTCACTTCAACTCGATTCCCTGCTGATCACGCGCCGGATGGCATCTTCTACGGAGCGCACTTCTGCCTCAAATTCCCGGGAGGATGTCCTGAGCGCGCCGTGACCTAAAGAAATCTGCTGCACCTGGCTGTCGCTGGTCACGACCCGGACCTGATATTTTCCAGACAGCTCCTTAGTCATCCTCTCGATATAGGAGTCGGCGGTCTGGTCCTCATTCGTGTAGATGACTTCGATATCATGGAACTTTCCGCTACTGGCGGAACCTCCTCCTTTTACCTTATAGGCATCGAAAATCACCGCGATCTTACAGCGCATGAAGCCCTGATAATTGCAGAGGGTTTCCAGGAGCTGCTGGCGGGCAGCGCCGTAGTCCATCTTGCAGAGTCCTTCCAGATTATCCCAGTTGTGGAGGACATTGTAGCCGTCCACGATCAGGTATTCCTGGGCACGCTTTTCCATTTCTTTTTTTCTGGCGGCCATGTGGGAATGCTTCTGCCGGGCCTTCTGTTCCGTGGAAAGATCTCTTGCGGCCGCACTTTCCGGCGCTGTCTCCTGGCGGGTGGTTTTTGTCGAATAACCGTAGTCCACCGTTCCGTCTGCATTGATCATCCGGACGCCGGAAATGCCGGAGCCTGCCGCGTTCATGCGCACATTGCTGCCAGAAGTCTTATCGCCTCCGATCTGTCCGTAAGTCTTCTCGAAAATCGCCATGAGCTCCTTATCATCTGCGATCCGGTGTTCATACTCATGCACCCTCGCGGCGGTCAGGTCATCGTCATCCGCGCCGGCATCCTGCTCCAGAATGCTCGGAAGGTGCATGTAATCTTCCACCTGATCCCAGGAAATGATGCTGCTCTCTCCGTGCATGCAGAAGACGGAATCCGCCGGATTGTCCACGTCACGCAGAGGATCGTAGCCGATTTCATCCAGCACTTCCCCGGTATTGTGGCAGACATCGTAGCCATCGAGCTGAAGGTAAATTCTTCCATTTCCCCTGCTATAACGGGTCAGTTCCTCCTGATAAGTCATCAGGCCGGATGCCGGCCCCCGGCCCCTCAGCACGGAATGGTCCTCTCCCGTTTCCGGCGGCTGGAAACTGCCATTGATTTTCTGCATATCTGTCATGGCCCGGCCGACGTTTTCTGTCGGAAGCTCGATCGTATAGGAGAACCACGGTTCCAGCAGGATATTCTCTGCCTTCATCAGTCCGTTTCTCACAGCTCTCAGAGCAGCCTGACGGAAATCCCCGCCTTCCGTGTGCTTCTTGCTGGCCTTTCCGCTGACCAGGGTGATTTTCACATCCGTCAGAAGGGATCCGGTCAGAACACCGACGTGGGAATACTTCTGGAGCGCCGTCATAATCTGACTCTGCCAGTTCCGGTTCAGCTGATCCACCGGCGCCACCGACTGATAGGAAATCCCGCTCCCCCGCTCCTGGGGTTCGATCAGAAGATGCACCTCCGCGTAATGCCGCAGCGGCTCGAAATGCCCGACCCCTTCCACCGGAGCCGCAATCGTCTCTTTATACAGAATCTTCCCGGAGCCGAAAGACACTTTCCTTCCAAAACGGTCCAGCATGGTCTGGGCCAGGACTTCAAGCTGCACCTGCCCCATCATCTGGATGTGGATCTCCTGCGCCGCAGCCTTCCAGCTGACATGGAGCTTCGGATCCTCCTCCGCGAGCTCTCTGACTTCCTGAAGCAGGGTATGGTAATCCGTTCCGTCTTCAGAAATCACCGTGTAGGTCAGGAAGGGCTCCAGAATCTCCGGATGCGTGTTCTTCTCGAATCCGTAGCCATCGCCGGCCTCAGACTGAGACAGCCCTTCCGCCGCAACGATCATGCCCTGGCCGGCCTCTTGCACGGCGTTATACTGCTGGCCGGAATACAGACGGATCTGGTTGACCTTCTCTTCCCATGGCTCTCCGTCATCCGTTTTTCCGCTGATCTTGTCCTTTACCCGCAGGCTTCCTCCCGTGATTTTCATAAAGGTCAGGCGGCGGTCATCCTCATCTCTGGCGATTTTATAGACCCTGGCGCCGAACTGCTCCTCTTTCTTTTCCGGCAAAGTAAACCTGGCAAGGCCTTTAAGAAACTCGGAAACGCCTTCCATCTTCAGAGCCGAGCCGAAAAATACCGGGAAAACTTCCCGTCTCTTTACTGCCCGGGCGATATCCTGGTCGGTAATTTTCTGGTCTTCCAGGACCCTCTCCATCAGAGCTTCTGATCCCATGGTCAGGCTGTCGGTGAAGCGCTCTCCTCCGGTTACGGAAAAATCGGTGAATCCGCTGCCGAATTTCTCCTGCAGGATATCGATCCATTCGGATTTTTTGTGGATGGACAGGTCCATCTTATTCATGAATATAAATGTAGGAATCTGGCTTCTCTTCAGCAGTTTCCAGAGGGTTTCTGTGTGGCTCTGGATACCGGATCCCGCGCTGATCAGAAGAATCGCGTAATCCAGGACAGACAGGGTTCTCTCCGTTTCCGAGACAAAATCCACATGGCCAGGAGTATCCAGAATCGTCATCTGCATGTCCTGCCAGCTCAGCTGCGCCTGTTTAGAAAAAATCGTGATCCCCCGGCTCCGTTCCAGTTTTCCGGTGTCCAGGAAGGATGTCCCGTGGTCGACACGTCCCAGACGGGTGATTTCCCCGGTCTTATATAGCATAGCTTCAGACAGTGTCGTTTTCCCGGCATCAACGTGTGCAAGAATACCCGTTACGATACGCTTCATGCCTGCTCCTGCTTTCTGCATGCAGCGACCTTCTCATCCAGCCAGCTCTGAAGTTCCTGATTCTTTTCTTCTGTCAGAAGACCTTTTTCTCTTAAAATAATCTGCGCCGTTTTGGTTACAGAATACTCAACAATTCCCGTGCACTTGTTCTTTCTTTCATCGGAATTTTTCTCCATGCCAGAAATGATCGCCCCGCAGCAGGCATGCCCGGCACAGCTTGCGAATGCGTCGTGATACTCTCTGGTCAGTTTCTGGCAGTTTGCGTACTCGCTTCCCTTCGGCTCTTTTCTTCCGAAATAGTGGCCAATCAGCATCACTCCTCCTGCCAGAGCGCCGCAGGAGCATCCGGCTCCGCCCATGCCCCAGGGGAAGCCGCTGCTTGCCGCAATCAGCTCGTCCGGGATTTCCGGATCCAGATCCTGTTGAATCGCATAAATAACCGATTCTGAACAGGCAAAACCGTTATGGAAAATATGGACTGCATCTTCACGCAGCTTCTGAAAATCAACATTCTGATTCATTTGTGCCTTCCCTTTCTGCATGCATCAAAGTGTGCATTTCTATACATCAAGGCCGGCGCGCCCAGTGTCTTTCACGGACGACGGCGCGCCGGCTTTTCTGCAATTTCAGTTTATCTTTTATTTTACCACGAATCGCGGCATTTGGGCAGACACGTCTTTTGTTTCCGGAATCATGCCAGAATACCCGGAGGGAATCTGTTTACCCAGCCTTCTTAATGAATCAGTCCCTTCTGTTTCAGGAATTTCTCTGCGACTTCATCTGGTGTCTTTCCTTTTACATCAACCTGATACGTCATGTTCTGCATATCTTCTGTGGATATTTTTCCATTCAGTTCCTGCAGAACCTCCTTCAGCTCCGGCGCCTTCTTTTGAAATCGCTTATAGGTGCTGTCTTTCACATAATAGGACCCGTTATACTCCGGGAAGAAATGTCGGTCATCTTTCAGAATGACCAGACCGGCCTTTTTATTCAGTCCATCTGTGGCATATACCTCTGTAATCTGAAATGCGCCATGCTCGATCGCATTGTATTTCAGACTCTCATCAACCGCCTTATACGATTTGAATTTCAGTCCGTAGTATTTTACAAACGGATAATATTTTGCGCTTCCTTCATGGGTAAAGAATTCATGCTCTGCGCCGAAGGTCAGTTTATCGGCAACCGGAACCAGATCAGAAATCGTCTTCAGGTGATATTTTTCCGCGATTCTCTTTGGAACAGCAATCGCATATGTATTATTGAAGCCGACTTTTCCTGTCATGGAAATACCATATCTCTGTTTTGACTGACGGTTCACATAGTCATACAGTGCCATATTCTCTGGTACGTCCTTTGGATCTTTGTGCATAAACGTAGTCAGCACCGTTCCGTCGTAACTGAACATCAGGTCACAGCTGCGTTTCTTTCCTTTCATAATTTTAAAATTGTTCACCTGCGACATTTCATCCTTGATGACCACATGCAGGTTTGTTTTGTCCTCAATCAGATCTTTTGCCATTCTGACCATGATCCGGACTTCACTGTAATTCCCGTCGTACATAATCAGTTCATCCGGGTTGATTTTCTGCCCGGCTTCAAACGGGATGATGACGACAAATGCCGCAAGGATCACAGCAAGGGTGCGTATGATGTGCGTTTTATCACTGTGCGTTTTCCGGATCTTTTTCTCACACAGGCTCATCAGGGAATCGAGGACGACGGCCATCAGCATCAGGACTGCCGTAGATCCTAGGACCATCTTCATATCGTGAATACGGATTGCCTGATACATGGCGTCTCCGACGCCGCCTCCCCCGACAAACGCCGCAAATACAGCCGTTCCGATCGCATTGATGACGGCGATGCGGATTCCGGTCAGTATTGTCGGAAAAGCAATAGGAAACTCTACCTGAACGATCCGTTCCATTCTGGTCATGCCGATTCCTCTGGCTGCTTCTCTGACTCCGGGATCGACCTGATGCAGTCCGAGGTAGGTGTTTCGCACAACCGGAAGCAGTGAATACAGGGTCAGACCGATGATTACTGTGAGTTTGCCTGCGCCGGCAACAATCATGATCAAGCCCAGAAGAGCCAGCGCCGGGATCGTCTGCAGAACGTCGACAACATGGAGAATCCATGGTTTTGCTTTCCTATATACATGTGCCAGGATGCCGAGCGGAATTCCAATTGCGATCGCCAGCACACTCGCCGCAAGGACCATAAACAGATGGTCTACAATGATGCTCATGCTCATCGATCCACCACCTCCTGCATTCCTTTCGGCGTCAATTTTTTCTGGAGAAGATCAATGACGGCTCCGATCGCAATCGCAAGAAGCGCTGCCGGCACTGCGCCCAGAAGGATCAGAGTGTTGTTATTTGAAGCTGTTCCCTGATAGATGAAGTCTCCCAGTCCGCCAAGTCCGATCATCGCCGCAAGGACGGCCCAGCTGACGGTATACACCGCTGCCATGCGAAGGCCGGCGACGATTTCCGGAGATGCGAGGGGAAGCTGCACCATGCGGAGCATCTGTCCGCTCGTCATCCCGCATCCCCTCGCGGCTTCGATGTACTTGGGATCGATATTCAGTATGCCTTCATACGTGTTCTTCAGTACAGGAAATATGGCGTATACTGTCAACGCAATCAGCACCGTAACCGGATGCATGCCGATGACCAGAAACAAAATTCCGATGAACGCCAGACCCGGAATTGTCTGAAATACAGAAACAACCGGAAGAATGACGAACGATGCGCGCGGGATCCTGGACAGCAGAATACCTCCGATTAACCCGATAAAGAATCCGCAGACCACAGAAACAGTTACGTAGAACATGTGCACGCCGATCGCTTTCAGCAACAGGTGCCCGTAAGTTGCCATGATAGTTCTCACGATTCTTCACCTCCCCAGAGATTTTCAGCGACAGAACGCGCTACACTGGTCTTGGTGATGATTCCTGCAATCGACTTATCCGGATTCAGAACAACGACATAATCCGCATTGGTATCCAGCAGGTAGTCAAAGCTCTCTTTCGCCTCTTCACCAACCTGTACCGTCCGTGCATCTGTTCGGATCAACGGCTCTACAGTCTCAAGATTCCTGCCCCAGTGCATCATATCACCGATTTTGATCGTTCCGATATACCGATTCTCATCGTCAACGGCAAGCAGAGAGTCAATGCTGTTTCTGGCCATCATTTCTGCACATTCCCGAACACCGCGGCTGCTTCGCACATACTTGACCTTGGTGAGCATAAAATCTTCAACCTTGGAAGGCTTCTGTTCTTCTGACACATGCTTCCCCAGGAAATCGCGGACCAGCCGGTTTGCCGGATGACGCAGAATCTCTTCCGGGCTGTCCATCTGGACAATTTCACCGTGATCGATGAAGACGATGATATCGGCAAGACGCAGCGCCTCATTCATATCATGCGTAACAAAGACGATCGTCTTATTCAGCCGCTTCTGCATATTCTTGATTTCAATCTGAAGCTCGTCTCTGGTCATCGGATCAAGTGCGCCGAACGGCTCATCCATCAGGACAACCGGAGGCGATGCCGCAAGCGCCCGTAATACGCCGATTCTCTGCTGCTGTCCTCCGGAAAGTTCCGAGGGATACTTATCTTTATATTTTTCCATATGGATTGACTCCAGAAGATTTTCCGAAATTTTATGACATTTATCTTTATCATATTTCAGCAGTCTCGGTACCACAGAGACATTCTGCTCAATAGTCATGTTCGGAAAAAGTCCAATCTACTGAATAACATACCCGATATGTCGTCTCAAATCAGACGGATTCATCTGGCTGATGTCCTGCCCGTCGATCAAAACTCGCCCTGAAGTCGGTGTGATCAGACGATTGATCATTTTCAGCGTTGTCGTTTTTCCGCATCCGGATTTTCCAATCAGCACAACAAATTTACCGTCCGGAATTGTAAAATTAATATTTTTGAGAATATGGTTTTTACCATAACTCTTACTGACATGTTCAAACTGTATCATTCCCGATCCCCCCCTCATAAAGCATATTTCATGCTGAAAAGAACAGACGGGTGCTCTGTCGCTCCGCCAGGAATGCAGAATCCATTTTCAGGCGGGACAGCTCACTCGCCGCAGCCTTTTTACAAAAAAATATCTTTAGGCTAATAAAAAGTATACAGAACATTCTCGTTCATTTCAATACCTTTCACGCTATCATCACAGAATCTTTTCACAATTTTTGCGTTTGCACGATAGTTCCGCGTTTAATATTTTTGATTTTCTTCCGCATGTTTCTCTGCATAATGTGCAGAACATCATCCGCATAGTGCAATGATTTACAGACAACCGAAAAAAAGTTACAATAGACATATACAGAGAAATAGAGATGCAAAAATTACAGTATGCCGGATGCCGGCATGCTGTACAGCATCAACAGATAAACAAAAGTACAGGAGGAATGATAATTATGATTGATGTCTGCCTGCTCGGGACAGCCGGCATGGTTCCGCTGAAGAATCGCTGGCTGACCTCTTTTTATATTACATCCGGAGGACACAGCATCCTGATTGACTGCGGGGAAGGAACGCAGATTGCAATGGCGGAGGCGTCCTGCCGTCTGAAACCGATTGATACAATCTGTCTGACCCATTTTCATGCCGATCACGTTGCAGGCCTTGCCGGTCTCCTTTTGTCCATGGGAAACGCCGGACGCACCGAGGACGTCACAATCATCGGACCGCCGGGCCTTGCCAATCTTCTGCAGTGCCTTCTCGTCATCGCGCCGATTCCGTTTAAAGTGCTCGCCTGCGAGACGGACGGAAAGGCAGAGACGGAGCTGAGCTGCGGAGATATGCAGATCGAAGCCTTTCCGGTACAGCATGTGATCCCGTGCCTCGGGTATCAGATTTCCCTGCCGCGCGCCGGAAAATTTGATCCTGAAAAAGCAAAGGCTCTGAATATTCCTGTACGCGCCTGGTCTGTGCTGCAGAGCGGCGAACCGGTAAAAATCGGCGATCAGCTCTATGAACCGAAGGATGTACTTGGACGCAGCCGGCCGGGACTGAAGATCGTCTACTCCACAGACACCCGCCCGTGTGATTCGATCATCCATTACGGAAAAGATGCAGATCTGATGATTCTGGAAGGCAATTACCCGGACGATGAGAAAATCGAAAAAGCAAAACAGTGGGGACACATGACATTCGCAGAGGCTGCCGGACTCGCAGAAGCAGCAGACGCAAAAGAGCTCTGGCTCACCCACTTCAGCCAGAGCATTACCGATCCAAAGGAATATGAGTCCAACGCGACGAAAGTTTTCCCGAATGCCAGAGTCGGCGTTGACGGGCTGAAGAAGACGCTGAACTTCAGAGATGAAATATAATTCATGAACATGTTAAAAACGGACGGGAATCCTTGGTCTTAATAACCCTGTTTCCCGTCCGTTTGCCTTGTATACACAACCCCACCGTCAGGCAATCTTGTATACTCACTATTACTTTTACATTGTTATGTTTACTTTATCCTGAAGGATATTTCTGAGCGCGCTGGCAGAACTGCTCGGAGCATGGATAATATCGACGCATTCTTCATCAATTGCCGCAACTGCAGCCCTCACCATCTTATGGGACATGGTGCTCGTAAACATGACGAGCAGATCCGGATTTCCAATCCTCCCTTTCAGCCCGCTCTTAATTTTGGTAAAGACTTTAGCACTGCAGTTATGCTCTCTGCAGATATCTGCGTACTTCCGTTCCATACGTTCGTTTCCGCCTAAAATAACAACACTCACGAAATACCTCCTGTTCCGGCGCAGATTTCTCTTTACTCTGATCCGCGCGCATTATTCTGCATCCGGTCTGCCTCTTTTTTCTGCAGATCTTCCGCCATCTCATTCAGTGCCGCGCAGGTACCGCATTTGGTCCCGTCGCAACCGCTGCATTTCCCGGCATTCTTGATGGAATGGCGAAGCGCCAGCAGAAACAGCACAGCAATTACAATTATAAGGATTACTACAACAGGGTTCATCTCCATACCTCCAAAGACCGAAAACACACGATTTCCGGATCCTTTCACATTTCATTTCAACTGTTCACATCCAGATTTTACACTAGATTGACCGATCTTCCTCCGAAGACATTTTTATAATACCCCGCCGCCCTTTGGTTAAACATATCTAACTCATATTTTTTATATTACCGGGCAGACAGATGCCAATTATGCATCCGGTCCGCCCGGCGCAAGAGATGAAATCGGCAGATTCCATCCGATTAACCTTGCTCAGTTCCATTTTGTCCCTGAACAGGGATTAACCGCAAATGTATGACGCTTTACTTCACCGCCGGCTCTCCGTCAGGGATGCTTCCGGCCTTGGATTTAGAAGGTCTGCGGAATACACAGAACGCGATAAACGCAAGAACCGCTAAAGCCCCGGCCTGTCCGATGCCGAACTTGACGCCGTAAATCAGCCATGCCCCCATCTGGTAGGTGATAAAGGACATCATGAATCCGACCAGGAACTGGAATCCGACGGTATACCAGCCCCATTTCTGCTCTCCCTGTTCTTTAAACGCAGTAACCATCGCAACCAGGCACGGCGGGTCGAACAGGTTGAACATCAGGAAACTGAAGGCTGCCAGTGTAGCAGACGGAACTCCAGGGCCTGCGAAGATCGCATGCATTCCGACTCTGCTTGCCTCGCTGAATCCTCCGAGCAGGGCCAGTGTGGATGTAGCCTGCTCTTTTGCAGCGAATGCGGAGATTGCAGCAACAGTTCCTTTCCAGCTTCCGAAACCGAGTGGGATGAAGATCCAGTGCAGTGCATGTCCGATGGCTGCCAGCATGGAGTGGTCCATATCCACCATCTGCAGGCGGAAGTTGAACGACTGGAGGAACCAGAGGATGACCGTAATCGAGAAAATGATCGTTCCGGCCTTCATGATGAAATGCTTGGCGCGGTCCCAGGTATGAATCGCCACACCCTTGACGGTCGGCAGATGGTAAGCCGGAAGCTCCATGACGAACGGAGCCGGATCACCGGCAAAATACCCGACTTTCTTCAGTGCAATACCCGCAAGAACGATGACCGCGATTCCAAGGAAGTACATCGCAGGAGCAATGAACTTGGATCCCGGGAAGAACGTCGAAACAATAACACCAATAATGGTCAGTTTCGCGCCGCACGGAAGGTATGTACACAGCATGATCGTCATTCTCCGGTCGCGTTCGTTTTCAATCGTGCGGGTTGCCATAATTGCCGGAACACCGCAGCCGGTTCCGATCAGAATCGGCACAAAAGATTTTCCAGAAAGTCCGAACCTGCGGAACAGACGGTCCATGATAAACGCGACACGCGCCATATACCCGGAGTCTTCCAGAAGCGCCATAAAGATGAAGATCAGCACCATCTGCGGAACAAATCCGAGTACAGTTCCGACGCCGCCGATGATTCCGTCAACCAGCAGACTCTGCAGCCAGGCCGGAGATCCGATCGCCTTCAGTCCGGCGTTCGCAGCATTGGTGATGTACGTTCCAAACAGCGTATCGTTGGTCCAGTCTGTCAGCCAGCCGCCCAGTGTAGAAATGGAAATGTAATACATCAGGAACATGACGCCCGCAAATATCGGGAGTGCCAGCCAGCGGTTGGTGACTACCCGGTCAATACGGTCAGACAGGGTCATATTGCCTCGTGCCCTCTTCTGATGAACTGCGTCATCCACAACTTTCTGGATGTAAGCGTAACGCTGATTGGTGATAATGCTTTCTGCGTCATCATCCATCTCTTTCTCACAGTCCTGAATATGCATGTCCAGGTGCTTCATCAGAGGTTCATCCAGCCCCAGCTCTTCGATGACTTTCTCATCGCGTTCAAACAGCTTGATGGCGTACCATCTCAGATTATTCTGATCGACAAAAGGTGAAACAGACTCCTCGATATGTGCAAGGGCATGCTCGACGCTTCCGGCAAACACGTGCGGCGCTTCTCCAGACTGGTGACGTCTGGCAATCTCGATGGCCTTATTGACCAGCTCCGTTCCTCCCTCGCCTTTCAGCGCGCTAATCGGGACGACCGGACACCCAAGCTCTTTTGCCAGCTTCTTCAGATCCACACGGTCACCGTTTTTCTTTATCAGATCATACATATTCACTGCAATAACAGTCGGAATGTGTAAATCCAGGATCTGTGTCGTCAGATAGAGGTTTCTCTCGATGTTGGTACCGTCGATAATATTGATAATGGCATCCGGTTTTTCATTTACCAGATAATTTCTGGAAACCACTTCCTCCATCGTATATGGCGACAACGAATAAATTCCCGGAAGGTCCTGAATAATCACATCCTTATGACCCTTCAGACGCCCTTCCTTTTTCTCAACTGTAACTCCGGGCCAATTTCCGACATACTGCGTGCTTCCTGTCAGATCATTAAACAGGGTTGTTTTTCCGCAGTTTGGGTTTCCGGCCAGCGCAATCTTAATTTCCACGCGCTGATTCTCCTTTCTTTCTCATGCAGGCTGAATGAATGTATGAATCGAAATGCTGTCGTTCACAGCTTTCTGCGTGTCATTCCGCTGATCCCAGAAGTGTATCTTCTTCTGCGATCTTTCGCGATTCGTTTATATGCCGCTGATTTGCGTCCGCGGCGCTTTCCTTTTTGGAGTTCAATTTACTTACCGCAAGTTAATCATATCTTACTAACAGTGAAAAAAATTTAACTCCACTCGATCTGCATCAGCAGTTATATCATCTGTTGATTCTGCCTGTACAACGTCAGTGCCGCACAAACTACTCAACAATGATGTTCTCTGCCTCAGCTTTTCTCAGGGAAAGCTCATATCCCCTCAGGTTCACCTCAATCGGATCGCCCAGCGGCGCGACCTTTCTGACCATGACCTTAGCGCCTTTAATCACGCCCATGTCCATGATTCTTCTCTTGGTCGGACCGGCACCAGTGATTTTTACAACGGTTGCCGTCTCTCCGATCTGAAGATCTTTCAATGTTTTCATCTGACTTCCCCCTTCTAGACAAGAATACGGTTTGCCATGCTGCGATCCAGAGCGACACGGCTGTCCTTCACCTGGATTATTACATTGCCTCCCATTCTGGAGATAATTGTAATATCACCATCGACGACACAGCCCAGCTCGGACAGATGCTGGCGCACCTTATCACTGCCGGTAATCTTCTTGATTTTTACCCTGTCTCCCGGATTCATCATTGTAATCGGTATCATCGATTTTCCTTTCCAGACACCGCAGCTTAACGGTATCTCCTGTCTTGATTTTTCTGCATCGAAAAACACAGGTTAAATGCCTCTGCTTTTCATTAGCGATGTTTAACATATATTAGTTTAATGGAACTAACTGCACTTGTCAATCCTTTACATGAAAATTTCTTCATATAACGATCATAAAAGAAGTCCTACAGACAAAAATAACCGCGCAAAGAAGGAAACCTGAACGCTGCCCTCCCCCGGCAAGACAGGCAGAGCCGTGAACGGAATCTCCGCAGCTATCTTACAGAGAAAGCCATCCCGTGCTGCCTCCCTGCGACAGCTGTTCACACTGCACAGCATACCTCCGCTCTTCTTGTACAACCTATCAGTATGTAGTAAAATAAAGAATAAACAATCTCAATGTCTAAAAAAGGTAAAGTACAATGTTGAAAATTACGAAAGCAATCACGCGCATCAGCACGGAAAACAGCACTGGCAAAGGAAATAAACTGAACGCGGTTTCTCTGATCTTCGCCGCCGCAATCCTGCTCGCCATGGCAGCCGTCTCTGAAGGCATACATGATAAAGAAGTCATCTTCCCGGAAATTGCCGCAATGGCCCTTGGCTATTTAATTTCTCCGAGACAGCCCTGGCGTGTCACGTCTGTCCGGATGTTCATTCTGATCAGCTGCTGTGCCTGGTCCGGACTTCTGATTGTCCTCTATGTGCCGCTTCCGCTCTGGTATCAGATCATCCTTGCCTTCCTCGTCAGCCAGATCTTCTACCTTTTCGGCGGAACGACCATGGCACCGATCATCAGTGCAGCAGTCCTGCCGGTCATCCTGCAGACACACAGCATCGTCTACCCGATTTCTGCGTCTTCCCTGACCCTGGGCGTCATCATCCTGCATGAAATCCTGGTCAGAACCGGGAAACGCATTCCTGCCGTCTTCACACCGGCTCCTGCTCCGGGCAGAAATGACCTGGTCAGTGCCGGAAAGCGCATCGTCACCGTCATGCTGTTTGCCTGGATCGCCATCAACGCAAAATTCCTGTTCATGGCGGCTCCTCCGATTTTGGTTGCCTTTACAGAATTCACCAATCCGAAAAGTCCGGCAAGGCGGCGTCCTCTTGCGGTTTCCCTTTTGATCACTGCCTGCGCCATGTACGGTGCTTTCTTCCGCTTCCTGATCATGGACACCCTGCATCTGCCGCTCACCCTCTGTGTGCTCTGCGTCATCATCTGCAGCTTCCTGACCATCAAGCAGAGCAGCCTGTGGATCCCGCCTGCCGCTGCCATGGGCCTGCTCGCCATGATCATCCCGGACAGCCAGGTCCCAACCTTTACCCTGCAGGTATTCTGCGGCATTGCCATCCTCATGGGAATTGCCATCGCCTTCTTCCAGGACAAAAATAAACCATCCAAGAAGGAACAGCCTGTCAGATAATACACTATTTTCCCTTACTGCGAGGTAATAGATAGAAGGAATAAAATTAAACAGAATACAGACTGCCGCTCTGGATAACAAACATTATCCCGGAACGGCAGTTTATTAATTACCAGGCTTACAGAAGAAAGGGTTGTTCTGAAGCTGACCGATCTCGTGTATACTGCATACTGCCAGTCAATACTCATTATTTCCTAATAGGCCAGCGCTTCTTCCGGTGTCAGCCAGAAATAAATTCCCGGCGTGGACTCCAGCCAGCGATTTTCATCGAACGTGTCGACATGCACCCAGCACCCTTTTTTATAAATGAAATTCGGGTCTGCCAGCGCGCAGGTCTCTTCGAAGCTCTGGGTCCCGTCAAAGGTCTTGATGGACAGCACTTTGGCCTTGCTGCAGCGCCCGGCCCTGGTAGTCGCCATGACACGCTTGGCATCGGCCGGAATGAGCAGCTGCACCAGCGTATTATTAAAGCATTTCTTATACCCGACAAAAGGGCCCGTTTCCGGGCAGGCCATCCGGAAGAACTTCGTGTTCTCATCATCGACAATCCCCTCAACCTGAGATCCCTCGAGCTGGGCGGCATAGATGTCCGCAGCTTCAATGTGCATGCCCCGGAGATCATCCCATCTCAGATCCGTTCCGTGCATGGTGCAGCCGCGAAAGCTGGCGTCCTTCAGGCTGACTCTGCGGAAACAGGCGTTGGACAGGTCGCTTCCGTCGAAGCGGGTCCCCTCCAGCCTGCAGTCAGTAAAATCCGCCCACTTTAATTCCAGTCCGGATAAATCCCGGCCGGACAAATCCATATTTAAAAAGACCATCTCATTCATGGGAAGCAGTTTTCCGTCTTCACGTTCTTTCAGGCGCTTTTCCAGTTCTTCCATCGATATTTCCGTTTTCATCAATCATCACAACCTTCCTGCGGAAGAAATTCAGATTCATCTGCTCGATTTCATTGACTTTAACTATCTATACTATATTATAGTCCGGCAGCAGCAGGAAAATCTACGGTTTAACGATGAGAACGATAACTCTCTTCATTAACAAAGAATATTATGCGGAATGTCGGAATCTCCCGCCTGTTTCCGGACGCAGCAGTCTCTGGCTTCATCTGGATCACTCACAGTAAATATGGGAAAGTATGGTACAAATCCGGAAAAAATGGTAATATATAGAGTATACAATCTTAATTGATAGCAAGAGATGAATCAAAGATGCAATGAAACTGCACGAGATGGCAGACCTGTTGCGTATGCGGCAGAATACGCGGATACAGCCTTGCCGGATCGTGTTTTGTCATGAATAATTTTCATCGGCAGATGAGGGAAAGGAGACCAGGGAACAGCTCAGCACACTGTTTTCCTGAAACAAGCATATGGGAAAAGTACGTAAATCGGCAGAAGATTATCTGGAAGCTATTCTGATGCTGCATAATGAGCACGGATACGTCCGCTCTGTAGACATCGCGAATCAGCTCGGCGTCACCAAACCGAGCGTATCTTACGCAACGCGCCGTCTGAAAGAGGAAGGACATATCCATATGGATAAGGAAGGCATGATCCACCTGACGGATTCCGGCATGGAGATTGCCAGCAACATCTATGAGCGCCACCGCGTTCTTACTTTCCTGTTCGAGAAGATCGGCGTCGACCCGAAAATTGCGAGAGACGATGCCTGCCGCGTAGAACACGACCTGAGTGAAGAGACGTTTGACGCGCTGAAAAAACATATGAAACAGTTTGAGGAAGCATAAGGCTTCTTTCATGCAAAAACCCGTCCGGACCTGATGCCCGGGCGGGTTTTCTCTATTTCATCCTTATGACTGGCTTTTCCTGCTGCCGGCTGACCGGCATGGCCGAAGCGCCGTGTCCGGCCGGCCTTAAAGAGCCAGATCTTCCATAATTCCTTCCATATAGGCAGGAACGGATCCCTTCATCTGCAGCGCTTCATGGATGTCATAATCGACGTAATCGTCTTTTTTCATTGCAATCACGCGATTTTTCCCGCCATCTTCCAGAATATCCACGGCCATCGCTCCCATTATGGAAGCAACGACCCTGTCCCGGCAGGTCGGACTTCCGCCTCGCTGAATATAGCTGAGGACAGTTTTCCGGATGCTGATGCCACTGTATTCAGAGACCTTCTCTGCGATCTGATCGACAGTGCCGGCACCCTCGGCATTTACAATGATGTTGTTATTCTTTCCCCAGGCGCGGTGTTTTAAGATTTTTTCGGCGACCTTTTTCTCATTGTGGTCAAAGGTTTCCGGGATCAGGGCCTGCTCGGCGCCACAGGCCAGACCACACCAGAGGGCGATATATCCGGCATTTCTGCCCATTACCTCGATCATACTGCACCGTTCATGGGAACTGGCCGTATCCTGAATATTGTCGATCGCCCTCATCGCCGTATTAATCGCGGTATCAAAGCCGATGGTATAATCGGTGCAGCCGATATCTCCGTCGATCGTCCCCGGTATGCCGATTACATTCAGTCCCAGCGCCGCCAGCTTTTCCGCCCCCGCAAAAGAGCCGTCTCCACCGATGATCACCAGAGCATCGATTCCATGTTTACGGCAGATATCGACCGCCTTCTGCTGGACTTCCGTCTCCGCAAACTCCGGATAGCGCTCTGTTTCCAGAATCGTGCCGCCGCGCTGGAGAATATTGGAAACATCATCCGCCTCCATGTCGATGATTTCCTCATTGCAAAGCCCAAGGTATCCTCTGCGGATTCCTTTTATCTTAAAGCCTTTTACCAGGCCGCGCCGGACGACGGCCCGGATAGCCGCATTCATGCCCGGCGCGTCACCGCCGCTGGTCAGTACACCAATTGTTTTTACCTTTTCCTCTGCCATAATGCTCCTCCCCGGCTCATTCCTCTGAGCCGCACAACTCTCTCATCTCCAGATAGAGAAAAGGAGCCGGAACTCCTATCCGGATATTCGGCTCCTTTCCTTGTGTTTGGTATGGGATTATCAGGAAATTTCTTTTTTCAGTTTCTTACTGGCGAAAAATGAACGTTTCGTTCATGTGAGATCCGCCCTTGATGTTAGTATTCTATTTCAGCAGTTCTTCTGCTTTTGCAACGATATCTTCTACCGTGATGCCATTCATGGCCAGCAGTCTCTCATAAGGAGCAGACTGACCGAACTGATCCTGGATGCCGACCTTCCGGACGACTGCCTTTCCGCTCTCGGCGACGACGCTGGAAACCGCGCTTCCGAGTCCGTTGATGATGTTATGATCCTCAACAGTGACGATCTTTCCCGTCTCTTCAATGGCCTCCATAACGGCGTCCTTATCCAGCGGCTTGACCGTGTGGAAATCAAATACCTTTACGGACACGCCCTTTTCTTCCAGCTTCTTCGCGGCATCAATGGCCAGTCTGACTGTATCGCCGTTGGCGATGATTGTGACATCTTTTCCGTCCTGGATCTTATGCGCTTTGCCGATCTTGAAATCTGTGTCTTCATCATAGATTACCGGAATCGCATCTCTGGTAAATCTCAGGTAAACCGGTCCATCCATCTCTGCGGCAGCCTTTACCAGCTTCTTTGCTGAAACATAGTCAGCCGGCATGATGACCGTCATGTTCGGGAACGTAGTCAGGACACCAAAGTCCTCGATACACTGATGGCTGGCACCGTCATTGGCCGGTGTAACGCCGCCGTGAGAGCAGGCAATTTTTACATTCAGCTTCGGATAGCAGATCTCCTGACGGATCATTTCTGCCATTCTCAGGGATCCGAATACTGCGTATGTGACGACAAAAGGAATCTTTCCTGTCGTTGCAAGACCAGCAGCTACACCTGCGCAGTTCTGCTCTGCAATTCCGACGTTCAGGTACTGGTCCGGCAGCTGTTTTCTGAACTCTGCCGTTCTGCAGGACTTTCCGATGTCCGCATCAACAACATAAATATCTTTATTCTGTTTTCCCAGTTCTACGATCTCTTCGCCGAAACCGTTGCGGGTTGCCTTCATTTCCGTGCTCATTCTGTTTCCTCCAATATGATTAATCCTCAGGTGAACGCTGAATTTATCTGGCCGATGCCCGGCTATGCAAGCTCTGCGAGCTGTTCATCAAGCTCCTTCATTGCCTGAGCATACTGCTCGTCATTCGGAGCAACTCCATGCCAGTCGCACTCATTCTCCATGAAGGATACACCATTTCCTTTAACTGTATGTCCATAAATGCACTTCGGCTTACCATTCTTCGTCATGCGGATGCGGTCCAGAACATCTACAATCTGCTCCATGTCGTTTCCATCGATCTCATAAGTTTCAAAACCGAACTGCTCAAAACGCTTACCCAGATCCATATTCGGCATAACTTCATCTGTAATGCCGTCCAGCTGCAGGTTGTTTGCGTCGACAAATACGATCAGATTGTCCAGTTCATATTTATGAGCAGTATTCGCAGCCTCCCAGATCTCGCCTTCCTGGCATTCTCCATCGCCGACAACGACGAAGACTCTGTAATCTTTCTTGTCTTTCTTTCCCGCGATGGCCATTCCTACGCCGCAGGCCAGTCCCTGTCCGAGAGAACCGGTGGAAATATCAATGCCCGGGCACTTCTTCATATCCGGATGACCCTGGAGAATGGATCCTTCTTTTCTGAGTGTATCCAGAACAGACTCATCAAAGTATCCAAGCGTTGCCAGAGAAGCATACTGAATCGGGCAAACATGACCTTTTGATAAAATGAATCTGTCTCGGTCTGCCCATTTCGGATTTTTCGGATCCACGTTCATTTCGTAGAAATAGCAGGCTGTAGTGAAGTCCGCTGCGGAAAGAGACCCGCCCGGATGGCCTGACTGTGCCTTATAGATCATCGTGATGACCTTCTTCTTCAGTTCCAGGCACTGTTTTTTTAATTCTGTAATATTCGCCTTTTTCATTTCCCATTCTCCTTTTCATCTGGCATAAAAACGGCTTTCAATTTGTCAACTGTATGTTCATTCATGCTATAAATAATTCTGTTGTCCGGATTCTTCCAGGGAAGGACTCGGGGTTTCCGCCGGCACTCATTACGGATGACAGATCTCATTGGATCTTCAAATCTCCGTTTTTCAGGTCCTCTCTTGTGCCCTTCACCTTTCAGCCACATCCTAACGTCCTACGTAGTATCTGTCAAGTATAGATTTGCATTTTTTGAAAATATTTCTGCAGCAGCAGAATGATACTGGCTCCCGTTTCTGCCGGAGCAGAAGCGGAGAGCCATGCGAAACATTTTTCTCCTGCCTAGAACAGGAAGAGTGAAATCTTAGGAATATAGGTGATCAGGAGCAGTACAATCAGGGCCGCGATCAGAAGCGGTATAACTGCCCGAATCATTTCGTTCAGCTTAACCTTTCCGACATTGCATGCAACGTAGAGGTTAACACCAACCGGCGGCGTAAACAGGCCGATTGCCAGGTTTACGATCATGACAACGCCGAGATGGATCAGGTTGACATTCAGCGCTGTAGCTACCGGGACGATCAGCGGTGTGAAAATATACAGCGCGGATGTGGAATCCAGGAAGCATCCTGCAATCAGCAGAATGATGTTTACGATCAGGAAGAAGATGATCGTGCTTCCATGTGTCGCACTGACCAGTGCATTGGAAATCGCAACATCCAGACGTGCTCTGGTCAGGACATAAGCGAACAGACTTGCTGCCGCTGTAATAAACATAACGGTTGCAGAGGTAGACAGAGTATCAACGATAATACTCCAGAATTCCTTCAGTCTTACCCTCTTATAGATGAACACGCCTACAAAGAGACCATATACAGCAGAGACTGCCGCTGCCTCGGTCGGTGTGAAAATTCCTCCGTAAATTCCGCCAAGGATGATGACTGGCATGATCAGACCCCAGATCGCATCCTTAAAGGCCGCCCAGCGTTCCTTTCCGGAAGCCTTCGGTTTCTTTACAAGGTTCGATTTCTTTCCAACAAGCAGAGCCACGATGATGAAGGCACCGCCCATGATAATTCCAGGGACCATGCCCGCTTTAAACAGGTCTCCGATGGATGTATCGGCAATAGAACCATACACGACAAAGGTGATGGACGGCGGAATAATTACGCCGATCGCTCCTGCAGCGCCCATCAGGGCGGATGAGAACGGAGAACTGTAACCGGATGATTTCAGAGCCGGGATCAAGGTCAGTCCGAGAGCAGCTACCGTTGCCGGACCGGAACCGGAAATTGCGGCAAAGAAGCAGGCTACGACTACGCAGACGATGGCAACGCCGCCTCTGAGATGGCCAAGGCAGGCATCTGCCAGCCGGATCAGCTTTTCAGATACACCGGCCTTATCCATAATGTTTCCCGCCAGGATGAAGTAAGGGATCGCCAGAAGAACGAATTTACTGGACGATGCGGATACAATCATCGGCACGGCGCTCATGACCGCCTCGATCGGACGGCCGCCTCCCATAACCAGCATCGTGAAGATACTCGATACACCGAGGCAGACTGCGATAGGAGCGCCAATTATAAGCAATATCGCGAAAGAAATAAACAGCGTACCAGCAATCATTTCATATCCTCCTTCTCTCTGTCAACGATCTCCTCTCCCGGATCGACAACGACTTCATCCTCCGGGCTTTTACGGATTTCCTCGATCATCGCCTGCAGAAAGCGGATGACAACGAAGAAGGAACCGATTGGTACGAAAGATCCAAATACCCACTCAGGCCACTGCATGGCAGCCGTTACCTGACCCAGAAGGATCTGACTTTTTACCATCAGGATACCGTAAATGAAAATGCAGAGTGCAAAAGCTGTTCCGAATCCGAATCCGATAATCAGAAGAATCCTTCGTGCTGCAGGACTTACTCTGTCGGTCAGAATGGAGAGTCCCAGATGTTCTCTGCGCTTGGCCGCAATCGCGGCACCCAGCAGGGTTACCAGAACAAATGAATATGTCGTAATCTCATCTGCGAAGGAGAACGATGCATGGAAGATATAGCGGGATGCAACGTTAACTACTGTAATCGCCAGCATCATCAGCAGGAAAACGCCTGCTACGATCTCTTCAATCCAATCGCAGATTTTCAGAAGTTTTTTCATCGATGTCCGCCCTCCTATCTCTTCTTAATGTTGAATGCTTTGCATGCTTCAGGTCCATAGAAGTCAATCATCTGATTTCTGAAGGAGTTTACGGATTTCTTGAAAGCATCCATCTGGCTGTCAGACAGCTTCGTCACCTTCATGCCGTTCTTTTCAAACTTCGTCAGCAGCTGACTTTCCTCTTTTACAAGCTCTTTTCTTCCCCATTCGCTGGCTTCTTCCGAACAGCTGCTCAGCAGTTTCCGTGTATTCGGATCCAGGGATTTCCAGACCTTGGTATTTGCAATAATCAGATCGCTGTCATATGCGTAACGCCAGAGCGTCATATACTTCTGGACTTCATCCATCTTCGCTGAGGACGTAATGCTGATTCCATTTTCCTGACCGTCAATAGTGCCCTGCTGAATCGCGGTGAAAACCTCACTCCAGCTCATGGCTACCGGATCGGCATGTAAAGTTTTGAACACACCCATGTAAACCTGGGAACCCGGAACACGGATCTTGAGTCCTTTGAGATCAGACGGTTTGGCTACCTCTCTCTTGCTGTTGGTCAGCTGTCTGAAACCGTTGTGGAAAGAGCTTAGATAAGTCAGGCCCTTTCTGGACAGGCGCTTTGAATAATATTTATACCCCTTGCTGTCAATTGTTTTTGCCGCCTGTCCGTATGTGTCAAAGCTCCATGGAATAGTTCCCACGGACAGCTTTTCATCGATAACGGACAAAGTACTTGTTGCATAAGCTGCCAGGTCCACACTGCCTCCGGCAACCATTTCGATACCTTTTGTTGCATTTCCTCCTGCAAGCTGATCGTTCGGGAAAACTGAAATCGTGACCTGTCCGCCAGACTTCTTCGATACGAGATCAGCAAATTTCTCTGCGACCTTCGAATCGATCTGGTTATCCGTTCCATTGACCGCCATAACCAGTTCCATTTTCTTGTACTTCCCGCTTCTGTTCGAGCTGCTATTCTGGGAGGATGAACTGCTTCCACACCCTGTGAGCATGGCTGCAGCCACCACGATGGCCATTGCCGCCGCGATAATTTTCTTCTTCATAGAAAACCTCCTGCTGTACTGTAAACCAGAATTAATGATTACGTAATCTCGCTGACATCAGCCTAACATCCTACGTTGGGTTTGTCAACATCCTACGTAAAAAACTTATAAAATTTTCTGTTATTTCTGTATACAATATTCATTATACGGCACCGTTGCCCAGCACGGCATTTCCGGTCTGGTCGTGTGCCCCGATCGGTTTCCGTTCCCACTCACGATAACGAACAGCCTGAAAAGGCCACCTTTCCGAATAATCCCTTCATACTGGCTGCCCGGCTCCGCAGATGTGTACCAGACAAAATACTTTCCCAAGCTTCTATTTAAAACTGAATATTCTTAATATTCAATTCCTACCAGGGCAACTGCTTCGCACGTAATCATTTATTCATCGTAAACGACGGCAAAGGATCTCTCCTATTCGCCGTCCTTGTTTTCCTCATAATAGTCATAGGCATCGTCGCAGCCTTCGTCATAATCTCCGTCGCCAAATTCTTCTGCATAGTCGTCAGCATAGTCATCCGGATCATCGTAATTATCCAGATCCGGATCGTAACTGCCGCTGTCCTCGCTATCAGAACTGCCGGATGAAATGCCAGCATCATAGTCGTCTTCATCATAATCATCATATTCATCGTCAGACTCTGCGCTGTCACTGTCATTATCTTCATCATAGGCCGAACCGTTATCCTCTTCATTTCCGATATAATGACCGTCATAAGAATACTCGTCACTATCGTCCCCGCAGGCAGCTGCAGAAAAGACGACTGTCAGGGATAAAAGCAGAATTCCCACGGCTTTCCCGGCCCTTTTCATATTATTTCTCCCCGGTTATGCGGAAGCAGGAGATGCAGCAGATTTCTCGTCTGCCTCCTCTTCTTCCACATCTGTCAGCTTCATATTATCCATGCCGGCCTTCACGAAATACGTTCCCCGGACAGCATGATTCAGATTCTCTTCATTCTTATCCTTAATAATATTATAAAGCCGCTCATGCGCACTTAGCAGTTCATCTGCCCTTCCCGACTCGATCATCCCTTTTACAGACTCATAACGCATCTGATAGGTCAGCTGTCTGGCGACACTGTCGATTTTCATCGCAATCGGATTATGGCACATCTGGGTAATTTCATCATGAAACGCATTATCCGCCTCAAACGCATCATCCACACTGCCCTTCTCAGCCTGCTTTCTCAGATTCTGCAGACGATCCCAAAGCTGATTTAGCTCTTTTTCACTGGAATGGCGGATTGCCAGACGCATAATACCGACCTCTACCATCTCTCTTATTTCCATCAGATCGTGATAATCCTCAGACTTATCCAGAATCAGACCGTAAACCATCGGGTCGATCATTTCCTCAGAAAAGCCCTCGCAGACAAATGTTCCTTCCGCTCTCCTGATCTCCAGCACACCCAGATAAACCAGAATTTTTACAGCTTCCCGAACAGAATTTCTGCCAACGCCAAGCTGCTGCGCAAGTTCCATTTCCTTTGGAATCTTGTCACCAGGACGAAGCTCCCTCTTCGCTATCGCATCGGTCAGACTGTCTATAATCTGCTGCACCACAGATTCACTCTTTATCTTTTTCAGTTTCATCGCACAGCACCTCCTGTTTCTTTATCCTTACCTGATACCGGGAAATATCCCGCTGCCGGTCTCTGGTCCGGCTTCAGGCAGCGGCACTCCATGTTCATGGCAGGAAACTCTGCCTCACACCCGTGCACACCTTCTAATGTTTAACATCCTACGTAGTTTGTTATATATCATCCTACGTTCTATATTGATTTGACTTTAACATACTTTTGTTCTTCTGTCAAAACCTTATTCATGAACGATGGTGTCAAAAGCCGCTGGGAGTTTTTGCTGGCAGATCTACAGGTTGTTTTGTGAGCCGTACGCGGCCTATGCCTGGAACACCTCTCGGCTCCTTCGCGCATGCTCACGCTTCCGACTCCGCCGGCCTTCTCCGGGCCGCGTACCTTCACCTGCTTTTTTCCATTTTTCAGTCACAAGGAAAAAACCACGGCGGAAAGCACTCCTCTGCACTTCCCTCCACGGTTTCCGGCAGCCGCCTCAGGCTCTTTTGCGCTTAAGACGGCTGCCGCTTTCAGCAGTATTTATCTGTCACACACTTCAGACCCGTATCAGGAACTACGCAATGCTCTTGACTTCGTAGTCTTTGTCCTCTACGGCCTTCTTCAGGACGTCGTCAGCGACGTCACTGCTCATGGAAACGACAGCCTGTCCTGCTGTATGGCTGACGTCTGCGGAATCAACTCCGTCCAATGCCTCGAGGGCCTTTTTTACTGTAGCTTCGCAGTGCTCGCACATCATTCCGTCAATCTTGATTGTCTTTTTCATATCGTCTTCTCCTTCCGTGATTGCTGCGGCGGCGTTATTTCCCGCTGTCTCTTTATCTTCCTCAGAATCCTGGGTAATCAGGCTTTCTGCTGAAATCGCGTTCTTTTTCTTTTTATCTTTTGCGGCGTTATGCAGGTCGAAGAGGTTCAGTCTCAGGGCGTTGGTGACAACGCAGAAGCTGGACAGGCTCATGGCCGCAGCGCCAAGCATCGGATTCATGGTGATGCCGAGCAGGTGGGCGTAGGCGCCGGCTGCCAGCGGCATCAGCAGGACATTGTAGAAGAATGCCCAGAAGAGGTTTTCGTGGATGTTCCGCAGGGTCGCGCGGCTTAAGCGGATGGCTGCAGATACGTCGGTCAGCTTACTGTTCATCAGGACGACATCGGCTGCGTCGACAGCAACGTCTGCGCCGGCACCGATGGCAATTCCCGTATCCGCTCTGGTCAGGGCCGGCGCATCGTTGATTCCGTCACCGACCATGGCTGCTTTACCGAATTTCTGCAGTTTCCGGATGACGGCTTCTTTTCCGTCCGGCAGAACACCTGCAATGACTTCATCCACACCGGCCTGAGCTCCGATTGCCTTTGCGGTCTTCTCGTGATCTCCGGTCAGCATGACTACATGGATACCCATGTTCTGCAGTTCTTTCACGGCCTGGGCACTTTCTTCCTTTATGGTATCGGCAACGGCGATCATGCCGGCGGATTTTCCATCTTCAGTAAAGTACAGGCAGGTCTTTCCCTGATCGGCCAGGCGGTCAGCCGTTTCCGACTGCTCCCTTGAAATTTCAGCTTTTGTCGAAATGAAACGGGCGTTTCCTCCGAAGAGCTGTTTTCCATGATAAACTCCGGAAACGCCGCTGCCGGACAGGGTCTGGTAATCTTCCACGGCTTCTTCTTCCATACCGGAAGCAGAAAGCCTGTCCATGACTGCTCTGGCCAGCGGGTGCTCACTCTTGGATTCCAGTGCTCCGGCTAGCTTGAGAAGCTGATCTTCCGTGTATCCCTCTGCCGGGATAATGTCGGTTACCTGTGGATGACCCTCTGTGATGGTTCCGGTCTTATCCAGCGCGACGATATCCACACGGCCTGTCTCTTCCAGGGAAGCCGCGGTCTTAAACAGGACTCCGTTCTTGGCGCCTTTTCCATTGCCGACCATGATGGCAACTGGTGTTGCGAGTCCCAGTGCGCACGGGCAGCTGACGACGAGCACGGCGATGCCTCTGGACAGAGCATACGGAAGTGCGCCGCCTGCCAGGAGCCAGATCAGGAAAGTCGCAAGTGCGGCCAGAAGAACGGCCGGTACGAAAACTCCGGATACCTTGTCCGCAATCTTGGCGATCGGGGCCTTGGTTGCCGCCGCGTCGCTGACCATCTGAATGATCTGAGACAGAGTTGTATCTGTTCCGACTCTCAGGGCTCTGGCCTTGACATAGCCGGAACTGCTTGTGGTTGCCGCAGAAACACGGTCACCCACTTCTTTATCCACCGGAATGCTCTCTCCGGTGAGGGCGGATTCATCGAAAGATCCGTTTCCTTCAATGATTTCTCCGTCAACCGGAACATTGCTTCCGGCACGGACGACGAACACATCGCCGACATTCAGCTGATCGATCGGAACCTCCTGCTCCTGACCATTCACTTCGACGACAGCAGTCTTCGGAGCCAGCTTCATCAGGCCCTTCAGCGCGTCGGTGGTTCTGCCCTTGGAAATGGCTTCCAGCAGCTTTCCGATGGTGATCAGGGTGACGATCATCGCGGCAGACTCAAAGTACAGGTTGTGCATCTCGGCCATCGCCGCAGCGTCTCCACCGGTGATCTGGTCTCTGGTCATCTTCAGAAGTACGACGAAACTCCATGCAAAGGACACCATCGAGCCCATTGCGACCAGCGTGTCCATGTTCGGCGCTCTGTGAATCAGCGACTTAAATCCGCTGATAAAGAATTTCTGATTGATCACCATGATAATTCCGGCCAGCAGCATTTCCAGAATGCCTACTGCCACCATATTTCCCTCAAAGAAGGACGGCAGCGGCCAGTTCCACATCATGTGGCCCATAGAGAAATACATCAGCGCCAGCAGGAAGATGACGGAAGAAATCAGTCTCTTCTTCATCACCGGCACGTCCTTATTCTCCAGCGCCTTCTCTTCTTCTGCATACATATCCGCAGTGGACTTGTTCGCTTCGCCGCCCTTCAGCTCGGCGCCGTATCCCGCATCCTCCACAGCCCTGATAATTTCGCCCGGAGACACATCACCTTCAACTCTCATGGAGTTGGTCAGCAGGCTGACGGTGCAGCTCTCCACACCGGGAACTTTTCCTGCAGCCTTTTCGACTCTCGCCTGGCAGGCCGCACAGCTCATTCCCGTAACGTTATAATCCTGCTTCATCTCTTTTTCCTTTCCTTATCAATACCCTGACAACCGCAATCTCTTTTCCTTATCCCAGATTTCCGCATCAGGCGCACGCCTCAGATCCCCTTATTTCCAAGGCATTCTGCTTTACCCCTGCCTGTGCCATGTATGTTCTTACGCTACCGGAACCGTTTCAATTCCGGAAACCTCATATCCCGTATTCGTTACTGCGGAAGACAGACGCTCGTCGGAAACCTCGCGGTCCATCTTTACAATCGCCTGGTTTTTCTTGAAGCTTACATCGGAAGATACCCCGTCGATCCGGTCCAGCGCTCTCTGCACGCGGTACTGGCAGTTCTTGCAGTGCATTCCGTCGATGTGCATGACCTTTTCAGAAACGACCTTGCCGTCCAGTTCCTTCTTCAGCGGCTTCAGATCTCCGCCGCCACCGCCGCAGCATCCGCCTTTAACGGTTTTAATCGACTTTCTGATGGCAAAAACAAGAATCAAGGCAATAACGGCTATTACAACGATAACTCCAACGTTCATTGTGAATCCCCCTTTCTCCGGCTACTTCATCATTTTTTGCAGCATATTCACCAGCTCGTTGATGGATTCATCCTTTCCATTTCTGATGTCATCGGCGACACAGGTCTTGATATGACTGGCCAGAAGCACCTTATTGAAACTGTTCAACGCTGCTGCCGCGGCCGAGGACTGTCTCAGCACATCCGGGCAGTAGGCATCTTCCTCGATCATCCTCCGGATTCCCCGGATCTGTCCTTCAATGCGGCTCAGCCGGTTAACCAGGTCCCGGTACTCTTTGGGCGAACGCTTCTTCATCTTGCAGCATCCGTCGTCGACCGTCACCGATCCGTCCGCGTGGACTGCAGCATCCGCGTGCTTTGGCGGATTCTGCTCATCCGGCATCTTCTCACATGCTTCACACGACATTCTATCCCCTCCTCGGCAGTGATTTATCTTCTGTCTTTTTTCATCTCTCGCTGACACATGCATTATACCCCCATAGGGTATCATGAAACAAGTCTAACTTATGTTTATTTTCCCGGACAAAAAGAAAACGGCCGCCGGAAAGCCTTGAAAACCAAAAGCTTTCCGACGGCCTGAAGCAAGGAGACTCCTTGTTTTTTCCCGTCATACGGTAATTTTTTGTCTAGGCCCTCCTGCGGCCTCTGCCTGCAAGAAGGTTCGCAATCACGCAGATTACCATGGTAATGACGAAATCCGGAAGGGTATTCCCCACCGGGGTATTCACCGTCATGAGCCAGCGGTAAAGAATGAAACCAATCAGCCAGACAATCAGGTTGACCCTGTTGAAACGGTCTTCACAGTCCGCCCTCTTCAAGATAAAGTAATCCGCCGCCTGCACGGCAATCATCGGCGCAAAAACGCTTCCGATGAAATACAGGAAATTAGTGATGTTATCCATGTTAAACATCATGGCGCCGGCAGTTCCGATAATCGTTACGATCAGCGCCGCGTGCTTCTCATTGATCTTATGATAAACCGTCACGCTGGATACCCCCGCGGAGTATGCGTCCAGGAAGGTTGTCGTTACTGTGGACAGGATGACGATCAGAAGTCCGGCGATTCCAAGACCCGCCTTGGTCATGATGACGGCGATGTTCGTCTCTCCGGTAAACAGCGATGCTCCCATTCCAATCACGAACATGAAGACGGAAACGATGCTGTAGGTCACCACGCTTGCTGCAGCGGCCGCGGCCGGTTTCTCCGCCTCCCTCGTGTAGTCGGAAATCAGCGGGAGCCAGCTGAGCGGCATGGAAACCGCAAGCTCTACGGCGCCTCCGAAGGTCAGCGTTCCCGCTGAAACCTTCCCCATGCTGTTCCCGCTGAAGAAAACCAGCTTGAAGAGGATCACCGACAGAATCAGAAGCAGGACCATGGAAACCAGGCTGAGTTTTCCCAGATTGGTCACGCCAACCAGAATCCAGATCAGGATCAGAACTCCCATGATCAGCGCCCAGAACCAGACACCCATATGGAAAATCGACTGGGCGGAAACGGCTCCGTCGTAGGTCATGATGGCCGTCCAGCCGAGAAGCTGCAGGACATTCAGGATCGCGAACAGCTTGCAGCCGACGGTTCCGAAACTCATGCTGACAGTTTCCATCGCGCTCTTTTCTTCAAATCCTCCGATCAGACCGGCCAGGAGCATCATGACGCCGCCGATCAGATGGCCCAGCAGAATTGCGAGAAGAGCCTTCTTAAAGCCAAGTCCCGCAAAATACGTGCCGGTCAGGATTTCCGCGATGGACACGCCTGCGCCGAACCAGATCAGCGCGTTGCTGAAAGTCGAAGTTTTTTTAGTCATCTGCGTCCTCCTCCGGAAGCAGATCTCCGTACTCTCCTTCAATTCTGAACGCGTGATTCATCGGGCCGCTGCCCTTTCCCAGATCCAGCATGGCTGCCAGCGCGCCGGAAATATACGCCTTTGCGAGGCGGACGGAAGTCTTCAGGTCCCGGCCCTTTGCGAGATTGGACGCAATGGCGCTGGACAGGGTGCAGCCCGTTCCGTGGGTATTCGGATTGTCGATCCGCTTTCCTCTGAACCAGTGTGCGCCTTCCCCGTCAAACAGCAGGTCATTGGCGGTGCTCAGCTGATGGCCGCCCTTGCAGAGGACAGCGCAGCCGTAATGCTCCATGATCTTCTTTGAAGCGGTAATCATGTCTTCTTCTGATTTTACCGGCATCTCCGCCAGGACTTCCGTCTCCGGGATGTTCGGTGTAATCACTTCTGCCAGCGGCAAAAGCTTATTCTTCAAGGCATCTACGGCATCTTCGCTGATGAGCCGCGCACCGCTGGTCGCTACCATAACCGGATCCACGACGATGTGCTTTGCGCCGTACTGCTCCAGCTTTTCCGTAATTACTGCAATCAGTTCCTTAGAGGATACCATTCCTGTCTTTACCGCGTCCGGATAAATATCTGTAAAAATGCAGTCCAGCTGCTTTCCCAGAAACTCAGGCGTGGACTCCAGGACATCGGCAACGCCGGTGGTGTTCTGTGCCGTCAGAGCGGTAATCGCGCTCATGGCATAAACTCCGTTGGCCGTCATCGTCTTAATGTCTGCCTGAATTCCAGCGCCTCCGCTGGAATCCGATCCAGCGATTGTTAATGCGGTTTTCATCTTCATCTTGAGATCTCCTTTCTCAGAAACGCACTAATTTTCTATTGCGGCCGAAGGTGGTGCCCCCAATCCGCCGCAGGAAGAAGCATGCGCGCAGCGAAGCCTCAATCGGAAAGCCCCTCTGAAACTCCGCCTGCAGCAAGGAAAATGCCGATCGCATTGAAAAAGGGGCCTTCCTTTCCGGAACAGCCCCTTCAAAATTCATCTTCCATAATCCCTCCGCTGGCATTATCCAAATCAGGTTTTCAGGGTCAGGTTATTACCTTTCTCAGCCTTTCAGCTCCCCTTTATGTACGTACATGTTATTCTTCTGTATTCATTATCTTAACACTGCAGAAGAGCCCTGTCAAAATAATGAAATGGATAAATAAAGTTTTGACAGAAGAACAAATATGTGTTACAGTCAAACCATGATAGGACGTAGGATGATATATACATGCTACGTAGGATGTTAATAGACTGGGAAAGCCGGCGGAATACCGGGTCGAATTATTGCCTGGATAAAAGACTGAAAGGAGCTTATTTATCATGAGAATTGGATTTGTTGGATGCGGAGCAATTGGCAGCTGCTATGCCAGCTATTTAGTAAAGGCACATGAGGTCTGTGTTCTGGATACATCAGAGAAGGTAATCAATGCCGTTAAAGAACATGGAATCCTGGTAGATCAGTGCGCTCCGGGTCATGGAAACGGAGAAACGGTTGCCGTTCATCCTGCCATTGCCACCACTGACCCGAAGGAAATCGGAGTTGTCGATATCCTCGTTGTATTTGTTCACTATCAGTATCTGGAATCGGCTGTCAGAAATGCCCTTCCGATGATCGATAAGCATACCATGGTTATGTGCCTGCAGAATGGCTATGGAAATTATGATGAGATTGCCAAGGTTGTTCCGGAAGAACAGATCGTGATTGGAAATACGGCATTCGGAGCAACTCCAGTAGAACCGGGACATGTCAAGCATACTGGCTATGGCGCAATGAATATCGGAACCATCAAGGCACCTAAGGAGAAGGTACTTGAAGTGGCAGAAGCTTTCCGTGCAGCAGATCTGGATGTTGATGTCCATGACAACGTCATGAATGCCATCTGGCATAAACTGCTGGCAAATGTTGCCATTAACGGTGTCAGCGCGCTGCTTGAGACTAAGAACGGCTTCATCAGCCAGAATCCATATGCAAACAAGCTGACAGAAATGCTGATCGGTGAGGCAATTCTCGTAGCCAACGCAGACGGATGCACTTTAAATTACGAAGAAGAACTGGAACATGCCTATGATGTCTCCCGCAAGACTGACGAGACAATCAGTTCGATGGTGCAGGATGTCATTCATCACAGAGAAACGGAAATCCGCATTATTAACGGAGCAGTATCAAAGTTAGGAAAGAAATATAACATCCCGACACCTGCAAATGATACCATTCTGAACCTGGTACTGGCAAAGCAGTCCCTCTATCTTGGAAAATAGAGAAACAACAAAATAAATCTGTAAAAACCCTATACCTATATAAGAGGCCTTCTGTGATTTCAACCAATCATGGAAGGCCTTTTTTCTTGTATTGTCTGTCCGTCTGGCGGCAGCAAGTTTCCCGGATAACCGCCCTTCCATAACTCCTCATGGCCGGGGATCTCCTTCCAGCAAAAAGCAGAAAACGGCTGACTCACACTTCAGCCGTTTTCTGCAATATCATCTAATTATCAGAGGCAGAACATCTGCCTCATGGGAGTGATCTCTGTTATGGTTGATTACTGCTTCAATGCTTTACAGTCTAGTCGTCTTTTGTTACCCCGTACTTCTCCATCATCTTCTTCAGGAAGGAAAGGTGAAGCTCTCTGGTGATCATCGACTGCGGCTTGCGCTCATAGTCACGGCACTTCTGATTGACTTCTTCCTTTGCCTCTTCAGAAAGCTGGTTATTCGCAAAGGTATAGACGACGTTGTTTTCCTTCTCGATGTGGCGCTGAAGCAGGTTGGCGTAACCCATCAGATGGGCGATCAGCTGCAGCTTGTGCTCTGTCTTCGGCTCTTTCTCATAGAGATTCAGCGCTTCCTCAGCCTCGCGGACATGGTCTCTTCCCAGGTCATGCTCCACCAGCATGCCGTGCGTGATCAGATTCTCCGCAACGGTTCCCAGGTCCTTCACCATTCTCGGGAAAAGGAAATCCTCTTCCTTTCCATGATGATGACGGTCCGCGTATTTTCTGATGAAGTCGATAATCCTTCTGATCTCGTCTGCATCAACGTCTGCGCCCTCCAGAATTCCGCAGCAGATCCGGTCAACGACCTGCAGCATGTAGTGGATGTTCTGGTGCTCTTCCATCATCAGATCGACGGCGTACATCCCCAGCTTTACATCTGCCTTCTTGATTACGCAGGATCCATCATGATCAGAATACTTATAACCGCTGCCTTCCAGCATGCCGGAAACCATGGCCTCACGCAGGGCATAATACGGCGCATCGTCCTTACCAAGAACCTGGTAGCTTCCCGCATGCATATCCTGCACCCTGCTCCAGCAGACACGGTCCTCCGATTTTTCGGTCAGCTGATTGACATTGTCGCAAGGCATACCGTCCAGCAGGCTGTCATTCAGCAGCTGATAGGCTTCCTGCGCATCGTGAACCTCTGCCTTGTTCTCTTCACCAAATGCCTTCGCCGCCTTTTTCAGATCATCCAGGCGGGAAGCATCCTCATCCAGAATGGCGGTTACAAGTCTGGCACTTCTGTCCTCTGCGGCTCCGATTCTCGCCTGCAGCCATCCGTGGATATTTCCTCCGTCAATGACGGTGTCCAGCTGCGGCATCTCCACCGGCTTTACATCTTCCGACAAAGCAGAATCTGCAAGAACATTCCAATTATTTTCTTTTCCGTATTTCACGATTGCGTCCGTCATTCCCTCCTGAAGCTGGATCTTGTGATACAGCCAGAAGTGAATCGGTCCAAGGAACTTACTCATTTCTATTCTCCTCTTATTCAGGAAGGGATTCCGAAGCGGCATCCATGCTGCACGGACCTTCTTTTTTAATTTCCGGGCGGCATCAGTCTGACGCCGCCCGGGATGTTTATTGCTTTATTGCTATATTTCTTATTCTTACAGCCTATTTTCCAACTGCATCGTTAACAGCCTTCAGTACTGCATTGACATCCAGTCCGTGTACATAGCAGGCATCTCTCAGGGACTCCATCTGGGAGGACGGGCAGCCCAGGCAGTGCATGCCGCAGTTCATCAGAGCTTCTGCAGTCTCCGGGAACTGAGCGAGGATTTCTCCAACCAGCATGTCGGATGTAACCGGACCCTCAGCAGAAGCATCGTCCGCTGTTTCCTCTGCTGCGTCAGCCTTTGTCTCCTTCTCAGCAGTGAAAAGCTTGATGTCGTCTTCTACTGTTCCGATTCCTGCGATTCCGAAAGTGTCGACCAGAACCTGTGCAACAGTAGGTGACAGGAATGCCGGCAGAGTCGGTCCGAGGTGAATGTTCTTTACGCCCAGGGACAGGAGAGCGAGGAGTACGATGACAGCCTTCTGCTCATACCATGCAATGTTGAACTCGATCGGCAGGTCATTAATGTCATCCAGTCCGAATACATCCTTCAGTGCCATAGCGATCATAACCAGGGAGAAGGAGTCGTTGCACTGTCCTGCATCCAGAACACGCGGAATTCCATTGATGTCGCCCAGGTTCAGCTTATTGTACTTATACTTTGCGCAGCCTGCTGTCAGAATGATTGTGTCCTTCGGCAGAGCCTTTGCGAACTCTGTATAGTACTCTCTGCTCTTCATACGGCCGTCGCATCCAGCCATAACGATGAACTTCTTGATGGAACCGTTCTTGATGTTTTCAACGATCTTGTCAGCAAGGGACAGGGTCTGCGCGTGAGCAAATCCTCCGACGATTGTTCCCTCTTCAATCTGCTCTGGTGCTTCGCACTTCTTTGCGAGCTCGATGATCTCGGAGAAGTCCTTGTGACCGTTCTCGTCTGCCTCGATGTGCTTGCAGCCCGGGAAGCCTGCAGCGCCTGTTGTGAACATCTTATCCTTATATGTGCTGTTGGCTGTCGGCGGAACGATGCAGTTGGTAGTCATCAGGATCGGACCATGGAAGGAAGTGAACTCTTCTCTCTGCTTCCACCATGCATTTCCGTAGTTACCAACCAGGTTGTCATACTTTCTGAATGCCGGATAGTAGTTTCCTGGCAGCATCTCGGAATGGGTGTAAACGTCAACGCCTGTTCCCTGTGTCTGCTCCAGCAGCATTTCCAGATCCTTCAGGTCATGTCCGGAAATCAGGATTCCCGGATTGTTTCTTGTTCCGATGTTAACCTCGGAAATGATCGGGTTTCCGTAAGCGGATGTGTTAGCCTCATCCAGGTCAGCCATTCCCTGAACACCGTTCTTTCCAGTTTCCAGAGTCAGGTTTATGTACTCGGAAGCAGTCATTGTGTCATCCAGTGTCTGAGCCAGTGCCTTCTGAACGAATGCGTCAACATCCGGATCTTCCTTGCCGAGAACGTTTGCATGCTTTGTGTAAGCAGCCAGTCCCTTCAGTCCGTAAGTGATCAGCTCGCGGAGGCTTCTGATATCTTCATCTACAGTAGCCAGAACACCGACCTCATCGGATGCTGCCTTCTCTTCATAAGCCTCTTCCGGTCCGTTCCACTCTGCAGCTTCCGGCAGGTTGTCGCGGCTGTCTATCTGATGCAGCAGCTTTTCCTTCTCATACAGAGTCTCTGTAATTCTCTCTTTAATTGCTGTGTCATCGAAGTTTGCGTTTGTGATTGTAGTGAACAGGTTCTCTGTTACCATGTGATCAACATCTCTTGGAACTTCCTTGCCCTCGTCACGCATTCTTGTTGTAACTGCGGACAGTCCCTTTGTCACGTAGATCAGCAGATCCTGCAGTCCTGCAGTCTCCGGCTTCTTTCCACATACGCCGCCCTTGGTGCATCCTTTATTTCCTGCTGTCTCCTGGCACTGAAAACAAAACATCTTATCTTCCATAATATCCTCCTTTAGATGATTTCTTTTATTCCCTGCGTCCTTTCCGACGCGCTTCTTTCAAACAACAACTGAAGTATAGCACGGCCCCAGAGCTGTTTCGATAACAAATGTTACATTTCGCAAGATTTTATTCCCTTCTTGCAAAACTTTTAATATCAGCATCCCGAATATCCGGAATGGCTAGAGCAGATCCATCAGCCGTTCCAGATCCGGCACGGTGATCTTCCGCTTTTCCATACAGATCAGGCCTTCTTCCTTCATATGATTCAGTTCTCTGGACACGGAAGGTCTTGCCGCATTCAGAAATTCTGAAAGATCTGCCTGACTCATGGCAAATGCTTTTCCCGGATGATCGGATAAGTAGACCAGCAGGGTCTTCGCGATTTTCTGCCGCAGAGTCGAGCAGCTCATAATCTGCAGCCTCCGGTTTAAGAAATACGCTTTCTTTGCAAACACGGCAATCATATTATGAATCAGCTTCTGGTGCCATTCACAGGCATTTCCGCAGGACTGGAAGGTAAAATTCTTCGGCATCAAAAGAAGATCGGAAGCCTTCTGCGCCTCTGCGTAGTATTCGTAATTCTCCTTATCTAAAAACAGCAGGACCTCGCCGAACATCTCCCCCGGCTCCGTAAAATCCGCCATCACCGCCCTCCTGCAGTCCAGATATTCTTTACCAACCTGAACCTTTCCGGAAAGCAGGATCATCAGATACTCCGGGTGATCTTCTTCATTAAAAACCTGTTCGCCCCGGCCGTATCTCTTCACCCGGGATCCGCTGCAGGACAGACAGTGTCCGATTTCGGACAGATCCATTCCTTTAAACAGAGCACAGGATAACAAGCCGTCCTGATATTTCTGGAGCTCTTTTTCTGTCATACACATTTCTCCTTTCCCTTCGGCCCGCCGCCCGGGAGTATTTTGTCTCACCTGCACCAGTGCACGCCGGAAGGCATCTCCTAAAGTATACCACACGAAAAAAAGAAATAACCAGGGCGTGTATACAGGCAGTTGACAAACTTCCATTTTCTGTATATGATATAAAACTGAAAACGGTTTTCATTTTACGAGAAGGAAGCGAAAACAATGTCAAAATCAGAATACAAGACGCGGCAGAAGGACGCAATCCTGGACTATCTGAAGCAGCATCCGGGAAAACACGTGACTGCCGGGTCTCTTCAGCGTCTGCTGGAAGATAAAGGAATACATATCGGAACCACTACGATTTACAGGACCCTGGACCGGCTGGTGGCGGAGAATCAGGTCCGGAAATATGAGAATGGCAGCGGACAGAGCGCCTGCTATGAATATTTAAATGAAGAAACGCGCTGCCATCCGGGCGAGTACCACATGATGTGCGAACGCTGCGGCCGCCTGATCCACCTGCACTGTGAAGAGATGAAGAAAATCACCGATCACATCCAGACGGGACACGGGTTCACCCTGGACCCGGGGCGCACAGTCCTCTATGGCATCTGCGAAGAATGCCGGCTTCTGGAGGAAGAAGAAAAGAAAAAGAAGGAAGCGGATCACCATGAGAAATAACAGAATTCAGATGCGCAGACTTTCCGTCATTCTGCTTTCTCTTCTCCTGGTCCTCACGGCGGCACTCACTTCTGCCTGCGTGAGGCAAAAAACAGCCGGCAAGGAGAAATCCTCCCCGGCATCCCACAAGCTGAAAATCGTCGCCACGATCTTTACCCCCTACGATTTTGCAAGACAGATCGGAGGAAAAGATGCGGAGGTAAAAATGCTCTTAAAGCCTGGTGAAGAGGCCCATTCCTACGAGCCGACTCCTAAGGACATCCGGGAAATCCAGAATGCCGACCTCTTCATCTATGTCGGAGGAGACAACGACACATGGGTAAAGAAGATTTTACAATCCATGGGAAATAAGGCGCCGAAGTCCATCAAGCTGATCGACCTGACCAGCACGGTAACCGAAGAAGAATCCGAAGGCATGCAGGAAAACCCGGCTGAACGGAATGAACACGCAAAGGATCTGGACGAACACGTCTGGACCTCGCCGGTAAAGGCCATTGAGATCACGAAAAAAATCTCAATGGAAATGCAGAAACTTGACCCGAAGCACGCCGATGACTACAGAGCGAATACTGCGGCTTACGTAAGAAAACTTTCCCGTCTGGACCGGCAGTTTAAAAAGGTCGTTTCCCATTCGAAGAGGAAAGAAATCATCTTCGCCGACCGTTTCCCACTCCGGTATCTGGCGGATGAACTGGGGCTGAAATACTACGCGGCATTCTCCGGCTGCTCGGCAAACACCGAGCCGAGCGCCAAGACTGTGTCCTTCCTGACTGATAAGGTAAAGAAAGACCACATTCCGGTCGTGTTCACGATCGAACTGTCGAACCACCAGATGGCCAATTCCATCTGCGAAGTCACCGGGGCCCGCCGCATGACCTTTTACTCCTGCCACAATGTCACGGCAAAGCAGAAACAGGCCGGTGTGACCTACCTGTCCATGATGGAGCATAATGTAAAAGTTTTAAACTACGCGCTGAATCACTGATTCACAGCGCAGCAGCACCGTGCGCGGCAGAGCTTCTGCCGGCGGAATCATACTGCAGAACACAGACATATTCATATAGAAAAGAAAGATGATGACTGATGAACTTAATTAGCTGCAAAAACTTAACCATGAGATACGAATCCAGCTTCTACGCACTGAAAGACCTGAACTTTCATGTAGAAAACGGCGACTACCTCTATATTCTCGGACAAAACGGCGCAGGAAAAAGCACCCTGATCAAGGGGCTCCTGCAGCTGAAGAAGCCGTCTTCCGGGAACATTACATACGGGGACGGACTGAGCGCAAGCGACATCGGCTACCTTCCGCAGACCACACAGATCCAGAAGGATTTTCCGGCCAGTGTCAGCGAGGTCGTGCTGTCCGGATGCCTGAACCAGATGAAGAGGCGCCCCTTCTACACCCATAAAGAAAGAAAACTTGCAGCGCAGAACATGGAACGGATGGGCATCACGCCGCTGAAAAACAAGTGTTTCCGAGAACTTTCCGGAGGACAGAAACAGAGGGTTCTACTTGCGCGTGCGCTTTGCGCCACCAGAAAAATTCTCCTTCTGGACGAGCCAGCGGCAGGCCTGGATCCGGTCGTTACACAGGAAATGTATGATCTGATCGACAGGATTAACAAGCAGCTAGGTATTACCATTATCATGGTTTCCCACGATATGCACGCCGCCCTGAAGTATGCAAAACACATTCTGCAGCTTCACCAGCAGCAGCTGTTCTACGGCACGACGGAAGAATACATCGAAAGTGACATCGGACGGAAATTTATCGGAGAATCTGAGGATGCAGGCCTTCTCAGCCAGCATCAGGATCATCTGGAAGACGCAGCCAGTATCGCAGAATCCATTCCGCCGCTAAAGCCGGAATCAGAAAACAGAAAGGGGGAGGAATATGCTTAGTCTGATGAAAGAAATGCTGGAATATCCCTTCATGGTCCGCGCATTCATCGCCGGCACGCTGATCGCTCTCTGCGCGGCGCTGCTGGGGGTCAGCCTGGTCCTGAAGCGCTACTCCATGATCGGAGACGGACTGTCCCATGTCGGATTCGGCGCCCTCGCCCTCGCGACAGCCCTGAACGCCGCGCCGATGGCCATCGCCATTCCGATTGTGGTCACCGCGTCCGTGCTGATGCTCTGGATCGCCCAGAACAGCCGCGTCAACGGAGACGCCGCCATCGCACTGATTTCCACCGGCTCCATGGCCGTGGGCGTCATGATCATCTCCATGACCAACGGCATGAACGTCGATGTCTATAACTATCTGTTCGGCAGTATCCTGAGCATGTCCCACGATGACATCGTCCTCAGCATCTGCCTTTCCGCCGTCGTCCTGCTTCTGTTTATCCTGTTTTACAACCGGATATTCGCCGTCACCTTCGACGAGAACTTTGCAAGAGCGACCGGAACCAATGCAGGCCTTCTGAACATTATCATCGCCCTTCTCACGGCCCTGGTCATCGTTCTGGGCATGCGGATGATGGGAGCGCTGCTGATTTCTGCCCTGATCGTCTTCCCGCCGCTGACCTCCATGCGCCTCTGCAAGACCTTCCGGACCGTCATCCTGAACTCCTCTGTCATTTCCGTGCTCTGCGTCTGGATCGGCCTGATCCTCTCCTACCTGTTCGGAACCCCGAGCGGCGCCAGCATCGTCATCTGCAACATTATCGCCTTCTGCGCCTACGGCAGCATCGGCCTTGTGACAAAAAAGAATGCGTAAGGGAATCACGGACTGTAACCCGCATCATTAAAAAATGCCTCCTGAGGATTACTATTTCCCCGGGAGGCATCGCTGTTTTTTTGAACTTTTCTATCCTGTGATGACCGGTCCGGTCATTTCTCTGCTGTCCGGGAAGAATCTGTCCTAGTTCTCCGCCAGACGGCAGTACTTCGCGTAGGTTCCGCCCTGCTGAAGCAGCTGGCTGTGCGTTCCTCTTTCACTGATCACGCCGTTTTCAATCACCAGGATTTCATCCGCATTCCTGATCGTCGACAGACGGTGGGCAATCGTGATGCTTGTGCGGTTCTCCGACAGTTTCTCCAGACTCTTCTGGATGTACTGCTCACTTTCATTATCCAGCGCGCTGGTCGCCTCATCCAGAATCAGAATCGATGGGTTCTTCAGGAAGATCCTCGCGATGGAAACTCTCTGTTTCTGGCCGCCGGACAGCCTGGTTCCCCGCTCGCCTACAAAAGTCTCGTATCCGTCCGGAAGTGACATAATGAACTCATGGAGATCCGCTTCTTTTGCAGCACGGATAATCTCCGCGTCAGAAGCGCCCGGCTTTCCATAAGCAATATTTTCTTTTATCGACCCGGAGAAAATATAGACATCCTGCTGGACGATTCCAATGGTCTTTCGCAGAGACTCCAGGCGGATTTTCCGGACGTCCTGCCCGGCGATTTCAATACTTCCCTTCGTCACATCATAAAATCTCGGAAGGAGGGAGCAGATGGTCGTCTTTCCTCCGCCGGAAGGTCCCACCAGCGCGATGGACTCTCCGTGCGGAACGGTAAAGTCGATATCGTTTAAGACATCTTCATTTTCATCATATTTAAAGGCTACATGATGGAAGCTGATGTCCCCCTCCGGGTCCTTCAGATCTTCCGCATCCGGCGCATCGACGATCTCCGGCTCCGCCTCGATGACCTCACGGAAACGCTTGAATCCCGAGAAGCCCTTCTGCAGCATCTCCGTCAGCTCCACCAGAATCTGAATCGGGCTGATGAAAATTCCTATATAGATGGCGTACATGGCCAGATCCGACGCTGTCATCTCCCCTTTTGCGATGAAATAACCGCCAAATACCAGCGTCACCAGATACATCATGCCGATAAAGAAGGTATTTCCGCTCTGGAAGGTTCCCATCGCCCGGTAATTGTCCTTCTTGGAAACAAGGAAAGCCTCGTTTCCGGCATCGAACTTCTGCTTTTCGATGTCTTCATTTGCAAACGCCTGCACCATGCGGATTCCCGACAGCGAATCCTGCAGGGATGCGTTGATGTCACCGATCTTTCTGCGGTTGTCCGTGAAAGTCATCTGCATCCGGTTGTTCTGCCTCAGGCTCACCAGAATCATGACAAAAACCACCCCGGCAAGGATGAACGCCAGTTTCCACTGAATCAGGAACAGAAAGACAAAGGATCCGATCAGCTTGACGATGGAAATAAACAGGTTTTCTGGTCCGTGATGGGCCATTTCCGAGATATCAAACAGGTCGGAGACCAGCTTACTCATCATCTGACCCGTATTATTTTTGTCGTAATAGGAGAAGGACAGCTTCTCATAATGCTCGAACAGTTCCTGCCGCATGTCCCGCTCCATCCGGGCGCCCATGATGTGGCCCTGACAGCTGACGTAGTATTTACAAAGGGCCTGAATGATGTAGGCAGCGAAGAAGCCCGCCGCAATCAGCGGCAGCCGGTGCAGAATCGCCTGACCATCCTTCAGGAACAGCGTCTTCGTCAGCACTCTGAGCGCCTGCGGAAAGGCCAGATCCACGATGCTGATCACGGCCGCGCAGAATAAGTCAAAATAGAAAACCGCGCGGTAGGGCCTGTAGTACTTGATAAACTTCCCGATTGTCTTCATGAATAACACCCATTCCTTATTTCACAGAGAACATCTGCAAAAAACAAACGTTCTCATTCCATTTAAACACAGTATTAATTATTATACCCTATATCCATCAGAAGGGAAACAGTCAGATTCGTCACACCCGGCATTCAGGAAAAAGATAAAATTCTTCATTGCTATAGTATGAACACTTGTTTTCATGGTATACTGAATCAGAACCTTACCGTATTATTTCTAAGGTAAAGTTATGCACAGAATTCATGAAATGGGGAATTACTATGAACGAAAAGAAAATGGAAGGGCGGTCAAAGTCCGCAAAACGCAGCCGCCGGCTGCTGCTGACCCTGCTGCTGGCTCTGGCCATGACCTTTACGATGGCCGGATGCGGCACGACCTCTTCATCCGGAAGCAGCACGCATCACAGCAATACTGCGTCATCACAGGAAAAAACAACTTCCCGTCAGGACGGGTCGAAAAAACTGCATCACGCCGTCTCGGCAAGCGCGGCCAATGCATCAGGAGTAAAAGCAGGAAGCTCATCCGGCGCCGTCAACTTATCCAAAGTTCCGGCCTATAAAAACAGTCCTTACACGACACTGAACGGAAATACTCCGGCCTTCTCCTCTTCCCAGCTGACCAGACGCTCTTATGAGAGGTATGGTTCTCTGGATTCACTGGGACGCTGCACGACCGCTGTTTCCAGCATCGGACGCGACCTGATGCCAACCACCGAACGCGGCAGCATCGGCATGATCAAACCGACCGGATGGCACACCATCCGTTATTCCTTTGTTGACGGAAAATATCTCTACAACCGCTGCCACCTTATCGGCTACCAGCTGACCGGAGAAAACGCCAACGAGCGCAACCTGATCACCGGAACAAGATACATGAACGTACAGGGAATGGAGCCATTCGAGTCGGAAGTCGCAGACTACATCAAGCGCTCCGGAAATCACGTCCTGTACCGGGTAACGCCGATCTTCAAAGGTCACGAACTCGTGGCCCGCGGCGTCCACATGGAAGCAGAATCCGTTGAAGACCACGGCCGCGGCGTAAAATTCAACATTTACTGCTATAACGTCCAGCCGGGTGTAAAAATCAACTACGCAACCGGCGGCAGCACCGCCACGAACGGTGAAAGCGGCACTCACGGCGGAAGCACGCCGACCTACAGCAATGGAAGCTCGAGTCAGTCTTCTTCACACCACGACAATGCGCGTCATACATATGTCGTCAACGTCAACACCAGGGTCTTCCACCTGCCGTCCTGCAGCTCGGCAAAACGGACCCTGGAAAAGAACAAGCGCACCATGAGGGTGAAACGCTCATTTCTGATTGAACACGGCTACCGTCCGTGCAAAAACTGCAATCCATAAAAAGGCGTTTTCCCTTGATGAAAAGGGCGGAATCCTGAAGGAATATTTCCACAGGATTCCGCCCTTTTACTTTTGTCACTGATTGATGAGAAAGTGAATTTACTTTTCAAGAGGAAGTCTGACGCCCATTTCCTTCAGGCTGTCTTCCATTGCCTGATTGAATCCGTCGATGTCTTCCTGCCAGTATTCTTTAATGGCCTGACGGGCAGCGTAGATAGTCTGTACCGGCGGGGTGAAATGCATCTCACCTTTATCTCGGATAAAGCTGTACTGCATGTACAGGTTGGTGTAGTAGGAATGGGTCGAGAAAATCACCATGAAGGCCGGATTTCCCGACTGAAAAAAAACAGAGTCGGGAAATGGCTCCTTTTGGGCGGGTTTCCCGACTCCAAACACGTAAAAGAGACGGGTGGCTATGCACTCGTCTCTTGGTCATCGGTATCTTGGATATATACGACGTTCCGCTTGCTGATCGAGCTTCGCCTTTGGCTCGCTCTCTCAGGCGGCGAAAGCATAAGGCCTTCTCATCATTCGCGGTTCGCTTGCGCTCCCGCTCATGAGAACAAGCGCCATTACGACGTGCGGCTCGCCAGTCGCAAGGCTAGTTCTCCCTATAGCGTATCTGCGTCTACGGCTCCGATGGCTGCGGTTCTCATGTCGTCGTTCGGGTTGATCTTGCGGATGAAGAGCAGGGCCAGGATGACCATGAGGATGCCGCATGGGAGGGAAATCCAGGCGCTTCTGGTGAATCCGGCAATGACGTAGGTAATACAGGATATTGCTGCTACGGTCATCGCGTATGGAAGCTGTGTGGATACGTGGTTCATGTGGTAGCACTGTGCTCCCGCGGAGGACATGATCGTTGTATCAGAAATCGGTGAGCAGTGATCTCCGCAAACCGCGCCGGCCATGCAGGCGGAAATCGCAATGATCATCAGTTTATAATCGGAAGACCCGAAGATTCCGGTGACGATTGGAATCAGGATTCCGAATGTTCCCCAGGATGTACCAGTAGCAAACGCCAGGATGCAGCCGATAATGAATACAACTGCCGGCAGCAGGGACATGTAGCTGGATGCATATGTCTGTACGAAGTGCTTTACGAATACGGTAGATCCGAGGCTGTCCGTCATGGCCTTCAGGGACCATGCAAAGGTCAGAATCAGGATCGGGGCTACCATGGCTTTGAATCCTTCCGGAACGCAGTCCATGAATTCTTCAAAGCTCATGATTCTGCGTGCCATGTAGAAGATCAGAGTGAAGACCAGTGCGAAGAAGGAGCCGTATGCCAGTCCGACAGATGCGTCACTTCCTGCAAATGCCTTAGCCAGTGATGTTCCCGAGAAGAATCCTCCGGTATAGATCATACCGAGTACGCAGCAGATAATCAGCACGATGATCGGAATCACCATATCCGCAACCGTTCCTCTGCTGTTTGGAATTTCAGATTCTTCCGGATAAGGGCGCTCCTGTGTTGTATACAGGTCGTTATTGTGGATCGCATTTCTTTCATGCGCAACCATCGGGCCAAACTCTGTCTGTGTCATTACAATAGAAAACATGAACACGATGGTCAGCAGCGCATAGAAGTTATATGGAATACACTGAATAAATACAGTAAAGCCATTATGCCCTTTTACCATACCGGAAACCGCTGCAGCCCAGGAAGAAATCGGGGCGATCACACAGACCGGCGCAGCCGTTGCATCGATCAGATAGGCGAGCTTGGCTCTGGAAATATGGTGGTGGTCTGTGATTGGACGCATAACAGATCCTACTGTCAAGCAGTTAAAATAATCGTCGATGAAAATCAGAATGCCGAGGACAATCGTCGCAATGGATGCTCCCCTTCTCGATTTGATATGCTTCGACGCCCACTTTCCGAACGCTGCAGACCCTCCTGCCTTGTTCATCAGTGCAACCAGCACACCCAGAATGACCAGGAAAATCAGGATTCCAACGTCGTAGTGGTCAGACAGGGATGCGATCAGTCCGTCCTTATAGACGTGGTTCATGGTTCCCGCAAAACTAAATCCGGAATACAGAAGACCTCCGGCGATAATTCCGACAAACAGGGAACTGTATACTTCCTTTGTTACAAGAGCAAGGCCGATGGCGATAATCGGCGGAACCAGAGACCATGCCGAGTTTCTGGCACTGGCCTTGGTCGTTACCATCGCCGCAATAATCAGGAACACGATTACCACGCCGAAGGCGATCAGACTGGCCATGCCTCGTCTGCTCTTCTTTTCTTGTTGATTACTCATGAGCAATCTCCTCTCTCTTCAGTTAGAAACTTTGATAAAATGATAATGACATAAAAATAAACAGCTGATGCGAAATCAGCTGCCTGAACAATTCCTGCACGGAACGTGCTCCGTCATACTCAGTCTCCCCCTTCCGGGAAGGGCTGCACATACGACAAAAAACAACACGCCAGGGTAATAATCCAGGATAGCGCTCCGCATTCTTCACGCGCCTTTAATAAATCCGCGCTCTGCGACAGTCGCACAGATGTTATTCTGTACGCCCAGCTGAAATCTCCCGTACATGAAAGATTCAACCTCGGCACCCCTACCTTTCCGTTTCCCGGATATGTACATCCATAAGGAAAACCTACTCATTAGCGGGTGCGCCTCTATCTCTTCTGTTTATTATGGTAATTAGTGTCTCATAGATTTATCAATCTGTCAACCGCATCTGACAATTTCTGCACAGTTTTTTGTGCAAAATAACAAAATCCCCGTCCGCGGCTGTATGTCCGCGAGCGGGGAAATGATTCGCCTGCCTGTTTTCCTATAACGAATAGAATGCCCTGACCGCCCTGCTGCATGCGATCGAAAGCATCGGTTAATTACCGGTTTTTACCGGAATGTCGGCACTGGCGGGGTCAGCCGCTCCGGCATGGAATATCCATTCTCCTCATCCAGACGGGAATGGAAAATACAGCAGTTTCCCAGCGGAACCTTCCAGAGGCCGCGGTCTTTCGTCAGTGCCGTGAGAATCCCGTGAAGTGCCATGCCGTGCGTGACCACCAGTACAGATTTCTCTTCCGGGTGCTCTCCTGAAGAAAACGGAGATTCGATTCCCTCAGTTTTCACACCGTCCGCAGAAATTTTCCCTGCAGACCTGCGCAAAGCATCAAGGAAGACACTGACCCGGGCAATCAGGTGATCCGCACTTTCTACGCCGTCAATCGGCTTCCCCTTCCACGGATCATTGATATAATCCATTTCCTCATCCGACAGGTCCTCCCACTTTCTACCTTCTACCGGACCAAAATCGATCTCGATGATCTGCTTTTCCGTGATGATCTGTTTTTCCGGAAATCCGCTGACCAGAGCCGCGGTCTCCCTGGCGCGGTCCAGCGGACTGGCATAGACTCTGCAGAATCGGATGCCCCTCTTTCTGCACCATTCTGACGCCTCTTCCGCCTGTTTTCTTCCCGCTTCATTCAGCGCGATGTCTCTCTGTCCCTGAAGCAGATGCTGACGGTTGTAGGGCGTCTCTCCGTGCCGCATAAAATATACATTGATACAAGTGCCCATCATCAGCCTCTAACGCATCTGCGCATAAATCATGCGCTGGAATTCTGAAGCTGCACGCTTCGGGCTCTTAATCTGCACCTTTCCGCCGAATTTAAATACCCAGGCATAGAAGGAAGGGCCGAGCTGCGCGGCTGCTGTCACCTGGAAACGATTACGGCTGATGGTATGCGTGTTAACATTTTCACCGAACTTTGCGATAATATCGTTCATAACGGAATTCTCACAGAGCAGCTGTACAGAAACTGTGTCCTCATTAAACGGATCGAAAATCCTGTTTCTGTAATCCATCAGATCCATGCCCTCCGGCAGCGGAGCTCCGTCTTCATCCAGAACCTCAACGTTCTCCAGTCTTTCCGCTCTGAATTCTGCAATTCCCTGCAGCTTCTCCAGCCAGGCGATCAGATGACATCCCGACTCATCACACCAGAAGGCGTACGGCGTTGCCTTATAGACTTCACCGTCATGGCGCAGAACCCTCTGCTTGTCCGGCGTATATTCCAGATAGCGGAACAGAATCTTCTTTCCCCTGTCGATGGCATCGCTGACTGCCGCATACTCATCCAGTTCCAGCGATTCATCGCGGTGCGCGTGACGCAGAACCGAAGCATGACCCATCAGCGCATCATGCTGATAACAGCTTCCCATCTTCGCGATTTTCTCCGTCAGTTTTTCGGCTTCCTTATCCGTCAGAAGCGGAGATGACAGGATTACATCTTTCAGCAGCTTCATTTCATCGTAGGACAAAGCGTGCTCTTCAAGGTAGTAACGATTTGGCGAGCTTTTCATAAACACAATCTTATAGCCAATATCCATCAGCAGATTCATATCGGTTTTGATGGTTTTTCTCTCCGCTGTCATTCCCAGAGAATTGATATACTCCAGAATTTCATTCGTCGTTACTGGATGATCCTTATCCGTCTTCTCATAAAGCAGCCTCAGAATATACAGGAGTCTCGCCTTCTTGATATTTGTCTTTTCAAGCATCGTGACATTCCTTTCCTTTAGTTATTAATTGTACATTATATATTTCAACTATAAATGAATTCTCTTTGATACATTTCCTATTATACCATCCAGGCGTGACTAATGCATCCTTAATTGTGAAAATTTACAGAAATAAATCTCAATTATTTAATTACACTCGTGAAGATACTGCAGACTGCAGAGTTTTGCGGTTATAAGGCAGAAGCGGATAACAAAACTGCCGTCAATCTCTTGTTAAGTTATTGTTTTGTCACGAAAACACGCAAATTTTCACCGGCCGCAAGAATGGTACATCTGCCGTCAAAACTGCTGCGGCTGCATTGCGCAAATAGTGACAGTGCACTGTTTTCAGCATTGTATACTGTATTCTGTACATAAAATATGGCAAAAAGTAAAAAATTATCGTGTCTTTTCTGTTTTCAAGTACAAAAATATGTTGTAAAATAAATATGTAATTTATCCAATCACTTTTACATTTGGTTAGGAGGACCATTATGACAGTTCTAAAAGCGATTGCCCACAAATATAATGATACGAGTCTGATCATCCGCATCATTATCGGGCTGGTTATCGGAGCTGTGCTTGGTGTCGCCTTCAAGCATCTGGCAGCCATCTCCATTCTCGGAGATCTGTTCGTCGGAGCACTGAAAGCCATCGCGCCGGTTCTGGTATTCGTCATCGTTATTGCAGCACTATGTCAGGGGTCCAGCAAGCTGGACCGCCGTTTCGGCACAGTCATCGTTCTGTACCTGATTGGTACATCGATGGGCGGCGTTGTCGCAGTTATCGGAAGTTTTATGTTTCCGCAGACGATTAAATTCGCCAAGGCTTATCACGCAGACAGCGTCGTTCAGGGGTTTGGACAGATTGTCCACAATCTGCTGATGAATATCGTCGATAACCCGGTCAATGCGCTGATCAATGCCAATTACCTGGGCATTCTGGCATGGGCCGTGATTTTCGGCCTTGCTCTGAAGCGTTTTGCCGCACCGAATTCACAGCGTTTCATGAAAGACCTTTCCGACGCGGTTCAGCAGGGTGTACGCTGGGTCATCAACTTCGCACCGTTCGGAATCATGGGTATCGTTTACACCAACGTATCCACAAACGGACTTTCCATTTTCACAACCTACGGAAAGCTGCTTCTGCTCCTGGTCGGATGCATGCTGACTGCAGCACTGCTGGTCAACCCGCTGATCGAGTTCATCGTACTGAGAAGAAACCCGTATCCTCTGCTCTGGAGATGCATCAAGGGTTCTGCGATTACCGCATTCTTCACCAGAAGTTCCGCGGCGAACATCCCGGTAAACATGGGACTCTGCAAGCGCCTCGGTCTGGATGAGGACATGTACTCCGTATCCATCCCGCTGGGATCCACCATCAACATGAACGGAGCATCCGTAACCATTTCCGTCATGACCATGGCCTGCGCACATACACTGGGCATCAACGTTGACCTTCCATCTGCGATCGTCCTTTGTATTCTGTCCGCATTCGCTGCATGCGGTGCATCCGGAGTTGCCGGAGGTTCTCTGCTGCTGATCCCGATGGCCTGCTCACTGTTCGGCATTTCCAACGAAATCGCCATGCAGGTTGTTGCTGTCGGCTTCATTGTCGGCGTTGTTCAGGACGCTCTGGAAACTGCGCTGAACTCTTCCGGAGACGTTCTCTGGACGGCAACTGCAGAGTATCTTTCCTGGAAGAGAAAGGGAAAGAGCCTGCCGACCTTCCTTGGCGGAACGACTGTTGTAGAAGAGAGCAATACGCATAAGCATCATTACACAACAGAAAATACAGAGAAATAAAGATTCAGTCTGCTGAATCCTGATTGAACCCGTGGAGTCATCCGGCTTCACGGGTTTTTCTTTCTGAATCAGACAAAAGAAAACCGCCAGGAGAAAGAGGCTGTGTGACCGTCTCGGGAACGAATTCCTTTTCCTGCAGGACACAAAAAGGTCCGGACAGCTTCATTCTGCCCGGACCTTTTCTGGTCTCTTTTTCATGGAATGGAATACTTAACACAGTTCCGTCTGTATCCGTTAAATTCTCTGCCTCTGCTATTTCTCCTGCTTTCCTGTGAGAATGGCCAGAATCTTGTATGCCGTAAAGGTCAGTGCCGTATAGGCTGCATACGGAAGACAGGAAGAAAGGATCTGACTGACCGCCTGTCCCATGATGCTGGAAACGCTTACGCCATAGTTGGATGCATAGCTCTTGATGTACATAATATTGTAAATCAGGGAGTAGACAAACATAGCGGCGAAAATAAGCGACAGGACCAGAAGACAGATCTGCAGCCATCTGCCTGAGCCCTTGCTGCCGGCCTTTTTATTCTTGCCTGTCTTTTTTGTCTCTGCCTTCGCTTCCTCTGCGGACACGATATTTTCTTCTGTTGTGTTCTGATTGTTCAGGTTTTCTGTTTCCATGGGTCCCCCATTCCAATAAAAATAAATAACGAATAAATCTATTACTGAAAATACGGAGCGATCTTTTCTCTGATTGTGGTCAGAATGGTATTCAGATCTTCCTCCGCGCACTCCCAGTCGGTCATCAGCAGGCCTGCCACGCTTCTGTACAGCTGGTCACGGTAATGTTCAACGGCCTGATCCAGTGTCTTATGTTCTTTCAGAAGCGGTGAAACATCATATTTCCCGTAGTCAAGGGTAAGCGTGAACCGCTTACGCGGACTGCCTTCTTTTTTTCCACCCGGAAAATCCATGACATCAACGGTCAGCTCCTGATTAAAGTCCCGGCTGATTACAAGCTTGACAAACTTCTTCATCGTTCAGCACCTTCTTTCTATTTTTTTATTGTAACACAGATATTCCGCTGCCGTCCATCTGACCGTTTACTTTGATGGTGTCAAGAGCTAGTGGGAGTTTTTGTTGACAGATCTCCAAGTTGTTTTGTGAGCTGTACGCAGCCTGTGCCTGGAACGCCTCCCGGCTCCCTTCGCGCATGCTCACGCTTCCGACTCCGCCGGCCTTCTCCGGGCTGCGTACCTTCGGACCCGTCCTCGGTACGCCCTGTGTGTCCTGTCACCGTTTCCGTGCATTTCATGCCCGGAACGGTTCCATTCCACACAGCTGTTTCCTTCCCCGGATTCAGGCCGTCGATCGTCTGGCAGCGAGGCGCTCAGAAGTCCAGGCATCAGGCTGCATTACAGTCTCACGTTCAATCAGCTTAGCAGTTCTCTTACTGCTCCACAGCTCTTGATCAGCATCTGAGTTCCGGAAGCTCCGTCCATGACAATAGGCTCTCCGTCAAAAATACTCCAGTCATGCAGTTCTTTTTCCGCATGCTGGATGACACGGTCCGCATATTCAGCGTACTTCTCCCGGAGAATATTCTCAGGCTCTTTTTTCTGCAGATCACTCGCCTTCAGTTCACCGCCATTGATCAGATACACTCTGATGTCACTCAGTCTTCCGAGCCCTTCATCGCTCCATCCCTGCGGCTCACGACTGAACCGTTTCGACAGAATATGACTAACCAGTCCTTCTGTACAGCTTCCCGGCATATCCTTCTTGAAACGATTCACGATTGGCTTCCAGTTCCCATTCAGATAGACACCGAATCCGTTGACTTTTTCTGTCAGCTCCTTGTCTTCCTTCGCGTCATCCAGCAGTTCCTGTATGCACCGGTCAGCTCTGCTTTGATCATTTCCCTTCACAGCATCCATGATCACTTTCTTCACTCTTCTCTTTGGAAACCTGACTGCCAGTGACCGAAGGGCCTTCTGGAAATGAAAACCATCCATAACGTGAACTACATGACAAAAATCGTCCAGACCATTCCGGATCCAGTTCCCGCCGTCTCCATGCAGCACGATTTTCTCCAGCACATCCATGTCATATTTCTTCTCGATAAATCCCTCTACCGTCTTCCACAGACGTCTGGTATTGAACTCTTCATCGACGAAGCTTACCGGCTCTACCGTCGCATTCCGATGGGTGCCGATCATCCGGATTCCTTCTGTCACTGTCACCAGTGGCACGATTCTGCTCCGTTTTCCGGGCTTCTTTCCTGCTTTCTGCATGTGCACGTGATCCTCGTCAGCAAAAACATGGAGCACACTGACCTTTCGCTTCACCTCTGGTACTGCGGTCTCTGGAACATTCACCTTCATGATACAGTTCCTTACCGTTTGTCTGCTCAGTTCACCTCCCGTCACGATCTCAGAACTCTTCGCATAGGATACACAGGCTGCATTTTCAGCCAGCTTCTTTCCTACGACCCGGTCAACACGTTCATACTTTGGCAGTCCAAGAATCTCATCCAGAAGAAACCGGTGCTTCCCGCTGTTCTTGTCATAGTAATAGCTCCGTTCGATCCCGATCGTCCCAAATTCTGTATAAATTGTCCGTTTCCTGCCTCTGGCTTTGATCGTGAGTCCGAGTTGTTTCCGGCCAGCTTTGTCATTCCTCAATTCCTGATCAAATCCCTCTGCTGCCGCACGAATGAACCTGGCGGTTGTTTCCCTGCAGTACTTCATGAGTTTTGCGCTGGTTTCCTCCCAATTCATTCCTTCGTGAGGTTTTAGTGTTTCCAGAATATTTTCCAGGAATTCAGCTGCAATTTCATGTATAATAGATGGCATAGGGATCTCCTTTCGAGTGCATAGATGTAATTTCTTCACTTTTATCTTAGCACTTGGAGATCCCTTTTCCAGTTTCTAACCTCCCACTAATACTTTACACCCTCGTTTACTTTTCAGACTTCCTTCACACATTCTCCCGAAAAGTGCGCTTCAGTATGCTAATTCTGTGCGTCTTCCAGGTATTCTGTCAGGCCGGCCAGCGTTTTCGTGTCGCTGAAGCGGGCGGAAGAAGAGGAGGATCCCATGACGACGCTGACATACATCTGACCGTCTACCGTGTAGGCGCCGCAGAAGGAATATCCGCCCAGGGTTGTCGTTCCCGTCTTCAGTCCCTGGAAGGTTCCCGTTCCGAGAAGCGCATCTGTGCTGTACAGGGTATACTTTCTGCCTTTTCCGGAATAAATGACCTTGCTCTTCTTCTTTGCAATACTGCGCAGAGCATTCATATCTGATGCGGTCATGATGTAGCTTCCGATCAGAGCCTGGTCTCTGGCTGTAGAGTAATTTCCGGTCGTGTCCAGGCCGTGTGCGTTCTTATACACGGTTCTGCTGCAGCCCAGCTCCTCTGCCTTGTCGTTCATCATCGAAGCAAAATTGCTGGTGCTTCCGCCGACTGCTATTCCTGCGGCGCAGGCCGCGTCGTTGGCAGAAGGAAGCAGCATCGCATAGAGCAGGTTTCTCACGGTCATCGTATCTCCTGCCTTCAGCCCGATTCCCCAAGGGGTATTGGCCGCTTCGGAGGTGATCTTTACCTTATGACCGAGCGTAAAGTTCTCACGAAGGAGAATTGCGGTCATCATCTTGGTCATGCTGGAAGGTTTTCTCTCAGTATCCGCATTTTTCTGGTAGACAAGCTCATGCGTGTCGGCATTCATGACCACCGCGGTTTTCGCGGATACCGGATTGAAGGTCGTGGTCGTCTTGGAAGAGAGCTTCGACGCACCCGCAGACTCCATGGCTTCCTTAGAAGTGCTGTCACCGGAATAGGAAGAACCATCGCCTTTGACGGCATCCATGACAATCCTATATTTGGTCGTGCTTCTGCTTTTCCAGTAATCACTGAACACCAGTTTTACCTTTGCCTGGTAGGTATCACCCGTGGTATAGCTGCTGTCCTTTACCCACTTTTTTGTATCCGGATTATAGTGATAAAGCCTGACGGTGCGGCCGTATGCCGGAGCGACCCTGATGGTATCCGTCATGGTTTTTGTGTAATCTTTCCGGTTATGCGAAGACGCAAATCCAGTTACAGTCGTCGTGACAGGCGTCACGGAAGTATCCGTTGAATCGGACGCTGCTGTGTCCGCGTAGCTGAAGGAAGGAACTGCAAGTGCTGCTGCCATTGCCATCGTCAGCACTACAGCTGCGGCCTCTCTGGCTGTATGCTGAAAAGGCCGATTACCTTTTTCACTTCCTTCATGTCCGGAATTTTTGTTTTCCGGGGATCCGGTGAAGCTGATCATTACGTTCTCTCCTCTCTGCAAGTCATGCGCAGACCGGCATTCAGCATTGCCGGCCTCTTGTAGGTATATTTTGGTCCTGATAACAAAGAACGGGCAGAATAAATACTTATTCCGCCCGCAGACTTTTCCCTTATTCTAATATAGTTCTTAAGAAAAAGCAAATCGATTCTTAATAATATTTAAGATTCTCCCGCTTCTCTGGAAAAATGGCATTTCCCGCAGAGAATTACATTCTTACGCCAACCTCGTTCAGAGAGAATCCCGCGCCGGTCAGAGCATCCATGATTTCTTTCTTATGCTCTGCATCGAAGGACTCGAAGGTTACGCTGACTTCAACGGCCTGTGCACGGTTAGTGCTTACCCAGCGGTTGTGGTCGATGCGGAGAATGTTGGCCTTATGCTCTGCCGCAATTCTCGTCATCTCAGCGAGCTGACCCGGCTTGTCCGGAACGCGGACCGTTACAGTGAATACACGGCCTCTCTGAATCAGACCATTCTCGATCATGGAGCCCATGGTGGTAACATCCATGTTTCCGCCACTCAGGATGCAGACGACTTTCTTTCCCTTCAGGTCCATCTGCTTGAGAGCGGATACGCTCAGCAGCCCGGAATTCTCAACGATCAGCTTGTGGTTTTCAACCATATCGATGAAGGAACCAACCAGATCCTCATCATCTACACAGAGAACTCTGTCGATATTATCTCTTGCATACGGGAACACATTCTCGCCAACCTTCTTTACGGCAGTTCCGTCAGCAATGGTTGTCGCGCTGGCCAGCTCAACCGGATGTCCGGCTTCCAGAGCCGCTGTCATGCTTGCTGCCTTTCTCGGCTCCACACCGATGACTTCAATCTCCGGCTTCAGCATCTTGGCGCAGACCGCAACTCCTGTGGACAGTCCGCCGCCACCGATCGGTGCCAGAATCATATCTGCATCCGGAAGCTCATCCAGAATCTCAACAGCAATGGAACCCTGACCAGTAGATACATCGAAATCATCGAACGGGTGAACCATGGTCAGACCCTGCTCGTCAGCGAGTTTCTGTGCATATGCGTAAGCGTCATCGTAGACATCTCCGTAGAGGACAACCTCAGCACCGTAAGCCCTGGTTCTCTTAACCTTGATCAGCGGAGTTCCCACCGGCATAACGATGACTGCACGGCAGCCGAACTTCTGTGCCGCATAAGCAACGCCCTGCGCGTGATTTCCTGCAGATGCCGTAACCAGACCCTTTGCACGGTCCTCTTCACTCATCTTGCTGATCTTATAATAAGAACCACGTACCTTATAGGCGCCTGTGCGCTGCAGGTTTTCCGGCTTCAGATAGACATCTGCGCCCGTCATCTTGCTGTAAAACTCACTGTGGATCAGATTCGTCGGCAGAGTGACCTCTTTGACGATCTTTGCAGCTTCCAGAAAATTTTCTTTCGTATACATATTCTCTCCTCCATTTAAAATCAATCCAAATCCTTAACCCATCTGAAATTATAACACACATCCCCACTTCTGAATGGAAGGGCGCGGTATTTTTTGGGATAACAGGCAGATTATTTTCATTTCTTGTTCATCCGACAAAACATACCGCGCAAGATTATGTACCTGCATCCAAACACGGGATTCCGCCGGCTGTCCCCGCAGGCAGCCCCCTTCTGATAGCTGATCGATTCACCTTATGGAAGCATTTTCCGGAGATCCTGAAGATCATCCGCAATCCCCAGCACCCCGTTCTCCCGGAGCTCTTCATCCGTTCCAAAACCATATTCCACACCGATGCAGTCAATTCCGCACTGTCTGGCTCCGGCAGCATCAAATTTTGTGTCTCCGATCAGGACAACATCGTCTTTCTGAAAAGGAGGACGTTTCTTTCCGCTGTAGGATTCTGCACGGCAGAAGGCTTCATGCAGAACTTCCTGCTTGGTATCGATTTTCCCGTCCAGGCTGGCGCCGACGATCTCGTCAAAACAGTGATCCACCTTGAGATTGTGCAGGATTTTCCGGCACATGACTTCCGGTTTCGATGATGACAGAAACTGCACTTTACCCTTTGTCTGATAATACTGAAGCGTCTCCTTTACTTGAGGAAAGAGATCGCACTCGTACAGCCCGATCTTATTATAGCGCTCCCGGTAATAATCCAGGCCCTGATCCGCCTGCTCCCTCGTCAGTCCGGAAATCTTCTGAAAAGAATCCCGAAGAGGCGGACCGATGTAGCGGCGGAGCGTATCCGGATCCTGTTCATCAATGCCGAACTTCGAAAGCGCATACTGCACGCTCCTGGTCACGCCGTTGTAACTGTTGATAATCGTCCCGTCCAGATCCCAGAATATATATTTATAGTCCTTCATTACATTCAACTTCCTCTGTCTGTATTTCATTCCTTCCGCTTCCGTATCCGGCGGCGCAGAAGGGTGATGTTCATATTCTATCATATCTGTATACAGGATTTCTTTACCATTTTGTAAAATCCTTCCGCATTTTTACTAGCCTGGCGGTCAGGTCCAGTCAGTGGTTTTGCATGAATACCCAAGTAATCTTCTATTCATAAGTATATTATGTACATAATAAGCTCTTTCTTCTGCATACTTTCCGATCTGCTGCAGAAAATTTCCCTTTAGAATTGCCTGGCCCGGCAGAATCAAGTATAATAGATGTCAACCATTTAACAGATATTACAGTACACAGGAGGAGCAGATGAATTTTCTTGAAGAACGAATTTTGAAAGACGGTCACGTCCGTCCGGGAAATATCCTGAAGGTTGACTCGTTTCTCAATCACCAGATTGACGTTTCCGTTCTGGATCAGATCGGTGAAGCCTTTTATAAAAAATATGGCAACAGCGGCATCACTCGCATTCTGACCATCGAATCATCCGGAATTGCCATCGCGGCACTTACCGCGCAGTATTTCAAGATTCCGTTCGTTTTTGCCAAAAAAGCAAAAAGCAAGAACATCGACGGAGATGTCTTCACCTCCCGTGTTCATTCCTATACCTACGATAAAGATTACGACATCACCCTGTCAAAGAAGTATCTGGGTCCGGACGACAAGGTCCTGATTATCGACGACTTCATGGCAACCGGAAAAGCCATGCACGGACTTCTGGACATCTGCGGCCAGGCCGGCGCAGAAGTTGCCGGCATCGGCATCGCCATCGAAAAGGGATTCCAGCACGGCGGAGATGAACTCCGCGAGCAGGGCTACGATGTAACCAGTCTGGCCATCGTCGACAGCATGGACGACTGCAAACTGGTCTTCAGAAAGCAGGACTAATATCCAGAAATCTTCAGGCAGACCTAAGGATTCCATGCGGAAAGGCTTGAAAACAAAACAAGAATTAAATAAGGCTGCTGCACTGCACCGCCATGCCACTTCATGAGAAAACACGGATCCTCATGAAGAAGACAAAGCCATGCCTGCAGCAGCCTCTTTTTTCCATACACCCAGGCCTATTCCTCACCGTCACTGATGGCAAAAGAAATTTCCGCATCGACAGCAATTTCTCCATCGACTTTCGCGCAGGCCTTTCCAAAACCGACCGGCCCTTTCTTTGCGGTAATCTCGCAGGACATTTCCAGAACATCCCCTGGAACGACGACCTTTCTGAACCGGCACTTCTTCACGCCGCCAAATACAGCAATCTTCCCTTTATTTTCCGGCAGCGACAAAATCGCGCAGGCTCCTGTCTGGGCAAGTGCTTCCAGAATCAGAACTCCCGGCATCATCGCTTTCTGCGGAAAATGTCCCAGAAACTGCATTTCATTGGCAGATACACACTTGATTCCCCTTGCGTACTCTCCCGGCTCCATATCCGTGATCTTATCCACCAGCAGAAAAGGATATCTGTGCGGAAGAATTTTCCGGATTTCATCATTATTCAGCTTCATTCCATGCCTCCTTAAATCACCATGCCGCCGCTGACATTCAGCACCTGACCCGTAATGTACGACGACTCTTCCTTTGCCAGAAATGCTGCCGCGTTCGCGATATCCGCAGGTTCTGCCATGCGCTTCATCGGAATCGCCGCAATCATGGCCTCCCTGGTCTTTTCCGGCAGAGCCCTTGTCATATCCGTATCCACCGCACCCGGCGCCACCGCATTGACCGTAATTTTTCTCGATGCCAGCTCCCTCGCCAGAGACCTTGTCATTCCAATAATTCCGGCCTTGCTCGCCGCGTAGTTCACCTGTCCCGGATTTCCCGTCAGCGCAGAAACTGAAGAAATACTTATGATTCTGCCGTAGTGCGCCTTCATCATCGGACGACTGACCGCCTTCATCATCAGAAAGGCCCCCGTCAGATTGGTATCAATTACCTTCTGAAAATCCTCTTTCCCCATACGCATGATCAGATTGTCTCTCGTCACACCCGCATTATTCACCAGAATATCAATTCTTCCGAACTGCTTCAGACAAAAATCAGCCAGCAGGGAGCAATCCTCTTCTTTTGCCACGTCCGCCTGAAAAGCCTGCGCATCGACGCCGAGCTTTCTGCACTCCTTCGCAGTCTCCTCCGCAGCCTGCTGACTTCCTGCATAATTTACAACGATATCATTTCCGTCCGCTGCAAGCTGCAGACAGATGGCGCGGCCAATTCCTTTTCCACCGCCCGTTACGATTGCTGCTCTCCGTTCACCCATTTTTATCTCCTTATCTTTCTGGCCGGCCCATTTTCCGGATACCGGCAAACTGACTCTTTAACGGTTATTCGCCGAGAAAGGCCTGCAGATCTGCTGCCGTTGTGATGCTCACTGTCTGTACACTTCTGTCTGTCCGTCTCACAAAACCGGATAACGTCTTTCCCGGGCCGATTTCCACGAAACGGCCTGCATCGGCTTCAATCATGTTCCGGATGGTGTCCTCCATGTACACACTCGACTGGACCTGGCGGACCAGAAGATCGGAAATGACTGTGCCTTCGTCCTGACCGTCTGCTGCAGTCTCCGGCCTCCCCGTGCAGTTGAAATAAACCGGGAATTCCATTCTGCCAAAGGATTCCTTCTGGAAACGCTGCTCCAGAACTTCTGCCGCGGGCTTCATATAAGATGTATGGAAAGGGCCGCTGACCGGCAGGCGCATGCATTTCCTTGCACCGGCTTCTTTTGCCAGACGCTCTGCCTCTTCCACGGCCGCCTGTTCTCCGGAAATTACGATCTGCCCCGGACAGTTGAAATTGGCTGCTTCAACACGGCCCGCAGAAGATGCGCGCTTCAGGCAGTCCATCAGCTTGTCCCGGTCAAGGCCCAGGATTGCGGACATTTCTGTCTGAACACCTGCTGAAGCCTCTTCCATCGCCTCCGCGCGGCAGTGAATCAGAGAAACTGCCTGCTCCGGCGTGAAGACACCCGCCGCAGTCAGAGCAGAATACTCACCGAGGCTCAGGCCCGCCGTCATATCCGGCCGGAAGCCTCTGCTTTTCAGCACTTCATATATTCCAAGCCCAAACGCCAGAAGAATCGGCTGTGTATTTACCGTCTCCTTCAGCTGATCGCGGCTCCCGGAAAAAGCGATTTCCCGCTGCTCCGCCGGAAGCAGATCAAACACCTTCTTGAACTCCGGATACTGTTCATAAAAATCTTTTCCCATGCCCGGGAACTGACTGCCCTGTCCCGCAAAAAGAAGTGCTGTCTTACCCATCTGTGATCCTCCTTAATGGAATATCTCTGTATCCCCTGTGATCGGCTCTATGTATGAAATCGAATGATCTTCGTCTCTGAGTTCTCTGTGCATCCAGCAAACTCTGCCTCCACATGCAGCTCAGTGACTCACAGATAATGCAGATCAGTCCCTCTCAGATTCTCTCGGATTTCAGAACTTATCTGCAAGCCACTATTGTATGGACGTATGGACGAAAATCTGCTGGTTTTTACTTCAAAAATTTTAACCACACGGCCTATCATAGACGTTTTTTGAATTTAAGTCAATATTTTTATTTAAATAATTTTAATTACCATGCGCCCGTCGACGGAGGAAAGGATAGTGTGTATACTGCATACTTGCACTTCATGCTGCCGACATACTAAATTTCCCTTCATTGTTCCATTATCTTCACCAGCCTGCTCCTATTTTTCTTTCACATTGCCCCGGCAATTCATCGATAGATAGCACGTTCTCGAAATTTGTTTTGAAATAATTTATTAACCACGATTCTGAAACGGCAAAAGAAGCCGCAGAAAATTATCTGAATTCTTTTTCCGAGTTCTTTTGATTTTCTGCGGCCTCTTTTCTCTGAGCGTTTATATTCTTCTAAAACTGCAGTAGAGAATGAGACAAATTGTTTTTCGTATATAAATAGACAGTATATATTTAATAATTTACCTATATGATTGTATACTCTGTTAATGCTTCTGCCATTTTTTTCTCGCCTTCATCTGAGCCCTTACAGCTTCGCCAGCGCCCCGGCAGCGAATTCGCCCATCTGCCGGTGTCCCTCTTCGGAGAAATGCAGCCCGTCAAAGGCCAGTGAAAAGTTCTGGCTTCCGACATCCAGAAAATGGTAATGTTTTCTTTCCGCCAGTTCGCGATATAGAACGCCGAGCCGGACGCTGGCTTTTTTCAGCCGCTCCCCGTCTGAATAATCAAGGGGCGGAGCAATCAGAAGGATTTCTGCCTGCACCTTCTGGTTTTCGCGTTTCCCCTGCGCTTTCAGGTTTTCCCGCTTCTCTTTCCCTTGCGGCATCTGATTTTCGCGCTCCACTTGCGCCCTCCGGTTTTCGCACTTTCCCTGCGCCTTCTGGTTTTCGCGTTCCAGAACGACGGTTACATGTTCCAGCATCCTTTCCATCTTATCCGCCGCCTTCTGTGGGTCCGGGTCGGAAAACAGGAGATCGTTTGAGCCCAGCATAACGGCAAAAAGATCCAGCGGAGCGCAGCGTTTCAGTGTCCGGTCCAGCGCCTGCATGGTCAGAGGAGACGATGGAATCTCACGTCCGTTCATTCCATCGGTCATCACCGTCCAGCTGTCTTTCAGCGCTTCCCGGACACGGCTGACCCAGATCAGCTCGGAAGGATAGCGTCCGCCCAGGAACCCCCGCGGATCATATCCGTATGTATTTGAATCGCCGTAAAATAAGACACGTCTGCGCTCCGTCATTTCCTTCTCCTTTTATTTTGCCACCCAATCGGAAATACTTCCAATCACTGTATTCACCAGACTGCGCCAGGAAATCCTGCTGACATCCGCAGGCCTGCTCAGCGGGCTCAGAAGGCTCTCTTCCAGCGCCCGTGCAAGATCGTTTTCAAAGCGCGGCAGCCCGGCAGGATCCGGTTCATCTGTATTTTTCATCGCCGGAAGCTGCACGATCCGGACATCTGCTCCCGGTGCATTCTGCTTCAGCCAGCGGTCAATTCCCGGAAGTGAGGATACGACAACCCGGTCGCCGCAGGCAAGTGCCTCGATGACGACCAGCGGAATCCCGTCGAAAAACGATGGCAGGACGAATACGTCCGCATGGTTATAAAGTTCTGCCAGGTCCTCCTGCGCCATCCTGCCCGGAAATTTCACTTCATACGGACATTTCTCTGCCATCTCCCTAATCGTGCGGTATTCTTCTTCATTGCCCGCGCCCCCGGCCAGAACAACCTGAAGTTCCTCCGCCGGGATGTCCATCTGGTCCAGAGCCCGGATCAGGCTCATGACACCCTTCTTTTCCGCAATTTTTCCAGCAAATACCAGGCATTTCTGTCTGTGAGGCTCCTTGTCACGGCATTCCTTTGCCGCCCGCGCCACAGGATCAATCCGGAAAATCTGATCATTGAATCCCATCCCTACCGTGACGATCTTCTCAGGGTCGACACCGTAGATTTCTATGGTCTTATCACCCTGCGGTTTCTGCGGGACAAAAATCTTATCCAGCAAGGGAATTCTGGGCCTGATCCACTCCCGGTTGACTGGATTTTTCTCCATCTGCCGCAGATCCGTGTTATGACAGAATCCACATACGCAGCGATCTGGAAATTCTTCTCTTACCAGTGCCGTCAGAAGATAAAGATGATGGCAGAGGATCAGTTCCGGATCCAGCTCTTCCACCGCCTTTCGGATCACTCGCAGAAAGGCTTTCTTAAACTGCCGGGTCATTTCATCTGTAAAGTCACAGTATCTCGTGCTCTTGTACGGCATTTCATCCGACATTCCCGCAACCGGGAAAGGCAGCGATTCCGTATCATAATAAACGGGATAGAATTCCACACCCTCGGGGAAAACCGGCATGTCTTCATGCGTGATTCCGGCGACAACAGCCTGCTGATGGCCTTCTGACGCCAGTGCCTTCACCACCTCCGTCAGATAGACGCCGCTTCCCGTGCTGCTTGGCTTCTGCGCGGTAATACTCAGTATTCTCATAATATCTCCTACTTATATGCATTGATTAACGGATTCAGCCGTTTTTCGTCTCTTCTTTCCGGAAATTCTGCTGTCTGAAGCCTGTTCCGCAGAGATTCTTCTCTGCCTAACGGACGTCTTTATACATCCTTGCAAGCTTTTCAGGACTTATCCCATGCAGATACATCTGCCGCATATCGTACATTTTCTTCATCAGGCGCAGCGTTCCCTTGGTATCCTTGGGGTAGCGCCGGTCCGAACTGATCAGTTTCGCCCTTGTCAGCCCGATGGAAATCCCGTACCGCTTCAGTTCTCTGGACAGTTCATAATCCTCCATCAGCGGAATTTCCGGAAAACCACCCATCTTCGAGAACAGCCTGCGGTCGATAAATATTCCCTGATCACCGAACATAATGCCGTCATTTCTGACACGCCTGTTTGATAATATACTGTTCGTCAGCATGAGAAAGCGCTTTGTCGGAAATCCGATGCGGAAACATCCAGCCAGATGAGAGGCGTAAACCCTGCGGATCTCACGCTGCGGATTTTTTGGAAGTCTCGTGTCACAGTGCAGAAAGAACAGAATATCACCGGATGCTTCCTGGGCGCCCAGATTCATCTGTTTTGCCCGTCCCCTTTCGCTGTGTAGAACAATGTACTGCGGATCAATTTTTTCTGCCGTTCCATCCGTACTTTCCCCATCGACAAAAATCACCTCGCAAGAAGATAATCCTCTCTTGATTTCCCCCTGGATATGCCGGATAAGTTTCCTTTCATTGCAGAATGGAACAATTACGGATATTTTCAGATGCTGCAGAATATACTGGTCTGTCTCCAGAAACCTTTTCTCCGGATGGCGTCTCTTCCTGTCCAGACGGTGGATCAGATCTTTTCTGGTATCTACGTCATACAGCACTTCCGCCAGGCTCAGGGTCAGACCGTGATCGAGAACAGCCGCTGCAGTGTTTTCAAACACATTGCTTCCACCGTACACCTGATCCTCAAAACAGACATGCTGCGGCGTCTTGCTGCCGATCAGATAATATCCTCCGTCTCTTGTAGGACCCAGGACCACATCATGCGTCTTCATCCTTGTGAATGCGTCTTCGAAGATTTCTTTTGTCAGATCCGGAAGATCAGTCCCTGTCAGCACGCAGCTGTCATAGCCCTCGTTCAGCACTTCTTCCATGGCCTGGTACATCCGCTCGCCAAGATCCAGACTGACCTGCTGACGGTAGGTAATCTTTCCGCTGCCATGCTGCCAGCCAGAGGGCGGTTCAGGCAGTTTTCTTCTGAATATTTCTGTCAGCGCCGCCGGATCCCCCGGCCCGGTGTAGTAGATAAACAGGTCCGCATCGATTCCGCTGAGGTTTCTCCTGATGTCTCTGAGAAAGCAGAAGTGAAGCTCTGCGCATTGCTGAGGTGTGTAATAAGGCATCAGACGAGTCTTGGTATGACCGGGAACAGGAATTCTTGTGAACAGAATTACCGCTCTTCTTTCCGTCATTACAGCATTCCCTCCAGAATATCAATCGTGTCTTTTACAATAACCGGACAGCGGGTGAGGAGCAGATTTTCCTCCTGATGTTTCGCTGCCTCATCCGAATCCGTCAGATTATAGCCCAGCAGTCCGCTGCATTCTTCTGAATCGTACTTCTTCTGAAATTCCATACGGAACTGGGCCATCTTTTTATAGATCTCTGTCTTCCCATCCGCATCATCCCTGTGATCATGTCCATATTTCAATCCGAGAAGCATAAATGCTGCGATCACCGCTCCACAGGTTTTTCCTGCAAGCATTCCCCCGCCAAACGCGGAAGTAAGGCGGAGCAGCTCCTTTTCATCCACGCCGAGTTCGCTGCTGAATGCAGCGGCAACAACCTGAGAACAATCGATCCCATGCATGAATAAATCTGTAATTTCTTCTACACTGTAATTTTTACTTGACTTCATATCGACTCCTTTTTCCGCTGAATTTTCACTGACAGTATAACGCATTTCTACAGTCAGAAAAAGGACGGAATCCCAATGCTGGAATTCTCGTCCTTTTTCATACGAAATACTGACGTTCTTTCAACAGTCCGCAGTATTTACTAGTCCTTCAGAGCAAAGGTAACCTTTACAACTGTGCCGTCCTTCGGCAGAACCTTGGAGTTACCCATAACCTTGACTTTTCCGCCCTCGATGTCACCAAATCCGTAAGCAGCGTTGGAAATGATTCCTGTAGCGCAGCTGTCCAGGCAGGCAATGCATCCAGTGTTATTCTTATATGCTCTTTCAATGTTTCCGGAGAAACGGAAGTCAACCTTCGGTGTTCCCTTATCTGTCTTCAGAGTCTTGACAGCCGGAACAGCCTTATGTCCTTTCCAGGATACGGTAACGTCAACCTTCTGTCCGCCGGTCTTCTGACCCTTCTTCTGCGGAACCATCTTATCCCACGGCTCTCCGCCGATCTTGATCATAGCACCGTAGAAATCCTTTTCAGAAGGATAAGCAGTCAGTACGGTCTTATCTCCGTTTGAACCGCCCTTAAATACGACATAATGACGTGTGGACTGTGTGAAGTATGTTCCATTGACCTTTGCATAGATAGTAACCGTTCTCTTGGAAGTGTCGGTTTTGATCTTGCTGTAGTCTGTCTTGCTTCCAGAAGAAGAAGAAGAACTGGATCCACCACATGCAGCCAGAGAAACCGCCATAATTACGCCGAGAGCTCCGACAACAAGCTTTTTCATTAAACTTGATTTCATAATAACTTTCCTTTCCCAATTATGCAGATAACGAATACCTGATCAACACCATCTTCAGATTACGCACGCTGCTTCTTTGCCTTACTTAAATTCAGAAGCAGAACCAGGGCAAATCCTACAATGATGAATGCCAGCATAACCATATTTACCGTTCCAAATGGAACAGACACGAGTCCGACTCCCATTCTTGCAACAGCTGCAGGAGTCACCGTCAGGGCATTGCCACTTCCAATCAGCATGAGCACAATGCACACAGCAATATTAACGATCGAGAACTTCGGCCCGCACTTAAAGCTGGTGAACATCAGAGCGAGCAGGAAGGTGAGCACCCAGCCTGCATAGAACAGCCAGCCAACATTCACACGCATAGCGAGCCATGTGGACTTGGTGCAGAAGACACCGATAACCATTCCCCAGAATGCAGCATTATAAAGCTTTCCAATTATAACTGCAGGAGACATTCCCTCGGAAACATACTCTTTTCCCGCCGCTTCTGCCGCAGCCTTTTTCCTCTTCTCATTCATGGTGTAAACCTGACGAAGAAGTGCAATCAGAATCGCGAATGAGAACAGGCAGACCAGACCAATGAACAGTTTCTGTGCGCCGCCGGTCAGGAGTCCTCCGACATAGGAGTACACGATGCAGGCAGGCAGCTGTCCAAGTCCGGTTGCCAGGAAGAATCCGCCGAAATCCATTGCAGTAAGTCCAGCTGCATAGCTGACGATATCAAAAGAGATAAACGGCAGCAGTCTGGCAATCAGAATACATTTCTTTCCCTGTTTCTCAAAGAACACTTCAATCTGATTCAGTGCGCCCTTTGTGCAGATTTTCTCTACGACATCACGTCCCAGAATTCTTGCGATGTAGAAGCAGAGAGCCGCTCCTGCCATCGAAGAAACGAAGGACAGAATACAGCCCTGCCACCATCCGAACAGATTCGCATTGGTCAGTGTAATGAAGAATGCCGGAAGAGGCGCCGCGATAGACTGGAAAATCATCAGCAGTGCGGATACCAGCATTGCCCATTTACCATACTTCGCGATAAAGGCTCTCATCCGTCCAAAGTCACCGCTCTTGAACATCGCCACAATGCTGTTCATGAAGTGATGAACGGATGGAACATACATGTAAACCAAAATGCATACGACCAGAATCGCGAGCAGAATAATTTTTCCTCCCCAGCGTTTCCAGAATCCCTGCTGAACTTTAGCCGTTTCAGCCGGAACACTTGTTGTCTGATTCGTTTTGTTTTCCATAATCCTCCTTAAAATAACATGTAATCGTCACATAAACATTAAATAATCTTTTCCCCTGCTTCAACTATCTGACATTAGTCTACCATTATAGTCGGTAGATTAACAATTGAAATTCTCGATATTAGACCTGGTCTGTACTGCTGTACAACAATACAGTCTCACTATTTTCATTTTCATTATTTACTATCATTGTCAATACCTGCACAAACATTTTACATGATGCTGGAATTCTGTGTAAATACCCGCTTGCTGGAACCCAAGACAAAGAAAAAGACGGCCGTTCTATGTCCCGTCTGGGCATGAAGCTGCCGTCTCAATTTTATATTATCTGTATTTTATTACCTCATAGACTCTGCAATTTCGCCAGCAAGAGTTTCCAGCTTCTTCTCAGAATCTTCATTGACAGAAGACTTTACCAGCGGCTGGTCTTCCATGACGTTCATATTCTTCAGACCGGAGAGCAGGTTGTTCAGGCACTTTCCGGCTGCCGGAGCCCAGGTTCCGTTATAAACCACAGAAATCGTTCTGTTCTGCAGGTTCAGGCGGCCCATATCCTCAACAAAATTCTGCATTGGCGGATACAGGTTCATGTTATAGGTTACGGACAGGAGCGCGATGTTGCTGAAACGGAATGCCTCGCTGATCAGATAAGAAACATGAGTCTTGCTGACATCGTACATCTGAATGTTGTGTACGCCCTTCTCATGCAGCTTGGCGGCAAGAATCTGCGCAGCGTTCTCCGTGTGACCGTACATGGATCCGTAAACGATCAGAACACCCTTTTCCTCCGGTGTGTAAGATCCCCACTTCTGATACTTATCGATGAACCAGCCGAGATCCTTTCTCCAGACCGGACCGTGCAGCGGGCAGATGTACTTGATGTCCAGGCCGGCTGCCTTCTTCAGCAGGTTCGTTGTCTGCGGACCATACTTTCCTACGATGTTTGTGTAATATCTTCTTGCTTCCGGAAGCCAGTCTCTCTCGAAGTTTACCTCATCGGCAAAAAGTGCACCGTCAAGGGATTTAAATGAACCGAATGCATCCGCACTGAACAGAACACCATTCGTCTTATCATAAGTAACCATAACCTCCGGCCAGTGTACCATCGGAGCCTTTACAAAAGTAACGACGTGCTTTCCGAAGCTCAGCTCATCACCCTCATTAGCCTCAATGAAACGGTCAGCAAAATCGAATCCGAACTGCTGTCCGAACTGCTGTCCCTTCTTGGTGCAGACAACCTTGGCCTCCGGATACTCCTGCAGAACAAGGCCCAGTGTAGCTGCATGATCCGGCTCAAAATGATTGACTACAATGTAGTCCAGCTTGCGGCCGTTCAGAACTGCATGCAGGTTCTCCATAAACTGCTCACCGACAGACCAGTCTGCCGTATCAAACAAAACAGCCTTCTCATCCAGCAATACATATGAGTTATAGGAAACTCCGTCCGGAATCGGATGAATGTTCTCAAATAAACTGAGACGCTTGTCATTTCCACCGATCCAGTACAGATCTTCCGTTACTTTTCTTACACAACGCATGGTGATGCCTCCTCAATTCGTATGCAATTATTATTCAATGCCCTTCAACATTCCTATTTTGTCATAATCGGCACGACTTGTAAATCCTTATTCACAAAGTTTCACATATGTATACACGAATACATTAAATTTATGATTAGTAATCAGACTCCAGAACCATTTCCGAAATGGCCGCAGATCAGAGCAGATACACCTTTCCACAAGCTGACCGAGCTGCAGTTGTGCACTTTGATATGCTCTCTTTAAGAAAGAAAGTGGGGAAAAGCCGCTGGTGATCGTAAAGGGAGTTTTTTATATTGGTCCGCATTGGCCTGCTGTCCTGAGAAGAAAATAAGCGAAATATGGGTATACAATATACTACCACTTTTCGCTGGTTATCGTTGTCTCCGCGGCATTTCCTATTATTCATCATTTATGCAAGGTTCAAGGCAGGTGTTCATCGCCAACCTGATAATCCTGTTCATTTCTGTTATTTCAATTTTTTTCATGTTTTTCACGCAAGCTGAACGCAATTATGATATAATAAATGTAAATGAAGTATGTAGATATCTTTATTGCTATCTAATTCATCTTTCACATTATTATAAACTAGTTAACATATGGATTTTATCAGGGAAATCAGTTATCACTGTATATCGGGAAGGATTTATCATGGAAAAATGTATGTTATTCGATTCGATTGACGAACAGTCCTTACAGGAATTGATTTCCTGCTTATCGCCTGAAATAAAAAAATATTCGCAAGATGATGTCATTATGGAATATACGGCATCCGAACCTTCTCGTCTGGCTTTTGTATATTCGGGAAGGGCAGCGCTGGAAATGACAGACCGCTGCGGAGATGAATATGTCATGGATTTTTACGAGAAGGAGGATATTATGGGGGATCTGTTTACTCTGCCGATTCCGGATCTCCATTATTCCATCATTGCACTGAAAGACTGTGAGATTGTTCATTTCAACTATCACAATCTTCTTACGCCGTGTGAGAGCCTGTGTTCTGCACATATCCAGCTTCAAAACAATCTGCTGCAGATGATTGCACAGAAATCACAGCAGATGGCCATGCATTTGTCTATCCTGTTTCAGCCGACAACGCGTGATAAACTGCTCAGTTATCTGAAATTTATCCATTCTCTCAATCCTTCTGAAGAGGAATTCTATATTCCGATTTCGCTGAGCAATCTGGCAGAATATCTGCATGTTGACCGCGCATCCATGATGCGTACACTTCAGCTGATGAAACGGGACGGCCTGATTGAAAGTAAGGCCAGGAAATTCAAATTGCTGGAAAATAGTCCCCAGCGCTTTGAGCTTGCCGACCATCCGGCAATTCCGTCTGAAGATCACGGAAAATCAGATGATCTTCCTCTGAAACAGATTCTCAGGAAAACAAAAAGAGAAGCATTAACGGATATTCTGCAGTCATACAGGAGCTGCGGCAGACAGCAGAATAATGCAGAAAAAAAGAGACCGCCGCACAGGTTCGTTTCATAACCTTGTGCAGCAGTCCCGGAGATCATTATGGGAGCGTCGGATTCTGGTCCGGCGCTCTTTTGTCGTTTACTTATTTAAGAAGCCTTCCGGCTTAATCCCGGAATCCTGGAAACGCTCATAACCGTAATCAATGATGCGGTCAATCAGCTCCGTAAAGCCGACGCCCTGCTCTTTCCAGATCATCGGGAACATGCTCAGACTTGTAAATCCCGGAAGTGTATTCAGCTCATTGATGAACAGTTCACCGGTTTTCTTATCAAGCAGAAAATCTACACGCGCACATCCCGCGCAGTCCAGCGCCTGGTAAGCCTTTACAGCGGTTTCTCTGACCTGGCTGCTCAGCTCCTCATCCAGCTGTGCCGGTACCTGAATGACGGTTCCTGAGTCTTCCGTATATTTTGCTGTGTAATCGTAGAAATCACGTGCAGCCTGAATGCTTCCGACAGCCGCACATTCCGGCCGGTCATTTCCGATGACGCCGGTTTCCACTTCCAGGGCATCCACACCGTTCTCTACAACGATTCTTCTGTCAAAACGCGCTGCTTCAAGGATTCCCTGTCTCAGCTCGTCACGATCTCTGACCTTGGAAATGCCCACGCTGGATCCGGTATTGGCCGGCTTGACGAACATCGGATAGACGAGAGTTTTTTCACAGCGGTCCGCCGCCTCTTCCAGATGATCGGAAAGTTCCTCTCTGAGGATCAGCTGGAAATCCGGAGTCGGAAGGCCGCAGCTCTGGAAAATCAGCTTGGAAGCCGCCTTGTCCATGGCCAGAGAGGATGCCAGAACGCCGCATCCGGCATAAGGAACGTGCAGCATTTCAAACAGGCCCTGGATGGTTCCGTCCTCACCGTATTTTCCATGCAGCACCGGGAAAATCAGATCCAGATCCTTCAGCTGTCCTGGAGAAAACGGTTCCGCATCTTTTTCCCAGCTTCCATCTGCCATTTCAGACAGCGGACCACTGAACTTCTTCCACTCCCCCTGCTTTGTAATGCCGATCAGGACCGGCTCATGTTTATCTTTATTTATAGCTTCTGCAACGGACCTGGCCGATACCCGTGATACCTCATGTTCCGTAGATTTTCCACCAAAAATAATTCCAATTTTATCCATTATGACCCCTTTCAATCGTTCAGATCCTCGTATTCATGATAAACTGCATTCCTTTTGTTTAAAAATTTACCACTTTCAGGGCCATAATTCCATACGAAAATGTTGAAGAAGCCTTCAATGAATCAAAAGACTGACCCGGGACAGAAGCCAAGGAAATACCTGCCTTCGCGGCCGTCTGCTTCTGCCCGGACATTGCTTCCTTCCCTGCTCCCCTGATGCTGCTTTCCTTTTTTTATCTTACTCCAAATTTGTTTCTATACATAAAGCGTATAAGGCTGCAGCCCTATACTACAGCTTTATATGAGAAAAAAATTCCTCCTCTGAAATCCGTGCCTCTGTCACGGCCCGGACGATGGCCTGCTGCATGACCTGGGCGGCAAGGCTTCCGGCCAGGTTGATGTCTGCCTGCATCTTTCCGATGCTGGCGGCGTAGACAGTGTCGCCGTCGGACATGGTCGCCACCGGGCGGATGCAGCGGGCGTAGGCGTTCAGCGTCATGGCGGCGATTTTATTCATCTGCGGCTTCGTAAAGGCTGCGTTCGTCACCACTGCGCCGATGGTGGTATTCTGCAGGGCCGTGCCGGATCCGGCCTCTTGCGCATTGCTTTTTGTCCGGGAAGCACGGTAAAGCTGCGCCATACAGTCCTCGGCGTCCAGCCAGGACTTCCGGTCGTCGCTGCGCATGCCTGCGAGTTTCTCACCAGTCGACGGATCGTAAACGTCGCCCATTGCATTGACGGAGACGATGGCCGCCATCTTCAAATCACCAAGCTGAGCCGCAAAGCAGCCGAGGCCGGACTTGCTGGCGTTCCGCATGGTTTTCAGCTTTCCGACGGTCGCTCCTGTCCCGGCTCCATAATTTCCCATGGCAAGGGGCTGATGCTTAAGCGCATTTTCACAGGCCTGAAAGCCCATCGCCGGGTCCGGGCGGACATCAGACCGGCCGTAGTTCAGGTCATAAATACAGGACTGACAGACCAGAGGGACTTTCGCGAACGGGGTCTGGTATCCTATTCCATGCTTCTCCAGGCACTCCATGACACCCTGAGAGGCCGCTAGGCCAAAGGCGGAGCCTCCGGAAAGCACAATGCTGTGAATCCGGTTTTCTGCTGTCTCTGAGTAAGTCAGACCGGTTTCCCGGGATGCCGGGCCGCCCCCGCTGATCTTGCAGCCTGCCGATGCTCCTTCTGGAAAGACGAGTGCGGTTACTCCCGTCTCCGCCTCTCTATCCTGCACATTTCCCGCACATAATCCATCAATATCATGAAGATCAATTTCCTTATCCCACATCATCGTTCAATTTCCATCCTTCCTTTACTGTCCGTGCGCAGCTGCTGTCATTCCGGTATTCGGATGTACCACTATGTTTTTTTGCCCTCTTGCTCAAGAAAGCCACCCGCCGCACTTTACAAAATATTTTACCACGTTAAAATAAAATTATGGGAATACAGAGCGTTAATGTATTTCATAAATATATTAATAGAGAATTATGAATTCTCTCAGTTTTATTCCGTAATCTGAGAAAGCGGATGTGAAAATCCGGAAAATGGATGACGGCCGGCAGCTTGAAATCCGGTCAGAAAGGAAAGAAGAACTATGTCTTATGAACTCGTATACAAACTGACCCATTACCCGGGCTTTGTGTATAAGATGAACGATCACTACTATTACATCGGAAGATGCCAGTTTGAGGAAATCACGGATCAGGATGTTACGGACAGCTATGAAATGTTCCACATCTTCGGAAGGGAAAAGAACAATCTGGATACGGCGCAGTATTTTGCCAAGCTCCGTGCTTACGCGGATATGGCACTGACCCCGCCGGCTGATCCTGAAGGAACGAAAAAACAGCTTGAGGACTTTCTGGATTCTCTGAATCCGATGGAAGCAGCGCTTTTCGGCGGACAGGTCACCGATTTTGAACACTGTTTTGAGATGTTCAATGGTCCTCTGGACGAAATAAAAATGGATTAAATCCTGCTGAAAGAGCATCACCGATGGTGGTAAGAGTTCGTGGGAGTTTTTGTTGACAGATCTCCAGGCTTTTTCTGTGAGCTGCATCGCAGCCTGTGCCTGGAACTCCTCCCGGCCCCCCTTCGCGCATGCTCACGCTTACGACTCCGCCGGCCTGAATCCGGAGGCATAAAGCCCGGATTCAGGCCGGCGGTCGTCTGGCAGCGAAGCGCTCAGAAATTCAGGCATCAGGCTGCGTTACAGACTCATCTTCAATCAGCCTGGCAAATCCCTTACCGCTCCACAGCTCTCGAGCAGCATCTGGGTTACGGCTTACTTCAGTTTCGTCAGGAATCGCATTCCTGTCGGATTCTTCTCCTGAATCAGGGTATTGAAATCTACGACGATATCTCCCGCCTGATCCGGACGCTGATACATCGCAGACTTCGCCAGCCAGCAGTTTCCATTCTTTACTGCCTTCAGTTTCTTGATGACCGGATCCTTGGATTTCAGAGCGGACATGCTCGTCACGCTGCTGTCGATGCTGCCGTTATAGACGATGATATCGGCATTTTTCGTCAGTTCGTAGAATTTCTCCATGTTCATCGGAACGGAAATACTGGAACTGTTCTTTCCGACAGATTCATAGGCATACGTGCCGCCGGCCATCTTGATCATCGCCGGAACATAGTCATCCGAACGTCTTACAACCGCTTTTCCATCGGTTGAGATATAGAAGAAGGCCACCGTCTTATGAGAACCTTTCTTCAGATTCTTCGTCTTGGCCTCCTGTGCCTTGAAAAACTTCTGGGCTTCGGACTCTCTGTTAAAAAGCACACCGTACATCTTGATCCATTCCATGCGACCCATCGGCGTATCTTCATAGCTGGAGCGGTCGACCAGGACTGGAATATGGAGTTTTTCAATCATTTCCTTGACTTCCGGCGTATGATAAATCATCGTCGATTCCAGAGCCAGGTCGCATTTTTTCTTGACCAGAAGCTCATAATCCGGCTCGCTGTACTTCCCGGCAAACACCATCTCTTTATTTTCCATGCGCTTTTTCGGTTCCTGGAAGGACCATTCTGAGGCCCTTATGGAACTCATGGTGATGACACTGTCTCCGTGGATGTCACAGCACAGGGACATGACGGCGGTTGCCGCCAGATAGACGTTTTTCAGCGGCTGACGGATGACGGTAATCTTCTTTGGAAGATTCTCCGGCTTCTTCTTTCCCTGCGGGATGACCAGGCATTTCCCTTCCTGCTTGATGTCAATCACACTGTAACCACCTTTATAGCGGTAGATGCTGAACTGTTTCGCGTAGTCCAGTTTGATTTTTGACTGATAGGTCAGACCGGAAATTTCCGGATGTCCGGAAGAAGAGGACGCCGAACCAGAAGAACCGGAGCTGCTGCCTGATCCAGAAGAACCGCCGCATCCTGTCAGCATGACTGCCGCCATGATCACGGCCAGAAGAAGCACGCCTGCTTTCTTGAATCTCATAAATTTACTGCTCTTCATCATTCTGTTATCACTTTTCTTTCTGCTTTTTTCCTTAGCTGGCGGAAAGGAAGAAGTTTCCATTCCGCCTCTTCATACAACCGGGACAGCCCCGCTTACTCCTGCTGGGCTTTTTCATAACTGCTGTACCAGCTCTGCGCATCGTCCTCACATCCAAAAATCGCTCCGTAGACTTTGATCCACTCCGCCTTTGCAAGTTTTGTTTTCTCTCTTGCAGAGCGGTCAATCAAAACCGGCGTCTGCATCGCGGTAAAGAGCTGAATGGTCTTATCCAGCTGCCGGTACTGTTTCTGCGCCTTTTCTTTTTCTGTCATCTGCCTGCTGCCTTTTCCGGATGCCGCATGAGAAGACGGCGCGTAGGTCTCTACAAATGAACGCAGGCTCTTCACGAGCATTTTTTCCGGAAGAATTCCGATAATCGACGCAAAGAAATGTTTGACCGGATGTTCTTTTGCGATGGAAGATGCCGATGCGGATGAGCTGCTCCCGCTGCCCGATGCAGCGGCATTCAGGTTTTTAATCTCATGAGGAAGTGCTCCGGAAGGAAGGATGCACAGGTCCGCCTGGCTCTCCACCAGGTCACGGTAATTCACATTCTGCCATTTCCCCGGAAACTGGATTTTTCCGTTTTTCACACGTACACGCATCCCCTGCTCCTGGCTTGCAGACAGACTGCTGTATGCTTTCTGTCTGCTGAATCCCAGCGAAGTAAATTTCCCGGACTGATTCAGGATTCCTGCAAATCTCAGCGCACTCTGAGAAGCCGTATAGCCCTTCTTCGGCGTGCGGATGATCACACAGGCCTTGTCCAGTCCCGCCGGAATCGAAGCGCCCTTCGGAACGATCAGGTAATTGATGACATTTCCCTTATACAGTTCCTGCGTTCGCTCGCTCTGGGTTTTTCCTTCTTTCTGCTCGATCTCATCCCGGTCTTCGGTGACCTTTGTCTTTTTCTCTTTATAGCCGACTGCCTTTCTGGTACTGGTATCTTTTTCCATATCCACCTGCACCAGAACGACCCCGTGGTTATACTGGAAAATCCGGAAGAGTTTCGCATTTTCCGCCTTGATTTCCGATCTGCTTTTCAGGCCGGCAATGACCGGTGCCTTCTTGGACAGTTTCTTTTGTCCTCCCTTCAGCTGCTGTGAAGATGAAGACGAGGAAGACCCGCCCTGTCCGGTCAGACCGATATAGAGTGTATAGGTAATCCAGTGGGGCTGGGACATGACGGTCGTCCGGCCGACGACGGTGTTATTCGCGTTCAGTTTTACTGGAATGACAAAAGTCGACGTGTCGGCGCCCTGCTTTCCGGTAAAGGTCCTGCCGTCTGCCCGGAGGTAGTCGTAGTGCGGACTCTGGAAGACGATTGTCGCGTAGGCCTTTCCATTGGTCACAGCGATCTTGTTACAGGAAATTCCCTTCAGTCTTCCGCTTCCGCCGGACCAGCTGAAGGTACTCGGTGTGTAGACGCCGTCCCTGAGCCCGGCATGGCTGTTGACTTTGGAAGTGCTGCCAGAAGTATCCTTCGTGGACTTGGACACGCGGTCCTTCTTATGATTGTTGCGGAAGACTTTCTGTGTGGTTGTTCCCGTTGTGCTGCTTCTTCTCTTGGTCGTGTTCCGGTCTTTCGGAATGTTCGTCGCGGAGGAAGCAACCTTCCGGATTCCAGCCGTGTAAATTTTTGCGGTATGGGCATACCAGCGGTTTTCTCTCTTGGAATGCCCCGCCAGAGCAAATTTCTTATTCAGCTTTTTCACAGGGAAAATGTAGGAATAGTAGTTGTTGTGCTCCTTGTAGTGACACCACTTCGACTTCGGCGCCTTCTCTGCCTGGGCTTTGGTACCCGGGTAGACATAGTCGTATCCCTGGCCGGTCAGCGTCAGCTGCACCTTCATTTTCCCGTTTTTCACCTTCAGAATCGCGTAGGTTCCGCCTTTATAGGGCTGGATGTTGAACATATAGTGGTCGGTCCAGGCCTGCACCCGGTAAGTGCCGTCCTTCAGTTTTCCATTTTTGAAATAGGATTTTTCCCGCTTCTTGTCTTTTGCAGAGGAAGTCTTCTTGATCGCCTTGTCATAATCGAAGTTTCCGGAGTTCTTTTTTCCGGAATCGGACGATGAATTCTTTTTGCCGGAGTTCGAGCTCTTGCTATTGTAGGTTTTCAGCTTCCCCTTCAGGCCCACATGCAGGGTGTATTCAATGCTGTGCGCTTCCGACATTCTGGTGGTAACGGCATGCACAACCGTCGCGGCATTCAGGTTCACCGGCACCGTAAATGAAGCTGTTCCCGCGCTCTCACTGACTTTCGACGTGTAGGTTTTATCTCCGATTGTCATGCTGTTGTAATAGGAGCTGTGAAAGACAATTTCTGCTTCCGCCTTTCTGTCGGTAATCTTCACCCAGCTGCAGGTAATCTTTACCTTACCGGTTCCTCCGGTAAAACTGAAGCTGGACGGTACGTAAGTTCCGTCTGCGATTTTGCTTTCTGACTCCGTCTCTGTTTCGGCATGCGCCGTTCTTTCCGCGCTGCTCCAGAGCTCAGGACAAAAAGTAAAGCAGACGGCAACCGCAAGGATGAGAGCTGCTGTCAGCAGTCTTTTCAATTTCGGCTGCAAATTGCGCATTCTTTTTCCCTCATTTCTATGCCTTTGAGATATGCGAAAATCTCCCCATCCTTGTATTCAGAGAAAACGGAGAGATTTCAGCAGAATCTGTGCTGCATGCACAGAATAACACATCATACATAATCAGAAGACCCATTAAGGATTTCCTGTTTATCCATGAATTACTTTACCTTGACGCTCTTTACTTTGCTCCATCCGGAGTATGCGGACTTATAGCCGTTGAAATGCTCTGTGCGGACACGGAAGTAATAGGTCTTGCCGCTCTTCAGCTTCTTGACGGTCTTGGAAGTCTCATCGTTGTAATAGAGATTCGTTTTAGAAGCCTTTTTCATCGACTTATTGGTGGAATACTGAAGCTGGTAGCCGCTTCCATTCTTTGTGATCTGTTTCCAGCTGACCGCTGCAGCTTTTTTCTTTGCTTTAACCTTCGTAATTGCTGTTTTTGCCGGGGCAGTAACTTTGGCGGTTTCCAGGTTTTGTTCGTTTCCGGTATAAGTCATGGTCCAGGTATGTGCTCCGTACCAGCGTTTCTTGCTTGCGCTGTGTCCGGCAAGGGATAATGTGTTGCTTCCAACTTTCACTGCATATCCGTCCTCCGTAAGCGGCAGCGTGAAGTAATGAGAGTCTCCGCGCTTTACCTGTGTCTTGATCTGATGTGCAGGATCTTCTGCAGCTGTTGAATTACCAAAATACAGGTAATCATAGCCCTGTCCGCTCAGACGGAAGGTCAGAGTCTCTACACCGTTCTTTACCGTCAGAAATGCCTGGCTGTTATCCAGCTCGCTGATGCTGAGCATAAAATAGTCCGAAGTAACCGGAAGGGCGTAAACACCATCCGGAATCTTCGCAGCGTCTGCCGTATTGGATGAATCCGCTGTTGTATCTGCAAATGCGGACATGCTCATTGCCATTACGCCGGCGCATGCAAAGGCGCCGATTTTCATCCATTTTTTCATTGTAATACCTCTTCTTTTCATATTTTCACATATACAGAGATCCGCCGCATCATTGCAGCGGATCTCTGCCTTGCCCATTATATTTTGTCCAATCAGTCTGCCGCCTGAAGCGGTACTGAAAGCGGTCAGTTATTTCATCATAGCAGCAGTGTGCTGAACGTAAATGTTCTGAACGGTCTTCAGAGAACCAAGTCCCTCGATCTGTGCGCTGACCTTGAAGCCGGCCTTCTTCAGCTGTGTCTTCCAGGAATCTGCATCGTTTCCGGCGATGTCGTTATTGGCGTGGTCGCCTGCAACAACCATCATTCCGCGGATGACAACCTTCTTATAGCCCTTCTTCTTCAGCTTCTTGATCAGGGATGTGCAGGATGTTGCTGCTGGCTTTCCTTCAACGGTTCCAACGAATACATTCTTATAGCCCAGCTTTGTGTAATCGTTCTGCATTCTTGTATAAGTAATGCGGTTTGCATGGGAGGTTCCATGTCCGATGAATACGAATGCGGTCTTGGAGCCGGATTTCTTCAGAGTTTCTGTCTTAACGCCGGCCTTCTTTGCTGCGGAAGCAGCCAGAGCCTTTGCCACGGTCTTTCTGTCCTTATCGGACTTCAGAAGCGGGCTTGCGATCTTGATCGTCTTGATGCTGCCCTTGTTCGCCTTGACATTCTCCTTCAGCAGGTCATACTCTTCACCACTCATCAGGGTGGTCGGCTGAACGATCAGGGTCTTGACACCGGCCTTGCTGGCTTTTTCCATGGCTTCTCTTACCGTGTCAATTCGGTACTCATCTCTTGCCAAGATGTGGTTGATGATGACCTGGGAAGTAAATGCTCTTCTTACAGAATATTTCTTGCCATACTTATTATTGATTGCTTTCTCGATTCCGCCGATGGTCTGGTAACGGCTTGTGTTATAGCTTGTACCAAAGCTTACGACCAGAATTTCGGACTTCTTTGTCGGTGCTGCGCAGACTTTCTTTGTCCATGCCTTGTCTTTTGCCGCGCTTCCGATCGGTGCTGCTGTGGAGAAATAGTCTGCCCCGCCTGCACCCGGATACTCATATCCGTCCGGGATCTCCGGAACGGCCTTCTTATCTGCGGCAGAGAGCTTGTTATACGCATACTTCGCAACCTTTGCGACCTTTGCTACCATCTCTGTCTGGGCCTCCTGTTCTGCCGGTGTTGACTTCGGGTGAATGTAAATCTCACCGATCAGTCCGGCAGCCAGAAGCGGGCTGTCGTTCTCATCAACAAAGGCTTTTCCCTGCTCCAGAGTCATCTGTGTGATTTTTCCGGTGATTTCCTTGACATTATCCTTAGTAACCGTGACTTTTTCGGTCTGCTGCATCGGCGTTGTGCTTGCAGCTGCCGTTGTGGTTCCATTTGATGCGGAGGTGCTCTGCGTCGAGTCTGCAAATGCCGGAACGGCAAGCAGCATGCTGGATGCTACGGCTGCAGACAGAGCCACTGTCATAAATTTCTTCAAGGATTTCTTCTTCATGAATTTTTCTCTCTTTCCCGGTTTCCGCCGCCGCAGAAACCGCTCTCACTAAAAAACCTTCTGCGCTGAAAACGCGGCAGAAGGCATACAGATAGAAACATATTCTATCGCATATGCCAGTTACTCGTGGCGCGGAAAGCCGTTTCTTTCCACTGCGATCTTATCCAGGCAGGTCTCCTGACTTGCAGATTTCCGCATCCGCCGCCTTCCCGCGCAGTGAGAGCCTGCGCAGTGGCATTACAGCTTCCGCAATCTGTTTACAGTGACGAAGTTCGTACAGGACTTCCACCTGTTTCCCTTTTCAACCGCTGCCTGCTCATCTATAGACAGCAATCACCTGAACGTAAAATATATTATAACATGCGTTCACAGGTCTTTCAATTTCCTGTCACAGAAAATATATGACTTACTTCCTGTTTTCCGGGGTCAGCCAGCCCGCCGCCGTGTACAGCAGCGCATTGATGATTGCGGCGGCAACATTGCTTCCGCCCTTTCTGCCCATGGCAATGATCGCCGGAACATGATGTTTTTCACAGGCTTCCAGCAGCATCTCCTTGCTTTCCACCACATTGACAAAGCCCACCGGAACGCCGACAACAAGGGAAGGCCGGAGTCCCTCTTCAATCTGCTCCGTGAGTGAAATCAGAGCAGTCGGCGCGTTTCCGGATGCAAACACCCCATGCGGATGAACTTTTCCGGCATATTCCATGGAGGCTCTCGCCCTGGTGCTGCCTTCTTCTTTTGCCCTCTTTGCAATTTCAGGATCTGCCATATAGCAGACGGCACGGCCGGAAAGTTTTTCCAGCGCTCTTTTACTGATTCCGGAAAGTGCCATGTTGGTGTCCGTAATGACAATCTTTTCTTCCTCTGCCGGCGCCGCTGCCTCTTCTCCTGCCTGAAGACCCCGGAGGAAATAACGGACGCCCGCCTCAGGTCCATTTTCCACGAACCTTAAGTTTTCCGCGTAATCAAAATCCGCACTGGTGTGAATCGCCCGCAGCAGGACGGCACGTTCTGCCTCATTTTCCGGAAGTGTGAATCCTTTTTCTTCCAGCTCCTTCCGGATTGTCCTCATGCTGGTCTTTTCAATATCTCCCGGTTTCACATGCTGAAGTCCCATAAATTTCTCCTTCTTTCCTTTATTTTTTCAGCGACATCGCGTAAACCGCATCCATATCCAGGGATTCCCGGACCTTTTCTGCGAGTTTATCATACTGCTGGTTTTCATACTCTTTCCAGCTCAGGCGTTTTCCGCCGGTATAGGAAATTCCCTTACGGCTGCACAGCCAGCGGCCGAGCTTTTCTGTGGCTTCACCGGAATCAAACAGACCATGCAGATAAGTTCCAAATACATTTCCGCAGCTGCATCCGTCTTCTTTTTTCTCTCCTCCGGCAGTCTCATTTTCCAGCCGGCTGAAGGAATCACCGGAAACTTCAGTCTTCCCCATATGAATTTCATAGGCATCCACCGAGGCTCCTGCAAGCGGTCCTGAGACGATTTCTCCGTGCACGCGGGTTCTCGTCTTTTCCCCGGTAAACACGGTCTGCACAGGAAGCAGGGATAAGCCCTTCATGGAATCCCGCTTTCCTTCTGTATGTTCCGGGTTGTCCAGTTGTTCCCCCAGCATCTGGTATCCTCCGCAGATGCCCAGGACGGCTCCGCCTGCGGCCGCGAACTTGCGGATCATCATTTCCAGGCCAGACTCCCTTGTCCAGACCAGGTCATCCAGGGTGCTTTTTGTCCCCGGAAGAATCAGAAGATCCGGATCGCCGAACTCTTCAGGACGTGAAATATAGCGGACGGACATCAGCGGATCGGCCTCAAGCGGCGCAAAATCCGTGAAGTTGGAAATCCGCGGAAGGCGGACAACGGCAATATCCAGAAGCGCATGCGAATCTTCATTTATCTCAGAATGAGAAAGCCGCGGCGCCAGGGAATCCTCTTCATCGATATCGACGTGAAGGTAAGGAATAATACCGAGCACAGGGATTCCGGTCTTTTCCTCAATCATCCGGACTCCCGGCATCAGAATTTCCTTATCGCCCCGGAATTTATTGATCAGCATGCCCTTAATGCGGCGGCGTTCGTTTTCCTCCAGCAGGGCCGCAGTTCCGTAAAGCTGGGCGAACACCCCGCCCCGGTCGATGTCCCCGGCCAGCAGAACCGGCGCGTCCACCATCTCCGCAAGACCCATATTCACAATATCATGCTGCTTGAGATTGATCTCGGCCGGACTTCCCGCGCCCTCGATCACAACGATATCGTTCTCCTCTGCCAGTGACCGGTAGGCCTCCATAATATCCGGAATCAGCCTCTCCTTATACTTGAAATACTCGCGGGCTTCCATATCACCCAGCACTCTTCCGTTTACGATCACCTGACTTCCGACGTCGCTCGACGGTTTCAGCAGAATCGGGTTCATCCGCACGTCCGGCTCGACCCCTGCGGCCTCGGCCTGCATGACCTGGGCCCGGCCCATTTCCAGCCCGTCAGAAGTAATGTAGCTGTTCAGCGCCATATTCTGACTTTTAAAAGGAACGGCCCGGTATCCGTCCTGGCGGAAGATGCGGCAGAGGGCACCGCACAAGAGGCTCTTTCCGGCCCCTGACATGGTTCCCTGCACCATAATATTTCCTGTAATCCTATGGTCTGTCACGTTTACTCCTTTCTGAGAATAGTAACAAGCTTCTCTCTTTTCCCGGAAGATCCCCGGTCAGCGCTGACGGATTCCGCCTTCCTGAAGGCATTCTCTGACCGCCTGAATCAGCATCTGATTATCCTGACGGCTTCTGACGCAGACGCGGATCCAGTGTTCATCCAGGCCATGATAGTTGCTGCAGTCGCGGACCAGAATGCCTTTTTCCGCCAGCGGTTCAGAAAGCCTGATATCCGCACGGATCAGAAGGTAGTTGGCCTGTCCGCTGCTGACAAAAGGTATTCCTTCAAGGGATTCCAGCTGTTCTTTCAGATACGCCCGTTCTTCTGTATTCTGCTGCCGGTATCTTTCTATGTATTCCGATTCCCTCAGTGCGGCAAGGCCAGCTGCCTGCGCTCCTGTGGAAACTGCCCAGGAAGGGCCGCATAATTCTGCCCGCTCTCTCCAGTCCTTCCGGAAAAAGATTCCGTAGCCAAGGCGGATTCCCGGCATGGAAAAGATCTTGGTAAATGAGCGCAGAAGGATGAGCTGGCCATACTTCCCGCCTTCTGCAAGCAACGTGTGTTTCTCCGGATCATCGAGAAGCCAGAGGAAAGATTCATCAACGACAAGCGTGATCTTTTTTTTCTGACATGCCGCTAGAAGCCGGAGAAGTGAAGCCTTATCCGTTGTCCTTCCTGTCGGATTGTTCGGTTCACAGAGAAAAATCATCTCCGCGCGCCCGCTTTCCGGAAATTCCGGGTCTTTTTCCGCCAGTTCCAGAAGTTCGTCGATCCGGTTATTCAGAAGAAATTCGTCTTCTTCCCGAAGGAGAAAATGGCTGACCTGTGATCCTGCCGCCTTCAGTGCGCGCTCGTATTCACTGAAGGTCGGTGCCGTGACCACCGCCCTGGACGGCCTCCTGCTGAAGACAATCCGGTAAATGATGTCCGAGGCGCCTGCTCCCGGAAGGATCTGCCATGTTTCCAGCTGATTCTTCTCTGCCAGGGCATTTACCAGATCTCTCTGCTCCGGGTCCGGATACTCGGAAGCTTCAGACACTGTAGCTGCTGCGGCTTTCTGAACCCCTTCCGGCGTTCCTTCCGGATTGACATTCACGGAAAAATCCAGAGGCTTCCTGCCGTACTGCTTTTCAAAACCGTAAATATCTCCGCCATGTTCACTGTTTGTTATAAAACTCAATGTTCCCTCTCCAAATTACTTCTTCATTTTCCGCATATTTTCAGCAGATTCCGCAGAGATTCTGCTGCGGTTTTCTTCAACAGCCTGTTCCGGATTTCCCGCATACTGTCCTGTTTCTGTTCAGCCTTAATCTGCCCGGGCCGTGACTATCTCAGAATCAGCCAGAAAATCAGCGCCCGCAGGCTGAAGAATATGAACAGCCCCGCCGCAGAAGACGCGCCCAGCATCTGACAGCAGCGTAAAATATCGTTTCTTTCGATCGGCCGGTCAGAATCTCCGATTGCCGGCTTGTCGTAAATCTTCCCGAAATACTGGGCAGGACCCGCAAGCTGCACATGAAGAGAACCTGCGCAGGCCGACTCTGTCTGCGCGGAATTCGGACTCGCGTGTTTCCGGCTGTCCCTTCTCCAGATCCGCAGCGCGTTCCTGCCGTCATTTCCTGTCACTGCCGCGCCCAGTGCCCACAGGAGCGCCGAAATTCTGGATGGAATGTAATTGAACACATCGTCGATCCTGGCTCCGGTTCTTCCGAAATACAGATATTTATCATTTCTGTATCCGATCATGCTGTCTAGGGTGTTCACCGCTTTATAGGTCAGTGCCAGCGGAGCGCCGCCGATGGCCATATAGAACAGCGGGGCGATCACGCCGTCAGAGAAATTCTCCGCCACCGTTTCACAGTCTGCCTTGATCACGCCGGTCTCATCCAGGACAAAGGTGTCTCTTCCGACAATTCTTCCGACCGCCTTCTGCGCATCTTCAAGACTTCCCTCCGGCGGAAGATGATGGTATACATTGACGGCTTCTTTCTGAAGGCCTCTCATCGCCAGTGCCTGCCAGCACCATAGTGTCTCCACCGCAAAGCCCAGAAGCGGGTGGATTCTGAGCGCTCCCCAGCAGACAAAGGCGGTAACCGCAAAAGTAAGAAGGATTGTGAGTATCGCAGTAAAGAATCCTCCGGCCAGCTCTCCTTTCTTTCCCTTCGGAAAAATTTTCCGGAAACACTTCTCAAACAGTGAGATACACTTTCCGATGATCACCACCGGATGCGGAAAATGGTATGGATCTGCCAGCAGCAGATCCAGCAGCGCTCCTGCGCATGCTGCCGCTTCCGTTATTATAAAATACATCACCCAGTGGTTCATCTGCACGCTCCTCACTTACTATACTTTTTCCGGTTTTCTCCGCGCGGCTCTGTTTTCCGCCGTCAGGAAATCCTGTTCTCTTTTCCTTCTGCCGCCCCGGACTTATCTGCTGTCTTTTTTCTTCTCTTCCTTCTTCCTGTGACAGCGTTCTGCGGCAGCAATATAGCGGCTGACTGCCTCCGGACAGGCGGCCAGATAAAGGTGCGGAAATGCCGCATACATCGTCGGGCCCGCATATCCCTCGTCCCACTCTCTTCTGCTCATCGGTTTTTTCAGATGAAAAGCTTCTCCATCCTTTTCGGCAGCCCAGTAATGGAATTCATGAACAAACATGGACTCGCCTTTTTTCATCAGAAGGCTGTCTTCCTCTGCCGTCATCTCTGCGTAGCCGAAGCGGACCAGCTTTCCGGAATTTCCGCTTCCGCCCGGAAATACGCCGGCCATCGGGAATTCCTGACCCTCTTCATCGCAGATCGAATCCAGAAGGTAGAGGAATCCTCCGCACTCAGCGATCACCGGCATGCCGGATTCCACCGCCTTTCTGATGCTGTCTCTCATACTCTGGTTTTCCGCCAGCTCCTTCGCGTAAAGCTCCGGATAGCCTCCCGGAAGATACAGAGCATCTGCCTCTTCCGGAATGCGCGGCTCGTGAATCGGGCTGAAGTACACGATGCAGCCGCCCTGACGGTCCATTTCTTCTTCCGTTTCCCGGTAGCAGAAGGAAAAGGCCTCGTCCCGGGCAATGGCAATGACCGCACGCCGCGGCGCCCGGCTCTGCGGAAAAGCCGGAAAAGACGAACGGCCGCCGGCAGTTTCCAGGCTTTCTGTGTCTCCCTGGGCCGGGCAGGCTTTGTCCTGCAGAACCGGTACAGAGAAGGCCTTCTGGAAGGCATCCCAGTCCAGATTCTTCTCCATTTCATCCGCGACGATGCCGATGTTCTTCTGCAGATCCTCGATCTCGTCCGCCTGATACAGCCCCAGATGCCTGGATTTTACACGCACGTCCGGAATCTCCGGAAGACAGCCGATGACCGGAAGTCCCGTTTCCTTCTCCAATATGGTCTTCATCAGCGCCGCGTAGGAGGGCTTGCAGCGGTTCAGGAAAATCCCCGCGATATGGCTGTCCTGCCGGAAATTCTGAAGGCCCTGTACTTCCGCCGCCAGGGTCAGGCTGCTTCCTTCAGGGGACAAAACCAGCAGCACCGGAACGTTCACGACATCAGCAAGATGCCAGCAGCTGCCGGTATCCGTCTTCCCGGACAGCCCGTCATACATGCCCATCACGCCCTCGATCACCGCGGATCCGTGCATTGCCAGCTCTCTTCTGTAGGCCGTTTTCACGTAATCCTCATCCGACATGACCAGATCCAGATTGTGGCTGCTCACATTCAGAATGCTGCGGTGAAACATCGGATCGATGTAGTCCGGCCCAGTCTTGAAGGCGCAGGGATTCAGCCCCTTTCTCTTCAGAATTTCCAAAAGCCCGCAGGTAATCAGCGTCTTTCCCGAGTTTGAAGAAGACGCCGCGACTACGGCCTGTATTTTTTTCTCCATCCGCTACTCCTTTATTGCGCTGACAATGTAAATCGGGTTTTCCGCCGTCATCATGTGAATGCCGCGGCTGCCGACTGTTTTCGAACGGCTGACAGAAATCTGCATGATATCCGGGTCTTTTCCCAGCTTTTCCAGCGCATCCATTCCCTGAAGAACCGTCTCCAGCACGATTCCGGTAAAGGCGATCCGGACCTGGGGATTCTTCTCCACTGCCGCCCGGATAACCTCTTCGATATGACCATTGGAGCCGCCGATAAACACAACGTCCGGCTCTGGAAGATTCTGCAGGGCTTCCGGTGCCTCTCCTTTAATGATCTCTAGATTTCCCAGATGAAATCTCCTGCGGTTCTGCTGAATCAGACTGCAGGCTTCTTCCTTACACTCCACGGCGTAAACGATTCCGCCGGCTGCCTGACGTGCCAGCTCCACAGAAACACTTCCCGTTCCGGCGCCAATGTCCCAGACCGTTTCTTCCGGAGAAATCTGAAGAAGCGATGAAAGGGCCATCCGGATCATCTTCTTGGTCATGGGAACTTTCCCCCGGATAAAGGCTTCATCCGGAATTCCACATGCAGGATACAGATCCTGAACACCTTCCACCAGCGCAACAGCAAGGGAGGAAAAGGCGATTTCTGCCGCCTCCCTGCAGCTGCAGGCGGTAATCTTCTGCCTGCTCATGCCTAAGTTTTCTCCGATCCAGACCTTTTGTTCTTCAAGCCCGGCATGGCAGAGTTCCTGACAGAGTTTCTGCGCTCCTGTGCTGCCTCCGGTCAGGAAAAACGCATCTTTTCCTTTTCTGACCGCCGCGGCAGGATCACAGTCCCTGCCGTGCGCCGAAACCAGGGTCCAGTCCTGCCAGGGCTTTCCAATGGCGGAAGAAAGCATCTGAATCGAAGAAATTCCCGGAAATTCTTCAAGGGAAAAGCCGCTGAAGGCTTCTGCTTCCCGGCTCATCGGATCCATGTTTTCCGGAAGCCGCTTCCGGTATTCTCTTAAAAATGAGCCTGCTCCGCTGTAAAATCCGGTATCTCCGCTGAACAGGAGGGCGACCTTCCAATTTCCCCATTCTTCCTTCTTTTCCATCAGAAGATCCGCGATTCTTCCCGGCCAGATCTCCTGGCGGAATTCTTGTCTGCTTTCCGGATAGGCGCTGCGGACCAGTTCCAGAAGTCTCGGTGCTCCGATGAGGATATCCGCATTTTCTACCGCTTCACGCGCTTCTGCAATTACCGTATTCATTCCGGCGCCAAGTCCGATCAGGGATACCTTCATCCATTCTGCTCCTTTCCGTGCTGTTCGTTTTCTTTCTTTTCCGGTTTTCCCGGATGCTTCCCTCTTGTTTCTTTATTTTGTCTTTCCTGGATCCAGGAAAGGATTTCCTCTTCACTGGAAGGCGGAATCACCTCTTCCGGCCGCTGAATCATCAACAGCTGCACGCCGCATTCTTCTGCCGCTTCGATCTTCTGAAACAGTCCGCCCTGGCGCCCGCTTTCCTTGGTGACTATATAGGAGATATCATAGTCTCTTAACATGCAGCAGTTCATCGCTGTGGAAAAGGGCCCCTGCATGGCGATGATGTTTTTCCTCGGAATTCCCGCTTCTTCACAGAGCTGAATCGAGCGCACCGCCGGAAGAACCCTCGGATACAGCCGCTCCGGTCCGAGAACGGCATATGCCTTCAGATCCTTGGATCCGGTCGTCAGCAGGATGCTGCCCGCTTTCTGCTGAAGATAACTGCAGACTTCGGAGACAGACGACACCTTCTTCAGAAACTCCGTCTCTGGAATCGGCGCTTCTTCCCTGACGAAGCGGAATTCTTTTACTTTTTTATTGCTGCAGGCGGTCCGGATGCTTCCGCTGATATGCTCTGCGAAGGGATGGGTAGCGTCGATGCAGACATCTGCGCTGTCCAGCATGTCCTCGATCTCTTCTTCCGGCCGGATGCCGAACACCGCTTTCACGCCGGGAATCTGCCCGAGCGTTTCCGCGCCGTAGTCCGTCGCCGCGCTGTATAAGACGCTGCAGCCCTGCTCCGCAAGCTCCTGCGTCAGCGCTCTCCCCTCTGTTGTTCCGCCAAAAATTAATACTCTCATTCCGTCCTATTCTGCCTTCTTTTCATATCCTCTCGGTGTCACCATGCGGCCTCCGATGTTTTTCGTCTGGGAAGAGCCGATAAACACGGTGGTAAACATATCGATGTCCTCATCCGGAAGTTCCCGAAGAGTCAGCACCTTCTTTTCCATCCCGTCACGGCCGATGTTCTTCACCCAGCCGCAGACTGTATCTCCGCTCAGAGTCTCCAGAAGGACCCTGCAGGCCTTTTTCAGCGCGTCCTTTCTGTGATGCGACCTCGGGTTATACAGACAAAGGGCAAAATCACCTTCTGCCGCCATCCGCAGCCGCTTTTCAATGAGTTCTTCCGGCGTCAGAAGGTTCGACAAGGAGATGACGCAGAAGTCGTGTCCCAGAGGTGCGCCTAATACCGCGGCTCCTGAAGTCGCCGCCGTCACGCCGGAAACTACCTGTACGTCTGCTCCCGGATATTCCGGAAGAAGCTGCAGGAGAAGGCCCGCCATTCCGTAGATTCCCGCGTCTCCGCTGCAGACCAGGGCGGTGTCCTTTCCCTCCTGAGCATACTGAAGAGCCATCCGGCATCTCTGGATTTCCTGCTTCATTGGAGTTGAAAAAAACTTTTTGTCCGGATACTGGTCTTTCACCAGATTGATATACACCGTATATCCTCCGATATACGTACACTTTTCAATAACATCCGCTGCTTCCTGTGTCATGTATTCCGGTTTTCCCGGGCCGATTCCCACTGCATATACTGCTGCCATGGATTGTACTCCCTTCTTCCCTTGCTGATTCTATAGTTTTCTCCAGATTTTCTGGCGTTTTCATTTCTGCGTTTTTCTTACCAGTTCAGCCGAAGCTCTTCCAGCGCCGCTGCCATGGTAACCCCCTGAAAGCTGAACTTTTCAGCGATCAGACGCTCTCTGTCTCCGCCGGCTGCCGTCACCGCGCTCCGCTCACAGACATTGTCCGTTCCCACGGTCTTTTTCACAAAATCCGATCCTGTAAAGTTTCCTTTCCGTTCATTCAGTTCCTCTGCAGAATATGTCCGGAAGGGAATCTGCTTTGCTTTACAGAATTGGATAATGCCGGCTTCGTTCTTCTTCACATCGATGCTGGCGGCCGCTGCCAGCGCCAGATCAAAGAATCCGTACATAGAAGAAAACTTCTGCCAGCAGGCTTCAACTGCTGCCGCAGAGCTTCCCTTCCTGCATCCGATACCAAGTACCAGGGCCTTTGGGACCAGATGAAGCGCCCTTTCTTCAGGAAAGCTGCCGACATCAAGGATTACATCTGCCCTTTTCCGGGCATCCATGCGTTCTGCCTTCCTTCCAGCGTTTCCCCGGCAGTTTCCTTCAACTGCGTCGCGGATGTTGTCCTCCGAATGGTCTTCACGCTCGTTTTTCCCGCTTTCTTTCTGGAAAACCTGAAAGCTTCCGATTCCATCCGGAATAGTCCCAGGAATCTCCCATCGGGAAAGCACGGTGATCCCGGCCTTTTCATCCAAGACCTTCCCGGAAACCTTTACAATCCTCTCCGGCTCCAGAATCTTAAGCCGCTGAGAATCCGCCCAGCTGTCCACGGCAAACTTCTTATGGACATCGGTTCCCGTAGTGAGAACAGCCTGCGCGCCCAGCAGCCCTGCAAGGCGCTCTGCCTCACGGTTTGCGCCCCCGAGATGGCCGGAAAGCAGCGGAATCACGAATTTTCCCTTTTCATCCAGCACCAGAACCGGAGGATCTTCAAGTTTGCTCTTTAAGAGCGGCGCAATGCTGCGGACAGCAATCCCACAGGCCCCGATATATAAAAGGCAGTTTCCCTTATGAAAATACTCCCGGCTCCATTCCGATGCCTTAAGCGGCCTTCCCGACCGCTGCGAAAAGGCAGAAAACCCCTGCTTTCCAAGCGCCTCTTCTATTCTTTCCGCCAGCCGGAAGCCGTCTTCAGAAAAGGCCAGAATCCGATAGACGAAGTCCGTTTTCCCGGCAGCTTCTGCCTTTTCAATTTTTCCGTCCATCTCACTCATCTTCTGCTATTTATTCCCTGACTTCTTTTCTTTTGCCTGCCTGAACTCCGTGCTGAAGGACGGGTCATATAACTTACTCTTCTCATAGCGGGAACCTAAAAAATCTCCTACCAGAACCAGTGCGGTCTTGCTGATACCGTTCTTTTCTGCTTCCTCTGCTAAATTTCCCACCCTGCAGCGGATAGTCTTTTCCTCCGGCCACGTAGCCTTATACACAATGGCCGCCGGAGTATCTTCCGTGTAAGCCCCCTGCAGAAGGTCCTCCTGCAGAGCCGGAATCATGCCGGAAGACAGGAACAGAACCATGGTAGATCCATGCGCGGCAAGCTGCGGAATGCTCTCTCTTTCCGGAACCGGCGTGCGCCCGGCTTTTCTGGTGATGATCACGGTCTGCGACACGTCCGGAAGCGTATACTCCGCATTCAGGGCCGATGCCGCGCCGCAGAAGCTGGAAACGCCCGGCGTATCGTCGTATTTAATTCCCAGCTCATCCAGCACGTCCATCTGCTCTCGGATCGCACCGTACAGGCTCATGTCGCCCGTGTGAAGACGAACGGTATCCAGACCCTGCTCCTCCGCTTTTTTCATCTCAGCGACCACCTCGTCCAGCGTCATATGGGCGCTGTTAAAGATCCTGCAGTTTTCTTTTGTCACCTGAAGAAGCGCAGGATTCACCAGACTTCCCGCGTAAATCACCACGTCCGTTTCCTGCAGCAGTTTCTGTCCCCGCACCGTGATCAGGTCGGCAGCTCCCGGCCCCGCGCCTACAAAATGAACCATATTCTCCTCCTATTTTTCCGGAATCTGCACATTCCATTCCTTCAGTATTTTCTCTGCTGTCTCCGTCAGCCCCAGCAGCCGTTCGCCCTGGTAGACCGCCGCACCGATTTTCAGCCTGTTTTCCGCTCTCCGGTCCAGATGATGCTGGATTTTCTGAAGCAGCGCTTCCATGACCTCTGGAAATACGCCGGCCTCTTCCAGGATCCTCACCGCCTCATCGGTAACCGCGCACTGCATCAGCTTCTGACAGGTCTTCTGGTCTGCCCCCGCGCAGGCCGCATGCGCAGTCAGGATCTCCATCCGGCAGTCTCCCATGCGGGAATGGGTGTTCATCATTCCGCCGGCCAGTTTCACGAGCTTTCCGATGTGTCCGGTCAGAAGAACCCGCTGAAAGCCACAGTTTACCGCGATATCCACCGCGTCGCCGATGAAATTGGAGCACTGCACCAGAGGCGCATGGTCCAGAACATTTCCCAGATGCCCCTGCTGAAGGAAGGTCTCTCCGTAATTACCCGGCACCAGAATCACGTCCCCTGCGCCAGTTCTCTTCTGCTTCATCTCTACTTCGATGGTGTCCACCAGCGCCTGCTCGCTCATCGGCTCCACGATCCCGGTCGTTCCCAGAATCGAAATTCCTCCGGTGATGCCCAGATGCGGATTGAAGGTCTTTTCTGCGATTTTCCTTCCTTCCGGGACAAAAATCACCGCGGCTGCGCCGCGTTTTTCAAGGGGATAGTCCAGCTGACGCGCACAGGCTTCCAGAGACTCCCGGATCATCTGCCGCGGCACGGTATTGATCGCCGCCGCCCCAACCGGCTGGTCCAGGCCCGGCTTCGTCACCCTGCCGACGCCTTCGCCCCCGTCAATCGAAATTCCCGGCTTTTCCGTCAGGGACACTTCCGCCCCGATCAGAGCGCCGTCCGTCGCGTCGATATCATCGCCCGCGTCCTTTTTTATCAGGCAGTAGGCGGTTGTTTTCCCTTCATCCCGGAATCCGGCTTCCTCCGGCGAAACAGATACAGAAATCCCTTTCCGCGTGACAATGTTCAGCCTTTCCGGAACCCGTCCCGTCAGAAGAAGCTGAAGAGCTCCCGATGAAGCCAGCGCCGCACAGGTACCCGTCGTGAAGCCCAGGCGCAGCATTTTACTTCCATTTCTTACCACTTCATCCATGCCCAGCTCCTTCTTATTTCTCCCTCACACGGAAAAACTCCTGCGGCGTTACGCGTTTTCCTGCCTTCTCCGCATAGGCTTCCAGCTGCTCAAGTTCCTTCGGAGTCTGCATGCCCTCCGGCACACCGGCGTCAATGACACAGGCAGCCTGATCAATCGCCTTCTCAGTCCGCTGAATCTGCTCGTCATCCGCCGCCTGAAAAGCCGGAACGACAACCGTTTCAGTGGACAATTCCCTGGCCAGATGGTAATCCACATCCGCTTCACTCAGAAGCCCCGCCGAAAAGCTGACCTTCTGCTTCTGCAGTTTCCGGTAAACCGCCACACCCGTTCCTCCGGCAGACAGGACGATGACCTCTGGCCGCTTCTTCCTTTGTCCCTGCTCCCTGAACTCCACGGTGCCGAACAGTGCATCGTAAAAGCCATGTTCCATGCCGTACAGCTCGCGGATCGTGTCTTTCCGGAAAATCTCCTCCGGAGCCCCGGCCTTCAGCTGCCCCCGGTTTCCGACACACACCACCAGATCCGATACTTTCTGCGCCAGATCGATCTCGTGAAGCGACATCACCACCGTCATTCCCCGGCTTCTTGTCATTTCCTGCAGCACCGTCAGAAGATCCAGCTTGTACTTGATGTCCAGGTATGAGGTCGGCTCGTCCAGAATCAGCAGGTCCGGCTCCTGACAAAGCGCACGCGCAAGGAGAATCCTCTGTTTCTGGCCGTCGCTGATCTGTTCAAAATCCCGGTCCGCAATTTCCTCCGCATGAACGTCTTTCAGTGCCTGGTCGATTTTCTTCTCATCTTCATCTGTCAGCAGGCCAAAGGCTCCCGTATACGGATAGCGGCCCACGGCAACGATATCCCGGCAGGTCAGGAGTTCCGGATGGATCCGCTCCGTCAGAACCGCGGCGATTTCCGACGCGATCTCCCTCTGTGACAGGCCCTGCATGTCCTTTCCAAACAGAAGAATCTTTCCGGACAGCAGGGGAAGCTCTCTGGTGATGCTCTTTAACAGCGTAGATTTTCCGGCTCCGTTCGGCCCGATCAGTGTGGTAATCCTGCCTCTCGGAATTCTGAGGCTGACCGGTCCGACGATGGCTCTCTTTCCATATCCCGCGCAGACCTCCTGCAATTCCAGCGCGGCAGTCTCTTTTTCAGGGCCCCTTCCCTCTGTCCTAGGCATGACGCATCCTCCTTCTCTGCAGCATGATGTAAAGAACAATCGGTGCTCCGAAAATCGACGTCACCGTGCTGATATTCAGCTCCGTCGGCGCAAAGGCGGTCCTCGCAATCAGGTCGCAGATCATGCAGAACAGCGACCCCGTCAGGAAGGATGCCGGAATCACCAGAATCGGCCTTGACGTTCCCAGCATACGCTTCGCAAGGAAAGGCACCGCGATGCCGACAAAAGAAATCGGCCCGGCAAAGGCCGTCACGCATCCGGACAGCAGGCTGGAAAGGAGAATAATCTCAGCTCTGAATCTGCGGATATTCACGCCCATGCTGGCCGCATACGCCTCTCCAAGCTGATATGCCCCGATCGGCTTGGACAGCAGAAAAGTCAGAAGCGATGCCGCCAGAACAATCATTCCCGACACCCGGACATCCTGCCAGCTCATTCCTGAAAACGATCCCATGGACCAGCCGTGCAGATTCACCACATCCGAATCCTTCGCAAAGGTCGTCAGAAAATCCGTCACCGCGCTGCAGATATATCCGATCATAATGCCTGCCAGAAGCAGCGCTGCCGCATTTCTGATCCACTGCGAAAATAAAAGCACCAGACCCGTCGCCGCCAGCGCCCCGGCAAAGGCCGCAATCACCAGCACACCGGAACCCAGGCGCGATACGCGATCCATAAGAAGAATCATCACAATCGCAACCGCCATCTTGGACCCAGAAGAAATTCCCAGTACAAAAGGCCCTGCAATCGGATTCTCAAAAAACGTCTGCAGCAGGAATCCAGAGAGGGAAATCGCTCCCCCCAGCAGCATTCCGGTCAGAATCCTCGGAAGCCGGATCGTCCAGAGAATATTCAGAACATCCACTCTGCCCTGTTTCAGAAAAACTGCCCGAATCAGCTCTCCCAGAGAAATCTGCATATTTCCCGTGTTCACAGAGATCACCGTGACAACGGCAAGGCCCAGAAACAGCAAAAGAAAGACCGCCGTATAACGCGACCGCCTTTTCTTCTGTGTTTGTCTCCAGTCCTGCCTGGAACGATCCTGCAGCTTCTGAATACCTGCTTCACTTGTCTGTTTTCTGTCTGAACCCGAGCCTCTGCTCACCATATCTGCTCCCTGAAACCTTCTGTCTGAATACCATGTTACTGTCCATCTGACTCATCATAACAGTGTAACATAAAACCGCCCCCTCTGCCCGGCGATCTTTTCCTATAGAAGATTCCTATAACGCATTCTGCCTAGGAAATCCGGAAATGCCCGATGATCTCCTTCTCTTTCTTCGGCAGAATATCCTGGATATAGCTCTTCTGAGTCGGTTTTCCGTTGTGGATAATATAGGCAATGCCCTTCTTGTCACGCTTTGCGGAAACCACACCGATATGCTCCTTGAACACAACGATGTCGCCGCCCTGCCACTGGTCCGTATCGTGAATGTTCGTTGTCAGCGACTTGGCGTGGTGCTTCAGATAGGCATAAAGATTCTCCACGCGGCGGAAGTCGATATTAGAATCCGGAACCGAAACCGAAGTGTACCATCCGGGATGTTTCTCAATATCCCTGTTCACCAGCGTATGCATGTTATATCCCGCATTCAGCAGGGCATAATTGACCACATCCGTGCAGACGCCGTTTCCGTCCGTCGGCCAGCCTCCCTGATAATATTCGCTCTGATAATGCGGCTTCGTCTTTACATACTTCAGCGCACCCTGCAGAATCTCCGTCTGATCATCAATTCCATCGTGGTTCTTATCCACCTTCGATTTATATTCATTCGCAGCCGGGTCATTATATTTCTTCTTTGCAGACGCTGTACTGGTCTTCGCCTTAGCAGTGCCCGATCCTGACTTTTCCATCGCCTTGTGCGCCAGTCCCCCTGCAGCCCCGACCAGAACCAGGACGATCACCAGCGTCCGGATAAACATTCTTCTGTGGCGTTTCTTTCTGGCCTGTCTGATCCGTTTCAGCCTTGCCTCGCGCTCTTCCCTGTCCTTCTTAACCTTTGAATTACTGCTCATGTATATGAAAAACTTCCTTCCCGTCAGTTATCCTGCTCCTCTTGTTTTCCGTGTGCATTTCCTCCACAACTGCCCTATATTGTACCCATCATATATGTTATCTGTGTGATTAGATGACCCTTTTTACAACATAAATATCATCAGGCAAAAGATAAACGCAAGATATTTCACTCTTATTACGCATACAGTAAAAACAACAATAACCACTCAGAAAAATCTCTAAAATGATGGTTTACTTAAGCGGCTCAGTATGCTAATCTGACCTTATCAAGGAGGTGAGGGCAGTAGAAACCGCCACAAAAAACAACGATTCCACGACGGCGGATCCTGCCATAAGATATGGATAAGAAGAAAATTGCACTGATCATCAGCACCATTGCCGCTATTTCCGCAGCACTTGCAACACTGTGCGTCGTCATCACAAAAAAGAAACGTGATGCATAGTTTTCTGTTTCAGTAACAAGCATAGACTGAAAATGACAACAGCAGAAAAGCCGCGCAGATTCATCAGCTGCCACGGCTTTTTTGTTGTTTTTTCAATTTCAGATAAATGAATCGCCAGACTCATTCCGCTATTTCTCAAGCTCCGCCTGATGCTGAAAAACTTCCCGGGTCACAAAATCCAGAATGTCGTCCGCATTTACGTCCGGATTTGCCTCCAGATAGTCGATCACCTTCTGCTGATCATCGCTTCGAATCTCTTGGCACAGCGCAGCGCCAAACTCATTCGTCGCTCCCGGCACATTAAAGAGCAGTGTCCGAAGCCTCATCATCCGTTCATAGGCCGGATTCTTCTCCGGTTTCTTCCCAAAATGTAAATGAAACATTCTCTTACTCCTCTCTGTATGTTAATTCCAGACGGTCGTTTTCCGTAATCTCTCTGATCACACGGCATGGAGTTCCTGCCGCAACAACGCCAGCCGGAATATCCTTCGTAACCACACTTCCCGCACCGATGACCGAGCCCTGGCCGATTGTGACACCGCCGATTACCGTGACACGTGCACCCAGCCAGACATCATCCTCAAGAGTAATCGGCGCAGAAGTGCTGATTCCCCTTGCCCTCTGCTCTTTGTCGATGGAATGACCCGCGCAGCTCAGCACCGCACCCGGCGCGATGAAGGCGTTATTACCGATATGAATCGGCGACGTGTCCAGAAATACCGCGTTATAGTTTACAAACGCATTCCCGTGAAAATAAATGTTGAATCCATAATCACAGTGAAATTCCGGCATGATAAAGGTATAATCATGCACCTCGCCAAAAAGCTTCTGCATGGCTTCACGCTTCTCATCGTCCTTCTCCGGCGGCAGATGATTGATCTTCCAGCAGAGTTCGTGGCTCTGCTTCTGCACCGACTGCGGAATTTTCATGTTATTAATCACGTAAGGCTGATCGCCCTTAAGAATATCTATATAACTCATTTTCTTACCCCTGAATTAATTCATATCAAAATTGACGTACAAGGATATTATACTATAGTTCTCTGAACTTGCCAGCTGTTAGCAATACCCTGATGGTGTCAAAAGGTAGTGGGAGTTTTTGTTGACAGATCTCCAAGCTTTTTCTGCGAGCTGAACGCAGCCTACGCCTGGAACGCCTCCCGGCTCCCTTCGCGCATGCTCACGCTTCCGACTCCGCCGTCTCCGTGAAGCACGATCTTCAATTAACTCAGAGATCAGATTCCTGAATAAGCTCTTCATAGTGTGCTCGTACATCCTCGGTTGCTAATTGTTTTATCAGGTAGTACGGCAGATTGACTAGAGATTCATCGTCAGCCTTCTTAATGTAAGAAATAAGCGATTGAAAATCATCATTCTTTTGATTCATTTTTCCCCCCTCCTTGATCATCTCACCTTATTGACTATGCCGACGATCTTGTCCTTGCTGGATTATTCGACACGAGCATTAGCTTGATCTCCTCTTATGATTTGTTTCAGAATTGTTTCCAGATCCGGTTCCATCGTCTTAACCCCGCCTTGAGATTCTACGCATATTTAATTGATTTTATTTCATCAATTGGAATACCTAATAAAACATCACCCAGATCTGCTTCTATCTCCATTTTCCCTGACGATGCTTCAAACTCATCAACAAAATTCGTAATATACCCTTTGAAGCACTGATCGTCAATATCGCATATGACAACATCGTGATTAAGGAAAGGCAGAATTTCAGATACTTTCATTTGCGTCATCTCCTATGCGTCATCTCCTAAATAACTGATTCTGTAGTTAACGTTAGATTGTTACCTCGCTCTTCTTATCACCGCCGCAATGTCATTCCGTTTAAATTAATTAGTTTCCCAATCATCGTCGGCCACGCCTACATCTATAACAAAAGCATCCTGATCGCCTAAATATCATCCACTTGACCAGTTCTTCCGTTGAAAATGTCGCTCAAATGTCGCTCAAGCAAAAAAGCCCTGGAACCGAGTGATTCCAAGGCTTACAGAATGCGCAATGAGGGACTTGAACCCCCACGAGTAATCACTAGAACCTAAATCTAGCGCGTCTGCCAATTCCGCCAATTGCGCATAACACGAATTCCTGAACGGTCATCCTATTTTTCCAGTGAGATGACCGTTCAGGACAATGACTGCAGATACATACAAGATGTATAAGCAATAAAAAATGACTCCATCGAGAATTGAACTCGAGTTACCGCCGTGAAAGGGCGGTGTCTTAACCGCTTGACCATGGAGCCATAAATTTATTATATCATATTTTATAGGAAGAA